>NZ_CP152012.1:0-10000 GCF_038606125.1 Bacillus sp. FSL R5-0447
ATGGAGAATATATTAGATCTTTGGAATCAAGCTCTAGCTCAAATTGAGAAAAAGCTAAGCAAACCGAGTTTCGAAACTTGGATGAAGTCGACGAAAGCCCATTCGCTGCAAGGGGATACCTTAACCATCACCGCTCCCAATGAATTTGCCAGAGACTGGCTGGAGTCCAGGTACTTACATCTCATTGCAGATACCATATACGAATTAACCGGGGAAGAATTGAGCGTCAAATTTGTCATTCCTCAAAATCAGGACGAAGAAAACTTTTTACCGAAACCGCAAGTGAAAAAAGCGGCAAAAGAGGAACCGTCTGATTTTCCCCAAAGCATGCTCAACCCGAAATATACATTCGACACATTCGTCATCGGATCGGGAAACCGATTCGCCCATGCAGCATCACTGGCTGTGGCGGAAGCACCCGCTAAAGCGTACAACCCTTTATTTATATACGGGGGAGTCGGCTTAGGAAAAACCCACTTAATGCACGCAATCGGCCATTATGTCATTGATCATAATCCTTCAGCCAAAGTGGTGTACCTGTCTTCTGAAAAATTCACAAATGAATTCATCAACTCAATCCGCGATAATAAAGCCGTTGATTTCCGCAACCGCTACCGGAACGTTGATGTACTTTTGATAGATGATATTCAATTTTTAGCCGGAAAAGAACAAACACAGGAAGAGTTTTTCCATACATTCAACACGCTTCATGAAGAAAGCAAACAAATCGTGATTTCCAGCGACAGACCGCCGAAAGAGATCCCGACCCTTGAAGACCGCCTGCGTTCGCGGTTCGAATGGGGATTGATTACGGATATCACACCGCCGGATCTGGAAACGCGGATTGCCATCCTGAGAAAAAAAGCGAAGGCGGAAGGCCTTGATATTCCGAACGAGGTCATGCTTTACATCGCGAATCAGATTGACAGCAACATCCGCGAACTGGAAGGGGCATTAATCCGGGTTGTCGCCTATTCATCTTTAATCAATAAAGACATTAACGCAGACCTGGCTGCAGAAGCATTGAAAGATATTATTCCGTCTTCTAAGCCGAAGGTCATTACGATAAAAGAGATTCAGCGGATTGTCGGACAGCAGTTCAACATTAAGCTTGAAGATTTCAAAGCGAAAAAGCGCACGAAATCCGTGGCGTTCCCAAGACAAATTGCGATGTATCTTTCAAGAGAAATGACAGATTCTTCTTTGCCTAAAATCGGGGAAGAATTTGGCGGGAGAGACCATACAACCGTCATTCACGCCCATGAAAAGATTTCAAAACTGCTGATTGATGACGAGCAGCTTCAGCAGCAGGTGAAAGAAATAAAAGAACTGCTTAAATAATAGTGCCCTCGGATGAATCGGGGAAAGTGTGAATAACTTTTTCATAGCCATACACAGTCTGTCCACATGTGGATAGGCTGTGTTTCCTGTCTTTTTCACAACTTATCCACAAATCCACAGGCCCTACTATTACTACTGCTATTTTTAAAATATATTAATTATATTATCCGTTAGGAGGATAAACATGAAATTTACGATTCAAAAAGATCGTTTAGTCGAAAGTGTACAAGACGTTCTAAAAGCCGTTTCATCCAGAACCACAATTCCCATTCTCACCGGTATTAAGATCGTCGCCTCAGATGAAGGAGTATCTTTCACAGGAAGTGACTCTGATATTTCAATCGAGTCATTCATTCCGAAAGAAGATGATGATAAAGAAATCGTGACGATCGATCAGCCGGGAAGTATCGTGCTGCAAGCCCGTTTCTTCAGCGAAATCGTTAAAAAACTTCCGATGGCGACTGTTGAAATCGAAGTTCAAAATCAATATTTAACGATTATCCGTTCCGGAAAAGCCGAATTTAATTTAAACGGCCTTGATGCAGATGAATATCCGCATCTGCCGCAAATCGAAGAGCATCACGCCATTCAGATTCCGACGGATCTTTTGAAAAACCTGATTCGCCAAACCGTGTTCGCTGTGTCCGCCTCAGAAACACGCCCTATCTTGACAGGTGTAAACTGGAAAGTCGAAAACGGTGAATTATTATGCACTGCCACGGATAGCCACCGACTCGCTTTAAGAAAGGCGAAGCTTGATATTCCGGAAGACAGCTCTTATAACGTGGTCATTCCTGGGAAAAGCTTAACCGAGCTGAGCAAAATTCTTGATGACAACCAAGAACTGGTTGATATCGTCATTACAGAAACCCAAGTTCTGTTCAAAGCGAAAAACGTATTGTTCTTCTCAAGATTGCTTGACGGAAACTATCCGGACACGACCAGCTTAATTCCGCAGGAAAGCAAAACGGAAATCGTCGTGAACACGAAGGAATTTTTACAGGCGATAGACCGTGCTTCTTTATTGGCGAGAGAAGGCCGCAACAACGTTGTAAAGCTTTCTGCCAAACCGGCGGATTCGCTGGAGATTTCATCAAATTCTCCGGAAATCGGGAAAGTGGTCGAAGCTGTGCTGGCTGACCAGATTGACGGCGAGGAATTAAATATTTCATTCAGTCCAAAATATATGATGGACGCACTGAAAGTACTTGAAGGAGCGGACATCCGTATCAGTTTTACGGGAGCGATGAGACCGTTTCTTATCCGTACGCCGAATGATGAAACCATCGTTCAGCTCATCCTTCCGGTCAGAACGTATTAATCAAACAGAATGTGCTGCCGGCTTAGTTCGGCAGCTTTTCTATTCATCAGCCGCTCCCTCAAGTTTTCCCTTTCCTTATTTCAGGATTTTTTAGTACAATTAGATATTAGTGATATTTGAAAGAGGTCGATAATATGGCAAATCCGATTTCGATTGATACAGAAATGATTACGCTTGGCCAGTTTTTAAAATTAGCCGATGTGATTCAGTCCGGCGGCATGGCGAAGTGGTTTCTGAGCGAGCATGAGGTGACTGTCAACAATGAACCTGACAATCGCCGCGGCAGAAAGCTTTACGTTGGAGACGTGGTCGCGATTGAAGGATTTGGTTCATTTCAAGTCGTCAATTAAAGCGGGTGACAGCGGTTGTATATCCAAAATTTAGAATTAACATCCTACCGTAATTATGAGCGCGCTGAGCTTCAATTCGAAAACAAGGTGAATGTGATCATCGGGGAAAATGCCCAAGGCAAAACCAATCTGATGGAAGCCATCTATGTCCTTTCGATGGCAAAATCACACCGCACCTCAAATGACAAAGAACTTATACGGTGGGACGAAGACTATGCTAAAATAGAAGGAAGAGTGATGAAGCGAAACGGGGATATCCCGATGCAGCTTGTCATCTCCAAAAAAGGTAAAAAGGGCAAGGTCAATCATATAGAGCAGCAAAAACTCAGTCAGTATGTCGGAGCGCTGAACACCATTATGTTTGCCCCTGAGGATTTAAATCTCGTCAAAGGAAGCCCTCAGGTGAGGAGGAGATTTCTCGATATGGAGATCGGGCAGGTTTCTGCCGTTTATCTGTATGATTTATCTCTTTATCAAAAAATCCTTTCACAGCGGAATCATTTTCTGAAACAGCTGCAAAGCCGGAAACAGACTGACCGGACCATGCTTGACGTTCTCACTGATCAGCTGATTGAAGCAGCCGCAAAAGTTGTCGCCAAACGTCTGCAGTTTACGGCGCAGCTTGAAAAATGGGCGCAGCCGATCCATTCCGGCATTTCCCGGGGACTGGAAGAACTGACGCTTAAGTATCACACGGCGCTTGATGTATCAGATCCCAAAGATTTGTCGAAAATAGGTAACAGCTACCAGGAGTCTTTTTCGAAATTAAAAGAAAAAGAAATAGAACGAGGCGTCACATTATTCGGACCGCATCGGGATGATGTCCTTTTTTATGTGAACGGACGCGATGTGCAGACGTACGGTTCGCAGGGACAGCAGCGTACGACGGCTTTGTCTTTGAAGCTGGCCGAAATAGATTTGATTCATGAAGAAATCGGAGAATACCCCATTTTACTTTTGGATGATGTACTAAGCGAGCTGGATGATTACCGACAGTCCCATTTGCTTCATACGATCCAAGGCCGTGTGCAGACATTTGTCACCACGACAAGCGTGGATGGCATTGACCACGATACCTTACATCAAGCAGGAATGTTCCGTGTGGAAAACGGTACGTTAGTGAAGTGAAGAAATGAGGTGAGCGATTGTATATTCATTTAGGTGACGACTTTGTCGTTTCAACACGCGATATCGTCGGCATTTTTGACTGCAAGGTCAATGTATCGCCGATCGTTGAAGAATTTCTGGACAGACAGAAAGAAAAAGTAGTGCCGTCCGTAAACGGCACGCCAAAGTCTATCGTAGTCACGACTGAGAATATATATTACTCTCCCTTATCTTCCGGCACACTGAAGAAACGTGCGCAATTTATGTTAGAAATAGATTCTTAGCGGATCTTTACAATGAATATATCGTTTAAGAAAAGTGTAGGTGAATGTGCATGGCTATGGAACAGCAGCAAAATAGTTATGATGAGAATCAGATACAGGTATTAGAAGGTTTGGAAGCTGTTCGAAAGAGACCGGGGATGTACATCGGATCAACTAACAGCAAAGGCCTTCACCACTTGGTGTGGGAAATCGTCGACAACAGTATTGACGAAGCCCTGGCCGGTTATTGTACAGATATTAACATCGAGATTGAAAAAGATAACAGCATTACCGTTAAGGACAACGGGCGCGGCATTCCGGTCGGTATCCAGGAGAAGATGGGCCGCCCTGCGGTTGAAGTCATCATGACCGTTCTCCACGCCGGCGGTAAATTTGACGGAAGCGGATATAAAGTATCCGGCGGTCTTCACGGTGTAGGGGCGTCTGTCGTAAACGCCTTGTCGACCACTCTTGACGTTACGGTTCATCGTGACGGAAAAATCCACTATCAGGCGTACGAGCGCGGTGTACCTGTGGCCGATCTTGAAGTGATCGGTGATACTGATAAGACCGGAACGATTACGCACTTCGTTCCGGATCCGGAAATTTTCAAAGAAACAACCGTATACGACTATGATCTGCTTTCAAACCGTGTCCGGGAATTGGCCTTCCTGACAAAAGGCGTAAACATCACGATTGAAGACAAACGTGAAGGACTAGAACGGAAAAACGAGTACCACTACGAAGGCGGAATCAAAAGCTATGTTGAGTACTTAAACCGTTCCAAAGAAGTCGTTCATGAAGAGCCGATTTATATCGAAGGCGAGAAAGACGGCATAACGGTTGAAGTTGCATTGCAATACAACGACAGCTATACAAGCAATATTTATTCTTTCACGAATAATATCAACACATACGAAGGCGGCACGCACGAGGCCGGATTTAAAACCGGTCTGACCCGTGTCATAAACGACTATGCAAGAAGAAAAGGGATTTTCAAAGAAAATGATCCGAATTTAAGCGGGGATGATGTGAGAGAAGGGCTGACTGCCATTATTTCAATTAAGCACCCTGATCCGCAATTCGAAGGGCAGACGAAAACCAAGCTCGGCAACTCCGAAGCGAGAACGATCACTGATACGCTGTTTTCTTCTGCGCTGGAAACATTCCTTCTTGAAAATCCGGACTCAGCCCGCAAAATCGTTGAAAAAGGTTTAATGGCCGCAAGAGCGCGGATGGCAGCGAAAAAAGCGCGGGAATTGACCCGGCGCAAAAGTGCGCTTGAGATTTCCAATCTGCCGGGCAAACTGGCGGACTGTTCTTCTAAAGATCCGAGCATTTCCGAGCTGTATATCGTAGAGGGTGACTCTGCGGGCGGATCAGCGAAACAGGGACGGGACCGTCATTTCCAAGCTATTCTGCCGCTGCGCGGTAAGATTCTGAACGTTGAGAAAGCCAGACTTGATAAGATTCTCTCAAACAATGAGGTCAGATCAATGATCACGGCCCTCGGAACAGGAATCGGAGAAGATTTTAATCTTGAAAAAGCGCGTTATCATAAAGTGGTCATCATGACGGATGCCGATGTTGACGGCGCCCACATCAGAACGCTTTTATTAACGTTCTTCTACAGATACATGCGGGAAATCATCGAAAACGGCTATGTCTACATTGCCCAGCCGCCGCTTTATAAAGTGCAGCAGGGAAAACGGGTGGAATACGCTTATAACGATAAGCAGCTTGATGAGCTGTTAAAAGAGCTTCCGCAATCACCTAAGCCCGGCCTCCAGCGTTATAAAGGTCTTGGAGAAATGAACGCGACTCAGCTTTGGGAAACGACAATGGACCCTGCGACCAGAACGCTTCTGCAAGTCAATCTTGAAGATGCAATGGACGCTGACGAGACTTTTGAAATGCTGATGGGTGACAAAGTAGAACCGCGGAGAAACTTCATAGAAGCAAACGCCAGATACGTAAAAAATCTTGATATTTAACCAAGAAAGCCTTATTTTCGTTAAGAAATAAGGCTTTTTTCTCAAAGCGGCTTCTAAAGCCTCTGAAAACCCGCAAAACCCGTATATTCTACTAAATTAATGTGTATAAACACAAGTTTATTGATATAATGGAGAATAGTGAAATCGTATTGAAGATCATAATGGACAATCTACTCCCACATTATTTCATGTGATACTTCAGGGAGGTTTTTTTAATGAGTGAACAAAACACACCACAAGTACGTGAAGTCAATATCAGTCAGGAAATGCGGACATCCTTCCTGGACTATGCAATGAGCGTTATCGTATCCCGGGCGCTTCCGGATGTGCGTGACGGTCTGAAGCCGGTTCACAGACGGATTTTGTACGCGATGAATGATTTAGGCATGACCAGTGACAAACCATATAAAAAATCTGCCCGTATCGTCGGTGAAGTTATCGGTAAGTACCACCCGCACGGTGACTCAGCGGTTTACGAATCAATGGTCAGAATGGCGCAGGATTTTAACTACCGCTACATGCTTGTTGACGGACACGGCAACTTCGGTTCGGTTGACGGCGACTCAGCGGCCGCGATGCGCTACACAGAAGCGAGAATGTCAAAAATCGCAATGGAAATCCTTCGGGACATTACGAAAGATACGATTGATTATCAAGATAACTATGACGGCGCAGAAAGAGAACCTGTCGTCATGCCTTCGAGATTTCCGAATCTGCTCGTCAACGGAGCTGCCGGTATTGCGGTCGGAATGGCGACAAATATTCCTCCGCATCAGCTTGGGGAAGTCATTGAAGGCGTACTTGCCGTAAGTGAGAATCCTGAGATTACAAACCAGGAGCTGATGGAATACATCCCGGGCCCGGATTTTCCGACTGCAGGTCAGATTTTAGGCCGGAGCGGCATCCGCAAGGCATATGAATCCGGACGGGGATCCATTACGATCCGGGCTAAGGCTGAAATCGAAGAGACATCATCGGGAAAAGAAAGAATTATTGTCACGGAACTTCCTTATCAGGTGAACAAAGCGAGATTAATTGAAAAAATCGCAGATCTTGTCCGGGACAAAAAAATCGAAGGAATTACCGATCTGCGTGACGAATCCGACCGTAACGGAATGAGAATCGTCATTGAGATCCGCCGTGACGCCAATGCTCACGTCATTTTGAATAACCTGTACAAACAAACGGCCCTGCAGACGTCTTTCGGAATCAACCTGCTGGCGCTCGTTGACGGACAGCCGAAGGTACTAAGCCTGAAACAATGTCTGGAGCATTATCTTGATCACCAAAAGGTTGTGATCCGGCGCAGAACGGCTTACGAACTCCGCAAAGCGGAAGCGAGAGCTCACATTCTGGAAGGTTTAAGAATTGCTCTCGATCATTTAGATGCCGTTATTTCTCTTATCCGCAATTCCCAGACGGCTGAAATTGCGAGAACAGGTTTGATCGAACAATTCTCACTGACTGAAAAACAAGCGCAAGCCATTCTGGATATGCGCCTTCAGCGATTAACCGGTCTGGAGCGCGAAAAGATTGAAGAGGAATATCAATCACTTGTTGCGCTTATCGCCGAGCTGAAAGATATTTTAGCCAATGAAGCAAGAGTTCTTGAGATCATCCGTGAAGAACTTAATGAAATCAAAGAGCGTTTCAATGATGAGAGACGCACTGAAATCGTGACGTCCGGTCTTGAAACAATTGAAGATGAAGATCTTATCGAGAGAGAAAATATCGTCATCACACTGACCCATAACGGCTATGTTAAACGTCTCCCGGCGTCCACATACCGCAGCCAAAAACGGGGCGGAAAAGGCGTACAGGGAATGGGAACGAATGAAGATGACTTTGTGGAACACTTAATTTCCACATCAACGCACGATACGATCCTGTTCTTCTCTAATAAAGGGAAGGTATACCGTTCTAAAGGATATGAAATCCCTGAATACGGCCGTACGGCAAAAGGCATTCCGATTATTAACCTTCTGGAGGTTGAAAAAGGCGAATGGATTAATGCTATTATTCCGGTCAGCACGTTTGATGAGGAGCAATACCTCTTCTTTACGACCAAACAAGGGGTGTCGAAACGTACGGCACTGTCCCAGTTTGCGAATATACGGAATAACGGGCTGATCGCCCTAGGTCTCCGGGAAGACGATGAACTGATGGCCGTCCGCCTGACTGACGGCAAGAAACAAATCATCATCGGAACGAAGAACGGTTTGCTGATCCGTTTCCCTGAAGCAGATGTAAGACAAATGGGACGCACAGCTGCGGGTGTTAAAGGCATCACGCTGACAGACGATGATGTCGTTGTAGGCATGGAGATTCTTGAAGAAGACTCCCACGTCCTCATAGTGACAGAAAACGGCTACGGCAAACGCACGCCGGCTTCAGAATACAGAGTTCAAAGCCGGGGCGGAAAAGGCCTTAAAACATGTAAAATCACTGACAGCAACGGTCCGTTAGTAACCGTGAAAGCAACAAAAGGCGAAGAGGACTTAATGATTATTACGGCAAGCGGCGTGTTAATCAGAATGGATATTAATGATATCTCCACTACGGGACGCGTAACACAAGGCGTCCGTCTGATCCGCATGTCTGATCAAGAGCATGTAGCCACTGTGGCGCTTGTGGAAAAGAATGAAGAAGAGCCGGAAGAAACGGAAGAAGTATAAACGTAGAAGCGCAGCTGTAGCAGGCTGCGCTTTTACTATATAAAGAAATGAAAAAAAGCTTTGACACATAGTGATGATGCTGATATAATCATTTTTGTTGTCTTTTTAATAGAAAGGCAAGCCTAGCGAAAATATTTTTTAAAAAAGTATTGACCTAGCAAACTGAAAATGTTATGATTAAGAGGTCGCTTCGAGAGAAGCAACAAAGTTCTTTGAAAACTAAACAAGACAAAACGTACCTGTTAATTCAAAGTTTTAAATAAATCGCACAGCGATGTGCGTAGTCAGTCAAACTACTTTATCGGAGAGTTTGATCCTGGCTCAGGACGAACGCTGGCGGCGTGCCTAATACATGCAAGTCGAGCGGACAGATGGGAGCTTGCTCCCTGATGTTAGCGGCGGACGGGTGAGTAACACGTGGGTAACCTGCCTGTAAGACTGGGATAACTCCGGGAAACCGGGGCTAATACCGGATGGTTGTCTGAACCGCATGGTTCAGACATAAAAGGTGGCTTCGGCTACCACTTACAGATGGACCCGCGGCGCATTAGCTAGTTGGTGAGGTAACGGCTCACCAAGGCGACGATGCGTAGCCGACCTGAGAGGGTGATCGGCCACACTGGGACTGAGACACGGCCCAGACTCCTACGGGAGGCAGCAGTAGGGAATCTTCCGCAATGGACGAAAGTCTGACGGAGCAACGCCGCGTGAGTGATGAAGGTTTTCGGATCGTAAAGCTCTGTTGTTAGGGAAGAACAAGTGCCGTTCAAATAGGGCGGCACCTTGACGGTACCTAACCAGAAAGCCACGGCTAACTACGTGCCAGCAGCCGCGGTAATACGTAGGTGGCAAGCGTTGTCCGGAATTATTGGGCGTAAAGGGCTCGCAGGCGGTTTCTTAAGTCTGATGTGAAAGCCCCCGGCTCAACCGGGGAGGGTCATTGGAAACT
>NZ_CP152012.1:12500-162500 GCF_038606125.1 Bacillus sp. FSL R5-0447
GAAGCAAGACCGGAAGGACTTGTGGAGCGCTTAGAAGTGAGAATGCCGGTATGAGTAGCGAAAGAGGGGTGAGAATCCCCTCCACCGAATGCCTAAGGTTTCCTGAGGAAGGCTCGTCCGCTCAGGGTTAGTCGGGACCTAAGCCGAGGCCGAAAGGCGTAGGCGATGGATAACAGGTTGATATTCCTGTACCACCTCCTCACCATTTGAGCAATGGGGGGACGCAGGAGGATAGGGTAAGCGCGGTATTGGATATCCGCGTCCAAGCAGTTAGGCTGGGAAATAGGCAAATCCGTTTCCCGTGAAGGCTGAGCTGTGATGGCGAGCGAATTATAGTAGCGAAGTTCCTGATTCCACACTGCCAAGAAAAGCCTCTAGCGAGGTGAGAGGTGCCCGTACCGCAAACCGACACAGGTAGGCGAGGAGAGAATCCTAAGGTGATCGAGAGAACTCTCGTTAAGGAACTCGGCAAAATGACCCCGTAACTTCGGGAGAAGGGGTGCTCTGTTAGGGTGCAAGCCCGAGAGAGCCGCAGTGAATAGGCCCAGGCGACTGTTTAGCAAAAACACAGGTCTCTGCGAAGCCGTAAGGCGAAGTATAGGGGCTGACGCCTGCCCGGTGCTGGAAGGTTAAGAGGAGCGCTTAGCGTAAGCGAAGGTGCGAATTGAAGCCCCAGTAAACGGCGGCCGTAACTATAACGGTCCTAAGGTAGCGAAATTCCTTGTCGGGTAAGTTCCGACCCGCACGAAAGGCGCAACGATCTGGGCACTGTCTCAACGAGAGACTCGGTGAAATTATAGTACCTGTGAAGATGCAGGTTACCCGCGACAGGACGGAAAGACCCCGTGGAGCTTTACTGCAGCCTGATATTGAATGTTGGTACAGCTTGTACAGGATAGGTAGGAGCCTTGGAAACCGGAGCGCCAGCTTCGGTGGAGGCATCGGTGGGATACTACCCTGGCTGTATTGACCTTCTAACCCGCCGCCCTTATCGGGCGGGGAGACAGTGTCAGGTGGGCAGTTTGACTGGGGCGGTCGCCTCCTAAAAGGTAACGGAGGCGCCCAAAGGTTCCCTCAGAATGGTTGGAAATCATTCGCAGAGTGTAAAGGCACAAGGGAGCTTGACTGCGAGACCTACAAGTCGAGCAGGGACGAAAGTCGGGCTTAGTGATCCGGTGGTTCCGCATGGAAGGGCCATCGCTCAACGGATAAAAGCTACCCCGGGGATAACAGGCTTATCTCCCCCAAGAGTCCACATCGACGGGGAGGTTTGGCACCTCGATGTCGGCTCATCGCATCCTGGGGCTGTAGTCGGTCCCAAGGGTTGGGCTGTTCGCCCATTAAAGCGGTACGCGAGCTGGGTTCAGAACGTCGTGAGACAGTTCGGTCCCTATCCGTCGCGGGCGCAGGAAATTTGAGAGGAGCTGTCCTTAGTACGAGAGGACCGGGATGGACGCACCGCTGGTGTACCAGTTGTTCTGCCAAGGGCATCGCTGGGTAGCTATGTGCGGACGGGATAAGTGCTGAAAGCATCTAAGCATGAAGCCCCCCTCAAGATGAGATTTCCCATTCCGCAAGGAAGTAAGATCCCTGAAAGATGATCAGGTTGATAGGTCTGAGGTGGAAGTGTGGCGACACATGGAGCTGACAGATACTAATCGATCGAGGACTTAACCAATTTGAATGTATGCTTACTGTTATCTAGTTTTGAGAGAACACTCTCAATGGTTTGGTGGCGATAGCGAAGAGGTCACACCCGTTCCCATGCCGAACACGGAAGTTAAGCTCTTCAGCGCCGATGGTAGTCGGGGGTTTCCCCCTGTGAGAGTAGGACGCCGCCAAGCTATATTATGGTAAAGGCAGCTCATCATGAGCTGCCTTTTTTGTTTATAAGTATTGCTTCAGGAAATTAGAAACGTAATACGGAAATTTGCGTTCCGTGACATCTAAGAACCGGCGGATCATCACATAATCATCACTGACATGCTGTGTCAGCAGTTCATACCACCACTCCGTTTCATATCTCGCAATCATCCCGATATTGTAGAGGACCAAATAATGAATAATCATTTCCGGAAGATGCAGGAAGTGATCACGCTGAGAGGGAATGTAATATTGATTTTTCTCCAAGTGAAACAATAAATTTGGCGAAGACCAAGGTTCTCTGTCTATCGGGGCAGCCTCAAAAACCAAGTGGTTATGGTCTTTCCTCAGAAAAGACCACTTTAAATGATGGCTGATATATTCAGCAAATCGGGAATCAGACATATTGTAATGAATCACCGCATGCTCAGGCACTGAAATAAGGTCATCTTTGAGCTCTACTCGGGTCAGCCAATTCTTTTTCTCTTGGAAGTAAAAGACAGTATGCAATTCAGGTATGGCTGTCAGCAATTTCTTCATTGTGTACCGTTCTTCCTCAAGACCAGCTATCCCGAATAAGTGCTTCATTACATGAATACATAAGCCATTGCGCTGCACCTTCACTTCATCATCCCTAAAGGAGTAATTTTGCTTTTTGCGTTTCCGGGCAGTCACGCCATGCGCGAGTACTGAGGCGTGGCTTGGATAGCTTGGATCTGTGGTCAGAAGACAGGCTTTCAGCAATTGTGACATCCCGTAAAACAACAGAATAGGCTTAATTTCTAAAGGGGAAAAAGATGCCTGTTTATAAAAGGACTCGGCGTGTTTGATAAAGAATATGAAGCGCTCACTGTTCTTAAACGCATATCGTTTTGGTTCTTCCATGCCGCTTTCTGTATAGACTTTGTTTAGAAATTTCTGGGAAGATTCTACGGAATAAAATAATGATAACTCTTTCCACTCATGATCTCTCATATGTATTTTTAAACCCTTTCCTTTATCTAAATATTTCAACTCTTTTTCGCTTCCTTGACATGCTGTTTTCTAGTTGATAATCTACATATAATATTTTGCCGAAAAGAGGGGGATTTACTAATGTGGGAAAGTAAATTTTCAAAAGAAGGCTTAACGTTCGATGATGTACTGCTCGTACCGGCTCAATCAGACGTACTTCCGCGTGATGTGGATTTATCTGTTGAACTGACAAAGACGTTAAAGCTTAACATTCCTGTCATCAGTGCGGGAATGGATACAGTAACAGAATCAGCTATGGCGATTGCGATGGCCAGACAGGGCGGCTTGGGCATTATCCATAAAAACATGTCCATCGAACAGCAGGCTGAACATGTTGACAAAGTCAAACGTTCTGAACGGGGCGTTATTACAAATCCCTTCTTTTTAACACCTGATCATCAAGTATTCGATGCGGAGCATTTGATGGGGAAATACAGAATTTCCGGTGTTCCGATCGTAGATAATAAAGACGATCAAAAGCTTGTCGGTATCATTACAAACCGTGACCTTCGCTTTATCTCTGATTATTCAATGAAAATCAGTGATGTCATGACAAAAGAAGAGCTGGTTACGGCTCCTGTGGGAACCACATTAGACGAAGCAGAAAAAATCTTACAGAAACATAAAATTGAAAAACTTCCGTTAGTGGATGACCAAAACAAATTAAAAGGTCTTATCACGATCAAAGATATTGAAAAGGTTATCGAATTCCCGAATTCATCTAAAGATGAACACGGACGCCTTATTGTCGGCGCTGCGGTAGGCGTGACAGGCGATACAATGACGCGCGTCAGCAAGCTTGTTGAAGCGAATGTCGACGTTATCGTGGTTGATACGGCTCACGGACATTCCAGAGGCGTACTGAACACAGTCGCGAAAATCCGTGAAACATATCCTGAACTGAACATTATCGCAGGAAATGTTGCAACGGCTGAAGCGACAAAAGCTCTGATTGAAGCCGGAGCAAATATTGTCAAAGTGGGAATCGGACCTGGTTCTATCTGTACGACACGCGTCGTTGCAGGTGTAGGCGTACCGCAGATCACTGCCATTTATGATTGTGCCACTGAAGCGAGAAAACACGGCGCGACAATTATCGCAGACGGCGGTATTAAATTCTCCGGAGATATTACGAAAGCGTTGGCTTCAGGCGGACATGCCGTAATGCTCGGAAGCCTGCTTGCCGGTACTTCAGAAAGCCCGGGAGAGACTGAAATCTATCAAGGCAGAAGATTTAAAGTGTATCGCGGTATGGGTTCTGTCGCTGCCATGGAAAAAGGCAGTAAAGACCGATATTTCCAAGAAGAAAATAAGAAATTCGTCCCTGAAGGTATCGAAGGACGGACTCCGTACAAAGGTCCTGTAGAAGAAACAGTGTATCAGCTTGTCGGCGGTCTTCGTTCAGGTATGGGATATTGCGGTTCAAAAGACTTGCGCGCTTTAAGAGAAGAGGCTCAATTCATCCGTATGACAGGTGCCGGACTTCGCGAAAGTCATCCGCATGATGTCCAAATTACGAAAGAATCACCAAACTATACAATCTCATAATTGTTACAAATAAAAAACATTTGACAGGGTCGCTGACTCTGTCTATTTTTTTTATATCGAGTGTGATAAAATTTATACTGTTGTGTTTTGAATTTGAATATGTCCTTAACGGCTTAATTATAGATTTAAAATGAATGACGGAGGTCGTAAGATTGAACATCACGAAATGGAAACAGCTGTTGGTGTCATTAGTGGTACTGGCACTGGCCGCAACTTGCTTTGTTCCAATGTCTAAAGCGGAGGCAGCCGGCAATGATCCGATTGATGTCAACGCATCAGCTGCGATAATGATTGAGGCTACATCGGGAAAAATTTTATACAGTAAAAATGCAGACAAAAGACTGCCGATTGCCAGCATGACAAAAATGATGACTGAATATCTGCTTCTGGAAGCCATTAAAGAAGGAAAAGTGAAATGGGATCAAACGTATACTCCTGATGATTATGTCTATGAAATTTCTCAAGACAACAGTTTATCAAACGTCCCCCTTCGAAAAGACGGCAAATACACGGTTAAAGAACTGTATCAGGCTATGGCGATTTACTCTGCCAATGGAGCCGCGATTGCAGTTGCCGAAATTCTTGCCGGAACTGAAACGAAATTTGTCGCTGAAATGAATGCGAAAGCCAAAGAATTAGGCATGACAAACTATGACTTTAAAAATGCCACAGGGCTTGTGAATGAAGACCTTCACGGCAAGCAGCCGCAAGGAGAAGGCGTTAAAGAAGAAAGTGAAGTTTCTGCTAAAGACATGGCGCTTCTTGCAGACCGCCTGATCACTGATTATCCGGAAGTTCTCAAAACAACAAGCATCGCTAAGACGAAATTCAGAGCCGGCACTGATGATGAAATGGACATGCCGAACTGGAACTTCATGTTAAAAGGTCTTGTTTCTGAATACCCTGGCGTTGACGGCTTAAAAACGGGTTCTACTGATTCTGCGGGATCTTGTTTTACAAGCACAGCACAGCGGAACGGAATGCGGGTCATCACCGTTGTATTAAACGCAAAAGGCAACCTGCATACCGGACGTTTTGATGAAACGAAAAAAATGCTCGATTACGCATTTAACGGCAATTTCTCAATGAAAGATCTTTACCCTGAAGGCTCTCAAGTAAAAGGGCACAAAACGATTGACGTTGAAAAAGGGAAAGACAAGCAAGTCGATATTGTTACTGACAAGGCGCTTTCTATTCCTGTGAAAAGCGGGGATGAAAAGAACTATAAAGCCGAAGTGACTTTAGATAAAAAAGAAATCACGGCTCCTGTGAAAAAGGGAACGAAAGTCGGAACGCTGACAGTTACATACAAAGGCAGTGACAAAGACTATGGCTTCCTCAAATCCAAAGAGTTCAGCGTGAATCTTGTAACGAAAAATGATGTAGATAAAGCAAACTGGTTTGTTCAGATGATGCGCGGCATCGGCGGATTCTTCTCCGGTATCTGGAACAGCGCCGTTGACACGGTAACAGGCTGGTTTTAAGAAATAAGAAAGAGCTCTGATGAAAGTTAGGGCTCTTTTGCTTAATATACTGAAAAAACCAAATTATTAGTAAAAAAATGATATCTATCTTATTCATCTCGCTGTAAAATAAGAATACCCATATGAAATATTGTATTTCTGGGATACAATAAGAGATAGAAATTATCTAACTATACATTGACTAGGGGGACCAAATAATGGCTCAAACAGGTACTGATCGTGTAAAACGCGGCATGGCGGAAATGCAAAAAGGCGGCGTCATCATGGACGTTGTAAATGCTGAACAAGCGAAGATTGCGGAAGAGGCGGGAGCTGTTGCCGTAATGGCGTTAGAACGCGTTCCCGCTGATATTCGCGCTGCCGGCGGTGTTGCCCGCATGGCTGATCCGACAATCGTTGAAGAAGTAATGAATGCTGTATCCATTCCCGTAATGGCAAAAGCGCGTATCGGACATATCGTTGAAGCGCGTGTCCTTGAAGCAATGGGAGTAGATTACATCGATGAAAGTGAAGTTCTGACTCCGGCTGACGAAGAATTTCATTTAAATAAAAACGAATATACAGTCCCGTTCGTATGCGGCTGCCGTGATCTCGGCGAAGCAACGCGCCGTATCGCCGAAGGAGCTTCCATGCTTCGTACAAAAGGCGAACCGGGAACAGGAAACATTGTGGAAGCTGTCCGCCATATGAGAAAAGTAAACGCGCAAGTGCGCAAAGTTGTTGCGATGAGCGATGATGAGATGATGACTGAAGCTAAAAACCTCGGCGCTCCTTATGAACTGCTTCTTCAAATCAAGCGTGACGGCAAACTGCCTGTAGTGAACTTTGCTGCCGGCGGAGTAGCGACGCCTGCTGACGCGGCATTGATGATGCAGCTTGGCGCTGACGGCGTATTTGTCGGTTCAGGTATTTTCAAATCAGACAACCCTGCTAAATTCGCCAAAGCAATTGTTGAAGCAACGACTCATTACACAGACTACAAACTGATCGCTGAGCTTTCTAAAGAATTAGGCACAGCGATGAAAGGAATCGAAATCTCAAATCTATTGCCGGAACAGCGTATGCAAGAACGCGGCTGGTAAAACCATAGGAGAGCTGGAAGCATGTTAACAATTGGTGTACTTGGACTTCAAGGAGCAGTAAGAGAACATATTCGTTCAATTGAAGCATGTGGTTCAAAAGGTGTCGTCATTAAGCGTCCTGAACAGCTGAATGACATCGACGGCTTAATCCTGCCGGGCGGGGAAAGCACGACGATGCGGCGTTTAATGGATACGTATCATTTTATGGAGCCGCTTCGCGAGTTTGCCGCCCAAGGCAAGCCGATGTTCGGCACATGCGCCGGTCTGATTATTTTAGCCAAAGAGATAGCGGGAACGGATAACGCTCATTTAGGGCTGTTAAACGTTGTCGTCGAGCGTAATTCCTTTGGCCGTCAGGTCGACAGCTTTGAAGCTGATCTGACGATTAAAGGCCTTGATGAGCCGTTTACGGGTGTATTTATTCGCGCGCCGCATATTTTAGAAGCCGGAGAAGATGTTGAAGTGCTTTGTGAGCATAACGGACGCATCGTGGCTGCAAAGCAGGGGAATTTCCTCGGCTGCTCGTTCCATCCTGAACTGACAGATGATCACCGGGTGACAGAGCTGTTTGTGAAGATGGCGGAAAAGCATAAGCAGGAAACAGCTGTATAAAACAGTTGAAAACCGCTGATACTTATAGTACATTATAAACACAAATAAAGATCGAAAAGCGTTGACAGGAAGCAGTAGGAAGCCTCTCTTTCAAAGAGAGCCGATGGGTGGTGCGAATCGGTGAAAGATGCTGTCCGAATCCGTCCTTGAGCGAAATGCTGAAAACAAGTAGGCATTTACGGGAAAACCGTTATGTGTTAAAGCGGGAAGCAAGTGTGAGCTTGTTTTCAATCAGGGTGGCAACGCGAGAGCTCTCGTCCCTTTTAGGGGATGAGGGCTCTTTTTTATTTTCGATAAAAACAGATAGGAGTTGTTAGGCATGATTGATACGAAGGTGCTGAGAGCCAATTTTCAAGAGGTAAAAGCGAAGCTCATTCCAAAAGGCGAAGACTTATCTGACTTTGACAAGTTTGAAGAGCTGGACGAAAAGAGAAGAGAGCTTATCGGTAAAGTAGAAGAACTGAAGGGAAAACGCAATGAAGTGTCTCAGCAGGTCGCCGTTTTGAAACGGGAGAAAAAAGACGCTGATCATATTATTAAAGAGATGCGCGAAGTGGGCGAAGAAATTAAGAAGCTTGATGAAGAGCTTCGTACTGTCGAAACGACGCTCGAAACCATCCTTCTGTCTATTCCGAACATCCCGCACGATTCAGTGCCCGTCGGGGAAACGGAAGATGATAACATTGAAATTCGCAAGTGGGGAGAGGCGCCGGCATTTTCATATGAGCCGAAACCGCATTGGGATATCGCAGACCATTTAAACATTCTTGATTTCGAACGCGCCTCAAAAGTAACAGGCAGCCGGTTTGTGTTTTATAAAGGATTAGGCGCCCGCCTCGAACGAGCGCTCTACAACTTTATGCTGGATCTTCACGTTGATGAATATGATTACACGGAAGTCATTCCTCCTTATATGGTAAACCGTACGAGCATGACAGGTACGGGACAGCTTCCTAAATTTGAAGAGGATGCTTTTAAAATCAGAGAAGAGGATTATTTCTTAATTCCGACGGCGGAAGTGCCGATTACAAATATGCACCGCGATGAAATCTTATCTGGTGAGAACCTGCCAATCAATTATGCCGCATTCAGCGCTTGCTTCCGTTCAGAAGCGGGATCTGCCGGTCGTGATACACGCGGTTTGATCCGCCAGCATCAGTTCAACAAGGTTGAGCTTGTGAAATTCGTGAAGCCGGAAGATTCTTATGAAGAGCTTGAAAAACTGACAAATCAAGCTGAGCGGGTGCTTCAGCTGCTTGAACTGCCGTATCGTGTCATGAGCATGTGTACCGGTGATCTCGGCTTTACAGCCGCGAAAAAGTACGATATTGAGGTATGGATTCCAAGCCAAGACACATACCGTGAAATTTCTTCTTGCAGTAACTTTGAGGCCTTCCAGGCGAGACGCGCAAACATTCGATTCAGACGCGAAGCGAAAGGCAAGCCGGAGCATGTGCATACATTAAACGGTTCAGGGCTGGCAGTCGGCAGAACAGTAGCTGCCATCTTAGAAAACTATCAGCAGGAAGACGGAAGTGTCATCATTCCGAAAGTGCTTCGTCCTTATATGGGAAATAAAGAAGTCATCAAACCATAAAAGGTGCGCCCTAGAGGCGCGCCTTTTTTGCTGCCCGGTATAGAGCGGCGGCATTCCGGGCTGTGCTTTCAAGGTTAAAACGGCCGGATGCTATGGCGTCTTCAAGACTTACAGCGCCGGACACGATAGAAAATACAGCTGTTATTCCTGCGCTGTAAACATGCTCGAAATTCTTGCCTAAGGAGCCCGCCAATGCGATAACGGGAATTTCTTGAGCGGCTGCGCATTCGGCGATCCCGGCGGGGGTTTTGCCGAATATCGTTTGTCCGTCAATCTGGCCCTCTCCGGTAATGACAAGGTCAGCGCCTCTTATCTGATCTGAGAAGGACAGTGTATCTAATACAACGTCAATCCCGCTTTGAAGTTCTGCCTGTAAGAAAGCGATCAGTCCGGCGCCTAAACCTCCCGCGGCGCCCGCGCCTTTTACGGTATCCGCTTCGATATCGTGCTGACGTCTCAATACGTCAGCGAAATGGCGTAAGTTGCGATCCAATACAACTTTAGTCTTCTCGGACGCCCCTTTTTGCGGGCCGAAGACATATGACGCACCGTTTTTACCGGTGAGAGGATTTTCGACATCACATGCGGCACGGATACGGATATGTTTCAGATCAGGAGAGAGACCGTTTATATCAATAGAAGCTAGGGTGTGCAGAGCGCCTCCGCCATCAGGTATCTCCTGACCTTCCTCATTTAAGAAACGCACACCGAGCGCGCTCGCCATTCCTGTTCCGCCGTCATTGGTTGCGCTCCCGCCAAGTCCGATGATGATCTCACCCGCCCCGCGGGAAGCTGCATCTGCTATCAGTTCACCAGTTCCTCTTGTCGTTGTGTTCAACGGATCTCTGAGATGGCGGGGAACGAGATGAAGTCCCGATGCTTCCGCCATTTCAATGACTGCCGTGCGTCCGTCTCCCAGAAGTCCATATGCGGCGTTTACCGGCGTTCCCAGCGGACCGGTCACAGTTTTTTGGATGATGCTTCCGCCAGTGGCATCCGTCAAAGCCTGAACGGTTCCTTCTCCGCCGTCGGCCGCGGGTATCTTGATATATTCCGCGTCAGGGAAGACCGCTTTGAATCCTTTTTCTATGCTGTCAGCGGCTTCTTTTGATGTCATGCTTTCTTTGAAAGAATCCGGTGCAATGATGATTTTCATTATGTTCTCCACCTTTATGAGCAGGTATCTGTTTGAATCTATTCTTGATTTTTACTGTGTTTTCCTGCCCGTATGGCATACTGAGGTTGAATTGGACGCAAGACTTTTGTATGATAGTAAAGCTGACGGACAAGCCGTTTAAGAAATGAAATAAAAAAATGAAAAAGCGCTTGACTGAAATTTAGGTCATGTGGTATATTATTAAATGTCGATACGGAGGAATACCCAAGTCTGGCTGAAGGGATCGGTCTTGAAAACCGACAGGGGTGTCAAAGCCCGCGGGGGTTCGAATCCCTCTTCCTCCGCCATATTGATTTTAAACCTAATGAAACTCGAGCATATATTGGAGATTGTTTTGTCCGCTGCATGTGATGCAGCGGATTTTTTATATACAAAAAAAGCGATTTTCTCTGTTCGGGGAAAATCGCTTTGTTATTTTTATTTATTTCTGTTTTCGTTGATCACGTGACTGATTTTTTCGATCAAAGATTCCAGTGACTGTTCATCAGCTTCAAGGTCATAATCTTCAATGCGTACTTTCAGCACAGGGCAGGCGTTAAAACCGCTGATCCAGTCTTCGTACCGTGTATACATCTCTTCCCAATAGGATCGGTTTGTCTGCAGCTCCATCTCGCGGCCCCGCTTTTCAATCCGGTTTATAATGTTTTCAAGGTCGCCTTCTAAATAGATCAAAACATCAGGATGCGGGAAGTACGGCGTCATGACCATCGCCTCAAATAGACTTGTGTATGTTGTGTAATCTGTCAGCGACATGGTTCCTTTATCGGCATGCATTTTTGCGAATATGCCTGTATCTTCATAAATCGAACGGTCCTGCACGAATCCGCCGCCTGATTCAAACATGTTTTTCTGCTCTTTGAACCGCTCAGCCAGAAAATAAATTTGCAAATGGAAGCTCCAGCGTTCAAAATCGTGATAAAACTTCTCTAAATAAGGGTTTTCATCCACTTCTTCGAGTGAGGTATGAAACCCGAGCCGTTTTGCTAAAGCTTTGGTCAAAGTCGATTTTCCGACTCCTACCGTTCCCGCTACTGTGATAATGGCGTTGTTTGGAATATGAATGTCTTTCATTTAATAAGCTCCTTTACCTGACGGGCAATTCTTTCATAGTCTGTCTTATTCAAAACAAAGTCTTCGGTATCACCGTCAATGGTCAGTACAGATATACCCGGACCTTCTTCCTGAAGCTGTCTGATGGCTGTGTCGTAATCTGCAATGAGACGTTCCAGATATTGATGCTCGATATTTTTCTCAAACGGGCGCCCGCGTTTTTCAATGCGTTGAAGCAATGTCGGCAGGCTTGCCTTTATGTATACAATGATATTCGGTTTCGGCAGGTCGTGAGTGAGCAGTTGATAAATCTGCTTATACTTCTCAAGCTTTTGGCCGTGCAATGTACGCTCTGCGAAAATAACATTTTTATAAATATGATAATCGGACAAAACGGGCTGTCCTTGTTTTAAATAATCTCGGTCGGTGTCCTCAAGCTGTTTATACCTGTGACATAGAAAAAACATTTCAAGCTGGAAACTCCACTCCTCGATATTGTCATAAAACTTATCGAGATAAGGGTTGTCTTCCACAATCTCATTAATCATATGAAAACCGAGCTCTTCAGAAAGCATCGTAGCGAGTGTCGTTTTTCCTGCCCCGATAGGACCTTCTACCGCGATAAAAGGGGCTCTGTTCATTGAAAATCCTCCTTAATTCTGCAAACATCCGTCAGCTGCCGGCCTTTATATTGTATCACACTCTCAGAAAAGCCCATGAAAAAAAGACGCTTCCAATTAACGAAACGTCTCTTTCACAATATGAAATTGATCGCTGAGCAAAAGCCAGTTTTGCGGGAAAGAAAGGCCGAGTTTCCAATAGCTGATCCCTCTTAAATGCAGTTCTTTAATTAAATTGAATTTCGCTTGAATGGATCGTGCGTCTTCAAACCATACTTCATGCCGTCTCTGATTTTCATCCGTGTATCGGAAGAATGGAGCCTGGGCGGTTTCGTCATATTGAATGTCGACTTTATGGCGTGCTGCCAGAGCGATTGCCTGCTGAGGACTGACGGCTTTCGCTGTCGTTCCCTGTTTGAAAGGCAGTGTCCAATCATAGCCGTACATATTCTGGCCCATGACGATTTTTGAAGAAGGCATTTCCGTCAGCGCGTACTCAATGACATTTCTTACAGGGCCGATAGGTGATACGGCCTGAGCCGGGCCTCCGCTGTACCCCCACTCATATGTCATGATCACGACAAAATCGACGATTTCTCCATGTGCCCTATAGTCATGTGCTTCGTACCATTTGCCGGCCTGGGTCGCGCTCGTTTTCGGAGCAAGCGCCGTTGAAATTTTCCAGCCTTCCCGATGAAAAATCGTCCTCGCTTCACGTAAAAAACGATTGTAGGCTTCTCTGTCCTGTGGACGTAAATATTCGAAATCAAAGTGAATATCGCGAAAGCCGTACTTTTTAGCCGTGGAGACGATTTCCTGAAAGAGTTTTGTTTTCACTGTATTGTCATTCAAGATGAGCCGCCCGAGTTCATCGCTGAATGCGTCATTTTCAAGGTTGGTGATGATCATCATCAGGGTGGTGTTGTGCCTGTCACTGATGCTTTTTAAATTGGTCAGAGGCGGTTCCTTTAAAGTCCCGTTCCGCTGCACTTGAAAACTGAATGCGCCAAGGTATGTTAAATAAGGAGAGGCCTCCCTTGCCGCCTGCTGCAGATTAGCGCTTACGCTCGTTCCCCGCGGTTCTATATATGCGTTTGATTCGATATCGGGCTTATTCGCCTGCTGCGGAATGTAAAGGCGGGTTCCGGCTCTCAATGTGGTGCCGGGCTGAATTCCGTTAACCCTCGCAAGCTCCGCGGCCGATATATGGAAACGGCCAGCGATTGCCGCAAGAGTATCACCTTGTTTCACTTCGTAATATTGACCCTCAATCGGGATGACAAGGGTTTGTCCGACAACCAATGTATTTGGATTAGGCAGTTTATTTGCTTCCGCAATGACATTTGCGGCAGTCCGGTAGCGCGCCGCAATAGCGGAAAGCGTGTCGCCCCGTTTCACTATATAGATCTGAATGAAAAACGCCTCCTTTCATATCCGCTATCAAATATATGAAAAAAGGAGGCTGATCATGTTTATTTTTCGGCGGTAATTTGTTTTTCCGTGGTTATTTCTGCGAAGAGAACATTCTCCATCATGGTCAAAGCGAAATCATTGTCCTCGTCGTTATTGGAAGCGGTGCAGTCTTTCGGAATGGTAATGCTGTATTCTCTCATATAGGCGTCGTTGGCCGTGAACAGCACACAAATGTTCCCGGCAATCCCCGTGATGATTAATCGGTTCACTTGTAATTCGGTCAGAAGGGTGTGAAGCGCCGTTTCGTAAAAAGCGGAATGCTTCGGTTTAATGAGAAAATAATCATCCGGCTGAGGCGAAATATCTTTTATAATGGGGGCGCTTCTGTTGTTGCTGCATTCCTCCCTGATGGCATCAATATCAGCCTTCCAGAGCCCGTAATGATCATTAATATAAATAATCGGCCAGTTGCTTTGTTTTGCATGCTTCTTTAATGATAAAATACGGGGGACAATTTGTTTGGTTTTTTCAGCAAGACGTTCGCCCATATCAAATTGAAAATTGTTGATCATATCGACAATCAGAAGGGCTGTGTTGTTAGGTTCAGACAATACCGGCAACTCCTTTCTGCTGGGGTATTCCTATTTTAACCTTTATGAGACATGAAAAAACTTAAGAAGAGAGCTCGAACCTATGAATGATGAATATTATATGAGAGAAGCCATAAAAGAAGCGAAGAAAGCCGAAGCGAAAGGTGAAGTGCCGATCGGAGCAGTTCTTGTTCTGCATGATGAGATCGTGGCGCGGGCGCATAACCTGCGGGAGACTGAACAGAGGTCGCTTGCCCACGCCGAAATGCTGGCGATAGACGAAGCGTGCTGTAAGCTGGGGACATGGAGACTTGAGGATGCCGTTCTTTATGTCACTTTGGAGCCGTGTCCGATGTGCGCGGGAGCCGTCGTGCTTTCGAGAGTCGATAAGGTCGTATTCGGCGCATTTGATCCCAAGGGGGGCTGTACAGGAACGCTGATGAACCTCTTGCAGGAAGAGCGGTTCAACCACCAAGCGGAAGTGGTGAGCGGCGTGCTCGGAGAAGAGTGCGGAGAAATGCTCAGCGCTTTTTTCAGAAAGCTGCGCCGGCAAAAGAAAGACATGAGGAAAAAGTTGTCTGAGTAGTACGGTTGCATTTTCTGCCTGAAGCAGATATACTTATGTGTGCATCATGAATGGTGCGCATATAAAAATTTGATATTTATTTTGCCGTGCTAAGCGGGGAGGTAGCGGTGCCCTGTACCCGCAATCCGCTCTAGCGGGGCCGAATCCCTTCTCGAGGTTCGTTTACTGTAAGGTCTGCCTTAAGTAAGTGGCGTTGACGTCTGGGTCCTGCGCAATGGGAATTCATGAACCATGTCAGGTCCGGAAGGAAGCAGCATTAAGTGAAACCTCTCATGTGCCGCAGGGTTGCCTGGGCTGAGCTAACTGCTTAAGTAACGCTTAGGGTAGCGAATCGACAGAAGGTGCACGGTAAATCAATCATCAAATTTCAGACTCACCTGTTTATGGCAGGTGAGTTTTTTCGTATATGAAAAACGGGTTTTGGCGTTAAAAGCACGTTCATGTATAATAAACATGATGAATAACAGAGGAGGGCGCATCCTGTGGGTTACCAAGCTTTATATCGAGTATTTAGGCCTCAGCAGTTTGAAGATGTGGTCGGACAGGAACACATTACGAAAACGCTGCAAAATGCCCTTTTGCAAAAGAAATTTTCTCATGCATATCTGTTTTCTGGACCGCGGGGAACGGGAAAAACCAGTGCAGCTAAAATATTTGCGAAAGCAGTCAACTGTGAGCACGCCCCCGTAGAAGAACCGTGCAATGAATGTGCGGCGTGCAAGGGGATCACAAACGGCTCTATATCAGATGTGATTGAAATAGATGCGGCGTCGAATAACGGCGTAGACGAAATCCGCGACATCCGTGACAAAGTAAAATTCGCCCCGTCGGCCGTCACCTACAAAGTATATATTATAGATGAGGTGCATATGCTCTCTATCGGCGCATTCAATGCGCTTCTGAAAACGCTGGAAGAACCGCCGGCACATTGCATTTTCATATTAGCTACGACTGAGCCTCATAAGATTCCTTTAACCATTATCTCCAGATGTCAGCGTTTTGACTTCAAACGGATTACATCCAAAGCAATTGTCGGACGAATGAAGACAATCGTCGATGCAGAGCAGCTGAAGGTGGAAGAAGGAGCCCTTGATATCATAGCGAGTGCTGCGGACGGAGGAATGAGGGACGCGCTGAGCCTGCTCGATCAAGCCGTATCATTCAGCGGCGAGAAGCTGTCGGTGGATGACGCATTGCTCATTACCGGAGCCGTTTCTCAGCACTATATTGGAAAACTGGCATCTGCTCTTCACCGCAAACAGGTTTCCGAGGCATTGGAAACACTGAATGAATTGCTCCAGCAGGGGAAAGATGCGGCCAAACTGATTGAAGATATGATTTTCTATTTCAGGGATATGCTCTTGTACCAGGCCGCTCCCGGTTTAGAAGGAGTCCTGGAGAAGGTGAAGGTCGATGAAACGTTTCGGAATCTGAGCGGTGACATACCGGCCCCCGCTTTATATGAGATGATTGATATCCTGAATAAAAGCCATCAGGAAATGAAGTGGACGAACCACCCAAGAATCTTTTTTGAAGTGGCTGTCGTGAAAATATGCCAGACGGCACAGCAATCCGCCGGAGACATCCCTGAGGTCGGCATGCTGATGAATAAGATTCAGCAGCTTGAGCAGGAAGTAGAAAGGCTGAAAACCTCCGGTGTGAAGGTTCAGATGGAAAGCGCTCCGAAAGAAGCTCCGCGTCCTCAAAAAGGCGGAAAAAGCCATTACAAAGCTCCGGTCGGAAGAATTCATGAGATATTGAAGGAAGCCACAAGACCTGAACTTGAACAGCTTAAAAGCAGCTGGGGCAAGCTGCTGGCACACCTGAAACAGCAGAATAAGGTGTCTCATGCGGCTCTGTTGAATGACAGTGAACCGGTGGCTGCTGCTCAAAAGGCATTTGTGCTTAAATTTAAATACGAAATCCATTGTAAAATGGTTGCAGAAGACAATAACGGAGTCCGTACGAATCTTGAACAGATTCTCGAATCAATGCTCGGGAAAAGAATGGATTTGATTGGCGTTCCGGAAGCACAATGGGGTAAAATAAGAGAAGAATTTTTAAATGATCACCAGCAGGAAAGTGAAGGATCAAACGAACCGGCTGAAGAAGATCCGCTGATTGCAGAGGCGAAAAAACTTGTCGGAGCGGATTTAATCGAAATAAAAGACTAATAAGATGAAAGAGAGTGATTGAATATGCGTGGCGGAATGGGAAACATGCAAAAAATGATGAAACAAATGCAAAAAATGCAAAAGGATATGGCGAAGGCTCAGGAGGAGCTTGCTGAAAAAGTGCTTGAAGGCACAGCAGGCGGCGGTATGGTGACTGTAAAAGTCAACGGCCAAAAAGAAGTTGTAGACATTGCCATTAAAGAAGAAGTCGTTGATCCGGAAGATATCGAAATGCTTCAGGACCTGGTTCTTGCTGCGACAAACGACGCCCTCAAAAAAGTGGATGACATGACGAATGAGACAATGGGACAATTTACAAAAGGAATGAACATACCGGGTTTATTCTAGGGGGATAAATAAACATGCAGTATCCTGAACCAATATCAAAGCTGATTGACAGCTTTATGAAATTGCCAGGGATCGGACCGAAAACAGCGGTTCGTCTGGCTTTTTTTGTTCTAGGTATGAAAGAAGACGTGGTATTAGATTTCGCGAAAGCATTAGTAAATGCGAAGCGCAACCTGACATATTGTTCGATTTGCGGACATATTACAGATCAGGACCCTTGTTATATATGTGAGGACACAAGAAGGGATAAGTCTGTTATTTGTGTCGTGCAGGACCCTAAGGATGTGATCGCAATGGAGAAAATGAAGGAATATAACGGCCAGTATCATGTTCTTCACGGCGCGATTTCACCAATGGACGGCATCGGCCCGGAGGATATTAAGATTCCGGAGCTGCTGAAACGTCTTCAGGATGATCAAGTGACAGAAGTTATTCTCGCAACCAACCCTAATATTGAAGGGGAAGCAACAGCGATGTATATATCAAGGCTGTTAAAGCCCTCAGGCATCAAGCTCTCCCGTATTGCCCACGGTCTGCCCGTCGGCGGTGATTTGGAATATGCTGATGAGGTCACTCTTTCAAAAGCTCTTGAAGGAAGACGTGAATTGTAAGGGAGGAAAAGGCAAGGCATGGGTTTTCTTCGCAGAAATACATTAAGAAAAGAGTTTGATGAGAAGCTGATAGAACAGCTCTTTAAACAAAAAGAAGAATGGAACAGACAGAAGAGTCTGGTCGAGAAAAGTCTCGAGCCCTCCGCTGAGGTATTGTTTGAGCTGAAAGTCGCTGAATCTAAGTACTTTTTTTATTTGAAAGAAGCGAAGCAGCGGAATTTGAAAATGAGCAGATGGAAGTAAGAGGTCTATTCTCCGGGATCTTCTCATAAGCTTGTACTAAACAAGCGAGGGGGAAGATTCATGGAGCCTTTTTTCATTATCGGTTTGATTGTCGGTCTGGTTGCTTTGCTTTTTTTATGGGGAGTATCTTCAAAACCGTTAAGATGGATTGGTGTGACTGCGATTAAGTTTGTTGCCGGTGCGATTCTGCTGGTGGGTGTGAACTTGTTCGGAGGCAGTCTCGGTATTCATATCCCTGTTAACCTGATTACAACGGGCATCAGCGGGATTCTGGGGATTCCCGGCATCGCGGCTTTGATAGTCATTAAACGCTTCATCATTTAATTTGCCGATTATTGTTGACATGTTGGATCAAGGGTGGTATTCTAATATACGTCGCTGATGACGAAACAAATTCTTAAAAAAGAAATTTTAAAAAGTTATTGACGACTTTGAAGTTGATATGTTACAATAATTAAGTCGCTTCGAGAGCGATGGACAAAGTTCTTTGAAAACTAAACAAGACAAAACGTACCTGTTAATTCAAAGTTTTAAATAAATCGCACAGCGATGTGCGTAGTCAGTCAAACTACTTTATCGGAGAGTTTGATCCTGGCTCAGGACGAACGCTGGCGGCGTGCCTAATACATGCAAGTCGAGCGGACAGATGGGAGCTTGCTCCCTGATGTTAGCGGCGGACGGGTGAGTAACACGTGGGTAACCTGCCTGTAAGACTGGGATAACTCCGGGAAACCGGGGCTAATACCGGATGGTTGTTTGAACCGCATGGTTCAGACATAAAAGGTGGCTTCGGCTACCACTTACAGATGGACCCGCGGCGCATTAGCTAGTTGGTGAGGTAACGGCTCACCAAGGCGACGATGCGTAGCCGACCTGAGAGGGTGATCGGCCACACTGGGACTGAGACACGGCCCAGACTCCTACGGGAGGCAGCAGTAGGGAATCTTCCGCAATGGACGAAAGTCTGACGGAGCAACGCCGCGTGAGTGATGAAGGTTTTCGGATCGTAAAGCTCTGTTGTTAGGGAAGAACAAGTGCCGTTCAAATAGGGCGGCACCTTGACGGTACCTAACCAGAAAGCCACGGCTAACTACGTGCCAGCAGCCGCGGTAATACGTAGGTGGCAAGCGTTGTCCGGAATTATTGGGCGTAAAGGGCTCGCAGGCGGTTTCTTAAGTCTGATGTGAAAGCCCCCGGCTCAACCGGGGAGGGTCATTGGAAACTGGGGAACTTGAGTGCAGAAGAGGAGAGTGGAATTCCACGTGTAGCGGTGAAATGCGTAGAGATGTGGAGGAACACCAGTGGCGAAGGCGACTCTCTGGTCTGTAACTGACGCTGAGGAGCGAAAGCGTGGGGAGCGAACAGGATTAGATACCCTGGTAGTCCACGCCGTAAACGATGAGTGCTAAGTGTTAGGGGGTTTCCGCCCCTTAGTGCTGCAGCTAACGCATTAAGCACTCCGCCTGGGGAGTACGGTCGCAAGACTGAAACTCAAAGGAATTGACGGGGGCCCGCACAAGCGGTGGAGCATGTGGTTTAATTCGAAGCAACGCGAAGAACCTTACCAGGTCTTGACATCCTCTGACAATCCTAGAGATAGGACGTCCCCTTCGGGGGCAGAGTGACAGGTGGTGCATGGTTGTCGTCAGCTCGTGTCGTGAGATGTTGGGTTAAGTCCCGCAACGAGCGCAACCCTTGATCTTAGTTGCCAGCATTCAGTTGGGCACTCTAAGGTGACTGCCGGTGACAAACCGGAGGAAGGTGGGGATGACGTCAAATCATCATGCCCCTTATGACCTGGGCTACACACGTGCTACAATGGACAGAACAAAGGGCAGCGAAACCGCGAGGTTAAGCCAATCCCACAAATCTGTTCTCAGTTCGGATCGCAGTCTGCAACTCGACTGCGTGAAGCTGGAATCGCTAGTAATCGCGGATCAGCATGCCGCGGTGAATACGTTCCCGGGCCTTGTACACACCGCCCGTCACACCACGAGAGTTTGTAACACCCGAAGTCGGTGAGGTAACCTTTATGGAGCCAGCCGCCGAAGGTGGGACAGATGATTGGGGTGAAGTCGTAACAAGGTAGCCGTATCGGAAGGTGCGGCTGGATCACCTCCTTTCTAAGGATTTTAACGGAATATAAGACCTTGGGTCTTATAAACAGAACGTTCCCTGTCTTGTTTAGTTTTGAAGGAACTTTGATTCTTTCATATGGTAGATGGGCCTGTAGCTCAGCTGGTTAGAGCGCACGCCTGATAAGCGTGAGGTCGGTGGTTCGAGTCCACTCAGGCCCACCATCTTTACCCAATACGGGGCCTTAGCTCAGCTGGGAGAGCGCCTGCTTTGCACGCAGGAGGTCAGCGGTTCGATCCCGCTAGGCTCCACCAACGTGTTCTTTGAAAACTAGATAACAGAAGTAATTCACATTCAATTAGTAATGCAAGATATCACGTAGTGATTCTTTTTAACGGTTAAGTTAGAAAGGGCGCACGGTGGATGCCTTGGCACTAGGAGCCGATGAAGGACGGGACGAACACCGATATGCTTCGGGGAGCTGTAAGCAAGCTTTGATCCGGAGATTTCCGAATGGGGAAACCCACCACTCGTAATGGAGTGGTATCCATATCTGAATACATAGGATATGAGAAGGCAGACCCGGGGAACTGAAACATCTAAGTACCCGGAGGAAGAGAAAGCAAATGCGATTCCCTGAGTAGCGGCGAGCGAAACGGGACCAGCCCAAACCAAGAGGCTTGCCTCTTGGGGTTGTAGGACACTCTGTACGGAGTTACAAAGGAACGAGGTAGATGAAGAGGTCTGGAAAGGCCCGCCATAGGAGGTAACAGCCCTGTAGTCAAAACTTCGTTCTCTCCTGAGTGGATCCTGAGTACGGCGGAACACGTGAAATTCCGTCGGAATCCGGGAGGACCATCTCCCAAGGCTAAATACTCCCTAGTGACCGATAGTGAACCAGTACCGTGAGGGAAAGGTGAAAAGCACCCCGGAAGGGGAGTGAAAGAGATCCTGAAACCGTGTGCCTACAAGTAGTCAGAGCCCGTTAACGGGTGATGGCGTGCCTTTTGTAGAATGAACCGGCGAGTTACGATCCCGTGCAAGGTTAAGCAGAAGATGCGGAGCCGCAGCGAAAGCGAGTCTGAATAGGGCGAATTGAGTACGTGGTCGTAGACCCGAAACCAGGTGATCTACCCATGTCCAGGGTGAAGTTCAGGTAACACTGAATGGAGGCCCGAACCCACGCACGTTGAAAAGTGCGGGGATGAGGTGTGGGTAGGGGTGAAATGCCAATCGAACCTGGAGATAGCTGGTTCTCTCCGAAATAGCTTTAGGGCTAGCCTCAAGGTAAGAGTCTCGGAGGTAGAGCACTGATTGGACTAGGGGCCCCTACCGGGTTACCGAATTCAGTCAAACTCCGAATGCCGATGACTTATCCTTGGGAGTCAGACTGCGAGTGATAAGATCCGTAGTCGAAAGGGAAACAGCCCAGACCGCCAGCTAAGGTCCCAAAGTATACGTTAAGTGGAAAAGGATGTGGAGTTGCTTAGACAACCAGGATGTTGGCTTAGAAGCAGCCACCATTTAAAGAGTGCGTAATAGCTCACTGGTCGAGTGACTCTGCGCCGAAAATGTACCGGGGCTAAACGTATCACCGAAGCTGCGGACTGTTCTTCGAACAGTGGTAGGAGAGCGTTCTAAGGGCTGTGAAGCAAGACCGGAAGGACTTGTGGAGCGCTTAGAAGTGAGAATGCCGGTATGAGTAGCGAAAGAGGGGTGAGAATCCCCTCCACCGAATGCCTAAGGTTTCCTGAGGAAGGCTCGTCCGCTCAGGGTTAGTCGGGACCTAAGCCGAGGCCGAAAGGCGTAGGCGATGGATAACAGGTTGATATTCCTGTACCACCTCCTCACCATTTGAGCAATGGGGGGACGCAGGAGGATAGGGTAAGCGCGGTATTGGATATCCGCGTCCAAGCAGTTAGGCTGGGAAATAGGCAAATCCGTTTCCCGTGAAGGCTGAGCTGTGATGGCGAGCGAATTATAGTAGCGAAGTTCCTGATTCCACACTGCCAAGAAAAGCCTCTAGCGAGGTGAGAGGTGCCCGTACCGCAAACCGACACAGGTAGGCGAGGAGAGAATCCTAAGGTGATCGAGAGAACTCTCGTTAAGGAACTCGGCAAAATGACCCCGTAACTTCGGGAGAAGGGGTGCTCTGTTAGGGTGCAAGCCCGAGAGAGCCGCAGTGAATAGGCCCAGGCGACTGTTTAGCAAAAACACAGGTCTCTGCGAAGCCGTAAGGCGAAGTATAGGGGCTGACGCCTGCCCGGTGCTGGAAGGTTAAGAGGAGCGCTTAGCGTAAGCGAAGGTGCGAATTGAAGCCCCAGTAAACGGCGGCCGTAACTATAACGGTCCTAAGGTAGCGAAATTCCTTGTCGGGTAAGTTCCGACCCGCACGAAAGGCGCAACGATCTGGGCACTGTCTCAACGAGAGACTCGGTGAAATTATAGTACCTGTGAAGATGCAGGTTACCCGCGACAGGACGGAAAGACCCCGTGGAGCTTTACTGCAGCCTGATATTGAATGTTGGTACAGCTTGTACAGGATAGGTAGGAGCCTTGGAAACCGGAGCGCCAGCTTCGGTGGAGGCATCGGTGGGATACTACCCTGGCTGTATTGACCTTCTAACCCGCCGCCCTTATCGGGCGGGGAGACAGTGTCAGGTGGGCAGTTTGACTGGGGCGGTCGCCTCCTAAAAGGTAACGGAGGCGCCCAAAGGTTCCCTCAGAATGGTTGGAAATCATTCGCAGAGTGTAAAGGCACAAGGGAGCTTGACTGCGAGACCTACAAGTCGAGCAGGGACGAAAGTCGGGCTTAGTGATCCGGTGGTTCCGCATGGAAGGGCCATCGCTCAACGGATAAAAGCTACCCCGGGGATAACAGGCTTATCTCCCCCAAGAGTCCACATCGACGGGGAGGTTTGGCACCTCGATGTCGGCTCATCGCATCCTGGGGCTGTAGTCGGTCCCAAGGGTTGGGCTGTTCGCCCATTAAAGCGGTACGCGAGCTGGGTTCAGAACGTCGTGAGACAGTTCGGTCCCTATCCGTCGCGGGCGCAGGAAATTTGAGAGGAGCTGTCCTTAGTACGAGAGGACCGGGATGGACGCACCGCTGGTGTACCAGTTGTTCTGCCAAGGGCATCGCTGGGTAGCTATGTGCGGACGGGATAAGTGCTGAAAGCATCTAAGCATGAAGCCCCCCTCAAGATGAGATTTCCCATTCCGCAAGGAAGTAAGATCCCTGAAAGATGATCAGGTTGATAGGTCTGAGGTGGAAGTGTGGCGACACATGGAGCTGACAGATACTAATCGATCGAGGACTTAACCAATTTGAATGTATGCTTACTGTTATCTAGTTTTGAGAGAACACTCTCAATGGTTTGGTGGCGATAGCGAAGAGGTCACACCCGTTCCCATGCCGAACACGGAAGTTAAGCTCTTCAGCGCCGATGGTAGTCGGGGGTTTCCCCCTGTGAGAGTAGGACGCCGCCAAGCTATCATTACGGTAAAGGCAGCTCATGATGAGCTGCCTGTTTTGTTTTTGAATAAAAACAAAACAAACACCGAAATACGGAAACGCCCATATACTAATTGCAAACTTCAAAAAGGTCCAAATTGTGTATACAATCAACAGCTTAAGGGAAGGCTATTCATACGGAGGTGGGCAAAATGAATGAAATGTCCAGCCATGAAGAAACATGTATTGTGTGTGAAACCAAAAAAAGCAGGGGAATCCATATTTATACGAAATTTATATGTTTAGAGTGTGAGAAGAAAGTAGTTTCCACTCCGACCTCTGATCCAAATTATGAATTTTTCGTTCGTAAACTGAAAAGCCTTCATACACCGACGTTATATTCTTAACCCTGAAAAGGGTCTTTTTTTTGCCTGAAATCAGAGGAGTTTTTACACTTTTTATAAAAGAACTGATACGATAAGAAGAGGAACTTGTTTAGACATGGAATGTAATAGATAATACTGATAAAAGTGAATAAATAGGAGTCGATCAAGTATGAAACCGTTTATTCAATATATGAAATGGACGCTTTGCGGCGGCACAGTTTTTGTATTAGCGGGGATAACCTTCTTTACGATAGGGCATCAGCCTTTTCTGTATTCGCTTTTATACGGGGCAGCCGGCGGAGCCGCAGCCAGTGCGGCCGGTCTGTGGAATGCGAAGCGTCTCTTTTTAAAAAAACACCGGCTGACAAGAAAAGAATATGCTTATATCAAGGAAAATCTTGAGGAAGCAAAGGGTAAAATCATCCGATTACGCAGGGCGCTTTTTCGCTCTAAAAGTATACAAATGCTGAAGCAGAATGCAGAGATACTGCGGATAACCCGGCGAATATATCTGCTCACAAAGCAAGAGCCGAAGCGTTTTTATCAGGCAGAGCGGTTCTATTATCAAACGCTTGATTCTGTTGTGGAACTGACGGAAAAGTATGCTCTGCTCTCATCACAGCCGCGAAAAAATAAAGATTTATCAATGTCTTTGAGTGAGACGAGGATGACTCTGGCAGATCTTTCCAGAAGGCTGGAAGAGGATCTTCATGAACTGATGAAGGAGGACATCGACGACCTGCACTTTGAATTAGATGTGGCAAAGCATTCACTGAGAAAATAAGAAAGGAAGAAGGAAATGGCCAAAGACCGTTCCGACGACAGCATGGGCGCCCAAAATGACCAGACCCCTCTAAAGCTTGCAGATACGCTGCCGGAAGAAAAAAGAGAAGCGGCACTTCAGCTCGCTGAAAAACTGGACCCTGAGAACATGCAAAGCATTGTACTGTTTGGTTCACAGGCGCAGGCGAATCTTCTGGAATTTTCCCACACGATGATAGAGCACGTTCAAAGAAAAGATGCAGGAGAGATGGGACAGATACTGGCTGATTTGATGCTGAAGCTTGACCAGGTCAACCCTGATGATCTGCAGATGAAGAACAAAGGGTTTTTCGCCAGGCTGTTTAAAAGGGTGTCCGGTTCTGTACAGGAAGTGCTTTCGAAATATCAAAAGAAAAGTGTGCAGATTGACCGTATCAGCAGAAGGCTGGAACATTCTAAAAATGTGCTGTTGAGTGACAATAAATTGTTAGATCAGCTGTACGCCCAAAATAAACAGTACTTTACTGATTTAACTATGTATATAGCAGCGGGGGAATTAAAATTAGATGAGCTGAAAACAAAGCTGATACCCGAAGCGGCAAGAAAAGCCGAATTACAAGAACACAATCAAATGGCCGCGCAGGAAGTGAATGATCTTCGCCAGTTTGCCGACCGTCTGGATAAGAGGGTGCATGATCTGCTGTTGAGCAGGCAGATTACGCTTCAGAGTGCGCCGCAAATCCGCCTGATTCAAAACACGAATCAGGCACTGGCAGAGAAAATTCAGTCCTCCATTGTTACGGCTATTCCTTTATGGAAGAATCAAGTCGCCATCGCGCTGACGCTTATGAGGCAGCGGAGTGCGGCAGATGTGCAGCAGAAGGCGGCAGATACGACAAATCAATTGCTGCTGAAAAACGCTGAACTTCTGAAAACAAGTACAGTCGAGACAGCGAAAGCCAATGAGCGCGGACTTGTTGAGGCAGAAACCCTCAAAAAAGTGCAGGAAAGCTTAGTCAGCACACTTGAAGAAATCATGTCTATTCAAGAAGAAGGCAGGATGAAACGCAGGCGTGCCGAGGAGGAGCTTGTTATCATGGAAGGCGATTTAAAAAAGAAGCTGCTTGATATGAGGTCCGGCCGGGATAACGGCTAGATGGCAAAAAGTCTTAGCTTTAAGTTGGCTCGCAGGCACGATATAATAAGAAAGACAGGCAAAGGATTTGTTTAAAAATGGACACACCTTTATATACAGCGCTGATGAAGCATGCGCACCGAAATACGTATTCTTTTCATGTTCCGGGACATCACAATGGAGATGTCTTTTTTGATGAAGCCAAATCTGTATATCAATCTCTTTTATCTATTGATATGACTGAGATCACGGGTCTTGATGACTTGCATCACCCGACGGGGGTCATTAAGGAAGCGCAGGATTTGGTGAGCAGATTTTACGGCTCTCAGGAAAGTTTCTTTCTCGTCAATGGAACGACCGCCGGCAATCTGGCGATGATTTTAGCTGTGTGTGAACCGGGTGAACCCATTCTGATCCAGCGTAATTGTCACAAGTCTGTTTTCCATGCGGTGGCATTGGCCGGAGCCAAGCCGGTTTATTTGGCGCCGGAAATCGATGAAAACATGCATGTGCCGGCACATGTATCCCTTTCAGTCATCGAAAAAGCGCTGGCGTCATATCCGAACGCGAAAGGACTTGTTCTGACCAATCCGACTTACTACGGACACGCCGCCGATTTGACCGCGGCAGTTAACAAAGCCCATTCATACGGCGTTCCTGTACTGGTGGATGAGGCACATGGGGCTCACTTTGTGTTAGGCCGGCCTTTCCCGCCTTCATCATTGGCTATGGGGGCAGACGCCGTTGTTCAATCGGCTCACAAAACGCTTCCGGCTATGACGATGGGGTCTTACTTTCATTTGAACAGCACCAGAATTGACAGAGATCGATTAACTTATTATGTAAGCAGTTTGCAAAGCAGCAGCCCGTCATACCCGATTATGGCATCTTTAGATACGGCGCGCGCTTATGTGCAGGATATTGCTGAAAAAGGGACACTTCCCGTTCATATGGAGCGCATTGAGAAAATCAAACGAAGGTTCGCATCAATTTCTTCTATTGAAATAATCGAGCCTTCTGGATATGGGCTGCGGGCGGACCCGTTAAAATTAAGTCTTCGGTCAAAGCTCGGACATTCCGGCTATTCATTACAACGGATTTTGGAGAGTGAAGGCATTGTTGCCGAGCTGGCTGACGAGTACCAAGTATTGCTCGTACTGCCGATAGGCGGCCGGCGGATGATAGAACAGGCAACCGTAAGAAACATACAGCAGAAACTGGAGAATACACCGCCCGATAAATTGCCGGATACCGTGAATTGGACCTTTCCGTCCATTTCGACTCTTGAATATCCGCAAAATGAGATGCGGAAGTTTCCAAAAGAGCTTACGGATATAAATAAGGCGGCCGGGCGCTTGCATGCGGGGAACATTATTCCTTATCCCCCGGGAATTCCGCTGATCATGGACGGAGAACGGATAACAGAAGAGATCGTACAAAAGCTTTCCCGTTTAATCGGCATGGACGCGCATATTCAAGGCTTGTTAAACGGGGAACAATTACTTGTCTATATAGAAGAGGAGAAATCATGAGCGGTTTATTTATAACATTTGAAGGTCCTGAAGGTGCAGGAAAAACGACTGTGCTTCAGGAAATGAAAGAGATTCTGTCGGCAGAGGGGCTCCCGGTGACAGCGACAAGAGAACCGGGCGGCATCGACATTGCGGAACAGATCAGAGAAGTGATCTTAAATAAAAACAATACACTGATGGATGCAAAAACGGAGGCGCTGCTTTACGCTGCGGCGAGAAGACAGCATTTAGTCGAAAAGGTGCAGCCTGCATTGAAAGAAGGCCGCATTGTGCTGTGTGATCGTTTCATTGACAGTTCTCTGGCGTATCAAGGCTATGCGAGAGGGCTCGGGATTGATGAAGTTCTTTCTATCAACCAGTTTGCAATCGGCGATACGATGCCTGATGTTACCATCTATTTTTCTATTGAGCCGGAAGAAGGGTTGAAACGGATTACGTCGAATGATTCAAGAGAGAAGAATCGTCTCGATCTTGAGGCCCTGCACTTTCATACGAAAGTACGGGAAGGATACCAAAAGGTCATGCAGCGTTTTCCGGAAAGATTCCATACAATCGACGCATCGAAAAAGAAGGAACTCGTCATTCAGGACGCACTTCAAGTGATAAATGAAGCATTGAAAAAAATTCAGTTGTGACCTGTTTCTCATAAGTTGCTATAATGAATGTAACGATAATGTTCTTTCCAACCTAAAGGGGGCCTAGAGAATGAAACTAATAGTGGCAGTGGTGCAGGATCAGGACAGCAACAGGCTTTTGAAAGTATTAACCGACCACAACTTCAGGGTGACGAAGCTTGCGACAACAGGCGGATTCCTTAAATCAGGCAATACGACGTTTATGATCGGGGTGGAAGATATCCGTGTCGATAAAGCGCTCAGCCTCATTAAAGAGAATGGCTGTAAACGTGATCAGATGATTGCCCCGGTATCCCCGATGGGCGGGAATGCGGATTCCTACGTTCCATATCCCGTCGAAGTGGAAGTCGGCGGAGCGACGGTCTTTGTCCTCCCGGTCGATGAATTTCATCAATTTTAAGGATTTGACGACGTGAAAATAAATTCTGACTTACGTACATTTATTGAGAAAAAGCAGCAGCCTGCTTATAAAGCGGCAGAGCTTTCCGGAACATTTAAAAGTTCAATGGACAGCCAAAGCAGCAAGCTGAAATTTGATCAGCTGAGCAGGTTTTTAACGGATATAGAAACGTTCGGGAAAAGGCTGACGAAGTCGAGAAACTTCAAAGACTTAGCGAAATTCAAAGGATTGGTAAAACGTTTTGTAAAAGAGGCCGTAGACAGCGGATTATCGCATGAGACGGAGAAAAGCTTTGACCTGTACGGAAGCAGCCGGACTCTGGGGCTTGTGAAAGAAATAGATGAAAAACTGCTTCAGCTGACAGAAGAAATGTTAGATCAGGAAAAACCGGCAATTGATTTGCTGGATCGAATCGGAGAAATAAAAGGTTTATTGATTAACCTTTACACATAGAGAGTGATACAATGGCAATATCATGGAAGGAAATGACCGGGCAGCAGCCCAGAGTGATGCGGCTTTTGCATAACAGCATTGAAAAGAAAAGGCTTTCTCACGCATATCTGTTTGAAGGCAAAAAAGGAACGGGCAAATTGGATGCCGCACTGCTTCTCGCAAAAAGCTTTTTTTGTCTTGAAGGCGGGACTGAGCCTTGCGGGGAGTGCCGGAACTGTAAGCGTATTGAATCCGGAAACCATCCCGACCTCCATGTGGTTCAGCCCGACGGATTATCCATTAAAAAGGCTCAGATCCAATCGCTTCAGGAAGAGTTTTCTAAAACAGGACTGGAATCGCATAAAAAGCTGTACATTATATCCCATGCGGACCAAATGACGACAAATGCAGCAAACAGTCTGCTGAAATTTTTAGAGGAGCCGAGTCAAGATACCATCGCAATTCTTATTACTGAGCAGCTCCACCGAATACTGGATACCATCGTTTCGAGATGTCAGGTCCTTCCGTTCCAGCCGCTTCAGCCGAAAGCCATAGAAGAAAGACTGATTGAACAGGAAGTGAGCCCTCACATGGCCCGGCTCTTAGCAAATATGACAAATAATATTGCGGAAGCAGTCGAATTAAGTCGAAATGATGAGTTTGCAGAGTCCAGAGCGAAAGTGATAAAATTGTATGAAGTCTTACATCAGCGGAAAGGACATGCCTTTTTCTTCATTCAGGATCAGTGGGTGCCCTTTTTCAAAGAAAAAACCCATCAAGAAATGGGTCTTGATATGCTCTTATTGATATACCGTGATGTATTATCCATCCAAATTGGAAATGAAGATAAACTGATTTATCAAGACTTATTCCAATCAATAAAACAGCATGCGCTGCAATTTACACAACAAAGCGTTACGAACCAAATTCTCGCTGTTTTAGAAGCAAAAAAACGGCTTCATTCCAATGTGAATGTGCAGGGATTAATGGAGCACTTGGTGTTAACGTTGCAGGAGGGATAAGCTTGTACAACGTAATAGGCGTCCGCTTTAAAAAAGCGGGGAAAATTTATTATTTTGATCCGAACGGATTTGATATAGAACAAGACAGCTGCGTCATTGTTGAAACCGTAAGAGGTGTCGAATACGGGCAGGTTGTCATCGCAAATAAACAAGTGGACGAGCATGATGTTGTGCTTCCGCTTCGAAAGGTCATACGCGTTGCTGATGAACGCGATCTTCTCATTGTAGAAGAAAACAAACAGGAGGCCCTGTCCGCTTTTGAAGTCTGTCAGAAAAAAGTGGCTGACCACGGCTTAGATATGAAGCTGGTTGATGTTGAGTTTACATTTGACCGCAATAAAGTCATTTTTTACTTTACAGCAGACGGACGGGTTGATTTCAGGGAATTGGTCAAAGACTTGGCTTCTATCTTTAAAACGAGAATCGAATTGCGCCAAATCGGGGTGAGGGACGAGGCGAAAATGCTCGGCGGTATCGGACCATGCGGGAGAATGCTTTGCTGCTCCACGTTCCTCGGTGATTTTGAACCGGTGTCCATCAAAATGGCGAAGGATCAAAATTTATCGTTGAACCCAACGAAGATTTCCGGTCTGTGCGGCCGTTTGATGTGCTGTTTGAAGTACGAAAATGATGAGTATGAGACGGCAAAAGAACAGCTGCCGGATTTAGGCGAAATGATTACGACGGCAAACGGCCCCGCAAAGGTTGTCGGTCTTAATATTCTGGAACGGGTGCTTCAGGTGGAACTGAAGAATCGTGAAAAAGTGATAGAATATACTTGGGAAGAGCTCTTGGAAGAGGGCGTCGTATCCGCACAAACCACAGATTAACGAGGTGTGGAACCTTGGATAAAAAAGAGTTATTTGATACTGTCATAAACCTGGAGGAACAAATCGGTTCGCTGTACCGTCAGCTGGGTGACTTAAAGCAGCATATCGGCGAAATGATTGAAGAGAATCACCATCTTCAGCTTGAAAATAAGCATTTGCGTAAACGGCTTGATGATACGACAGAGCAAATTGAGAAATTCAAAGCCGACCAGAAAGAAACAAAAACACAGAAGGCAGAGCAGAGTGATATAGGAGAAGGGTACGACAATCTGGCCCGGCTGTATCAAGAAGGCTTTCATATTTGCAACGTCCATTATGGGAGCGTCCGCAAGGGAGATTGCCTTTTTTGTCTGTCCTTCTTAAATAAAAAATAAGGAAAAGGCTTCCGCTGATGTCGGAAGCCTTTTTCAAAGAGTGCCGAAAGGAATAAGATTATGGTTTCATTACGTGATGATGAAAGATTGGATTACTTATTAGCAGAGGATATGAAAATAGTACAGAGTCCGACGGTTTTCGCTTTTTCATTAGATGCCGTGCTGCTGTCTAAGTTTGCATACGTTCCGATTCAAAAGGGGAACATCGTTGATTTATGCACGGGGAACGGCATTGTGCCGCTTTTGCTCAGCACAAGGTCAAAAGCCGATATCACCGGGGTTGAAATTCAGGAACGCTTGTATGATATGGCGCTCCGAAGCGTGGAATACAACGGGCTGGGCGGTCAGATCAGTCTCATTCATGATGATCTGAAAAATATGCCGGAAAGACTCGGACATAATAAATATGATGTTGTCACCTGCAATCCGCCTTATTTTAAAACACCGAAAGAGGCGGAGCAGAACCTGAACGAGCATCTCAGAATCGCAAGGCACGAAATTCTTTGCACGCTTGAAGATGTGATTTCCGTCAGCAGCAAACTGCTGAAGCAAGGCGGAAAAGCGGCTCTCGTTCATCGGCCGGGGAGGCTTTTGGAAATCTTTGAATTAATGAAAGCGTACCGAATAGAACCGAAACGGGTTCAGTTTATTTATCCGAAACAAGGTAAAGAAGCGAATACCATTTTGGTTGAAGGAATTAAAGGCGGCCGCCCTGATCTCAAAATTCTTCCCCCGCTGTTCGTATACAATGAACAAAATGAATATACGAAAGAGATCCGCACGATTTTATATGGAGACAAATAGTCATTTCTTTTATGTGCTGCTGTGCAATGACAGCAGTTTGTATGCCGGTTATACAAATGATCTGCAAAAACGGCTGAAAACCCACAATGAGGGAAAGGGCGCGAAGTACACAAGGGCGCGGCGGCCGGTTTCGTTATGCCATGCGGAATCATTTGAAACAAAACGGGAAGCGATGCAGGCGGAATACCGTTTTAAGCAGCTGACCCGAAAGAAAAAAGAGCAATATATAGAAGAAAAACGACGCAGCAAGGAGGCTGTATATGTTAAGACGCCAGATGAGTTTTAACGGAAAATCTGAAATGGGAACTCTGTACCTTGTTCCTACACCGATCGGCAATTTGGAGGACATGACCTTTCGTGCAGTAGAGACGCTGAAATCGGCCGATGTCATAGCTGCCGAAGATACGAGACAGACGAAAAAGCTGTGCCATGTTTATGATATAGAAACATCTCTCATCAGCTATCATGAACATAATAAAGAAAGCAGCGGCCATAAAATCATTGAATGGCTGAAAAGCGGAAAGAATGTGGCATTGGTCAGTGATGCCGGCATGCCGACAATTTCCGACCCGGGGGCTGAGATTGTGAGAGATTTCACCCAAATCGGCGGATATGTCGTCCCGCTTCCGGGTGCAAATGCGGCATTAACCGCGCTGACCGCATCAGGCATCACCCCGCAGCCGTTTTTCTTCTACGGATTTTTAAACAGACAGAAAAAAGAAAAGAAGAAAGAACTCGAAATCCTGAAAAAACGGCAGGAAACGATGATATTTTACGAAGCGCCGCACAGATTAAAAGAAACATTAACAGCAATGCATGACGTTTTGGGTAATCGAACCATCGCCGTCACGAGAGAATTAACGAAAAAGTACGAGGAATTCATCAGAGGAACCATCGCCGAGGTGATGGAATGGGCAAATGAAGATCAAATCCGCGGTGAGTTCTGTCTTGTTGTCGAAGGAAATCAAGGCGCTGAACCGGATGAAGAGGAAAAGCCTTGGTGGACGGAGCTTTCTGAGAAAGAGCATGTGGAGCATTACATAAACGAAGGAGCACCTTCCAAACAGGCCATAAAACAAACAGCGGTAGATCGGGGCGTTCCGAAACGCGAGATTTATGACGCTTATCACATTCAATCATAAAAAAAACCGTTCTTGTATCGTAACAAGAACGGTTTTTGTATGAAATAGCTTATTTTTGGTTTTGAAGCTGGTTTTGAATTTCAGAGATGATTTGCTCAGCGCCTTCTTTGCTGAGTACCAATTTGCCGCCGGCAAGTTTAAGGTTATCATCAGAAACTTCACCAGTTACTTGGCAAGTCATGTTTGGTTTATATTTTTTAAGGATGATTTTTTCATCATCAACATAAATTTCAAGAGCGTCTTTTTCTGCGATGCCCAGTGTACGGCGAAGTTCGATAGGGATAACGACGCGTCCAAGTTCATCAACTTTACGTACGATACCAGTAGATTTCATTAACAGTCTCCTCCCGAGAGATAATTATTTTGTAGTTTATATTTTTCTTCGTCATTATTCGACAAAATTCCTTACATTCCTAGCATAACAAGGTTTCCAATAATCGTCAATCTTTTTGTTTACTATTGATTGTAAGAATTAGTTCTTATAGTAAGTAAAGCCTTGGAAATCCTGAAATAACAGGCTTTTTGACTGCTTTTTCGAACCTATTATCCTACTGAAAATCCTTTTAAATCAAGACTTTCGAACCAAGATGTTTTATATTAGTAGATTATATACGACAAATTTCGACATGTTAAGACTTTTTTTAATTTCAATAAAAATTTTTAATTTTATTTACTCTTTTACGCGCAGTACGTATATATCCTTGATCTTAAAGGCTAAGATGGTATCATAGATAGAGGACAAATATCAATATTGTATATCAAATAAAACCGCTCTCGTCCTTTGGGCGTGAGCTTTTCGACATTCTGAATGGGAGGTTGCAACATGCCGCAAGACAATAATACTTTTTATATTACAACCCCGATATATTATCCGAGCGGAAAATTACATATCGGCCATGCTTATACTACCGTGGCCGGCGATGCGATGGCGCGTTACAAAAGATTAAAAGGATTTGACGTACGCTACTTAACCGGAACGGATGAGCACGGACAGAAAATCCAGCAGAAAGCGGAGGAAGAGAATATCACGCCTCAAGCTTATGTGGATCGTGCAGTTGCTGAAATCCAAAAACTATGGAAGCAGCTCGACATTTCTCACGATGATTTCATCCGGACGACGGAAAGCCGGCACAAAGAAATTATCGAGAAAGTGTTTCAAAAACTTCTTGATAATGGTGACATTTACCTGGATGAGTATGAGGGCTGGTACAGCATCCCTGATGAAACATTCTATACGGAAACACAGCTGGTGGATGTGGAAAGAAATGAGAAGGGTGAGGTTGTCGGCGGAAAAAGCCCGGACAGCGGCCACCCGGTCGAATTAATCAAAGAGGAATCATACTTCTTCCGCATGAGCAAATACGCAGACCGCCTGCTGAAGTTTTATGAGGAAAATCCTTCTTTCATCCAGCCTGAATCACGCAAAAATGAAATGATTAACAACTTCATTAAACCGGGGCTTGAAGACTTGGCCGTTTCCAGAACGACGTTCGACTGGGGCGTAAAAGTGCCGGGAAATCCGAAGCATGTCGTGTATGTATGGATTGACGCACTGTTCAACTATATAACAGCGCTCGGTTACGATACGGAAAATGATGAGCTTTACAAAAAGTACTGGCCGGCTGACGTCCATCTTGTCGGTAAAGAAATTGTCCGTTTTCATACCATTTACTGGCCGATTATGCTGATGGCGCTTGATCTCCCGCTCCCTAAGCAAGTATTCGCGCATGGCTGGTTATTGATGAAAGACGGAAAAATGTCGAAATCAAAAGGAAATGTCGTTGATCCGGTAACGTTAATTGAACGCTACGGCTTGGATGAACTTCGCTATTACCTGCTTCGCGAAGTACCGTTCGGTTCAGACGGTGTCTTTACGCCGGAAGGTTTCGTAGAACGGATTAATTATGACTTGGCGAACGACTTAGGAAACCTTCTGAATCGTACAGTTGCAATGATCCAAAAATATTTTGACGGTGAGATTGGTTCATATGAAGGAAATGTGACCGATTTTGATTCAGAGCTTTCTTCTGTAGCCGGTGAAACGGTTAAAGCTTATGAAAAGGCAATGGAAAACATGGAGTTTTCAGTCGCTTTATCAACGCTATGGCAATTAATCAGCCGTACGAACAAATATATTGATGAAACTGCTCCGTGGGTGCTTGCTAAAGATCAGGAAAAAGAAAAAGAATTACGTTCCGTCATGTATCATTTAGCTGAATCTTTACGTATCTCAGCCGTATTGCTCCAGCCTTTCTTGACACAAACGCCTGAAAAAATGTTTGCCCAGCTCGGAGTTGAGGATCAGTCTCTTAAAGCTTGGGACAGTATTCAGACATTCGGCCAATTGAAGAACGCGAAAGTGAATAAAGGGGAACCGCTTTTCCCTCGTCTTGAAGCTGAAGAGGAAGTAGCTTACATCAAGCAAAAAATGCAAGGAACTGCTCCTGCTAAAGAAGAAAAGGCGGAAGAGCCGCAAGAAGCAGAGCGTCTTCCTGAAATTACGTTTGATCAATTTATGGATACAGAACTTCGCGTCGCAGAAGTCTTGTCCGCAGAGCCGGTGAAAAAAGCAGATCGGCTGCTGAAATTGCAAATTGATCTGGGCTTTGAACAGCGCCAAGTTGTATCAGGTATCGCGAAGCATTACACACCGGATCAGCTTGTGGGAATGAAGATCATTTGTGTAACGAATCTAAAACCGGTAAAACTGAGAGGCGAGCTTTCTCAAGGAATGATACTGGCAGGAGAATCAGACGGCGTTCTCAAAGTTGTAGCTGTCGACCAGTCATTACCGAAAGGCACTCGAATTAAATAAATAGATGCAAAAGGTGTTTCACGTGTAACATTCCGTCGAACACCTTTTGTTTTTCAACAAGAAAGGAGTTTTTATGATGCTTTTTGATACACATGCGCACTTAAATGCCGAGCAATTTGACACAGACTTAGAGGAAGTCATTGCGCGTGCAAAGGCTGAAAAGGTTGAACGGATCGTCGTTGTCGGATTCGACAAACCCACTATCACGCGTGCGATGGAGCTGATTGAGGAATATGACTTTATATACGCTGCGATCGGCTGGCATCCGGTAGACGCAATTGACATGACAGAGGAAGATTTATCATGGATTAAGGAACTGTCCTCTCACGAAAAAGTTGTGGCAATCGGAGAGATGGGCCTTGATTACCACTGGGATAAATCACCAAAAGACATTCAGAAAGAAGTATTCCGGAAACAAATCGCTCTCGCCAAAGAAGTGAACCTTCCAATTATCATTCATAATCGTGATGCAACGGAAGATGTTGTCACGATTTTGAAAGAAGAGGGGGCGGAAGAAGTCGGCGGTATTATGCACTGCTTTACGGGGAGCGCGGAGGTTGCGCGGCAGTGTATGGATATGAATTTTTATATTTCATTCGGCGGACCGGTTACCTTCAAAAATGCGAAGAAACCAAAAGAAGTAGCAAAGGAAATTCCGAATGACCGTTTGCTGATTGAAACGGACTGTCCTTTCCTGACACCGCATCCTTTCCGCGGTAAACGAAATGAGCCAAGCTACGTAAAATATGTTGCTGAACAGCTCGCTGCATTAAAAGGGCTGACATATGAAGAAATTGCCTCAATTACAACCGAAAACGCAAAAAGACTTTTCCGCATGAACTGACAGAATGCGCTGTCGTAACGTGTAAAGGCTTGTCCGATTCAGTGGATATGTAAAACGGTTCTACAAGCTTCCTTCTCCTCATAAGATAGGTTGTCGATATGTCTCTCTTCCTTTTTTTGCTTTGTTTTTGCATAATGAGGGATACGCTGAAGGTTTTTCATCTTCGAGATGGGAGGGTTGACAGCATTTTAGATACTCTATATAATCTCTCCGAGGAGAAGGAGGCGTTTTTCATCACACAAAAAATGAAAAAACTGTTTTCCGTAAAGCTTGGTAAAAGCAAGGTTATTCTTATTGCAGCTATTATTCTGCTGGGCGGAACCGGGACTGCATACGGGGCACATGAGCTCTCAAAACAATCAGTTTCTGTTTCCATCAACGGCAAGAAAAAGCAAATACGCACTCATGCAAAAACGGTTGGGGAACTTCTGGAAGATTTACATATAGAGACGAGAAATGAAGACCGGATTACCCCGTCTAAGCAGACAGCATTGGCAGACAACATGAATGTCGTGTATGAAGCTGCAAAGCAGATCCGTGTGACAAGAGGCGGAGAAGAAAAGACTTTATGGTCAACGGCAAAAACAGTCGGCGCATTTCTGAACGAACAGCATACACCTGTGAATCAGCACGATAAAATAGATCCAGCAGCAGATACGAAAGTGACAAACGGCATGAAAGTCACGGTCGACCCGGCTTTTCAGGTCACTGTAAATGATGCGGGAAAGAAAAAGAAAATATGGACGACTTCGACTACGGTCGCTGACTTTTTAACGCAGCATAAGATGGACATGAAAGACGAAGATAAAGTAAAACCGGCATTACACGAAAAGCTCACAAAAAATCAGGCCGGCATACAAATCACTCGTATCGAAAAAGTCACCGATGTAGTTGAGGAAAAAATAGCGTATCAAGTGAAAGAAAAAGAAGATGCGTCTCTCGACAGCGGGAAAGAAAAGATCGTTCAAAAAGGAAAAGAAGGCAAACTTAAAAAGCATTTTCATGTTGTCAAAGAAAACGGAAAAGAAGTATCAAGAAAGCTTGTCAAAGAAGAAACATCTGAAAAAAGCAAAGATCAGATCATTGCGGTCGGCACAAAGCGGCACAGTCCCAAGATTGAGCAGCTCAGTGCACCTGTGAAAGCATCTTCGGACGAAAACGGATCTTCCGGTAAAGTGATCACCGTGTCTTCCACGGCTTATACCGCAAGCTGCAGCGGCTGTTCCGGCCAAACGGCTACAGGCGTTAACCTGACAAGCAATCCGAATGCCAAAGTCATTGCGGTAGACCCAAGCGTCATCCCGCTCGGCACAAGAGTCCACGTAGACGGATACGGGGATGCCGTGGCTGCTGATACAGGCTCAGCCATTAAAGGAAGACGGATTGATGTCTTTTTCCCTGAAAAATCTTCAGCTTACCGCTGGGGAAAGAAACAGGTCAAAATAAAAATCTTAAATTAATTCCGATTCACTCAGAGGGTTTTGCGCCCTCTGTTTTTTTCGTTATAATAGGTAAAGTGTATTTTCAGTATATTAGACGTGACATGCAAGCAAAGGTTTCGTTTTGGATATAAAAAGTTTTTTTTGGAGGAAGTAATGAAAATTAAAGAAATTATTGTAGTCGAGGGACGCGATGACACTGCGCGCATAAAACTTGCCGTTGATGCGGATACAATCGAGACAAACGGTTCCGCAATCGGAGACGAAGTCATCAGGCAGATTCGGCTGGCGCAGGAAACGAGAGGGGTCATCGTGCTGACGGACCCGGATTTTCCGGGGGAAAAGATCCGGAAAACCATTTCTGAAGCAGTACCCGGCTGTAAACACGCATTTCTGCCCAAACATCTTGCCAAACCGAAAAACAAGCGCGGCATTGGCGTTGAGCACGCATCCATTGAAAGCATCAGAGCATGTCTGGAAAATGTGCATGAAGAGATGGAGGCAAAGCCGAGTGAGATTTCAGCTGAAGATGTCATACAGGCCGGTCTGATCGGCGGACCGGCTGCCAAAAGACGCCGCGAACGATTGGGCGACCTGCTGAAGATCGGCTATACAAACGGCAAGCAGCTTCAAAAACGGCTGCAAATGTTTCAAATCAAAAGAAGTGATTTTATTGATGCGCTCGATGCTATGAGGCAGGAGGAACAGGATGAACAATAAAGATATCGCGACACCTATCAGAACGAAGGAAATTCTGAAAAAGTACGGTTTCTCTTTTAAAAAGAGTCTGGGACAGAATTTCTTAATTGATACAAATATATTGGACAGAATTGTGGACCATGCGGAAATTACGGATCGGACCGGAGTCATTGAAATCGGGCCCGGAATCGGCGCGCTGACAGAGCAGCTTGCCAAACGGGCGAAAAAGGTCGTCGCGTTTGAAATTGATCAGCGCCTGCTGCCCATTCTCAATGATACGCTGTCTCCATATGACAATGTAACGATCATCCATCAAGATGTGCTGAAAGCAGACGTCAAATCCGTCATTGAAGAGCAGTTTCAGGATTGTGATGAAATTATGGTGACGGCGAATCTCCCATATTATGTGACGACGCCGATCATCATGAAGCTTTTGGAAGAACATCTTCCGTTAAAAGGAATTGTCGTGATGCTGCAAAAAGAGGTCGCTGAGCGGATGGCCGCTGATCCTTCCTCTAAGGAGTACGGATCGCTTTCCATTGCGGTTCAGTTCTATACGGAGGCCAAAACCGTCATGACCGTACCGAAAACGGTGTTTGTGCCTCAGCCTAATGTCGATTCCGCTGTCATCCGTCTCTTGCTTCGTGACGGCCCGGCGGTTGACGTCGATAATGAACCGTTTTTCTTCCAGCTGATTAAAGCAAGCTTCGCACAGCGCCGGAAAACCTTGCTGAACAACCTTGTGAACAATCTTCCGGGCGGAAAAGAGAAAAAAGCTCAAATTGAAGAAGTTCTTCAAGAAACGAATATTGACGGAAAGCGGCGCGGTGAATCCCTGTCCATAGAAGAATTCGCGCTCTTGTCCAACGGATTGCATAAAGCCCTTTTCTAAGAGGGCTTTTTGTTTTGCGTCACCACTTGGACTGCCGCTACATAGGCTAGAGGAGAACCTTATTCATTCAACTGCAAGAAAAGCTTGAAACATCAAGCGCCGCAGCGGAAAGAGGTGCATTTGCCAAGACTTCTTTCATGATGAGGCTTAGTCTATTTGTGGAGTGGGTAACGTGCAATTTCAAATAGGAGATATGGTAGCCAGGAAATCCTATCAAATGGATGTTTTATTTCGCATTATCGGTATAGAGCAAACAAGCAACGGAAATTCAATTGCCATCCTGCATGGTGACGAAGTCAGATTGATTGCGGATGCTGATTTTTCTGATTTGGAGCCTGTGAGAAAAGACGAACAGGCCATGAGAAAGAAAAGAGATGAAAGCAGGATGAATGAATCTCTCGAGCTGCTCCGCCAGGATTATAAGCTGCTTCGGGAAAAACAGGAATATTATGCGACAAATCAATATCAGCATCAGGAGCACTACTTTCATATGCCCGGAAAGGTATTGCATCTGGACGGCGATGAGGCCTATTTGAAAAAGTGCCTGAACTTTTATGAAAAAATCGGTGTGCCGGTATACGGAATTCATTGCCATGAGAAAAAAATGCCGGCATCAATTGACGAGCTGCTTGATAAATACAGGCCGGATATTTTAGTCATCACCGGCCATGATGCATATTCCAAGCATAAGGGAGGCGTGAACGATTTAAGCGCCTACAGGCATTCCAAACACTTTGTCGAAACCGTTCAAAGAGCGAGGCGTAAAGTCCCTCATTTGGATCAGCTGGTTATATTCGCGGGGGCCTGCCAATCTCATTTCGAGTCTTTAATCAGAGCGGGCGCGAATTTTGCAAGTTCGCCGTCACGCGTCAATATCCACGCGCTTGACCCGGTATATATTGTCGCGAAAATCAGCTTCACTCCGTTTATGGAGCGGATCAATGTATGGGATGTCCTGAGAAATACGCTGACGAGAGAGAAAGGGCTGGGAGGAATTGAAACGAAGGGTGTGCTGCGTGTCGGTATGCCGTATAAATCAAATGGATGAGTGATAAAACCCGCATATATTTCGCTATGCGGGTTAATTATTTTACATATTGATACATAAATTTCCGGAACTTGTGAAAAATAACGCAGAAATCAATAGAATTTTGTCAAAATAATTTTGTTGACAATGACTTATTAACGTTGATATAATTTAAATTTTATTTGACAAAATTGGGCTCTTGTTGTACAATAAATGTAGTGAGGTGGATGCAATGGCGAAGACGTTGTCCGATATAAAAAGATCGCTTGATGGGAATTTAGGTAAACGGCTTACGTTAAAAGCAAACGGCGGCCGCCGAAAAACGATTGAGCGTTCGGGCATTTTAGCTGAGACGTACCCTTCTGTTTTTGTGATACAACTAGATCAAGACGAGAATTCGTTTGAAAGAGTTTCATACAGTTATGCTGATATTCTGACTGAGACTGTTGAATTGACATTCAATGACGATGCGGCAAGCTCAGTAGCATTTTAATGGGCAGTGAACCTTTTGTTTACTGCTTTTTGTTTTGCCTTCTAAAGCTCTTCTAATTATTCCCTCGAAAGTTTCGGCCGATTAAACGGAAGCTATAAGTGTCACATGTTTTATCGTGGCGTGCACGAATGGTGATCAATTCTATAAAAGGGGTTGTTTCGTTTGGGCAGACGTCGTGGAGTTATGTCAGATGAGTTCAAATATGAGCTGGCGAAGGACCTTGGTTTTTACGATACGGTGAAAAACGAGGGCTGGGGAGGCATTCGGGCGCGTGACGCCGGGAATATGGTAAAGCGCGCGATTGAGATTGCCGAACAGCAGATGGCGGCTCAGAACCAAAATAACCGATAATGCAGTGGCCCGGGGGACAATCCGTTCCCCGGTTTTTTCTATCGGCATTCAAAACCGGCGTCAATTTCGGATAAGTACCTCCGGGTCTCCAAATGTGATACAATGTTCATACTTATGTTTAGATGGAGAAGTAGGTGAAAGCTATGCGTATTTTAGAAAAAGCGCCGGCCAAAATCAATCTGTCCCTCGATGTGACGAGTAAACGCCCGGATGGTTATCACGAAGTGGAGATGATCATGACGACAATTGATTTGGCAGATCGGATTGAACTGACAGAACTGCCCGAAAACGTTATCAGAGTGGCGTCGCATAATCGCTTTGTTCCGGATGATCAAAGGAATCTGGCTTATCAGGCAGCCAAACTGCTTAAAGAACGGTTTCAAGTCAAAAAAGGCGTTTCCATTATGATTACAAAAGTGATCCCTGTAGCGGCAGGGCTTGCCGGCGGAAGCAGCGATGCGGCAGCCACGCTCAGAGGGCTGAACAGGCTTTGGGATTTAAAGCTTTCTGTCGAAGAGCTCGCGGAGCTTGGGGCTGAAATCGGCTCAGACGTGTCCTTCTGTGTATACGGGGGCACTGCTCTGGCAACCGGACGCGGTGAGAAGATCAGGCACATCAGTGCTCCGCCTCATTGCTGGGTCGTGCTCGCCAAACCGACGATCGGGGTATCGACTGCCGAAGTGTACCGCCGGCTGAACTTACAGCAGGTTCGGCATCCTGATGTGCAGACGATGATTGACGCGATTGAAGAAAAAAGCTTCCAAAAGGTATGCGGACAATTAGGAAACGTATTGGAGTCGGTTACGCTCAGCCTCCATCCCGAGGTGGCGATGATTAAAAATCAAATGAAACGCTTCGGCGCTGATGCGGTGTTAATGAGCGGAAGCGGACCGACTGTATTCGGTTTGGTTCAATACGAATCGAAGGTGCAGCGGATTTATAACGGGTTAAGAGGTTTCTGTGATCAAGTGTACGCAGTGCGGATGATCGGCGAACAGAATGCTCTTGATTAAATCCGTATGTTAAGTTATATTATTTTTAAATTATTCGGATTTTGGGGGTAAGTTCATGAAGTTTCGTCGCAGCGGCAGATTGGTGGACTTAACAAATTATTTGTTAACCCATCCGCATGAATTAATACCGTTAACGTTTTTCTCAGAACGGTATCAATCAGCAAAGTCATCAATCAGTGAAGATTTAACGATTATTAAACAGACCTTTGAACAGCAAGGCATTGGGACGCTGCTTACAGTGCCGGGAGCTGCCGGAGGCGTCAAATACATTCCAAAAGTGAAACAGGCTGAAGCAGAAGCGTTTATACAGGAGCTGGGACAGTCTTTAGTAAATCCTGAGCGTATCCTTCCGGGCGGTTATGTATATTTAACGGATATCTTAGGAAAACCATCTGTCCTCTCTCATGTAGGCAGGCTTTTTGCTTCCGTTTTTGCGGAGCGGGAGATTGATGTGGTGATGACCGTTGCGACAAAAGGAATCCCTCTTGCTTACGCAGCGGCCAGTTATCTGAACGTTCCGGTTGTCATCGTGCGAAAAGACAATAAGGTGACGGAAGGCTCCACGGTGAGCATCAATTATGTATCAGGGTCGTCTAACCGCATTCAAACGATGTCGCTTGCGAAAAGAAGTTTGGCTACGGGTTCGAACGTTTTGATTATTGACGATTTTATGAAAGCCGGCGGCACCATTAACGGCATGATCAGCCTGCTTGATGAGTTTAATGCAAACGTTGCGGGAATAGGCGTTTTGGTTGAAGCCGAGGGAGTGAACGAACGGCTTGTCGATGAATACATGTCACTGCTCACGCTTTCAACCATCAATATGAAAGACAAAACGATTGAGATTCAAAACGGCAATTTTCTGCGATTTTTTAAAGAACAGCATTTAAAGAATGGGGAGACAGAAAAATGACAAAAGCAATCCATACAAAACACGCGCCGGCAGCGATCGGGCCATATTCACAGGGAATCATCGTAAACAACATGTTTTACAGCTCAGGCCAGATTCCTCTTACTGCTGAAGGAGAAATGGTAAACGGTGATATCACAGAACAAACGCATCAGGTGTTCAGCAATTTAAAAGCTGTGCTGAAAGAAGCGGGGGCTTCTCTCGAGACGGTTGTCAAAGCAACGGTGTTTATTGCTGATATGGAGCAGTTTGCGGAAGTGAATGAAGTGTACGGACAATACTTTGATGTACATAAGCCGGCAAGGTCTTGTGTGGAAGTGGCGAGACTGCCGAAAGACGCTCTCGTGGAAATTGAAGTCATTGCGCTGGTGAAATCTTAAGTCTCAGAAAAGTGGTTCCGGTCTCCGGGATCACTTTTTTTATGCAGTATATGATCCCCAAATATGGTTTATCACCTAATTGTGTATGTATATCCTATATTTTCAAAAAAACTTTTTGAAACGTGCAGGAATTTAAAAAGAATCGTGGAATTGTTAGACTAATGCTTTTATATAGGGAAAAGGTGGTGAACTACTGTGGAAGTTACTGACGTAAGATTACGCCGCGTGAATACCGATGGTCGCATGAGAGCGATTGCATCCATCACGCTGGATCACGAATTTGTCGTACATGATATTCGTGTGATTGATGGAAACAATGGTCTTTTCGTTGCGATGCCGAGTAAACGCACCCCTGATGGAGAATTCCGCGATATTGCTCATCCTATTAATTCCAGCACGCGGGGCAAGATCCAGGATGCTGTTTTAAATGAGTATCATCGTTTGGGTGATTCTGAAGCATTAGAATATGAAGAAGCCGGGGCTTCTTAAACATAACAAAATGTAAGGACTGCTGATAAAGGCTGACACAAGGCCTTTTCCGGCAGTCCTTTTTTAAATCTGATTTTTCAGAAATAAAGCGATTACATAGAAAATTCTTGCACTTTTTGATGTCTTCTTGAAATCAACAGCTATTTAGGATATATTTTTCTATGGATAAAAGGGATATTGGAGGCCATTAAATGGATAAGCGGTTTGCAGTGATTTTAGCTGCCGGAAAAGGAACGAGAATGAAATCGAAGCTTTACAAGGTCCTTCATCCGGTATGCGGAAAGCCTATGGTAGAGCACGTCGCAGACGAAGCTCTGAAATTATCTTTAGCGAAGCTTGTCACCATCGTAGGACACGGCGCCGAAGATGTGAAGAAGCAGCTCGGACAGAAAAGCGATTACGCTCTCCAAGCAGAACAGCTCGGTACGGCTCATGCGGTCAAACAGGCAAAACCATTTCTTCACGGAGAAAAGGGTGTCACGATCGTTATTTGCGGCGATACACCGCTTCTGACGGCGGAGACGATGGAAGCCATGCTGAATGAACATACAGACAAAGGTGCAAAAGCCACGGTGTTAACGGCCGTTGCCGACGATCCCGCCGGATACGGAAGAATCATCCGCAGTGAAGACGGCGCCGTTCAAAAAATCGTGGAGCACAAGGATGCTTCGGAGCAAGAACGTCTTGTGAAAGAAATTAACACGGGAACGTACTGTTTTGATAACGAGGCTCTTTTTCGTGTCATCGAACAGGTTTCGAATGAAAATGCCCAAGGCGAGTATTATCTGCCGGATGTGATCGAAATCCTCAAAGACGAAGGCGAAACTGTTGCCGCTTACCAGACTGGTAACTTCCAAGAGACGCTCGGAGTGAATGATAGAGTCGCTCTTTCTCAGGCTGAAATGTATATGAAAGAGCGTATTAACAAACGGCATATGCAGAACGGAGTCACTTTAATCGATCCGATGAATACGTACATCTCACCTGACGCACGTATCGGACAAGATACAGTTATTTATCCCGGAACTGTGTTAAAGGGACAAGCTGAAATCGGCGATGAATGTGTCATCGGCCCTCACACTGAGATAGAGGACAGCTCAATCGGCAGCCGCACTGTGATTAAACAATCCGTTGTCAATCGCAGCAAAGTTGGGAATGATGTAAATATCGGTCCTTTTGCTCACATCAGACCCGATTCCGCAATCGGCAATGAAGTGAAGATCGGAAACTTTGTTGAAATCAAGAAAACACAATTCGGCGACCGAAGCAAAGCATCTCATTTAAGCTATATCGGTGATGCCGAAGTGGGCACGGATGTGAATCTGGGCTGCGGCTCCATCACGGTCAATTATGATGGGAAGAAAAAGTATTTAACCAAAATTGAAGACGGCGCCTTTATTGGCTGCAACTCCAATCTGGTCGCTCCTGTTACAGTGGGAGAAGGCGCGTACGTCGCTGCGGGTTCAACCGTAACTGAAGATGTGCCGGGCGAAGCGCTTGCCATTGCCAGAGCAAGACAAGTAAATAAAGAAGATTATGTGAAAAACATTCATAAAAAATAATCCTAAAATCGGAGGTTTACCATGTCTAACGAATACGGAGATAAGAATTTAAAGATTTTTTCTTTGAATTCAAATCCAGAACTTGCAAAAGAAATCGCGGATAATGTAGGGGTTCAATTAGGAAAGTGCTCTGTTACAAGATTCAGTGACGGAGAGGTCCAGATCAACATAGAAGAAAGTATTCGCGGCTGTGATTGCTATATCATTCAGTCTACAAGTGCGCCGGTCAACGAGCACATCATGGAATTGCTGATTATGGTTGACGCTTTAAAGCGCGCTTCCGCGAAAACAATCAACATTGTCATTCCGTACTACGGTTATGCGCGCCAGGACAGAAAAGCAAGATCACGTGAACCGATTACGGCAAAACTTTTTGCAAACCTGCTTGAAACAGCGGGTGCGACACGCGTGATCGCGCTTGATTTACACGCGCCGCAAATTCAAGGTTTCTTTGATATTCCGATTGACCACTTAATGGGTGTTCCGATTTTAGGCCATTACTTTGAAGGTAAAGACTTGAAAGATATCGTTATTGTTTCTCCTGACCACGGCGGTGTGACGCGCGCCCGCAAACTTGCGGACCGTCTGAAAGCGCCGATCGCGATTATCGACAAACGCCGTCCTAGACCGAATGAGGTAGAAGTGATGAACATCGTCGGTAACGTGGAAGGTAAAACAGCGATTCTGATCGATGATATTATTGATACGGCCGGCACAATCACACTTGCCGCTAACGCGCTGGTTGAAAACGGAGCTGCAGAAGTGTATGCATGCTGTACGCACCCTGTACTGTCAGGCCCTGCCGTTGAGCGGATCAATAACTCTAAAATCAAGGAGCTTGTCGTAACGAACAGCATTAAGCTTCCTGATGAGAAAAAAATCGAACGCTTTAAGCAGCTTTCTGTCGGACCGCTTCTGGCTGAAGCGATTATCCGCGTTCACGAGAAACAATCTGTCAGCTATTTATTCAGCTAAACCGAAACTTTAAGGTTTAAATCCCAGTTATTGTGGGTATTGTTCTAATAGGACGATAAAACGATAATTAGGATGGTGCTGAATATGGCAACTTTAAAAGCAAATGAAAGAACAGATTTTAAACGTTCGACGCTTCGGAAAATCCGTCATTCAGGACATGTTCCAGGGATTATATACGGTAAAGAAACAACGAATACGCCTGTCTCTTTAGACAGTGTCGAATTGCTTAAAACATTGCGGGACGAAGGAAAAAACACGATTATCACAATTGATGTCAACGGAAATCAGCAATCGGTTATGGTGACTGATCTTCAGACAGACCCGCTCAAAAACGAATTGACGCACGCCGATTTTCAAGTCGTGAATATGAGTGAGGAGCTGGAGGCCGAGGTGCCGATTCAGCTGACGGGAGAGGCGAAGGGAGTCAAAGACGGAGGCGTCATCCAGCAGCCGCTGCATGAGCTTTCGATTAAGGCCAGACCGAAGGACATCCCTCAGACAATCAATGTTGATATTTCAGGGCTTGAGATGAATGATGTGCTGACCATCGCAGATCTGACTGCTGACGGCAATTATACATTTACAAACGATCCGGAAGAAGTCGTGGCTTCCATCCTTCCTCCTAAGCAGGAAGCATTCGAAGAAGATGCAGAACCGTCTCCTGGGGAAGAGCCCGAAGGAGAAAATCAATAAGCGCTTTAAGACGTAACCCGCCCGAGGTTACGTCTTTTGTGCTAGAATGAGAAGAATTACAGCGATGTTGAGGGAGGATTTACGATGCTTGTGATTGCCGGTCTCGGTAACCCCGGGAAAACCTATGAGAACACGAGACATAATGTCGGCTTTATGGCCATTGACGAGCTTTCTAAAGAATGGAATATTGAACTGAATAAAACGAAATTCAACGGACTTTACGGAATGGGGTTTGTTTCCGGAAAAAAAGTTCTACTTGTTAAACCGCTTACATATATGAATTTATCAGGGGAATGTTTGCGGCCGCTACTGGATTATTATGATGCCGATCATGAAGATCTGAAAGTCATATACGATGACCTTGATCTTCCGACGGGAAAAATCAGGCTCCGGACGAAAGGGAGCGCAGGCGGACATAACGGAATTAAATCGCTTATACAGCACCTCGGAACCCCTGAATTTGACCGGGTCAGAATCGGAATCGGCCGCCCCGTCAACGGAATGAAAGTCGTTGACTATGTACTGGGAGCTTTTACGAAGGAAGAAGCGCCGCATATCAATGATGCCGTCTCAAAAACCGTAAAAGCCTGCGAAGCTTCCTTAACGAAACCTTTTTTAGAAGTCATGAACGAATTTAATGCAAATGTATAAGATAAATAATGGGAGACCATACTAGGGAAAAATGATTTTTTCACATCAGGAGGTCCAACGTATGGCTTTGCATTATTTCTGCCGCCACTGCGGCTTTAAGGTAGGGAGCCTGGAATATTCGACGGTGCCGACACAGTCACTTGGATTTCAGCACTTAACAAATGAGGAAAGAAACGATATGATTTCATATAAAGACAATGGAGATGTCCATGTTCTTACAATTTGTGAAGACTGCCAAGAGGCGCTGGAGCGCAATCCGCACTACCATGAACACAACACATTTATTCAATAAGAAGCTTTGGTGTAGATTCTAGACCAAAGCGTTTTTCTGTTCTTGCAGAAAATAGAGAGGAGGGCCCATATGGACAACATTCAAACCTTTATTAAAGAAAGCGATGATTTTAAATCCATTGTCAACGGTTTACATGAGGGGCTGAAGGAACAGCTGCTTGCGGGTCTGTCAGGTTCCGCGCGTTCTGTTTTTACCTCCGCCCTTGCACAGGAAACGAAAAGGCCGATTTTCTTTATCACCCATAATTTATATCAGGCCCAAAAAGTGACGGAAGATCTGACGGCGCTTCTCGGGGATCAATCTGTTTTTTTATACCCCGTGAATGAATTGATTTCTTCAGAAATTGCAGTAGCGAGCCCTGAACTGCGCGCTCAGCGGCTTGATGTCATTAATAGATTAACAAACGGAGAAGCGCCGGTCGTTGTGGCGCCCGTTGCGGCAGTGAGAAGAATGCTTCCGCCGAAGGAGCTGTGGAAAAGCAGCCAGATCGTCATTTCACTCGGAGACGAAATAGAACCGGATCAGCTGTCCGCGCGCCTTGTAGAGGTGGGGTATGAGCGTTCCGATATGGTTTCTGCACCCGGTGAATTCAGTATTCGCGGCGGAATTATCGACATTTATCCGCTGACGTCGGAGCATCCGGTGCGAATTGAACTGTTTGATACGGAGGTCGATTCCATCAGAAGCTTCAATTCTGATGACCAGAGATCAATTGAGACGCTCAAACATGTGGCGATCGGACCGGCGAAGGAATTGATCATCAGGGCGGAAGAAAAAGCCCGGGCAATGGAAAGGCTCGATAAAGGGCTGGCCGACAGTCTGAAAAAGCTGAAGCAGGACAAACAAAAGGAAATGCTTCATATCAATATCTCACATGATAAAGAACGGTTATCAACGGGACAGACTGATCAGGAACTTGTGAAGTATCTCTCGTACTTTTACGAAAAACCTGCTAGTTTGCTAGATTATACACCGGCAGACACGTTGTTACTGTTAGACGAGGTCAGCCGCATTCATGAAATGGAGGATCAGCTGCAAAAAGAAGAGGCCGAATTTATGACAAGTCTGCTCGAGGAAGGGAAAATTCTGCATGACATTCATTTATCCTTCAGCTTTCAGGAGCTTATGAGCGAAAAGCGGCGCCCGGCTATTTATTATTCATTATTTTTGCGTCATGTCCAGCATACAAGCCCTCAGAATATCGTGAATGTGACAAGCCGGCAGATGCAGAGTTTTCACGGGCAGATGAATGTGCTCGCAGGTGAAATGGAGCGCTTTAAGAAATCAAACTTCACTGTCGTCTTTTTAGGCGCAAATAAGGACAGAACCGACAGATTGGCATCCGTGCTGGCTGATTACGAAATTGAAGCCGCAAAAACGGACAGCTCCAAAGCGCTTGTGCAAGGACAGGTCTATGTCATGGAAGGCGAGCTGCAATCCGGTTTTGAACTGCCGCTGATGAAGCTGGCCGTCATTACGGAGGAAGAGCTGTTCAAAAACCGAATCAAGAAAAAGCCGAGAAAGCAGAAGCTGACAAATGCCGAACGGATCAAAAGCTATTCCGAGCTTCAGGTCGGTGACTATGTCGTCCACGTCAACCACGGGATCGGTAAGTATTTGGGGATCGAAACACTAGAAATCAAAGGCATTCATAAAGATTACCTCAACATTCATTATCAGGGCAGCGATAAGCTGTACGTCCCTGTAGAACAAATCGACCAGGTGCAGAAGTACGTCGGCTCTGAAGGAAAAGAACCGAAGCTTTATAAACTGGGCGGCAGTGAATGGAAACGGGTGAAGAAAAAAGTTGAAAACTCCGTTCAGGATATTGCCGATGATCTGATTAAGCTTTATGCGGAACGGGAAGCAAGCAAGGGCTATGCGTTCTCGCCGGATCATGAAATGCAGCGGCAGTTCGAATCTGCTTTCCCTTATCAGGAAACAGAGGACCAGCTCCGTTCCATTCAGGAGATTAAAAAGGACATGGAAAGAGAGCGCCCGATGGACCGTTTGCTTTGCGGTGATGTCGGTTACGGGAAGACGGAGGTAGCCATCCGAGCGGCCTTTAAAGCGATCGCCGACGGAAAGCAGGTCGCGCTTCTTGTGCCGACGACAATACTCGCGCAGCAGCATTATGAAACCATTATGGAGCGTTTCCAGGACTATCCGATTAACATCGGTCTTCTCAGCCGATTCAGAACGAGAAAAGAATCCAATGAAACGATTAAAGGCCTGAAAAACGGAACGGTAGACATCGTAATCGGAACCCACAGGCTCTTATCTAAAGACGTCGTCTATAAAGATCTCGGCTTGCTCATCATTGATGAAGAGCAGCGCTTCGGCGTAACGCATAAGGAAAAAATCAAACAGATCAAAGCCAATGTCGATGTGCTGACTCTTACAGCGACGCCGATACCGCGTACGCTTCATATGTCCATGCTCGGTGTGCGGGACTTATCTGTTATTGAAACGCCGCCGGAAAACCGTTTCCCTGTTCAGACATATGTCGTGGAATACAACGGCGCGCTTGTGCGGGAAGCCATCGAAAGAGAACTGGCGCGCGGAGGACAGGTATATTTCTTGTACAACCGCGTGGATGACATCGAGCGGAAGGCTGATGAAATTTCCATGCTTGTTCCCGATGCGAAAGTGGCATATGCCCACGGAAAAATGACCGAAAATGAATTGGAAAGCGTCATGCTCAATTTTCTGGAAGGGGAATCAGACGTCCTTGTCAGCACGACTATTATTGAGACAGGCGTAGATATACCAAATGTCAATACCTTGATTGTGTTCGACGGAGACAAAATGGGGCTGTCTCAGCTGTATCAGCTGAGAGGACGGGTCGGCCGTTCCAACCGCGTCGCTTACGCGTATTTTACGTACCGCAGAGACAAAGTGCTCACTGAGGTGGCGGAAAAACGGCTGCAGGCGATTAAAGAATTTACCGAGCTGGGATCAGGCTTTAAAATCGCCATGCGTGACTTGACGATCAGGGGAGCGGGGAACCTTCTCGGCGCCCAGCAGCACGGCTTTATCGACTCAGTCGGTTTTGACCTGTACTCGCAAATGCTCAAGGAAGCGATTGAAGAGCGGAAAGGCGATATTCCGAAAAGCGAACAGTTTGAGACAGAAATCGATATCGAGCTTGACGCGTATATTCCTGAGAACTATATACAAGACGGCAAGCAAAAAATCGACATGTACAAACGGTTCAGGTCAATCGCCACAATTGAGGAGAAAAATGAGCTTCAAGATGAAATCATCGACAGGTTCGGCAGCTACCCTAAAGAGGTTGAATGGCTGTTTACGGTTGCTGAGATGAAGGTATACGGAAAATATGAACGCGTCGAACTCATCAAGCAGGATAAAGACGCGATCAGATTTACCATTTCTGAAGAGGCCAGCGCACAGATTGACGGCCAGAAATTGTTCGAACTCGGCAATAAATACGGCCGGCAGATCGGACTGGGAATGGAAGGGAAAAAGCTGAAAATCTCAGTACAGACGAAAGGCCGTAAAACGGAAGAGTGGCTGGAAACCGTGCTCGGCATGCTGAAAGGCCTTCAGGATGTGAAGAAAGAAACAATCGCGTCTTCATAAAAATTGTTACTCTCTGGTGTATATTACATTTGATGTGACGGATACTAATTTCAAGCGAGTGGCGGAAGCTACATAAAGTAAAGAGCTTTAGTACTTTCCCTTAAATATCATCACATGAAAGAGAGGCACCAGAGAGATGAAAGCTACAGGTATCGTACGTCGTATTGATGATCTAGGACGGGTCGTCATTCCTAAAGAAATTCGGAGAACACTGCGAATCAGGGAAGGAGACCCGCTTGAAATATTCGTTGACCGCGACGGAGAAGTTATATTGAAAAAGTATTCTCCTATCAGTGAGCTTGGCGATTTTGCGAAGGAATATGCAGATGCTTTGTATGACAGTCTCGGCCATTCCGTCTTGATTTGCGACCGTGACGCGTATATTGCCGTTTCAGGCAGTTCAAAAAAAGAATTTCTGAACAAAGCCATCAGCGATTTGCTCGAAAAAACGATGGATCAGCGCAGCTCAGTGGTAGAAAACGACGTGAAGTCCGCGCAGCTTGTTAATGACATTGATGAAGATATGAGCTCCTATACAATAGCTCCGATCGTGGCAAATGGCGATCCTATCGGTGCCGTGGTCATCTTTTCCAAAGAACAGGCACTTGGAGAAGTAGAACATAAAGCGGTAGAAACGGCAGCCAGTTTTTTGGCGAGACAAATGGAGCAGTAGGTCTTATTACCATTATTGAAATAAGAAAACGGAGAAAGAGCAGCTCTTATACAAGTGCTGTTCTTTTTCATATTCATATGTGCTCTCTATCGGTTCGGCCGTTAGGATTGTGATATAATAAGCTCGTTTTATAGACGTAATTTTCTAGCGGCTGGAAGGAGCTTTTGGATGAACGATTCAGTTGGCGCCAAGCGGCAATCGGCATGGAAAGGTGCTTTTGTGCTCGTCGTTGCGGGTATCGTGACGAAGATATTAAGCGCCGTGTACAGGGTTCCTTTTCAGAATATTGTCGGTGACGTCGGATTTTACATTTATCAGCAGGTGTATCCGTTTTTAGGGATCGCGGTCATGCTGTCAACATCCGGTTTTCCGGTAATCATCTCAAAATTAATGAACGATTATAGCGATCATAAACAAAAAATAATGAAAATTTCCGCCCTTTATGTCACGGCGGCCGGACTTGTTCTGTTTGCGCTCATGTATGCCGGCGCGGCGCCGTTGGCCGGTTTTATGGGTGACGACCGCCTTGTGATGCTGATAAGGGTCGCGGCGTTCGCTTTCATACTGTTTCCGTTTACGGCGGTTTTCCGGGGATATTTCCAAGGCGTGCATGATATGATGCCGTCAGCCTTATCCCAGATTACGGAACAGCTTCTTCGCGTGGCGGTGCTTCTCGGTTTATCCTTCTGGCTTTTGAAAAGCGGCCGTTCATTATACGCCGCTGGTGCGGGGGCGGCCTCGGGATCAATTGCCGGAAGCTTGGCGGCCCTTTGTGTATTGGCTGTTTTCTGGTATAAGCGGGAAGAAACCAAGAAAGACGGCGGACATATCGAAACGGCCGTCATTGTAAAAAAGCTGCTGCTTTATTCAGTCACCATCTGTATCAGCAGTGTACTCATGCTTTTGATTCAGCTTGTAGACGCCTTAAACTTATATTCACTGCTTTCAGACGGGACGGAGAGCCATGCCGCGAAACAGCTGAAAGGCATATATGACCGCGGACAGCCGCTCCTTCAGCTGGGAACCGTGTTTGCCGTCAGTATCGCCGCGTCATTGGTTCCTTCAATTTCAAAAGCGGTGCATGAGAATAAGCCGTTTATCATAAAAGAGAAAGCGACATCAGCCGTCAAGCTCTGCCTTGCGGTAGGGATCGGTGCATCAGCCGGGCTTTTTTGCATTTTAGAGCCGGTGAATATCATGCTTTTCCAAAACAGTGAGGGGACGCAGACCTTACAAATATTCAGTTTATCTATCTTTTTTGCCTCGATTGCGCTTACGGCAGCCGCGATTCTGCAAGGAGCGGGACATACCGTTTTCCCCGCCGTATCCGTTTTGGCCGGAGGGGCGCTGAAATGGGTGCTGAATGTTTGGCTGGTCCCCGGCTGGGGTATTACAGGAGCGGCACTGGCGACCGTCTTGGCATTTGCCGCAGTTGCGTGCCTGAATCTCCGGAGAATTTGGTCGAAGGGCTGGCTGACGAATATCGGAGGCGTGATTGCCCGTCTGTGCTGGTGCAGTCTGCTGATGGTCTTCTTTCTGCTCGTATATATGAAGCTTTGGCAGTTATTTGTTCCCGTCAGCAGGGCCGGAGCTGTATGTGAGAGTCTGTCTGCGTCAGTCATCGGAGGGCTATTGTTTATTTATTGTATGATAAGAATGAAGATTTTCACGGACGAAGAGCTGAGCGGCCTTCCTTTCGGCAGTGCTTTAAGCAAATTGAAAAAGAGGAGAGAAAAACATGGCAGGTAACATTACGGTCGTCGGCCTCGGCGCCGGAGACATGGATCAGTTGACAGTGGGCGTACATAAGCTGCTGACTCAGGCGAAGCATTTATATATAAGAACGAAAGACCACCCTTTGATTCCGGAATTAGAGCAAGAGACGGAAGCGGACATCCGGTATTTTGATGATATTTATGAAAAACATGATCAGTTTGAAGCGGTCTATGAAGAGATCGCGGACATTCTGTTTGAAAAAGCGAAGCAAGAGGATGTCGTCTACGCTGTGCCCGGACATCCGTTTGTCGCTGAGAAAACCGTTCAGCTGTTATTTGAACGCCGGGAAGAACAACAGGCAGCTGTTCATACTGCCGGAGGGCAAAGCTTTTTGGATGCCACTTTTAATGCATTGCGAATTGATCCGATTGAAGGGTTTCAATTTACGGATGCGCAAACAATGACGCCGGATGAGCTCGAACTCCGCCATCACCTGATCATTTGCCAGGTTTATGACCAAATGACGGCCTCTGAGGTGAAGCTGACGCTTATGGAGAAATTGCCTGACGACTATGAAGTGGTCATCGTCACGGCAGCCGGAAGCAAGGGAGAAAAAATGACCAAGGTGCCTTTGTTTGAACTTGACCGCAATGTAGAAATAAATAACTTAACAAGCGTGTATGTTCCGCCGATTAAAAAAGAAGAACTCCTTTACCAGGAATTTTCTGCATTCCGAAGTATTATTCGCGAGCTTCGCGGGCCGAACGGCTGTCCGTGGGATCAAAAGCAGACACACCAGTCATTAAAGAAATATATGATTGAGGAATGCTACGAACTGCTTGAGGCCATTGACGAAGAGGACACGGATCACATGATAGAAGAACTCGGGGACGTCATGCTTCAGGTTATGCTGCACGCCCAGATCGGAGAAGACGAGGGGTATTTCTCAATTGATGATGTCATCAGAGACATCAGTGCGAAGATGGTCAGACGGCACCCGCACGTGTTTAAGGATGTTAAGGTTCAGGATGAACATGATGTCGTCGCCAACTGGGAAGAAATCAAAAAGGCGGAAAAGCAAACAACATCCTCTTCATTGCTGGATGCCGTGCCGAAAACACTGCCTTCTCTTGCGAAAGCCGCCAAGCTTCAGAAAAAAGCCGCGAAAACCGGCTTTGACTGGGATGACGTTCAGGATATATGGGATAAAGTAAATGAAGAGCTGAAGGAATTTTCTGCAGAGGCTTCCGCCGAATCAGCAGATGAAATCAGCTTAAAAGCTGAATTCGGCGATGTTTTATTTGCATTGGTCAATATCGGCCGATACTATAAAATTGAGCCTGAGGAAGCGCTCGCCATGACAAATGACAAATTCCGCAGACGCTTTGCTTATATTGAGAAAGAAGCGGCAGCAAAGGGCCTTGAATTGACCGCAATGTCACTTGAGGAAATGGACAAATTGTGGGATGAAGCAAAAGAAATGGAGAGGAGATTCTGATATGAGACTTGATAAGTTTTTAAAAGTATCCAGATTAATTAAACGCCGCACATTGGCGAAAGAGGTCGCCGACCAGGGGAGAATCACCGTTAACGGGAATCAGGCGAAAGCCAGCTCAGACGTAAAAGCCGGTGATGAACTGACGGTCCGCTTCGGCCAGAAGCTTGTCACCGTGAAGGTAAACGAATTGAAAGAAACAACGAAAAAAGAAGAAGCCGCGGGCATGTATACAATCGTCAAGGAAGAAAAACTCGGCGAATAGGCTTGTTCTAAACAAGGCTCCCGCCTCATACAATGCAGTAATAATGCTAAAAGTATCGAGGATATGGGGGCTGAATAGATGAATTCATATTATGAGCAAAAAGGTTCTTCTTCTGTTCCGGAACAGCATGATGTAACGATGAAAGGGAGAAAGCATTTAGACATTTCGGGCGTCAAGCATGTAGAAAGTTTTGACAACGAAGAGTTTTTGCTGGAAACGGTTATGGGAATGCTTTCCGTCAGAGGCGAGAACCTGCAGATGAAAAATCTTGATGTGGAAAAAGGGATTGTATCTATAAAAGGCAGGGTGTTCGACCTTGTATATTTAGACGAGCAGCAAGGGGATAAAGCTAAAGGGTTTTTTAGCAAGTTGTTTAAATGACGCTGACCACCCAATTTTATACGATGCTGGCAATGACCGGTATGGGCGCCTGGCTCGGAGCGTCGCTTGATACATACAGGCTGTTTGTCAGCCGCGCCAAAACGGCCAGATGGCTGTTATTCATTCATGACATTCTCTTTTGGATTGTACAAGGTCTGCTGTTTTTCTATGTGCTGCTCAACGTGAATGAAGGGGAACTCAGGTTATACATTTTCTTGGCTGTCTTACTGGGGATTGCGACGTACCAAAGCCTGTTTAAACGAATGTATATAAAAATACTGAAATTTGCCATTCATCTTGCGGTGTCTCTTTACCAATTCGCAAAAAAGCTCATTCAGCACGTGCTGTTCCGTCCGGTGCTTCTGCTCTTTAAGCTGCTCATCGGGCTGATCACGTTTGTTTCTTTATACTCCTATCGGGTGAGTGCCTTTTTTGCGAAGTGTCTTTTTAAGATCGTAACGTTTTTGCTGTATCCGCTGTTTTTCCTGTTGAAACAATTATTGAAACTTCTTCCTGAAAAGTGGCGTCTTACTTTCAAACGATATTTTCAAAAAAGTGCAGGATTTTTACAAAAGAGCAAGAAACTAATCATAACAATCAGATCGACCATGATACGTATTTTGAAAAGGTGAAAGGAGGACCGTCTGGTTTGAATCTATCTAGAGAACGTACAATAACTGAAATCCAAAACGACTATAAAGAGCAGGTTGAACGGCAATCCCAGCTTATGAAAAGAAGGCGGAAAGGGCTTTTCAGACGGTTGATCGTATTCGGCGCCCTTGTGTTGTTGACGGCTATTGTCTTAGCGGGTTCTCTGTGGTCACAGACCTCTTCCCTTAGCGCAAACGAAGAAAAGAAAGCTCAGCTGGAAAAACAAGTGAAAGAATTGAACGCGAAACAGGCTGATTTAAAAGATGAAATTTCCAAATTAAAGGATGAGGATTACGTCACAGAGCTTGCCAGAAGAGACTTGTTTATGTCAGGAAATGGTGAGATACTCTTCAATGTAGAAAAGAAGAGCAAGTAGCCTTGTTGACACTTAAATTTTTATTTAGGTATAATTAAACAAACGATCTTTTTATAAGCCTAAGGAGGAGCACTTTTTTTATGTCGATTGAAGTTGGCAGCAAGTTGCAAGGGAAAATAACAGGTATTACAAATTTCGGAGCATTTGTTGAATTGCCTGGAGGCTCAACCGGTCTCGTTCATATCAGTGAGGTAGCCGATAATTATGTTAAAGACATTAACGAGCATTTAAAAGTCGGCGATCAAGTTGAAGTGAAAGTCATCAACGTTGAAAAAGACGGGAAAATTGGTTTATCAATTAAAAAAGCTAAAGACCGTCCGCAAGCCAGACCTAGAAATGATTTCCGTCCGAAAGAATCTTTTGAACAGAAAATGAACAAGTTTCTTAAAGATAGCGAAGACCGCTTATCATCTTTAAAACGAAACACGGAATCAAAACGTGGAGGGCGCGGAGCAAGAAGAGGATAACTTGCTGCTTTCTATAAATACATGGAGCATCCGTCTATCCCAGCGGGTGCTTTTTTTGTATGCGTCATTATAGTCAGAAAATTAAAACTTCAAAGTTTCTGTTGACGGAATGAAGAAACCTTTGTATTATATAACTTGTGCTTATAAGCATCTTATATGGCGGTGTAGCTCAGCTGGCTAGAGCGTACGGTTCATACCCGTGAGGTCGGGGGTTCGATCCCCTCCGCCGCTACCATATATATCTGGCCCGTTGGTCAAGCGGTTAAGACACCGCCCTTTCACGGCGGTAACACGGGTTCGAATCCCGTACGGGTCATCAAGCGAATCGGCTTCTGTTGCAGAAGCCGATTTTTTCATATTTAGACAACTTTTTGAGAAATGTCGGAGGAAATACGAAAGGAAAGGGGAACAAGGGAGAAAGCGTCGAAGAGTTCTTTGGAATTGTTACCTTCTTTTGACAAAATCCTATCTGGGCTTTCATTTATAATGACAAGCAACGAATAAAACAGGTGGGGGATGAGAGCAATGGAAAAAGCGGAAAGAAGAGTGAACGGGCCGATGGCGGGACAAGCTCTGGAAAAACTGCAATCGTTTTTTGAAAAGGCGGCAAAGCTTACAGTCCATCAAGCGCATTCACTTTTTTTCTATAAGGGTTTCATTTATGTTGTGATCGGTTTTTTACTTGGACGGGCTTTCATATTATCTGAGGTTCTTCCGTTTGCGCTGCCGTTTTTCGGAGCGATGCTTTTGATCAGAAGAGATAAAGCCTTCTATGCTTGTCTGTCTTTACTTGCGGGCGCTTTAACCATTTCGCCGAAACACTCTTTATTGATTCTCACAGCTTTGGCCGTCTTCACTCTATTTTCAAAAATCGGTACATATATCGTGCAGGACCGGGTGAAGATGCTGCCGATCGTGGTGTTTTTCTCTATGGCTGCGGCGAGAATCGGATTTGTTTATTTTGAGAGCGGCGCTTTTACCACCTATGATTATGTGATGGCTGTTGTCGAGGCGGGCCTGGCCTTTATTTTGACGCTGATCTTTTTGCAAAGCCTGCCGATCTTCACGATTAAAAAAGTGAAGCAATCGTTAAAAATAGAAGAAATCATCTGTTTTATGATCTTGATCGCATCCGTTTTAACCGGGCTTGCGGGTGTTTCATTTCAGGGAATGCAGGCTGAACATATCCTGGCCCGCTATGTCGTGCTGAGTTTTTCCTTTGTCGGCGGGGCAAGCATCGGCTGTACGGTCGGTGTGGTGACCGGACTGATCCTCGGGCTTGCGAATATCGGGAATCTCTATCAAATGAGTCTGCTTGCGTTTTCCGGGCTTCTTGGCGGGCTGCTGAAAGAAGGAAAGAAAGCCGGAGCCGCAGTCGGATTAGTGATCGGCTCACTGCTGATTTCATTATATGGAGAAGGGTCTGCCGGATTAATGACCACTCTTTATGAATCTTTGATTGCCGTTGTTTTGTTTTTGATTACGCCCCAATCGATTACGAAAAAGGTGGCGCGATACATACCGGGCACTGCTGAGCACAGTCAGGAACAGCAGCAGTACGCGAGGAAAATCAGAGATGTCACCGCCCAGAAAGTAGACCAGTTCTCCAATGTGTTTCATGCCTTGTCGGAGAGCTTCGCCACCTTTCATCAGACGTCTTCCGATGAGCAGGCGGAAGAAGGGGAAGTGGATCTCTTTTTAAGCAAAATCACCGAGCATTCCTGCCAATCCTGCTATAAGAAAAGTAAATGCTGGGTTCAAAACTTTGATAAAACATATGACTTAATGAAACAAGTTATGCATGAAACAGAAGAAAAACAGTATGCCTCAAACCGCAGATTAAAAAAGGAGTTTCAACAGCACTGTTCCAAATCCAGACAGGTGGAAGAGCTGATTGAGGACGAACTTGCCCACCATCATGCCCATCTGACACTGAAGAGAAAAGTTCAGGACAGCAGAAGGCTTGTTGCCGAGCAGCTGTTGGGGGTTTCTGAGGTCATGGCGGACTTTTCTCGGGAAATAAAACGGGAGAGGGAGCAGCATTTTATTCAGGAAGAACAAATGATAGAGGCGCTTCAGCATTTCGGAATCGAGATTCAGCATGTCGAGATATACAGCTTGGAGCAGGGCAATATTGATATCGAAATGACAATCCCGTTCAGCGGAGGACACGGCGAGAGTGAGAAAATTATCGCCCCGATGCTGTCTGACATTCTTGAGGAGCAGATACTTGTCAAAAGCGAACAGCACTCGACTCATCCGAATGGCTACAGCCATGTTGCGTTCGGTTCGACGAAGTCATACCGGGTATCGACAGGCGCGGCTCATGCGGCAAAAGGCGGCGGCCTTGTCTCCGGCGACAGCTACAGCATGATGGAACTGGGGGCGAGAAAATATGCGGCCGCGATCAGTGACGGCATGGGCAATGGGGCGAGGGCCCATTATGAGAGCAATGAAACGATTAAGCTGCTCGAAAAAATTCTCGAATCAGGTATTGATGAAAAAATAGCGATCAAAACGATCAACAGTATTCTGTCTTTACGGACGACAGACGAAATCTACTCAACTCTCGATCTTTCTATCATTGATCTTCAGGATGCAAGCTGCAAATTCTTGAAGGTCGGTTCAACGCCGAGTTTTATCAAGCGGGGAGATCAAGTCATGAAAGTGCAGGCCAGCAATCTGCCGATCGGCATCATCAATGAATTTGATGTGGAGGTTGTAAGTGAACAGTTAAAAGCGGGAGATCTGCTCGTCATGATGAGTGACGGTATTTTTGAAGGGCCGAAGCACGTTGAAAACCACGACCTGTGGATGAAGCGGAAAATGAAAGGGCTGAAAACCGAAGATCCGCAGGAAATCGCTGATATATTAATGGAAGAGGTCATCAGAACACGATCCGGCCAAATCGAAGACGATATGACAGTGGTTGTTGTCCGGATTGATCACAACACGCCGAAATGGGCTTCCATACCGGTGCCGGCGGTTTTCCAAAATAAAAAGGAGATTTCTTAATCCATTCGTATAAATCACTTTCCTTCTGGCGAAGATGGGACTAATCGTATCACCGGGAGGAATGTATGTGAATAAGGGACATTTAAATCAAGTTCTGCTGATTACAGATGGCTGCTCCAATCATGGTGAAGACCCGATCGCAATGGCGGCTTTCGCCAAGGAGCAGGGGATTACGGTGAATGTTATAGGAATTATGGAAGAAAACGCGATTGACCAAGAAGCAATGAAGGAAGTTGAAGGCATCGCCATGGCCGGAGGCGGCGTCCATCAAGTTGTGTATGCGTCACAATTGTCTCAGACGGTTCAAATGGTGACGAAAAAAGCAATGACCCAGACGCTGCAAGGTGTCGTCAATCAAGAGCTTAAACAAATCTTAGGGAAAAACGTTGAAATGGAAGAGCTTTCTCCTGAAAAACGCGGAGAAGTGATGGAAGTGGTTGATGAACTCGGCGAAACGGTTCATCTGCAAGTGCTTGTGCTGGTTGATACGAGTGCCAGTATGGCGCCGAAACTGCCGACGGTGAAAGAAGCGCTGATCGATCTTTCCATCAGTTTAAATTCCCGGGCCGGGCAAAATGAATTTGCAATGTGTATATTTCCCGGGAAAAGCCAGGAAGTTGAGCTTGTGCTGAATTGGACGCCGAAGCTTGAATCCCTTTCTGCACTCTTTGCGAAGCTGTCGACCGGCGGTATCACCCCTACGGGCCCCGCTATCCGGGAAGCGACGCAGCAGTTTGAGAGAATCCGCTCAAGAAGGAGCATGTTGGCAGATGATGAACGACGCTTTAACGAGTTTGGCATGTAGTCTGGCACCGGGGACGGCAATTCAGGGCAAATGGAACGGCAAATCCTACAGATTGCTCAAACAGCTTGGAAAAGGGGCTAACGGTATTGTATATCTGGCAGAAGCATCAGGCGGACAGGTCGCTTTGAAAATAAGCAGCGACAGCATGTCTGTTACCTCTGAAGTGAATGTCTTAAAATCCTTTTCAAAGGCCCGGTCGCAAACGATGGGGCCTTCTTTTTTTGATGCGGACGACGCGTTTATTCCGCAGCTGAATAAAAATGTCTCTTTTTACGTGATGGAGTACATAGAAGGGCCGCTTCTTCCGCAATATATCAGCAGTAAGGGAGCGGAGTGGATTCCGGTGCTGATGGTGCAGCTTCTTTCCAGCCTGTCAGTCCTTCATCAGCAAGGGTGGGTTTTTGGCGACCTCAAACCGGACAATCTCATTGTAACCGGACCACCGGCTGCCATTCGCTGCATTGATGTAGGGGGAACGACAAAACAGGGCCGCGCGATTAAAGAGTATACGGAGTTTTACGACAGGGGCTATTGGGGGTATGGAACAAGAAAAGCAGAACCATCCTATGACCTGTTTGCTGTCGCAATGATCATGATCCACTGTGTCCAGAAGAAAGAGTGCAAAAAGTCAGTACAGCCGAAAGAACAGCTTCGTTCTATCATTGAAGGCCACCCGTTTCTGAATAAGTATAAGAAGGTTCTGTTTTCTGCTTTAAACGGCCAATATCCGTCTGCGGAAGCCATGAAGCATGACATCCTGACGGCGGGGCAGAGTGCCGGGAGCAAAAGGAAAGCCGCCGCCAAGCCTAAGCCGCCGCAATCAAAACCGCGGCAGGGCACTGTATCTCAAACGCGGTATAAACCTAAACAAAAACCCGCAAAGCACAATGGTTTGTTTGAAACAACACTTATTTTAATCAGCGTTCTCGCCCTTTATTTCGCTTACATCGTCTTTTTTCTCATCTAGTGTCGGCCGGACGCCTGCGCTCATGCTTCTTCTTTGCTTGGAGGGAATGAAAGTGATAGGATATGTATATCTTTAAAAAACCTGCTCATTGTGAGGGGGACATTGTGAAAAGCGTGGAAGATTTTTTCAAAACATATCATCTTCAGGCGGAGGGAGAAACGATTATTGCCGGGGTCTCCGGAGGCCCTGATTCAATGGCGCTTCTCAGTATGCTGAATAAGCACTTCGGGCATTCCTCCGTTATCATAGCGGCGCATGTCGACCATCAGTTCAGGGGTCCTGAATCTGAAGAAGATATGAAGTTTGTGCAGTCATATTGCGAAGCGGAACACATCCTCTGCGAAACGGTACAGATTGATGTTTCTGCATACGCAAAGAAGAATAAGCTGAACAAGCAGGCTGCCGCGCGTGATTGCAGATATCAGTTTTTCGAAGATCTGATGACAAAACACCAAGCGAAGTTTTTGGCGCTGGCTCATCACGGCGATGACCAGGTTGAGACAATGCTCATGAGGCTTGCGAAAGGTACGCTCGGGGCAGGGCTTGCGGGAATGCAGCCCGTCCGCGAATTTGCATCCGGCTGGCTGATCAGGCCTTTCCTCTATGCGGCAAAGGATGAAATCCTTGAATACTGCCGTCAAGAAGGGCTCAGCTACAGAACGGATGAGAGCAATGCAAAAGACGATTATACAAGAAACAGATTCAGAAAGACCGTGCTTCCTTTTTTAAAACATGAATCACCTGACGTTCATAAAATGTTTCAAAAGGTGAGTGAAGCACTGACAGAAGACGAACAATACCTGCAGTCATTAACGAAAGAACGAATGAATAAGGTTATTACAAGCAAGTCTGACACATCGGTTGAAGTCAATTCCTCTCAATTGCTTGCCCTTCCGATACCTTTACAAAGAAGAGGAGTTCAACTAATATTAAACTATCTTTATGAAAACGTTCCATCGTCGTTTTCCGCCCGCCACATACAGCAGTTTCTCGAATGGGCGGAAAATGGAAGCGCCTCGGGAGTGCTTGATTTTCCGAAAGGGCTGAAGGTGGTCAAATCATATCAGACATGTTTGTTTACATTTGAACAATGGCAATGTGAAAAAGTTCCCTTTGAGCTGCAGCTGCAAGGAGCGGAAGGCGAGACTGCTGTTCTCCCCAACGGCTTTATGATAGAGGTGGCCGATCAGGCTGACCCTCATATCAAAAATGGGAATGCTGTTTTTATGACAAGCAGAAACAAGGTGCAATTTCCTTTAACAATCCGGACGAGAAAAATCGGTGACCGGATCAAACTTAAAGGGATGAATGGCTCGAAAAAGGTGAAAGATATATTTATTGATCATAAACTGCCTCTGCGGGATCGGGACGAATGGCCGATTGTAACGGATGCGAGCGGTGAAATTATCTGGCTGCCTGGCTTGAAAAAATCCATCTTTGACGATCTTGTGATTTCAAACAGTGACCGCATTGTATTACAATATAGACAGCATGAAAAGTGTAGGGGGCAAGCATTAACATGAAACAGGATATCGAAAAAGTGCTGATCTCAGAAGATGAGATCCAGCAGAAAGTAAAACAGCTTGGAGAACAATTAACAAGCGAGTACAGCGACACGTTTCCGTTGGCAATCGGTGTGTTAAAGGGAGCGCTTCCTTTTATGGCTGATCTTATAAAGCATATTGATACATATTTGGAAATGGACTTCATGGATGTATCAAGCTACGGAAATTCCACGGTTTCTTCCGGAGAAGTCAAAATCATCAAAGATTTGGATACATCTGTAGAAGGCCGGGACATCTTAATCATTGAAGATATTATCGACAGTGGGTTAACCTTGAGCTATCTCGTAGAACTCTTCCGATATCGTAAAGCGAAATCAATTAAGATTGTTACCCTGTTGGATAAACCAAGCGGAAGAAAAGCGGACATTAAAGCAGACTTCGTAGGCTTTGAAGTTCCTGACGCGTTTGTTGTGGGTTACGGACTTGATTATGCCGAACGCTATCGCAATCTGCCTTACATCGGAGTATTAAAACCGGCGATTTATGAAAGCTGATCGGCTGCCTGCTTCCGAGATGGTTATCGGTTGTATTGGAATGATTTTCTATGGTACTATTGAACATAGTTGTGCTTACTGTGGGAGGAGGTAAGGAATGAATCGGGTCTTCCGTAATACCATTTTTTATTTACTTATTTTATTAGTAGTAATCGGGGTTGTGAGTTACTTCCAGACTTCAAACCCGAAAACAGAAAATATGTCGTACAGTACGTTTATCAAGAACCTTGATGAAGGGAAAGTTGATAGCGTATCGGTTCAGCCTGTCAGAGGTGTTTATGAGGTAAAAGGACAGCTGAAAAAATACGACAAAGACCAGTACTTTTTAACACATGTTCCTGAAGGAAAAGGAGCAGACCAGATATTTGACGCAATTAAAAAGACGGACGTAAAAGTTGATCCCGCACAGGAAACAAGCGGGTGGGTGACGTTCTTAACGACGATCATTCCGTTTGTCATCATCTTTATTCTGTTTTTCTTCCTGCTCAATCAGGCTCAGGGCGGCGGCAGCCGTGTCATGAACTTCGGAAAGAGCAAAGCGAAGCTGTATACGGAAGAAAAGAAACGCGTGAAGTTTAAAGATGTAGCCGGCGCGGATGAGGAGAAGCAGGAGCTTGTTGAGGTTGTTGAGTTTCTGAAAGATCCTCGCAAATTCGCCGAGCTTGGCGCCAGAATCCCTAAAGGCGTGCTGTTGGTCGGACCTCCGGGAACCGGTAAGACGCTGCTTGCGAGAGCCTCAGCCGGTGAAGCGGGCGTTCCTTTCTTCAGCATCAGCGGATCTGACTTCGTTGAAATGTTTGTCGGTGTCGGTGCGTCCCGTGTGCGTGATTTATTCGAAAATGCGAAAAAGAATGCGCCTTGTCTGATCTTCATTGATGAGATCGACGCGGTGGGACGTCAGCGCGGCGCAGGTCTTGGCGGCGGGCATGATGAACGCGAACAGACGCTGAACCAGCTGCTTGTTGAGATGGACGGTTTCAGTGCGAATGAAGGAATCATTATTATCGCTGCGACAAACCGTGCGGACATTCTTGACCCTGCATTGCTCCGTCCGGGACGTTTTGACCGTCAGATTACGGTAGACCGTCCGGATGTCATCGGCCGTGAAGCCGTATTACAGGTGCATGCGAGAAACAAACCGCTTGATGAAACGGTGAACTTAAAAGCAATCGCTTCAAGAACACCCGGTTTCTCAGGCGCAGATTTAGAAAACCTTCTTAACGAAGCGGCACTCGTTGCTGCCCGTCAAAACAAGAAGAAAATTGATATGCGCGACATTGATGAAGCAACGGACCGTGTCATTGCGGGTCCTGCGAAGAAGAGCCGCGTCATATCGAAAAAAGAACGCAATATCGTGGCGTACCACGAGGGCGGTCACACCGTTATCGGACTTGTGCTGGATGAAGCCGATATGGTTCATAAAGTAACGATCGTTCCGAGGGGGCAGGCTGGCGGATACGCGGTCATGCTTCCGAGAGAAGACCGTTACTTCCAGACAAAACCTGAACTTCTCGATAAAATTGTCGGTCTTCTGGGCGGACGCGTTGCCGAGGAAATTATCTTCGGTGAAGTCAGCACGGGCGCTCACAATGACTTCCAGCGGGCAACGAACATTGCCAGAAGAATGGTGACAGAGTTCGGTATGTCAGAAAAACTCGGACCGCTTCAGTTCGGTCAATCTCAAGGCGGTCAAGTATTCCTGGGCCGGGATTTCAACAACGAGCAAAACTACAGTGATCAGATCGCTTACGAAATCGATCAGGAAATTCAGCGCATCATTAAAGAATGTTATGAGCGTGCGAAAACCATCCTGACTGAAAATCGCGATAAGCTTGAATTGATTGCTCAGACATTGCTTGATGTGGAAACATTAGATGCGGAACAAATCAAGCATCTCGTGGATCACGGAAAACTCCCTGAGCGCAATTTCTCAGATGACCATCTTCAAAAAGACGATGTGAAAGTAAACATCCTGTCTAAAACAGAAGACGAAAAGAAAGACGAGCCGAAAGAATAGTTCGCTTTCTGATATGAAAACCGCCGGCATATACCGGCGGTTTTTTTACTGGTTTCGTTTTGTTTACAAAAGAGCCGCAGATCGTGTATGGTATTGTAGAATGTTGAAAATGTTATGATTAGAAACTATTCAAAAGTGGTGATAGAGGTTGTTACTGGTTATAGATGTGGGGAACACCAACACCGTGATTGGTGTATATCATGATGGGGAATTAGAATATCATTGGCGCATAGAAACGAGCAGGCACAAAACAGAAGACGAATTCGGCATGCTGCTCCGCTCCTTATTTGAACATTCCGGACTCATGTTTGAACAGATTGAAGGGATTATCATCTCATCCGTGGTGCCGCCGATTATGTTTTCTTTAGAAAGAATGTGCACAAAATACTTTCACATCGAGCCGCAAGTTGTCGGCCCGGGAATGAAAACAGGTTTAAATATAAAGTATGACAATCCGAAAGAAGTGGGAGCTGACAGGATCGTCAATGCCGTTGCGGCGATCCAGCAGTATGGAGGCCCCTTAATTGTTGTGGATTTCGGAACGGCGACGACGTATTGCTACATTGATGAAAACAAACAATACATGGGCGGCGCGATTGCTCCCGGCATTACGATTTCGACGGAAGCGCTGTACTCACGTGCGGCGAAGCTTCCAAGAATTGAAATTGCCCGTCCGGACAATATCATCGGCAAAAACACGGTAAGCGCTATGCAGTCCGGCATCCTTTTCGGCTATGTCGGACAAGTTGAAGGCATTGTAAAGCGGATGAAATGGCAGGCAACACAGGAACCGAAAGTCATTGCGACAGGCGGGCTTGCGTCATTAATCGCAAACGAATCAGACTGTATTGATATTGTTGACCCGTTTCTCACTCTGAAAGGGCTGGAAATCATTTATGAGCGAAATCGCGTGGGTCACGTATAGGAGGTAAACGATGGATTATTTAATTAAAGCAATTGCATATGACGGTAAAGTGCGGGCTTATGCAGCCAGAACGACAGATATGGTTAATGAAGCGCAAAGAAGGCATGACACGTGGCCGACGGCATCAGCCGCAATCGGCCGGACGATGACAGCTTCTCTGATGCTCGGAGCGATGCTTAAGGGTGAAGATAAGCTGACAGTCAAAATAGAAGGCGGTGGCCCGATCGGAGCCATTGTCGCAGATGCGAACGCAAAGGGTGAGGTAAGAGCATACGTATCAAACCCGCACGTTCATTTTGATCTCAATGAACAAGGGAAACTGGATGTCAGACGGGCGGTCGGAACTGACGGAACACTCAGTGTCGTAAAAGATTTGGGCTTGCGTGATTATTTTACGGGACAAGTAGAGATTGTCTCGGGTGAACTCGGTGATGACTTCACGTATTACCTTGTTTCTTCTGAACAAGTCCCTTCATCTGTCGGCGTAGGTGTTCTAGTAAATCCTGATAACACGATTCTCGCTGCGGGCGGATTCATCATTCAGCTTCTTCCGGGGACTGATGAAGAAACCATTTCAACAATTGAAAAGCAATTATCTCAAATCGAACCGATTTCAAAATTGATTCAAAAAGGCCTGACACCGGAAGAAATCTTAGAAGAAGTTCTGGGTCAAAAACCGGACGTTCTCGAAACAATGCCGGTCAAATTTCACTGTTCTTGTTCAAAAGATCGATTCGAAACGGCCATTTTAGGACTAGGCAAAAAAGAAATACAAGATATGATAGAAGAAGACGGAAAAGCCGAAGCGGTTTGCCATTTTTGTAATGAGAAATATTTATTTACAAAAGAAGAACTGGAAGAGCTTCGTGACGAAACAACCCGCTAGCTCTTTAGCGGGTTGTTCTATTTTATAAAAGGGATGGGGTAGATTTTGAAATCGAGAACACTTTTGACGATTATTGTAGCGGCGCTGTTAGTATGCAGTGTGACAGTGGCGTATAAGTTAACAAAATCCCAAGCCGCGGGGTCATCTGAAGAATCCATCGCGACAATCGGTGATAAACATATCACACGGCAAGACTGGATGAAAAAGATGGAAGACCAGTACGGAAAATCAACTCTGGAAGACATGATTAATGCGGAAGTAGTGGAAGAGCTTGCGAAAAAGAATAAACTTACAGTTTCAAACAGCGAATTGGAGCGGGAATTTCTTTTAATCAAAGCGGTAGATAATTCATTTTATGAAGACAGCCATATTACCGAAAAAGAATGGAGAGACCAGATCCGCTACAACATTCTTCTTGAAGAACTGCTGACGAAGGACATCGATATATCGGATAAGGAAATGCAATCATTTTATAATAAAAATAAAGAATTGTACCATTTCGATGATTCCTACAGAATCCGGCACATTGTCGTCAAAAACAAAGATGAGGCGGACAGGGTGCTTGCTGATTTGAAAGGCGGTTCCAGCTTTGAAGCCGTCGCCGCTGAACGTTCCACGGACAGATATACGTCTCAGTATGGCGGAGACCTCGGCTTTGTGACAGAAAACCAGGAAAATATCCCGCAGGCATATATCACAGAAGCTAAAAGTCTTAAAGAAGATGAATGGTCCGCTGAACCGATTAAAGTTTCTTCAGGATACGCCGTCATTCAGCTGAAAGAAAAGCTTAAATCGAGAACTTTCTCATATAATGAAGTGAAGAGCCAAATCAGACGCCAGATCGCGATGGATCAATTAGGTGACAAGGCGACAGTCAAAACGCTGTGGAAAGAGGCGGGGGTCTCTTGGTTCTACGGGGAAAAAAGAACTAAATGATTGACAAAAAATTTTGAAATTGATAACTTATATTTATAATACCAATAAATTTAGTCGGAAATTGAGGTGTCCAACATGGTGCGTATTGCAAATTCTATTACTGAACTAATCGGAAATACTCCTATTGTGAAATTGAATCGCCTGACGGATGAAAACAGTGCAGATGTATATCTGAAGCTTGAATACATGAATCCGGGCAGCAGCGTAAAAGACCGTATCGGAGTGGCGATGATTGAAGCGGCTGAAAAAGAAGGAAAATTAAAAGCCGGCGACACAATCATTGAACCGACAAGCGGAAATACAGGAATCGGTCTTGCGATGGTGGCAGCGGCTAAAGGTCTCAGAGCCATTCTCGTTATGCCTGATACGATGAGTATGGAACGACGCAATCTGCTGCGCGCATACGGAGCGGAGCTTGTGCTGACTCCCGGCGCAGAAGGAATGAAGGGCGCCATTAAAAAGGCGGAAGAACTTGCCGAGGAACACGGATACTTTGTGCCTCAGCAATTCAACAATGCGGCAAACCCGGAAATTCACCGCCAAACGACGGGGAAAGAAATCGTAGAACAGTTTGGTGACGACCAGCTTGATGCGTTCGTGGCCGGAATCGGTACCGGCGGAACCATCACGGGAGCGGGCGAAGTGCTGAAAGAATCATATCCATCCATCAAAATCTATGCGGTAGAGCCGGCGGATTCTCCAGTTCTTTCCGGCGGAAAACCGGGCCCGCATAAAATTCAGGGTATCGGAGCGGGATTTGTCCCTGAAACATTGAATACGGACATCTATGATCAGATCATTCCCGTCAAAAACGAGGATGCATTTGAATATGCCCGTAAAACGGCAAAAGAAGAAGGGATTCTCGGCGGCATTTCTTCCGGAGCAGCCATTTACGCGGCACTGGAAATCGCGAAAAAATTGGGGAAAGGCAAGAAAGTGCTTGCGATCATCCCTAGTAACGGGGAACGTTACTTAAGCACACCGCTTTATCAGTTTGAATAGAGACATACACACGGCTCCCGGCTGTATCCGGGAGTTTTTTTGTGCCTGAAGCATCGGAAATCCAAAAAACGTTTCGAATTTTATGGTTGGAAGTGAAATTCACTTTTTTCACCAGTGTGATTGCTTTAAAATAAAACTACAGTAAAACGAAGCAGAGGATTGATATGATGGCACAACGCAGACCGGCAGGAAGAAAAATACCTTTTACGAAACAAGCATTTTTACAGCGATATGAAAACCTTTCGAAATCGAGAAAACGGCATGTTCTGCTCGAAAGCGCGAGAGGGGGAAGATTCAGTATAGCCGGTCTAGATCCGATTGCGTCCGTCAGAGGGAAAGACGGAATTACAACGATCAAGCATGAGGGGGAAACACTGTTTAAAGAAGGTGACCCGCTGCGGGCCTTTCATGAATGGTTTGGAACGCTCGGAACGGAAACAAACGTTGAGTTTCCGGACTTTCAGGGCGGTGCGATTGGTTTTATCAGTTACGACTACGCCCGATATATTGAGAATTTTAAGATGCTGTCGTTAGATGATCTGGAAACACCTGATATTTACTTTCTTGTTTTTGATGATGTGGCCGTTTATGACCATGAGGAAGAGGCGTTATGGCTCATTACCCATACTGAAGCGGAAGAAGCGGATCTTGCGGAAGAAAAGCTGTCCCGCTTAGAGGACATGTGGTGTTCCCTCCAAACGGCGGACGAGCCTTTTTCACCGCTGAATCGGAATGGGGACGGATCGTACGCCGCTCCGTTCACTGAAGAAGGATTTTCGCAGGCTGTAGAACAAATTAAACAATATATCGCGAGCGGCGATGTGTTCCAGGTTAATTTGTCCATCAGGCAGTCTCAGTCCTTATCCGTTCATCCGTATGAGGTGTATAAACACTTGAGAAACGTCAATCCGTCTCCTTACATGGCCTATCTCGAGACACCGGGGTTTCAAGTGATATGCGGGTCGCCGGAGCTATTGGTGACAAAGAAGGGGAAGAAGCTTGAAACGAGACCGATCGCGGGTACGCGTTCAAGAGGAAAAGACGATGCTGAAGACAAGGCTTTGGCTGATGAATTAATTCACAACGAAAAAGAACGTGCGGAACACGTCATGCTTGTTGATCTTGAACGCAATGACCTCGGGCGCGTATCGCGCTACGGCTCCGTGCGGGTTAACGAATTTATGGCGATCGAAAAGTATTCCCACGTCATGCATATCGTGTCAAACGTACAGGGAGAGCTGCAGGACGGATATGACGCGACAGACATTATTCATGCGGTGTTCCCGGGGGGCACCATCACGGGAGCGCCCAAAGTGAGAACGATGGAAATTATAGAAGAGCTTGAGCCGACAAGACGGGGGCTTTATACTGGATCTATAGGCTGGTTCGGATTCAACGGAGATTTGCAGTTTAACATTGTGATCCGGACGATCTATGCAGCCGGCGGACATGCTTTCATGCAGTCCGGAGCAGGAGTAGTCATTGATTCGGTTCCGAAGCATGAATACAAGGAATCGTTCAAAAAAGCTTTTGCGATGAAAAAGGCGTTAGAGCTGAGCGAAGAAGAGACAAAAAATTAGACGAGGTGAGCAGAGATGATTTTAATGATTGACAATTATGATTCATTTACGTACAACTTGGTTCAATATTTGGGTGAACTCGGGGAGGAACTGATCGTCAGACGGAATGACGAGATTACGATTGAGCAGATTGAAGAGCTGGGTCCGGACTTCTTAATGATTTCACCCGGGCCGTGCAGTCCTGATGAAGCGGGGATCAGCCTCGAAGCGATCAAACATTTTGCCGGCAGTATTCCTATTTTCGGCGTATGTCTCGGGCATCAGTCGATTGCGCAAGTATTCGGCGGCGACGTCGTCAGAGCGGAGCGGCTCATGCACGGCAAAACGTCAGAAGTTATGCATGACGGACAGACGATTTTTAAAGGCCTGCAAAATCCGCTGGTCGCCACCCGGTATCATTCACTTATTGTCAAAGCGGACACGCTGCCGGATTGTTTTACGGTATCCGCTCAAACCAAAGAAGGAGAAATTATGGCAATCCGCCATAATGAGCTGCCTGTTGAAGGTGTTCAGTTCCATCCGGAATCCATCATGACCTCCTTCGGCAAAGAGATGCTCAGAAACTTTATAGAGACACACCGCAAAAAGGAAGTGACGGTGTGATTATATATTTGAATGGTCAATATATAGAGGAGAAAGAAGCGGCGCTTTCTCCTTTTGACCATGGTTATCTGTACGGGATCGGCGCGTTCGAGACGTTCAGGCTTTACAGCGGCCGGCCGTTTCTGCCGGATGCGCATGTCGCCAGGCTCAACAGGGCGCTTCGGGATCTGCAGATTGCATATGAGGTGAACAAACAGGAGCTGCTTGATATGCTTCGGAGACTGTTGCTCCTCAATGACATCAAGGACGGCAGCGCGCGTGTCCGGCTTAACATCTCGGCAGGCGTCAGCGATAAGGGATTTGCCGCGCAGACTTATGAAAAGCCGACCGTCCTTTGTTTCGTCAACCGGCTCAATCCGGAAACTCTGCCTGTTCAAAAAGAAGGCAGGCTTCTCTCTATCAGGAGAAATACGCCTGAAGGAACTTTTCGGTTAAAATCCCATCACTATTTAAACAACATGTATGCTAAACGGGAGATCGGGAATGATCCCAATCTTGAAGGCATTTTCCTGACCGGAGAAGGAGATGTCGCGGAAGGCATTGTCTCCAACGTGTTTTGGCGAAAAGGAGACAAGGTCTTTACGCCATCCTTGGATACGGGAATTCTCGATGGTGTAACGAGACAGTTTGTCATTGATGAATTGAAACGGCAGGGGACAGAAGTCACCGAAGGCCGATTCCGTTTTCAATCAATGCTTGAAGCGGATGAAGCATGGTTGACAAACTCCGTGCTTGAAATCATCCCGTTTTCTAAAATAGAGGAAGTGCCGCTGCCCGGAGTGAGCGGAAAAACGGTGCAATTGCTCCGTAAGCAGTATCAGCAGGAAATAAACAAAATGAATGTACAGGAGGAGGAACAAAATGGCGCAGCAAACAATTGAACAGCCTAAACTGATTCATACAAAAAAAGGCGCTCTGTCCTATAAAGAGAAGACACTCGTTATGGGGATATTAAATGTAACGCCAGACTCCTTCTCTGACGGCGGTAAATACGACAGTACGGAAAGGGCGCTTCTGCATGCGGCGAAGATGGCTGAAGAAGGGGCGCATATCATAGATATCGGCGGCGAATCGACAAGACCCGGCGCATCACTCGTGTCGGCTGATGAGGAAATGTCACGAGTCATCCCAGTCATAGAGCGGATCACAAGCGAGCTGGACATTCCGCTTTCAATCGATACGTACAAAGCGTCCGTGGCAGACGAAGCGGTCAAAGCGGGAGCCTCTATCCTTAATGACATCTGGGGGGCGAAAGGTGATCCTGACATGGCGTCAGTAGCCGCCGCACACGGGGTTCCGATTATCTTAATGCATAACCGCATGGAAAGAAACTACAACGATCTTATTCCTGATATGCTTGCAGACTTGATGGAAAGCGTAAAAATTGCCGCGGAAGCCGGCGTCACAGATGAAAACATGATTCTGGATCCGGGGATCGGCTTTGCGAAAAACTATGAGGACAATCTGGCTGTCATGAACAAGCTGGAGGTGTTCAGCGGGTTAGGTTATCCGCTGCTCCTGGCGACATCGAGAAAAAGGTTCATCGGCCGTGTGCTTGACCTTCCTCCTGAAGAACGTGCCGAGGGGACGGGAGCGACAGTATGCCTTGGCGTCCAAAAAGGCTGCGACATTGTGAGGGTGCACGATGTCAAAGAGATCGCAAGAATGACGAAGATGATGGATGCTATGTTGAACAAAGGAGGCGTGCATTATGGATAAAGTATATGTGGAAGGTATGGAGTTTTACGGATATCACGGCGTGTTCGAAGAAGAAAACAAACTCGGCCAGCGCTTCAAAGTAGACCTGACTGCCGAACTGGATTTGAGCAAAGCGGGAAAAACGGATGACCTCTCTTATACCATTAACTATGCGGAATTGTACAGTGTCTGCCGCGGCATTGTTGAGGGCGAGCCCGTTAATTTGGTCGAGACCCTTGCGGAACGGATCGCAGACACCGTCCTTAAGAAATTTGAGCCGGTGCAGCAATGTACGGTAAAGGTTGTTAAGCCTGACCCGCCGATTCCCGGCCATTATAAATCAGTGGCCATAGAAATGACGAGAAAGAAATCATGAACAATACGGCATATATCGGCCTCGGCTCCAATATGGGCGACCGTGAACATTATTTGCGTCAGGCAGTGGCCATGCTCAGCCGGCATCATGGCGTGACGGTGTCAAAGGTGTCCTCCATATATGAAACAGATCCCGTGGGCTATGAGGATCAAGATCAGTTTCTCAATATGGCGGTTGAAGTGAAAACGTCGTTATCTCCTTTTGAACTTCTTGATGTAACGCAGAGCATTGAAGCTGAATTAGGCAGAACGAGAGAGATTCGCTGGGGACCGCGGACGGCAGACCTTGACATTTTGCTGTATAATCGTGAAAATATTGAAACAGAGCGGCTGATTGTTCCGCATCCGAGAATGTATGAGCGCTTATTTGTCCTTGCGCCCTTAAAAGAAATATGTCCGCAGGCGGATCATATCACGATAAGCGCTGAAACAAACCAAGAAGGTGTAAGAGTATGGAAGCAGAAATCTGGGGTAGGCGAATTCGTGCATTCAGAAAGCTGAAAGGTTATACTCAAGAAGGATTTGCAAAAGCATTAGGTATATCAGTTTCTATTGTCGGTGAAATTGAACGCGGAAACCGATTGCCGTCAGATGCCATCATTCAAGATGCGGCAGATGTTTTAAATATAAGTGCGGACGAATTGGCCCCGCCTGAAAAATAGACAAACGAAAGGAGGAGAAAAATGTTTAAAATCGGTGATATTCAATTGAAAAACCGGGTTGTGCTTGCCCCTATGGCCGGTGTCTGCAACTCAGCGTTCAGATTGACTGTAAAGGAATTCGGAGCCGGATTGGTATGCGCTGAAATGGTCAGTGACAAAGCGATTCTTTACAACAACGCAAGAACAATGGGGATGCTTTACATTGATGAACGTGAAAAACCGCTCAGTCTTCAGATTTTTGGAGGAAAAAAGGAAACCCTTGTGGAAGCGGCGAAGTTTGTAGATCAAAACACGACTGCTGATATTATTGATATTAACATGGGATGTCCCGTACCCAAGATTACAAAATGTGACGCGGGCGCCAAATGGCTTCTCGATCCCGATAAGATTTATGAAATGGTATCCGCAGTAGTAGATGCTGTTGATAAGCCGGTTACAGTGAAGATGAGAATGGGCTGGGATGAAGAGCACATTTATGCGGTGAAAAATGCCCAAGCCGTTGAACGTGCCGGCGGAAAAGCCGTTGCCCTGCACGGCCGCACAAGAGTGCAAATGTATGAAGGCACTGCGAACTGGGATATCATTAAAGAAGTGAAGCAATCCGTCTCCATTCCCGTCATCGGAAACGGTGATGTCAAAACGCCTCAGGACGCGAAACGCATGCTTGAGGAAACAGGAGTTGACGGCGTCATGATCGGCCGGGCCGCACTCGGCAACCCGTGGATGATTTACCGTACGGTGCACTACCTTGAAACCGGCGAGTTAAAAGACGAACCGAAAGTCCGTGAAAAAATGTCGGTATGCAAACTGCACTTAGACCGCCTGATTAAGTTAAAAGGCGAAAATGTGGCAGTCAGAGAAATGAGAAAACACGCTGCCTGGTATCTGAAAGGTGTCAGAGGCAATGCGAATGTACGCAACGAAATTAACCAATGTGAGACGCGTGAAGAAGTTGTGCAGCTTTTAGATGCATTTACCGCCGAAGCAGAGGCAAAAGAGCTTCAAGATGCAAAAGTAGGTTAATATACACCCTCTATTGCTGCTCACTGCCAGCTTACCGCTGGCAGTTTTTCTGCTTTTTCGTGAAATCAAAATGTAACGGAGTGATACCAATGAGTCAAGAAGAGCAAAATCATGAGGAATTGAACGACCAGCTGCAAGTCAGACGAGATAAAATGAACCAGCTGAGAGAAAACGGCATTGACCCTTTCGGCGAACGTTTCGAGAGAACGCATCAATCTCAACAGATCATTGACGCCTACCAGGAGCTTTCTAAAGAAGAACTGGAAGAAAAAGCGATCGAAGTGACCATTGCAGGCCGTATGATGACAAAGCGCGGAAAAGGGAAAGCCGGCTTTGCGCATCTGCAGGACTTAGAAGGTCAAATTCAAATTTACGTAAGAAAAGACAGTGTCGGCGAACAACAATATGAAATCTTTAAATCTTCAGACCTCGGAGACGTTATCGGCATCACGGGGAAAGTTTTCAAAACAAACGTAGGCGAGCTTTCTGTCAAAGCGACATCTTTTGAACTGCTGACAAAAGCACTGCGTCCTCTTCCTGATAAATATCATGGGTTAAAAGACGTTGAACAGCGTTACCGCCAGCGCTATCTCGATCTCATCGTAAACCCTGACAGCAAACAAACGTTTATCACACGCAGCAAAATCATCCAAGCGATGAGAAGATACTTAGATGACCATGGATACTTAGAAGTTGAAACACCTACGATGCACAGCATACCGGGAGGAGCGTCTGCGCGCCCGTTCATCACGCACCATAATGCGCTCGACATGCCTCTTTATATGCGTATTGCGATTGAACTGCACCTGAAACGCCTGATTGTCGGCGGATTGGAAAAAGTCTACGAAATCGGCCGCGTGTTCCGTAATGAAGGTGTTTCTACACGCCATAACCCTGAATTCACGATGATCGAGCTGTATGAAGCGTACGCCGATTATAAAGATATTATGAGCCTTACGGAAAATCTCGTTGCACATATTGCGCAGGAAGTGCTTGGAAGCACCACAATCCAGTACGGCGAAGAGCAGATTGATCTGAAACCTGAGTGGAAACGACTCCACATGGTAGATGCGGTCAAAGAAGCGACAGGTGTAGATTTCTGGAATGAGATGACTGTTGAAGAAGCGCGCGGTCATGCAAAAGAGCATGGTATCGAGATCACAAACTCAATGACGGTGGGGCATATCATCAATGAATTCTTCGAACAAAAAATTGAAGAAACACTCATTCAGCCTACATTTATTTACGGCCACCCTGTAGAGATTTCTCCTCTTGCTAAGAAAAATCCGGAGGACCCTCGCTTTACAGACCGTTTTGAGCTGTTTATCGTCGGCCGTGAGCACGCTAATGCGTTTACGGAGCTGAATGACCCTATTGACCAGAGGGAACGCTTTGAAGCGCAGTTAAAAGAAAGAGAAGAAGGAAACGATGAAGCGCATATGATGGATGAAGACTTCGTTGAAGCTCTTGAATACGGCATGCCGCCGACCGGGGGATTGGGTATCGGTATCGACCGCCTTGTCATGCTGTTAACAAATGCTCCGTCTATCAGAGACGTTTTATTATTCCCTCAAATGAGACAACGCTAATAAAAGGGAAGGCGCCGTTTCTGCTTATCGCAGTACGGCGCTTTTTTAGAAACAAGCCGCTCGTAAAACTTTTTTGATTTTCTTTTAAAAAACTATTGCACTATTATTTGTGAGGTGGTATATTATTATTCGTTGCCGCTAAACAAGGCGCTGACGAAAAAAGAAATTTAAAAAGTTGTTGACTTCAAGAGATTGATAAGATATAATAATAAAGTCGCTTGAACGAAAGACAAAATGATCTTTGAAAACTAAACAAGACAAAACGTACCTGTTAATTCAAAGTTTTAAATAAATCGCACAGCGATGTGCGTAGTCAGTCAAACACTTTATCGGAGAGTTTGATCCTGGCTCAGGACGAACGCTGGCGGCGTGCCTAATACATGCAAGTCGAGCGGACAGATGGGAGCTTGCTCCCTGATGTTAGCGGCGGACGGGTGAGTAACACGTGGGTAACCTGCCTGTAAGACTGGGATAACTCCGGGAAACCGGGGCTAATACCGGATGGTTGTTTGAACCGCATGGTTCAGACATAAAAGGTGGCTTCGGCTACCACTTACAGATGGACCCGCGGCGCATTAGCTAGTTGGTGAGGTAACGGCTCACCAAGGCGACGATGCGTAGCCGACCTGAGAGGGTGATCGGCCACACTGGGACTGAGACACGGCCCAGACTCCTACGGGAGGCAGCAGTAGGGAATCTTCCGCAATGGACGAAAGTCTGACGGAGCAACGCCGCGTGAGTGATGAAGGTTTTCGGATCGTAAAGCTCTGTTGTTAGGGAAGAACAAGTGCCGTTCAAATAGGGCGGCACCTTGACGGTACCTAACCAGAAAGCCACGGCTAACTACGTGCCAGCAGCCGCGGTAATACGTAGGTGGCAAGCGTTGTCCGGAATTATTGGGCGTAAAGGGCTCGCAGGCGGTTTCTTAAGTCTGATGTGAAAGCCCCCGGCTCAACCGGGGAGGGTCATTGGAAACTGGGGAACTTGAGTGCAGAAGAGGAGAGTGGAATTCCACGTGTAGCGGTGAAATGCGTAGAGATGTGGAGGAACACCAGTGGCGAAGGCGACTCTCTGGTCTGTAACTGACGCTGAGGAGCGAAAGCGTGGGGAGCGAACAGGATTAGATACCCTGGTAGTCCACGCCGTAAACGATGAGTGCTAAGTGTTAGGGGGTTTCCGCCCCTTAGTGCTGCAGCTAACGCATTAAGCACTCCGCCTGGGGAGTACGGTCGCAAGACTGAAACTCAAAGGAATTGACGGGGGCCCGCACAAGCGGTGGAGCATGTGGTTTAATTCGAAGCAACGCGAAGAACCTTACCAGGTCTTGACATCCTCTGACAATCCTAGAGATAGGACGTCCCCTTCGGGGGCAGAGTGACAGGTGGTGCATGGTTGTCGTCAGCTCGTGTCGTGAGATGTTGGGTTAAGTCCCGCAACGAGCGCAACCCTTGATCTTAGTTGCCAGCATTCAGTTGGGCACTCTAAGGTGACTGCCGGTGACAAACCGGAGGAAGGTGGGGATGACGTCAAATCATCATGCCCCTTATGACCTGGGCTACACACGTGCTACAATGGACAGAACAAAGGGCAGCGAAACCGCGAGGTTAAGCCAATCCCACAAATCTGTTCTCAGTTCGGATCGCAGTCTGCAACTCGACTGCGTGAAGCTGGAATCGCTAGTAATCGCGGATCAGCATGCCGCGGTGAATACGTTCCCGGGCCTTGTACACACCGCCCGTCACACCACGAGAGTTTGTAACACCCGAAGTCGGTGAGGTAACCTTTATGGAGCCAGCCGCCGAAGGTGGGACAGATGATTGGGGTGAAGTCGTAACAAGGTAGCCGTATCGGAAGGTGCGGCTGGATCACCTCCTTTCTAAGGATTTTAACGGAATATAAGACCTTGGGTCTTATAAACAGAACGTTCCCTGTCTTGTTTAGTTTTGAAGGATCATTCGATTCTTCGAGATGTTGTTCTTTGAAAACTAGATAACAGAAGTAATTCACATTCAATTAGTAATGCAAGATATCACGTAGTGATTCTTTTTAACGGTTAAGTTAGAAAGGGCGCACGGTGGATGCCTTGGCACTAGGAGCCGATGAAGGACGGGACGAACACCGATATGCTTCGGGGAGCTGTAAGCAAGCTTTGATCCGGAGATTTCCGAATGGGGAAACCCACCACTCGTAATGGAGTGGTATCCATATCTGAATACATAGGATATGAGAAGGCAGACCCGGGGAACTGAAACATCTAAGTACCCGGAGGAAGAGAAAGCAAATGCGATTCCCTGAGTAGCGGCGAGCGAAACGGGACCAGCCCAAACCAAGAGGCTTGCCTCTTGGGGTTGTAGGACACTCTGTACGGAGTTACAAAGGAACGAGGTAGATGAAGAGGTCTGGAAAGGCCCGCCATAGGAGGTAACAGCCCTGTAGTCAAAACTTCGTTCTCTCCTGAGTGGATCCTGAGTACGGCGGAACACGTGAAATTCCGTCGGAATCCGGGAGGACCATCTCCCAAGGCTAAATACTCCCTAGTGACCGATAGTGAACCAGTACCGTGAGGGAAAGGTGAAAAGCACCCCGGAAGGGGAGTGAAAGAGATCCTGAAACCGTGTGCCTACAAGTAGTCAGAGCCCGTTAACGGGTGATGGCGTGCCTTTTGTAGAATGAACCGGCGAGTTACGATCCCGTGCAAGGTTAAGCAGAAGATGCGGAGCCGCAGCGAAAGCGAGTCTGAATAGGGCGAATTGAGTACGTGGTCGTAGACCCGAAACCAGGTGATCTACCCATGTCCAGGGTGAAGTTCAGGTAACACTGAATGGAGGCCCGAACCCACGCACGTTGAAAAGTGCGGGGATGAGGTGTGGGTAGGGGTGAAATGCCAATCGAACCTGGAGATAGCTGGTTCTCTCCGAAATAGCTTTAGGGCTAGCCTCAAGGTAAGAGTCTCGGAGGTAGAGCACTGATTGGACTAGGGGCCCCTACCGGGTTACCGAATTCAGTCAAACTCCGAATGCCGATGACTTATCCTTGGGAGTCAGACTGCGAGTGATAAGATCCGTAGTCGAAAGGGAAACAGCCCAGACCGCCAGCTAAGGTCCCAAAGTATACGTTAAGTGGAAAAGGATGTGGAGTTGCTTAGACAACCAGGATGTTGGCTTAGAAGCAGCCACCATTTAAAGAGTGCGTAATAGCTCACTGGTCGAGTGACTCTGCGCCGAAAATGTACCGGGGCTAAACGTATCACCGAAGCTGCGGACTGTTCTTCGAACAGTGGTAGGAGAGCGTTCTAAGGGCTGTGAAGCAAGACCGGAAGGACTTGTGGAGCGCTTAGAAGTGAGAATGCCGGTATGAGTAGCGAAAGAGGGGTGAGAATCCCCTCCACCGAATGCCTAAGGTTTCCTGAGGAAGGCTCGTCCGCTCAGGGTTAGTCGGGACCTAAGCCGAGGCCGAAAGGCGTAGGCGATGGACAACAGGTTGATATTCCTGTACCACCTCCTCACCATTTGAGCAATGGGGGGACGCAGGAGGATAGGGTAAGCGCGGTATTGGATATCCGCGTCCAAGCAGTTAGGCTGGGAAATAGGCAAATCCGTTTCCCGTGAAGGCTGAGCTGTGATGGCGAGCGAATTATAGTAGCGAAGTTCCTGATTCCACACTGCCAAGAAAAGCCTCTAGCGAGGTGAGAGGTGCCCGTACCGCAAACCGACACAGGTAGGCGAGGAGAGAATCCTAAGGTGATCGAGAGAACTCTCGTTAAGGAACTCGGCAAAATGACCCCGTAACTTCGGGAGAAGGGGTGCTCTGTTAGGGTGCAAGCCCGAGAGAGCCGCAGTGAATAGGCCCAGGCGACTGTTTAGCAAAAACACAGGTCTCTGCGAAGCCGTAAGGCGAAGTATAGGGGCTGACGCCTGCCCGGTGCTGGAAGGTTAAGAGGAGCGCTTAGCGTAAGCGAAGGTGCGAATTGAAGCCCCAGTAAACGGCGGCCGTAACTATAACGGTCCTAAGGTAGCGAAATTCCTTGTCGGGTAAGTTCCGACCCGCACGAAAGGCGCAACGATCTGGGCACTGTCTCAACGAGAGACTCGGTGAAATTATAGTACCTGTGAAGATGCAGGTTACCCGCGACAGGACGGAAAGACCCCGTGGAGCTTTACTGCAGCCTGATATTGAATGTTGGTACAGCTTGTACAGGATAGGTAGGAGCCTTGGAAACCGGAGCGCCAGCTTCGGTGGAGGCATCGGTGGGATACTACCCTGGCTGTATTGACCTTCTAACCCGCCGCCCTTATCGGGCGGGGAGACAGTGTCAGGTGGGCAGTTTGACTGGGGCGGTCGCCTCCTAAAAGGTAACGGAGGCGCCCAAAGGTTCCCTCAGAATGGTTGGAAATCATTCGCAGAGTGTAAAGGCACAAGGGAGCTTGACTGCGAGACCTACAAGTCGAGCAGGGACGAAAGTCGGGCTTAGTGATCCGGTGGTTCCGCATGGAAGGGCCATCGCTCAACGGATAAAAGCTACCCCGGGGATAACAGGCTTATCTCCCCCAAGAGTCCACATCGACGGGGAGGTTTGGCACCTCGATGTCGGCTCATCGCATCCTGGGGCTGTAGTCGGTCCCAAGGGTTGGGCTGTTCGCCCATTAAAGCGGTACGCGAGCTGGGTTCAGAACGTCGTGAGACAGTTCGGTCCCTATCCGTCGCGGGCGCAGGAAATTTGAGAGGAGCTGTCCTTAGTACGAGAGGACCGGGATGGACGCACCGCTGGTGTACCAGTTGTTCTGCCAAGGGCATCGCTGGGTAGCTATGTGCGGACGGGATAAGTGCTGAAAGCATCTAAGCATGAAGCCCCCCTCAAGATGAGATTTCCCATTCCGCAAGGAAGTAAGATCCCTGAAAGATGATCAGGTTGATAGGTCTGAGGTGGAAGTGTGGCGACACATGGAGCTGACAGATACTAATCGATCGAGGACTTAACCAATTTGAATGTATGCTTACTGTTATCTAGTTTTGAGAGAACACTCTCAATGGTTTGGTGGCGATAGCGAAGAGGTCACACCCGTTCCCATGCCGAACACGGAAGTTAAGCTCTTCAGCGCCGATGGTAGTCGGGGGTTTCCCCCTGTGAGAGTAGGACGCCGCCAAGCCATTACACGTAAGTGTAATATATGGAGGATTAGCTCAGCTGGGAGAGCATCTGCCTTACAAGCAGAGGGTCGGCGGTTCGAGCCCGTCATCCTCCACCATATTTGCCGGCCTAGCTCAATTGGTAGAGCAACTGACTTGTAATCAGTAGGTTGGGGGTTCAAGTCCTCTGGCCGGCACCATTTTTGGACAAGATAATAACATAGGTCTTTTAAAAAGAGCCATTAGCTCAGTTGGTAGAGCATCTGACTTTTAATCAGAGGGTCGAAGGTTCGAGTCCTTCATGGCTCACCATGTTACGCGGGTGTGGCGGAATTGGCAGACGCGCTAGACTTAGGATCTAGTGTCTTATGACGTGGGGGTTCAAGTCCCTTCACCCGCATTATACAGGATAGTTATCCTGTATGCGGAAGTAGTTCAGTGGTAGAACACCACCTTGCCAAGGTGGGGGTCGCGGGTTCGAATCCCGTCTTCCGCTCCAACTATACCATCCACGCCGGGGTGGTGGAATTGGCAGACACACAGGACTTAAAATCCTGCGGTAGGTGACTACCGTGCCGGTTCAAGTCCGGCCCTCGGCATTCATTATTATGCGCCCGTAGCTCAATTGGATAGAGCGTTTGACTACGGATCAAAAGGTTAGGGGTTCGACTCCTCTCGGGCGCGCCATAATATTTTTAAAAATCGGGAAGTAGCTCAGCTTGGTAGAGCACATGGTTTGGGACCATGGGGTCGCAGGTTCGAATCCTGTCTTCCCGACCACTTCGGGGCCTTAGCTCAGCTGGGAGAGCGCCTGCTTTGCACGCAGGAGGTCAGCGGTTCGATCCCGCTAGGCTCCACCATTTATAAAAAATATGTTGACTTTAAAAGAAACTTATTATATAATTAAAAAGTTGCTTGAGAAAGTGAACAAAATGATCTTTGAAAACTAAACAAGACAAAACGTACCTGTTAATTCAAAGTTTTAAATAAATCGCACAGCGATGTGCGTAGTCAGTCAAACACTTTATCGGAGAGTTTGATCCTGGCTCAGGACGAACGCTGGCGGCGTGCCTAATACATGCAAGTCGAGCGGACAGATGGGAGCTTGCTCCCTGATGTTAGCGGCGGACGGGTGAGTAACACGTGGGTAACCTGCCTGTAAGACTGGGATAACTCCGGGAAACCGGGGCTAATACCGGATGGTTGTTTGAACCGCATGGTTCAGACATAAAAGGTGGCTTCGGCTACCACTTACAGATGGACCCGCGGCGCATTAGCTAGTTGGTGAGGTAACGGCTCACCAAGGCGACGATGCGTAGCCGACCTGAGAGGGTGATCGGCCACACTGGGACTGAGACACGGCCCAGACTCCTACGGGAGGCAGCAGTAGGGAATCTTCCGCAATGGACGAAAGTCTGACGGAGCAACGCCGCGTGAGTGATGAAGGTTTTCGGATCGTAAAGCTCTGTTGTTAGGGAAGAACAAGTGCCGTTCAAATAGGGCGGCACCTTGACGGTACCTAACCAGAAAGCCACGGCTAACTACGTGCCAGCAGCCGCGGTAATACGTAGGTGGCAAGCGTTGTCCGGAATTATTGGGCGTAAAGGGCTCGCAGGCGGTTTCTTAAGTCTGATGTGAAAGCCCCCGGCTCAACCGGGGAGGGTCATTGGAAACTGGGGAACTTGAGTGCAGAAGAGGAGAGTGGAATTCCACGTGTAGCGGTGAAATGCGTAGAGATGTGGAGGAACACCAGTGGCGAAGGCGACTCTCTGGTCTGTAACTGACGCTGAGGAGCGAAAGCGTGGGGAGCGAACAGGATTAGATACCCTGGTAGTCCACGCCGTAAACGATGAGTGCTAAGTGTTAGGGGGTTTCCGCCCCTTAGTGCTGCAGCTAACGCATTAAGCACTCCGCCTGGGGAGTACGGTCGCAAGACTGAAACTCAAAGGAATTGACGGGGGCCCGCACAAGCGGTGGAGCATGTGGTTTAATTCGAAGCAACGCGAAGAACCTTACCAGGTCTTGACATCCTCTGACAATCCTAGAGATAGGACGTCCCCTTCGGGGGCAGAGTGACAGGTGGTGCATGGTTGTCGTCAGCTCGTGTCGTGAGATGTTGGGTTAAGTCCCGCAACGAGCGCAACCCTTGATCTTAGTTGCCAGCATTCAGTTGGGCACTCTAAGGTGACTGCCGGTGACAAACCGGAGGAAGGTGGGGATGACGTCAAATCATCATGCCCCTTATGACCTGGGCTACACACGTGCTACAATGGACAGAACAAAGGGCAGCGAAACCGCGAGGTTAAGCCAATCCCACAAATCTGTTCTCAGTTCGGATCGCAGTCTGCAACTCGACTGCGTGAAGCTGGAATCGCTAGTAATCGCGGATCAGCATGCCGCGGTGAATACGTTCCCGGGCCTTGTACACACCGCCCGTCACACCACGAGAGTTTGTAACACCCGAAGTCGGTGAGGTAACCTTTATGGAGCCAGCCGCCGAAGGTGGGACAGATGATTGGGGTGAAGTCGTAACAAGGTAGCCGTATCGGAAGGTGCGGCTGGATCACCTCCTTTCTAAGGATTTTAACGGAATATAAGACCTTGGGTCTTATAAACAGAACGTTCCCTGTCTTGTTTAGTTTTGAAGGATCATTCCTTCAAAACATAGGAACACCTGCTAAATGCGCCACTTCCTGTGGCAACGCATGTGTTAGCATGTCCTATGCGTTGTTCTTTGAAAACTAGATAACAGAAGTAATTCACATTCAATTAGTAATGCAAGATATCACGTAGTGATTCTTTTTAACGGTTAAGTTAGAAAGGGCGCACGGTGGATGCCTTGGCACTAGGAGCCGATGAAGGACGGGACGAACACCGATATGCTTCGGGGAGCTGTAAGCAAGCTTTGATCCGGAGATTTCCGAATGGGGAAACCCACCACTCGTAATGGAGTGGTATCCATATCTGAATACATAGGATATGAGAAGGCAGACCCGGGGAACTGAAACATCTAAGTACCCGGAGGAAGAGAAAGCAAATGCGATTCCCTGAGTAGCGGCGAGCGAAACGGGACCAGCCCAAACCAAGAGGCTTGCCTCTTGGGGTTGTAGGACACTCTGTACGGAGTTACAAAGGAACGAGGTAGATGAAGAGGTCTGGAAAGGCCCGCCATAGGAGGTAACAGCCCTGTAGTCAAAACTTCGTTCTCTCCTGAGTGGATCCTGAGTACGGCGGAACACGTGAAATTCCGTCGGAATCCGGGAGGACCATCTCCCAAGGCTAAATACTCCCTAGTGACCGATAGTGAACCAGTACCGTGAGGGAAAGGTGAAAAGCACCCCGGAAGGGGAGTGAAAGAGATCCTGAAACCGTGTGCCTACAAGTAGTCAGAGCCCGTTAACGGGTGATGGCGTGCCTTTTGTAGAATGAACCGGCGAGTTACGATCCCGTGCAAGGTTAAGCAGAAGATGCGGAGCCGCAGCGAAAGCGAGTCTGAATAGGGCGAATTGAGTACGTGGTCGTAGACCCGAAACCAGGTGATCTACCCATGTCCAGGGTGAAGTTCAGGTAACACTGAATGGAGGCCCGAACCCACGCACGTTGAAAAGTGCGGGGATGAGGTGTGGGTAGGGGTGAAATGCCAATCGAACCTGGAGATAGCTGGTTCTCTCCGAAATAGCTTTAGGGCTAGCCTCAAGGTAAGAGTCTCGGAGGTAGAGCACTGATTGGACTAGGGGCCCCTACCGGGTTACCGAATTCAGTCAAACTCCGAATGCCGATGACTTATCCTTGGGAGTCAGACTGCGAGTGATAAGATCCGTAGTCGAAAGGGAAACAGCCCAGACCGCCAGCTAAGGTCCCAAAGTATACGTTAAGTGGAAAAGGATGTGGAGTTGCTTAGACAACCAGGATGTTGGCTTAGAAGCAGCCACCATTTAAAGAGTGCGTAATAGCTCACTGGTCGAGTGACTCTGCGCCGAAAATGTACCGGGGCTAAACGTATCACCGAAGCTGCGGACTGTTCTTCGAACAGTGGTAGGAGAGCGTTCTAAGGGCTGTGAAGCAAGACCGGAAGGACTTGTGGAGCGCTTAGAAGTGAGAATGCCGGTATGAGTAGCGAAAGAGGGGTGAGAATCCCCTCCACCGAATGCCTAAGGTTTCCTGAGGAAGGCTCGTCCGCTCAGGGTTAGTCGGGACCTAAGCCGAGGCCGAAAGGCGTAGGCGATGGACAACAGGTTGATATTCCTGTACCACCTCCTCACCATTTGAGCAATGGGGGGACGCAGGAGGATAGGGTAAGCGCGGTATTGGATATCCGCGTCCAAGCAGTTAGGCTGGGAAATAGGCAAATCCGTTTCCCGTGAAGGCTGAGCTGTGATGGCGAGCGAATTATAGTAGCGAAGTTCCTGATTCCACACTGCCAAGAAAAGCCTCTAGCGAGGTGAGAGGTGCCCGTACCGCAAACCGACACAGGTAGGCGAGGAGAGAATCCTAAGGTGATCGAGAGAACTCTCGTTAAGGAACTCGGCAAAATGACCCCGTAACTTCGGGAGAAGGGGTGCTCTGTTAGGGTGCAAGCCCGAGAGAGCCGCAGTGAATAGGCCCAGGCGACTGTTTAGCAAAAACACAGGTCTCTGCGAAGCCGTAAGGCGAAGTATAGGGGCTGACGCCTGCCCGGTGCTGGAAGGTTAAGAGGAGCGCTTAGCGTAAGCGAAGGTGCGAATTGAAGCCCCAGTAAACGGCGGCCGTAACTATAACGGTCCTAAGGTAGCGAAATTCCTTGTCGGGTAAGTTCCGACCCGCACGAAAGGCGCAACGATCTGGGCACTGTCTCAACGAGAGACTCGGTGAAATTATAGTACCTGTGAAGATGCAGGTTACCCGCGACAGGACGGAAAGACCCCGTGGAGCTTTACTGCAGCCTGATATTGAATGTTGGTACAGCTTGTACAGGATAGGTAGGAGCCTTGGAAACCGGAGCGCCAGCTTCGGTGGAGGCATCGGTGGGATACTACCCTGGCTGTATTGACCTTCTAACCCGCCGCCCTTATCGGGCGGGGAGACAGTGTCAGGTGGGCAGTTTGACTGGGGCGGTCGCCTCCTAAAAGGTAACGGAGGCGCCCAAAGGTTCCCTCAGAATGGTTGGAAATCATTCGCAGAGTGTAAAGGCACAAGGGAGCTTGACTGCGAGACCTACAAGTCGAGCAGGGACGAAAGTCGGGCTTAGTGATCCGGTGGTTCCGCATGGAAGGGCCATCGCTCAACGGATAAAAGCTACCCCGGGGATAACAGGCTTATCTCCCCCAAGAGTCCACATCGACGGGGAGGTTTGGCACCTCGATGTCGGCTCATCGCATCCTGGGGCTGTAGTCGGTCCCAAGGGTTGGGCTGTTCGCCCATTAAAGCGGTACGCGAGCTGGGTTCAGAACGTCGTGAGACAGTTCGGTCCCTATCCGTCGCGGGCGCAGGAAATTTGAGAGGAGCTGTCCTTAGTACGAGAGGACCGGGATGGACGCACCGCTGGTGTACCAGTTGTTCTGCCAAGGGCATCGCTGGGTAGCTATGTGCGGACGGGATAAGTGCTGAAAGCATCTAAGCATGAAGCCCCCCTCAAGATGAGATTTCCCATTCCGCAAGGAAGTAAGATCCCTGAAAGATGATCAGGTTGATAGGTCTGAGGTGGAAGTGTGGCGACACATGGAGCTGACAGATACTAATCGATCGAGGACTTAACCAATTTGAATGTATGCTTACTGTTATCTAGTTTTGAGAGAACACTCTCAATGGTTTGGTGGCGATAGCGAAGAGGTCACACCCGTTCCCATGCCGAACACGGAAGTTAAGCTCTTCAGCGCCGATGGTAGTCGGGGGTTTCCCCCTGTGAGAGTAGGACGCCGCCAAGCTATATTATAGTAAAGGCAGCTCATCATGAGCTGCCTTTTTTGTGTTTTTCTGCATACGTTATATAATATGAGAAACGTAACGATATGCCTTTTTGCAAAAGCAGGTTTTATGCTTGTGCAAAGTGGAAATAATAGAGATAGAGCGATACAGTTGAAAAATTTTGCGAAACACCTTATAGTAAGATTAAAGTCAAATATAGTCAAAGTCAATAAAGGAGGGGGTTGAGTGGGACATAATATTTCTGACATCATTGAACAGTACTTGAAACAAGTATTAGATCAAAATGGCAAAGAAATTTTAGAGATCAAACGCAGTGAAATCGCTGATAAATTTCAATGTGTTCCTTCCCAAATAAATTATGTCATCAACACCAGATTTACAAGTGAAAGAGGATATATTGTTGAAAGTAAACGGGGAGGCGGCGGTTATATTCGTATTATCAAAATTAAAATGAATAACGAAGTCGTCCTCATCAATAATATTATTTCGCAGATTCATACCCACTTGTCCCAGGCAGCCTCTGATGACATTATTCTCAGACTGTTAGAGGACGGAGTTATTTCGGAAAGAGAAGCTAAAATGATGGTGAGTGTAATGGATCGTTCAGTTCTATATATTGATTTGCCCGAACGGGATGAACTAAGAGCCAGAATGATGAAAGCAATGCTCACATCTTTAAAACTAAAGTAAGCGGGTGAAAAGATTGATTTGTCAAGAATGCAATGAGAGACCGGCCACTTTTCACTTTACGAAAGTTGTTAATGGAGAAAAACAAGAAGTTCATATTTGTGAACAATGTGCAAAAGAAAATAGCGATTCATACAGTATAAGTGGAAACCAAGGGTTCTCGATCCATAATTTATTATCAGGGCTGCTGAATATGGAGTCTTCACTTCAAAACACCGGTTCTCAAATGTTCGGCTACTCAGAGCAAGGCACAGCTTGTAAGAAATGCGGTATGACGTTTCAGCAGCTGAGAAAAACAGGGCGTTTCGGCTGTGCGGAATGTTACGATACGTTCTACAGCCAAATTACGCCGATCTTGCGAAAAGTTCACAGCGGGAATACGGTGCATGCCGGGAAAATTCCAAAACGAATAGGCGGAAACCTGCATGTAAGACGGCAAATGGAAATGTTAAAAAAAGAACTTGAATCTTTAATACACCACGAAGAGTTTGAAAGAGCAGCGGAGGTCAGGGATCAGATCCGATCGTTAGAGCAGAAATTAAAAAGTAAAGACAGTGAGGGGGAACAAGGGTAATGTCGCTCAAGCATTTTATTCAGGACGCACTAAGCAATTGGATGAAGCAAAAGGGACCTGAAAGTGACATTGTACTCAGCAGCCGTATACGGTTGGCCCGAAACTTTGAAAATATAAAGTTTCCCGCCCGGTATACGAATGAAGAAGCCTCATCCATCATTCAGCAATTCGAAGATCATTTTTCAGGAAAAGAACTGCCTGATATCGGTCAATTTCATTTAATCAGAATGAGTGAAGCTCAGCCTTTGGAAAAACGGGTGCTGATGGAGAAACATCTGATCAGCCCGAATTTAACGGAATCCCCTTTTGGCGGCTGTCTGCTTTCTGAAAATGAAGAAGTCAGCATTATGTTAAATGAAGAAGATCATATCAGAATTCAATGCCTCTTCCCCGGCTTCCAGCTTCTCAACGCCATAAAAGCGGCAAACCAGGTTGATGACTGGATTGAGGAGAAAGTGGATTACGCCTTTGGAGAGAAGAGAGGGTACTTAACAAGCTGTCCTACAAATGTAGGGACGGGACTAAGGGCTTCAGTCATGATGCATTTGCCGGGTCTTGTATTAACTAGGCAAATGAATCGAATTATACCGGCAATTAATCAATTAGGTTTAGTTGTTAGAGGAATTTACGGTGAAGGCAGCGAAGCATTAGGAAATATCTTTCAAATTTCAAATCAAATCACACTCGGAAAATCAGAACAGGACATTGTAGATGATTTAAACAGTGTGGCTGCCCAGCTGATTGAGCAGGAACGTTCAGCCCGAGAAGCGCTTTACCAAACCTCGAAAATTGAATTGGAGGACCGGGTATTCAGATCTTACGGCGTTTTATCCAACTGCCGTATGATTGAATCAAAGGAAACGGCGAAATGCCTTTCTGACGTTCGGCTGGGGATAGACCTGGGGATCATTAAAGGGCTATCAAGCAATATACTTAATGAACTGATGATTTTGACACAGCCGGGTTTTCTCCAGCAATATTCGGGCGGTGCATTACGGCCGAACGAAAGAGACGCGAGAAGAGCGGCTCTTATCAGGGAAAGGCTGCATTTAGAAATGAGTGCAAATAGACAGGAGGATGATTCGATATGATGTTTGGAAGGTTTACAGAGCGAGCTCAAAAGGTATTGGCACTGGCACAGGAAGAAGCACTGCGCTTAGGCCATACAAATATCGGAACTGAACATATACTATTAGGGTTAGTCCGTGAAGGTGAAGGGATAGCATTTAAAGCTTTAGAAGCGCTTGGCCTTAATTCAGATAAAATGCAGAAAGAAGTGGAAAGTTTGATCGGTCGAGGGCAGGAGAGCACCACCTCTGTTCCTCATTACACACCTCGAGCCAAAAAGGTAATAGAGTTATCAATGGATGAAGCTAGAAAGCTAGGACATTCTTATGTGGGAACAGAACACATACTTCTCGGACTGATTCGTGAAGGAGAAGGCGTAGCGGCGAGAGTTCTGAATAATCTCGGTGTCAGCTTGAATAAGGCGAGACAGCAAGTGCTGCAGCTTCTGGGAAGCAATGAGACGGGGTCTTCTGCATCCGGTACGAACAGTAATGCGAACACGCCGACGCTTGACAGCTTGGCGCGTGATTTAACTGCGATTGCGAAGGAAGACAGTCTTGATCCGGTTATCGGCCGAAGCAAAGAAATTCAGCGTGTTATTGAGGTATTAAGCCGCAGAACGAAGAATAACCCCGTTCTTATCGGAGAACCGGGTGTAGGTAAAACTGCGATTGCTGAAGGCCTTGCACAGCAGATCATCAATAATGAAGTGCCGGAAATTTTACGTGATAAACGCGTAATGACATTAGACATGGGTACGGTTGTAGCCGGTACGAAATACCGCGGAGAATTTGAAGACCGCTTGAAAAAAGTAATGGATGAAATACGTCAGGCCGGCAATATTATTTTATTCATTGACGAACTGCATACACTGATCGGAGCGGGGGGAGCAGAAGGTGCGATTGACGCGTCGAATATCTTAAAACCTTCACTGGCCCGCGGAGAGCTTCAATGCATCGGTGCGACAACACTTGATGAATACCGTAAATATATCGAAAAAGACGCCGCTCTCGAGCGCCGTTTCCAGCCGATTCAGGTGGATCAGCCGTCAGCCGATGAAAGCATTCAAATTTTAAAAGGACTCCGTGACCGCTATGAAGCGCATCACCGCGTATCCATTACCGATGAAGCGATTGAAGCGGCGGTAAAATTGTCCGACCGTTATATTTCTGACCGCTTCCTTCCGGATAAAGCGATCGATTTAATTGATGAAGCCGGTTCAAAAGTGCGTCTCCGTTCGTTCACAACGCCTCCGAACTTAAAAGAGCTTGAGCAGAAACTCGATGAAGTTCGCAAGGAAAAAGACGCTGCTGTTCAGAGCCAGGAGTTTGAAAAAGCGGCTTCCCTTCGTGATACGGAGCAGCGCCTGAGAGAACAGGTGGAAGACACGAAAAAAACGTGGAAAGAAAAACAAGGCCAGGAGAACTCCGAAGTTTCTGTAGAGGATATCGCAATGGTTGTATCCAGCTGGACCGGGGTGCCTGTATCTAAAATTGCCCAAACGGAAACAGATAAGCTTCTCAATATGGAAAGCATTCTGCACTCCCGCGTCATCGGCCAGGATGAAGCCGTTGTAGCCGTTGCAAAGGCTGTCAGACGTGCAAGAGCCGGTCTGAAGGACCCGAAACGCCCGATTGGTTCATTCATCTTCCTAGGCCCTACAGGCGTTGGGAAGACAGAGCTGGCAAGAGCGCTGGCGGAATCCATTTTCGGTGATGAGGAAGCGATGATCAGAGTGGATATGTCCGAATACATGGAGAAACACTCAACTTCACGTCTTGTCGGTTCTCCTCCGGGATATGTCGGCTATGATGAAGGCGGCCAGCTGACAGAAAAAGTGAGAAGAAAACCTTACTCTGTCGTACTGCTTGATGAAATTGAAAAAGCGCACCCTGATGTGTTTAACATACTCCTGCAAGTGCTTGAAGACGGACGATTGACTGATTCAAAAGGACGCACTGTGGATTTCCGCAACACGATCCTGATTATGACGTCAAACGTCGGAGCGAGCGAGCTGAAACGCAACAAATATGTGGGCTTCAATGTGCAGGATGAATCACAAAACCATAAAGACATGAAAGACAAAGTCATGGGAGAGCTGAAGCGTGCCTTCAGACCTGAGTTTATCAACCGGATTGACGAAATTATCGTCTTCCACTCCCTTGAGAAAAAACATCTTACAGACATCGTGTCGCTTATGTCTGATCAGTTAACAAAACGTCTGAAAGAACAAGATCTCTCTATCGAGCTGACGGATGCTGCAAAAGCAAAAGTGGCAGAAGAGGGCGTCGATTTGGAATACGGCGCACGTCCGTTAAGAAGAGCGATTCAAAAGCATGTGGAGGACCGGTTATCAGAAGAACTCCTCAGAGGCAATATTGATAAAGGCCAGCACATTGTTCTTGATGTTGAGGACGGCGAATTTGTCGTAAAAACAACTGCTAAAACGAACTAATATAGTGACAAACATGAGGCATACGTAAGCGAGTGTATGCCTCACTTTGTTATATAGAGAAATATTCGATAAGGAAGAGGTCTTACAACATATATGGCTAAATCAAAAACAAAATTCATCTGCCACTCATGCGGTTATGAATCCGCAAAATGGATGGGAAAGTGCCCGGGCTGCGGGGCTTGGAATACAATGGTGGAAGAAACCATAAAAAAAGCGCCGGCGAATCGGCGGGCGGCTTTCTCCCACTCCGTTCAAACCGTCCAGAAACCATCACCCATTACATCAATTGAAACATCGGAAGAACCCCGCGTCCAAACAAAGCTCGAAGAATTCAACAGAGTGCTTGGCGGCGGCGTTGTGAAAGGCTCGTTAGTATTAATCGGCGGCGATCCCGGGATCGGAAAATCAACGCTCCTTCTCCAAGTATCCGCACAATTAGCAGATACGGCCGGCAGCGTGCTTTACATTTCAGGGGAAGAATCCGTGAAGCAAACGAAGCTGCGCGCCGACAGACTTGGAATCAACAGCCAAATGTTACATGTTTTATCTGAAACCGATATGGAGTATATTTCGTCTGCTATACAAGAGATGAAACCCGCATTTGTTGTCGTAGACTCCATTCAGACCGTTTATCAAAGTGATATCACCTCAGCTCCCGGCAGTGTATCACAAGTAAGAGAGTGTACGGCCGAATTGATGAAAATCGCGAAAACAAACGGCATACCTATTTTTATCGTCGGGCACGTCACAAAAGAAGGATCGATCGCAGGGCCGAGATTGCTTGAGCACATGGTCGATACCGTTCTATACTTTGAAGGAGAGCGGCACCATACATTCCGTATTTTGCGGGCCGTAAAAAACCGTTTCGGCTCCACAAATGAAATGGGCATCTTTGAAATGCGGGAAGAGGGGCTTACGGAAGTGCTGAACCCTTCTGAAATTTTCTTGGAAGAGCGTTCTGCCGGGGCATCGGGTTCGAGTATCGTTGCGTCAATGGAAGGAACGAGACCGATCCTGGTTGAAATTCAGGCGCTCATATCACCGACCAGTTTTGGAAACCCGCGCCGTATGGCTACAGGCATTGACCACAACAGGGTGTCGTTAATTATGGCTGTGCTTGAGAAGCGGGTGGGTCTTTTGCTTCAAAATCAAGATGCGTATTTAAAGGTCGCTGGCGGGGTCAAACTGGATGAACCGGCGATTGATTTGGCAGTAGCCGTCAGCATTGCCTCAAGCTTCAGAGATACACCGCCGAATCCCGCAGATTGCTTTATCGGTGAAGTGGGTCTGACAGGAGAAGTCCGCAGGGTGTCAAGAATCGAACAGCGCGTAAAGGAAGCGGCGAAACTCGGCTTCAAGCGCATGATCATACCTGAGGCGAATGCAGACGGGTGGACAATACCAAAAGGGATTGAGGTTGTCGGAGTAGCAAATGTTGCAGAAGCGCTTCGTACTTCATTAGGAGGATCATAATAGATGGAAAAAGAGAAAAAAGGGGCGAAACAAGAGCTTGACCTGTCTGCAATTCTGCAGTTCGTTGCACCGGGCACCCCGCTCAGAGCCGGGATAGAGAATGTACTTCGGGCAAATACAGGCGGCCTGATTGTTGTCGGATACAATGATAAGGTAAAGCAAGTCGTGGATGGCGGTTTTCATATTAATACATCATTTGCGCCCGCTCACTTATACGAGCTGGCCAAAATGGACGGTGCCATTATTTTAAGTGATTCCGGCCAGAAAATTCTTTATGCGAATACGCAGCTTATGCCGGAAGCGACCATTTCTTCTTCAGAAACGGGAATGAGGCACCGTACGGCGGAACGGGTGGCGAAGCAGACCGGCTGTCTCGTCATCGCCATTTCTGAGCGCAGAAATGTCATTACGTTATATCAGGACAGCATGAAGTACACACTAAAGGACATAGGATTTATTTTAACAAAGGCAAATCAGGCCATTCAAACGCTCGAGAAGTATAAAACCATTTTAGACAAAACGATTACGGCTTTAAACGCATTAGAGTTTGAGGAGCTTGTGACATTCAGTGACGTGCTGTCCGTCATGCATCGATATGAAATGGTGCTCCGAATAAAAAATGAAATCAATATGTATATTAAAGAACTCGGAACGGAAGGCCACTTAATCCGTCTGCAGGTGATTGAACTGATTACGGACATGGAAGAAGAGGCGGCGCTTTTCATTAAAGACTATGTCAAAGAAAAAATCAAAGATCCGTTCGTGCTGTTAAAAGAGCTTCAGGATATGTCCAGCTATGATCTGCTTGATGATTCCATTCTGTTTAAGCTGCTTGGATATCCGGCTTCTACCAATCTTGATGATTATGTGCTCCCGAGAGGATACAGGCTGCTGAACAAAATTCCGCGTCTGCCGATGCCGATTGTTGAAAATGTGGTTGAGGCGTTCGGATTTTTGCCAAGCATAACGGAAGCCACTGTAGAAGAGCTTGATGATGTCGAAGGTATCGGCGAAGTGCGCGCCAAAAAAATCAAAAAAGGCTTAAAACGCCTTCAGGAAAAACACTATATAGATAGACAGCTTTAAGAATCGCTTAAACCTGTCGGAATCCGGGTATATTATTGTTAGTTTTTGTTTATTCTGAATTTGTAGGCTCTGACAGTCTGCTGAAAAAATGCTACTTAAAAGGAGGTGGAGGTATGTTAAAACGAATAGTTCAGGCGTTCTTCATTATTGTGGGCGGCGTTGTCGGTATCTTTTTAATACCTGAATTGTTTGTGCTGTCAAATATACAGGACATACCTTTAATAACAAACGCATATACGTCTGCTGCAATTGGTGCTATTATCTTTTTTCTCATCAGTATATGGACGACAGAATATGTGATTAATTGGGTAAAATGGATTGAAGATTCTTTGCTGAGAGCTCCGGTGCCGGATCTGTTATTCGGGAGTCTCGGATTGGTTTTTGGACTTATCATCGCATATCTCATTGTAAACGTGATTCCGCTGGACAATATTCCGTACCGTATATTCAGCACCATCATTCCGGTCTTTCTGGCTTTCTTTCTCGGTTACCTGGGCTTCCAAGTCGGATTTAAGAAAAAGGATGAACTGATCAGTCTTTTCTCCATTTCTGCAAGAATGCAGAAGAAAAAGGGAAGTGCTGATGAGGAGCAGGAGGAACAGGATAAAAGGCTGAAAATCTTGGATACAAGTGTTATTATTGATGGGAGAATTGCAGATATTTGTCAGACGGGCTTTTTAGAAGGCGTCATTGTCATTCCTCAATTTGTGCTGGAGGAATTACAGCATATCGCTGATTCTTCAGATGTTTTAAAACGTAACAGAGGACGCCGCGGACTGGATATCTTGAATCGCATTCAAAAGGAACTGGATATTACGGTTGAAATTTATGAAGGCGACTTCGAGGACATTCAGGAGGTTGACAGCAAGCTTGTCAAACTTGCGAAGCTGACATCCGGTGTCGTTGTGACGAATGATTTTAATTTAAATAAAGTATGTGAGCTTCAGAAGGTTGCGGTACTGAATATTAATGACCTTGCAAACGCGGTGAAGCCGGTTGTGCTTCCGGGCGAAGAGATGAATGTGCAGGTGATTAAGGACGGGAAAGAGCATAATCAAGGTGTGGCTTACTTGGATGACGGGACGATGATTGTTGTGGAAGAAGGCCGCAATTATATAGGGAAACATATTGATGTGCTCGTAACCAGCGTACTGCAGACAGCGGCGGGACGAATGATTTTTGCCAAGCCCAAGCTGCTTGAGAAAGCTCTTTAAGAGGGAGTTCATATGGAGTATGTTGTCGTTATTCCGGCTGCCGGACAAGGAAAACGGATGAAGGCCGGGAAAAATAAGCTGTTCATCAGCTTAAAAGGTGCGCCTGTTATTATACACACACTGCGGGTTTTTGAAAGCCACGCACCCTGTCAGAAAATAATCCTGGTGATAAACGAGAGTGAACGGGAAGATTTTCGCCAGCTGCTGGCCCAATTTCCGATTCAGACGGAAATTGAGCTTGTTACCGGGGGGGCGGAGCGTCAGCACAGTGTATACGAAGGACTGAAAGTGATTGATAAGGAATCGGTCGTCCTTGTTCATGACGGGGCGCGCCCGTTTGTCACACATCAGCATATCGATAAGCTCGTGGAAACAGCAGAGGAGGCGGGAGCGGCTGTCCTGGCTGTTCCTGTGAAAGACACGATAAAACGGGCGGAAGGCTCCCGGGTTGCGGAGACCTTTGATCGTTCAAGCTTGTGGGCCGTTCAAACGCCGCAGGCTTTTCGTCTTTCTTTATTGAAGACGGCGCATATGGAAGCGGAAAACAAAGGCTTTTTAGGTACGGATGACGCCAGCCTCGTCGAGCGTCTTGATGGATATCAGGTGAGTATCGTTGAAGGCAGCTATACCAATATTAAGCTGACAACGCCGGATGACCTGATATTTGCGGAAGCAATCATGAAAGCGGAAAGTGGGAATCATAATGTTTAGAATCGGACAAGGATTTGATGTGCATCAATTAACGGAAGGCCGTCCTCTCATCATCGGCGGAATTGAAATTCCTTATGAAAAGGGGCTGCTCGGACATTCAGATGCTGATGTATTGCTGCATACAGTCGCAGACGCGTGTCTCGGAGCGGCAGGTGAAGGAGATATCGGCAAGCATTTCCCGGATACTGATCCGGAATTCAAGGATGCGGATTCTTTTAAGCTGCTTCAGCATGTCTGGAACATTGTAAAAGAAAAAGGGTACGTACTCGGAAATATAGACTGCACGATTATTGCGCAAAAGCCGAAAATGGCGCCGCACATTGATGCTATGAGAAAACGGATAGCGGAAGGCCTTGAGGCGGACGTCTCTCAAGTAAACGTAAAAGCGACGACGACAGAAAAGCTCGGGTTTACCGGAAGAGCCGAAGGAATTGCCGCTCAGGCGACCGTTCTGATCCAAAAAGCCTGATCATTGTTTTGATGCCCGGTCTATTTGGTGGTAGAATAGATACATATATTCGGCTAGAGGCTACAGACGAGATGAAAGGAAGTATTTGAACATGGGAAATGAAGTACGCGTTCGTTATGCACCGAGTCCGACCGGACATTTGCATATCGGTAACGCCAGAACGGCGCTTTTTAACTATTTATTTGCCCGCAGCCAAGGCGGAAAGTTTATTATCCGGATTGAGGATACGGACAAAAAGCGAAATATTGAAGGCGGAGAGCAAAGCCAGCTCAACTATTTGAAATGGCTCGGCATGGACTGGGATGAAAGTGTGGATATCGGCGGAGAATACGGCCCGTACCGCCAGTCTGAGCGTAACGACATTTACAAAAAGTACTATGAAGAGCTTCTTGAAAAAGGGCTTGCTTATAAATGTTTCTGTACGGAAGAAGAACTTGAGAAAGAACGTGAAGAGCAAATCGCCCGCGGGGAAATGCCGCGCTATTCCGGCAAACACAGAAACCTGACTCAGGAAGAGCAGGAGCAGTTTTTAGCCGAAGGCAGACAGCCGAGCATCCGTTTCCGCGTGCCGGAAGGGAAAATCATCGCATTTAACGATATCGTAAAAGGCGAGATTTCTTTTGAATCAGACGGCATCGGCGACTTTGTCATCGTCAAAAAAGACGGAACACCGACGTATAACTTTGCCGTCGCGATTGACGATTACTTAATGAAAATGACGCACGTGCTCCGCGGTGAGGATCACATTTCAAATACACCGAAACAGATCATGATTTTCCAGGCATTCGGCTGGGATGTTCCTGTCTTCGGACATATGACGCTTATCGTAAACGAAAGCCGCAAAAAATTAAGTAAACGTGATGAATCAATTATCCAGTTTATTGAGCAGTATGATGAGCTGGGTTACCTGCCTGAAGCGCTCTTTAACTTTATCGGACTTCTCGGCTGGTCTCCCGTCGGTGAAGAAGAGCTTTTCACAAGAGAACAATTCATTGAAATTTTTGATGTAAATCGTTTGTCTAAGTCACCGGCTCTGTTTGATATGCATAAACTGAAATGGGTCAACAACCAATACGTCAAAGCGCTGGATCTTGATCAAGTGGTTGAGCTGACCCTGCCGCACCTGCAAAAAGCAGGAAAAGTCGGCACTGAGCTTTCTGCCGAGGAGCAGGAATGGGTTCGTAAATTAATTTCTCTTTACCATGAGCAATTGAGCTACGGCGCTGAAATTGTCGAGCTGACTGATTTGTTCTTTAAAGATGAGATCGAGTATAATCAAGAGGCAAAAGCCGTTCTGGAAGAGGAACAGGTGCCTGAAGTGCTCAGCGTATTTGCTGCGAAGCTTGAAGAGCTTGAAGAATTTACGCCTGAGCTGATCAAAGCCTCAATCAAAGCTGTTCAGAAAGAAACAGGCCATAAAGGCAAAAAGCTGTTCATGCCGATTCGTGTAGCGGTTACCGGTCAGACACACGGTCCGGAGCTTCCGCAGGCCATTGAGCTGATCGGCAGAGAAACAGCCGTCAGACGCCTGAAAAGCATTTAAATATACGATTGTTGACAGGGAAGAGTATAAAACAATGACCGTTACAGAAAGAATCTTCATCGGCTGAGAGAGATTCATGCGTCATGTTTTAGAAGTGCGCCCTTAAGACCTTTGAAGAACATTTCTGCGGAAATCAGTATTTAAAGGCGGCCGCCGCCGTTACCGGCTTTTAAGTTGGGAAAACAGTGACTTGTTTTTCAAACAGAGTGGAACCGCGCGGTAAAAGCGTCTCTGTCATGTTTACATGCAGAGGCGCTTTTTTTATAGGCGGAAAAACAGACTGGAGCGGGGAGAGAATGGGGGGAAGCATGTGTTTTTTAAAATGCTAAAAGAAGACATAGATACAGTGTTCGATCAAGATCCGGCAGCAAGAAGCTATTTCGAAGTTGTTTTAACTTATTCTGGTTTACATGCTATATGGGCGCATCGGATTGCACATGCTTTATATAAACGGAGATTTTTCTTCCTGGCGCGTCTGATATCACAGATTGCCCGTTTCTTTACCGGAATTGAAATCCATCCCGGCGCGACCATCGGGAGAAGGTTTTTCATTGACCACGGTATGGGGGTCGTCATAGGGGAAACATGTGAAATCGGCAATAACGTGACGGTATTCCAAGGTGTCACTCTCGGGGGAACGGGAAAAGAAAAGGGGAAGCGGCATCCGACCATAAAAGATGATGCTTTAATTGCAACCGGAGCGAAGGTGCTCGGCTCTATTACGGTCGGGCAGGGTTCTAAAGTAGGGGCCGGCTCCGTTGTGCTTCGTGATGTTCCCGACTTTTCGACCGTTGTCGGCATACCGGGGAAAGTCGTCATTCAGAACGGAAGAAAAATCAAACGCGATCTCAATCACCAAGACTTGCCCGATCCGGTTGCTGACCGGTTAAGAGCATTGGAGCAGCAGATTTTTGAGCTGCAGGCTGAACTGGAAGATAAAAAAGAAAGGATCAACCAAAAATGACCATTACACTTTATAATACATTGACACGGAAAAAGGAAACATTCGTTCCTCTTGAGGAAGGAAAAGTAAAAATGTACGTGTGCGGACCGACTGTATACAACTATATTCATATCGGAAACGCCCGTCCGGCGATTGTGTATGATACCGTACGCAACTATTTGGAGTATAAAGGATACGATGTTCAGTACGTATCGAATTTCACCGATGTTGACGACAAACTGATTAAGGCGGCCAACGAGCTCGGCGAGGACGTCCCGACCGTTTCTGAACGGTTCATTAAAGCGTATTTTGAAGACGTGGGCGCCCTCGGATGCCGGAAAGCGGATCTTCACCCTCGGGTCATGGAAAATATGGACGCCATTATTGAATTTGTCAGCGAGCTGATTAAAAAAGGCTACGCTTATGAATCAGAAGGCGACGTCTATTTCAAAACAAGGGCCTTCGAAGGCTACGGCAAGCTATCTCAGCAATCAATTGATGAACTCAGATCAGGCGCGCGTATCCGTGTCGGCGAGAAGAAAGAGGATGCGCTGGACTTTGCTCTTTGGAAAGCTGCTAAGGACGGAGAAATTTCATGGGATAGCCCTTGGGGAAAAGGCCGCCCGGGCTGGCATATTGAATGCTCCGCAATGGTGAAAAAGTATTTGGGTGACGAGATCGATATTCATGCCGGCGGTCAGGACCTGACATTCCCGCACCATGAAAACGAAATCGCCCAATCTGAAGCATTAACAGGCAAGACATTCGCAAAATACTGGCTTCACAACGGATATATCAATATCGATAATGAGAAAATGTCAAAATCGCTCGGCAACTTTGTTTTGGTGCACGATATCATTAAGCAATATGACCCGCAGCTTTTGAGATTTTTCATGCTGTCCGTTCATTACCGCCACCCGATCAACTATTCGGAAGAGCTGCTTGAGAAAACAAAAAACGCGTTTAACCGCCTGAAGACGGCCTACAGTAATTTAAACCATCGTTTGATTAGCAGCACGAATCTGACTGACAATGATGAGGAATGGCTCGCTAAAATCGAAGAGCACCGCACTGCGTTTGAAGAAGCAATGGATGATGATTTTAATACGGCGAATGCGATTTCCGTTTGGTTTGATCTGGCGAAGCTCGCCAATTACTACATGCAGGAAGACAATACTGCGGATCACGTCATTAAAGCCTTTATCAGCATGTTTGACAGAATCGGATCTGTTCTCGGACTTACGCTCGGTGAAGAAGAGCTTGTCGACGAAGAGATTGAAGAGTTGATTGAGAAGAGAAATGAAGCCCGCCGCAATCGCGATTTTGCTTTGTCAGACCAGATTCGCGATCAGCTGAAAAGCATGAATATCATTCTTGAAGATACGGCCCAGGGAACTCGCTGGAAGCGGGGAGAGTAAGCGGATGCTTCAATTTGAACAAATCAAAGATTCAAAGCAGTTAAACGGTCTTGCGCTTGCTTATATGGGTGATGCCATTTTTGAAATATACGTCCGGCATCACCTGCTTAAGCAGGGCTTTACGAAACCGAATGACCTTCATAAGAAGGCGAGCCGGATTGTATCGGCAAAATCACAGGCAGACATATTGTTCCGCCTTCAGGACGAATCCTTTTTCACGGAGGAAGAGGAAGCCGTGCTGAGAAGAGGCAGAAACGCGAAATCAGGGACGACGCCTAAAAACACAGATGTACAGACGTACCGCCATAGTACAGCTTTTGAGGCTTTACTCGGATACCTTTTTCTTGAGAAAAGAGAAGAAAGACTGAATCAGCTGATTGCTGAGGCTATACAAGTCGGGACGTCAGGGAGGAAAACAAATGAGTCAGCAACATGATTACGTCATAGGAAAAAACGCGGTGATTGAGACGTTGAAGTCAGATCGCAAGCTGTATAAGTTATGGATGGCGGAAAACACAGTAAAAGGACAGGCGCAGCAAGTTATGGAGCTTGCTAAAAAGCGCGGCGTCACCATTCAATTTGTACCGAGGAAAAAACTCGATCAGATGGTGGAGGGGCAGCATCAGGGTGTTGTCGCCCAGGTGGCGGCATATGAATATGCACAATTAGACGAATTATATAAAAGAGCGGAAGAGAGAAACGAACAGCCTTTCTTTCTCATATTGGACGAGCTGGAAGACCCTCATAATCTCGGTTCCATCATGAGAACGGCTGACGCTGTCGGTGCACACGGCATCGTGATTCCGAAACGCAGAGCGGTCGGACTGACTTCGACGGTCGCAAAAGCTTCGACCGGTGCGATTGAACACATTCCCGTCGTGAAGGTGACCAACCTTGCCCGGACACTTGATGAAATGAAGGAGCGGGGGATTTGGGTCGTCGGAACGGATGCATCCGCCCGGGAAGACTACCGCTCTATGGACGGCAAGATGCCTTTGGCGCTCGTTATCGGAAGCGAAGGCAGAGGAATGGGCCGGCTTGTGAAAGAGAAATGTGATTTTCTCATTAAGCTTCCGATGGCCGGAAAAGTCACTTCTCTGAATGCGTCGGTAGCGGCCGGCCTTCTCATGTATGAAGTCTACCGGAAGCGCAATCCTTTAGGGGAATGAAGACAGATGGACATCCTGTTAGTAGACGGATACAACATGATTGGAGCTTGGCCGCAGCTAAAGGATTTAAAAGCGAACAGTTTTGAAGAAGCGAGAGATGTACTGATCCAGAAGATGGCGGAATATCAGTCCTACACGGGAATCAGAGTCATTGTGGTGTTTGACGCACACCTGGTAAAAGGCATAGAGAAAAAACAAACGAATCACAGAGTCGAAGTGATTTTCACACGGGAGAATGAAACGGCGGATGAGCGGATCGAGAAGCTTGCCCAGGCGCTGAATAATATTGCGACACAGATTCATGTCGCAACCTCCGATTATACGGAGCAGTGGGCGATTTTCGGACAAGGGGCTCTCCGCAAATCCGCCCGGGAGCTCCTGAGGGAAGTGGATACGATAGAACGCCGGATTCAAAGGCGGGTTTCAAAGATCACTTCTGAAAAACCACCGGGTAAAATCGAGCTGTCCGAAGAGGTTTTGAAAACGTTTGAAAAGTGGCGCCGAGGCGGTCTGGATTAGGTTGACGCTTTTTCGCCCATTAATGTATAATATTTCTATCTACGTGCGCCGGGGGGATCGCAGTGAATCTACAGAACAGCAAGGGAAAGTTCAACAAAGTGCAATTTTGCCAGTTGGAGGACGAGCAGGTCATTGAAAAGGTTCATGTTGGGGATAGTGATGCGTTAGATTACTTGATTACGAAGTACCGTAATTTTGTACGGGCGAAAGCAAGGTCTTATTTTTTAATAGGGGCCGACAGAGAAGATATTGTACAGGAAGGGATGATAGGCTTATATAAGTCTATCCGAGACTTTAGAGAGGACAAGCTTACTTCATTTAAAGCTTTTGCAGAATTATGCATTACCCGCCAGATTATTACCGCAATAAAGACAGCTACCCGTCAGAAACACATTCCTTTAAATTCCTATGTTTCTTTAGACAAACCTATTTTTGATGAAGAATCTGACAGAACACTGCTTGATGTCATTTCAGGCGCCAAAACGTTAAATCCTGAAGAGATGATTATTAATCAGGAAGAATTTGATGATATCGAAATGAAAATGGGAGAACTGCTGAGCGATCTGGAGAGAAAGGTGCTTGTTTTGTATTTGGACGGAAGAAGTTACCAAGAGATTTCAGATGACTTAAACCGACACGTAAAATCAATCGATAATGCCCTGCAGCGCGTGAAGCGCAAGCTTGAAAAGTATTTAGAAATAAGAGAGATCAGCCTGTAGCAGGTTTCTGTGTCATATTGACAGAATTTTTCTGACTGTGCTATTTTATTAAGATAAATGAATGTTTAGGAAAAGGTGTAACGACATGAGAAAAAAGATTACGCTGGCATGCAAAACATGCGGAAATCGTAATTATACGACAATGAAAAGCTCTGCATCAGCGGCTGAGCGGTTAGAAGTTAAGAAGTACTGCAGCACTTGCAATTCACATACAGCTCATTTAGAAACAAAATAGTGTTCGCTTTTTAAATTGTGGAGGTCTTTTACATGCGCATGATGAGTTTCTTTAAAGATGTTGGGAAAGAAATGAAAAAGGTTAGCTGGCCTAAAGGCAAAGAGTTAACGCGCTATACGATCACGGTGATTTCAACGGTTATCTTTTTTGTTATCTTTTTTGCCCTCCTTGATACAGGAATTTCTCAATTAATTCGTTTAATAGTTGAATAATGATCAGCAATACGTGCTATAATAGATCATAATATCGTTTGCCAAAACCCGTTCAGCGGGTTTTTTATTGTGTTGTTGAAAAAAGGATTCATAGGCCCTGAGCCTATTTTTTGTTTTACACTTCATTTTTAAATGCGGGGAGGGAAGGACTGCAGAGTCCTGATAGAATGGAAAAGAATTGGTATGTTGTTCATACGTATTCCGGTTATGAAAACAAAGTAAAAGCGAACCTTGAAAAACGTGTGGAATCAATGGGAATGCAGGATAAAATTTTCCGCGTGGTCGTTCCTGAAGAAGAAGAGACTGATATTAAGAACGGCAAGAAAAAAGTAGTCAAAAAGAAAGTGTTCCCGGGTTATGTGCTTGTTGAAATCGTCATGACTGATGATTCCTGGTATGTGGTCCGCAACACGCCGGGCGTTACCGGTTTCGTCGGATCAGCCGGTTCAGGCTCAAAGCCGACTCCGCTTCTTCCTGGCGAAGCGGAAACCATCTTAAAACGCATGGGCATGGATGAGCGGAAAACCGACATTGATTTTGAATTGAATGAGACAGTCAAAGTCATAGACGGACCTTTCGCCAACTTTACAGGATCAATTGAAGAGATTGATTATGATAAGAGCAAAGTGAAAGTATTCGTTAACATGTTCGGCCGTGAAACGCCGGTTGAATTGGAATTTACCCAGATCGACAAATTGTAATGTGAAAAAACTTGAAATTGCTATATATTAATGATAATATAGCAAAGGTACGTCTTGGACTAATCCAAGGCAGCTAGCTTGATATTTCGTCATTCATATAAAGAATGAAACCTTGAGTGGGAGGGTTTACCCTATTACCACATCACGGACTTAAGGAGGTGTGTCTCGTGGCTAAAAAAGTAGTAAAAGTTGTAAAATTGCAAATTCCTGCTGGAAAAGCTAACCCAGCGCCGCCAGTTGGACCTGCACTAGGTCAAGCCGGTGTAAATATCATGGGATTCTGTAAGGAGTTTAACGCTCGTACAGCTGACCAAGCTGGTTTAATCATTCCTGTTGAAATTTCGGTTTACGAAGACCGTTCATTTACATTTATTACAAAAACTCCGCCTGCTGCAGTATTGCTTAAAAAAGCAGCTGGAATTGAGTCTGGTTCTGGTGAACCAAACCGTAATAAAGTGGCAACCGTTAAGCGCGATAAGGTTCGCGAAATCGCTGAAACGAAAATGCCTGACTTAAACGCAGCAGACGTTGAAGCGGCAATGCGCATGGTTGAAGGTACTGCCCGCAGTATGGGTATCGTTATCGAGGATTAATTTGTTTCTTGTCGGGTTGCGAGTTTTCACAAGTTCGCAACCCTTATTCGTGGGAGGTTATTCCGCTATAACCACATAAGGAGGAAATTTTAAAATGGCTAAAAAAGGTAAAAAGTACGTTGAAGCTGCGAAGCTTGTAGACCGTGCGAAAGCTTACGACGTCGCTGAAGCAGTGGCGCTTACTAAAAAAACAAACACAGCTAAATTCGACGCTACAGTTGAAGTTGCTTTTCGTTTAGGGGTTGACCCTCGTAAAAACGATCAGCAAATCCGCGGTGCAGTTGTACTTCCTAACGGAACTGGTAAAACTCAGCGCGTGCTTGTATTCGCTAAAGGCGAAAAAGCAAAAGAAGCTGAAGCTGCCGGTGCAGACTACGTTGGCGATTCTGATTACATCGCGAAAATCCAGCAAGGCTGGTTCGAATTCGATGTAATCGTTGCGACTCCTGACATGATGGGTGAAGTCGGTAAAATCGGCCGTGTGCTTGGACCAAAAGGTCTTATGCCAAACCCTAAAACAGGAACTGTTACATTCGAAGTGGAAAAAGCAATCGGCGAAATCAAAGCTGGTAAAGTAGAATACCGCGTTGACAAAGCTGGTAACATCCATGTTCCGATCGGAAAAGTTTCTTTCGAGGATGAAAAACTTGTTGAGAACTTCACAACAATGTATGATACAATCCTGAAAGCAAAACCGGCTGCGGCTAAAGGTGTTTACGTGAAAAATGTTGCCGTTACTTCTACTATGGGCCCTGGTGTCAAAGTAGACGCTTCTACTTTCAACGTAAAATAATATTTGACTTTAGATCAGCATTCTGATATGATTCAAAATGTTGTAAAATAGAATATCATTTATACCGTAGACAGCAGGGGCCGTTGAGGCTTAATATCCTGCCGAGGTGTATATATATCACAGCTATTACGTTACGTATGCTTGTATATACAGCCTCCATGTCCACATGGAGGCTTTTTATATGAAATCGTCGTCACAGTCGTGATCACCTAGCGGTATAAGTGTTACACAAAATCTACAGGAGGTGTAACCATGAGCAGCGCAATTGATACAAAAAAAGTTGTTGTTGAAGAGATTGCTTCTAAACTGAAAGAAAGCAAATCAACGATCATCGTTGACTACCGCGGACTTAACGTTTCTGAAGTAACTGAACTCCGTAAACAGCTTCGCGAAGCTAACGTAGAGTTCAAAGTGTACAAAAACACAATGACTCGCCGTGCGGTTGAACAAGCTGAACTTGATGGTTTGAATGATGTCTTAACTGGACCGAATGCGATCGCATTCAGTACTGAAGATGTTGTCGCTCCGGCAAAAGTTCTTAACGAGTTCGCGAAGAATCACGAAGCTCTGGAAATCAAAGCGGGCGTTATCGAAGGAAAAGTATCTTCTGTTGAAGAAGTGAAAGCTCTTGCTGAACTTCCTTCACGCGATGGCTTACTTTCTATGTTGCTTAGCGTACTTCAAGCTCCAGTTCGCAACCTTGCACTTGCAGCTAAAGCAGTTGCAGAACAAAAGGAAGAACAAGGCGCTTAATCTGATTTTACCCTAAAATAAAACAAATGGAGGAATTTCAAATGGCTTTAAATATCGAAGAAATCATTGCTTCCGTTAAAGAAGCAACTGTACTTGAATTGAACGACCTAGTAAAAGCAATCGAAGAAGAATTTGGCGTAACTGCTGCTGCTCCTGTAGCTGTAGCTGGCGGAGCTGCTGCTGGCGGCGCTGCTGAAGAGCAAAGCGAATTCGACCTTATCCTTGCTGGTGCAGGTTCTCAGAAAATCAAAGTTATCAAAGTTGTTCGTGAAATCACTGGTCTTGGCTTGAAAGAAGCTAAAGAACTTGTTGACAACACTCCAAAACCACTTAAAGAAGGTATTGCGAAAGAAGAAGCTGAAGAGCTTAAAGCTAAACTTGAAGAAGTTGGCGCTTCTGTAGAAGTTAAGTAATCTTCACTTGCCTGTAGGGGAAGCTCGCTTTTATGAGGCGGGCTTTTTCTTTGCTTTTCTTTAAGTGCCATTATAAAAGGAGGTTCTAATAATGAGTGATCACTATTATTCAGAAAAACCTTCAGTTAAAAGCGATAAACAGACATGGTCATTTACACTGCGGAACAGATCTTATACATTCACAAGTGACAGCGGCGTTTTCTCGAAAAAGGAAGTTGATTTCGGTTCGCGTGTCTTAATTGAAGCGTTTGAAGAGCCGGAGATCGATGGTGACTTCCTGGATGCAGGCTGCGGTTACGGCCCGATCGGTCTGTCACTCGCCGGTGCATTTACAGACCGGACCGTGCACATGATTGACGTGAATGAAAGAGCCGTAGAGCTGTCAAATGAAAATGCAGAAAAAAACGGAATAAAAAACGTTCGAATTTATCAGAGTGATTTATTTTCAAATATTGATTCTGCTCAAACATTTGCTTCTATTATTACAAACCCCCCAATCCGCGCCGGAAAAAAAGTTGTCCATGCCATTTTTGAAAAAAGCGCTGAGCATTTAAGGGCTTCAGGTGAATTGTGGATCGTTATACAGAAAAAACAGGGCGGGCCTTCTGCCATTGAAAAACTGAAGGAGCTTTTTGACGAAGTTTCTGTGGTTCAAAAAAAGAAAGGCTATTATATCATAAAAGCAAAAAAAGTTTGACTTGAATTTTCAGCTATGTTAATATTGTAAAATGCCAATGTATATATTTTGCATGATATGCTGAAATAATCATAGTGCATGTATAAATTATACAAACATGGAAATGCTAATAAAATCGGTATTTGTTTTTGGATGTGGTTTTCTTAATTAGAAACCCTTTTTTCTTTTGTCTTGTAAAAGTATTTCTTTATCGTAAGAGATGCTTATTACACATATAATACGCATGATTTGAGGGGTGAATCAGTTGACAGGTCAACTAGTTCAGTATGGACGACACCGCCAGCGCAGAAGCTATGCTCGCATTAGCGAAGTGTTAGAATTACCAAATCTCATTGAAATTCAAACCTCTTCTTATCAGTGGTTTCTTGATGAGGGTCTTAGAGAGATGTTTCAAGACATATCACCAATTGAGGATTTCACTGGTAACCTCTCTCTAGAGTTCATTGACTACAGTTTAGGAGATCCTAAGTATCCCGTTGAAGAGTCAAAAGAACGTGATGTGACTTACTCAGCTCCGCTGAGAGTGAAGGTTCGTTTAATTAACAAAGAAACTGGAGAGGTAAAAGACCAGGATGTCTTCATGGGTGATTTCCCTATTATGACAGATACCGGTACTTTTATCATCAACGGTGCAGAACGTGTTATCGTATCTCAGCTTGTTCGGTCTCCAAGTGTATATTTCAGTGGTAAAGTAGACAAGAACGGTAAAAAAGGTTTTACCGCGACTGTCATTCCAAACCGTGGCGCATGGTTAGAATACGAAACTGATGCGAAAGATGTTGTGTATGTCCGCATTGATCGCACACGTAAGTTGCCGGTTACGGTTCTTTTGCGTGCTCTCGGCTTCGGTTCCGACCAAGAGATTCTCGATCTCATTGGTGAGAACGAATATCTCCGCAATACACTGGATAAGGACAACACTGAAAACAGTGACAAAGCGCTTCTTGAAATCTATGAGCGCCTTCGTCCCGGAGAGCCGCCTACAGTAGAAAACGCAAAAAGCTTGCTGGATTCCCGTTTCTTCGATCCGAAGCGATACGACCTTGCGAATGTAGGACGCTATAAAATTAATAAAAAGCTTCATATCAAGAACCGCCTGTTTAACCAGCGCCTTGCAGAAACACTGGTGGATCCGGAAACCGGTGAAATTCTCGCTGAAAAAGGGCAGATTCTTGACAGAAGAACACTTGATAAAGTACTGCCATACTTAGAAAATGGAATCGGCTTCAGAAAACTTTATCCTAACGGCGGCGTTGTCGAGGATGAAGTGATGCTTCAATCCATTAAAATCTATGCTCCTACCGATGCAGAAGGAGAGCAGACGATCAATGTGATCGGCAATGCTTACATCGAAGAGGCGATTAAAAACATTACGCCTGCTGATATTATTTCTTCTATCAGCTACTTCTTCAACCTCCTGCACGGAGTGGGTGACACTGATGATATCGACCATCTCGGAAACCGCCGTCTGCGTTCTGTAGGTGAGCTCCTGCAAAACCAATTCCGTATCGGTTTAAGCCGGATGGAACGTGTCGTTCGTGAAAGAATGTCTATTCAAGACACGAATACAATTACGCCGCAGCAGCTGATTAACATCAGACCTGTTATTGCGTCTATTAAAGAGTTCTTCGGAAGCTCACAGCTTTCTCAATTCATGGATCAGACGAACCCGCTTGCTGAATTGACGCACAAACGCCGTCTGTCAGCTCTCGGACCGGGCGGTTTGACACGTGAGCGCGCAGGTATGGAAGTACGTGACGTTCACTACTCTCACTATGGCCGTATGTGTCCGATTGAAACGCCTGAGGGCCCGAACATCGGTTTGATCAACTCATTGTCATCATTTGCGAAAGTAAACCGCTTTGGTTTCATTGAGACGCCATACCGCCGCGTTGATCCTGAAACAGGAAAAGTAACGCCTAGAATCGACTACCTGACTGCTGATGAAGAGGATAACTATGTCGTAGCCCAAGCGAATGCTAAGCTGAGCGATGACGGTTCTTTCTTGGATGACAGCATCGTAGCGCGTTTCAGAGGGGAAAACACCGTTGTAGCCCGCAACCGAGTGGATTACATGGACGTATCTCCTAAACAGGTTGTATCTGCTGCGACAGCATGTATTCCGTTCTTGGAAAACGATGACTCGAACCGCGCCCTCATGGGAGCGAACATGCAGCGTCAGGCTGTGCCTTTGATGCAGCCGGAAGCTCCGATCGTCGGAACGGGTATGGAATACGTATCCGGTAAAGACTCCGGTGCAGCCGTTATTTGTAAACACCCTGGTATCGTTGAACGGGTGGAAGCGAAAAACGTATGGGTGCGCCGCTATGAAGAAATTGACGGCCAAAAAGTAAAAGGCAACCTGGATAAGTACAGCTTGCTGAAATTTGTCCGCTCCAACCAAGGTACGTGCTACAACCAGCGTCCGATCGTCAGTGTCGGCGATGAAGTAGTCAAAGGAGAAATCCTTGCTGACGGACCTTCAATGGAGCTTGGTGAACTTGCTCTCGGCCGCAACGTAATGGTCGGCTTCATGACATGGGATGGTTACAACTATGAGGATGCCATCATCATGAGTGAACGCCTTGTGAAAGATGATGTATACACATCTATTCACATTGAAGAATATGAATCAGAAGCACGTGATACAAAGCTTGGGCCGGAAGAGATCACCCGCGATATTCCAAACGTAGGGGAAGACGCGCTTCGCAATCTTGATGACCGCGGAATTATCCGTATCGGTGCGGAAGTCAACGACGGAGACCTTCTCGTAGGTAAAGTAACGCCTAAAGGTGTAACTGAGCTTACGGCTGAAGAACGCCTTCTTCATGCGATCTTTGGAGAAAAAGCGCGTGAAGTCCGTGATACTTCTCTCCGTGTGCCTCACGGCGGCGGCGGAATTATCCACGACGTAAAAGTCTTCAACCGTGAAGACGGCGACGAACTTCCTCCGGGAGTGAACCAGCTTGTACGCGTATATATCGTTCAGAAACGTAAGATTTCTGAAGGTGATAAAATGGCCGGACGTCACGGAAACAAAGGGGTTATCTCGAAGATTCTTCCTGAAGAAGATATGCCTTACCTTCCTGACGGCACGCCGATCGATATCATGCTTAACCCGCTGGGTGTACCATCACGTATGAATATCGGTCAGGTATTAGAACTTCACATGGGTATGGCTGCCCGCTACCTCGGCATTCACATCGCGTCACCTGTATTTGACGGCGCGCGTGAAGAAGATGTGTGGGAAACACTTGAAGAAGCAGGCATGTCAAGAGACGCTAAAACAGTTCTTTATGACGGCCGTACGGGAGAACCGTTTGACAACCGTGTATCTGTCGGAATCATGTACATGATCAAACTGGCGCACATGGTTGATGATAAACTTCATGCCCGTTCTACAGGTCCTTACTCACTTGTTACGCAGCAGCCTCTCGGCGGTAAAGCCCAATTCGGCGGACAGCGTTTCGGTGAGATGGAGGTTTGGGCGCTTGAAGCTTACGGCGCAGCTTACACGCTTCAAGAAATCCTGACTGTGAAGTCCGATGACGTGGTCGGACGTGTGAAAACATATGAAGCCATCGTCAAAGGCGACAATGTTCCAGAGCCTGGTGTTCCGGAATCATTCAAAGTATTGATCAAAGAGCTTCAAAGCTTAGGTATGGACGTAAAAATCCTTTCAGGCGATGAAGAAGAAATAGAAATGAGAGATCTAGAAGACGAGGAAGATGCGAAACAAGCTGACGGCCTTGCATTATCAGGTGATGAAGCGCCGGAAGAAACAGCATCTCCAGACGTTGAACGTGACGCAGTAACGAAAGAATAGTCTCTGATTGATAAAGGCAAGTGACATCGGTTAATCCGAAGATAAAAAGGGAGGTAGGCCCCTTGCTAGATGTGAACAATTTTGAGTATATGAACATCGGTCTTGCTTCACCGGATAAAATCCGTTCATGGTCTTTTGGTGAAGTGAAAAAGCCTGAAACGATAAACTATCGTACGTTGAAACCTGAAAAGGACGGCCTGTTCTGCGAACGCATTTTCGGACCGACTAAGGACTGGGAATGTCATTGCGGCAAGTACAAGCGGGTTCGTTATAAAGGCGTAGTTTGTGACCGTTGCGGAGTTGAAGTAACGCGGGCTAAAGTCCGTCGTGAGAGAATGGGGCATATTGAACTGGCTGCCCCGGTTTCTCACATTTGGTATTTCAAAGGTATTCCGAGCCGTATGGGTCTTGTATTGGATATGTCACCGCGTGCGCTGGAAGAAGTTATTTACTTTGCTTCTTACGTCGTAACTGACCCGGCCAATACACCGCTCGAAAAGAAACAGCTTTTATCTGAAAAGGAATACCGTGCGTATCTGGATAAGTACGGAAACAAATTCCAAGCCTCTATGGGTGCGGAAGCCATTAATAAACTTCTGCAGGACATCGACCTTGTCAAAGAAGTTGATATGTTAAAAGAAGAGCTGAAGACTTCTCAAGGACAGCGCCGTACACGTGCGATCAAACGCCTTGAAGTGCTTGAAGCCTTCCGTAATTCAGGAAACAAGCCGTCTTGGATGATCCTCGACGTGCTTCCGGTTATTCCGCCTGAATTAAGACCGATGGTTCAGCTTGACGGCGGACGTTTCGCAACGTCTGATCTGAACGACCTTTACCGTCGTGTCATCAACCGTAATAACCGTTTAAAACGTCTGTTAGACCTCGGCGCGCCAAGCATCATCGTTCAGAACGAAAAACGTATGCTTCAGGAAGCAGTCGATGCTCTGATTGACAACGGACGCCGCGGCCGTCCGGTTACCGGACCGGGTAACCGTCCGCTTAAATCTCTTTCTCACATGCTGAAAGGGAAACAAGGGCGTTTCCGTCAGAACCTTCTCGGTAAACGTGTAGACTACTCAGGCCGTTCCGTTATCGTCGTAGGTCCGCATCTGAAAATGTATCAGTGCGGTTTGCCGAAGGAAATGGCGCTTGAGCTCTTCAAGCCTTTCGTCATGAAAGAGCTTGTTGAAAAAGGCCTTGCTCACAATATCAAGAGCGCAAAACGCAAAATCGAACGCGTGCAGCCTGAAGTATGGGATGTACTTGAATCTGTCATTAAGGAGCATCCGGTCTTACTGAACCGTGCCCCTACTCTTCACAGATTAGGTATCCAGGCTTTCGAACCGACGCTTGTTGAAGGACGCGCCATCCGTCTTCACCCGTTAGTATGTACAGCTTATAACGCTGACTTTGACGGTGACCAAATGGCGGTTCACGTACCTTTATCAGCTGAGGCTCAAGCTGAGGCGCGCATTCTGATGCTTGCGGCCCAAAACATCTTGAACCCTAAAGATGGTAAACCGGTTGTTACGCCGTCTCAGGATATGGTATTAGGAAACTACTACCTGACGCTTGAGCGCGCCGGAGCAGTCGGCGAGGGTATGGTTTTCAAAAATACGGACGAAGCGCTTCTTGCTTATCAAAACGGTTATGTTCACCTTCATACGAGAGTTGCTGTTGCAGCGAACTCCCTTAAGAATGTGACATTTACTGAAGAACAGCGTTCAAAATTGTTAATTACAACTGTCGGTAAGCTCGTCTTCAATGAAATTCTTCCGGAATCATTCCCTTACATGAATGAACCAACGAAGAGCAACATTGAAGAGAAGACACCTGACCGTTTCTTCTTAGATAAAGGTGCTGACGTAAAAGCTGTGATTGCTGAGCAGCCGATCAACGCACCGTTTAAAAAAGGTATTCTCGGTAAAATCATCGCGGAAATCTTTAAACGATTCCATATCACGGAAACGTCTAAAATGCTTGACCGCATGAAAAACCTCGGTTTCAGATATTCAACGAAAGCCGGCATCACAGTAGGGGTTTCTGATATCGTCGTTCTCGATGACAAACAGGAAATCCTTGAAGAAGCACAAAGCAAAGTTGATAATGTCCTGAAACAGTTCAGACGCGGTTTAATCACCGAAGAAGAACGTTATGAAAGAGTCATTTCAATTTGGAGTTCAGCGAAAGATGTTATCCAAGGCAAACTGATGAAATCATTAGACGAAGTCAACCCGATCTACATGATGAGTGACTCAGGAGCCCGTGGTAACGCATCTAACTTTACACAGCTTGCGGGTATGCGCGGTCTGATGGCCAACCCGGCTGGACGAATCATTGAATTGCCGATTAAATCAAGTTTCCGTGAAGGCCTGACAGTTTTGGAGTACTTTATCTCCACTCACGGTGCGCGTAAAGGTCTTGCCGATACCGCCCTGAAAACAGCTGACTCAGGTTACCTTACACGCCGTCTTGTTGATGTTGCGCAGGATGTTATCATTCGTGAAACAGATTGCGGAACAGACCGCGGTATTCTTGCAAAACCGCTCAAAGAAGGCACGGAAATCATCGAGCGTCTGGAAGAGCGTCTGATCGGACGTTTCGCCAGAAAACAGATCAAACATCCTGAAACGGGTGCTGTGCTCATTAACGAAAATGAATTGATCGATGAAGATAAAGCGCTGGAAATCGTTGAAGCCGGAATCGAAGAAGTGTGGATCCGTTCTGCGTTCACATGTAACACTCCTCATGGTGTATGTAAACGATGCTACGGACGTAACCTTGCAACCGGAACTGATGTTGAAGTCGGCGAAGCAGTAGGTATTATCGCCGCTCAATCTATCGGTGAGCCTGGAACACAGTTAACAATGCGTACGTTCCACACAGGCGGGGTTGCCGGAGACGATATCACACAAGGTCTTCCGCGTATCCAAGAGCTTTTCGAAGCGCGTAATCCGAAAGGTCAAGCGACGATTTCTGAGATTGACGGTACAATTGCCGAAATCAATGAAGTCCGCGACAAACAGCAGGAGATTGTTGTTCAGGGCGCTGTTGAGACACGTTCATACACGGCACCTTACAACTCACGCCTGAAAGTGGCTGAGGGTGATCAGATTACCCGCGGCCAAGTGCTGACAGAAGGTTCTATCGATCCGAAAGAACTTCTTAAAGTCACTGACCTGACAACGGTTCAGGAATATCTTCTGCATGAGGTTCAGAAGGTTTACCGTATGCAGGGGGTTGAAATCGGCGATAAACACGTAGAAGTAATGGTTCGCCAGATGCTTCGCAAAGTCCGTGTGATCGATGCCGGAGATACTGATGTTCTCCCTGGCACATTGCTAGATATTCACCAATTCACAGAAGCGAACAAAAAAGTGCTGCTTGAAGGCAATCGACCTGCTACAGGCCGTCCTGTCCTTCTCGGTATCACAAAAGCTTCACTCGAGACGGATTCATTCTTGTCTGCCGCATCATTCCAAGAGACAACACGCGTTCTTACAGATGCTGCGATTAAAGGCAAGCGCGATGAACTTCTCGGCCTGAAAGAGAATGTTATCATCGGTAAGCTGGTTCCGGCCGGTACCGGTATGATGAATTACAGAAAAGTAAAACCTGTTTCAAACGTTCAGCCTTCGGAAGATATGGTTCCGGCTGAATAATAGAAACTGCTGCAGGAAAGGCTGTTTCGACAGCTTTTCCTCAGTATTACAATTATTCTGGCGGTGGACTGCACTAAAAAATGTCATACGTTGTTGACATCCGCCCCGCAGAGTGATAATATAACCAAGGTGCTCGAAATAAAACCTGTTACTTTGGAGGATATGTTTATGTCTTATGATAAAGTATCACAGGCCAAATCAATTATTATTGGTACGAAGCAAACAGTGAAAGCTCTAAAACGAGGTTCAGTGAAGGAAGTCGTCGTGGCAAAAGACGCGGATTCAGTTCTTACAGCTGGCGTTATCCAGCTTGCAAAGAACCAAAATACCGCTGTCTGTATGGTGGATTCCATGAAAAAGCTCGGCAAAGCCTGCGGAATTGAAGTGGGAGCAGCAGCTGTTGCCATTATGTTATAGCGTACTTTTTGTTTTTATATAAGATATCAATCTTGTGTAAAGACATTGTTTTTTGCCTAATGATGAACCACCTGGGTATGTGGGTTATAAAACGTAATGAAGGGAGGAACACAACATGCCTACAATTAATCAGCTAATTCGCAAGGGACGCGTGAGCAAAGTTGAAAACTCTAAGTCACCTGCACTAAACAAAGGATACAACAGCTTTAAAAAAGAGCACACTAACGTATCTTCTCCACAAAAACGCGGGGTATGTACTCGTGTGGGTACAATGACACCGAAAAAACCGAACTCAGCACTTCGTAAATATGCTCGTGTTCGTTTGACTAACGGAATCGAGGTTACTGCCTACATTCCTGGTATCGGTCACAACCTGCAAGAGCACAGCGTTGTACTGATCCGCGGCGGACGTGTAAAAGACTTACCGGGGGTACGCTACCACATCGTTCGTGGCGCACTTGATACTGCCGGAGTTGAAAACCGTGCGCAAGGCCGTTCTAAATACGGTACGAAACGTCCTAAAGCAAAGTAATCAAATAAATCATTAAAACTATGAAGGGAGGATATTCAGATGCCACGTAAAGGTCCTGTAGCAAAAAGAGATGTTTTACCTGATCCGCTTTACAACTCTAAGCTGGTATCCCGCCTGATCAACAAAATGATGATCGACGGTAAAAAAGGTAAATCTCAAACAATCCTATACAAGTCATTCGATATCATTAAAGAACGCACTGGCAATGATGCAATGGAGGTTTTCGAACAAGCATTGAAAAACATCATGCCTGTACTTGAAGTAAAAGCACGCCGTGTAGGTGGAGCTAACTACCAAGTGCCTGTAGAAGTTCGTCCTGAACGCCGTACAACTCTTGGTCTTCGCTGGTTGGTTAACTATGCGCGTCTTCGCGGAGAAAAAACAATGGAAGAGCGCCTGGCTAACGAAATTCTTGATGCAGCTAACAACACTGGTGCTGCCGTTAAGAAACGTGAAGACACTCACAAGATGGCAGAAGCGAACAAAGCATTTGCTCACTACCGCTGGTAGGATTCATATAATCAAAATAATAATTCCCTAATAAGGAAGGAGAAATTACCCAATGGCAAGAGAGTTCTCCTTAGAAAAAACTCGTAATATCGGGATCATGGCTCACATCGATGCCGGTAAAACGACTACTACAGAACGGATCTTGTTCTACACAGGCCGTATCCACAAAATTGGCGAAACTCACGAAGGTGCTTCGCAAATGGACTGGATGGAGCAGGAACAAGAACGCGGTATCACAATCACTTCTGCAGCAACGACTGCACAGTGGAAAGGTTACCGTGTAAACATCATCGATACACCGGGACACGTAGACTTCACAGTTGAAGTTGAACGTTCACTCCGTGTACTTGATGGTGCGGTTGCCGTACTTGATGCTCAATCAGGTGTTGAGCCTCAGACAGAAACAGTATGGCGCCAAGCAACAACTTACGGAGTACCGCGCGTTGTATTTGTCAACAAAATGGACAAAATCGGCGCAGACTTCCTTTACTCTGTAGGCACTTTAAGAGACCGTCTTCAAGCTAACGCTCACGCAATTCAATTGCCGATCGGCGCTGAAGACAACTTCGAAGGTATCATTGACTTAGTAGAAAACGTTGCGTATTTCTACGAAGATGACCTTGGAACTCGTTCAGATGCGAAAGAAATCCCTGAAGAGTACAAAGAGCAAGCTGAAGAGCTTCGCAGCAGCCTGATTGAAGCTGTAGCTGAGCTTGATGAAGAGCTTATGGAAAAGTACCTTGAAGGTGAAGAAATCACTATCCCTGAACTGAAAGCTGCTATCCGTAAAGGTACACTGAATGTTGAATTCTACCCTGTACTTGTTGGATCTGCTTTCAAAAACAAAGGTGTTCAGCTTGTACTTGATGCTGTTCTTGACTACCTTCCTGCGCCAACTGATGTTGCTGCAATCAAAGGTGTACGTCCTGACACAGATGAAGAGATCGTTCGTCATTCTTCTGATGAAGAGCCATTCTCTGCACTTGCATTTAAAGTTATGACTGACCCTTATGTTGGTAAGCTGACATTCTTCCGCGTATATTCCGGTACACTTGATTCCGGTTCATATGTAAAGAACTCTACAAAAGGCAAGCGTGAGCGCGTAGGACGTATCCTTCAAATGCACGCAAACAGCCGTGAAGAGATCTCTACTGTTTACGCTGGAGACATCGCAGCTGCTGTAGGTCTAAAAGATACTTCTACTGGAGATACTCTATGTGATGAGAAGGATCTTGTAATCCTTGAATCAATGGAATTCCCAGAGCCTGTTATCGACGTAGCGATTGAGCCTAAATCAAAAGCTGACCAAGATAAAATGGGTATCGCTTTAGCGAAACTTGCTGAAGAAGATCCTACATTCCGTACACAAACAAACCCTGAAACGGGTCAAACAATCATCTCTGGTATGGGTGAGCTTCACCTTGATATCATTGTTGATCGTATGAAGCGTGAGTTCAAAGTTGAAGCTAACGTTGGTGCTCCTCAAGTTGCGTACCGTGAGACATTCCGTACCGGTGCAAAAGTTGAAGGTAAATTCGTACGTCAATCAGGCGGACGCGGTCAGTTCGGTCACGTTTGGATCGAGTTTGAACCGAACGAAGAAGGCGCTGGCTTTGAATTCGAAAACGCAATCGTCGGTGGTGTTGTTCCTCGTGAATACATCCCAGCCGTACAAGCAGGTCTTGAAGACTCTCTTGAAAATGGTGTCCTAGCCGGATTCCCGCTAATCGACATCAAGGCGAAACTTTTTGATGGATCTTACCATGATGTTGACTCAAACGAAATGGCGTTTAAAGTCGCTGCTTCTATGGCATTGAAAAATGCAGTCAGCAAATGTAACCCAGTTCTTCTTGAACCAATCATGAAAGTTGAAGTTGTTATTCCTGAAGAATACATGGGAGACATCATGGGTGATGTTACTTCTCGTCGCGGACGCGTAGAAGGTATGGAAGCTCGCGGTAACGCTCAAGTTGTGCGTGCGATGGTACCTCTTGCTGAAATGTTCGGTTACGCTACTGCCCTTCGTTCTAACACGCAAGGACGCGGTACGTTCACAATGTTCATGGATCACTATGAAGAAGTGCCGAAGAGCATCGCTGAAGAAATTATCAAAAAAAATAAAGGCGAATAATTGATTTTGCCACTTAACTCAAGTATAACTACTATTGTAAGATGAGGAAGTGAGAGCTTGCTTTCACTTTCTATCACTCTATACATTACTAATTAAAAGCTCTTAAGGAGGATTTTAGAATGGCTAAAGAAAAATTCGACCGTTCCAAATCACATGCCAATATCGGTACAATTGGACACGTTGACCATGGTAAAACAACATTAACTGCTGCTATCTCAACAGTACTTCATAAGAAATCTGGTAAAGGTACAGCTATGGCGTACGATCAAATTGATGGTGCTCCAGAAGAACGTGAGCGCGGTATCACAATCTCTACTGCACACGTTGAGTACGAAACTGACACTCGTCACTATGCACACGTTGACTGCCCAGGACACGCTGACTATGTTAAAAACATGATCACTGGTGCTGCGCAAATGGACGGAGCTATCCTTGTAGTATCTGCTGCTGATGGCCCAATGCCACAAACTCGTGAGCACATCCTTCTTTCTAAAAACGTTGGTGTACCATACATCGTAGTATTCCTTAACAAATGCGACATGGTAGACGACGAAGAGCTTCTTGAGCTTGTTGAAATGGAAGTTCGCGATCTTCTTAGCGAATACGACTTCCCTGGTGATGATGTACCAGTTGTTAAAGGTTCTGCTCTTAAAGCTCTTGAAGGTGACGCTGAGTACGAAGAAAAAATTCTTGAACTTATGGCTGCAGTTGACGAGTACATCCCAACTCCAGAACGCGACACTGACAAACCATTCATGATGCCGGTTGAGGACGTATTCTCAATCACTGGTCGTGGTACAGTTGCTACTGGCCGTGTAGAACGCGGACAAGTTAAAGTCGGTGACGAAGTTGAAATCATCGGTCTTCAAGAAGAAAACAGCAAAACAACTGTTACAGGTGTTGAAATGTTCCGTAAGCTTCTTGACTACGCTGAAGCTGGAGACAACATCGGTGCGCTTCTTCGCGGTGTAGCTCGTGAAGACATCCAACGTGGACAAGTACTTGCTAAACCAGGTACAATCACTCCACACAGCAAATTCAAAGCTGAAGTTTACGTTCTTTCTAAAGAAGAGGGTGGACGTCATACTCCATTCTTCTCTAACTACCGTCCTCAGTTCTACTTCCGTACAACTGACGTAACTGGTATCATCAATCTTCCAGAAGGCGTAGAAATGGTTATGCCTGGAGATAACACTGAAATGATCGTTGAACTTATCTCTACAATCGCTATCGAAGAAGGAACTCGTTTCTCTATTCGTGAAGGCGGACGTACAGTTGGTTCAGGCGTTGTTTCTACAATCACTGAGTAATCGACTCGTTCATTAATGCGGGGTCCCTTATGGGGCCTCGTTTTTTTGTTTCCCCGCTGATTCCATGTATAATAGAACGTATACAAATTTTAGGAGCAGAGCGATGAACGATAACTTCAAGAAAACCAATCGTATTTCAATGCTTCAGCAATTGCTGATTAATGGCAGTGAACAAACCATTATGATTAATGGTGATGACAGGAGTAATCCGCTGCTTTTGTTTTTGCACGGCGGTCCCGGCACGCCTCAAATCGGCTATGCGAGAAAATACCAGAATAAGCTGGAAAAGCATTTCACCGTTGTGAACTGGGATCAGAGAGGGGCGGGTCTCTCTTATTCAAAGGAAATTCCGGCTTCATCTATGACCTTGGATCAGCTGACAGCCGATACCATTCATTTGACCGAACGCTTATGCAAGCAATTCAGCAGGCAAAAAATATATATCGCCGGTTATTCGTGGGGTTCAGTTCTGGCGCTTCATGTTCTTCAAGAGAGACCTGATTTGTATTATGCGTATATCGGTATCAGTCAGGTGGTTAATATTCAAAAGGAAGAAACGGAAGCTTACCGGCTGATGATGGAATGGAGCAGGCGACGCAAACATTTCCTGCTGGAAAAGACGCTTAGCTTTATCGGAGCGCCTCCATGGGAGAAACAGCTGCAGCGAACGTTGTTTCTGCTTTGTATCGAGATGAGGGGAGGGGGCTTTACCCATCATCCGATCGGTGCTCTTAAAGCAGGGGGGCGAATGCTGTTTGGTGAACCGTACGGTGTGAGAGGGAGTTTCTTAGCCGCGCGGGGACAAATGTTCAGCCTGAAACACCTGTGGGAGGATCTCATTTTCTTTAATGCCGGGGAATCAGTTTCTTCTATTATAATACCGTGCTGTTTTATGTCAGGGAGATACGATTTGACGGTCCCGGGGACGACGTCTTATGAATATTATCAGAAGGTTGATGCGCCGTATAAAGAATGGCATTGGTTTGAGAACTCAGCCCATTCGCCTCACTTGGAGGAACCGGATCGCTTTGCCGAAGTTGTCAGCCGGTTCGCATCGTTCCATCTTTGAAAGAAAACAGGCATATCCTTGATTAATCATGATATCACCTGTATAATAATCAAAGTGTGAAAACCACAAGGTTCTTTAAATAAACCTTGCAACATACGTCTATTTTCTGTATAATAGTGTATGTTGGTCTTTGACTGCGATGAAGTGAGAGGTTGCTGACACACCCGGCCGCTTTGCCATGGCAAGGTGATCAGGTTTTTCTCACGGAGAACTGTCTAACGTGATGTAGGCGAAAAGGAGGGAAAATAATGGCAAAACAAAAAATTCGTATTCGTTTAAAAGCATATGATCATAGAATCCTTGATCAATCTGCAGAGAAGATTGTTGAAACGGCAAAACGTTCTGGTGCCAGCGTATCTGGTCCGATTCCGTTGCCAACTGAAAAATCAGTTTACACAATCCTTCGTGCGGTGCACAAATACAAAGATTCTCGTGAGCAATTTGAAATGCGTACACATAAACGTTTAATCGACATTGTGAACCCAACACCACAAACTGTTGATGCTCTCATGCGATTAGACTTACCATCTGGTGTCGATATCGAAATCAAACTTTAATTCTAAAATATAGAATGATCTTAATAGGAGGTGTGACGAATGACCAAAGGAATCTTAGGAAGAAAAATTGGTATGACGCAAGTATTCGCAGAGAACGGTGATCTTATCCCGGTAACTGTTATTGAAGCAGCTCCAAACGTTGTTCTTCAAAAGAAAACAGCTGAAAATGATGGCTATGAAGCGATCCAGCTTGGTTTTGACGATAAGCGTGAAAAGCTTTCAAACAAACCGGAAAAAGGACACGTTGCAAAAGCGGAAACTGCTCCTAAGCGCTTCGTTAAAGAATTACGCGGCGTGGATATGGATGCGTATGAAATTGGTCAGGAAGTCAAGGTTGAAATTTTCTCTGCAGGAGAAATCGTAGATGTAACAGGAGTATCTAAAGGTAAAGGTTTCCAAGGTGCAATCAAGCGCCACGGACAATCTCGCGGACCTATGTCTCACGGTTCACGCTACCACCGTCGTCCTGGTTCAATGGGACCTGTAGATCCTAACCGTGTATTCAAAGGTAAACTATTACCTGGACGCATGGGCGGAGATCAAATCACTGTCCAAAACCTTGAAATCGTAAAAGTAGATGCTGAGCGCAATCTTCTTTTGATTAAAGGTAACGTACCTGGTGCGAGAAAAACTTTAATCACTGTTAAAAGTGCTGTTAAATCTAAATAAGTCTCTTAGGAAAGGAGGAAATTGATCATGCCAAAAGTAGCATTATACAACCAAAACGGTTCTACTGCTGGTGATATCGAATTAAACGCGTCTGTATTTGGAATTGAGCCAAATGAGAGCGTAGTATTCGACGCTATTCTTATGCAAAGAGCTTCCTTACGTCAAGGATCTCACAAAGTAAAAAATCGTTCTGAAGTACGCGGCGGAGGTCGCAAACCATGGCGTCAAAAAGGTACAGGTCGTGCCCGTCAAGGTTCAATCCGTTCACCGCAATGGCGCGGAGGTGGTGTCGTATTCGGCCCAACACCACGCAGCTATTCTTACAAATTACCTAAAAAAGTTCGCCGCTTGGCAATCAAATCAGTATTGTCTTCTAAAGTGAACGACAACAACATTATTGTTCTTGAAGATCTTACTCTTGATACGGTTAAAACAAAAGAAATGGCAGCTATCCTTAAAGGATTATCTGTTGAGAAAAAAGCTTTAATCGTAACTGCGGATGCAAACGAAGCAGTATCTCTTTCTGCACGCAACATCCCTGGAGTTACAGTTGTTCAAGCTAACGGAATCAACGTGTTAGACGTTGTCAACCACGAGAAGCTTCTGATTACAAAAGCTGCGGTTGAAAAAGTAGAGGAGGTGCTTGCATAATGAAAGATCCTCGTGATGTTCTTAAGCGCCCCGTCATTACTGAACGTTCTGCTGATTTAATGACTGAAAAAAAATATACTTTTGAAGTTGATGTAAGAGCTAATAAAACAGAAGTGAAAGATGCAGTTGAAAGTATCTTTGGAGTGAAAGTTGACAAAGTCAACATCATGAACTACAAAGGGAAATCAAAACGTGTCGGCCGCTACACTGGTATGACTAGCCGTCGCAGAAAAGCGATCGCAAAACTTACTGCAGACAGCAAAGAAATCGAAATTTTTGAAGCTTAATTATCTGTAAAAAGAAGGAGGGAAATTCAAAATGGCGATTAAAAAGTATAAACCGACCTCTAACGGACGTCGTGGCATGACAACTTCAGATTTTGCTGAAATCACGACTGACCAGCCGGAAAAATCCTTGCTTGCGCCCCTTCACAAAAAAGGCGGACGTAACAACCAAGGTAAATTGACTGTACGTCACCAAGGTGGCGGACACAAACGCCAATACCGTGTTATCGACTTCAAACGCGATAAAGATGGTATACCTGGACGCGTTGCTACAGTTGAGTACGATCCAAACCGTTCAGCTAACATTGCACTAATCAACTATGTAGACGGAGAAAAACGTTACATTCTTGCACCAAAAGGAATTCAAGTAGGTACTGAAATCATGTCCGGCCCTGAAGCTGACATCAAAGTAGGTAACGCACTTCCGCTTATCAACATCCCTGTTGGTACAGTTGTGCATAACATTGAATTAAAACCTGGTAAAGGCGGACAGCTTGTACGTTCAGCTGGTACATCTGCTCAGGTTCTTGGTAAAGAAGGCAAATACGTTCTTGTACGTCTTAACTCTGGTGAAGTTCGCATGATCCTTTCTGCTTGCCGCGCTTCTATCGGTCAAGTAGGTAACGAGCAGCACGAACTTATCAACGTTGGTAAAGCAGGACGCTCTCGCTGGAAAGGCATCCGCCCTACAGTCCGCGGTTCTGTAATGAACCCTAACGATCACCCGCACGGTGGTGGTGAAGGTCGCGCGCCAATCGGACGCAAATCACCAATGTCTCCTTGGGGCAAACCGACTCTTGGATTCAAGACACGTAAGAAAAAGAACAAATCTGATAAATTTATCGTACGTCGTCGTAAAAATAAATAACGGGGTTGTCTACGGTTCATTTCGGACCGTAGTGCAATCACGAAGGGAGGTTCCAAAATGGCTCGCAGCTTGAAAAAAGGACCATTTGTCGATGGACACTTGATGACAAAAATCGAGAAATTAAATGAAACGGACAAGAAACAAGTTGTAAAAACTTGGTCTCGCCGTTCAACTATTTTCCCACAATTTATCGGTCACACTATCGCAGTATATGACGGACGTAAACACGTGCCTGTATTCATTTCTGAAGACATGGTAGGCCACAAGTTGGGCGAATTCGCACCGACTCGTACTTACAAAGGCCACGCCAGTGACGATAAAAAAACAAGACGCTAAGAGAGGAGGCTTTTAAATGCAAGCTAAAGCTGTTGCAAGAACAGTCCGTATTGCTCCTCGTAAAGCACGTCTAGTAATGGACCTGATTCGAGGTAAGCAAGTAGGCGAAGCAGTATCTATCCTGAACTTAACTCCGAGAGCTGCTTCTCCGATCATCGAAAAAGTTTTAAAATCTGCTATCGCAAATGCTGAGCACAACTACGAGATGGACGCTAACAATCTGGTTATTTCTCAGGCATTTGTTGACGAAGGCCCAACGTTAAAAAGATTCCGCCCGCGTGCTATGGGACGTGCGAGCCAAATCAACAAACGTACGAGCCACATTACAATCGTTGTATCAGAAAAGAAGGAGGGATAAGTAGTGGGTCAAAAGGTAAATCCAGTCGGTCTTCGTATCGGAGTCATTCGTGATTGGGAATCTAAGTGGTACGCTGGTAAAGATTACGCTGACTTCCTGCACGAAGATTTAAAAATTCGTGAATTCATTAGCAAACGCCTTTCTGACGCTTCTGTTTCTAAAGTAGAAATCGAGCGCGCAGCAAACCGCGTTAACATTACGATCCACACTGCTAAGCCTGGTATGGTAATCGGTAAAGGCGGATCTGAAGTTGAAGCACTTCGTAAAGCCCTTAACAGCCTTACTGGCAAGCGTGTACACATTAACATTCTTGAAATCAAAAGAGCAGATCTTGATGCTCAGCTTGTAGCTGACAACATCGCTCGTCAACTAGAAAACCGTATTTCTTTCCGCCGTGCGCAGAAACAACAAATCCAACGCACTATGCGTGCTGGAGCACAAGGTGTGAAAACAATGGTTTCCGGCCGTCTTGGCGGAGCTGACATTGCTCGTTCTGAATACTACAGTGAAGGAACTGTTCCATTGCACACTTTACGTGCTGACATCGACTATGCAACATCTGAAGCTGACACAACTTACGGTAAGCTTGGTGTAAAAGTCTGGATCTATCGTGGAGAGGTTCTTCCTACTAAGAAGAAAACTGAGGAAGGAGGAAAATAATATGTTATTACCAAAACGCGTTAAATATCGCAGAGAGCATCGCGGAAAAATGCGCGGTCGCGCTAAAGGCGGTACTGAAGTACATTTTGGTGAGTACGGTATCCAGGCTCTTGAAGCTTCTTGGATCACAAACCGCCAAATCGAAGCTGCACGTATTGCGATGACTCGTTACATGAAACGTGGCGGTAAAGTTTGGATTAAAATTTTCCCTTCAAAACCTTACACTGCTAAACCGCTTGAGGTACGGATGGGTTCCGGTAAAGGGGCTCCTGAAGGCTGGGTAGCTGTTGTAAAACCGGGCAAAGTTTTATTTGAAATTTCTGGTGTGTCTGAAGAGGTAGCTCGTGAAGCTCTTCGTCTTGCATCTCACAAATTGCCAATTAAAACGAAGTTCGTAAAACGTGAAGAAATTGGTGGTGAATCAAATGAAAGCTAATGAAATTCGTGACCTTACCACTGCTGAAATTGAACAAAAAGTAAAGTCTCTTAAAGAAGAACTTTTCAATCTTCGCTTTCAATTAGCGACAGGACAACTTGAAAATACTGCTCGCATTCGTGAAGTGCGCAAAGCTATCGCGCGCATGAAAACTGTGATTCGTGAAAGAGAAATTGCTGCCAACAAATAATCACTGAGGGGAGGTCGTGAGCATGAGCGAACGTAACCAACGCAAAGTTTACCAAGGCCGTGTTGTTTCTGACAAAATGGATAAAACCATCACTGTTGTTGTTGAAACATACAAAAAGGATCCTATTTACGGTAAACGCGTAAAATACTCAAAGAAATTCAAAGCACATGATGAAAATAATCAAGCTAAAATCGGAGACATCGTAAAGATTATGGAAACTCGTCCATTATCTGCAACTAAGCGTTTTCGTCTAGTAGAAGTTGTCGAAGAAGCTGTTATTATCTAATAAAGTTCGGAATTCTTTTTCCGAAGGGAGGTAACAAATAATGATTCAACAAGAGACTCGTTTAAAAGTTGCTGACAACTCCGGTGCGCGTGAGGTACTTACTATTAAAGTTCTTGGCGGTTCTGGACGTAAAACGGCTAACATTGGTGATGTAATTGTTTGCACGGTTAAACAAGCAACACCAGGAGGCGTTGTCAAAAAAGGTGAAGTCGTAAGAGCTGTTATCGTTCGCACAAAAAGCGGAGCACGCAGAACTGACGGATCATACATCAGCTTCGATGAGAATGCATGTGTTATCATCCGTGACGACAAGAGCCCGCGTGGAACTCGTATCTTCGGACCGGTTGCCCGTGAATTACGTGAAAACAACTTCATGAAAATTGTTTCTCTGGCTCCAGAAGTTATCTAATGAAATAAATGCCTTACTCAAGGAGGTGCGATCAGGATGCATGTGAAAAAAGGCGATAAAGTAATGGTTATCTCTGGTAAAGATAAAGGCAAACAAGGTACGATCCTTGCTGCTTTCCCTAAAAAGGACCGCGTTCTAGTTGAGGGCGTAAACATGGTGAAGAAGCACTCTAAACCAACTCAAGCAAACCCTCAAGGCGGTATTTCTAATCAAGAGGCGCCAATTCATGTATCAAACGTTATGCCGCTCGATCCTAAAACAGGTGAAGTGACTCGCGTAGGATACAAAGTGGAAGATGGCAAAAAAGTTCGTGTTGCAAAAAAATCTGGGCAAGTCTTAGATAAATAGTATTTAAAGGAAGGGAGGTCTATCTCATGAACCGCCTTAAAGAAAAGTACAATAAAGAAATTTCACCTGCTTTAATGACGAAGTTCAACTACGACTCTGTTATGCAGGTGCCAAAAATCGAAAAAATCGTAATCAACATGGGTGTCGGTGATGCTGTTCAAAACGCAAAAGCAATCGACAGTGCTGTTGAAGAATTAACGTTTATCGCAGGTCAAAAACCTGTCGTTACTCGTGCGAAGAAATCAATTGCTGGATTCCGTCTTCGTGAGGGAATGCCTATCGGTGCGAAAGTAACTCTTCGCGGAGAGCGCATGTATGATTTCCTTGATAAACTTATTTCTGTATCTTTACCGCGTGTACGTGACTTCCGCGGGATTTCTAAGAAATCTTTCGACGGTCGCGGAAACTACACTCTTGGTATTAAAGAACAGTTAATCTTCCCTGAAATTGACTACGATAAAGTAACAAAGGTTCGCGGAATGGACATCGTTATCGTAACGACTGCTAACTCTGACGAAGAGGCTCGTGAGCTATTAACTCAAGTAGGTATGCCGTTCCAGAAATAATCAATGAAAGGGAGGCGAAATCGTGGCTAAAAAGTCAATGATTGCGAAACAACAACGTACACCAAAGTTTAAAGTGCAAGAGTACACTCGCTGTGAACGCTGCGGACGTCCGCACTCAGTCATTCGTAAATTTAAACTTTGCCGTATTTGTTTCCGTGAGCTTGCATATAAAGGACAAATTCCTGGCGTGAAAAAAGCCAGCTGGTAATCCCCAAGAATGGGAAGGAGGTAATTATATAATGGTTATGACAGATCCAATTGCAGATATGCTGACTCGTATTCGCAATGCAAACATGGTACGTCATGAGAAGCTTGAAATTCCTGCTTCTAAATTGAAAAGAGAAATTGCTGACATTTTAAAGCGTGAAGGTTTCATTCGTGACGTTGAGTTCGTAGAAGACAGCAAACAAGGTATTATCCGCGTTTTCTTGAAATACGGACAAAACAACGAGCGCGTTATCACTGGTCTTAAAAGAATCAGCAAACCAGGTTTGCGTGTATACGCTAAATCAAATGAAGTACCTCGCGTACTTAACGGTCTTGGAATCGCGATTATTTCTACATCACAAGGTGTTTTAACGGACAAAGAAGCCCGTGCAAAACAAGCTGGTGGAGAAGTTCTAGCATACGTTTGGTAAGAAGTTTAACAAGAATGGAGGTGTTTTAGTATGTCTCGTGTAGGTAAAAAACTGCTTGAGATCCCTTCTGGAGTTACAGTAACGCTGAACGAAGGCAACACTGTAGCTGTAAAAGGACCAAAAGGAGAATTAACTCGTACTTTCCATCCTGATATGGAAATCAAAATTGAGGACAACGTGCTTACAGTTACTCGTCCTTCTGATCACAAAGAGCACCGTGCGCTGCATGGTACGACTCGCAGTCTGCTTGGAAACATGGTTGAAGGCGTATCTAAAGGATTTGAAAGAGGTTTGGAATTAGTCGGTGTCGGTTATCGTGCGGCTAAATCCGGAAACAAACTTGTTTTAAACGTTGGATACTCTCACCCTGTTGAGATCGTTCCTGAAGAGGGCATCGAAATCGAAGTTCCTTCTCAAACTAAAGTAGTTGTAAAAGGTACAGACAAAGAGCGTGTAGGAGCTATCGCTGCTAACATCCGCGCTGTACGTTCTCCAGAGCCTTACAAAGGTAAAGGAATCCGCTACGAAGGTGAAGTTGTTCGCCGTAAAGAAGGTAAATCTGCTAAGTAAGACCGCTTAAAGTGAAGAAAGGAGTGACCTAAGGATGATTACGAAAACTAGCAAAAATGCTGCTCGTCAAAAAAGACATGCCCGTGTTCGTGCTAAACTTTCAGGCACAGCTGAAAGACCTCGTCTGAATGTGTTCCGTTCAAACAAACACATTTATGCTCAAATCATCGATGATGTAAATGGCGTTACACTTGCTAGTGCCTCTACTCTCGATAAAGATTTGAACGTGGAAAGCACTGGTGACAGCGCTGCTGCTGCTAAAGTCGGTGAACTCGTTGCGAAACGCGCTTCTGAGAAAGGTGTTTCTGACGTAGTATTTGACCGCGGCGGATACTTATACCATGGACGTGTAAAAGCTCTGGCCGATGCAGCTCGTGAAGCCGGACTGAAATTTTAATAAAAAAAGGAGGGACACATGATTATGCGTCGTATTGACCCAAGCAAATTAGAGTTAGAAGAACGCTTAGTTACGGTTAACCGCGTAGCGAAAGTTGTTAAAGGTGGTCGTCGTTTCCGTTTCGCAGCTCTAGTCGTTGTCGGTGACAAAAACGGTCACGTAGGTTTCGGTACTGGTAAAGCACAAGAAGTACCTGAAGCAATCCGCAAAGCTGTTGAAGATGCGAAAAAGAATTTGATTGAAGTACCAATGGTTGGAACTACGATTCCACACGAAATCATCGGACGTTTCGGTGCAGGCAATATCTTGTTGAAACCTGCTTCTGAAGGTACTGGAGTTATCGCTGGAGGCCCTGTACGTGCGGTACTTGAGCTTGCTGGCGTTGCTGATATCCTTTCTAAGTCTTTAGGTTCTAACACACCGATCAACATGATCCGTGCAACACTTCAAGGTTTAAGTGAGCTTAAACGTGCTGAAGAGGTTGCGAAGCTTCGTGGAAAATCTGTAGAAGAACTGTTAGGATAAGGAGGGAACATTAATGGCTAAATTAGAAATTACCCTCAAACGCAGTGTAATCGGTCGCCCGGAAGATCAGCGCGTTACTGTAAGAACACTTGGTTTAAAGAAAACAAACCAAACTGTCGTTCATGAAGATAACGCTGCGATCCGCGGTATGATTAATAAAGTATCTCATCTAGTTTCTGTTAAAGAACAATAAAAATAAATTATAGGCTAAGGAGGTGTCCTAATGAAACTTCATGAATTAAAGCCTTCAGAAGGTTCACGTAAAGTACGCAATCGCGTAGGTCGTGGTATTGGTTCTGGTAACGGTAAAACAGCTGGTAAAGGTCACAAAGGTCAAAACGCTCGTTCTGGCGGCGGTGTACGCCCTGGATTCGAGGGGGGACAAATGCCTTTATTCCAACGTCTTCCTAAACGCGGTTTTACAAACATCAACCGTAAGGATTACGCTATTGTGAACGTAGACAAATTGAACGGTTTTGCGGAAGGAACGGAAGTCACTCCTGAACTTCTTCTTGAGACTGGTGTTATTAGCAAACTTAATGCAGGAGTAAAGATTCTTGGCAACGGTAAATTAGAGAAAAAATTAACTGTAAAAGCCAATAAATTCTCTGCTTCTGCGAAAGAAGCTGTTGAAGCTGCTGGCGGTACAGCTGAGGTGATCTAACTTGTTTAAGACAATCTCCAACTTTATGCGTGTGAGTGATATTCGGAATAAAATCATTTTTACATTACTCATGCTTATCGTCTTTCGCATAGGTGCGTTTATCCCTGTGCCATATGTAAATGCTCAGGCGTTGCAGACACAAAGTTCGATGGGGGTTTTTGATCTCCTTAATACATTTGGCGGCGGTGCGCTTTATCAGTTCTCCATTTTTGCGATGGGAATTACGCCTTACATCACTGCTTCAATCATCATTCAGCTGCTTCAGATGGATGTTGTGCCGAAGTTTACCGAGTGGTCTAAGCAAGGTGAAGTCGGCCGCCGTAAATTAGCTCAGTTCACGAGATATTTTACGATTGTGCTTGGTTTTATCCAGGCATTAGGTATGTCTTACGGGTTTAACAACCTGGCAAACGGTATGCTGATTGAGAAATCCGGCATATCGACATATCTGATTATTGCTTTAGTGCTCACTGGAGGAACTGCTTTTTTAATGTGGCTGGGAGAACAAATTACTTCCAATGGAGTAGGTAACGGAATTTCGATCATCATCTTCGCGGGGATTGTGGCTAGTATTCCGAAAACTGTTGGGCAGATTTATGAGACTCAATTTGTCGGCAGCAGCGATCAGCTGTTTATTCATATTGTAAAAATCGCTTTACTGGTGATTGCGATTTTGGCCGTTATTGTTGGTGTTATTTTCATTCAGCAGGCCGTACGCAAAATCGCGATTCAATATGCAAAAGGGCAAGGTCGTTCACCTGTTGGCGGAGGCCAGTCAACTCACCTTCCGCTTAAAGTGAATCCGGCAGGGGTTATTCCGGTAATCTTTGCGGTTGCGTTTCTTATTACGCCGCGTACTATCGCGTCATTTTTCGGAGAGAACGATGTGACAAAGTGGATTCAAGCCAACTTTGACAATACACATCCGGTGGGCATGGCGGTTTATGTCGCATTAATTATCGCCTTTACGTACTTCTATGCTTTTGTGCAGGTAAACCCTGAACAAATGGCTGATAACCTTAAAAAACAGGGTGGCTATATCCCGGGGGTTCGTCCAGGGAAAATGACTCAAGATAGAATTACGAGCATTTTGTATCGACTTACGTTTGTGGGTTCTATATTCTTAGCCGTGATTTCCATTCTTCCTATCTTTTTCATTCAATTCGCTGGATTGCCTCAAAGTGCACAGATTGGCGGAACATCATTGTTAATTGTCGTCGGGGTAGCCTTGGAGACAATGAAGCAGCTGGAGAGCCAGTTAGTGAAACGTAATTACCGAGGATTTATGAAAAATTAGAGGACTGGTTTTAACCATTCCTCTAAATAAGAGAGGACGGGGGAAATCCGAATGAACTTAGTCTTAATGGGACTTCCTGGAGCCGGTAAAGGCACACAGGGAGAACGAATTGTTGAGGATTATGGGATACCTCATATCTCAACGGGAGATATGTTCCGTGCTGCTATGAAAGAAGAAACACCACTCGGACTCGAAGCAAAGTCTTATATTGATAAAGGCGAGCTCGTACCGGACGAAGTCACAATCGGCATTGTCAAAGAAAGACTAGGCAAAGATGATTGTGAAAGAGGTTTTCTTCTGGACGGATTTCCGCGAACAGTCGCTCAGGCTGAAGCTCTTGAAAACATTCTTGAGGAATACGGCAAGCCGATTGATTATGTCATTAACATTAAAGTAGACAAAGACTCTTTAATGGAACGTTTGACTGGACGCAGAATTTGCAGTGTTTGCGGCACAACCTATCATTTGGTTTTCAATCCGCCGAAAACGCCGGGTGTTTGTGATAAAGACGGAGGAGACCTTTATCAACGGGCAGATGATAATGAGGAAACCGTCTCAAAACGGCTTGAGGTCAACATGAAGCAGACTCAGCCTTTACTCGATTTTTATTCTGAGAAAGGGTATCTTGTCAACGTCAATGGCCAGCAGGACATTAACGACGTGTACAAAGATGTGAAAGAGCTTCTTGGAGGATTGAGCAAATGATTATCTGTAAGACCCCTCGTGAGCTTGGCATCATGCGGGAAGCAGGGCGAATCGTGGCTTTGACTCATGAAGAGTTGAAAAAGCACATTAAACCAGGAATCTCGACAAAAGAATTGGATCAAATTGCCGAACGTTTTATTGAGAAGCAGGGTGCAATCCCATCTTTTAAGGGGTATAATGGGTTTCGCGGGAGCATCTGTGTATCAGTTAATGAAGAACTCGTTCACGGAATACCCGGTAAAAGGGTTTTACGTGACGGTGACATTATCAGCATTGATATCGGTGCTAAATTAAATGGTTATCATGGTGACTCTGCTTGGACATATCCGGTAGGAAACATCAGTGATGATGATAAACGACTGCTGGAAGTAACAGAGGAGTCTTTATATAAAGGCTTGAAGGAAGCAAAACCAGGTGAACGTTTGTCGAATATTTCCCACGCAATACAAACGTATGTCGAAAATGAGCAGTTTTCAGTTGTTAGGGAGTATGTCGGACATGGTGTTGGTCAAGACTTGCATGAGGATCCGCAAATTCCTCATTACGGTCCGCCAAACAAAGGACCTAGGCTGAAGCCTGGTATGGTTCTCGCTATAGAACCGATGGTTAACGCTGGCAGCCGATATGTGAAAACATTGGCTGATAACTGGACGGTTGTAACGGTAGATGGGAAAAAGTGTGCTCATTTTGAACATACGATTGCGATTACGGAAACGGGTTTTGATATACTGACAAAAGTCTAGATGATGAAATGAATTCCATGACACATGTTTTCATTCCGCACCTGGGCAGATTGTAGGTTTACAATTGGTCGGAAGAAAAACAGGCTAGCTGCTGTCATCGGAATGAAGATTCATCATCGTGTACTAAAGCAGACGGAGAAAAGCGTACATTTCATTCTCCTTAGAAAAAGAATATCAATCATTCACCCTTTATGATTGCGTATCTCCGGAAGTTCAGAACAGTATAAACGAAACAGGGCGTGTGACAAACGGATAACTGAGATTTTCTCTTTTGAAATTTGTCAGAGAGCAAGTTACTGATTTGAAGAAGGGAGAACACTTGAATGGCGAAAGACGATGTAATTGAAGTGGAAGGTACGATTGTCGAAACACTGCCAAACGCGATGTTCAAAGTTGAACTCGAAAATGGCCATACGGTTTTGGCTCACGTATCTGGTAAAATCCGCATGCACTTCATTCGCATTTTACCTGGAGACAAAGTTACGGTAGAATTATCTCCATATGACTTAACTCGTGGCAGGATTACGTACCGTTACAAATAAAGCACTCCGGAAACTGAAGGAGGTTGGAAACACATGAAAGTGAGACCATCAGTTAAACCAATCTGCGAGAAATGTAAAGTTATTCGCAGAAAAGGAAAAGTAATGGTGATCTGTGAAAATCCAAAGCATAAACAAAAACAAGGATAATTAATAAGGAGGTGCCCAGAGAATGGCTCGTATTGCTGGTGTAGATATCCCACGTGACAAACGTGTTGTTATTTCTTTAACATATGTCTTCGGAATTGGCCGCACAACGGCTCAGCAAGTCTTGAAAGAGGCTGGTGTTTCTGAAGATACTCGTGTGCGTGATCTTACTGAAGAAGAACTTGGTAAAATCCGTGATGTTATTGACAAACTGAAAGTAGAAGGTGACCTTCGCCGTGAAGTTTCTCTTAACATCAAGCGTCTGATCGAAATCGGAAGCTACCGCGGAATCCGCCATCGCAGAGGTTTGCCTGTTCGCGGACAAAACTCTAAAAACAATGCGCGTACTCGTAAAGGTCCGCGTCGTACTGTAGCTAACAAGAAAAAATAAGTAAGGGAGGTACCTAAACAATGGCTGCTGCTCGTAAACAAAACACGCGTAAACGTCGCGTGAAAAAGAATATTGAGTCAGGAATCGCTCATATTCGTTCAACTTTCAACAACACGATCGTTACGATCACTGATAATCATGGTAATGCTCTTTCTTGGTCAAGTGCCGGAGCTCTAGGATTCAGAGGTTCTCGTAAATCTACTCCTTTTGCTGCGCAAATGGCTGCTGAAACAGCTGCTAAAGGTTCAATCGAACACGGACTTAAAACTCTTGAAGTAACTGTTAAAGGACCAGGTTCTGGCCGTGAAGCTGCAATCCGTGCTTTACAAGCTGCCGGACTTGAAGTTACAGCTATCAGAGACGTAACTCCTGTTCCTCATAATGGATGCCGTCCACCAAAACGTCGCCGCGTGTAATTTGTTTGTATAGATTTTGTGTCCCTGTCAATAATGGGTTATGATACAGTTATTTATGAAACGAATGCACCGACTCGTTGCCTGAGCACATACGGGACTAAACAATGGGGAATTTCGGATGGAATCTCATATGATTCTATTCGAGGTTTCGACGTTTTGAAGGAGGGTTTTAAGTAATGATCGAGATTGAAAAACCAAAAATCGAAACGGTTGAAATCAGCGACGATGCCAAATTTGGTAAGTTTGTCGTAGAGCCGCTTGAGCGTGGATATGGTACAACTCTGGGTAACTCCTTACGTCGTATCCTCTTATCCTCACTCCCTGGTGCCGCTGTAACATCGATCCAGATAGATGGTGTACTGCACGAATTCTCGACAATCGAAGGCGTTGTGGAAGATGTTACAACGATAATCTTGCACATTAAAAAGCTTGCATTGAAAATCTACTCTGATGAAGAGAAGACGCTTGAAATTGATGTACAGGGCGAAGGAACTGTCACAGCAGCTGATATTACACACGACAGCGATGTTGAAATCCTTAATCCGGATCTTCATATCGCGACTCTTGGTGAGAATGCGAGTTTCCGAGTTCGCCTTACTGCACAAAGAGGACGTGGGTATACACCTGCTGATTCGAACAAAAGAGACGATCAGCCAATCGGCGTGATTCCGATCGATTCAATCTTTACGCCAGTTTCTCGTTTATCTTATCAGGTAGAAAACACTCGTGTAGGCCAGGTTGCAAACTATGACAAACTTACACTTGATGTTTGGACTGACGGAAGCACTGGACCGAAGGAAGCAATTGCTCTCGGTTCAAAGATTTTAACTGAACACCTTAATATATTCGTCGGTTTAACTGACGAAGCTCAGCATGCTGAAATCATGGTTGAAAAAGAAGAGGATCAAAAAGAAAAAGTTCTTGAAATGACGATTGAGGAACTTGACCTTTCTGTCCGTTCTTACAACTGCTTGAAGCGTGCGGGCATTAACACGGTTCAAGAACTTGCGAACAAGACGGAAGAAGATATGATGAAAGTTCGCAACCTGGGACGCAAATCACTTGAAGAAGTGAAAGCGAAACTAGAAGAACTTGGACTCGGCCTTCGCAAAGACGATTGATCTAGTTTCCATGTGAACTAGGATTTTCGTGTGTTTTTTATTTAGAAACAGCATTCCATTAAAGGAGGGGACATCACATGTCATACAGAAAACTAGGACGTACGAGTTCACAGCGTAAAGCTATGCTTCGTGATCTTACAACAGATTTGATCATCAACGAAAGAATTGAAACAACTGAAACACGTGCGAAAGAACTTCGCTCTGTTGTTGAAAAGATGATCACTCTTGGTAAGCGCGGTGACTTGCATGCTCGTCGTCAAGCAGCTGCATACATTCGCAACGAGGTTGCTAATGAAGAAAATAACCAAGATGCACTTCAAAAATTATTCTCTGACATTGCAACTCGTTACGAGGAGCGCCAAGGCGGATACACACGTATTATGAAGCTTGGTCCTCGCCGTGGTGACGGTGCACCAATGGCAATCATCGAATTGGTTTAATCACATATTTTTGTGTATCTAAAGAAGGGCGGGACAGTTTCTAACTGGATCTATGCCCTTTTTTTAGATATCAGAACTTTTTATCATGAGACAGAAAAGCAGAGCTATAGCTGAGAGGAGGTCAGGCGCCCGTGGATCAAAAACAGCTTATATCCGTAAAAGACATTCTATTCCGCTACCGCAAAGATGCAGAAAGACCGGCACTGGACGGTGTGAGTCTGGAGGTATACGAAGGAGAATGGCTTGCTATCGTAGGCCACAACGGTTCAGGGAAGTCGACTTTGGCCAGAGCGCTGAACGGACTGATTTTGCCCGAGGCCGGAGAAATTGAAGTCGGCGGCATCAAACTGACTGAGGATACCGTGTGGGATGTGCGAAAAAAAATAGGGATGGTCTTTCAGAATCCCGATAACCAATTTGTCGGAACGACTGTTCGCGATGATGTGGCTTTTGGTTTAGAAAACAATGGTGTTCCGCGCGAAGAAATGATTGAGAGAGTAGATTGGGCTGTCACACAAGTCAATATGCAGGATTTTCTTGATCAAGAGCCGCACCATCTCTCCGGAGGTCAAAAACAAAGAGTGGCGATCGCGGGAATTATTGCCGCGCGTCCTGATATTATGATTTTGGATGAAGCGACATCCATGCTTGACCCGATTGGGAGAGAAGAAGTCCTTGATACTGTCAGACGCTTAAAAGATCAGGGCATGGCCACCGTCATTTCGATAACACATGACCTGGAAGAAGCCGCAAGGGCGGACAGGATCATTGTGATGAACGGCGGCAGGAAATATGCAGAGGGCACGCCTGAAGAGATTTTTAAATTAAACGAAGACTTGGTTCGCATCGGTCTTGATTTGCCTTTCTCATTCCAGCTCAGCCTGCTTTTGAAAGAAAGCGGACTGGCGTTAACGAAAAACCATCTGACTCAGGAAGGGCTGGTGAATGAGCTGTGGACATTAAAATCAAAGATGTAGAACACCGCTATCAAATGAAGACACCGTTTGAACGGCTGGCTCTGTATGATATCAATGCCGTGATAAAAGAGGGCAGCTACGTTGCCGTCATCGGGCATACAGGGTCGGGCAAATCGACGCTCCTGCAGCATTTAAACGGGTTGCTGAAACCGACTAAAGGACAGCTTGAACTCGGGAGCACGATTCTGGCAGCCGGTAAAAAGAATAAAGATCTTAAGACTTTGCGAAAAAAAGTCGGAATCGTTTTCCAATTTCCCGAACATCAGCTGTTTGAAGAGACTGTGCTGAAGGACATCGCATTCGGACCGATGAATTTTGGTGTAAAAAAAGAAGACGCTGAACGGAAAGCAAAAGAAATGCTGGGACTTGTGGGCCTTCCGGAAGACATTTTGGATCGTTCACCATTTGAGCTCAGCGGCGGCCAGATGCGCAGAGTGGCGATTGCCGGCGTTCTCGCGATGGAGCCGGAAGTGCTGGTTTTGGATGAACCGACGGCCGGTCTTGATCCGAGAGGGCGTCAGGACATTATGGACATGTTCTATGCGCTTCATCAGCGGGGAAACCTGACTACCGTTCTCGTCACCCACAGCATGGAGGACGCCGCCCGTTATGCCGACGAAATGATCGTCATGCACAAAGGGACCATTAAAGCGACGGGGAGTCCGCGTGACTTGTTTGTAAAAGGTGAAGAGATGGCCGAAATGGGACTGGATCTTCCTGAATCGGTGAAGTTTCAGAGACGGCTTGAGGAGGCTCTCGGAGTCAAGTATGAAAAACCCATGCTGACCCTGCAGGATGCCGCCAGTGAAATCAAGGCTTTCTTTCAGGAGGAAAAGGACCAATGATGGACAGCATGATTATCGGAAAGTATGTTCCCGGATCATCGCTTATTCACCGATTGGACCCGCGAACAAAACTTGTCAGCATCTTTCTTTTTGTATGTATCGTTTTTTTGGCAAACAACGTACAGACGTACGCTTTGCTCGGTTTGTTTACATTCGGGGTGATCGCCTTGACTCGCGTGCCGTTCAGCTTTTTGCTGAAGGGGCTTAAGCCGATTATCTGGATTGTGGCGTTTACCTTTTTATTACACATTTTCATGACGCATGAAGGATCTGTCATTTTTCAGCTTGGCTGGTTTAAAGTGTATGAGGGCGGACTTATACAGGGGATTTTTATCTCCCTCCGTTTCGTTTACCTTATCTTTATGACGACGCTGCTGACGCTGACAACAACGCCGATTGAAATAACGGATGGAATGGAGCAGCTCCTGAATCCTTTTAAAAAGGTGAAGCTGCCCGTACACGAACTCGCATTGATGATGTCGATATCATTGCGATTTATCCCGACATTGATGGAAGAGACAGATAAAATCATGAAGGCGCAAATGGCGAGGGGTGCGGACTTTACAAGCGGCCCGGTGAAAGACAGAATCAAAGCGGTTGTTCCGCTGCTTGTCCCGCTGTTTGTCAGCGCCTTTAAACGTGCGGAAGAGCTTGCGGTCGCCATGGAGGCGAGAGGCTACCGGGGCGGTGAGGGGAGAACGAAATACAGAAAGCTCGTCTGGACCGGAAAGGATACCGGAGCCATTCTGCTCATCATCGTATTAGCCGTGTTATTGTTTTTCTTAAGAAGTTAGAGGTGCTGCTGAATGAGAGTGAAATGTACCATTGCTTATGACGGGCATTTATTTAACGGATATCAGGTTCAGCCTGGAAAGCGGACCGTTCAAAGTGAATTGGAAAAAGCGCTGGCCGTCATCCATAAAACGGACGGCAGAGTGCCTGTGTACTCATCCGGCCGCACGGACAGCGATGTTCATGCTGCCGGGCAGGTCATTCATTTTGATACACCGCTGTCCATCCCGGCTGAGAAATGGCCGTTTGCGCTCAATGCCCTGCTGCCTGATGATATTGCCGTCAAAACAGCAGAGATTGCGGATGATGGGTTCCATGCACGATTTAGCGCGGTCCAAAAGGAATATCGCTACTTTGTATATACGGAGAAACACCCGGACGTATTTAAACGACATTACGCTTACCATTTTGCATATCCGCTTAATGTGCAGAAAATGAGGGAAGCTTCAAGGCACCTCGTCGGGACACATGATTTCACAAGCTTTTGCGCGGCTGATACCGCGGTTCAGGATAAAGTCAGAACGATTTACGAGCTGGATTGGACTGAGACCGGAGACGGCCTGCAGATGCGGATCACCGGAAACGGTTTTCTCTATAATATGGTCAGAATCATTGCCGGAACGTTATTGGATACAGGAGCTGGAAAATTTTCTCCCGATGATGTAAAAGCAATGCTCGAAGCGAAGGATCGCGAAGCCGCGGGGCGCACCGCACCGGGGCACGGGCTGTATTTATGGAGCGTTTGCTATGACAACTAAACCAGGTGTAACATTTTCTTGACAGAGTCTGCATAAAGTTATAAGATATCATATGGTATGTATTTCAACCCCACGATAAGCCCCGGAACTTATTGTGTTGTGAAATAGAACGTAATCGAAGATTATTGAAAATGACAGATTATTTAGGAGGGAAATTCAATGCGTACAACACCTATGGCTAACGCAAGTACTATTGAACGCAAGTGGTTAGTTGTTGATGCAGCAGGCAAGACTTTAGGACGTCTTTCTACAGAAGTTGCATCTATCCTTCGCGGGAAACACAAACCGACTTACACACCGCACGTTGATACTGGAGATCATGTGATCATCATCAACGCTGAAAAAATCGAGTTAACTGGTAAAAAGTTAACTGACAAAATCTACTACCGTCACACTCAACATCCAGGCGGATTAAAATCAAGAACTGCTCTTGAAATGCGTACAAACTACCCTGAGAAAATGCTTGAGCTTGCTATCAAAGGCATGCTTCCAAAAGGTTCTCTAGGTCGTCAAATGTTCAAGAAATTGAACGTATACCGTGGTTCTGAGCATCCACATGAAGCACAAAAACCTGAAGTTTACGAACTTCGCGGTTAATCAAAAAGGAGGTTACCAATTTGGCACAGGTTCAATATTACGGTACTGGCCGTCGTAAAAGTTCTGTAGCGCGTGTGCGCTTAGTTCCAGGTGAAGGTCGTATCGTCGTTAATAATCGTGAAATCAGCGAGCACATTCCATCTCCAGCTCTAATCGAAGATATCAAACAACCATTAACTTTAACTGAAACAGCTGGTACTTATGATGTTTTAGTAAACGTACATGGAGGCGGCTTATCTGGTCAAGCTGGAGCAATCCGTCATGGTATCGCTCGTGCTTTGCTTGAAGCAGATCCAGAATACCGTGCAACACTTAAACGTGCTGGTCTTCTGACTCGTGACGCTCGTATGAAAGAACGTAAAAAATACGGTCTTAAAGGCGCTCGTCGTGCACCTCAGTTCTCAAAACGTTAATCGTTTTGGATGGCAAAAACCACAACTTCTTGGTTGTGGTTTTTTTGTATTTTTTTCTCATATTCAAGAGGTTATCCGATGTTTTTCTAGAATTGTTTGTTATACTCTATTCATTACCAATAAGGAGCGCAGTTATAATGAATAAGTTAGTCATACATAACAGCAAGGCATGGGATAAAAAAGTCGAAACAGCTAATGAATGGACGGTTGCGGTTGATTCTCATACGATTGGTGAAGCGAAAAAAGGCAATTGGAGCATCAGAATGACCCCCGGAAAAGATGTGCCGGCGGATTGGTTTCCGCCCGTAGACGGTCTGAAGGTTCTTTGTCTCGCTTCAGGAGGAGGACAGCAAGGGCCGGTCCTTGCTGCTGCAGGAGCGGACGTGACCATCTTTGACAATTCGGAAAAACAGCTTGCGCAAGACAGAATGGTTGCCGAGCGGGACGATCTTACGCTTCGGACTGTCAAAGGCAGCATGAATGATCTGAGCTGTTTTGATGATGAGTCATTTGATTTTATCGTGCACCCGGTATCGAATTGCTTTGTTGATACGGTTCTTCCGGTATGGAAAGAAGCTCATCGCGTATTGAAAAAAGGCGGGTCTTTAGTCTCCGGTTTTGTAAATCCCGTCGTGTTCTTATTTGATATGGATTTAGAGCAGGAAGGCGTACTAAAAGTAAAGTATTCCATTCCGTTTTCGGATGAAAAAGATCTGAGTAAGAAAAAGGTAAAGGAACTTATTGATAATCATGAAGCGCTTGAATTCGGCCATACGCTGGAGGATCAAATTAAAGGTCAGATTGACGCAGGCTTCATGGTTGCCGGTTTTTACGAAGACAAAGGCGGCCTCGTGCTGGATGAATACATTAATACATACTCCGTAACAAGAAGCATTAAAATATAAAAACGGCATCCCGTCAGAGGTGCTGTTTTTTTGCGGCTTTTTCCTGCGGACGGCTGATCACATTAGCCGAAACCGGTTCTATTCCAATTTCTCTGGCCCAAACCGACAGTTGTCCCATATGGTGAATCTCATGCGCAAGGATGTGGCGGAGAATATCTTCTTTAGGAAAGGTTTGGTCCATCCAGCCCGGCTTAACAAGATCCGGTCCTTTGCGGGAGCCCGCATGAATGACATCCTTCCGATATTGTTCAGACAGCTTTCTGAGATCCTGAATGCTCGTATAGTCAGACTCAGCAGGTAAAACATCATCTTTACCTAAAATGGCACGAGCCCAGCTGATCTCGACATCAATGATATGAAATAAAGTCCGCAAGATGCTCTTCATTCCGCCCGTCCGGGTTTTCGTCAGTTCCTCCCGGCTCAGCTTTTCACATATCATAAACCACTCGTCACGCACCGTCCAAATGTATTGAAACAGTTTTTTCATCACGTCACCTCAGCTCTTTATTCTTCCAGTTAACATAAAACTCCTTCATTTGGGAGGATTTCCACTATCAACAAAGCATGCTTTTTCCCTTTTCCTTTCAAAATAACAGTAAAAAGGAGCGTGGCTGGCAATGGCAGAAGTATTATCTTTTTCAGACGTGAAACGCCAGAAGGATTTTGAGCTTGAGAAGAGTTTACTAAAGGAGCTGTCACTGACGCAGATCATTCAGTCCGTAAAAGCATGTCTTACGCCTTTGTTTCCCTTTCTTCAAGACGAAAACGGCATTCTGAGTGAAGGATGCATAGATTTTGCAATTGAAGCGTATTTATTAGGCGGCCGGTTCGGCGTCTTTGGCTATTATGGTGAGTCCTTGCAGAGGGCAAACGCCCGTTCGGCAGAAGAAGAGGAAGAACTGACGGTCGATTTTTTTGAATATCTTTGCAATTGGACGCATGAGCAATATTCTTCCGTTGAACAAAAAGAAATCTATGAAGCGTCCTGCCGGTTTATCAACAGCTGGTGGACGGAAGGATTTCTGCAAAGAGAAAAACAATGTAAGCTCCGCATGAGGTAATCATAATTTCTTCCCTTGTCCCATACTTATGAATAACGGGGACAAGCGGGAGGGAAAGGTATGACAAAAAAGCTGAAATGGCTCGGTTTTTTACTTGGCTTTATCATATTATTGTGTTTATTCCGGTTTCAATTCCATAATGATGATTCCTGGCGGCCGTGGAGTCTGCCGCTGAGCGGGAAAATCATCTATCTCGATCCGGGACACGGCGGACCGGACGGAGGCGCCACGGGAGGCAGTCACCTTGAAAAGGACATTACTCTCGAAGTGGCCTCCAGGGTCAGAGACTATTTGCAGGAGCAGGGAGCTTTGGTCATTATGACGCGGGAGACGGATACTGATTTAGCTCCTGAAGGGACGAAAGGCTACAGCAGACGCAAAGCGGAAGATCTGAGAAAGCGCGTGGAAATCATCAACCGTTCAGAGGCGGAGCTTTATATCAGCATTCATCTGAACGCCATACCGTCACCGAGATGGAGCGGCGCCCAAAGCTTCTACTATGGAAAATACGAAGAAAATGAAAAAGTGGCAAAATATATACAGGACGAATTGAGAATCAATTTGGAGAATACAACGAGAAAGGCGAAACGGATACACGGCATTTACTTAATGCAGAATGTAACCAAACCGGGCGCGCTGGTGGAGATCGGATTTCTGTCCAATCCCGCGGAAGCGAAAAGGCTCGGCCAGCCCAAATATCAGGACAAAATCGCTTCTTCCGTGTATAAGGGCGTATTGAGATACTTCACAGAGAAAGGAGACCCTCCCGAGTAAGGAGGGTTTTTCGCCGATTCTATGTTTAATATATGGTATAATACCATTTGTAAACGAATACACAAAGGGTGAGGGTTCGATGATAAGAGAAGATGAAGTAAGAAATATAGTCGGAAACATGCGCGAACCTTTTCTTCATAGACCGCTGGGAGAATTGGATGCCATTAAAGAAGTAAAGATCAAGCCGGAAAAACGGCATGTCAGTGTGAAAATTGCATTGGCAAAAACGGGGACGGCTGAACAGATGGGTATTCAGCAGGAAATCGTATCCGTTCTGAAAGAAGCGGGTGCGGAAACTGTGGGACTGCGGTTTGAAGAGCTGCCGGAAGAAACATTGGCGAAATTCAGCCGGCCGGCTGCTGAAAGCGAAACCCTGCTGAATAGGAAACATCCGCCGGTCTTTCTTGCGGTGGCAAGCGGAAAAGGCGGTGTCGGCAAATCAACGGTTTCCGTCAACCTGGCCATTTCTCTTGCGCGGCTCGGAAAAAAAGTCGGCTTGATCGACGCGGATATATACGGGTTCAGCGTGCCGGACATGATGGGTATTACAGTCCGCCCGACAGTAGAAGGAGAAAAACTGCTTCCTGTCGAAAGATTTGGAGTAAAGGTTATGTCGATGGGCTTTTTCGTCGAAGAAAACGCTCCGGTTGTGTGGAGAGGGCCGATGCTGGGCAAGATGCTGAATAACTTCTTCCATGAGGTTGACTGGGGAGAGGTTGACTATATCGTTCTCGATCTGCCGCCCGGCACGGGTGATGTGGCGCTCGATGTACACACGATGCTTCCGAGCTGCAAAGAGATTATCGTATCAACGCCGCACCCTACAGCTGCATTTGTAGCGGCGAGAGCGGGTTCTATGGCGATTAAGACCGATCATGAAGTTGTAGGGGTCATTGAAAATATGGCTTACTATGAAAGTGCAAAAACCGGCGAGAGAGAATATGTGTTCGGTCAAGGCGGGGGAGATAAGCTTGCAGAGGAATTGCAAGTGCCGCTGCTTGGCAGAATTCCTTTAAAACAGCCTGATTGGGACAAGGATCAGTTTGCGCCTTCTGTCTATGACAGAAGTCATCCGATCGGGGAAATTTATATGGGGATCGCCCAGAAAGTCATTGAAAAAACAGCTGAATAAAAAAGGGGCCGGGATCAACACGGCCCGGCCTTTTATTGGCTTTCTTTTTCAGAGCTTGAAGCTGCTTTTTTCAATTCATCCTCGAATTGCTTTTTGAAAAGCGGGCTGGAAAGTGTCTCTGTAATTACATCTTCTAAGTAACTGCGGAACTTTTGGCTTTTCACCAGCTCATAGTATTTTTTATCCATGCCGGGGTCCTGCATGATCTGCATAAAACTTTTCTGATAATCAGGGTCTTTCATCAGTTTTTTTATGATTTTTTCATGCTCGGGCTGAAGAGTTTTTGCAAAGCTCTCGGCGAATTTTGAGTCTTCAAAGATGGTTTTCCAGAACTCCGCCCCTTTTTTAGAGGTGAGGGTTTTCTCTATTGTGCCTTTAATGGCATTTTGATCAATCACCAATGCCTCATTCATCGCATCATCATTTAATATTTCCTTAATTGCCTTTTTTCCATCATCGGTCTTTAATATATCAACAACCATTTTTTTAGTCTGGTCATAATCCATATCCGCTGCTTGGTCTTTTGGAGCACAAGCTGTTACAGATAATAAAACAAAACAGCTTATCAATAGCGTTTTGGCTTTTGACATGCATAAGCTCCTTCCTTACTTGTACTTATTTTTAATATGATTCATCGGAATGGATTTATACATAACAAAATATCGCTGAACGCGATTGTCAGGGGGATGAATAAGAGATGAAAAGCCGCGGGCTTGTTCGATTTTTCTTTTCGATTTTAGCTGTGGGCGCTCTTATTACAAGCGTCGTGGGATTTGCTCTGAAGTGGGGGGAGTACAAGGGGTTCTTTCTGAATTTTGAGGCCGGTCAGATTTTCTCCGTTCTGATCTGGTTTATCGGGGTAGGCATGATTTTCAGTGTGATCAGCCAGATGGGATTCTTCGTTTTTCTGACGGTGCACCGGTTTGCCCTTGAAATTCTCAGATCAAGCTCGCTTTGGAATCTGCTTCAGCTGTTTATCATTTTGTTTGTCGCTTTTGATTTAATGTACGTCAGATTTTTGTTTTTCGGAGAGCGGGATGACTCGATTGCAGGGTTTGTCTGGCTGCCGCTGGCTCTGCTTGCCGTCGGCCTGTTGACGGCATATATAAAACAAAAGCAGTCCTCAAAAAATACGTTCGTTTCATCATTATTTTTAATGGTCGTTATTACAGCGCTTGAATGGGTTCCTGCGCTACGAGTGAATAATGAGGACTGGCTTTATTTGATGCTGATTCCGCTGATGGGCTGCAATGCGTTTCAGCTGCTAATGCTGCCGAAGTTTGCCCAGAGGTAATTATTTCACTTCTGATGACTTGACGTCAGTATTTGCGATCAGGTCGCCGACGGTCACGTTTTTCAGTCCTTTTTGCTTTAAATTGTGAATGATGGCGGGGAGGGCTTCTTCAGTCTGTGTTGCTGAATCAGAGGCGTGCAGCAGAACAATGTCGCCGCCTTTTATATGACTGTTTACATTTTCAATGATTTTATCAGGGCCGGGATTTGTCCAATCCTGCGAGTTAACGCTGTAATGAACCACTGAATAGTGGTACTGCTGTGCAATGGTAAGAACCTTTTTATTAAATTGTCCGGTCGGCGGGCGGAGTAAATGAACATTCTTCACACCCAGCTTTTTAAATGCAGTCTGGGCCCGGAGGATATCTTTTTTTATTTCATTGTCCTCTAGGTTGGTATAATTCTTATACGCATATCCCATGCTGCCGATTTGATGTCCGTCTTTTACCATACGTTCAACTGTGTCCGGGTGCCGTTCCGCCCAAGAAGCTGACAGAAAAAAAGTGGCGTTTTTAATACCGTTTGCTTTTAGCGCGTTCAGAATCGGAACCGCCTTTTCATCGCCCCAGCTGATATCGAATGTTAATGCGACTTCGCCCGCTTTCGTCTCCCCTTTTGAAATAGCCTTCGGGCCGCTATCAGTTAAAAATACAGGAAGGGGGACTGCTCTCTGTATATAAAAAAAGCTGGCTGCTGCAAATGCGGCAATGATAATAATAAGCAGCTGTTTTATCCTTCTGATGTGCCACACGTAGAAGTGATTCACTGATGACGCCTCCTTATCTTGTCCATGCTTGATTACATCGTATGCCGCGGCGGAGATGAATATAACGAAATACGTTTTAAAAAAAACGAAAAAAACACTTGCTAAATTCATCGAATGCATGGTATATTATTAAACGTCGCTGATGAACAGCAGACAACAACAAAAAGCTTCGGAAACAACTTAAAAAAAGTTGTTGACATAAAAGAAGCTGAGTGGTAAGATAATAAAGCTGCTTCAACAAGCGGTAATGATCTTTGAAAACTAAACAAGACAAAACGTACCTGTTAATTCAAAGTTTTAAATAAATCGCACAGCGATGTGCGTAGTCAGTCAAACTAAGGTCTGCACGATGCAGATCACACAGACGTTACTGCAGGATGCAGTGAACTTAGTCTGTGATCCATTTATCGGAGAGTTTGATCCTGGCTCAGGACGAACGCTGGCGGCGTGCCTAATACATGCAAGTCGAGCGAACAGATGGGAGCTTGCTCCCTGATGTTAGCGGCGGACGGGTGAGTAACACGTGGGTAACCTGCCTGTAAGACTGGGATAACTCCGGGAAACCGGGGCTAATACCGGATGGTTGTTTGAACCGCATGGTTCAGACATAAAAGGTGGCTTCGGCTACCACTTACAGATGGACCCGCGGCGCATTAGCTAGTTGGTGAGGTAACGGCTCACCAAGGCGACGATGCGTAGCCGACCTGAGAGGGTGATCGGCCACACTGGGACTGAGACACGGCCCAGACTCCTACGGGAGGCAGCAGTAGGGAATCTTCCGCAATGGACGAAAGTCTGACGGAGCAACGCCGCGTGAGTGATGAAGGTTTTCGGATCGTAAAGCTCTGTTGTTAGGGAAGAACAAGTGCCGTTCAAATAGGGCGGCACCTTGACGGTACCTAACCAGAAAGCCACGGCTAACTACGTGCCAGCAGCCGCGGTAATACGTAGGTGGCAAGCGTTGTCCGGAATTATTGGGCGTAAAGGGCTCGCAGGCGGTTTCTTAAGTCTGATGTGAAAGCCCCCGGCTCAACCGGGGAGGGTCATTGGAAACTGGGGAACTTGAGTGCAGAAGAGGAGAGTGGAATTCCACGTGTAGCGGTGAAATGCGTAGAGATGTGGAGGAACACCAGTGGCGAAGGCGACTCTCTGGTCTGTAACTGACGCTGAGGAGCGAAAGCGTGGGGAGCGAACAGGATTAGATACCCTGGTAGTCCACGCCGTAAACGATGAGTGCTAAGTGTTAGGGGGTT
>NZ_CP152012.1:167500-992500 GCF_038606125.1 Bacillus sp. FSL R5-0447
ATTTCTTCTTCTGTATATATTTCATATTCTTTATATTCTTGTTTTGGCCGCTTAACATTTAAAGCCGGATTTTCACCAATTATCTTCCACTCAGCAGCTCTCCCCAATATGTCTCTTATAATTCGATAACGGGCATGAATACTTGAAGATGAGATATTTTCATTACTCTTTTTGTAGTCATCTAAAAAATTCAGAATATGGATTGGCTGAATATCTTCTAAATGCATATCACCAAACCATGGCCTAATTTCTTTACTCATTATATAGTTATAGGTTTCAATTGTTTTCCCGTCTAGGTGACTCATTGCATATTTGTTTTCCCAGTCATCTACAAACATATTGAATGTTCTCTTTTGGGGCTTTATATAAGTGCCGGCATCAATTTCAGCCTTGAATTTATACCATTCACTCTCTAAAAAGGTCTTAAGTTTTTTTGATGATTTTAACAATTTTTCATCTTCAATCTTAATTGTCTTTTTCTCTTTTTTTCTTTTTCCTTTAGTCCCTACCTCAACAATGAGACGGAACGATCTTTCTCCTCTTTTCTCAATACTCGGCATAGACAAACTTCTCCTTTTCTAATTTTTGAGTTAGGAAAGCATGATATTTAAAACTGAATAGCTTACGAAGATACATATCCAGGCGTGTCTCTGCGAATGGATACGTAACTTGAAATAAGTTGGATATGTAGGTTATTGCCTCTCGTTTGGTCGCCGGTAAAACGAGATTCTTCAACATAAAAGTGGGAACTGCGAAGTGATACATAAAAGCATTTGCCTGATTCTCCTGCAGCTCTCTAAATAGGGATGGGATCTTGTATTGAACACCGACATGATTAATGTGATGGCAGAGTTCATGGCAAAAATCTTCCCATTGCTTCTTTTTAGATATACGTGAATCAAGGATAATACAAGCCATCCCCAGTAATTTCACAGCTACACTCTTTTCATTTTTGTAGTAAATTAATATCTTTAATCGTTCTGCGATTTTTTCTAAGTCTCCAGCTCCTGGTTCAGTAATTCCTATACCGGAATAAATAGATCTAATTCTTTCTTCAAGTAATGATAGTTGAAACAAAATAAATCCTCCTGCAGTAACTACAAACCTATGTTCGGTTTTTTGTTTAAAAGAAAAGCCTGAAAAAGCAGGCTCATTTTAATGCTCTAAGTTGATCTTTATATCCATCTTATCCCCTAGTGCTGTAGCATTCTCATCGCTTGGGGATGCAACCCTTAGACGAATTGAATCTAGATTTTCTATATCCTCTTCATTTTGAAAGATATAAAAAACAGATCCACTGTCTTTCACTTTCCCAATATACTCTCCGAGAAGGTCGTCACTTTCATCAAGAGAAGGTTCCTCAACTTGTACTCCGGTGCTTGTAGCAAGTTTTATACTATCTGGAGTGAAATTCACTACTCCATCAGATGTATTCTTCGCTTCCAGTTCAAGTTCAATAAAAGGCGTTTTCTTATTAGCTACCGCTGCAATTACTCTTTTCACAGTAAGTTGCATGGGGCCGGATTTAGCTGTGGTTTCTTTATTGCTTATGGCCGTTACTTTTGCTGTTCCACCATCAATTTCATATACATCTCCAACTTCGTTGGGCCCGTTTTCGGAAATATCCTGACTCTCCGACGAGCTATTATCAGGAACACTGTTTTTGTTCCCGGAAGATGGAGAAGAAGACTCTTCACTATTTTTGCAGGCTGTGAGCAACACGAGCGAAGCAATTAATAGCAAAGTCCCCAACCTCTTAAACAATTTTTGTCCCCCTTTTGATTTTCTTTATATCTCAATCAATTTACTTATTCGTGAACAGTTTATTTTACAGTACACGGTTACCGCAAAGCCTTGGTAATTCTACGTTTTCACGGGGTTGAAAATTTTTAATTTAACACTTAACTTTCTTTTTATTAAACAAATGCTAAACAAATGTTTTACCAAAAGAAGAATTAAGAAGTTAAGAATTAAGAAGTGAAGAATGATTGTCTGCTATTCATCGAACCCTTTTTTGAGAAGGTACTCTAAAAGCTCTTTCGCTTGTTCCTTGGTGATTTTTCCGTCACGGCCAGCAATTAAGGTTTCAGGGTCATTTAAGAGTTCATCTATCTTTGAGTCATGGGAGTCACCTTTTAGAAGGTAGTCTGTAGAGACATCCAATACTTTAGATAAACTAATAATTTCTGAATCAGTAATAGGGCGAGTACCTTTTTCTATACGGTTCATAACAGCATAATTTAGGTTTACACGGCGAGCCAACTCCCTTTGGGACCAGCCTTTTCTTTCTCTTAATAAAACGATCCGATCACCTATATTCAATGTTTTCACCACTTTCCAAGTAAGACAAATAATATCACGTTTCCGATATGGAAACAAAAAAAGTTTCTAAATTGTAAACAAAAATCATTGACATTTCTAAAACAGAAATGTATTATGTGATTACAGTGTTTCTGAAACAGAAACGAAAGGAGTGAAGAAATGCAGCAGCTTAATTTAATTTTCATCAAGAATAGACGAAAAGAATTAAAAATCTCTCTGCAATATATGGCGACAAAATTAGGTTTCAAAACTGGCTCAAGTTATTTGAAATATGAGCAAGGCCTATACGCTTTTAAAGCTGAACAATTGCCGATCTTAGCACACCATTTACAATGCAAAATAACAGATTTTTTTGCGGAAAACGTTTCTGATTTAGAAACAAGTAGTGCTTAAGGGATTTCGTAATGAGAAATGAACCGTTAATCCCTAAAAATAATGATTAATGGTGAGGTGTGAAATTTTGCAACGGACAGCATTAAGCCCTCAAGAAACAGCTGCTTTTTTGGGGGTTCATAAAGAAACCATTTATAGCATGGTAAGAAACAACCAAATTCCTCATTTTAGGGTGGGGAGGAAGATTTTCTTTAGGGTTGATTCACTCAATGCATGGATAAAAGAACAGGAAGAAAACAGCGTGCTTTCTATTGAAATGTAGATTTCTTCCACCTAAGAGTACAACATGCTCCGACACAAATCTGTTCTGTTTCAGAACATGTTCCGATTTGGAACATTGAGGGGGGGTGAACAAGTTGAAATTAGGGGCACTACTTCGAAGCACACGGGAGCGGGCGGGTCTTTCACAAGAACATCTAGCTGAATTACTACACCGATCCCGCAGTTGTATATCAAAATTTGAGAACGATAAAAAATCTTTAGATGTTCCTACATACGTACGATGGATGGAAGCGACAAATGCAAAGGAGGCAATGATCGCAACGTTATGCGGCATTGATCCGAGCGCAGTCGCTCAAAGCATCCAAAACATCATGACTCTATTTGGAGGTTGAAATGAAAAACGAAATGGAAAAGCCAGTCTATGCGGGCATTCATCATAGTGGAATAACACTGGAAATGATCTGTATTGAAACATTGCACACAAGAATCATGGAAGCGTTAAAAACGGGAGACACAGCTAAAGCGGTTGAGGCTCATAAAGATGTGTTGCGTTCGTTGATCCAGATCAAACGATATCAGACTGCCGAACGAGTGGAAAAGTTGAAGGCATCATCAAAAATAGTATCTGTCCAGTATCCGGAATCATTAAAAAAATTGAGAGGAATGGTTTGAAATGAAATTTGTCTTGTCTGTCAGCAAAGTCATGAAGGGGAGCCAAGTTAGAGAAAAGATTGAGGAGTCACGTGAAAATCCTGCGAAATTATACTTAGCAGACGCTGAAGCGCGAAAAGAATGTCAAATCAGAATGGAGCAAATAAAAAAGCAGCAAGCCGGCACGCTCACTGCATAAAACAAATGTTCGTATCTATTATACCGCTCTTTTAAGAGCACGGCAAGTTTGTTCTTGTCGTCAGGCCAGGGGGAGAGGCGCTTATCCCACAACCCCCTTGACTTTGTCTCTTTCTCTGGTCTGACGATGCGCGCAAGCATCAGAAAGGAGTGTGAGTAAATTGGGTAATACGTTTGACGCTGTGGAGGACTTAGTCGCGGCAACAAAAATTATCGGTGAGCTCCGGGCAGAAATGTCAATTGTGAAGACAATGGCATCCTTATTGGCAGAGAGTAAAGATATTAACGTTCTGCAGAATACATTGAACAAAATATCTGATGACATTTCAGCATCATTGGCAAAACACAAATTTTAAGCATTAAAAAAGCTCACTGTGCAGAGTGAGCTTCGGAAGGTGTTGCAATCTTTGGTACTACCAAGTTTACTTTATCACCTTCCAAAAATCAAATATTGGAGGTCTTTGACAAATGAACGAAGTTTTTTACACTGAGCCATTTAGCGAGAATTATCGCGATCAGGTCAATCTGGCATCTGCCGGGGGATCTATCTCTTTTGATATTCAAGGGAATGCGGCTTTTCGTTTTCCTACTGCCGCCGCTCGGGAGGAATATCGCGCTCTTAAACAAAGAGCTGAAGGAGGTGGCAACAAATGAAAAAGGAAATGAAGCTATTGAAGTTGGAACTGCTGAATTTCAAGGGTGTTAAGCAATTCACCCTCGATACTCAAGGTGAGAATGTCAAGGTGTACGGAGATAATGCCACTGGTAAAACAACTCTATTTGATGCCTTCATCTGGCTGCTGTTTGACAAAGACAGTCAAAACAAAAAGGATTTTCAAATTAAGACACTGACAAAAGAAAATGAACCGGTATCCGGATTGAATCATGAGGTAACAGGAGTTTTCGTTGTTGACGGTAGTCATCTCACTCTTAAAAAAGTTTATTCCGAGAAATGGACGAGAAAGCGCGGCAGCAGCCAGGCTGTATTTTCTGGCCATACCACAGATTATTTTATCGATGGTGTGCCGGCAAAGAAAAAAGAGTTCAATGATCGTGTAAATGGAATCATTTCGGAAGATATTTTCCGCCTTGTCACTTCTCCATCATTTTTCAATGAACAAATGAACTGGCAGGACAGACGAAAGATTCTCCTTGAAATTTGTGGGGACATTACCCAAGAAGAAGTTTTTCAAGCGAATCCATCCGTAAAGGCTTTAGAGAGTATCTTAAACAAACGATCAATTGAGGATCACAGAAAAGTAATCGCGGCCAAACAAGCGGAGATAAATAAAGAGTTGAAGGCGATTCCTGTCAGGATTGATGAAGCCCTCCGGTCGGTCGAGGATATATCTGACCTAAATGAACAGGAATTAAACGACGAAATCAATTGTCTCCAAAATGATATCGATTTGTTGGATGATCAGCTGCAATCCGCTCGAAACGGAGAGGCGGTATCGGAAAAGAGAAATGCCATCCTGCATATAGAGAACGAGCTTCAGGAAATGAAAAATGCTCATCAGGAGAAAGAATACAGCAATATCAGGGCACTGAAAGAAAAACTGTTCTCGGTAAAAAATAAGCTGGAGGAAATTTCTCTGGAGATTAAATCGAATACCCGTCAGCTGTCGCTTGAAAAAGACAACCAGGAAAGATTAACTGCGGAAATCCAGTCGCTGCGCCAGAATTGGCTCGATAAGAATGAGGAAACGTTTGATCAGCATCAAACTGAATGTCCTACATGCGGCCAGGCATTACCGCCAGAACAGGTTGAACAAGCGAAAGAGAATTTCAATTCTCACAAAAGCAGTGAATTAGAAAAAATCAATGAGCGGGGTAAATCGCGTAGCGAAGAGCTGAGGAGATCAGAAAGCATAATCGCAGAAATAGAGTCAGCGTCTCAAAAACTGCAGAAGGATTATGAGAGCAAAAGTGAGGAATGGTCACAACTTGATACTGAAATCAAGGCGGCCGAGAGCAACATGTCAGATATCACCACGGATGATGCTTACAAAAAGAAACAGTCAGAGATTGATAGCATCCGTAAACAGATTGAGCAATTGGAGTCATCAAAGAACGAAGCAATTCAATTGATCAAAGATGATATTAACGGCAAAAAACAGGAGATGCTGCTGCTTCAAAAAGATTTGGGGAAAATTTCGCATTCTAAAAAAGTGAACAAGCGGATCATGCAGCTTGAAGAGGAACAGAAGGGCTTAGCCGAGGAGTATGAAGGGCTTCAGCATCAACTCTATTTGACTGAGGAATTTGTTCGTACAAAGGTAGATCTCCTGGAAGAAAAAATAAACAACAAATTCAAATTTGCCCGCTTCAAGCTCTTTAAGAGTCAGATCAATGGAGGTCTTGAAGAGACGTGTGAAACGCTATATGAGGGCATTCCATACTCTTCCGGCTTGAACAACGCCGCCCGCATAAATGTTGGACTGGACATCATTAATACCCTTAATGAGCATTATGGCATTTCTGCTCCAATCTTCGTAGATAACTCTGAAGCGGTGACTAAATTGATCGACACAAATTCACAGATTCTCAGTCTGATTGTCTCTGAAAAAGACAAGCAGCTGCGGATTGAATTGGAAGATAGTTCGCTCATTCCGGTGGATTGTGAGGTAAGTGCATGAGTGAAATTGTCACGGTAACAGTAGTTACGGGGAAAGGTTGGGAAGATCTACGCCGTGAAACCTTGCGTATAAATTCGGAAGAGATTATGCATGTGGGTCCGCTTTCTGAATGTCCAGAAGATGCGATTTTAGAAAGAGATTTAGTCGGACCCTCCGACTTCGCTGAGCTGCTTAAAAATTTTCTAATTGAGCATAAGGGAAAAAAGGTGAAATTTGTGTACGAGGATGAGGAGGATTCAAATGAGTGAAACCACAGAATTAATGACAAAACAGGTTGAGTTTTCAGTAAATGGTGAATCTGTAAAGCTTACGGGAAAAACAGTTAAAAACTTTTTAGTTCGCGGAAACTCTGACGTAACTGATCAAGAAGCAGCAATGTTTATAAACCTTTGTAAGTATCAAAAACTTAATCCGTTTTTAAATGAGGCTTACCTTGTGAAATTTAAAGGCTCACCGGCTCAAATGATTGTCGGTAAAGAAGCATTTATGAAGCGTGCAGAGAATAACGAGCAATTTCAGGGGTTTAAAGCTGGAATTATCGTTGAACGTGAAGGGGATATGGTTGAACTAGAGGGCGCAATCAAACTTCCCAAAGATAATCTAATTGGAGGGTGGGCTGACGTTTACCGTGCGGATAGGCAGCAACCAATTTGCGTGCGTATAAGCCTGGATGAATTCAGCAAAGGACAATCCACTTGGAAGACAATGCCCTTAAATATGATTCGAAAAACAGCAATAGTAAATGCCCTGCGTGAAGCTTTCCCTAATAGTTTAGGAAATCTATACACAGAGGAAGAGGAGCAGGCTAACGATGATATACCTGCTGAAGAACGGGTGCGCCGTGAGGTAAATGAAAACGCGAATACAGAGGTTATCGATATCGAACCAATTCCGGATCCACAAACAGAACAGCCGGAGCCGCAACCAACAAAAAAAGATGAGAAGCCTTCAGTCTTTGAAGGGAACGGACCAGACTTTTGATTGAAATAACAGCCCTGTCATCGAGCAGTAAGGGGAATTGCTATCGGGTTACCGATGGTAAGACCCCGCTTCTGTTGGAATGTGGTATCAGCTTTAAACAAATGCAAAAGGGCTTTCAGTTTAGAATGTCTCAATTCGCTGGCTGCCTTGTCTCTCATGAACATGGGGACCACTGCAAGGCTATTAAGGATGTTCTGAACGCCGGCATTGATTGTTATATGTCTCCTGGGACGGCCGGAGCAATTGGCCTCACTCATAACAGAATTAAGCCTGTGCCCGTAAAACAGCCGTTTAAGGTTGGTTCCTGGTCTATTATGCCCTTTGACGTGCAGCACGATGTAGCGGAGCCGTATGGCTTCCTATTGGCGAATGACGCCGGGGATAAACTGCTTTTCGCCACTGATACCTATTACATACGCTATAGGTTCCCTGGTCTCACTCATGTCATGGTGGAATGCAATTACTCAGAGAAGATATTGAATGAAAATATTGAGAGCGGCATTACCGCTCCCGTCATGAAAAAGCGGCTTTTACAATCTCATTTTAGTTTAGAAAACGTCAAGAAATTTTTAACGGCCAATGATTTAAGCAAGGTACAGGAGATATGGCTGCTTCATCTTTCAGAATCAAACAGCGACGAAAAGATCTTTAAAGAAGACATCATGAAATTGACAGGAAAGGTTGTCTATATCCCGTGAGTGAACTGATTAAAACTACGTATCCTTATTGCTATGTGTTTTTGGCACAGACTTCTGCTCCGCATATGAGAAAAGCTGTGCTTGAGAATTATATTAAGACATTCATGAGCAAGTATGAGCCGAGCCTTGAATATGTGGCTATTAAAGGCACTTACGCTCTTTGTCGAAGAAAATAAACTCTTTGGAGAGGAGGAAGGCTCTTGTCAGGCTGGGTGAAATTATACAAGTCAGTCGTCGATCATGAGATCTTTACAGATAATGTGGGCTTTAGGCTATTTACCTTCTTAATGGCCAAAGCAGCTTATCAGGACGGTATGAAAATAAATGATTATGAATTGAAGAAAGGACAATATATCCGCTCGTATTCAAAACTATGTGATGATTTAGCGGTAAAAAAGGGACGAGGGTTAACCAGATTTACAAGAGCGGCAATTAAGGCTGCAGCTGAAAGGCTTCAAGCAAAAGGCATGATTGCTGCAGAGGAAACGGAATACGGAATGCTCTGGACCATTGTGAACTATTCGAAATTTCAAGGCTCTGAAAGAATCGTAAATGAAGAGAGCTTTTCAGAAAGGCGGCAAATATCCCAACCAATTGATGAGAAACTGTCTCCTTTCCAAAAAATCGAAGACAAGTACCTGTCCCGAAAGGGCGGCATGTTTACAACACCATATGATGTGGCTGCCATAAATAGAATCCTTGATCAACAAATTCCAATTGAGGATGTCCTGGCTTGGATAGATGAAATATTTGATCGTTACGTTCCTAAGCATCGAGCGGACGGTATCAAATCCTTTACTTACTGTGAGCAAGGTATTTTAGACAGGTGGCATGCTAAACAGAACCCACCTCCAAAAACAAACGTTTCGGAGTTCCGGCCGCGCAGATCAAAACAAGAGGAGAGTTTTGCCGCACTTGAAGCATATGCCAAAGAAAACGGCATTTCGATGGGGTGATCATATTGGAAAAAGAAGAAGCAATGAAAATTCTAAGGCGGCTCTCCGCCGCGTATACCCGCTTTGATTTAACAGGGGATGTGGGTATGGAGCGGATTGGATTATGGATGGAGCATCTGACTGAAATGCCGTTCAAACCTGTTTATGACAAAGTCAATGAGCATATTTCTAATAAGCCATTTCCTCCGACTATCTCAGAAATTAAAGTCAAACAACCAGCGAAAAACGAGTTTTTAGAGCAACAGAAAGAGTGGGAACGGAATGCAAAACATGCTAAAAAACCTTGAAGCAGAAGAGAGCCTGTTGGGCTGTATCCTTGTTGAAAATGAATTGATTAAGGAAACCACCTTGGAGCCGAAACACTTCGCAGACGAGCGGCATAAACGGATATTTAAGGCTATGCGAAATGTAGATGCTTCCGGCCAGCCTGTTGAAATGGTCACAGTAGTTACAGAGTTAGGAGAAACCGTCGAAGCGATCGGCGGCACTAGCTATCTTGTTGATTTAGCCAATGCTGTTCCATCTGTTATTAACTTCGAGACCTATCAAACATTAATCTACGAAGCCTTTAAACTGCGTGATATGCAAAAGATCGCTCTTGATTTTGCGAATAATCCAAGCGATGAGGGGATTTTGCAGGTTTATCAGAAGGCCGTGGAGCTACAGGAGATCGGTGTTACAAATAAACGAACTAAGATGGATGTTTTAACCGAGATTTACAACGACATGTACCAAGAGAAAGGTGAAATAACAGGAGTGGAAACCGGTTTGGCCGATTTAGATGCTATGACCGGCGGCTGGCAGGACAGTGATTTAATTGTCGTAGCTGCTCGACCTTCCATGGGGAAGACTGCTTTTGCTCTAAATTTGGCGCAGAATGCGGCGCTAAAAGGTGGGGTTGTCGATCTTTTTTCATTGGAGATGCCCGACCGCCAACTCGTTAACCGGATGCTCAGCAATTTGGGTTCGATCGAAGGTACAAAATGGAGAAATCCGCACAAGTATTTCAGTGAAAAAGACTATGAAAATGCGAATCGGGCCATCGGTGAATATGAAAAATTAGACATCTATATTCATGATAAACCGTCACAGTCAGTGGCTGATATTCGTTCTTCCATCCGGAAGACCAAAAAGGACCACCCGGACAAAAAGCATTTGGTTGTGATTGATTATCTTCAATTAATCCGACCTATCGGCAAATTTGAAACGAAAAACTTAGAGGTCGCAAGCATAACGGGCGAATTGAAGAACATAGCCCGGACCTTCAATGTTCCAATTGTTCTGCTTTCTCAACTTTCGCGCGCCGTTGAGCAGCGGCAAGATAAACGGCCGATGATGTCAGACCTTCGAGATTCAGGCAGTATTGAGCAGGACGCCGATATTGTTAGTTTTCTCTACAGGGATGACTATTACGATAAACAAAGCGATCTGAAAAACGTAGTGGAAATCATTTTTGCAAAACAAAGAAACGGATCCGTCGGCACTGTCATGGCTGCCTTTATTAAAGAGTACGGACGATTCTTAAACCTTGATAGACAAATGGAAGCCCTTGTGGGTTAAAAAGGAGCGGTTTTATGCCAAGTAATGAAGTGGAGAAGCGGAGAGAATTTCTAATCAATGAATTGATTCGGTATGGCTATCCCATCGAGGCTTCGGGTCATTTGACACTATTTGAGCTGGAGAACCTCACAATTCAAGTAAAATGCCAGTTTGGCCGCAAGCTATCCGAAGAGGAGGAATCCTGCTGATGTACACCGTCCTGGCTCTCATTTACGTGATAAAGGAAGGCGAACAGCAGGAAATGATCATACAGCAGTGGATTCAGGATGACGGGAGGTAACAGCATGATCCAATTTACTATTTATGGGGAGCCAGTTGCACAGGGGCGCCCCAGGGCAACCACAATTAACGGAATGACCAGGTTATACGATCCGAAGAAATCAAGGGATTTTAAGCAATACGTTAAACTTGCCGCCTCAGATCATCGGCCAAGTTCCTTGCTGACGGGCCCGCTTGAGTTAAGAGTCAAGGTCTATAAATCTACCTTGAAGAGTTTCAGTAAGAAAAAAGCGGCTGAAGCTGAACAAGGATTATTAAGACCCAGCAAAAAGCCTGACGTGGACAATTATATTAAGGGCATTAAAGACGGCTTAAATAAAGTCCTCTGGCATGATGACAGTCAGATTGTAGACCTTCATGTCAGTAAGTATTACAGCCAAAACCCAAGAATTGAAATTCTAGTAAAACCACTATCACAAGAGGAGGAACAATTATGTCTTTCGTTGACTTCAAAGGAATCGTAAAAAAGGTGAACCACAAACCCAAAGGAATTACCGAGGTTGTCCTGGAGGTCCCAACTAAAGAGGTAGGAAGCGGCATTCAAAATTTAGCCGAGATGATTGATAAGGACGTTCAGGCGCAACTGGAGAGCGAGGTTGTACAGTTTAATGTACAAGTCAACGCGCTCACCGATCGCCCGATTATTAATTACACAGTTGGCTCTGATGGAATTGTAAAGGTAGCAGATCCGGAACCAGAACAACTTGAGGCAAACCTCGGGCTTCCTAAAGAGAAGCCAAAAATCGAAGAAGTAATAGAGGAAATCGAGAGAAAGGTTGTTGACTCCTTCATTACTGAAGATATGGCCCCGATCCTTGATGGATTCCCTGTATACATTACTGAAATGGCTAAGCGTCGCATAGAGGGTGAATCATACCAGAAGATTGCGAATGATTATGTAATGTATGAAGAGAACCTTATAGACCTGATCAACGAGTACAGAAAAGAAGTTGCACCGTATGCTCAAGCCTGGTGGGATTGGAAGCAGGATCAGGAAGCGGAGGCAGAGCCGATGGAAAAGCAGGCGCCGCGTGTTCCTCTTGACGAAGCTGATAAATCCGAGCCGTCAATCGAGGATGAAAAAAAGGATGAGAATAAGGACGAGGACGAACACGGAGCGGCATAAATGGGGAGAAGGAAAAAGCAGCCGCGTTGGTATCTGCTGTTTCGCATAGAGGATGGACAAGCTGTCCACCTCTATGAACCTTTGAAGAAATACGAGCTTGTAAGCCGAATCCGGAATGGATGGAGGTTAAGAAGATGACAGAGAAGAGAAAGAAACTCTTAGAAAAATTGAGTAATTTCCGCATGGTTCCTGGCCATGGTCCTGATCTTTCCACGATGACAGATGAGCAATTAGAAAAACGACTATGGTTTTTAGAAACTGCTTTTGCTATGGCTTGGAATGAAGGTAGTGAGGAAGGTGACGACTTATGAGCGTAAGGCATCATCTGAAAATCTTACCGGAATATTTTGAAGCGCTGAAGGATGGCCGAAAAACCTTTGAAATAAGGCACGATGATAGAGGGTTTAAGGAAGGGGATACCCTTTCCCTGAATGAATGGCAGGATGGTTACACTGGCCGCTCAATTGACGTACATGTGACATACATTACTGACTTTGAACAAAAGCCCGGCTATGTCGTTCTTGGTATTCAAAAGAAAGTGAGAGAAGATGATGATCGAAATATTTAAAGGCGATTGGGTGAGCGCAAAAGGTCACGGGATCGTCGTAACAGGATATGTAGAGGAGATGCTGGGAGTAGCAGTTATTATCCGCCTTGTAGATGGAGAAAAAATAAAAGCTTCAATCCGGGTAGTAGAGAAGATGGATGACACGCTGCATGCCGAAGACCTTGATACAATGATTGATTTTTCCTTGATTATGGGGGATGAAGAATGGTTTCGGGAATTGTCTGAACTGAAATACAAACGCCGTGCCGTATAACATAAAAAACCGCAGCACAAGGCCCCGGTTTAGTTAATCTCGACAATTAATTATAACACGGGGAGTGCTGCAATATGAACAGACCTGAAAAAATTGAAAATTTACATCAACTTTCCGTTAAGGACTTAATGGAAGATCAAAAAACGAAGCTGATCATCTTGGATGGCTCAAGCGGGTCAGCCTATCTTGTAGATACACCGGAATATGGAAAGACCATTATACAGACAGCCAATAGCAAGCACACAAAGCTGAATTACGATTATGGCTTCTTGCCGTAACGCGGAGGGGAACTCCCCTCTTTTTTTTGGAGGAATGTTTATGGCCATGAAGGGAGAATGTCTCAGCGCAGACATTACACCGCTTGAAAAAGGGAAAGAGTATTTCCTCTTTCCTTTAGGAGAAAGTCATTTCTACGTATCAAAATTTAACAATGTAAACGCCCATTGTGGAGCCTATCAAAAGAAACTATTCCGGATAACTGATGCCGGTCACGGTGAAGTGCCTGAACCGAATGAATGGCATCAAATGAGTCTGTTTTGATTCAAAATCAAATAGCAGGGGTATTCCCTGCGGGGGAGGAAACGAAAATGAGTGAGAGAGTTGAACGGTTAAAACAGCTTACTTATATCCCACAAAAGGAAATAGGGTGGCTTCTTGAACAAGCTGAACTGGCTGACAAACAGCGGACTATCATTGAGGAACACCAGCGCCAACAGGACATTGCGGTCAATCAATTCCGGCAGGCTCAAAAGGACATTCAGCATCTAAGCGGGGAAAGAAGCAGATACAAGAAGGCTTTACAGCAAACTATTAAGAATATGCAATTCACTATAACGGTTGCCCAACATGAATTGAAGGGGGATGCGGAATGATTCGTGTCTATCAAAAAGGTGATTCGCAATATAACAATCTAACGGCGGCTTGGTCTAAAATGACTCGCTACGAAAAGGAAAAATATCAAGTGGAAACCATTATCCTTGCGCCGAGTCAACAGAGGGAAAATGTCGACTTGATAACAAAGGCTTTAAATGGTGATGAAGTTGAGAAGTTTACATCGGTAGTGCCGTGCCTCATGGTTTGCGTATTGGAGAAAAAAGCTCAAATATGAAGGAGGAACAATGATGAAAAAACTATTCAAATCAATCATGCTATCAGCAGCATTACTTACGGGAGCCACGGCCGTTGCGCCGTCTGCTTCCGCCGCATGGTCCGGTTGGCAAAATGAATCCGGGTACAGCGGCCGGGTGTTTACAGATGCCGTGACTTACACGGCCGGCGCTTCAACGGTGGACTGGAAAGCCGAGAAGAAAGGCTCAAGGACACTTTATTACACGGCTGGCGTGTACAAGAAGCGTAGCGGCGGCGGGCTGACTGATACGAATTTAGTGCAGCGGGGCAGCTTCAAAACTGCAACGCCTCTGAAATCATTCAATGTGAAAACGATTCGGAATAAGACCGGGAAAGGAACCTATGTCATTCAGCTGGACTGCTACTCCGATTCCGGCAAGCGGAACTATATCGGAACATTTGAATCAGCAAAATTTTACGTTAAGTGATTCAATTTCGTTACCAAATTAAATGAGCAATTGCGGACATCAAACATTCGGCATAAGGCTGTGTGTTTGATGCCGCTCTATTACTTTAAGGAGGGAACAGAATGCAAGCAGTCAAACAATTGTCATTCATTCCGGAAGTAAATGAAAAAGAAGTGCGTAACATCGTCATTAAAGAGCTCAAAACGTATAGATCATTAAAAACTCAAGCGGAAAATAGACAAGAGCAAAAGGAAAAGGGGATCATCGGTCTATTTCCGCAGTTACGAAAAAACACTGATTATAATGAGCTGAAGGTCAAGCAGATGGATAGGGCGCTAGAAAACTGCCTTGATCAAGATGAGCGCAGCATTATTGACAAGAAATATTTATCTCCTAAAAAAATAAAGGATTTAGAAATTATGATTGAGCTTGGGCTCAAAAGGGATAAGTTTTATCAGGTGAAAAGACAAGCCATCTATAATATCGCGACAGCGCTCGGAATAATCTGAGGGCTTTCTTTTTTTATGAGCGACAAAAAGCCGACAAAAACCCGATAAAAAGCCGACAAAATGGGGGATAAAATGGGTACTTTTTTTAGATGCGGTTTGTCATACGATAGAGACAAGAAGAAAACGAACGTGAATATCTGTCCCAAAAGGAGAAACCTGCGGACGCTGATCTTTTGCATGAGTCTATTTGTGCATCTGATTAGTGGCCGCTTTTTTTATGGCAGATTGGGAGACGCACCTTTCCCGTATCAAGTGTGCACTCGGATGTATCGAATGACTATGAAGGCCGTTAGCTTAACAGGAGGAGCGGCTGGAGTCTATGCAGTATTGCGCGCGATAGTCACGGGGAACGCAAGCGGTGAGATCCCGATTGCAAGGAAAGTCTTTTAAACCGGCTCTCCATTTTCTTTGCTTACCTCCTGGGGGAAATCGGCGGGTCACAAATAAATAAAAGCGAATAGCGTAAGGCGGTGCTTATTCGGCAAGGAGAAATGAAAGATGAAGATGAGAGACATTTTATCTGCAGAAACGAAACAGCAACTTGAAAAAGAGAAAAGCCCCTCAACAAAGGAAGCTGATCCTTCGACGAGGCAGGAATGGGAAGAAATCATGGGAACGAAGCGCGACACCTTTAAGCGTGTAGGCGGCCGGGTCCGCAGAAAGTGAAGTGGTGGGAACAGCCGTCATGTTTGGGGCGTATGGCTGCCTGTGCTTTGGGATCGGGGATAGGAGCACAAAACAATATAGGGGAGGAATCAGCATGGCATCTTTAAGAGGAGTAAGCGCCAATCCAACGAAACAGAATCACATTTTAGGGGAGGACAAAGTCGTAAGGGTCGCTGTCAAAAATGACAATGACTACATCGCAGGCCCTAATCTGTTCCTGCAACGCAAAGAAAATGGGAAATGGAAGGACCTCGATACGAATTCTCCGAATCCGCTCAAACCAGGTAAAAAAGATTATGATGAGTGGGGTATTACAGAGATGTTCGACAACAAAAAAGGCACTTATCGTTTCAAGGTGGACGTTGAGCGCTATGATTCAAAAGAGAAACATATTAAAACAGAAGGCACAGTGTATACGAACGAATTCTATATTAAATAATTTTTTGAGTATTTCCTAAAAATTGAAAAATCACCCCCGATATATATTTTGGGGTGATTTTTATGAGTAAAAGTAAAGAAATAAATGAGTTTGGTGAGATTAAGAGTGTCCTTGTATATTTGGAACAATTTAAAAAGGGCGTACATAACAAAAGCTTATCTGAACAAGCTGAATTCAAAGAAGAGATCAAAAAGCGGCATGGTAAGAAGCAAATACAAGTACTCTTGGGAAAGCTTGAGGACAAGGTCGAAATTAAAAAAGCCACAAGTCATTTAACTACTGCATTTTTTGCAATTATATCTTTAATAATAGGAGGTACAATGAGCTTCCTTCTAGGTATTATAAAAGAGTTTGGTTTTAACTCAGCTGTTGTTTCTTTTGTGATTCTCTATTTTTGTTTAATTGCTGGAACAGCATGGTTTATTCTATCAAGAGTAGAGTTAGCAGGTTTTGGGAAATTATGCGGTTATAAAAGATTATTACAAGAGTGTTTAAATGAATTACCCTAAAAAATATTTTTGAAGAAGAGTATAAAAAGCACCAGACACCTTATTTATAAGGTGTTTTTTTATTGGAGGCGAAAGCATCATGAATATCAAAACAATATCAGTGGAAAAAATAAACCCCGCTACATACAATCCTCGGATTGACCTGCAGCCCGGAGATCCGGAATATGATTCCCTCAAAGCTTCAATAACTCGATTTGGCAATGTTGAGCCGCTTGTCTGGAATGAAAGAACCGGTAATCTGGTTGGCGGACACCAACGATTTAAAATATATATGGAAAGCAACCCTGCTGAACTCACTGTCTCTGTAGTCAACCTGAATGAATCAGAAGAGAAAGCCTTAAATCTGGCTTTAAATAAGACGGGCGGAGATTGGGATGAGCACAAGCTTGAACAGGTATTGCGAGACCTACAGGAGAATAATTTTGATTTATTTGTTACTGGCTTTTCAGATTCTGAGTTAGACGAGATTCTGGATGAATTACCTGAACATGCGGGGAATGGCGGGAAGATTACTGATGGCCATGAACTGGACTTAGATGAATATGAAGACGATCATTTTGAGCATACATGCCCGAAATGCGGATTCTCGTTTAATGAGTAGGTGAAGCATATGGTTGGTTACAAGTGGAGGCTTTCCGATCTGAAATCTGTAGAGCGGAATGGCCTAAAGGTATTCAGTACATTCTCCTGCGGCGGCGGCTCATCTATGGGCTACAAACTTGCCGGATTTGAGCTTGTGGGGAACTGTGAAATCGATCCCCAAATGATGAAGATATACAGAAAAAATCATAATCCACAGCATTCTTTCTTAATGGATATACGAAAATTTAACAAAATCCCTTTGAGCGAACTTCCGGAGGCTCTATTTGATCTTGATGTGTTCGACGGTTCTCCGCCGTGTAGTGTATTTTCAATATCTGGTGAACGGGAGGATGCCTGGGGGAAAGAAAAAACGTTCAGGGAAGGTCAGGCTAAACAGTCATTGGACGATTTGTTTTTTGAATACCTGGATGCCGTAGAAAGATTGAAGCCTAAAACGTTTCTCGCTGAAAATGTAAAAGGAATGATAATCGGTAAGGCGAAAGGATATGTCAAGCTTGTCATTGAACGAGCAAAGGAAATTGGGTATGACGTTCAGGTGTTTTTGTTGAATGCAGCAACAATGGGAGTCCCGCAGCGGAGAGAGCGGGTCTTTTTTATTGGCCGTCGGAAGGATCTGAACCTCCCACCTTTGCATCTATCTTTTAATGAATCACCTATTTTGTATGGTGAGTTCAGGAGCGGCCGGGGATCAAAGCTGACAGAGACCTCTAAAACATATAGGCGATGGGTGAAGCGGCGCCCGTCAGATAACACTATAGGAGATATAACGAAGAGAACAGAGGGGAAAGAAAGTAATTTCAATACTGTCTTGGTCAAAAACAGCCTTGTGCCGCCTACTTTGGCTAGTAACTCTGTTTTCATACGTTATGATGAACCTTACTATATCTCTGAACGGGATATCATCTTAATGCAGTCGTTCCCGTTGGATTATGATTTCATGGGCGCTAACATCCAGTATGTTTGTGGAATGAGTGTCCCGCCTATCATGATGAACAGGATAGCGGAACAGATTTATAAACAATGGTTTTTATAATCAAAGGGGTGAAACACCCCTTTGATTTAGCAGTTCCAATCTCCTGATTCTTGCTCGTAGGAAAGACTATAATCAACTAATTTAAATGTTTCTTCTGCTAAACAGGTTTTGAGTTTTTCTACAAAAAGAGTCTGAGCTGTTGGGACTGCTGGGGGTAAAAATTCTGGATTTATGCAACTAGCTGCAATAATGCCAGCAGCGTATATAGCAGCTTCTTCAGCACACTTTATAATGCTATTAACAACATCACCAACTAAGTCTGAGGGATAGAAAACTTTTAATTCTATCCAATGTCTCCCTGTTCTTGTGCAGGTACATGGATATGGAACATCCATGCTTCCGTCAAAAGGTACAGTAACTTGCTTATGACAAGTCTCTACCTTAATTTCGGGCACCCCGCTTACAGAGACAAGTTCCTTTTTCCAAACCTTTTTCTCCGAAGATGTTTCTGGATCAACAGTCAAAGCAAAGCCGTTTGCAGGCGAAGATGGTAGATTTGAAATTTCAAGAGTTTTAAATTCTCCATTATCAGATAAATATTTGACTTCCATATAAAAACTCCTCCTTAATAATATTCGGTATTATTTTGGATAAGAGTTAAGATAATATTCATAAAAAAAAGAGGGTGCTGCTAACACCCTCCAATCAAAACAGAGATAGCTCCCTGTCGAGAGCGTGATCAAGACGCGGCCGCGTTTGTGGGAAATCACGCTCTGATTCATATTGTAATGGAGGACGGGGAGCATGACAAGAGAAAAAACAAACGTATGTTCCTATTCTGATGAAGAGAAGGAAAAGCTTCTGCTTTTACATAAAACCGATGTTCTTGAAAATATCAGTGAGTCAAAAGAGAAGTATCGGAAAATCGTTAGTGCAGGCATTGCGCAGTGGATCAGAGACTTTCAAAACGGTCGAATAGAGGTAAACACTGTGGACGACCTAAAAAAGCTCATAGAGCTCGATATACAGCTTCAGAAGGATGAAGAAATTTAAAAACAAACTCAAACTCAATTACATGGCTCGGGGGTGGGTGATGATGTAATGCCAAGAAAAAGAGATCCACGCAGAGACGAGGCTTTTCATTTGTGGAAAGAGAGTGGCGGAACCAAGAAATTAAAAGACATTGCCGATGAATTGGGCGTCACCAGCAGCACTGTCCGCAAATGGAAAGCAAATGATAAATGGGAAGAAAAAATCAATGGGAGCGCTCCTAAATCGAAAGGGAGCGCTCCTTTTCGTCCGGGCGCTCCAAAAGGTAACAAAAACGCCCGGGGTAATAAAGGAGGCAAGGCGCCGCCTGGCAACAAAAACGCCAAAGGGAACAGGGGTGGTGCCGCTCCCAAAGGAAATAAAAACTCTGTGCGTACAGGTGAGTATGAATCAATCTTGTTTGATTTCATGGATGATACAGAAAAAGAGCTATTTGATCAGATTGAAACTGACCCGCTCTATCAAATTGAGTTAACGATCCGGGAGCTTTATTTAAAAGAGCGGCGTATGATGCAGCGCATCATGAGAATTGAAAATGGATTAAATGAGAAGCAGCGCCGTGTTCTTCAACAGATGCGCAAGGTAAAAGACATCATTCCAACTAATGACAAGAAAACAGGACTTGTAAAGCATGTACCGCTTATGAACGAGCGGCTGGTTGTCACAGAAGTGGAAGAAACAGCGATGCGGTCCATTGACGATATCTTAAATATCGAGGAAGCAATGACCCGTGTTACTGATAGGCGGCTGAAGGCTATTCGTCAAAAGCATGATATCACCCGCTCTATGGATGAACACGATCTGAAGCTGCGTGCCATGTATCTGACAAACGAGACAAAACAAGCTGAGCTTGAACGCTTGACCGCAAGACCTGTGGATAACTCTGTGAATATCATAATAGAGCGTAAGCGCAAGGATAAGGGTGACAGCTGATGACTGTTAAAAAAGTAAACCCACATTTCGAGGATTTCCTTTTTGACTGGAACCAAAAGTTTCAGTTCTTGGTTGGCGGCTATGGGTCATCGAAAAGCTATCATGCTGCGCTGAAGATCATTCTGAAATTACTCACAGAGAAGCGGACAGCGCTTGTTATCCGGGAAGTTTATGACACACACAGAGACTCAACCTTTTCTCTCTTCGAAGAGATTGTCAACGAATTAGAGATTGATCACGTTGTTAGGTGTGTTTCGTCACCGATGCAAATACGGTTTCCGAATGGCAGCCGAATTATTTTTAAAGGGCTGGATAAGCCGGCCAAGCTGAAATCAATCAATAACATTTCGATCATATGGATTGAGGAATGTTCTGAGGTGAAATATGAAGGCTTTAAGGAATTGCTTGGGCGCCTACGTCACCCGACATTGCCGCTCCACATGATTCTTTCCACAAACCCGGTCGGAGAGGATAACTGGACATTCCGGCATTTCTTCAAAGATGACCGCCAAAAACGGTTTGTGCTTGATGATAAAGAGCTTTATGAAAAGCGTACAGTCGTTGTGAACGACACCTATTATCATCATTCAACTGCGGAAGATAATCTATTTCTGCCCGAAAGTTATGTGAAGCAGCTCGATGAACTGAAGGATTATGATCCAGACCTTTACCGCATTGCGCGGAAGGGGCGCTTTGGCATTAATGGTGTGCGGGTTCTTCCTCAATTTGAAGAGCGGCCGCACGAAGAAGTTATGGAGGATATCGCCAACATTCACTGCCCACTTAAACGAGTTGGCATGGACTTTGGTTTTGAGGAATCGTATAACGCCATTGTCCGGCTTGCTGTGGACACGGAGAAGAAGTACCTCTATATCTATTGGGAGTATTACAAAAATCAAATGACGGACGATAGGACGGCCGAAGAGATAAAGGAATTTGCGGAGACAAAGGAATTGATCAAGGCGGATGCCGCCGAGCCGAAAACAATTCGTTATTATCAGCAGCAAGGATTCAATATGGTGGGGGCTCGAAAGTTCCAGGGTTCACGTCTTCAATACATTAAGAAGATCAAGCGGTTTAAAAAGATCATTTGCTCTGATCGTTGTGAAAATACTGTCTATGAGCTGAAGCCGCTCACCTATGCTACCGATAAGCTGGGCCACATCATTGAAGACGAGTTCACGATTGATCCACATACTTTTTCAGCGATTTGGTACGCGCTGGATGATTACGAGGTTTCCGACCTTAAAGAAAAACCAAAAGGACGCCCGCAGCGGGCCAGACCGGTTAGGGAAGAAAGGGGGTTATCAGATGACGAAGCAATCAGTCAAAGCACGAGTGATTAAAGCCGCTCCGCCTGCCGAAACGACAAAACAAATATATGCTGATGAATTTGCAGGCCATTACACGGAAAACATGATCATGGAGCCGCCATACAACCTGAAGGAATTAAAAATGATAGCTGAGTATTCAACAATGCTCCAGCAATGTGTTGATGCCTACAGGACAAATATTGTGGGTTTTGGCTTTGATATGCGATACACAAAGGATATCAATTCACATGAAGTGGATTCTGAAGAAAAAGCGGCTGCGGATAAGGAATGGCAACAGCTTGAGGAGTTCATAAAGCATCTCCATTTTGATGAATCAGCAGAAACACTGCTCGGCTTCTGTTTAGAAGATCGGGAAAAGACAGGAAACGGATATATAGAGGTTATCCGTAACGGTAAAAATCATCCCGCCGGCATCGAATACATGGCCGCAGAATATGTCCGGGTGTGCAAGCTATCTGATCCTATAGAAGTTCCTTTCAAATACTTTGAATCAGGTCAATTAAAGACTATGAAAAGGCAGAAGCGGTTTCGTAAATATGCTCAGATGTTCGATGGCCGAGTTATTTATTTTAAGGAGTACGGTGACCCGCGTACACTTAATCTTGAAACGGGGCAGTATGATGAAAGAACTCCTATTGATAAGCAGGCCAACGAGGTTGTGCATTTTAAGATAGGGAGCGGCGCTTATGGGAAGCCCCGGTGGATCGGTCATATTGTCAACTTATACGGCGCCCGCAAAGCAGAAGAGCTGAATTTCATGTACTTTAAACAGGGCCGGCATGTTCCCGCTGCTATTACGATCGAGAACGGCATGCTCTCGGAGGATTCGTATAAACAGCTGCAGGACTATATGAACGGCCTTGAAGGCGTGGAAAACTCACATAAATTCCTTTTGCTCGAAGCGGAAGGGATAGCCAAAGGGAAGAATATTCATGGTGATGAGGAAATCGTGCCGGTCAAAGTAGACATCAAATCACTTGCCGAGATTCTTCAGGAAGATGCTTTGTTCCTGGAATATGATCAAAAGAGCCGGGATAAAATCCGCTCTGCATTCCGGCTACCGCCGATTTATACCGGGGAAGCGCAGGATTACAACAGGGCGACAGCTGACACAGCCAGAAAGATTACTGAAGAGCAAGTCTTTCAGCCGGAACGAAAGGTACTTACCGGCAGACTGAACGCGTTATTTTTAAATGATCTTGAAATTCATAAAGTAGAGCTGCAGTTGAAAGGCCCGGACTTTCAAGATCCGCTTGAAATTGCAAAAGTGCTGACTCCTTTCATTACGGCTGGTGCTGTATCACCTAACGATCTGAGGGATCTGGCCGGGCGCGTGCTCGGTAAAACGCTTGAGGAATGGCCGGAGGAAGAATACAATCGGCCAATTGGTAAGAACGAAGCAACGCCTGCAGCGGATCCATTTACGGCTCTGTTTAAATCCGAGAGCGGCACTCCTGATGTGATGGGGCTGTTAAAAGATATGCGGGATGTTTTGGAGGATTTGAATAATGAACAAAACAGATAAGCTGCTGGTCAGTCTTACCTCATTCATTCAAAAAGCCGAGGAAAGCGAAGGCCAGAAGCTTGTGGAGACGATTCCTGACTTCCCCGGCCTCTCTAAGATACCCCGTTACGTAGAGGATTATGAAAAAGGCATCGCTAGATTGCTCAGGAGCCAGCGTAAGAGGTTTTTAAAAGGATTGAACGGCTTTGTAAGCAAAGCTGATTCAGAGACGTTACAGGAGCTTCTGGTGTTTTTTACGCAGAACCTTTTTGCAGAGGATGATTTTCAGGAAGAGTTCCAGGAACTGACCGAGGATTTTCTGCAGCAGACGCTTGAAGAGCTGGCCGCTATCATAATGGATTCAATCGATCCTGAAGTTCCGTTCAAAGTTCTTTCCTCCCGCTCGATCGACTGGATCAAGGATTGGTCAAAGAGACTGGCCGAAATTATGCAGCTCAACACACATGAGGCAGTGGAAACAGTGCTGACGGAAGCCATTGACTCAGGTTCATCTATTCAGGAGGTTGAACTGACTTTGAAGGATATGCCGCATTTTGATAGACCGAGAGCCCGGACAACGGCCATAACCGAGGTTCTTGCGGCTTCCTCTGCCGCTCAGCATGAATCTTATGCGCAGTCCCCGGCTGTATCTAAGAAGAAATGGCGGCACAGCGGAGGGAAGAAGAACAATCCGCGTGAGAATCATATAGACCTCGACGGTACAATTGTTGGTGTTGATGAAGAATTCAAGATACCAGGAAGCAGCGAAACCTGTATGTATCCGCGAGACACGAATCTTTCCGCCGCTGAGCGGGTTCATTGTCACTGCGTTCTGTCGCCTGTTGTAGATAACGAGATTTTAGGGTTGTCGGCTGAGGAAAAAGAAGAGATTCGTAGAGAAGCCTTAGCAAACATGGAATAAAATAGTATAATTTCCTCACTAAGATTAATGGGGGGAGAGCTTTGAATCATTTAGAATTTATTTCATCTCTAGTTAATTCTATGATCTGGCCAGTTACACTTATTATTTCGATTTTAATGTTGAAAGGTCCTTTGTCTGAAAGGCTCAAAGACTTAATTAGTTTAAAGTACGGAAATTTAGAAATGGTTTTTAACTCTGCCATCAGTAAAGCGGAAAGCTATATAAAAATGGAGCAAGGACAGGCAGGCCATGAACAGGAAACTGTAAGAAAAAGATTTAATGAATTACAGCAATTGAGCAAAATATCAACTATTGATGCTGTAATTGATACTTGGGAGTTTATAAAAGAAATTATTAAAAACAAAGCAAATGAAAATGGTATTGAAGCCGGTAATTACGAACATTTTTACAATGTACTTAATAAACTCGAAAACGAGAAGGTAATGAAAGGCCAAACTAGAGATTCGGTTATTGCATTATATAATGCTCGGAAAATATTACTAAAAGGAAATAGTATTACAGAGAGTGCAGCTGAAAAATTCATAGCTGTTGCTCGTATTATTGCTAATAGAATTGTTAAAGAAAAGCCTTCTAAATAAGGCTTTTCTTTGAAAGGAGGTGAACATATGCCAAGAGAACTGATAAACGCAAAAATCACACATGTTTCTTATGTAGACAAGGCTGCTAATCAAAAGCAGTTCTTTTTTATGAAATCAGAAAAACAGCCGGACTTTCAAAAGGAAGTCAAGGTCCTTGCGAAAGAAGCAGACGAGCAAAAACTTGTTTACGGTATCGTTTATGAACCGGACACAGTGGATGCTCACGGTGATTTCATGACAGCTGCAGAAATTGAGAAGGCCGCTCACGGCTTTCTGAAAGACGCCCGGGAAATTGATAAGCAGCATGACTTTCAGGGCGGCGTTGGTGAAGTGGTTGAATCTTATGTCGCTCCTGCTGACTTTGAAATGAATGGTGAAACCATCAAAAAAGGATCATGGGTGCTTGTGACAAAGGCTTCCGAGGCAGTTTGGGATGAAATCAAAAAGGGCGAGATTACCGGTTATTCAATGGCCGGCATCGCGGATATCGCAAAACAAGAAGAAAAGCCTGTTTCTCCAGAGGACAACCACGAGAAAGGGCTTTTTAATTTGGTCAAAAACTTTTTTAATGCCAGTGTGGCCAAGGGCGCGGTTCGGGACAAATATGACGAGGGGCGCCAACGCCGTGAGTTTTGGGCCGCACAAGATGCGTTAAACTCAGCTTTATTCAAATGGGACTATCCCGGAGAGATGGAAAATGACCCTGCAAAAATCAAAGAAGCTCTGCAAGACTTCGTGGATATCGCTCAGGATGTATTGATCTCCGATGACATTCTAAAAGTGATCGGGCCGAAGCCGAAAGAGCTGCAAAAGGCCGGCCGGAAATTCTCGGCTTCAAGCTTACAAGAAATTAAAAGCGCTCATACCGCTCTCGGCAACTTGCTGAGTCAGGTGGAGACGGAAGGAGAGGAAGAAGAAATGAACGCAGAGGATGTAGCAAAATCCATCGAAGCAGCGTTAGAGCCAATTCAGAAACGGCTCACGGAATTGGAAAAAGAGGAAGATCCTAAAAAGAAGAAAGACGAGGAAAAAGCATCTGAGGAAGAAGAGGCTGAAAAAGAGGCTGAGAAGTTGAAAAAAGCCATCACAGACGCTGTTCAACCGCTCGCTGATCGTATTGATGCCATTGAAAAAAGCCGCGGCTTTTCTAAACAAGAAGAGACCACGCAGGAAACCGCAGATGTTAAAAAATCAATCTGGGCCGGCCTTCTTTAAGTAGAAGCGGCAAACACAAGGAGGATCACATGAGAAATCACGAGGTAATTGAAAAGGCAGAGATGACGCTTGCCAGCTTAAAGAGCGGCGGCATGATGAACCCAACACAGGCAAATGCTTTTATTCGAATGGTTCAAGATGCGCCGACTATCTTAAATGAGGCGCGTGTCATTCCTATGGATCACGATACGCAAAAAATTGAGAAGATCGGGTTTGGGCAGCGGATTCTCAGAGCTGCCCAGGAAGGTGTTTCGCTGACAAAAGATCAAAAGGTTGTTCCGTCAACAAGCACTGTCAACTTGAGCACAAAAGAAGTCATTGCAGAAGTAAATATCACCTACGACACGCTTGAAAACAATATTGAAAAAGAGGGACTGCAAAATACAATTATGCAGATGCTCGCTGAACGTGCGGCCGTTGATATTGAAGAGCTGTTAGTAAACGGTGATACGGCATCTTCAGATCCTTATCTTGCGCAAATAGACGGGATTCGAAAGCAAGCCACATCTCATATCGTGGATGTAGCGGGCGAAGAGCTGACTCGCCAGGTCTTCAAGCGTGGATATAAAGCAGTTCCTTCAAAATATCTCCGGATTCCACAGGAGTACCGTTTTTATACGTCCCCTGGAATGGAAGTTGAATGGAAAGACCGAGTGGCTGACCGCCAGACTTCTTTAGGAGACACTGCTGTACAGGGCGGACTTTCTTCAGCGTTTGGTGTTCCGGTCAAAGGCATTGCCAACCTACAGCCGTACACCACAGGTGAAGGGGATAGCGCGTCAGATGTGTCTGATATTATCCTGACTCACCCGAAAAATATCATTCTCGGCTTCTCGCGCAACATTCGTATTGAAGTAGATAAGGATATCCGCCGCCGTATGTTCTTGATCGTCCTGACGGCTAAGCTGGACAGTAAATTCGAAGAAGAAGACGCTGTGGCTAAAATCATCAAAGTGAAAGAGTAGGTGAATAAAATATGGCCGACACATATACAGCGAAGTTGATAGCAGGTCAGACATACGATGTTATGGGGTATGTCTTCTTGCTTAATCAAAAGCGTGAAGTGGAGAAGCCCGTCTATTCTTATTTAAAGAATAATGAGCAGTTTGAGTGTCATTTAATTAAAGAAGAGCCGAAGGAAACGGAAAAACCTAAAAGCGATGATGACACGGCATCAAAGAAGAAGTACACAGAAACAGATTTGAAGGGCATGAATAAAACTGAACAAGAAGCCATTGTTACTGATCTTGGCGGCAATCCGTCTGACTTCAAGAATGCAGATGAAAGAATTGCCTTCATCCTTGAACAACAAGGAAAAGAAGATTGAGCGGCATGTTAATTACCCCCGCTGACTTAAAGGCTTACTCGGTTTTTGATTCAGTCAAAGATCGGCCGGATGTGCTGCTTACCCAGGACATCATTGAGGCCGTTGCTGAAATTTCGTTAGAAGTTGGCCATGATTTTTTAGGAGAGGAATATGATCCTCTTCCTGAAAGGGTCAGGCTTGCCGTTTTAAAGATGGCGCAGTTTTATGCACTGATCAATTCGGATGAGTCAATCACAAAAGGATATACGTCCGAGAAGATAGGCGATTATTCGTACACTCTCGGCAATGGAAGCACCATTCAAAAACCCAATATCTATTCACTGATTAAGGATTACGTGGTGCCGGCTGATTCAGATCTTGAAGGCACAGAAGTAAAAATGCGGATGAGGTCTATATGAGTTACCGCTCCTTATTGACTCACCGGTGCGATGTTTATCATCTGCAGGAGAAACACGAAGGCCAAGAAAAGAGATACGGCGTGCCTGTTCACGATGCACCGCCGGCTTACACTTATCCCGATGAGCCTGATATAAAGAGTCAGCCCTGCTATTTTACTGAGAAGAGCCAGTCAATTGTTCAGCAGGAGCCGAACGCGGCCATCTACCAGTCATTTATGATTCATTTCCCGGCTTCTGCAGATATTCGGATCAATGACAGAGTGAAATGGGAAGGTACTGCCTACAAGCTGCAGCAGCCGCGTTTGATTAAAAATCACCATTGGGAAGTGACGGCGGTCAGGGAGGTTAATTACCTATGAGAATTAAGGGGCTCGATCAATTCGTTCAATCGCTGCACCAGGCATCCCACGGAGGACTGCGGCAAGAATATGAGATTTGGCTTGAAGGAATGGGTTATCAATTCCTTGATATTGTCCAGGATGAAGTGATCCGGACTCAGACGGTAGACACGCGCCGCTTGCTTAACTCATTCCATAAGGGCGATCAGGAGAACATCTTTTCAATGACGGCTGGTAAATTAAAGCTGGATGTGGGAACGAATCTGGATTATGCCTCTTATGTCAATGACGGGCATTTCACCATTGATCCATCCAAGAATCAGGATCGTCGCTGGGTGCCGGGCCGATGGAAAGGTGATCGCTTTGAATATGATCCTGCTGAAAAAAACTCCGGAATGCTGCTGAAGTTCAAATGGGTTGACGGTTCAGGGTATTGGGATAATGCAATGGCCATCTTTGAAATGATGTTTGAGCGCAGTCTTGAGCGGAAGCTCCAGCAATGGATTGAAAATAAATTTTAGGCGGTGGCAGCAGCATGAATAGTGAAGTTGGCTCAATCATGGGCTATCTATACAATTTGTATCCTGTCCAGGTATATGAGGAAGAGATACCGCAAGACTTCGCGGTCCCATCTCTTTACTTCCCGCCGGCTTCTACCGCCGACGGTCCAGACACAGTTTCAACATTTCAGAAAGTCTATGTGCTAAACGTGAAGCTTTTTCATAAAAATGCACAGAAGGCTCATACAGAAGCGGAAAGGATAGCGGATGTCCTTAGAAGTAAGAGAGGGTTAATCCCCCTCTTGAAGGAATCTGGTGAAGATACGGGTGATTTTATTCGTCTGTCACGGATTGAAACCCGAGTAACGGATGATTATGCAAGTATTGTCCTGAATTGGACAGGCCGCTATTGGTATGAGAGAGAAGAAAAGCCAGCTCTGAATAATTTTGATTTTACAAGCGGGGTGAAATGATGGCCACTAAGTTAGAAAAAGCAGAAACTGCTTTTTATATCAGGGACTTGAGAGAGCACAGTCGTGAACTTTTTGGGGTAAAGCCCGAAGTATTTGACGGTGCTCTTTTTCATGTAGACAAAGAAAGAATTACAAAAACAGAAGCGAAGAAGCTCATAACTCAGTTTCTTCAAAAGGAGGTTAAATAGATGAACGGCGGAACATTTACACCAGGCAAGGAAAAAGAACGTGCGGGTATCTACTTTAATTTTAAAACGACCGCCGAGGATCGTGTGTCTGTCGGTGAAAGAGGAACCGTGGCACTCCCGATCGCTTCCAGTTGGGGAGAGCTGAAAAAATTCATTTCTATCTCTTCCATTGAGGATCTGAATAAGAAGATCGGATTAAACATTGATAATCCTTCGCTCCTTCTGCTGCGTGAAGCAATGAAGAAGGCAAAAACAGTATTGCTTTATCGGTTGACTGAGGGTCTTCGTGCTTCTGCAGAAATCAGTGAAGGCGTTAAGGCAACCGCTCTTTATGGCGGGACCAAAGGGAATGACATCATTATCCGGATCACCGAGAATGTCATTGATTCAAAAAAGGTTGATGTCATTACGTATCTCGATGAGTCGGAAGTTGACAAGCAGACCGTAGCAGCCGCGGAGGAATTGAAGGCAAACAGTTATGTATCCTTTACTGGAAAAGGAGATTTGACCGTATCCATCCCGCTTACCGGTACATCACCTGCCGATGCAAGCGGAGACTTACCGGCATCCGCCGGCACCCGTCTTTCCGGCGGCACAGATAAGGTCCCGACGAACGCCGACTATATGGATTTCTTAAATGCGGCCGAAACGGAATACTTTGACACCATTGCTCTGCCAGTAGAAGACAATGAACAGCTTAAAGCCACGTTCGTAGCATTCGTGAAGCGGCTAAGAGATAACCAAGGTCAGAAGATTCAAGGCGTCCTTTCGAATTATAAAGGGGATCATGAAGGAATTATCAATGTGACAGGAGGGGTCCTGTTGGAAGACGGTACTGAGATTACGCCTGAAAAAGCTACTGCCTGGGTGGCCGGGGCCAGTGCGGGGGCTACCTTTAATCAATCTCTTACGTTTGTCGAATATGAAGGGGCTGTGGACGTTTTAAACCGCATTGACAATGATGAAATTGTTGAGCGACTGGCTAAAGGTGAATTTTTGTTCACTTTCGATCCTCGCGATAAGGCTGTGGCTGTTGAAAAGGATATTAATTCCTTGACCAGCTTAACAGCTGAGAAAAACAAGGTGTTCCAGAAGAACAAAATTGTTCGGGTTCTTGATGCAATTAATAACGATCTGACATCACAGCTGAAAGCATTAATTAAGTCCAGAAAAGCGAGCGGCAGCGATGTCCCGGCTTCAGATGACGGCCTGCAGTTCGTGAAAACCCTGATCACTCAATACATGGGAATCCTTCAAGATGGGGGTGGCATTACGGGATTTGACTCTGAGTCTGATATCACGATTGTTCTGAATGAGAATCGGGATGGATTTATCATTGACTTGGCCGTGCAACCTGTTGATGCAGCAGAGAAATTCTACTTTAACGTGGAGGTGAAGTAAGATGGCTTTTAAAGCGCAGAATACGATATCTGGTAAAGAGGGGCGCCTCTTCTTGGATGGTGAGGAATTGGCTTTTATCAAAACGTTTGAAGCAAACGTGGAGAAAAACAAATCAGAAGTCAATGTCATGGGCCGCCGCATGACCGGCCATAAAACGACTGGCGCGAATGGAACGGGAACAGCGACATTTTATAAAGTCACGTCTCGCTTCGTGCAGCTCATGCTCAATTACGTGAAAAAAGGTGAAGATCCGTATTTCACTCTGCAGGCGGTGCTTGATGATAAATCATCTGGCCGCGGGACTGAGCGGGTTACTCTTTATGATGTGAACTTTGATTCTGCGAAAATCGCAGGGCTGGATGTGGATTCGGAAGCATTGGAAGAGGAAGTACCGTTCACCTTTGAGGACTTTGATCTTCCTGAAAAGCTGAAAGATACATTCTAAGAAAAACGTGTAATGCATTTCATTGGGGTGATTCAATACGAGGCAAAAATAAACAAAAACCTAATAAAATCTAATAAAATCTAATACATTACCACTTGATAACTCCGATTGTTAATATTAATATTGATGTTAACAAGTTAACAAATAGTATTGATAGTATCGGTACTACAAGTAGTATCATTACTACTGGCAGTCAGGTATTCATGACTACCGATGTAATGCATTTCGTCTTTCTTGGTTTTCCGTGTATTTCTTAAACAAGAAATGCATAAAATAAAAAATACCGGAGTGCGCCAACACTCCGGCCTGTACAAATGCTGGCTCCTCATTGGAGCGCTGGCTATAGGTGTACCTTTTTAGATATGGACCTACCCTAGAAGTTTCTGAGGCTCAAAGGGTGGTCTATTTCTTTTTGTCTATATACGTCAACAATGCGAGGATAAACATCCCGAACCCAAGCATTAAAGTGAGTGCTTGAAATGTTGACATAGGCGTCACCCCCTTTCAGGGGATTTAGCCAGCAGACCACCTTTGAGCTAGCCGGACAAAATGTACAGGAATAATTATACACTAAGACAACCAAATTGTGGTTGTCTTTTTTGTTGGCAAGAGTCAACTAAATCTAATATCCAAAGGAGTAATTAACATGAGCGAAAAACAAAACGAAAAAGTATATGATCTTTCATTCTTTATGCCAGGACAAACAATTGAAGCGGAAGAGGTAGAAGTGCTGATCTCAAAGCGGTTTAAAGACAAAGCGGGGAACGTGATTCCGTTCGTTTTCAAAGCAATTACGACTGAGCGCATCGATGAGTTGGAGAAAGAAAACACAACATACAAAAATGTCAAAGGCCGCGGCCGTGTGAAAGATCTGGACAGCCAGCGCTTCTATGCACGAATTGCTGTTGAAACGACTGTTTACCCGAACTTTAAATCAAAAGAGCTGCGCGAAGCTTACAAGACAGAAGATCCAGTGGAAGTGGCAAAGCGCATCCTTTCTGTCGGTGGGGAATACGCTAACTGGCTGAACAAGGCAATCGAGATCAACGGTTTTGAAGATGATCTGGAAGACCTTGAAGAAGAAGCAAAAAACTAATACGAGGCGGGGATAAGGAGGCTGTGTATTTCTATTACGCTATGCACGAGCTGAAATATTCCCCGTCTGAATTAAGAGAGCTCTATGAAGCTCCGCGTGAATATAAGGCGCTGCTGTACGGTGCCATTGCTTATAAACTTGATTTGCTTGAAAAAGAAGCGAAAAAATCATAGGTAGCTGTTAGAAAAAGAAGCAGAGAAAGGAGGAAAATAACCATGGCGAAACTAACAGCCACATTTGATCTACACGATAAGATGACCAAAAAGCTCCGCAAAATACAAGGAAATGCTGAAAGACTTCAGAGGGCCGCTAACGGCCCTCTTGTTTTTGAAGCTGATGACCGGACACAACGGACCATACGGAGGATAGACCGCTCAGCTACCCAATTGACGCGGCGCCCTCGCTCTCTTGATGTCCGTCTCGATGATCAAGCTTCAGGAGGGTTGACTCGCATTAGGCGGCAGACTGAGGACATTACAGAGGGGGAACATGAGGTCAGGGTATCGGTGGATGACCGGGCGACACCACGTCTACGTTTAATCAGGGGAAACCTGTCTGATTTACAACGATCAGACGCAACGCCGACTGTCTCCGTCAGAGATCGCGCATCCGGGGATTTAAATTCTCTCCGGCACCGCGTTTCAGATTTAGATGGATCTGAGGCAACGCCTACTGTGTCTATCAAAGACAAAGCTTCCGCTGCTCTCGATGCTATTGAGAAGAGGTTGGACGGCTTAAAGACTGTCACGATTACATTAGCGGCAGCGGGTGGATTATCAGGCGGCGCAATTATGAACTCCGGAAAAAATGCAATGGCTCAGGATGCCTATGTCTCAGCAACTTCAAACGTGAGCAAAAAAGATGCAGGGCGAATGACTGATGACATTTTCTACAAAAACAAAGCCGGTGGATCCCGGGAGGAAGTAAGCTCCGCATTAAAGGGACTCTCGCAACTGACAGGGGCATCCGGCCGGGCACTGGCGGAACTCACCGAGTCTTCAAGCAAAATCGCTCAATTGATGAATGCTGACCAAGCTGAAGTAGACCGGGCATTCAGTGCTATGTATAACAACTTGAAAATGACTGGTAAAGAGAGCGGAGACACCATCGCTTACATTTACCGGAATGCTGGTGACCAGGCTGATGATTTGCTAGACACAATGAATGAATACAGTTCCACTTTCAAAGACATGAAGCTTACGGGCGGTCAAATCGCAAACGCCATGATAAAAGGGACCAAGGGCGGCGCCCGGAACTTTGACAACCTTGCCGACAGTATGCGTGAGTTTAACATCCGTCGCACGGAGATGTCAGATAACCAAGTCGCCGCGTTTGAACAATTATTTGGCGGTAAAGAAACGCAAAAAATGTTCAAAGGCTTCAAAGACGGTTCTATCAGTGGACAGGAAAGCCTATTTAAAGTGGCTGATGCGCTATCCAAGGTCAAAGACAAGACCAAGCGTGCTTCTATTGCAACTGAATTGATCGGGACACAATACGAAGACTTAAAGCAGCCTATCCTTGATATGGCTGAGGGGATCGGCACAAGTGCGAAAACAACCGGCGAGCTAAACCGCAGCTTTACTCAACTCCGGAACAACAATCCGATGACGCCTGTAAATGATGCTATGAGGGATTTTGAGAGTATATCAAAGGATATGGGGACTTCATTGTTAACCGGTCTTGGCCCTGCTTTTGATAAGATTAGTGACTTCCTGAACAGTAAAGAAGGCAAAGAAAAGTTGAAAGAGATTAAGAACGACATAACCGATCTTGGAGAAGCTGTCGGTGACAAGCTGAATAAGGCTATCGAATTTACGGTGAGTCATTGGGATGAACTGAAAACAGCGTTTAAGGTAGTGGTCCCGCCCCTGATCGGCTTAATAGCTTATCTGAAGATTCTCCGTCCGATCCTGAAAGGAATAGGCACAGCCGGCGGCGATGCTGCCCGCGTCATAAAAAAACTTATTCCTTCACGAACGGGTTCAGCATCCGCAGATCCCAATACGAGAAGCGGCAGAAGAAACGGAAGGGCCGGCAGAGCAAGCCCAACGAGTATAGCAAGGAGCGGCAGTCTGACAGGCTGCTGTTGTGCTGGCGGTTTCGGTGGGGAAGGCCGGGGAAAAGGCAGATCATCTGGCCGACAAGGAGGCGCTGCCCGCAGGAATCCCGCTCGTGGGACAATCAGCGTGCCTGCTGATCGCTTAGGAAGAGAACGGGGGCATGCAGGGGTGGGCTCCGCTGCCGGTCGGGATGGAATTTCAACCACAAGAACAGAACTCCGGTCTGCCGGCCAGGCCTCATCCAAAATGGGGAAAATCCTTAAACCGCTTTCCGGAGTTGGGAAGTTTGCGAAAGGAATCCCGGTACTTGGTACAGCGTTGGCGGCAACAGGGCTTATCGGTATGAATAAAGATAATGCCGGTGAAAAGCTCGGCTCTTTCGGGGGCAACATGGCAGGCGCGGCTGCCGGTGGGGCAACCGGCGCGGCAATAGGCTCTGTCGTTCCGGTTGTGGGAACAGCTGTCGGTGGTTTAGTCGGAAGTGCTGTTGGCGGTATTGCGGGATCAGATGTAGGTTCGTCAGTGGGGCAGTGGTTTGATAAGGGCGGCATGTCAAAGACATGGGATAGCATCAAGACTGGCGGTGGAGATGCCTTTGCCTGGGTATCCGAAAAAGGACAGGACGCGTTAGACTGGATCACTGACACTTGGGACGATCTATCATCTTGGTTTATGGACAATGTCTGGGATCCAATTGGTGATTGGGTCGGTGATACCCTTGACGACATTAAAAAGAAATTTGAAGACGGAAAGAAATGGGTTACTGATACCTGGAATACTGTATCAAATTGGTTTGATAAGAATGTGTGGACGCCCATCTACAATACGGCTGTCCCGATTATCAATTTCGTAGTCGGCATTTTTGCTTTCGCTTGGGATGGCATTAAGAAGATATGGTCTATCGTCTCAACTTGGTTCATGGATAATGTTTGGAACCCAATGAGTAAGGCGGTAACCAGCGTGGCAAAATGGATCTGGACAAAGATCACTGATGCGTGGAATTGGATCTCCGATACATGGTCTACAGTCTCAACTTGGTTTATGGATAACGTTTGGAATCCAATAAGTGACGCTGTTGCGACTGTGGCCGGCTGGATACAAGCACATATTGATTATGCTCGAATCTGGATCCAATTAAAGTGGCTTCAAGTGGCGACATGGTTCTATGACAACGTCTGGAATCCAATCAGTACAGCAGTTAGTGATGTAGCAAACTGGATTTGGACGAAGCTTAATGATGCGTGGACTTTTATTTCGGACTTATGGTCAACTGTGTCAACTTGGTTCATGGACAATGTCTGGAATCCAGTAAGTGATGCGGTGACAACGGCAGCAAAGTGGATCTGGACGAAGCTTAACGATGCGTGGAATTGGATCTCTGATACATGGAATACGGTTTCCACTTGGTTCACTGAAAATGTATGGAACCCCATTGTCACAAAAGTGGAAAATGCTAAAAAATCAATCACGAAAAAGTTTGAGGATGCCAAAAACGCAGTTACCGGCGCTTGGGGAGGAATTGAGGCTTGGTTCAAAACAAATGTCGGTGATCCCCTGGGGAAAGTGGCCGACGGAATTAAAAAGAAGTTTGAGAAAACGTTTTGGTGGGTCATTAAACTTAAAGAGTTAGCCGACGCCGGCGGGGAGTTTATCGGTTCCATTATACATCGTGGTGAACAAGTCACTGGACTGCACCAAAAGGGGAAAACTTCAACAAACAACAATTCGGCAGGAACAGGAATTGGCTTAGCTCGTACGCAACAACAGCCTGCAAATAGTGTTTTTCCGCCAAAACAAAAAAGCGTACTGCAAAAGAATGCCACAGGCGGCTTCATCACAAAGCCTACTATTTCATGGATCGGTGAAGCCGGTAAGGAGTTTGTTATCCCCGTCGATAATAATCGTGGTCGCGGTAAGATGCTTCTTTCACAGGCGGCTTCTAAGCTCGGCATGAGTGTTGTGGACGATATGGCTGCAGCTTCAAGCGGCGGAGGGGAATCTTCTGTTTCTCCATTATCCAGCGGTGCGGCAGTTTCCGCTTCTGTCTCTCCAACAGTAGACACGTCCAGCCTGAATGACCAGGCAGCTACATTTGGTCAACAGTTCTCACAAGGCTTTGATCAAGGTATAAGCGACAATGTTGTGTCTATGGATGCTTGGAAACAGAAAAACGTTGGTCAGCCTATGAACAGCTTAATTTCATACTCGCCGAATTATGGGAAGCAGGTTGTCAATGGGTTTGCCAGTGGCCAGAACAGCACTGCGACAGGTACGGATGGATTTCTGCAAACCAAAGTCAAAACCCCTTTCCAAAATACTATTAACAAATCAGGGTCATGGGGAAGCGGAACGGTGAAGGGATTCGCTTCCGGACAGAACAGTACGGATCCTGGCACTGCGCAGTATGTCAGCTCTCGTATAGAAAAGCCTTTTCTCCGTTCTAAAGAGTCCTCCAACGGATGGGGGAGCGGAATGATCGGCAACTTTATTACTGGGATGGCATCCAAGGGCAGCGAAGTATCTGAAGCCGCGAAGGAACTTGCTAAAAAAGTAGAAAAAGCATTCCGTGAGGAGCTTGATATCCATTCGCCTTCCCGTGTCATGATGAGTCTTGGCCGCTTTGCATCAGTAGGGGTTGTTAAAGGTCTCGGCTCTGTCGATGTGAAAAAGTTTGCCGAAAAACAAGCGGGTTCACTTGCGGCTGCCTATTCCGGAATGGGGGCAGTCAGCGGCAACGTTAAGGAATGGCTAATGTCTGCAATGATCGCAACTAAAACTCCATTCAGCTGGCTTCCGGGCTTGATGACAATTGCACAGAATGAATCAGGCGGCAACCCTAATTCCATTAACTTATGGGATAGCAATGCCAAAGCCGGCCACCCGTCACAAGGGTTAATGCAGACGATCCCAAGCACCTTTGAAGCTCATAAGGCGCCAGGAATGAATGATATCAGCAACCCAATTCACAACGCTGCTGCCGCTATCGGCTATATTAAAAGCAGATACGGATCGATAAACAATGTGCCCGGGATTAAGAGCCTGGCGCGCGGCGGCCCATACGTCGGTTATGCCAATGGTGGTTTGATCACTAAGGAGCAGATCGCCCGTGTCGGTGAAGGGAATAAACGGGAGTGGATCATTCCTGAAGAGCGGGGCATCCGCGGCCGTTATTTGCTTGGTCGTGCCGCTCAAGCGCTTGGAATGGAGGTAACTGATCCTGCGCAGACGGGAACAACTGAACTCTCTTCCGGGAAAGTATCTGCGGCCACCTCGGGCGGCACGCAGACTGCGGTTGCCGCTTCCGGCAGCAAAGAAATTGTAATTCAACTTAACGGCGATCAACATTTTTATAACAATCAAGACGCTGATAGCCTCGTGGCCAAAATCAAACAAGCTCTGATAGATGAATTAGAGAAGGATATCAATATCGGAACGAAAGGAGTCGTAGCTTTTGACTAAGTCTGTTTATGAGTTTTGGATATCACAGGGTAAGGACAGGCTGCGGCTGCCCGTCCTTCCGGAACAGATCGACATATCTGATACGATTCAAAATGACTCTGTAAAGGTTGCCCGCTTCGGTGAGATTACCTTTATAGATAATCCGGGAGCGAAAGAAATTTCGTTCTCTTCCTTTTTTCCAAAGAAGCACAGTCCGCTCTCCGAATATAAAGGGTTTCCTTCCCCAGAAAACGCAATTGCAAGAATAGACAAATGGTTGAAATCGAAAAAGCCTGTTCAGTTTTTGATTACCGGAACAAAAATAAACTTAACCTGCAGCATTGAGGCATTTTCGCATAGTGAGGGACAAAAGGACATAGGAGACCGAGATTTTGAAATTAAGCTGAAGGAATACAGGACCGCTTCACCCCGGAAGATAAAACAAAAGAAGAAAACAAAGAAAAAACGGCCGTCAAAATCTGCTCCAAAAACATATACCGTGAAAAAAGGGGATACTCTTTGGGATCTGGCGGGCAAATTCTATGGGAGCAGCATGCAATGGCGGAAAATATGGAATGCCAATAAAACGGCAATGATTAAACGCAGCAGAAGAAACATCAGGCAGCCGGGCCACTGGATATTCCCCGGCCAAAAATTAAAGATTCCGCAATAGCAGGTGATGACACATGATTGAGCTTTTTGTCATTAAAGAAACAGAATGGCTTGAGCTGGTAACAGAGACAGTATCTCTTGAAGGACAGCGATATCAAGCGCCGCGTTCAATCACGGCCACGATCATAACAAAGCAAGGAAATCACTCTTATTACAGCGTAACTGAAGGCGCTACAGTTCTATTCAAGTGGAAAGGTAAGGAATTATTCCGCGGCATTGTGTTTTCCCGTAATCCGGATGATCATAAATTGACTTTTACGGCTTATGACATGCTTCAATATCTGGTGAAGAACAAAGATGTTTACGTCTTCTCGAATCAGCGTGCTGATCAAATAGTAAAACGGTTGGCCCGAGATTTTCAGATTCCCGCCGGGTCCATTGCAAAAACAGCCTATACTATTAAATCACTGGTCTTTAAAGATGATACAAGCCTTTATGACATGATATTAAAGGCATTGAAGCAAACAAAAAAACAGACCGGTCATAATTATCAGTTATATGCCTCGAAGGGGAAGCTTTGTCTCAGGGCTTGGCCTGACCCGTCAGAAGTTTGGGTGTTAGAGACAGGCGTAAACATCACAGGATACCAGTACAGCACCTCAATTAATGAGACAGCTACGAAGGTCAAACTCCGGCGCCAGAAAGACAATAAGACGTATACTGCCACTGCAAAAGATAATTCAGGAATTAATAAATACGGGGTTCTGCAGTATGTGGAAACTGTTTCGGATAATATTAATCAGGCGCAGCTTCAGCAGCGAGCGAACGTACTTCAATCACAAAAAAAAGGTGTGAAAAAGGAATTAAAGAGTATTCAAGCTATTGGTATTCCTGACTTGCAGAGCGGGCTTCCGGTGTATATTTCTATTCCGGAAGTGGGGGTAAAGAAAACATATTGGATTGATTCTGACAAGCACGAATTTAAAGGCAGCTCCCACACGATGACAATTGATGTGGTTGAAAAAAACACAATCCCGGAAGGGGCTTCATCATGAGGTTAAGTGAAGCAATTAAACATCTGGCTATCGGCGCTGTTGATTCTGAGTCGCCGGTGGATATGCTGCCGGCTGAAGTCGTTTCTGTTTCCCCTGTTGAAATCAAGGTCAATGAAAACGAAAAATTAATCATTCCTTCTGACTTAATTATTATCCCTAAACGCCTGCGCGCCGGGGGAGAAGATGAACTTAAAACCGGTGAGAATGTAATGGTTGTCTCCTTAAAAGGCGGACAATCATTTTTTATTCTCGACAAAATATAGGGGGGGTGCGTGGGTTGGCCCTTTCACCAGAAATAGAATTTGATGATTTTGAAGATGACAGCGAAGCAATAGAGACATCGCGCACATATAGAATTGACTTTGAAAATGGGCGAATTACTAACGAGCTGATCGCAGGACTTGAGGCAATTAAACAATTTGTTTATATGGCCCTGCATACAGAGCGGTATTCCTATTCTGTTTTCAGTCATGACATTGGTAATGAGCTTCAAGAGGTTCTTTCTGATAACGAGACAACAGACGCATATAAAAAAATGGAGATCCCGAGACTGATCGAAGAAGCTTTAATATATGATGATCGAATTTCTTCTGTCACTGATTTTGAGATTGATAAATCAGGTGATAGGTTCATAGTTTCTTTTATCGTAGAGACAGACGAGGGCACGCTGGAGATCGAGGAGGTGCTTGGCGAGGATGTTTGAAGATCAAACGTTTGAGGAGATTATGGATCGTATGCTGTCCCGTATCTCTGCGGATATTGATACAAGAGAAGGGAGCGTCATTTACAATGCGCTCGCGCCTGCGGCCGCTGAGCTCGCAAAGTCTTATATTTGGCTTGATACCGTGCTGGAGCTCGTGTTTTCCGATACGGCTCAGGGCGAATTTCTGGATAGGCGGGCTGCTGAAGCGGGGATTGAAAGAACGGCAGCCACAAAAGCTGTAAGGGCGGGCGAATTCACATCAGGGGTGAAAATTCCTGTGGGGTCCCGCTTCTTTGTTGATAATCTCTATTTTCAATATACAGCGGATGGAACATTAGAATGTGAAACGGCCGGTGAAGCTGGTAATGCAAATATCTCCGGACAAAATCTTTTGTCGCTCGATACGATACCAGGACTTCAAAAGGCGATAGTGAAAGAGATCCTGATTCCTGGCCGCGAAGAGGAAGACGATAATAACTTGAGAGAACGCTATTTTACCCGTGTGCGCCGAGAAGCTGTAAGTGCCAATAAAGAGCATTATAAGCAGTGGGCGGAAGAAGTGGACGGAGTGGGTAAAGCAAAGGTCTTCCCGCTTTGGAAGGGAGACGGCACAGTCAAAATTGTGGTGACGGATGCTAAGCTGGAGCCGGCTTCAGAAATTCTGATAACAAAGGTCAGTGATTATATTGATCCGGAGCCCGGACAAGGAGAAGGCCAGGCGCCGATCGGCGCGTTTGTAACAGTAGAAAGTGCAGAATGGAAAGAGATTGAGATTTCCGCCTCCGTGCTGCCCGAGATCAATAGCTCAATTGACCAAGTTAAAGATGAAATAGAAGCTGGGGTCCTGAATCTTTTCAAAAAGATGGCTTTTGAAGATAAGGTGATCCGGCTCTCTCAAATTAACAATATCGTGTATAATTCGCCATCCGTGAGCGATTACTCTGATATTAAAATTAATGGATTGGCTGAAAATTTGGTTCTGGATGACATTGAAATCCCTAAGCTCAGGCAGGTGACGATCGTTGAGCAAACTCGATGAGATGACTGCTTACCTGCCGCCGTTCTTAACAAAGTTGAAAGAAATGACTCAAGTCCTTCAGACGGAAGCGCCGGAATTTGAGAAGCAAAATGACGGCATCTTCGATCTGACAGATCAGCTGTTTGTCACAACAGCTACCTGGGGGCTCGAACGCTGGGAAAAAATATTAAATGTGCCGCGCGAGTCGGGTGATACGTATGAGATTCGCAGGCTGCGCCTGATTTCCAAAATGTCCAATATTCCTCCGGCAACATATTTGGCCATCGAGCGGGCGCTTAACAGGTTCTTGAAAAATCCGTCTGCCTGCGTCCGTCTGATTCCTGGAGAGTATCACTTTAACGTTGATATTGATATAGATGACCTGCAGCACATGACTGAGCTTATTGAGACGTTAGAGAACATGAAGCCGGCACATTTGGCTTACACACTCAGGCCGGCCTTTAATGAGAGTCTGCAAATAAAGGATACAGTCATATTGAATCACAGGAGATACCGTAAAGTGAGTGAGCTTCGGGTAGGTTATTCCGTAACTCTTAATAACAATGAGGTGATCTTGACATGATTTCAGAAGCATATAGAGAGCGTACTGCTGCCGATTTAAAAGGTCGAATCAGCAAAGTGCTGCTGAATGGAAAAGAGACTGACATCGTGGAGCTTTCGATCAGTGGCGCGGTGGTTACGGTGCTCACACATCGTGAAGAGGATATTAAGCACATTGAATCAGTGCAGATCATTGATGACTTGGGAAATGTGATTACTGAACGAAAGACTGATTTAAATGTCAGTGATAACAGAACGTTAGATTTTAGGTTTACTTTTGAGGTGGTATAACAATGGCTTATGAAGCAAAAACAAATTGGCTTCCAGACGACCCGATTAACGAAGGTGATGTTAACCGCTGGGAAAAAGGAATAAAAGACGCCCATACGGACCTTGCATCTCATAAAAATGACATGAATAACCCGCATAAAACGACAAAGGGACAAGTTGGACTCGGGAACGTGGACAACGTGCAGCAGGCTCCGAAACGAGACTTTGATATTCATGTGAATGATGCTGAACTTCATATCAATAAAGAAGAGCGGGAAAACTGGAACAACAAAGAAACCCCTGAAGGAGCAAAAGAAAAAATTAAGCAGGCATTGACTGATGCTATCAATTATGTGAATTCCAATTTCAAAAACGAGAACCTAATTTGCATTCGTGATGGAGATGAAAGAGCGATCGTCGATGCGAGAACACCAGGCACTGATTACCCTGAAGGAATAACCTTTATGGGTATCTATGAGGGCAATGACACAGGCTACCCTCTTGGCTATGGCTTAATTAAAAATGAAAATTTAAATAAATGGCGCTTTGCTCAGTATTTCTATGGTAATGGCGATGGAACAAAGAGGAAGAATATCGGGACATGGATTCGCCATTGGTGGGATAGTACAGGCTGGACAAAATGGGAAAAGATATCAGGTTTTGCTCACGCAAGTGTGGGAGTATCCGATGTTCAATATTTAAAACAGATTGATCACACCAAGATAGCTTTTAATCGAAAAATAAAAGACAGTCATGATGCTTTCGATATTAAAAATAATAGATTTGTCGCGCCGAATGATGGAATGTACTTAGTAAATGTTGGGCTTTATATGATCAACTACGCTATGTATATCAACTTTCATTTGAAGGTGTATCTGAACGGAAAAGAGTATAAAACCCTTGACCACTATAGAGGTTATTTTGATAACGGCAAAGAAATGAATTTAGGGTTAAATGGCACAGCCACTATCCCAATGAACAGGGGCGATTATGTGGAAATCTTCTGCTACTGTAATTATGGCGGAGATGAAACCGTCAAAAGGGGTATCACTGATAAAAATGGAGTTTACAACTTCTTTGATATCCAAGAGGTTGGCGGATTAAACTACCCCGATGCGTAAGGAGGTAAAAAATGAATATAGGTGAAGCAATCCTTTATAAATATCCCGATGCCGATCCGACTAAAGATTTTATCATTCAGAATAATGGCGATGGCACCCCCTCTTATATTGCACGATGGAATATCCGGGCCCCTATCCCTACAGAAGCGGATTTGCAAGCTTGGTGGGACGAATTAAAGCAAAATCCGCCATTTGAACCGCCTGATCAAATTCAATTACTGGCACAGAAGCTTTCGGAAGAAAAACTGGCCTGTAAACAGCTTGAAGAATTAAATCAAACACTTGGACGGCAGCTGTCGGAACTAAAGCTTGCCATTATGTCATGGGAAGAGAGGGATGAATCAAAATGAATTATTGGGTATTGGCACTATATTATAAATGGGCCACTCCGGAGATGGTGAAAAAGGCAATGTATTACGACGATTGTTCTGCAGCTGATTTACAACAGGGCGTTGAAAAGAAGCTCGTTACCCCGCAACAGTATATAGAGATCACTGGTAAAGCCTTATAGGCTTTTTTATTTTGCCTTGAAGGGGGTGAGACGATGTCATAAGTTTGAAAAAGTCCGCTCAAATAAATAAAAAACTTTTATGAAGGAGGACAATTATGTCATCTTTAGGATTCACATTTCCAACGGATGCCGCGGGAAAGCCGGGCGCAGTAAAACCATTTAGAGAAGGGAAAAGCGATTTTGTTGAGCCAGTTGCAGATATTTCAGGAACAGCAGAGCTTCTGACTAATGCAACATTAAAGGCTACAGATTCTTATAGCCAATATGGCCAGGATAGATTGGGACCGATCTTAATTTCTAAAATCAAAGGCGCTGCATATTCGGATCGCGAAGGGACCCTATTTATTGAGCAAAGCAACGATAATGTTTCATGGTCCACCATCACATCATTAGAAGTGAAAGCAAATACTCTATCAGAGACTGCTTGGGTCGATTTATCACAGAGATACTACCGCTTCAGATATGCGAATGGTAATCTGCAGCAATCAGAATTTTTACTGTATCAGTCGCTCGGGGCAGGCCAGGGAGATGTGAAGATTCGGGATTCAGTCTCAATTAAATCTGATAAACCGCTCCCGCTTGAATTTACATCAAGCAATGTAACCAAAGACGGCCGCTTAAAGGTAGAAACGCAAGGAATCGCGATTAATCCGGCTGATTTTGAAAGTGTACAGGCTAAAACAGCCGATATCGTTTTTCATGACAAAGTGGAGACCCCAGGTGAGGGGAATATTTTGAAAGTCGGTTCCTTTAAAACATTATTGATTGAAGTCTATGGCACGGCTGATACAAGTGAATTGAAGTTCTGGGGGAAATCTCTTTCAGGAACAAAACGCCCGCTGCGCGGCCAAAAAGTAGACGACGGCACCCTGGCTATAAGCACAGTGGGTAAGTCAGAAGCTTGGACTTTTGATATTACAGGATTCAAAGAGATCGTGATGGAGATTACCGCTTTAAATAATGGGAACTTTTCCGTAAAAGGGACAGCCGTCTCATAAAATAGCGGCTGTCCTTTTTAATTGCCTCATACAGGAGGAGAAAACGATGTAATAAAAGGGGGGGCGTACTAATGTCAGAAGTGACGGAGGTACCAGATGTGCATGTATTACAAAAAGAGATAATGGAAATGAAGACAGGTCAGAAAGCAATCGAACAGCGCGTAAATGTTCTTGAACGCGTTTCCGATAGGCAAGACCAGCAGATCATGACATTAAACGAAAAACTCAACAAGATCGAAGAGAACACAACTTGGATCAAGCGCACAATCACTGGCGCTATCATTACAGCGGTATGCACTGGCATTATTGGCGGCGCAATCGCTATTTTTTATACTGTTTTGCAGAAATAAGGAGGAAAATACATGAAAAAATTTGAAAAAGGCACGGTCGTCCGGACGGTGCTTCTTTTAATTGCGCTTATTAACCAAACAATGTTGATGTTTGGCAAATCGCCTTTGGATATTACAGAGGGTCAGGTGAATCAGCTTGCTGACGCTCTTTACACTGCCGGCTCTGTGCTCTTTTCAATCGGTACAACTGCCGCAGCTTGGTTCAAAAACAACTATTTGACTGAGAAAGGCCATAAGCAACAGGCTATTTTGAAACAACATAATCTAACAAAGTGAGGCTGCCGTTTGGCAGTCTTCTTTCATTATCAAATATTAGGAGATGATCAGAATGATAAAAGTCATTCAAGATTTTATTCCAGTAGGGCACCATAATAGACCGGGATACGCAATGAACCCGGCATACATCACAGTTCATAACACGGCGAACACAGCAAAAGGAGCAAACGCAGCCATGCACGCCCGTTATGAGAAAAATCCGGAAACGCCAACCAGTTGGCATTTTACAGTGGACGAGAAAGAGATATATCAACATCTGCCATTGAATGAGAACGGATGGCATGCCGGTGATGGAAACGGCACCGGTAACCGGAAATCTATTGGTATTGAAATTTGCGAGAATAGCGATGGGGATTTTGAGAAAGCCATGGCAAATGCGCAATGGCTGATCAAAAAGCTCATGAAGGAGCAGGGGATTTCCCTTGCAAACGTGGTCCCTCACCAACACTGGTCCGGCAAGTATTGCCCACGCAAATTGCTTGATCGATGGGACTCTTTTAAGGCCGGCATAAGCGGTGCCCCATCTTCACCTGCGAAAACAGAAGTCAAGACTGGCGGGGCGACGTACACCGTCAAAAAAGGCGATGCCCTTTCTGTCATTGCGCAGAAAAATGGCGTAAGCATGGCCACCCTACGAAGCTTGAACGGCATCAAGGACCCGAATTTTATCAAAGTCGGTCAAGTATTAAAGCTGACTGGCTCGGTCAGCTCTTCATCCGGTAAAAAGAAATCATCTTACACGCTGCCGTCAGGCATTTTTAAAGTGACAAGCCCCTTAACTAAGGGGCCGGCCGTAAAACAGATTCAATTGGCACTGACGGCTCTCTATTACTACCCGGACAAGGGGGCAAAGAATAACGGAATAGACGGCTATTACGGACCGAAGACAGCAAATGCAGTCAAACGGTTCCAGTCAATGTATGGCTTGAATGCTGACGGTATTTACGGACCAAAAACGAAAACAAAGCTTGAAGCTCTACTAAAATAAGAGAATCCCTTCTCGTTATGAGAAGGGATTTATCTTTTTATTCATCGTATAGTTTATTAACCAAATCGGTAAATGAATCAGATATATGACTCAATGCTCCATCAGGGTCTTCATAAGCAATTTCATGATCCCAGAAAACCACGGAGGGATTTTCTTTATTCTGACGATAATCGAAACAGATTTCATTACCGAAAGGATCACAGGCGAAAGGGACTATCCCTGAAAGCATTCTTCCATCCTGATAATCTTCTAAGACCTCTAAAATAAAACTTGAACTATCTTCAGTTAGACCATGTAATCGATTAAAAACCGCACCTTTTGTATTTTCAAAGTCAAATATCTTTTTACTTGGGCGTGCTCCATTGTTGTTTAATATAGTTGAAATGTAGTCGTTTGGAAACTTAACATCTAATGCCTTTTCGATTTTTTTAACAGTTGTTTCCCCAATAGGCTCTTCGGCAAATCTCCACTCTGTCATATTGACCAACTCCTATCTGTTCTTACTTCCTCCACCCCAAAGGTGCCGGCCTCCTGTATGGCCTGTTTTCCGATGCACCTTTTGGTCAACTAATTGCATCCTCCCTGGATCTTGGTGATGGTGCCAAGTATATCCATCTGGTGTTTCACCAGCTTTTATCATTTCGATTTGAAGGTCACTGAATTGATTTCTAAGTAAAGGATCTTTTTCAATTTCTTTTTTTAATTTTAAAGTTGCATCTTTAAATTGTAAATAATCGCTTTCCTTATAAAGATTAGAATCAATCTTCGTATCAAATTCTGCTTTGAAAATTGGGAAACCGTCTTTATTATATGGAACTCCAGTTTTGGGATGTTTTTCGTTTTTAAGATGGCCCATTTTTAAGTTAACTGTTTTGAGGTTTCCATACTCATCTCTGTAAGTATATGGTGCGGCTTTAGTAAACAAGTCATCCTTTGATTGAACTAATCTCTTTAAAAGCGGTGTGTTTTTTACATTATGGGTGTTTTCAATATCTTGCGCTATTCCAACAAGGACAGGTTCGTTCTTATGTTTCAGTAAAGAGTTGATATAGTCTGTTCCGTTTATTATTCCTCTGTGTACATGGCTTGCAGCGCTAGGCTCCAGTACTTTTCCCACCTTGGAAAAGCCTGTTTTTGCGAGTTTGCTTGATACGTTAACCGTCGAGCCTACACCTTTCAGGCCAACAAGGCTGCCTACCGCATAGGAGACGTAGTGCGCTCTAGAGTACGTATCACCATTCACCATTTGATCATTCCACGAATCGGCTAGGTTTGTCCATATGATTTTTGCGTAAGACGGAGTATTCAATACGGTAGAAATCGTTTTAACAACCTTTTGTTCATCAGAGAGCTGATAAAAGTCCCATGCGCCGACAGCGAGATCTTTCAGTCCTAACACAGTATCTTTCCCAACATCATAAAGGCCGACTGCAACCCCTTTGAAACCGTCTGTGAGTTCTTGCGTGTTTTCAATTTGAGTAAAGTATCGCTGCTGTTCTTTTGTCAGGTTTTCATAGCCGATCGTTTTGGCCATTGAGTAGAACTCATCAGCATTTGCATAGTCGAAATTGTTCAGTCGTTCTTTCAGTTTTTCGACCTCACGTTCCCTTGCTTCTTCTTTCTTAATCGTAAGATAAGCATGCGAGTGCCTTGCAATCTCGTCTTTTTTCCTATGGATGTCGCTTTCACGGTACGCCTTGGCATTGTAGTGAAGCGGAGTTGCGCTTTTTCCTTTGCCTGTGGCGTTTTGAAGCTGCTGGAAGTCAGCTTGGATGAACTGTTCGTTCGCTTCGGTTTCTGCGTATTCCTTCGTAAGATCGTGATCAAGCTTGCCGAGCTTATGTATGGTTTCGCTTCTTTTTTTGTCAGCTGAGGAAAGCTTCTGATCTGTGCTTTCGGTTGAAAACAAATCAAGCGAGATGATGTCTTCGATCTCTCCGAGGATGGAGCGCATGTCCTTTTTCTGCTCTTCCATAATTGCCTTTGATTTATTTAGGGCGTGGGTGAGCTCGTGTTCCAGAAATGATTCCTCCACATGTGAATTGGAAAGTCCGGCATCTTCGACTTTGCTGGGAAGGCTTGTGAGAAATGCGATTTTCATGTCGATCAGATCAAGCCAGCTGTCTGTGACGCCGGCGTGGTCCTGGAAAAAGGCTTTGATATTGTCGGCGCCCCGGCCTGAGAAATCGCCCTCGCCAAGATCAGCCATGCCTTGAAACGCTTTTTTTAGATTGACCATCTGACCGCGCAGTTCTGTGTATTCACTCGCGCGCTGTTTGGCAGCGGCTAGCAGGGTATTTGCTTCGAAAACTTTCATGACCATATCCTTTCATACGAAATACTTCAACAAGATTTTACCATGGGAAAATAAAGAAATAGAAGGGGGGATTCTAAAGTGTGAAATGATTAATTCGATCTGTGCTATTTTTCCTTTTTACAATTCTTGTTTAAAGACGGTTTCAGCTTATGAATGGCCTATCTGCTGACGGCATTTACGGACCGAAAACGAAAGCGAAATTGGAGTCTTTACTTCACTAATTAAAAAGCCCTCTTTTTTTAGAGGAGAGGGCTCTTTATAGTTTGCAATGCTTAAGTTGTATAAAGGAATAAAAAAATGTAAACGTTAAGGTACAAGGAGATGATATTATGAAAAAAATAATCATAATGATGATTTTATGTTTTTCGTTAAGCTCTATTACGGTAGCTGCTGCTAAACCAGAATACCCAATGAACTCAAAAGTGTCTCAGGATGTATTTGATGTTTTTATGCAAGAACTTTTCTGTAAAGATATATTAGACAATATCCGTAAATTCTATAAGGATGAGACACTCTCTGTTACCACTAAAGGAGGCATTAAATTATCCGAAGACAAAGAAGGCAGGTATATAATTAAGTTTATAATCATTCCTCATTCAAAACTTCCGGGTAAAAAGGGTAAGATTTCTGGTACCGACACATTGACTTTGAGAGTAGATCCCTTCCTTCTGGGTGCTCAATCAAAAGACAGAAATTCAGCGGTTACATTCCTTGATCTAAAGCATAACAACTCTACACGACAAAATTAAATAGAACAGGGCACATGACAAAATGCCCTGTTTGACTTCTCGACATAAAGTCAATTATCAAATGTCCTCATTTTTCCAAACCACAAATTCCCATAATTTTTTATTTATTTATACAAAAGCTGTATCCATTTGAAGGTATTTCCTAATTTGTATGGAACTTTCTATATGAGAGGTGAGAAGGAGGTGAAATACATTGGGGGATATATTGATATTTACTTGGCCACAATTGGTACCTTTGTTGATTATTTATTCAGTTGTGATGTTTTTACGATACAGAAAACGAAAAACCTCTGTTATTCAACAAATTGTGTACCTTACTTTTTTTATTTATTGTGTCCTTGTCATAAGTGAAACCTTACTTCCTATACCAATCAGCAAACGTTACATTCAGATGATGATAGAGTCAAACACTGCACAACAAAATAGCTTTATTCCTTTCTCAGACATTTATAAGGTTGTTATGGCAAATCCGAATCATCTTGTAAACGCCCTCCTTAAACAAATTGGGGGTAATATAATTTTATTATTCCCCTTAGGATTCTATGCTCCAATTCTTTGGAGGCGTTTTAACAAAGCTAAATCCGTAGTAATTTTAGGTTTTGCAGTTTCAGGTGGGATTGAATTAACTCAATTATGTATTTCCACTATTTTAGGGGTTACTTATCGTAGCTTTGTTTTTGATGACATCATCCTTAATACAGTGGGCGTATTATTGGGTTATTTGTTTTTTAGATTAATCAGTCCATTCTTGATTATTATTATTAAAAGCATCGACAAACCGAGCAATGAAAATTTGAAACTATTAAATTTGTGGAGGGATTTGTAAATGAAACTCAAAAAAGCCTTTTATTCATTAGTTCTTTTAGGTGCTCTTACAGTGCCAACTGTGGCATTTGCTGTAGGTTCCTATACTTTTCATTATGATTTTAAATACAAACTGAATTCAGATTTAATTAGTTTTTCACGTGGAACTCATTCGAGAACTCTGAAGATAAATCCTACAGTGGGAGGCAAATTTAGCGTTGATTTATATAGGGCTAATACATTGGGAGTAGGGGTTCTACAGAGTACTGTAACTATCTCAGGGAGTAAGGAAGTTACAAAAAAATTCACTGTAAAGAATGCTGATGGAAAATTTCAGTTAAGATTAAGGAAGGCTGATGATGGAAAATATGTTGTTGGTTATGGATTATTATTAGACAAGTAATAAGAATAGGTTAGTGAAAGGAATTAGGTAAGTGGAATCCACCTACCTAATTTCTTTGACACAATGAGCGCACAACCGCATTGCGGTTTTTTTTCGTTTAAACATATTATGGAAATGTTAGAATATTATATAAAAGGAGGAGTGGCCTTGTGAGTTCTGTTTTACCATCATCGGAGGTTGGCGTTAAGATTAATGAATGGTACAAAATGATACGTCAGTTCAGTGTTCCGGATGCGGAGATTTTGAAAGCGGAAGTGGAACAAGAAATAAATGAGATGGAAGAAGACGAGTATCTACTGATTTACTACACCCTCATGAAATTCCGCCATCAGCTTATGCTGGATTATTTAGAACCGGTGACTACCCGCGTGAGACCGACAATTGACGAGCTGCTGGAAAAAATCGAAGCATCAAATAAAGGAATTTCCGGCCTGCTGTGCTATTATTCTTTATTTTTCCGCGGCATGTATGAATTTGATCAAAAGCAGTATGTAAAGGCGATCGGCTTTTATAGAGAGGCTGAAAAACAACTCATTCATGTGCATGATGAAATTGAGAGAGCGGAGTTTCATTTTAAACTGGCTGAAGCATATTACGGTATGAAACAGAGCCACGTCTCTATGCATCACGTAAAGCAAGCGCTCGATATTTACGATCAGTATGAGTTGTATAAGGTCCGGAAAATTCAATGTCTATTTGTCATATCAGGGAATTATATTGATTTTAAGCGTTATGAGAAGAGTCAGCCGCATCTTGAAAAGGCTCTTGAATTATCAAAAGAGTTAGATAACAAGAGATTGATCAGTTCTGCTCTTTATAATTTGGGTACAAATTTCGGAGATAGGGGCGACTATGAAAAGGCTGAGATATTTTTAAGGCAAGCAGTAGAGATAACCGAAAAAGCAAAACTGAGCAACTTGCCGCACTCTTTATTTTCTTATGCAAAATTTCTTTTTAAACAGGGGAAAATGGCTGAGGGTATCCAAGCAAGCAAAAAAGGTTTGTCGGCCGCGGTATACCAAGGCGATAAGCTTTTTGAAAATCTTCAGGGGTATCTGAAGGCACTTTATGTGGATGCAGTGGATCAACAGGGAGTCAATGAAACAATTGAGTATCTGGAGAAGAATAAGAATTACTCATATGTTGAAGATATTGCTTGCGAAACTGCATCTGTTTATGCAGATTCAAGGGAGTTTGAGAATTCTTATTTTTATCATAAAAAAATGGTTGATACGCAAACACAAATTCAAAGGGGAGAGTGCCTGTATGAATTTTAAAAAGAGCATCTTCATCGTCCTGGGTCTGTCATTGACTTTAGTATGTGGATTGGGTATGAACTCGGTAGAAAAACAAGCACAAGATACAATCAAAGTAGCTTCAGATCGCCTTCAAACTTGAACAGCTTACGCCTTTTCTTCGGAAAAGGCTTTTTTAGTTTCTTCATTATATTGTTTCAAAACATCCACTTGTTTTTATTCTTATCCCATTTCAGCATACGCTGCCTCATGAGGTTCTTCACTGTTTCCCGGATAGCGCGTTCATCCTTACCGGTTTTTCTCTTTAATTCGTCCAAGGAGGGATTTTTCCCGAATTGGGTCATGTTAAAGATAATCCGATACACTTTCCGCTCAAAGTCATTCATTTGAATTACCTCCTCAAGTAGATAATACCAGAACAAACATTCCCTTTTCAACTTGATGCAGAACAAAGGTTCGTATAAAATAATAGTAAAGAAGGAGGGGGCGCAGCTTGCATCCATTGTTAAACCGCTCATTAAATGAAAAATCAACGCTCGATATGATCTACATAAAGAGTGATGGGACAATATCAAAGAGAGCAATCATAGTGCATCAAATCAAGAATCAATATATTCGTGCGTTCTGTTTTAGAAGTAGACAGACAAAAACTTTCAGAATGGACAATATTCTCGCTGTGGCTCCCTCTAATTATAGAAGGGGAATCAGCAATCATGCGTAATCTAACAAAAAGGCAAGAAGATACTTTAAACGCGATATCGAATTTCTTAAATCAGTATGGGGTGGCCCCGACACATCGGGAGTTAATGGAGGAACTTGGTTTGCGGTCCACCAGTTCGGTGAAGGGGCTGCTGGATAGGTTAAGGGAAAAGAATTATGTAACATGGCAAGAAGGATTACCGCGAACAATTAAACTATTATAAGGAAGAGCCCTGAATAGTAAGGGCTCTTTTTTTTGACCGGCTTCAAACGTCTTATCTTGAGTGGGGGACGAATTGGGGACGAACTGAATTGTACGAGATCATTTTAAAACTGTCTAAAACATTAACACATATAAAGAAACCCTTTTATAACAGGGATTATCCCATTAAATAATTCTAAGACTTTAATTGACCTCTTCCATGGTAAGGAAGAGGTCAGCGGTTCGAGCCCGCTTGGAAGCTTATCTAAATACGTTGATCTGAAGCAGTTTCCGCATGTTATGGAACTGTTATTTTTTGTTCAGTTCAGTAAAAATCTGTTACTGATTGTACCAGTTAAGGTATAGGTATTTAGCGCGTCTTCTGATGAAGCCTTTCTTCAAGGGTGCAAAAGAGATTAACATAATTAATTGTTAATCGGTATTGACTTTTATCAAAACCTTGATATAATTACTTTTGTCATAATGAACAGTATGCTTTAGATTATTCTGCGGGTTATACCGTTTGGAGTTTTACTGAATAAATAACAATACAGTTTTTGGGTTATCTGATGCTGTATTCTGGCTGTACATTACATTTTTACTTGCGGAAGTAGTTCAGTGGTAGAACATCACCTTGCCAAGGTGGGGGTCGCGGGTTCGAATCCCGTCTTCCGCTCCATTTTATCCCAACGGGATATTGTGAAATTGATTGCGCCCGTAGCTCAATTGGATAGAGCGTTTGACTACGGATCAAAAGGTTAGGGGTTCGACTCCTCTCGGGCGCGCCATAATATATTTAAAAATCGGGAAGTAGCTCAGCTTGGTAGAGCACATGGTTTGGGACCATGGGGTCGCAGGTTCGAATCCTGTCTTCCCGACCATTCTCAAACTTTAAAGATAATATACTGGTTTTCTTTTTTTCTCTTTTTAAAAAAAATGCTTGATTTATAGAGAGACACCGTGGTATATTATTAAACGTCGCTGATGAACAGCAGACAACAACAAAAAGCTTCGGAAACAACTTAAAAAAAGTTGTTGACATAAAAGAAGCTGAGTGGTAAGATAATAAAGCTGCTTCAACAAGCGGTAATGATCTTTGAAAACTAAACAAGACAAAACGTACCTGTTAATTCAAAGTTTTAAATAAATCGCACAGCGATGTGCGTAGTCAGTCAAACTACTTTATCGGAGAGTTTGATCCTGGCTCAGGACGAACGCTGGCGGCGTGCCTAATACATGCAAGTCGAGCGGACAGATGGGAGCTTGCTCCCTGATGTTAGCGGCGGACGGGTGAGTAACACGTGGGTAACCTGCCTGTAAGACTGGGATAACTCCGGGAAACCGGGGCTAATACCGGATGGTTGTTTGAACCGCATGGTTCAGACATAAAAGGTGGCTTCGGCTACCACTTACAGATGGACCCGCGGCGCATTAGCTAGTTGGTGAGGTAACGGCTCACCAAGGCGACGATGCGTAGCCGACCTGAGAGGGTGATCGGCCACACTGGGACTGAGACACGGCCCAGACTCCTACGGGAGGCAGCAGTAGGGAATCTTCCGCAATGGACGAAAGTCTGACGGAGCAACGCCGCGTGAGTGATGAAGGTTTTCGGATCGTAAAGCTCTGTTGTTAGGGAAGAACAAGTGCCGTTCAAATAGGGCGGCACCTTGACGGTACCTAACCAGAAAGCCACGGCTAACTACGTGCCAGCAGCCGCGGTAATACGTAGGTGGCAAGCGTTGTCCGGAATTATTGGGCGTAAAGGGCTCGCAGGCGGTTTCTTAAGTCTGATGTGAAAGCCCCCGGCTCAACCGGGGAGGGTCATTGGAAACTGGGGAACTTGAGTGCAGAAGAGGAGAGTGGAATTCCACGTGTAGCGGTGAAATGCGTAGAGATGTGGAGGAACACCAGTGGCGAAGGCGACTCTCTGGTCTGTAACTGACGCTGAGGAGCGAAAGCGTGGGGAGCGAACAGGATTAGATACCCTGGTAGTCCACGCCGTAAACGATGAGTGCTAAGTGTTAGGGGGTTTCCGCCCCTTAGTGCTGCAGCTAACGCATTAAGCACTCCGCCTGGGGAGTACGGTCGCAAGACTGAAACTCAAAGGAATTGACGGGGGCCCGCACAAGCGGTGGAGCATGTGGTTTAATTCGAAGCAACGCGAAGAACCTTACCAGGTCTTGACATCCTCTGACAATCCTAGAGATAGGACGTCCCCTTCGGGGGCAGAGTGACAGGTGGTGCATGGTTGTCGTCAGCTCGTGTCGTGAGATGTTGGGTTAAGTCCCGCAACGAGCGCAACCCTTGATCTTAGTTGCCAGCATTCAGTTGGGCACTCTAAGGTGACTGCCGGTGACAAACCGGAGGAAGGTGGGGATGACGTCAAATCATCATGCCCCTTATGACCTGGGCTACACACGTGCTACAATGGACAGAACAAAGGGCAGCGAAACCGCGAGGTTAAGCCAATCCCACAAATCTGTTCTCAGTTCGGATCGCAGTCTGCAACTCGACTGCGTGAAGCTGGAATCGCTAGTAATCGCGGATCAGCATGCCGCGGTGAATACGTTCCCGGGCCTTGTACACACCGCCCGTCACACCACGAGAGTTTGTAACACCCGAAGTCGGTGAGGTAACCTTTATGGAGCCAGCCGCCGAAGGTGGGACAGATGATTGGGGTGAAGTCGTAACAAGGTAGCCGTATCGGAAGGTGCGGCTGGATCACCTCCTTTCTAAGGATTTTAACGGAATATAAGACCTTGGGTCTTATAAACAGAACGTTCCCTGTCTTGTTTAGTTTTGAAGGATCATTCGATTCTTCGAGATGTTGTTCTTTGAAAACTAGATAACAGAAGTAATTCACATTCAATTAGTAATGCAAGATATCACGTAGTGATTCTTTTTAACGGTTAAGTTAGAAAGGGCGCACGGTGGATGCCTTGGCACTAGGAGCCGATGAAGGACGGGACGAACACCGATATGCTTCGGGGAGCTGTAAGCAAGCTTTGATCCGGAGATTTCCGAATGGGGAAACCCACCACTCGTAATGGAGTGGTATCCATATCTGAATACATAGGATATGAGAAGGCAGACCCGGGGAACTGAAACATCTAAGTACCCGGAGGAAGAGAAAGCAAATGCGATTCCCTGAGTAGCGGCGAGCGAAACGGGACCAGCCCAAACCAAGAGGCTTGCCTCTTGGGGTTGTAGGACACTCTGTACGGAGTTACAAAGGAACGAGGTAGATGAAGAGGTCTGGAAAGGCCCGCCATAGGAGGTAACAGCCCTGTAGTCAAAACTTCGTTCTCTCCTGAGTGGATCCTGAGTACGGCGGAACACGTGAAATTCCGTCGGAATCCGGGAGGACCATCTCCCAAGGCTAAATACTCCCTAGTGACCGATAGTGAACCAGTACCGTGAGGGAAAGGTGAAAAGCACCCCGGAAGGGGAGTGAAAGAGATCCTGAAACCGTGTGCCTACAAGTAGTCAGAGCCCGTTAACGGGTGATGGCGTGCCTTTTGTAGAATGAACCGGCGAGTTACGATCCCGTGCAAGGTTAAGCAGAAGATGCGGAGCCGCAGCGAAAGCGAGTCTGAATAGGGCGAATTGAGTACGTGGTCGTAGACCCGAAACCAGGTGATCTACCCATGTCCAGGGTGAAGTTCAGGTAACACTGAATGGAGGCCCGAACCCACGCACGTTGAAAAGTGCGGGGATGAGGTGTGGGTAGGGGTGAAATGCCAATCGAACCTGGAGATAGCTGGTTCTCTCCGAAATAGCTTTAGGGCTAGCCTCAAGGTAAGAGTCTCGGAGGTAGAGCACTGATTGGACTAGGGGCCCCTACCGGGTTACCGAATTCAGTCAAACTCCGAATGCCGATGACTTATCCTTGGGAGTCAGACTGCGAGTGATAAGATCCGTAGTCGAAAGGGAAACAGCCCAGACCGCCAGCTAAGGTCCCAAAGTATACGTTAAGTGGAAAAGGATGTGGAGTTGCTTAGACAACCAGGATGTTGGCTTAGAAGCAGCCACCATTTAAAGAGTGCGTAATAGCTCACTGGTCGAGTGACTCTGCGCCGAAAATGTACCGGGGCTAAACGTATCACCGAAGCTGCGGACTGTTCTTCGAACAGTGGTAGGAGAGCGTTCTAAGGGCTGTGAAGCAAGACCGGAAGGACTTGTGGAGCGCTTAGAAGTGAGAATGCCGGTATGAGTAGCGAAAGAGGGGTGAGAATCCCCTCCACCGAATGCCTAAGGTTTCCTGAGGAAGGCTCGTCCGCTCAGGGTTAGTCGGGACCTAAGCCGAGGCCGAAAGGCGTAGGCGATGGATAACAGGTTGATATTCCTGTACCACCTCCTCACCATTTGAGCAATGGGGGGACGCAGGAGGATAGGGTAAGCGCGGTATTGGATATCCGCGTCCAAGCAGTTAGGCTGGGAAATAGGCAAATCCGTTTCCCGTGAAGGCTGAGCTGTGATGGCGAGCGAATTATAGTAGCGAAGTTCCTGATTCCACACTGCCAAGAAAAGCCTCTAGCGAGGTGAGAGGTGCCCGTACCGCAAACCGACACAGGTAGGCGAGGAGAGAATCCTAAGGTGATCGAGAGAACTCTCGTTAAGGAACTCGGCAAAATGACCCCGTAACTTCGGGAGAAGGGGTGCTCTGTTAGGGTGCAAGCCCGAGAGAGCCGCAGTGAATAGGCCCAGGCGACTGTTTAGCAAAAACACAGGTCTCTGCGAAGCCGTAAGGCGAAGTATAGGGGCTGACGCCTGCCCGGTGCTGGAAGGTTAAGAGGAGCGCTTAGCGTAAGCGAAGGTGCGAATTGAAGCCCCAGTAAACGGCGGCCGTAACTATAACGGTCCTAAGGTAGCGAAATTCCTTGTCGGGTAAGTTCCGACCCGCACGAAAGGCGCAACGATCTGGGCACTGTCTCAACGAGAGACTCGGTGAAATTATAGTACCTGTGAAGATGCAGGTTACCCGCGACAGGACGGAAAGACCCCGTGGAGCTTTACTGCAGCCTGATATTGAATGTTGGTACAGCTTGTACAGGATAGGTAGGAGCCTTGGAAACCGGAGCGCCAGCTTCGGTGGAGGCATCGGTGGGATACTACCCTGGCTGTATTGACCTTCTAACCCGCCGCCCTTATCGGGCGGGGAGACAGTGTCAGGTGGGCAGTTTGACTGGGGCGGTCGCCTCCTAAAAGGTAACGGAGGCGCCCAAAGGTTCCCTCAGAATGGTTGGAAATCATTCGCAGAGTGTAAAGGCACAAGGGAGCTTGACTGCGAGACCTACAAGTCGAGCAGGGACGAAAGTCGGGCTTAGTGATCCGGTGGTTCCGCATGGAAGGGCCATCGCTCAACGGATAAAAGCTACCCCGGGGATAACAGGCTTATCTCCCCCAAGAGTCCACATCGACGGGGAGGTTTGGCACCTCGATGTCGGCTCATCGCATCCTGGGGCTGTAGTCGGTCCCAAGGGTTGGGCTGTTCGCCCATTAAAGCGGTACGCGAGCTGGGTTCAGAACGTCGTGAGACAGTTCGGTCCCTATCCGTCGCGGGCGCAGGAAATTTGAGAGGAGCTGTCCTTAGTACGAGAGGACCGGGATGGACGCACCGCTGGTGTACCAGTTGTTCTGCCAAGGGCATCGCTGGGTAGCTATGTGCGGACGGGATAAGTGCTGAAAGCATCTAAGCATGAAGCCCCCCTCAAGATGAGATTTCCCATTCCGCAAGGAAGTAAGATCCCTGAAAGATGATCAGGTTGATAGGTCTGAGGTGGAAGTGTGGCGACACATGGAGCTGACAGATACTAATCGATCGAGGACTTAACCAATTTGAATGTATGCTTACTGTTATCTAGTTTTGAGAGAACACTCTCAATGGTTTGGTGGCGATAGCGAAGAGGTCACACCCGTTCCCATGCCGAACACGGAAGTTAAGCTCTTCAGCGCCGATGGTAGTCGGGGGTTTCCCCCTGTGAGAGTAGGACGCCGCCAAGCTATCTTAACCCAGTTCATGATGAACTGGGTTTTTTATATGAAAGATCACATAGATATATAAAGCTAATGCCTTTCAAAGGCATTAGCTTTTTTGTTTACATTGATTTTGCTTTGCTGTTGTGATGTTGAAGATTGTTTGATTTTATTGTCTCGAGCATTCTTAAACTGAACACAATCAGCAGCATAAGGAGCATCAGAGCAGTAAACAGCCAGAACGCAGTTTGTGCGGGATATTCATCTAAGCTCCAGCCGACGGCGATCGGAAGGAGTGAACCTCCTAATCCGTTTGAAGCGAGCAGAATACTGGTAGTTGTTTCTGTCTTTCCGGGATAAAAATGATTTGTGATGATTAGGGCTATTGCAAACATGCCTGCCATGAACAGCCCTAAAAAGAAGCAAAGGGCAAAACCGAACCATACGTTTTTGCTTAATGCTAATACAGTAAGTGCAGCCAGACCGCCAATACTTATGAGACGGAGATAACGGTGATATGTCAGCTTTTCTGATACCGGGCCTGTTAATGACCTACCTATGATCATCCCCGTCCAATACACTGTAACTGTTATCGTTGCCAAAGAGTTGGGGATATCCCATTTCTCAGCGAAAATGGAGGGGATAAAATGTACAATGGAAACTTCACTGCCGCCGTAAAAGAAGAAGTAAGCACCCGCCAAGGCAATAAACAGCAATCCGTGTGACCGATAACCGGTGCTTTCTTTTTTAGTGTCATCGGAAGAGACCTCTTTGCGGATGAGAAGCTGATCAATACTGCCGAAACTCATCTGCCTCCATGCGATTAAGAGTGCAAAACTGGATAACCCTAATACTAAAAAAGCAATTGTCCACATGTGGTTGTTGATAAGAAAGCCTGAGAGCAGAGGCATGAACAGCGCACCTAATCCGTAGGCCACTTCCATCTTGCTCATGGCCACAGCCTGTCTTTCTTTAATAGCGGTGAGGATGATCGTGCCTACACAGGATTCCACCAATCCGGCGCCAAGCCCTGCGATGCTGACGAGAAGAAAGAGCAGCGGCCAGGGCGGCAGGAAGGTGATGAACATTTCACAGCTGATGAGTGCCAGGCCAAAGATAACGACGTTTTTGCGCCCAAGCTTTTTCACCATGTAAGGCATTCCGATGACACCGATGAGAAAGCCCATGAACTGAGAGAATACTAATACACCGCCATTACTGTAGCTTTGTGAATAATGTGTGAGTAACTCAGGCAGTACGGCTCCCAGAATAACAAGTGTAAAAGCAATCGATCCATAAGAAAAACAGCTTATCCACAGCAGACGAGTTTTCATCATTTTATCTCCTTATTTCGTATTTCTCTCTACTCGTATGACATGATGTTTTTACAAAAAATCCAAGTATTGTTACTATATCACATAAATTTTTCTCGTACATCCATTATGGTAACGTTAACAAATTGTTAACATTTTTTACAAGAAAGATCGTTGACATTATTTTCAATAATTTATACGATAAAAAGCGAAATTCTAATAATTTCATAGGGGTGGTATTTGTGGGAACGAAGGAAATCACGAATCCAGACAGCTTGTATTACAGTGTTGACGATGTAGTAATGGAGCGCGGAGAAGGGATTTACCTGTACGATCAAGAGGGAAATGAGTACATTGATTGCGCCTCTGCCACGTTTAACTTGAATTTAGGATACGGTAACAAAGAGGTCATTGATACGGTTAAAGAACAAGCCGATAAGCTCATCCATGTAACATCATCTTTTCAAACAGACGCCGTAAATAAACTGGCAGAAAAACTAGTAGAAATCGCCCCCGATAATCTCACAAAAGTACACCCTAAAGTCAGCAGCGGTTCCGGTGCAAATGAAGGAGCTATTAAAATGGCTCAGTATTACTCCGGAAAAACCGATGTCATCTCCTTATTTCGAAGCCACCTCGGACAAACGTATATGACTTCCGCTTTGTCCGGCAACTCATTCAGAAAAGAACCTTTCCCGCCGCAAATTTCTTTTGGCCTGCAAGTCCCCGATCCCTATTGCAGCCGCTGTTTTTATAATCAGAAACCTGATTCATGCGGTATGCTGTGCGTAGAAAGAATTAATGATTTTATTGAGTATGCGAGCAATGGAAAAATTGCCGCCATGATTATTGAACCGATATCCGGAAACGGTGGAAACGTCGTTCCGCCTAAAGAGTATTTTAAACAGCTGAGAAAGCTTTGCGATGAACATGATATCGCTCTGATTTTTGATGAAATTCAGACCGGGTTCGGACGGACGGGTAAAATGTTTGCCGCGGACCACTTCGATGTGAAACCTAATATGATGACGGTAGCAAAGGGGCTCGGGGGCACAGGCTTCCAAGTCGCCGCCACTCTGACGGAGGACAAGTATACCGGGCTTCCGGGGTATACGCACTCCTTCACATACGGCTCAAATGTGATGGCCGCCGCTGCCGCTTGTAAAACCATAGATATCATGCAGCGTCCGGGATTTTTGGAAAATGTAACGACGGTCGGTCATTATATTATGGATCGCTTAGAAACGATGAAAGAGGATTTCGCTTTTATTTCTGAGGTAAGAGGCGTCGGTCTTATGATCGGTGTGGAGATTGTGAAAGAGAACAATGAACCGGATGTGGAGCTGACCAATTATATTGCTAAACGGGCAATGGATTACGGGCTGATTCTCCGGACATCCCGTTACGGATTCGGAAATGTATTTAAAATCCGTCCGCCTTTAACCATAACACTTAGTGAAGCCGAAGTGCTCTGCTACAGACTTCGCAAGCTATTGGAGGAAATCAAGTGAGAGACTATATCATTGAGCTTGGACAATTTGTTTATCAAAAGGTGAAAAATCAAAAAGGCACGCTGAAAAACCGGCTCGTAAACGGCTATTCTCCGGGAGGCGACGCCCAATTTAACATAGACGCCGCTGCTGAGGAGGCGGTGCTGGATTATATTCAAGAAAAGGGCCATCCGGTTGCTTTTTACACGGAGGATGGCGGCCTGAAGCTGATTGGAGAAGATCCGCAATTTATTTTAATTGTAGATCCGATAGACGGAACGCGCCCGGCCGCCGCGGGACTTGAAATGTCGTGTATTTCGATTGCGCTTGCTTCGTATAAGCCAAACGCAAAGATTAAGGATATCGAATTTGCTTTTTTGCTTGAATTGAAATCAGGCGCTTATATGTACGGTGATATTTACAGCGATGTCATTCAATTTGAGGGGTATCAGGGAGATTTGCCGAATTTGAGCGGAGTGCGGGATATTAAAAATATGTTTTGGAGCCTTGAATTTAACGGGCATCCGGCGCAGCTGATGACGGACGCATACGGCCATCTGATTGACCAGTCGGCCAATAATGGCGGGGTTTTTGTTTTCAACAGCGCTTCTTATTCGATTTCACGAATTATCACGGGGCAGATGGATGCTTATGTGGATATCGGCAATCGTCTGCTGAAAGATGATCCGAAGCTGCTTTCAGATTTTCAGCAGGTCGGGAACGGACAGGTGCTGCATTTGTTTCCTTATGATATTGCCGCAAGCGTCTTTTTGGCGAAGAAGGCGGGAGTGGTCATTACGGATGCGTACGGCCGGTCTTTGGACGAAACGCTTCTGACAGATTTAAGTTATCAGAATCAGCAATCGTGTATTGCGGCTTCAACGAAGGAGCTTCATCAAACATTGTTAGACCAAATCCGCTGGGGCAGAAAGGAAGAGAAATATGAAGGCGTTGGTCTGGACTCCTAATGATAAGCTTGAATATCAAGAGGTGGACGAGCCTCAAATTCGGAAATCCAATGATGTGAAAGTGAAAATTTTCGGCACCGGTATCTGCGGAACGGACTTAAATGTGCTGAAAGGAAAAATGAATGCAACCCATCATATGATTATGGGGCATGAATCGGTGGGAGCGGTCGTGGAAATCGGACCGGACGTGACAAATGTAAAAGTCGGAGACCGGGTCGTGATAGATCCTACACAGTTTTGCGGGAAATGTCATTATTGCCGGAGAGGGCTGACGTGTTATTGCGAAACCTTCGAGGATTGGCAGCTCGGAATCGGGGCGCACGGAACGTTTGCGGAATATTACGTGGGGGAAGACAGGTTCATGTACAGAATTCCGGATTCAATGGAATGGGAGCGGGCCACATTGGTTGAGCCTCTCTCCTGTGTGCTGAATGTTGTGGACAAGGCTTCGATTCAGCCAGAGGACTCGGTCTTGGTTTTGGGATCCGGACCGATCGGACTGCTTGTGCAAATGATGGTGAAAAAACTGGCGCGATTGACGGTTGCGACTGAAATAGGCAGTTTCCGAAGCGAGGCGGCAAGCCGGATATCTGATTATGTCTACCACCCTGAAGCATTAACCGTGGATGAAGTGAAACGGATTAATCAAGGAAGAAAATTTGATGTGATTTTTGACGCGATCGGCAACCAGCTTGATTGGGCTTATCCTTTTATTGAAAAGGGAGGCAGAATCGTGCCGATGGGCTTTGATGATACGTATGAGATGACGATCAGGCCGTACCAGCTGCTGTCAAACGGCGTAACGATTGTGGGCACAGGTGAAGCCCGCCAGATCATGGAAGCCGCGTTAGCATGCGCGTCCGACCTTCCGCAGCTCTATGATTTTATTACGGAAAAGACGGAACTGAAGAATTATGAAGAAGCCATTGATCATCTCATGGGCATCGACCCGGTGACAAAAGAAAGAAAGGATATCAGCGCAATAAAAACGATTCTTGTGTCTGATCCGGAACTTTTATAAAAGCGGAAACGGCTCCAGTGAGGGCCGTTTTCTTTTCTTATTTATACGGCTTGCACATTTCTTTAAAGTTTAATATGATACTCTTTGTTAACAATTCCTTTCCTCAACGACATTATACTCTGAGCGTGTCCTCTTTTTCCCCGTAAGCTTGCCTCATATTCCCCAGATAAAATCAATGTTTCCAACTGATAGGGTGCGGATTTTTATAGTGAAAAGGAGTCGTTATCATTTGAAAGATTATACGTTACAGCAGCAATGGTTCGGGAATGTCCGTAAAGACATTCTGGCCGGTATTCTGGTTGCTCTCGCTCTGATCCCTGAGGCGATCGGATTTTCAATTATTGCAGGTGTCGATCCGATGGTCGGCCTTTATGCATCATTTTGTATCGCGATTATTATTTCTATCTTCGGCGGCAGACCGGGAATGATTTCAGCCGCTACGGGTTCAATGGCGGTTGTCATGGTGACATTGGTGGCTGATTACGGGCTGCAGTATTTGTTTGCGGCAACCATTTTGACAGGTATTATTCAATTTATTCTTGGTGTCAGTAAGATAGCGAAATTGATGAAATTTATTCCGCGTTCGGTCATGATCGGATTTGTGAATGCTTTGGCGATCTTGATTTTTTCTGCGCAGCTGCCGCAGTTCAAAGGAGCTTCATGGGTCATGTATGCCATGCTTGCCGGATCACTGGCTATCATATATCTATTGCCGAAGGTTACGACGGCTGTGCCGTCTCCGCTGGTGGCGATTATTGTCATGACGATCATTGCGGTGGTCTTCCATGCGGATGTCCGCACGGTCGGTGATATGGGCGGGATCACAAGTTCACTTCCGCATTTCTTGATACCGGATGTTCCGTGGACGTTTGAGACATTGCGGATTATTTTCCCGTATTCTCTGGCGCTTGCTTTCGTCGGATTACTCGAGTCATTGCTGACAGCCCAGATCATTGATGAAATGACGGATACGGATAGTGATAAGAACAAAGAAAGCCGCGGACAAGGCATCGCCAATATTGTGAACGGATTTTTCGGAGGCATGGCCGGATGCGCCATGATCGGCCAGTCTGTCATTAATACGAAAGCCGGCGGACGCGGCCGGTTATCGGCTTTTACGGCCGGAGCGTTTTTAATGTTTTTAATTGCCGTATTAAGCGGTATCGTCGTGAAAATTCCGATGGCTGCGCTGGTGGCCGTGATGGTTATGGTGTCCATCGGCACGTTCGACTGGTCATCGATTAAAGGTTTGCGGAAAGCGCCCCTTACTGATTCGATCGTTATGGTTATTACCGTCGTGACGGTCGTCCTGACAAATGATTTATCAAAGGGTGTCTTCGCGGGTGTGCTGCTAAGCGCGATCTTTTTTACGGCTAAAATTTCTAAGCTGAAGATTGTGTCACATTCCGAACAGAAAGATGTCAGAACTTATAAGGTAACGGGACAGATCTTTTTTGCTTCCGTGTCTGAGCTCATGAATGCCATCGTTTATGATGAAGACGTGAAGCGGATTGTCATTGATTTGACCGACGCCCACGTGTGGGATGATTCGGGAGCGGCGGCTCTTGAGAAAATTGTCGCCAAATGTAAAGAATACGGAATTGAGGCTGAATTAAAGGGATTAAATCAGAAAAGCCGAGATTTAATGAAACAAATGGCATAGAATTTGTGAAGTCCGGATGAATATATCCGGGCTTTTTTTCGGTTAAATTTGCCGGGGTGCATTGTTATAATGAATGAGACTTGAAAACCGTATATAGGAGACTTGCATATGATGTGGCTTCAGAAGTTGAACCAAGTGTTGGGGAGAATCATGCCGCTTTTGACTCCGTCAAGTGTGGCGGCGGGTGTGCTGTTATCTCAGCATATCAGCTGGATGGCCGGCGCTGTGCCGTGGATATTTGCATTTATTACATTTACGGGCAGTCTGAGTGCCAATTTTCATTCGCTGAAGCGCAGTATCGAGAAGCCGCTCCCGATGATCATGGCATTGTTTGTTCTGCATATTTTCATGCCTGTTTTTGCATGGGGAAGCGGCCATCTGATTTTCAGCGGTGACCCTTTAACTGTGACGGGGCTGATTATGGGTGTGGTGATTCCGACCGGAATTACGAGTTTGATTTGGGCTGCGATGTATAAGGGGAATGTCGGATTGACGCTGTCTATTATCCTGGTTGATACCGTGCTTTCTCCTTTTATCGTACCGCTAAGCCTGTCTGTCCTGGCCGGGGCGAATGTTCAGATGGATGTGTGGGGAATGATGAAAGGGCTGGCGGAGATGGTGGTGATTCCATCCATCGCAGGGATGATAGTCAACCAGTTTTCCCCGCCGGTAAGGACTCAGGCAATAAGCCGGTCGCTGTCTCCTTTTTCAAAAATCTGTCTGATGATTGTCATTGCCATTAACAGTTCGGAAATCGCGCCGTATGTCACGCACGTGGATATCAAATTTGCGGGCATCGCTGGCATGGTATTTTTTATTGCCATGACGGGTTATGCCGTGGCATGGCTGATCGGAAGGCTGATGAAGCGGAGCCAGGATGAAATTGTGTCTCTGATTTATACGGGGGGCATGCGCAATATCAGCGCCGGAGCCGTTCTCGCCGTTTCTTTTTTTCCGTCTCAAGTGGCGGTTCCGGTCGTCATCGGGATGCTTTTTCAGCAAATCCTTGCCGCTTTGTTCGGCTATTTGCTGAGACGCTTTGAACTTAAGCCGGTCGTGATGAAGTATGAAAAAAACCGCTCAGCTACGTGAGCGGTTTTTTCCGTACAGCCAGCTTAGTGCTGCATTGAATTGTCGTTTGAATGCTTCTTGATGGTGCACGGCGCCCTCTTCGATCGTGAAAGAGAGCTGAGATTGAGAAAAGCCTTTTTGCTTGAGGCTTTCGTACACGTCTTTATTTAGTCGGATCATGTTGTTTTGGATGTTGTTTTTATGCTCAGCTTCGCGGCTGCCGACAGACATAAAGATACGCCGCCGTGCCGGACGCAAAGATGCGGAGCGGACATAATCTGCTGATTTTTCATACCAGAAGGAACCGGAAATACAACCGATTCTGCCGAATGTTTCAGGCTTTTGGAGCATCGCGTATATCGAAAACAGTCCGCCTAATGACGCGCCGATCAGTCCTCTCGTTTCCAGATGTGCAGAAATGTGATGCATATCTTCAACAGTGGGAATGATGACATTTGTCAGCTCCTCGAGAAAGAGCCTCCCTTTGCCGCCGAAATCATGAAACGCAGGGCTCAGGGAGGGCGCGGGCCACGGCGTGTACTCATCGAGCCTGTCAGCCGGTTTGATGCCGATGAAAATCAATTCGGGAAGTGTTCCGTTCGCAAATTGGGATTCAAGCTTATCCATCTGTTCTAAAAACAAAGAACGCCCGTCCAGTACGTACACACAGGGTAGAGCCCCTGTTTGAACCGAATAGGAGGGAGGAAGATACACAGTGCATTCCTTTCCGTTTATCCGGTGTTCTGTAAGGGTGCCTCTCATGCATCCAGCCCCTTCTTTTGCTTAAACAGAAGAAAAAAGAAATAAGGAACGCCGAGAATCGCAAGAATAATTCCCGCCGGCACTTCTGAAGGCTGAAAGAACAATTTGCCCGCAAAGTCGGCGGATATGACGAGGAGCATACCGACCAATCCGCTGACCGGTAATGAGTATCTGTGCTCAATCCCGGCGAGCCTGCGGGAAATATGGGGCGCGATCAGTCCGACAAATGCCATGCTGCCCGCTGCGGTTACACATGCGCTGATCAAAGCGATGCAGGCAATGAGTAAAATCGTTTTTTCTTTATTGGTTGAAACACCGAGGCTTTTCACCGTGTCCTCATCGAAACGAATGGTATCCAGCAATGACGTTTTCGCCATAAGCAGAGGAATGAACACGATCAGCCACGGAAGGATCGCCGTAATGGTCAACCAGTTTGCCGACCAGATGCTGCCGTTTTTCCAAACCATCGCCATCTCATAATCCTGCGGGTCCATTTTTAATGAAAGAAATAAAGACAGCGCGCTGAATCCGGAATTCATGGCGATCCCGACGAGAATAATTCTGCCCGATTCCAGATGCCCCCGGTGCCAGGCGAAAATATAGATCAGCACGGCCGCCATCAATCCTCCGATGAGGCCGAAGACAGGCATACCCATCGCAGAGGCAAGTGCCGTCGCTTCAGATTGTCCCTGAAACAGAAGCATAAACGTGACGATTCCGGCTCCGGCTCCTGCATTAATGCCCAAAATACCGGGATCGGCAAGACCGTTTTTGGTAATGGCCTGAATAACGGCTCCGGCTATCCCCAACCCGAGTCCGATGGCAGCAGCCATGACAATGCGCGGCAGCCTCAGCTGAAACAGCAAAATGTCATATTGCGGATTCGGATGGATGCGGAAAAGCGTACTGAGCAGTTCACCCGGCTTTGCGGAAAAAGAACCGCTTGTCGTGCTGAAATAGCTTACGAGCAATATGAGAGCAATCAGAATGATATAAATTCCGGCCATTTTACGCACCACGCTGATCCCCTCCTTTTCTTTTAATCAAATAAAGAAAGAAAGGAACACCGATGATAGAAGTGACAACTTCAATAGGCGTCTCAAACGGATAATTGATGAATCGGCTGGCAAGATCGCAAAGGGTCAGGAAGACGCCGCCGATGATGCACGCGCATGGGATCAGCCTGCTGTAGTCCGATCCGACGAGAAAACGTGTAATGTGCGGAACGACCAAACCGACAAATGCAATTTTTCCGGCGAGTGCCACCGAGCTTCCGGTCAATATGACAACGGCCGTCATCGCCATGAGTTTGATGGTTCTTTTCTGCTGTCCCAGACTTTTTGAAATGTCGTCTCCTAATGATACGGCAGTGACCTTTTTGCTGAGAATCATGGCCGTGATGATTCCGATCGCAAAAAACGGGACGGCCAGTTTCAAAAAATCAGGGTTCATTTGATGCAGTCTCGCACTGTACCAAAAACTGAGATCCTGCGAAATTTGAAAATAAATCGAAAGCGCAGCCGACAGACTGCTGAGAAGCATACTTGTCACCGTTCCGATGATGGCAAGCTGCACCGGGGTAAAACCGCCGGGAAGAATGGAGGCCAGCCCGAAAACAAGAGCAGCGCCGAATGCGGAACCGATAAACGAGTATATGATCATTTCAATGGATGTCGATTGAGGGAGCAATACCATGCAAAGGGTGATGATAAAAGCGGAGCCGTCCGACACACCCATGATTGAAGGCGAGGCCAGATAGTTCCGTGTGATTCCCTGCATGAGCGCTCCGGAAACAGCAAGGGCTGCGCCGATAAACATAGCGCCGGCAGCCCTCGGGATTCTTGAATGCCATATGATCTGATGGTCGGTATTCTCCGGATTAAAGTGCAGCAATGCGGAGAACACGGTATGGATGTCAAGCTGCTTTGCGCCGTATAAAACGGAAAGCAGCAGTGACAGAACAATGGCAATCGGTGAAGCAATGATAATCATGTGTGTCCGCCGTTTTGCATACATGTGAAAAACCTACTCTTTATTAGTCTTGAGTCAATTTGTCAGCCGCAACCTGTAAGAAGCTGATTTTACTCCACGCGGTTCCGCCTTGGGCTAACGGATCAATCGTATTGACGTATACATGGTCTTTTTTGACTGCCTTCAGGCTCTTCCAGATCGGATTTTTCTCTAAGTCTTTCAAAGCGTCCGGCTTATCTGCGTTTTCGTCATCAGAGAATTGTACGAAGATATGGTCAGGGTTCATTTCGCTTAATTTTTCAAGAGAAATCAGTTCCTGCGCTTTCGCCGCTTTGACTTCGTCCGGCGCCTTCAGGCCTAAATCACCGTAAAGCGTGGAGTTGAAATATACTTGTTCAGGATAAATATAAATATTGCCTTGTCTGATTCTGATGACCAGCGCGTTTGACTGTTTCGCTTTGCTGTTGATCTTTGTTTTTGTCTTTTTCAGGTCCTGTTCGTAATCTGCGATGATTTTTTTCGCTTTTTTCTCTTTATCTGTAAGCTGGGCGAGCAGCATCATGTTTTCTTTCCAGTTTGATGAGATATGAGAGACAGGGATCGTTTCAGCGGTGCCGCTCAATTTTTTCAGCGTTTTTTCCGGGAATTTGGTTGATGCCAGAATGACGTCCGGCTGCAGCTCAAGAATTTTTTCCATATTCGGCTGCATTTTTTCTCCCGTAGATACGGATTTATCTGTAATATCTTTAAACAGTTCCGGGAATTTGCCGGAGAAAGAAATTGCTCCTGCCGGATGAACGTCAAGCAATTTGGCGTCTTCCATTGATTCTACGCTGCCTGTAATGGCGATTTTGTCAGTCGGCGCTTTGACTTCATATGTTTTTCCGAGATATTCGATTTTCTTTTTATCTGAAGAAGCGTCCTTTCCTTTACTTGCTGTATCAGATGTTTCTGAGCTTCCGCAAGCCGCGGCCGTGAAAGCCAAAAGCAAAATCATGAAAGCGAATGCCAATTTCTTCATCTATTGTTCCTCCTGTTCAATTGATAACTATTATCAATTGGAATTATAGAGAATGAACAGGGATAAGACCATGGATAATTTCCGGCATTACCATGGACGATCTTCGGAAAAAATAGAAATGCTTTGCTCGATCATCCGCTGATGTCCGCTTGGAGAATATTCAATCCACGGGTCAGATGATATAGGAAACACGCGTTTATTGCTGACGGCTCTAAGGTTCTGCCATATCCCGGTCTGCTGAATCCGCTGAAAATAACGAAGCGTTTCCGGTTCTTTACAAGTGAAAAGCATGATGCAGTCAGCCTGGCAATCCGCCAGCATGTCCAAGGAAATCTTTTCGTCAGGAGCAAAAGATTCCGGTTTTGCGGAGGCAAAGCCTAAATCACCGAAGAAGACATCCTCAATACTGTTGTTATGGGCGATGTACATATTTTCTTTATATACACGGACAAATAAGAACCGCTGATGCCGCACGTGTTTCAGAGCATCTTTCGCTGAATGGGCGAGACTTTGATAAGCTTTAAGCCAGTGCCGCGCTTCCTGCTCTTCATTCAAATATGCGGCTGTGCGAAGAAACTGGTCTCTCCAATTTTCTTGAGCCGGAAGGTAAAAAACGTCAGTGATGTCATTCAGGCGCTGTTTTTCTTCTTCACTGACAGAATCAAGACTGAAAATGATGTCCGGGGCAGCTTGGGAAAGCGTGTGCAGGTTCTCTTCCCAATTTGCATTATAGCGGTAAGCACTCAGGTGAACCGGAATATCGGAAGAGAATTGTTTGTAATAATAGGCCGTCCATTTCGGGTGCAGCGCCGCAGCATAAGGCACGTGATGCAGAGGAATCAGATGCCCCATCGTTTCTTTTCCGTACGCGGCCATTTTTGTGCGCCTTTTTTTCATATAGCTTGTGGGTGAGCTGCCGGTACGTTTTTTAAAGATGCGGCTGAAATAAAATTCATCTTGGTAGCCGATTTGATGAGCGATTTCCCGCAGTTTGCAGTTTGCCTTGGCCATCAGTTTTTTCGCATTGGTTATGCGGATGTCTGTGATATATTCAGTTACGCTCTGCCCGTATAGTTTTTTAAAGGTTTCACTGTAATGCTTGGGACTGATTCCCGCCATATGAGCGAGCTGGGTGAGCGTGATTTTTGTGTCGGATTGAGCATGTATGAATTGTTTTGTCTGTTCGATCGCCGCTTTCGTATTATTTTGATGGCATACTTTTGCGGCATAAAGGTCGTACATCAGCTGCTGAAAGTCGGCTGTATATTTCATTTTCTGCAATCTATCCGCCGATCGCGCATTTTCAGAAAGTGACTGAAGCCGGCTTGTCAAATGATCAACCGTTTGTAAATTCATTTGCTGAAGTCCGTGGAAGATGTCTTCCCCGTTATCCGGAAGCATCGCTTCATCATCTGATGAATAGGAGAAAACACGGAGTCTGACGATATACAAATGGACGCCGCCTGACGGTATAGGGGCAATATTGAATGTCTCATCACAAGGACAGATGTAGAGCGTTTCCTTCTGCAGCGGAAAGCTGTCTGTTCCGATATCAATTTGTCCCTCGCCTTTCACATGAAAGATCAATACGGGGGAATCAGTGAGCTGATGCTCTGACAGAAGGTCGGCTGTTTTTTTTACGGAGATGATATCAATGGGCTGAAAGAATAATGTGTTTTTCATGAGAAACCACCTTTTAGGAAACATTCATTTAAATGATAACTGTTATCATTTAAATTGTACCAAATAAATGAATGTTTTCCTATAAAAAGCGGAAATGTGAAATGCGTCAAAATGTTACACGTGTAACACGAATGTTGTCAGTATATGAGGTATTGTTTTCTTAGAGTTTTGAATTGGTCCAGCCGGCGTTGATATGTGCCGGTGATGTCTTCAATGGAAGTGCCTTTTTCTATTTTTTTGCGTACCCAGCCGTTACCGATCAACTTGTCAAAAGAGCCTGTCGGCAAGAATGAAAAGTCATTCGGATATAAGTCATGCATGGTTTTCAGAATGGAAAGCCCTGTTTTTGCCGCTTCAAATGTGTTTCTGTTTGTTACGTAGACTTGTACGCCGTGGCACAGCTTGCCCTGGTGCTTGGAGAAGCTGGGGATAAATGATGCGGCTCTGAAGGTGACGCCCGGAAGCTTGAGACTGTTCAGGCGTTCTTCGAGCTCGGTGCTTTTCATATAAGGCGCGCCGATCAGTTCAAACGGCTTTGTCGTGCCCCTTCCTTCGGATACGTTTGTGCCTTCGATTAGTCCTGTCGCCGAATATGCGAATATGCTGTCCGGAGTCGGGATATTAGGCGAAGGGAGGACGAACGGCAGACCGGTATCTTCAATCGTCATCGTCCGCTTCCAGCGCTTCATTTTTACGACGGTGAGGTCGGCGCCAATATGAAACTCTTTATTGAATAAAAGAGCAAGCTCACCGATCGTCATGCCGTGCCTCAGCGGGATCGGATACAGTCCGACAAATGAAGCGTAATCCGGTTCAAGAACCGGGCCGTCCGGATTTCGTCCGCCTTGCGGATTCGGCCGGTCCAAGACATAAAAAGGAATGCCTTTTTCTTTTGCCGCTTCCATTGCATAGGCCATTGTATAAATGTAGGTGTAGTATCGCGTTCCGACATCCTGAATATCGAAAATCAGTACATCTGTATCTTTCAGCATGTCAGGCGTCGGTTTCCTCGTTTCCCCGTATAGGCTGTAGACGGGAAGCCCTGTTTTTTCGTCTATATAGGATGTGACTTTGTCTCCGGCCTGAGCATCGCCGCGGACACCGTGCTCCGGTCCGAATAATGCGGTCAAGTGGATGTCTGGCGCCTCATACAGCACGTCAACGCTGCTTTTCAATGACGCGTTCACACCGGTCGGGTTGGTGATCAGCCCGACCCTTTTTCCCTTCAGTTCCTGTTTATAATCTTTCAGCAGGCGGTCGATGCCTGTTTGGATGCTTGGTTTCTTGGCGGTATGAAGGTTTCTGTCAGAAGCCGCCGAGACTGCCGTCATAGCACTGATGACGACTAATCCGGCAAGAAGCGCAGCCGTTTGTGTTTTCATGATCAGTCCTCCTGTTTAAAGCGGTTTTCCGGTCTTCAGATTGATACCGAAACCATAAGGATACAGTGTCGTTCCCGGATGCGTGACGGAAGGAATGTCAGCGGGCAGCCTGCCTTGCGGTGTTGTCTGTCCGAATATCGCTTCAATACCTGCCGGAATGTTTGGCTGGAGAAATTGTCCGTCTGTATATCCTTTAAAGCCGTAGACTGCCATAAGGGCTTCAGCTTCTTCAAAGTTCGCAGCGTCATATGGATTACGCAGGCTCATCAGCACAAAGGGTTTTTGGTTCGATTGTGCGGCTTTCATGACGGCCCGCGGAAATGCAGTCGTCCACTTGCCGGGATCTGTAACGGAATCGTCAATCACGCCGTCGTTTACGACAGGATCATTTTTCACAACATATGAGCCTGTAATCACGTAATCAGCGTCAGATATCTGCTTTTTGTGTTCATCATGAAATGTGCGTTCGGCGAAGTTCATTTTACTGATGGTTACCGGCCGGATTTTTTTCTTCTTGATGAGCTGCCGAATGGTTTGTTCCATTGACGCTGTTTGATCTTCATATGGAGCTGCAATGAGAACGCGGCTGTTCTTTTTCGGTTTGAATGGGAGGGTGCGGTTTTTGTTTTGTAAGACGGTGACGGACCTTTCCGCGATTTGTTTTTCAGCTTTCAGGTGATTTTTGCTGCCGACGGTTTTCTTTGCTTTTGCAATCTTCTTTTTCAGATTTGTCTCTTTCGGTGCGGGATATATCCCTCGTTTTATTTTCAGGGAAATGATGCGTTCCGCCGATTTGTTAATTTGCTGCAGCGGAATATCCCCTTTTTGTACTGCCTTTTTTAAAGCGGAATGAACCCGGGCAAAGCGGTTTTCCGTTTGCAGCGATGTCACTTGGGCCGGCATCAGGGCAATATCGACGCCTGCTTTTACGGCCATGACGACCGCCTCTTCCTGGCCGAAATGATCGGCAATGGCTTTCATATTTAATGCATCCGTGACGATGACGCCGTTAAAGCCCATTTCCTCACGGAGAAGATGAGTCATCACTTTTTTCGAGAGCGTGGCGGGTACGAGGATGTCTGAACCGTCCAGCTTGCTTTTATAGGTTGTATCGTCAAACGCGGGAAATTGCACATGGGCTGTCATGATCATATCAGCTCCGGCCTGAATGGCCTTCCGGAACGGATAAAGTTCAATCTGACGCAGCCTTTCTTGATTGTGGGTGACAAGCGGAAGGCCGTAGTGGCTGTCGACATCCGTGTCGCCGTGTCCCGGGAAATGTTTGACGGCGGCAGCGACATCCTGCTTTTGCTGAGCCTTTATTGAGGCAAGACCGAGTGAAGCTGTCAGATCTCGGTCTGAACTGAACGACCTGACGCCGATGACAGGGTTTCCGGGATTATTATTGATATCGAGAACGGGAGCGAAGTTCGTATTAATGCCCAGTGCTTTCAGTTCTTTCCCGATAATGGCGCCGGTCTGGGACGCGTAGGCTGTTTTTCTAGCGGCTCCGAGCGCCATATTGCCTGGGAAATGAGTGCCCTCACCAAGTCTGGTTACGATGCCGCCCTCCTGATCAATGCTTAATAATAGCGGAATGTCAGGGCTCGCCTTTTGAAAGGCATCTGTCAGGCGTACCGTTTGTTCAGTGTTTTTTACATTTTCTGCAAATAAGATAACGCCGCCGAACCGGTACTTTTGAATAAGCCCTGCGACTTCGTCATTCATTTTGGTAAGAGCCTCAGGTGATGACTGCCCCTTTTTTTGCCAATTGCGAAAATCAGGCATGAGCATCTGCCCTAATTTTTCATCTAATGTCATACGGGATACCGCTTGTTCCGCCTGTGACGGAATGTCCGGTTTTGTCGATGCATGATGCGTGCCGAAAACAATGAACAACAGTAATACAGCTGAGATGACAAGTTTCATGATGGTGCCCTCCTGCCGTCATAGTTTGGACAAAAGACATGGGTTGTCATTCAATGGCTTCATAAATCGTTTTTATGACGCTGCCGTAGCTTCCGGTCGGAAAAAGATCCCCTTCAAAAACATTCGGGTTTTCACCGGGACTGACGACGGGGGAATGCTTTTTATTGGTCAAAAGTGCGATCCCCAGCTTATAAGCGGGATCAATAATCGTGACGGTGCCGGTCCATCCCGTATGGCCGTATGCCTGCCTGCTTGCATAAGGGCCGAACATCCACTCCATATCCAGGCTGCCGTTTTTCCGCCAGCCGAGAGCGAAAGTCGGATCAGAGGATGCCGCCGTTGTGAACAAATCGGCCGTTCTTTTATTGAAGAGAGAAACGTGTTTATAACTGCCTCCGTTCAGCATGACTTGAAGAAGGACGGCCATGTCGTCAGCTCTGGAAAACAGCCCGGCGTGACCGGACACCCCTCCCATTGAGTAAAATGCTTTTTCATCGTGAACTTCCCCCTGCAGCGTATACGTCCTGATGTGAGGAAAATGGATGACTCCGTCACGTGTGTTGCCTAAACGTTCAGTAGCTGCGAATGCTTTTTCTTTAAAGCCTTTTTGCAGCGGATTGAACAGTGTGTGCGTCAGTTTCAGCGGTTTGTACAGTTCTTGTTCCGCATAGGCATCAAGGGTTTTTCCGGTTATGTTTTCAATGATGCAGCCGAGAAGCATGTAACCGATATCGCTGTATACGTGTTTTGTTCCCGGTTTGTATGCAAGCGGGATTTGAGTGAGAAAACGGATCGTTTTATCCCGTTCTTGTGAATACAAAGGGCCTGCGGTGTCCGGCTGATAGAAATAAAAGCTTGCCGGCAGACCGGATTGATGCTGGAGCACATCGATGACGCGAATGCGGTCTTTTTCTTGAATCGGATCGCTTTTTCTGTCTTTGAAATCAGGAAGGTAAGCCGAGACTTTTTGATACACATCAAGCTTTCCCTGGCTGACGAGTCGCTGTAATGCAAAATTCGCCGCGTACATTTTTGTATTGGAAGCTAGATCAAACATGGTTGATGTTTTCATTTTTTTCGGACGGGATAAAAGGGTGTTCCCGTCATATTTTTTGCTGTAGCCGTATGCTTTCTTTTTGATCACCCGTCCGTCCTTTACGACGACGAGGACGGCTCCGGGGAATCCTTCTGCGATGTCTTTTTCAATCATTTGATCAACCTTTCTGAGCTTTGCTGCGTCGTATAATTTGGATTGGGCTTCGGCTTTGTGCTGCGGCAGAAAAGAGAGGCTGATGACCATTGTGAGTATGGCGGCTGTCAGTGTTTTCATATTCTGATCCCTCCCGGTTTAGTCAAATTCAGCAGCCATTTCATCCTTAAATCCGAACGCATAAGTGAAGACAAAGCCCGCCGCGTAAGAGATGAAGAGACCGATGATATACAAAACGATTTGAGCCGGCTGTACGAGAAACGAGAGCGGAAGGCCGGAGACACCGATTGAAAAAGTAGCCACCTGAAAATGGGCTTGAAAGGCGCCGCCGATTCCCGCCCCTAAACACGCCGTCAAAAACGGCCGGCCGAGCGGGAGCGTGACGCCGAAGATGAGCGGCTCTCCGATTCCGAGCAGACCGGATGGAAGTCCGCCGCCGATCGCTCTTTTCAATGAGGCTTTTTTTGTTTTCATAAAGATGGCGAAGGCCGCCCCTACCTGACCCGCGCCTCCCATCGCGAGAATCGGAAGAAGCGGGTCATCTCCGATTGATCGGATTAATTCCAAATGTACGGGGGTCAAGCCTTGATGCAGGCCGGTGACGACAAGCGGCAGGAAGGCGGCTCCCAGTACAAACCCTGAGAGCACTCCCCCGACATTCAGCAGCGACAATAAACCTGATGTAATGAGATCAGAAATAAAACCGCCTGCAGGGATAAAAACGACATATGTCACCAGCCCGGTGATAAGTAAAGACAATGTAGGCGTGACGATAATGTCGATGGATTGATGGACGTACTTTCTGATAAACCGTTCGGTATAAGCGATAAAAACCGCAGCGAAAAGAACGCCGATTAATCCTCCCCTGCCAGGGAGCAGATTCTCTCCGAACAAACTGATATTGGCGATCTCAGGGTTAAGGATCAATATGCCCGCAAGGCCGCCCATCGCAGGTGTCCCGCCGAATTCCTTCGCCGCATTGATGCCGACAAGGACGCCGAGGTAAGCGAATAAGCCTGAACCGATAACCGTTAAAATAAGTGCGATTTGGGATTCTTTCGGGAGCCAGCCGGCCTGAATGACGGCTTTCGTAATACCGGTGATTAAACCTGATGCAATGAGTGCGGGAATAAGGGGAATGAAGATGCTTGATATTTTTCTCAGAAACAGTCTGATGGGTGTGGTGTTTTTTCTGTTGAGATCGGCTTTTTTCCGTGAGGCGGCTTCTTTTAAATCAATGTTTTTTCCGGATGGCATAAGTTTTGCGAAAGCGTCGGCGACATGATTGACGACACCCGTGCCGAGAATGATCTGCAGTGTTTCGGCTTCGACGACGCCTATTACCCCGTCAAGCTGTTTCAGCGCTTCAATATCCGTTTTGTCCCGATCTAAAGGTGTAATCCTCAGGCGTGTCATACAGTGGGTAAAGCCTGAAATATTCGATGAACCGCCGCAATTGTCCAGGATATCTTTGGCCAGTGACTGATAAAATGCCTCTTTGCTCATGGAGATCCTCCTTTTTCCGTGCGATTTTTCCCGGGGAGCTGTGCCTGAAACGCGTCCTAAAAGCGCCTGCGCCGATCATGAAAACGGCGCGGGCTCGTAAAAGCACATTATTTTTCACCAAAGAACGATCAGCGTTCTTTTTCCTTTGAAACGTGCTGTTCAATGGCTTTGTCAATGAAGCCGTCTGCTTCTTTGAGCAGTGCCTTCGCGTGTGTTTCGTCTGAATTCGTCTTCAGCATGACGATTGCCGTTTTGACATGGCTGCCTGCGGCCTCAAGCGTTTCTTTTGCCTTGTCGTACGGAACGCCCGTGATGCTTTGGATAATGCCGATTGCGCGTTCTTTCAATTTTTCGTTGCTGACATGAACGTCCACCATTAAATTTTCGTACACTTTGCCGCTTTTGATCATCACGGCCGTGGAAATCATGTTCAGAATCATTTTATGTGCCGTCGCCGCTTTCATTCGTGTTGACCCTGTAATCACTTCGGGGCCGACGACGACTTCAATGCTGTGATCGGCATAAGTGCTGATCAATGAGTGTTTATTGCATGTGAGCGCGACGGTTTTGGCGCCGATTGTTTTTGCGTATTTCAGCGCACCGGCCGCATACGGCGTGCGCCCGCTTGCCGCGATGGCGATTACGGTGTCTTCTGCGGTAAGCCCAATCGTTTTGAGATCGAGAGCGCCGGTTTCCTCGCTGTCTTCTATACCTTCAGCCGCTTGCAAAAAGGCGTCTGCTCCTCCGGCCATCAGACCGATGACGGTGTCGGGACTTACGCTGTATGTAGGCGGGCATTCAACCGCATCCAGTACACCGAGTCTGCCGCTTGTGCCCGCTCCCGCATAAATCAGCCTGCCGTTTCGCCGTAATGATTGATGGGCGAATTGAACGGCAATCTGAATATCGGGCAGCACCTGCTGAACGGCTTCAGCCACTTTGAAATCCTCTTCGTTAATGATGCGGAGAATTTCCATCGTGTCTGCTTGATGGATTGAAGCGGTCTGCGGATTTCTGGTTTCTGTGGTCAATCTGTGAATGTTAAGCCGGTCTGTCATGATTGTACCCTCCCAAGTCGTTAATACTTGAAGTATATGGGCTTCTGAATAGATGTTTCAAGAAAAATCGGCAGGGGTGAGATGAATAATCAAGCGCTTTCACAAAAAATGATGCAGAATGTGCTGTTCACCGATGGGGCCGATCCTGCGACGACCTTTATCAATAAAACCGGAAGACCGGTACAGGTTCTTTGCACGATGATTGCGATGGTTTACAGCAAGCACGATTTCATCACACCAAGGAAAGTAATTTGCGACAAAAGCGGGGAGCTGCAGCATCGCTTGTTTGGCATAACCTTTTCCCTGATGCGGCGCATGTAAGGACAGCGCACTCAGCAAAATGGCAGACACATTGTTCGAATACGGGGCAATGGTTTCTTTTGAGGTATGTAAAATAAAAAAACCGACGGGGCGGTCTTCTTTTAAAATGACTGTCGGGTAGCGATCCCGGATGACAAGAGCCTGCGGCAGTACATCCTTCGGGAGAGCTGTGAACTTTTTATCTTCTTCACTCAGCACAAACCCGTTCAGTCCGTCTGCATGCTCCGGTTTATAAAAGGACAGGGCTACATCCATGATATCTACTCTCCTTTTTTATAATTGATCCAATTCATCTTCTGATAGAACACGGCAGCCTGCCCGTTTTAAAAGAGCGGAAGTGATGCCGTCTCCGATTATTTTTTTTCCTGAGAAAGTGCCGTCATAGATAAAGCTGCTGCCGCAGGACGGACTGTTTTCTTTAAGGATGACCGTTGCGGCGCCTATTTCTTTTGCGTATGCTAACGTTTTTTCCGCGCCATCCATATATAAAGCCGTAACGTCTTCGCCTGATGCCGTTACGATTCTTGCTGTTCCGTTCAGCACGTCTTCGCCCGTGCCGCCGATGATTTCCGCCGGTTCGCGGGGAGTGGTGAAGCCGCCCAAAAGTTCGGGGCAGACCATAACAGCTTTCTTTTCTTCTACGAGTCTGCGGATTTTTTCCGAAGCGGCGTGAGAGCCGTTATACCTGCATTCGATACCGCCGAGACAAGAGCTGACTAAGATCATCTGTGTCCATTCCCTTCAATATTTTGATACTTTCATCATAAATGAAATAAGAGAGGAGGGATGAGTTTTTCAGTTAAAAAACGGGTAAAAAAGTTTGAAAATAAAAAAAATAATTTTTCTCTTTACAAATGGGGTACAACCTGTATATAATAACTTTTGTCAGCTCGACGCGGACACAACGGCCCGTTGGTCAAGCGGTTAAGACACCGCCCTTTCACGGCGGTAACACGGGTTCGAATCCCGTACGGGTCATATGGAGGATTAGCTCAGCTGGGAGAGCATCTGCCTTACAAGCAGAGGGTCGGCGGTTCGAGCCCGTCATCCTCCACCATATTTGCCGGCCTAGCTCAATTGGTAGAGCAACTGACTTGTAATCAGTAGGTTGGGGGTTCAAGTCCTCTGGCCGGCACTGTTTTTCAAAAAAATACGGAGGGGTAGCGAAGTGGCTAAACGCGGCGGACTGTAAATCCGCTCCCTCAGGGTTCGGCAGTTCGAATCTGCCCCCCTCCACCATTTTTGGGCTATAGCCAAGCGGTAAGGCAACGGACTTTGACTCCGTCATGCGTTGGTTCGAATCCAGCTAGCCCAGTCTCAGACACCTTTTGCAAAAAGGTGTCTTTTTTTTATCAGCATTTTGTTTCGATTTCTGATTGTTCATCAGATATACTATTTTTAAGCTGCTGTTAAGGCAGTATATTCTGTATTTTCCATCTACACCCTGCCTGAAATTTGGTAAAATAAATGTAATAAAAAAAATGAAACCTTTTAAAACAATCAACGTATAGATACAGACCGGTGAAGGGCAGAGGTAAGATAAAACATGGAAAACCTGATTAAAAAAAGAATCAAGCAAGTCAAAAAAGGCGATCAAAATGCGTTTGCAGAAATCGTTGACCTTTATAAAGATAAGATTTACCAGCTTTGCTACCGCATGCTCGGCAATGTTCACGAAGCGGAAGATATTGCGCAGGAAGCTTTTATCAGAGCGTATGTCAATATCGACAGTTTCGATATCAACAGAAAGTTTTCAACGTGGCTTTACAGAATTGCGACCAACCTGACCATTGACCGCATCCGCAAGAAAAAGCCTGATTACTATCTGGACGCAGAAGTAGCGGGAACAGAAGGGCTGACGATGTATTCGCAGATCGCCGCGGACGGGGTTCTCCCTGAAGACGCCGTATTGTCATTGGAGCTGTCGGACACAATTCAGAAAAAGATTTTAAAGCTGCCTGACAAGTACAGAACGGTTATTGTATTAAAGTATATTGACGAACTCTCTTTAATTGAAATCGGGGAGATTCTGAATATCCCTGTCGGCACCGTCAAGACAAGGATACACAGAGGCAGAGAGGCTCTTAGAAAACAATTGAGGGATCTTTAAGTGGGGTGATGAAATGAGCTGTCCTGAACAGATCGTGCAGCTTATGCATAAGCATCTTGATGGAGATATCCTTCCTGAAGATGAAAACGTATTAAAACAACATTTGCAGTCATGCGGGAATTGCAAACGGCATTTTCATGAAATGGAGAAATCCGTAGCACTCGTCCGAAGCACATCGCATGTCACGGCCCCTGCTGATTTTACTGCCAAAGTTATGGCGAATCTTCCAAAAGAGAAAAAACGCGCTTCTGTAAAACGATGGATAAAAACTCATCCGATGATTGCAGCCGCAGCGGTTTTTGTGATTTTAATGGGCGGCGGTTTTTTCAACAGCTGGCATAATGACCACAATTTCAGTGTGTCCAAACAGCCGAACCTTGTCGTGCAGAATCACACGGTCACCGTCCCTGAAGGCGAGACCGTAAAGGGCGATGTCACAGTAAAAAACGGCAAGCTGTTCATTGAAGGAAAAGTCGACGGCAATGTGACCGTCGTCAACGGAGAAAAATACATGGCCTCAGCCGGACAAGTCACCGGGCAGATTGAAGAGATTAACCAATTGTTTGACTGGGTCTGGTACGAACTGAAATCGGCGGGCCAGGGCGTCGTGAGCGCTTTGGATCCGAGTGAAGATGAGTAAAGCGTATAATCGCTTTACTCTTTTTTTGTACATCGCCGCTCTGGCTCATTTCACTTGAGAAATCAAAATGTGGTATAATGAGCACGCTATATGATGTACATATTGCTCATGCAGCACAATTCATAACAGAAAAACGAAATGACTGAATTCTTGGAGGACGAGGAAATGGCTTTTGAGGACATCCCATTTTTGCAATACCTCGGCAATGCCGTTGATATTCTCCTTGTTTGGTATGTGATATATAAATTAATCATGGTCATACGCGGGACGAAGGCGGTTCAGCTTTTAAAAGGAATCGTCGTCATCGTATTGGTCCGGATGGCCAGTTCATATTTGGGACTCAGCACGCTTCAGTGGCTGATGGACCAAGCGATAACATGGGGATTTTTAGCGATCATCATTATATTCCAGCCTGAGCTGAGACGGGCGCTTGAACAGCTCGGACGGGGCCGGTTCTTTTCCAGGAGCGGAACCCCCGTGGAGGAAGCGCAGCATAAGACAATTGAAGCGATTACAAAATCGATCAGCTACATGGCGAAACGCCGCATCGGCGCACTCATCGCCATTGAGCGCGATACGGGAATGGGCGATTATATTGAGACGGGCATCCCGCTTAATGCGCAGGTCAGCTCGGAGCTTTTGATTAATATCTTCATCCCGAATACACCGTTGCATGATGGAGCGGTCATTATGAAAAATAACGAGATTGCGGCGGCTGCCTGTTATCTGCCGCTTTCTGAAAGCCCGTTTATTTCAAAGGAGCTGGGGACGCGTCACAGAGCGGCTGTCGGCATCAGTGAAGTGACGGACAGCTTAACCATTATTGTATCTGAAGAGACGGGCGCCATCAGTGTGGCCAAAAACGGAGACCTTCATAGAGAATTGACGGAAGAAGCACTGAAAGAAATGCTTGAAGCCGAGTTTAAGAAAAACGCCAGAGATACTTCTTCTAACCGCTGGTACTGGAGGGGCAAGAAAAATGGATAAATTCTTAAACAACCGCTGGGCTGTAAAGATCATTGCATTGCTCTTTGCGCTGCTGCTTTACGTTGCGGTTAACAACAACCAGGCGCCGACTCCGAAAAAGCCGGGGGAATCCTTTTTTCCGACATCAACGACTGACGAGGCTACGCTTACTGATATTCCTGTAAAAGCATACTATGATGAAGCGAACTATGTCGTCACCGGCGTGCCCCAGACCGTAAATGTCACGATTAAAGGCTCGACAAGCGCGGTGAAAAAGGCGAGACAGACGAAGAATTTTGAGATATACGCCGATATGAATAAGCTGAAGACCGGGACTCATAAGGTCGAATTGAAGGCGAAAAACATATCGGACGGACTGTCGGTCTCCATTAACCCGTCAGTCACGACGGTTACGATCCAGGAAAAAACGGCTGAGAGTTTTCCCGTGGAAGTTGAATACTACAATAAAAGCAAAATGAAAAAGGGATATACCCCTCAGCAGCCGATTATCAGCCCGAAAAACGTGCAGATTACAGGTTCGAAAAATGTGATTGATAACATTTCACTTGTCAAAGCATCCGTGAACCTAGAAAATGCAAATGAGACCATTGAAAAGGAAGTGAAGGTGACCGTCTATGACAAAGACGGCAACGCACTTCCTGTTGATGTTGAACCGTCAGTCATTAAAGTGACGGTTCCCGTAGCCAGTCCGAGCAAAAAGCTTCCTTTCAAAATCGAAAGGAAGGGAAGTCTTCCGGACGGGGTGAGCGTTGCGAGCATTGACTCGAATCCGAGTGAGGTGACGGTTTACGGCCCGCAGGATGTGCTGGATTCACTTGAATTTATTGACGGCGTATCTCTTGATTTAGGCAAAATTGATAAAGATACCGATATCAATGCCGATATCCCGCTTCCTAAGGGTGTCACTAAGGTATCACCGGAAAAAATCACGCTTCATGTTAAAGTGGACAGTGAAGACAAAAAGGATTTTGACAATGTCGGAATCAAGACGGTCGGACTGGGAGGCTCACAGCAGATTGAGTTTCTCGATCCTGAATCGCAGGCGATAAATATTACGGCCAAAGGCTCTCCCGCCAACATTAAGGCGCTGAAAAAGTCGGACATTGAACTGTATGCCAATGTCTCGGACTTGGATGACGGAGAGCACTCTGTAAAGCTTGAAGTAAACGGCCCGCAAAACGTCACATGGTCCCTGTCAAAAGACACGGTTAAGATCAAGCTGACTTCTAAGAAAAACACAAGTTCAAATAAAAATGACGGCGGCTCCGCTGATTCCGGCAATAAGAACGGCACAAGCGGAGACGCAGACAAAGACAAGAACAAGAACCGGGAAGATGACACTGACAGCGATCAGAATAAAAGTCAAAACCAGGATCAAAATCAAGACCAGGATGAAGACGGATCAAGCGCTGATTCTTCTTCAACAGAATGAAAAAGGAGCGATACAAAATGGGCAAGTATTTTGGAACAGATGGTGTAAGAGGTGTTGCCAACAGCGAGCTTACGCCAGAGCTGGCCTTTAAAGTTGGGCGTTTTGGCGGTTATGTCCTGACCAAAGATAAGCAGCGCCCGAAAGTGCTGATCGGCCGTGATACACGTATCTCCGGACATATGCTGGAGGGAGCCCTTGTCGCCGGACTTTTATCGATCGGAGCTGAAGTGATGCGCCTCGGCGTTATTTCTACGCCGGGGGTATCCTATTTAACGAAAGCCATGGATGCTGAGGCGGGCGTCATGATCTCCGCTTCTCACAACCCCGTACAGGATAACGGAATTAAATTTTTCGGAGGGGACGGCTTTAAGCTTTCTGATGAGCAGGAGGCCGAGATTGAACGTCTTATGGATGAACCGGAAGATAAGCTGCCGAGACCGACAGGCGCGGACCTCGGGCTTGTAAACGATTATTTTGAAGGCGTTCAAAAGTATCTGCAATTTTTAAAGCAGACGGCGGACGAAGATTTCACAGGCATTCATGTAGCGCTTGACTGCGCTCATGGTGCGACATCATCCATTGCGACGCACCTTTTTGCCGATCTCGATGCTGACGTGTCTACAATGGGGACGTCTCCGAACGGATTAAACATTAATGATGGCGTCGGGTCTACACACCCGGAAGCGCTGAGTGCTTTCGTCAAAGAAAAAAACGCCGATATCGGCCTTGCGTTTGACGGAGACGGCGACCGCCTCATTGCCGTTGATGAAAAAGGAAACATCGTCGACGGTGATCAGATTATGTACATATGCGCGAAGTATTTGAAATCAGAGGGCCGTCTGAAGGATGATACCGTCGTATCGACTGTGATGAGCAACCTCGGTTTCTACAAAGCGCTTGAAAAAGAAGAAATCAAAAGCGTTCAAACGGCAGTCGGCGACCGCTATGTCGTAGAAGCGATGAAAAAAGACGGCTATAATGTCGGCGGCGAGCAGTCAGGGCACCTTATTTTCCTTGATTACAACACTACTGGCGACGGTCTTTTGTCCGCGATCATGCTTGTGAATACGCTGAAGGCGTCCGGCAAAACCCTTTCAGAACTTGCGGATGAAATGAAAAAGTTCCCGCAGCTCTTAGTGAACGTGAAAGTGACGGATAAATATAAGGTAGAAGAAAACGCTAAGGTGAAGGCCGTTATTTCTGAAGTGGAAAAAGAAATGAACGGAGACGGCCGGATTTTAGTGCGCCCGTCAGGCACCGAACCGCTCGTCCGCGTGATGGCCGAAGCGAGAACAAAAGAGCTTTGTGACGAATATGTCACAAAAATCGTGGATGTCGTGCGGACAGAAATGGGAGCGGAGTAGCGAAGTTTATAAGCAGAGAGCGAACAAGACAAGTGCGATCAGCATAATATGATAGTAAACATGATGCCGGGGCGGCAAAAAATAATTGACCGTCCTTGGCACATGCTGTAAAATCAAGCTTGTTCAGCCTTTGTTTTTCACTTGCAGGAAAGGCGGGATTGTTTGCATCTTTTATAATTACAGCGCCCGAACTAAGCGCCCGAAAAACGGCTTAGTTGACGAGGATGGAGGTTATCGAATTTTCGGCGGATGCCTCCCGGCTGATTCATTTAGATCACAGCCGTAAGGATTTCTTCAAACCGGAGGGGCGACTCTCCGAACAAAGAGAAATCACATGATCTTCCAAAAAAACATGTGGGAGGGGACGATTGAAAGTCCCCTTGTAATTTGACTTTCTTCGTCTCCTTTTGCACCTTTAGGAGGAAGAAAATATGTGTGGAATTGTAGGTTACATCGGTCAGCTTGATGCGAAAGAGATTTTGTTAAAAGGATTAGAGAAGCTTGAGTACCGCGGTTATGACTCTGCCGGTATCGCTGTGGCGAATGAGCAGGGCGTGCATGTGTACAAAGAAAAAGGCCGCATCGCCGACCTTCGTGAAGTGGTAGATCACTCGGTTGAATCTCAAGCGGGAATCGGCCATACACGCTGGGCGACTCACGGCGAACCAAGCTTCCTGAACGCTCATCCGCATCAAAGCGCACTCGGCCGCTTTACACTTGTTCACAACGGTGTGATCGAGAACTATGTTCAGCTGAAGCGCGAATATCTTGAAAACGTTGAACTGAAAAGCGACACGGACACTGAAGTAGTCGTTCAAATGATCGAGCAATTTGTGGCGGGAGGACTTAGCACAGAAGAAGCGTTCCGCAAAACACTGACTCTGTTAAAAGGCTCTTACGCAATTGCATTATTTGACGGTGAAAACACAGACACCATTTACGTTGCAAAAAACAAAAGCCCTCTGTTAATCGGCCTTGGAGATACGTTTAACGTCGTGGCATCTGACGCGATGGCTATGCTCCAAGTAACGAATGAATACGTTGAGCTTTTGGACAAAGAAATGGTGATCGTGACAAAAGACGAAGCCGTGATTAAAAACCTTGACGGTGAAGTCATGACACGTGCGTCTTATATCGCTGAGCTTGACGCCAGTGATATCGAAAAAGGCACATACCCTCACTACATGTTAAAAGAAACGGATGAGCAGCCGCTTGTTATGCGCAAAATCATCCAAACGTATCAGGACGAAAACGGCAGACTGGCCGTGGCCGGCGATGTCGCTGACGCCGTGGCGGAAGCGGACCGCATTTATATCGTGGCTTGCGGAACGAGCTACCATGCCGGTCTTGTCGGGAAACAATATATTGAAATGTGGGCAAACGTACCGGTTGAAGTGCATGTAGCGAGTGAATTCTCTTATAACATGCCGCTTCTGTCTAAGAAGCCGCTCTTTATCTTCCTTTCTCAAAGCGGAGAAACAGCGGACAGCCGCGCCGTGCTTGTTCAAGTCAAAGCGCTGGGTCACAAAGCGCTGACGATCACAAACGTTCCGGGATCAACGCTTTCCCGTGAAGCGGATTACACATTGCTTCTGCACGCAGGCCCTGAGATCGCGGTTGCATCAACAAAAGCGTATACGGCTCAGATTGCCGTGCTTGCGATCCTTGCGTCCGTTGCAGCAGAACGCAACGGTGTTGATATCGGTTTTGATTTAGTCAAAGAATTAGGTATTGCGGCAAACGCCATGGAAGCCCTCTGCGACCAGAAGGACGAAATGGAAATGATCGCACGTGAGTACCTGACTGTTTCAAGAAACGCTTTCTTCATCGGCCGTGGCCTTGACTACTTCGTGTGTGTCGAAGGCGCCCTGAAGCTGAAAGAGATTTCTTACATCCAGGCGGAAGGCTTCGCCGGCGGCGAGCTGAAGCACGGAACAATCGCTCTGATTGAAGAAGGAACACCGGTCTTTGCGCTGGCGACACAAGAACACGTCAACCTGAGCATCCGCGGAAACGTGAAGGAAGTCGCAGCCCGCGGCGCCAACACTTGCATCATCTCGCTGAAAGGCTTAGAAGACGCAGACGACAGATTCATCCTGCCGGAAGTCAACCCTGCGCTTGCTCCGCTGGTATCTGTTGTGCCATTGCAGCTGATCGCTTACTACGCTGCACTGCACCGCGGCTGTGATGTTGATAAACCGCGCAACCTTGCGAAGAGTGTGACTGTGGAATAATATATTTAACCCCTTTGGTTATTAGCCAGAGGGGTTTTTTAATGCGGAAATGAGAATTACATACTCTTTGCGATTGTAAAGAAATCCCCTTTTATATATTGAAAAGGAGTAACACCTGCTTTATAATACGAGATGCATTCCGGTTAACATCCATAAATGTAATCATTAGTAAATCGTTTAGTGCATGCCTCATCGGAAAGTAATCATCTCCAGCAGTTTTCATCATGAATATCCATTATATAAATGTAATCAATCGATTACACATCCACATTATGATTAAAAAAGACTTTAAAATCCCTTTTGTATTTGTCGGCTCCTGCCTCTTTATGAATACCTCGACTAGATATGAAAATAACAACATTTTTGCAATAATCCGGTTCAATCCTTAAAAAAGTCCTGACAACACTGATAGGAGTGGAATGATGTCAAACCTTTTAGAAATCAGAAACATCAGCAAATCTTTTGGTCATAAAGCTGTTTTAAAGGATGTTACATTCAATGTGCCTGCCGGATCAATTGTCGGTTTTATCGGTGATAACGGCGCAGGCAAGTCAACAACATTTAAAACGATATTAGGATTAATCTCTCAGGATAGAGGTAAAGTGAAAATCTTTGGTAAAGAGAATCTGGATAAACATATAAAGTTCAAAGAAAATATTGGGGTCGTATTTGATGCGATGAATCTTCCTGCGCACCTTACGATAAAGCAGCTGAATCATGTATTTAAGAAACTATTCGGTGCTTGGGACCAAGATCATTTTTACCGGTTGGTTCATTCTTTCTCTTTGCCTATGGACAAAAAAGTGAATTCATTCTCGCGCGGCATGTCAATGAAGTTATCCGTAGCTGTTGCTTTGTCGCATAATGCAAAATTATTACTCCTGGATGAAGCAACGGGAGGGCTTGATCCCTCTTCAAGAGATGATCTGTTAAATGAATTAAAAAGCTTTGTGAGCAAAAGCAACGGCGGTATTTTACTTTCATCGCACATTATGACTGATGTCGAGAAGATAGCCAGCCATATCGTTATTATGAAAGATGGCGAAATTTTATTAAATGAAGAGAAAGATAAGGTTCTTGAAAGCTATACCGTTATAGACGTTGATGAAGGCCGATTGGCTGAGCTTGACGAAGATATCGTTCTAGCAAAAAGGGATCGTGGATCTTATTGGAGTGTGCTTGTATCGGATCAACAGAAATTGCCGAATGGCGTAACGGCCAACACCATTTCCATAGAAGAAATCAGCGTCTTTTTAACGAGGAGTGAAAACATTGAGAGGTCTGTTACTGACTAACTATTACCTGGTTTATCGGAGTTTCTTTGCATACACGGGGTTGGCCATATTGGTATCAGCAGTCATTTTTTATTTTGGGGATGCTTCAATGCATCGTTTTGTTGCTATGCTGATTATTTTGTTTGTCGTCATGCCCGCACTTGAGGTTATAAAGTATGAGAGCAAGTCTGGCTATGACAGGTATGTCCTGACTTTACCGGTCAGCAGAACAAATATTGTTCAAAGCCACTATGTCTTTTATCTTTTGATTGTTGTGATCGGAGCTGTAATATCTTATGGTATTTTCCTTGTATACAGCCTGGGTTCTGATGAACCAATTGACGGCATATTTAATATTGTCTCTTTTGGAACGTTCATCGTTCTCTTTGCCGGTGCAATCGTTTATCCTCTTCTCTACATGATAGGCCCGGAAAAATCCGATGCTATCGTGATTGGAGGAGCAATGGGGGGACTTTTTGCTACGTTTGGATTGCAAAGTGTCGTTGGGTATGTAGCAGAACAAGTACCGCTGTCATTTTTGCACATAAATCCTTCTTTATATGTCCCGATTATATATCTCATGATCGGCGTTATCTTATATATCATTTCATTTTTCATTGCCGCAGCTATATATCATAAAAAAGAATTTTAGCAACTGATCAAATTACAACAGGATAAGACATGGCACGGGCTCATAAATTCACTTTAACTCCAAGCAGACAGCCGCCCGCACAATGGGCGGCTGTTCTTCTAATTAAAACTGCGTTGTCACATCGTACTCATAATCAATCTTCAATTTCACATTTTTCATAGTCGATTTTGCTGTTGCGAGTGTGTTGTATTTAAAATTCCAGATGCTTGAGACTGAGAGGTTATCATCCAGTGTGATACCGTAATTTCCTTGAGTGGAGCTGTTTGCAAGTGCACGGTGCCACACTTTATTTTCTTCCGACATGATGTAGTGGCTTGTATTTCCTTGGCTTGGTGTTTGGGTTGCGGTGGTGTTGATTCTTTTCACTGTGGCGTCTCTTGGAATGCTTGTCTGTTTGGTTAAGTCGAGTCTAAGAACAGTTGAATCTGATCCATTCGGACTGAGGCTTGTGTTCCCTTTATTTTCAGCTGTACCGCTGAATGAGAAGGTCTCACTGCCGGATTTGATTCGGTCGTAAATAGAGAGTGTAAAGTACATATCGTCAGTGTAGGAGCCGCGGGACACTTTCACGTAGAACGTCTCGTTATTTTCTTTCGCATCTGTATTCGCATAGATAAAAGGTAGCGCCGTATCAGGATTTATCACTTCTGTGCCTTTACTGATCAGTACTTTATTTTTATTATAAATTTCAATGTCCATTCCCTTGTATTCACTTCTTGTTGAACTCCTGACATAAAGTCTTTCTCCCTTATTTGCCGTGAAAGTGAAATACGAATCTTTTTCCCCTTTTGGCAATATGGCAGTATCAATATTTTTATATTTCCAGTAGCCTACCGGATTGGCAGTTTCAAATGAATGATTTCCTGTAATGGCGCTTATTTGTAACGAGTTCTTTTGAGACGCAGAGGCTGAAGGTGAAGATGCAAACAATGCGCCTGATAATACGATTGCACTGACAAATAGAATCAATATACACTTCTTCATGGAAAAATCCCCCTTTTTGACTACATCATACATAAAAACATTAGCTATGTAAACATTTGTTATTTAAGGTTAAAATCTACTGGAAGACAGCCGATAAAAACACTAGAACATCATCTCAAGCGGAGGTTAAAAACATGCGCCTAAACGCTCGTTATATAAAAAATCAAGTAATGGCTCAGCAAGTGCTTCAGCGGTATTCTTCCAAAACAAATGTGAAAGATGCGGCAAAAGGGCCGGACAGCTTATTGATTCAGGCAGGCGGGACCCGCGATCTGAGCCAGGTGAATTATTCAAGGAGCGGTGTCACTGAGAAAGGGAGCAGCCTGTCCCGTTTATATCAATCTGCAAATCAGAAAACGATTACGGATAATGGGAAAGAGACGGTAATAGACGCTAATAATCCGTATGAGTCTGAGAGTGATATTGCGAGCAAGATTCTTGATGAGAAATACAGCCGTATCAATGAAATTAATAAACGAAAACCAGATCCTTTGCATTATATTAAGGACAAATACCAGCGTGCCGATTCACCTTATTTCAGAAGTGATTTATCAGAATCGGAGCGTCAGGCCGCTTATCATAATGAAACGGAATGGCTGTTTAAGGGGAAAGCCCAAAGCTATGATTTCCGTGATGCGGCGTTTCGGGGTGAAACGCTCAACGGAGAGATTCAAGTCGAAAATGAAAAGGTGTTTCAGCGCGGGCAGGTGAATCAGCAGATAGATATGCTTTTTCATCGGAATCATATTCAGATTCCGCAGGGTGCGAATCTTACATTTACGATATCACCGATTGATTATCTGTTAAAAGTGAGCGGGACTGACGATAAAGATCTCACTCAGCAGATTGAAGCCGTCTTAAACTCCGGGGAAAACAGCAAAGAGCTGTTTGCGCACATCATTCGCAGCCGGAGTGATGATTCCTCGCAATTTACGGCGGAAGCGTATGAGAAATATCAAGTCGTTCGGGAAATGTACGAGGTGACCGGCTATCATCTGAAAGACTTGCAGATCGTGGACGGAAAGTACGTCACAGAAGACGGCCGCGACCTTTTAGACGTCTATAAAGAAGCGCTGCAGCAAGATCCTTTGTTGAGACATACGGCGGCAGAAGCGGCCGCCCATTACGGACAGGGGCTCACGAAGCTTGCGAGAACGGGTTATGACGCCATTCCTGATTTGGTTCTGTCCATTGAGTATAAAAACGGATCTCTGCGTGATGTCGGCCAAAGCAGGCAATACGGATCTGGGGATACAGATTGGCTTTCTGAATGGAAACGGGAGCTGGGTGTGCGTATATAAAAATGAGAAAAAAGCTGACAAATGATGCCGTCAGCTTTTCTTTATGCGTTTACTTAAAACTCCTCATACTCCGCCGGGTCTTGGCCGTTTATGCGTCCGTCGGGGCGGGTAAGCGAGTCGATGATGCTCATGTCGTTTTCATCAAGGGAGAAATCAAAAACGGAGATGTTTTCAAGCTGGCGCTCGGGCGATGCTGATTTTGGAATCGGGATGGCGCCCAGCTGGATATGCCAGCGTAAAATGACTTGAGAAATGGTTTTGCCGTATTTGTCCGCAATCCGTCCGAGTTTTTGATCGTTCAATACTTCGCCGGCGCGGGATAACGGACTCCATGATTCTGTCACGATGCCCTGTTCTTCGTGCCATTGGCGCTGCTGCTGCTGATTAAAAGCGGGATGCAGTTCAATTTGGTTGATGCCGGGCTTTACGCCGGTTTCACGTTCGAGCCGTTCGATATGCTCAGGCAGGAAATTGCAGACGCCGATGGATCGGATCAGGCCCCATTTTTTCGCATCAATCAGTGCCTTCCATGCTTCCGTGTAGCGGTCTTGTTTCGGGTTCGGCCAATGGACGAGATACAGGTCATAGTAGTCCAGACCGGCGCGGTATAAAGATTCTTGGATGGTTTGTACAGCTTTGTCATAGTCATGGTAGCGCCCGGGCAGCTTGGACGTCACGTATAGCTGTTCTCTCGGAACAGAGCTTCTCTTGATGGCTTCTCCGACCGATCCTTCATTTTCATAGTTATAAGCGGTGTCAATCAGACGGTAGCCGATATCAATGGCGCTGGTAATGGCATGAACGCCGTTGTTTCCATTAAGAGCGTATGTACCGAAGCCGATCGCGGGAATGCTTGTCCCATCCAGCAGTTTCTTTTGCGGAATTGCTCCAGTCATCATTAAATCCCTCCTTGTTTTCTACTTTACCATTATTCTTACAAATGAAACATAATAATGGAAGAAAATGAGATGATCCGCACATGAAAAAAGCTGACGGAGAACCGTCAGCTTTAAATTTGAAACATCCATGCTACGACGGGGCCGAAGACCGACCCTAACACGGCGCAGAGCGTCATGGAAACAGAGCTCATGGAGACCGTTAATTCTCCGTACTCCATTGCTTTTGAGGTGCCGAGCGCATGGGAAGCGCTCCCGAATGCAATTCCTTTCCCGAGTGAGCTGCGGATGCGGATCCACTTGAGAAGCAGCGGTCCTAAGATAACGCCGGAAAACCCTGCGATCATGACGAACACGACTGTCATGGAAGGGACACCGCCGATACCGGACGCAATCTGTATGGCGACAGGCGTCGTAATTGATTTTGGGATAATTGACAAAATCAAACTCCGACTGATGCCGAACAGCTCTGCAAATAGCAGGCCGCTGACCATTCCGGAGAATAAACCGGCCAACACGCCGCCGATGATCGGAAACATATACTTGATTAACACCCGGCGCTGCTTATAAAGCGGGTATGCCAAAGCCACCACGGCGGGTCCGAGCAGTGAATTGATCCATTGTCCGCCGATCATATAGTCTTTATACGAAATATGAAAAACAAGCAGCACGGCAATAATGAAAATCGTAGTCGTCAAAACCGGTATGAGAAAGGGATATGGAAAGCGCACATATAATTTCACCATAGCCAGATAGGCGGCGGCCGTGAACAAAATTATAAGGATTGCGATACATGCTTGCTGCACTTCTTTTTCTCCTTTCTCTGATTGGCTTTGTGCTCTAACAGCTGGCTGGCGTACCCTGCGGCGATCATTGTGACGATGGTGCTCAGCACGATGATCAGAAACAGAGCAGCCCCGCTGGCGGAAAACAGTGACGGGTAATTGATGACGCCCGTCATGGCCGGAATGAATAACAGCGGAAGAAAAGACAGCAAAAATCCGGCTCCGTCTTCAATCATTTTGACGGGAATGATCTTAACCGATAAACATATGATCAGCAGGATCAAACCGATGATACTTCCTGGAATGGGCAGGTGAAAGAACTGCTGAACGGCTCCCCCGATAAAGGAAAATGCGAATAAAATAATGATTTGCAGTATGATGCGTATGACTTTCACGACAATGCTGTTCTTTGGAGAAGAGCAGCTTCCCCCTTTCTTGATGCTTCGGTAAGTTTCTTTACTTTTTGCGCATATATTTGTACTATACAAATATATGTATGCAAAATCTTTCTATATGTTTTCTGAGTAAATGTGCATATGTTTGTATTATACAACTAATATTGCTGTTGTCAATTGTGAGGAGTGAGGCTGTTTGTCAAAACAAGATCCGATTGAATTAATTGAATATGAGCTCACCACTTTTATCAGGAGAGCTGTTTATCTTGATAACTCCGACCGTAAAATCGGACATCTGGAAAGGGCTGCGTATTTGTTATTACGGCAGCTGGATGAATTCGGACCGGCGCGTGTGAAGGAATTGGCCGAATCATTTAAGCTGGATATTTCCACATTGTCACGCCAGGCCGCGGCCTTGGAGTCGAAAGAGCTGATCCAGCGTTTTTCCGATCCTTCTGACGGGCGGGTCAGTCTGTTTGCGATTACGAAGCTTGGCAAACAGAGGTTAAAAGCTGATAAAAAGATGCGTCTTGAGCGGTATCATCGTATGCTTGACGATTGGTCCGGCGATGAAAAAGAAATGTTCGGCCGGCTTTTGCTGCGGCTGAATGAGGCATTTATCGATTAATGCATGATTTTTGCCGAGTTAAGCAGGATTATGGCGTATACAAGGGAGAATGGAAGAGGGTAAGGCTTTACGCCATTCTGCTTAGCAAAAATAATATTGAATAGGGGGCGGAACATGTTTCTCCAGGGGACATCCTGTTTCTCGGAGGCTGCGGCATTTATTATCTCAATATTCATAATTCAATAAAAATGAAAGCGCTTTATTTTTGGTTTGTTGATTTAGGGTGCAAGGTGTTTACCTGAAAAAAACAATTGTATTTTTCATGAAAATTTATTATGATGGAATAAGGAAATTGGAGATTATATAACAATAGAAAGATAGAATATTTCTAATATTGCGGGAAATGAAGAGTGAGTTAGGTTCAACAGGTGCACCTTCTGCTTCATTATTTCACATATATCAGAGCTGTTAAGAGGAGGAAGCGAAGTGGCAAACAAAGAATTAAAGAGAGGCTTAGGCGCGCGTCATATACAGATGATTGCGCTGGGCGGCACGATCGGTGTCGGTTTATTCATGGGGTCATCCAGCACGATCGGATGGACCGGGCCGTCTGTCCTGCTGGCTTATGCGATCTCGGGTATCTTTATCTTTTTTATCATGCGTGCGATGGGCGAAATGCTCTATGTAGAGCCGAGTACAGGGTCGTTTGCGACATTCGGCCATAAGTATATACATCCGTTAGCCGGCTATATGACGGCGTGGAGCAACTGGTTTCAATGGGTGATCGTCGGGATGTCTGAAATTATCGCCGTCGGTTCGTATATGAAATATTGGTTTCCTGATCTGCCGGCATGGATTCCCGGCATTATCGCCATGGCCATTCTCGGTGCGGCGAATTTAATTTCGGTAAAATCTTTCGGTGAGTTTGAATTTTGGTTTGCCATGATCAAAATCGTCACCATTATTCTGATGATTGTGGCCGGAATCGGGATTATTTTCTTCGGTTTCGGTAACGGAGGGCATGCAATCGGATTATCTAATTTATGGTCGCACGGCGGTTTCTTTACGAATGGTTTTTCAGGATTTTTCTTTGCCTTGTCTTTGGTCGTTGCGGCCTATCAAGGGGTCGAACTGATCGGGATTACGGCAGGGGAAGCGAAGGACCCGCAAAAAACGCTGCGAAGCGCGATTCAGAGTATTATTTGGCGGATTTTAATTTTCTACATCGGTGCGATTTTCGTAATCGTTACCGTATATCCGTGGAATGAGCTTCACTCACTCGGCAGTCCGTTTGTTTCGACATTTGCGAAAGTCGGGATTACGGCGGCGGCCGGTTTGATTAACTTTGTTGTGATTACCGCTGCGATGTCCGGATGCAACAGCGGGATATTCAGTGCGGGACGCATGCTTTATACATTGGGCGTGAACGGACAGGCCCCGAAATTCTTTAAGAAAGTTTCTTCGAGCGGTGTGCCGATATTCGGTACGCTTGCGGTATTAATCGGACTTGTGATCGGTGTCGTGCTGAACTACATCGCGCCTCCGAAAATTTTTGTCTATGTGTACAGCGCGAGTGTGCTGCCGGGAATGATTCCGTGGTTCGTCATTTTAATCAGCCATCTCGGTTTCAGAAGAGCGAAGGGCGCTGAGCTTGATAAGCATCCATTTAAAATGCCTTTTGCGCCGTTTACAAACTATTTGACGATCGCTTTCTTACTCATGGTATTGATCGGCATGTGGTTTAACAAAGATACGCGGGTTTCTTTGGTTGTCGGGGTGATTTTCCTGGCGATTGTGACGGTCAGCTATTATGCGTTCGGTATCGGCAAGCGCATGCCTGGTGAAAAATCGAAAATAGAAGACGCTGTATAATTCAAAAAGACACCTCTCTTACAGGGGTGTCTTTTTCGGCTTGTCCGCGAGTGGTATACTGGTTAAAAAAAGCAGAACCGGGGGAAACATCGATGAGTCATTACCGTACGTTATTATTTGATATAGACAATACGCTGCTGGATTTTACCGCTTCAGAAACCGATGCCCTTCAAAAATTGTTTCAAGGTTCAAAGCTGGAGCTGACGGCAGAGGTGGAAGCCCGTTATAAAGCGTTAAATCAAGGGCTGTGGAAGGCGTTTGAAGAGGGGGAAATGACCCGCGATGAAGTGGTGAATACACGGTTTGCCCTTTTGTTTAAAGAATACGGCCTCGTAGCCGACGGCGTGCTGATGAATCAGGCGTACCGCCAATACTTAGAAGAAGGGCACCAGATGATAGACGGAGCTTATGAGCTGATTGAACGGCTGAGTCCTTTATTTGATTTATACATCGTGACGAACGGCGTCTCAAGATCACAATATAAGCGGCTGGGCGACTCCGGTCTGTATCCGTTCTTTAAAGATGTGTTTGTATCTGAGGACACGGGTTTTCAAAAGCCGATGAAGGAATACTTTGATTACGTGTTTGCGAGAATTCCCGGTTTTTCTGCCGAGGGCGGACTTATTATCGGCGATTCACTGAGCGCGGACATAAAAGGCGGCCAGATGGCGGGAATGGATACGTGCTGGTTTAATCCCGGAAAGAAAGCAAATGAGTCCGGAATCATCCCGACGTACGAGATTCATTCGCTTGATGAGCTGTATGATGTGCTGAACGTGGAGGTTGTCGCTTTATGATTTCTCAATATATGTATAATATAATTTATATCAAGTTGTCTCAGGAAGGATTATTATGAAAAATCTTTCTTCAATTAGTACAAGAGTGCTCATAGAAAAAACCATTATTTGGTTTTCCTTATATTCTATTATCAGTTCTATTTTTAAAACGCCAACTTTCACGGCTTCGGAATCCGCTTACCTGCTGATAATCACCATTTTTTTAGTCGTCAACGATCATATCAGATTAAAATACCTAAGCGGTCAGTATTCTTTTAGATATTATGCATCTTTTTTAGTAAGTAACCTTTTATCAGGCATTTTATTGTTTAAAATTAACTGTCTCGGTTCTCAAATATATAATATTTTCTTACTGATCGAGATTATTGTAACAACTCGTAAACTGCCCTGGACTGTAGTAAGCCTGCATTTTATTATTTTTTTTACAGCTCTTAAAGCAGCAGGGACCAGCGGGAAAGATATATTGATGTCCTATTTAGTGATCATGGCTATTATTTATCTGTTTAGAAACGTACTGCTCGAAAAAGCAAAAATACAAACATTAAATAAAGAATTACAAAGTGTAAACACTAAACTTAAGAATTATTCTCAAAAGATTCAAGAGTTAACTATTTCTAAAGAGCGGACAAGAATTGCACAAGAGCTTCATGATTCCCTAGGGCATTATTTGATCGCATTAACAATGAATCTTGAATTCGCCGATAAAATAGTCAGTAAAAATCCCAGCGAGGCTAAACAAGTCATCAATAAGTCACATGATTTATCGAAGGAGTGTATTATTAACCTGAGAGAAGCTGTCGCTTTGCTCAATGACCCTGCTCCTCAAAAAGGGCTTCTGAAATCGATCAATGAGATTTTTGAAAATTTTCAGCAAACAAATGAAATAAAATTCGAGCTTGATATGGACAATAAAGTAGAGTCAGCTGATCCTGATATCAAGAATTGTCTCTATAAAACAGTACAAGAGTCTATAACGAACGGGATAAAACATGGAAATGCTACGTTTTTTTCAATAAGAATACGTAAGTCTTTTGAAAAAATCTCTATATCGATAACTGATAACGGAACAGGATGTTCTGAAATTAATAAGTCAAATGGAATAAAAGGAATAGAGAAAAGATTTGCTGCACTTGGAGGAGAGGTTGATTTTCATTCAGGGCTAGATTCAGGATTTACTGTGGAAGCCGTAATCCCCGAGATAGCAGATCTTTAATCCGAATGTGAGGAGGTATTGATATGGATATTATCATTGTGGATGATCAGCAAATTGTCAGGGAAGGGCTTAAAATGATTCTGAGTCTGCACGAGGAAATTAATATTGTAGGCGAAGCTTCTAATGGTGAACATTTATTAGATTTGCTAAAACAGATAAGGCCTGAAATCATTTTAATGGATATAAGAATGCCCATAATGGACGGCATTGAAGCAACAAAGCTAGTTAAAGAGAGATATCCGGATATTAAAGTGATTATCCTGACAACCTTTAATGATAGTGAATACATTTTTACTGGACTGAAAAGCGGTGCTGATGGTTACATACTGAAAGATTCTGATTCACAAGAAATTATTGATTCCATCAAAACAGCATGTGAAGGCAATATTCTGTTAAATCCTAAGGTAACGCTAAAAGTTGTAAAGGCTCTAAATTCGGTAGAACATAATAAAGAACTTGTTCAAGAAAATAATGAAAAGGAACAGCTGGTGCAATTGCTTACTCCCAGAGAAAAAGAAGTCGCTAAACAGATTATGGAAGGGAAAAGCAACAAAGCTATAAGCGAAGCACTTTTTATTACTGAAGGCACAGTCAAAAATTATGTATCAAGAATACTGGAAAAACTTCAAATGAACAATCGAACGGAGCTTAGCTTATATTTACAAAAGCATATGTGATTCAACTTTTTTCCTTCAATCAGAAAGGAATTTCATCAAATTCCTTTCCTCCATTTTCTTCTGAATATATCCGGACTTACACCTTCCGTATATGACTAAAGTAACAATGAGATTCCTAACTAAAGTAATAAGGTAAATGAGTACTATAGTAAATTCTAAAAATATTCCATTCAGGTTAAAATAAAAGAACCGAAATACCACGAGGGGTGTTTTAATTATGCTCGAATTAAAAAAACTTACCAAAAAATATGATGACTTTACGGCAGTTAATAATATTTCGCTGACTGTAGAAGATGGAGAAGTATTCGGACTATTGGGTCCTAACGGTGCCGGCAAATCAACAATGGTTTCTATGATTAGCACTGTTCTTGCACCTACCAGCGGGACAATTAAAGTAGATAATAAATCACTTAAGGAAAAACCTATTGAGATAAAAAAAATAATGGGGGTTGTTCCACAGGATTTAGCTTTATATGAAACGTTAAGCGCCAAAGATAACTTGAACTTCTTCGGAAGCCTTTACGGGCTGAAAGGGAAAAAGCTAAAAGAAAGAACTGATGAGGTTCTGGAGATTATTGAACTGACAGATAAAAAAAATCAAAATGTATCAGAGTTTTCCGGGGGAATGAAACGCCGGGTCAACATAGGTGTGGCGTTAATGAATAATCCTAAATTATTAATTCTTGATGAGCCTACAGTAGGAATTGATCCGCAATCAAGAAATCATATTCTTGAAACAGTAAAAAGGCTGAATAAAGAAAAAGGAATGACTGTTATTTATACCAGCCACTACATGGAAGAAGTAGAGTATCTTTGCGAGAAGGTGGCAATTGTTGATCATGGATCTCTTATTGCTTTAGGAACGAAAGAAGAACTCAAGGAAAACTTAAATGCTTGTGACACTTTAACCGTTACTTTTAAGGGTGCTGATGAAGAGGCACTCAGCCGGATAAACAGCATTACAGGAATTGATAAAGTGACGGTAGATCATAAACAAATTTCAATGCTTGTATCGACGAAGGAAAGAAACATCATTGAAATTGTAGATGATATCAAAAATCTGGGGATCGACCTCACTAGCTTTAAGTACGAGGAAGTAAATTTGGAAAGCATTTTCCTTCAAATTACAGGGAAAAACCTAAGAGATTAGTAGGAGGAGGCTATCTTGAGAAAATTATTCAACTTATTTTTTCTTGATTTTAAGCTGTTAACAAAAAATAAGTCATTTTATTTAAAGCTGATGCTGTTTCCATCACTGCTAATCCTCATATTGGGCAGTGTGTTCAGTAATTCAGATTCAAAAATCGAAGCATTTGATGTAGCTTTTTACTCAGCAGATTCAGGGGAGAGTGTTTCTTTAGGTGATATCTTAAAGGATAAAGTTTTTAAGAAAGGCGATCTCAAAGATATCATTCATTTAAAAGAAGCTGAGAGCTACAATGACGGTGAAAAATTAGTTAAAGAAGGAAAGGCTGCAGCTTTTATCTATGTACCGGAACACTTTACGAAAGCCGTTATGAACAACGGGAAAACAAATATCGATTTAATTGGAGATAATAACAAGACCATAGATAAAAATATTGTTCAGGCTGTTTTGGAGGGCTTTACGAAAAGCGTGAAAACAATGAGCGCTGAGCAACAAGAAGTAATAAAACATATCAGCTCCGGCGGCAGCGTACCAAAAGAAAAAATAGAAAAAATGATGAACGATTTGGCCGATAATGACGGGATCTCCGCTGATATCCCAAAAGCAGCGACAAATAAAAATGCGGTTCCTGTCGATTCCATGCAGTATTATTCAATTGCAATGGTTGTCATGTTTTCCATTATGACGGCTTTTGTGCTTGTTCACAGCATTGTTGATGAGCGGCAGAATAATACGCTGTTCAGAATTAAATCTACACCGACTTTAAATATTCAGTATGTGCTTGGAAAGTTGACAGGTATTATTTTTGCGATCTTAATGCAGATGACTGCTGTTATTCTGATAAGCTGGGTCGTATTCCGAATGAACTGGGGCAACTTGTTTGATATTTTTGTTATTACGGTAGTATACGCATTTGCTATAGGCAGCATTGTATTGTTTTGGGGTTTTACCGCTAAGGACCACGTGGCGGTGTCCAGTATGGCTTCTCCGGTTCTTTATATTTTTAGTTTTTTGGGAGGCAGTTTTATTTCTAAGAACGGACTGCCTGATAGCTTGAGGGTTGTTCAAGAGATCATACCGAACGGTAAGGCAATAAACTCTTATTTAAAAGTCAAACAGAATATTGGTCTTAGCGGCATGTATATTGATTTGCTTGAGCTAATTGGTATTGGTCTCATCTTTGTCTTTATTAATATTATGGTATTCAACCGGAAGAAGGTGGCGTAGTAGTGCAATTGATTGCCATGATTAAACATCAGCTGAAACTGATGCTCCGAAATAGATTAGCAATTTTTGCAACGATTTCGGTGCCGTTAATCCTTACATTTTTGTTCTCTTTTTCTCAAGATACGGATAGCAAAGAGAACTTGTATATAGCCAATGCTGATAAAAGTAACTATGCTGCAAAGCTCATTGAAATGATAAAAGAGCATAAAAATATTAAAGTTATAAAGCTAACGGAAAATGAATTAAAGAAAAAAGTCGATGATCAGGATATTCCTTTTGGGGTCGTTATTGAAAAAGGTTTTGGAAAGGATTTGACGGACAATCACAAGATAAAAATGAAAATCATCCAAAACTACGAGAACGGCAGCGGAACATTGTTAGAGCAGCTGGTCACAAATGAGGCGGGAACTCTTAAAAAGGTAGTTAAAGATTCGCAATATATGTCTGCACAGTTGCATACGGACTCAAAAGATATAGAAAAGAACATTTTCAAGAAATTGAAAAACAATTCAGGAATAGAAGTGAATGACAAAACATTAAGTCAGGGTGAACATACTCAGGATAATGCGACCGTGAGATTAATTGGTTTTCTTGTAATGTTTATTTGGTTTGTTGTTATTCAAGGGTTAAGAACACTTATTGATGAAAAAGAGAATAATACTTTCAGCAGATTACTAAGTACGCCTATAAACTATACAAAATATGTTTTATCCAAAATGGCTGCTACTTATATTTCCGGAATCATTCATATAATCGTTATTATACTTGCGGGAAAATATTTACTCAAGATCAGCATAGGTCATAACATCTTTGCCATCGCTGTTATGCTCGCTGTTTATTTATTTGCATTGACCTGCATTACGATGATTATGGTTCCATTTATGAGAAGCCAAAAGCAGTTTACTTCTGCCGCATCGATCATAATTGCAGTAAGCGGGATGATAGGCGGTTCCTTTTTCTCATTGGAAATTGCTCCAAAATATATGCAGGTTATTTCTAAATTTACACCCGAAGCATGGGCAATACAGTCTTTAAACAACATTATCTTTAGTAAGAGTACCTTAGGAACTGAATGGCTTCCGATCGTAATTTTTGCAAGTGTCGGCTTATTAAGTATTATTGTATCTTTCATCTTAATAAGCAGGGAGATTAAAAAAAAGAAAAATTAAATCAACAATAATCTGATAAAATTAACAGATCAAAAAGGACGTGAGGGAATTGGGTATGGAAGAACTATTTGGAATGGCTGAATTAATTATAGGTGTACTCATGAATGTATTTATCGGTAAAATCGGGCAAGTTGCTTTTGGAAAAGATAACAGAACAACAAGGATCATTTTAAGAGTAATAGGAATCTTCCTCATCATCAACGGAGTTTCAAGAGCATTTCATATATAAAATGAGATAGTAAAAAACATCCTTTTCAGGGTGTTTTTTTATCGGGTTATTACAAAATTTCTGAGGTGAATTATGAAAAAAATATTTTGTCTTCCGTATGCAGGGGGATCAAGTGCAATATACTATAAATGGAGAAGGTTAATGAGTGACTCTTTAACAATACATCCTATTGAGTTAAAAGGAAGAGGTACAAGAATTAACGAAGATTTTTATGAACATATAGATGAGGCTGTTAATGATATATATGATCTGATAAAGGATCAAATCAGGGAGTGTGATTATGCTTTATTCGGCCACAGTATGGGAGGCCGATTAGTTTATAAGTTATATAGTAAAATTGCTGAAATGCAGCAGAAGAAGCCAAATCACATATTTTTCTCCGGCTGCGGCATTCCTAAAACGAAAAAAGCAGAGGGGATGATTCATGCTTTGCCGGATAATTTATTTTTGCAAAGAATCATGGATATGGGCGGGACTTCGGAAGAACTGTTACATAACAAGGAATTACAACAATTATATCTTCCTATTTTAAGAAGTGATTTCAAAATGTTGGAAGAGGATGTGATTTCTGAAAATAAGACTGTTATGGACTGTGATATAACAGTGTTGCATGGTAATAATGACAAGACGATAAGCTCAGATTTAATATGTAATTGGGGACATTATACTTTAGGGAAATGCAATTTTTATACGTTTGAAGGAAATCATTTTTTTATTCATCAATTTTCGAATGAAATAACTGACATTATAAATAAAACCTTGAGATGAATTTTTGATTAAAAAATCGGGAGTGTTACTTTGTCCCGGTTTTTTTTTTATGTTAATACGAAAAATAAAAACTAGGTTAATGTGCTTAGGTGTTTTCCCCCCCCTAATTGACAACTCTTAAACATTTGTATAATATTTCTTAAAGATGGCTAGTTCTTCTTCATTATCCTTTTTTTAAAAAAAGTGTTTGTACGGGTCTATATCATTAAAAAATGGTTTTTGCTGCCGATAAATAAACTGTCAGACTACAACAACAATTATTGGTGAGCGGTATTGCCTGTGATGCAGTTTAACATAAAAATCCACCGAAAGCCTCTGCTGTTTTAATTCAGTGAATGATTTGAATTTTGATATCAATTGAAGGAGTTTTTGTTATGACAAAAAGTATAAAGGGAGATAAAGACAGTATTGGTGAGTTAAAAACTGAAGAGCATTTTTTAGTGGCAAGTAAACCTTCTAAAGAAAAAAGAATGAAAAATCTTACATATAAATTGTCACAGCAATTAAGCGATAAGCTGAATGTATACTGCAATGGATCGGATGAACGTCTGCATATCGTATTAACAGCGGCACTGACTTTGTTAATAAATCAATATACAGAAAGACAAAATATTGTAATCAAAACTCCTGTTTTCAAAAAGAACAGAACGATTGATTGTGAGCAAGAAATTTTGACTCTTAAAAATGCTGTTCATGGTGAAGACCTATTAAAAGAGATCATACATAAAGTCGAATTCACCGTAGAACAGGCATTGGAAAGCCCCCAAAATAATTCTCGAACAAGTGATAAAATGACTGGCCTTCCTTTTGATGTCATGATAGTCCTTGAAAATATTCAAGAATACATACTTAATCAAGAAAATCCCGCTATTCATATCCTATTTTCGTTTATGAACCAGAAACAATACATAGAGACAGTCATACACTATAACGAATGCCTCTATTCTCAAAATATGATAAAAGATTTGTCACTGCGATTTCAGATGATCCTTGAAGCTATGATAACTCCTGAAAATATCAGAGTGAAAGATATGAGATTCCTGAAAGAAAAAAATAAGCAAAAGAAAATCTTTGGCTGGGAAGACAATTATTCGAAAATTGGAACAATTTCGGAGGTGTTTGAGCAGCAGGCTGATGAATATTCGGATAAGACTGCTTTGGTACTAGAAAACTCTTCAATGTGTTACGCAGAACTTAATCACCGTGCGAACCAGCTGGCACGGTATCTTCAGGAGTGCGGAGTAAAACGGGGAGACCTTGTCGGAATTGCTTTAGAACGCTCTTTTGATTTGTATATTAGTATTCTGGCAATATTAAAGTCAGGCGGTGCTTATGTGCCGTTAGACCCTCAATATCCGAAGCAAAGACTATCATTCTTAATCGAAGATTCAGGTGTAGAGTTGCTGATTACAAACGAAAGCATTCAGTCACAACTCCCGCCTCACGGGGACGGCGTAATCTGTTTGGATGGTATGAAAGAAGAAATTGAAAAGATGGATGGATCTAATATTGGCATAAAAGGTTCCTTGGATGACCTGGCTTATGTCATGTATACGTCAGGCTCAACGGGACTGCCTAAAGGAGTAAGTATTGTTAACCGCGGTGTGATTCGGCTGGTGAAGGAGACTGATTATGCGGTATTTGATGAGAATCAAACGTTTCTGCAATTAGCTTCTGCTGCTTTTGACGCTTCTACCTTCGAGATCTGGGGCTGTTTATTGAATGGGGGATGTCTGGCTATAATGCCTCCGGGAATACCGACGGCTGATGATATTGCAGAAGCTGTGAAAAAATATAACATTACGACTCTTTGGCTGACGGCCGGTTTATTTTCTCTAGTAGTTGATCAGCAGTTAGAATCATTAAAAGGACTTCAGCAATTATTAGTAGGCGGAGATGTGGTTTCCGTTCCGCATGTTCAAAAAGTATTAGCGCTTGGAAAGGTACAAGTAATTAACGGATATGGGCCGACAGAGGGAACGACCTTTACCTGTTGTTTCCCGGTCCCTCATGATTGGAAAGGCAGTATGCTTCCTATAGGGAGGCCTATTTCTGGTACAGAAATATTCATTTTAGATTCGCAATTAAAACCGGTAGCGCCGGGAATTCCTGGTGAGCTGTTTATTGGCGGAGATGGGCTGGCGCGAGAGTATTGGCGACGGCCTGATTTAACGAAGGAACGGTTTATATCACACCCTTTCAATAATGATCCTTCAGCACGTCTTTATAAAACAGGAGACTTAGTGCGTTATTTAGAAAATGGCGATGTGGAGTTTATTGGACGGCGGGACGAGCAAGTCAAAATCCGCGGTTTTAGAATCGAGCTTGGGGAGATAGAAGCCCGATTGATCAATCATACAGAAATTAAAGAAGCGGCAGTAACAGTAAATCATAATGGTGATGAAGATTTATATATCTGTGCTTATTACACTTCAAATCATAAAATCGCAAAGATTGAATTGCAGCACTTTCTGAGAGACTTTCTTCCGGAATATATGATTCCATCGTACTTCAAACAAATGGAAAACATGCCTTTGACGGTAAATGGGAAAATTGACAGACGGGCACTTCCTAGACCTGATATATCTCAAATGTCCGAAACAAAATATGAAGCGCCGACAAATGAAACGGAGAAAAAACTTTCGGAGATTTGGGAAGCTGTACTTGGCAGGGAACGCGTCGGTATAGATGAGAATTTCTTTGAAACCGGCGGTCATTCACTAAAGGCTTCTATGTTAATTTCCCGCATCAGAAAAATTTTCGGTACGGATATAAAGGTGAAGGAGCTTTTTGAACAGCCTACCATCAAACAGCTGAGCCGTCTTATTCAAAAGCGGGATAAACAGAATTATCCGGTCATCAGTAAAGCGAGGAAGCAGTCTTATTATCAAGCATCATCTGCTCAGAAAAGAATGTTTGCCCTTTGGGAGACGGATAAAGACAGTATCGTTTATAACTTGCCGATTATGATCGAACTAAATGGAAAATTAGATGTAAAAAAAGCCGAATCAGTTTTACAAGAGATTATTGGCAGACACGAAGCGTTACGGACAAGTTTCGATGTTGTAAGCGGCGATGTGGTTCAGATTATTCACGATACATGGGAGCTCGAATTTGATTATCAGAAGCTGCCGTCTAATGGGATACGACCATATGTGAAGCAGTTTATCAGACCCTTTCATTTGGACAAAGCACCGTTAATCAGAGCCGGACTCATAACGTATGAAGACCGGAATCTGCTGCTGCTGGATGTTCATCATATCGCTGCGGACGGTGTATCGGTTGGAATAATCCGCAAAGAATTCAATGCGCTGTATGCGGGTCATAAACTAAAACAGCCGCCGCTGCAATATAAAGATTATTCAGAATGGCAAGTAAGCTCAGGAACAAAAGAGGCGTTAAAGGAACAAGAGGAGTATTGGCTTAAGCGGTTAAGCGGAGATCTGCCGATTCTCAATCTGCAGACTGATTATGAGCGGCCGAGAGTCAAAAGCTTTGAAGGAAGCCGAATCAGCTTTATGGCCGATGAAAGGTTAACATCAAGCTTAAAGTCGGTGGCGAAAGAAACAGGAACAACTTTGTACATGGTGCTGCTGGCGGTATATAATGTCATGCTTTCAAAATACAGCGGCCAGCAGGATGTGATCATCGGAACAGCAGAGTCCGGAAGGTCAGACACCGAACTGGAGAATACGGTGGGGATGTTCGTCAATACCGTCGCCATAAGAAATTTTCCTGAGGAACATAAAACATTCAGAGCGTTTTTAGAAGAGGTCAAACATCATACGTTAAAAGATTTTGAGAATACAGATTACCAATTTGAAAATATTGTTCAAAAACTCGGGGTAAAAAGAGATTCGAGCCGGAACCCGCTGTTTGATGTCATGTTTACTTTTGAGAGTAAGGATTACGGATTCGGAGGAAATGAAGAGACAGCAGAATCAAATTTACTAGTATCTGAGGTCAATATATCAAGATTTGATTTAACGTTAACTGCAATGGAAACCGATAAAGGCGTTAACTTCCAATTGGAATATTGCAATCATTTATTCAGGAAAGACACAGTCGAAAGAATGGGTGCTCATTATAACCAGCTTTTACAACAGGTTGTATCAGAACCGGACACGGCAATCTGCAGACTGAATATGATAACGGATGATGAGAAACATAAACTGCTTTATGTATTCAATGATACAGCAGCCGACTTCCCGCATAATAAGACAATCCATCAATTGTTTGAAGAACAAGCGGAAAAGACACCGGAAAGAATAGCGGCAGTGTATGAAAATAATAAAGTAACTTATAAAGAACTTAACGAAAGATCAAATAGTCTGGCGAGAACACTAATGAAAATGGGGTTGAAAAAAGAGTCAATAGTAGGTATTGTTGCTGACAAATCATTAGAGATGGTGTTAGGCATATTGGGTGTGCTGAAGGCGGGAGGCGCATTTTTGCCAATTGATCCGGGATATCCTTCTGAGAGAATCAAATACATGATTGAAGACAGCGGTTCTGACATTTTATTAGTGCAGAATAGTCAGGCTGATAATATCCCGTTTGACGGGAAGGTTATTGATTTAACAGATAGTTCTCTTTACTCCGGAGATCGGCATAACCTGCCAATGATGAGTTCCGCAGAACATCTTGCTTATGTCATTTATACTTCTGGAACGACTGGAAAACCAAAGGGTGTAACGATCCGGCATATCGGAATCAGTAATCTCAAAAGTGTCTTTGAACATGATATGAATATCAATTACCGGGATAAAATTATTCAATTTGCAAGTTTTTCATTTGATGCATCAGTGTGGGAAATCAGTATGGCACTGTTGACCGGAGCGGAACTACACATCCTTTCAAGTCAAGTCATCAATAATTATACATTATTTGAAGAGTATATTAACCGGCATGACATTACTGTAGCCACTTTGCCGCCCGTATACATCAACCATATAAATATAAACGGATTATCAGCTTTAAGGCTCTTAATTACTGCTGGTTCTCAGATATCTACAAAAACCTTGAACCGGATCGTGAATAAAATAGACTATATTAATGCCTACGGTCCAACTGAAACGACAATCTGCTCTACAATGTGGAGATACTCAGAAGCTGAGAGGGCGATGGCAAAGACCATTCCTATCGGTAAGCCGATCAGAAATCTGAAAGCCTTCATAATTGATCACAACAACAATCTTGTGCCTATTGGTTTAGCGGGAGAATTGTGTGTGTCGGGTGACAGCTTAGCAAGAGGATATCTCAATAAAGAGAAAATGACGCGTGAGAAGTTTATTGATCATCCATTTGAGTCCGGAACTAAAATGTACCGAACAGGAGACTTGGCAAGGTGGCTTCCTGACGGAAACATAGAATTTTTGGGGAGAATTGATAATCAAGTCAAAATCAGAGGCTTCCGGATTGAAACTGATGAAATAGAAAGCCAGCTTCTGAAAATAAGCGGGATAAAAGAAGCAGTTGTTATAGATAAGTGCGACCTTCACGGTGACAAATACCTTTCTGCTTTTGTAACCGCAGAATATAAAATATCCGGAGCAGCTTTGAGGGAGCAATTGGGTGACATTTTGCCGCAATATATGATTCCCGGTGTCATCATCCAGGTTGAACAGCTGCCTCTCACACCAAATGGGAAAATTGACAGGAAAGCACTTGCTGAAATAGAAGAGCCTAAACATATAAAGGAGCACCTTGAAGCACCCCGTTCCGAAGTCGAACAGATTCTGGTAAATGTTTGGTCGGAAGTTCTGAAAATTGATGATATTGGTATTAATGATAATTACTATGAGCTGGGTGGAGACTCAATAAAATCTATACTGATTGTATCAAAGCTTCAAAAATACAGTCTCAGTCTAGAGGTAAAAGATCTTTTGCAGTATCCGCAAATAAAAAACCTCAGTAAACACGTGAAATTATATAAAGCTCAAACAGATCAGAGCCCGGTTAGCGGGAGAACTGAACTGGCACCGATACAAAAGTGGTTTATAGAGAATGACTTTGCGGACATACACCACTTTAATCAGGCATTCATGTTTCAAATGAAAGAAAAAATAAATGAACACGCTCTGGCAAAGACATTTGAATTATTAGTAAAGCATCATGATGCTTTGAGGTTGATATATACAGCCGAAAATGACGAAATAAAACAAGAAGTCAGAGATGTCCAAGCCGCCCGGGATACTTTTACTCTGGACATATATGATCTGCTTGCTGATACGGATTACAAAAATACAATAGAAAAACTTGCCGATCAGTTACAAAGCGGAATGGATCTTGAAAAAGGGCTTTTAATGAAACTTGGTTTATTTCGAACAATGAGGGGCGATTATCTACTTATTGCTATACATCATATGGTGATTGACGGAGTCTCTTGGAGAATTCTGCTTGAAGATATGGAGCAGGTCTACAACAATCTGCAAAAAGGAGAGCCGGCCGTTCTTCCGCCGAAAACGGCATCCTTTCAAGAATGGACACGTAAATTGGCGGAATATGCAAACGGAAGTGAGATAAGAAAGGAACTTCGGTATTGGGAGAATATCGAAAAAACGAAGATTAAAGAAATTCCGAGAGATTTCAATAAAACTGACAGTGTATATAAGGAAAGCCGCACCATTACTGTCAGTCTTACAAAGCAGTTAACTGATAAGCTCCAGAGGAATACAAATGCAGCTTATAACACACAGATTAATGACATCTTGCTTTGTTCACTGGGAATGGCAGTAAAAGAATGGACGGGACTTGACAAGGTTTTAATCGGTCTGGAAGGCCACGGAAGAGAGAACATATTAGAAAACATTTCAATAGAAAGAACCATCGGCTGGTTCACCTCACTATTTCCGATCGTGCTGGATATGGAGCACAGTGATGATCTGCCTTATTGCATAAAAAATACGAAAGAGTATTTAAGAAGAATACCTCATAAAGGTATTGGTTACGGAATTATTAAATACTTGACGGCACGGGAACATAAAAAAGACATCAGTTTTACGATAAAGCCCGAGATCGGGTTTAACTATCTGGGAGAAATCTCTCAAAAAAAGCGGGCTGTTTTTCAGCATGCAGATATATCATCTGGTACAAGTGTTTCTTTATCTAATAAAAAATTGAATGCCATCGAAATCAACAGCTTTATTATGGACGGTCAACTGCAGTTGGAATTTAACTATAGTACGAAAGAGTTTAAAGAAGAAACAATTAAGACATTAACCGAATCCTATATAAACCGGTTAATCGATATTATTCAGCATTGCGAAATGAAAAAAATTCCTGAAAAAACACCCTTTGACTATGGAGATCTGGATTTATCCATTGGAGATTTGGAGCAGATTTTATCAAGCGGAAAAGAGATAGAGAAAATCCACTCCCTGACTCCTATGCAGAGCGGGATGCTTTATCATGCATTGCTTGATCCGTTTTCACAAGCCTATTTTGAACAGCTTACATTTTCTTTATCCGGTCAGCTTGATATTGGCAGATTAAATACAGCTTTTAATATGCTGATCGAGAAGTATGAAATATTAAGAACATGCTTTTTTCATGAAGGACTAAGTAAGTTTAAACAGGCTGTTCTAAGAGAGAGAAAAGTTAAAATTGAATTTGAAGATATCAGCACTTTCTCGGAATATCAAAAGAAAGTCCGGCTTAAAGATGTCCAGTTTAAAGACAGGGGAACGAGATTCGATTTGACGAATGATTGCTTAATAAGAGTAACCGTATTAAAAACTGATGAGAAAGAATATAAACTGCTGTTCAGTTTTCACCATATTATTATGGATGGCTGGTGTATGAGTTTAATAATGAATGATATAAAAACTATTTATACGTCATTAAAAGAAGGAAGAGAGACAGTGCTTCAGCATACCGAGCCTTACAGCACCTACTTAGAATGGCTGGATAATCAGGACAAAAGTGCCGCATTAGAATATTGGGGGGATTATCTAAATGAATATGAGCAGCAAGCCGGTATTCCAAAGTTCTGCTGATGAGGGCGGTTTCAATAATAGGAAGAAAACATTCATTATTGATGAAACATGTACTTCGATGTTGAAAGCTGCAGCTGATCAATATCACATTACTTTAAGTGCATTGATTCAGACTGCATGGGGAGTTCTTTTGCAGAAGTATAACAACGTGAATGATGTTGTGTTTGGTGCGGTTATTTCCGGAAGACAATGCAGAGTGCAAGGCATAGAAAAAATGGTGGGGTTATTTATCAATGCGGTTCCTCTGAGAGTAAAAGGCGATGGTGATACGGTATTTATAGCATTAGCCCAAAAGCTGAACAGTGACTTTATCAAAGCGAATACATCATACGGTTACAGTTCTTTAGCGGATATACAAGCTCTTACAAAGATGAAAGAGAAACTGATCAACCATATGCTGGTTTATGAAAATTACCCTGTTGATGACTATGGCAAGGCGGTCGATGATACAACTGATGCTTTAAGGATTACAGATATGGAAGTGTTTGAACAGACGAACTATGACTTTGGGCTGGTTATTATTCCAGGCAGCCAAATCAAAGCAGAGATGACGTATAACAATAATGTTTATCGTGAAGATATCATTAATCGTATAGGTGTTAATTTCTGTCATGTATTAAAGCAAGTGGCAACTGATCCTACGCGTGTCCTGAAAGACATCAGCGCTGTAAATGAAGAAGAGCGCGGAATGCTCCAGGAGTTTAATAAGCAGTCCTCTAATTATACCGTGAATAAAACGATACAAGACCTTTTTGAAGAACGAGCGGAAAAGACACCTGACCAAACAGCGGCTGTCTATGCAGGAAAGCATATCACTTATAAAGAGCTAAACGAAAAGGCTAATCAAGTTGCAACATTATTAATGGAAAAAGGGGCAGGAAAAAACAGCATTACGGCTATGATGATCCGTCCTTCAGAATATTCAATGATTGGGATACTGGGAATTTTAAAAACCGGAAGTGCGTTTCTGCCTATTGATGATGAATCACCGGTCAGTCGGATAAATCATATTTTAAAAGATAGCAAAGCTGATATCCTCATTACAGATTTGTGCTTTTTAGCTGATAAAAACATTGCGGCGGAATGTTTGGATATTACGGATAAATCGATTTATACCAGCCAAAATACATCAAACCCTGATGTTCAGTATGATCTCGAGGACGAGGTATATGTTATATATACCTCGGGTACTTCGGGAAAACCGAAGGGGGTGAAGGTGAAAAATAAATCATTAGTTAATTATTCATTATGGGTATGTGATCAAATAAACATAAATTCTGACAGCAGGTCGTTAGTGACGTCAAAATATAGTTTTGACTTATGCTATACCAGTATATTTCCGGTTTTATCCGGTGGCGGACAAGTCCACTTTGTTGATAAAGAAGTGTATCTTCACTCTCTATCATTAATAGAATATATTCATAAAAATAGTATTACATATCTTAAAATGACACCTACTTTATTTTCAACATTGATGGAGGATGTTGACATGCTGGCGTCTTGTCCTGATTTAAAAGTTATCATACTGGGCGGCGAAAGCATAAACATCGGCAACGTCAAAATGCTCGCTGAAAAATGCAGATGGATGAAGTTTATTAACCATTACGGGCCGACCGAAAGCACTGTTGGCTGTATTGCACATAGCATTGATCTAGATCATATTCAAAACTGTGAAATATACAATAAAATAGGAAGACCAATTCACGGCATTAATATCTATATTGTGGATCGTTCAGATCAACTGGTCCCTGTGGGAGCACCCGGTGAGATTTGTATCAGCGGGGTAGGTTTAGCATCGGGATATGTCAATAATGAAGAATTAACGAATGAAAAATTTATTGATAATCCTTTTCATCCCGGAGCAAAAATGTACAAAACAGGAGACCTTGGCAGATGGATGCCGGATGGAAATATAGAATTTTTAGGCCGGATTGACAACCAGATCAAAATCAGGGGTTTTAGAGTTGAAATCGGTGAGATCGAAAACCAACTATTACAGCTGGAAGGTATAAAAGAAGCCGCGGTTGTTTATATAGAGGAGAAATATCTTTCTGCATATATTACTGGGGACATTGAGATGGAAGGCTCGTTCGTACAGGAGAAATTGGCACAGGCTCTTCCGAAGTATATGATTCCGAGTTTCATAATACAACTGAAAGAGCTGCCTCTTACAGCTAACGGAAAAATCAATCGAAAAGAACTGCCTCTTCCTGACTTGCAACGGTTGTCAGTACCTCGATACGAAGCTCCGGCAAATGAAACGGAAGAAAAACTAGCTGAAATTTGGAAAGAAATGCTTGGGCATAAACGGATCAGTATAAATGAAGATTTCTTCGAACTGGGCGGACATTCTTTAACAGCTGCGTTCACTATTTCCCGCATCAGAAAAACTTTCGGTACGGATATAAAGGTGAAGGAGCTTTTTGAACAGCCTACCATCAAACAGCTGAGCCGTCTTATTCAAAAGCGGGATAAACAGAATTATCCGGTCATCAGTAAAGCGAGGAAGCAGTCTTATTATCAAGCATCATCTGCTCAGAAAAGAATGTTTGCCCTTTGGGAGACGGATAAAGACAGTATCGTTTATAACTTGCCGATTATGATCGAACTAAATGGAAAATTAGATGTAAAAAAAGCCGAATCAGTTTTACAAGAGATTATTGGCAGACACGAAGCGTTACGGACAAGTTTCGATGTTGTAAGCGGCGATGTGGTTCAGATTATTCACGATACATGGGAGCTCGAATTTGATTATCAGAAGCTGCCGTCTAATGGGATACGACCATATGTGAAGCAGTTTATCAGACCCTTTCATTTGGACAAAGCACCGTTAATCAGAGCCGGACTCATAACGTATGAAGACCGGAATCTGCTGCTGCTGGATGTTCATCATATCGCTGCGGACGGTGTATCGGTTGGAATAATCCGCAAAGAATTCAATGCGCTGTATGCGGGTCATAAACTAAAACAGCCGCCGCTGCAATATAAAGATTATTCAGAATGGCAAGTAAGCTCAGGAACAAAAGAGGCGTTAAAGGAACAAGAGGAGTATTGGCTTAAGCGGTTAAGCGGAGATCTGCCGATTCTCAATCTGCAGACTGATTATGAGCGGCCGAGAGTCAAAAGCTTTGAAGGAAGCCGAATCAGCTTTACGGCCGATGAAAGGTTAACATCAAGCTTAAAGTCGGTGGCGAAAGAAACAGGAACAACTTTGTACATGGTGCTGCTGGCGGTATATAATGTCATGCTTTCAAAATACAGCGGCCAGCAGGATGTGATCATCGGAACAGCAGAGTCCGGAAGGTCAGACACCGAACTGGAGAATACGGTGGGGATGTTCGTCAATACCGTCGCCATAAGAAATTTTCCTGAGGAACATAAAACATTCAGAGCGTTTTTAGAAGAGGTCAAACATCATACGTTAAAAGATTTTGAGAATACAGATTACCAATTTGAAAATATTGTTCAAAAACTCGGGGTAAAAAGAGATTCGAGCCGGAACCCGCTGTTTGATGTCATGTTTGTACTTGAAAATGCAGATTACGGTATTGAAAATCACTTGGATCCAAATCCGGAAGAGCATATTCAAACCGAGATCAATATTTCAAAATTCGATCTAACGCTAACCGCGACGGAAATTGATAAAGGAATCAAGTTCCACTTGGAATACTCCAGTCAATTATTTGAAAAAGAAACAGCCGAGAGAATGGGTGCCCATTTTACGAAGCTTTTACAAAGTGCAGCTGCCGGCCTAGATCAGCCTTTAATGAAATTGGATATGATTCCTGAACAGGAGAAGCACACATTGCTCCATATATTCAATGACACGGCAGCTGAATTTCCGCGAAATAAAACGATTCATCAATTATTTGAAGAGCAGGCAGAAAAAACACCTGAACGTATTGCGGCTGTCCAAGAAGATACGCTATTAACCTATAAAGAACTAAACGAGAAATCAAACAGCCTGGCTAATCTTTTGAGACAAAAAGGAATTAGAGAAAACAGCATTGTCGGAATCATGACAGAGAGATCTTTTGAGATGATCATCGGAATTATCGGGGTGCTGAAAGCAGGGGGAGCGTATTTGCCGATAGATCCTGAATATCCTGATGAAAGAGTAAATTACATGCTGAAAGACAGTGATGCAAACATTCTCCTAATTCAAAACGGATTGTCAGGTGGTATTACATTCAATAAAGAAATTTTATCATTAAGCGATCCTGCTCTATATATGCATAACAGAAGTAATCTGCCGAATGTCAGTTGCCCGGAAGACCTTGCCTACATGATTTATACTTCAGGGACTACAGGGCTGCCGAAGGGCGTCATGGTAAAACATAAAGGCGTGGTAAATTATATTCATTGGGCAAATAAGATATATGTAAATGATGAAGATATTGATTTTCCTCTGTATTCTTCTATTTCTTTTGACTTAACGGTTACTTCAATTTATACACCGCTTATTTCAGGAAATAAAATTATTATTTATGAGGGACCGGACAAGGCTCTTCTGATCAGAAGAATTATAGAAGAAAATAAAGCGGATATTATTAAGCTAACGCCGACGCATTTGAGATTGCTGGAGAATGTAGATTTAAGTACGTCAAAGATAAAAAAAATAATCGTCGGCGGGGAAGAGCTGAAAACCGGGCTTGCAAAAAAGATACACGGTGCATTTAACGGTCATGTCAAAATCTACAATGAATACGGCCCGACAGAGGCTACAGTCGGGTGTATGATTCATCAATATCATATTGAAAGAGACAATGGCAATGCAGTATCAATAGGCAAACCTGCGGATAATACTAAGCTTTATATATTAGGAAAACAATTGGAATTACTTCCTTTAGGGGCAGCCGGGGAACTTTGTGTCAGCGGAGAAGGGCTTGCGGACGGATATAAAAATAAAGCGGGCTTGACGTCAGAAAAATTTGTAGATAACCCCTTTGAACCCGGGGCTAAGTTATACAGAACAGGGGATATGGCAAAATGGATGCCGGACGGGACAATTGATTATTTAGGAAGAATTGATGATCAAGTCAAAATCAGAGGGTATCGTATTGAAACGGGAGAAATAGAGAACCGGCTTCTGAAAATGAGTCACATAAGAGAGGCTGTTGTTGTAGCGAGAGATGACCAACATGGGGATAAATATCTCTGCGGTTATGTTACTTCCGACAAAAAAATAGATGTTTATGCTTTAAAAGAAAATCTGTCTAAAGAATTACCGTTATTTATGGTGCCAAGTTATATCTTCCAGATTGAAAAAATGCCGTTAAGTTCAAACGGAAAAATAGATACGAAATCATTGCCGATTATAGATATTGCGGATGTATTGGAGTCTGCATATGAAGCACCGCGGAATAAAAAGGAACAAATTCTCGCATGCGTATGGGAGAAAGTTCTGGGGATGAAATCAATCGGGATTAACTATAACTATTACGAGATCGGCGGAGACTCAATTAAATCCATTTTAGTAGTTTCCGAACTCCAAAAATACGGCTTAAAACTTGAAGTCAGAGATTTAATGAAATATCCGCACATAAAAGACTTGAGTGCTCACGTAAAATCAGCTGATATACAAGCAGATCAGTCGATTGTAGAAGGAGACGTTGATCTGACACCGATTCAAAAATGGTTTATAGAACAGAGATTTGAACAAGAAAACCACTATAACCAAGCCTTTATGCTTTACAAAAAGTCCGGCATAGAAGAAAAAGCAATCGAAACGGCCTTTTTGGAATTGGTGAGGCATCATGATGCCCTCAGGATGCAGTTTAAAAAGGAAAACGGTGAAATTAAGCAATGGAATAGGGGCATTAAACAGGCAAAAGAAACATTTACTTTAGACGTATTTGATATGACACAAACAGAAGATCCAGCCATGGCAATTGAATCACTGGCTGACCGTATGCAGAACGAATTGAGCTTGGAAAAGGGGATTTTAATAAAACTGGCGGTATTTAAAACCAAAAACGGAGATCATCTTCTATTAACCATTCATCATATGATCATTGACGGAGTATCTTGGAGAATCCTATTGGAAGATTTTGAAACAGCTTATCTTCAAACAGTTAATGGGAACAAGGTGGAGCTGGAAACTAAAACAGCATCGTTCAAAGAATGGGCGCGTCAATTGAAAGAATATGCAAACAGCAAGGCTCTTCAAAAGGAAGCTGGGTACTGGGAGACCATAGAAACGGCTATTATTGAACCTCTTCCAAAGGATTTCATTGCCGAAAGCTGCTCTTATGAAGATAGTAAAGAAATTAAAATTGAATTAACAGAGGATCAAACAAAAACACTTTTAAGAAATACAAATGCAGCATATCATACACAAATTAATGATATATTGCTTTGCTCACTGGGACTTGCAGCCAAAGAATGGACCGGCAACGAGAAGATCCTTGTGAATCTTGAAGGGCACGGCCGTGAAAGTGTTATAAAAACCCCGGTCCATCGCACAATAGGCTGGTTTACGACAATATACCCAATTGTTCTCGATATGACAGAAAGTAATAGTTTATCAAGCTCCATTAAGTATACAAAGGAAATGCTTAGACATATCCCCCAAAACGGGATTGGTTACGGAATACTCAGATATTTGTCGGACTCGGTTCACCTTCAATTAAAACCTGATATCAGTTTTAACTACTTGGGTGAATTTGGCCAAGAAGATCGCAGCAACCTATTTCAAATATCACCTTTGTCCGCCGGAACGAGCATATCTGGAAGAAATAAAAAGACACATAGTATAGAAATAAATGGATATATCATGGATGGCAGGCTGATGTTTTCGTTCAATTACAGTGCAAACCAATATAAACGAGAGACGATTGAGCAATTTACGAAAGCCTATCAATTGAAAATAAATCAGATCATAGAACATTGTGTGAATAAGAAAATATCTGAGAAAACCCCATGGGATTATGGGGATCCCGATCTTCAAATAGAGGAGTTAAATCAAATTCTTGCAAGCGGTGCTGAAGTAGAAAAAATTCATTCTCTTTCACCGATGCAGGAAGGCATGCTGTATAACGCTGTGATTGACCATCAATCTAGCGCTTATTTCGAACAAAGTGAAATAACAGTTGAAGGAAATCTGAATACAGAAGTTCTCAGTGACGCATTAAACAGACTGATTGCTAAATATGAAATATTAAGAACGTCATTTTTCTATAACGGTTTCCGTGTATTTAAACAAGCCATTTTAAAAGAAAGAAAACTAAACATTCAATATCATGATATCAGCCAATGGGAGGAGCAGAAGAAGGATGCCTTTGTAGGGCAATTCAAGGTGAGAGACAGGAATACTCCGTTTGATCTGAACAAAGATTGTCTGATCAGAGTATCGGTGATCAAGCTGGGAAGAAATAAATTTAAAGTCATATACAGTTTCCACCACATTATTTTGGATGGCTGGAGTGTCGGTATTCTGTTAAAAGAGCTTATGGATCTATACGGTGACGTGGCTGAAGGGAAAAAACTCCTTCAAGAAACACCTGTACCGTACAGTCGTTATCTTGAATGGCTTGATCAGCAGGACAAGGACCGTGCATTTGAATATTGGAAGGAATACCTTTCTGCATATGAACAAGAGATCTCATTTCCGGAACTGGAATTGAAATCTGACGAGTATCAGCATGATCAAAAACTGGGAGCGCTTAACGGTGAAACCGCCGCCAAGCTGAAAAAAATCGCTGAGTCAAACAGCATTACATTAAATTCTATCGTTCAAACAGCATGGGGGATATTGCTGCAGAAATATAACAATACAAATGATGTGGTATTTGGTTCCATTGTTTCAGGCAGACCGAGTGAGATAAACGGAATTGAAAATATGGTCGGCTTATTTATAAATGCAGTGCCAATCAGAGTGAAAAGAGAACGTGATACATCATTTATTTCATTGGCTAAACAAATAAATAAAGACTTTATTGAAGCGAACGAATACAGTTATTGTTCTCTGGCAGACATACAGTCTTTGACAAGTATGAAAAATAAATTAATCAATCACGTAGTCGTGTATGAAAATTACCCGTTGAATGAGGATCTTTTCCAAGATTCAGCCCGTTCGAGTGTAAAAATAACTGCTGAACATGGGTTTGAACAAACCAACTATGATTTAGAGCTTTTAATTGCTCCCGGTGACGAATTGCATATGAAAATCACATATAACGCCAGTGTTTACAGTAAAGAAACGGTAAGTTCAATCTTGGATAACCTGGTTAGCGTTTTACAGCAGGCAGCGGCTGATCATGAAGTAATGGTTTCTCAGATCGATATGGTAAATGAGACAGAGAAACAAAAGCTGGTGAAAGAATTCAACTGCACGGAATTATCATATAAGAAAGAAAAGACGTTACAAGAGCTTTTCGAAGAGCAAGTTGTAAGGACACCTGATGCAATCGCTCTGGAATGGAACGGAGACTTCCTGACCTATAAGGAGCTGAATAATAAGGCAAATCAATTGGCACGAGCCCTCAGGGAAAACGGCATCAAAGAGAATGTTGTGGTTCCTATTTTGGTAAGAAGGTCTTTCCGATTGATTATAGGAATATTAGGAATACTAAAGGCAGGGGGATGTTACTTACCGCTTGATCCAGATTATCCGGCAGACAGGATCAATTATATGCTGAAAGACAGTAAAAGCGGCCTGCTGTTAACTGAGGAAGGACTTCCAAATGAATTAACGTACAGCGGAACTGTATTTAACATAGATTCAGAGGATTTATTACATCACTTGGAGACGAACATTGATGTTATTAACAGGGCCGAAGATTTAGCATATGTCATTTATACGTCGGGATCAACCGGAAAACCGAAAGGGGTCGCCGTAGAGCACCGTGCCGTTCATAACTTTATCAAGGGAATAACAGACAGGATCAGCTTTTCACAAGACAATGTCCTTCTTTCGGTCACCACGTGTTCATTTGACATATTCGGATTAGAGTCGCTGCTGCCTTTAACTCAAGGGCTGAAAGTTGTCATAGCCGGTGAAGCGGAACAAAGAGATCCGTACTTGTTAAACAAGATCGTTGTTGAGACTGATGTCAATACTATTCAGCTTACGCCATCCAGATTAAAGCTGATGCTGAGTGCAGAAAACAGCACGGAGAGTCTTCAGAAATTGAAGACCATCATGGTTGGGGGCGAGGTATTTCAACGGGAATTGTTATTTGAACTAAAAAAATATAAAAATCTGAAGATCTATAATATGTACGGTCCGACTGAGACGACGATTTGGTCTTCTGTGAAAGACTTAACCAATGAAAATAGTGTAAATATAGGCAAGCCGATTGCGAATACACAGATATATATTGTAGATCATGATGGAAACACTGTACCGCTCGGCAGTACTGGCGAATTATGCATTGCTGGAGCCGGAATGGCCAGAGGATATTTAGGAAAAGAAGATTTGACTGCGCAAAAGTTTGTAGACAATCCGTTTGTTAAAGGAACCAAGATGTATAAGACAGGAGATTTAGCAAGGTGGCTGCCAAATGGTGAACTGGACGTTATCGGAAGAATGGACAATCAGGTAAAGATCAGAGGGTATCGAATAGAATTGGGAGAGATTGAAAGCATAGTAAACCAACACGAAAAAGTTAAGGAATGTGTAGCTGCCGGAAAAACAAATTCCGCAGGAGTCCAAGATTTAGTTCTGTATTATGTGGCAGAAAGCACTGTATATCCTTCAGAATTTATTAAATTATTATCACCTGTGCTTCCTGAGTATATGATTCCGCAGATCTTTATGAAAATTGACCAAATTCCGCTGACAGCAAACGGAAAAATAAATGTCCTGGCACTGCCTGAACCTGTGATAGATAGAACAGGTTTTGACCGGCCTTTTGAGGAAGCGGTAACGGATGTACAAAAAAGTATCAGCCGTGTTTGGACCGATGTTTTAAAAATAGAAGAGCCTGGAATACATGATAACTTCTTTGAAGCAGGCGGTAATTCAATCAAAATCGTTGCAGTTTATAATGAGCTTCAGAAGCTGTATCCAAAACAAATTCAAATTGCTGACTTGTTTGCATATCCGACTATTTACAGATTGTCCGAATATATAGAATCAGCTATAGCCTTTGCGGAGATAGCAGTGTCCTTGGAAAAAGAAATCATTCCTATTACTTTACCGCTTGAATACATCTCGGAATCAACTGGACAAAGTCATACAGCCATGCACGAATATGCGGTAAATGCGAATTATTATGATGGTTTAAAAACAATATGCAATACCTACAAATATGATATTTCTCATGTTTTATTAGCGGGTTATGTATTTTTATTAGCTGATGTCAGCCAGCAAAACTTGGTTCATATCCAATTTTCGGGTCATGGAGATGATCGGATGAGTCAGCTGTCTTTTGATCTGTCTGATATCGAGAATTTTCACGATATTATTCGTATGGCGAAGGAGCAGATTGAGAATCAAGAGGATTCAGATCAATACGATTTGAATACTCACTATAAGAAATCAAGTTCGGCCCAAGATGTTTTTCCTCTTTTTTATATTAGTAATGAATCAAAAAAAGAGTACTCAGAATTATATGATCTGGTTTTTGCAGTTCATGAAAAGCCATCCGAAGCAGAAATCGTTTTTATATATAACCATCAGAAACTAAATGAGCACAAAATGAAGGATTTATTTTATAACTACATGAATTTGATTCAAGTGATTACAGCAGACAAAGCAGACAATTCAATATAAAGCGGCCGGTTCTGCCTTACATTTTGCTGATCGGCAGAATGTAAGGCAAATCAGGCATTATAGAGACTTTGGAGGTATTTAAATGTCGAAAATAGGTTTTTTATTTTCAGGACAAGGATCTCAATATGCAGGAATGGGCAAACGTTTATGTGACAATTTTATTATCGCTAAAAAAACGTTTGACGAAGCCAGTGATGCATTGGGATTTGACCTGAAGAAATTATGTATAGATGGAAGTGCCGCTGAGCTATCTCAAACAGAAAATACTCAGCCGGCCATCCTGGCAACAAGTATTGCACAATTCAGAATCTACATGGAAGAGGTCGGAAAAGAACCTGAATACATCGCCGGCCATAGTTTAGGAGAATATTCTGCCTTGGTTTGCAGTGACGTTTTGGATTTTCAGGACGCTGTAAAGCTGGTGAGAGCCAGAGGATTATTAATGAAAGAAGCTGCCGCACAAGGGACCGGAGCAATGGCTGTTATCAGGAACCTGGATGAAAGAATAGCAGAAGAAGAGTGCGAATCTCTCTCTTCAAGAGGAAAAACGATTGCTGTTTCTAACTACAATGGATATAAAGATGTTGTGGTATCCGGAGAAGCGGCAGCAGTTGAAGAGCTTAGTGAAACTCTTAAAGCCAGAGGAGCAGACATTTTTAAATTAAATGTAAGTGCTGCTTTTCATTCTCCGATCATGGGTTTTGCTGCGGAAAAATTCAGCCATGAGTTAAAAAAGTATGATCTCAGAACTCCAAAATACAAAGTTTTATCTAATGTGACGGCTCTTCCATATTCGGATAAACAGCAAATGGCTGACATACTGGGAACTCAAATCGTAAAACCGGTAAATTGGATGGGAATCATGAAGTATTTAGAAGCAAACCATACTGATACTGTGATTGAATTTGGGCCGAAATCTGTATTAAGGAATCTTGTAAGAAACAATATCGCTGACATCAAATCGTACAGCTACGACAAAGAAGAGGACGTGAAAATTATAAAAGAGACTCTTTTGAACGAATCTGTTTCACTGCAAGCCGGTTTTTCTATTATCTCGAGAAGTTTAGGGATCGCGGTTGCTACTAAAAATTACAACTGGAACAATGAGGAATACGCCAAAGGTGTAATCGAACCATATGAAAAAGTAGCTGCCATACAGGCTGAACTTGAAACATCAGGTCGTCAGCCGTCAAGAGAACAAATGCATATGGCAGTAGAAATGCTGAAGTCAGTGTTTCGAACCAAAAAAACCCCAATAGATGAACAGAAAAAAAGATTTAATCAATTATTTTCTGAAACAAACACAAAAAAACACTTTGAAGACTTTGAAGTTTGACAGGTATGATTACCTATCTAGTGATTCTCAGCGAGGTAAAAAAATGAAAACAGACTTTATAAGTTTAAGTAATTTAAAAGCGGCCGCTTTTACAAATCAAACTCTGAATGTAAAGAAACAAAAAAACGAGGAAGGGGCCAAAGACATTTCCGGAGATGACATTGCCATTGTCGGTTTATCATGCAGAATCGGCGAAGCCAATCACGTAAATGAATATTGGGATTTACTTTTACGAGGAAAAGAGTTCATCAGGGACATTCCGCTGAACAGAAAAAAAGATGCTGACCAGTCATTAAAAAACAGCGGAACCAAGTACAGTAAAGATGCAGCCTATACAAAAATAGCCTATATGGATGAGATTGATAAATTTGATTGTGACTTTTTCAGTATCCTTCCAAATGAAGCAAAGTTGATTGATCCCAGACAAAGATTATTTATTGAAACGGCCTGGAATGCATTGGAAGACGGGGGTTACGGCGGCGGAAAATTATGTGGGACAAATACGGGAGTATACATTGGACTCAGCAGTGACGGCTCAAATGAATACTTCAGATTGCTTGAAAAAGGAGATCAATCGTTACTCGGACTGGCTACCGCGGGTAACATTAAATCAGTTATCGCAAGCAGACTGTCATATATCTTGGATTTTAAAGGGCCAGCAATGGTAATCGATACTGCATGCTCTTCATCGCTTGTCGCCCTCCATACGGCTTGTCAGGCAATAAGAAATAAGGATTGCGATATGGCATTAGCCGGCGGAGTGAACATAAAAGTATTCCCCAAGACAATAGAGGAGAGCAGGTTAAATATCGGGAATTCTTCATCTGATTTTGCTGTAAGGACTTTCGATGATTCAGCTGACGGCACGAATAGCGGCGAAGGAGTCGCTGCCGTATTGCTGAAGCCGCTGGCCCAAGCGATTCGTGATCATGACCAGATCTATGCAGTCATTAAGGGGAGCGCTGTTAACCAGGACGGCAGCTCAGTAGGAATTACCGCTCCTAACGCAGCAGCTCAAGAACAAGTAATAGTAGATGCGTGGAAAAATGCAAAAATAGATCCTAAAACAATTACATATATTGAAGCTCATGGGACAGGGACCAAATTAGGGGATCCGATTGAAATAAATGCGTTGCAACGGGCTTTCAGAAAATATACAGACCGAAAACAGTTCTGTGCCGTATCTTCAGTCAAAACAAACATCGGGCATCTTGATAGTTTGGCGGGAATAGCGGGTTTAATTAAAGCGGTAATGGCATTAAAGCATAAAAAAATTCCGCCAAGTTTACATTTTAAAGTGCCGAACCGAAATATCAATTTTCATGAATCGCCTGTTTACGTCAATGACTCCGTTTCAGCATGGGAGAGCAGCGGAGTATACAGGTGCGGCATCAGCAGTTTTGGGCTGAGCGGTACAAACTGTCATGTCATTTTAGAAGAGGCACCCGCAGTTGAAAAAGTCGATCAATCCGTTTTATCTGAACATATTTTTACTGTTTCAGCTAGGACTAAAACATCACTCGCGCACTTGCTTACAGATCATATTGATTATTTAAAGAGAGAAACAGATGTGAATCTGGGAGATATATGTTATACAGCAAACACTGGGAGATTGCCAAACAAATACAGAATCGCTATGGTAATAAGCTCTGTCGCGGAACTGCTGGAAAAGCTGGAGTTTTTATCATGCTCTGAATGGAAAACGTATCGGGAGAAAAATATATACTTTCAATCGATAACAAATCAAACAAAGTTTATAGGAAAAACGCATACAGACAGTGTGCAGAATACTCAAACAATAAAAAATGTGATTCAAAGAGTCAGACAAAACGTCTCTAATATTTCAACCTCTGACTCACATATTTTATGTGAAATGTATTGTGATGGGGCGAATATCAACTTTGAAGATCTTTATAGCGAGATGAATTTTCAAAAGGTCAGCTTGCCGACATACAAATTCAGCGGAAAAAGATTATGGGCTGAGCCGGCTGCAGACGGCCCTTCAGCCGATGAGAAAAAACAATCTTTATTGAGCAATCTTGCAGTGCAGTCACTGAATCTGGAAGTGTATATATCCCATTTGAATGTCACTGATTATTGGTTTTTAAATGAACATAAAGTGAATGATTCTTACGTTATCCCTGGAACGGTTTATATAGAAACAGCTAGAGAAGCGGGAAGAAAATACTTTGGCGAACCTGTCGGCATTCTGTTAAAAGACGTTACGTTTTCAAATCAGTTAAAGGTAAAAGCAAATGAAGTTAAAGAAGTTCATACGATCATAAAGAAAAAGGACAGCGTTTTAGAGTTTAGTGTGATAAGTAAGTCCGGCGATAAATGGATAAAGCACGCGGAAGCGGTCATTGCGAAAGAAGAACCGGTACGGGAAACATATGACATTGAGGATTTAAAGAAAAGCTTCAATGCTGTCTATGCCATTCAACGTAATAATCATCCATTGACAGAAATAAACACCGATGAATACAAGTCGGTTTATCATATAGAAGATACGAATAGACCGGAAAGCATCGTTCAAGTCGGAGGCAGATGGAAATGCACCAATGCAATCTACAGAGACGACGACAGGCTTCTATGTGAATTGGAATTGCCGAAAGAATATGAGAGTGATTTCGTTCAGTTTTCGCTTCATCCTGCGATGATGGATTGTGCCGTTAATGCCGGGACATTCACGATAGATAACGAAACCTATCTCCCTTATTTTTATAAAGAATTTAAGATTTATGGCTCCGCTTCTAAAAAGTTTTACAGTTATATCAAGAAAAAGAGCCGAAGCAACGGAGAAACAGGAACGTTTCGCATCGTCCTGCTGAATGAGACTGGAGAAGTATTCGGTGAAATAAACAATTACATCGTAAAAAGGGTGCATAAAGCAGCTGAAAAGACTAAAAGAAACAATATATATCATAAGCTATCTTGGATAAGAGAAAGCGATCAATCACACGAGATGCGAGAAATTCATCATCCTATTTTATTATTTAAGAATAATGGCTGCAGTTTATCCGAGGAAATCATTCGAAGCTTAGAACTGGAAGGGAAAACTGTGATTGTCGCGGAACAGGGTGACTATTTCTCTAAAATCGGAAGCCATCATTATACAGTCAGTGATTCTCAAGAAGATTATGACTGTCTTGTAAAAACTCTTCAAAGTGAAAAGGTTTCTCAGATTGTCCATTTGATGTCTATCAGCGATGAGAAAGACAAAAACATATATCAGCTTCAGAAAAAAATATCCTCAGGGGTAGACAGTTTATTTTATTTAACAAAATCACTTGTAGAAAATACAAAAAATAACATAGAACTGATGCTGTTTGCAGACCTTGCACATCAAGTAAGCGGTGAAGAACCAGACATTAACCCGCATAACGCGGCATTTTTCGGTTTTGGAAAAGTAATTGAAAAGGAATATTCGCGTGTAAGTGTCAGATGCATAGATTTGGATCAAAATCTTATGGCGGAAAACATCATGTTTGAAATCAACTCAACAAAACAGTCAGAGCTTGTCGCTTACAGAGATCGGCATAAATACGTTCAAGAGCTCCAGACTGAAGACTTATCCGTAATTCGGGAAGGGAAAATAAGCATCAGAAAGAACGGTGTATATGTTATTACCGGCGGTATGGGCGGACTGGGATTAGAAATGGCCAAGTATTTATCATCAAAAGAAAATGTCCAATTAATCCTCATTGGACGCTCCGAGCAGCAGATCAACATGGAGAAGGGAAACAAAAAGAAAATCGATGCTCTAAAAGAAATAAAAGAAAGCGGTTCTAAGGTAGATTACTATAAGGCCGATGTCGCAAATGAAAGTGAAATGATTCATGTATTCGAGGAAATAAAGAGTAAATACAATACAATCCACGGTGTCATACATAGTGCTGGTGTTTCTGGAGATGGGTTTATTTTCAGAAAGGAAAAAAAAGTGTTTGATAACGTGCTCAGACCGAAAGTTAATGGAACATGGATATTAAACGAGCTGACAAAGCATGAGCATCTGGATTTCTTCATAATGTTTTCTTCTATCACAGCACTTGCGGGGAGTATGGGGCAGGCTGATTATACTGCGGCTAATGCCTACCTGGATTCCTTCGCAGAACGCAGACAGCGAAGAAGACCGGATGAAAAAACAGTTACGATTAATTGGTGCGGCTGGTCTGATGTGGGTATGCTTGCCGAATATATTGAAGAGCGTCAAAAGGCCGGAAACGAACATAAAGATGAAAACGGCTTTAAGACGATTACCTCAGCTGAAGCGATACGTGCCTTCGATGAAGTCATGCAAAAGGACATCCGGAATGTGATCATCGGGGAAATTGATCATCGGGTACTGGAATTAAATCAAGATCAAATTCAGTTCCGATTATCCCCGGATATTTTGACTTTTAAGGAGCAGGCGATTGTAAAAAAATCTGTTGAGTCGAAAACTGATCAGACATTTTGCTTCAGCGATATTGAAAATAAACTAATGAAAGCTTGGATAAAAGTTTTAGGCTTAGAACAAATCAGTATAACTGATAAATTTTATGATTTGGGCGGAGATTCAATATCCGCGATATATCTGGTAAAAGAAATAGAGAAAGAATGGCCTTCTCTCATTGATGTTTCTGATATTTTTACGTATCCCTCCATTAAGGAGATGTCAACCTACCTTGAATCCCACTTCAGTGATCAGAAGTCTTCTGACCGAATCCCTGAAGAAGACAATGAAGATGACCTGGATGCAATTTTGAATAAGCTGGCATCCGGAGAGATGGAAGTCAGCGAAGCAAATCAAATATTTCATCCAGACCGAAAATAACTGAATTGGGCCTGTAAAAATATATTCGCAAATGGAATATTGGCAGACTGCGAATTGAATGAAGAAAAAGCAGCCTGCCTATCACATTATTATGGGAACTGAATTCCATTTTAAGGTAAAATTGTAGATCTTATTACCCTTCCTATCAAAAATTTTCTTAGAAAGAAAGCGGGAGTGATCCGTAATGAATAGCGTTCAATCTTATATATTTGAACAAGTGAAACAGCATAAGCTAAGCCAGAAAGAAGCAAAGCGAATGCTAAAAGAATTAAAGGCTGCAAGCAGCAATGAAGATATTGCTATCATTGGAATTTCCTGCAGACTGCCGAAAGCAAACAATACAGATGAATACTGGCAGAATCTGATGAATGGAGAAGACTGCAAGGCGGAATATCCAAAAGATATGATCAATTACATTAAGCCGATCGTAAACAATAAAGGGTTTACTGATTTTCTCGGTTCAGGATATCTGACGGAAGAACAAGCAGATAACTGGAAACCTGGCGGATATTTAGAAGATGTAGACAAGTTCGATCCTGAATTTTTTAATATTTCTCCTAAAGAAGCAAAGGCCATTGACCCGTCTCATAGAGTATTGCTGGAGACGGTATGGACTGCGATTGAAGATGCAGGGTATGCAGGGGACAAAATTTATGGAAGCAACACATCGCTCTTTGTTGGAAAAGACCATGTCAATAATACGTTGTACCGCTACATTACAGAATCAGAATCGACAAGTATGACGGGCAACTGGCCGGGTTTGATGGCGGGGCGGATTAATTATTTATTAAATTTAAAAGGAAGTTCTATGGTTTTGGATTCTGCTTGCAGCTCGGGGCTGCTTGGTGTGCATCTTGCCTGTAATGCTTTGAAAAATAAAGAATGCGATATGTCTATTGTCAGCGGAATTTCATTAGGATTCTTTCCGCGCTTCAAAACGTCCAAAAAATCAATGATGGAATCAGTAAGTGATAAAGTACACTCATTTGATAAAGACGCAGACGGGACATTTTTCAGTGACGGAGTAGCGGCAGTCATCTTAAAACCTTTAAGTAAAGCCAAGCAGGACGGAGATCATATTTATGCTGTTATCAAAGGGAGTGCAGTTAATAATGACGGGGCCTCAAACGGATTGACAGCTCCAAATGCCATCGCCCAGGAAGAAGTACTGGTTCAGGCATGGGAAAATGCTCAAATTGATCCCGAAACCATTCAATATATCGAAGCGCACGGTACAGGCACAAAGCTTGGAGATCCAATTGAAATAAAGGGGATTTCCAATGCGTTTTCAAAATATACGGACAAGTTGCAGTTTTGCGGGATCGGATCTGTTAAATCTAATATTGGCCATACTGTTGCCGTTTCGGGTTTGGCGTCACTTATCAAGATCGTTCTGTCTATGAAGCATCAAGTCATCCCTCCGAGTATTAATTTTAAAGAACCGAATTCATTGATTAACTTTGTGAAGTCACCTGTATTTGTTACAGACAAAGCCCATGAATGGCCTAAAAATAACTCACCGAGGAGAGCGGGAATCAGTTCTTTCGGCTTTGTGGGGACCAATTCACATGTAGTGATTGAAGATGCTGGAGATGAGGTTGAAGAGGTCATTCCTGCAAATGAAACATTTGAGATATTTACTTTATCAGCTAAAACAGAGAATTCTTTAATGAAACTCATCAAGGAATATAATGAATTCTTTAAAAAAGGAACTCAAAAAAACGTAAAACACATTTGCTATACGGCAAACACAGGGCGGGGCCATTACGGCTACCGATTGGCTCTGATTGTAAAAAGTTACGAAGAATTAAAGAGAAAAATCGGCAGGCTTGCAGGACAAAACCTGAATGAAATATCAGAAAAAGGCGTATATTTTTCTTTCCATAAAGTTGGTTCTGATAGAAAACAGATTATGGATGAAGGAGAAATTTCCTTATCTGAACATCGAAAAATGAATGCTCAATCTGACAATTTGATACATGACATTCTTACTGAAGGGGATGAATATTTACTGCTAAACCTTACGGAAATTTGCAACCTGTATATCAGAGGAGCAAAAGTAGAATGGACAAAAATGTACAAGGATGAGCACAGAAAGATTGTCAGTCTTCCGACATACCAATTTGAAAGAACATTATGCTGGGGAGAAGTAAAGGACAGAAGAGGTGAAGCGCCGCATCAGAAAAATATCAGTCACCCGCTGATTGACCAGTGTTTGGCTGATTCAATGAATGAGACGATTTATTCAACGACATTTAATGTGAATAAGGATTGGGTTTTAAGTGACCATAAAATCATGGGGGCTTGTGTTATTCCGGGAACGACTTATATCGAAATGGGAAGAAGAGCAAGTGCCACTTACTATAAAAGCAATCAATTAGAATTACGAGATATTATCTTCTTCACTCCGTTAACGGTAAATGAGGGTGAGAATAAGATTGTACACACAATCATTAAGAAAAAGAAAGAATGTATTCAATTTATAATAGCCAGTCAGGAAGGAGAAACCTGGATTACACATGCAGAAGGAAAAGCGTTTCCATTAACGGACTCTGTATCAATGTTTGATTTAGACTCTGTTAGGAATGACAGTAACAGAGAGAAGATAAAAGTCAATTATGAAAATAAAAATGGTTTAATCAGCAAAGTCTTTACTTTCGGACCGAGGTGGCTGAACTTCAAAGAAGTCATACTGGGCCCTGATGAACAATTGGCCGAATTAAAATTGGCTGATGAATTTACAACAGATTTAAAAGACGTCTTTTTACATCCCGCTTTGCTAGATAATGCGGTGAACGTGTTTATTGGAGAAGATGATGACGATAGTACATTCCTTCCTTTTTCATATAAAAGTGTGAAGATTTACTCAAGAATGCCGCAGCATTTTTATGCGTTTGTCAAAAAGAACGCAAGCAGCAAAGAGACAAAGCTGTGTGATATTCAGTTAATAGATACAGAAGGACATGTTTTTGCAGAAATCACCGATTATGTATTAAAAAAAGTAAATCGGATTAATGCCCTTTTTGAAGAAAGTTCTGAATCACTTTATCAATTAAAATGGATGGCGCAAGAAGCTTTTGAAGAAGAAAAAACAGAGGTAACAGGTCCTGTACTGTTATTTAAAGACAACATGGAAATTTATAAATCTATACTGGAACAGTTGAAAATTCGTGACGATGATGTTATTGAAGTGGAGTTTGGGGATGAGTTTCAGAAGATAAATGGGCGGAAATTTCTAATTAGCGGATCAGAAGAAGACTATGTTCAATTATTGCATAGCATAAACGATCAAAATATCAGCAGCATTATACATATGTCTTCTATCAGCCGCCAAGGAACGGAATCATTAACAGATTTAGAAGACATGCAGAATAAAGGCGTATACAGCCTGTTCCGCTTAGTCCGGGGGTTAAGTAAGAATAAGATGAAAAGCAATATTAATTTGCATCTTATTTCTGATCTTGTGACAGAAGTGTCCGGAGAAGAAAATACAATCAATCCATTGGGCGCCGCGTTGTTTGGTCTGGGACGTGTTATTTCGCAGGAGTTCCAAAATGTTTCATGTAAAGCAATTGATATTGATGAACATACTTCACCGGAAATTATTAGTGAGGAGTTAAGAACAAAAGGGAAACACTATCAAGTCGCCTTTAGGGATGGTAAGCGGTATATCAGTCGGTTGGATACGGTTGAACCAATAAAGAATAAGAAACACGGCGGTTTGGAAATTAAAGAAAACGGTGTCTATATGATTACCGGCGGCACCGGCGGAATCGGTTTGGAGATCGCAAAGCACCTGGCTGGAAAACATAACGTCAATGCTGTATTGCTCAATCGCTCTAAACTGCCTGATCAAAGCCGATGGGACGACATCATTGCTGATGGAACGGATTTAAAGCTTTGCAGAAAACTGAAGTCCATCAGAGCTATCGAGTCAATGGGTTCTAAAGTTGATTGCTACAGCTGTGAAGTTTCTGACTTAAACAGCATGGGGCCGGTAATTGAAGAAATAAAACAGAAATACGGTACGATCAATGGCGTGTTCCATTGTGCCGGAGTTGCCGGGGACGGTTTCCTCTTTAGAAAAGAAGCTAATATTTTTAAAGAAGTGCTTGCTCCTAAAATTAATGGAACATGGGTTATCAATCATTTAACGAGAGACGTAGATTTAGATTTCACGATTTTGTTCTCCTCAATTAATTCTATTTTCGGAGGTGCCGGACAGGGAGATTATACAGCTGCAAATGCTTATTTAGATTCCTTTGCTTATATGCAAAACAAACAGGGAAAAAACACGCTGTCAATTAACTGGCCGGCTTGGGATGAGGTCGGCATAGCTGTCGATTATGGAATTACTGATGAGAGCTCTATTTTCAGATTATTGACGGTAGAAAGGGCTATTTCCGTTTTAGAAGAAATAGCATCGAATAAGCTTACTAATATCATTCCAGGTACATTAAATATGAAGCTCCTCGCTTTTGCGAAGGATGAATTGTCTTTTGAATTATCTGAGCAAATCAAAAACAAATTAATAGATAAAAACAGGACAAAAAACGAAGCAGAAAAACGTCGAAGAACAGATACTGAAGATATAGTGCTGAAAGGAAAGGGAGAACTTTACTCCGATACCGAAAAAAGTATTGCGCAAATGTACTCTATGGTTTTGGATATGCAAGAGCTAGATTTATATGAAAGCTTTAGCGCCATGGGCGGCGATTCTATTATGGCAACCCAACTGTTAAAACTGATTAATGAACAATATCCTGACATCGTGGATATATCCGATATATTTACATATTCCTCTGTAGTGGAGCTATCAGAGTATATTGACAAGCAGCTGAATAAAGATTCACAGCAAGAAACGGAAGAAGATACTGCTGAAAATCGGCTTGAGCAAGAACTCAACAATCTATTTGACGACCTGGAGAACGGCAAAATCAATATACAAGAAGGATTGAAAATTCTAGAAAACTAGTTACGGAAAAGGGGAAAAATAATGAAGAATACGGAAGAAAACAAGACTGCAATCATAATCGGAGGCGGTATTGCAGGAATGGCCGCGGGCTGTTACTTGCAAATGAACGGATACAGCACGAAAATCTTTGAAATGGGTTTGCTGCCGGGTGGTTTATGTACCGGCTGGAAGAGAAAAGGGTACTTTTTTGACGGTTGTATCAGCTGGCTGGTCGGTTCAGGACCTAACAATACGTTCCATAAATTTTGGAAAGAACTGAACGTAATACAAAATATGGAATTCATTAATGATGAAGAATTTGCGGTTGTTAACTTTAGAAATGGTGATACATTTACGCTGTATGCAGATGTAGATAAATTAGAACAGGAGTTTTTAAGAGTTGCACCTGAAGATGCGGAAACAATTAAGCTTTTAACTGATGGCATTCGAGTTGTTTCTGATGTAGAGCTGGATTTGGATAAAGCGCCCGAACTGTTCGATTTAGCAGACTTTGAGGCCTTCAAAGCAAAGGCTGGCCCTTACATGAAAGTAATGGGGCAATGGGGAAAAGTGACGATCAAAGAATTCGCCCAGCGCTTTAAAAGCAGTTTTGTAAGAGAGAATGTAAATCGTCTGTTTTGGTTTAATGTAGATACCCCTATATCTTATTTTATGGCTACTTTAGGCTGGGCTAATAGCAAATCTTCAGGACATCCTGTAGAAGGTTCTCTGCAATTCGCAAAAATTATTGAAGCTAGATATGTTGAATTAGGCGGTGAGATTCAATATAAATCACCTGTTTCTAAGGTTTTAGTAGAAAATGATAAAGCGATCGGAATAGAGTTGAAAAACGGGCAGTGTCATTATGGAGATATCGTCATTTCAGCAGCGGATGGCTATAAAACTATTTTTGAAATGCTGGATGGAAAATATACAGATGATGAACTGACATTTTGTTATGACAACCTTAAAACAAGTGCACCGCAAATTTATGTCGGATTGGGCGTATCAAAAACGTTTGAAAAATATCCTCATTATTTGAGCCTGGAATTAGAACAGCCTCTTAATAGCTATGGCTGTGACAACGTTAAAAACATATTTGTGAAAATATATAACGAAAATCCTTCCTTCGCACCTGATGGCAAAACGAGTATTATCGTGTATGCGAAAACTTCTGCTGAATACTGGGAGACTTTGCAAAAAAACAACCGCGAAAAATATGAAGAAGAGAAAAAAGCAATTGCGAATGTAATGATTGATGAATTAGACAAATGGTTTGGTGAAATTAAATCAAATATTGACGTGACTGATGTATCCACCCCATATACGATCAGAAGATACACAAATAATAGAAATGGAAGCTGGCAGGGCTGGGAAAAACAGATGGAAGGCATCATACACGAGAAAAAACTGAAACGTTCACTTCCCGGACTTAAAGACTTTTATATGGTTGGGCATTGGAGTCAAGTGGGAGGAGGTCTTCCGAGTGTTGTCTTACAGGCAAGAAATCTAGTGCAGGTGTTATGTAAAGAAGATGGAAAGGTGTTTGAGACAAAAATTAACTAATTCAATAAGCTGCTTCTTCAATTGAAGCAGCTATTCTATATATCCATGATGCTTCTCATATTTTATATAGAATCAAAATCGATAGGGGTGATTAATCGTGGATGATATTTCGATTATAAAACAATATGTATTGGAGCAAGTAAAAGAGCAAAAAATGGACAGGGAAATGGCTTTGCGCATTTTGAAAGGATTATCAGATAAGTCCAAGAAAAATCAATGTGATATTGCCATTATCGGCATATCCTGCCGTTTCTCAAAAGCCAATAATGCAAAAGAATACTGGCAAAACATTATGAACCGTGCCTCATGCATCCGGGACTTACCGAAGAAGCGGCGGAAAGATATTGATCCATTGCTGCCCAGTGCGAATGAGAATTCTTATTTTAAAGCGGGTTTCTTAGATGAAATTGATAAGTTTGATTCATCATTTTTCAGAATTTCGCCAAGAGAAGCCATGCTTATGGATCCGAAACAAAGATTGTTTTTGGAGACAGTTTATCACGCTATTGAAGACTCCGGTTATGCTGGGAACAAGTTACAAGGTTCGAATACAGGTATTTTCGTTGGACATGATCATAGCGGTGACTTGAAGTTTTCCTATGCTTCCCTAGTAAATGATGCGGATATGATTGCAATGACAGGTACTTATCCCGGCATATTGGCAAGCAGGACCTCCTACATTTTTAATCTGAAAGGGCCAAGCCTGGTTGTTGATACAGCCTGCTCTTCCGGACTCGTTTCGGTTCATCTTGCTTGTGAGGCACTTAAAAATGAAGAATGCAGCATGGCTATAGCGGGAGGCGTTAATTTATTTCTAAGACCTGAAAATATAGGTACGATGAGCGAGATAGAAGCGGAAAACGCTAAAATCAGCATTTTTGATAAAAATGCAAAGGGGACAGCATGGGGTGAGGGGATTTCTGCTATTGTATTAAAACCTTTACATAGAGCAATAGAAGACAGAGACCACATATATGCTGTCATTAAAGGGAGCGCTACGAATAATGACGGGGCTTCTAACGGAATCACCGCTCCTAATGCTGAATCACAAGAGAAATTGATTACGCGTGCCTGGAAGAATGCGAATATTAGTCCGGAAACTATTTCTTATATTGAAACGCATGGAACAGGCACGATTTTGGGAGACCCGATTGAGATCAAAGGGATAACGAATGCGTTTAAGAAATATACCGATAAAAAGCAGTTTTGCGGTATAGGTTCAGTCAAACCCAATATCGGCCATACAGTCGGGGCATCAGGCATGGCGTCTCTCATTAAAGCATGCATGGCTTTAAAAGAGAAGGTCATCCCCCCAAGTATCAACTTTAATGAACCGAATCCTTTAATTAATTTTTCGAATTCACCTGTTTATGTGAATGACATGATAAGAAATTGGGAAAAAGGAGAGACGCCAAGAAGAGCCGGTGTAAGTTCGTTTGGCTTCAACGGAACCAACTGTCATATTGTATTGGAAGAAGCACCTGGAATAATAGGTGAGACTGAACAGAGACAGGTAAAAGAGGTATTCACTCTGTCTGCAAAAAATAAGTCCATCCTGAATGATATTGCATCAAAGTATCTTCATTTTATCTCGGAAGAAAACAATTTGAATCTCTCTGATCTTTGTTATACAGCGAATACGGGAAGAAGACATCTGGAGAATAGAGTGTGTTTTCTCGTAAAAGACATCGAAGATCTGAAGGAAAAACTTGAAAGTCTGCTCGAAGCGCCGGTTCAGCAAGAAGAAGCTGCATTTTCTTTTAAGCCCGATAGAGATCTAAGTACCGCTGCTGGAGAGAAACTTAAGGCTTATAATGCAGGCGGGAGAACAGATGAGAGTCTTCTGATTGATATAAGCAAGCTCTATGAAAAAGGTGCAGAGATCGATTGGGAAAAGATATATGAAGGAGAAAAAAGAAGAAAAATCAGCTTGCCGGGTTACGCATTTTTGCGGGAGAGACATTGGGTGAAACTGCCTGAAAAATTACCGATAAGCAATGCACTAGATAACCCCTCAGTCAACAAGCCTCAAATAATAAGACTGAGTGGCAGGGAAGACGGCTGTTATTCAGAAACAGAGCTAATGGCAGGACAAATTTGGGGAAATGCCCTTGGAATCAATCCGATCGATGTTACATCCGATTTTTATGAAATGGGCGGAGATTCAATCATAGCAATAGAAATCATCAACTTTATCAATAAACAGCAAGGAACGGAGCTTTCAGTTTCAGACTTGCTAAAGCATTCGAATATAAAACTCTTTTCAGCTTATTTGGATGAATATTCTCTGAGGAAGACAAATGATGTGAATGTGATTCCCAAAGCAGGCGATTTTGAGTGGTATGAGGCATCATCTGCACAGAAAAGAATTTTTATTCTAGATCAATTAAATAAAAACAGCACTTCTTATAATATCCCGTTCTTTTTAATGATTGAAGGAGAGTTGGACGATAAACGTTTAGAAGATGCGTTTAAAAAATTAATAATCAGGCATGAGGTTTTAAGAACGTCCATAGTTTTAAGAGACGGGCAGCTTGTGCAAAACATAGAAAAAGACGTTCGATTTAAAATGGATAGAATCAAGACCTCCGACGAAGAATTAGAGAGCCTTATGGCTAATTTTGTCCGCCCGTTTGATGTAGAAAAGGCTCCTTTACTGCGTGCAGGATTAGCCGAGATTAGTCATCAAAAACATCTTTTAATGATAGATTTACAGCATATTATAGCGGATGGGGCGTCTATCCCGATCCTCCAAAGGGAATTGATAAATTTATACGAAGGCAACGAACTGCCGCCATTGAACATTCAATTTAAAGATTTTGCGAAATGGCAAAATGAATTATTTCATACTGAAGAAATGAAAAAACAAAAAGATTTTTGGTTAAATGAGTTTAAAGGAGAAATTCCCGCTCTCAATCTGCCCGCAGATTTTTCAAGAGAAGCCGAACGAGATGATCAAGGTGAACGAATCTATTTTTATGCAGGAAGAGAGCTGACCGCCAAGTTAAAAGAATTAAACGCAAAACAAAAAGTCACCCTTTTCATGACTTTAATGGCTTCATTTAATGTGCTTCTCCATAAACTTACTGGTCAAGAAGATATTATTATCGGCACACCTGTAGCCGGAAGAAAGCATAAAGAATTAGAAAACATGATAGGAATGTTTGTAAATACGCTGGCACTGAGAAATAAACCATCTGCCGACAAAACATTCAAAGAACTGCTTGAAGCCGTTAGGGATAATGCGCTTCTGGCTTATGAAAATCAAGATTATCCTTTTGAAGAGCTTGTAGACCATTTGAACCTTGAGAGGGATATAAACCAGAATGCTCTTTTCAACGTTATGTTTGTCCTTCAGCTGATGGATAATCCGGCAATTGAAGTAAATGGGCTGAAATATAAGCCGTATCCTTACGAAAACAAAACAGCCAAATTTGATCTTTTGCTTCAAGCATTTCCTTCAGAAGAGGATATCAAGTTTGAGTTCACTTATTCATCAAACTTGTTTAAGCGCACAACTGTAGAAAAATTCTCACATCGATTCTTAATGATTCTCAATCATATTGTTGAAAGTCAAAATGGACTAATCGGGGAGATTAACATTTTAGAAGAAAATGAACGACGCGAGATGTTGAGTTACAGTGGCAGTGGAAGATCACTGAGAAGCAGAGGCGCAGATGCATCTATCTGTGAGCTTTTTGAGAAGCAGGCGGAAGCAACGCCGAATCAAATAGCCGTGTCTGCACAAGACGGAAGCTTAACTTATAGTGAGCTGAACAAAAATGCAAACCGGCTTGGAAGAGCACTCATTCAAAAAGGTATCAAAAAGAATGAAGCAGTGGGCATAGCTGCAGACCGAACCACTGATTTTATCATCGGAGTAATGGGAATTTTAAAAGCGGGAGCAGCTTATCTGCCAATTGATCCATCATATCCGCAAGAAAGAGTTGAGTATATGCTCAAAGACAGCGGGGCCCGCTTGTTACTGACGGATCGTAACAATCATTGTCAAAGGTACGGAGTAGAAAGTGTTTGTCTGAATGAATTGGAAACAGTTCCAGACGACGGGAGAAATGTTAAAGGAGGAGCGGAACGGCACAGCCTTGCCTATATCATCTACACTTCTGGATCAACGGGACACCCAAAAGGTGTGATGATCGAACATAAAAGTATAGTGAATTTAACAGAAGCCCTGCATGAACGTATCTACTGCAAACATGGCGGGCGGCAGAATGTAGCGTTGTTGGCACCCTTTTCCTTTGACGCTTCTGTCAAACAGATTTTTTCTGCGCTGCTTTTGGGACACTCTCTTTACATCATCTCTGAAGAAGCCAGGCATGATATCACGAAACTTGCTGAGTTCTATATCCAAAATAAAATAAATATTTCTGATGGAACACCAGCCTATCTCAGCCTGCTCTCTGAGTCTCCGCAGTGTGGCCGTATAGGTGTAAAACATTTTATTATAGGCGGCGAAGTGCTTAAACCTGAAGAAGTAAAGCGTTTTTATAAAGTATTTAAGAAGAATGACCGTCCTTATATAACAAATGTATATGGACCGACGGAATGCTGTGTTGATGCTGCATCTTATACGATAAACCCAGATAATATTTCCAATATAAAGAGGATCCCTATCGGCACGCCGATAAAAAACTGTTCTATCTACATACTAGATAAACAGCAGAAGCCTGTGCCGCCGGGAGTTATCGGAGAGTTATACATCGGAGGGGAAGGAGTTGGACGGGGTTATTGCAATCGTGAAGAACTAACCGAGGCTAAGTTTATCCCGGATCTTGTTCATTCTGGTGAGAAAATGTATAAAACCGGAGATTTAGGCAAGTGGAATGAGGATGGGAATATAGAATTTGCCGGAAGAATCGATCGTCAAGTAAAAATCAGAGGATTTAGAATTGAACTGGATGAGATTGTAAACAGACTGCTGTCTCACCAAAATGTTCAAGAAGCGGTTGCGATTGCTCACAATGATCAGATATATGCCTATACAGTATGTAAAGATACGCAGCCGCCTTCTCAGCTAAAAGAATACTTATTGGAATATCTGCCGGAATATATGGTCCCGACAGTCATTATGGGCATAGATAAAATTCCGTTGACGAACAATGGGAAGACTGATGTAAAACGTTTGCCGCTACCAGCTGAAAATAATGCCGAGCTGCATCACTTTATTGCTCCGAGAAACGAGATTGAACGAATCGTCAGTGAGGTCTGGTCCGACATTCTTGAAGTTTCTAAAATCAGTATAAAAGATAATTTTTTCGTTTTAGGCGGAGACTCAATTAAAGCCATACAAGCAGCGGTCAGAATGGAAAAATTCAATCTTAGGCTGGAAGTGAAAGACATTTTTCATTACCAGACAATCGAAGGAGTTTCGAATAAAGTCAGTTATATAACAACGGCATCTGATAACAGTGTGATAACGGGGGAAGCCGGTCTTGTGCCAATTCAATGCTGGCTGGCTGAACGCCATAATGATACTCTGCACCATCGGAATCTTTCTTTTATGCTATACAGGGAAGCCGGGTTTGGCGAAGACATTGTAAAAGACATTTTCACCCGGATTATTCAGCATCATGACAGTCTGAGAACAGTATTCAAACGTAAAGGCGATAGAATGGTACAGGTAATCAGAGGCCTGACGGACGGCGACTTGTTTGACTTTCATCTGATTAATGCAATAAACATGCCGCAATCAGATTTAAAAATGAAAATAAATCAAATACAAGCCAGTATGGATCTGACTCACGGACCGCTTGTTAAATTGGCACTGATTAAGGAAGCAGATGGGGAACATCTGTTAATCGTCATTCACCAAATGATAATTGATCATATGTCTTGGAGAATACTGCTTGAAGATTTTAATACAGCATATCAGCAAGTTAAAAGTAACGAAGACATTGTATTACCAAATAAAACCGATTCGTATTTAAAATGGTCTGATTATCTCTATAAATATGCTGAAAGTGAACGGCTGTTGTTTGAGAAAGAGTATTGGACAAAAATCGAAAATGTTTATGCTCCGTCTATTCCGGTTGATATCCAGGGGCAAATTGCCAAAGTCAAAGATAACAGACAAGTATACAGGCAGTTTAATGTTCGGGAAACTGAAAATATAATGAATGCGATTCAAGGACAAGATCATTTCACTATTGAGACTGTTTTGCTCACAGCTTTAGGTTTGACAATAAAACATCAAACAGGCAGTAATACATCTCTCGTGCACTTAGGCAACCATGGCCGCACTCATCAGAGTGAGAAGCTTAATATCTACAGAACAGTAGGCAGATTTTCTGCAATCTATCCAGTGGCTTTGGAGGTCTCCGATTCAGATCATATCGGTTCGAGTTTAGATAATGTTAACTCGACCTTAGCCAATATTCCTGATCAAGGGATAGGATATGGTATTTTAAGATATTTAAAACAAGGTATAAAAGAGAAATCAAAACCAGACATTTCATTTAATTATATGGGCGAATTTGATAATGAACTGCACACAGAAAGCTTTACGGTCTCTCCGCTTTCAACCGGGAATGATATAAGTGAAGATGAAATTTGGAATTACAAGTTTAAGTTTATTGTGTTGGTAAGAGAGAAAAAATTAAGCATTGGAATTGAATATAATCAAAATCAGTACCATAAGAGTACTGTAGAAAATCTGCTCAATCAGTATATGCATTATATCAAAAAAGCAGCAGAAACCATTTAATTAATCGGAGGTTAACGTAAATGACCAATTCAGTTCAGCAAGATAAACAAGTACCGAAGAAATATCCTCAGGCCGCAGTCATGCAAATGGTTTCAGGGCTGGGGTTTTCCCTGGCAGTTAAAACAGCGGTAGAATTAGATGTATTTTCCGCTTTTCAAAATGGACCAGCTTCAGCGGAAGCGATAGCTGAAGCCCTTGAATTGAACCCCTCTGCCTTATTCAGGCTCTTAAGAGCGCTGGAATCCGTCGGTTTGGTCGCCCAAGCTCAAAATGGCTATTATGATGTAACAGAGTATGGTGCCACTTTGATGCCTGGGAAAGCAAAATCCATTGAGCCTTTGGTAGAATATCTGCTGCATGAAACAGTAGTGCAGTCTATGTTTAAAATGGATTATAGTATCAAAACCGGCAAATCCGCTTTTGAAGCCATTTATGGCGATAAATGGTATGAGAATAATAGTCTTGATCAAGATTACTTAAAAACAATGGATAAGGCGATGGAGATTTATTCAAAAATGAGTCTGCCATCCATATTGAAAGCTTACTCATTTGAAAAGTTTGATGTTATCGTAGACGTCGCGGGAGGAATGGGCCAGTTAATAACAGGCATTTTAGGTGCTGCTCCTAAATCAAAGGGGATATTGTTTGATCTTCCAAAAACGATACAAAGTGCAAAAAAGCATTTAGCATCTTCAGAGATGAGCGAACGCTGTCAGTTTACGGAAGGGAGTATGTTTGAGGAAATTCCTTCCGGGGGAGACTTGTATGTGATAAGCAAAGTGTTAAATGATTGGGATGATGAGCATGTGGTTGCTATTCTTGAAAATATAGCCGGTGCCATGTCTGATCATTCCAAGCTGATTATAGTTGAAAATGTGCCTGAAGCAGACAAGCTGTCCCCTGAAGAAGCTTTTCGTGATTTATTATTTTTAGTATGCTCTGCAGGCGGCAGAGTCAGAAAGAAAACCGAGTTTGAACAATTGATTGAGAAAGCCGGATTAACACTATTAAATGTAATTCAGACCCCGAGTAAATACACAATTTTGGAGTGTGGAAAGAAATAATGTTATATAAGCTATCTCCTTTAGGAGATAGCTTTTTTATATAAAAAGTTCACCAATTTGACTGATTGATTCTGTCTATCTATTGATTTCTCTGATAAAATAAAACTTATAATATTTAACATAATTATAAATTTGAACCATCACGGAGGAAGAAACATGAAAATGAGACTCGTTATGCTATTTGCCGCGGCCGCCGCTGCTTTGTTGCTTGTGAGCGGGTTGTGGGTTCCGTCAGCGTCTGCGGCGCCGGCTCCTGCTTTAACACAAATCCGTATTATCGGTGTGACGTCTGACGGTCAGAATTACCAATGGGAAAATATCGGGCCGAACCAAATCAGCGCATCAAAACCGATGAAGGGGACAACGGGTTATTTAGCCGTATATTTCCAAGGGTATCCGAACAATAACTCGATCCAGGCATTTAACAACGGAACGAATATTACAAATCTTACGTCAAAAGCGCTGGAAGATGAATATACAAAAAACGGCAATATCGTTACAGGCTATATTAAATATTACAGCGTTCCTCTTTCTTATGTCAGTTCAGGAACGTTCTCTTTCTCCGCAACGGGGCTGAACGGGCCGTACACGCCGTTAAGCAGCGGATTTTTCTCCATTCAGGTACAGAGTTAAAACAGCCGCCCGGTGCTTTCATGTATAGTTTTTCTCTCTTTCCGGGAAGCTATTCCTAAAGAAAAGGGAGGGCTTACATGATGGACAGGACACTCGGATATTTGCGCGAGGCGCTTTCGAACCACTTGGAGCATGATGTGTGCCGAGGGATTTATAAAAAGCTTCAGGTGAAGCATTATGCAAATGAGGGCGAGTTTGTGAAAGATCTAAATGATTTGGAAATGGATGCGCTGAATCAACTGCTTGAAAAGGAAATCAAATATGCTGAGAACGAGCAGGATGAGAAGCGCACGATGGAATTGAATGAAGTATATGAGCTCCTGTTTTAAAAAGCCTCCCGGCGGTCGGGAGGCTTTTTATTGTTTCGGAAACAGTTTACAGAATCATCCAACCCTTTGTATAATGGATAGTTGTGAAAAACACAGACGGAGGAGAAACATGAACGAAATAAAAAAACAGACGGTTCTTGAGTTGTCATCGGTTGAAAAAGCTTTGGTTTTTCTGGTGCCGCCATTATTTGGGCTGGTCATCGGATGGTTTCTGCCGGTCATTGCGAAGTGGGCCGTAACATTGGATTGGCTGCCTTTTCACGGGCCGCTGGAAATAATCGCTTCTTTTCACGGATGGAAGGCTGCGGCTGCAACTGCCGTTATCGGCTTAATCGGGGGAGTGTGGCTGACGCGGGCAGCTTTTAAAGAAACTCTTGTGGCAGTCGTGACGGACAGCGAGGTGTCCTTAACCATATATAATGAAGAAAGCGTGTTTTCGAAAGACAGCATTTCCGGTGTGTTTACGGATGAAAAGCATCTTGTCTTATTGGGGACTGAAGGGCAGGAGCTTTTTCGGGAGAAGCTTGAGCCGGCGGTTGAAAAAGCGGCTGATGCGTTTCGCGCGCATGGGTATGTCTGGCTGGGGACGGAAGATCCTTTTAAAGAAGAATACAAACGGTGGGTGCCGGACACGCCGGATTTGGAGCCAGGGGCAAATGCTCTTTTAAAAGCGAGAGAAAAGGCGCTGAAAGAGGAGGAAAAGGCTGATGCGAAAGAACTGAAAGCGGAAATATCCAAACTGGGCATTACCGTGCGGGATAAAGGCTCGCGCCAATATTGGCGGTTCTATCAAACGCCGTCTGCATAAAAAAGCTGCCGCCGTTTGATACGGCCGGGCAGCCCGGGAACAGATTATTTCTTCTTGTCATCATAATATTGAACCGGGTACATGGAGCCTTCGGATACCATTTTGTTATCTTCAATATCTTCGGGATGCGGGTTGCCTGCTTTGTTGACGGGGAATGATTCAATATCCTGCTTCCCGGAGAGCGATGTTTTCATATTGCGGATAAAGTTCATCACCTTTTGGCGGTTTGATTTATCTTTGAGCAGGTAGGAAGTCACTCCGACAGTCGACACGGCAAGTCCTGAAATGAGCAGTTTTTGTTTCACGATAAAAACTCCTTTCTATTTCTGGCTTGCAGTAGTTATTCCCGCTTAACGGCTGTTTAAACATCGGAAGGTTAATTTTGGCTTGCCGCTTTAATGCGATAAAGATTGACAAAACTATTTTCAGAATAATATTATAAATATATGATAGCGCTGGAGTCATATTTTAATTGAAAGGTGTTAACTTTATGAATCAATTACATCGCAGAATGGGAACGTTTGCACTCATGATGGTCGGACTTGGGTCGATGATTGGCTCCGGCTGGTTATTCGGGGCGTGGCGGGCGGCTCAGATTGCGGGACCTGCCGCAATTATTTCCTGGATTATCGGTATGATCGTTATTTTGTTTATCGCACTTTCTTACAGTGAATTGGGTTCAATGTTCCCGGAAGCCGGGGGAATGGTAAAATATACTCAATATTCTCATGGATCATTTATTGGATTTATCGCAGGATGGGCAAACTGGATTGCGATTGTTTCCGTTATTCCGGTGGAAGCGGTTGCGTCTGTTCAATACATGAGCTCATGGCCGTGGGAATGGGCAAAATGGACAAGCAATCTCGTTCACAACGGCACTCTTACGGGAGAGGGGCTCGGCTTCGCATCCGTATTACTGATTATTTACTTTTTACTGAATTATTGGACAGTTAACTTATTTTCAAAAGCGAATTCATTGATTACCATCTTTAAAATTATTATTCCGGGGCTGACAATCGGAGCGCTGCTGTTTACCGGTTTTCACGGCGGAAACTTCACATCCGGTTCAAGCATTGCGCCGAACGGCTGGGCGAGCGTGCTGACGGCGGTGGCCACATCAGGTATCGTATTTGCGTTTAACGGGTTTCAAAGCCCGATTAACATGGCCGGAGAAGCAAAAAATCCCGGCAAATCGATTCCGATTGCGGTTGTCGGTTCGCTGTTGGTCGCAACCGTCATTTACGTCCTATTGCAAATCGCATTTATCGGTGCGGTTGAACCTTCCATGATTGTTCACGGCTGGAGTCACCTGAACTTCAACTCTCCATTTGCCGATTTGGCGATCGCATTGAATATCAACTGGCTTGTCATTATTCTTTATGCGGATGCGTTCGTATCTCCGTCAGGAACGGGTATCACTTATACCGCTACGACGTCCCGCATGATTTACGGCATGGAAAAAAATAAATATATGCCGAGCATTTTCGGAAAGCTTCATCCGCTGTACGGCGTGCCGCGCCAAGCGATGATTTTCAACCTGATCATATCGTTTATCTTTCTGTTTTTATTCAGAGGATGGGGCGTGCTTGCTGAAATCATTTCCGTTGCGACGCTGATTTCTTATATCACGGGTCCCGTGACGGTGATGACGCTGCGGCGGACGGCGGCGGATTTGTACCGGCCTCTCCGTCTGAAAGGCCTCAGCGTGGTTGCACCGCTCGGCTTCGTGTTCGCGTCTCTCGTGCTGTATTGGGCGCGCTGGCCGTTAACAGGGCAGGTGCTGTTTATCATTTTGATCGGCCTTCCGATATATTTCTACTACCAAGCGAAAGCGAAGTGGAAAGGATTCCGCAGAAACTTTAAAGGCGGCGTCTGGATGGTTGTCTATCTGCTCAGCATGATGGTCATTTCATGGCTCGGAAGTGAAAAATTCGGCGGTCTGAACATCATTCCGTACGGATGGGATATGGGGCTGATCGCAATCGTTGCCCTTGCCTTCTATGCGTGGGCGCTGAAGAGCGGCTTCAAGACTGAGTATTTGAAAGACGCCAAAGCAATTAACGATCAATTAAAAGGCGGACAGGCTGAAGCCGCTGCCGGAAAAGAATAAGTTATAAAAAGTTGAAGTTTTTGAGAGTCTGAGCCTGTAAGCGCAGGACAAAGGCACCTTTAAGTTGAAAAGCAGGTATAATACCTGAAAACGACTTAGAGGTGTTTTTTCATGGGTGAAATTAAAAATCCGCAAAGTATCGTAATTAGGATTAAATGAAGTGAGCTTTCCAAATTCAAAGAGAAAATGAATCAAAGCCTGTACTAATGTATTTTTATTTTGAACATTTGTTAGGGGCCTTATGGAATCCGATTTAATTACTGGAAATATTCCATCTTATTATCTAGATTACGGTGGCTAGGTTTAAAAACACATTAAAATTTTTAACCATATTTATAAAAGAAAGAAATTATGGTAAACTTTTAAAATTGGAATCGAATAATTCTGGACTTGTTTTTATATAGGAAAAAATAATTAAGGAGAAAAAAGATGATATTTACTGTAGCTATTCCGGTTTATAATGATCAAAACACAATTAGAGATTGTCTTGATAGCGTGGTGAACCAAACAGTTGGAGAGGACAAACTTGAAATTATCTGTGTAAATGATGGTTCAACTGATAAAAGCGGTAATATTTTAGATGAATACATGAGCAAGTACAAGTTTATTAAAGTAATTCATCAGCAGAATAGCGGCGCACCTGGCAGACCGAGGAACAAAGCTATAGAAGCAGCAACAGGTGATTATATTTATTTTCTAGACGGAGATGATTATTTAGGACCTGAAGCTTTAGAAAAGATGGAAGAAAAAATAGTTCAGTATCAAAGTGATATAATTATCGGCCGTTATGAAGGAATTAATAGAGGTGTTCCTGTGGCTGTATTTAAAAAGAATCCAGATTGTTTTTCCTTCCCTGGTTCCAATGCTCTTTTTACGATGAGTGCTCAAAAACTATTTAAACGGGAGTTATTAATTAAACATAATATTCGTTTTCCGGAACACTTCTCTCTAGGAGAAGATCAACCGTTTATGATTCAAGCGTATGCATATTCAAATTCCATAGCCCTTGTTAAAGATTACCCATGTTATTATTTGACCAATCATCAAACAATAGGAAGGGTTCAACTTACTAAGAAACCATTATCAGGTGAAAGTTTTATGTTCAGAATCGAAGAAACATTGGCATCTATTGAATTACTGAACCTTGAAATAGATAAAAAACGGCTGATTTTCTTTCATTACTGGGAAAGGATTATGGAAGTGGAGTTAAGCGCACTGATTTCAAAGTCTTTTCTAATTGAAGATAAAATCTTTATTTTTAATAAATTAAAGAAAATGCTTGACAAGTATCAATACTTAGATTACTACCAGCAGTTTTCTTCCCGCCATAAACTCTTATTACGTTTAATTGAGAAAGGACAATTGGAGGATTTAATTTCTTTCTGGTACGCTGAAAAACAACCTGGTAACATGGTAGTACAACATGGAAAGGTCTATCCAAAACCAGAATTAGCATACAATTTGGCCTTGCATGAGTCTATTTCCTTTCATCGTAATAATAAATTTGAAGGAGAAATAACAAAAATAGAGAAATTAGAGAATGCCGTTTTGTTAGAGGGTTTTTGTTATCATTCACATGTTGACTCCTCAAATGAGCGTTTATTTATCGAAGTCTCTTTGAGAGAACAAAAAGATAAAACAATTTCATTTCCAGCTTATAGAAGCCTTTTTGAAAAAAAATATCCTTTTGAAATAGATACGCAAATTATAACAAAAGAAAAAATCACTTATTTTCACGCGTATATACCTATAGAATCTTTGCTCCACTTAAATAGCGAAGATGGTATATTAGATTTAAGATTAATTAGTAAGATAGAAGATTATACGAAATCATTGAGATTAAAATCGAAAGAAAGCGTTTATTTAAAAAATGCTTCTTATATTGCAAAAGGATGTAAAGAACCTATCGTTATAAACTCGTATCTAACTAAATGGGGTAATCTTTCTCTTGTTGTTAAACATCAAATGTTACATTTTAAAAACTTTGTGTTAACCTGCAGCGGTCCTAGGATTAAAGGACATTTTGATTGTGAAACAGATTTAAGTTTTGGAGAACAGAATTCTTTCCAGGTTAATTTTGGAAGGTTTCTTATGTTTAAACCTGATGTGGTACTTAAAGATTCTACTCGAAAAAAAATGTCATATGATTTTAGTTTTGAAGTAACTAAGCAGGAGTTAAAACAAATTAAGCTAAAAAAGAATGCAGAAGTGATTATTGGTCATTTGCAACAAAGTGTTCCTGTTATTTATAAGGGCAAATCTATTAAAGCAAAAGTTAAGAATATACTAAGACCGTTATTTAAAGGGAGAAATATTTAAAATTAATATTATAAAACTGCACGCGATATACGTGCAGTTTTTGTTTTGAAATCTTTAGATTCGTAAACCTATTGATCCCTATTAGATTTAACAAAATTAAATATATCCGCATAGTTGGTAAACACACCGGTTACGCCCCAATTCAGCAGACGGCGCATGTCCGCCTCGCTGTTTACGGTGTAAGGGTGAAGCAGAAGGCCGTGGCTGCGAATGTTTCGGACATTTTGAGCGTTCAGCGCTTTGTAATCCGGTCCGATTCCGACGGCATATGTTTTAATGTCCGTTAAATCTGCGTCAGTCATTGACGTCATCTGTTCCGCTTCAAGCAATTGGACGGCGGGAAGTTTCGGATCGAGCTGTTTGATTTTCAGAAGGCTGTCCCTGCTGAAAGACTGAATGATAACTTGTCCAAGTTTCGCATGCTTACCTGCCAATTTGTATTTTTTCAGTGAAGCGATCAGTTTTTCTTCCATACCCGGATATGTTTCGGGCGCCTTTGTTTCAATATAATAGTTTGCATGTCTGCCGAACCGTTTTAACACGTCATCAAGTGTGGGAACGCGAAGTCCGGCGTATTGCGGTTTTGCTTTTTCCGGATAGGCCTTATTGAACCAAGAGCCGGCGTCGAGCTTTTGAATCTCGGCTAATGTATGATCCTTCACCCAGCCTTGTCCGTTTGTGGTGCGGTCCAGTTTTTCATCATGCATGACGATCAGCTTGCCGTCTTTTGTCATTTGTAAATCCAGCTCAATATAGTCAGCCTTCATTTTTTGCGCAGTTTCATAAGAAAGGATCGTGTGCTCCGGGACATACCCCGAAGCACCGCGATGGGCAATGGTCAAAATTCTGTCAGGAGACAAGAGGTTTCCTTTTCCCGCCGCCGATACAGGCGTGACGATGAATGACAATAAACCGAATGAAAGCAATACCAAAGCAAACAATTTATGTTTCCGCATGTTTTCTTCCCCCTTAAAAATCAATATCTGTCTCTAGCGTAGAAAATCGTTGTAAATGCTGTACTGCAAAAATATTAATCTTTTATGTTGTTTTCTTACACATGCTCCGCCCGCTTGCCCGTATTCCACGTCATAGCCAAGAAGACGATGGACAGCACGCATGAGGAGATAAGCATGATAAAGCCGCCGTTCCAGTCAAAGCGGTCTACGACATAACCCATGATGGCGTTGGCGAAAGCAGAGCCTCCGATGTAGCCGAAAAACCCGGTTAAGCCGGCTGCCGTTCCCGCCGCTTTTTTAGGCGCAAGGTCAATGGCCTGAAGCCCGATCAGCATGACAGGTCCATAGATTAAGAAGCCGATGCTGATCAGCGCGATATTATCGATGAGCGGATGACCGGCAGGGTTAAGCCAGTAGACCAATACAGCGATAAATACGCCGGCCATGAACAGTACGCCTGCCGGCGCGCGGCGGCTTTTGAAAAACCGGTCGCTGATCCAGCCGCACAAAATCGTTCCCGGAATTCCCGCATATTCATAAAGGAAATAAGACCATCTGGAATCTTCAGGAGAGAACCCTTTCGCTTCCGTCAAATAAGTCGGCGCCCAGTCAACGACACCGTACCGTACGAAATAAACAAAGACATTGGCAAATGCGATATACCACAGAAATTTATTATTCAGCACGTATTTGAAAAGAATTTCTTTGGTCGTCATCTCTTTTTCCTGGTCTTTGAACGCATGCTTCGGATAGTCATTCCGGTATTCTTCAATCGGCGGAAGCCCGCAGGATTGCGGCGTGTCCCGTACGAGAAGAACAATCACAAATGAAATGACGATGGCGATAATCGCCGGAAAGAAAAACACGCTTTTCCAAGTAACAAACATGGCGATGCCGAGAGTCACGAGCGGGGCGAGAATACCTCCGCCTATGTTATGGGCGACATTCCATATCGACATTTTCGTGCCGCGTTCACTGATGGAAAACCAATGAGCCATCGTCCGTCCGCAAGGCGGCCAGCCCATTCCTTGAAACCATCCGTTAATAAACATAAAAATAAACATAATCGTCACGCTTGACGTGACCCACGGCATGGAAACAAATAAAATGTTTACGACACCTGACAAAAACAGACCCGTCGCAAGGAAATACCTCGGGTTGCAGCGGTCAGACACCATCCCCATAATAAATTTACTGAAGCCGTAAGCGATTGATACGGCCGCAAGCACCAAGCCAAGTTCCCCTTTTGAAAACCCTTGTTCCTGAAAATAAGGAATAGCGAAGGCAAAGTTTTTGCGAAGCAAATAATACCCGGCATACCCGATGAAAATCCCCAAAAATACTTGCAGCCTGAGCCGTTTATAGGCCGCATCCGTCTTTGAATCATCCAATCTCTCAATATGCGGAGCCGGCTTAAACAATTGAAACATCATATCCTCCCCTTTGCTGAACGTCTATCATGATGTATGTATGACTCCTTTCCTTGAAAATGACAAAAAGAACCAGAAATCACCCTTGTGAAAGGGCGGGGTTTCCTGGTTCTCCTCATCTCCATCCAAAAATCATTAACTTGTGTATGATAGCGCTTTCTTAAATTATCACAGTCTGACGTGAATGTAAACGCTTTAAGGAAAGTTTTCATTTTTTTGAATAAATAACCGGAGGGAAAATCAGCCGGAGCGCGAAAGATTTGAAGTACTCGATTTTGTACTCAGGCATAAGATGTGTTAGGCCGCACTAAGAAAAGCGAAGGGAGTGCATCTGTTGATTGATGAATTGGATTTTGCGTTCGGTGTTCTGCCGCTTTGTATCATCATCTTGTCAGTCGCCGGAACGTACCTGTTTAAAAACGCGTTCATTATGCCGGCTGCCGCTTTGGCCGTTTGCCTTATATGCACCTTTACCGTATTGAATTTCTCGTTTATCGGGTGGGCCGTTGTGTATACGCTTGTCTCTTTCGCGTTATCGCATATTACGATGGTGGTGATCAGCCAAAATAAAAAATAGGATCGGCGGCAGCCGATCCAGCTATCATAAGCAGAGATGCGCTCTCTGCTTTGTTTTATTTATGAATGTGCAGGAATTCCTTGATGACCGCGGTCTGTTCTTCTTTCGGATAGCTTCTGTACAGATGGCTGGTTAAGCGGACGGGGTCACCGAAGAAGTACCGCTCATATTGTGTCTGTCTTGTTCCGAAGGGGCTCATGGTCAAATCCCATGCGAGGCGGAACACTTTTACCCGGTCCTCAGCGTTCAATTCGGCCGCCTGCAAATATTGGTCAAGGTCTCCTCTGATGTCAGAACGGAACGCTTTTTCAGTCGGTAAAGTCACCATTCCGCTTGCCCCGATCAGCTGAATGATTTCCGTGAAGCGCGGGTAGATGTCGGGAAAAATCGCGCTGACCACACGAAGCGGAGTGACACTCGGACGCATATAACCCCATTCATCTGTTTCCGCATCATTCTCCGACTTTTCCAAAAGGGCTTTCATCGTTTCCAGACCGGTGATGATTTCAGCCATCTTAGCCTGAATATGCTGATATTCGCCCACATCTATCGCTTCGACAAGCGTTTGGGCGAGGCCCAGGAGAAACTCCGTCTTTACAATTTGTCTCGTGATGACTTGATGAAATGCGAAGGCGTTAAAAGAGCTTTTCATATTAAAATCAAAAGCCGCCTCGTAATTATTATAAAAAAATACGCGTTCCCAAGGGACCAAAACGTGATCAAATACAACGATAGAATCCATTTCTTCATATCTTGAGCTGAGCGGATAATCAAACGATGATTTTCCGAGTACGAAAGATTCCCTGCAGATGAATTTTACTCCCTTTGTATTGGAAGGGATTGAAAAAGCGAACGCTTCATCCGATTCAAAATACATTTTAGGCAGAGAAACCACGAGCACTTCATCCGTCAGGCCGCCTTGTGTGGCTAAAATCCGGGCGCCGTGTATGATGAGGCCTTTTTCATTTTTATCGACGACTTTTGCCGAGATAGGTGTCGGCGATACGTTTACACCCATTTGTGAACGATTCACCTGAGGGGTGATAAACGTGTGCGTAAAAGAAAGATCCTGTGCAGCAGCGCGTTCGTACAGCGCTTGAACATGTTCCGGAAAACAATGCTCGCGGTCTTTCAAAAGCGCGGCGGAGGAGGCGAAGCTCATCAGCACGGTATTCATATAATCCGGGCTTCGTCCCATCATTCCGTGCGTGTGTCTGGCCCAATGTTCGAACATGTTTCTTCTTCTTTTTACGTCTTCTTTCGTTTTCGGCTGCAGGTATGAAAGCCCGGCCCGTTCTTTTTTACCGGGAAGACTGTAAGTCATTTGATCTTTCATATCCGGTTTCGTTTGCAAATCATAAAGAGAGCGCTTCGTTTCCAGAAGGCCCTTAAATGCGGGATGCTCAGAAATCTGTCCCTCGATCTTTTCACCATCAAGCCAAATCTCATTTCCAAGCTGATTTAATCGGTCAATGAACATTTTGCCATTAATGATACCCATCATGTCGCCCTTCTTTCTTTGCGGATCCACTACCTCATTATATTGAAAACGAAATTGGGTGTTCCGGTTATTTCCAAAGGAGAAGAGCCTTTTTTGATAAGGGGGGTGAAGGGATTGCATAATAAAAAACCCCTTAAGCAGAGGGGTTTTAACTGATCATGTCTTTGTATCGTTGTTCGAGGACAAAGTCTATCATTCCGGTGATACGGGTGTTTTCAGATTTTTGTCTGAAACGGTCAGACACTTGGATTTTTCTTGAAAACGGAAATACAGCAATAATCCAAACAAGGCCGGCCAGGCCGAAAACCATCTGCAGAGCCATTTCAATCAAATCATTAAAATGAGTGCTGAAAAAAAAGATATATAACGTGATGAATGTGACTGTACATACGATTTTGACAGTATGTTGGAAGGTGAGGGGCGGTTCAGTGAGACACATTTTCATTTGATTCAGTGTGAGCGAATCTTGTTTCATTAAGTATGTAAGCAGTTCTTCGTCATTTTGACTTCGCGGAATCAAATCGGTTTCTATTTTTTGAACGGTTTCCTTGTATGTCTGCATATCAATCTTCATGCGAATCCTCCTTTAGAAATAACTCCAAGAATACTCATTGAGCATTCCTGGAGCAAGGAGCTGCCTGTTCAATTATAGAAATAGTGATAAAACCGTGCTGAACAAGGCTGCAGCTCCTCCTAATTCAGGTGCTAAAACGACTAAAGCACCGATCCCTACAATAACAATAATTCCTGCGCCTGCAATAGCCATGGTATTCACGACAGAATCCCAATCCGGGGAGTACACCTCTTCGGAATCCGGCAACCTGAAGCTCTTTTGTTTTATTTTAAATGTAATGGTAGTTGTTAGTCCAGTTGTAGCACTGTCACCGACCGGAATATCAGGTGTATAAATTTTAAATTGAATATTCAGCGATCCCGCAGCCGGATTGACATACACTTCTAAATAACCGTTGCGGACTGACAAGCTCAGACTGTTAAGCAGGTTTTGATAGGAATCAATTTGTGATGCTGTAAAAGAGACCTGTGAATCTCCCATCAGACCGGTAATATAAGCTCCCGGTTTGCCATTTGTAATGGTAACTGTGTTGGGAGAACCTTCGCTTGGAACTGTTGCCAAAAGTGAAGTAGATAAAAGAATATCCATTTCAGGTGATGCATAAATGGTCTCTGTTTTGTCGAATTCAAACATGGCATTCGCAAGATTCGATATATTTTCTAAAGCAGGAATGGTTGTTAAAATATCCGTCAGCGTGCGCAGTCTTGCATCATACACAGGATCAGAAGGCGGATGGACGCTGCTTGCACCCGAGTCTTTTCCGGAGTATCCGTCTTTGTCAATGGCGACTTTTCCCGCTCCGCTTCCGATCGTGCCTTCATAAAATTGATCAAAAGCCCAGTTTTTCGGCATCGGGTATCCGAGGTTGCCGCTGAATCCGGTCGACATGTTAGCCGTAAAGCTATATTTGGTCAGACCTGCTTCTGACGTCCGGATACAAATGTTTCTCGGTCCGTATACCCCGATTTCATATTTCGGCGCAGTAGAGAACGCCTGCATTTTCATAAAAGCTGACTTGATTTCTTGGAAGTAAGGAATGATTTTATCCGTGACTTCATAATCATACGCATCGAAATCGACCGCAAAGTAAATGGTCGTTCCTGACGGAAAACCTAATCTTCGGGCGGCTGATGCAGCGCTGTACGCATCTCTCGTTCCTTGGTCTTTTACAAAATAAGAAGATTCATAGCCGCCGTCCTGATAAATCGGAAACACGCTTAAGCCGGCATTGAAAATCGCGGAAAGTTCTTTTGACGTTAACGCTTTCGATGTCAGTCCGCTGCTTGTCCGCACATTCCCGGTCAGATATCTTCCCACGATCTTATAGCCATTCTCACGCAAAGTTTTGGCCGTATCTGCCGTCAAAATGGCAGCGGTGTCACAAGCTGAAGCAGCCCGCGTTGTGTCGCCTGAGCTTGATAATAAAGCTTTAATCGTCGGCATGTCCGCATAACCGGTCTGCGGCAGGCACATAAACTTTTGGAAAGCTTTCACTGCCGATACAACGCCGACGCCGTATTTTCCGTCGAATTCACCGGGATCAAACGCTTCCCCATTACAGTAAAGCGCGTATTGAACAATCAAAACAAAGCCTGTCCGTGAATCGCCGGGAGTCAAGGTAGGGCATAAGCTGGTCGTCCCGTTTCCGAAAAATCCATTGGCGACGCTTGTGCTCATGCCTTCTTCTTTTTGCAGAGCATAAATGAGAGCCTTGTTTGTATCGCGGGCGTATAAGCCGTCACAAGGCATCAAGCCGATGTAGTCATTGTAATCCCGGTTCAGGTTCTGCTGGATTTGGCGGATTCTTTTATCGCCTCCCGCTACTAACCGAAAAGCGCTCATATCCAGCAAGGCTTTCATAATGAGTGCCGTGACGATGCCGTCTTGCTTAGTGAGCCCGGCCGCTTTTTGAAACTCTTTTACAGCGCTTTCGGTATTTTCATAGAAAACGCCTGAAAATCCGCCGGGGTTAAAACCTTTACACCACAGCGCCCCTTGCAGAATGTAATTCATGTTTGTCGGCTTTGAATCGGGAGCCTGCTTTTTTAACGGCTTAAACAATCTTTGTGTCGTCGGTCCGAAGTTATCGGCAGGTTCTGAAATACCAAGCTCAATTTGAAGCGCCCGTGTCAGACCGTAAATGGTATCCCAGCCCGTTTTTCCGTTTTCCGGCACTTTGTTGTACCCGTGTCTGCCTTTGTACGTCTCATTCAGCCATTGTTGTGTTTCCAGGACCATTTCGTCCATTGTAATCCCTCCATTGCGTGTAGTGTGCGTTCATTCATAGGTGGCAAACGTATGACAGTTTGTCATGGATGCAGGAGTTTATCCAAGGAGAGCCCCATCATACAGCCGCAGAACAAACGCCGAAAGAGAGGCATTGATAGGAAAAGACCTCGCTATGACAATTGATATAAAAACAACAAAATGAATAGCGGTTTAAAGTAACTTTATCACTTAATCAAAAATAACAAGAATCATAAGTAGTAGTCATATAGTCATTTTAAGGTCTGTTCACATCTCTTCCTGCGGTCAAAATGGTTAGTTGGACGGATTTATGATTGGCTATATTGTCATTAACATAAATAGGGTAAATAGTTACAGGAAGGAAGGATTTTCTCGATGAAAAGCAAAAAGATTTTTAAGTCGCTCATCATTATTTTTACTCTTTTAATCAGCGGAATTGGTTTTATGGGTTTTTCTTCTCCGCAAAAAGCAGAGGCTAAAGACTGGCTTCATACTTATAAAAGCGGGTATTTCACTAACTATGTGATCAATACATATCACCCTAAATTCACTAAAACGACAAAAAAGTACACCTTGAGAGCCGTGACTTTTAAATCCAACAGTAAAGGGAAGGGCACGTATAAAATATACGTCCAAAAGCAAGTCAACGGCAAAGGTGCCTGGAAAACAATCAAAACCGCCAATGCAAAGAAAAATGGAACGACTTATTTTGAAACACCTTCGTTAAAAAAAGGAGATTCATACAGATTTAAAATGGTCAATCAGGGTTCGAAAAAACGTGTCAATTATAGTGCAAGATGGATTGTATTCGCTTCATAATGCTGATTTTCCGGTCTATAAAGTTTTAGCTGCTGCAGCTGCGGCAGCTTTTTATTTTGTCCGGAGCTCAACCGCCAGGGAGCCTGCACCTGTCTATTCGGGCGTACGTTTGTATTCACCGCATCATTCTGGATTATGCGGAAAGGTACATCGCTTCAATGATAAGCCAATCCCGGGTTCTTTTGATTCGTTTGAAAATGTTCTGATATAAAAAAGGCGTGCCGCGGTGTAAAATGGCTATATTGATAAATATGGAGGTTGAGATGGATCAAGATTATATGACTGAGCTTGTCTCGGTCCAGCTGAAGAAAATCCGGTCGGAGAGAGGCTATACGCAAGAGAAAATGGCGGATGTGATCGGCCTTTCTAAAAAGTCGCTGGTGCAGATTGAGAAAGGGCGGGCGCTTGCGGAATGGCCGCACGTTGTGGCGGTTTGCGCGCTTTTCAGATCAAGTGAAACACTGCAATCCGTATTAGGAGATGATCCGCTGGAAGTCATTGAAACGGTTGCTCACCGCACAATTGACAGGCCGAAGGGGAAGACGATGGGCGGCAAGGTGTGGTGGAAAGCCATCGAGAAAAAAGGCGAGTTCCGCTTGCAGCAGCATTTGATTTCCCACCATTACCGCATCCTTGATTCCTATGATGATCTGTGGTTCAGCAGTTTTGAAAAGGCAGAGGCTTTGGAGCGGCTTGATGAGCTGTTTTTGGAGGCGGAAGAAGCGAAGCGCTGACGCACCTCCGGTTGATGTATTTTCTGATAAGTGGGAAAATATATATAAATTCCAGCCAAAGGAGAGATTCGAATGAAGCCTGAAGATATCGTCCGAAGCGGCCCGAATCAGTACATATGCAAGGAAGGAATCGCAAAAGAACTTCCGGGGCTGCTTGAGACATTCAGAAAACCCGTTATTGTGACCGGAATCAAATCCTATCAGGCGTTCTCCGATTACAGCGGCGGTTCTTCCTGGGATGTGATTCAGCATAAAGGATACTGTTCACCTGAGGCGGTGCGTAAGGTCTGTGAGCAGGCGGAAGACGCGGATGTGATCATCGGTATCGGAGGCGGCACGATTTTGGATTTGGCAAAAGCGGCGGCAGACCGGCTTGATATTGAAGCTGTGATGGTTCCTTCCATTGCGGGGACGTGTGCGGCAAGTACGCCGTTGAGTGTCATATATGATGAGAGCGGCAATTTTATCAGAGTTGATTATCATAAGCGTTCAAGCTATTTGACGCTTGTTGATCCGCTGTTTTTGCTTTCCTCTCCCATTGAATATATGAAAAGCGGGATCGGTGATACGCTGGCGAAATGGTATGAGGCTGAGGCGGTCATCAGAAATACGAAGGAGGCGGCGCCGCTGATGGCGCAGGCGGGGCTGAGACAGGCGGAATATATCCGTAATCTGTTATTGCGTTACAGTGAAGCGGCCGTCGGAAGCATGGAGAAAGGCGAGCTGTCCGTGCCGTTCATCCATACGGCGGAAACGATCATTATGCTTGCGGGAACGGTCGGCGGGTATGGCGGCCGTTTGTGCAGGATGGCAGGGGCGCATGCGGTCCACAACGGACTCAGTTTTCTTCAGGAGACACATCAGGTGCTGCATGGCCAGAAGGTTGCTTACGGCATATTGGTGCAGCTCGCGCTTGAGAATCGGAGACCTGAGATTGAAGAGCTGCTTCCGTTTTACCGCCGGCTCGGTTTCCCCGTCACCCTCTGTGATCTCGGCATCCTTGACAACCATGAGGAAGCCAAGCGCCGCATTGCTTCTCACGCCTGCCGGGCGGAAGAATCGTTATGTTTAATGGGGCAATATTGCGAGAAGGACGTGTCAGCTGCGATTGAATCGCTCGAATCAGCGCAAAAGACAGGATAGAGCTTGTTATCTATCTTGTCTTTATTTTTTGAATATTTCCGTTATAATGAGTGGGGTATAGAAAGGGAGGGGCCAAAGGACATGTATCAGGCGAAGAAGATGTTGTTATTAGGATCAGGCGAGCTGGGGAAAGAAGTCGTCATTGAAGCGCAGCGGCTCGGGGTTGTCACTGTAGCCGTTGACAGCTATGAGCATGCTCCCGCCATGCAGGCCGCGCACAAAAGCTATGTGATTGATATGCTTGATAAAGCGCAGGTCAGAGAAGTCATTGAGAAAGAAAAACCGGACTTGATCGTGCCGGAAGTGGAAGCCATTGCGACGGATGAGCTGCTGAAGCTTGAGGAAGAAGGGTTTCACGTCATTCCGAATGCGCGTGCGGCAAAGCTGACGATGGACCGTGAAGGCATCAGACGGCTTGCGGCAGAGACGCTTCATCTTCCGACTGCCGGCTATGAATTCGCGAATACATATGAAGAATTTAAAGAAGCGGCGGAAACAATCGGCTTTCCGTGCGTGGTAAAACCGCTGATGAGCTCTTCCGGAAAAGGGCAAAGCGTGTGCCGCTCGGCTTCCGGGCTGAAAAGCTGCTGGGACATGGCGATGGAAGGCGGCCGAGTGAAAAACGGCCGGGTCATCGTTGAGGAATTCATTCCGTTTGAATCAGAAATCACTCTTCTGACAGTGCGTGCGGCGAACGGTACGTCCTTTTGCGCGCCGATCGGACATGAACAAAAAGACGGTGACTATATTGAATCATGGCAGCCTCATCATATGACGGAACAGCAGATCAAAGAGGCGAAACACATTACGAAAAGCATAACGGACGAGCTCGGCGGATACGGTTTGTTCGGTGTGGAGCTTTTCCTTACTGAAGATAAAGTATATTTCAGCGAGGTGTCTCCCCGTCCGCATGATACGGGGCTCGTTACGCTTGTAACGCAAAATTTGTCAGAGTTTGCGCTGCATGTCCGGGCGGTCTTGGGATTCCCGATTCCGGAAATCATTCAGCTGTCGCCGGGGGCAAGCCGTCCGCTGAAGGCGCCAAAAGAGCTTGCTGATTATGCGGTTGAAGGTTTGGAGAAAGCTTTGGCAGTAAAAAGCACTCAGATCCGCGTATTCGGTAAACCCGTCACGAAAGTAGGACGCCGTATGGCGGTTGCGCTTTCTGCAGCTGAGACCGTTGAAGAAGCCAGGGAAAGAGCGGCCGAAGCACTCAGCCATTTATCAATTACATAAAATGATCTTAAAAGGCGTTTTTACCGTAATGGTAAGGCGCCTTTTTTGTTTGGCAGACTATATACTGGAAAACGGGGTTGTGAGATAATGTATGAGGCCGTTTTGTGCCGGCTTTTGAATTCATGAAACTTTTTATGTCCGCAATCGTTATATGTAATGTTCTCATTTCACGGAGAAGGAAATAACAATACATCATACGGCTTTTCATTCATCAAGAACGGACAATCCGGATCGCGGCATGGAATATTGAAGCAGGGTAATCCGGAATAGAGGCATGCATGATTGCTTACCTTAATATGAACGGCGAAAAAACAAAAATCACCAGATTAGATTGTTCAAATAACACCAAATGCTGTATAATAAAAGAATTTGAATGATAGCATTGAAAGAATTTCATTTTATGTTTCCGTAAAATGGAGCCTTTATGCATACGCAGTCCGATTTGATATGGTTTTAATTGGGGGTTTGTGTAAACTGTGAATTATATACCTAGTATGATTACAATTGGAAATTTTATTTGCGGGCTCTTATCGATTCATTCCCTTTTGTATCATAATATACACTCTGCGGTGATCTTTATTTTCACCGGGATGTTTCTTGATTTCTTTGACGGTTTGGCCGCCCGTAAGCTGAACGCGGTATCGGAGATGGGAAGGGAGCTTGACTCTTTTGCTGATCTCGTGACGTTCGGCGTGGCGCCGTCTATGCTCGCTTACAGTGTTTCATTATATACGATTCCGTTCATCGGAATTTTAATCGCGCTTTCCTACAGCATCTGCGGGATGATCCGTCTTTCCAGATTTAATATTGAACAAAGCAAGCTGCCGACGTTTATCGGGATGCCGATTCCGTTTGCGGGTATGTGTCTTGTCATTTTGAGCTTTATCAATAACGCTTTTCTTCTGGGGGCGGGAACGATCGCGCTCGGTTATTTAATGGTCAGCAACATTAAATTTCCGCACTTTAAAAAACAGGCGCCTGAAAACCTGGAGAGCAGAAGATGGAATTAGTTCAGCAATTAATATCCGATTACGGATATATCGCGATTTTTCTTATGCTGACACTCGGTATTATCGGATTGCCTATTCCGGATGAAGTCATGATGACGCTTGTGGGCTACTTCGCTCATATAAACGTGCTGAATTACGGGCTCTCCATTCTGATCAGCTTTATCGGAGCGCTCCTTGGGATGATTATCAGCTACTTCATCGGCAGAAAAGCCGGCCGGCCGTTTATTAATAAGTTCGGGAAATGGGTCGGCCTGAAGGAAAAGAGGATGGAGAAAGTAGACAGGTGGATGAAGAAGTACGGGCCGTACACCATTATTTTAGGTTATTTCATCCCCGGCATCAGACACGTGACCTGCTACTTTTCCGGAATCGGCAGAATGGAATTCAAAACCTACTTATGCTTCGCCGCCATCGGAGCGTTTTTATGGTGTTTTATTTTTATTACTATAGGAAAATTCATAGGAGTAATCAATGTTTAATACTGCCGCTAAAGTTCTTTACCGTTCATTGATTGAACTGACTAATAATCGATTAACGTCTTATCTCATTAAAAACTTCTGTGAATCGAAACTGAGCAAGCCGATGATTCCGCTGTTTTCCAAACACTATCGCATCAACTGGAATGAAACGGAACGCACGGCTTCTGACTTTGATTCACTGGCGTCATTTTTCATTCGTGATATTAATTTGAATCTCCGCCCCGTGGCAAAAGAGAAGAACGCCATCGTCAGCCCGGTGGACGGCGTCGTTCAGACGGTGGGCATGATTAATCCTAATCAAACTTTCATGGTAAAAGGGAAGGATTATTCGTTCGCCGAACTGACGGGGTTTAAATGCGCCGATCACAAGTATAACGGCGGGTGTTTTGCCGTGCTTTACCTGAGCCCGAGACATTACCACCGCTTCCATTCTCCCGTCAGCTGCACGTATCAGAAGCTGGCCGAGCTGGGGAAACGCTCCTATCCCGTTAATACGATGGGGTTAAAGTACGGGAAAGATGTGCTCTCAAAAAATTACCGTTATGTGTACGAGCTGACCCGTGCTGACCAGCAGATGCTCATGATTCCGGTAGGTGCGATGAATATTAACTCGATCGTTCAGACAAACACCGGAAACAGGCTTGAGACGGGGGAAGAGCTGGGCTATTTTTCATTTGGATCGACCGTTATTTTAGTATTCGAGAAAGATATGTTTACCCCTTCGGATAACCTGACTGAAGGCCGTGAATTACAGGTCGGCCAGATCATCGGTTATGCGGAGTCACAGGAGGAGGCGTCCGCTTTATAAAAGCTGCTCCTCTTTTTTATATGGTGTAAGGAAGTGAACATTATGGAAGAAAAGGATTTGGCAAAGCTGATAGAACAGTACCAGCATACAGGGGATCAGCAAATTCTTGAAGCCGTGCGGGACGCATGCCGGCCTGTCGTTGAGGCGCTCATCTCAGAACTGGCTGAAGACAGCGCCGATCTTCTGCGGGCAAAAGGCCGTGACCGTTTTCCGTTTATTATCGGCAAGTATCAGACCGCGGCCGGCCTTTCGCTTGAGACCTTTTTGCGCAACACATATCGGTTTTATTTTCAGCAGGTTTTAAAAGGCGAAGCGTGACTGGAAGAAAGAGTACGGACGGAAATGTTCATCTTTCGCCCGTTTTCCTGTATGATATAGTAGAGTGTGCGATCATTAATATAATTGAACAGGGTGTATAAATCATGGAAAAACAATATAGAGTTTTACTTTATTATAAATATGTAAAGATTGATGAGCCTGAGGAGTTCACGGCTCAGCATTTGAAGTTTTGTAAGGAGCTCGGTCTGTTAGGCCGTATTTTGATTTCTGAGGAAGGCATTAACGGTACGGTGTCCGGAACGGTTGAACAGACGGAACAATACATGAATGCGCTGAAAGCTGATCCGCGCTTTGCCGACATGCCGATCAAAATTGACGAGGCTGACGGACATGCATTCCGCAAAATGTTTGTGCGCCATAAAAAAGAATTGGTGACGCTTCGTCTCGAAGATGATGTTGATCCGAATGTCACGACGGGCAAGCATTTGAAACCGAAAGACTTTTATGAGCAAATGCAGGATCCTGACACGATCGTGATCGACGCCAGAAACGACTATGAGTATGACCTCGGTCATTTCCGCGGAGCGGTCAGACCTGATATTGAGGCGTTCCGTGAGCTGCCGGACTGGATTGAAGAGCATAAAGACATGCTTGAAGGCAAAAAAATCCTCACGTACTGCACAGGCGGCGTACGCTGTGAAAAATTTTCCGGCTGGCTGCTGAAGAAGGGCTTTGAAGACGTGTCCCAGCTTGACGGCGGTATCGTCACTTACGGTAAAGATCCTGAAGTGAAAGGGCAGCTGTGGGACGGACAGTGCTACGTGTTTGACGAAAGAATCAGCGTACCGGTCAACCGCGTAGAGCACGTTATCATCGGAAAAGACTATTTCACGGGCGAGCCGTGCGAGCGTTATGTGAACTGCGCAAATCCGGCATGTAATAAAAAAATGATCTGCACACCTGAGAATGAATACAAATACATGCGCAGCTGCAGTCACGAATGCCGTACGAACGAACGCAACATGTATGTGAAAGAGCACGAAATGACTCAGGAAGAAATCAATGAACGCCTTGCTTTGATTGAGAAAGAGGATCATGCGGCGATTGATTAATAGAAAAGACCACCAATAAGGTGGTCTTTTTTGTGTTTACATACTTTCTGTCCGGGCGGTCTGGTCTGCCGTGACGGGTCCTTTATATTTGAATGCTTTTTCCCACTTGGACACGACGATGCAGGCGACCGCATGGCCGGGCACGTTGACGCCGGTTCTCGCCATGTCCATGACGCGGTCGACACCGGCAATGATGGCGACGCCTTCCGCGGGGAGACCGACGGCATTCGCTGTCGCCAGAAGGACGACGAGTGAGCCTGACGGGACGGCGGCAATGCCTTTGCTTGTCATGACGAGGACAAGCATCATCAGAAGCTGCTGAGAAAGCGGCATCTCTACATGAAACGCCTGCGCCAGAAAAATACAGGACACCGATAAATAGAGGCTTGAGCCGTCACAGTTCAGCGATAAACCTGACGGAACCACAAAGGAGACGACCCGCTTCGGACAGCCGTATTTCTCCATCCGATCCATCAGCTGAGGCAGAATGGTTTCTGTGCTTGTCGTGGAGAAAGCGATCAAAAACAGATCCCAAATCATTTTCAGCACTTCAAAGTATTTGATTTTAAAGATAAGCCCCACGATCGGAAACAGAACGAAGAGTATCAGGAACAGCCCGAGGAACACAGTGCCGATCAGCTTCAGCATCGGAAGCAAAAGCGCGATTCCGAATTGCCCGACAGAGGCGGCCATCAGGGCGAGAACGCCGATCGGAGCGGTGACCATTACCATTTGCGTCAGCTTGAACATAATATTTGCCGTGGATTCGAAGAAACTCATGACAGGTGCGGAGGCTTTGCCGATGCCGGCTGCGGCAACACCGAATAAAATCGCGAAAAAAATGACGGCGAGAAGATCGTTTTTCGCCATGACGTCAATGATGTTAACGGGGATAATATCAAGAAGCATTTGTTTCAGGTCGACTACTTTTTCCGTATAGCCGGAAAGCTCGTGAATATCTTTTTTAGCAAGATGAGAGAGGTTAAGTCCGACTCCCGGCTTCAGCACGTTCGCCAATAACAGACCGAGCGCCAGAACAAGCGTCGTAATCACTTCAAACCAAATAATCGTTTTGATGCCGAGACTGCCCATCTTTTTCATACTGCCGCTGCCGGCGGCTCCGATGACAATGGTTGAAAACACGATCGGCACGACAATCATTTTAATCAGGCGGATAAATCCGTCTCCGACGGGCCGCAGCGCCATCCCGAAATCCGGGAAGAAATGGCCGATCAATGCTCCGATGGCTAAAGCGATCAAAATCTGGAATGCGATAAATTTTTTCAAGCGAATCCCCCTTTTACTTGCGCATTTCATACGTAATTCGTGAAGCAGGCGGCAACCACCTTCCTATCCGCCATAAATTTGTCACATGATTGACTGTGCGAAAGAAAGGATTGCTTTACATTATGTAAGCGCAATCATTCAATATGACAGAAAGTCCTCATTGAAAAAAATCAAGCAGAATAAAATAAAGTTAGATTTTCGCTTGAAAATATCAAAAATTTTGATAATTATCCCCTTATAAGTGGTATATTTGATATGATACGGTCAACTGCATCCTCATATATCTGTGCATACACGATTCAGGCAGAGAAAACAGGCAGCTTATAAAAGACTGAAAATTTTAACAATTATAAGAAAGGTGTGCTTTTGTTGAATCAACTGATTGAAAGACGTAAGGTCACAGCAAGAAAAGAAAAACCGGACTCCGCTTCATTGGGGTTTGGCAAGTACTTCACAGATTACATGTTTGTCATGGATTACGAAGAGGAGAGAGGGTGGCATGATCCGAGAATCACCCCTTATGAACCGGTCCATCTGGATCCTTCCGCATCGGTTTTCCATTACGGGCAGGCCGTATTTGAAGGGCTGAAGGCTTACAGGTCAGAAGACGGACGGGTGTTGATGTTCCGTCCTGACCAAAATATAAAACGGCTGAATAAATCGTTACGGCGGATGAGCATGCCGCCTCTTGACGAGAAGCTGGCGCTGGAGGCATTGATACAATTGGTGGAGCTGGAGCAGGAATGGATACCGATAGAAAAAGGAACCTCTTTATATATCCGTCCGTTTGTAATTGCGACTGAGCCTTCTTTAGGCGTCCGGCCGTCAAAGCGTTACAAGTTCATGGTTGTTCTGACGCCTGTCGGTTCGTATTACGGCGATCAGCTGAAACCGATCCGGATTTATGTGGAGGATGAGTATGTGCGTGCCGTCACCGGCGGAGTGGGCGACGTCAAAACGTCCGGAAATTATGCGGCCAGCTTACAGGCTCAGCGGAAAGCCGAAGAACTGGGGTATGATCAGGTGCTTTGGCTCGACGGGGTGGAAAAGAAATATGCCGAAGAGGTAGGGAGTATGAATATCTTTTTCATCATAAACGGAGAGGCCGTAACGCCGGCGTTAAACGGAAGCATTCTCGGGGGCATCACACGCGCATCTGTGATAGAGCTGTTAAAAAGCTGGGGCATCCGCGTCAGGGAAGAACAGGTCGCCATTGATGACATCTATGAGGCTGCGATGAGAGGCGAGGTGTCAGAGGTATTCGGTACGGGAACCGCGGCCGTCATCTCGCCGGTCGGCGCGCTGCACATTCACGGAGAAACGATTGAACTGAATAACGGTTTGATCGGTGAAGTGTCAGAAAGGCTCTATGAAACGATTGCCGGCATCCAAGTCGGGAAGGTGCGGGATTCGTTCAGGTGGGTGGTTGAAGTATAAATGAAAAAAGAACCCTTGCGCTGCAGGGTTCTTTTTTTGGTTATTGGGATTTTACGGCTTGCACGCGGGCTCTGCTTTTCCGGTTTTTCAAGTAATAAGCGGTGTAGCAAACGGCCATAAATGCAATTCCGCAATAAAGGGCGATGGCCTGGTTCGGATCAAAAGCGATGCCGATACAGGAGGCGAGGCACAGGAGAAAGGCCGCTATCGGTACGGCCGGATATCCCGGCGTCCTGTATTTCAAGTCTGAAAGCTGGTGCCCTTCTGTAAGAAACCGTCTTCGGAACAAAAATTGCGATGCGGCGATGCTCATCCACACAGCCACTACCGCAAACCCTGAGACGGAGACGAGAACAAGATAGACTGTATCCGCTGCAAATACGCTTGACAACAACGACAGAATGCCGCCGATCATACTGAAGATCAGAGCGTTAAAAGGAATGCCTTTAGAGGTCAGCCTGGCAAAGGCGGGATGAAGCTCCCCTTCTTTAGACAGGGACCACAGCATACGTGATGACGCGTACAGCCCTGAATTGGCCGCAGACAGTAGCGCCGTTAAAATGACGAAATTCATCAGATCGGCCGCATAAGGCACGCCGACTCTGTCAAATACCGTGACGAACGGGCTTTCAATCACACCGGCTTCCTTGATGGAGATCATCCCTGACAGCACAAAAATCGTTCCGATAAAGAAAAGCGCCAGCCGCCAGACTGTGGTCTTAATGGCGCGCGGAACGGTTTTTTCCGGATCGGCGCTTTCCCCTGCGGCGATTCCGATCAACTCCGTCCCTGAAAAAGCAAAGTTTACTGAAAGCATCGTCATCAGTATCGGGAAAAAGCCATTTGGAAAAAGGCTGCCGCCATCCGTAAAGTTCGACAGCATAGGTGCGGTCTCACCGCTTTTCATCGGGACGATGCCGAACATCGCTGCTCCGCCCAATAAAATAAACAGTAAGATGGCTAAGACTTTAATGCTTGAGAACCAAAACTCCGATTCAGCAAAAAATTTCACGGAGAAGGCGTTTAATAAAAAGATGAAAAGAGCGAATACCGCACTCCACATCCAAACCGAAGTATGCGGGAACCAACGCTGCATGAAAAGCCCGGCCGCCGTGAATTCAGAGCCCAGCGCCACCGCCCACGTCAGCCAGTACAGCCATGCGACCGTAAAGCCCGTCGCGGGCCCGATATAGGTCTTCGCATAGGTGTGGAATGCGCCCGTCACCGGCATGGCCACTGACAGTTCACCAAGGCAAAGCATGACAAGATAGACGATGCCCGCGCCCAAAAGGTAAGCGAAAATGGTGCCCGCCGGACCCGCCTGATGAATGGTATACCCAGAGCTTAAAAACAGCCCCGTTCCGATCACACCTCCGAGTGATAGCATAAAGAGGTGTCTGCTTTTCATACTTCTCTGAAAATTCGTCTCGTTCTTGTTGTTCATTGTTTTCCAACTTTCTGCGAGGGCCGTTCTAATAAAAAATCTCATGCCGGCGAACGGCACGAGATTCCGGCGAACCGGCTTTTTGAATAGAATATACAAACTATTCCGATTAGTCAAGTTGTTTTTAAGGTTTTGGCCCAATCGGCAATGGCCTGAATGTCCGCGGGTTTCGTCCGGCAGCACCCTCCGATCAGGCTCACGCCGTTTTCGTACCAGCTTTGCGCGCTTTTTCCGAAATGGTTTTCGCACGCTGCGCCTTTCCAGGTTTTTGTCACTGGGTCATATTGTTCGCCGGAGTTCGGATAGGCGATAATCGGTTTGGATGCTGACCGTTTGATTTCTTCTATCAGCGGCGGAATATGTTCAATCGTTGTGCAGTTGATGCCGATCGCTGCGATTTGGCTGCAGGAGTCAAGCAGGGCCGCGCATTCGGAAATTGGCGTGCCTTCGCTGATATGCCGTCCGTCTTTGGCGCTGAAGCTGATCCATGCATAAGTGCCGGGGAATTCCTCCAGCAGCCTTGTGATCGCTTTTGCTTCTGACAGGCACGGAATGGTCTCACAGGCCAAAAGATCGGCGCCGGATTCTATAAGGGCTTTCATCCGGGGGCGGTGAAAGCTGATCAGCTCATCCTCCGTCAGTCCGTAATGCCCGCGATATTCTGAGCCGTCAGCGAGGCTCGCGCCGTAAGGCCCGATAGAAGCGGCGACCAAAGGTTTGGGCCGGTGTAAACGGTTTTCTTCATGCGCCCAAAATTCATCGCGTGCTTGTGCGGCAAGTTCAACAGATGTCTGAATGAGACGTATCGCATCGGTTTCCGGGATGCCGCGCGCTGCAAATCCTTCAATTGTCGATTGATAACTGGCGGTGATCGCGCAATCAGCGCCTGCGGCAAAATATTCTGCATGCACCTGTTTGATCAGTTCCGGTCTCTCCAAAAGAATTTTGGCCGACCACAGATCATCATGTAAATCACAGCCCATCCGCTCAAGCTCGGTTGCCATCGCGCCGTCTATGATCATAACCGGGTATTCATTTAATATTTGTGTAATGGGATTCATAGGCCTTCCTTTCTGACTTTACTGAAAATATATAAAAAGGGTAATGGACGCTATTCTCTTTGTCAATGAACCGGCAGAAAAAAGGTGTTCAGGACGCTGCCCGAACACCTTTTGTTTAGGAAATGTGTTTGCCTTTCGCACTTTTCGCGATGTCTGAATACTCCCAGCAGTCGATCCCGTCATCATCAGGGAGCACATCTCTGTAAAAGACGGGGTCTTTTCCGGCTTTCTTTTGCCGGACATAATCGCTCAAAGCGGCAAACGCTTTTTTCGACAGAAGGAAAATCGCGATTAAGTTCACGACCACCATTAAGCCCATGAACAAGTCAGCCATATCCCACACAAGCTGGACTTTGGAAATACAGCCGAACAGTACCATTCCGAGCACGCAGATGCGGTAAATGAACAGCCATTTTTTGTTCTGGCTTAAAAATCCGATATTGGTTTCTCCGTAATAATAGTTGCCCATCAGAGCGCTGAAGCCGAACAAAAGCATTAAGACGGCAAGGAAACCTGACGCCCACGCGCCGACATGGTCGCTCAAGGCGGCCTGAGAAAGCGCGATGCCGCTCAGTCCCGGCTGGTGATACGCGTCTGAAAATAAAATGATAAGCGCCGTGCTTGTACAAATGACGAGCGTATCCGTCAGGACGCCGAATGCCTGAATGAGCCCCTGTTTCACCGGGTGGCTCGTCGTAGCTGTCGCCGCCGCGTTCGGAGCGCTTCCCATACCCGCTTCATTTGAGAAAATCCCGCGCCTTACACCTTGCATCAAGGCCGCACCTAAAGCGCCGCCCGCTGCCTGATCAATGCCGAACGCATTTTTTACGATTAGCGACAGAACGCCGGGCAATTGGGTGATGTTCGTCAGAATGACAAAGAAAGCGACACCGATATATAAAACGGCCAAGACGACTACGATGTATTCCGCCATTTTCGCAATTCGTTTGACGCCGCCGAAGATTACGCCGCCGAAAACTACGATTAAAATAATGCCCAATGTAAGCCGGCTGGTGCCGAATGCGTTTTGAAAGGCGACGCTGATTGTATTGGATTGAACGGAATTAAAAACAACCCCGAATGACAGTGTGATTAATACGGCGAACAGCGCGCCCATCCAGCGTTTCTTCAGGCCCTTTTCCATGTAATAGGCCGGGCCTCCGCGGAATCCGTTTTGATCTTTTACTTTATAAATTTGGGCCAGCGTGCTTTCAACAAAGCTTGAAGCCGAACCGATGACTGCGATAATCCACATCCAGAAAATAGCGCCCGGACCGCCGAGTGCGATCGCAATGGCGATTCCGGTAATATTCCCGGTTCCGACACGCGCCGCCATACTGATGCAAAATGCCTGAAACGGGGAAATGGTGTTTTTTGTCCGGGCGGCCGCGCCTTCCTTCAAAACCCGGATCATTTCCTTCAGCATGCGGACTTGCAGACCCTTTGATCTGAACGTAAAAAACAGTCCCAGAGAAAGAAGCAGTACGATTAACAGTTTTGACCATAAAAAATCATTTGCCGAGCCGATTACATTTTCAAGGAATTCCTGCATCCAATCACCTCTTGGTTCGTTTGATTAAAAAATACTGAGCTCCCACTCCTGTGCGATATGTTTCAGCAGCATGCCGCCGGTCAGGCTGTTGCCGTATTCATCAATGGCCGGACCGTAAATGCCGATGCCGCAGCCGTTATGAAAAGGCTGTTCTCTTCTGGCGCTTGGGGGAACCAATGCCATAATGCCGCCGGATACCCCGCTTTTGGCCGGGACGCCGACGAAAGCCGCATATTTGCCTGACGCATTGTACATTCCGCACGTCAGCATCAGGGCTTTGGCGAGTTTCGCGACATCTTTCGGAATGACCTGTTCCCGTCGGATCGGATGGTAGCCGTCATGCGCAAGTATCAATCCGATTAAAGCGATGTCCTCGGTTGTACCCTCCATGGCGCACTGCTTTAAATACACTTCAAGCGTTTCTTCCACATCCGCCTCTAGAAAGTTCGTTTCTTTTAAATAGTAGGCGAGCGCTCTGTTCCGATGCGCGGTCTGCCATTCAGAACGGAAGACCTCCTCGTGAATGTGAGGCCGTTTTCCTATTAATTTTTCAAAAACGGAAAAGAGATATTCTAATTTATCATGCGCCGTTTCACCCGGAAGCAGCGAGGCGACGGTAATGGCGCCGGCATTGATCATCGGGTTGAAGGGCTTCCCGGGTTTATGGATTTCAAGCCGGATGATAGAATTAAACGCATCACCCGTCGGTTCCACGTCCACACGATCCAGCACGTAAGAAATGCCTCTGTTCATGCAGGCGGCAATAAAGCTGATGACTTTTGAGATGCTCTGCAATGTGAACGGGACATTCCATTCACCGGCATGAATCATTGAGCCATCCGGCTCTAATATGCAAATGCCCAGCTGAGAGTCGTTGATTTCTCCGAGGGCGGGTATATAATTTGCGCTTTTTCCATTGACGGAAAACGGTCGGTAATGCTCGACCCAATCTTGTAAAAGTGAAGCCAGTTCCTCTTTTTCAAGGCGCTCTCTGACCATATCTTTCATAACATTCCTCCTCTATTGCAAGCCTGTCCGAAGCGGAAACCGGTCTTGGAAAACGTTTTCAAAAATAGCGTGTTCCATGTTAATGTATAATGACATCTACAGAATCATACAAAATACGACAAAATCATTCTTAAAATAAGCCGATAGATTTATAAATCAGCCGGAGCGTCCCGCCATTCGGGTCTAAAGAAATTTGCGGACTGTATCGGTCTTGTTCAAAATAGACAGAAGAAGGAAGTGATTATGATCAGGCTCGACTATTTACTGAAAAAAGACGGCTATCTTTTCGCCCTTATGCTGATCACCGTGCCGCTGGCGGGGGAACTGAAATTTTACCCCCTGAATGAGGTATATCGGATCAGCTTCGGCGCCCCGGCTTTTTTCTTTTTTCTGCTGCTGCTTCGGCATGTGCCGGCATTATTGTCAGGGCTGTTGACAGGTGCAGCCGTTGTGGCATTCCGGATCGGCCTGGCGTGCTGGGGAGGAGAGCATGCCAGCTTTACGGAGGCTTTTTTCAGCCAATATCCCAGTTTCTTTTTTTACTTTACATATGCCTGCTTGTTTTATGTGCTGAAGGTCAGGCTTTTTTGGGATCGGCCGCTTATGATCGGTTTTCTCGGTTTTCTCATTGAAATTGCGTCCGATGCCGTTGAAATGACGGTTCAGTTTTCCGGCGGCCGGCAGATTATGATGCCGGACAAGCTGGCGGATATTGCGGTTATCGCTGTTTCTCACACATTTATTGTGCTGAGTTTTTTCAACGTGATGAAGCTGCACGAATCTCAGGTCAGGGAAAAACAAACGAGAAAGCAGCATGAGCACATGCTGATGATTGTGTCTAACTTATATGAAGAAACGATTCATTTGAAAAAAACGCTGAAAACGACGGAGCATGTGACGAAAGAATCCTATCAGCTATATCGGGAAATGAGCGGGAACGACCGGGAGCTCGGGAGCCGAATGCTGCGCCTTGCGGGAGAGATTCATGAAGTGAAAAAAGACAATCAGCGAATATTCGCCGGCCTGTCGAAGCTGATTTCCAATGAGAGATTCCGGGATTACATGAATGCCGCCGCTCTGGTCGGCATCGTCATCCGAATCAATGAAAAATACGCCGAATCTTTAGGCAAGGACATTCAATTCCGGAGCGTGATTGAAGGAGAGCATCCCGATTATCACGTCTTTACCGTCCTGTCGATCTTAAATAACCTGACCGCCAATGCCGTCGAAGCCATGGGAGACAGGGGTGAGATCCGCCTCGCGCTGCGCAGGACGGAAGGAGAAAAGGCTGAATTTCAGGCGGAAGATGACGGTCCCGGCATTCCGGAAAAAATCGGAGAGGTCGTTTATGATCCCGGGTTTACGTCCAAATACGATGAATTCGGCACACCTTCAACGGGCATCGGGCTTACTTACGTGAAGGAAATCGTAACTGAACTTGACGGAGACATTTCCTTTCATAACAAGCCAAAAGGCGTCATATTTACGATTAAACTGCCGGTGAAGCATTTGATTGCAGAAAGGATGAACTCATAATATGCGTTTTTTTATAGCTGATGATGACCGGGCGATCCGTTCCATTTTAAAACAGATGATCGAGGACGAGGACTTAGGAGAAGTCGTCGGTGAGGCAGAGGACGGAAGCCAGATTGAAGGGCATTATCTCCATTTTAAACAAGTCGATATTTTATTAATTGATCTGCTGATGCCGGGTCGGGACGGGATTGAGACGATCCGGCATCTTCAGGGGTCGTACAACGGAAAAGCGGTGATGATATCGCAGGTGGAGGCAAAGGAAATGGTGGGAGAAGCTTATTCTCTCGGCATCGAATACTTTATCCACAAACCGATCAACAAAATCGAGATCGTCACCGTTTTGCGAAAAGTAAAAGAGCGGATTGAACTGGAAACCTCGATCGGCGACATCCAACACTCGTTAAGCCGCCTTATTCAGCGGAATGAGCCGAAAAAAAGCGGGCCGGGGGGGATGCACGAGAAATCAATCAAAGAAACAGGAAAATTTCTTTTATCGGAATTAGGCATCGTGGGAGAAAGCGGGGCGCATGACCTCATGGCCGTCCTTCACTATTTATTTGAGGATGAACAGGCGGAAAGAAACATCCCGTCTTTAAAGCAGATGTTTACAAACGTCGCCATCCGGAAGCTGGGGCCTGCGGCGGCACAAGCCGAGGTTAACAGGGAAATCAAAGCCTCGGAACAGCGGATCAGAAGGGCCGTCATTCATTCGTTAAACCATTTCGCTTCATTGGGCACAACTGATTTTTCAAACCCCAAATTTGAATATTACGCCTCGAAATTCTTTGATTTCCCCGCTGTCAGCAAGAGAATGAAAGAAATGCAGGCTAAGGAAACCGTGCCGCTTTCTCCGGTTAAAGTGAATATGAAAAAATTCATTCACGTCTTCTTTTTGGAGGCGAAAGATTTACGCGAAGGATCAAAATTTGTCAGCGGAGGCAGCCGGTAAGCTGGCTTTGGAAAAGATGGCAAACGTGGATAAATGACAGTTCGTACTGGCCTGATTTTTCCGCGCTGATCCATGGCGACTTGCATCCTCCGCATATTTTGATCGGCGAAAATCAGCGTGTGACGGGTCTCCTCGATTGGACGGAGGCAAAGGTTGCCGATCCGGCCAAGGATTTTGTCCTTTATCAAGTGATATTAGGAGAAAAAGAAACAAAACGGCTGATGAAGAGCTGCGAAGCTGAAGGCGGGCGCGTCTGGCCGAAAATCCAGGAGCATGTGACAGAATGGCAGGCCGCTTACCCTGCGGAAACGGCGAAGTTCGCGCTTCAGACGGGGCAAGAGGAGCATATGCAAATGGCGCGGGACATGCTCGGCCTGTCCGATCCGAAAGGTTATTGACTTCCGCCGGATGACAGCGTATGATACATTTTAAAATAAAAGAACGGATGAACAATGCTGAGGAAGAGTAAGTACGCATCAGCGCGCGGGGTTCAGAGAGTCGGTGGCCGCTGTGAACCGATCCCCGTCCGGTGCCGAATGGGCTTCTGAATTGCTGCGCTGAAATGACAGTAGGCGGTGCCGGGATTCTTTCCCCGTTATCAAGAAAGGAGTATTGAAACCGTGTGTTTCTGTACTTTTTGAGAGAATGGCTTTTCAGCCGTTAATAAAGGTGGCACCGCGAAAACCTCGTCCTTTGATGGACGGGGTTTTTTTGTATTGTTAAGGAGGTGATGGCCATGGAAAGTGACTGGAGACGGACAGACAATCAAAAAAGGAGGGATATACATGGTGATCGCAACCGACGATCTTGAGCTCACGTGTCCGCATTGTGAAGGAACCGGCGAGGAGAAGGAAGGGACGCCCTGTCCGAAGTGCGGCGCGAAGGGCGTCATATTGACCGCTCAAGGAAACACGCTGCTGTATTTTATCAGAAAGCATATTGATCAGTGAAATCAAACGAAAAAGGCCGTTATCCGGCCTTCAGGCTGTCGAGAAAATCTCGACAGCCTTTATGTTTCCCCTGTCATAAAATAAAAGAAAGACTGAAAAAAACGGTGTCTTTCTCATGTTCCGCACAAGAAATTTTTCTCAAAACACAGCCGAATTCGTTCTGTTTGACCAACTCGTCGAAGAGGATCACCTTCTTCGAAAAATTGATAAATACATAGACTTCTCTTTCATCGTTGAAAAGGTTAAACCTTACTGCAGCGAAAATAAAGCCCCCCCCCTCACTTGATCCGCTGATCTTATTCAAAATGATGTTGAAGATTGCCACATACCCAGCCAAGCAAAGCTAGGCATGTGGGAGTGCTTTTTCTGCAACTGAAATCAAATGAATATGTAAAGAAACAGCACAAAACAAAAAAGCTTGCAGAAAAAACATCATTTTCTCTACAAGCTGCTTTTTCATTCTTCAAAATAAGGATTCACATGGATGAGCACTTCTTCAACATCTGAAAAGTGTCTTTGGATTTCATTTCGGATTTCGCGGGCAATATCGTGTCCCTGCTTAATCGTCAAATCATGATCCAAAGATAAGCGGACATCAAGCAATTTATAGTGGCCGTGTTCTCTTGCTCGGATTTTATCGAGCCGTTTGACTTGAGGGCAGTGCAAAATAACGGCTTTATATTCCTCTATCAGTTCGGGATCAACACTTTTTTCCATGAGAACGTCAACAGACGGCCTGATTAATTCCATTGAAATCTTAAAAATGAGGTACGCCACGATGACACTGGCAATTGCATCGGCGTACAACAGATAGGACCATCCGCGTGTGTTCCCGATAATCGCCAATAGGACGCCGATAAAAGCGGCAAGAGAGGCAACGATATCGCCTTTATGATCGTATGCAATCGCTATAATCGCTTTACTGTTCCATTTTTCCCCTTGTTTAATCGAATAACGATATAAGAACTGCTTAGCCGCGTAGGATATCAGAGCCGCAAACAATGCGCTGTATTGCGGGATGCTTGGACCTTCAACAAAGGACGAAATCGCTTCTATCAGAATATACACGGAAACGAGCACTAATATGATTCCTACAATCGCTTCGCTGATGACCTCAGCTTTGCCATGCCCGAAAGGATGGTCTTGATCGGGCGGCTTATTAGAAATGCCGATGACGGCCAGGACAGCAATTGAAGCCGCGACATCCGCTGCAGAATGTATACCGTCGGCAAAAACTGCTTCACTATCGCCTATCAGTCCAAAAAAGATCTTTCCTGCCATTAAGATCAGATTGGCTATCAATGCAATCAAAGCAACTTTTTTGCTTATTTGTTCTCTTTCACTTGTCATTTTTTCCTCCTATAAAACTGCACAAAAAAATAGAGGCGCTTTTGATTCGCTCTCCGTATCCTTTCTTGTGTAATCACTTTGCTTATCGTACCAATTCAGTTTCGAGTGGGTCTATAGCAAGGTTGTTTCCTGTTTACTAATAAATAAGGTGACAGAAAAAAAGTTGGAGCAGGGCTAAACAGTACACAGACAAAATGGCGCTGAATTTAAAAATGAACTGTTGACATTTGAGTATTTATCTTTTATTATTATCTCGAATTCAAGATTTTTTAATTCAAGATAATTTAATTAGTGTGCAGGATAAAAACCTGCCGATCGTTTGAATCACGAAAAGATCAGTGAAGAGAACGTTTCGTTTTTTAATCATACGTTATTTGATTTTTTATACGAAAATATCTCGAATTCGAGATAAAAGAGGTGCGAGAGAAATGGCTGAATTTGTACAGCTAGTGAATGAAAGAAGATCTGCAAGCAACTTTCTTCCAGAACATCCAATCACAAGAGATGAACTCAACGAAATGTTTGAATTGGTTGCGTTGGCTCCATCAGCTTTTAATTTGCAGCATACAAAATATGTGGCGGTTCTTGACCCGGATGTAAAAGAAAAGCTGAAACAGGCCGCAAACGGACAATATAAAGTGTTTAGCTCATCAGCTGTTCTTTTGGTTTTAGGGGATAAGCAGGCATATCAGCAAGCGGCTGACATCTATGAAGGATTGAAGATGCTGGGGGTATTAAATAAACAAGAGTATGATCACATGGTTCAAGACACCGTTTCGTTTTATGAAAACAGAGGAGAACCATTTAAGAGAGATGAGGCGATAAGAAATGCTTCACTTTCTGCGATGATGTTTATGCTGAGTGCTAAGGAAAAAGGCTGGGACACTTGTCCGATGATAGGGTTTGATGCTGAAGCCGTGAAACAGATTTTGAAGATAGATGATCAATTTGAGGTCGTCATGATGATTACAATCGGGAAAGAAAAAATAGAAAGCAGAAGGCCGCGCGGCTACCGAAAGCCTGTGAATGAGTTTGTGGAGTATATTTAACTATTTGTAAAGGAGCAAATAAAAATGGCGAAAAAAACGATGGGCATCCATCATATTACGGCAATTGTCGGTCACCCTCAAGAGAATGCTGATTTCTACGCTGGAGTGCTGGGGCTGCGATTGGTTAAGCAAACGGTCAATTTTGATGATCCGGGTACGTATCACCTTTATTTTGGGGATGAAGGCGGGAAGCCGGGAACAATCATCACATTCTTTCCGTGGGCGGGCGCCCGCCAAGGCATCATTGGAGACGGACAGGTTGGTGTGACATCTTACGCCGTGCCGAAGGGTGCCGTGGCGTTTTGGGAAAAGAGACTTGAAAAGTTCAACATTCCATACACAAAAATCGAGCGTTTTGGAGAACAATATATAGAATTTGATGACCCGCACGGTCTGCACTTGGAAATCGTGGAAAGAGAAGAAGGAGAAGCCAATACGTGGACGTTCGGAGACATAACCCCGGATGTTGCCATTAAAGGCTTTGGCGGTGCGACCCTGTTATCAGCACAGCCTGAAAAAACAGGTAAACTGCTGGAAAACATCATGGGGCTTGAGCGAGTCGGTAAAGAAGGAGACTTCGTTCGTTATCGTTCTGCCGGTGATATCGGAAATGTGATTGACCTTAAGTTAACGCCTATCGGCCGCGGGCAAATGGGTGTCGGCACGGTCCATCACATCGCTTGGCGGGCTCAGGATGACGAAGATCAATTAGATTGGCAAAGGTTCATTGCTGCGCACGGATATGGTGTAACTCCTGTTCAGGATAGAAACTATTTTAATGCAGTTTACTTCAGAGAACACGGGGAAATCTTATTTGAGATCGCAACTGATCCGCCGGGCTTTGCCCATGATGAGTCCCAAGAAACAATGGGCGGAAAACTGATGCTCCCTGAGCAGTATTAACCGCACCGGGCACAAATTGAACTAGGGCTGCTGCCGTTTGAAGTGAGAGAATTAGATTGATTGATAGATGAACGTGAAGCATGAAGGAAAATAAAAAGATATACATTTAACAGATGTTTGCTGGAAGCGACTGTTGGTAAACAGCTGCCTTGCAGCACATCATATAATATGAAAAATAAGGAGAGATAAAAATGGAAGATGCAGGACTATTACTTATTCGAATCATAATTGGTGTGGTGTTTCTGTTTTATGGATCACAAAAATTATTCGGCTGGTTTGGCGGATACGGAATTAAAGGAACCGGACAGTGGTTCGAGTCAATTGGAGTTAAACCGGGCAATGCCGCGGCCGCTTTATCAGGTCTCGGGGAACTCGCAAGCGGAATTCTATTTATTTTAGGTGTTTTCCTCCCGCTCGGAGCTGCTATTATAACGATTATTATGTTAGGTGCCATCGTAAAAGTCCATGGAGCGAAAGGATTTGCCAACGGTGCCGGCGGTTTTGAATATAACTTGGTGCTGATTGCAGTCTCCATCGGAGTTGCACTCATCGGTTCAGGGGCGTACGCTTTGCATTTTTAATATAAGTCTCTAAGAACAGTTACTGAAAAGCGGTAACTGTTCTTTTATTTTTCAAGCACAACGTTCAGGTGCTCTGAATAGCAAAAAAGCGGATATGTTCAAAATAAATGTGTATAGTGGATGTACGCGAATTGATGAGCTTGGTCATGAAAGACGAGCCGATTTGGAGGAGGGTTTTGATGAAAGAGATGGCAGAATTACATTCATTAGATTCTATCGAGAATTTTATTAAACAGCATCAATTCAGTTTTATCTACATTTCAAGACCCGCCTGTACAGTATGTCACGCTGTTCTGCCGCAGCTCAGAAACGTATTGGATCAGTTTCCGAATATCAAATTGGGGCATATCAATGCTGACGAGGTAGAAGAGGTGGCCGGCAGATTTTCAGTCTTCACTGTTCCCGTGCTTCTTTTGTTCATTGATGGGACTGAGTTTCTGAGAGAAGCCCGCTTTGTTCATTTTGAACAGCTCGAAGAAAGGCTGAAAAGGGTTTATCAGTTATATCAAGATGTATAAAGCGTTTATACTTTACAAATAAAAAGCCCCTTTAAAGGGGCTTTTATCCGGCCTTTTTTACGTTATTCGGACCGCGGTTCTAAAAAACGGGACCCGCCCAAGTCTTTTCTCATCAGATAGATATGGAAAAAATATTCTCCGACGGCGATGATGACGGCGGAAATAAGAGCGGCAAACGCCAGTCTTCCTCCGGAAATGCCCATGGACAGCGGCATTCCCATCAGCCAGACAACAAGAAACGCGATTCCGAAATCAGCGGACGCCGCCGTGATATTATTCCATCTTGGAAGCACGTACAGGTCGCCCGTAAAGTAGGAAACGGCTCCCAGCACAATGGTCATCAGCAGCACGTCGCCGAATGTAAAGCGAAAACCTAAGCCGAGTATCAGGTACAGAATAATGATGGTCATAATGCCTTTAATGGCAAGCGCTTTAATGTGTTCCATGCGAATTCCTCCTTATGGAAATCATGTTAATATGTTTCCTCATAACGTGAAATATAAACCCTTTTTTCGTGAACATTTGTTTTCTGGCTTTTGTCTGTCATCACTGGGCCGCGGCTGAATATGATGAAGGGAGAAAATACGGGAGGTGTCATGATGGCAGTCGTAAAAGCGTCGAGCGCCGATCTGGATCTAATGGCAAGGCTGCTCAGGGCGGAAGCGGAAGGCGAAGGGAAGCAGGGAATGCTTTTGGTCGGCAATGTGGGAATCAATCGGGTGCGGGCGAATTGTTCTGATTTTAAAGGCCTGCGCACCATCAGGCAGATGGTGTTTCAGCCGCACGCGTTTGAAGCGGTGACTCACGGATACTTTTACCAGAGACCGCGTGAATCCGAGCGGAGGCTTGCCCGCCGGACGATTAACGGAGAACGGTTTTGGCCGGCTAAGTTCAGTCTGTGGTATTTTAAGCCTCCGGGCAACTGCCCGCAGACTTGGTATGGCCAGCCGTTTGTCGCCAGATTCAAATCCCACTGCTTCTATCAGCCGACAGGTGAGACGTGCGAAAACGTGTACAATACATTTTAATCCCGGGCGCACCGTTCTGAGAATGAACGGTGTTTTTTTAATTTTTTGTGAAGAAAAATAGGAAAAAAGTGCGCTTGACGGATGACAAGCCAAAAACAAACAGAGGGGGTTTTCTCCCGGCGGGGCAAGGTTTGTCGAAACAATGTGAAAAATGTCTCCCGCCGTCCATTTTTCAGCCTTACAAACCCTTCACACTTCTTCATAGCGGTTTAACATTTCTTTTTTATAATAAGGGCGATCAATGAGACGAAAGGGGAACTGACATGACACATGACGGCCGTTTAGATGAATGGATCAAGGAATTGGAGAACAAAAGCTTTCAGAACAATACGTTTGACCGCCGCGCATTTATACAGGGCGCCGGGAAAATCGCCGGTCTTTCCCTCGGGTTAGCGATCGCGCAATCCATCGGCGCGTTTGAAGTGAATGCCGCTCCGAAATTTTCAAACTATCCGTTCACCCTCGGCGTAGCCTCCGGCGACCCGCTGTCTGACAGCGTCATTCTCTGGACGCGTCTTGCCCCTGACCCGCTGAATGGGGGCGGCATGCCGAAGCAGGCCGTGCCGGTAAAATGGGAAATCGCCGCTGATGAACATTTTCGTCACATCGTCAAACGCGGAACGGAAATGGCCAAGCCGAATCTCGGACACTCCGTCCATGTCGAGGCGGACGGACTTAAGCCCAATAAAGTGTACTATTACCGGTTTAAAAGCGGGCATGAGCTCAGTCCCGTCGGCCGGACGAAAACGCTGCCCGCTCCCGGCGCTGACGTATCCGCCATGACGTTTGCATTTGCCTCATGCCAGCAGTATGAACACGGCTATTATACGGCGTATAAACATATGGCGAAGGAAAAGCTTGATCTCGTGTTCCATCTCGGAGATTACATTTATGAATACGGACCGAACGAATATGTGTCAAAAACGGGAAATGTCAGGACGCACAGCAGCGCCGAAGTGTATACACTGTCAGATTACCGCAACCGTCATGCCCAATACCGCTCTGATGCCAATCTGAAAGCCGCCCACGCCGCATTTCCGTGGGTCGTGACGTGGGACGATCATGAGGTGGAAAACAATTATGCCAATATTATCCCTGAAAAAGGCCAATCCGTTGAAGCGTTTGTGCTCAGGAGGGCCGCAGCTTACCAGGCTTATTATGAACATATGCCGCTCAGGCGCATGTCATTGCCGAACGGTCCTGATATGCGGCTGTACAGGCAATTTTCTTATGGCAATTTAGCATCGTTCAATGTGCTTGATACAAGACAGTACAGAGATGATCAGGCCAACGGCGACGGGAATAAGCCGCCTTCTGATGAGTGGAGAGACCCGAAGCGTACATTGATGGGGACAGAACAGGAGCAATGGCTGTTCGGAAATTTAGCCGCCTCAAAAGCGAAGTGGAATGTGCTGGCGCAGCAAATCTTTTTCGCGCAATGGAATTTCGGAACAACCGCCAATCCGATATACAGCATGGATTCATGGGACGGCTACCCGGCTCAGCGGGAGCGGGTCATCAATTTTATAAAAAGCAAAAACCTGAACAATGTCATCGTGCTGACGGGTGATGTTCACGCAAGCTGGGCGTCAAACCTGCATACCGATTTTAATCAAACGAATTCAAAGATTTTCGGAGCCGAATTCGTCGGGACTTCCATTACATCTGGAGGAAACGGGGCGGATAAACGGGCCGATACGGATCAGATCTTAAAACAAAACCCGCATATTAAGTTTTTCAACGATTACCGCGGCTATGTCCGCTGTACGGTGACCCCTGCCCAATGGAGAGCGGATTACAGAGTGGTGCCGTACGTGACGGAGCCGGGGGCTGAGGTATCCACGCGGGCTTCATTCATTTATCAGAAAGACCAGACGGGGATTCGGAAGGTCTCTCAAGCTGCGGTTGCAGGCGGTGTAAAGCAGTCAAATGAGGTGGAAGAGGATCGTTTCTTCGCCCATAACAATGCGCATGAAAAGCAAATGAGAAAGAAACGGGCCAAAATCTCACAATAAGGAGGCACACTCATGTTTTCTAATATCGGCATTCCCGGGTTGATCCTGATCTTCGTCATCGCTCTCATCATTTTCGGGCCTTCAAAGCTTCCGGAAATCGGCCGTGCCGCCGGCCGCACGCTGCTTGAATTTAAAAGCGCCGCAAAAACACTGGTCTCAAATGAAGAGCCGGACAAGCAGACGGCTGAGAAAGACAAAACGGCAGGCTGAATCCTGACATGGGGGCAGACGAATCCGCTTCTGCCTCTTTCTCTATAAGGAGGATGTACGATTGGATAAAAAAGAAACCCACTTGATCGGGCATTTAGAGGAAGTCCGGCAGCGTCTCATTAAAACCGTTATCGCCTTTCTCGTGTTTTTTATCGGCGCCTGCTGGTTTGTGCAGGATATTTATGACTGGCTGATCAAGGATTTGGATGGCAGGCTGGCCGTTTTAGGGCCGAGCGAGATTTTATGGGTGTATATGATGATTGCGGGAATATGCGCCCTTACGGCAACGATTCCGGTTGCCGCTTTTCAGCTCTGGCGTTTTACGGCGCCGGCTTTGACCCCGTTTGAACGCCGCGCCGCTTTGCTTTACATTCCGGGGCTTTCGGTTTTGTTTATTATCGGAATTTCCTTCGGGTATTTTGTGCTGTTTCCGATTGTGCTCGGATTTTTAACACAATTATCCGCCGGCCATTTTGACATGGTATTTTCGGCGGACAAGTATTTTACCTTTATGCTGAATCTTACATTGCCGTTCGGATTTTTGTTTGAAATGCCTCTGGCCGTCATGTTTCTGACACGGCTCGGAATCGTGAATCCAACCCGGCTGGCAAAGGCGCGGAAGCTTTCGTATTTTGTGCTGATCGTCGTCTCGGTGCTGATTACGCCTCCGGATTTTATGTCTGACTTTCTCGTCATGATTCCGCTGCTCGTCCTCTATGAAATCAGTGTGACGCTGTCCCGCATCGTTTACCGGAAGAAATGGGCCGAGGCGGCGTCTGCAGCTTAGTGAAGTTCGCCTCCGCCGGTCTCAATATCGTCCTCATGCGCCGCGGCGGTCACCGCGGCGATTTTGAGCGCTTTTGTCACGAGATCCAGGCTGAGGCTCGGCGCAGACTTTTGCAAGGTTTGCTCCGGAATGTACGGGATGTGTATAAACCCGCCGCGGATGGGCGGATGATGGCGGCTGATTTCATCCATCAGCCCGTAAAAGAGGTGATTGCATACAAACGTCCCCGCCGTGTAGGATACAGCCGCGGGAATGCCTTCCTTTTTGATTTCCTCAACGATCCGTTTGATCGGAAGGCCGGTCCAATAAGCCGCGGGACCGTCTTGAGAAATGTTTTCCCCGACAGGCTGGTTTCCTTCGTTATCCGGTATGCGCGCCTCATTGAGATTGATCGCGACCCGTTCCGGCGTGATCTGCATTCTGCCGCCTGCCTGTCCGACACAGATGATAATGTCAGGCTGATGCTTTTTGATCGCCTCGCGCAGCACGGCAAGAGACTTATAAAAAACGGTCGGCACTTGTTCAGATACGATAGAGGCGGGGCCCTCAGCGGCACCATTCAGCCGTTTGACCGCTTCCCATGAAGGATTGACCGTTTCCCCGCCGAAGGGGTCAAAGCCTGTCAGCAATACTTTTTTCTCCATATAAAACCCTCCTTTTCTTTTTACCATACTCTATAATGGACATATATTCCTGCCGAAGGGGGAAACACGTCTTGAACTCGCCTCTGGTGCAATACCGATCTTTATTTCCGGCGCTCCGCACACATACGATGCTCGCCAGCTGCTCTCAAAGCGCTCTTGCCCTGCCGGTTTCAAAAGCGATCAATGACTATCAGGAAAGCCTGCTTCAGCATGGCGGAAACTGGGAAGAAGCCATTGGACGAACGGAGCAGGCAAGGTGTGAATTTGCGAAATTGATCGGCGCCCATCCTGAAGAAATCGCCGTTTTACCTTCAGTAACGGCTGCTGTCTCTGCCGTCGTTTCTGCTTTGCCGGATTGCCGAAAGAAACAGGCGGTGTATACGGAATTGGATTTTCCGGCGATCGCCCACATTTTGAAGGCACAGACTGAGATGGAGCTTTCAGTCGTGCCGTCTGAAGACGGAATGATCCCGTTAGAGCGGTATGAGACGTACATATCGGAACAGACGCTTTTCACCTGTGTGCCCCATGTGTCATATACGTCCGGTTTTGTCCAGGATATGAAGCGCATTGCCGAGATATCCGCAAAGAAGGGATCGCTTCTTTTTGTCGATGCTTATCAATCGGCGGGGCACATCCCGATTGATGTAAAAGAATGGGGAGTTGATATGCTGGCCGCGGGTGCGAGAAAGTATATGCTCGGCATACCGGGAACGGCGTTTCTTTATGTCAGAAAGGAACTCGCCGAACGGCTGAAGCCGAAAGTCACCGGGTGGTTCGGGCAGCAGCGGGCGTCGATGCTGGATATAACCCGTTTTTCTTATGCGGACGGAGCCAAACGCTTTGAGACCGGAACCCCGGCATTTATCAGCATATATGCGGCACAGGCGGCTTTATCTCTAGTGAACGATGCCGGCACAGACCGCATTCACCGGGAAGTAAAAAAACTCAGCGCATTTGCGTGTGAATACGCTTTTGAAAAAGGGTTGCACCTCACAGGGCCGCCGTCTGCCGATGACAGACCCGGCATGATCTCCATACGGGATGAAAAAGCGGCGGAAACGGCTGCGCTGTTGAGGCGGAAAAACATCGTATGCGCACCCAGCGGACATATCATCCGGCTGGCGCCTCATTTCTATAACACGGCCGATGATCTGATGTATGCGATTGATGAACTGGCTGAAGCGCGCGGTATATAAAAAAACAGCAGACTCACGGGGAGCCTGCTGTTTTCTTATGAGTGATTCACTTTGACCCGTTTCATAAAGAAGGCGCTGATCAAGCCGATAACAGCGACAATCATCGCGAAGATAAAGGCGTGCTGGACGCCCGCAATCAGCGCGTGAGAGTATGCGGAAGGATCATTCGGGTTTTTCACGGTGCTCATATAATTCTTCTGCCCGGCTGCCATGATGCTGACCGCCACCGCAGTGCCGATTGCGCCGGCCATCTGCTGGAGCGTATTCATAATGGCCGTTCCGTCCGGATAAAATTCCGGCGGCAGCTGGTTTAAGCCGTTCGTTTGCGCCGGCATCATGATCATGGAAATGCCGATCATCAGGCATGTGTGGAGCACGACGATGAGAATGGCCGTTGAAGTGCCGGTAATGTTTGAGAAAAACCAAAGTACGGCGGCCGTGATGACAAACCCGGGAATGACAAGCCACTTCGGTCCGTATTTGTCAAACAGGCGCCCCGTCACCGGAGACATAAAGCCGTTTAAAATACCGCCCGGCAGCAGGATGAGTCCGGACGTAAACGCCGTCAGCATCAGTCCGCTTTGTAAATACATAGGCAATAGAAGCATTGTTGATAAGATAACCATCATACAGATAAATACAATCACGACACCGAGAACAAACATCGGATAGCGGAAAGCGCGCAGATTCATCATCGGCTGCTTCATTGTCAGCTGCCTGATGGAAAATAAGATGAGCGCGATCGCACCGACAGTGAGCGAACCGATAACCGTCGGGCTTGACCAGCCGTCTGATCCTTCGCCCGCATTGCTGAATCCGAATACGATGCCGCCAAACCCGATCGTAGACAGAATAATGGAAAGCACGTCAATTTTCGGTTTTGTAATGTCAGACACGTTCTGCATGTAGGCGATGCCGAATAAAAGAGCCAACACAAGAAACGGCAGGGAAATCCAGAAAATCCAATGCCAGTTCAAATGCTCTAACACAAGCCCTGAAAATGTCGGACCGATCGCAGGAGCGAACATGATGACAAGCCCGATCGTCCCCATCGCCGCTCCGCGCTTATGCGGCGGAAAGATGACGAGGATTGTATTAAACATCAGCGGCAGCAGCAGCCCGGTTCCTAAAGCCTGCACGATTCTCGCCGCCAAAAGAAACGGAAAGCTCGGCGCAAGCGCTGCAATCAGCGTGCCGATAATGGAAAAAGCAAGTGAAACGATAAACAGCTGTCTCGTCGTAAACCATTGCAAAAGCAGACCCGATACCGGGACAAGAATACCGAGAACGAGCAGATAGCCCGTCGTCAGCCACTGGACGGTTGCAGGAGTGATATGTAACTCCTTCATCAGGTCAGTCAGGGCGATATTCAGCGCCGTTTCACTGAACATGCCGATAAACCCTGCCGTCAGCAAAGAAATCATGATCGGCATGACTTTATATTGTTTGGAAGGCTGAGCATTTTCCAAAATCATTCTCCTCTCTTTCTATACGTACATGTCTCTCGTATTTTATGTCTTCAGCAGGTTCGGGATTTGTTTAGAAATATGGAGGATCGGCATTTTGTCTTTTTTGGCTAAGGACACAATGATGCCGCCTTCTATCATGGCATTTAAAACAGTGCTGATTTCCGCCGCTTTCTCATCAGAAAAACCGGCTGATCTCAATTTGCCCGCGAACAGATTCTCCCATTCCTGATAAGCGCTTTGACAGGCCTGCTGGAGCTTTTCGCTCTTTAAAGCAGTCTCGGCAGCCAGTAAACCGACAGGAAACCCTTCAAAGTTCTCCGGACATGTGAATTGGCTTGATAAGTCCTGTAAAAACGCTTGAATGCTTTCCGCAGGATCAGGATGGGCATCAAGGCTTTCTTTTATTTTCATACGGATATAATGGCTCATTTCATTGACAGCCTCAATGGCGAGCTGCTCTTTGCCGTCCGGAAAATGATAGTAAAGAGAACCTTTCGGCGCACCGCTTTCTTTAATAATCTGATTCAGCCCCGTGCCGTAATATCCCTGAAGCTGAAACAGCCTGGTTGCCGCGGCGAGGATTTTTTCACGAGAATCTCCATAGCTCATAATGTTCCCACCTTACTGATTTTTGACAAATTTAAAATATAGTGACTGGTCTATTATCTTGATTTCACATGACGGTGTCAAGGTTTTTTAACGGTTATTTTCTTCGGGAGGTTGCCTGACAAGCGCGTTGACCGGTGAGAGGAAAATCTTCATAAATAAAGAAAAGGAGAGAAAAGAATGAAAAAACAATTTATGCCCTTCATTACATTTATCACGGCTCTGCTCTTCATCGCGGCCGGCTGCTCTCAATCTCCTCAAGCGAAAGAAACACCGCCCCGGATGGCAGCCGCAGCCCCAGCGAAAAAAGACGGACTTCCGAATGTTAAAATTCTTGCCGCCGGCGGCACAATTGCAGGCGCTGCTCCTTCAAAGACGTCCGCTACGGAGTACACGGCGGGGGCAATCGGAGTTGATGCCCTGATTCAGGCCGTTCCGGAGATAAAAGAGGTCGCGCATGTGAGCGGAGAACAGGTTGTGAATATAGGCAGCCAGAATATGAATAACGAGACACTGCTGAAACTTGCAAAACGGGTAAACAAGCTGCTCAAGTCTGATGATACAGACGGCATTGTCATTACACATGGAACAGACACACTTGAGGAAACCGCCTACTTTCTCAATCTGACGGTCAAAAGTGACAAGCCCGTTGTTGTCGCCGGGTCAATGAGGCCGTCCACGGCGATCGGAGCAGACGGGCCGTCCAACTTATATAACGCTGTAAAAACAGCGGCTGCGCCTGATGCGAAAGGTAAGGGGACGCTTGTCGTATTAAATGACAGAATCGCTTCGGCGCGCTATGTGACAAAAACCAATACAACCGCGGCAGACACATTCAAATCGGAAGAGATGGGTTATATCGGAACAATTGCTGATGACATCTATTTTAATAACATCATGACCCGAAAGCATACGAAGGATACAGATTTCAAAATAGACAAACTTGATAAACTGCCGCAAGTCGATATTATATACGGCTATCAAAATGACGGAAGCTATCTCTTTGAAGCTGCCGTAAAATCAGGGGCGCAAGGCATTATTTTTGCAGGCCCGGGAAACGGCTCAATGTCTGATGCGGCGCAAAAAGGCGCCGTAAAGTCGGTCAAAAGCGGGCTGGCGGTCGTCCGCTCCACAAGGACGGGAAACGGAACGGTAACACCTAATCGAGAGTATGAAAAAGACCATTTGACAGCTTCAAACTCTCTCAACCCTCAAAAAGCGCGGATTCTGCTGATGCTCGCGCTGACAAAAACGCATGACCCTAAGCGGATTCAAACCTATTTCAATGAGTACTAGGAGAAGAGAACCGGGTGTTCTCTCCTTTTTTTGTTTGCCGTATTAAAGTATAAGTGTGCTTTCGGGAAAGGGGCGTCTTTCTCATTTTTCCGCCTCTTTTTCAATTGTTGAAAACAGTAAAAAATACTCTATTTTTTCCTTTTCTTCTCTAATAAAATGAAAATTGCAAAAAATTACATAACAGGAGGAAAGTTCATGAAACAAATCAAAAGCAAAATCCTAGCGATTCTTACAGTCTGCATGCTCTCCGTCATTTCCGTATTTGCCTTCCAGCCGACCGTATCGAAAGCTTCCTCAGAGCATAACCCGGTTGTCATGGTCCACGGAATCGGCGGGGCGTCCTTTAACTTCGCGGGAATCAAAACGTACTTGGCATCCCAAGGCTGGTCAAGAAATGAGATGTACGCCATTGATTTTCTGGACAAAACCGGAAACAACAGACACAATGCGCCGAGACTGTCCAATTACGTGAAAAAAGTGCTCAGCGAAACAGGTGCGAAAAAAGTCGATATCGTCGCGCACAGCATGGGCGGCGCCAACACGCTCTATTACATTAAAAATCTTGACGGCGGAGACAAAATCGCAAACGTCGTCACACTGGGCGGAGCGAACGGCCTTGTGACCAACCGGGCGCTTCCGGGGACTGATCCGAACCAAAAGATTTTATATACATCGATTTACAGCTCAGCGGACTTAATCGTCCTGAACCCGCTGTCACGGCTGATCGGCGGGAAAAACGTGCAGATTCACGGTGTCGGACACATCGGACTTTTGATGAACAGCCAAGTAAACGGGCTGATTAAAGAAGGTCTGAACGGCGGCGGACAAAATACAAATTAACAGTTTCAAAGCCCCGGAGAATGAGAATATCCCGGGGTCTTTTTTTCTTCCATATTCTTTTTTCGCCGTAAACCAAGCCCTCTGAAGTTATTTTTGTTAAAATAATAAAGTTATATCAGAATTCGGAGGGTTTATTGTGGGAAAAGTGAAAAGAAACGCCCCTTGCCCATGCGGCAGCGGGAAGAAATATAAAAAATGCTGCGGAAGCAAAGAAGCTGCCATTCCGGCAGACATCGCGGCAAAAGAAGCGAAACAGATTCAGGAAAGCCTAATGGAGTACGCCTTTACAGCACATAGAGACGGCATATCATCATTTATTAACCAGCACGCGTTCATTACGGAGCTGGACAGACAGACAAAAGACATCGGAGTCTTCAACCTCGGCATCTGGGGAATTTTCTTCCGTCCGCTGGCAGGCGGCAAGACGATTTTTGAAGAATATCTTCAGAAAAAAGCCGGCGGCATCAACCGCCCGAAAACACGGGAAATCGTTGAATCATGGAAAAGCATGACACCTGCCGTTATGGTGCTTGAAGATGTGAAAGAAGGAATGATTCACTTTGAAGATGTGATGACGAAAAAACAATTCAAAGTGGAAATGGACGTCAGCCAGCAGGATCTTCCGCCGGCGGGAAGCCTGATTCTCGGCTATCCGATCCACGAAGCGGAAAAAGCGGAGTTCTTCATGCAATTTACGATCTTCCCTGTGAAGCGGACCGAAGCTCTAATCAGCAAAGTGAAAAAGGCGGCTGCCCCGGCTCTTGCGGAAGGAAAATCGCCTGAGCGCTTTATGCAGGACAACTTCGACATTGTGCTGGCCGCTCTTTTAGGAACGGCGGAAGAGCCTGAGCAGGCTGCTGAAGAAAAACAGACAGAGTGGGCCAACGACATGGAGAAGGAAACGGCAGACGCCATTGAAAAAGGCCTGAGCGGGGATGAATACCCGGCTGAGCTGGTTCCGGCCGTAATTGATCTGTGGAAAACGTTCTGTGTCAAAAAAACACCGACGATCAGAAAGCCTGAAGCTTTCGCGGCGGCGGTCGAATATTACGTAAACAGCATTTCTCTGAACGGCGCGTCCGTTTCTCAAGCGAAGCTGGCGAAGAAGTACGGCGTCAGCGCCTCAACGATTTCCAGCCGCTATAAGGAAATTGAGGGTGCTCTCACGGATGAAGCCGAACGCTTCGCCGCAGCTCTGACATCTTAATACACAGCAAAAAAACCTTGAAGGGCAAACGCTTTTCAAGGTTTTTTCTGCAGATAGGCTCTCAGGCAGGATAATTCTTACCGTCTATCTAATACTAAACAGAGCGATAAAAGGAAGGGAGCCTGAGCCATGGATGAGACACGTACGCTGGGCAGGACGGATTTACGGGTAAAGCGTATCGGTTTTGGCGCAAATGCGGTCGGAGGACATAATTTGTTTCCGAATCTTAATGATGAAACGGGAAAAGAACTCATCCGCACAGCGTTGGGCGGCGGCGTCAATTTTATTGATACGGCGTTTATATACGGTTTGGGGCGTTCCGAAGAGTTAATCGGTGAAGTTGTCGCAGAGCGCGGCGTGCGGGACAGCCTCGTGATTGCGTCAAAAGGCGCGCATAAAGAAGTCAACGGACAAATCGAGCTGGACAACAGCCGTGAATTTCTCCGGAGTGAGGCGGAAAACAGCCTGAAGCGGCTGAAAACAGACGTGATTGATTTGTATTACGTCCACTTCCCTGACGGCAAAACACCGCTCTCCGAAGTGGCGGGCACGCTAAAAGAACTGAAGGACGAAGGGAAAATCAGAGCAATCGGCGCGTCCAATCTCAGCTTCCGGCAATTGCAGGAGTTTAACGCCGACGGCTATTTAGAGGTTTTTCAATCGGAATATTCACTGATTCAGCGTGAGGCGGAGCATGATCTGCTGCCTTATTGTGAAAAGAACGGCATTTCCTTTATTCCTTATTTCCCGCTTGCTTCCGGCTTGCTGACGGGAAAGTTTACAAAAGACACAGTCTTTGAGGACAGCCGAAAGAACAGGCCGCCGTTTCAGGGAGAAGCTTTTCGCCAAAACCTGGAGAGAGTGGATAAGCTTCGGGCCGTTGCGGAGGAAAAAGGGGCGCAGACAGCGCATATCGCACTCGCGTGGCTTCTGTCGCAGCCGGCAGTGGATGCGATCATTCCCGGAGCCAAACGCCCCGACCAGCTGAAACACAATCTGGACGCGCTTCATGTGCAGTTAACCGAGGATGAGGTTCAATATATCAGTGACATCTTTAAGTGAAAATAAAAAAAGGAAATAGCCTGCGCTATTTCCTTTCTTGTTGTCAGGACGTTTTCAAAAACGCTTCTGTCAATCCTTCCAGATCGGCGTCTGTATCCAGATACCACTGGCCGCGGGCGTTTTTCTTCATCTCGATTTCTCTTGTAACAGAAGAAGAAGCCGGTTTGAGGCGCATAAACTCTTCCGGATAGACAGAAAGCAGGTGGCTGACAATTTCGTTTTCATCAGCATCAGGGTGCTTTCCGGCATAGTCTTGCACGCGGTCTTGCAGCTGGCCCGCAAGCGGAGACATATCAAGCGGCGTCACTTTTGCTTCAAGGACGGCTTTTTTTCCTGACATGGATTTGGTATGCACCTTGAGCTCTGTGTTATCCCGAAGCGCTGATGACATGGCGTCAATAATAGCGGAAATGGCTTTTGAATCCGCCTGTTCTTGTGAAATGCCTGCAGAAGCGATAAAGCTGGCTTTCGCCGATTCCTGATATGCGGCGGCCGTCATTTTTTCATTTACACCGGTCAGGCGGGTGAAATCTTTATTGTGCTTGCCGTACAGCATCACATCAATGTATGCGGATAATGCGTCCGCCGGGTCAGGTTTTGCGTTGGAGGCTGTGCCTTTGACTTTCAGTTTATAAGATAAAGGCTTCGCGTCTTTTGCCTGCGGCTGATATACCAATTCATAGGATTTGCCTTCGTCAGCTGTGAAGTACAGATTGCCCGTCACTGTCTTACCGGCATGAAGCGTGCCGCTCTGCATCAAGTCTTCCTTATCGGCCTTGGCTGTTTTCGCGTCATCCTGATAAAGCGAGAAGTCGCTGCTTTTGACGGTAAGCGGGTCTTTGCCCGTATTTTTGACGGTGACCGTTACTTTCAGCGCGGCCGGATGTTCAGTATCGTCTGAAGCGGCCCATGCCGTCTCTTTTATTTTCACTTTCGCCGTGCTGCTTTCCTGGCCGCCGCTCGTTTCGCTGCTGCACGCGGCGGTAAATGCCGTGAGAAGCAGAATGAAAAACACGGCGCTCATTTTTTTGATGGACATCTGGTTTACCCCCTGTTGTTAATGATTAATTCGATAGTCATGAAGACGGACAGGTTAATTATACTAGTTTTGTATAAAAGAGTCTTGGTAATCATCAATCTTTTTGGAAGAAAAGGAAGTGTTATGATGAATAAAGAAGAATTGAAACAGCTGGCTCTCCGAATCGGAAACGTACCTGCCCGCTACGAGAGTAATGTGGAAGAATACCAGGAAGATGAGGTTCTGTTTTGGTGGGAAGATAAGAATGATCCGGAAGCCGGCATCATGGTCGACCGGGACGGAAAACTGAAATACTTATCCCGTCCGGCTTTCCGGACTGATCTGCCGGCTCTTTCGGAATCGGACATAGAAGAACGGATGCGGGCGTTTTTAGAAACCCATCGTCCGGGGGCATTGGCTGAGTTTGAACCGGAAAAAAACGGACCCGCAAATGATGGCGATGTGAGATATTCCTATGTTCAGATGGCTGACGGTCTGCCGCTTCCGCTGACCGGGTTTTACATCGACCTGGCTGTGACAGGGGAAGTAACCGGCTTTTCTTACCATGGGAAGGCCGATGATCTGTTAAGACCGGAGACAATTGCGGACAAGCGGGAAGCATTGGCTCACTTTGTCAAACATATAGAAGCAGAGCTGTTGTTCACCGTCCTGCATCAGTCCGTCTATGTGCAGGGGGATGACAAGCCCCATCTCGTCTATGAAATCGTGTCTCCGACGCGGCCGATATCGGCCGACCTGAAGGAAGAAAATGCAGAATTAGACGAATATGAAGAGCTGGAAGACGACACGCGGCCGTATGTCCCGATTTCACGCCCTGCACCTGAAGCGGAAAAGATGAGCATCAATGACATGATCGGGCTGCACGACGGTTTTTATAAAGATAGGGAAAGCGATCTTGGAGAGGGCTGTATCGGCATTGCCTGGCGTCCTGAAAAAACAAAATCCGTGCGGGAAGATAAAAGCTTGGAAAGTCTGTTTAAAGAACGGAATGAACACGTATTGAAAACAAGATATGATAAAGAATCGGGCCGGCTCACCGGGGTGATGTCATTTATAAAAGTTGAAGGCGAATCGGTGTTTTCCGAGGAAGAATGCCATCACATGGCCATCCGCTTTTTATTCGCCATTTTTCCGGAAGCGGATCAGTATTTCCGGGTTCAATATGATGAACCGGATGATGAAGGAGAAAACGCAGGGCTTACATATAAGGCTTGTTCGGACGGCGTTGATTTGCGATTCGGAGAGGGGAGAATCTGTGTCAGCAAAAAGACGGGTCTTGTCACTTTTTATATGCCGCCGGAAATTGATCCGAAAGAGCTCCAGGAAATCGATCCCGTTCCTTCATTGACAATGGAAGAGGCGAAGGACGCGATCCGCCGGGCCATCAAAGCCGAGCTCGCTTGGGATCGTTGTTACGATGACGACAGCTGCGGAAAAGTGTACAGGCTCGTATACAAGCCGGTTTTCCCGCGGTTTATTGAGGCTCATACAGGGGAAGCGATCACGAGTTTAATAGGCTGAAGGTCATGGGCGTTCGTCCCGGGGCTTTCACGGGGAATGTGACATTTGTATGAAAAAGAGCCGCTCTGAATACGGCTCTTTTCCCTCTTTGCTAAAAATAGACACATAAAAGGCACTTTCTTCCCTTTAAAAGGATAAGGACGTTTTTATATAATAAAAAACAGTTCTTTTTTATACACTCTTCTGAAAGGATGACCCCATTGCTGAAAGAACATCTGAGAAAAAAAGCGCTGGAAATCGGGAACATACCGCCGGACTATGAGCTTGAAATAGAAGATTATGATGAAAAACAAAAAACGAAAGCCTATTATATATGGAAAGATCGTAACCATCCGGATAAAACGGTCACGATTGAGCTGGGCGACGACGGATCTTTGCTTACCTATTCACGCAACGACTGTCCGAGTTCAGACATGAAGCTGTCAGACGCCGAATTAAAGCTGACGGCTCTTCGGTTTGCGGCGAGACACCGCCCGCTTACTTTTATGAATTTCATCTTTCAGGCGAGGGAAGAACGCAATGGGTGCATCCGATTTATCTATACAAAAAAAGTGCTCGGCCGGCCGCTTCCCGATTCAGGTTTTTTCGTTGATGTAACCAGGAGCGGCTTCGTCGTGCAGTTTATCTATTACGGGGATAAGGGTGAAGCGCCCGTCCCGGAAACATTCGTCGATCGGGAAAAAGTCGTCTCGCATTATATGAGTGTGCTGACATTCAGTCTCGTCTATGATGTGGTCAATTTTGAGAAAATACCGCGTCTCGTCTATGAACCGATTCTGCCGGCTTACAGCTATCCGGCCGGTGAAGATGATATCGTGCCGGATCAGCAGCTTTGCGAAGACAGGAATGAGCCGGCAAAACCGCTTCCCGCGTTTGAACATAAACGGGAAATCAGCCTGGATGAATTAATGGGGTTTACCTCGGATATGGTTCAGACGCGCCGGCGCGATCTCGGGGATGAGATCGGAACGACATGGCGGAAAGGATCGGTTCCGGAACGGAAAGATTTGAGTATCGAAAGCTATTTTGAAAGCAGCAACAAAAATACAATGAAGATGAAAACGGACAAAAAGACAGGGAAAATGACAGCCTTTAAATCTTTTATTGAGCATCAGGGCCCGGCCTTTTATTCTGCGGAAGAGTGTGAGACCGTCGCGCTTCAATTTTTATACAAACTTTATCCGAGAGCGGACGAGTTTTTTAAAATGAACCCGCTGAAAACGGACGGAAGGGGCAGGTTCCGCTTCCATTTTTCCGTATGGCATCAGGATATTCCGCTGCGGTTCGGCGCTGCGAGAATACTTGTCAGTCCCGTAACGGGGCTTGTGGAAGCTTACATGGCGCCTGACATTGACCCGGAGCAGCTGGAGAAGATCAATCCGGTGCCGGCCGTTACTCCCGAAGAAGCAAAGGCCGCTTTTTTATCCGATTTCCATCTGCGGCTGGAGTGGCAGCGCGATTTTACGCCGTCCGGCAATGAAGGATATAAGCTTGTGTACAGGCCTGTCTATCCTCCGTACATTGATGCGCAAAAGCGAAAAAAGAAAAGGTTTTATTAGCCAGGGATCATTTGTAAATGAGGATAATCTTTAAAGCCTCTCCAATCGCCTCCCCAATCAAAACCGAGCGTTTTGGCAATCGATACGACCTCAAGCCAATCGGGCGTGCCGTTTCGGTTTCCGTCGTACGTCATATCCCAAATCAGGCTTCCATCCTTTTTTTGCAGGGCGAAGTCGATCGCAAGGCCGTAATTGTGGTAAGATTCCCCGCCTTTTGCGTAGGTGACGATATTTCCTTTTTTTGAACGTCCTTGACGGTACAATTCGTTTTGTTCCTCAATTGATCTGAAACCCTCTGTGATAATGACGGTGATGCCTTTTTTCAGAGCGGCCGTCTGCAATAGCTCCGCATTCTGTTTCACGAGCGGATGAAGAGCGCTTGGAATGGCTCTGTCTTGTAATGCCGTCTGCGGCCTCAATTCTTTCTGCACATAGGAAAAACATAGGTCTGCGGAAAAGAAGAGGATCAAAAGCAGCGCAATTCTGACTGGTCGTTTCATGATGAATTCTCTCTTTCTTTAATTGATTAAAATCTTTGTTTGCTCACTGCCATAAATTTGCTATGATAAAATATAACATAATTAGTAGCCGGAGGAAGGAGGCAAATCTATGAAATCCAAAATTCCATCTGAAGAAGTGGCCGTAAAGATGAATGAATGGTATAAGCTGATCCGCGCGTTTGAAGCCGATCAAGCTGAAGCGCTGAAGCGGGAGATTCAATATGAACTCGAAGATATGGAAGAGAACCAGGATTTATTGTTGTATTTTTCATTGATGGAATTTCGGCACCGCATCATGCTGGATAAATTAAAACCCATGAAAGACGGCGACTGCCAGCCTCCGTTCTCTGAAATGCTCACTGAGATTGAGATGAACCAGCAAAAGCTGACCGGCTTACTGGAATATTATTTTTACTATTTCAGGGGAATGTATGAATTTAAGCAGAAAAACTTCATCTCAGCGATTTCTCATTATAAGCGGGCTGAGGAAAAGCTTGAATATGTGGAAGATGACATAGAGAAAGCCGAGTTTCTGTATAAAATTTCTGAGGTGTACTATCATATCAAGCAGACTTTCTTTTCGATGAATTACGCGGGGCAGGCGCTTGATATTTACAAGAAATATGAATTATACGGAATGAGAAGGGTGCAGTGCAAATTTATCATTGCCGGAAATCTGATGGACGCCCAGCAGCATAAAAAAGCGCTGGAATACCTCGAATGCGCCTTGGAGCACGCGGAGCGGCTTGATGATCAATATATGATTGCTGCGGCCTATTATAATATCGGGCACTGTATGTACAGTCTGGGTGATTTTTGCAAGGCGGCGGAGGATTTTGAACGGGCGGCTGCCGGATTTGAAGCACACAGCTTCCGGCAGGTCATCCAGGCTGTTTTTTCACTCACGCATATCTACTTTAAAACGGAAAAATACAGTGAAGCCGCCGCCAGCTGCGCGCGGGGCATGAGAAGCGCGGCGGAGTGGGAAGATGAGATCTATATGACGAAATTCCGTCTGATTAAAGAGCTTTATCAGGGGGAAGGCGGACAGGATTCGCTCAAAGAGTATTTTGACATTCTGGAATCAAAAGAGCTGTTGGCTGACACAGAGGAACTGCTTCAGGACGCGGCTCATTTCTTTCATCAACGGGAGAACTACAAAGCGGCATCTTATTTTTTCAGCAGGCTTGTCGGCGTGCAAAAAAGGCTGCAAATGAACAACTACGCATAATGAAAAAAAGAACGAGGGAGCTTCGGCTTCATCGTTCTTTTTATGATCTCTTTTGTTTTCGGCCGATCAAAACCGGGTACATGCTCTGTATTAATATCAGGGAGGAAATGAGACAATGTATCAGGATTTACAGGGAAAAACAGCAATCGTAACAGGTTCTTCGAAAGGAATCGGAAAAGCCATTGCCGAACGCTTCGGCAAGGAGCGGATGAATGTGGTTGTGAACTACCTCGGTGATTCCGCCGGAGCGGAAGAAGCGGCGGACATCATTGAGAAAGCGGGAGGCCGAGCCGTCACCGTAAAAGCCGATGTATCCTCAGAAGAAGGGATTCAGGCGCTGTTTGATGCCGCCCAGGAGCATTTCGGGGGTGTGGACGTGATGGTCAACAATTCCGGCTTTAACGGAGCCGAAGCGATGCCCCATGAAATGAGCCTGGAAGATTGGCAAAGGGTCATCGACGTCAACGTGACCGGCACCTTTTTGGGGGCGAAAGCGGCACTGAAACATATGCTCGAGCGCGGCAAAAAAGGAACGGTCTTAAACATATCGAGCGTTCATCAGCAAATACCGCGTCCTGAAAACGTGCAGTACTCGGCATCCAAAGGCGGGATCAAAATGATGACGGAAACGATGGCGCTCAATTACGCAGACAAAGGCATCCGGGTGAATGCCATCGCTCCCGGCACGATCGCCACGGAGTCCAATAAGGATCTGGAAGATGAAACACATAAACAGGCCCAGCTGAAAAAAATTCCGATGAACGCCTTCGGAAAACCGGAAGAAGTCGCCGCGGCCGCCGCATGGATGGTGTCGGAAGAAGCGAGTTACGTAACCGGAACGACACTTTTCGTCGACGGAGGCATGACGCTTTATCCGTCTCAGCTGGAAAGTTAAAAGAGGAGGGGAAACCTTCTCTTTTTTGTTTAGGGAAGGATTATAAAGGAAATGGTTCTCTAAAAAACAGGAGGGGCCGCAAGATGGAGAATGACTGGTGGAAAGACGCCGTTGTCTATCAAATCTATCCGCGAAGCTTTCAAGATACGAACGGCGACGGCATTGGCGACCTGCGGGGGATTATCGCGCGTCTCGATTATATAAAAGAACTTGGCGCTGATGTGATATGGATCTGCCCGATTTACCCGTCGCCAAACGTCGATAACGGCTACGATGTGACGGATCATCAAGCGATTATGGAATCTTACGGAAGGATGAAGGACTTTCACGATCTGCTTACAGAATGCCACAGCCGCGGATTAAAGCTTGTGATGGATTTCGTCTTAAATCATACCTCCACGGAGCATCCTTGGTTCAAAGAGGCGGAAATGAATCCGGACAGCAAATACCGCGATTATTATATTTGGCGGCCGGGCACCGCGGACGGCCCGCCGACCGATTGGGTGTCGGATTACGGACAATCCGTCTGGCAGTACGAAGAACATACGGGCGAATATTACCTGCATATGAACGCCGTCAAACAAGCCGATCTGAATTGGGAAAACCCCGAAGTTCGGCAATCAGTATACGAGATGATGAGATTTTGGCTCGATAAAGGCGTGGACGGATTGCGTATAGACCAGCTCCATCTTCTGTCAAAAAAAGAATATTTGCCGCCATATGAAGATTACATCGCCCGCCGGGCCGATCCGAAGCCTTTCCGGCCAAACGGGGCACGGATACACGATTACTTAAAAGAAATGACGAAAGAGGTGTTTTCCAAATATGACGTGATGTCGGTCGGCGAGGCCGGATCAGTGACGCCTGAGGAGGGGCTGGTCTACACGGGAACCGATGAGCATGAACTGAATATGATTTTTCATTTTCAGCATATGGAGCTTGATCAAAAGCCGGGCCAAGAGCATTGGGATGTAAAACCGCTTGAGCTGTCCGATTTGAAGAAGGTGCTCACAGACTGGCAGGAAAAACTGGAACATCAAGGCTGGAATACGCTGTATTGGGGCAATCATGACCAGCCCCGGATCGTATCCCGTTTCGGAGACGAAGGCACATACCGCAAAGCATCCGCCAAAATGCTTGCCGCCCTGCTTTATTTCATGAAAGGCACGCCGTACATTTACCAGGGGGAAGAAATCGGCATGACAAACGCTCCGTTTGACAGGATAGAGGACTATCGGGATATTCAGACCGTCAATATGTATCATAAAAGGGTATTTGAAATGGGCCGCAACAGAGAAGAAGTCATGGCGTCCATTATGGCGAAAAGCCGGGATCATGCCCGTACACCGATGCAGTGGGACGGCAGCAAGAATGCCGGATTTACGGAGGGCGAACCGTGGCTCGCGGTCAATCCCAATTACAAAACCGTCAATGCGGCCGAGGCTCAGGATGATCCCGATTCTATATTGAACTTTTACAAAAAACTGATCCGCCTGCGAAAACAGTATGCTGATATCATAAAAGGCAGCTACAAGCTGCTGCTTCCTGATGACCCGCAGCTGTTCGTGTATGAAAGACAGGCAAACGGACAAAAACTCATGTCCATCAGCAACGTATCGAAAGAAGAAGCCGCTTTTTATTGGCCGGACGGTTCCGAACCTGAAAGGGCCGAGCTGCTTCTCAGCAACTATGATAATGACAGCGGCACGGAATCCCGCATCACATTCCGCCCATACGAAACAAGAGTTTATCTGCTTGCCTGATATGTGATAGGACTCCCCCGTCCATACATGGCGGGGGCTTTTTAGGTAAATTGGATATTAATTTAGAAAAAAATATCTTGCAAAACGTAATTACTTCGTTTTATTATGGTATAGGTAACAAATGAACGAGAAAGAACGCTTTGGAAATCGTCATCATTCTGATTTACAGAACAGGGGGAAACGGCTTGTTTAAAAAATGGAGCGGAATCATTGTCATTGCGGCATGCTTTTTAATCGCGGCGGGCTGCGGCAATTCATCTTCAAAAGGTTCGTCAGGTTCTTCAAAAAGCGGCAAACTGCACGTCGTGACGACCTTTTATCCTATGTACGAATTCACGAAACAAATTGTCAAAGACAAAGGCGATGTAGACATTCTCATCCCGTCTTCGGTCGAACCCCATGATTGGGAGCCGACGCCGAAGGATATCGCCGGCATTCAAAACGCCGATCTTTTCGTATACAACAGCGAATATATGGAGACATGGGTTCCTTCAGCGGAAAAAAGCATGAGCTCTGATCATGCGAAGTTTGTAAAGGCGTCAAAAGGAATTGACTTACTCGAAGGTTCGGATGAAGAGGAAGAGGAACATGGACACGGCGGTCATGACCACAGCCACAGCATGGACCCTCACGTGTGGCTCAGCCCGGTTCTTGCGCAAAAAGAGGTCAAAACCATTACGGCGCAGATCGTAAAACAGGACCCGAAGAATAAAGCATACTATGAGAAAAATAGTAAAGAATATATTGCAAAACTGCAGGATCTTGATAAACTATACCGTACAACATTAAATAAAGCGGCGAAAAAAGAACTGATCACACAGCACGCGGCATTCAGCTATCTCGCCAAAGAATACGGCTTAAAACAAGTCGCGATTGCAGGCCTTTCTCCTGAAGAAGAGCCGAGTGCGGCCAAACTGGCGGATCTCAAAACGTTTGCCAAACAGCATGATGTGAAGATCATCTACTTTGAAGAAGTTGCATCGCCTAAAGTTGCAGATACACTTGCCGGTGAAATCGGCGCGAAAACGGAAGTGCTCAATACACTGGAAGGTTTAAGCCAAAAAGAACGGGATAAAGGCATCGGTTATATCGACATTATGGAGAAAAACCTTGATGCACTGAAAGATTCGCTATTGGTTAAATAACATAGTGTGCGCCGCGGGGTGCACACTATTTCTATGCGGGAAAGGAAGGTCAGCATGAATCTCGTTACATTACAGGATATCGTTTTTGGTTATTCGCATACACCCGTGCTTGACGGCGTGTCGCTGGAAATCAAAAGCGGCGAATTCGTCGGCATTACAGGACCGAACGGCGCGTCAAAATCGACGCTGATGAAAGTCATGCTCGGCATGCTCAGACCTTGGGAAGGAACGGCCGAGATCAGCAAAAAAAACGCAGCCGGAAAACGCCTGACAATCGGCTATGTTCCGCAGCAGATTTCTTCATTTAACGCAGGATTCCCAAGCACGGTTCTGGAGCTTGTGCAATCAGGCCGTTATACGAAGGGAAAATGGTTTAAACGATTGAACGAAACGGATCACCACGAGGTGGAAAACGCGCTGAAGATGGTGGAAATGTGGGATTTCCGTCACCGGAAAATCGGCGATTTATCCGGCGGACAGAAGCAGAAAATCTGCATTGCGAGAATGCTTGCGAGCAATCCGGATCTGCTGATGCTTGATGAGCCGACAACCGCGGTTGATTATGAAAGCAGACAGGGTTTCTACGAATTTATGCACCATCAGGTGAAAAATCACAACCGCACCGTCGTCATGGTGACACACGAACAAAACGAAGTACAGCAGTATCTGGATAAAGTCATACGGCTTGAAAGGGGGGAAAAAGGCGGATGGAAATGTTTGACTTGGAATTCATGCGACGAGCTTTTCTAGCGGGAAGCATGATCGGAATTATGGCGCCGATATTAGGCGTATATCTCGTGCTGAGAAGACAGGCGCTGATGGCGGATACACTGTCTCATATTTCATTGTCGGGCGTGGCCATCGGTTTTTTTCTCAGTACCAATATTACGGCGGCGAGCATCGTTGTCGTCACGATCGGAGCGATCGGCATTGAATACATGCGGCGGGCGTACCGTACATATTCCGAGGTATCTATCGCAATCTTAATGGCGGCCGGGCTGTCGTTTGCGATGTTTCTGATCAGCCTGTCAAAAGGCGGCGCGTCGATGAGCATCGATCAATATTTATTTGGATCGCTTGTCACGGTCAGCCAGCAGCAGGTCTATATTATCGGAGGCATTACCCTGCTGATTCTGCTTTATTTCATTATATTAAACAGACCGCTCTATCTGCTTACTTTTGACGAGGCGACGGCGAAGACATCAGGCATTAACACAAACCTGCTGTCAATGTCATTCAGCATCGTGACGGGGCTGGCGATTTCGGTCATTATTCCGATTATCGGCGTGCTGCTCGTTTCCGCACTCCTCGTACTGCCCGCGGCTTTTGCAATCCGTATCGCCAAAGGGTTTAAATGGGTGTTTGCGGCAGCCATTATTATTTCTCTTTTCAGTGTGTTCATGGGGCTGACGTCTTCGTACCAGCTCGGAACGCCTCCGGGGCCGTCAATCACTTTACTGTTAATCATTCTGCTTCTGCTCGGGTTTACGCTGCAGGGGATTTGGAATGCGTTTAAAAAAGAAAAAGAACGAAAAAACCGCCGTTAAGCGGTGCAGCAGTCTCATCTGCTGCTCCGTTTGACGGCTTTTTTTTACAGAAATATATCAGCAAGACGCTTATATGACTCTTTTTTTGCTTCGAAATCAAAGACGTTGCACAGCACCATCATCTCTTTTGTCTGATACCGCTCGGAAAGTTCAAGCAGACGGCGTTTCACTGCGGCAGGAGAGCCGATCACCATCCGCTTCCTGTTTTCTTCTATCTGTTTACGGTCCTCCGGCGAATACGGATAAGCCTTCGCTTCTTCCACACTCGGCACGCGGCTGTCGGCGCCTTTTCCGACACGAAGAAGCCATAAATCCTGGCTTAAGGCGAGTTCTTCCGCTTTCTCATCCGTAGCCGCGCATATGACGAAAATGGCACAGAGCGAGGCGGGAGCGGAAAAATGGGCGGAGGCCCGGAAATGGTCCCGATAGATCTGAAAAGCTTTTTCCCCGCGTTCCGGGTTAATGAAATGGCCGAAGACATAGCCCGCACCTTGAAGAGCGGCGCGTCTGGCGCTGTTTTCCCCGAGGCCGAGCACCCAAAGCTGCGGGGCTGTTTCAATCAAGGGCGCTGTTTTTATTCCGGCATAAGCATGGTCCGAGGGAACCGAATCTGTCAGAAAGGATGATAAATCCTGAAGCTGCCTGTTGAACTCGGTCATGCTTTTCTTTACCCCGTCTGTGAGGGCGAGCCGGATTTTCGTCGTGCCGCCCGGTGAGCGTCCGACCCCGAGGTCAATCCGGTTCGGATGCAGCGCCTCAAGCTGACGGAAAGTTTCCGCGACTTTATAGGGGCTGTACTGCGGCAGCAGCACGCCGCCTGATCCGACACGGATGGACGTTGTGGCTGCGGCGGTATGAGCGATCATAATTTCCGGCGAAACGCTTGCGAGCCCTCTTGTGCCGTGATGCTCGGCAAACCAGTACCGCTTATAGCCCCATCCTTCACTGAGGCGGGCGAGCTCCGCTGAACGGCGGAGCGTCTCGTGCGGCCCGTTTCCTTTGGATACGGGCGCCTGATCAAGTATGCTTAAATCAATCACTCGTCTGCCCCTTTCCTGACATGTATTGATACAAGGATAGGAAAAATGTTCAGTCTTCGTCAATTTCTTTGTTTTCTCTATTCTCTCCGGAAAGAAGGAGAATATAGGAAGTAATTTTTCGCCGTTTTTCGCCAAAAATTCTTATGTTTTATGAAACTTTGATATAATAAAAGACGTATATCTTAATAAACACCGGGATTCTTGTCCCGGAATTTAGTAAAAATGCGCACTTGCGGCGTGCTTAGCGGCACCCTTACAGAATAGGAGTGAATCATATGGCGATCTCTTTACAAAAAGGACAGCGGATTGATTTAACAAAAGGAAAAGCCGGTCTGTCAAAACTGCTGGTCGGACTCGGCTGGGACCCTGTATCATCCGGGGGCTTTTTCGGAAAGCTGTTCGGCGGAGGCGGTGCCAATATCGACTGTGACGCTTCCGTACTGATGCTTGAAAATGATAAAATGACAGACAGCAAAAACGTCATCTATTTCGGCAATCTGAAAAGCCGGTGCGGCGGTGTCGTACATACGGGTGACAACCTGACGGGTGAAGGCGACGGCGATGATGAACAAATTCTCATCGATTTAGCGAAAGTGCCCGCTCAGATTAATAAACTTGTGTTTGTCGTCAATATTTACGACTGCGTCAGACGAAAACAGGACTTCGGCATGATTCAAAACGCGTTCATCCGCGTTGTTGATCAGGCTAATCGCGAAGAACTGGTGACTTACAATTTAAGAGATAACTATTCAGGCAGAACGAGCCTGATCGCGGCTGAAATCTACCGCCAGGACGGCGAGTGGAAATTCGCCGCAGTAGGAGAAGGCACAAACGATACAAAAATCGGCGATATCGTTAACCGATACGCCTAAACGATAAAAAGGAGAGTGCACTCATGGCAATTTCATTGGCAAAAGGACAAAAAGTAGATTTGACTAAAACAAATCCGGGTCTTTCTAAAGTCGTTGTCGGCCTTGGCTGGGATACAAACAAATACGACGGCGGACATGACTTTGATTTAGATTCCAGCGTCTTTCTATTAAATGAAGCAGGAAGATGCGCGTCGCCCGATGATTTCATTTTCTATAATCAGCTTGAAGGCGGAAACGGCTCTGTCGCACATTCAGGCGACAACCTGACAGGCCAGGGCGAAGGCGATGACGAAAGCGTAAGGGTCAACCTGAGCGCGGTGCCTGCCGCTATTGACAAAATTTCATTCGTCATCACGATTCATGAAGCGGAAGCGCGCGGCCAAAACTTCGGACAAGTTTCCAACGCGTTCGTGCGCATTGTCAATGAAGAAACAAATGAAGAGCTGATCCGTTATGATCTGGCTGAAGATTTCTCAATTGAAACAGCCATTATCGCAGGGGAGCTTTACAGACATAACGGCGAATGGAAATTTTCCGCGATCGGCTCAGGCTACCAAGGCGGACTGGCCCGTATTGCGACAGATTACGGCCTGCAAATCGGCTGAACCATATCAAACACAGAAGGGAGAGACAGCACATGGCTATTCAATTGGCGAAAGGACAGCGTGTTGATCTGACAAAAACGAACCCCGGTCTTACAAAAGCGGTGATCGGTTTAGGCTGGGATACGAACAAGTACTCCGGAGGGCATGACTTTGACCTTGACGCGTCGGCTTTTCTTGTCGATGCCCATGACAACTGTGTAAATGATCTTGATTTTGTTTTCTACAATAACCTGGAACACCCGAGCGGGGGCGTCATCCATACGGGAGACAACCGGACGGGCGAGGGCGAGGGAGACGATGAACAAATTATCGTCGACTTCTCAAAAATACCCGCAAATATTGAAAAGATCGGCATCACCGTCACGATTCATGATGCGGAAGCGCGCGGCCAAAATTTCGGACAAGTGTCTAACGCGTTCGTGCGCGTCGTCGATGAAAACAGCCAGAATGAACTGCTTCGTTTCGATTTAGGGGAAGACTTCTCGATTGAAACGGCGGTTGTCGTTTGTGAGCTTTACCGCCATGGGGCTGAGTGGAAGTTTAACGCCATCGGCAGCGGGTTTTCCGGCGGTCTGGCATCACTTTGCCGGAATTACGGCTTGCAGGTGTAAGCAGGAAATTACCGTTTTACTAAATAGGAGGAAAAAACTTGGATTTTCTACATCATATTATGTCGACCTACGCTTCCTTTTTTGATTGGAAAATGTGGGGTGAGGTGCTGACTGACCCTGTATCATGGGGGCTGATCGGTTCCTTGGTTCTGCTGGAAGGGCTGCTGTCGGCCGACAATGCGTTAGTGCTTGCGGTGATGGTAAGGCATCTGCCTGAAAAACAGCGGAAGAAAGCATTAACATACGGATTGTTCGGGGCATATATTTTCCGTTTTATCTTTATCGGGATCGGAATGCTGCTCATTAAGTTCTGGTGGATCAAAGTGCTTGGCGCGCTGTACCTGGCTTGGCTCGTCATTAAGCATTTCTGGATCGGAGAAGGTGATGACGATACGGAAGGCATGAAGAAAAATTCATGGATGGTCCGTACGTTCGGAATTTTCTGGGCCACTGTCGTTTCAGTTGAGTTAATGGATCTGGCCTTCTCTGTTGACAGCATTCTGGCCGCGTTTGCGGTATCGGAAAAAGTGTGGGTGCTCTTGATCGGCGGTATGCTCGGCATTCTCATGATGCGTACAGTCGCAAAAGTATTCCTTGTTTTAATTGATAAAATCCCTGAGCTTGAAAACACGGCTTTCGTGCTGATCGGGATCATCGCCGTGAAAATGGCGGCGAGCGCCTTTGATTATGAAATGCCGCACGTTGTGTTCTTCGGAATCATCATCGCTGCGTTTGTGGTAACGTTTATTATCCACTATTTCAACAAACAAAAGCAGGTTCAGGAGCAAACGGCTGCATCTAAAGAAGAATAAAACAAAAAAGGAGGGAGAGTTTCATTTCCTTCCTTTTTTGTACCGATAATCATGAAGAGAAAGGAGGAAAATGATGAAGCAGGAAGAATTGGTGATCCGAAAGGCCGAGCCGGAAAACGATGACTGGGAAACGTTTCTGATGCGGCCGCTGCCGGAACGTCCCGGTTACGAGCGGGAAAACGGGCTGGCGTTTACCCGTCTTGCCGTCCGGATTTTGGGCACTCCTTATGATGAGACGGAGTATTACAATAAGCTTTTCGAGCTGTCTTCTCATGAAAACATCCATGTGTTAAGCGAGACGCTGGATAAGACCATTGCGCCTGAAACGTTTCAGGCGCTGCAGCACATCCATTCGGTCAATCAAAAAGAGAAAGGGCTTTCGGTTTCCAGGTTTGTCGCGTTTCTCGATGGGGGCAGGCTGCTTGCCAAACACGCTGATCCGCTTATGCACCGCCGGCTGAGAACCGCGTTTATGACGCTTTTGGAAACCTTTGCGGACCGGCATGAAAACGGGCTGAATCATCCCGATTTCCGGCGTGTGCTCTTGGATGTGTCAAAGTTTTCGCTGAACCACCTGAATCCATGGCTTGAACAAGCCGATATAGAGCGTGAGATGCCGAAGGTGGTGTGGTATGGAGACGCTGCCAAAAGCCAGCTCTATTTTCTCTATTATCTCATGCTGATCGGCTGTGACGTCCTATTGTTTCATCCGGCTGCGGAAGATCCGTTCAGCTTGATTGATCCGGATGAGGAACTCAGCTTTGTGATAAAGCTCCCCGCAACAGGCGGCCTTGAGCCATTCCCGAAAGAAAAGCCGGACAGAACGTCCACGACGGCCTACCGGTCAACGAAAGAAATTGAGCATGTGCTGAACCATGAGGAATCTATGATGTATAAGCCTTGGCAGTTCAGGGATCATACCCCGCAGTCCGTGACATTAAAAACGACGTATGATGAGTTATTTCTCATTGCGAAGGAGCGGGCGTTTATCCGGCCGCAATTTAAAGCGGACAGGGAGCGGGTGGCCGTTCCGAACCTTTTTGCGAAAGTGATGGGGGTTTCCAAAGATACGAAAGAATATTGGAACAGACTCCATACCGCCGCAGACTATCAGGAGACACACATGATCCGCAGTTTTCCGTTTACGGAAGAGCTGAAAGCCAACTACCAGTATCACTACAGTCAGGTTTTGAACGAAGAAGGAGCGATTGACGCGGACAGGCTGAAAAGAAGCAACATCTGGCAGTACAAGCATCTCCCGTCAGGCGTGCAGAACGCCATCGCCAATGTGATTTCTGACATGTGCAGAAACCCAGGGCTGAAGGCTTTGCCCGGGGAGCAGGCAAGGGATGCCGCAATCTATTTGTTCCGCCAGGCGACGAACCTGCCCGCTTCGCTGCTGCAATTGATTCAGACGTTTGATTACGCCCAAACCGTTCCGAAACTCGTTTTATATCATACGGAACAAAATGGCGAACTTACACGTTCTGACGCCGCCGCTCTGTTGTTTTTAAATAAATTCGGCGTCGATATCATCTTGTATAATCCGCCGGGCCATCAGGACATTGAGCATTATATTGAAGAAAGCCAATTTGATGTCCATTGGCTGGAGGACATGGTGTTTCGGCAGGAATATAAGGAGCCGTCACTCGTAAGAAAGCTGTTTAGAACCATTACGCAAAAGCAGGGAGAGTAAATAAACATGACAGAAAATCAAAATCCGCTTGTTCTTGATAAAAATGAAGAGATTTCTGAACAAAAAGCAGATGACATCAGGGTGCAGCTGCGCCACGACCCTGAGGTGCAGCGCATTTCGCAGCAGATTGACGTGAAAAACCAAATGGAGCTGCTTGAGTACGGAAAAGAACCGGCAGTTGAAATCTCGAAGTTCTCCGACCGCATCTTAAATATGATGAAAACAACAAGTGTCACGGATTCAGGCACAATGCTGACGCAGCTCGGAAAAATCATGGACCGTTTTGACAAAAATGATTTCGATGAACCAAAAGGATTTCTCGCTAAAATGTTCAAACGCGGCAACAGTATGATTGAAAAGATTTTTCAAAAGTACCGCACCCTGGGCGGAGAAATTGAAAAAATCCACGTCGAAATTTCAAAATACAAAGATGAAATGGCAAAGACGAACCATACGCTTGAAGAGATGTATGAAAACAACATTAACTACTACATGGAGCTTGAAAAATATGTCGTTGCCGGGCAGATGAAGCTTGAGGAAATGCAGGCGCTCATTCCTTCTTATGAAGAAAAAGCGGCAGGCGGAAACCAGCTTGCGCAAATGCAGCTTGATACGCTGCGTGACGGGCTTCAGGCGCTTGAGGAACGTGTCTATGATTTAGATATGGCGCGGATGGTGGCGCTGCAAACGGCGCCGCAGATCCGCCTCCTTCAGCGCGGAAATACGAAGCTCATCGGGAAAATCAATTCCGCTTTCGTCATTACGATTCCGATTTTCAAAAACGGCATCATTCAGGCTGTCACAGTCAAACGGCAAAAGCTTGTGGCTGATTCAATGAGCGAGCTGGACCGCCGCACGAATGAAATGCTGAAGCGAAACGCTGAAAATATTTCAAACCAAAGCGTGGAGATTGCCCGTATGGCAGGCCGTCCGAGCATTGACATTGAGACGATTGAAACGTCTTGGAATACGATTGTCAGCGGTATGCAGGAAACGAAACAGATCGAAGAAGAGAACAGACGTATCAGAGAAGACGGCGCGAAACGGATTCAACAGCTTCAGGATAATATTAAAAACGCAGTCTTAAAGAATTAACACACACCCCGCTTGCTTACGGCAAGCGGGATTTTTTTGCGAAAAAAGATAATGACAATGTGTAAAGACAGGTGTAAACTTATACGGTAATCATTTTCGATTTGAGGTGCTGCTTATGAACAAACAACCTGCCGTCACTCCGCGAAAACTTCTGGCGATTGCCGGAATGGGCTGGCTGTTTGATGCGATGGATGTCGGAATTTTATCGTTTATTATCGCCGCGCTTCACACTGATTGGAATTTAACACCCGATCAAATGAAATGGATCGGAAGCGTCAATTCCATCGGTATGGCAGCGGGCGCCTTTGTATTCGGAATGCTGGCCGACAGGATCGGCCGGAAAAAAGTGTTTATGATCACGCTGTTATTCTTTTCTGTCGGAAGCGGCATATCCGCTTTCGCAACGGGATTGACGGTTTTTCTCATATTGCGTTTTCTGATCGGAATGGGGCTTGGCGGGGAACTGCCTGTCGCCTCGACGCTCGTGTCAGAAGCGTCCCCTCCCGAAAAGCGGGGACGGATCATCGTGCTGCTTGAGAGCTTTTGGGCCGCGGGCTGGCTTCTTGCGGCGGTGATTTCCTACTTTGTCATACCGTCATTCGGCTGGCAGGCCGCGCTGCTCTTAACGGCGCTGGCCGCATTTTATGCGCTGTACTTGCGGAAAAGCCTTCCGGAATCACCGGCGCATCAGGCATTGCCGCAGAAAAAAAGCATACGCGGGCAGGCGGGAAGTGTCTGGACGAAACCGTATATCCGGCCGACGGTGCTGCTGTCTGTCGTTTGGTTCTGCGTCGTCTTTTCATATTACGGCATGTTTTTATGGCTGCCGAGCGTGATGCTGATGAAAGGCTACAGCATGATTGAGAGCTTCGAATACGTCCTTCTGATGACACTTGCCCAGCTTCCCGGATATTTCTCTGCGGCGTGGCTGATCGAAAAAGCGGGGCGGAAGACCATCTTAGTCATCTATTTGCTCGGAACGGCGGGCAGCGCTTATTTCTTCGGTGCCACGGATTCACTGGCCATGCTGCTCGCGGCCGGCATGCTGCTGTCCTTCTTCAATCTCGGCGCATGGGGCGTGCTTTACGCCTATACACCGGAGCAGTATCCTGCGGCGATCCGTGCGACCGGTTCCGGCACAACGGCGGCGGTCGGCAGAATCGGCGGCATTTTCGGTCCGCTTCTCGTCGGATCGCTTGCAGCCCGGAACGTTTCGTTTACAGCAATTTTCGCCGTCTTTTGTGCGGCCATCCTGGTTGCCGTCATCACCATTATTATTCTCGGAAAAGAAACGAAACAGACAGAGCTTGCGCAATGAGCACCCTTTTGAGGTGCTTTTTTTAGTGAGCTGTCTGTCGGCAGACCTATATTTTTCCTTAATATCCCTTATTTTTAGGAGGGGAAAACTTCTTTTTCCGGGACAATGTCGCAAAAAAATTCTTGTATTTGTAAAAAAAGGATAGGAAATCAGTTTGCAGCACATTCGATGGAAACGTTCTCAAGCCTGATAAAAGCCCGGTTTCCTTTATAATTTATCCTCAATAAGGAGGATTAGAGAGTATTTAGAAGCATACCAGAGGAAAATAAGACACAGGGATGTTTTTAAAGTAATGATACAAAATAAAAGGGATTATGATGTTTGTTTGACTTATTACAAACGTGTTACGGTATTAAAGATTGCTTATTATGGAGGGAAAATATGAATTTGGATGAGAAACCAATTAAGATAAAAGTCGAAAATGTATCTAAGGTTTTCGGAAAACAGACAAAAAAAGCCATTCAGATGCTGTCCAGCGGAAAAAACAAAAAAGAGATCCTGAAAGCGACCGGATCAACCGTTGGTGTCAATCAAGCAAACTTTGATGTATATGATGGGGAGATATTTGTCATCATGGGTCTATCGGGGAGCGGTAAATCAACTTTAGTTCGGCTGTTAAACCGGCTTATTGAACCGACTGCCGGGAATATTTATATTGATGGTGACATGATAACAAATATGTCAAAAGACCAGCTCCGGGAAGTGCGCCGGAAAAAAATCAGCATGGTCTTTCAAAAATTTGCACTGTTTCCGCACAGAACAATTCTTGAAAATACGGAATACGGCCTGGAGCTTCAAGGCGTCGACAAAAAAGAGCGTGAGCAAAAAGCGCTTGATTCGCTTAAACTTGTCGGTCTTGAAGGCTTTGAACACCAATTCCCAGATCAGCTCAGCGGAGGAATGCAGCAGCGTGTCGGACTTGCCCGCGCATTGACGAATGATCCTGACATTCTTCTGATGGATGAAGCTTTCAGTGCGCTTGATCCGCTGATCCGCAAAGACATGCAGGATGAGCTTTTAGACCTTCATGACTCTGTCGGCAAGACGATCATCTTCATCACGCATGATCTTGATGAAGCATTGCGCATCGGCGACAGAATCGTGCTGATGAAAGACGGTAACATCGTTCAGATCGGGACGCCTGAAGAAATTCTGATGAGCCCGTCCAATGAATACGTTGAGAAATTCGTTGAGGACGTTGATTTATCCAAAGTTCTGACAGCGGGCCACATCATGAAGCGCGCTGAAACCGTGCGGATTGACAAAGGGCCTCGTGTAGCGCTGCAGCTCATGAAGAATCTCGGTATTTCTTCTATTTACGCCGTTGATAAACAGAAACAGCTTCTCGGCGTCATTCACGCGGCGGATGCGAAAAAAGCGGTGGAATCCGACTTATCGCTTCAGGATATTTTAAATACTGAATTTACGACTGTGCACGAAAGCACGTACTTGACGGAAATTTTCGATGTCGTGTCTGATGCGAATATTCCGATCGCCGTCACGGACGATAAGGACCGCATGAAAGGCATTGTCGTGAAAGGCGCATTAATCGGCGCGCTTTCAGGAAATAACGATTATATAAATGTTGAAGATTCTGCTGAACAAGCTCAGGATTCTTCTGTTCAGGGGGTGAAGTAAATGGACAGATTGCCTAGAATTCCGTTAGCAGATATCGTTGACCGGTTTGTTGACTGGCTTACCATGACGTTCGGAGGTTTCTTTGACGGAATCTCAAACGGTTTGGCCGCTTTCGTAAACGCGATTGTGAGCGGTTTGGGTTTCATCCCGTCTATTTTATTGACTGTTATTTTTGCAGCTCTCGCTTGGTGGATCAGTACGAGAGGAATTGCACTCTTTACGTTAATCGGATTCCTTGTTATTGATTATTTGGGCTATTGGTCGCCGATGCTGCAAACGTTGGCGCTTGTCGTCACATCTGTTTTGATTTCCATTATTATCGGGGTTCCGATCGGCATATGGGCGTCTCAGAAAGAAACGGTCCGCCGCATTGTTACACCGATTCTGGATTTAATGCAGACCATGCCGGCTTTCGTATATCTGCTGCCTGCAATTTTCTTCTTTAATATCGGGGTTGTGCCAGGCGTCGTGGCATCTGTTATTTTCGCGATGCCTCCGACGATTCGCATGACGGTTCTCGGTATTAAACAAGTTCCGGCTGATTTGATCGAAGCGACGGAAGCATTCGGTTCAACGACGTCTCAGCGCCTGTTCAAGGTGCAGCTTCCGCTTGCCACAAAAACAATTCTTGCCGGTATTAACCAAAGCATCATGCTTGCTTTGTCAATGGTCGTTATCGCGGCCATGGTCGGTGCGCCGGGCCTCGGTTCTGAAGTATACAGCGCCGTGACACAGTTGAAAACCGGTGTCGGAGTGGAAGCGGGTATCGCGATCGTCATCGTAGCGATTACACTCGACCGTATCACGCAAAACATTAAAGTGAAGAAGAAGAGCAGGGGGAATGCCTGATGCTTAAGAAAATCATCGGTGTCGGCGTTACCGCTGCGCTGGCTCTTTCTTTGGCTGCCTGCGGTTCGCAGACTGATGGTAAGGCAACGGCTGCGGACCAGGTGAACAAAACCATTATCGGTATTGATCCGGGATCGGGAATCATGGCCCTGACGGATGAGGCCGTGAAGGATTACGGATTGAAAGACTGGAATGTCGTCACGGCGTCAAGTGCTGCCATGACGGCGACATTGAAGAAATCATATGACCGGAAAAAGCCGATCATCGTAACGGGCTGGACGCCGCACTGGATGTTCTCCAGATACAAGCTGAAGTTCCTTGATGATCCGAAAAAAACGTACGGAACTGCCGAGCAGATTCATACGATTACAAGAACCGGCTTCAGTAAGGAACAGCCTAACGCGGCCAAAGTTCTCAGCCAGTTCAAATGGACGCAGGACGATATGGGAGAAGTCATGATTGCCGTTGAAGAAGGCGAAAAGCCGGCCAAAGCCGCTGCTGAATATGTGAAAAAACACAAAGATCAAGTAGCTCAATGGACAAAAGGCGCCCATAAAGTCAAAGGGGATAAAATTAACCTGGCATATGTGGCTTGGGACAGTGAAATCGCAAGTACGAACGTGGTCGGAAAAGTATTTCAAGACCTCGGCTATGACGTGAAGCTGACGCAAGTGGAGGCAGGACCGATGTGGACTGCGATTGCGACAGGCAGCGCGGATGCGTCATTGTCTGCTTGGCTTCCGAATACCCATAAGGCATATGCGTCTAAATATAAAGGCAAATATGAAGATGTAGGAACGAGTCTGACAGGCGTCAAGATGGGTCTGGTCGTTCCTCAGTACATGAAAAACGTCAATTCAATTGAAGATCTGAAGAAGTAATGAGGAAAAGCAGCCCTGTAACGGGCTGCTTTTTTTATGCTTCAAACGATTTGAGGACGGCAGCCGTTAATATCTCAACGCCTGTAAAGATGGCGCTTCGGTCAAATGTCATTTGGGGATGGTGAAGCCCCGGCTGCAGACCGCATCCTAGGCCGAGCATCGTCGTTTTCAAGTTTGGCACCTTTAACCCGTAAAAGTGAAAATCCTCTCCTCCGGTTGTCACAAGAGGTTCATCCACATGTTCTTCTCCGAGAATGCCGCTTATCGCAGATGCCATGATGGATTCCGCCTCTTTGTTTCGCTCGGCTGCCGGGAGGCTGTGTTCTTTTTGCAGTTCGATTTTTGCGCCGAATGCGGCAGCCGCCGCCTCACAGGCTCTTTCGGTTTCGGCGGTTAATTTCTCCATGGCGGCATTGGTTTGTGCGCGGAGGTCAAGGCTGAACGATGCTTTTCCCGGAATGATATTGGAACTCTCACCGCCTGCCTGAAGCTTTGTCATCTTCACGGAATGCGGGATGCCGGGATCAAGATGAATGAAGCTGAGTTTTTGGACGAGAAGGGCGGCGATTTCGATACTGTTAAGGCCGAGATGCGGTCTCGCGCCGTGGGCTTCTTCTCCGATAATCAGGCCTTCTATATGCTGGCTTGAGCCATGCAGAATGGACGGTGCGCATCGGCCGTTTGCCGTTTCCTGTACGGGGCGCACGTGCACGCCGTATAAGAAATCAACATCATCCAGTACGCCTTTTTCAATCATTTTCAGCGCTCCGCCGCCTTTTTCTTCAGCTGGCTGAAAAATAAAGCGGATGGTGCCCTTCGGAAGTTTCGGCTGACTCTTTAAAAGCATCATCGTGCCGAGCGCCATCGTCATATGTGAATCATGTCCGCATGAATGGTTCGCCTGAAAGACACCGTCCACTTCCTGCCACAGCGCGTCAATATCCGCCCGGACAGCCACAACCGGCGAGCCTTCTCCGATTTCGCCGACAACACCGGTACAATCATCAAACGTGCGGGTCCGGCAGCCGGCCTCTTTCAGTTTTTCAGTCAGATATTCAGTTGTTTGATATTCTTTCCAGCTTACTTCGGGATTGGCGTGCAGGTGGTCAAAAATATCCATAATGACTTGCTTTTCATGCGCTGTGAGTCTGTTCATGCCGTAAGTCCTCCTTCAAAAGCTGTCTGTTTTTTATTTTTGATATTGAAAACAGGCAATCGGTCTGTATATAATATAGCACATATCTGTATTTTCTGAATAGTTTATAAATTTAAAGCGGGATGGTGATGTTATGGCTGTGCCGAAGGCCGAACCTGTATTGAAAAAGAAGAAATTGTTTGTGATGCCTGATGCTTATGTGCTGCTGTTCATTGTCGCTTTACTATGCGCGATAGCGTCGTACATCGTTCCCGCAGGGGAATTTGACAGAGTGACAAAGGGCAGTGTGACGTCCGCCGTCCCGGGAAGCTATCATTCTTTAGACCAGTCTCCTGTCAGCCCGATCGCTTTTTTTACCGCGATTCAGGAAGGGATGACAAGTTCCGCGCCGATTATTTTTTTAATCCTGTTTACGGGCGGCACCATTGCGATTTTGGAGAAAACGGGCGCCATCAATGGATTGATCAGTAATGTCATCAGTACGTTCCGCACAAAACAGCTGCTGTTTATTGCGATTGTCGGCTCTCTATTTTCGATCCTCGGCACAACCGGCATCGTCGTTAATTCCGTGATCGGTTTTATTCCGATCGGCCTGATCGTCGCCCGCTCGCTGAAATGGGACGCCGTGGCCGGGGCGGCCGTCATTTATATCGGCTGCTATGCCGGGTTTAACGCGACGATTTTATCACCTTCACCGCTCGGGTTATCACAAAGCATCGCGGAGCTGCCGCTGTTTTCCGGTATCGGCCTGCGGATTGCCGTCTACATTTGTTTTCTGTTATCATCTATTTTATATATTTATCGGTATACGAGAAAACTCAGAAAAGCAAAGGATGCCAGTCTGCTGGGGAACGATTGGTTTCCGGCGGCAGGTTCACTCCCGCAGGTTTCTGAGCCGGAGGACAAGCATGTCCCGTTTACCGTCCGCCATAAATTGATTCTGGCTGTTGCGGCTTTGTCGCTTGCCGGCTTTTTATACGGCGCGCTTACTCTTGGCTGGTCTGATTCAGAGATGGCCGCCGTGTTCATTTTTATCTCAATCGTGTCCGGCCTGATTGCGGGAATGGCGGCAAATGATATCGCAAAAACGTTTATTACAGGCTGTCAGGGGCTCGTTTACGGTGCACTGATCGTCGGAATGGCGAGAAGCATTTCCGTTATCCTGGAACATGGAAAGCTGCTTGATACGGTAGTCAATGGACTAGCGTCACTGCTGCACGGTTTCAGCCCGATGGCAGGCGCAATCGGAATGTATATTTCCAGCGCCCTGCTTCATTTTCTGATTTCATCGGGCTCAGGGGAGGCGGTCGTATTTATTCCGATCTTGGCGCCGCTTGCCGATCTGATGGGCATCACGAGACAGGTCGCGGTTGAAGCGGTCATGCTCGGAGAAGGCGTCGTAAACTGTGTCAATCCGACTTCCGGCGTGCTGATGGCCGTACTGGCTGCCAGCGGCATTCCGTACGTAAAGTGGCTTCGCTTCATGATTCCGCTGGCGCTGATTTGGTTTGTCATCGGTCTCGTGTTTATCTGCATAGGCGTCCTGATCAATTGGGGCCCTTATTAACATTTTTGTCAATGATATTTCGGTTTATCATTATGAATCGGCAAGATATAATGGGAGTTGTAAGCCATTCTTAATAGTACGGGAGGAAGTCATGAATCAGCGTCGGAACGGACTTTCAAACGTGAATGGAAAGAGTGAGAGTGTGAAAGAGAAAGAACGAATGATTTGGTCAGAAGTCGGAATGCTTGTGGGCACACTGTCTTTGCTTGACATCATCGTACGCGGACTTGTTCTGAACTGTCCGTTTAGGGAATGGGCCGGAAGCTTGGCGGTTTTCTTCATTATAATTGTTTATTATTGCATCAGGGCGGGAGCGTCGGGAATGCTCATGCCGAGAATAGACACCAAAGAAGAACTGCAAAAGCGGGTGAAGCAGCAGCGGATAGATTCAATTGCGGTCACTTTTGCGGCAGCGGCGATTACGATGTACGACAGGGGGTTTCCCCATACATTCTTTGCTTGGCTGAAAATGATCTTTCTTTTTATCGTCTGCGGAGGCATTCTGTTTCTGCTTCGGTATGTCATTGTGAAGCTGTCTTACAGAAGAGCGATAAAAGAAATAAAAAAGAAATCATCTTGACAGGTGGTTTCTTTTTTTGTTTGAAAGCGGGAAGTCTTTTTAATTGATAGGAATATAGATTTGAATTCACTCTGCCACGTTGCTTTGATAGAGAGAGTGTGATAAGTTGAAATGTAAGCGTTAACAAAATTATCCAGTCTTCACAACAGTTGAAAGGAGCTGAAGAAAGAGTAAGAGGAATTTTTGACTCCGCAGTCAGTCTTCAAAAATGAAATAAGGAGTGTCAAAAATGTTTGAAAAACGATTCAAAACCTCTTTACTGCCGTTATTCGCCGGATTTTTATTGCTGTTTCATTTGGTTTTGTCAGGCCCGGCGGCTGCAAACGCTGAAACTGCAAACAAATCGAATAAGGTGACCGCGTCATCGGTCAAAAACGGGACCATCCTTCATGCATGGAATTGGTCGTTCAATACGTTAACACAAAATATGAAAGATATTCGTGATGCGGGCTATGCAGCCATTCAGACGTCTCCGATTAACCAAGTAAAGGAAGGGAACCAAGGAGATAAAAGCATGAGGAACTGGTACTGGCTGTATCAGCCGACATCGTACCAAATCGGCAACCGTTACTTAGGCACTGAACAAGAATTTAAGGACATGTGTGCAGCCGCGGAAAAGTATGGCGTAAAAGTCATTGTCGATGCGGTTATCAATCATACTACCAGCGATTATGGCGCGATTTCTGACGAGATTAAGCGTATTCCAAACTGGACCCATGGAAACACACAAATTAAAAATTGGTCGGATCGATGGGACGTCACTCAAAATTCCTTGCTTGGGCTGTATGATTGGAATACACAGAATACTGAGGTGCAGGCCTATCTGAAACGTTTCTTGGAAAGAGCATTGAATGACGGAGCAGACGGATTCCGCTATGATGCCGCCAAGCATATAGAGCTTCCGGATGATGGGAATTACGGCAGCCAGTTTTGGCCGAATATCACAAATACATCGGCGGAGTTCCAATACGGAGAAATCCTGCAAGACAGCGCGTCCAGAGATACTGCTTATGCGAATTATATGAATGTGACGGCTTCTAACTACGGGCATTCCATCAGATCCGCTTTAAAGAACCGTAATCTGAGTGTGTCGAATATCTCCCGTTATGCATCTGACGTGTCTGCGGACAAGTTAGTCACATGGGTGGAATCACATGATACGTATGCCAATGATGATGAAGAGTCCACATGGATGAGTGATGACGATATTCGTTTAGGCTGGGCAGTGATTGGTTCCCGCTCAGGAAGCACGCCTCTTTTCTTTTCCAGACCTGAGGGCGGAGGAAATGGTGTAAGATTTCCCGGAAAAAGTCAAATAGGAGATCGCGGGAGCGCCTTATTTAAAGATCAGGCGATTACTGCGGTCAATACATTTCACAATGTAATGGCCGGGCAGCCTGAGGAACTCTCGAATCCGAATGGGAACAACCAAATCTTTATGAATCAGCGCGGCTCAAAAGGCGTTGTGCTGGCAAATGCAGGATCCTCTTCTGTCACCATCAATACTTCAGCGAAATTACCTGACGGCAGGTATGATAATAGGGCCGGCGCCGGTTCATTTCAAGTAGCGAACGGCAAACTGACAGGTACGATCAATGCCAGATCGGCGGCTGTTCTTTATCCTGATGATATTGGAAATACGCCTCATGTCTTTCTTGAGAATTACCAAACGGGGGCAGTCCATTCTTTCAATGATCAGCTGACGGTCACCCTGCGTGCAAATGCGAAAACAACAAAAGCCGTTTACCAAATCAATAATGGGCAGCAGACAGCATTTAAGGATGGAGACCGACTAACGATCGGGAAAGGAGATCCAATCGGCACGACATACAACATCAAATTAACCGGAACGAACGGCGAGGGTCCAGCGAGAACCCAAGAATACACATTTGTCAAAAAAGACCCGTCCCAAACCAACATCATTGGCTATCAAAACCCGGACCATTGGGGCCAGGTAAATGCTTATATCTATAAACATGATGGAGGCAGGGCCATAGAATTAACCGGATCGTGGCCGGGGAAAGCCATGACTAAGAATGCAAATGGAATGTACACGCTGACGCTGCCTGCGAATACGGATACGGCCAATGCCAAAGTGATTTTTAACAATGGCAGCGCCCAAGTGCCCGGACAGAACCAGCCCGGCTTTGATTATGTGCAGAATGGTTTGTATAACAACTCCGGTTTGAATGGTTATCTTCCACATTAATGGATAGGGCCATCATCACATCAGCGTGCCGGCAAACCCCCGCTTCTGGGAAAGGGACAGCGCGTCTTCAATCACGCTGAAAAGATGACAACATCCTAAAACGGTTCCGTTTTAGGATGTTGTCAACAATCTGGAAACCATCACCGATATTTTTTTGTCCAACAATCAAACTTTTCTCTTGCAAAAGTTTGTGAAGTGTTGCACAATATAAATGTGAAATACTTCACAAGATAAAAACAGACACCACGAAACACTGGAGGATGAGCATACATGATGAACGAACGAGTGAACAAAGTAGCATTAATCGGAGCAGGTTTTGTTGGAAGCAGTTATGCATTTGCGTTAATTAACCAAGGGATCACAGATGAGCTTGTGATCATTGATGTAAATAGAGAAAAAGCCATGGGAGATGTCATGGATTTAAATCACGGAAAGGCATTTGCGCCTCATCCGGTCAAAACGTCTTACGGCACATATGAGGATTGCAAGGATGCCGATATCGTGTGCATCTGTGCAGGGGCCAATCAAAAACCGGGCGAAACGAGACTTGAGCTGGTCGAAAAAAATCTCGCCATTTTTAAAAGCATTGTCGGTGAAGTAATGGCAAGCGGATTTGACGGCATCTTCCTCGTTGCCACAAACCCGGTCGACATTCTCACTTATGCGACTTGGACATTCAGCGGCTTGCCGAAAGAACGCGTCATCGGCAGCGGCACGACACTGGATTCTGCGCGATTCCGTTATATGCTGAGTGAATACTTCGGAGCCGCTCCGCAAAACGTACACGCCCACATTATCGGCGAGCACGGCGATACCGAGCTTCCTGTATGGAGTCACGCCAATATCGGCGGAGTGCCGGTGCAGCAATTGCTGGAGAAAAATGCAGCTTACAAACAGGACGAGCTGGATCAGATCGTTGACGATGTGAAAAACGCGGCCTACCATATTATCGAGAAAAAAGGCGCGACATATTACGGAGTGGCGATGAGCCTCGCCCGCATCACAAAAGCGATTTTGCGTAATGAAAACAGCATTTTAACCGTCAGCACATATCTGGACGGCCAATACGGTGTAAACGACGTCTTTATCGGCGTTCCGGCCGTCGTCAATCGGAACGGCATCGCAGGTGTGACGGAACTTGAGCTGAATGAAACAGAACAGGCTCAATTCAGCCGCAGCGCAAACGTGCTGAAAGATATTCTCGCTCCGCATTTCGCAGAGTAAACAAAAAAGCAGTACATGACAAACGCCATGTACTGCTTTTTTTAATTCGCTTTTTTCGCCATTTCCTGAGAGGTTTTTACTCTCGCTTTTCCCATAAACAAAATGGTAACGGCCGCAATGACGATCGGCGCCAGCGCAAGCGTAAATACATATGTGATGCTTTGCGACATGGCGTCAATAATGCGATCCAGAATGTGCGGCGGAATATGGGCGCGCGTGCCGGCCTGGAAAATCTCCTGCGGATTTCCGATGTTCTGCATCGCGCCGCCCGCTCCTTTCATGCCGCTGAATGAATCTGTGAGCTTATTGGTAAACACATTCGTCTGGATGGTTCCGAAAATCGTCACACCGAGCGTCATACCGAATGATCTCAAAAACGAGTTTGTTGAGTTGGCGCTTCCGCGGTAACGCGGCTCCAGATCGTTCATGGACGCGGCCGGCAGCAGTGAGAAGTTGAAGCCGACGCCGAATCCTGAGATCAGCATGAATACCGTCAGCATCGTACGCGCCGTATCCGGTGTCATATTGGAAAGCAGCAGCATTCCGATAAAGAAAGCGACCACGGAAATCAGCATTAAATTGCGGAACCGCACTTTCGTCTGGAAAATTCCGCCGATCATACTTCCGATAACAGAACCGATCATCATCGGCGTCAAAATAAAGCCCGCGCTTGTCGCGGTGCTTCCGTACACAGCCTGAACGAAGATCGGGATAAACACCGCTAAAATGACGAACGTGGCTCCGTAAAGGAACGCCAGAATCTGTGCCGTAGCAAATAAACGGTTTTTAAACATCCAAAATGAGATAATCGGTTCTTCCGCTTTTCTTTCCACAATAAAAAAGGCGATAAAGAACACGGCGAACACAGCGAACAGACCGATGATCTGCACGGAGTTCCAATCATATGTTTTTCCGCCGAGCTCAAGAGCGAACATCAGACCGACAATGGAAACCACCAGCGTGATTGCGCCGGCCCAGTCGATTTTCTGCTTCTTGTGTTCAAGGGATTCTTTATAATAACGAAGAATAAAAAACAATGATAAAATACCGATCGGCACGTTGATGTAAAACACCCAGTGCCAGCTGATGGAGTCGGTAATGAGCGCGCCTAAAAGCGGCCCGAGAACGCTGGACAGGCCGAAAACGGCACCGAACATGCCCGACATTTTTCCGCGTTTTTCCGGCGGGAATAAATCAAAAATGATCGTGAAGGCGATCGGCATCAGCGCGCCTCCGCCGATTCCCTGAATGACGCGGTAAATAATGAGCTGATCCATTGTTTGGGCGATTCCGCATAACGCGGATCCGATTAAGAAAAGAATAAGACCGAATAAAAAGAAACGTTTGCGTCCGTACATATCGGACAGTTTTCCGTAAATCGGCATACCGGCCATAACGGCTACCATGTATGATGCCGTCACCCACGCGAACTTATCGAAACTTCCGAGGTCCGCCACGATATTTCCCATCGCAGTGGCAACGATTGTATTATCCATAGCCGACATTAAAATGCCCAGCAAAAGACCGATGACGACAAACTTCGTCGAGGCGTCCTTCGCGGCTGTTTGTTCCATGCTTTTTCCTCCCATACTTACTTTTGATCATTAAATTTGCTATGATCATATTAGATTTGCCGAAAATTATCTTGATCGTCAAGATAAATTGATTTTATAGGGAGGCCTGTCAGTTGTCAACAAGAAATACCAGAAGCGAGACGGAGGAAACCGCGATACAGTTATTCCGAAAGATGGCCACAAGGACGATCCTGTTTCATCAGGCGGCCGCTCAATCTCTCGGTCTGTTTCCGACCGATTTAAAATCAGCTGATATCTTAAATGAAGCAGGCCCGATGACCGCAGGCGAGCTTGGGAAAAAAACCGGTCTCAGCACAGGTTCGGTAACGGCGCTCATTGACCGGCTCGAAAAAGCGGGATATGTCATGAGGAAAAAAGACCCCGAAGACAAACGTCGGGTGATTATCGTGCCGCTGACAGCCGGAAAGGCGAATGTGAAGCAATTGTTCAGCTCCTTATCCCAGTCTACGATCAGCCTTTGCCGGCAATATAAAGAAGAAGAACTGCGGCTGATATTCGATTTTTTAGGAAAAGCGACGGACATGATGGAAGACGAGCTTGAGAAATTAAAATAATATATCATAGCACGGCCCATTCATGAATAACTTGTACAAGTTGCATGAATGAGGGGGAAGCCAATGAACATCTTTTTAAGCTACATCGTTCTCGGGCTGTCATTGTCAGCACCTGTCGGACCGGTCAATGCGGCGCAAATTGACAAAGGCATCAAAAACGGCTTTTGGCATGCATGGATTTTCGGTCTTGGCGCCATGGCCGCGGATGGGCTGTATATGATTCTGATCTATTTCGGGCTGTCTCAATTTTTGACCGCTCCTTTTGTAAAAACGTTTTTGTGGCTCTTCGGTTTTTTCGTGCTGACCTATACGGGAGTCGAAACGCTAAAAAATATCAGGGAAGCCATGAATGTCAGAAGCGGAAAAGGAAAACCGGCTTTTTACAAAACATTCGGCGCGGGATTTTTTATTTCTCTTTCCAATCCGCTGAGCATTTTATTCTGGCTCGGCATATACGGCAGCATCCTCGCTAAAACCGCTGAATCCTTCGATGCAAATCAGCTTTTGATTTACAGCTCCGGCATTCTTCTCGGCATTTTGATCTGGGATTTCTGCATGGCGGTCGCCGCGAGCACTTTCAGAAATCTCCTTCATGAAAAAGCGCTCCGCTGGCTGACGGGAGCGGCGGGTGTGTCTTTGATCGTTTTCGGGTTTTATTTCGGATGGCAGGGGATTCAAATGCTCATCTCATAAATAGAAGAGTCACCCATCGCCTATCTCCATCATAACGTATCATGACGATACTGGAGGTGGGCCGATGGCAAGCGAGCTGTACACAAAAAGTTGCCTTGAGGAAAAGTTATTGGATCTGCCAAATTGGCAGAGAATCGCTTTTGAGCTTCTATCAGAAAAAGTAGGCGATAAAGCGGACGCGTTTCCGTGCATTCCCGGACGTCAGGGATTTTTGACAGATCAGCTCCGGATATCCTTTGCGGGTGATCCCCGCGAAGAGGGAACCCCGGAGGAAGTGGGACTACTGCTGTCCGAGTACGGAAAGATCTCAAGGAATACCGGAAAATACGCGTCGCTGCTTGTGATTTTTGATACGCCTGAGGATTTAGCTGAGTATTATTCCATTGAGGCGTATGAAGAGCTGTTCTGGTCTTTTTTAAACCGGCTGAGCGGCTGCGATCCGAAAGACTGGCCGGAAGACATACCGGAAGACCCTGAACATTATAAATGGGAGTTCTGCTTTGACGGCGAGCCGTATTTTATTCTGTGCGCGACGCCTGCGCATGAAGCGAGACAAAGCAGAAGCTTCCCGTTTTTTATGCTCGCGTTTCAGCCGAGATGGGTTTTCGAAGGATTAAATGATTCAACCGCGTTCGGACGAAACATGAGCCGGCTGATCAGAAAACGCTTAGAGGCGTATGATGAAGCCCCTCTTCATCCCCGATTGGGGTGGTACGGAGGAAAAGACAATTTAGAATGGAAGCAATATTTCCTCCGTGATGATGAGACGCAAGTGTCAAAGTGTCCCTTTTCTTATTTGAAGAGACTGTTTAAACCGACGAAATAAGCTATGATCCGGCAGGGCTGTGTCCCTGCTTTTTTTGTACGATCCATGTCACGATCGCAATGACGGCGAGAAAACAAAGGCTGACCAGAAAACCGGGCCGGCTCGATTTCTCAAACAGCGTCCCGGAGACGGCCGCGACAATCAGCACAAGGGCGATAACAATCTGTACGGTTCCCATCTTTGTCGTTTCGAGCAGTTTCTTGCCCGAGAACAAAATGAACAGCCACGTATAAAGAAGCATCAGGCCCGCCGCGGTCGTCATGTGTTCATATATATTTTTCGGCAGCACCAATGACAGGATGATGGAGACGATGAGTCCGGCAAACGTCAATCCGAGCGCAGGCCAGCAGATTTTTTTGTTTTCCTTTAATCTGAAGCATTTCGGCGCATCTCCGTCATCTGCCATCGTACAAAGCAATGTCGTCACGGCAAACAGCGAGGCGACGAGCGTGGAAAATCCCGCAATAATAAAAATCCCGTTAAAAATATCAAGAATGATATCTAAATGAAAACCCTTCAGCGATGTAATAAACGGGCTGTCCTGTTCGGTGAATTTGCCCAGCGGCACTAACAGCAGCGCCAGGCCGAGAGAAATGACGTAAATCACCGCAAGAACGGCAAGCATCAGCCGGCCTGATTTTGAGGCTTCCTCCGGCTTTTTCAAATGCACGGTCATCAGCCCCAAGACTTCAATTCCTCCGAAGGCGTAAAACGCATAAATCAATCCGGTCCATAACCCCATCGCTCCGTGCGGGAACAAATCCTTTGATTCGTTCGGCACCTGCACATCCGGTTTATGAGAAAATATACCGCACAGCGCCAATATGGCGATGACGATAAACATAACAATCGCCGCCGTCTTGACAACAGCGAGCACATTTTCCGTTTTTTGAAAAACGGACAGCCCCGTAAATATAATCAAGAGACCGAGCACCGCATAGATGGAGGCGAAAATCCACAGCGGCACATTCGGAAACCAATGCTTCGTAAATAGCGAGATCGCTGTCAGCTGGCTTCCAGTGATCAGCATCTCGGACGACCAGTACACCCATCCGTTGCTGAAACCGGCCCAAGTGCCGAAAGCCTTTCTCGCATAAGCGCAAAAAGACCCCTTTTCGGGCTGTTTGGCCGAGAGCTTCGCGAGCTGCTCAAAGACAAAATAGGTGCCAAGCCCGGCAATAAGAAATGAGATCAGCGCGGAATATCCGCTTTTGACAATAGCGATGCTGGACCCGAGAAAAAAGCCCGTCCCGATTGTGCAGCCGACGCCGATTAAGGAGAGCTGCCACCAAGCGAGATTCCCTTTAGGCTGGTCCTGTGATTTACTCATGAAGTTCAACCCCTTTATCAAAGCTTAGATTGCGGCCGTCAGAAGGGGAATATACATCCAATAAATTGCTTTACATGAAACAAACGGCCGGGGTTCATAATAGAAGAAAAAAAGGAGCAGTCTGATGACACAGCAATTTATCGTACCGCCGAAAAAAGGGCTCGGCCTGAAGGTTCACAAAGGGCAGATTATAAAAGTAGTCGATGTGGAAGGGCAGCAGGTGGCTGATTTTACGGCGTATCATGCCAAGGACTTTTATGAACATCTTGATCAGGGCGCGACGATTGATGCCAACCAGTCCATTCATGTAAAAACGGGTGATCATATTTATTCGAATTTATACAAGCCGATGCTGACGCTGATTGAGGATACAGTCGGCAAGCATGACCTGCTGCTTCCCGCCTGCCGTCCGGATATGAACAGGCTTTTATACGGAAAGCATAAAGACGAGCTCCAGGATACGTGCTATGACAATATGAGCGGGGCGCTTGAACCGTTCGGGGTGCCGCGGCCGCATATGCATTACCCATTTGCCATCTTTATGAACACGGTGCTCGATGAGAAGGGGAACTTATCAGTCGAAACGCCTCTTTCTGACGCGGGTGATTATGTACGGCTCCGTGCGGAAATGGATCTCGTCGTCGCGTTTTCATCCTGTCCGATTGAAAAAGGAAAATGCAACGGAGACAGCATCACGGCGCTGCGGGTGGAAATCAGCTGATCCCGGTGTATTTGATTCACTTAAAATCTGCACCTGTGCTATATTTAACAGAGAGTCGTACATAGTGGCATGATTCATTTTCAGCATGAACGGGAAATGGATCATAAAGAAACAATGCAGGAGGAGTGATTGGGATGAGCATCCAGAAACAAATTATGAATGATCTCCATGTAAAGCCCTCAATTGATCCGAAACAAGAAATTGAGGACAGAGTGAACTTTCTGAAACAATATTTAAAAAAAACAGGTGCCAAAGGCTTTGTGCTCGGCATCAGCGGGGGGCAGGATTCCACGCTTGCGGGACGCCTCGCCCAGTTGGCGGCTGAAAGCATCAGAGAAGAAGGCGGAAACGCTGAATTTATCGCCGTCCGCCTTCCGCACGGCACACAGCAGGATGAGGATGACGCCCAATTGGCGCTCAAATTCATTAAACCTGATAAATCATGGACATTTGATATTAAGTCCGCTGTCAGCGCGTTCGCTGATCAGTATAAAAAAGACACGGGCGATCAGCTGTCTGACTTTAACAAAGGAAATGTAAAAGCCAGAATGAGAATGATCGCTCAATATGCCATCGGCGGACAAGAGGGGCTGCTTGTCATCGGAACCGACCATGCGGCCGAGGCGGTGACCGGTTTCTTCACGAAATACGGTGACGGCGGAGCTGATCTGCTGCCGCTGACCGGATTAACGAAACGCCAGGGCAGACGTTTATTAGAAGAGCTCGGCGCGCCGGAACGCCTGTATTTGAAATTACCGACGGCCGATCTGCTCGATGAAAAACCGCAGCAGACTGATGAGACCGAACTCGGCATCACATACAATGACATTGATGATTATTTAGAAGGCAAGGATGTTTCTTCCGAAGTGATTGAAGCGCTGGAAAAACGCTACCTCAGTACGGAGCATAAGCGCCAGGTGCCGGCATCGATGTTTGATGATTGGTGGAAATAGAATAAAAAAAACCTCCCTTTTGAAAGGGAGGTTTTTTGTTTATTTCATTTTTATTTATCTACACTTTCATAAATCCCTACCCAATACCCTTTGCTGCTGTCATAGTATTTGCTTTTGAAAATCCATTTTGTTCCATCTAAAACGAAAGAAGCAGCGAAGTTGCCGTTAGGGCTTTGAACGAGTTTGATGGCATTAATGCCGGCATCTGCTTTCGTTGAGATTGGGCTATTTTCCGCGGATGCGGATGCTGTTGGTGATGCGGCAAAGGCAGGAGCGGCAGACATCAGTAAGGCAAGAGACAGCGCAGAACCGGTTAACACTTTTTTGAAATTCATTTCGAGCACTCCCTTTTCAAATGAAATGTGTTACAGTGTTAATAATTAGATGATTATCCATAAAATTCCTCCTCTATTTCTAAAATTTTTTTCTTAATTTGAAAAAACATCCCTTCAGAGGGGCTTTTTATTTATTGATCCATTTGCATGGATCAGGGACATGTTTTCAAAACGTTTTTTTATTTGATACGGATATGATTCAGCTTCACTATCAACCTGTCGGTGAATCTTCGAAGGCTGCCTCTCGAATCAGGGTTAAGAGGCAGATTTGCTTGGGCAGCGATCGTTTCTGCGACCTGCTGAATAGACATTTGGTCTGTATGGAGATGTTCTGTGAAGAGGCTATCAGACAGGCTGTTGATGCAGCGGTCGATTTGTTTTGCGGCCCAGGAGTTTTTTCCTTCCGCTCTGGTGCGCAGGCGTTTCAGCAATGTTTCCTTTGAAGCCAGCAGGGTAAAGTGGTGAATGGTCCGGCCATCCTGTCTCAGCCTGCTGATAATGTCATGGAAGTATTGATCGTTCGTAATGGTCATGGGCACAATGATGATGCCCTGATATGTATCTGACAAATAGGAAAGCATGCTGTAATTGAATTCCCGCCACAGAGGGTAGCTTTGAAAGTCATCTTCAGCGATATCCGGCGGTATCATCGAACGCATCGCAAACCCCATCTTTTCAGGATCATATATGTAAGACGGTTTCAGTCTTCTGTGCAGTTCAAACGCTGTTTGTGTTTTTCCGGAACCGAAAGCCCCATTTATCCAAATGATCATCATGATATCCCCCTTTTTTTATATGATACAAAAAAAGACCCTTCGATCGAAGAGTCAGCGGGAAAAAACAGACGTATATTCGCGGAGCGATTCCTTTATATGCGTAAAGGCATGTTCTCCAAAATACTCAAGAGAAACAAAACCGTCATATTGTCTGTTCATCAGCTCTTTTAAAAATGCTTTTTGATCGATATCTCCTTGAAAAATCGGAGTTGGCTTGCTGAGATACCAGTTGGCAAAATCCCAGTGATAGTTTTTCAGATGAATGTGGCTGACGGTATGATACAGTTTTTCCAAAGCGGACATTTGGTCAACGTGATTGACGTGTAGGTTGGAGCCGTCAAAAATGGTGCGGACCCGCGGATGTCCGACATCCTCAAAAAATGCCAGCGCCGCCTCCGGTGTATCCGCGTACGTATCGTAATGAATCTCAAGCCCGATATCGACTTCATAGTCATCTGCGAGCCGTGCCGCCTGCTGAAATTGATCAACCGCACGTTGCCACTTTTCCGGTGACGTCCGGTGCGAAGGAAGATTGCCGGCAAAGACTCTGATCAAGGGACTGTGCAGCTGTCGTGCCGCGCTTAATGCCCTTTGAACATCCTTTAACGCCTGCCTTTCATCCTGAGTGGCGAAGTCAGTGTACAAACTGACGGCAGGCACCCCGATGCCTTCCTCCTGAAGCTGCTGATAAAGCCTGTCGAGCGGGCCGATTTCCTCTATATATTGTTTAGCGTGTCCGTACCACAGTTCGATTCCCTCAAAGGAGTGCTCCTTCGCGAAAGAAATGATGTCGAAAATATGCTTTTTCTTACATCCTGTCGTGCAAAAACTCAGTTTCATCGATAATCCTCCCGTAACTGTCTATCATATGTGTACTTTTTCCCCGGGTGCGATACGGATAAACAGGTGAAAAGGGCAGACACTTTTTTATAAGCGGGGTGTGTCTGCATCAGGTCAGTGCGGCACACAAATTGTTTAACGCTTTTTTGCGTCAAAGTATTAAATAATTAACCGAAGTGTTGTACAATTAATTTCATTCGAGTAAGGGGGGAGAAGCCATTGAAAAAAGAAACGGAGCTGAGGGCCTTCAGTCCCGTCCGCAATAAACCGACTCGCGCTCGTTATGTGATATTGGTTCTTTTGTTTTTTATCACTGCGATTAATTATATAGACCGAGCCAGTGTATCTATTGTCGGCCCATCCATTCAACATTCGCTGAACCTAAGCCCCGCGCTTTTGGGCATCGTTTTTTCTGCGTTCAGCTGGACCTATACGGGGATGCAGATTCCAGGCGGGCTCATTTTGGATAAATTCGGGTCAAAACGGACATACGGAATTTCTTTATTTGTGTGGTCGGTTTTTACCGGAGTACAAGCTTTTGCGGCAAGTTTCGGGTTTCTATTCGGCTGCCGCCTGCTCATCGGCATAGCTGAATCGCCGGCGTTTCCGGCAAACAACCGGATTGTCACGACATGGTTTCCAAGGCGGGAACGCGCCTTTGCGACGGGTGTTTATACGGCGGGGGAATATGTCGGGCTGGCGTTTGCCACACCGGTTTTATTCTGGGTGTTAACGGCATTTGACTGGCGCGCCGTATTTATTTCCTCAGGGGTGCTCGGAATTGTTTTCTCCATTTTCTGGTTTAAAATGTATCACGAGCCGAACGGGTATCGGAAAGTGAATCGTGAGGAGCTTGATTATATTAAAGAAGGCGGCGGACTGACTGAGGTGTCTGATTCAGCCGGCAGGATATCGTGGGCGGATTTCGTCCAGCTTCTAAAATACCGCAAGCTTGTCGGATTGTATATCGGCCAATTCGCCGTAGCCTCCACGCTGTTCTTCTTTTTGACATGGTTTCCGACTTATCTGGCGGAGGCAAAGCACATGGCTTTCTTAAAAGTCGGCTTCGCCGCATCAATCCCGTATATCGCCGCTTTTTTCGGCGTATTGTTCGGCGGATTTTGGTCTGACGGCATGATGAAACGGGGGGTGTCGGTGAACGTTGCCCGGAAAACGCCCGTCATCCTCGGTCTTCTGCTGACAGGCTCCATCGTGCTCGCGAATGTTACGGATTCTGCTCCTGCGGTTTTGACGATCTTATCCATTGCTTCTTTTGCGCAGGGCATGTCCAATATATCCTGGACGATGCTGAGTGAGGTCGCGCCAAGCGAAACAATCGGATTGGCAGGGGGCGTCTTTAGCTTTTTCGCCAATATGGCCGGCATTATCACCCCGCTTCTCATCGGGTTTATCGTTTCTGCGACCGGTTCATATAACGGAGCGATTCTGTTTGTCGGCGCTGTCGCATTTATCGGGGCATTTTCTTATATTTTCATTGTCGGAAAGGTGGAACGCATTAAGCTCCGATAGAAAGAAAAACTCATCTCTTCTTATAAAGGATGGGTTTTCTTTCATTGCATTATCTCTATATTTCAATATTGAGTTATCATATAATAAACATAACTTTTTCATTTCTTAGGAGGATTTCGCCGAAGATGAACGCAAAACGTGCCATTCCCGTAAGAGAAAGAAATATCGTACTGATCGGATTCATGGGTGTCGGAAAGACAACAATCGGCCAGCTGGTCGCTAAGAAATTATACAGAGACTTTATTGATATTGATTTGCAGATTGAGAAAGATTTCAATATGTCCATCCCTGAAATGTTTGAGAAAAAAGGTGAAGCCTTTTTCCGTCAGACTGAAAAGGACTATATATTAGATATCTGCCGCAATACGAAATTCAAGATCGTGTCGCTTGGGGGCGGTTCGTTTAAACAAGAGGAAATCAGACAGTGCTGCCTTGAAAACTGCCTCGTGCTCCATCTTGATTTATCATGGGAGAATTGGAAGCAGCGGGCTGACCTGCTGATTGAAAGCCGTCCCGTTCTGCATAACCGTTCCATGGATGAAATGCAGCAGCTCTTTAACGAGCGCCAAAGCATCTATGATAAACATAATTCAAAAGTGGCGACGGATAATCTGGAACCAGAAGAAATAGCCGATTATATCGTAGAAACGTTAAAAATCGGCTGGGACCTGTATCAGCCGATGTAAAAAGAGCCGTGACGCTGTGAGGGAACTGACCCCATAAGATGAGACAAACAAAAAACACCTTCAAGTTTGAAAACGGATCGTTGTTATCCGAAATTAGACTTGGAGGTGTTTTTCTATGAGGGCAAGAGTGAGTTATCCGGTTGAAGTCAAACAGAAGGCTGTAGAAATGAGATTGGCGGGCGTGCCTGTGAAGGAGATCATGCAGGAATTGAATATAAAGAATAAGACGCAGGTGCAGACATGGGTCAGGTGGTATAAAGCTGGGGACACACATCGATTCGAACAACCTGTCGGAAAGCAATATACTTATGGAAAGGGTCCGGAGTATTCTTCTGAATTAGAGAAACTCCAGGCAGAGAATCGTTATCTGAGACAACAGAATGAAGTGTTAAAAAAGTACAACGAATTGGAAAGGAAGCTGATAGGGAAACGACAATCAAACTGGTAGAAGAATTGCGCAAGACGATGACGGTACAGGACATCTGTGTCCATTTAGATATTTCACGCACTTCATATTATAGATGGAGAAAGAATCTGACTAAGAGTAATCCTAAGATACGACTGGAGAAACAAATCGGCACGTTGTGCCGAGAACACAAGTATCGATATGGATATCGAAAAATCACAGCCATACTAAAAAAGAGAATAAGTATTAATCATAAATCTGTTCAACGTATTATGCAGAAAAATCAATGGCAGTGTCGGGTTAAGATGAAAAAGCGTAAAAAAAGTGGGCAGCCATATTCTGTGGTCGATAATATATTGGATCGGAACTTTCAGTCTGATCGCCCTCTTGAAAAACTGGTAACGGACATCACATATTTGCCTTATGGACAGAAACAATTGTACCTTTCCAGTATATTGGATTTATACAATGGAGAAGTGATTGCTTTTACGATTGGAGATAAGCAGGACACAGACTTTGTCTTAGACACACTTGATCAGCTGCCAACACTTCCTGAAAACTGCGTGTTACATAGTGACCAAGGTTCTGTTTATACATCTTATGAGTATCAGAAAGCTGTTAAAACAAAAGGCATTACCATGAGCATGTCCCGCAAAGGGACGCCCGCTGATAATGCCTCCATCGAATCGTTTCATTCCTCACTAAAGTCTGAAACGTTCTATCTTAACAGCATTGATCGAACTACGACCGCCATCGTAGAACGCACTGCCATAGAATACATTCATTATTATAACAATATTCGTATTCAAACGAAACTAAACAGCCAATCGCCGATACAATATCGGCAATTGGCTGTATGAAGGTGTTTTGATCCCTGTCTCAAAAACGGGGGTCAGTCCCGTGAGCGCACGGCTTTTTTGTTTTTAAACAAACGTTTATTAAAATGTTTAGAAAATGAGTGTAAAATCGTGTTAAGATAGAGTCAGAAAATTAAAACATATAAAACAAAGGAGAATAATCGGATATGCAATTATACGACTTGCCGCTCGACCAACTGCAAACCTATAAACCAAATAAAACCGCTCCTCATGACTTTTCAGATTTTTGGGCATCATCATTACATGAGCTTGCAAAGGAAGAGGCAAAGCCTGAATTAAAGGCTGAAAGCTACCCGGCTGACGGCGTGAAAGTATTCCGGCTGACATACCGAAGCTTCGGCAAGGCGGAAATTGAGGGATGGTACGCCGTTCCCGACCGGCAAGGACCGCATCCGGCCATCGTGAAATATCACGGCTATAATGCGAGCTATGACGGGGATATACATGACATCGTAAATTGGGCGCTTCACGGATATGCCGCGTTCGGCATGCTTGTCCGGGGCCAGCACAGCAGCACAGATACAAGCGTCTCACCGCACGGACACGTTCCCGGCTGGATGACGAAAGGGATTTTAGATAAAGATACATATTATTACCGCGGCGTGTACTTAGACGCCGTCCGGGCTTTGGAAGTCATCAGCGGCTTTGATGAAGTGGATGAAACGAGGATCGCCGTCATCGGCGGGAGCCAGGGAGGCGGACTTTCAATCGCCGCGGCGGCACTATCTGACATTCCGAGAGCGGTTGCGGCCGATTATCCTTATTTAAGCAATTTTGAGCGGGCCATTGATGTCGCTCTTGATGAGCCGTATCTTGAGATTAACTCCTTTTTCAGAAAGAACGGCAGTCCTGAAACGGAGAAGGCCGCGATGAATACACTGGCCTATTTTGATATCATGAATCTGGCGGACCGCGTAAAAGTTCCGGTGCTCATGTCCATCGGGCTGATTGACCGCGTGACCCCGCCGTCGACGGTGTTTGCCGCGTACAATCATCTGGAAACGGAAAAAGAATTGAAGGTTTACCGGTATTTCGGACATGAATACATACCTTCTTTCCATACGGAAAAGCTGGCCTTTCTGAAAGCGCATCTGAAAGGCTGACGACAGCGAAAAGCCCAAGTACTCGGGCTTTTTTCAGGAATGATCACGGAAAAGGACGGATACAGATGGAACAAAGGATCATCGAAGAATTAAAACGAATTGAAGCACAGCACGGCGTCAAGGTGCTTTACGCCGTAGAATCAGGGAGCCGCGCATGGGGATTTCCGTCAAGCGACAGCGACTATGATGTACGGTTTCTCTATGTGCCGAAAAAAGAATGGTACTTTTCGATCGAACCGCATAGGGATGTCATAGAAGAGCCGATTCATGACATGCTTGACATCAGCGGCTGGGAACTGAGAAAAGCGCTGCAGCTTTTTAAAAAATCAAATCCGCCTCTTTTGGAATGGCTCTCTTCTGAGATGATCTATTATGAAGCTTTCTCAGCGGCTGAAAAGCTTCGAAAACTGAAAATCCGCGCCTTTTCGCCTGAAGCCGGCATCTATCATTATCTCAATATGGCAAAACGGAATGAAAAAACGGAATTGCGGGGCAGTGAAGTGAAGATTAAAAAGTATTTTTATGTTCTGCGTCCTCTCCTTGCCTGCAGGTGGATTGAAACGTTCGGCTCCGTACCGCCGATGTCTTTTCCCGTACTGGCCGATGCCTTATTGACGGATGAAGCGCTCATTTCTGAAATCAATACACTGCTTACAAGGAAAAAAAGCGGTCAGGAGCTGGCTCCGGAACCGAGAAATACGATCATTCATGCATTTATAGAAGAAGAAATAGAACGAATCGGGCACTATGTCAAAACGATCAAAACGCCGAAACCTGACATAACGGAGGAACTGAATCGGCTATTGATTCAGACCGTCGAAGAGGCGTGGGGGGAAAAAGGCGGAAATTGACGATTGCCGTCATTTCCGTCCGCCTTTTTTCGGCATAATCCGCCTGCTATCTAAGAAGCTGATTGTGGTAAAACCACAAAAATTTATCAGAATCTTTGTATTTTTAGAATATTGTGAGAGGATGTTTTGTCCATTTACAATAGACTCATACAAATACTTCTTAGATTGCGGGGTGTTAAGGTTGGAAGTGATTACAAGAGATTTTTTCTTATTTTTATCCAAGAGCAGCTTTCTCAATAAGATGGCGCGAAGCTGGGGAAGCCGTGTGGCAGCCGGCAAAATCATCGGAGGAATGGATTTCCGCAGTTCTATCCCGACAATCCGACATTTGAACAGCCAGGGGCTGTCAGTTACTGTCGATCATTTGGGGGAATTTGTCAACAGCGGTGATGTTGCGAAAGAACGCACCGAGGAGTGCATGCAGACCATCGCCTTAATCGCTGATGAACAGCTGAATTCCCAAGTGTCATTAAAAATGACGTCTTTAGGTCTTGATATAGATCTCGATCTCGTCTATGAAAATATGACGAAAATCCTCCAGACGGCTGAAAAACATAAAGTCATGGTGACGATTGACATGGAAGATGAAACGAGATGCCAGAAGACGCTGGATATCTTTAAAGACTTCCGGAGCCGGTATGAATATGTAAGCACCGTGGTGCAGGCCTATCTGTACAGAACGGAAAAGGATCTTGATGACCTCAGCCCGCTGAATCCGTTTCTGCGGCTTGTCAAAGGGGCCTATAAAGAATCGGAAAAGGTGGCCTATCCTGAAAAAAGCGACGTCGATGAAAATTATAAAAGACTCATCCGCAAACAGCTTTTAAAAGGACATTATACGGCAGTTGCCACGCATGATGACAAAATGATCGAGTTTACAAAACAGCTTGCCAAAGAGCATGGCATTCCAAACGACCGTTTTGAGTTTCAGATGCTGTACGGCATGCGCTCGCAAACCCAGCTCAGCCTGGTGGAAGAAGGATACCGCATGAGAGTCTACCTGCCTTACGGGGATGACTGGTACGGCTATTTCATGAGACGGCTCGCCGAACGCCCCTCAAACATCGCATTCGCCTTTAAAGGTATGACTAAGAAGTAAAAAAGGGAGAGATGACAATGACTACACCTTATAAACACGAACCATTCACGAATTTCCAAGATCAATCGAACGTTGAAGAATTTAAGAAAGCGCTTGCGACGGTAAATGAGTATCTGGGAAAAGATTATCCGCTCGTCATCAACGGTGAAAAGGTAGAGACGGAAGCGAAAATCGTTTCAATCAATCCGGCTGATAAAGAAGAAGTCGTCGGAAAAGTGTCAAAGGCGTCCCAGGAGCACGCTGAGCAAGCGATTGAAGCAGCTGCGAAAGCGTTCGAAGAGTGGAGATACACATCCCCTGAAGAAAGAGCGGCCGTTTTGTTCCGCGCAGCTGCCAAAGTCCGCCGCAGAAAGCACGAATTCTCCGCCCTGCTCGTCAAGGAAGCGGGAAAACCTTGGAACGAAGCTGATGCGGATACGGCGGAAGCGATTGACTTCATGGAGTATTATGCACGCCAAATGATCGAACTGGCAAAAGGCAAACCGGTCAACAGCCGTGAGGGCGAGAAAAACCAATATGTGTACACGCCGACCGGCGTGACAGTTGTTATTCCGCCGTGGAACTTCTTGTTTGCGATCATGGCAGGAACAACAGTGGCGCCGATCGTTACTGGAAACACAGTGGTTCTAAAACCTGCGAGTGCTACACCTGTTATTGCAGCAAAATTTGTTGAGGTGCTTGAAGAGTCCGGATTGCCAAAAGGCGTAGTCAACTTTGTGCCGGGAAGCGGAGCAGAAGTAGGCGATTATCTTGTTGACCATCCGAAAACAAGCCTTATCACATTTACAGGATCACGTGAAGTCGGTACGAGAATTTTCGAACGCACGGCGAAAGTTCAGCCGGGCCAGCAGCATTTAAAACGTGTCATTGCAGAAATGGGCGGTAAAGATACGGTTGTCGTTGACGAAGATGCGGACATTGAATTGGCGGCTCAATCCATCTTTACATCAGCATTCGGCTTCGCGGGACAAAAATGTTCTGCAGGTTCACGTGCAGTTGTCCATGAAAAAGTGTATGATCAAGTATTAGAGCGTGTCATTGAAATTACGGAATCAAAAGTAACTGCTAAACCTGACAGTGCAGATGTTTATATGGGGCCTGTCATCGACCAAGGTTCTTACGACAAGATCATGAGCTACATTGAAATCGGAAAAGAAGAAGGCCGTTTAGTAAGCGGCGGCACCGGAGATGATTCAAAAGGCTACTTTATCAAGCCGACGATCTTCGCTGACCTTGATCCGAAAGCAAGACTCATGCAGGAAGAAATTTTCGGGCCTGTCGTGGCGTTTTCTAAAGTGTCAAACTTTGATGAAGCTTTAGAAGTGGCAAACAATACTGAATATGGTTTGACAGGCGCGGTCATTACAAATAACCGCAAACATATTGAACGGGCGAAACAGGAATTCCATGTCGGCAACCTGTACTTCAACCGCAATTGTACGGGAGCGATTGTCGGCTACCATCCGTTCGGAGGCTTCAAAATGTCCGGCACTGATTCAAAAGCGGGCGGCCCGGATTATTTGGCCCTCCACATGCAGGCGAAAACAATCAGTGAAACGTTTTAAGAGGGACTGAATGGGCATCCTCCTCGCGGGGGGTGTCCATTTCACCATAAACATATAAAGCGGAGGAGGAAATGCCATAGCAAACATTCAGTTGATTATTTCCATTTGTATTTATATGTCGGGCATGCTGTTTATCGGCTATTACGCCTACAGACGGACGTCAAATCTGACGGATTACATGCTCGGGGGGCGTTCTTTAGGCCCTGCCGTCACAGCGCTCAGCGCGGGAGCGGCGGATATGAGCGGATGGCTCTTGATGGGGCTTCCGGGCGCTATGTTCTCGACAGGATTAAGCGGCGCTTGGATTGTGCTCGGGCTTGTGCTCGGGGCGTGGGCGAACTGGCTTTTCGTGGCGCCGAGACTGAGAACGTATACCGAAAAAGCGGGGAATTCCATCACCATTCCGGGTTTCCTTGAAAACCGTTTCGGTGATCATACGAAGCTTCTCAGACTGTTTTCGGGTCTTGTCATTCTCGTCTTTTTCACATTTTACGTATCATCCGGCATGGTATCCGGAGGTGTCTTGTTCAACAGCATTTTAGGGTTGAAGTACCACACGGGGCTGTGGGTCGTGACAGGCGTCGTTGTCGCCTACACCTTGTTCGGAGGCTTTTTGGCGGTAAGCTGGACGGACTTTGTTCAAGGGATCATTATGTTTGCGGCGCTTATTCTTGTGCCGATTGTGACGATTTTCCATACGGGCGGCCCGGGGGAAACCGTTGCCGATATCCGTTCCGTCAACCCGGAACTGTTTAACATGTTCAAAGGGACGACCGTCCTTGGCATTATTTCTTTATTTGCGTGGGGGCTCGGCTATTTCGGGCAGCCGCATATTATTGTGCGTTTTATGGCGATCACGTCTGTGAAAGAAATCAAACGCGCCAGACGGATCGGAATGGGATGGATGATTTTGTCTGCACTAGGCGCGCTGTTTACGGGTCTTGCGGGAATCGCGTATTACCACCAGAACGGACTGAAGCTGGCTGATCCGGAAACCATTTTTATTCAGCTCGGCAACATTCTGTTCCACCCGATTATTACGGGATTTCTCATTTCTGCGATTTTAGCGGCCATTATGAGTACGATTTCGTCTCAGTTGCTCGTTACGTCCAGTTCTTTAGTGGAGGACTTGTATAAGTCCATGTTCAGGCGTTCGGCTTCTGATAAGGAACTCGTATTTCTGGGGAGAATGGCAGTGCTTGCGGTGTCAATCATCGCTTTGGTGCTCGCCTGGGAGAAAAATAACACGATACTTGGTCTTGTCAGCTATGCATGGGCGGGATTCGGCGCTTCATTCGGGCCGGTCGTACTGCTCAGTTTATTTTGGAAACGGATGACGAAATGGGGGGCACTCGCCGGCATGATTGCGGGAGCGATTACCGTAATCATTTGGGCGAATGCCGGTCTTTCAGACTTTTTGTACGAAATCATTCCGGGCTTTGCTGTAAGCCTTGCCGCTGTATTTGTCGTCAGCTTATTGACACAGGCTCCGTCAAAAGATGTCACAGATCAGTTTCATGAGTACCGTGATACACTTTCTCAATAAAAGCAAGGAACGAGAGGAAGAAGGGACCGCCCTTTTTCCTCTTTTCACGATACAGGCTTTCGGATCATGCCGTTTTGGGAATATGTGAATTTTTTTCTATACAAAAAGTCACCCCGCAGAGTATGATAAAGATAAAAAGAGCATAGGAGAAATAGGTATGGAAGAGCTTTTAGAGAGAGTTTTTTCATTTACGGACATTGATAAATTAATTGATTTCATCAGTTATGAATTGCAGAAGCCTGTTATTCTGGAAAGCGCGGATTTCTTTTTGCTTGCCTATAATTCTTATTACATTAATCACTTCGACTCCGCCAACCAGCAGACGATATTTTCAAAAAAATGCCCCGTGCAGATTTTTGAAAGGTTTCTGAAGGACGGGGTGATCGAAAAGCTGAAAACCGTTCCTGAACCGTTCCGTGTCGAAAAAATAGACAGTATCGGACTGAATCAGAGAGTGGTTGTAAGCGCAAAACATAAAGGCGAAGTGATGGGCTACATCTGGATTCAGGAGCTCGACCGAAACTTGACGGACGAGGAGCTCGATTTTTTATATGAAACTTCATTCCATGTCGGAAAAATCATCTATAAAACGAACCGGCTGAAACAGGAAAAAGAAGAGAGAGCGGAAGACCTGGTGAAACGGGCGATCTTTCAGCAATTCTCCTCTGAAAAGGAGTTCAGGCGGGAAGCGGAAAAGATGAACGCCGTGCTGCCGTCGGTTTTTTCGGTAGTCGTCCTGCACGCCGCGAATGGGGATGGGGAGGCAGTCGAAGATGTGAAGGAAAACATCAAATCGTACTTGAATTTGCGGGATAAAGTCAGTCACGTCTTAACCATTGATTCCAATATTGTCATCGTCGTCGCAAGCTTCTCGCAAAAAAGCTCCGGCACTTCGGCAGCATCTGAATTCATCCACAAACTGCTGACTCATTTTCACTTTCAGAAGATCCCCACTCCCATCTATATCGGAATCGGCAATGAATACAGCAGCATCCTGAAGCTCGGCAAAAGTTATATAGAGGCCCTTGAAGTCATAAAGGCCGCCGAAATTACCGGAAACCAGGAAAATATCCCGTACGAATACAGTAAGCTCGGGATTTACCGCTATCTTGAAAGCATCGAAGAAAAAAACGCCTCACTGGAATATGTAAACGATGATTTAGCGTTATTAAAAGCCAAAGACAGAGAAAGCAGTACCGAACTGCTGAAAACGTTAGAAATCTATCTCCTCAATAACTGCAAAACAAAACCAGCCGCAGAACAGCTTTTTATTCATCAAAACACATTGAACTACCGTATCAAACAGATTCTTGACATGACATCAATTAATTTAAACGACTTCAGGACAAGGTGCCAGCTGTACCTCGATATCATGCTGATGAAAAAGAGATAAAAAAGAAACCAGTCGCCGTACTGGTTTCAGTTTTAATACCTTCCCGCTTATCAATCTCAGAACCTCACTTCTGAATCACTCCTTTCCCGCAAGAGAGAAATGAATAAACACTGCTCCTCAATATGTGTTATACTTTCATTGATATTGATTCTCAATTAAAAATGTTTGAAGTATATATATAAACGGGAGGCAGAACGATGGCGGAAAATCATGAGGTGTATGACGTCACGATTATAGGCGGAGGCCCGATCGGCCTGTTTGCGGCTTTTTATTGCGGGATGCGCGAGCTGAAAACGAAAGTGATCGAGTTTTTGCCGCGGCTCGGAGGGAAAGTGTCTATGTTTTTCCCTGAAAAAATCATCCGTGATATCGGCGGAATACCCGGGATTGCCGGAGAACAGCTGATTAAGCAGCTGAAGGAGCAGGCGGCGACATTTGAGCCGGATATCGTGTTGAATCAGCGGGTGACCGGATTTGAACGGTTGGAAGACGGAACCATTGTGCTGGAAAGTTCCGAAGGGGAAAAGCACTATACGCGCACGGTGATTTTGGCCGTCGGCATGGGAACGCTTGAGGTCAATGAACTTGACAGCGCGGATGCGAGCCGTTATTCAGGAAAGAACCTTCATTATAAGGTGGAGAAGCTTGATGCGTTTCGAGATAAGCATGTCGTGATTTCAGGAGGGGGAGATACCGCGGTTGACTGGGCGAATGAGCTGGAACCGATTGCGGCGTCTGTTACCGTCTTGCACCGCAGGGAGGAGTTCGGCGGTTTGGAAAGCAGCGTGGCGAAAATGAAGCGGTCTTCCGTGCGGGTGCTTGCGCCATATCGTCTGAAGCATCTCAACGGCACCGGAGAACGGATCGAGAGCGTCACCGTTTGCCAAACTGAGTCGGGACTTTCTGAAGTCATCAAGCTTGATGAGCTCATTATCAACCACGGGTTTAAAATTGATCTCGGTCCGATGAAGGACTGGGGGCTTGAGATTGAAGAAGGCAGGATTAAAGCTGACAGACATATGCGGACGAATCTTCCGGGCGTGTTTGTCGCCGGTGACGCCGCCCATTATGAAAGCAAGCTCAGATTGATTGCAGGCGGTTTCACGGAGGGGCCGACCGCCGTGAACAGCGCCAAAGCCTATTTGGACCCGCAGGCGGAACAGATGGCGATGTATTCGACTCATCATAAAAAATTGGTGACACAATAAAAAAGGGCTGACCCCCGATGTTGAGCCTGGGGGTCAGAAAAGCATTCCGGCGTATCAGCTGTGAACGAGCATGTCTTTCATTTCATTTCGTATAAACGCAAATAACTGTTCCTGATTTTTCACGGCGGTAAACTCGCAGCCGGCGGGAATGTCTTCACCCATGCAGATGACGGGAGGGCGGTTTGCCGATGGATCCGGTGATATGCCGATTTGTTTTCCGGCGCTGATCAAATGCTGAGCGGATTCTTTGCCCGTACAGATAATCATTTGCAGAGGAGACTCACTGATCGTGCGTTCGATCATGGAAGTGAACCGCTCATCTGCGATATGCTCATGGGTGATATAAAACGGGCATGATTTTGAGTCTGACAAGTTTTCTGCTGCTTGACGGCTTCCTACAATGAGTGAATGCGGAGAATCAATTTGACATTCGGATAGGAGAAAGCCCCGTTTTGTCAGTTCCGTCTTTGCGGTCTCAGTCGCTGCATTCAGGCTTGCGGTCACCCGGCGGATGTCGATCTGCTTGAAAGCCAGTGTGTCAAAGAATTCGCATACCGCAAGGCGTGATGTGAAAAATAGTTGTTCAAAGGTGCTGATCTGTTTCAGGATGTTTTCGTTTGCGGGCATTTTTTTAACGATCCGCTTCGGCCACTCAATAACATCGGCGCCATACTCGCGCAGCTTGTCTGTCAATGTATGTTCTTCATCGCCATGAGTGACAACCATGATATGCCGCCCGATGAACGGTTTGCTTTCAAACCAGCTGTGTGTTTGAAAATTGACAATATCACCGATGACGATAATGGCAGGGTTGGTGATGTTTTGGCTTTGAACTTTTTCATGGATATCCTGAAGCGTTCCTTTAACGCTCCGCTGCCGCCCCCACGTCCCCCATTGAATGACGAGTACGGGAACGGAAGGGGATTTACCGTACTCCGTAAGCTTACGGCATATAAATGACAGGTTTTTAACGCCCATATAAAACACAAGCGTTTGAACGCTTCGGGCAAGCCCTTCCCAGTCGAGATTCGGCCTGCCGTGCAATGATGTATCATGAGCGGTGATCATCGCGAAGGACGAAGCGAAATCACGATGGGTGACGGGGACTCCCGCATACATCGGCGCTGCGATTCCCGAGGTGATGCCGGGCACCATTTCGTAGCGGATGCCGTGCTGATGAAGCGCCTCTGCTTCTTCGCCGACTCTGCCGAACACACTTGGGTCTCCGCCTTTCAAGCGGACTACGGTGCAGCCTTCCGCCGCTTTTTCAATCAGCAGGGCATTTATCTCAGACTGTTTCATAAAATGGCGGTCGGGCAGCTTTCCGCAATAAATGAACCGGCAGTCCGGTGAGGCATATTCAAGAAACTTTGGGTTTGCGAGCCGGTCATACAAAATGATATCCGCTTTCTCCAGAGCCTGTTTTCCTTTTACGGTGATCAGCCCCGGGTCTCCTGGTCCGGCACCGACAAAATATACGATTCCGTTTTTCATGATGGCGTCATCCCTTCAGCAATTTAAAAAATGAAGGACCACTTGAAAAAGTGATCCGGTCTTTGCTCAATACAGGAGGTATACATTCTCTCCTTCAATCAGTGTTTCGTATGTTTTGACACAGCCATGATCCGGCTCTTGGACTTTTCCGTCTTCTAAGGAGATTTTCCAGTCATGCATCGGGCAGAAGACGTATTCTCCGCTGACGATGCCTTCAGCCAAGACGCCCCCTTTATGGGGACAGCGGTTTTCGACGGCGCGGACGCTCCCGTCAGAAAGCTTAAATACGGCAAGCTCTTTATCTTCTATATATACGGTTTTTCCTAACTCCTCAGGTAATTCGTTTACTTTGCCTATGCAAACCTTTGTCATATCTTTATTAACCATGTCCGTTCCCCCTTACTGTTTTATGAAGTCGTGACGACATTTTCAAATAGATCTTTAGATGCTTTTTTATCTTTAAGGAAGTATTGCCACGGATCTTTGTGGACAGAGAGTGTCTCATTCATTCTGTCGTTGAGCTCCTGCCGTTTTTCCGGATCGTTTAATACGGATTGGACATGAGATAAACCGACGCGCTCAAGCCATGCGGATGTCCGCTCCAGATAGTTTGCCGTTTCCCTGTAGTACTGAAGGTAAGCACCCGCATATTCTAAGACTTCTTCATTCGTTTTTACTTTCATCAGCAAATCACCGGCGCGCAAATGGGTTCCGCCGTTTCCGCCGACATAAAGCTCCCAGCCTCCGTCGATGCCGACAACGCCAAGGTCCTTAATACCTGATTCCGCACAGTTCCGAGGGCAGGCGGACACGGCCATTTTGACCTTATGAGGCGTATTGAGCCCTTCGAATTTTTTCTCAAGCGCAATGCCCAGTGCCATGGAGTCTTGCGTGCCGAAGCGGCAGAATTGTTCGCCTACGCACGTTTTTACCGTGCGGAGTGTTTTTCCGTACGCGTAGCCTGACGGCATATCAAGCTCGGCCCATACTTTCGGCAGGTCTTCTTTTTTGACGCCGATGAGATCAATTCGCTGGCCGCCTGTCATTTTAACGAGCGGGATCTCATATTTGTCGACGACATCGGCGATCTTGCGGAGATCCTGAGAGTTGGTCACGCCGCCGTACATCCGGGGAACGACTGAGTATGTTCCGTCTTTTTGAATATTGGCGTGCATCCGTTCGTTCACAAAACGGGATGTTCTGTCATCCTCGTATGTAGCCGGATTAATCATGCCTAAGTAGTAGTTGAGGGCAGGACGGCATTTGGAGCAGCCCTCCGGCGTTTTCCAGCCGAGCACGTTCATGATTTCTCTTGTATGGGACAGCCCTTTGGCTTTGATTTCTTCTACGACTTCATCTCTCGACAGTGATGTGCAGCCGCAAATCGCTTCTTTTTGCGCGGACGCGTCAAATTCTGAGCCCAGTGTATATTGAAGAATGTCTTCCACGAGCGGTTTACAGCCTCCGCAGGAACGGGATGCCCCGGTGCATGCTTTGATTTCGTCCGTAGATGTGCAGCCTTTTTCCTGAATGGCTTGAATAATCGCGCCTTTTGATACGCCGTTGCATCCGCAGATGATTTCATCGTCGCTCATCGCCGCGGTCATGCTTGCGCCTGCTTCCTGATCAAGAGGCTGTAAGATTGATATTTTGGAGGTTTCAGAGATATCGGCTTCTTTTTGAATCATTGAAAACAGGCGGCTGCCCTCGCTGCTGTCTCCGAACAAAACAGCGCCGACAATTTGATTGCCCCTCAGGACGATTTTTTTATAAATGCCGTCCTGCTCATCGAACACTTTAATCGCTTTTTTGTCCTCTGATTCGTTAAAGTCACCGGCAGAGAAGACTTCGACGCCTGATACCTTTAATTGAGTGGAGAGAACGGAGCCTTCATACGGTTTTGTTTCAATGCCGCAAATATGTTTGGCCAGCACTTTTGCCTGTTCATAGAGCGGCGCCACAAGACCGTATGCGATTCCGCGGTGCTCGGCACATTCACCGACCGCGTAAATGTGCGGAATGTCAGTCTGCATATAATCGTTGACAATGATTCCGCGGTTTACCGGAATGCCGCTTTCTGTGCCAAGCTGTGTATTCGGGCGGATGCCGACCGCCATGACGACCAGGTCAGCTTCGATGCTTGTGCCGTCTTTGAAGCGTACCCCTTCGACACGGTCAGTACCGAGAATTTCTTCGGTTTGCTTTTCAAGGAAAAAGGTCATGCCTTGTTTTTCTAATTCGTTTTGCAGCAGGCGTCCCGCCGCTGCGTCAAGCTGGCGCTCCATCAGGAATGGGGCGAGGTGGATGACAGACACGTCCATTCCGAGATTCAGCAGTCCGCGAGCGGCTTCCAAACCAAGCAGTCCTCCGCCGATGACGGCTGCTTTTTTATATTGTTTTGACGCGGCGAGCATCGTGTCTGTATCTTTTATATCCCGGAATGCCGTGACGCCTTGTTTGTCTGCGCCCGGAATCGGAAGGATAAAAGGGACAGAGCCTGTCGCCAGGATGAGTTCATCGTAAGGCTGGATTCTGTCTGCATCGGTGATGACGGTTTTGTTTTCCGTGTCGACTTTGATGACTGTTTCACCGGTATACAGCTGAATGTTGTTTTCTTTGTACCAGTTCCAATCGTTTAACGTAATGTCTTGAATGTCGGTATCGCCTTGCAGCACTTTTGACAGAAGGATTCGGTTATAGTTGGGATGAGGTTCGGCCCCGAATATTGTAATCTCGAATTCGTCTTGTGAAACACGCAGTATTTCTTCAATCGCTCTTACCCCGGCCATTCCATTTCCAACAAGGACTAGCTGTTTTTTTCCCATCAGATGATCCGCTCCTTATCTTTGTTTTTTTTAGCGTAGCACAGCAAAAACAAATATTTAAGATGCATGTTATGAAATGTAACAAAAAATACTAAAAAATCTAAAAATTTTATGAAAAATTATATAGGGCTGATTCGTACCGCACACATCTTAAAACCGGGCATTTTACAGTCCGGGTCCAAGGCTTCACCAATTAAATTGTTGACGTTTTGCGTGTCAGACCAATGGATGGGAACAAACAACGTGTCTTTTCGTACGTTCTCCGACCATCTGCTCCGGACCGTGATGCTGCCCCGGGGGGATTCTACTTTCACGAGAACACGGTCTTCGATATGATAGTCGGCCGCCGTTTTTGGGTGGATTTCCACAAAGGATTCGAAATGTCTTGCAGCCAGGGCGGAGCTTTTTCTCGTTTGTACACCCGTTAAGTAATGAGACATCACCCTGCCCGTGGTTAAATAAAGCGGATAGCCGGCGCTCGGTTTCTCTTTCGGGACGGCCGGTTCATTTGGAATCACGCTTAATTCAGCTCTGTGATCGGGATGGGCAAATGAGTGCTCAAACAATCGCCCGGTTCCGGGATGATCCGCTTCAGGACATGGCCACTGAATGCCGCCTTCCCGCCTGAGCCTGTCATAGGTGATGCCAGAGTAATCAGCAATTCCGCCGCGGCTCGCTTCTCTCAGTTCGTTAAAGATTTCCTCCGCCGACGTATAGGGAAAATAATGCCCTTTACCAAGAGCCGAGGCAATGTAACAGATGATCTGCCAATCATGTTTCGCTTCTCCGGGGCAGGTGCGGCTCGCTTCTCTTAATGTCACGCGGCCTTCTACATTTGTCATCGTGCCTTCGTCTTCCAAATAAGAGGAGGCGGGTAAAATCACATCCGCGAATGCCGCGGTCTCAGAAATAAATAAATCAACTGCGACAAAGAATCTCAGTTTCTTGATTGCCTGCTTGACGAAATTCGCATTTGGGCCGGAAACAGCCGGATTGGAACACATGAGCAACAGTCCTTTGATGTCGCCGCTATCTATTTTTTCTATCATTTCATAGGCTGAGACGCCTTTTCGCGGCAGCTCTTCCTGATGAATCCCCCACACCTTCGCAATGTGCGCCCGGTGTTCTTCAATTTCGATAGAACGGTAGCCCGGAAGCTGATCCGCTTTTTGGCCGTGTTCTCTCGCGCCTTGTCCGTTGCCTTGACCGGTAATTGCCCCGTAACCAGAGAAGGGCTTGCCAATTTTTCCGGTGATCAGCACCATATTTAAGAAAGCTTTCACTGCCGCGGTACCGTCAGTCTGCTGTTCGATCCCCCGCGCTGTAAACAGCATGCCGGATGTTTCCTTGGCAAACTTCACGGCGGCCTTTCGTATATGCTCCAAAGGAACACTTGTCTGCTCGGAGATCTCTTTCAGATCCAAAGCGTCGGTATGCCGTTTGAGCTTATCGAATCCGTTTGTGCGGGTGCGGATAAAGTCTTTGTCTGTAAGCTGTTCGTCAATGCAGATTTTGACGAGTCCGTTTGCCAGGGCGGCGTCTGTGCCGGGCTTGATTTTCAGGTGAAGATCGGCTATTTTGGTCGTCGCCGTTTCCCGGGGATCAATGGCGATAATGTAAGCCCCGTTTTCTTTCGCTTTATCAAAATACGGCATGATCGTCGGCTGGCATTCGGCGATATTGGTGCCTGCCAGGATGATGACACGTGTATGCGGGATGTCCGATAATGGATTCGTCAGGCCCCTGTCCGCGCCGAATGTCTGGCCGGCCGCCGTTGCTGCGGCAGACATACAGAGCCGCCCGTTGTAATCGATGTATTTCGTCTGTAAGCCGACCCGTGCGAACTTTCCAAGCAGATAGGCTTCTTCATTTGTAATTGAGGCGCTCCCGTAGACGGCCATCGCATCATTGCCGTGTTCGGTTTGGATCAGATTGATTTGTTCCTTAATGCGATTCAGTGCTTCAGCCCAAGAGACAGGCACAAATTCACCATTTTTTTTAAGCAGGGGGCGTGTAATGCGGGAAGAGTGCACGGCATGCTGATGGGCATTCATGCCTTTTGTACATAAACGGCCATGTGTCGTCGGATTATCAATGCCGATTGCAGTGTATTTCTTCCGTGCCGCGAAGGTTTGTTCCGTAAGCTGCATTTTGCATTGCATGCTGCAGAACGGGCATTGCGTCTCATATGTTTTTTCCGATTGGACATCTTGCAGTTTGTCACGGAAATAACGGAGCATCGGTTCAGTCAAAAAGCTTCATCCTTTCGTATGGCGTTTTCCCGGCAGACAGGTTTTGCAGCAGGGATATGTCTGAACGGAGATTTTTCAGAAGCTGTGTCCGCATATCTTCTTCAAACAGCATTTCTCTAATATGGACGAGGCCGAGTCTGTCAACCCATTGATAAATCGCTTCGTTGTAGTGAGCTGTTTCGCGATAATATTGAATAAGGCCTTTCATCATAGCGGCGGTACTGTCTTCGTTATCCGTCACACAAAAAAGGCTGCCGGCGCGGGCTTGTTTTCCGCGGACGCCCCCGATGTAAATCTCCCAGCCAGTTTGTGTCTGAAGCACGCCGATATCTTGAATGTAAGCATCGGTGCAATTGTTTTCACATGACAAGCTGACGGATACATAAGCAGGGACGGCAAGCATGTCGGTATCTCGTTCAATCCTGCTTGCCAGCTCTTGAAAGGAGCGATGCTGTCCGCACGTACATGCTTTGATTTGAATCGTCCTGCGGTGCCGGGGAGAGAAAACCGGCATGTTCAGTGCTTTTCTGATGCTTGCAAGGTCATTTGGCCTGATTCCGGAAAGCCTCAGCCGGTGACTGTCAGTCATCGAAACCCCAGGGATGCCGTATGCTTCGATGACGTCTGCGATGTTTTTGAGCTCTGCCGCACTTGTCAGTCCGCCGTACATTTGCGGAATGAGGGTGCATGTCTCTTCTGCCGATATTTCATTGAACTGCATAAAATCAGGCCGCATCCTTTCCATGTAATAGTGAAGCGCCGGAATACAAATGCGGCAGCCGTTTTCTGTTTTCCAGCCGATCACTTTCATTACCTCGGCGGCATCAGTGAACGGACGGCGGCGAATTTCGGCGATGACTTCTTCTTCCGTCAAATCGGTGCAGCCGCAAAATGAAGGCTGGCGGGAGGGTTTTGTGTAATCATCGCTCGCCATATACTTCAGCAAGTCTTCAACGAGCGGCCTGCATCCTCCGCAAGACCCGGATGCTTTTGTCATGTGCTTCACTTCCTCCGCGGTTTTTAAGCCATATTTGTTCACCGCTTCTTCAATGGAGCCCTTGGTCACTGAGCTGCATTGGCAAATGGTTTCATGGGGAGGCATGGATTCAAAGGATATACCGCCTTGATCCGGTTCCATGAGCTGTTTTTTCACGATGGAAATATCTCTTTGCTTCACAAGACTGTCGAGAAGCCGCTGTTTACCGCGCGTGTCCCCGAATAAAATAAAGCCGGCCGGTTTATCGTCCTTAAAGAGCGCTTTTTTGTAGATGCCTGCATGCTCATCATGGAACAATATGCCGGCTGTGTGCTCATCCTCGTGCACCTTTCCTGCCGACCATACATCAATACCGGCTATTTTTAAGGCCGCAGATTGTGCAAAGCCTTGAAACCCTTCGCACGGGACGCCGCATAGATGCTGCGCGAGCACTTTTCCCTGTTCATAAAGCGGCGCCGCCAATCCGTATACAATCCCGTCATGCTCCGCGCATTCACCGACGGCATACACATTCGGTTTGTTCGTCTGCATGAATTGATTGACGATGATTCCTCGGTTCACTGAAAGTCCGGCAGATGCAGCCAATCGGATATTGGGCCTCACACCGGCGGCCATGACAATCAGGTCTGCTTCTATGGAAGAACCGTCTTTGAAACGGATGCCTTCCGCCCGTGAGTTCCCTGTAATGGATGCCGTGTCTTTCTCTAAAAGAAAGACTAAGCCTTTTCGTTCCAGCTCTTTCTGCAGCAGGCGGGATGCCGTTTGATCAAGCTGTTTTTGCATAATGGCGGAAGAGTGGTGAATGACGCTGACGTCCATGCCGAGCTGCCGTAAGCCGACGGCCGCTTCAAGACCTAATAAACCGGCGCCGATGACCGCCGCCTTTTGATACCGGCCGGCCGCATTGATAAGAGATTGGCAGTCTTCTATTGTCCGAAAGCCGTACACACCTTCTTTATCTGCTCCGGGTATGGGGAGAATATAAGGAGAGGAGCCCGTTGCAAGGATGATTTGATCGTAAGTCATGCTGCGCTTCCGATCCGTTGTGACAACCTGCCGTTCTGTATCAATGTGTACAACCGTTTCTTCCGTGTAAAGCGTAATTCCGTTTTTTTCGTACCATTCGCGGCTATTCAGCGTAATGTCATCAAGCGAAACCTCACCTTGTAAAACGGAGGATAAGAGAATGCGATTGTAATTGGGATGAGGTTCGCTTCCGAAAATGACAATCTCAAACATGTCACGGTTCATCTTTAAAATGCGTTCAATACAGCGGATTCCGGCCATTCCGTTCCCTGCTGCAATTAATCGTTGTTTCTTCATTCGCCAAACCTCCTTTGCAGCTGCCTGTAAGATTGCTTCTCTATGAGAAATTATGGCACATTGCCTGATTAACGCATTAAATGTGTCGCATTATCTTACACATGTCTTTTCCGGTGAATGCCGGTCATATATTCTTGATTCAGCAATTTGAAATGATAGAAGACCGGAAAGGAGAATGTTATGAAGCTGTCGGAATTAAAAACAAGCGGCCATCCGCTCACTCTGCTCTGTTCCTTCTTATATTTTGATGTGAGTTTTATGATTTGGGTCATGCTGGGGGCGCTCGGCGTTTATATTTCTCAGGATTTCGGGTTATCTTCTTTTGAAAAAGGGTTTGTCGTGGCTCTGCCGATCTTATCAGGATCTGTGTTTCGGATCATTTTAGGCGTGTTAACGGACAGGATCGGTCCGAAGAAAACAGCCGTGATCGGGATGCTGATTACAATGATCCCGCTGCTTTGGGGGGCATTCGGCGGCCGTTCTTTGACTGAGCTGTATGCGATCGGCATTCTGCTGGGCGTGGCGGGCGCAAGTTTTGCTGTCGCGCTTCCGATGGCGAGCCGGTGGTATCCGCCTCACTTGCAGGGGCTTGCGATGGGGATAGCAGGTGCCGGCAACAGCGGCACTTTGTTTGCGACATTGTTCGGTCCCCGCCTTGCGGAACAGTTTGGGTGGCACAGTGTAATGGGAATTGCGCTTCTTCCGTTGATGATCGTTTTTATACTGTTTATCATCATGGCGAAGGACTCTCCTGCACAGCCCACACCGCAGCCGCTTAAAAACTATCTTCACGTTTTCAGGCAGAAGGAGACATGGTGTTTCTGTCTTTTGTACGGCGTCACTTTCGGAGGTTTTGTGGGATTATCAAGTTTTTTGGCGATTTTTTTCGTTGATCAATATCAATTGTCAAAAATCCATGCCGGTGATTTCGTCACAATATGTGTTGCAGCGGGCAGTTTTTTTCGCCCTGCAGGAGGCTGGATTTCAGACCGTGCGGGAGGTGCGAAAGTTCTCGCTGTACTGTTTATCATCGCGGCTCTATGTATGGCGGGAGTCAGCAGCCTGCCTCCGCTTTCAACGGTGATCGTTCTGTTGTTTATCGGAATGATGGCGCTCGGTATGGGCAACGGAGCGGTATTTCAGCTTGTCCCTCAGCACTTTGCAAAAGAAATCGGAATGGTGACGGGGATTGTCGGAGCGGCCGGCGGCATAGGAGGTTTTTTCCTTCCCAATATTTTAGGATCATTGAAGCAGATGACGGGAACTTATGCGATCGGTTTTATCTCTTTTTCATGTATCACATTGCTCGCATTTGTGCTTGTTCTGGCCGCAGGCTATTTTTGGAGAAAAAGCTATGGCGCTGAAAACAGTCCTGCGGATATTTAAGTTTAGGCGGAAGACACGTATGACAGCGTGTCTTTTTTATGATTGATTATTTTTCACTTGATTTTCAACGGAGAATACATCAGAATAAATAGTAACGATTACGATTTATAACCATGTATATTATGGTGAAAATAAGGCAGGTGCGGAATATAAATCGTAATCATTCTATTTTGTCAGGAGGCTATTATATGAAAAAAATTCCGGTTACAGTATTGAGCGGCTATCTTGGTGCCGGAAAGACGACCGTTTTGAATCATATTTTACAAAACCGCAACGGTTTAAAAATTGCCGTCATCGTCAATGACATGAGCGAAGTAAATATAGACGCGGGATTGGTGAAGCAGGGAGGCGGCTTGTCAAGGACGGATGAGAAACTCGTAGAATTATCCAACGGCTGTATCTGCTGCACGCTGCGTGAAGATTTATTAGTCGAAGTTGAGAAACTCGCGAAAGACGGCAGATTTGATTATATTGTGATTGAATCAACAGGGATCAGCGAACCGATTCCCGTTGCCCAGACATTTTCTTATATAGATGAAGAAATGGGCATTGATCTGACAACATTCTGCAGGCTGGACACAATGGTGACCGTGGTGGATGCAAACCGCTTCTGGCATGATTTCCAGTCCGGTGACAGCCTTCTTGACCGGAAGGAAGCGGCGGGAGAAGAGGATGAACGGGTGATTGCCGATTTATTAATTGACCAAATCGAGTTTTGTGATGTGCTCATTTTAAATAAATGCGACATGGTGGGCGAAAAAGAGCTTGAACAGCTGGAAACGGTCCTTCGCGCATTACAGCCCCGTGCCAGACTGATCCGGTCCGTCCGCGGAGAAGTGCCCGCCGAATACATATTGAATACCGGTTTATTTGAGTTTGAGGAAGCGAGTTCATCAGCAGGATGGATAAAGGAACTGACGGCAGGTCATGAAGCGCACACTCCGGAAACGGAAGAGTACGGCATCACTTCGTTTGTGTACTCGCGGCGTCTGCCGTTTCATACCGCTCGTTTTGACAGCTGGCTGCATCAATCAATCCCTGACAACATTGTGCGCGCAAAAGGAATTGCTTGGTGCGCAACCCGCAACAGCCTTGCGCTGCTGATGTCTCAGGCGGGTCCGGCGGTTTCGATTGAGCCTGTTTCTTATTGGGTGGCGGCAATGCCGAAACTTGAGCAGGAGCAGATCAAACAGCAGGAACCGGAGATTCTGGAAGATTGGGACGACCAATTCGGAGACCGTCATACGAACCTGGTGTTTATCGGAACAGATTTAGATGAAGCAGCCATTACAAAGGAATTGGATCAGTGCCTGCTCACGCCGTCTGAGTTCGATTCCGATTGGTCGCAGCTTGAAGATCCTTTTCAATGGGATATTCAGCGGGCCGAATAACATACCGGCCAAGTTTAGAAGCAGGTGAAAAGGGAAGGAGTGATGAAAAAGGAGCTGACCAAGTGTGAAAGCACTGACATACCAAGGAAAAGAACATATGGAAGTGAAAGAAGTCCCGGCACCCGCCATTCAAGATGAGAGAGATGTCATCGTTCGAATCACCGCAACCGGGATATGCGGTTCAGACCTTCATTTATATAAAAACGGAATACCCGCCGATCCGGGTTATATCGTCGGGCATGAGCCGATGGGAATCGTTGAAGAAACGGGCAGTCAAGTCAAAAAGCTGAAAAAAGGCGACCGGGTCGTGATTCCTTTTAACATCGGCTGCGGAGAATGTCATTATTGCAAGCACCAGATGGAAAGCCAGTGTGATGAATCAAATCCAAACCCTCATACAGATGCCGGCGGCTTATTCGGTTTCTCGGAGTTTAACGGTAATTATCCCGGCGGGCAGGCTGAATATTTACGTGTTCCTTATGCTGATTTCTCTTCTTTTCTGGTTCCGGCAGACAGTGAGCTTGAAGATGAGCAGGTGCTGCTTCTGTCAGATGTCATGCCGACCGCCTTTTGGAGCGTCCAGCACAGCGGAGTGAAAAAAGGGGATACAGTCGTTATTCTGGGATCAGGCCCGATCGGCTTAATGGCGCAAAAATTCGCGTGGAAAAAAGGAGCTAAACGGGTTATCGCAGTTGATCAAGTCCCGCACCGCCTTGAACATGCGAGACGCATAAACGGAGCAGAGACCTTCAATTTTTCAGAACATGATGAGATCGGGAAACTGCTGCATGAACATACGTCAGGGGGCGCGGATGTAGTGATTGATTGTGTCGGAATGGACGGCACGCCGCTTTCAAAAGAAAAAGCAGAGCAAAAACCGAATCAGTTCGGAACGATCAGTCCGATTCTTACAGCATCAGAAGCCGTTAAGAAGTTCGGAACCGTGCAGCTCACGGGCGCATACATTTCTGAAGCGGACGGCTTTCCGCTCGGTGATTTTTTCACACGCAACGTTTCTTTGAAAATGGGCCAGGCACCCGTTATTCATCTGATGCCGATGCTGTATCAAATGATCGAACAAAATGAAATTGATCCGACGGATATCATTACACACAAAATGAGTCTTGCGGAAGCTCCTGCTGCATATGATATATTTGACAAAAAAGAAGATGGCAACATTAAAGTGATTTTAAAGCCATAGCGAGGAGAAACACGATGAATATTTACAGACCGGCGGGATTTTGGATCAGATTGGGAGCCGTGGTACTCGACTATTTAATTACTTCAGTGCCTTTGGCGATTATTTTTATGCTGGCAACAGGAAAAGATCCGAATGAGAGCACAATGATCAGCATCATTTTGACTCTTTATGCTATTTTGCTCCCTGTATACTGGAACGGTTATGTTATCGGCAAAAAGATCTGCGGTATCCGCATCGTCAAAAAAGACGGCACTCAGGTAGGCTTTCTCACTATGATTTTGAGAGTGCTTGTGGGCGGCCTGATATATGGCGTGACGTTTGGAATCGGCGTGATCGTGAGCGCATTCATGGTCGGAATGAGAGAAGACAAACGGTCAATCCACGATTTTGTAGCAGGAACGTATGTCACATACGCGCTGCCGGACGAATCGATTGAAAAGAGCGAATAATTTCGCTCTTTTTTTTGCATAAAAAATGGATGAGGGAGCAACATATAACAAACGTTAAAGGAGGAAAGAGTCATGAAAAAAGCTGCATTGTCTTTAGCTGCATTTTTCATTACAGCAATGGTTTTCACAATGCCGGCACACGCCGCCGGAACAAAAATGCCTTCAACAATGTCACTCACGGAACAGCAGAAAAAAGAAATTGAATCACTTGAAAAAGAAGTGCTCGAAAAACGAAAACATGTTATATCCAAATATGTTGAGTACGGGGTCCTGCCGAAAGAAAAAGCAGAACATATTAAACAGCATATGGACAGGCGCTTTAACATGATGAAACAAAATGGGTTTGTCCCGAAGCCTCCGCCTCATAAATTGGAAAAGCGGCACCATCATTCTTAAGCATCCGGCAAGCCGGATGCTTTTTTGTTTTTATCGGGATTGCTCTGAAACGCGTTTCATAACGTATGATATCAATATCATACGCATCAGGAGGATGAAACACATGATACATAAAAAACAGGGCCTGTTCCCTGATACATTTCTATGGGGATCAGCCTCGGCTGCCTATCAGGTTGAAGGAGCATGGAATAAAGACGGTAAAGGACCTTCAGTATGGGACTTATTCACGAAAATACCGGGTAAAACGTTTAAAGGCTCAAATGGCGATACAGCAGTTGGCCATTATGAGCGTTATAAAGAAGATATCGCCTTGATGGCAGAAATGGGTTTGAAAGCTTACCGCTTTTCTGTCAGCTGGCCGAGAATTTTTCCGAATGGCAGAGGGGAAATCAACGAATCAGGGATCGCATTTTACGAAGACCTGATCGATGTATTGATTTCTAACGATATTGAGCCGGTGCTGACTCTTTATCATTGGGACTTGCCTCAGGCGCTGATGGATGAATACGGCGGCTTTGAATCAAGAAAAATTATTGATGATTTTAATGATTACTGCATTGCGTTATACAAAAGATTTGCCGGCAAGGTGAAATACTGGGTCACGTTAAACGAGCAGAATTATAATTTTCATAACGGGTTTATTACAGCTGCACATCCGCCCGGCGTAAAGGACAGAAAACGATTTTATGAAGCGAATCATATCGCATTTTTAGCTAATGCCAAAGCGATTGAATCCTTCAGACAATATGTTCCTGACGGCATGATCGGCCCGAGCTTCGCTTATTCACCGGCTTATCCGCTTACAAGTCATCCTGAAGACATAACTGCATTTGAAAACGCAGAGGAATTTATGAATCATTGGTGGCTTGATATGTATTGCCGGGGGACTTATCCGCAAATTCCTTTCAATTATTTAAAGGAAAAGGGCTGGGCGCCCGCCATTGAAGCCGGGGATATGGAATTGCTTGCAAAAGGCAAGCCGGATTTTATCGGTGTTAATTATTATCAGACGATTACGTACGAAAGAAATCCTCTTGACGGTGTATCGGAGGGGAAAATGAACACGACTGGTCAGAAAGGGACAAACCAGGATACCGGTATACCGGGTCTGTTTAAAACGAAAAAGAATTCGAACCTCGTGACGAGTAATTGGGATTGGACGATTGACCCGATAGGTCTGCGCATCGGCCTCCGGCGTATAACGAGCCGCTATGAGCTGCCGGTTTTTATAACAGAAAACGGGCTGGGGGAATTCGATAAAATAGAAGAAGACGGCTCAATTCAGGATGACTACAGAATTGACTATTTACGCTCCCATCTTGAACAGTGCAGAGAGGCCATTAGTGACGGAGTTTATCTCATCGGCTACTGCAGCTGGTCATTCACGGATCTGTTAAGCTGGCTGAACGGCTATCAAAAACGCTACGGTTTTGTCTATATCAATCGAGATGAAGAAGATGAAAAGGATTTGAAACGGATCAGGAAAAAAAGTTTTTATTGGTACCAAAATGTAATTGAAACAAACGGTAAAAGTTTATAAAAGTTCCCTGAGAGAAATAAGATTCTCTCAGGGCTTTCTTTTACATTGAGGCTGCATCAATAATATACGTATCCGCATGAAGATCGGATATTTCGGCAGGCACTGAATAACAGGTAAGGCTGTATCGGCCTTTCGGAATATGAAAGAAAAGCCGCTTTGACATCACGCTTTCAATCTCAATTCCATCTTTTACAGCCTCAAAGGGAACAGTCGCTTTTTTCTCATAGGATGGTACCGGTTCACTTGTGTTAAGCCTGAGGACGATAAATGCCCTCGTATTTCTCCTTGCCTCAAATGAAACAGCTCCGTCAGCTTCCGCATATCCTTTTTCAATGGCTTCATCGGTCCAATCGATAACAGGCGGTTCTGAATCTTTTTGGAAGATTGTAAATTGATGATAAGAAATGGCCAGTTCTTGCGGTTTCCATGATTTATTCAATGCGCTGTTCCTCCTGTTTTTTACTTGATTTTAAATAATACTCTCGTTCCGTCGGGATCATTGGTAAGCTGATGTCCGACCCATGAGCCGGCTCCGCGGTTGTCTGCCGGAGAAATATATTCTACGGAGGCGTTATTTCCGCCCTGTTTACAAACCGCCATCGGCCATTCATCTCTATCGTATCCCGTTTTGACGGGCACATGTTTAAGAGATTGCTCACGCCGCTTATGTACTCCGTCTCTGTCAATGGTGCATATGCTGGAATGTCCTTCTTTTATCGCGTCCTTAATATGCTTTGCTGTTTCCGGATATCGATCGGACGGAAATAAGATTACTTTGTCGTAATCACTCTTCTGAACGGTCTGCTCGTTATCTGAGAAAAGATCACCCTTGATCAGGGCCGCGACTGCTCCGGCAATGATGATAAGAACAAGCAGCAGTGCTTTTAATGTTTTCAAGAGTATCAATCACCTCCAGTTTTAATTGCTGTAAAGCTGGTCCAAGAATAAAGCAGAATCGGCCGGCTGTAAAGCTGTTAAAATATATTTCTCAGCCGCAATTCAGCTGAATATCTGTAAAACCATCCGCACAAATCAACTTTATTCATTAAAAATTCAATCAGAAAGTGTTTTTTGCCGTTTCCCTATTCAGAAATGAACGGTTGCGGGTGTATCGTCAATTGACTTATTATAGCGATAAGCTCACCGGCAGGATATCTTCGTCTGCGAGTGTCCGACCCGAAAACCTTGGTCTGCATGACCGTGCGCAACAAGACGATAAAAAGACGGCCATCTGATAAGAAGGCCGTCAGCAAATCATTCCAGATTCGCATGCTTTGTAAACATGTCTGCTGAATTCAATTCTTTTTTCTCCATGATTTTTAGAATAACCGCATCGTAGAACAGCAGAAGAGTTTGTTCGAATAAAGAACCCATCGGCTGAATCGTCTTTCTGTCTCCGCCGGTCTCTTCCTTAGGAGAGCCGGGAATCGTTATTGTAAGATCCGCAAGTTTGCCGAGACTTGAAGCGGGGTTAATCGTTAATGCAGTGATGATGCCGTTAAGGTTTTTGGCTTTTTCAGCCGTATGAAGCAGACTTTTTGTTTCGCCTGAGCCTGAGCCGATGATGACGAGACCGCCTTCTTGGAGGGGAGGGGTAAGCGTCTCACCGACGATGTAAGCGTTCAGGCCGATGTGCATCATCCTCATGGCGAACGCTTTAGCCATAAAGCCGGAACGGCCCGCTCCGGACGTGAAGATTTGATCTGCCGATAAAATCAGATCCGCAAGCTTGTCAGCTTCACTGTCGGCTATTAATGCTGCGGTGCGGGATATTTCATTTAGTATTTCATGTAAGTATTCAGTCGTTTTCATGATCCTTGTGTGATCAGCTGTTTCATTTTAGCAGCAGCATCCGCTTTATTGTCAGCTCCCGTAATGCCTCCGCCGACAATGATTAAATCTGGGTTTTGTTTGATGGCTTCAGGAAGCGTATCAAGTTTAATGCCTCCGGCAATTGCGGTTTTAGCGCTCTTGACCGCTTTTTTAATCGCCGTCAGTTCCTCGAATGAATTTTTTCCTTCTGCTTGAAGATCATAACCTGTGTGAACACAAATATAATCAACACCGAGTTGGTCAATTTCTTTTGCCCGTGTTTCAAGGTTTTTTACGTTAATCATGTCGACGAGGATTTTTTTCTGCTGTTTTTTTGCTTCGGCAACCGCCCCTTTGATCGTTGAGTCGTCTGTCGCCCCTAAAACGGTGATGATGTCGGCTCCCGCTTCTGCCGCTTTCATAATCTCGTAACCGCCTGCATCCATGATTTTAAGATCGGCAAGCACTTTCAAGTGAGGAAAGGCTGTTTTCATTTCCTGCACGGCTTTCAGTCCTTCATTAATGACAACGGGAGTGCCGATTTCTACAACATCTATATATGGTTCGACCTCTTTCACAAGTTCAATTGCTTCCGGGATATTTACTAAGTCTAATGCCAGCTGTAATTCCACTTTATATCCACTCCTCTTTTTCATGTATTTCCATTCTATAGAGTGCCCCGCATGTTGAGAAGTACGCACTTTGAAGTCTAATAGTTACTTTGAGGATACTGTCCCCGCAGGCAATGCGCTTTGTTTCAGCAAAACTGCGTGGTAGTATAAACTGACGAAAGTTGTGTGAAAAAGTAAGCGTGTATGAATAGATGATGACCGTACAAAAAGTAAGAGGAAGGAGAATTGTCCGTGAGCCGAATGGATGAGAAAACGTTTAATTGCGAAAAGGAATTGACGCTTGCCGTGATAGGCGGGAAGTGGAAAATGCTGATTATGTGGCACTTGGGAAAAGAAGGGACGAAGCGGTTTAATGAGCTGAAAGCTTTAATTCCGGATATTACGCACAAAATTCTTGTGAATCAGCTCAGGGAGCTGGAGCAGGATCTGATCGTTCACAGGGAAGTTTACCCTGTCGTCCCTCCGAAAGTGGAGTATTCTTTAACGGCGCAAGGAGAAAGCCTTATGCCGATTCTGGACGCCATGTATAAGTGGGGAAAAGATTATATGGAATTAATCAACATTGATAAAACTGCAATAAAGGAATCTTTTTGAAGTGCTCTATGTAAAATAGAGTGCTTTTTTTGCGGTTTAATGAAATCATATTGCGAACATTCGGGCCGTCTGTTTCGGTTCTTGCGCTGTTTTTTCCGGGTCAGCTTACGTACGTAAATTTTTTTCATTCTGCCATAACTGGATATTCGACAGATTTTCATTATAGTTTAAAGATTTTTAATTTTACGTAAATAATATTTTTGAAAATAAATTGCGGGATGCCGCAAAATACCCTCTGGATTCGTCGGATTTTTTTTCGGTGTGCCGCATGAAACTTTTCACCCATTTTTCGGTGATAAAAACAATATTTTCATATAAAGTGAACGTAAGTAGATATATAGAAATACATGCAGAAATAGGTAAACCTTTCGTGCTTACAATCAATGGCTTTTTGTCTTGATTTCTCATAAATTTGATGCCGCATTTCGGACTGCGCGGGTGAACGGATGACGGATTTCGGCGGTGATTGAATCGGGATCGTTTTTGGAGGTAAGTGGTTCTTTTGGCTTGAGAATGAGTTAGGGACATAGAGGGAGGCTGTTTCTAAGGGAGAATTGACAACTTTATCTTAAAAAGGGGAGGCGCACACATATGGAAATAACTTTTTATCCTTTAACAAATGCTCAAAAACGTATCTGGTATACAGAAAAATTCTATCCGAACACAAGCATTTCAAATCTAGCCGGTTTCGGGAAACTCATTTCTGAAGACGGCGTACAGGCTCATTACGTTGAGAAAGCGATACAGGAATTCGTCCGGCGGTATGAGTCGATGAGAATCCGTCTGCGGCTTGATGATGAGGGGGAGCCCGTTCAATATGTGAGCGAATACCGTCCGCTCTCTATCGGGCACACGGATATCAGGCAAGCCGGCTGCTCTGCGGACGAGCTGTCCAAATGGGGGCGTGAAGAAGCCGGCAAGCCTCTGGCGTTATATGATCAGGATTTATTCCGTTTTTCCGTGCACACGATCAGTGAAAATGAGGTCTGGTTTTACGCTAATGTGCATCACATTATTTCAGACGGGATTTCCATGACGATTCTGGGCAATGCGATTACTGATATTTATTTGGAGCTTTCAGGCGGGACAAGTGAGGAACAGACGGAGATTCCTTCTTTTATTGAGCATGTGCTGACAGAGCAGGAATATGTGCAGTCGAAGCGGTTTAAAAAGGATCGGGATTTTTGGAACGGGCAGTTTGAGACCGTGCCGGAGCTTGTGTCCCTGAAACGGAGCCAGGCAGATGCGGGTCTTGATGCGAAACGGTTTTCTCAAGAAATTCCTCACGACTTATATGGCCGCATTCATTCATTCTGCGAGGAGCATAAAGTCAGCGTACTATCTCTGTTCCAGTCAGCTCTGATCACTTATCTCTACAAAGTGACCGGCCGGGATGACGTTGTCACAGGTACGTTTATGGGAAACCGGACGAATGCGAAAGAAAAGCAGATGCTCGGGATGTTCGTATCTACAGTTCCTGTGCGGACAAGCGTTGACGGAGGACAGTCGTTCTTGGAATTCGTTAAAGGCCGGATGAAGGACCTGATGAAAATTCTCCGCCACCAAAAGTATCCGTATAACCTGCTTGTCAATGATTTGCGCGCTTCGAAAAGTTCGCTGAGCAGATTGTTTACGGTGGCTCTGGAGTACCAGGTGATGCAGTGGCAGAAAAAAGAGAATCTGTCCTTCCTGACAGACCCTATTTTCAGCGGAAGCGGTACAAATGATATTTCAATTCATGTGAAGGAACGATGGGACACCGGGAAATTGACAATTGATTTTGACTATCGCAGCGACATTTTCAAGGGGGAAGAGATTGAATCTGTTTCTGAACGTTTGATCACGCTGATTGAAGATGCGATTTCATCTCCTGATCGCATAATTGATGAACTTACTCTTCTTTCTGAATCCGAGAAAGAGCAGCTGCTGAAACGGGCCTCCGGCAATCCGGTGAATTACCGCGGGGAGATGACGATACCGGGGCTGTTTGAAGAGAAGGTGAAGTCACTGTCTGACAAACCCGCGGTTGTGTATGAAGGCCGAACATTGTCCTATCGCACATTGCATGAACAGTCAGGCCGTATTGCCGGACGCCTTCTTAAAGCCGGGATATCAGCCGATACTCCTGTCGCGGTGCTGCTTGGCCGTTCTGAGCGTGTCATTGCGGCAATATTGGGAATTTTGAAAGCAGGCGGCGCCTATGTGCCGATAGATCCTGATTTTCCGGCGGATCGGATTCAGTACATTTTGGAGGACAGCGGAGCGAAGGCTGTTCTGACGGAGGCCGGAATACAGGCGCCTGCAGCGGATGCCGAACGGATTGATTTTGACGAGGCTGTTCAGTATGAGACGGCTGCGGACGGTGTCAGCACACAATCAGACCGGCTGGCTTACATCATCTACACGTCAGGTACAACGGGGCGGCCGAAAGGCGTGATGATTGAGCACCGGCAAGTTCATCATCTGGTGCAATCACTGCAGCAGGAGATTTATCAATGCGGTGAGCAGACATTAAGAATGGCGCTTTTGGCTCCGTTTCATTTTGATGCGTCCGTCAAACAGATTTTTGCCTCGCTTCTTTTGGGACAGACGCTTTATATCGTGCCGAAAACGACTGTAACGAATGGCTCGGCACTGCTGGACTATTATCGTCAAAACCGGATTGAAGCCACTGACGGAACGCCTGCGCATCTGCAGATGATGGTTGCGGCGGGAGATGTCAGCGGAATTGAATTGCGCCACATGCTCATTGGGGGAGAGGGTCTGTCCGCGGCTGTTGCTGAACAGCTGATGACGCTCTTTCATCAATCGGGCAGGACGCCGCGTCTGACGAATGTCTACGGGCCGACAGAAACGTGCGTAGATGCGTCCGTGCATCAGGTGTCAGCGGATAACGGAATGAATCAACAGGCGGCGTACGTTCCGATCGGAAAACCGCTCGGCAACGCCCGTCTGTATATATTGGATAAGCACCAGCGGCTTCAGCCCGACGGCACGGCCGGTGAGCTGTATATCGCGGGTGACGGTGTAGGCCGCGGCTATTTAAATCTTCCGGATTTGACCGCAGAGAAGTTTTTGCAGGACCCGTTTAACGGAAGCGGCCGCATGTACCGCACGGGTGATATGGCGCGCTGGCTGCCGGACGGGACGATCGAATATATCGGCCGTGAAGATGATCAGGTGAAAGTCCGCGGCTACCGCATTGAGCTGGGAGAAATTGAAACGGTGCTCAGAAAAGCCCCGGGCGCGGCGCAGGCCGTCGTGCTGGCACGGCCGGATCAGCAGGGCAGCTTAGATGTCTGCGCATATATCGTTCAGGAAAAAGGAACCGAGTTTCACCCTGCCGAGTACAGGGAGTATGTGTCCAAGCACCTTCCTGATTACATGGTGCCCGCTTACTTTACAAAAACGGACGAAATTCCGCTCACGCCAAGCGGGAAGGCGGACCGCAAAAAGCTGTTTGCGCTTGATGTGCAGGCTGTCAGCTCATCTGAATATGCCGCGCCGAGAAATGAAACGGAGGAAACACTTGCCGTCATCTGGCAGGAAGTTCTCGGAATGGACAAGGCGGGCATTTATGATCATTTCTTCGAGTCAGGCGGTCATTCATTAAAGGCAATGACGCTTCTGACGAAAATTCATAAGCAAATGGGCGTTGAAATTCCGCTGCAATACTTGTTTGAGCATCCGACGATTGCGGCGCTTGCCGATTATGCGGAAAACCGAAACGAAGGACCGGCATTCAGTGCAATTGAGCCGGCTGAGAAGCAGGCGAGCTATCCGCTTTCGCTCGCTCAGCAGCGGACTTATATCGCAAGCCAATTTGAAGACGCGGGAGTCGGATATAACATGCCGGCTGCGGCCATGATTGAGGGCGCTTTAGACCGTGAAAAGCTTGAGCGTGCATTTTCTGCCTTAATCAGCAGGCATGAAGCGCTCAGAACATCGTTTCAATCAGAGGACGGCACGCCGAGACAAGTGATTGGCGAGCATGTTCCGTTTCATATTGAAATGATCGAAGCGCGCGGAAGAACGAATGAACAGGTCATGAAGGACTTTGTGCGCCGTTTTGATTTATCTGAGGCGCCGTTGTTCAGAATCGGCCTGCAAACGCTCGGTCACAATCGCCATATGCTGCTGTTTGATATGCATCACCTGATTTCTGACGGGGTGTCTATTTCCATCATGCTGAAGGAACTGGCTGACATCTACGGCGGAAATCAGCTGCCTGAATTGCGCATTCAATATAAAGATTATGCCGTATGGCAGGCGGAACGGGCGAAAGAAGGCTACAAGAAGGAGCGGGCGTACTGGAAAGAAGTCTTCAGCGGCGAACTGCCGGTGCTTCAGCTGCTCCCTGATTATCCGCGGCCGCAGGTGCAAAGCTTTGAAGGTGACCGCGTGTCCGTCAAGCTGCCGAAAATGCTGCGGGAACGGCTGCAGAAGCTTGCCGAGAAAAACGGAGCCACTCTTTACATGGTGCTGTTATCGGCATACTATACGCTGCTTTCTAAGTATTCGGGACAGGAAGACATCATCGTGGGAACACCGTCAGCGGGAAGAAATCACTCCGATACCGAGGGGCTCATCGGGATGTTTGTCAACACGCTTGCGCTGCGAAGCTCCGTGAAGCAGGATCAGACATTTGCCGGCTTGTTAGGTCATGTGCGCAAGCAGGTGCTGGATGCGTTTTCTCATCAGGATTATCCGTTTGAGTGGCTGACCGAGGAGCTGAACGTGCCCCGGGACATGAGCAGGCATCCGATATTTGACACGATGTTCAGTCTGCAAAACGCCTCGGACGGAATTCCGGAGATCGGTAATCTGACGCTGTCTCTTCATGAAACAAACTTCAATATCGCCAAATTCGACCTGACCATGCAGGCTCGGGAAACAGCGGAAGGCATTGCGCTTGATTTGGATTATTGCACGAAGCTGTTTAAGCGCTCAACTGCGGATCGCATGCTTGCGCACTATGTCCGTCTGCTGGAAAGCGCGGCAGCTCAGCCGGATGCGAAAATCAGCGAATATGATCTGCTTTCTGAACGGGAGGCTTTGAATCAATTACAGCGGTTCAACCCGGAACGCACGGTATACCCGAAAGATCAAACGATCGTGCAGATCTTTGAAGAACAAGCCCGAAAGAACCCTGACCGGACGGCTCTACAGTTCGAAGGGGAAACCCTGTCGTATCAGCAGCTGAATGAACGCGCCAACAGGCTTGCGCGGCATATTCTTTCGGTCGGAGGCGGCGGAAAAACCGCGGCTGTTCTGTGTGAACGGTCAATGGATATGATTGTTTCCATTATGGCTGTGTTAAAAGCGGGGTCCGCCTATGTGCCGATTGATCCTGAGCATCCGGTTCAGCGGATTCAGCATTTCTTCTGCGACAGCGGGGCGAATGTGCTCCTGACTCAGCAAAGCCTCAAGCCGATTGCGGAAAAGGCCGGTTTTCAAGGCGTCATTGTGCTTGCTGATGATGAGGCGAGCTATGAAAAGGACTCTCGCAATCCAGCATTGCCGTTTGATTCCAAAACGATTGCCAATCTCACTTATACATCAGGCACGACGGGAACGCCGAAAGGAAACATCGTCACACATGCCAACATTTTGCGGACGGTAAAAAACACGAACTATTTGACTGTTTCTGAAGAGGACACAGTGCTCGGTCTGTCAAACTACGTTTTTGACGCTTTTATGTTTGATATGTTCGGTTCGCTGTTAAACGGTGCAAAGCTTGTGATCGTCCCGAAAGATACGGTGCTGGATATGTCACGCCTGTCCCGTGTGATCAAACGGGAGAACGTCAGCATTCTGATGATTACGACGGCCCTGTTCCACCTGCTTGTTGATATGGAGCCGTCCTGTCTGACGATGCTTCGGAAAATCATGTTCGGGGGCGAAAGAGCGTCTGTAGAACATGTCAAAAAGGCGCTTGCGGCAGTCGGAAAAGGAAGACTGCTTCATATGTACGGCCCGTCGGAAAGCACGGTGTTTGCGACATACCATCCGGTGGATGTCATTGAAGAGGATACGCTCTCCGTTCCGATCGGGAAACCGGTCAGCAATACGGAAGTCTTCATCATGAACTCAGCCGGACGCATTCAGCCGGCGGGTATCGCGGGAGAGCTGTGCGTCAGCGGGGAAGGACTCGTAGAAGGCTACTACAACCGTCCTGAACTGACGGAAGAAAAATTTGTAAAGCATCCGTTTAAGGAAGGTGAACGGATGTATAAAACGGGCGACTTGGCCAGATGGCTTCCGAATGGCGATATCGAGTTTATCGGACGTATCGACCATCAGGTGAAAATCCGCGGTCAGCGGATTGAGCTTGGCGAAATTGAGCATCAGCTTCAAAGTCATGACCAGATTCAGGAATGCATTGTGCTCGCTGTGGATCAGGGCGCGGGTGACAAACTTCTTTGCGCGTATGTTGTCGGTCACAGGGAAATCTCTTCCCGGGAGCTGAGGGAGCATACGGCGAAGGATCTTCCGGCTTATATGATTCCATCCGTCTTTATTCAATTGGATGAACTGCCTCTTACAGGGAACGGAAAAATCGACAGGCGGGCGCTGCCGATGCCGGATGTGACCGCAGCGAATGCCGTGTCATATACGGCGCCGCGCAATGAAACAGAACAAAAACTGGCGGATATTTGGGCTGAGGTGCTGCAAATGGAGCGGGTCGGTGTCCATGACCAGTTCTTTGAGATCGGGGGCCACTCGTTAGCGGGGATGAAACTGCTGGCCCTTATCCAGAAGACATTCGGCGTGCAGCTTACCTTAAAGGATCTGTTCACTTCTCCGACGGCTGCGGGGCTGGCGCAGCTGATTGAAGGGGCTGAGCGGAAGGCGGCAGAGAGCATCGCACCGGCGGCCGAGCGGGAAACGTATCCGGTTTCTTCACCGCAGAAGCGGATGTTCGTGCTTCAGCAGCTGGAAGGCGCTGAAACAAGCTATAACATGCCGTCTGTGCTCCGCTTAAAAGGAAAGCTTGATGCAGAAAAGCTGAAATCCGTCATGAAACAGCTGACAGAACGCCATGAAGCCTTCAGAACGACATTTGACATACAGGATGGAGAAACGGTTCAGCGCATATGGACGGAAGCTGATATCGACATGGAATATTATGAAGCCTCTGAAGAAGATGCTGAACGGATTATTCAGAGCTTTATCCGGCCGTTCCGCCTGGATCAGCTTCCTCTCGTCAGAACGGGACTGGTCAAGCTGGCTGAACATGACCACCTGCTGCTGTTTGACATGCACCATATCATTTCGGACGGCGCTTCAGTCGGCGTGCTGATAGATGAACTGTCCCGCTTGTATGGCGGTGAAACGCTTGAGCCGTTGCGGATTCATTATAAAGACTATGCGGTATGGCAGCAGAAATTTATTCAATCAGAGCAGTACCGCAAGCAGGAGGAGCATTGGCTTCGGGAGCTTGACGGCGAGCTTCCGGTATTGACGCTGCCGGCTGATTACAGCCGTCCGGCCGTGCAAACCTTTGAAGGAGACAAGCTGGTCTTTTCTCTGACTGAGGAACAGACGTCGGCTCTTCGCAGTCTTGCGAAACAAACGGATTCTACCATGTACATGGTGCTGCTGGCGACATACAGCGCCTTTCTCTCAAAACTGAGCGGACAGCATGACATCATTGTGGGCTCGCCGGTTGCGGGACGGTCACATGCGGATCTCGCAAACGTCATCGGTGTTTTTGTGAATACACTCGCGCTTCGTACGTATCCGGAAGCGGACAAAACGTTCACGGACTATCTTAAAGAAGTAAAACAAACCGCTTTACATGCATTTGACGCGCAGGATTATCCGCTTGAAGACCTTCTGCAAAAGGTTGAGGTGCAGCGTGATACGAGCAGAAATCCGCTGTTTGATGCGGTATTCTCAATGCAAAATGCAAATGCGGAAGATCTGGTCATGGAAGGAATTGAGCTGAAGCACCATCCGTTTGACAGAAAAACAGCCAAGTTTGACCTGACAATGACGGCTGAGGACACAGACGAAGGTTTAACGTTTGTGCTTGAATATAACACCGCGCTGTTTAAACCGGAAACGGCAGAGACATGGAAGCATTACTGGCTTCAACTGTTAGAAGCCGCAGCGGAAAATCCGGCTGCGAAGCTTTCTGAGCTTTCATTGGTGAATAAAACAGAAAAACAAGCCCTCCTCAACGCATGGAAAGGAAAAACAATTTCTGTGCCGCGGGACAAAACGGTTCACCGTCTCTTTGAAGAAACGGCCGCCCGCTACGCGAACCGGCCGGCCGCGGCATACAACGGCGCGAAATGGACGTACGGCGAGCTGAACGCAAGGGCGAACCGGATCGCACGTATCCTCGTGGACTGCGGCGTCACGGATGACGAACGTGTCGGCATTTTGACGAAACCGTCCTTGGAAATGGCCGCAGGCGTACTCGGCGTCCTGAAAGCGGGCGCGGCATTTGTGCCGATTGACCCCGAATACCCGGAAGAGCGGATCAGCTACATTCTGCAGGACAGCGGCGCCAAGCTTCTTCTCACACAGGAAGCGCTGGGCGTGCCGGACAGCTACAACGGAGAAACGATCCTGCTTGACGGCAGCCGCTCCATTCTGAGCCTGCCGCTTGATGAAAACGATGAAGCGAACCCGCAGACGGAAACAACGGCGGATCATCTCGCTTATATGATTTACACGTCAGGAACGACCGGACAGCCGAAGGGTGTGATGGTCGAACACCATGCGCTGGTGAACCTGTGTTTCTGGCATCACGACGCATTCGCCATGACGGCGGATGATAAAAGCGCCAAATACGCGGGCTTCGGTTTTGACGCCTCTATCTGGGAGATGTTCCCGACATGGACCATCGGCGCGGAGCTTCACGTCATTGACGAAGCGATCCGGCTGGATATCACCCGCTTAAATCACTATTTCGAGGAGAACGGCGTGACCATCACTTTCCTGCCGACGCAGCTGGCCGAACAATTTATGGAGCTGGAAAATACCTCTCTCCGCATGCTTCTCGTCGGCGGCGACAAGCTGAAGCGGGCGGTGAAACAGCCGTACACGATCGTCAACAACTACGGCCCGACGGAAAACACCGTCGTCGCGACAAGCGGCGTCATCAATCCGGAGGAAGGATCGCTTTCGATCGGACGGGCAATTGCCAATACGAGAGTTTATATTCTCGGCGACGGCGATCAGGTGCAGCCGGAAGGCATTGCCGGTGAATTGTGTGTGGCAGGCCGCGGACTTGCGCGCGGATACCTGAACCGTGAAGAAGAAACGGCGAAGCGGTTTACCGCAGATCCGTTCGTGCCGGGCGAGCGCATGTACCGGACCGGCGACCTCGTCAAATGGAACGCGCAGTGCGGCATCGAATACATCGGCCGTATTGACCAGCAGGTCAAAGTGCGGGGCTACCGGATCGAGCTTTCAGAAATCGAAGTCCGCCTCGCCCAGCTTGCGGACGTTCATGACGCAGCGGTGACGGCCGTGGAAGACAAAGCGGGCAATACCGCGCTTTGCGCCTATGTCGCGCCTCAGCAGGACGATATCGAAACGCTCAAATCCGCGCTGAAAGACACGCTGCCTGACTACATGGTGCCGGCTTTCTGGGTGGAGATGGACGAGCTTCCGGTCACCGCGAACGGAAAGATTGACAAAAAAGCCCTGCCGGAACCGGATATTGAAGCGGGAAGCGCGGCATACAAAGCGCCGGAAACGGAGATGGAGACGCTGCTTTCCGACATTTGGCAGGAAGTGCTCGGTCTTGATCAGATCGGCGTAAGCGACAATTTCTTCACGCTCGGCGGGGACTCGATCAAAGGCATCCAAATGGCGAGCCGCCTGAACCAGCACGGCTATAAATTGGAGATGAAAGATCTCTTCCAGCATCCGACCATCGAAGAGCTCGTCTCGTATGTGGAGCGGACGGAAGGCAAGCAGGCCGACCAGGGCCCGGTCGAAGGCGAAGCGGCCTTAACGCCGATCCAGCGCTGGTTCTTTGAGAAAAACTTCACGGACAAACACCACTGGAACCAATCCGTCATGCTTCACGCGAAAGACGGCTTTGATCCGGAGGTAACAGAAAAAACATTACATGTCCTGACGGTGCACCATGATGCGCTCCGGATGATTTATCGTGAACAAAAACCGTATTACAGAGGGCTTGAGGATGCGTCTGTTGAACTGAACGTCTTTGAGCTGAACGGACCTGCTGAAGACCATGAGGACCGTATCGAAAGGGAAGCAGACCGTCTTCAAAGCAGTATTTCACTGGAAACAGGACATCTCTTGAAAGCCGGGCTCTTCCGGGCTGAAGATGGAGACCACCTTCTTCTCGCAATCCATCACTTAGTCGTGGATGGTGTATCTTGGCGGATTTTACTGGAGGACTTTACGTCCGTGTATACGCAGCTGAAGCAAGGCAATGAACCGGCGCTGCCGCCGAAAACACATTCATTCGCCGAATTTGCCGAGAGAATCAAAGAATACGCAAATACGAAGGCGTTTCTGAAAGAAGCGGATTACTGGAGAGAGCTTGAGAAAAAAGAGGTATGCACTCAGCTTCCGAAAGACAGGCAGTCTGGTGATCAGCGCATGAGACATACGAGAACGGTCAGCTTCTCTCTGACGCCTGAACAAACTGAACAGCTGACGACAAACGTACATGAAGCCTATCACACCGAAATGAACGACATCCTGCTCACGGCGCTCGGACTGGCGCTGAAAGAGTGGACGGGTGAAGACACGATCGGCGTTCATTTGGAAGGCCACGGACGCGAAGACATTCTTGACGGCCTGAATATCACCCGGACGGTCGGATGGTTTACGAGCATGTATCCGATGATCCTTGAGATGAAGCATTCCGACGATCTTTCATATCAGCTGAAACAAATGAAAGAAGACATCAGACACATCCCGAACAAAGGAGTCGGCTACGGCATTCTGCGTTATGTAACGGCGCCTGAGCATAAAGAGAATCTTTCATTTGAGATTGATCCGGATATCAGCTTTAACTACTTAGGCCAGTTTAATGAGATGTCGGATTCCGGCTTATTTACAAGATCCGGGATGCCGTCAGGACAATCGCTGAGCCCTGACACAGAGAAGCCGAATGCGCTTGATATTGTCGGATTTATAGAAAATGGGCAGATGACGATGACGTTTGCCTATCATTCTCTCGAATTTCATGAAAAAACCATTCAATCGTTCAGTGACAGCTTTAAAGGGCACCTCTTGAAAATCATAGATCACTGCCTGGCCCAAGACGGACCTGAGCTTACGCCTAGCGATCTTGGCGATGATGATCTGACGCTTGATGAACTTGATAAATTAATGGAAATTCTCTAACAGAAAAGACAGAGGTGACATATGAGCAAAAAATCGATTCAAAAGGTGTATGCACTCACACCGATGCAGGAGGGAATGCTTTATCATGCGCTGCTTGATCCGCATTCTTCCTCCTACTTCACACAATTAGAGCTTAGGATTCACGGAAGTTTTCAGCTGGAGCTTTTTGAAAAAAGCGTCAATGAGCTGATCCGGACATATGACATCCTGCGTACGGTATTCGTGCACCAGCAGCTTCAAAAACCGCGCCAAGTCGTATTAGCCGAGCGGAAGACGAAGGTGCACTATGAAGATATCAGTCAATTAGATGAAGCGCGCCAAACCGAATATATTGAACGCTATAAACGCGGCGTGCAGCAGCAGGGCTTTCATCTGGCGAAAGATATTCTCTTTAAAGCGGCGGTGTTCAGACTCAGTGAGAAAGAGCTGTATCTCGTCTGGAGCAATCATCATATCGTCATGGACGGCTGGAGTATGGGCGTTTTGATGAAAAGCCTGTTCCAAAACTATGAAGCGCTTCGTGCCGGCCGGCCCGCCGGGGGAAGCCAGGGCAAACCTTACTCTGACTATATCAAATGGCTCGGAGGCCGGGATTATGAGGAGGCGGAACAATATTGGAGCAGCCGACTGGCGGATTTCGAACAGCCGAGCCTGCTCCCGGGCCGTCTGGCAGCAGAAAAGAAAGACTACCAAAATGAAGAATATTCTTTTGTCTGGGATGAAGAGCTGGTCGCGCAGATTCAGCAGACCGCCAACCGGCATCAAGTCACGGGACCTAACCTGTTTCAGGCCGTTTGGGGTGCGGTGCTCAGCAAATACAACTATACAGACGATGTGGTGTTCGGCACCGTCGTATCAGGCCGTCCTTCAGAAATCAACGGCATAGAAACGATGGCGGGGCTGTTCATCAATACAATTCCCGTCAGAATCAAAATTGACAAAGATGCAGCCTTTTCGGACGTGATGGCGGCAGTTCAGAAAAACGCCGTGGAAGCCGAGCGCTATGATTATGTGCCGCTCTATGACATTCAAAAGCGCTCCGCCCTGGACGGCAGCCTCTTAAATCATTTGGTCGCGTTTGAAAACTATCCGCTGGACAAAGAGCTGGAAAACGGGGGCATGGAGGAAAGACTCGGCTTTTCCATTAAAGTTGAACATGCTTTTGAGCAGACGAGCTTTGATTTCAATCTCATCGTGTATCCGGGAAAAACGTGGACTGTCAAAATCAAATATAACGGAGCGGCTTTCGCTCATGATGCCATCGAACGAACGGCGCACCATCTGACCCGCATGATGAAAGCCGCGGTCGGAACGCCTGACGCGCCCGTACGGGAACTCGGCCTTGTTTCAGGCGAAGAAGAGCGGCAGATTGTTGAGGTATTCAATGATACGAAAACGGCGCTTCCGGAAGAGGAGGCCGTTCACCGTTTGTTTGAAGCACAGGCAAACCGGACGCCTGCAAGCATCGCGATAAAAGAAGCGGGACGCGAATGGACCTACCGTGAAGTGAACGAAGCGGCCAACCGTCTGGCGAGACACCTTGTGAAGAGCGGGCTGGAAAAAGGCCGGACCGCCGCTATTATGAACGACCGGTCTGCGGAAACCGTTATCGGAATGCTTGCCGTTCTAAAAGCAGGCGGCGCATATGTGCCGATTGATCCGGCTTTTCCGGAGGACCGTCTCCGCTTTATGGCGGAAGACAGCTCGATTCGGCTCGTGCTGACAGTTCAGGACTATCAAGAACAAGCGGGCGCATTGCAAGTCCCGGTCGTCATGCTGGATGAAAGCGCGGATGAAACGGTAAGCGGAACAGACTTGAATCTTCCGGCCGGCGGCAACGACTTGGCGTATATCATGTATACATCCGGATCGACCGGCAAACCGAAAGGCGTCATGATTGAACACAGAAATATCATCAGGCTCGTCAAACATTCGAATTACGTGCCGGTTCATGAAGAAGACCGGATGGCGCAAACGGGAGCCGTCAGCTTTGATGCCGGAACCTTCGAAGTCTTCGGCGCATTGCTGAACGGAGCGTCATTGCACCCGGTGAAAAAAGAGACGCTGCTTGACGCCGGACAATTCGCCCAATTTCTGAAAGAGCAGCGGATCACGACCATGTGGCTGACGTCTCCGCTGTTTAATCAGCTTGCCCAAAAGGATGCCGGCATGTTTAACACGCTCCGGCACCTCATCATCGGCGGTGATGCGCTTGTGCCGCATATCGTCAGCAAAGTGAGGAAGGCATCACCGGAGCTGTCGCTTTGGAACGGATACGGGCCGACGGAGAATACGACGTTTTCGACGAGTTTTCTCATTGATCAGGATTATGACGGTTCGATCCCGATCGGGAAGCCGATCGGAAATTCCACTGCGTACATTATGGACGAAAACCGCAACCTCCAGCCGATCGGCGCGCCCGGTGAGCTGTGCGTCGGCGGAAGCGGAGTGGCAAGAGGCTATGTGAATCTGCCTGAATTAACGGAGAAGCAGTTTGTCCGCGATCCGTTCAGACCGGATGAAATGATATACCGGACGGGGGACTTGGCGAAGTGGCTTCCGGACGGCACGATCGAGTTTCTCGGCAGAATTGATAACCAAGTAAAGGTCCGCGGTTTCAGAATCGAGCTCGGCGAAATCGAGGCGAAAATCAGCCAGGCGGAGAATGTGACGGAATCTGCGGCTGTGATCCGGAAAAATAAAGCGGATGAAAATGAAATCTGCGCTTACTTTACCGCAGACCAAGCCCTTTCGCCGGAAGACCTGCGCAAAACACTTTCGGAATCACTTCCGGAATACATGATTCCCGCACACTTCATCCAGATGAATCAGTTTCCGCTGACGGCGAACGGGAAAATTGATAAAAAAGCGCTGCCTGAGCCTCAGGCTGAAGCCGTTCAACAAGAATACGTAGCGCCGAAAACGGAAGCGGAGCAGAAACTCGCCGACATATGGGAAGGCATTCTCGGTGTAAAAGCGGGTGTGACTGACAATTTCTTCACGATTGGCGGACATTCTTTAAAAGCCATGATGATGACCGCTAAAATCCAGGAGCACTTTCAAAAAGAAGTGCCGATTAAAGTGTTATTTGAAAAGCCGACCATTCAGGAGCTTGCGCATTATTTGGAGCATGAGAGCGAGGAGGAGCAGCAGTTTGAACCGATCCGACAAGCGCCTTATCAGAAGCATTATCCTGTTTCCTCAGCACAGCGCAGGATGTATATCCTTAATCAGCTCGGACAGGCCAGCACGAGCTACAACGTCCCTGCTGTACTTTTGCTGGAAGGGTCAGTAGACAAAAAGCGTCTTGAGGAGGCCATGCAGGCATTAATCAACCGTCATGAGACCTTGCGTACGTCGTTTGACATGGCAGATGGAGAAGTCGTGCAGACCATTCATAAAAATGTGTCGTTTGAGCTTGAAACCGCCGAGGGCCGGGAAGAAGATGCAGAAGAGCTGACAAAAGCCTTTATCAGGCCGTTTGCGCTCAACCGCGCGCCGCTTGTCCGTTCGAAGCTGATCCGGCTTGAAGAAGACCGGCATCTTCTGCTGATTGACATGCACCACATTATTACGGACGGAAGCTCAATGGGCATTTTCATCGGTGATCTTGCGAAGCTTTATCAAGGCACGGAGCTTGCGCTGCCAAAGATTCATTATAAGGATTTTTCAGTCTGGCAGCGTGAAAAAGCAAGTCTCGATCAGCACGAAGCCTACTGGCTTGATACGTTCAAAGGCGATCTGCCGGTGCTGGATCTGCCGCTTGATTTCCCGCGTCCTGCCGAGCGCAGTTTTGAAGGGGAACGCGTCATCTTCGGGCTTGATAAACAGGTGACGGCGCAGATTAAGAAGCTGCTGGCTGATACGGATACGACGATGTACATGTTCTTGTTAGCCGCTTTTCAAGTGCTGCTGTCCAAATATTCGGGTCAGGAAGACATCATAGTCGGGTCTCCGGCGGCCGGAAGACAGCATCCTGATCTCCAAGACGTGCCGGGCATGTTTGTCAACACAGTTGCGCTTCGGTCGCATCCTGCCGGCAAAAAAACGTTCAAACAATTTCTGGATGAGGTGAAAACGGCGAGCCTTCAAGCTTTTGAGCATCAAAGCTATCCGCTTGAAGAATTAATTGAAAAACTGCCGTTAACGAGGGACACAAGCCGGAGTCCGCTGTTCAGCGTGTTATTTAATATGCAGAACATGGAGATCCCGGCCCTGCGGCTCGGAGATTTGGAGATTTCTTCTTACTCCATGCATCATCATGTCGCTAAATTTGATCTTTCCTTAGAAGCGGCTGAGCGCGGAGAAGAGGTCGGATTGAGCTTTGATTACGCGAAAGCCTTATTTGCGGACGAAACCATCCGCCGCTGGAGCGCTCATTTTGTCAATCTGATTAAAGCCTGCGCCGAAAATCCGGATATTCAGCTGGCCGACGCAAGCCTGCTGTCAGCTCCTGAGCGGGAAGCGCTCCTTTCTGATGAAAAACGGACGGAGGCGGATCTGCCTGAGGGCACTTTTGTTTCGCTGTTTGAACGGCAAGCGCAAAAAACGCCTGATCTCACGGCGGTTGCGGGCGGAACTAGTCTGACATATCGTGAGCTTGATGAACGCTCGAACCGGTTTGCCCGACACCTTCAGGCTTACGGAACGGGCAGTGAGGACATCGTAGCCATTATGATGGATCGTTCGGCCGACTTGATTACCGCGATTCTCGGCGTCATGAAAGCCGGAGCGGCATTTCTCCCGATTGATCCGGAGACTCCTGAAGAGAGAATCCGCTACTCTCTTGAAGACAGCGGAACGAAGCTTCTGGTCGTCAATGAGAGAAACATGACCGCGGCCGCCGTTTATAAAGGAAAAACGGTCGTAATGGAAGACGGAGAATGGCAGAACGAAAGCGCCGACCGGCTTGAAACGGAGCCCGGCGCCGACCAGCTTGCATATATCATTTATACCTCGGGAACAACGGGCAAACCGAAAGGCGTCCAGCTGGAGCACCGTAATCTAATCAATTATGTCACATGGTTCAGCCGTGAAGCCGATTTGACCGAAGCTGACAAATCCGTGCTGCTGTCTTCTTACGCATTTGACCTCGGCTATACGGCCATATTCCCGATTCTTCAGGCGGGCGGCGAGCTGCACATTGTGCCGAAAGAGACGTACACCGCGCCTGATCAGCTTGGTGAGTATATACAGAAAAACGGCATTACGTATATGAAACTGACGCCGTCATTGTTCCATATGATCGTCAATACAGCCCGTTTTACGTCAGAACGCCGTTTCAGCCCGCTTCGTTTAGTGGTGCTCGGCGGAGAAAAGATCATCACGTCCGATGTCCGCAAATTTCATGACGTATATGCCCATACCGACTTCATCAATCACTACGGGCCGACGGAAACGACGATCGGCGCCATTGCCGGACGGATCAATATGGAGCGCCTTGATCAATATGAGCAGCGTCCCGTCATCGGCCGCCCGATCGCAAATACCGGCGCGCTTGTATTGGACGGAGCAATGCAGCTCGTTCCTCCGGGCGCAAGCGGCGAGCTTTATATTACCGGGAAGGGGCTTGCCAGAGGATATCTTCACCGTCCGCAGCTGACGGCGGAGAAATTTCTCTCAAATCCTTTTTCACCGGACAGCCTCATGTACAAAACGGGAGATGTCGTCCGCAGGCTTCCTGACGGGACGATTGAATTTATCGGCCGTGCGGATGATCAGGTGAAAATCCGGGGCTACCGCATTGAATTAAAAGAGGTTGAAACTGTGCTGTTAAGCGTAAACGGCATTCAGGAGGCGGTCGTTCTCGCAGTCAGCGAAGGCGGGCTGCCGGAACTGTGCGCGTACTATAAAGCCGACAGCGAGCTGAAAGGCTCTGAGCTTCGCAAACGGCTTTCCGAAACACTGCCGTCTCATATGCTTCCGGCCTATTTCATGCAAGTAGACCGCATTCCGCTCACAGCCAACGGAAAAACCGATAAAAACGCCCTTCCGAAACCGGGCGTCAGCCAAACGGCGCAAACAGCTTCAGCCTTGCCGGAAACGGAATTGGAGGAAAAGCTGTGCCGCATTTGGAAACAGACACTCGGTACAGATACGCTCGGCATCGACGATAATTTCTTCGATTACGGCGGGCACTCTTTAAAAGGCATGATGCTCCTCGCCAATATTCAGGCTGAACTGGACAAAACGGTTCCGTTAAAAGCGCTGTTCGAACAGCCGACGGTCCGCCTGCTTGCCGCATATATCGAAAAATCAGCGGTATCTGAGGGATATCGGATGATCTCACCTGCCGACAGTGCAGACGCGTACCCGTTATCATCCGCCCAAAAACGGATGTACGTCCTGAACCAGCTTGACCGGGAGACAATCAGTTATAATATGCCGTCCGTTCTTCTGATGGAAGGAGAAGTCAATATTTCAAGGCTTCAGGAAGCGCTCAATCAGATGATCAATCGCCACGAGTCTTTGCGGACGTCCTTTATCGATCAAAACGGCCGCCCGATGCAGCAGATCGCAGAACAGGCTGACATCGACCTGCACATCTTTGAAGCAGCAGACGAGGAGAAAGCGGATCTTATCATTCAGGCATTCATTAAGCCGTTCGATCTGAGTGCGGCTCCGCTCATTCGGGCCGCTCTTGTCAGACTGAATGAAAAGAAACACCTGCTGCTGCTGGATATGCATCATATTATTGCCGACGGCGTGTCCAGAAGCATGCTGGTCAAAGAGCTCGCTCATCTTTACAAAGGCGGAAGCCTGCCGTCGCCGAACCTGCACTATAAAGACTTCGCCGTCTGGCAGAATGAACCCGAGCAGGCCGAACGGATGAAAGACCATGAGCGTTATTGGCTCTCCGCATTTTCCGACGAGCTTCCTGAATTGAATCTGCCGACCGATTTCCCCCGTCCGCCGGTTCAAAGTTTTAAAGGACAATCCGTCCGTTTCAGAGCGGGGCGTGAAACGGAAAAAGCGGTGCGTGAATTAATGGAATCATCGGGAGCGACTCTTCATATGGTGCTTCACGCCGCGTTCCATGTCTTTTTGAGCAAAATCACGGGGCAGCGCGATATCATTATCGGCTCGGTGACCGCCGGAAGAACGAGCGCCGAAGTTCAGGAAATGCCGGGGATGTTTGTCAATACGCTTGCGCTTCGCAATGAAACGCGAAAAGAGCAGACCTTTGCCGGGCTGCTCGAACGGGTGAAACAAACCAATCTCGACGCGCTGGCGCATCAGGATTATCCGTTTGAGGATCTGATCGGAAAGCTTGACCTGCCGAGAGATATGAGCCGCAACCCGTTGTTCCAGGTTATGGTGACGACAGAAGATCCGGATAAAGAAACACTGGAACTGGAGAACCTGCGCATCACTCCGTATGAGTCAAACCAAGGCACGGCGAAATTCGATCTGACACTCGGCGGCTTTACGGATCAAGAAGGTCTCGGCCTTCAGTTTGAATATGCGACTGATCTGTTTAAAAAAGAAACAATTGAAAAGTGGAGCGCCGGGTTCCTGCGGATTCTGAAGCAAGCGGCAGAAAGTCCGGACAGAAAGCTGCCTGAGATTTCACTGATCAGCGATGCTGAAAAACAAGCTCTCCTCAACGCATGGAAAGGAAAAACACTTTCTGTGCCGCGGGACAAAACCGTTCACCGTCTCTTTGAAGAAACAGCCGCCCGCTACGCGAACCGGCCGGCCGCGGCATACAACGGCGCGAAATGGACGTACGGCGAGCTGAACGCAAGGGCGAATCGCATCGCACGCATTCTCATGGACTGCGGCGTCACGGCTGACGAACGTGTCGGCATTTTGACGAAACCGTCCTTGGAAATGGCCGCGGGCGTACTCGGCGTCCTGAAAGCGGGCGCGGCATTTGTGCCGATTGACCCCGACTACCCGGAAGAGCGGATCAGCTACATTCTGCAGGACAGCGGCGCCGAGCTTCTTCTCACACAGGAAGCGCTGGACGTGCCGGACAGCTACAACGGAGAAACGATTCTGCTTGACGGCGGACGCTCCATTCTGAGCCTGCCGCTTGATGAAAACGATGAAGCGAACCCGCAGACGGAAACAACGGCGGATCATCTCGCTTATATGATTTACACGTCAGGAACGACCGGACAGCCGAAGGGTGTCATGGTCGAACACCATGCGCTGGTGAACCTGTGCTTCTGGCATCACGACGCATTCGCCATGACGGCGGATGATAAAAGCGCCAAATACGCGGGCTTCGGTTTTGACGCCTCCATCTGGGAAATGTTCCCGGCATGGACCATCGGCGCGGAACTTCACGTCATTGACGAAGCGATCCGGCTGGATATCACCCGCTTAAATCACTATTTCGAAGAGCACGGCGTGACCATCACCTTCCTGCCGACGCAGCTCGCCGAACAATTTATGGAGCTGGAAAATACCTCTCTCCGCATGCTTCTCGTCGGCGGCGATAAGCTGAAGCGGGCGGTGAAACAGCCGTACACGATCGTCAACAACTACGGCCCGACGGAAAACACCGTCGTCGCGACAAGCGGCGTCATCAATCCGGAGGAAGGATCGCTTTCGATCGGACGGGCGATTGCCAATACGAGAGTTTATATTCTTGGCGGCGGCGATCAGGTGCAGCCGGAAGGCATTGCCGGTGAATTGTGCGTGGCCGGCCGCGGTCTGGCGCGCGGATACCTGAACCGTGAAGAAGAAACGGCGAAGCGGTTTACCGCAGATCCGTTCGTGCCCGGCGAGCGCATGTACCGGACCGGCGACCTCGTCAAATGGAACGCGCAGTGCGGCATCGAATACATCGGGCGTATCGACCAGCAGGTCAAAGTGCGGGGCTACCGGATCGAGCTTTCAGAAATCGAAGTCCGCCTCGCCCAGCTTGCGGACGTTCATGACGCAGCGGTGACGGCGGTGGAAGACAAAGCGGGCAATACCGCGCTTTGCGCCTATGTCGCGCCTCAGCAGGACGATATTGAAGCGCTCAAAGCCGCGCTGAAAGACACGCTGCCTGACTACATGGTGCCGGCGTTCTGGGTGGAGATGGACGAGCTTCCGGTCACCGCAAACGGCAAGATTGACAAAAAAGCCTTGCCGGCGCCTGACATTGAAGCGGGAAGTGCCGCGTACAAAGCGCCGGAAACGGAGATGGAGACGCTGCTTTCCGACATTTGGCAGGAAGTGCTCGGTCTTGACCAGATCGGCGTAAGCGATAATTTCTTCACGCTCGGCGGGGACTCGATCAAAGGCATCCAAATGGCAAGCCGTCTGAACCAGCACGGCTACAAGCTGGAGATGAAAGACCTCTTCCAGCACCCGACCATTGAAGAGCTCGTCTCCTATGTGGAGCGAACGGAAGGCAAGCAGGCCGACCAGGGACCTGTCGAAGGCGAAGCGGAGTTAACGCCGATCCAGCGCTGGTTCTTTGAACGAAACTTCACGGACAAACACCACTGGAACCAATCCGTCATGCTTCACGCGAAAGACGGCTTTGATCCGGACCTGGTGGAAAAAACCCTGCAAGCATTGATTGAACACCATGACGCGCTCCGCATGGTTTACCGTGAAGAAAGGGAAGGCATCATTCAGACATACCTCCCTGTCACAGAATGCAAGGCAAGCTTTGAAATCGTTGATCTGTACGGAACTGACGAGGATATGCTGAAAAGCCAGATTCAGCGGCTTGCCGATCATCTTCAGGGAAGTCTGGATCTGGAGAACGGCCCGCTGTTAAAAGCGGAGCAATACCGGACAGAACAAGGCGATCATCTGTTAATTGCGGTTCACCATCTCGTCGTGGACGGGGTTTCATGGAGAATTCTGCTTGAGGATTTCGCTTCAGGTTATAAACAGGCGCAGCAGCAAAACAGCATCGTCCTCCCGCAAAAAACCCACTCCTTTAAAGATTGGGCGGAGGCGCTGAACACATTTGCGCAATCAGAAGAGCTGAAAAAGCAGGCGGATTATTGGGCGCAGGCAGATGCGGAAGAACTCCGGCCGCTGCCGAAAGACCATGATCCGAACAAACGGCTCGTCAAACATACGGCGGCCGTGAAATGTGAATTAACTGAGGAAGAAACGGCACAGCTGCTTACAGATGTTCATCATCCGTACGGAACGGAAATCAACGACATTCTGCTCAGCGCGCTCGGCTTAACGATCGGTGAATGGACGGAAAACGGCAAAGTCGGCATCAACTTAGAAGGACACGGCCGGGAAGAAATCATACCGAATGTCAATATTTCACGGACGGTCGGCTGGTTTACGGCCCAATATCCTTTGATTCTGCAAATCAGCAAGGAAGACGGCATCTCTTCCGTCATTAAAACGGTAAAAGAGACGGTGCGGCGCGTTCCTGATAAAGGTGTAGGATACGGGATTCTCCGGTATCTGTCATCCGATGAAGCAGAAAAAGGCGTCACGCCTGAAATCAGTTTTAACTACTTAGGGCAGTTTGACAATGAAGTGAAAACGGAATGGTTTGAGCCGTCTCCATATGATATGGGACGTCAAGTCAGCGAAGAGTCAGAGGCGTTATACGCACTGAGCTTCAGCGGGATGGTTACAGGCGGCCGCTTCGTCATTTCCTGCTCATACAATCAGGAAGAATATGAAAGAAGCACCGTCGAAACACAGATGCAGCGGTTTAAAGACAATCTCTTAATGATCATCCGCCATTGCACGGCCAAAGAGGAGAAAGAATTTACGCCGAGCGATTTCAGCGCGCAGGATCTTGAGATGGATGAAATGGGAGACATCTTTGACATGCTTGAGGAGAATTTAACGTGACAAAAACAGTTAACAGAAGGGGGGAGCGGAGCAGATGAGCCAGTTCAAAAAAGATCAAGTTCAGGACATGTATTATTTGTCGCCGATGCAGGAGGGAATGCTGTTTCATACTCTCCTGAATCCCGGCCAAAGTTTTTACATCGAACAAATGACAATGAAAGTAAAAGGCAGCTTGAATATCAAATGCCTCGAAGAAAGCATGAATGTGATCATGGACCGGTACGATGTATTTCGTACCGTGTTCATTCACGAAAAAGTAAAAAGGCCGGTCCAAGTCGTATTGAAAAAACGGCAGTTTCAGATAGAAGAAATCGATCTGACACATGTAACGGACAGCGAGCAAACAGCCAAAATCAATGAATACAAAGAACAGGATAAGATCAAGGGCTTTGATTTGACGCGGGATATTCCGATGCGGGCAGCCATTTTCAAAAAATCGGAAGAAAGCTTTGAATGGGTGTGGAGCTACCACCACATCATTTTGGACGGCTGGTGCTTCGGCATCGTCGTGCAGGATCTGTTTAAGGTATACAATGCCCTGCGCGAACAAAAGCCGTACAGCCTGCCGCCGGTCAAACCGTATAAAGACTATATCAAGTGGCTTGAAAAGCAGGATAAACAAGCATCACTGCATTACTGGCGCGGGTACTTAGAAGATTTTGAAGGACAAACGACATTTGCGGAGCAAAGAAAGAAACAAAAGGACGGCTATGAGCCGAAAGAGCTGCTCTTCTCACTGCCGGAGGCGGAAACAAAAGCATTTACCGAGCTTGCAAAATCGCAGCATACCACTTTGAGTACGGCGCTTCAGGCGGTTTGGAGTGTATTAATCAGCCGCTACCAGCAGTCCGGCGATTTGATCTTCGGCACAGTCGTTTCCGGGCGTCCCGCAGAAATCAAAGGCGTTGAACATATGGTCGGGCTGTTTATCAATGCTGTCCCGAGGCGGGTGAAGTTGTCTGAGGATACCACATTTAACGGCTTGCTCAAGCAGCTGCAGGAGCAATCGCTGCAGTCTGAGCCGCATCAATATGTGCCGCTCTATGACATCCAAAGCCAGGCCGATCAGCCAAAGCTGATTGACCACATCATTGTGTTTGAAAATTATCCGCTTCAGGATGCAAAAAATGAAGAAAACAGTGAAAACGGCTTTGATATGGAGGACGTCCATGTTTTTGAGAAATCGAATTATGATCTCAACCTGATGGCTTCTCCAGGTGATGAGATGCTGATTAAGCTTGCCTATAACGGGAATGTGTTTGATGAGGCGTTTATCCTGCGCTTAAAATCTCAGCTTCTCACAGCGATTCAGCAGCTCATCCAGAAGCCGGATCAGCCTGTCAATACGATCAGACTTGTTGATGAAAAGGAAAGAGAGCTTCTGCTTACCGGCTTAAACCCGCCGGCTCAGACTCATCAGGCGAAGCCTCTGACAGATTGGTTCAAGGAAGCGGTGAATGTAAATCCAGATGCACCGGCGCTTACGTATTCCGGCCAGACCCTTTCCTATCGTGAATTAGATGAGGAAGCGAACCGTCTTGCGCGCCGTTTGCAAAAGCAAGGTGCGGGTAAGGACACCGTTGTCGCGTTATACACGAAGCGCTCGCTTGAGCTGGTGATCGGCATTCTCGGCGTATTAAAAGCGGGAGCGGCTTATCTGCCGGTTGATCCGAAGCTGCCGGAGGACCGAATCTCGTACATGCTGGCTGACAGTGCGGCTGCCTGTCTGCTGACACATCAGGAGATGAAAGAAAAAGCGGCTCAGCTGCCGTATACAGGAACAAGACTCATCATCGATGATCGAGCACGGTTTGAGGAACAGGCAAGCGATCCTGCAGCCGCAATTGATCCCGATGATCCGGCGTATATTATGTATACGTCCGGCACAACCGGAAAGCCAAAGGGCAATATCACCACTCATGCCAATATTCAAGGATTGGTCAAGCATGTAGACTACATGGCATTTTCTGAAAAAGATACGTTCTTATCTGTTTCCAATTACGCCTTTGACGCATTTACCTTTGATTTCTACTCATCAATACTGAATGCGGCACGGCTCATTATCGCAGATGAACATACACTGCTTGATACAGAACGGCTCACTGATCTGATCCGGCAGGAGAATGTCAATGTCATGTTTGCGACAACCGCACTTTTTAATCTTCTCACCGATGCGGGAGAGGAGTGGCTGAAGGGGCTTCGCTGTGTGTTATTCGGGGGTGAGCGCGCGTCAGTGCCTCACGTCAGAAAGGCGCTTGAGATCATGGGGCCCGGTAAGCTGATTAATTGCTACGGGCCGACTGAGGGAACGGTGTTTGCGACAGCTCACGTCGTGCACGATATACCGGATTCCATTTCCTCATTGCCGATCGGAAAGCCGATCAGCAATGCCAGTGTTTATATTCTTAACGGGCAAAATCAGCTTCAGCCGTTCGGAGCTGTCGGTGAACTGTGCATCAGCGGAATGGGTGTATCAAAAGGATATCTGAACCGTCATGACCTGACGAAGCAAACGTTTATCCCAAATCCGTTCAAGCCGGGAGAAACGCTTTACCGCACAGGGGATTTAGCACGCTGGCTGCCGGATGGAACAATTGAATACGCCGGGCGTATTGACGACCAGGTCAAAATACGCGGACACCGGATTGAGCTTGAAGAAATCGAAAAGCAGCTGCAGGAATACCCGGGTGTGAAAGATGCGGTCGTTGTTGCGGACCGCCATGAGTCTGGAGATGCATCAATCAACGCCTACCTCGTGAACCGGACGCCGCTTTCAGCTGAAGACGTAAAGAGGCACCTGAAAAAACAGCTTCCTGCTTACATGGTGCCGCAAACCTTTACTTTCTTAGAGGAGCTTCCGTTAACGACAAACGGGAAGGTCAATAAACGGCAGCTGCCGAAACCGGATCAGACTCAGGCGGCGAAAGAATGGATCGGGCCTCGAAACGCGACAGAAGAAACGATTGCACACATCTGGTCCGACATCCTCGGCAGACAGCAGATCGGGATTCATGATGATTTCTTCGCGCTCGGAGGCCATTCCTTAAAAGCGATGACGGCAGCGTCGCGCATTAAAAAAGAGCTCGGTACTGACATTCCGGTGCAGCTGTTATTCGAAGCGACGACAATCGCAGACATTGCCGGTTATCTGCTTCACGGTGAAGAAAAAGGAATGAAAGATCTCACCATCATGAATAAAAATCAGTCTGACACACTGTTTGCGTTCCCGCCGGTTCTCGGTTACGGGCTGATGTACCAGCCGCTGGCAAAACAGCTGTCCGGCTATAGAATCTGTGCGTTTGATTTTATCGAGGAAGACAACCGCATTGAACGCTACACAGAGCTGATCAATCAGCTCCAGCCGGAAGGACCGGTCAAGCTGTTCGGATACTCGGCAGGCTGCACGCTCGCCTTTGAAACGGCCAAACGGCTTGAAGCCGAAGGACGTAAAGTGGAGCGGCTGATCATGGTTGATTCTTATAAAAAACAAGGCGTCAGCGACTTGGAAGGCCGCACCGTAGAAAGCGATGTCCAGGCGCTGATGAAGGTAAACCGGGATAACGAAGCGCTGAATGACGAAGCCGTCAAAGAAGGTCTCGCCAAAAAAACAAACGCGTTTTATTCTTATTTCGTGCATACCGTCAGCACCGGCACGGTCAAAGCGGATATAGATCTATTAACGTCAGAACCGGACTTTGCGATGCCGCCGTGGCTCGCTTCGTGGGAGGAAGCCACGACAGGTGAATACCGTGTGAAAAAAGGCTGCGGTACTCACGCAGAAATGCTTCAGGGAGAATGTCTCGAAAGGAATGCGGCATATTTGCTCGAATTCCTAAGGAAGGAACATCTGAAGCTGACAACTTCACGATAGAAAAGGAGGAAGCCCGCCAATGGTCCAGCTCTTTAAATCGTTCGATACCACGGAAAAAACGCAGCTTATCTGTTTTCCGTTCGCAGGAGGCTATTCCGCATCATTCCGCCCGCTCCACACCTATCTTCAAGGTGAGTGTGAGATGCTTGCCGCGGAACCGCCGGGACACGGAACAAATCAAATGTCCGCCGTTGAGGATTTTGAACAGCTTGTCAGTTTATACAAGCAGGAGTTGAATCTCCATCCTGACCGCCCGTTTGTGCTGTTCGGCCACAGTATGGGAGGCATGGTCGCTTTCAGGCTGGCGCAAAAGCTGGAGCGGGAGGGCATTTACCCGCAGGCCGTAATCATCTCAGCCATTCAGCCGCCGCATGTTGAAAGAAAAAAAGTGTCTCATCTTGATGATGAAAAATTTCTCGCCCATATTATCGAGCTTGGCGGAATGCCGCAGGAGTTAGTGGAGAATAAGGAGGTCATGTCATTTTTCCTGCCTTCTTTCAGATCCGACTACCGCGCGCTTGAAAGCTTTCGTCCGTCTGATTCTCACATCATTCAATCACCCGTCCATATATTTAACGGGCGGAAAGATAAAAAATGTATCAAAGATGCGGACGGATGGAAAAAATGGGCCGACAATCCCGTATTTCATGAGTTTTTGGACGGCCACATGTTCATATTAAGTGAAACTGAAAAAGTGGCGGAACGAATCTATGAGATTATTAACAGGAGCACTGCAGGCCAATTGTTATAGGATATGACAGACAGCATTCGCTGTCTGTTTTTTGTAACAAAATCCGCCCGCGAGTTTTCTCATTTATCAAAAATTTTATGTTATGATTTGATGGAATATAATTTTGAAGGGATTGTCGTACATGAATGATGCAGCAAAAGAGCTGAACAGAACATTGTCTGAAGAAAACCCGCACGTGCTTCATATGCTTTCTGATTTGGGCAGAGAGTTGTTTTATCCGAAAGGGGTGCTGACACAATCGGCGGAAGCGAAAGCCAAGGCCGGAAAGTATAATGCCACGATCGGGATCGCCACCTCACAGGGCGAGTCCATGCACTTTTCCCATATTCAAGAGACACTGTCCGCCTATAACCCCGATGATATCTACGATTATGCTCCGCCGCAGGGAAAAGAGCCGCTCAGGCAGGAATGGCTGAAAAAAATGCGTCTCGAAAATCCTTCATTAGCCGGCAAAGACATCAGCACGCCGATCGTGACAAATGCTTTAACACACGGGCTGAGCATCGCCGCCGACTTGTTCGTCAATGAAGGGGATGCGCTGCTTCTGCCTGATAAATATTGGGGAAATTACAATTTTATTTTCGGTGTCCGGCGCAAGGCATCCATTGAGACGTACCCGCTTTTTCAGCAGGATGGGCGTTTTAATGCGGCGGGGCTGTCCGAGCTGCTGAAAAAGCAGGAAGAAAAGGCGATTGTCGTGCTGAATTTCCCGAATAATCCGACAGGCTACACGCCGGGGGAAGAGGAAGCGGCAGAAATCGTCAGCGTGATCCTGGAGGCGGCAGAAGCCGGCAAAGAGATTGTCGTACTCGTAGACGATGCGTATTACAATCTGTTTTACGATGAAACGGCCATTCAGGAATCCATTTTCAGCAAACTCGCCCAAGTGCACGACCGGGTGCTTTGCGTGAAAATAGACGGCGCGACGAAGGAAAATTACGCGTGGGGCTTCCGCGTCGGTTTTATTACGTACAGCACAAAAAGCGAAAAAGCGCTGCGCGTGCTCGAGGAAAAAACAAAAGGGATTATCAGGGGAACGATTTCAAGCGCCCCGCACCCGTCCCAAACGTTTATGCTGCGGGCGATGCAGTCACCGGAATACGAAAAAGAAAAATCGCTGAAATATAACATCATGAAAAAACGGGCTGACAAAGTGAAAGCCGTTCTTGCAGAAAACAAGCACTATGATGACGTATGGACGCCTTACCCGTTTAACTCGGGTTATTTCATGTGTGTCCGGCTGAAAGACATAAACGCCGGCGAATTGAGAGTGTCGTTGCTTGAAAAGAGAGGAATCGGGACGATATCCATTAATGAAACCGATTTGCGAATCGCATTTTCATGTGTTGAAGAGGAACACATCGCGGATCTGTTCGAAGAAATTTATCAGGAAGCAAAGCAGCTGCAGAAACAGGCGGAAATATCAGGCTGACAAAAAAGGAGGGGGACACCCTCCTTTTTGTCTTTTATTCTATTACATTTACTTTCCCATTCACATTTTCCCGGAGCATTTGCCTGAAAACGGCGATATCTTTTTGCGAATAGAAAAGTCGTTTCGGCAGCAGAAGTGTTCCGTAACCCGATGTTTGTAATCGAAACATATCTTTGTGCTCCCTAGCCGAGAGCAGTTCATCCCATTCAAAAAGAATGCTTGCGTTTTTTTGTTTTTGGCTGATTCCGAGCTGATGAATCGTAATACTTCTGGCAGATTTCAGCCGCTGATTCGTTTTGTATGTTCTGTAAAGACGGAAGAATGAGATTGCCGTTGCGATCACCGTGACTGCCAAAGAGAGAATCACAGCTGCAAGGAAATTCAGGAGAGCTCTGACGCCCCATGTGCCGCCTGTAACCGGGCCGTTCATTTCAAAACAGATGGCAGAAGCCAGCAGCATAATCAAAAAACAGACAGCCGCGGATTTTCCTTGATGATAAGCAAAGTGTTTTCTTACATCGGCAAATGTTAAGCAGCCCGCGAGATAGATATTTTCATTTCGTGTGTTGATCATATTCCTTCTTCGTTTCCTTTCATTTTTTCCCTATGTCGTAATATGCTTTTTTTCCGCCGTCCTGAAGCATTGCTTCCCAAGACTCCGATGACGATACAGACGGCGCCGGCGATATGATACCAGCGGAGTGACTCATGGAGAACGAGGACACCCGCAAGCATCGTCACGATGACGGACAAATTGTTAAAGGCGCTCATCTTAAACGCTTCAATCTTGGACAGCGCGTAGTTTGACATCAATGATGTAATGAGAGAAGACAAAATGCCTAAATACAGAATCGCTGCGATAAAACCGGGATCGCGGAAGGGCAGAAAATACTGCCCGATCGTTCCTTCCGCTCCGTGCCGGAAGAGAGCGATGCAGTTGAAGGAAGCAAAGCCGATCGCAGACATGCACCAGGTCAGCTCACCCAATGAAAAACGCTGGGTCATGCGTCTCGCTGCCGTATTGTAAAGGGCGGAGGACAGCGCGGACAACAGGATCAGGAAAGCACCTTTAAAACTCGCCGATTCCGCGGACACCCCTTTCATTGTGAAAATAAATACCACCCCGGCCACTGACAGGCATGTGAATCCCTTTTGCGCCCATGTCGGACGTTCCTTTAAAAAGTAAGACGAAAACAGCATCGTAAAAATCGGGATGGCGGCTTGAATGATACCGGCTTCCGATGATGAAGAATACAAAAGGCCGAACGCCTGAAAACTGAAAAACAAAGCCGGATATAAAAGGGCCAAAGGCAAGATCGCCAGCACATTTTTCCAGCTGACGGACAGTTTGATCCAGCCGAATAAAACAGGAAGCATTGCACAGATGAAGGCCGCTGTGAACCGATGAGCCAATATATCAAACGGATTGGCGGATTGAAGCGCAATCTTGACAAATATAAAGGAAAAACCGATAATCAGCGCATTTAAAATGGCAGCGAGGTAAGCAGCAGCCAAACGCTTTTGATTAATCATCTTTACGAACTCCTTTAATGAGATCGAGCGCCGGCCGCTCCCTTTTATTGTATGGGAAGGGAAGAAGCAGTACAATGAGAATAATGATAAACTGTACCGGTACAGATGGAGGTTCAGCATGGAAAAGTATATGAACGTGATGATAGAAGTGGAGAGTCTCATTGAAGGCGGCACTTTTCAGGAAGGGGCGCGGCTGCCTTCTATCAGGCAGCTGGCCGAGCGTTTTCACGTCAGTAAAAGCACCGTCATCCGTGCGCTTCAGGAGCTTGAAAAACGGCACATTATTTATGCCGTGCCGAAAAGTGGCTACTATCTTATTAAAAATGAAAAAAAGCAGGAGCGAGAACAAACAGGTATCATTGATTTTGCAGCCTCGGCGCCGGACCCTGATATTTTTCCGTACCGCGACTTTCAGCATTGCATCAACAAAGCCATTGATATGTATAAAAATGATTTGTTCATTTACGGCACGCCGCAGGGGCTTCCGTCTTTAATCCGGGTGCTTCAGAGGCTGTTATCCGATTATCAGGTATTTGCAAAAGAGCGGAACATTTTTATCACCTCGGGTGTGCAGCAGGCGTTATCCCTGCTGTCTCTGATGCCGTTTCCGAACGGAAAAAAGAAGATTTTAATCGAACAGCCGGGCTATCATCTAATGGTGGAGCAGCTTGAAGCGCTGCGCCTTCCCGCCTGCGGCATTAAACGGACGGCTGAGGGGCTTGATATGGCGGAAGTCGAGCGGCTGTTTCAAACGGAGGAAATTAAGTTTTTTTACACGATGCCCCGATTTCATAATCCGCTCGGCAGCTCTCTGACAGAATGGCAAAAACGAGAGCTTGTCCGATTAGCGGAGGCGTATGACGTTTATTTGGTTGAGGATGATTTCCTAGGAGATTTAGAGGACAATCAGAAGGCAGACCCGCTGTACGCCTACGATCTGTCTTCCCGCGTGATTTATTTGAAAAGCTTTTCGAAAATGATTTTTCCGGGGCTGCGTGTTGGAGCGGCTGTGCTCCCGGATTCGCTGGCCCCGGTTTTCCATACGTATAAAAAGCTGAGCGATATCGACTGTTCGATGATATCCCAAGCGGCCCTTGAAGTGTATATCAAAAGCGGCATGTTCAAAAGGCATAAAGAAAAAATCCGGGCCTCTTACAGAGCACGTTCCGAGCTGCTCCAAAACGCGCTGCAGGAGTACGGCGGTTTTTCTGTAAAGCAAACGTCGATCCATACCCATCTCGTGCTGGAGAAAAGCCTTTCCGCTTCAAGAGTTGTGCAGCGTCTGAAAGCGCAAGGCGTGCTGGTGGAGCCGATTGAGAGCCATTACCTATCGGATTTTCCGAAAGAAAATATCATCAAACTCAACGTGTCCAACGTCAAGACAGGGGATATCACGCGAGGCATCAAAATGCTGACGGATTGCTTATAACAGCTCTTCATACGTTTTCATCTCAATCTCGTCACAAAAATCGGGATGCGCCGCACAAACGGCCAGCTTATACTCCTCGTCCGCCTCATATGTGCGGATGAAACAAGGTTCATGTCCGTCCGGAAGTTCAATGGACACATGGCCGTCGTCTTTGAGGCGGACGCTGAATGAATCAAGCGGCAGGGAAAGCCCTTTTCCGGCCTGTTTGATAAAGCTCTCTTTCATCGACCACAGGTGGTAAAAATAATCGGTCTGCTGATCGGGGTGTTTCGCTTGCAGATCACTGTATTCCGTCGGCGAAAAAAACCGTTTGGCGATATCAATCGTGCCGGGCTTCATTTTTTCAATATCAATGCCGATCGGTTTTGAATCAACGGCGCACACGATCCAGCGCCCGGAGTGGGAAATGTTAAAGTGCATGTCCGGAAGCGCGGGGATGTACGGCTTTCCGTATTCCTGGACGCCGAATGAAATCCCGGCCGGATCAAGTCCATAAGCCTTCGCCGCAGCGGTGCGGATCAGCATGTCGCCGATCAAGGTGCGGTGAGCATCCTCCTTATGGTAAAAGCGCCGGCATTTTTCCCGCTTTTCGGCGGACACGGCCGCCATCATCCGATCCTCTTCCCCTGCAGAAAGCGGGCGGTCCATATATACTCCGTAAATTTTCATGTCCAGATCCTCCGTCTGAAAATATTGTCAAAACCATCCTATCATATCAGACGAAAGCTGTCCGAAAATAAAAAAACAAAACCGTTTCGGCTTTGTTTTTAATGAACGGACGTTGCCCGCCCGGAGATCGCGTATGTTAACAGTTTAGAGGACTGCGGCAAAGAAAAACGCAGAATCAGCCCCGTCAAAACAGCCGTAATAATGGTTCCGGCGCCGATCGGTCCGCCCATCATCCAGGCTGCGGCAAGAATCGTCAGCTCAATGCCGTTCCGCACCCATTGCACGTTCCAGCCCGTTTTTTCAGATATCAGCATCATCAGAGAGTCCCGGGGGCCCGCGCCGAGCCCTGCTGATACGTAAATACCGACGCCGCAGCCGATCAGCAGCAATCCGATAGAAAAACACACGGCCGCTAAGGAAAAAGCGTGCGTCTCAGGAAGCAGAAACGAAAAGAAATCAATAAACATTCCCATCAGCACCATGTTTAAGATAGCGCCGATTTTCGGGAGTGTCCTCGTGAACAGGCAGGTTAAAGCCACAATGACCGCGCCGACCACGATGGACCATTGTCCGACAGAAAGCCCGAAATGCTGAAAAAGCCCATAATGAAAGGCATCCCAAGGGCTGATGCCGAGAGCTTTTCCTTTAATGGTTAACGATACCCCGAAAGACAAAATCAACAGACCGGCAAAATAAAACGTCCAGCGCATCAAGAATTCCCGCTTCAAAGAGGTCCCTTCTTTCATAAAATTTCATTAATTGTCATTGTAGCATAACCGCCAAAAAAAAGAAGAAGCGAAATCAGTGTTTCGCTTCTTCTCCCGCTCCTACAAAGGATTCAGTATACGATTTAAAAACCGCTGCGTGCGTTCTTCTTTCGGCGCGGAAAAAATTTGCTCCGGCGATCCTTGTTCCACAATGACGCCGCCGTCAATGAAGATGACTTCATCGGCCACTTCCTGCGCGAATTTGATTTCATGGGTGACGACGACCATCGTCCAGCCTTCGTTCGCCAGATCCTTAATCACTTTGAGCACCTCGCCGACCAGCTCCGGATCAAGCGCTGACGTCGGTTCGTCAAACAGCATCAGCTCGGGCTGAATCGCAAGCGCGCGGGCGATGCCGACACGCTGCTGCTGACCGCCGGAAAGCTGGAACGGATATAAATCCATTTTGTCTTTCAGTCCGACTTTTTCCAGAAGCTCCATCGCTTCTTTTCTGACTTGCTCCTTGTCGCGCTTTTGCACTTGAACGGGTCCTTCCATGACGTTTTCAAGCGCCGTGCGGTGAGGAAACAGATGATACGCCTGAAAGACCATGCCTGATTTGCGGCGGAGGCGAAGAATATCAGCCTGCTTCACTTTTTTGGAGAAATCTATTGAAAAATCGGAGAATGCCAGCTCGCCGCGATTGGGGATCTCAAGCGCGTTCAGACAGCGCAGAAGCGTCGTTTTTCCTGAACCGGACGGCCCCAGAACGGCGATGACTTTCCCTTTTTCTATCTCCATATCTATCTTTTTTAAAATTTCATTCTGTCCGAATGATTTATTTAATCCTTTGACGGAAAGCATATCGAAACCTCCTTATTTGGCCACATAACGGTCGAGACGCCGTTCGATCACGTGCTGTACGATTGACAGCAAGAAGCAGATGATCCAATAAATAAAGGCGGCTTCAATATAGATGACCAAGATTTGATCAAGGTTTTGCGCGCCGATTTCCTGCGCTTTTCTGAACAGCTCCGCGACGAGAATCTGTGACGCGAGAGATGTATCCTTGATCAGGCTGATAAATGTATTTGATAATGGCGGAATGGACACGCGAAACGCCTGCGGCAGGATCACGCGGAACAATGTCTTGCGATAGGTCATGCCGATCGTATAACCGGCTTCCCATTGCCCTTTCGGCACGGATGAAATAGATGCCCGGATGATTTCAGAAGCATAGGCGCCCACGTTTAATGAAAACGCGATGACTGCGCTTGGGAAAGGGTCCAGCGTAATATTAAATGTCGGGAACAGATAAAAAATGATGAACAATTGAACGAGAAGAGGAGTGCCGCGCACCGCTGATACGTATACGCTGAACACCCATCTCAATGGTTTCATATTTGACATTCTGGCGAGCGCCGTAATCAGCGCGATGATCATTCCGAAAATAAAGGAAAGAATGGCAAGGGGAATCGAATAATAGATTCCCCTGGAAAGAATCGGCCAGAATGACTGCTGCACCAAATCCCAAGGAATGGCTGTTGCAATCACGGGTTCCGGCATGTTACTTAGAAACATCTTCGCCGAACCATTTTTTCGCTATTTTAGAAAGAGTCCCGTCCTCTTTCATTTCTTTTAACGCCTTGTTGACGTGAGTCACAAGTTCGCCGCTTCCTTTTCGGAATGCGAAATACGTCTGCTGCGGCTGGCCTGCTTCAAACGCGATTTTCACGTCTTTATTGCCGGACGTTTTTAAGTAGTTCAGTACGGCAAGCTTATCATTGTAAGTCAGATCAGCGCGGCCCTGCTGAATGAGCTGAAGGGATTGCGCCATGCCTTCAACGCCTTCAATTTTCGCGCCGGCTTCTTTCGCTAATTTATTGTAATTGCTTGTTAATGACTGAGCCGCTGTTTTTCCTTTGACATCAGCCTCTTTCGCAATCGTGCTGTCTTTTTTCGTCACGACGACTGCATTTGACGTTGTGTATTTATCCGAAAAATCATATTGGTTCTCACGGCCTGTTTTGCCGACTTGGTTGGCGACGACGTCAAACCGTTTCGCGTTTAATCCGGCAAACATGCTGTCCCATTGCGTTTCTTTGAAGTCAGCTTTCAGATCGAGGCGTTTCGCGACTTCTTGAATCACTTCAACATCATATCCGGTCAGTTTGTCACTCTTTTTATCATGGAAGGTAAACGGTTCGTACGTTCCTTCTGTGCCGACGGTCAGTACGCCTTTTTTCTTGACAGAAGCCCAAAGATCGCCGTCTTTTGACTTAGATCCGCTATCCTGTGAGTTTCCGCAGGCTGCAAGCATTGCGATGCTGACCATCATGAACAAAGCGAATAATGCTTTTTTCATCTTCTTTATTCCCCACTTTTCTGAGTAGTTTTATTGAGAAAAAATAGCTCCCAATTGTAAAGGATAACTTTTTTTTAGTATGAGTCAAGTAATTGGTTTTCATAAGCGGGAATTCTTCGTGTTCCGGATCAAAATAATTCCAAAAACTGTCTGACCGGCTTCGGCAGATAGCTGTCTTTTCTCCAGATGACGGCCGGTGTCATGACAAACGGGTTGTCTTCGATGATAACTGTTTTGACATGCGAGCGCATATGGACGGGAATCATCGTCAAAGGCAGAATTGTGGCGCCGAACCCTGATGATACGAGGCTCAAGAGCGTCGCGGAGTCATGACATTCACAGACAACCTGAAGGTCGAGACCGTACTGTTCACAAACTTGGAGGACTTGGTCATACACACCTCTTCCATTGACGGTGCGCAAAAGGATCAAAGGCAAAGAGGCGATGTCATTCAGTTTAATCGTTTCACCGCACAGTCGTTTTGAATGCTCGGACAGCACCAATACACACGGAATGTCTTCAAGCTCCTTCGATTCAATGCCGTCGTTTTTAATCAAGGTGGTGGTGACGGCGGCGTCAATCTGCCGGGTTTCCAGAAGCTCGAGCAGTGAGACAGGCTCATCTTCCCAAATGTTAAAGGTGAGATGCGGAAACCGCTCTTTCATCTGTGACACTTTCTCAAGCATGAGCGCGGCGCAGTAAATGGTTGACCCGACGGCAAGTGTCCCGGCCACCTCCTCCTTCAGCTCTTGTACCTCGATTATAGCGTCCTCAAACTTATGAAGAATCTCTTTCGCTCTTTTCAAAAAGACATTTCCTTCATATGTAAGGGTCATGTGTTTCTTTTTATTGCGGTCAAACAGAATGACGCCCAATTCTTCTTCGAGCTGTTTCAGCTGTCTGCTTAAAGGCGGCTGTGCCATATGAAGCTTTTTGGCGGCCGTCGTGATTTTCTGCTCTTGGGCAATGGTGATGAAATAACGCAATTGCCGGATATCCATGAGAACGCGCTCCTTTCTTTTATACCTTTAAGGTATGATACATAGATTTAACGAATATTTTTCATATGGATATATCAGGAGTATGATGGTTTTGACACCACATTTCAAGCGTAAAGGAGGGGTCGATATGAAGCTCGTCATCGGAATGACCGGGGCAACGGGAGCCATATTCGGGATCAGGCTTTTAGAATATTTAAAAGCCGCGGAGATCGAAACCCATCTTGTCGTGTCTCCTTGGGCAAATGTCACCATTACACATGAAACCGATTATACGTTAAAAGATGTCGAGAAACTCGCATCCTATACGTATTCTCACAAAGACCAGGCAGCGGCGATTTCAAGCGGTTCGTTTGAAACGGACGGGATGATCATCGCTCCGTGCAGCATGAAATCACTGGCAAGCATCCGCACCGGAATGGCTGACAATCTGCTGACAAGGGCGGCTGACGTCATCCTGAAGGAGCGGAAAAAACTTGTGCTGCTGACAAGAGAAACGCCGCTCAGCCAAATCCATTTAGAAAATATGCTAGCGCTTACAAAAATGGGTTCCGTCATTCTTCCGCCGATGCCTGCATTTTATAACAAGCCGGCTGACATGGATGAATTGATCGACCATATTGTGTTCCGGACGCTCGATCAGTTCGGCATCCGTCTGCCGGAAGCGAAACGGTGGTACGGAATTGAAAAACAAAAAGGAGGAATCTGATAATGGCCTATCAGGATTTTAGGGAATTTCTCGCCGCTCTTGAAAAAGAAGGGCAGCTCTTAACAGTCAACGAAGAGGTGAAACCGGAGCCGGATCTGGGTGCCGCTGCGCGTGCAGCCAGCAATCTCGGGGATAAAACCCCTGCGCTTTTGTTTAACAATATTTACGGACATCACCATGCGCAGGTGGCTCTGAATGTCATCGGCTCGTGGCCGAATCACGCGATGATGCTCGGCATGCCGAAAGATACGCCTGTAAAGGAACAATTCTTTGAGTTTGCCAAACGGTACGATGCATTTCCGATGCCGGTCAAACGGGAAGAAACCGCGCCGTTTCATGAAAATGAAATAACGGAAGATATCAATCTATTTGACATCCTTCCGCTATTCAGAATCAACCAGGGGGACGGCGGCTACTATTTGGATAAAGCGTGTGTCATTTCCCGCGATCTTGAAGATCCGGACAATTTCGGCAAGCAGAATGTCGGCATTTACAGAATGCAGGTAAAGGGAAAAGACCGCCTCGGCATTCAGCCCGTGCCTCAGCATGATATTGCGATTCATCTTCGCCAAGCTGAAGAACGCGGCGTGAATCTTCCCGTTACGATCGCGCTGGGCTGTGAGCCGGTGATTACGACAGCTGCGTCAACTCCGCTGTTATACGATCAATCCGAGTATGAAATGGCCGGCGCGATTCAAGGGGAGCCCTACAGAATCGTCAAATCTAAATTGTCTGATTTAGACATCCCTTGGGGCGCTGAAGTCGTTCTGGAAGGAGAGATCCTTGCGGGAGAACGGGAATACGAAGGACCTTTCGGTGAGTTCACGGGCCATTATTCAGGCGGCCGCAGCATGCCGGTGATCAAAATCAAACGGGTATATCATAGAAACAATCCGATTTTTGAACATTTATACTTAGGCATGCCGTGGACGGAGTGCGATTATATGATCGGCATTAATACGTGCGTGCCGCTTTACCAGCAGCTCAAGGAAGCTTATCCGAACGAGATTGTCGCCGTGAACGCGATGTATACGCACGGCCTGATCGCCATCATTTCAACGAAAACGCGCTACGGCGGATTTGCCAAGGCGGTCGGCATGCGCGCCCTGACCACGCCGCACGGACTCGGCTACTGCAAAATGGTCATTGTCGTGGATGAGGATGTCGATCCGTTTAACCTGCCGCAAGTCATGTGGGCGCTCTCAACGAAAATGCATCCGAAACACGATGCAGTCATCATTCCTGACCTGTCTGTCCTTCCGCTTGACCCGGGGTCTGATCCGGCAGGGATGACACACAAAATGATTCTTGACGCCACGACGCCTGTCGCGCCGGAAACAAGAGGCCATTATTCGCAGCCGCTTGATTCTCCGCTGACAACGAAAGAATGGGAACAAAAACTGATGGACTTAATGAATCAATAAGAAAGGATGAGGTTGCAATGAAAACATGCCCGCGCTGTGAATCGAAAAAAGGAGAAACCGTCAGCCAATCGCCGGTCAAAGGTGCCTGGGAAATTTACCAATGCCAAACCTGCTTTTTCACATGGAGATCCTGTGAACCGGAAAGCATCACGAATCCGGCGGCATTCAACCCGGCATTTAAAATCGATCCGAAAGAAACGGAGACGGCCGCACATGTTCCCGCTGTTCCGGAAAGAAAAGCGTAATGCTGACGGAGCACTTGCCGGAGGCGCTTTACACGCTTTTAGACGGGACGGAGCTTGAAAAAAAGCAGCACGACGCATTTGTGCTCCAATCCGTGACAAAAGAAGGCCGTCCGCACGCGGCCATGATCAGCGCCGGTGAAATCGTGGCCGTGAGCAGAACAAATCTCCGGCTTGCCTTATGGAAAAACACGACGACCGTAAGAAGCCTTCTGCATTCGGGACAAGCTCTTTTCATCGCCTGGCACGGAGGAGCCGCATATTACGTCACATTGGAATGTGAGGCGCTTCCGCCGCTGAAAGAGGCGAAACACGAGCGGGAACGGTTCAGCTGCCGGGTGATCACCGTCAAGGAAGATCGGGCGAAATACGCGGATCTGACATCCGGACCGGCCATCCAGCTCTACGAACCGGAAGATGTCTTGAAGAGATGGAGAGAAACGCTTGAGGAGTTAAAACAATAGACGCATCAAAAAAGCCTGCGGACGATTCCGCAGGCTTTTCTTTATCTGTTATTGAACGCCTTTCATCGCCCGTTTAATGACGGGAGACAGAAGAATCAAAATAATACCGAGAATGATCGAAACAAGACCGATTGAGCCGAAGTAGGCCGCTTCAGAAATCTTATCAAACAAACCGACTACTTTTGCGTTCAGGGCTTGACCGCAGGCGTTTGTTAAAAACCACATGCTCATCGTCTGCGCTGAGAAAGCGGCAGGCGCAAGTTTCGTTGTGACGGATAAACCGACCGGTGAAAGGCAAAGCTCACCAAGCACAACCAAAAGGAAGCTGAGCACAAGCCAAAGCGGGCTCACAAGCTCGCCGCTCCCGCCCATAACCGGAAGCACCATGACTAAAAATGATAATCCGGCAAGGATAATGCCGATCGCGAATTTAATCGGTGTTGAAGGCTGGCGTTTGCCGAGCTTCATCCAGATCCAGGCGAACACCGGCGCGAAAATAACGATGAATAATGGGTTCAGAGACTGGAACCATGAAGACTCAAGATGCATGCCCGCAAAGGAAAGTCTCGTGCGCTGATCCGCATATAAAGCAAGAATCGTCGCGCCCTGCTCCTGAATCGCCCAGAACATTGCCGCTGCAACAAACAGCGGAACATAAGCCGCAAGCCTTGATTTTTCCGTTTTCGTCGCTTTTTTGCTCGTGAACATCACGATAAAGTAAATAACCGGAATGACAATACCGAGGATACTGACCGTATCAATCACACGCTGGATCGTCAGCCAGCCGGTTTGAATCAGAACGATGATAACGGCTGCTGCGATGACCACTCCGATTCCCGTGCCGATCACTGATGATTTAGAAATCGGATTCGGTACATTGGAGCCTGCTTTGCCGAGGTATTTCTTTCTCGTAAGAGCGAAAACAATCAGTCCGAGGAACATACCGGCCGCGGCGCATCCGAAGCCTAAGTGGTAGTTGTACTTCTGTCCGAGTGTTCCGACAATTAGCGGCGCAAGCAATCCGCCGAGGTTGATCCCCATGTAAAAGATGCTGAAACCTGAGTCGCGGCGCTCGTCTTCCTTCGTATATAAATCTCCGACAACGCTGGATACGTTTGGTTTAAGCAGGCCGGTTCCGATAATGATCAGAGCCATGCTGGTAAAAAACGCCGCCGTGCTGCCAGGGAAGGCAAGAGCGATGTGCCCGAACATAATTAAAATTCCGCCGTAAAATACGGTGTTTGCCGTGCCGAATACCCGGTCGGCCAGCCATCCGCCGATGACGCTCGACATGTATACGAGAGACCCGTATATGGACATGATGGCAACTGCGGTCGTTTTATCAAAGCCGAGACCGCCATGAGCGACTTCCGTGTATAAATAGTAAAGCAATATGGCTCTCATACCATAGTAGGAGAAACGCTCCCAAAATTCGGTGAAAAACAGTGTGAACAAGCCGCGGGGATGACCGAAAAAGCCTCGTTGCGGCACAGTTTCTGTTATAGAGTCCTTATCAATAGATGCCACCTGAGCCAACCCTTTCTTAAAAAAGTGTATTACAAAAATCATATTCTTATATAATACTTGTGTCAATATAATTTATACTGAATTCAAAAAATTCCAGAATGAAAAGATATTAAAACGTTGAATATAGACGAATTTTCCTAATTCCAATGACTTATTTTGTTATATTATCTGACTAAACTATCTTTATAAACTTTTTTAATAAAATTTAAAGTATGTACAGGCGGAGCGGGATATGGCGGAATAAGATGACAATAAGAGAGGAAGGAGGAGATTATCACTTGCCGAATCGTATATTGGATATTACGGATTGCGGTGTGGCGGCAGACGGAAAAACCGATGTAACGGGCGCCATCAACCAATGCTTGGCCAAGGCCGTCAGCGAAGGCTGTCATACGGTGTTTTTTCCGCCGGGAACGTATAAAATCAACGGCACGCTTGGCGGGGACAGCAGCCAGCCGTTTCGGAACGCCGGGATTAACGTGCCGAGCCATCTCACCATCGTTTTAGATCCGGAATGCACGATTAAAGTGGCGCCGAACAGCTCTTGGGGCTACTCGGCTTTCTATATAGGCAGGCGGGAAAATGTCACCATCACCGGCGGCCGGATCATCGGCGAACGGGATGAACACACGTATACCAATGTCCCTTTGCGTTCGACCCATGAATGGGGGTTTGGAATCTGTATTGAAGGCAGCAGCAATGTGCTGATCGAAAATGTGAAGATTTCGGATTTTACGGGAGACGGCATTATTGTCAGCCCGCTCGGGTTAAAAACAAACAGTGATTACGAAACTTCAGAACAGGTGACCATCCGCCGCTGTGAGATCAGGCAGTCAAGGCGAAACAACATTTCAATCACCGGCTGCAATACCGTTACGGTGGAAGAATGCGTGATTGAAGACGCCGGGCAAGGGAACGGAACGGCTCCGAAATTCGGAATCGATATTGAATCGTACGGAGAAGGCGATATTGATTATGAAGAAGCTCTTCATATTACGGTACGCAACAACTTCTTTTCCGGAAACGCAGCAAGCTCAGTCACCAATTTTAACGGATATCATGTGTTAATTGAAGGAATTCATTCCGATAACACAATCAGCTACGGGTATGGGGCACATACCGTCATTTCGGGGAATGTCTTCTTTCGGTCAGATGGCGGCTCAAGAACCGCAGTCGCCGGACAAGGTGTGTCACAGGGGCAGGACAGCAGCAATGCCGTCATTTCCAACAATCTGATTACCGGTTTTTCCACCGGAATAGATGTAAGGGGAAAAAGCGTCCTCGTCACCCATAACAAAATCAGTCAATTTGAAAATACGGGCATTTCCGTCTATCAAGCGGAAGATGTGACCGTTGACGGCAATGTCATTGAAAACGGACGTTCCGAAACGAGACGAAGCACGGGGATGCGGGCGACGCTGTCGGAAAACGCCGTCTTTATGAATAATACTCTGAATCAGGTAACGGACGGAATCAGCATGTCGGCCGGCAATATCACCGTAAAACAAAATGTGCTGAAATCGTTCAGCCGGGGCATATGGGTAACAGGCGGAAATGCCGTTATTGAAGGAAATACGCTGATTCCGAATGCGTATCAGGGCGCCGCGGAGTCCTATGCCGTATCTGTGACAAATGACGCCAGGGCTGTCATCAAGGGAAATCTCTTCAAAAGCTACAAAAACTATCCCATTTTCAGTTCAACATCCTCGGGAACCTCTGTCATCAGCAACCGTTTTGAATCATCACCGCTCATCGTTACCGTGTATCTGAATTCAGGCACGCATGAAGTCATAGACAATACGCTCACGATCAACCGAACGGCGGGCAGCCCGATCGGCATCTATCTGAACGGAGCCTCCAATTCCCTCGTGTCGGGCAATACCATCAACAACCTTTCCGCCGCTTCTGCTTCCGCCATCCAAACCAATTCCTCCGCAAGTACTAAAATCATCGGCAACCGCATTATCAAAGGCGTCATTGTGAAACACGCGACAGATACGGACAGCGGAAATATCGTCATCTGAAAACAATCTGCATCGGAAAAATAAAAAGAACACATGAACTCCGAAAGAAGGAGGGATGTGTTCTTTTTTGACACAATACAGCCGTGCGCCTGTCAGGCATCTTTTTTACCGGATTTATATAAAACGATCATTTCTCTGATTAAAAAGAGGGCGAATAAAAACAGCATCAGCCATTCTGAGAAGGTGGTCAATTTAAAAGCGGACAGGTTGTTTTGGACCGCTCCATAGAAACTGAAACCTTGCAGCATATCTATCGTTACTGAAATGATCAGACAGGCAGCCAGCAAAAAAAATGAAACCCCCAATATTTTCATGCGCATCACTCTCCCTTTTTATCCTTTTCGATTACGCAGAACTTATACAGACTTTCCGCCGTGCATAATCTTTTGCCGTACAGGAAGAATATGAAAAAAACGAGGAGAGGTTTTTTGCGATATGCCGCCATTTTTTAAACAGAAGAAACAAAAAAAAGCCGATCAAAACGACCGTGACAATGAAGGCAGAAAAGAAGCGGACAGCCAGCCGGACAAAGAGCGGGATGAGCCGATCTCCCTCAGCTTAAAGCAAAATATGAAGAAGCTGTCTGAGAGGTTCGGCAACAGTGCCGACGTCGTCATCCGCCGGCTGAAAATCGGAAAAGAAGAGCTTCCGGCTGCAATTGTGTATATCGCCGGTTTGGTAGACGAACAGCTCGTCAGCCAATCCCTTCTGGAGGATTTAATCGACATCCCGTCCGTTCAGCCGGAACAAGCGGTCTGCCTGATATACGATAAAACGCTTGCGATCGGCGGGGTGAAAGAGGCAGAAAAATGGAAAAGTCTTTATGCCGGGCTGGTGGCGGGCAGCACGCTCATTTTTGTCGACGGGGCTGACAAGGCGCTGATTGCCAGCACGGAAGGGGGAGAGCACCGGTCCATTCAAGAGCCGAGCACCCAGGTCTCTTTCCGCGGCCCGCGGCAGGGATTCACCGAATCTCTGCAAACCAATATTTCCATGATCCGCAGGTATGTAAAAACGCCTGATGTATGGGTTGAAAAAATGGAGATCGGACACGAAACGAATACGGATGTCGCGCTGATGTATATTAACGGAATTTGCGATAAAAAGCTGATTAAGGAAGTCCGCAAGCGGCTGAAGCACATTGACATCGACAGCATTCTGGAATCCGGCTACATTGAACAGCTCATTGAAGACGCGCCGTTTTCTGTGTTTCCCACCGTATATCATACGGAGCGGCCGGACGTCGTGGCGGGGAATCTGCTGGAAGGACGATTTGCGATTATCGTGGACGGAACGCCGTTCGTTCTCATCGCGCCGGCCTTATTTATTCAATTTTTTCAATCCGTTGAGGATTATTATTCACGATTTGATATCGCCACCAGCATCAGGGTGCTGCGGGTTTTGATCTTCTTCATTTCACTGGTGGCGCCGGGGATTTATGTGGCGGCGACGACCTTTCACCAGGAAATGATTCCGACGCAGCTGCTGATTGTCATCGCGGCTCAGCGGGAGACGGTGCCGTTCCCGGCCGTGATTGAAGCGCTGACGATGGAAGTGGCCTTTGAGATTCTCAGGGAGGCGGGTGTCCGGCTTCCGAGAGTTGTCGGCTCCGCCGTTTCCATAGTCGGAGCGCTTGTCATCGGCCAGGCCGCCGTACAGGCCGGCATCGTCTCCCCGGCCATGGTTATCGTCGTCGCCCTGACGGCGATTGCCAGCTTTGCGACCCCGGCTTTTGACATGGCGATATCTGCGCGCCTGATCCGGTTTCTCTTTATTCTGTCGGCGGCGGTCATGGGATTTTACGGGCTGATTCTGGGCATTATCATGATGTTTGTCCATCTGTGCGGCCTGCGTTCATTCGGATTTCCGTATATGTCCCCGCTCGCTCCTTTAACCCCGGGCGGGCTGAAGGATTCCCTTCTCCGAGCTCCGTTATGGGCGGATGAAAAAAGGCCGGGACTGCTCGTGCAGGAAAACAACAGGCGCCAAGGGGAACATCAAAGACCGAAACCGGAGACATCCAGAGGAATGGTTAATAAAGATGTAGAAGAGGGCGACGGTAATGAAAAGACGTAAATGGATGCTTATCCTTTGTACGATGGTTTCCCTTATGTTTGTATCCGGATGCTGGGATAAAAGGGAGCTGACCGATCTAGCGGTGATCTCCGCCATCGGTATTGACCGGACCGAAACGGGAAAATACGTCCTTCACTTGCAAATTATCAATCCGGGAAACGTGGCCGGCGGTCTGCAGGGCGGCGGAGCGGGAGACCGGCCTCCGGTTTCCGTCTATTCGGTGTCCGGAGACAATATGACGGAAGCTTTGAGAAAAGGCTCGATGAAAGTGTCCAGAAGGCTCTATTTTGCGCATACGAATCTCGTGGTGTTCAGTGAAAAACTGGCGAAAGAGGAAGGGCTCAGTTTTATTCTGGACAATCTTGACCGCGACACCGAATTCAGGACGACCGCAACTGTTGTGATCGCGCATAATTGCAAGGCTGAAGACATTATTAAAGTGCTGACGCCGATTGATAAAATCCCTTCCAATAAAGTGAACAAGACGCTCAGCTTCACGCAGGAACAATACGGCAGAGTCATTAAAACCAGCCTTCAGGACGTTCTGATTGATCTCGCTTCTCCGGCCGGGTCGCCGTTTATTCCTGGTTATGAAATGCACGGAGACGATAAAGCCGGTCCTACGATGGAAAATACGCAGACAACTGAACCGAAAGCAGTGCTGTCAGCGGACGGACTGGCGGTGTTCAAAAAGGATGGGAGGCTGGATTACTGGATTGAGGATGACGACAGTGTGGGGGCTGTATGGCTGCTCAATAGGATCAAGCATACGTTCATCAATGCGGATTGGAAGAACGTGAAGCATGCCATCAGTCTGCAGGTCACCCGCCAGAATACAAAAGTGACGGCCACTTTTCCGAACGGAAAACCGCATATTCACGTGCATGCTCAGGTCGAGGGGCTGGTGGACGCTGTCAGATACCCTTTCCATCTGTCTGATCCGCAAGTGCTGATGACGATGCAAAAGGCGCTCAGCGTGCAGCTTGAGAAAGATATCACCAAATCGATTGAAGATATAAAAGCCCATAAGAATGACTTCGTCGGCTTTGGAGACCTGATCTATCGGAAGCATCCGGACAAATGGAAAAAGTTCAAAGGGAAGTGGGATGAAGAATATTTCCCCAATCTCCCCGTAGATGTCAAAACGGAAGTCATTATCAGAAGAACGGGCTTGCGGAATAATCCTCTCTCAGACAAGCTTGAGCATGATTGATTTGAGGAGAAAGGAGCGAAGCGTATGGAAAATGCGAAAATCGGCACGCGTCAGCTGTTTATTATGATCATTTTGTTTGAATTGGGCAGTTCGTTATTGATCCCGCCGGGCACGATGGCCGGGCGGGATGCGTGGCTGTCCGTGCTTCTCGGGTGCGTTACCGGTCTCGGACTTTTCTACGTTTATCAGGCGCTGTATCAATTTTTTCCTGAGTCTTCACCGAGAGATTACATGAACGAACTGATCGGCAGACATCTGAGCTGGGCGGTCTCCCTTCTTTATATTCTCTATTTTGCTTATATCGCCGCCCGCGTATTGCGGGATTTCGGCGAAATGCTTGTCACCTTCGCCTACCAGGACACGCCGATTTTAATTGTGAATGCCATGCTGATGATCGCCGCGATATTTGCGGTCAGAAAGGGAATTGAAGTGATAGCGAGAGCCGGCGAGCTGCTGTTTGGCATTATGTATTTCCTGACAGCCGTCGGGCTGATCCTCATTATCAGCTCAGGCACGATAAACCTCAGATTTCTCCAGCCCGTTTTAGCGGAGGGTGCAGGAACGGTCATTTATTCCGTGTTTAAACAGACGATGTTCATCCCGTTCGGTGAATTAATCGTGTTTGTCATGATTTTCCCTTATTTAAAAGATCGGAAAAAGGTGAAGAAAACCGGATTTCTGGCGATTATCATCAGCGGGCTGTTTTTGGCAATGTCAGTGGCGATTAATATTTGTGTGCTGGACGTCAACTTAATGCTCCGCTCTCAATTTCCGCTGCTGAGCACCATACAGACAATTAAAGTGGAAGAGTTTTTAGACCGGCTGGATGTCTTTTTCATGCTCGTGCTCGTCATCGGCGGTTTTTTCAAAGTCAGCCTTTTTACATATGCGGTTGTCGTGGGCGTGTCCACGCTGTTTAAAGAAAAAAATCCGTCCCAGCTGGCCTTCCCGGTCGGATTGGGGGTGCTGATTCTCTCCATCAGCATCGCAAGCAATTTTTCGGAACACATGAATGAAGGCTTAAACATTGTGCCGATCTATATTCATCTTCCGTTTCAAGTGCTGTTCCCCGTTTTGCTGCTTATCATTGCCGTTATTAAGAAAAAGGTCAAAGGGACCGTCTATACAGTTTCGAAGAAATAACCCGGCCGGTGCGCCGGGTTTTTTAAAAAATCATGATTTTTGTCTTCATGCATTGACAAACTTACCTGACAATTGTACATTTTGATTTATTCTTATAAAATTACTAGGAAATATAGGTTTAGTGGTGTTAATATGTTCCGAACCGTATTTCAGAATAGAAGGAGATCCATCATGACAAAGAAAAAAGAAATCAAACTCGGTGTGTTTCTCGCGGGCACCGGCCATCATGTCGCTTCTTGGAGACATCCTCAGGCACCGGCGGACGCGAGCATGAATTTGGATTATTTCAAAGAACTGGCGAAAACAGCGGAGCGGGGGAAATTGGACATGCTGTTCTTGGCGGACAGTTTATCAATTGACGGCAAATCACATCCGAATGTGCTGACGCGCTTTGAGCCGTTTACGCTGCTGTCGGCGCTCGCTCAGGTCACATCCCGCATCGGTCTGACGGCGACCGCGTCTACCACATACAGCGAACCGTTCCATATCGCGAGACAATTTGCATCGCTTGACCATCTTTCCAACGGCCGCGCGGGCTGGAATGTCGTTACATCTTCGATTGAATCGACCGCACTTAATTTCAGCGGCGAAAAGCATCTTGAGCACCATCTCAGATATCAGCGCGCGGAAGAATTCGTTGAAGTCGTCAAAGGATTATGGGATTCGTGGGAGGAAGACGCCTTTATCCGTGACAAAGAATCAGGAGCATTTTTCGATAAAGACAAAATGCATGAATTGAACCATAAAGGAACATATTTCTCCGTGAGAGGGCCGTTAAATGTCGCCCGCACACCTCAAGGGCGCCCGGTCATTATTCAGGCCGGATCATCAGGAGACGGAAAAGCGCTGGCCGCCAAAACGGCGGAGGTCATTTTCACCGCGCAAAATCATTTGGAATCCGCGCAGGAATTCTATCAATCTATTAAAGAACAAGCGGCTTCTTTCGGCCGTGATCCTGAAAAAATCGCGATCATGCCGGGAATTTTTCCCGTTATCGCCGATACCGAAGAAGAAGCGCAGGCAAAATATGAAGAGCTCCAAGACCTCATCATTCCGTCTGTCGGCCTGAACATTCTGCAAAACTATCTGGGCGGCGTCGATCTTTCCGCCTGCCCGCTTGACGGCCCGCTGCCTGAATTGGATGCGGATGCGTCGAATGCCGTTAAAAGCCGCTTCAAGCTCGTTCAGGAGATGGCCAAACGCGATAACATGACCATCCGCGAGCTGTACAAATATGTGGCGGGTTCAAGAGGCCATCATATCTTTGTCGGAACGCCGGAACAGCTTGCCGATAAGATGGAAGAATGGGTCGGAAAACAAGCTTGTGACGGTTTCAACATCATGCCGCCGCTTTTGCCTGAAGGTCTCACTCTTTTTGTAGACAAAGTGATTCCGATTTTACAAGAACGGGGCGTGTTCAGAAAAGAGTATGAAGGAACGACGCTCAGAGAACATTTCGGACTGGAAAAACCGGCAAACCGATATGCCGACTAAAGGAGGGCTCATCATGTCAAGACAATACCGGCTCGCAACGGAGGAAGACGCTGATGAGCTGCTTTCACTGACACTGCGGGCGTATGAACCGATCCGCAAGCTCGGCATCAACTTTGCCGCTGCCACGGCGGATAAAGAACTCGTTTTGAATAACATACAAAAAAACGCCTGCTACGTTTTGGAGGAAGACGGCCGGATTCTGGCGACGATTTCTCTGCGGATGCCGTGGGGGCCGAATCCCGGGCCGTACGGTGTTCCTCATATTTGGTGGTTTGCCGTCGATCCTGAAACCGGAAAAAAAGGGACGGGCTCAGACATGCTGGAGTGGCTGGAGAATACAGTGCTCCGCGACACATTAAAAGCGCCTTTCGTGTCACTGGGCACAGCGGATAAGCATCCGTGGCTGATCGGCATGTACGAGCGGAAAGGCTACGTCCGTGCAGGCGAAAAGGACTTAGGAAAAGGGCACATCACCATTTATTTGAAAAAACAATTGCAGGATTAACATTTTAATAGGAAAAGGCGGGATTTCAATGAAGAAGAAAACATGGGCTTTGCTGCTGTCTGCCGCACTTTTGGCGGTCTTATCAGCATGCGGAAACGGAAAAGAAAGCGAAGGCGGCGATAACGTACTGCATGTAGGCGCCACGGGACAAAGCTATCCGTTCGCATATAAAGAAAACGGCAAGCTGACCGGCTTTGACGTGGATGTCATGGAAGCCGTCGCGAAAAAAATCAACATGAAACTGGACTGGAAGCTGCTTGAATTCAGCGGACTGATGGGAGAGCTCCAGACCGGCAAACTCGATACCATCTCTAACCAGGTCGCTGTCACGGACGAACGCAAGAAAACGTATAACTTCACAGAACCGTATTCGTATGCGGGCACTCAAATCGTCGTCAAAAACGATAACAAAGACATCAAATCAGTCAACGATCTAAAAGGAAAAACAGTGGCGGCCGTTCTGGGCTCAAACCACGCGAAAAACCTTGAGAGCAAGGACCCGGATAAAAAAATCAACATGAAAACGTATGAAACACAAGAAGGCACGCTGAAAGACGTGGCTTACGGACGGGTTGACGCTTATGTAAACAGCCGCAGCGTCCTGATCGCCCAGATCAAAAAGACCGGTCTGCCTCTGAAATTAGCAGGAGACCCGATTGTCTATGAAAAAGTCGCTTTCCCGTTTGCGAAAGATGCGGCTCACGATAAAATCCGCAAAAAAGTAAACAAAGCCATTGAAGACCTGCGAAAAGACGGCACGCTGAAAAAGCTGTCTGAAAAGTACTTTAAAGAAGATATCACAACAGAAGCAAAGCATTAAGAAACGGCGGTGAAAATCGAGAATGAACAGCATTGATTGGGGATTTATGTTTTCAGCTTTTCCCGCGTTAATCGAAGCCTTGCCGATCACATTACTAATGGCCGTCGCAGCCATGGTATTTGCCGTGATCGGCGGCCTTATATTAGCGCTTATCACAAAAAATCGTGTTCCTGTGCTTCACCAGCTGTCAAAGGTGTATATTTCATTTTTCCGGGGCGTGCCGACGCTCGTCCAGCTTTTCTTAATTTATTACGGCCTGCCTCAGCTGTTTCCCGGAATGAGCAAGATGACGGCGTTAACTGCGGCGATTATCGGGTTAAGCCTGAAGAATGCCGCCTACTTGGCTGAAATCTTCCGCGCGGCGCTCAACTCAGTAGATGAGGGGCAGCTTGAAGCCTGTCTGTCTGTCGGAATGACAAAATCCCAGGCGTACAGACGGATCATTTTCCCGCAAGCCGTCAGAAACGCGCTTCCCGCGACGGGAAATACGTTTATCGGCCTGTTAAAAGAAACATCGCTCGCCTTTACATTAGGAGTGATGGAAATGTTCGCCCAAGGAAAAATGTACGCATCAGGCAACCTCAAATATTTTGAGACGTATTTAGCCGTCGCGGTCATGTACTGGATTCTTACGATTATTTACAGTGTGCTGCAGGATCTGCTCGAACGGGCGATCAGCAAGCCTTATCGCACATAGGAGGAGGCTCAGGATGATACAAGTCAGACATATTCGAAAAGCATTTAAAGACCTTACCGTACTTGACGGGATCGATCTTGAGATCAAAAGCGGCGAAGTCACGGCCATCATCGGCCCGTCAGGCTCGGGAAAATCAACGCTCCTCCGTTGTTTGAATCTGCTGGAGCGCCCGGATGCCGGCATCATTGAAATCGGTGATGCAAAGCTGAATGCAGCGTCCTATTCGCGCAAAGACGTTCATAAGCTTCGCCAGCAGACGGCGATGGTGTTTCAGAATTACAACCTGTTCAAAAACAAAACCGCCCTGCAAAATGTGACAGAGGCGCTGATCACCGCGCAAAAGAAACCGAAAAAAGAAGCGGAACAGATCGGTATGGATCTGCTGCGGCAAGTCGGTTTAGAACACAAAGCGGACAGCTACCCGATTACGATGTCAGGCGGGCAGCAGCAGCGGATCGGGATTGCGCGTGCCTTGGCCGTTGATCCTCACGCGATTTTACTGGATGAACCGACTTCGGCCCTTGACCCTGAGCTTGTAGCCGGGGTGCTCCAAGTCATCAAATCAATTGCCGAAAAACAGACAACCATGATCATCGTCACGCATGAGATGGCTTTTGCTCGTGAAGTGGCCGACAAGGTCATATTTATGGCGGACGGACGCATCATCGAACAGGGAACGCCGGAAGAGCTGTTTGACAATCCGCAGAACGAACGGACGAAAAAATTCATTAAGCAAGTGGGAGAGCCCGCCGAACTTGTCTAAGAAGGGAAGAAGAAGAAATGGCAAATGAAACGTATGAATCATTAAACAAACGTTTAATCAATATCCGCCGCGACCTTCATGAACACCCTGAGCTGTCAGGCGAGGAATACGAAACGACGAATAAAATCCGCCGCTGGCTGGAGGAAGAAGGAATTACGGTTCTTGATATGCCGAAACTTCAAACCGGAGTGATTGCTGAAATCAAAGGAGACAAAAGCGGCCCCGTCATCGCCGTCAGAGCGGACATCGACGCATTGCCGATCGAAGAGAAAACAAACCTTCCGTTTGCTTCACGCAACAGCGGCGTGATGCACGCCTGCGGCCATGATTTCCATACGGCATCTATCCTCGGCACGGCTTTTTTATTAAATGAGAGAAAGCATGAGCTGAAAGGAACGGTGCGGTTTATTTTTCAGCCCGCGGAAGAAATCGCCGCCGGAGCAAGACAGGTCATTGAAGCCGGCGCGCTTGACGGTGTATCGGCGATATTCGGCATGCATAACAAACCTGACCTCCCCGTCGGCACGGTCGGTCTGAAAGAAGGTCCGCTGATGGCGAGTGTCGACCGCTTTGAAATCACTGTTAAAGGAAAAGGCGGCCACGCCGGAATCCCTGATAACAGCATTGATCCGATTCAGGCGGCAGGACAGATCATCGGCGGCCTGCAATCAGTTGTCAGCAGAAATATCAGCTCGCTTCATAATGCCGTCGTCAGCATCACAAGAGTTCAAGGCGGCAGCTCATGGAATGTCATCCCGGACCATGTTGAAATGGAAGGCACCGTCCGGACGTTTCAAAAAGAAGCGCGTGACGCTGTTCCGAAACATATGAAGCGGGTTGCTGAAGGAATCGCGGCCGGATTCGGGGCAGAGGCTGATTTCCGCTGGTATCCTTACCTTCCGTCAGTGATGAACGACGCCCGTTTCATACAGGCGGCGGAACAAACGGCTGAAAGCCTCGGGCTTCAAACCGTTCGGGCAGAACAGTCGCCCGGCGGGGAAGACTTCGCATTATATCAAGAAAAAATCCCCGGCTTCTTCGTCTGGATGGGAACAAACGGAACGGAAGAATGGCACCATCCCGCCTTCACACTCGACGAAAAAGCGCTCCCGGCAGCGGCTGAGTTTTTCGCCCGGCTTGCCGTCAACGTATTGGAGCAGACGGAATGAATACGGAAAATCTGACGGCCGGGCTTGCTCAGGCCGTCATGTCGTCTGTGCCGGAAACATCCGCTGAAGCGATGAAAGAAGCGCGCAAAGGACTGCTTGATTTTACAGCGGCAGCTTTTGCCGGGAGACGGGATAAAGGAGTTGAAAAGCTGGTAAAACTGGCCGAAGAAGAAGGCGGGGTGCCGATAGCGCCGCTTATCGGCAGAAATCAAAAAAACACGCCGTCCCAATCCGCGCTCATTAACGGATTCATCGCACATGCGCTTGATTTTGACGATGTTCATTCTGATGTAAGAGGACATCCGAGCGCAGTCATCCTCCCGGCTTTGATTGCAGCCGCATCAGCCGGCCGTATAGACAAAAGCCGTTTTCTCGGTGCTTATGTGACGGGAATCGAAGTGATGGCGCGGCTCGGCGAGTCAGCTGGAAGGCATCATTACGAGAAAGGCTGGCACAATACAGGAACGTTAGGTGCCATTGCGGCCGCATGCGCCGTCGGATTCGCGGAGAATCTGAATCAAACCCAATTGCAGAAAGCAATTGGGTTTGCGGCTGCCCGCTCCGGAGGCATGAGAGTGCAATTCGGGACAGAGATGAAGCCGCTCCACGCCGGACTGGCCGCTCAAGCCGGATTGTTCGCAGTGCAGCTTGCAAAGGCCGGTTTCGGCGGCTCAGCTCATGCGCTCGACGGGGAGAAAGGTTTTTTCGGACTGTACGGCGATCTTGAACGGGCAGAAACCCTCCTTGTAAACAGGTGGGGAAAACCTTGGCGGATTGTGAGCCCGGGACTTTGGTTTAAGGTTTATCCGTTTTGCTCGGCGGCTCATCATGCGGCGGACGCCATTCTCAAGCTGAAGGCCGAACATGGTCTCATTTTCGGCCAAACGGAACGGATCGACGTGATTTATCCGCCGGGCGGTGACGCCGCATTGACAGAACGGCGTCCGAAAACAGGCGAAGCGGGGAGATTCAGCGTGGAATATGTGATCACCTTAGCTTTGCACGGTAAGGATTTTTCAGTTGAACATTTCACATCCGCGCCGATTCCGGAATCCCTTCAAAAAGGATTTGAGCGGATTCACCGCAGCTGCGATGACCAAATTCAGCCGGCTGAAAACGCCGTTCCGAAAGGCCGTTTTACAATTGTACGGGTCACGGCTTCCGGCGGTCATGTCTATGAAGCACGTATCGACTGTCCGAAGGGAGCGCCGGGAAACGGTCTTTCTGAAAAAGACATTGAAGACAAACTCCGGCTCGCTTTGCCGGGAGAAGAGAAAAAGGCGGAAGAATTGATCAAAGCAGCCGGACAATCAAATATGGACCGTTATTTACAGCTGATATAAAAAAAAGAGCGGGGGGATGCAGCCCTCGCTCTTTTTACGTTCACTTCTATTGAAAAGGGGGATATAGGGTGCGCCCCTGTCTGCGCTGGCAGGGGCGCGGTATCAGGAAACGGCCGTGCCGTTTCCTTTAACCGTGAAACTTCCTCTTGATAAGCGGATGTTGATATCCGAAACTTTGGCAATTTGTTCGTCGTGCGTAACCATGATGATGCATTTGCCGTCTTTATGCGCCAGATCCTGAAAGAGCCGGACGATTTCCTTTGACGTATCCTCGTCGAGACTTCCCGTCGGCTCGTCCGCGCAAATCAAATCCGTGTTACAGCTGAAAGCCCGCGCAATTGAAACGCGCTGCTGCTGTCCGCCGCTTAATGTCAGCACCCGCTGACGGGCCTGCTGTTCGGTGATGCCGACTTTTTTCAGCATGCTGAGCGCGAACGCATCTTTGCTGTTCTCCTTAGAGCCGGTGATCTCCATCGCCGTTGTGACATTCTGGAGCGCCGTCATATACGGGATCAGATGATAAGATTGAAAGACGATAGAGACATATTGATTTCTGAATTTGGTTAATCCGATTTTGGAGATGTCTTTTCCGTTATAAAGGATGCTTCCCTCTTTAGGTGTGTCAAGGCCGCCCGCCAGAGACAAAAACGTTGTTTTCCCCGTTCCGGAGGCGCCGACAATTGTATAAAACTTCCCTTTTTCAAAGCTGATCGTTATATCCTGAAACAGCGGCTGTGATTCATCTTGGTACCAGTAGCCGGTCTGTTGAAAGGTTAATAGGCTCATTATGCTGCCTCCTCTTACTCCTGCTTGGCCAGGATCGTTTTAGGGTGAAGCCGCATGACTGATACAGACGGCAGTAATGTGGCGATGACGGCAATTGCGACGCCGATGCCGCCGAGAATCAGAAGGTCATTCAGCGAGACGTTTACTTGCATTGTACTGATGACATCCGCGCCGGATGAATGCTGACCGAACATGCCGCCTCCCCGCGGCATTTCTTCTCCGCCCCAGCCGCTTGTTTGCTGCTGTGAATCATCGGCTGAGCTGACCTGCTGGGAAAGAAGCTGATTTCCGAGCTGATTCGCCACAAGGCTGCCCGTGACGGATGCGATCCCGATGGCAATAACGGCGACAACCAGAATTTCCGTTAAGAATTGTCCGATGAGCTTCCAGCGCTTTTCGCCGATCGCCATCAAGACACCCATTTCATACTTGCGTTCCCTGATCGACATCATCACGATCAACCCGAGAATGACCGCGCCCGCGATGGATACAAGGTATACCACGTTTTTAGAAAATGACGCGACATTTTCAATCGGGCCGGCCATTTGCTGATACACCTGATCATTTGTCGTCAGCGCGTAGGTTTTATCATCTATAGATGTTTTTTTCGCAGCCGCAACGAATGAGTCAATATATTTGGCATCATCCATATAATAAACGGCTGAGCTGATTTTGTTTTTGTTATCAGACCCTTTTAACGCCGCCGCGGCAGTGTAAGGCGTATAGATTTTATTGTCAGGATTTAAGAATGAAAAATGCTGTGCCTGATCGTCTCCTGATGATGTTGTTTTATAGATTCCCACAATTTTAAGCTTCGTTTTCACAGAATCATCCGCTGCTGAGGAAACGGTAATGGAGCCGCCGACCTTCAGCTTGTTTTGATCTGCCAGCGTTTCATTAATCACGGCGACTTTTGCGTCCGCATCTGTTTTTATGATGGCGCGGCCGTCAGTGATTTTTGAGCTCCCGCCTGTGAAATCATCAAGCAATGCCGTAGAGAGCACGCCTTCGATCGAGATATCAGCTGAAATCATCTGTCTTCCGCCGCCTTGAAAACGGCCGGCGCCGGAACGGTTATCGGCTGATTCGCCTGAGCTTTTTATCGCATCAAAGCTTTCTGCATTTGCTGACGCTGTCGTGAGGAAGTTGTAATTTTTAACATGCTGTAAAGATGTAAGCTTCTTGGCATCTGAGACGGAAATCGGCGTTGATTCAAACGTCCTCTTTTCACCGTCTTTTTGCTGCTGCGCCATTTGCTTTTGGCGGTCAGCCTGGAGTGTGACGCTCCCGCCGAGCTGCTGCCTTGCCAGTTCGCTTGATTTCTTTGCCGCTGACTGGATCGTAAGACCGGACAGGACAAAAATGCAAATCACTGAAAACACAACCAGCTGCAAAAATGTTTTTCCCTTTTTTGCCTTCATGCTCCAAAAGGCTCTTTTTATAAAGTTCATGTCTGTTCCTCCGTGTGGGTGTCAGATCTTGTGAAACCGGCCTTCTTTAGCACCGGCCATTTGATATGTATATAGTAGGAGAAATGTATGAAAAAAATATGAATAAACTATTTCCGGGTGATGAAATAAAAACTAACAATTGTGAAACCCGAAAACACCCGGGTAAAATGGTGCTATTATAAGAAAAAGCGTGAAGATAAGCGGAGGAACCAATGAAGATATTAATGATAGAAGACAATATAAGCGTATGCACCATGACGGAAATGTTCTTTTTTAAAGAAGGATTTGAAGCCGAATTTGTCCATGACGGAGTGGAAGGCTATCAGCGTTTCACGGAAGAGGACTGGGATTTGGTCATTCTGGACATTATGCTTCCATCCATGGACGGAGTGACAATCTGCCGGAAAATAAGAGAGACGAGCAGTGTACCGATTATTATGCTGACCGCAAAGGACACGGAGTCTGATCAGGTGATCGGGTTTGAAATGGGGGCGGACGACTATGTCACCAAGCCGTTCAGTCCGCTGACACTAGTAGCGCGGATTAAAGCGGTGATCAGAAGATACCGGGCGACGGGGCAGGCCGTAAAAAGCGACGACTTGATCGAAACGGCGTGTTTTTCAATCAATAAGAAGACGCGGGAAGTGTTTCTGCACGGAAAACCTGTCGAGAATCTGACGCCGAAGGAATTCGATCTGCTCTTTTATCTCGCACAAAACCCGCGCCAGGTTTTTTCGAGAGAGCAGCTGCTTGAGCAGGTGTGGGGCTATCAATTTTACGGCGATGAACGTACGGTTGATGTTCATATTAAACGGCTGCGCAAAAAACTGTCCAGTGAGGAAAAACCGTTTTTATACACGGTGTGGGGGGTAGGATACAAATTTGATGAGGATTAAATACTTATATCAGCTGCTGTTAAGCCATGTCAGCATTTTGATTTTGGCCTTTTTCATCATCATTTCCTTGTTTTCGCACTTTGTGAAAGATTTTGCGTATCAAAATAAAGTGGACGAGCTGTCTTCTTACGCGCAGCAGATCACAAGTGAGCTGAACGGCCGCGATCTTGATCTGCGCCGCCTGTATCCGTATCAGGACATGTTAAAAACGCGCGAGACCAGGTTTATTATTTTCGATGAACATCAGCGGCCTTACTTTTTTCCTGACGATATGCCGCCGCGCGAGAAGCTGAAAAGTAAAGAGTGGCACATGCTGAAGCAAGGGAAAACCGTTCAGATCAGAGCGGAGATGAACCGTTTTAATACGGAAGGTTTAGAAGTATCGCTTGTCGCAAAGCCGCTTTTTATCAACGATCAATTTAAAGGCGCGGTGCTGCTCGTGTCTCCCGTCAGAGGGGTCGAGCAGATGATCAGCCAGGTCAACCGCTATATGTTTTACGCGATCATCAGCACCCTTATCATCACGATTCTGCTGAGCTGGCTTTTATCTAAATTTCACGTCAAGCGGATTCAGACATTGCGGGATGCGACCGGAAAAGTGGCATCCGGTGATTACGATATTTCGCTCAAGAACAGCGGCGGCGATGAAATCGGCATGCTGGCGTCCGATTTCAACATCATGGCCAAAAATCTGAAGCAATCGAGAGAGCAGATTGACCGCCTTGAAAAACGGAGGCGCCAATTTATCGCCGATGTCTCCCATGAGCTGAGAACGCCTTTGACGACCATTAACGGACTTGTGGAGGGGCTTAACAGCAACACCATCCCGGAAAAAGATAAAGAGAAATGCTTCTCGCTGATCAGCGAAGAAACGAAGCGGATGCTCAGGCTCGTGAAAGAAAACCTGGATTATGAAAAAATCAGATCCCAGCAAATCAAACTGGACAAGCTCAGTCTGCCGCTAATCGAGGTGTTTGAAATTATTAAAGAGCATCTCAATCAGCAGGCGGAGGAAAAACAAAATCAGCTGCGGATTCAAGTGGAGGACGGCGTCAAAGTGTTCGCCGATTATGACAGGCTGATCCAGATTCTCGTCAACATCACGAAAAACAGCATTCAATTTACGCAAAAGGGAGACATCACGCTGCGCGGGTATGAAGGCTATAAAGAAACGGTGATTGAAATCGAAGACACCGGGATCGGCATCTCCAAAAAGGAAATTGAGCATATATGGGAGCGGTTTTATAAGGCGGACGTGTCCCGGACGAATACGGCATACGGCGAATACGGACTCGGCCTTTCCATTGTCAGGCAGCTCGTCGAAATGCACAAGGGCACGATAGATATTGACAGCGAAAAAGGAAAAGGCACGACCTTTACAATCCGCCTTCCGCTGAATACGAAACATGAATCATCTTGAAACCGGCGGTCCCGTCTGGCCGCCGTCTGTTTTATCTCCACTCGGAAAATTGCGCTCTGCCGAAACAAAGTTTGCGTGTTTTTCGGGATGGAAAGAGACGGAAACGTGATAAAATAACTGGTAAACAGGTCTTGGATGGGGAGGGTGAAGGAATGAAGAGCGGGTTAATTCCTTCTTCAGCAGTCGGGCAGAAAATTAACGAGTGGTATCGATACATCAGAACATTCAGCGTGCCGGATGCGGAGATCTTGAAGGCCGAGATCAAACAAGAGCTTGACCATATGGAGCCTGATTCGAACTTAGTGCTTTATTATTCCCTCATGGAATTTCGCCATCAGCTGATGCTGGACTACTTGGAGCCGCTGGAAAAACTGAAGATAGAAGACCAGCCGACCCTGTCGGAAATTCTTGATAACATTGATAACAGCCAGGCCGGCCTCAAAGGGCTTCTCGATTATTACGTCAACTTTTTCAAAGGCATGTTTGAATTTGATAAAAGAGAATTTATCTCAGCGATTACATATTATAAACAAGCTGAGAAAAAACTGGCCTTCGTATCGGACCACGTGGAACGGGCGGAGTTTTATTTTAAAGTGGCCGAAGCTTATTATCATATGAAACAAACGTATTTTTCTTTGATACATATAAAAAACGCTTATGAAATTTACGTAGAGCAGGACACATATAACGTCCGGATCATTCAATGCCATTTTGTATTCGGCGTCAATTTAATGGATGAAAGGCGATTTGAACAGGCGGCCAAACATTTTCAGCACGCTCTGCAAATGGCCGAAAAAGAACAAAAAGCGCAGCTTGTCGGGAGGGCGCTGTATAACCTCGGACTGTGCTACTACAATCAGGACCGCATCGGCGAAGCGATTCCGTACTTTGAACGGGCGGTCGATACATTTGAATCACAAAGAATCGTCAATTCTCTTCCTCAAGCATATTTTCTAATCACACTCATTTACTTTAAACTCGGAAAAAAAGAAAAAGCGTCGGAATATCACAAGCGGGGATATGAATATGCTAAAGAAACAGACGATCCCGTTTACACGGTAAAATTCGAATGGCTGCAGGCTCTGTATCAGGCGAAACCGGATGAGGAAACAATCAGCGCGTGTTTCCGTTACCTGGAAGATAAAAATTTATACGCCGATATAGAGGATTTAGCACTAGAAGCAGCTAAATATTACTATGAACAAAATTGCTTTAAAATTTCTTCTGACTATTTTCTGAAAGTCGAAGAGGCAAGGAAACAAATACAAAGGAGTGAAGGTTTGTATGAAATTGAAATCTAAATGGTTTGTTATTTGTTTAGCAGCCGCCGCGATTTTTACAGTGACAGGTGCAGGCCAGCCAGATCAGGCTGACTTCCATGTAACTGAAAGAGGAATGACGTGAGAAGAAAATAACCTGAACAAAGGAAAAGACTGCCTGGGAATGTTCCCGGCAGTCTTTTTTTGCGCGGCCGGACTCGGACAGCGGCGGAAAACAAAAGAAAACGCCGCAGGTCAAAACCCGCAGCGTCCTCATATAGACGGAGTGATGCTTAGAAACCGCCAACATAGGCAGTACCTACAATAACCAACAGGATAAATAAAACAACGATCAAAGCGAAAGAGCTGATTCCAGAATATCCTGACATGAGCTTCACCTCCATATTGTCTATACCATACAATATGTAAAAGAAGCTGCTTTGTAAGGGATACTAGTGGACAAGAGAAAAAAGAGGCTGTGTCCTATGAGAGTAAGACTCCGGCGAAAAATTCGTCATACAGTGCCCGCACCGCGTGTTTTTCCTGTTCTTCTTTCACTCCGAACATCATGCTGACTTCCGATGACCCTTGATTGATCATCTCGATGTTGACGCCGGCTTCCGACAGTGCTTTGGATGCCCTGGCGGTTGTGCCGACATTATGGCGCATCGCTTCCCCGACGACCATAATCAGCGCCAGATTGTGCCTGACTGTGACTTCATCTGCTTGAAGTTCCTGCTTCAGACGGGTGACGAGCCTGTGTTCCAGTTCTGAGTCCATCTGATTGTGCCGAAGGATGATCGTGATGTCGTCAATGCCGGATGGAACGTGTTCATACGTCAATCCTTCTTCCTCCAAAATGTGAAGGGCTTTGCGGCCGAAACCGATTTCCCGGTTCATTAAATATTTGCTTATGTAAATGCTGCAAAAGCCCGTGTCGCTTGCGATGCCGATGACTGGCCCGTTCGTATTGTCACGGCTGCTGACGACGCGTGTTCCTTTCGCATCCGGATTATTCGTATTCTTAATCTGAACGGGGATGCCGGCCCGAAATGCGGGAATCAGCGCTTCATCATGAAAAACGGAAAATCCGGCATAGGAGAGCTCACGCATTTCCCGATACGTCAGTTCGTTAATTTCTTTCGGATGCCGCACGATTGACGGGTTGACGGAATAGACGGCGTCCACATCAGTAAAGTTTTCGTACAGGTCGGCTTTTAAGCCGCTGGCGAGAATGGAGCCGGTAATATCAGAACCGCTCCTGGAAAACGTCACAATCTCATGATCCTTCGTGTAACCGAAGAATCCCGGAAAAATGATCAAGCCTTCACGGTTTCTCAGACGGTACAAATGATCATAAGACTCAGGGAGCACCTGCGCGCTTCCGGGTTCATTCGTCACAAACAGCCCCGCTTCTTTCGGACTTACGTATTCCGCTTTCACGCCCTGCCGACGGAAGTAGGCTGCGATCAGCTTCGCGTTGTTGTCCTCGCCGCTCGCCTTCACCGCATCCATATATTGTTCGGGATTGGTTTTACAGCTGTTTAAAAGAGCGAATAGGTCACTGCGGATTCTTTCTATAATAGAGAAATCCAGGTTCAGCTCACGCGCGATGGCGGCGTACCGTTCAATGACCGTTTCGGCAAGCTCGGGCGCTGCACCTTTTTGCAAATAATGCTCCGCACAGCGGATTAACAGATCCGTCACCTTTGTATCGTCCGAGAAGCGTTTTCCCGGTGCCGATACGACGACGGCTTTCCGCGCGGGATCAGCCGTCACGATTTGAAACACTTTCTCAAGCTGGGCTCCTGACGCAAGAGAGCTGCCTCCGAATTTTACAACTTTCATGATTTACATCCCCTAATATTTAAATTTTCTCACAAATTTAATTTTTATTATCTCTCTTTCAAACATGTAAATCAAGGATTTTTTCTACGTGGGGAGAACATTTGTATTTTCATGGAGGAATTTTGCCGCTGTTTGTCAGATTTGTTTCCCTCAAGCGTGTTATCATGTGCAAAAAATGATAAGCAGCCAAATGTAGGTTATAGAAAATCCTGCAAATTCTTGATAGACTGATTGTAAGACAATTTAGTGTACGGCCCGCGGATGACCGCTTTTGAAAGCAAAACTGTATTGACTGCGCTTGGAAAGATGATAAGATTATAATTGTCGTTGATAATGATAATCATTACGAGTGGGATATATGGGAGTTGTTTGGCAATCAGTCATACCGTTTGTGATGGGTGCAGGGAGGCAGCATGAAGCTACGTTACTTACTTTTGCTACTGGCGGTTTTGGCGTGTACTTCTATATTTATCGGTGTAGAAGATTTGTCGCCGCTGGATATTTTTCATTTAAATAAAGAACAGGCGGGTACATTGTTTGACAGCCGGCTGCCGCGTTTGGTGAGCATTATCATCGCCGGCATGAGCCTGAGCATCTGCGGATTAATCATGCAGCAGATCAGCCGGAATAAATTTGTATCGCCGACGACTGCGGGAACGATGGATTGGGCAAGGCTCGGAATCTTGATTTCATTAATGCTTTTTACGTCAGCGAGTCCGCTTGTGAAAATGTCTATCGCTTTCGTTTTCGCGTTGGCGGGAAATTTCCTTTTCATGAAAATCCTCGAGAGAATCAAGTTCAATGATGCGATTTTTATTCCTCTCGTCGGTTTAATGCTTGGGAACATCGTCAGCTCAATCGCCACGTTTATCGCATATAAATATGACCTGATCCAAAACCTGTCGTCTTGGCTGCAGGGAGATTTCTCACTGGTCGTCAAAGGCCGGTATGAGCTTTTATATCTGAGTATCCCGCTGGTGATCATCGCTTATGTGTATGCGGATAAATTTACGGTGGCGGGAATGGGAGAGAGCTTTTCCGTCAATCTCGGCCTGAAATACAAACGCGTCGTTAATATCGGTCTGATTATCGTGTCGCTCATCGCTTCACTGGTGATCCTGACCGTCGGGATGCTGCCGTTTCTCGGTTTGATCATTCCCAATATGGTGTCGATTTACAAAGGGGACAACCTGAGGAGCAGCCTGCCTCACACCGCTCTGCTGGGCGCTGTTTTTGTGCTGTTTTGCGACATTTTGGGAAGGGTGATCATCTTCCCGTACGAAATTTCCATCGGCCTGATGGTCGGTGTTATCGGCAGCGGCATCTTCCTGTATATGCTGTTAAGGAGAAAAGCATATGAGTCATAATAAAAAAATTACGCTGCTGGCGGCGCTCGCCATGATATGTATCGGATTCTTCCTGTTCTACGGACTGGGCAATTGGGAATACTCCCTGCCGAGACGATGCTTCAAAGTGCTTGCCATGATGCTCACCGGAGGAGCGATCGCGTTTTCAACGGTCATCTTCCAGACGATTACAAATAACCGCATACTGACACCGGGCATTTTAGGCCTCGATTCCCTGTATATGCTCATTCAGACCGTCATCGTGTTCCTGTTCGGTTCAATGAATATCGTCATGATGAACAAAAATCTTAATTTCGTCATCTCCGTCGGGCTGATGGTGCTCTTGTCACTCGTTTTGTACCAGCTCATGTTTAAAGGAGAGGGGCGGAACGTGTTTTTCCTTCTGCTTGTCGGCGTCGTGTTCGGCACGCTGTTCAACAGTCTGTCATCCTTTATGCAGATGCTGATTGATCCGAATGAGTTCCAGGTTGTTCAGGACAAAATGTTTGCCAGCTTTAACAATATCAACACCGATCTTTTATGGTTTGCCGGTGCTGTCTTTCTTCTGACGGGCATTTATGTCTGGCGGTTCACGCGGTTTTTTGACGTGCTGTCGCTCGGCAGGGAGCACGCCGTCAACCTGGGGATTGATTACGATAAGCTTGTGAAACAGATGCTCATTGTCGTCGCCATTCTTGTGTCTGTCTCGACGGCTCTTGTCGGGCCGATTATGTTTTTAGGACTGCTTGTCGTCAATCTGGCGAGAGAGTTTTTAAAAACCTACAGGCACACGTATTTAATCGCGGGTTCTGTCCTGATCAGCATCGTCGCGCTCGTCGGGGGCCAGTTCGTCGTGGAGAAAGTGTTCACGTTTTCCACGACGCTGAGCGTCATCATTAATTTTGCCGGCGGGATTTATTTTATCTATCTGCTGTTAAAGGAGAATAAATCATGGTAGAGGTCAAAAATGTAAGCAAACAATACGGAGGGAAAACCGTCCTTGAGAAAACGTCTCTATCCATTCAAAAGGGCAGGCTCACCTCATTTATCGGTCCGAACGGCGCGGGAAAAAGCACGCTGCTGTCTATCATGAGCCGGCTGATTAAGACGGATTCCGGGGAAATCACGGTCGACGGGCAAGAGATCGGGGCCTGTAAAAGCAACGATCTGGCAAAAAAAATCAGCATCCTGAAGCAGACGAACCAAATCAATATCAGGCTGACGATTAAAGACCTGGTCAGCTTCGGCAGATTTCCGTATTCCCAGGGGAAACTGACGGATGAAGATTGGGTGCATATCAACCAGGCACTCAGTTATATGAAGCTGGATGACTTAAAGGATAAATATCTCGATCAGCTCAGCGGAGGCCAGTGCCAGAGGGCGTTTATCGCGATGATCATCGCTCAGGATACGGACTATATTTTTCTCGATGAGCCGCTGAACAATTTAGATATGAAGCATTCCGTTGAAATGATGAAGCTGTTGAAGCGGCTTGTGGAAGACTTCGGAAAAACGGTCGTCGTAGTGATTCACGATATCAACTTCGCATCCGTATATTCAGACCATATCGTTGCACTGAAAAACGGCCGGATCGTCAAAGAAGGGCCGGCGGAGGAGATCATTGAAACCTCCGTGCTTGAAGATATTTATGATATGACCATCCCGATTCAAGAGATTGACAGTCAGCGGATCGGTGTGTACTTTTCTTAAAAACCAGATGAGGTGAAAGTCATGAAAAAATTCGCATTGCTATTCATTGCGCTCGTTACGATTTTTGTTGTTTCTGCATGCGGAAACGGGGACAAAACATCAGGCAAATCAAAAGAAACAATCACAATCAAAGATGACCTGAACAAAGAAGGCGTCAAAGTGCCGAAGAATCCGAAAAAAGTCGTCGTATTCAACTTCGGAATGCTGGACACGATGGATGAACTCGGTTTACAGGATTACGTGGCGGGACTTCCGAAACAAAACATTCCAAAATACTTATCTTCATATAAAAGTGATAAATACACCAATACAGGCGGTTTAAAAGAACCGGATTTTGAAAAAGTCGCGGATATTGACCCGGATTTAATCATTATCGCTCACAGACAATCTGATTCTTATAAAGAGTTCTCAAAAATCGCGCCGACGATTTACCTTGATGATGACTATACAAACTACGTTGACAGATTCAAGCACAACACCGAAGTGATCGGCAAAATCTTTAACAAAGAAAATGAAGTGAAAGATAAGCTTGCGAAAATTGACAAATCCATTGCGGATCTGAAGAAAAAGACAAGCAGCACGGATAAAAACGGGTTAGTGGTGATGGCGAACGACGGCAAAATCAGCGCGTTCGGATCTAAATCAAGATACGGCTTCATTCATGATGTGTTCGGCGTCAAACCGGCTGACAAAAACATCGAAGCCTCATTGCACGGACAAAGCATTTCTTATGAATATATCGCCAAAACAAACCCTGATTATATGTTTGTCGTTGACCGCGGAACAGCGATCGGCACAAAATCTTCAACAAAACAAGTGGTTGAAAATGATTATGTAAAATCGGTGAAAGCCGTGAAAAACAACCATGTTGTCTACCTTGATTCAGCTACATGGTATTTATCAGGAGGCGGCCTGGAATCCATGGCGCAAATGGTGAAAGAAGTTAAAGACGGAATCGAGAAGTAAAAAAAGAACCCGGTCACATACGTGATCGGGTTCTTTTTGGTTTACCGCGTAACGGCCTGCTGCTGCTCGGGCTGACGCGGTTTTTTCTTCAATATAAAAGATAGGAGGAAGCCGGCCAGCGCGATGCAGGCGGCTACGACAAATGCCGCATTCATGCCGTGCAGGGCGGCGTTTGCCGGAGTTGTCGCATTTGCGTGCGCGGCCTGGCTGCTCATCACGGAAACTAGCAGCGCCGTACCGATAGAACCGCCGACTTGGCGGACGGTATTGTTCATGGCTGTGCCGTGCGGAATTAAGTGGCGCGGCAGGGCGTTGATACCCGCTGTCGTCACCGGCATCATAATCATGGCTGTTCCCAAAAGCCGCGCGGTATAAACGACGACAATCCAAATGAGAGACGTCGAGTCCGTCAGATTCATAAACGGCAGGGACGTGAGCAGGATGATGAAGAATCCGGTCATCGCAAGGCCCTTTCCGCCGATTTTGTCAAACACCCGGCCGATAAACGGAGACATCATCCCCATCACAATCGCGCCCGGCAAAAGCATTAATCCGGTATCAAACGCGGATACGCCCCGGACTTTTTGCGTGTAAAGCGGGAGAATGGTTTCCGTTCCGATCAGCAGCGCGAAAACAAGCGTTCCGAGCAGGGTGGTCAGGCTGAAAATCCCGAAAGAAAACACGCGGAATTCCAGCATCGGTTTTTTGAGCTTCATCTGTCTTGCGATAAAGAAAATCAGTGCGACCGCTCCGACAAGCAGCGAAGTCAGCACTTCAGTACTGGTCCACCCTGATGAACCGGCGCTTGAGAAGCCGTAAAGCAGACCGCCGAATCCGAGGGTCGATAAGATCACGGATACAATATCAATCTGTGTTTCTCGTAATGTCGTGACGTTTTTCATCAGAATAATCGCTAAAAGCAAATCGATGACTGCGATCGGGAAGATGATATAAAACAAAGACCGCCAAGAGAATGCTTCGACCGCCCATCCGGAAAGCGTCGGGCCGATCGCCGGGGCGAACGAAATAACCAAGCCGACCATACCCATGGCGCGGCCGCGCTTTTCCATCGGGAAAATCGTGAGAAATACCGTCTGCATGAGCGGCAGCATAATTCCGGCACCGGCTGCCTGGATAATCCGGGCCGTCAAGAGCACCGGAAAGTTCGGGGCGAATGCGCCGACAATGGTGCCCGCCGTGAAAATACTCATGGCGGAAATCAAGAGGGTGCGGCTTGTGAATTTCTCTATTAAAAATGCGGTAATCGGAATCAAAATCCCGTTCGTCAGCATAAACGATGTTGTCAGCCATTGCGCTTTGTTGGCGTCTATATTGAAGTCATTCATAATGTGCGGCAGCGCCGTGATAAGCAGTGTCTGGTTCAAAATGGCGACGAACGCACCCGCCAAAAGAATCCCGACAATGACAGAGCGGTTGTATGGTGCAGTTTTAATACTCTTATTCAAGCTGATTCCTTCTTTCTTTATAGTTTGAGCAATGTTTTAACGGCTGCAAGCGGCTGGTGCAGCGGTCCGGCCTGCTCCAAATAACCGATAAGCGCTTTGATGAGAAAATCCCGCGGCTGTTTGTCCGCTGATTCTTTCTCCAGCATAGCCGCCGCGGAAGCGAGTCCTGCGGCGTCATATTTTTCCTCCGGAAGGGCTGAGACGGCTTCTTTCAGTTCCTTCAGGCTTTCAGCCAGCAATACGGTTTTGTCTTTCGGCTCAAATGAGGAAGCGGAGGCGATATAAAGGTCAATCATCTCCTGAGGCAAAGCGGTTTCGGCTGTCCTGTTTTCGACGATGAGATTGAGGTGGCGGATGATAAACTCCGTGAGCGGCTCCAGGGCGAGCGGTTCTTTTTCCAGCTTAATCAGCGTGATGCATTCTCTCAGGAGCCCTTGCAGGACGATTACCAGCTCCCATACATAAGGAATAATGTCTTCACCGTACGTCTGAATCAGTGAATCGCGATGCCAGCAGATAAAGGTGGAGCGGGCCCTGTGAATATGCCGTTTTACCCGTTCATTAATGGAAGAGGGGCTTCCGTACATCAGCATATTAAAAAACTGCTGATTGCGCCTGAAGCCTTCAAGCTCAGCCATCAGTTTTTTGGCAAACCGTTCCTCAGGGGAGAGGCTTGTTTCTTCATTCAATAATGAAGCGGCGGCTACCATCTGTTTCTGGTTAAAGTCGAGCAGCTCCAACAGCAGGTCTTCCTTTGATTCAAACAGCTTATATAAAGATGCTTTGGAGACTTTGCACTCCTCTGCGATCGCCTGCATCGAAACTGACGAAAAGCTTTTCCCGGAAAAAAGCTTTCTTGCCGCCAGCAGAATATCCGTTTTCTTATCATTCATAAGCCCAGATTCCTTCTTTCGTCACAATAGAAAACCCATCGGTTCACAGAAAACCAATGAGTATATGATGAAAATATTAACAAAAATTTTTACATAGTGTCAACGCTTTTGTTTGAGAAATAGAAAAAACCTGCCGGAGTGTTCCGGCAGGCTGATCCGCTTATTTATCCGTCTTAAACCCTTGTTTTTCAAGCATTTCACGAATGTGAGGATAATAAACCTGCTTATAGTAGGAAGTGATGCCTTGTGACCAGTTTCTTGTTTCCTGTCCGTCGGTGCGTTTTTTCATGTATTCGGACATCTGCTTGTCATAGGCCTCGATATGGGTTCTTACATCTTCTTCTTGATACGTTTCATGATGCAGAACGGCTGCTTGCGGCAGACGCGGTTTTTTCGCGGAGCGGTCTGCCGGATGGCCGATGACAAGACCGGAAACCGGGAAAACGTATTTCGGAAGTTTCAGCAATTCAATGAGTTCGTCAGGCTTGCCGCGCACGGCGCCGATCGGCACAGTGCCGAGTCCCATTGATTCAGCCGCAGCCGTTGCCGTACCCAGCGCAATCCCGACATCTACGGCTCCGACTAGAACGGACTCTAAACCGTTCGTGATCTCAAGCGGTGTATCATTATATTCTTCAAGCGCAATTTTGGCGCGGTTAAAATCAGCGCAGAATAAAAGGAAAACAGGCGCTTGGTCAATCCACGGCTGGCCGCCGGCCAATTCGGATATTTTTTTCTTCCGCTCCTTATCTTTCACCGCAATAACGGTAAATTGCTGGCCGTTAATGGAAGTCGGCGCTGCCTGAGTTGCTTGGATGATAAGGTCCAGCTGCTCATCCGATACGGGTTCATCTGTGTAGCTGCGGATGGAACGGTGGTCTGTTAATATTTGAAGGACTTCGTTCATGTCATTCATCCTTTCGTTACTCTGACAGTTCTGTGCGGACGACGTCAAGCGGCGCACTCAGCACTTCTTTTGCTTTTGCCACGAATCCTTGGAAATGGTCAGTTGCGTTGTGGAATTTCATCGCTTCTTCATCTTTCCATTGCTCAAGCATAACGAATGTATTTTCCTCACCGACTTTTTCGAAAAGATCGTATTGCACATTTCCTTCTTCCGCGCGTGAATGCTGAACAAGTGATTGCGCTTCTCCTAAAAATTCCTCGCGTTTATCCGCTTTTACTTTCATGTAAGCCTGTAAGACGATCATTGTTATTCCTCCTGATTGGGTTTATTTGTTATAGTTCGAATATTATCGAACTAACTGTAACATGTTTCGCTGCGAATGGTAAAGGAAAAACCCTCACCGCCTAAATTGTCACCCGCCGATGATCTGTGTTACATTTGACTCATGAACATTCCAAACCATCCTGAAACCGAACGCTTACAGCTGACAAAGGTTCTTCATGCTCTGAGTGATCCGCTCCGCTTAGAGCTGGTCAAACAATTGGCGGAAACAACAGAAAAAACGTGCGGAACCTGCGCTGATGTCCGGGTCGCTAAATCAACGCTGTCCCATCACTTCAAAGTGCTGCGGGAAGCGGGGATCGCCCAAGTGCGCATAGACGGGAAGCACCGTTATTATTCCCTGCGCAAAGATGATTTACAAGCGGCGTTTCCCGGCCTGTTGGAGGCGATTTTGCAGACAGAACCGGACCGCTGGTAAATAAGTCCCCGAATTCCGGGGGTTTTTTTATGCGCCGAAAACCGCCCGGTAAAGCCTGTAGACGCCTTCTTGAATATCGCTCTCCTTCAGGCGTGCGAACCCCAGGATAAGCTGCGGTTTATCTGAATCGCCTCCCGCTTTCAGACGGAATCGGCTCATCGCAAACAGATCGAGCTGTTCTGCATCCGCCCGTGCCAATATCTCTTTTTCTGAACGTGCGCATTCAAACTCAGTGACAAAATGAAGCCCCGCATTGGCGCCCTTTACACTGATTCTTTCTCCGAATGTTTCTTCCAAAGCCGAAATGAGGCATTCCCGCATGTTCTTATAATGCTGCTTCATCTTTTTAATATGTTTCTGATATTCACCTGATTCGATAAATTCTTTAAGCGCGAGCTGGGCAAGCGTGCTGCACGTTTGCAGGTCATACGTTCTCTCTTTGAACGTCCGCAAAAGCCCGGGCGGCAGAACCATATAGCTGATGCGCAGACCTGGGAAAAGGGATTTTGAAAAGGTCCCCATGTAGATGACATTTTGAAACCGGTCAAGGCTTTGAAGCGCCGGTATCGTATCGGCGTCATATTTAAATTCACTGTCATAATCATCTTCAATGATGAAGCGGCCGTTCTGTTCGGCGGCCCAGTTTAAAAGCTGAATCCGCCGGGAAGCCGGCATGATCACGCCTGAGGGGAATTGATGGGAAGGCGTGGTGATCAATACAGAGGGCCGGCGTTTTTCGATTTCGTTCATGGACATGCCTTTTTCATCAAGGCTGATCGTCGCAACCTTTTTCCCGAGGTTTTGCAGCAGCCGGTACATCCTCATATATCCCGGGTTCTCCATGGCGTAGAGCGCGTCTTTTGGCAGCAGTTCCGTCAGCAGCTGCATCAGCATTTGTGTGCCCGCTCCGAGCACGATTTGTTCCGGGCGGCATGTAACGCCCCTTGTCAGGGAAATAAGCCGCGAAATTGTTTCACGGACTTCATATAAACCTTGAGGATGGACGAGTTCTCCGAGTGTATGAAATGAACGGGCGGCTGCTTTCTGCTCACAGCGGAACCAGCTTTTCAGGGGGAAATGCGCCGTATCCACGCTCATATGTGAAAATGAAATCCAGCCGCTTTTATCCGTCTCCCGCTCTTTCAAATCATCAGGCAATAGGAGCGAAGGCGTTTCTTCATGATAAACCGTATCAATTTCCTCCACGAAAAAACCTTTTCTTTCGACCGCATATAAATAACCTTCCGAAAGCAGCTGCTGATAAGCTGAATTCACTGAATTCACGCTGACCTTCAGCGTCTCGGCAAGCTCTCGTTTAGACGGCACCTTTGTATGAGGCATCAGGCTGCGCTTCAAAACGGCCGCTTTTATGTGCTGATAGATCTGCTGATAGATATAATCCGCCGTTTCCGAATGGTCAATGGAAATCGTCAGCATCCAGACCCTGCCCCTTTCTGATACCATGGATAAATTGGTTTTGGTACTTTTCATCATACCAAAAAGAAGTCAGAATGATAAGAAAACAATGCAGGGGGATGGAATCTATGAGTCGAACAGCATCATCGGAAGTGACAACTGCCCAGTGGCAGCAAAAACGGGATCAATTCGTTTCCAAGGGGGTCGGCAACGGAAACCGCGGCATGGCGGTAAAAGGGGAAGGGGCGCTTTTGTACGATTTGGACGGCAGACGATTCATTGATTTTGCCGGAGCGATCGGAACGCTGAATGTCGGCCATTCCCATCCGAAAGTGGTGGAGGCCGTGAAGAAACAGGCGGAGGATCTGATTCACCCGGGATTTAACGTCATGATGTATCCGTCTTATATTGAGCTGGCCGAAAAACTTTGCGCCCTTGCGCCGGGAGATCATGCGAAAAAAGCGATTTTTCTCAATTCGGGGGCGGAAGCGGTGGAAAACGCCGTGAAAATCGCCAGAAAATATACGAAGCGCCAGGCTGTCGTGTCATTTACAAGAGGGTTCCACGGCCGCACGAACATGACGATGAGCATGACGAGCAAGGTGAAGCCTTATAAATTCGGTTTCGGCCCGTTTGCCTCAGAGGTGTATCAGGCGCCGTTTCCTTATTATTATCAAAAGCCGGCCGGCATGAGCGACGAGCAGTATGACGACTTTATCATCAGCGCTTTTGAGGATTTCTTTATCGCCGCAGTTGCACCGGAAACCGTCGCCTGTGTCGTCATGGAGCCGGTTCAGGGAGAAGGCGGCTTCATCATTCCGTCAAAACGTTTCGTGCAGCACGTCGCCGCTTTTTGTAAAAAACACGGCATCGTTTTTGTAGCGGATGAGATTCAGACCGGTTTTGCCAGAACGGGAACGTATTTTGCGATTGAACATTTCGGGGCCGTTCCTGATTTGATCACCGTTTCCAAATCACTTGCGGCCGGATTGCCGCTGAGCGGCGTCATCGGCCGGGCGGAAATGCTTGATGCCGCCGCGCCGGGGGAACTCGGGGGCACATATGCGGGAAGCCCGCTCGGCTGTGCGGCTGCGCTTGCGGTCTTGGATATTATTGAAGAAGAAGGGCTGAATCAGCGTTCCGAGGAGATCGGCCGGATCATCGAGCATCAAGCGCTCGAGTGGAAAAAAGAGCATGCCTGCATCGGAGAAGTGCGCAGACTCGGCGCGATGGCGGCCATCGAAATTGTCAAAGATCCGGACACGCGGGAACCGGACAAAGCAAAAGCCGCGGCGATCGCCAAAACGGCGAACGAGAACGGACTGCTGCTGCTGACGGCCGGCATTAACGGCAACATTATCAGATTCCTGACGCCGCTTGTCGTGACGGATGAGCAGCTCAAAGAAGGCCTTTCCATTATCGAAGCAGCTCTGTGAGTTCAATTATTGGAATGCCGGCGGATGTGTCTGCTATCATGAAAGTGTGAGATACATCAACTAGCATTCAATGGCTTTACTATAGCAGAGAAAGGAATGTTCAATATGCCAGAGCAATTAACAGTGTACAACCCGGCAACGGGAGAGGCGATCGAAAGCATCCCCCAGCAGACGGCCGAAGATGTTGAAAAAGCGATTGAACGTTCACATCAAGCGTTTCAATCATGGTCCAAAACATCAGCGGGAGAACGTGCCTCACTGCTGAGAAAATGGTATGAGCTGATTGTTGAAAATAAAGAAGAACTTGCGGAATTAATTACGAAAGAAAACGGCAAACCGTACGAAGAAGCGGTCGGAGAAGTTTTATACGGCGCCGGCTATATTGAATGGTTCGCCGAAGAAGCAAAACGGATTTACGGCAGAACAGTACCTGCGCCGACAACGGGCAAACGGATTGTCGTCACCCGTCAGGCGGTCGGCCCGGTAGCCGCGATCACGCCGTGGAATTTCCCGAATGCGATGATTACAAGAAAAGCCGCGCCCGCTTTGGCGGCAGGCTGTACGTTCATCATCAAACCGGCGGAGGATACGCCGCTTTCCGCTTACGCCCTTGCGCGTCTCGCATATGAAGCGGGAATTCCGAAGGACGTGCTGCAAGTGGTGATCGGTGACGGAGCCGAAATCGGAAACGTCTTCACCAGCAGCCCGAAAATCCGCAAAATTACCTTTACCGGCTCAACGCCTGTCGGCAAAATCCTGATGAAAAACAGCGCCGACACCGTAAAACATATGTCAATGGAGCTTGGCGGACATGCGCCGCTGATCGTGGATGAAGACGCTGATCTTGATCTGGCGGTAGCCCAAACAATGGCCTCTAAATTCAGAAATGCCGGCCAAACCTGCGTCTGTGCGAACCGGCTGATCGTACACGAATCCGTAAAAGACGAGTTTGCGAAAAAACTGAGTGAAGAAGCTGCGAAACTAAAAGTCGGAAACGGTCTTGAAAAAGGCGTAAACGTCGGCCCTGTCATCAACAAAAAAGGCTTCGATAAAATCGTCGGCCAAATTAATGACGCCGTGGAAAAAGGCGCAAAAGTGCTGACGGGCGGAACGTATGACCAAAACGATGAAAAAGGCTGCTATTTCGTGACACCGACCGTGCTGTCAAACGTAGACACATCCATGAACATCATGCACGAAGAAACATTCGGCCCGGTTGCGCCGATTGTTACGTTCTCAGATATTGATGAAGCGATCAAGCTTGCGAACGATACGCCGTTCGGGCTTGCGGCTTATTTCTTCACAGAAAACTACCGCCGCGGCATTTATATTTCTGAACAGCTTGAATACGGCATCATCGGCTGGAATGACGGCGGTCCGTCCGCGGTTCAAGCGCCGTTCGGAGGAATGAAAGAAAGCGGCATCGGCCGTGAAGGCGGTACGGAAGGCATTGAGCCGTACCTGGAAACCAAATACATGTCTATCGGACTTTAATCAACCGAAAAGTAAGCCCCGCTTCTAAGCGGGGCTGTTTTTATTGAGCAGCCTGCCGGTGAATATCGCCGGCAGGCTTTTTTGATCTTGCGGGAATAATCGGTTCGATTCCAGACAAAATAACAGCAAATACGATTGAAAGAAGGTCGCCATCATGGATATATTACTGGCTCTTCTCCCGGCTTTATTTTGGGGGAGCATCGTGTTATTTAACGTCAAATTAGGCGGCGGGCCTTACAGCCAGACGCTGGGAACGACAATCGGGGCGCTCATCGTTTCGTTTGTGTTGTATCTGTTTGTCCATCCGGTGCTGTCTGGGCGCATTTTTATTGTCGGCATCATCTCGGGGCTGTTTTGGTCGCTCGGCCAAAGCAATCAGCTTAAAAGCATACAGCTGATGGGCGTTTCAAAAACGATGCCGATATCAACGGGAATGCAGCTCGTCTCGACTTCTTTGTTCGGTGTGATCGTATTCAAAGAATGGTCAACCCCGATCGCGATTACGCTGGGTATTCTCGCCCTTATTTTTATCATCATCGGGATTGTGCTCACATCTTTAGAAGATAAAAAGGGGCGGGCGGACGGAGAACCGGGAAACTTAAAAAAAGGCATTGTCATCCTGCTGATCTCCACGCTCGGTTATTTGGTCTATGTCGTTGTGGCCCGGCTGTTCGGCGTATCCGGATGGTCAGCGCTTCTGCCGCAGGCGATCGGGATGGTCATCGGCGGGCTGCTCCTGACGTACAAGCATAAACCGTTTAATAAGTACGCCCTCAAGAACATTCTGCCGGGAATCATCTGGGCGCTCGGGAATATGTTTCTGTTCATCTCACAGCCGCGCGTCGGAGTCGCGACAAGTTTTTCCCTCTCTCAAATGGGGATCGTCATCAGCACGCTCGGCGGAATCTTCATTCTCCGTGAGAGCAAAACGAAGCGTCAGCTGGTCGCCATTGCCATCGGGATTATCCTGATCATTGTGGCCGCGGTATTCTTAGGCGTTGCGAAATCAAATTCATAACAAATGCAGGAGGTTTGAACATGTACACGGATTTAAAAGGAAAAGTCGTTGCCATTACGGGAGCTTCATCAGGATTAGGAAAAGCGATGGCGATCCGCTTCGGACAGGAGCAGGCGAAAGTCGTGGTTAACTACTATAGTAATGAAAAAGACGCCCAAACCGTTAAAGAAGAGATTCAAAAAGCGGGAGGCGAAGCGGTCATCATTCAAGGCGACGTCACAAAAGAAGAAGATGTCAAAAACATCGTGCAGACCGCGGTGAAGGAATTCGGCACATTGGATGTCATGATCAATAACGCCGGCATGGAAAATCCGGTTCAGTCGCATGAAATGCCGCTCAAAGACTGGAACAAAGTCATCAATACCAATCTGACCGGCGCTTTCTTAGGAAGCCGCGAAGCCATTAAATATTACGTAGAGAATGATATTCAAGGAAACGTCATTAACATGTCAAGCGTACATGAAATGATTCCATGGCCTCTGTTTGTTCACTACGCGGCGAGTAAAGGCGGCATCAAATTGATGACGGAAACGCTGGCGCTTGAGTACGCGCCGAAGCGCATCCGTGTCAACAACATCGGGCCGGGAGCCATCAATACGCCGATCAACGCGGAAAAATTTGCGGATCCCGTTCAGAAAAAAGATGTGGAAAGCATGATTCCGATGGGATATATCGGTGAGCCGGAAGAAATCGCGGCTGTCGCCGTCTGGCTTGCTTCAAAGGAATCAAGCTACGTAACCGGCATTACGCTGTTTGCTGACGGGGGAATGACTAAATATCCGTCATTCCAGGCAGGCCGCGGATAAGAAAAAAAGCGATCGCAGGCTCTTTAGAGCCGGATCGCTTTTTGCTTACGCGCGTTTTTTCTTTACAAGCGCCGCGATGGAAAGGATAATCGCCGCAGCTGACAGAACGATGGCTGCAATATCAAGCGCTGATACGCCGGATTTGCTTTCTTCGTTTGACTGTTCAGCTCCGTGCGCATCCGTCACGCTGGCCGATTTCGTGATTTTCGTAATCGAGTGGGGCGTGTCGGCTTTCTCATCACCCGTCCATTCTACAATGCTGCCGTCTTTGTAATATTGATAAGCGTCCCAAGCGGCATCTCCGCTCTTTTCAGGATTTTTCGCAACGAACGTGAACTGCTGGAATTGGCCGGGCTGAATGCCGCCGTCCTTTGCTTCCCAAGTGACGGAGACCGCTTTGTCATCATGTTTGGATACGGATGTTTTCCAGCCCGGAATTGGCTGATACTGCTGAAATTCAACGCCGGCGGGCATTTTCAGCACGACTTTCGTTGTCGGCTCATTCTTTTCCACAGGCACTTTCATCGTGTACGTTTCCCAAGAACCGGCCGCGGATTCCGCCGGTTTGACTGAGACGTGGGCGCTTGCTGTCGCCGTAAAACCGACGAGTGACAGGGTCACGGCGGATATGAATAATAAAGCCTTTTTTTTCAACATGAGATACACTCCTTAGTTTGTCGTTGAGAATATTTGGTTGATTTCATTAAAATCGTTTGTCAGCCCGTGGACTTTGATCTTCCAGTTTCCCTTTTCGGTGATGGACAGGTTGGCGGCTTCGAATGTGCCTTCTTTCGTCTTCTTCAAATCAAAGGTGTTTTCATGCTGGTTGCCGCTGAAGCCCGTCTGGTAAACAGTGACCGTAAATTGCTGAATGTCTTTTACCAAGCTGCCGTTGTGATCGGTGACAATGACTTGAAATTCATTTTTACCCGGCTGGTTCGGCGTAATGTGCAAGGACAGGGTTTCCCCGTTTCCGATCGTTTCTGAGCCGTTAAAAGGCAATGGCGCAGGCGGCGGCGGACTGGGCAGGCTTGTGAAGACGGCGGTTGTAAATAACACCGCGATGCCTAGTGCCCATTCGGCCTTTATCGTTGCGCTGATGCTCCTTTTTCTGCTGAACTTCGTCATCCATACGTGAACGGCGCCGAGCACAAGCATGATGACAAACAGTCCGATTTTCAAAAGGAGCGTCTTACCGTAAGCGGTGTGAAAGAGTGAATCAAACGTGCGGATAATGAAAAATCCGTTCAGCACACCTGAAAATAACAGCACACCGACAGAGGCGAACGCCCAAGGAGAAAACCGTCTGACCGTTTCCCAAGCGATGGTTTTATCGGGTTTTCTCCACTCTGATGAAAGAAGCAGCACAAGCGCGGCGATACCGCCCATCCATACAGACGCGGCCGATAAATGGAGAAAGTCCATCGCGATGCCGACCGCTTTTTCGTCGATAACCGCCGCATGCCCGGCGAATGCTTTTGCCAAAAGCGAAGCGAAGAAGAACAACAGCGGCGCCGTCCAGTACGCAAATGACCAGAATGCTTTCTTCTTCAACAGCGGGATCATGGACAGGGCGAGCAGGATAAATAAGCTGATCTGGATCATCCAGACGTACCCGCCTGCCGTTTTCAGAAGCGTTTCTTTTACATAGTCCGGCTGGAACGCGGCGCTCCAAGCGCCGCCCGCGTTTTCTTTCGTCTGGATCGGGAGCTGGCAGATAAGCGCGAGCCCCGTTACACATAAAGAAATCACGAGCAGCTTTACAGTTCGTTTTGCTTTTGATGAATCTTTATTATTTCTGTACCAAAACAGATGGAAAAAAGCCGTGCCGATAAACAGGGAGAGAGCGGTGTACAAAATACCGCGGCCGATGGCCGCTTCGGGATGAAGCGCCGCTTGCGATGATGTCTGCTCCTGAAGTTCTCCGCCGGCTTTTCCGATACTGAAAGGGATGACGCCGGATACCGGATGTCCGTCGGCCGATACCGCGTTCCATTCCGCTCTGTAAATATCATGCGGCAGATTTTTTTTCAATGCCGCGGTCATGATGCGGGCATCATTTTTTTGAATCACCGTTTTTCCCGCATCGACCCGTTCGCCGGATGAATTATAGACCTTAATGGAGTGGAAGCCTTCTTCAATCTGTTCATTAAACTCAATTTCAATCTGCTTCGGCGCTTGTTTTAATTCGCTGTTCTCACCCGGATTTGAGTTTGTGATGTAGGCGTGGGCGAAGCTTGTTTTCGGAATCAAAACAAGGAACAGCAAAAAGATGAGCCAGCGTTTGTTCTGTCTCATGGATGATGACACCGCCTTCCGGTTGGTTGTTGTTATGTCTTGATGCAGGTGCATCCCTTCTGCCTGTCGTGTAAGATGATGTCCGCCGCCTCGTCAAAGGTGCAAATGACCCCGCCGAATCCTTTTTGAAACCGTTCTGCGTAATCAAGCGTTGAGAAGGGAATCGCCTGAGGCCGGCAGCAGTGAAGGTCAATATCGGCATGGACTAAAAAGTATGCGGAAGCGGCCGTCAGCGTCGTCTGGAGAAGAAAATCTTTACAAATGACGTGGGACACTTCTTCCTTTTTATCCTCATACCGCAAAATCGCGCAATGAATGCAGCACATCTGCTCAACGGCTTGTGAAACGGTAATAAGCTGAACAGAATACGAATGCTGAATCGGCCGCAGGCAATAGCCGCATTGATTGGCGCTTCGTTCTGAAGCGGGAGGGAGCGTAATGCCGCCGGGTGTCCGGATAATCCGGTTTGCATCCGCCAGCTGATTGACATCTCTGTACACGGTCATCTCGGAGACGCCGAATCTCTCGCTTATGTCAGAGATTTTCAGCGCGCCCTCTTCTTTCAGCCATTCAAGCAAGGTTTGCTGTCTGTGAATCGGAAGCAATTCTGCATCCTCCTTTTTATGCGAATGAGTGATGAACCTCCCTCTAAGAGTAGATGTTTTCACAAATGCACACAAGAGCCTGATGATAAAATATGTGAAAAAATGTTGAACAATCACAAATGTAAAAGACGTAGTCAGACTCTGTTATAATAGAAGAGTTGAATGGAGGAATAAACATGAAAGAAACGACCTGCCCGAACTGCGGCAAGCCGATTACAGGCGACATGGTCAGATCATCCATGATCCCGTGCCAGTTTCAGTGCGGGCATTGCCATGTGAAATTGCGTGAATATAAAGTATCAGCTCCGATTATGGCTGCGGCCATTGCGATCACGGTGCTTTTGATTTATCTTGTGCAGATGGCCAGAACCGCCGTCATGCCGATGTTTCCGGCAGCGCGGTACGTGCCGGCCGCCATTTTCGCGCTCGTATGTGCGTATCCGGTGTTTATTGTCAGTGAGCGGCTCATTGCCAAACTCGTCGTCACAAAAGGACACATTATATACAGAAAGCGGTAAGACACCTTTGATGAGGTGTCTTTTTTTTTTGTTAAGGAGTTGTCACAGTCTCTGTGCCAAACTCCTCTTTACTTTTCATTGAATGAGAATTGTAAGCGTTTTATGATGAAGACACAGGGGAGAGAGAGAAACCCCGTGTCTTATTTATTTTCATCTGAAGGCAAGCAAACAGGGAGGGAATGAACATGCAGCAAGAACAGCAAGCTGGCATGAAAGTGAAGATACAGCGGTTCGGCAGTTATTTAAGCGGTATGATCATGCCGAATATCGGCGCATTTATCGCATGGGGAATTATCACCGCGCTGTTTATACCTAAGGGGTGGTTTCCGAATCCGCAGCTGAATACATTGGTAACCCCGATGATTACGTATCTTCTGCCGCTTTTAATCGCATATACGGGCGGAAAAATGATTTACGATCACCGCGGGGGAGTCGTCGGAGCGACGGCGGCCATCGGAGTCATTGTCGGAGCGGACATTCCGATGTTCTTAGGGGCAATGATTATGGGGCCTTTGGGCGGTTATCTCATTAAACAATTAGACCGTGTGTTTAAAGATAAAGTCAGACAGGGTTTTGAAATGCTGATCAACAACTTCACGGCGGGAATTATCGGAGCTGTGCTGACGATTATCGCGTTTTATGCGATCGGCCCGGTTGTCCTGTCTCTTAACAAATTGCTGGCGGCGGGTGTGGAAGTCATTGTCCACGCGAATTTGCTGCCGATTGCAAGCGTTTTCGTAGAACCGGCGAAAGTCCTGTTCCTGAATAACGCGATCAACCACGGCATTTTAAGTCCGATCGGAATCGAGCAGGCCGCCAAAGCGGGTAAATCCATTCTGTTCTTAGTGGAAGCGAACCCCGGACCGGGACTCGGTATTTTACTGGCATATATGTTCTTTGGGAAAGGCTCTTCAAGATCGACGGCTCCGGGAGCGGCGATCATTCATTTCTTCGGGGGGATTCATGAAATCTATTTCCCTTACATTTTAATGAAACCGATGCTGATCCTCGCGGCGATCGCCGGGGGAGCGAGCGGACTGCTTACATTCTCGATCTTTAACGCAGGTCTTGTCGCCGCATCATCTCCGGGAAGCATCATCGCCATTTTGGCGCTGACGCCGAAAGGAAGCTACCTCGGCGTGCTGGCGGGCGTCATCGTTGCCGCGGCCGTATCGTTTATCGTCTCGGCGCTTATTCTGAAATCGTCTAAAGCGGGCGAAGAAGATTTGACAGCCGCGGCGGAAAAAATGCAGGAAATGAAAGGCAGGAAAAGTGAAGCGGCGGCCGCGTTGGCGGACAAAGAGGAAGAGCCGGAAAACAGCGCCGCTGATATTTCCGCCGACCAAGTCAGCCGCATTATCTTCGCGTGTGACGCGGGTATGGGATCGAGCGCAATGGGCGCCTCCATTTTAAGAAATAAAGTGAAAAAAGCAGACCTGGATATTGATGTGACAAATACGTCGATCAATAATCTGCCGAATGACGCGGATATCGTCATTACGCATAAGGACCTGACTGACCGCGCGAAAGCGAAGCTGCCGCAGGCGGTGCACATTTCGGTTGATAATTTCTTGAACAGCCCGAAATACGATGAACTGATTGAAAAGCTTAAAAACTAATCAAACAGAAAGAGGGATCTTCATCATGGAAGTATTGGCTAAAGCGAACATCAAACTGAACCAGACGGTGAACTCAAAAGAGGATGCCATCCGCCTCGCGGGACAGACATTGATTGATAACGGCTACGTGAAGAACGGCTATGTGGAAAAAATGTTCGAACGTGAAGAAACATCATCGACGTTTATGGGGAATTTCATCGCGATCCCGCACGGCACGGAAGATGCGAAGGATGAGGTGCTTCATTCAGGCATTTCCGTCATCCAGATTCCGGACGGTGTGGAATACGGTGAAGGCAATACGGCAAAGGTCGTTTTCGGTATCGCCGGAAAAAACAATGAACACTTAGACATCCTGTCAAACATCGCCATCATCTGCTCAGAGGAAGAAAACATTGAACGGCTGATCAGTGCAAAGACGGAAGAAGAACTGGCCGCTATTTTCAGCGAGGTGAACTGACATGATTGCCCTTCATTTCGGAGCGGGAAACATCGGGCGGGGCTTTATCGGCGCCCTGCTCCATCATTCCGGCTATGACGTAGTTTTCGCTGATGTGAATGAAACGATGGTCAGCCTTCTCAATGAAAAGAAGGAATATACCGTGGAGCTTGCCGACGGCGGCCGGCAGACCGAAATCATCGGCCCCGTTTCAGCCATCAACAGCGCGGTGCAAGAACAAGAGCTGTACAGGCTGATCAATGAAGCGGCGATCATTACGACGGCGGTGGGCCCGAACGTTCTCAGACTCATCGCCCCGTCCATCGCGGAAGGGCTGAAGCGCAGAACGTCCTCTGAGCCTCTCAATATCATTGCCTGTGAAAATATGATCGGCGGCAGCAGTTTTCTGAAAAAAGAAGTTTTCGGACATTTGACGGAAGCGGAACGGGAACTCGTGAACCGGACGGTCGGCTTCCCGGATTCTGCGGTGGATCGGATCGTGCCGATTCAGCACCATGAAGATCCGCTGAAAGTATCCGTAGAACCGTTTTTTGAATGGGTCATAGACAGAACCGGCTTTGCCGGCGGCCAGCCGGTACTGGAAGGTGCGTTGTTTACGGATGATCTTACGCCTTTCATCGAGAGAAAGCTGTTTACCGTCAATACCGGGCATGCCGTCACGGCGTATGTCGGCTATCAGCGCGGATTAAAAACCGTCAAAGAGGCCATCGGCCATCCTGAAATCCGGCGTGTCGTGTACGATGCACTTTCAGAAACGGGCGAGTACTTGGTGAAAGCGTACGGCTTTAAGCAATCCGAACACGAGCAGTACATGAAAAAAATCATCGGCCGCTTTGAAAATGAATACATCACGGATGATGTGACAAGAGTCGCCAGATCACCGCTCAGAAAACTCGGAGCGAATGACAGATTAGTAGGGCCGGCCAAAAAAATAAAAGAACCGAACGCGCTGGCGGAAGGTATCGCCGCCGCCCTGCGCTTTGACTATCAGGATGATCCGGAAGCGGTTGAGCTGCAAAAGCTTATCGCGGAAAAAGGCACGAGCGGCGTTCTTCAAGACATTTGCGGTATTCAGCCGCATGAACCGTTGCATGGCATCGTGCTCAAAAAGCTCAATCAATAAAAATGAACCTGCGTCGGGGGGGACGCGGGTTTTTTCTTGCGTTATAATGAGAGGGAAGGGAGGCTGCGTGATGAATCAGACGCTATTGCCCCATCGTTTTCCGTTTCTTTTGATTGACGGCACGACGAACAGTGAAGCCGGAAAATGGGCGGCTGCTTACAAAAACATCAGTGAAAATGACTGGTTTATAACTGAATCCCAAAGAGAGATGCCATTTTCGCTCGTCGTTGAAGCAATGGCCCAAACGGCGGCTTGCGCGGGAATTACCGGCGGTGACGGTCTCGGTCTCTTATCCGCGGTGAAGAAAGCGGAAAGGTTAGGTGCCGCTTTGCCGGGAGACCGTCTGGATCTTTTTTTTGAGGTCACGCGAATCAGACGCGGTTTTGTGTTCGGCCGGGCGAAAGCGTCCGTTGCCGGGAAGCCTGTGGCGGAAGCGGAGCTCAGCATATTTATCCAGCTATCGTAAAAAAAGCCGCCACTGGAGGCGGCTTTCGGACAAGCGTTTTATTTTGTATCATAATCTCTTTCACTTTGTGAATTGTCCCTCTGGTCATGTTTGTGTTTTTCGTCATTGGCGTTTTCCTTCAGCTCTTCCAGCGGAATCGGATCGGTTAAATCATGATGTTCAGGATTTTCATTCGGTTTGTTCTTTTGTTTTCTTTCTTTCATCCTCCATCACCTCAATATTTATTTTCCTCAACGCTCGCCCTGCCAAACGCAGGAAGCGGTTTTTTGTTCCTGTGGGTCATATGTATTAAAATAGAGACGACTACAATATAAAAAGTGAGGTACATATATGCCGATACAAAGAGAAGACGCAGATATTAAACTGATCGCGATTGATATGGACGGAACCCTGCTCAATGACGAGCAGCTCATCCCGGAGGAAAACCGGCGGGCGATCAAGGAAGCGGAGGCGAAAGGAATTCACGTCGTCATCAGCACAGGACGCACGCTGATGACCTGCCGCGAACTGGCTGAGTCTCTCGAGCTGTCATCCTTTTTAATCACGGCAAACGGCAGCGAAATCTGGGATTCCAACTTTGAGCTGGTTGAGCGCAAGCTTCTTCATACCGATCATATTCAAAAATTATGGGATCTGAGGAATAAGCACAACACGAATTTCTGGGCTTCTACCGTCGATAGAGTGTGGAGAGGGGAATTCCCGGAAACGATTACGGATCATCAGTGGCTCAAGTTCGGTTTCGAAATCGAGGATGACGAAGTGCGGAATGAGGTGCTGAAAGAGCTCAAAGAATACAAGGAGCTCGAAATCACAAACTCAAGTCCGATCAACATCGAAGTCAATGCCCTCGGTATCAACAAAGCGGCTGCGCTGGCGAAGGTATCGGAAAAACTCGGCTTCACGATGGAAAATGTGATGGCCATGGGTGACAGTCTGAATGACATTGCCATGATTGAAAAAGCGGGTGTCGGCGTCGCCATGGGGAACGCGCAGGACATCGTGAAAGAAACAGCTGACTGGGTGACTGATGTCAACACGGAAAACGGGGTCGCCAAAGCGATCCGCCACTGGGTGTTATAATAGAAAAAAGAGAGAGTCTCAGTATGAGACTCTCTTTTTTTTTTGTTTTGTCAGATTTGTGACTAGGTCCATGGTAGGTTTTCTGACAAAAGGATGTTCAAACCTGTCAGAAATAAATATAATGAAGAGAAATCCAACAATTCGGAATAGTCATTCCGAATAGCGGAATGATAATCATATAAAACGTTTACAATACAGGAGGGATCTTATGTTTCAGATTGACATCAATTGTGATTTAGGAGAGAGTTTCGGTGCTTATAAAATCGGGCTGGATGAAGAGATTTTGGATTATGTGACATCTGCAAACATCGCCTGCGGCTTTCATGCGGGTGATCCCAGCGTGATGCGCAAAACGGTTGCGCTTGCGGCGGAAAAAGGCGTGAAAATCGGCGCTCATCCCGGGCTGTTCGATCTGCAGGGATTCGGGCGGCGGCAGATCGCGATTACACCCGAGGAAGCGTATGATCTGACGCTGTACCAAATCGGCGCGCTGTCAGGGTTTTTAAAAGCAGAAGGTGTCGAGATGCAGCATGTGAAGCCGCACGGCGCTTTATATAATATGGCCGCCGTCAATCCCGGCCTGTCAGAAGCCATCGCTCAGGCGGTCTGTCATTTTGATCCCGGGCTTATTCTTTTCGGGCTTTCCGGAAGCGAGCTGATTAAAGCGGGAGATCGACTCGGACTGAGGACGGCAAGCGAAGTGTTTGCGGACCGCACCTATCAGGAAGACGGCACGCTGACGCCGCGTTCAGAGCCGGATGCGCTGATTCAGGATGACAAAAAAGCGGTCGGTCAAGTGATTCAAATGGTGAAAGACAGCACGGTGACATCGCGTAAGGGACAAGCTGTAAACCTGAAAGCGGACACCGTCTGCATTCACGGAGACGGCGCCCACGCCCTCACATTCGCAAAAACAATCAAAAAAGAATTAAAAGCAGCAGACATTCAAATCAGCGCGCTTGCAAAAGACTGAGCAGCAGAGGGAGGAAGACAGCATGGAGCAAAAGAAAAAAACAGCCGGAAAGGCTTCCGGCAAATGGTCGCTTCTTTTAGGCGCGACATTTTTGATGGCGACATCATCAATCGGGCCCGGCTTTCTGACGCAAACGGCCACGTTTACCAATACATTGGCGGCAAGCTTCGGCTTTATCATTTTAATCTCTATTATTTTGGACATCTTCGCGCAAACCAATGTATGGCGGATTATCGCGGTTTCCGGAAAGCGCGGCCAAGAGATTGCCAATATGGTGCTTCCGGGCGCCGGTTATGCCATTGCTTTTCTGGTCGTGCTCGGCGGACTTGCGTTTAATATCGGAAACATCGGCGGCGCGGGTCTCGGTCTTCAAGTATTATTCGGAATCAAACCGGAGATCGGCGCTTTAATCAGCGCTGCGATTGCGGTTCTGATTTTCGTCATAAAGGAAGCCGGAAAAGTCATGGACCGTTTTATGCAGATCGCCGGAATCGTCATGATCGTATTGACGGTGTATGTTGCCGTAACGACGGCTCCGCCGGTCGGACACGCCGTTGTGAAAACTTTTATGCCTGATCATATCAGTGTGCTGGCAATCGTGACGCTTGTCGGCGGTACGGTCGGCGGATACATTACATTTGCCGGCGGCCACCGCTTGCTTGATTCAGGCATCCAAGGGAAGGAAGTCATTCCTCAGGTGACGAAAAGCTCCATCACGGGCGTCTTGATTACATCTGTTATGCGGATTGCCCTGTTTCTCGCCGTGCTCGGCGTCGTTTCAAAGGGCCTGCGCATCGATCCTGATAATCCCGCGGCTTCTGTGTTCAAGCTTGCGGCGGGAAATGTCGGCTATAAAATTTTCGGCGTCATCATGTGGTCTGCCGCTATCACGTCTGTCATCGGCGCCGCCTATACATCGGTGTCATTTTTCAAATCATTTTCAACAAAAATCGAAAAGCACTCACATGGCGTCATTATCGGTTTTATCATCGTATCCACTCTTATTTTTGTTACGATCGGCCAGCCTGCCAAAATTCTGGTCGCGGTCGGTTCGCTTAACGGCTTAATTCTGCCGCTTGCATTAGCGATGATACTGTTGGGCGCTTATAAGAAAAAAATCGTCGGCGATTACAAGCATCCGATCTGGCTCACGATTGCAGGGGCGATCGTAGTGGTTGTCATGGCGGTTATGGGCATCTATACATTATTCACGCAGATGCCGCAGCTATGGAGCTGATGATATGAAAAAACATATGAGTGACATGAGTCCCGAAGAAGTCAGACAGCTGATCAGGAAGGGGCAGATGACCGGGCCGACGGCGGGGATGGCCGCTTCTTATGCACAAGCCAATCTCGTCGTTTTGCAAAAGGATCTTGCCTTTGATTTTCTCTTATTCTGCCAGCGCAATCAAAAGCCTTGTCCGGTGCTTGATGTGACGGATGCGGGTTCACCCGTTCCGGCAATAGCTGCGCCGGGAGCTGATATCCGGACGGACTTTCCGAAATACAGGATTTATCGGCATGGCGTGCTTACTGAAGAGGTAACGGATATTACGCCGTATTGGAAGGATGATGATGTCGGGTTTTTAATCGGCTGCAGTTTTTCATTCGAGCAAGCCCTTATTAATCAGCACATTCCAATCAGGCACATCGATGAGGGTGTGAATGTCCCCATGTATAAAACAGACATTGACTGTGTTCCCGCCGGCCCGTTTTCTGGAAAGATGGTCGTCAGCATGAGACCGATTCCGGAAAGGCTTGCAGTCCGCGCGGCGCAGGTCACGTCACGTTTTCCCGCCGTGCACGGCGCCCCCGTCCGCATCGGAAATCCGCAAAGCATCGGTATCAGCGATTTGCATCAGCCGGATTTCGGAGATGCCGTAACGGTGCGGGAAGGCGAAGTTCCCGTATTCTGGGCTTGCGGCGTTACGCCCCAGGCGGTGATCATGGAAGCAAAGCCTGACATCGTAATAACACATTCACCGGGGCACATGCTGATCACCGATATACGAAATGAATCGCTTGCTGTCCTGTAAGTGAGAAAGAATACAACGAGGTGATGACAATGATGCAGTATAGCGGAAATACAGCGCTTGATATACAGCCGTACGGTGATTCCGCCGTTATCATCCGCTTTGGCGGGCACATCAGCGAAGAGGTCAACGGCCGGGTGCATGCGGCGGCAGCCTGTATGGAAGAACGGCCGTTTCCGGGCTTCGTTGAATGTATTCCGGCATTCACAAGCTTAACGATCTTTTATGATGTGTATGCCGTCTCAAACATAAAAAAAGGCGTCTCTCCTTTTGCCCTGGTCAAGAAAGAAGTGACAGAACGTCTCAGCCATATAATGACCGGCCGCAAAGAAGAGCGCCGGGTGATGGAAATCCCCGTTTGCTACGGCGGTGATTTCGGTCCCGATTTAGAAGAGGTCGCTGAGATGAACGATCTGACCCCGGAAGACGTCATCCGCATTCATACTGAAGGCGAATATCTCGTTTATATGCTCGGATTTGCGCCGGGATTTCCGTTTTTAGGAGGAATGTCTGAGCGGATCAGAGCGCCGAGAAAGGCGTCGCCAAGGCCGTCCATCCCGGCCGGTTCAGTAGGAATCGCGGGAATGCAGACCGGTGTGTATCCGATATCCACTCCCGGCGGCTGGCAGCTGATCGGCAGCACCCCGCTCCGGCTTTTCAGGCCGGAAGAACATCCGCCGAGTCTATTGAGAGCGGGCGATACGGTGAAATTCGTCCGGATCACGGCAGAGGAGTACAGCCGCATCAAGGAGGGAGCCGAATGAGTATGAAAGTGGTAAAGCCCGGTCTCTTGACGACGGTTCAGGACAAGGGGCGGACGGGATATCAGAAATACGGTGTGCTGGGAAGCGGCGCAATGGATACGATCTCACTGCGCATCGCCAATCTTCTTGCCGGAAATCAAGAAAAAGAGGCGGGACTGGAAATTACGCTCATGGGGCCCGGGCCTTCCTTTGAATTTTCAGAACCTGCGGTTATTGCCGTCACGGGAGCTGATTTCGCCTTTCATATTAATGGGGAGCCCGCTCCTCTGTGGAAACCGGTTTTGATAAAGGAAAACAGCGTTGTCTCATTCGGGCCGTGCAAGATGGGGAGCCGCGCTTATCTCGCCGTCGCGGGGGGATTTGACGTGCCCGCCGTCATGGAAAGCAAAAGCACATATGTCAGAGCGGGGATCGGCGGCTTTTGCGGAAGAGCGCTGCAAAAAGATGATGAGCTGCCGCTCGGCCGTATGACGCCATGTTCGGAATCAATCGCGTACCGTCTGAGCGATTCTTTCGGACAGCATGGTTTCTCAGCGCCTGATTGGTCTGTCAGCAGCAGAGGATTTCTGCCGCTGAAAAAAAATCCGGTCATACGAGTGCTTGAAGGCGCTCAATTTCACGCTTTTACAGAAGAAGCAAAATTACGTTTTTACCAAGAGTCATATACGGTCACGCCTCAATCCGACCGAATGGGCTACCGGCTGAAGGGCGCTCCGCTTGAATTGCGGGAGCCGCTGGAGATGGTATCTGAGGCCGTGACGTTCGGAACGGTGCAGGTGCCGCCGGACGGCAATCCGATTATTCTGCTGGCTGACAGACAGACGACGGGGGGCTATCCGCGGATGGCGCATATCATATCCGCTGATCTTCCTCTCGTCGCCCAAACGATGCCGGGGGAACATATCACGTTCCGGGCCGTTTCGCTGGAGGAAGCGGAAATGCTGCTTTTGGAGAAGGAACAGCAGCTGAAGGAGCTGAAAGCAAGGCTCAAAATGGAATGGCTGATCTGACAAAGGGGCTAAAGATCATGGATAACAAAAACAAAACCGTCATCAAATCAATGGAACTGCTTCACTTGTTTCTGACTGAACCGAGCCTGAGCTTAAATCAACTGGTTTCTCTATCGGAAATGCCGAAGACGTCGGTTCATCGGATGGCAAGCTCGCTGGAGGAAACGGGATTTCTCACCCGGGCGGCGGACGGCCGTTATCAGCTTGGTCTGATCTTTTTACAATTCGGCCAGCTCGTCTCTGAACGTCTGGACATCAGGAAAATAGCCAAACCGATTATGGAAGAACTGTGCGGCGAAGTGGATGAGGCCGTTCAGCTGATCATGAGGGACGGAGATGAAGCCATTTACGTCGAAAAAATTGAAGGCACCCAAACCGTCCGCCTGTATACGGCAATCGGCCGCCGGTCGCCGCTGTACGCGGGAGCGTGCGCCAGAAGCATTCTATCGTTTCTGCCAAAAGAGGAGATTGACACATACATTCAGAAGACAAAGCTTGCCGCAATCGCCTCAGGCACGATGACGGATCGGGCTGAACTGCTTCACTCCATTGAAAGATCCTTACAATCAGGTTATACGATCAGCTATTCGGAATTAGAAGATTACACGGCGGCGATCGGGGCGCCGATTTTCAATCACGAAGGTAAGGTGGCTGCCGGAATCAGCATCGCCGGCTTCGAAGCCCGGTTTTCAGAGGACAGGCTGCCGTATTTAACCGAAAAGGTCAAAACCGCCGCACAGTATATTTCTGAGAAATTGGGTTATTGACCGAGCCAATTTTTCTTCACTCGCGTACATTACAATATCGATAGTAACGAGTGGAGGAAAGAAAATGGGACTTGTTTATACGGCGCTGGGGGATTCTTTGACGACGGGGAGGGGATCCGGGCCGTTTTCCGCCGGTTTTGTCCAGCGGTTCGGGCGCATGATGGCAGAAGATTTACAGACAAGAACCGACGTATCCATCTTTGCCAAATCAGGCCTTGAGACGGGAGAAATTCTCGGGCTTATGTCCTTGCCGTACATTCAGAGGCGGATTCAGGCTGCTGATATGATTACGATTACGGGCTGCGGCAACGATTTAATCGATTCGGTTCAGGCATATCAGCAAACATCGGACGCTTCGGTGTTCACCAGCGTGTCCAGTCACTGCCATGAGAACTTTGAAAAGATGATTGCCAAGATCGCTGCCTTAAAAGGGCCGCACCCGTCTCCTTATGAGATCCGCGTCTTCAATTTATACAATCCTTTCCCGGGAATCTCCATTGCAGAAAAATGGATATCCTCTTATAATGCGCACCTCAGCACACTCGCATCGGCGCCGTACGTCAAAATCGCCGACGTCCACAGCGCTTTCAAAGGAAAAATGAATGAATATCTCTCTCATGACCGCGTACACCCCAACAGCAAGGGATATGAAGTCATGGCATGCGTCCTGCGGGGGCTCGGATACGGAAGCCTCGCCGGCTCATAACCGCGCGCTCCTTTTCATCGGGAGCGCGCTTTTCGTGCTCCTTAAAACAAACTTAAAATTGTCCGACTTTCGTTCTATCCGCGCAAAAAATACGCTAGAATAATGGGGGATAAAGACAGAAATAGAATTGTGTTCAAAAAATGATAACAGAAAGGATGGATTGCTTTGCTGCGCGCCTTAAAACTGTCACTCGCGATGCTGATTATTATACTTGCGGCCGCCGCATTTACGTATGCGGAACATACCTCTGTCATACAGCCGGTTATGCTCGTGTTTCTCGGTGCGGTCATGTTCATTCAGGGGCTGGAGGAAAAACGGAAAGAAAACGACGGCTCCGGGAAATTCAATATCTATACCGCCGTTTTTGTATGGTCGATCTCCTTAATCGGTTTTACGCTTCACGCGATCTGAGGCTGATAGATCCTGAAAATGCTCCACAACGGGAAATGGTGAATAAAAACGGTGCAGTAAGGCTTTCCATTCCTGATATTCCGGCGATCCGCGAAAGCCTTTTGTATGATCTTCCAATGTCTCCCATTCCACAAGCAGCAAATATTTATGCGTCTTTTCCATACATTTGGACAAGGAATGGGACAGATAACCTTTCATGCCCGCGATAATCGGCTCCGCCCGGCGGAATGCCTCTTCGAATTCCCCCTCAAGACCTTCTTTTACATACAGCATGGCTGCTTCTTTGATCATCTGAAATTCCCCCTTTTTTTAATAGATACATTGTATAAGAATATGGCCCGTGACGGCAGGAAAAACAAAAAAATTTTAAACAATATGAGAAAAAAATCCTTGCCAGCCTGATTTGGTTTAGGAGAAAATAACAGTTGGAAGGCAGGGGAATAGACAGTGAAAAAAGGGTTATACCTATTACTTTTACTCGCAGGAATCATAGGTTTGATCGGCTGCTCGAAAACGGAATCGGCCGAAGACAGAATGAAAGATTTCGTAAAAGACTGGAACGGCGGTCACTACGATAAGATGTACCAAAGCCTCACCCAGGATGAAAAGAAAAAACGATCCAAAAAGGATTTTGTAAAGCGATATGAAACCGTTTATGAACAAGCAGGGGTCAAAAATCTGAAAGTCACTGCCGAAAAACAGGACGAAGACGACAAGAAAAAAGATGACCTCCAGCACATCGATTATAAAGTCAGCATGGATACAAAAGCAGGGAAGGTCGCTTTTGAAAACACGGCCGTCCTGAAAAAAGAAAAAACAGACGATGGAGAATCATGGAACATCGACTGGAATCCTTCTTTTATTTTCAAACAGCTTTCCGATGACAAAACCGTGCAGATCGCAAATGAAGAACCGAAGCGCGGACAAATTTACGACAAAGACGGAAAAGGTCTCGCCGTAAATACCGAGGTGCCGGAAATCGGCATTATCCCTGGAAAACTCGGCAAGGATAAAGACAGCGTGATCAAAAAACTGTCTGAAAAACTGGACCTTTCTGAAGACGATATCAAAAGCAAACTGAACCAGGGCTGGGTAAAAGACGACTCTTATGTCCCGATTCAAAAAATCAGACCGGATGATGAAAGCAAGGTCAAAAGCCTGCTCGCATTAGACGGCGTGACGAAAACGAAAGTCAGCTCCCGCTACTATCCGTACGGCGAAAAAGCGGCCCATCTGACCGGCTATATTAAAACCATCACAGCGGAGCAGCTGAAAAAAGCGAAAGACGGCCAATACAGCGATACTTCCAAAATCGGCATCGCCGGCCTTGAGAATGTATATGAAGACAAGCTGCGCGGCACGACCGGCTGGAAAATTTACGTCCCGCAAACAGGTGAGGTCATTGCTGAAAAGAAAGCCGAAAGCGGGCAGGATATTCATGTAACGATTGACATGAGTACGCAGACGAAGCTGTATGATTCTATGAAAGATGACAGCGGAGCGGCAGTCGCCCTCGAACCGCAAACGGGAGAGACACTCGCGCTCGTCAGCGCACCATCTTATGACCCGAACGGCTTTATTTTCGGCTGGGGCGGAAAAGAATGGAAAAAGCTGAATGAAGATAAAAACAATCCGTTTTCAGCGAAATTCAACAAACTTTATGCGCCGGGTTCAACGATTAAACCGATTGCCGCGGCAGTCGGCCTGACAAACGGAACATTGAAAGCGTCGGAAAAGAAAAAAATCACCGGAAAAGAGTGGCAGAAAGATTCAAGCTGGGGCGGTTACCATGTCACACGCGTATCAGAGCGCCTGAATGAAGTGGATCTCGAAAACGCGCTGATCACATCTGACAACATCTACTTTGCGCAAAATGCCATAGATGCCGGAGCGGACGCGTTTACAAAAGGATTAAAAACATTTGGGTTTGATGAAGAGATTCCGTACCAATTTCCGATTGAAAAGTCTTCAATCGCTAACGGCAAGCTTGATTCCGAGATCCTTCTCGGAGATACGGGCTACGGCCAGGGGCAGATGCTGATGTCTCCGCTGCACTTAGCGGCTGACTATACCGCATTTGTAACAGACGGAAATCTCGTCAAACCGACATTGATCAAAGACGGAGAAAAAACACCGCAAATCTGGCATAAGCAAGTGGTGTCGAAAGCCAATGCCGAAGAAATCACAAAAGGGCTGAGAGGCGTCGTTGAAGATCCGCGCGGCTCTGCATATCAGCCGGCCGTAAGCGGCATTACCGTAGCCGGAAAAACCGGCACAGCCGAGCTGAAAACGTCTAAAGAAGATAAAGACGGCAAAGAAAACGGCTGGTTTGTCGGTTACGATTATAAAAAGAAAGACCTCTTGATCGCGATGATGATTCAAGACGTCAAAAAACGCGGCGGAAGCCATTACGTCGTTGAAAAAGCGAAAAAGCAGTTTCAGAATCATTAAATGACGATTTTTGCGGGCTGAAAGGAAAATCGGCCGCCGAAGCAGAATGAAACAGCATGGGCAATTCCTGAAAACAGAGATACAAGAGGCTCTAAGAAAAAGGGGGATTTCACATGCAGCGCATTCAATTGGCTGAAGACCTGGAATTTTCAAGAGTGATACACGGGCTTTGGCGTCTGAACGAATGGAATGTTTCAGACGGAGAGCTGCTGAATTTGATTGAATGGTGTATCAGCCAAGGCATCACCACCTTCGACCATGCCGATATATACGGCGGTTATACGTGTGAAAAGCTGTTCGGCGGCGCTTTGTCCCTTTCGCCTTCAATAAGGGAGCGAATCGAAATCGTCACAAAATGCGGGATTGTCATTGAATCACCGGAACGGCCCGGAAACAAGTCGCATCATTATAATACGTCGAAGTCTCACATTTTAGCGTCGGCGGAGCAGTCGCTCTTGAATCTGAATACGGATTATCTGGATGTGCTGCTCATTCACAGACCGGACCCGCTTATGGAACCGGAGGCGGTGGCTGAAGCGTTTCATGCGCTGAAAAGCTCGGGAAAGGTCAGATATTTCGGAGTATCGAACTTTAAAGCGCACCAGTACAGAATGCTCGAATCCTATTTGGATGATCCGCTCATCACAAATCAAATTGAAATCTCGGCGTACGAGCTGGAAAATATTCATGACGGCACGCTGGATTTCTGTCAGGAAAAACGCATTCCGCCGATGGCGTGGTCACCGCTTGCGGGCGGGAGCGTCTTTACCGGACAATCAGATAAGGACGTCCGTATCCGTGCCGCGCTTCGTTCCGTACAGGAAGAAATCGGCGCCGCTTCCATTGACGAAGTCATGTACGCATGGCTGTTCACCCACCCGGCAGACATCATGCCGATTGTCGGCAGCGGAAAAGAGAACCGCATTTCCGCCGCGGTGCGTGCATCCGCGTACAAACTCAGCCATGATCAGTGGTTCCGGATTTATACCGGTGTCCAAGGCTGCGATATTCCATAAACAGAACAAACGCCCGGAAGCTATCTTCCGGGCGTTTGTTTATGTGGTGTGCAATGTCTAAAAACAAGTAAGGTCACTTTGAAGTATAGCCGTGCGGATCAAGAGTAACAAGCGTCATGGCATATTATCTGACACATTTTTCTTTTTCAATACTGTCACACGGCCCAGTGCCAAATTGCCATTTGAAAATGGTTGAATAATCATTGAAAGCGTTTTATATTATAACTTACACCACTTTCCCCGGCAGCACTCCCCATATGCCATACTTCTCACAACTAGAAAATCTGGAGGCGCGTTTCATGTATATGACAGCGAGAGAACAAAAATTAATGAAACATCTATTACTGCAGAACCGGTACGAGACAGTGCATGAACTGGCGGAAGCTTTACAAGTCAGCACAAGAACCGTTCACCGCGAGTTAAAAACAATCAAACCGATAATGGAATCATTCGGTCTGGCACTTGATAAGCAGCCCGGCAAAGGACTGAAAGCGGTTGGAAACCCGGAGGACAAACAAAAACTCCTGTCAGACCTGTCCTATGAACAGCATGAATACAGCGCTGAGGAGCGGAAACTTTTAATTCTATGTTCACTATTAGAGTCTCAAGAGCCGATCAAGCTCTACAGTCTGGCGAACGAACTGCAAGTGACAAACGCGACGATCAGCTATGACCTGGATGAGCTGGAGACTTGGATTGCGCCCTTCGGCTTGACGCTGATCCGAAAAAGGGGCTTCGGCATTCAGCTGACGGGGCCGGAAAATGCGAAACGGAAAATCGTCGGCAATCTCATCGTCAACCGCCTTGATATTCAAAGCTTTTTGGAAGCGGTTGAATTGAATATTAAAGGAAAACCGGACGATGCTGAAAAAATGTTCGGCGTCGTAAATAAAGCGGAACTTTTGAAAATGGACCGGCTCTTAATTCAGCTCAAGGAAAAAATCGCGATCGCCTTATCTGACAGCTCATACATGGCGCTTGCGGTTCATTTAACCTTTGCGATGGACCGGATCAGGCTCGGAGAAACCATCACGATGGAGGCTTCGGAACTAAAAGCGCTGCAGCAGACGAAGGAGTACGGCTCTGCGCTGGAAATGGCAAAAGAGCTTGAAAAAGCGTTCGGCGTTTCAATTCCGGAAGCTGAGATCGGATATATCACCATTCATTTGCGGAGCGCCAACCGCAAATACAAAACGGAATTCAAACCGGAAGACATAGAGGTTGAAACGGCCTTGCAAACGAAGCAGCTGATCGGCTTCATTTCTGAAAAAATTAAAATTGATCTGACGGAAAACGGTTCTTTATACGACGGTTTAATCGCCCATCTGGAGCCTGCGATCAACCGGGTAAAAGAAAATATCGACATGTACAACCCGATGACCGAGCAAATTAAACGCGACTACTTCCTGCTGTACATGGCCGTAGAAGAAGGAATGGAAAAATTCTTTCCGGGGCTTCTTTTCTCTGATAATGAGATCGCTTTCATCGTTCTTCACTTCGGCTCTGCTTTGGAAATCAAACGGGAAGAAGCGAAGATCAAAGCGCTGATCGTCTGTTCAAGCGGCATCGGGTCGTCCAAAATGCTCGCATCCAGGCTGAAAAAAGAGCTTTCGGAAATCCGTTCCTTTGATATGTCTTCCCTCATCGAACTGAAGGATCGAGACATCACCGCGTATGACATGATCGTATCCACCGTTCCGATCCCGTATGAAAACATTGATTACGTCATGGTCAGTCCGCTTTTAAACGAAGAAGACGCTGATCAGGTCAAGCAGTACATCAAAAGAAAAATTCCGCTGATTCTTGACAAAAAAAGAAACGGTGAAAGAGAGGAGAAGCAGCCGGAGACGCCTGATATGCTGGAAGCGGCCGGCCGTATGGCGCATTACGCGGCGGTTATCCAAAGCGTGCTGCGGAACTTTTCGATCAAATCCATTGATTCAAACACGGCGTATGAGCTGTTTTTGAACCGTATGTTTGACATGCTGGAGCAAGAAGGATTGGTTCATAATGCCCAAAAAACCGCACAGCGCCTTGCTGAGCGTGAACGACAGGGCGGACTCGGCATTCCGGGAACGGCGATGGCCCTGTACCATCTCAAAAATGAAGAAATTGTCACGCCTTTTTTCAAAATTTATGATTTGACAGCTCCATGCAGTGTCAAAGGCATGGACGGAAATTCCCTGACCGTCGACCGCGCTTTGGTGATGATGGCGCCGGCTGATATGCCCGCTGAAGGCTCGGAAATACTAAGTGCGGTCAGCTCGGCCATCATCGAGTCCGAAGACAGTATAAAAGCCTTCCAGACTGAGGATGAGGCCGATTTATACAAACGTTTAAACAAGCTGTTTTATCATTTCATTCAGGAGAAAGGACAGCGGTAAACAGGAAGCGCACACCTCATGTGGGGTGTGTTTTTTTGTGCATGTATGAGGGTAAGGGGAAGGGAAGAAACTAAAAACACGGGACTATTGTATCATTCACTGATGGAATAGTTCTAAAACAAAATAGTTTTACAAGTTATATTTTTTGGTTTAAAATGGGTTGCGTGAGAAAGAAAATCTGACAGAGTTTTTTTGTGATTTATCATTATGGGAGATGAAAATATGGAGACATTACAGCATCTGATTCTGCATGACATTTCAAATAGCGAAGAGATCGAAGCTGTAAAAAGCGGTGCGTATACCCTGACCTACGCGGAATATCGAAAACGAATCAACCAGCTTGCACAAGCGCTTCTTGATAAAGGAATAAAAAAAGGCGACAGAGTGGCGATGCTTTGCAAAAACGGCCACGCGGCATCCATTGTCATGTTTGCGGCACTCGAAATCGGCGCGGTGGTTGTGCCGGTCAGCTGGCAATTAACACCTTACGAAATGAAAGGCATTTTAGCAGCCTGTGAACCGAAAGCTGTTTTTTACGGCACTGAATTTAAAGAGATCATGGAAGAAGTGCTTCCTGCGCTGGTATCTTCTCTTAAACTGAAGGTCGAGACCGGAACAGCTGCGGAGACAACGCCTCAGTTTGACGCTTTATTGACAGGCTCCGGTGATACACCGGATGTCGAAACGGTGTCTGAAAACGATACGGCATTGCTGATGTTTACCTCAGGTACAACCGGCAATCCGAAACGCTGCATGATCACTCACGGCGGCATATACAACTACGTAAACGCGACATTGGCATACACGGGGAGAATGCAGCATGTCCGCTTCTTAGCATGCCATCCGAATTACCATACGAGCGCGATTATCTGCCAGATGGTCGGCACGATGAGCGGAACGACATTCATTATGACAGACAATCAGGACCCTGTGGAAAACCTGAAGCTCATCGAAAAAGAAAAAATTCAAACCATCATGGCGCTGCCAGTCTATTTCACATACCTGCTGAAAGCATGGGAAACGCATCAGACTGACATGTCTTCTATCGTTTATATGATGACGGGAGGCACAAAGGTGCCAAGCAGCCTGATCCAGCAGTATCTCGATATCGGCATTCCGCTCATGCACGGATACGGAAGCACGGAAGCGTGGGGTATCAGCTCTTGGAATCCGCAAATGGGAATGGATAAAGCCGCTTCCGCGGGTAAACCGATGGAAGAAGTGGACGTCCGCGTTGTAGATCCGGAAACAGGTGAATTCCTTCCGCAAGGCTCAATCGGAGAAGTCGTTGTGAAAAGTCCGTTTTTATTCAAAGGCTACGAAGGTAACGAAGAAGCGACACGAAAAGTGCTGAAAGACGGCTGGTTCCATACCGGCGATTCCGGCTATGTGGATGAAGGCGGATTTATCTTTATCACCGGACGTTACAAAGATGTCATCATCTACGGCGGCGACAATATTTATCCCGACCAGATTGAAGAGGTCATTCAGCAAGTGCCGGGCATTCTTGAAACGGCGGTTGTCGGTATCCCTGATCCGCTTTACGGTGAAAAGCCGAAAGCGTTCATCGTGACAAACGGCAGAGAAGGCCTGACAGAAGAAGAAGTGACCCGATTCCTTCAAGAACGTCTTGCCGCCTTTAAAATTCCGGAAATTGAGTTCGTCAGCGAACTTCCGAAAAACAACCTTGGAAAAGTGAGAAAAGACGTGCTCCGCAAACAAGCGGTCCGTTCATAATTGAAAACAAAAACCCGGCTGCCAGCCGGGTTTTTTTCTTGCGTTCCATGTGAAACATTTTTCTCCGAAAACATTCTGAACTGTCTCAATCATGTTTATCCGGAAGACTGACGAGGTAGACAAGAAATATGAGATCGAACAAGAAGGAGGAACTTAACATGGAAAACTATCCGAAGGAATTCCCGGCGGAATCACAAAACCGCCAGCCGGGCATTGAAAGCGAAATGAATCCGGCGCCTGTTTATGAATACAAAGAATATAAAGGCGCTGATAAATTAAAAGGGAAAACCGCACTTATCACAGGGGGCGACAGCGGTATAGGACGCGCCGTAGCGGTTGCTTACGCGAAGGAAGGCGCAAATGTCGCGATCGTCTATTTTGATGAACACGGTGATGCGGAAGATACAAAAAAACGAGTGGAAGAAGAAGGCGTAAAATGTCTGTTAATCCCCGGCGATGTCGGTGAGGAAGACTTTTGCAATGAAGCGGTTGAAAAAACGGTTGAAGAATTCGGGCGTCTTGATATTCTCGTGAATAACGCCGCGGAACAGCATCCGAAAGAAAGCATTAAAGACATCACAAGCGATCAGCTTCACAGAACCTTTAAAACAAACTTTTACTCACAATTTTATTTGACTAAAAAAGCGATTGATTACATGAAGCCGGGCAGCGCGATCATCAATACGACATCCATTAATCCTTACACAGGCAATCCGCAGCTGATTGACTACACGGCTACGAAAGGCGCGATTAACGGTTTTACGAGATCCATGGCGCAAGCGCTCGTCAACGACGGTATCCGTGTCAACGCCGTGGCGCCGGGGCCGATCTGGACACCGCTTATTCCGGCGACATTCTCAGAAGAAACAGTCGCTTCCTTCGGTCAGACTACACCGATGGGCCGGGCAGGCCAGCCTGTTGAACATGTCGGCTGCTATGTGCTCTTGGCCTCAGATGAATCATCTTATATGACCGGGCAGACGCTGCATGTCAACGGCGGCGGATTTGTAAACACATAAGGGGGCTGAAGCATGACGATATCGAAACATGACGTGAATGCATACTATCAAAATGCGGGAATCGTTCTGACTGATGATGAAGTCGAAGACATTCAAATTATGGATTACGGTTTAGGTAAGCTTAAGGAAACCGGGCTTCAGCTGTTTATTTACGTGAATACCGACCGCTACTGTTCGAAAGAATTGGTGCTCTTTCCGCGCCAGACGTGTCCGGAACACCGCCATCCGCCGGTCGGCGGCGAGAAGGGAAAACAAGAGACATTCCGCTGCCGCTGGGGGAAGGTGTATCTCTACGTGGAAGGCGAAAAGACAGAGAACCCAAGCGTCCTCCCGCCGGAAGAAGACAAGGAATACTACACCGTCTGGCATGAGATTGTGCTTGAGCCGGGCGGACAATACACCATACCGCCGGATACGAAGCATTGGTTTCAAGCGGGAGAAGAAGGGGCGGTCGTCACGGAAATGTCATCGACAAGCACGGATGATCACGATGTTTTCACCGACCCGCGCATTTAAGGATGAGGCTGCACGCCTCATCTTTTTTTGTATGGAAAAAAATGAATTTACCTGTATAATGGCTAATAAAGGAAAGAAGGTGTGATCGTGTTTTCCTGTCAAATCCGGGAACATCTGACGATCAGATTGCTTGCCAAAGAAGATACGGACGAATTGTATTCTGTTATGAAGCGAAATCAAAACCATCTCAGCGAATGGCTCAGCTGGGCGGAAGAACTGGCTGATATCGATACGTACCGCGATGTGATCATCCCCGAATGGCGCTATAAATACGCGGAAGAAAATGGGTTTGACGCCGGAATTTTTGTGAAGGGCCGGTTTTGCGGCATGATCAGCATCCATAATGTCGATACAGCCAATCAAAAAGCAGAGATCGGCTACTGGCTGGATCGAGAGCATGAAGGGTTCGGCATTATCACCGCAAGCTGCCGGGCGGTCATCACCCATGCATTTCAGGATCTCGGCCTGAACCGTATTATGATCAGCGCGGCTGAAAAAAACACGAAAAGCAGGGCGGTGGCGGAACGGCTCAGATTTCAGAAAGAAGGACTGACGAGAGAAGGCATTTTCGTACAGGGCGCCTATCATGACACGGTGAACTACAGCATGCTGAAGCGGGAATGGAGCGAAGATCGGCAGAAGAGCACATTTCTTGGTTTAAATGTCTTCCCCAATGTGGAAAAGTAAAAGCGGAGACGTTAAAAAGGAGTGATTCTTCATGAATCAAAATGAAATCAAAGAAAAAGTGCTTGAAGTACTGGATCATCATAAAGTCGGTTCGCTTGCGACGGTAGAGCAAGGCAAACCGCATTCACGCTACATGACATTTTTCCATGACGGCTTAACGATTTACACGCCGACGAGCAAAGACACTCATAAAGCGGAAGAAATTGAAAACAATCCGAATGTTCATATTCTGTTAGGGTATGACTGTGAAGGATTCGGTGACGCTTATGTGGAAGTGGCCGGAACCGCCAAACTGAACAACTCAGCCGATTTAAAAGAAAAGCTGTGGGATCCGAAACTGGAACGCTGGTTTGACGGAAAAGACGATCCGAACCTGGTGATTCTTGAAATTGAACCGAAGCAGATCAAGCTCATGAACGCGGGTGAAAAAACGCCGGCCGAGCTGGAACTTTAATAAATCATTTGATTATTCAGGGGCAATCTGTTATACTTAACTGCTAAGTGACAACATGCAAATAAAAAAGAAAGTAAACTTCTTTTTTCTGTTTTGATATAGAAGCTTCAGGCTTCAACGGACAGCTTGAAAAAAAGCTGAGCTTATTCTTTTCCTTCTGATATTCGCCCCTAACGAAGAGATGGAAAAAAGACTTTTTGTTTTACAATTCACACCGGCGCGGCTTCGGAGCCGCAGTGACGATTGAGAGGTAGGGCTTTCGTTGTCTTGTGTTCAAGAACTTCCATGGTGTTTACTTTCGAAGAATGATTCTGTCGGAACTGTTAATACACGAATCACCCGCGGGCTAAGGCGGGCAACCATATATTATTTATTTGCGTAAGAAAAGAATAAGACAAAACCGCTCCGGACATCCGGGCGGTTTTTTTATGTAACCGGCCGAAACCTCGCCGCAGTCTGCAGAGTCTAATCAGTAGAAAAGATTTGGAGGAATCATACATTGCACGTTATTACTTCACAAGTACTGTTTATCTTCTGTTTTCTGCTGCTGATACATTCGATTGAAACGCTTGCCTATGCAACACGGCTTTCCGGCGCGAGAGTCGGATTTATCGCGTCCGCGCTGTCATTATTTAATGTCATGGTCATCGTGTCGCGCATGTCAAACATGGTTCAGCAGCCGTTTACCGGACATCTGATTGATGCCGCCGGATCAAACGCCCTGTCTGTTGTGGATGCTCAGTTTCGATTTTTAATATTCGGCTCCACGGTCGGAACGATGCTCGGCATCTGTCTTTTGCCGACATTCGTCGCGTTATTCTCCAGGGCGATTATACACTTGGCGGACGGAGGAGGCTCCGTCATGCAGGTATTTAAGAAAGGATTTTCACTGAACGGGCTGAAGCATGCGCGTTCTTATATCAGACTGCCGTCAGTCTCCTATTTAAAGGGGCTTCAATTCCGAATGATTCCGAAACGCTTGTTTGTCATTAATATGGTCATTACGTCTATTTACACGATCGGTGTTCTGTCCGCTCTGTACGCCGGCCTTCTGGCGCCTGAGCACAGCACGACCGCCGTGATGGCATCAGGCTTAATCAACGGAGTTGCGACTATGCTGTTGGCTGTGTTTGTTGACCCGAAAGTATCCGTACTGGCAGACGATGTGGCGAAGGGCAAGCGCAGCTACGTCTCCTTAAAATGGACATCGTTGACGATGGTGACATCAAGGGTGGCGGGCACGCTTCTCGCCCAGCTCGTATTCATCCCCGGCGCTTATTATATCGCCTGGGTGACGAAATGGATGTAACGCATGAAAAAAGCTCCTCTGCAGAAGAGGAGCTTTTTTATTGATAATGTCTCAGGCCGCGATCATAAATAAAATTACCGAACGGAATAAAGGCCGCGATAAAACCGGCGGCTGACCATTTCACATGCCATTTGACAGTAAACGCCGCATACGCCAGCACCGCCAGATAAATGATAAACAAACCGCCGTGAATGGAACCGGCAATGGTGACGGCGAGCGGATGATGAGCCCAATACTTCAGCGGCATCGCGATAAACAGCAGCACCAAAAGCGACATTCCTTCAATAAACCCCATCGTGCGAAGTCTGCCGATAGGCGTGTGTAACATACAGCTCCCTCCTGTCGGACATCTTTTTTCCTCTATACTATAAGCAAAGGGCAGTCCTAATATGACCATTTCGCGTCAGTTCCTAAAAAACCTTTATTAATTCAGCCTGTTGTTCTTGTCATTTTTCGGATTTCTCTTGATAATATAGCCAAAAGGGTAAGGAAGGACTACAGTCATGAAACTAGATAATGTGGATCTGAGCATCATTAAAGAGCTGCAGCGGGACAGCCGCCTGTCCATGCGGGAACTGGGCAGAAAAATCAAATTGTCAGCCCCGTCCGTCACAGAGCGTGTCAGACAGCTTGAATCCTTCGGCGTCATTAAGCGCTATACATTGGACATTGATCAAAAAAAGATCGGGCTTCCCGTCTCCTGCATTGTCGAAGCGACGGTGAAAAACGGGAAATACGATCAATTCAAAACCTACATTCAATCCATTCCCAACATTGAATTTTGTTTTCGGGTCGCCGGGGCGGCGTGTTATATGCTGAAGATGAACGCGGACAGCCTGGAAACGATCGAACACTTCATCAACCGCACCTCTCCGTATGCCCAAACCGTGACCCACGTCATTTTCTCAGAAATTGACACAAAAAACGTCCTCGATTAGAGGGAGCGTGAGGAAGTCTGTTATAATAACAGGATGATTGTGAAAGAAAGAGAAGTGAAAAGCATGTCAAAAACAGTTGTATTAGCTGAAAAACCTTCAGTCGGCCGGGACTTGGCCCGCGTTCTGAAGTGTCATAAAAAAGGAAACGGATATCTTGAAGGCGACCGCTACATCGTCACATGGGCGCTCGGGCATCTGGTAACGCTCGCTGACCCTGAAGGATACGGCAAAGAATTTCAATCATGGCGGCTTGAGGATCTGCCGATTATTCCGGAGCCTTTAAAGCTCGTCGTCATTAAAAAAACAGGAAAACAGTTCAATGCGGTCAAAGCTCAGCTTGTCCGGAAAGACGTCACCCAGATCGTAATCGCTACAGACGCAGGACGGGAAGGGGAGCTTGTGGCCCGCTGGATTATCGAAAAGGCAAACGTCCGCAAACCGATTAAGCGGCTGTGGATTTCCTCTGTGACGGATAAGGCGATTAAAGAAGGATTTCAAAAGCTCCGCAGCGGCAAAGAGTACGAAAACCTGTATCATTCCGCCGTTGCCAGAGCGGAAGCGGATTGGATCGTCGGCATCAACGCGACCCGCGCGCTGACGACGAAATTTAACGCGCAGCTGTCATGCGGACGCGTCCAGACTCCGACATTGGCGATGATCGCCAAGCGTGAAGCGGACATTCAGGCGTTCAAACCCGTTCCTTATTACGGTCTCCGCGCGGCTGCTGATCAGATGACGCTGACATGGCAGGATAAAAAAACAAAGCAGACAAGAACATTCGATCAGACGGTGACCGGCCGTTTGGCAAAAGATCTCCAAGGAAAGCCGGCGGTCATTTCAGAATTGAAAAAAACGGCGAAGAAAAGCTTCGCTCCCGGTCTTTATGACTTGACGGAATTGCAGCGGGACGCTCATAAGCGCTTCGGTTTCTCCGCAAAAGAGACGCTGTCCGTGCTTCAAAAGCTGTATGAACAGCATAAGCTTGTCACTTACCCGCGGACGGATTCCAGATTCCTTTCCGCAGACATCGTGCCGACTTTAAAAGACCGTTTAAACGGCATGGAAGTTAAGCCGTACGCACAGTACGTCAATCAAATACTGAAGCGGGGCGTCAAAGCGCATAAAGGATTCGTCAATGATGCGAAAGTATCGGATCACCATGCCATCATTCCGACAGAGGAGCCGCTGATCCTTTCAAGCCTCAGCGACAAAGAACGAAAGCTTTACGACCTGATTGCCAAACGTTTTCTCGCCGTGTTAATGCCGGCGTTCGAATACGAAGAAACAAAGGTCACAGCCGATATCGGCGGCGAAACATTTACCGCAAAAGGGAAAACGGTTCAATCGTCTGGCTGGAAAGCCGTGTATGATATGTACGAGGATGACGACGATCATGAGGAAGACAAAGACCAGACGCTCCCGGATCTTCAGCAGGGTCAGCGCCTCACTGTCTCATCACTGAAAGAAACGAGCGGACAGACGAAACCGCCGGCGCGCTTTAATGAAGGCACGCTGTTATCTGCGATGGAGAACCCAAGCGCCTTTATGCAGGGAGAAGAGAAGAACCTTGTGAAAACATTGGGTGAAACCGGCGGACTCGGAACAGTCGCCACCCGCGCTGACATCATTGAAAAACTGTTCAACAGTTTCTTGATCGAGAAAAAAGAAAAAGATATTTTCATTACGTCAAAAGGGAAGCAGCTCTTACAGCTCGTCCCGGAAGATTTAAAATCACCGGCCTTAACCGCTGAGTGGGAGCAAAAGCTCTCCGCCATCGCAGCGGGCAAACTGAAATCCGCCGTGTTCATTAAAGACATGAAAACATATGCGGGCAAAACGGTGAAGGAAATCAAAAACAGCAGCCAAACCTTCAGACATGACAACATTTCAGGCACCGCCTGCCCTGATTGCGGCAAAATGATGCTTAAAGTCAACGGCAAACGCGGCACGATGCTCGTATGTCAGGATCGTGAGTGCGGCAGCCGGAAAACGCTGGCAAGAAAAACAAACGCCCGCTGTCCGAACTGTCATAAGAAAATGGAGCTTCGCGGCCAGGGCGAAGGCCAAACCTTCGCATGTGTATGCGGCCACCGGGAGAAACTGTCCGTCTTTGAAAAGCGCAAGGCGAAAGATAAATCCGGACGCGCATCCAAGCGGGACATCAACTCTTATATGAAAAGCCAAAACAAAGAGGAGCCGATGAACAACGCGCTGGCAGAACAGCTGAAAAAACTCGGCCTGGATAAATAGATCAGAGAAAGGCAGCATTTGTAAAGAAATGCTGCCTTTTGTTGTGTTTTTAACTGTAATGGGAATACGATCCAGACGAAGAGGGAAAAGGTGAGCAGACGGCGCTCCCATTTAAAATTTCCCAATGTGAAAAAATGCTAGTATTCTTTTATCATTTCCTATATAGTAAAAATACTTTGTGAAAAAATAAGATATGGGTCTAAAAAAGGATTTATAAAATAGGAGGATGGACTGTGAAGCAATTCGTTTTTCGCCTGATGATCCTTTTGATTTCGATCGTTCTGACGGCGGGGTGCGCGGAGGCCGGCACTGAAAAACAGGCGGCAGCCGAACCGTCCGGGCCGTTTCAGCCCGCAGAGCATTTTATTTATTATAAATTGATGAACGGGCGGGGGATGATCCGGACGAACATATCCGGTGAGCCGGAATATTTATCAGAGTCTCTCGGACTATGGATGGCATTTTTGCTGAACAGGAAAGATGAACGGCAGTTTCAAGCGCAATATCAGCTTCTCACCGATTCGTTTCTGACGAAAAACGAGCTCGTGTCGTGGAAGATTGACGGGAATAAAGCGAGCGGCACCAATGCCTTAATTGATGATTTCAGAATCATGAACTGTCTGAATGAGGCCGGAACCCTGTGGGGAAACAGTGAATACGGGAAAACAGCGGTGCAGATCGGGAAGGCGCTGGAAAAATACAATACGAATGACGGGTATTTTACGGATTATTATGATGCCGCTTCAAATGCCGCGTCAAAGACCGTGACGTTGTCCTATGTCGACCCCGGCGCCTTACAGATGCTCAGAGAAAAGGGGATTATCGATGAGAAAACGGAAAACAGGAACCTCGATGTTCTCAATCTTGCGCCCCTGAAAAATGGTTTTTTGCCGAAATCGTTCAATACCGAAACTAAGGAATACAAATATGACAGCGAAGTCAATGTCATCGACCAGCTGTACGCCGCCGTGAATCTGAAGCGGGGCGATGGCAAAGCCGCTGTGCTGTCGAAATGGATGATAAAGGAATTTAAGTCGCGCGGACAGCTGTACGGACGATACAGCGCAGACACGAAGGAGCCGGCGGTTCAATACGAATCACCGTCCGTTTACGCCCTGGCCGTTCTTTTTTTAGCAGAACAAAAAGCTGATCCGGCTGTCATCAAGCCGCTTTATGAAAGAATGACTTCATTTGAAACACTGGACACGCTGAAACCTGATTACGGCGGCTATATGAGCGGGGGCGATACACATTCTTTCGATAACCTGCTGCCGCTTCTGGCTGAAAGGAAATTGTTTAATGAAAATATCATTCAATGAATCACAAAAACTGTGCAGCTACACAGCAGTTATGCTGGTGCTGCTGTCTTTTTTTATTTACTATGCGTCTCAGCAATCCGCAGGGCTTCTGATAACCTGCATCACATTGCTTGTTGCGGGAGCCGGCATATGGTTCGGGGCAATCTACGCGCTCGTCATCACCTTACTCGTCTTATTTGTTCTCGGCAGTCTGCTCCTGTGGTTTCAGACCGGGAGCTTTATGGCGTCTGCCGGTGCCGAAAGTCTGCAGGTGCTGGTCATTTGGGGGATTGCGCTGCTCGTCTTTTCTTACATAGCGGGAAGGATTCACGAGTTGGCGAAGGGGCTTGAGCGCTCAGTGAAACAGCTGCGTGAAGAGATTACGAGCTTTGTCGCCGTCGACAGGGTGACCGGCTTTGACAACCATCTGCGGATGAAGCTGGAGCTTTCTGAGGAAATCAAGCGGGCGGAACGTTACGGCAATTCCTTCGTCTTTTTGCTGCTGCACATGCATTATTTCAAGGAATTCAAATCCCTCTACGGAGAAAAAGAGACCGACCGCCTGCTGGCATTTATCAGCCGCCAAATCCGGTCAAGCGTTCGGGAAACAGACAAAAAATTCAGGCCGTCCGCCGAACGGTTCGGCATCGTGCTGACCCATACGCCAGAAGAAAACATGCCGGCCGTTCTGGCGAAGCTGAAAAAGGAATTGGATACGTACCGGCTGCAAAACGATAAATACGTCTCCATCACCTTCCGTGTATGTTACTTGGCATACCGAAAGGATTTACAAACGGCTGAGCAATTTTTAAATGAACTGGAAAACGAGATGATGATGAATGAACTCTAAATGGATACCTCTCTTACTCTCGGCGCTCTTCATGATTTCGGCGGTTTATGTTCCCCTTACGGCGGAAGCAAAAGACAAAAAGGACGGCATTCTCATTATTTATACAAGCACGGACGGCAAAGAAACCGCTGAGGTCAAAATGCTTGATCTGACCGCGGGCCATTTCTCATCCGCCGTCACCGTGAAAAGCGACGGAGACATCACAGCCGCGGACCTCAAAAAGAATCGGCGCGTCATCTATTACGGCGTCACGAAAAAAAAGCTCAGCACATCATTCGTGTCTCTGATCAGCAGCATGCCGCAGCAGCTTATCAGCATCGGCTATAACGCCGGACAGTTCCGCCAATTTGCGGGTTTGTCCCTGACAGAGAAAGAAACGGTATACCGCATTTACGGCAAAGAAGAAAAAACAGACATGCCGCTTGAAAAAGGGATGTCCGTGCTCGGCGTATCGGGAGTAAAAGGAAAGTCCCTTTATACATACCGGTCCGGTGACGGCGGCACCCGCCCTTTTATGTGGAAAACGGCGCGCTCTGACTATTATTTCGGTGTGACGAGCCTGTTAAATGATTCGTTTCTGACGGCGAAAGCGCTGCGCAGCGCATTCGGAGAATCAGCGGGCGGCACCCTCCTTTATTTACGGCTTGAAGACATCAGTCCGATGTCAGATGAAACATTGCTTTACGAAGCGGGCGCTTACCTGCATAAAAGACACATTCCGTTTATTCTGGCGGTCATTCCGGTCTATCTCAATCCGGAAAACGGAGAAAAAGTATACCTGGCAGACAAACCGAAAATGGTCAGCGTCCTGAAAAAACTTCAGCAAATGGGCGGCAGCATCATTGTTCACGGCTACACGCACGCATACCGATACAGCGAAACGGGAGAAGGCTTTGAATTTTGGGATGCCAAAGCGGATCAGCCGATTACGTCAGAAAATGCGGATGATACTCCGGTCAAGCTTGAAAAGGAACAGGATTTTCCGAATGAAAAAGCGTACCGGGCGTATGTGAAGCCTTTCCGTGAAAAAGAAAACATCTACACGAGAACGAAGCTGGAGCAGGCGATTGACGATCTGACAGAGCTCGGCCTTTACCCGCTGTCATTCGAAGCGCCGCACTATACGATGTCTGAAGAAGGCTACAAAATTGCATCTTCTTATTTCTCCAGCATTTTCGGACAAGTGCAGCTCAGCGGCACGACGTGGAAAACCTCGGGCGCCCCTCCGTTCGTCTCAAAGCCGGCTATGCTGGACGGGATGACGCTGTACCCGGAAACAATCGGTTATGCCGATAACTCAAAGGAAAATCCGCTCGGAGATATGGAGAATCATATTTCGCAGATGATTGATTTCGGCGGCGGAACGGCGGGCGGTTTCTACCATCCGTATCTCGGCATGAAATACCTCCCCGAGCTCGTCAATCAGATGGAGCGGATTCCCGGCGGCGAGTGGCTCGATCTGAAGAAAACGAAGCAAACGGTAACGTCGGACAGCGTCAGGATCAAAACGGACGGGGACGGAACCATTCATGTGGAAAACAAGATTCATCCGATAACGGCCTTTTTCAATCACCATCAGCAGACGCCTCTGGAAAAAGCGCTTTGGATTCTCTCCGGCGTGGTGTTATTGTTTATCATCATGTTCGCCTGCTACGTTCTTTATTTGCGCGCCACATTAAAAAAACGAATCTTTAAGGAGAGAAGAAGCCTTGAGTAACATTCTGTTTTTTATCTCATTAAGTTTAATATGGTTGATGCTTCTCTATCACATGTTTCTGATGCAGGGCGGATTCAGGCATTATATGACCTTCGAACGGAACATTCCGAAATGGCGCGCAAAGATGGGGGAGCTCCCGAAGGTCAGCGTGCTCATTCCCGCGCATAACGAGGAGGTCGTCATCAGGCAGACGCTGAAGGCGATGGTGAACCTGTATTATCCGAAAGACAGGCTTGAGATCATCGTCGTTAACGATAATTCCTCCGACCGGACGGGAGACATCGTCAATGAATTTTCCCGTCAGTATGACTTCATTAAAATGGTCATCACAAAGCCTCCGAACGCCGGAAAAGGAAAATCTTCGGCGCTGAACTCAGGGTTCGCGGAATCGAACGGAGACGTGATCTGCGTGTATGATGCGGACAATACGCCGGAAAAAATGGCGGTGTACTACCTGGTTCTCGGTCTGATGAATGATGAGAAAGCGGGAGCGGTTGTCGGGAAATTCCGTGTCATCAACGCGGCCAAAACGATCCTGACAAAGTTTATCAATATTGAAACCATCTGCTTTCAGTGGATGGCGCAGGGCGGCAGATGGAAATGGTTCAAAATCGCCACCATCCCGGGGACGAACTTCGCGATCAGGCGGAGCATTATCGAACAGCTCGGCGGCTGGGATGATAAGGCGCTGGCGGAGGATACCGAGCTGACCATCCGCGTGTATAATCTCGGCTACCATATCCGCTTTTTCCCGGCGGCCGTGACATGGGAGCAGGAGCCTGAGACATGGAAGGTCTGGTGGCGTCAGCGGACAAGATGGGCGCGCGGCAACCAATACGTCGTTCTCAAGTTTTTATCCCAATTTTTCAAGCTGAAACGCAAGCGGATCATCTTCGATCTGTTTTATTTCTTTTTTACGTATTTTTTGTTTTTCTTCGGTGTGATCATGTCAAACACGATTTTTATCATCAATCTTTTTTACGACCTGCATCTGGCAGTCGGGTTTTTGGCGATGATTTTGTGGATACTGGCCTTTTTCCTGTTTATGACTGAGGTCATGATTACTTTAAGCATTGAAAAAACAGAAATGAACAAACAAAACTTCTTTATCGTATTTCTGATGTACTTTACATACTCTCAGGCTTGGATCGTGCTCGTCATCTGGTCATTATTCACAGAGATCAAGCACCGCTTGTTCAAGCAGGAAGTCAAGTGGTACAAAACGGAGCGATACAATCAAAATAAAAGCGGGTGACCTTTTTGAAAAAAGCGATCATATTGATAACCGGCCTTTTGCTATTGATGTATAACGGGCAGGCGGCCGCGGCCCGGGAACTGAAAACGGACGGTTCCGCCCTCGGAACAAGCGCCGGCGCAAAAGAGCAGCAGGCGCTGACTGGCGATCTGATGACACTGTACGGGGCGAAAGACAGCGCAGAGCTGACCTATCAGATTCCTGCGGGAGCTTCGAATGCCGATCAGTCGCTTCTGATTGATTACGAGGCGTCAAACTTATTAATTGCCCCGTCTTCTTTAACCATCGCAATTGATGATGAACCCGTCAAATCCATAAAGCTTGACGGCAGCTCCAAGCGGAAAACGGTGAAGCTCAATCTCAGCAAAAGCCAATCCGCCCAAGGCTATCACAATGTATCATTGCAATTTTACGGCGTATTAAAAGAGGGCGTCTGCGTCAGGCAGGATACGTCAGGCAACTGGATAAAAATTTATCCGGACAGCCGCCTTGTGCTTTCAGAAGCAAGCAAGTCAAAGGGAGCGGATCTCGGCCATTTCCCGTATCCGTTTGCCCAATCAGGCAATACGGGTGAAGAAACCGATATTATCCTTCCTGACAAACCGACCTCGGCGGAAGCCGAAGCCGCAGTCAAAACAGAAGCATTTCTGAAAACGGCAGACAGCAGGCTGAAGGTATCCTATGTAAAAGAATCCGACGCCGGCAAAATCAGCAATCCGTCAATTGTCATCGGCGCTGATCAGCATTGGAACGGGAAAATAAAAGAGCTTTTCGAACGCGGGAACATCAAAGCGGAAGACAACAAACTTCTTCTCGCTGAACGGGTTCTGACATCAGGGGACAAACGGCAGCCCGTCCTGTTTGTCACGGCGCAATCAGACAAAACGCTGGCGGATAAAATCCGCGTCATCACAGACAGCGCTTATTCAAGTCAGCTGGGCGGAGATACTTTGACAATCGGCCGCCTTCAGCCTGCTGCGGAAAAGACAGGCAATAAACTGACACTAGAGGACTTCGGCGCGGGAAATGTAACGATCGGATCAAACAAAACGGCGTCAGAGCACTTCTTTTACCCTGCGGCTGCCGCTGTTGATAAAGACGGTAAGGTCAAGCTTTCACTTACATTAAAAACGTCGGAATCGATCCGGACGAAGGCGGATTCAGATGATGACGCTGAGAGAGCGGAGCTGAACGTCATGGTCAACGGACAGCCGAATGCGGTGCGTCTTGATGATCTCGGCAATAAAGATAAAGACGGCTTTTACCACGTCTCCATCCCGATTGATCCGAAGCTTTTGCGAAGCAGCAGGTACATTGATCTGCAATTTGTCACATCAGGTTTGAAACATAACAATCCGTGTATCGACCGTGACGAAAACAAATGGGTCTATATTGATAAAAGCAGCACGCTGACGTATCCGGTAAGCGATGCGGCGCAGAAAGCGGATTTCGGGCAATGGCCGCTCCCGTTTGCGGGCGGCGGGAAAGAGAAAACAGTGATCGTCATCCCGGATGGCGTAAACATACAGACATTGAAAGAACTTTCTCTGGTGGCGGATTCATTCGGAAACGGCTTTACCGTAAAGACGGCATCAGACATGAAGGAAGCGGATGCCAAAGGCCGGAATGTTGTGTTTATCGGAGGCCTGCCGCAAATCCCGCTTTTAAAGTCAAACGCCTCTAAGCTTCTCGTGCCGTCAGACCGCAGCGGCGCGTACGATGTTTCTTCGTTTCAGATGCTGAATGAGACAACGAAACAAGTCGCGTTTACCCAGGAATCACCTTGGGACTCCGGCCGGAGCATCGCTGTTTTTGCTCCGTTATCAGGAAGCGGCGCGTCTGTCACAAAAGAGCTGATCAGCTTTTTAGACAGCACAAGCGATGCCGCAACCGTCATTAACGAAACGACAGGCAAGCAGCTGTTTTCGAACCATCAGCAAATCAAGTCAGATGACAGCAGTCCATCGGCTGATACGAAAAGCCGGTCCGCAGCACTGAACGTTACGTATATTGCTGTTTTCGCGGCGCTTATGATCATTGCGGCCGGTCTGATCTGGCTGACGGCAAGAAGGAAAAAAAGAAAAGCGGATCATGAAAAAAGCGAAGAGTAATGAAGGAAAAAGAGGCCGTTCACAGGCCTCTTTTTTTTGTATTTTTATTTCCATTTTTGGCGGTGATTTTTTTATTTTTGAAACAGCATAAAAGCCCCTTTACAACTGAACGGGACGGGAGTATGATCTCTTTTATAATCTATATCGCTTAATCTGTAATCAGAGCGGGGGAACCAATTTGCGGCGCGTGATGCCGCTTGGGGTGAATCCTTTTTCAGGTAGGGCCAACTCTCATCAGCCCGAATCCGACAGCTAACCTCGTAAGCGTTCATGAGAGGAGATGAATGAAACCTGTGCACGATTATGGCGCAGGGGCATCCGTTTGCCTCTGTGTCTTTTTGCTGTGCTGAAATATGGCATGCAATCAGCATTCGGAGACATCATAGCAGTAAGGGTTTGTAAATCAAACGGAAAATGAAAAAAAGGGGAAAACAACAAATGTACCATTCAATCAAAAGATTTTTGATTGGGAAACCGCTGAAATCACAGGCGGCCGGAGAGCAGAAACTCACGAAACTCAAGGCGCTCGCCATGCTTTCTTCAGACGCGCTGTCATCAGTTGCTTACGGAACGGAACAGATTCTGATCATTTTGGCTGCGGTAAGCGCGGCCGCGTTTTGGTATTCCATTCCGATCGCAGCCGGTGTTCTCATTTTGCTGCTTGCTTTGATTCTGTCCTACAGACAGATTATTTACGCTTATCCGCAAGGCGGAGGCGCTTATATGGTTTCTAAAGAGAATCTTGGTGAGAAGCCCGGCCTGATTGCGGGCGGCTCATTGCTTGTTGATTATATTCTGACGGTGGCGGTAAGCATTTCTGCCGGAACTGACGCGATTACATCGGCATTTCCGGCTTTGCACCCGCATCATTTGCTCATTGCTGTTTTGCTTGTGATTCTGATTATGATTTTAAATTTGAGAGGGCTGTCAGAATCGGCGTCCATTTTGGCGTATCCCGTCTATCTGTTTGTGGCGGCGCTTGTCCTTTTGATCGTCGTCGGGCTGTTTAAGCTCATGACGGGCCAGGTTCATCCGGCCGAGCATACACCAATCGGCACGACCGTGGCGGGCATCACGCTGTTTTTGCTGCTGAAGGCCTTTTCATCCGGCTGTTCGGCGCTGACCGGTGTTGAAGCCATTTCAAACGCGATCCCGGCCTTTAAAAATCCTCCGGCAAAAAACGCGGCCCGCACTTTGGCCATGATGGGCATTCTGCTGGCGATCTTATTTACGGGGATTACGGTGCTGGCGTACGGCTACGGCACGGGTCCGAAGCCTAACGAGACCGTTATTTCACAAATCGCCGCGGAAACCTTCGGACGGCATACGGTGTATTATTTCATTCAAGGCGTTACATCATTGATTCTCGTGCTTGCGGCGAATACGGGCTTTTCCGCATTTCCACAGCTGGCGTTTAATTTAGCGCGCGATCAGTATATGCCGAGAATGTTTACGGTACGAGGCGACCGGTTAGGCTTTTCAAACGGCATCATCTTTCTCGGTATCGCGTCCATCCTGCTCATTCTTTTATTCGGCGGCCGCACGGAACATTTAATTCCGCTTTATGCCGTCGGCGTGTTCATTCCGTTTACGCTGTCGCAGACGGGAATGTGCATCAAGTGGATCAGGCAGAAGCCGAAGGGCTGGGCGGTAAAAATGCTGATTAACTCATGCGGCGCCGCCATTTCATTTATGGTGCTGTGTATTTTATTTGCAACGAAGTTCAATCTTGTCTGGCCGGTGCTGTTATTCATGCCTGCTGTCGTGATGCTGTTTTTCGTCATTAAAAATCACTACACCGCGGTCAGTGAACAGCTGCGGGTCGTTGATCAGCAGCCTGAGGAAATCAGGGGAACTGTCGTCATCGTGCCTGTCGCCGGTGTCACCACCGTCGTCCAAAAATCGATTCAGTATGCGAAATCATTATCGGATCAGGTCATTGCGGTTCATGTTTCCTTTGACAGAGAAAACGAAAAAAAGGTGGAAAAACGCTGGGAAGAACTTCATAACGGCGTCCGCCTCGTCACCCTGCATTCCTCATACCGCAGTCTGGTTCATCCGTTTGATAAGTTTTTAGAAACGGTCGAACAGAAAGCGAAAAAAGAAAAGTTCTCCGTGATGGTGCTGTTTCCGCAATTTATTACGAAAAAACGCTGGCAGACCATCCTTCACAACCAATCAGCCTTCTTGCTCCGCGTCCGGCTGTTTTGGAAGAAGGACATAATCGTCGCCACCCTGCCGTATCATTTTAAAAAGTAACGGAAAGACCGCAGGCTAAAATGCCGCGGTCTTTTTTGTAAAGGAGGACGACATGGCACAAGGCGCTTTTGTCATCATACAAAATGACGGGCGGGACATATTGCTCGTAAAACGAAAAGACGTTCCACTATGGGATTTGCCCGGGGGCAGGATTGAAGAAGGTGAAACACCTGAAGCCGCAGCCGTCAGAGAGGCCTTCGAAGAAACCGGGTATAACGTGACCATCCTGCAAAAATCCGGTGAGTATGAAAGGCCGGCATTTGAAGATACACAGCACGTTTTCATCGGAGCCATTACCGGAGGAACACCGCTGATGAACGGATCGGAAACCGCCGATTTACGCTGGTTTTCCCCAAACCGGCTGCCGCTGTTCATGGTGCCGAACAGAAAACGGCAAATAAAAGACGGACTCAATGGGGCGGCAAATCGTAAGGCAGTCCTTAAAGACCGAAATCTGTTATCCATCCTTGATCTGCTAAGAAAAAAGCTGAGAGCATAGCCCGTGTTTCAACCCGTATGAAAAAGGGGATGAATACAGGTAAAAGGAGGATGCAGTATGCCAAGTAAAACAGCAGGACACGTAATGACGGAGCTGCTTGAACAATGGGGAGTCGGTCATATATACGGCATTCCCGGAGACAGCATTAATGAATTTATCGAAGAACTGAGACATGAACGAAATAACCTGACATTCATCCAAACCCGGCACGAAGAAGTCGCAGCCCTGGCCGCCGCGGCTGAGGCAAAACTGACCGGGCAGATCGGTGTCTGCCTTTCAATCGCAGGACCGGGGGCCGTTCATCTGCTGAACGGTTTATACGACGCCAAAGCGGACGGCGTTCCGGTGCTGGCGATTGCGGGACAGGTGGCTTCCGATGAAATCGGCCGTGACAGCTTTCAGGAAATCAAATTAGAGCAAATGTTTGAGGACGTGGCGGTATTCAACCAGCAAGTACATACGGCAGAAGCGCTGCCCGATCTTCTGAATCAGGCGATCCGCACGGCTTACAGCAAAAAAGGCGTTGCCGTTTTAACCGTTTCTGATGATTTATTCGCGCAAAAAATCAAACGGGAGCCGGTTTACACATCGCCGATATACCTCAAAGCTGATATAGAGCCGAAAAAAGAACATCTCGTGACATGCGCGCAATATATTAACAACGCAAAAAAACCGGTCATTCTCGCCGGCCAAGGGTTAAAATCAGCAAAAGAGGAGCTGCTCGCATTCGCCGATAAAGCGGCCGCTCCGATTGTCATTACCCTTCCGGCAAAAGGCGTCGTGCCTGACAGCCATCCCCACTTTCTCGGGAATCTCGGGCAAATCGGCACAAAGCCCGCCTACGAAGCAATGGAGGAATGCGATCTGCTGATCATGCTCGGTACGTCGTTCCCATACAGGGATTATCTCCCGGATGATACGCCTGCTATTCAGCTTGATTCGGATCCGGCGAAAATCGGGAAGCGCTATCCCGTCAATGCGGGAATCGTCAGTGATGCGGCTCTGGGACTGAAAGAGCTGACGGAATACATTGAATATAAAGAAGACAGAAGATTTTTGGACGCCTGCACCGAGCACATGAAGCATTGGTGGAAGGAAATCGAAAAGGATGAAACCGAAGCGACTCATCCGCTCAAGCCGCAGCAGGTCATTGCCCGGCTTCAGGATGCCGCCGCAGAGGACGCCGTCCTGTCGGTGGATGTCGGAACGGTTACGGTGTGGATGGCCCGCCATTTTAAGATGAAGAAGCAGGACTTTATCGTCTCAAGCTGGCTCGCCACGATGGGATGCGGGCTTCCGGGAGCGATTGCCGCAAGCCTTGCCGAACCTGAACGGCAGTCCATCGCCATTTGCGGAGACGGCGGATTTTCAATGGTGATGCAGGACCTGCCGACGGCTGTTAAATATAAACTGCCGATTACGGTTGTCATATTAAACAACGAAAATTTAGGCATGATTGAATATGAACAGCGGGTCAAAGGCAACATTGACTACGTCACCCAGCTGCAAAATATGGATTACGCCGCTTTTGCAGAAAGCTGCGGGGCAAAAGGCATCAAAGTGACGAAACACGAGGAATTGGCTCCCGCTTTTCATGAAGCGCTCAACTCAAATGAGCCGGTCGTCATCGACGCCGTCATCGGCGACGAGCCGCCGCTTCCGGGAAAAATCACTTACGGCCAAGCGAAGGGCTTCAGCAAATACATGCTGAAAAACTTCTTTGAAAACCAAAAAATCGAAATGCCGTCACTCAAGAAAAGCTTAAAACGGCTGTTTTAAGAAGCCGGTGGTTATAAAAAAATAAACAGGCAGCATGCCTGTTTATTTTTTTAGGCTTTCTTATTGATGATTATTTCTTTACTGACCCCTTCCATGGTAAGGAAGTGGTCAGCAGTTTGAACCCGCTTGGAAGCTTAGAGGACGGGAACCGTAACCGAAAGTATACCGTATTAAAATCTGCGGAAACGGTAAAGAAAATCGTAAAATCTGCAGCTAGCAAGCGATGGCTGATAAAAAAGCTTTTGGAGGGCCAGGACAGTTCATAACAAACGTGGTTCGCACATTAGCATCGCACAGCCCTTATCAGCAAAAACAGGAACAAAGACTGGCGTGGCGACGTACACCGTCAAGAAGGGAGATGTCCTCCCTGTAATTGCACAGAAAACTGCCGTAAACATGGCCACCATCCAGAGATTGAACAGTATCAAGGACCCGAATTTTATCAAAGTCGGCCAAGTATTAAAGCTGACGGACTCGGCCAGCTCTCCAACAAAAGGAAAAAAATCATCTTACACGCTGCCATCGGGCGTTTTTAAAGTGACAAGCCCCTTAACTAAGGGAACGGCCGTGAAACAGATCCAGACAGCTTTGGCAGCTCTCTATTATTATCCGGACAAAGGGGCAAAGAACAACGGAATAGATGGCTATTACGGTTCGAAAACAGCAAACGCGGTCAAACGATTCCAGTCCATGTATGGACTGCCTGCTGACGGCATTTACGGGCCGAAAACGAAAGCAAGGCTTGGAGAAATGTTAAAAAGGGAATAAAAAAGCAGGCTCTAAATTGCCTGCTTTTCTTTTTATTAGCCTAATTTCTCTTTTGAGATCTTATCCAAATTAGTAAAAAGTATATCCAGGCCCGAAAATAAGAAAGTTATGAAGAATGAAAGAAGAATTTCTCCACCTTGAAATATAGATATGTTTTCAATGAAATTACTGGAAACATATTTAATTGAGAAGTAAACAGCAGCCCATGCAAAAATGAATTCAAGTATATAGGCTAACCAAGCAGGTAATTTAAAAATATGAGTAATTCCTTTTACAATTGCCATAAGGATTAGCATATAAATTAAAGCTAAAATACTTACGACAACAGAAAATATGTATAAGTCTGAAAGTGAACCATAGATGATATACTCTCCGAAAAAATGATTTACAGTTATAGCTACAAAATAAATAACTAGGCTAGGTACAGTTATAGCGAAGAACAGGGAGAATCCAATAAGCCCTATGAATGCTACATGAGCTAAGTGGTTGGGTGGTGTATCCACAATCTCCTTTTTTAATAGAATCATAAAAATAAGAGATGAAATAACAAGACAGCATAGTATGGTGAGCAATACGGTAATAAAGATAGCCATGTTAACCTCCAATGAAAAAGTGCTATTAGAGTGAATCTAACAGCACTTTAAATTTTAAATATGTTAAATCAAAGCAACAATGAATTTAGCTAAAGTGGTAGCTACATCTGTAGGAGCTCCGATAGCTTTAAAAGCTTTTGTAAATTGTTTTACACCCCAATTTTCACCTTTATCCATAATGTCGGCAACCTTCTTAGAGTTTTTTCTAATCCATGCCGCAGCTTTAGGGGAGAATGGCTTTAAGGCTTTTGATAAAAGCCATCCACCTGAACGGCAGGCAGCTCTGAAAGCCTTATAGGACCACGAAACTACACCTTGGGTTTGGTAGTCACCATTGAGAGCCGCTTTGGTTGGAATAGTGCCAGGCATTCCAGTTGGAATAGTACCTGGTGCAGTTTTCGTTACCGGTACAGGAGTTGTGGTTCTGTTTTCAGCTGCTAAAGCACCTGAAGTACCCAAGAATGATGTAAGTAGAGTTGCGCTTAAAACTACAGGGATTACTTTCTTCTTCATATATATTTTCCTCCTAATAATTTATGAATAACAATAAAATGTTTCATCGCTAACGTTGTCCAATGAGCGAGGCTTTTAGCCTTGTCAGAAAGTCCAGACTTTTTAAGTGAAAGATAAAGATTCTCTCCACGTCAATACAACTCAAGGCAACATATTCGTTTAATAGCTTCTTTAAAACCAGTTTAAGCTAAAAGGAAAACGGCTTATCAATTATTATAAAAAATTGGTTTGGTAATTCCAGTGGCATTAGTAGTGATATCTCGGTTTTCTTCAGCTCAGGATGTGGGGACAAAAGAAGCAGTTACAAGGGCTAAAGATGTGGCGAATAGAATACCGTTAGCTACGTGTTTAATGAAAAATCCTCCTTTAGGAATGTAATCTGCCAGCGAAATGAAAGACTATGTATTTAGGATAGTCCTATATTATTCGCTTTGAATATTTTTCCACCTCCTTCAGAAACCATTCTATCAATAGGTATTTTTTGGGTAAATAGTATTTTTATACAGTATTTTTATGTTGAGGTATAATTTCCCTGTGTCTTAAAAACAAGTTAATCAGGTGAGTATGACGCAAAAGTAAATTGCGGTTTTTTTTCGTTTTCACTTTATGTTCAAATAGTTATAATATTACAAAAATAGTGATTAGAGGGAGAGGTATATATGGATCAAGTTTTGCCGTCGTCCCAAGTTGGTGTCAAGATCAATGAATGGTACAAAATGATTCGCCAGTTCAGTGTGCCTGATGCTGAGATTTTAAAGGCTGAGGTCGAACAGGAAATAGAGGAGATGGAAGAGGATCAGGATTTGCTTGTTTTTTATTCATTGATGTGCTTTCGTCACCAATTGATGTTAGATTCCTTGGAGCCGGAAGACAGATATCGAGATCGCCCCACAGTCGACGAACTGCTTGAAAAAATAGAAAAGCCGCAAAAAAGACTTACAGGCCTCTTGAAGTATTACTCATTATTTTTTCGTGGAATGTATGAATTTGATCATAAAGAGTATGTTGATGCGATAAGCTATTATCGCAAAGCAGAGAGAGAGTTGAATGCTGTATCAGATGAAATGGAGCAAGCTGAATTTCATTACAAAATAGCTGATGCCTATTATCAAATTGATCAGCACTTTGTTTCCCTCAATCATTTGAAAAAAGCCAAGCAATTGTTTGAAAAAAATCAATTATACAAAGTGAAAGTGATTGGCTGTAATATGATGGTCGGTGCTAACATGTACGATATGTACAGGCTGACGGAAGCAGAATCATATTATCGGGAAGCATTAAGTATCGCCCGTGGGTTGGAAGAGGAAAAAGTGAAAAGGATTATCGGGTGATCTTTCATAACTTAGGCTTAGTTTATTTAAGAGGGGAAAATTTGATTGCTGCTGAAGAGAATTTCAAAAAGGCAATAGACGTGAAAGAACATATTGATACAAACGGCTTTAAATCGTGCTCGGACTTCTAATGAAGAAGAATATTTGGCGAAATTAAAAATCATTAATTCATTATACGAAGAATATAATGAAACAGCAGTGAAACAAAGCTTAGGCTACTTAGAAGAGAAACGCCTTTGGTCTGATTTCGCAGAGCTAACTGAACAATTAGGTGACTTTCATTTTGAGAAGAGAAACTATGCAGAGGGAAGAAACTTTTTAAAGAAAACCATACATGCCCAAACACAAATACTTAAGGTTACGGAGGCTATATAATGAAGAAGGTTATAATCAGCTCCGCTTTAATCGGTATTCTTTTTACTGGATTATTAAGTGTAACAAATGTTTATACTGCTGAAATGAGTGATTCTGGAACTTTCCACATCGCTGAAAAAGCTATAAATATTTAAGTGTTCTCCAATTTTTGACCTCCACCTTTTAAGACTGGGGGATTTCTTTTTCTTATCCAGTAATCAACATACGCAGCCTCATATGGTTCTTAACCGCTGAGTGTATTGCGTTCACCTTTCCGTTTTGCTGTGAAGTGTTTTCTTGAACTATGCATGCATGAGAAAGACGCCGTCCATTTTTAAGCCTTTCTTCAATCATTCAAGGAAAAACAAAGGAGCTATCGAGAAGATTTCGACCTTGATAAACAGCCTGCATGCCTGTTTATTTTTTTTGTTTGTTGAGCGACTTGGCTTGCATATAGCCGCCCTAAACGGAAACGGAGATTGTGAAAAACCACAGCTGGCGGGCGATAGCTGATCAAGAAACTTATGAAGGACCAGTGCTCAGTGCAATTCATCTCAAGAACAGCCAGAGAGCGGTCACAACAGCGATCATAAAGTAATCTCCATCATTCAGTGTAGTTCCATTTTTGACAAACACAAGTGCCGTCCGGTTTGTCTTTGTCCCTTTCGGGGTTTTAAGCGCAATGTTCTTCCCTATATTGTAATAAACAATTTTAAATAAATAATATGCCAGCGAACAGAATAAAAAGAGCAACATGAACTTGCCAATAAACAATATCATGTTTCATTACTCCCTTTTGCAGTTTTTTCGTTTGAATATATGACGGAAAAGTCAGGATGTTATATAAAAGGAGAAGTATTTTACAGAGGCTGGTGTTATTCATTAATGAACGGTTCGCCGCAACATCCCCAGATTCGGAATCATTTCAAAACGAAAGAGAAGCCCGAGGATTATTAAAAAACAGTCCCTAATGTGTCCGCTTTTTTTGGAAAATTTGATCTAAGATGAACATAAAGAGGGTGAATACGAAGGACACCGTAATCATATCTATCAGAAATATATTAGGAGTATCTTTTATTAATAGCAGCCATACCACCTGCAAAACTAAAGAAATAGAAAAATAGAATATATATGTCATGATCCTCATATTTGTTACCCCCTTAGCCTAATTTCTCTTTTGTGATCTTATCCAAATTAGTGAAAAGGATATCCAATCCCGAAAATAAGAAAGTGATGAACAATGAAAGAAGAATTTCTCCACTTTGAAATATAGATATGTTCTCAATGATATGATTGGAAACGTATTGGATTGAGAAGTAAACAGCAGCCCATGCAAAAATGAATTCAAGGATATAGGCTGACCAAGCAGGCAATGTCAAAACATGAGTCATTCCTTTTACAATTGCCGTAAGGATTAGCATATAAACTAAAGCTAAAATACTGACGACGACAGAAAATATGTATAAGTCTGAAAGTGAACCATAGATGATATATTCTCCGAAAAAATGATTTACAGTTATAGCTGCAAAATACATAACTAGGCTGGGTACAGTCACAGCGAAGAACAGGGAGAATCCAGTAAGCCCTATGAATGCTGCATGAGCTAAGCGGTTTGGCGGTGTATCCACGATCTCTTTTTTTAATAGAATCATAAAAATAAGAGATGAAATCACAAGGCAGCATAAGAAAGTGAGCAAAACAGTAAAAAAGACAGTCATTTTGACATCTCCAATGAAAAAGTGCTATTAGAGTGAATCTAACAGCACTTTGCATTACTTCATACGTATTTTCCTGACGATCATTTATGAATGATTTTAAAATGCTTTCATTGCTAAAGTTGTCAAATGAGCGAGGTTTTTAGCCTGGCTGTCAGAAAGTCCGGACTTTTTAAGTGAAAGATAAAGATTCTTTTCCACGTCAGTCCAGCTTAAGGCGACATACTCGTTCAGCATTTTCTTTAAAACCGGTTCGATGTGTTCATTGAAAACGGACTCGAGTTCATTTCTTATTTTCTTTCCTGCTAATTTTTCAACAAGATTGAATAATTTTGTTTTATTTTTCAGCACTTCTCTGATTACATCTTTGACTGGTTTTGACACAGATGCATCGCTTTGTGCTTTAAGTCCGTAGGAAAATTGCGTATCAGTCTGATAAAAAAATGATTTGGTCGTTCCAGTGGCATTGGCAGTATTATTATGATTTTCTTTAGCTAAGGATGCGGGGACAAAAGCAGTAGTTACAAGGGCTAAAGATGCGGCAAACAGAATGCCTTTAGCTGCGTGTCTAATGGGAAATCCTCCTTTAGAAATGTAGTGTAGAGAGAAATGAAAGACTATGTATTTAGGCGGGACCGATATGATCCGCTTTGAACATTTTTCCCTCTCAGATACCATTCTATCAATAGGTATTTTTGGGGTAAATAGGATTTTAATACAGTATTTTTCTTATAATTCAAAATCTTCTTTAGCAGGATTCATTTTGGCTGCAGTTTTGATGAGATGGGACATGGGCTGGAGCCTATATAACACATGTACAGGCTGATTGAGGCGGAATCACATTATCGGAGCGGTTTTATAATTTAGGGTTAATGAATAAAAATAAACAGGCGGCATGCCTGTTTATTTTCGTTTGCGTGAAAGAGCGAAGAAAAACGGGAAGGCGGAGCCGGCCAATAACGTTCCGAATAAAAACATGCCCCCGATGAACACATGATAGTTCACCCCGCCGATCCAAAGCCCCGTGATTAAGGAAACGATGCTTAATGCGATCATCAAAAAGCCGGGAATCAGACGTTTCTTACCCGTTGTCCGATAAGCAAAAAGAGAACAGAAGATGCCGATGACAATCGGCACAATCCACAGATAAAAAAGGATAAATACTGACATAAGCAAAACTCCGATTTTTCTTCTATCATACCAAAAACGCCCGGAAAAAGATACGAACGGCACCCGGCGTCAAAAGAAAAACCGGCCGCAATGGCCGGTTTTTTCTAACGGAATGAATCGTAGATCACAAACAGATTAAGCGCGATCACCAAAACCGCAATCAGCCAGGCGAGAGCCGTCACCCATTTTCGGTTCGTCAGGGCGCCCATCAGGCGTTTGTTGCTTGTAAACATAATCAGCGGCACGAGCGCAAAGGAGATGCCGAATGAAAGAACGACCTGGCTCCATACGAGCGCTTCTGTGGCGTTGACCCCCGAGATAATGATGATCATCGGCGGAATGATGGTAATGAAACGCCGCAAATAAAGCGGGATACGGTAACGGATGAAGCCCTGCATGATAATATCGCCTGACAATGTGCCGACAGAAGAGCTTGAAAGCCCTGCAGCCAGCAGCCCGATCCCGAAGAGAATGGCTGAAGCCGGTCCGATATAGTGGCCGAATTGCTGATAAGCCACGTCTAAATCTTCTACATACAGCCCGTTCTTGAAGAAAAGCGCGGCAGCGACGATGAGCATGCTTGCGTTAATCGCCCCGGCGATCACCATTGCGATGAGAATGTCAATCGTCTCGAATCTAAAAATCTTTTTCCGCTCACTATCCGTTTTTCCGACGACACGGCGCTGTGTCAGTGCGGAATGTAAGTAAATGGCATGCGGCATCACGGTTGCGCCGAGTATCCCGGTTGCCAAGAGCACACTGTCCATTCCGTCAATTTTCGGGATAAACAGCCCTTCGAGAACGGAAGCGGCGTCAGGTTTGGCAAAGAAGGTTTGCAGAGCGAAGGCGATCACTACGACGAACAGAAGTCCGGCGATGCCCGCTTCCAGCGCCCGGTAACCCCGGCGCTGCAGCTCTAAAATCGCGAATGATCCGATCGCCGCAATAATGGCCGCTTCAACCATCGGTATGCCGAACAGCAGGTTGAGCCCGAGCGCCGCCCCGATAAATTCTGCCAGATCAGTTGCCATAATCACCAGTTCACCCTGTATCCACAGCCCGGCTGATACCCATTTCGGATACCGGTCTCTGGCGATTTCCGGAAGGTTTTTACCCGTGGCAATGCCGAGCTTCGCGGAAAGAACTTGGATTAAAAAAGCCATCAAGTTTGAAAAGAGGATGACCCACAGCAGCATATACCCAAATTTCGAACCAGCTGAGATATTCGTAGCGAAGTTTCCCGGATCAATGTAGGCAATCGCCGCGATAAAGGCTGGGCCTAAGAAAGGCAGAAGCCGCTTGAATCCCTTGCTTTTGCCGTCAAGTGCATCCTGCACGGCTTTTGCTTGCAGTGATTGTGCTGAGATGTCTTTGCTCATTATGTCTCACCTAAATTCCGATAGATTTTTAGCTAAATAACAAAAAGTTTCCTAGATGCAAATTATTTTATCTACATCATAAATCCGCTATTATGAGATGTCAAGTTCTTTATGTTCAATAAACCGGCACATTGATGCCCTGTTTTATCTATGATATGTATCCCGCCGAAGAAAGGTCCGAAAATGAAAACGGCATCGTTCCGGGAAAGAAGCGATGCCGTTCGCAAAGCGTGTTTCCGCCTCCGATCATGCACGGATGCGTGGAGCGTTCTTTTAAAAAGGTGAAAAGAGGACACTTGCCTATATAACTTCACAACTTTCTGTCCGCCCAACTGATTTGAGAAAAAGACGCTGTATTTCCTCCGTTTTCCCAGGTAAATAGAATAATAATGTTTCTTTCCATTGGAAGATAAAACCTTTCTGTACCATTCAAATGACCTCCGGAAAAACTCCGGCTGCTCTGAATAAACGTTTGAATCAACGATATATCAGTGATTCCAGTCCAATAAACCGCTGTTATCTATCAAAAAAAGAATCGGCATGGTCACTTGCGAAGAAAAGAAGTTGGAGCATTAGACTTATTTCAGTCTCCCGGGCAAAAAAGTATAATAACGTCAGGAAAGCTTTCCGGCCATATGATAAAAGAGGGGGAATTTTCTTGGTACGTCGTTTGTCGATCATTTCTTTAGCCATGATTTTTGCTGTTTCTTTATTCGCTTTTGGCGGCTCTGCATCAGCAGCAGCTTTCAAACCTAAAGCTGAACCGGACGTTTCCATTTTAGCCAGCGGGGGCACAGTCGGTATTTACGGTGCTAATATGCGCTCATGCTCTAAGGTCAGCTGTTCAACGATCACAACATTCTCAAGCGGTAAAAAAATTACAGGTTCTTGGGTAACCGGAGAATATGTTCAAGGCCACTACACCAATTCCAATAAATGGCTGAAAGTCACGTATGCAGGAGCGACAGGCTACGTTTCAGTCACCACACTATCTTATTATTACGGTTTATAATCAGAAAAACCTCGTTCTCTTGAGAGCGGGGTTTTTCCTTTATTCCGATTCAATTTCCGCGTTTCGTTTCATCATCGTGTTTCATCAGCTGATCGATTTCTTCCTTAGAAGCGTTTTTTTTCCACTCTTTCGCCTGACTTGTCGCAATGGGAATGGCCCGTCCTTCTTCATAACCCTCATCTACCATCGCATTCGCGATTTCGATCGCTTTTTTCTTCACAGGTTCCTCGAGATTCTTCAATGATTGCGGATAATCCTTCATAGACCAAGGCATGTCTATCACTCCTTTATGAAAAGTGTTTCCCGCCTGAAGAAAAAGAAAACCGCCTTATCAAAAAGAATGACAGCTAGTTTTACGAGAGACCAGCAATTTCCGAATAAAATATAAAGGATAAAGAAGCAAGTACAGATTGAATGCCCACCACATAAGATCAAAATCACCGATAAATACCCAAAAGGCTATCGCTTGCAGGCCTGAACAAAAGGTCAGCACAAGTGATATTAATGCGAAAGGGCGCCATAACGCATGTGTCCGTTTATAAAGAAACAAGCTGTACAGCCCGGTTATCGAAATGAAAATATCTAAGGGAAAGAATGACCAGTTCCAGGCCATGATCATGGCGTTATCATAATCTTTAAACACCATGTTTTTTGGAATCCACTCAAAAAAAGTAACAATCCAATAAACGATAAATCCAATATCTGTAATGAGGAAGAGAACCTTTAACCCTTTCATCATCTGTTTCTGTCCGTATGAACGCTACTGCCGTTTGATGACGTTTCACTTTCAGAAATAAAGTTTAAGGAAACAACACCGATGATGATCAAAAGAACAGAGACAGCTTTTATGACAGAGAACTGTTCATGAAAGAAAAAAATTCCGATCATGGAAATCAGTACGATCCCCATCCCCGACCAGACCGCATACGCGATGGAGACACTTATATATTTCAAAGTCAAAGTAAGAAAACAAAGGCTGCCGATATAAAACAATAATAATAAAATACTTGGGACAAGTTTTGTAAATCCATTTGATAATTTCATGCTGACCGTACCCAATACTTCAAAAATGATCGCTAAACTTAAATAAATCCATTGCATTCAACATTCTCCTTCAATCGTATTATTCAAAATTATACAATATACAGAATTTGAAGAAAATTAAACAATGGAATGTTTTCCGGATAAAAAATCCGTCCGGGTGTTAAAAGAAAACGCCATAAAGGTATACTATGAACAAAGAAATCAGAAAGGACGTGCAGGACGGGTGACAGAAGAGCGGACAGACCTGGAAAGACAACTGAGAGACATTCAAAAATGGGAAAAGGCGCAGCAGAGGGTGATGTTCTGGCAAACATTCACCCGCTTGCCGTTTCAGCTTTTGGACAAGCTGACACCGCAATTTATTCAGAGGAAAATCGGACTCATTCTCGATGAAACGGGAACGTTTATTCAGTCAGGCGGACAGTACCTGACATCTGAAAAGCGCATCACGAAAAAGTTTCAAAAACGGCTGCCGCACGGTACATGTCGAACGCTTCACGACATCCGCATTGCGCCGCTTGCCGTCATGGACGAAATCGCAGAAGCCGTAGCGCGTACAAGCGTAAAGGCCGCGACGGTGCAGGGAGCCGCAACGGGAGTCGGCGGCGTATTCACGCTGGCGGCAGACATTCCGGCGATGCTCGGCCTGTCCTTAAAGACGCTGCAGGATATCGCGGTTGCTTACGGCTTTGATCCGAAAGACAAAAAAGAACGCGTGTTTATCGTCAAATTGCTCCAGCTTGCATCCAGTGACGTCATCGGAAAAAAAGCGATCCTGCAAGATTTACGGCAATATGATCAAAACGACCGCGCCTATCAGCGCGTCGCCTCGCAAATCCAAGGCTGGCGGGAAGTCGTTTACAGCTATCGCGATACGTTCGCCGCGAAAAAACTGCTGCAAATGGTTCCGGCCGCAGGCATCATCTTCGGCGCGTCCGCCAACCGTTCAGCTTTAGAAAGCATCGCGGAAACAGGCATCATGCTCTATAAAAAACGCCGGATTCTAAAACGCATGAGGGATACAGAATGATAAAAAACCACCCGAAAACACATTCAATGTGTTTTCTTTGTTTAGCAGTTCTGAAATCGGGAAACCAACAACCAACACCAATTAAAGGAGGAATTCAAAAATGGCACAAGATAATAACAAAATGAGCAGAGAAGAAGCAGGTCAAAAAGGCGGAGAAGCCACAAGCAATAACCATGACAAAGAATTCTATCAGGAAATTGGTCAAAAAGGCGGAGAAGCAACAAGCAAAAATCACGACAAAGAATTCTATCAGGAGATCGGTGAAAAAGGCGGAGAAGCCACTAGCAAAAATCACGACAAAGAATTCTATCAGGAAATCGGTGAAAAAGGCGGAGAAGCCACTAGCAATAACCATGACAAGGAATTCTATCAAGAAATCGGCCAAAAAGGCGGAGAAGCCACAAGTAAAAATCATGACAAAGATTTTTATAAGGAAATCGGCCAAAAAGGCGGAAACAGACGAAGCAGCTAATAAAAGCATAAAAGGCAGACAACCTGCAGATCAAAAGCGATCCGGCGCATCAGCTGGATCGCTTTTTATTTTGGGAAAATCTTGATCTGAGCCGCCGTTGCGATACAATAAAATGAAAAAGGGGTTTTTCACTCGTGTCTGACATGCTGAATTTGCTCGCTATCGCCAATAAAGTCAAAGAAAAACACGACAATTTTTCAATCGCGGAGATCAATGACCACTGTGTGCGCCTCGCAGTGTTTACGGGAGAATATGACTGGCACCATCACCCTGACTCAGATGAATGGTTCATCGTTCTGGAAGGTGAGCTGCTGATCGATTTTAAGGACAAAGAAACCGCAGTGCTCAAAGCAAATGACAGCCTGCTCATCCCGAAAGGCACGATTCACCGCACCCGCTCTTACGTCAGAACCGTGAATCTGTGTGTTGAGCATACGCGTGCGAAAACAGTCATCACAGAGGAACGTCATGCTGATCAAAAAGATTGTATGTGAAACAGACGCTGCAAACGCTGAAGCATTTGCGCAAGCACAGTCAAGGTGGGGAGCATTATCATGTGTAAATGGCTTCGTCAAACAGGCCGGCGGGTGGCGGAAAAACGCAGACGGCCTGTTCATCGCGGAAATCATCAGCGTTTGGGAGAACAGACAGGCCTATGATGATTTTATGGAGAACGAACATGACCGAATATACGAAGAAAACGAGCAGAAGGCTGCGATTCTTTCAATAGAAGTGATGCTGTATGAAGAGGATGAACCTGTCATTCACGAGCTGTTACATCACCCTGACATCCGATACGAACCGGACTGGACGGTTCTGAAGGCATAATGAAAGCCCAAAACAGTTTGTTTTGGGCTTGTGTCTTTACTCGCGTCCGGGAAGCGTGTTGTGGACATACGGCGGGACGGGATCCAGCTTAGCTATTTCGCCGTGCGCTTTCGGTTCCTTTTCGTATTCGAATGGTTCTCCGTCCGGCGCTGTTTCCTTCAGCCAATTTTGTTCAGCGCTTTCTCCGCCATCTGAGAAATGAATAAGCTTATGGGAGAATGACTGTTTTTCCAGCGCCTTCGGGAATGTGGAAGGAACGATCGGACCTTCCTGTTCTTCTAATTCTTTAATGGCCGCAAGCCATTGGTTTTGATGCATGGTATCGCGGGCCAATAAAAAGCTGAGCATATCTTTCACGCCTTTATCATCGGTCATTTCATACAGGCGTGCGACTTGAAGCCTTCCTTGTGATTCGGCGTTCAGATTGGCGCGGAAGTCTGCCAGAAGGTTTCCGCTTGCGACGATATAGCCTGCGCTCCACGGAACGCCCGTGCTGCTCTCCGGCATTGCGCCGAGTCCTGAGACAATTGCATGATGCGGATTCATCCCGCCTAAAATGGACCCGATGACCGGATCATCAGCCGCTTTTTCCTGCTCTGCCAGCGGGGCGTCTTCTAACAGTCTCGCAATCATCGTCGCGATCATTTCGACATGGCCGATTTCTTCCGTCGCGGTATCCATCAGAAGATCCTTATATTTTTCATTGCCCCGTGTATTCCATCCTTGGAACAAATATTGCATGGCGACGGATATTTCCCCGTATTGTCCCCCTAAAATTTCCTGCATCTTTTTTGCGAACAGCGGGTCAGGACGATCCGGTTTAGCCGGATGCTGCAGTTTTTTCGTATGTGTAAACATGTCTCCATCTCCTTTTTTTTGCTCTGTCCCTATTTACTTCCCCGGCGGGAAAAGGGATGAAACGGAGATGGGCGTATTGGTCCTGCTAAGGCTCGCGGCGCAAGGATAACAAATCCTGCACAAGCCCGCGGCCGATCATCTGTTCATATTGTCCGTAAATCGGGTCGAGGCGTTTCATCCATGTGTTCTTTTCCGCTTTGCTCAGCACATGAATAGTAATGGATGAATTCTTCTTTATCTCTTCAAGCTGGTCTTTATTCATTTTCTCAGCGGAGGCTTCGTTCCACTCCGTCGTTTCTCTCATCGCCTCCGTTAAGATGGCTCTCGTTTTTTCTGTCTGTGAATTCCAGAAATGCTCGTCGGTCATCACGGCATAACCGAGGTACCCGTGATTGCTGATTGTCAAATAATCTTGAACATTATAAAATTTTTTAGAATAGATATTTGAAATCGTATTTTCTTCTCCGTCTACAAGATTGCTTTCCAAGAGCTGAAACGTGGAATTAAAGGAATCCTGCCGCGGGCGCGCGCCGAGCAGGCGGTACTGGTCTTCGATCACGCTGCTCGGCATGATCCTGAGCGCCTGTCCTTTCAAATCGTCCGGAGTGAAGATCGGTCCTTTATTTGACGTAAGCTGCTTAAACCCGTTCGTCCAGTACGCCAGTCCTTTCAAATGATGCTTTTCTAATGAAGCGAACAGGCGTGTGCCGATTTTGCCGTTCAGGCCTTCTTGCACGGCTTTATAGTTTGTAAACGCGTACGGCAGATCCAAAACACCCCATTCGGGAGACAGTGATCCGAGCTTTGAGGTGGAGGGAGCGATGAATTGCACGTCCCCGTTTTGGAGGGCGTTTATTTCTTCATTATCCGAATAGAGGCTCCCGTTTGGAAACACCTCTACTTTAATGGTGCCGCCGGATTTTTGATAGACAAGTTCGGCAAACTTATTCGCCGCCCGCCCTTTTGGCGTGTTTTCAGCAACGACATGGCTGAATTTGAAAACGATTTGATCTTTCAGGCCTTCCTGTTCGTCATCATAATACGGTTCTTCCGTTGAGAAACGATCATGAAAGCCGATGAATAAAGCGGTTCCGATACCGAGTACCATCAGGCTGAGACAAGTCAGCAAGCTTTTCATCGAAAACCCCCTCCGCCATTTTCTATAACAAGCATAATCGGGCGGGCCGTTTTCGTAAAGAGACGGAAAGGAAGAGGCCAATGACGAAAAAAAAGCTCACCATCCGCTGGAAAATCACCATACTTTCGTATATCGTCGTGCTTTTTACCTTTTTGATCGTCGGCATCGTGCTGATCGGAAATATTCAGCATACAGAGGAGCGCGAGCTGAAAAAACGGCTGATGAATACCGCGCGGACGGTATCTGAGATGACCGATGTCAAACGCGCCCTGGAGCAGAAAAAACAAAGGGAAGACGTGCGCCATGCGGTCGAAGAAATAAGGATCATCAATGAAGCGGATTACATCGTCGTCATGGATATGGATCATATCCGCTATTCACATCCCGTCAGCACAATGATCGGAAAGCGTTCAAGGGGTGAGGACGAAGCCGCGGCGTTCGCCGAGCACATTTATTTTTCCGAAGCAAAGGGAGAGATCGGCACCGCCGTCCGCGCTTTTTATCCCATCAAAGACCGGAATTTGAATCAGATCGGCGTCGTTCTGGCCGGTAAAACGCTGCCCGGATTCGGTGAAATTCTTCTTCAGCTGAAACATGAAATACTGTTTATCGTTCTGCTGGCGCTCGGGTTCGGACTGGCCGGCTCCTTTTTGCTGGCCCGCCACATCAAAAAACAAATGTTTTGGCTGGAGCCCCATGAGATCGTGAGAATGTATGAGGAACGGACCGCTACGTTTCATTCAATGAATGAGGGCGTCATCGCGATTGATAATCAGCATCACATCACCATTTTTAATGAAAAAGCGAAGCAGATATTCAATGTCAGACAAGAAACAGACGGCAGGCTTATCTGGGACGTGTTAAAAGATTCGCGCCTCCCTGAAATCGTCGAGCGGAACCGAGCCGTATATAATGAAGAAATCCAAGTCAGCGGAAAGGTGATCATGAGCAGCAGAATTCCGATCGTCATGAAAAAGAAGGTCATCGGAGCCGTCGCCATTTTTCAGGACAGGACGGAAGCGGCGAAAATGGCGGAAGAACTGACAGGTGTGAAAAATTTTGTCGATGCGCTCAGAGTTCAAAATCATGAACATATGAACAAGCTTCACACCATCGCGGGACTGATTCAGCTCGGAAAATCAGAAAAAGCGCTCCAGCTTGCTTTTAAGGAATCATCAGAACAAGAAAGCGTCACCGATTTTCTTCATCAGGCCATTCAGAATGACGCTGCGGCGGGACTGCTGTTAAGCAAAATCAAAAGAGGAAAAGAGCTTGGCATTTCTGTGAAAATTGATGAAAACAGCAGTTTCTCGGCATTTCCGGAGCATGTCGACCAGCATGACATCGTCGTCCTGCTCGGCAATTTAATTGAAAATGCGTTCGGCGCATTCGAAACAGCGGACACGGAGGACAAACATATTGACATCAGTATCGAGCAAAATGATGAAGTGCTTGCTATATTAATAGAAGACAACGGAAGCGGGATTTCCGATCAGCACATCCCGCACCTTTATGACAAAGGGTTTACCGTCAATAAAACGGGAGGAACGGGATACGGCTTGTACCTCGTCAAACAAATCGTCGACAAAGGGATGGGCATTATTGAAGTCGACACACGGCAGGGACAGGGAACGGCATTTTCTATTTTATTTCCGATGAAGGGGGAGGAATCATTCGATGGACATCAAGGTGCTGCTTATTGAAGATGATCCGATGGTGCAGGAGGTGAATAAAGAATTTATCACCGGTGTTTCGGGGTTCAGCGTCATCGCCACAGCCGCTGACGGAGACGAGGGAATCAGGCTTATAAAAGATCTGAGGCCCGGGCTCGTGGTATTAGACGTATACATGCCGAAAAAAGACGGAATTAAAACACTCCAGGAAATCAGAAAACAAAAGCTCGAAGTGGACGTCATCATCGTCTCGGCCGCAAAAGACAAAGAAACAATCCAGCTTATGCTGCAAAACGGTGCGGCCGACTATATTTTGAAGCCGTTTAAGCTGGAGCGGATGAGACAGGCGCTCGAAAACTATAAACAATATAAACGGAAAATTGAAGAGCATGACACCATGTCGCAAGAGCAGCTTGACATGCTGCTTAAAATTCCGCAAAATCCGTCCCGGGATCTGCCGAAGGGGTTAAATCATTTTACGATGAATGAAATTTTGACCTATATGAAACAGCAGACGGAGCCGCTTTCAGCTGAAGAAGCCGCCAAAGCGCTCGGAATCGCCAGGGTGACAGCGCGGCGTTATCTTGATTTTCTTGAAAAAGACGGCCAGATTAAGCTCGACATTCAATACGGGGGAGTGGGCCGGCCGGTTAACCGCTACAAATTCGTCCGCTAGCCGAGACCAAAAAGACCAAAATGTCCGTTATGATCATAAGCTTCCCCTCTTTGTTTGAAAACGCTATCATTTTCGTATAGACGCAGCGAGAGGCAAGGGGGAGTAGGGATGAAAATTTTCAAAAATCTTACGGTGCAGGTCATCACGGCGGTGATCATCGGCGTTATTGTCGGACTCGTATGGCCTGAGGCCGGGAAGCAGATGAAGCCGCTCGGCGATACATTTATCAATGCGGTAAAAATGATTATCGCACCGATCATATTCCTGACGATCGTGCTTGGCATCGCCAAGATGGGAGACATGAAAAAAGTCGGCAAAGTCGGGGGAAAAGCATTTATTTATTTTGAAGTCGTGACCACCATCGCCCTTATTATCGGACTTCTGGTCGTCAATATCATGAAACCCGGTGAGGGGCTTGATTACAGCAAGCTTGAAAAAGGGGATGTCTCTCAGTACACGCAAAACGGGGGACAGGGGATTGACTGGATTGAATTTATCACTCACATCGTTCCGTCAAATATGGTTGACGCTTTCGCAAAAGGCGACATTCTTCAGGTCTTATTCTTTTCTGTATTATTCGGTGTCGGCCTGGCGGCGCTCGGTGAAAGAGGCAAAAGCATTATTGATTTCTTCGATAAACTGTCGCACGTTTTTTTCAAAATCATCGGCTACATCATGCGCGCGGCGCCGATCGGCGCATTCGGGGCCATGGCCTATACGATCGGGCACTTCGGCCTTGATTCCATCAAGCCGCTGGCGAGTCTGATGCTGTCTGTATACGTTACGATGTTCCTGTTTGTATTTGTCGCTTTGAATATCATTTGCAAACTATTCGGTTTCAGCTTGTGGAACTATCTCCGTTTTATTAAAGATGAACTGCTCATCGTTCTCGGCACAAGCTCTTCTGAGTCCGTCCTTCCGCGGATGATGGATAAAATGGAGCGCTACGGCTGTTCCAAATCGGTTGTCGGCCTTGTCATTCCGACGGGATATTCTTTTAACCTGGACGGCACCTCGATTTATCTGTCCATGGCGACGGTTTTTCTGGCGCAGGTGTTCGGCGTTGACCTTACCATCGGCCAGCAGGTTACGATCATTCTCGTGCTGATGCTGACATCAAAAGGCGCGGCGGGCGTAACCGGAAGCGGATTTATCGTGCTCGCCTCCACTTTATCGGCGCTTCAGGTTATTCCGCTGGAGGGGCTGGCGCTGCTCCTCGGCGTCGACCGCTTTATGAGTGAAGGAAGGGCGATCGTCAACCTGATCGGAAACGGAATCGCCACCATCATCGTAGCCAAGAGCGAAAATGAGTTTGACGAAGCGAAAAGCACACAGGCCGTTAAAGAAATGAAAACGGCGGTATAAAAGGAAAGGAACGGCATGCATCGGGCATGCCGTTCTTTTTTTCGGCCGCCATGAGTAAAAAAGATAAATTTGTTTAAATTTATTAGGAGGTGGACAAAGACCTTAGCGTCATTTTGTTATATAATTTACAATTAGAGAGTGAAAGATGAAATCTAAGGGCTTTTTGTCCTAGCAGGAGTGTATAAATGGCGGCTATTTTTAAATTTTTTCAGCATCCGGGTGTCAGACGTTTTTCCGTTTTTCTTGTTTTGACTGGGGTGTTAGTTGTATTCCGAAGTATGATTAATTTGATTTTGCTTACGTTTATTTTTACTTTTCTGATGGATCGGCTGGAGACTGTCATCCGGCACGTGTTGAACCATTTTTTCCGGATCAGCCAGAGGGTGGTCATCACCGTTTTATATATTGCGCTGGCTGTCGGGGCGACTGTCGGAGGCTTTGTCTTTTACCCGATTGTTGCCAAGCAGATTGAACAGCTGATTAAGCAGATCAAGCACATCGCGTATCATCCCGATGTCATTCCGTTTTATGATGAGATATCGAGCGTGTTCGGCGATATCAATATCGGTTCCTATGTAAAAGAAGGTTTTAATGTACTGTATACATACTTGGCCGATATCAGCACTTTCGGTTTGCAGGTCGTGATGTCACTGATTCTCAGCATGTTTTTCCTGTTCGAGAAAAAGCGGCTCACGGAGTTTATGAAAAAATTTCAGCACAGCAAGCTGTCTGTTTTTTACTACGAACTTGCTTATTTCGGCAGCAAGTTTGCGAGAACATTCGGCAAAGTGCTTGAAGCCCAATTTATTATCGCGCTGGTGAACTGTATCCTCACCTTGATCGCATTGGCGATTCTGCATTTTCCGCAGCTGTTCGGCCTGTCAATCATGGTCTTTTTCCTCGGGCTCATTCCCGTTGCGGGTGTGGTGATTTCGCTCATTCCGCTCAGCATCATCGCGTATACGACGGGCGGCGCAGCGTATGTCATCTACATCGTGCTGGTCATTTTCGTCATCCATGCGATTGAGACGTACTTCCTTAATCCGAAACTGATGTCAGCGAAAACGGAACTGCCGATCTTTTTTACTTTTACAGTTCTGATTTTCTCGGAACATTTCTTCGGCATTTGGGGCTTGATTATCGGAATTCCGATTTTTGTGTTCCTGCTTGATATTCTGGATGTCGTCAATAATGAAGAGAAGGAAAAAAACGGACCGGTCCCGGATAAGACATAACGTCGGCTCCGGCTCTTCACGAATATATGACTAATGTTATAATGCAGACAGTGCCTATGTACGGGCACTGTTTATTTTTTGTGAAAAAGGAGGAAGGCTGTATGACTGAGCCGATTTTACATATTGAAGGCCTTGACAAAACAATAGGCAAAAAGCACATTTTAAAAAACATCAGCATGAATGTCAGGCAGGGCGAGATCATCGGTTTGCTCGGTCCGAACGGGTCGGGAAAAACCACACTTATCCGAATCATCGTCGGTCTTTTAAAGAAAAACAGCGGCACGATTACAATTAACGGCTTTCAGCACGATGCTGATTTCGAAAAAGCGCTTGAATCCGTCGGAGCGATCGTGGAAAATCCTGAATTCTACCCGTACCTGACGGGGTGGGAAAATCTGAAGCACTTTGCCAACATGCACAAAAACATCAAAGAGGACAGGCTTCAGGAAGTCATCGAGCGGGTCGGGCTCACCAATGCCGTTCATGACAAAGTTAAAACGTATTCCCTTGGCATGCGCCAGCGTCTCGGAATTGCGCAGGCCATTCTTCACCGTCCGAATCTGCTCATTTTAGATGAACCGACAAACGGGCTTGATCCCGGCGGAATGAAGGATTTCCGCGATCACTTAAAGGAACTCGCGGAGCTTGAAGGGACGAGCATCCTTTTTGCGACGCATTTATTGCGTGAAGTGGAGGACCTTTGCGACCGTGTCATCATCATTCAAAAAGGTGAGATCAAAACAGAGGTTGTTCTGCGCGGCGCTGAGGAAAAAGAAGAAAAAGCCGTCCTCGACATTCAGCCGGCTGACGAAGCATTCGAATGGCTGTCCCAACAGCAATTTGCTCCGGAGAAAAACGGCGGGGGCATTACCGTCACCGTAGCGAAGAAAGACATCCCGGCATTAAACCGTGCGCTCGTCGGACAAGACTTTCTCGTGTATTCCATCATGCCGTATGCGGAATCGCTGGAGGATGAATTCATGAAAGTGACGACGGCGCTTCAAGAGGAGGGGGAGACGAATGTTTAAATTGACAGCGAATGAGCATATGAAACTCTTTAACCGAAAAGTCTCATTAGTGGCGCTGATTCTGATGGCCGTTCTCCAATTTATTATGGCGCTTGTCATTAAACGGCTTGTCATCAGTTCCGGAACGGATGAGAATTTCATCGGCTATATGGCGTACGCGCCCGGGCTGAATATTCTGCTTGAGGCGTTAACGATCGTGATCGCGGCAACGATCATTTCCGCTGAATTTGATAAGAAAACGATCAAATTTTTGTTAATCCGCCCGGTAAAGCGGGAGCGGATATTTGTATCTAAACTCATTACCGTATTTTTGGTCAGCTTGTACCTGTATGCGGCGTACTATATTCTGTCTCTGCTGTTCGGTATGGCTTTCTTCGGTGTGTCGGTGACATCTGAATCAGGGACGCTTCTTATGAACACCCTGAAAGTAATCGGCACGAACTGGGTCGAGGCGTTTGCGATGGCATGCTTTGGCTTGTTGTGTTCTTCTGTATTCCGAAACAGCGCAACGGCCGTCATTTTGTCATTTATCGTGCTGTACGGCGCAAAATCACTCGTGACGATTATGTCGCTCTTCCAAAACAAATGGGGAAGTTTTCTGCTGTTCGCAAATACTGACCTGACGCAATATATGAGCGGGGCGAAACCGCTGTTTGCGGGAATGACGCCGTTATTTTCCGCAGGCATTATCATTATCCATATCGTATTCTTCTTAGCCGTCGCTTGGTGGAGCTTTTGCAAACGCGATGTTCGGGTATAAAGTAAAGGAATGACATTTTTGTGAAAAAGATCACGATAAATCAATAATTTATGCTATTTTGATTTATAATAAAGGTAATGACGGAGGTGCTCACTTGAGAAATTTTATTACCGCATTACCGATTGTGTTATTGCTTGGTTTTTCCTTTGTGTCATTCATGTTCCAATTCGAACATCTTGTTTATTTCAGGCTTGCGCTGGGTTTGTTTTCTACAGTGGGGCTGTTTCTCTTATATAAAATGAAGTCGGGATTCCGTTATTTCATCATCTACCTGTATGCAAGCTGGATCGTGCTTGCTGCAGTTACCGCGTTTGAAGAGCCGATTTTTTCAAGCTTTTTCTTTGGCGGGCTTGTGATGACGATGGGTTATCTCACATATATGCTGATTTATCTCGGGCTTAAGCAGGACCGCGGCCCGGAAGCAGTCTGAACGCGCTATTCCATGGAATAGCGTGTTTTTTTGTACAGCCTCACAGTTGCGAAACGAGACTTGAATCTCTATAATACTTATTAACTTTATCGGAATTATAATGGGGGGATTCCAGTGTCTTTATGGATACAGAATGAACGGCAGAGGGAATGGATGGAAAAAATCGGCCTGCTTGCAGACGAATTTCAAAAAACAGCCGCGCTTGATGATGAGGCGGGCCGTTTTCCCGCGGAGAAAATTCAAAGACTGCGCGACGCGGGATATACGGCGTTAACGGTACCTGAGGTATTCGGCGGTGCAGGCATTTCCGTTTATGATATGGTGCTGTTTCAGGAACGGCTGGCGCGGGGAGACGCGGCCGTTGCTCTCGGAATCGGCTGGCATTTATCCGTCATGGGTGAGCTCGGAGAAGGAAACAGCTGGGATGAAGATGTCTTTTCATTTATCACAGAAGAGGTGAAAAAGGGAGCTGTCCTGAACAGGGCAGCGACGGAACGGCAGACCGGCAGTCCGACGAGGGGAGGAAGACCCGGCACCTCCGCTGTCAAAAAAGACAGAAAATGGGTGCTGAACGGCCGAAAAACCTTTACAACCCTTTCGCTGACTTTGAATTATATGCTTGTGACGGCATGGATTGAAGAAAAACAAACGACCGGTGTTTTTCTCATTCATAAAGATCAGGCAGGCGTTTCAGTCGAAGAAACATGGGATATGATTGCCATGAAGGCGACCGGAAGCCATGATCTCCTTTTAGATCATGTCACGGTCAGTGACGAGCGGCTTGTGGAGCTTATCAGCGGGCCGAGAGCGGCGAAAGTGAATGGCTGGCTACTTCACATTCCCGCTGCTTATCTGGGTATCGCTCAAGCGGCAAGGGACTATGCCGTCCGGTTTGCATCCGAATATTCGCCGAACAGCCTGAACGGACCGATTAAAGACGTGCCGGCCGTTGGGCAGCGTGTCGGGGAAATGGAGCTTGAATTGTTAAAAGCGAGACAGTTTCTCTTCACGGCGGCGCAAATGTATGATGACCCGAAACGCCGCCCTTTCATCAAAAGCGAGCTCGGCGCCGCAAAACATATTGTGACAAATGCCGTCCTTTCTGTTGTTGATAAAGCAATGAGAATCACTGGCGCAAAAAGCCTGGAGCGAAACAATCCGCTTCAGCGGTATTACCGGGATGCCCGGGCCGGCCTTCACAATCCGCCGATGGACGATGCAGTCATCGGCAAATTAGCGGCGGAAGCCTTCAAGCAATAAAAAAAGAGCCTGAAAAAGGCTCTTTTTATGTATGGCTGTTGTGCCGGAGCAGTTTTTGATGCTTGCGGTCAATTCTGTCATAGATCACATTCATCAGCTTTTGATTATTCATAATGGCCGCCTTGTTTTCTTTTATCAGCTGTTCGTATGTTTTTATTTTACGTTTCGCCATGAGCCCGCACCTTCCTTACATATTTGTATTCGCTTTCTAACTCTCCGAGCGATAATTCATATAAATGCCGTTCCGACTTTTTGTATATTCCGTTATTGATCAGCAAATGGATCAGATGTTTTTTTCGTCCTTCAACTGATGATCTGAGCTGAGGAGAAGACCTCATGATTACCCTCCTAATCAAATGATATTGAGAATCATTATCAGTTAATGAAAGTATACAATGGGCATATTCATATGTAAAGGGAAAATACCGCCAATTTTTCGACAAAAAGTTTCCCGGGGAATAATGCTGTCGAATATTGCATTTGGTCAGATCAAAGCTGCTATTTTTCCGCTTTTCCATCCATACTATGAATGAGAATGGAGGAGTCCTTACATGAATGATCAAACGGCAAACTTAAAACGGGGTGAGAAAGGCGCGATTCTTAATATCGCCGCGTACCTCATCCTTGCCGCCGTCAAACTGGTGATCGGTCTTATTTATCATTCCGAAGCGCTCAGAGCGGACGGGTTAAATAATGCCACGGATATTGTCGCATCACTGGCTGTGCTGATCGGGCTCCGGATTTCCCAGCGCCCCGCGGACAGTGATCATGCTTACGGACATTATCGGGCTGAAACAATTTCTTCATTAATTGCGTCTTTTATTATGATGGCGGTCGGTATTGAAGTGCTGATCGGGGGAGCAAAGGCGATTGTCAGCGGAACGGAGGCCGAGCCGAGCTTCATTGCGGCATGGACGGCGCTCGGAAGCGCGATTATAATGTACGGCATGTATGTATATAACAGCCGACTTGCGGATCGGGTTAAAAGTTCTGCGCTTCATGCGGCGGCGAAAGACAGCCGTTCTGACGCCTATGTCAGTATTGGGGCGTTTATAGGCGTCTTAACCGCCCGGCTTCATCTGCCGTGGATTGATCCGGTCATTGCTTTTCTGATCGGAATCATCATCTGTAAGACAGCATGGGACATCTTCAAAGATGCTTCCCACTCATTGACGGACGGGTTTGATCTGAAAGATTTGGAGCCGTATAAACACACGGTGAAAGAAATAAAAGAGGTCAGCAGGCTGAAGGATGTGAAAGCAAGGTATTTAGGGAGCACGGTTCATGTGGAAATGGTCATTACGGTAGATCCGGGACTGTCTGTGAAAGAAGGCCATGCAGTAGCCGATGAGGTCGAATATGCAATAAAACATGAACATGATGTGACTCATGTCCATGTTCATGTAGAGCCTGAAGTCATAAACAAAGATCGTGAAACGAATTAAATATGCTGTGATAAAAACTCTGTGACTTCTTCGGGCGTTTTCGCGTTTGCGCTGTGAAGATGCGCTTTCTTTTCGCCGTTTTTAAAGATCAGAAGGCTCGGTATGCCCATTACCTGATATTTGTCGGCAAGCTCAGGGAGCTCGTCTCTGTTCAGTTCATACCAATCATTTTGATTATATTCTTCCAAAATATCGCCGATGAACATATTCATGCGCGTGCAGTCAGGGCACCAGTCAGCGAAAAATTTCACGATGATTTCCTTGTCGGATTGAATAAGTTCATTAAATTGTTCTGTTGTATTGATTTTTTTCATATGACACATCTCCTTTTCCATGCCATTTTAATATAAAATAAAAAGGAATTACATACAAATGCTTTCATATTCAGAATGCCCAAAAATAATTAGATCATTTTCTGAGGAAAGTGATAAGATAGTAAAGATGAATTGTTGTGGGGGGAATATCCATTGAAAACAAGTCTAGGATTGGTGTACGGCGGAAAGTCAGCCGAACACAATGTATCGCTGCAGACAGCATTAGCTGTAACAAAAGCGCTTAATACTGAGAAGTTTGATATACATCCGATTTACATCACTGAAAAAGGAGAATGGCAAAGAGGCCCGCTGCTGACTGAGCCGGTTTCCAACGTGAAAATGCTTCAGCTGGAACAAAACGGTGAAAGTTTCGCTCTATCAGCATTGAACCGGGAAATGTTTCCTGAAGCGTCGCCTGACGAAAAGGCGCCGATCGATGTCGTATTTCCGCTTCTCCACGGACCGAACGGTGAAGACGGCACCATTCAGGGTCTCCTGGAATTGCTGAACGTTCCTTATGTCGGCAACGGGGTGCTTGCATCATCAGCCGGCATGGATAAAGTCATCATGAAGCATTTGTTCGCTCAAGCGGGGCTTCCGCAGGCGAAGTACGCCGCTTTCTTAAAAAAGGACTGGAAACAGACGCCGGACAGCTGCTTACAGCAGGTTGAAGAGGAGCTGGGTTATCCGTGCTTCGTCAAACCGGCGAACCTCGGATCAAGCGTCGGAATCAGCAAATGCCGAAACCGTGAAGAGCTTGAAAAAGCCTTCGAACTGGCTTTTGAATATGACCGGAAAATTGTGGTGGAAGAAGGAATCGCCGGCAGAGAAATCGAAATCGGCGTACTCGGAAATGACGAACCGAAATGCTCCGCCGTCGGTGAAATCGCGCCGAAAACCGACTTTTACGATTACAAAGCGAAATATGAAGACGGCGACACGGATTTAATGATTCCCGCGCAAGTGACGGATGAACAATATGCGGAAATCAGCGAAATGGCGATTAAAGCCTTCAAAGCGATTGACGGATCAGGCCTTGTCCGCGCCGATTTCTTCCTGACCAATGACGGTCAAGTGCTCATTAACGAAGTGAACACAATGCCGGGCTTTACGCCATTCAGCATGTTCCCGCTGCTTTGGAAAGAAGCAGGCGTAGATTACAGTGATCTGATCGAACAGCTGGTTGAGCTGGCAAAAGAACGCCATGCCGAAAAACAGCTGATTAAACATACATTTTAATGAAGACGGACACTGCCTGAAGGGGCAGTGTCTTTTCCCGTAACAGACAACATTTTCAGAAAGCGAGGTGCCACCTTTGATAAAGCGAACTGTAAAACGAATCGCCGACATGGTCAAAGGCACACTGACAAATCCCGAATTTGAACAAACAATGATTGAGGGCGCCGCAACCGATACGCGGACTTTGGAAAAAAATCAGCTGTTCATTCCTTTAAAAGGCGAGCATTTTAACGGCCATACCTTTGTGCCGCAAGCATTCGAAAAAGGCGTTTCCGCGGTATTGTGGGACCGCTCTGAACCGAATCCGCCGGAAGGGCGTGCTGTCATCCTGGTCAATGACACGCTGGAGGCGCTGCAGACATTGGCAAAAGCTTATTTGAAAGAGCTCGGCACACGGGTCATCGGGGTGACCGGGAGCAACGGAAAAACGACAACGAAAGACATGCTTCACGCCGTTCTCGGCACTCAGTACCGCGTTCACAAAACCGCCGGCAATTTCAACAATCATATCGGCCTGCCGCTGACCGTGCTTGCCATGCCTGAAGATACAGAAATCGCCGTTTTAGAAATGGGAATGAGCGCGAGAGGCGAAATTGATTTTCTGAGCCGTCTTGCTGAACCGGAAGCGGCCGTCATTACCAATATCGGCGAATCCCACATGCAGGATTTAGGCTCAAGAGAAGGAATTGCGGAGGCGAAACTTGAAATTATAAACGGACTTCGGGAAGACGGCGTTCTGTTTTATTTCGGGGATGAGCCGCTGCTTCGCGAAAAGACGTACACTTGCCGGACAACGACATACGGCGCAGGCGCGGACAATGATCTCCGCCTGAAAGAAATAAAACAGGCGGAAGAAGGCACGTACTTCAATATCGACGGAATCGACCGTTCTTTCTTTATTCCGGTTCTCGGCAGACATAATGTGATGAATGCCATGGCCGCATACGCCGCCGGCATCTATTTCGGCATTACGCCGGAAAATGCCGCTCTGGGACTGAGCCGCCTGAAGGTGACGGGGATGAGATTGGAACTGGTCAAAACGGACAACGGCATCTCGATCGTAAACGACGCGTATAATGCGAGCCCGACGTCAATGAAAGCGGCGGTCGAATTAATCGAAACGATGAAAGGCTATCGGAAGAAAATGCTCGTGCTCGGTGATATGCTTGAACTCGGTGATGAAGAAAAAGCATTCCACGAAGAATGCGGAGCTGCGGTTAATCCGGCGGAAATCGACCATGTATTTACTTACGGCACACTCGGCGCATTCATCGCTGACGGAGCGCGCCGGCATTTTGAAGAAGGGCGCGTCAGCCATTATCTTGACAAAAAAGAACTGCTTCACGCCATACAGGAAATGGCCGCTTCCGGCGATCTCCTTCTGTTTAAAGCATCGAGAGGTATGAAGCTCGAAGAAATCGTTAAAGATTTATTAGAGAAGAACTGAAAAAATACTGATCAGCATTATAAAAATATACAAAAATGAAGAAACTAATTCAGGGTGAAATAATTCTGTCCGTATTGAAAAAGAAAGGCCGCCGGCTGGGAAATCCCGTCCGGCGCGGGGTCCGGCCTCGTTTGCGGGAAGAATCCGGTCAGGCCGCTTCCGGCCGCCTGACCATCTCGCCTTATTGAAAAACACATAGTGTAATGGTAAGATTAAACGTAAAGTAATTCGGGCTTTGTATACGTATGATCCTGTCCTTTGGATGAAAGGGCGGTTTTTAGTGGTAAATCACGACATTACTGAAACAGCAATCAGAAGGAGTTTGAATAATTTGACTATAACGTTTCAAGATTTCCAATTAAGTTCTGATCTCATGAAATCAATCAATCGTATGGGATTTGAAGAAGCAACACCGATCCAGGCACAAACGATTCCGCTCGGACTTTTAAATAAAGATGTCATCGGACAAGCGCAAACAGGTACAGGTAAAACAGCTGCGTTCGGTATACCCCTTGTTGAAAAAATGAACCCCGAGTCTCCTAATATTCAAGCAATCGTAATCGCGCCAACCCGTGAATTAGCCATTCAAGTATCTGAAGAGTTATATAAAATCGGACAAGATAAGCGTGCGAAAGTGCTGCCTATTTACGGCGGTCAGGATATCGGACGTCAGATCCGCGCATTGAAGAAAAACCCGCATATCATCGTAGGTACGCCGGGGCGTCTTCTTGACCATATCAACCGCCGCACGATCCGTTTAAACAACGTGAACACGGTTGTCATGGATGAGGCTGATGAAATGCTGAATATGGGATTCATTGATGACATTGAATCCATTCTCTCAAACGTGCCGAGCGACCACCAAACGCTCTTATTCTCAGCAACAATGCCTGCGCCGATCAAACGGATCGCAGAGCGTTTCATGACTGAGCCGGAACACGTAAAAGTAAAAGCGAAAGAAATGACTGTGTCCAACATTCAGCAGTTCTACTTGGAAGTGCAGGAGCGCAAAAAATTCGATACGCTGACTCGTCTTCTTGACATTCAGTCTCCGGAACTTGCGATCGTATTCGGACGTACGAAACGCCGTGTCGATGAGCTTGCTGAAGCCCTGAACCTTCGCGGATATGCAGCTGAAGGAATTCACGGCGACTTAACGCAGGCGAAACGTATGGTTGCGCTTCGTAAATTTAAAGAAGGTGCGATCGAAGTGCTTGTAGCGACTGACGTTGCCGCCCGCGGACTTGATATCTCAGGCGTTACCCACGTTTACAACTTTGACGTGCCTCAAGATCCTGAAAGCTACGTTCACCGTATCGGAAGAACGGGCCGTGCAGGAAAAACGGGTATGGCGATGACGTTTATCACACCGCGTGAGAAAAGCATGCTTCGCGCGATTGAACAAACGACAAAACGCAAAATGGACCGCATGAAAGAGCCGACGCTTGACGAAGCATTAGAAGGACAGCAGCAGGTGACGGTTGACCGTCTGCGCACGGCGATCAGCGAAAACAACCTGAACTTCTACATGACGGCAGCTGCGGAATTGTTAGAAGATCATGATGCAGTGACAGTTGTGGCTGCAGCCATTAAAATGGCGACAAAAGAGCCGGACAGCACGCCTGTACGCCTCACTGATGAAGCGCCGATGGTCAGCAAACGCTATAAAAACCAGCGTACTTCTAAGCGCAGAGACGGCCAAGGCGGCGGCTACCGCGGCGGCAAAGGGAAAAACAACAACCGTTCTTCCTACGATAAAAAACGCTCAAGCGACCGCCGTTCTTCAGGTGACAGACGCCAGAAAAAATCATACTAAAACACAGGAAGCGGACCCTTTTACGGGGTCCGCTTTTTTTTGATATGCCGGAAAGTGAATCTTTTTTGCAAATCAGCCGTATTTGTATGTATGATAAAAAATGGGAGGTAGGTATGTTGAGAGCACAGCCAAAAAATCGAATCAGTCCAAGCGGCTTAAAAGTCTGGCGTCTTCAGGAAATCATCCTGTCCGCCTTCTGTCTTCTGGCCGTTATAGCAGCAGCTGTTTTAAGCCATTTCTTCCATTGGCCGTATTGGATCACCGGAGTCCTCGGCATCATTTGGGTCATCGGTTCAGTGATATCCGTCTATGCCATACCGAAAATCAGGCACAGGATCTGGCGCTATGAAGTCCATGAAAATGAAATTGATATTCAATCCGGCATTTTTATTGTCAAACGGGTCATTGTGCCGATGGTGAGGGTGCAGCACGTAGATACTTCACAAGGCCCGCTCCTCAGAAGGTACCGTCTGGCCTCAGTCAAAATCTCCACGGCGGCAACCGTTCATTCCATTCCGGCGCTTGATATGGAGGAAGCTGACCGGCTGAGGGATTCCATTTCCCGTCTGGCAAGGGTGACGGAAGATGATGTCTGAGCCGAAACGTCTGCACCCGGCGGCCGTGATTTTGAACTTATTCCATATTATTATCGAAACCATTAAAAACATTATTCTGCCATTTTTTCTCGTCTATATTGTAAACTCCAACCACTTCATCCGCTTTTACGGAGGCATTGCGCTCGCCGTCCTGCTTATCTGGCTGATTACGGCTAGTGTGATCGAGTGGAGAAAATTCACATACCGGATTGAGGACGGAGAATTCAGAATTGAAGAAGGCTTGTTTTTTACGAAAAAGAGATACATCTCCATTGACCGGATTCAATCAATGAATACGAGTGCCGGCATCATTCAGCAGCTTTTTAAGCTTGTTAAGCTTCAAATCGAAACGGCCGGCGACGGGAAAAACGCCGAGGCCGTCTTATCCGCCATTACTGTGGAAGAGGCGGAACGGATCAGAGCGGCTGTTTTTCAGCAAAAAGCGGAACAAGAAGAACGAGGGGAGACCGCAGCGGAGCAGGAGCCGATGCGCGGGGAAGATGTGCAATCCGTTTACCGATTGTCTGTAGGTGAGCTGCTTATGGCCGCCTCAACATCCGGGGGAATCGGTGTCATCATCTCAGCGGTATTCGCCCTCTTTTCTCAGATTGATGAAGTACTTCCGATGGACTGGCTCTATGACAGGTTTTCTTTTCTCAAGCATGCGAGCATCGGTATATACGCCGTGATCATTTTCATAGGATTGTTCATCGCCTGGCTGTTAAGCATCGCCGGTATGATGATCAAGCATGCCAACTTTAAAATAGAAAAAAAGGAACACGAATTGGTCATTACCAGAGGAATTATTGAAAAACATCAAGTGACAATCCCGCTCCGTAAAATCCAAGCCATTAAAATGAAAGAAAATGTGATCAGGCAATTATTAGGATACGCGACGGTGGCGATTGTCAGCGCAGGCAGTGCGGGGAATGAGAAAGAAGGAGCACAGACGATTCTGTTTCCGATCATCCGCAAATCAAAGCTCGGAGTGATGCTGAACGGTTTCACACCGGATTACGTGCTGGAAGAAAACCGGAATCATTTGCCGAAAAGGGCGCTGCGCCGGTATTTATTCCGATCCATAATCTTCTCGGTTTTCGTGATCATCCCGCTTTGTATTCTGTTTAAGCCGTGGGGATATGCATCGCTCCTTGTGCTTCCCGTCGAACTGGTGCTTGGATATGCCTCGTTTAGGACAGCGTCATGGTGCATAAACGGCGGCAGGCTTCAGATTACCACGAGGCTGGTCGGGAAGACGACCACGATTATGCTGAGAAGAAGAATGCAGATGTTTGAAGTCAGCCGCTCCTTTCTGCAAAAAAGAAGGCGGCTCGCATCTGTGGCTACCGCAGTGAAATCAGCTCACCACATGGAGCATGTCATGCTGAAGGATGTCAGCGAGGAAGATGCCGAACGCATCGGGCGCTGGTATTCATATGAAAAAGCGGACGGTTAATACCGCCGCTTTTTTTGCTGCACGCATAAAAAGGAAAGCAAAAATCCGCCTGCCAGTCCGAACAAATGCGCCATAATGTTAATATTAGAGTTGATAAACGTCGACAGCACCGCGATGATAAGCAGGGTCATAATCATTTTCGACTGATCCCGGCCGATCAGCTCCTTGCGGAAAACAGTCAAAAACACATACACGCCGAAAAGTCCGAAGATCGCGCCGGATGCGCCGACATGCACATAATCAAGCGGTTCGGCAAGATACGTGCCGATATTGCCGATGATGCCCGATGCGATGTACACAATCAGAAAACGGACTTTTCCGAGCATCTGCTCAAGCGGGGGCGCGAATAAAAAGAGAGACATGGAGTTAAACAAAAGGTGAGTGAAATTCGCGTGTAAAAACATCGGTGTCACCAGCCGCCACCATTCTCCCGAGGAAACGCCGTAATTATAGCCGGTCACAGCATCTGACCACATCATGACGGAATGAAGCGGCATACTGAAAAACAGCCACAAGAACGCCTGCAGCGCCAAGATACAGCTGACGGCCGGATAACGTCTGATAAAAGTCTGGAAATTTTCCGTTCGTATAAACATCGCAAGCCCCTTTGCATCTGATTTGTTACATATATAGTAACACGTTTATGACATAAACCGTTTTTTAGTACGGACTTTTAGGAGGAATTCACATGATTTTCGGAATCGGAATCGACATCGTTGAACTGCACAGAATTGAAAACATGCTCAGCCGGCAGGCGAGATTTCCGCAAAGAATATTGACGGAGGCTGAATACGCCCGTTTTACATTGCTGTCGGACAAAAGGAAAATTGAATTTCTCGCGGGAAGATTTGCGGCAAAAGAAGCCTTTTCGAAAGCATACGGCACAGGTATCGGCAAAGAGCTCAGCTTTCAGGATATTGAAACCGGAAACGACAAAGCGGGAAAGCCTGTGCTGGCCTGCGCCAAGCTTGACGGCGCGGCGGTTCACGTCTCCATTACCCATACAAAAGAATACGCCGCGGCACAGGTCGTGATTGAAAGGTTGTCACGCTAGTCTGCATATTAGCCGGAACCCCTTCATATATTTGATAGTGCATTAAGGGAGACAAGTTGTTTGAGGCTTTTATGGTACGCGTCCGTCCGTTCAGGGCGTACCGTTAAAGTCAAACAAGCGATTTCTTCCCTTTACATCAATTGAGAAGAAGGGGTTGAAAAAAGGTGAGAAAAAGCTTTGTTTTGCTTTTAACGGGACTGCTTGCCGTCCTTATTCTTTCGGCCTGCGGCCAAAAATCACAGGAAGATATCGTGAACGGTTTAGATAAGAAGGCGAAAGAATACACCTCGTACAAAGCGAAAGCCAAAATGACCATTGAAACGGGGAGTGATCCGCAAGTATACAATGTGGAAATCTGGCATAAAAAGCCTTCCCTGTACCGGGTCTATTTGGAAAATCCGAAAAAAGACCAAAACCAAGTCATTTTACGGAACGCCAACGGAGTCTTTGTCCTCACGCCGTCGTTAAATAAGAGCTTCAGATTCCAAAGCGACTGGCCGAATAACAGCAGCCAAGTATATTTGTTTGAGTCACTTGTAAAGGACGTGCAGCATGACAAAGACGCCGTCTATTCCGCCAAAGATAAAAAGTACACGTTTGAAACAAAAACAAACTATCAGCACAACAAAATGCTGCCGACTCAGGAAATCACTTTCAACAAAAAGGACATGAGCCCGTCGCTCGTCAAAGTCATGGATACAGACCGGAAAGTGATGGTAAAAGTCGAATTCAAAAGCTTTGAATTCAACAAGCCGTTCGATAAAGACTCTTTTGACGAGAAGAAAAATATGACGCTTTCTCAGATGGACGTCGCCACAAGCGCCAAGCCGTCTGATTCATTTGCGGTCAAAACACCGCTTCAAGTGCCGGCCGGCGTCAAAAAGCTTGAAGAGAAAGATATTTCAACGGCGGACGGCAAACGGATCGTCATGACTTACGGCGGAGAAAAATCATTCACCCTTATTCAAGAAAAAGCCCATATCGCAAAAGCCGCCTCTGCCGTCACGCTGAAAGGCGAACCGGTTAATCTCGGCTTCACGGTTGCGGCATTATCTGATACGTCTTTAACGTGGACATATGACGGAGTGGATTATCTTCTGTCATCACAGGATCTTACAAAAGATGAAATGGTGGCCGCCGCCAAAAGCATGCAGGGACAGTCGTCAAAATAACGTCAAAAAAGAGGCCGCTGCTGTCGGTCTCTTTTTTGATTCCATTTCACTTTGCAGAATAATTTTAGTATGATAATAACAATATGAATTGAAAATAATGCTAGGAAGTGTATCGAATGACCACAGCATCCTTTTACAGAGAAACGTGGGCGGAAATCAATCTGTCCGCGATTAAAGAAAATGTCACGCATATGAAAAAACACATCGGGCAAAACGTCCATCTCATGGCGGTTGTAAAGGCGAACGCTTACGGCCACGGAGATTTGGAAGTTGGGAAAGCCGCGCTTGAAGCGGGTGCCTCTTGTCTTGCCGTAGCCATACTGGATGAAGCGATTTCATTGAGAAAGCGGGGCATTACAGCGCCGATTCTCGTGCTTGGCGCCGTGCCGCCCGAATATGTACAAGCAGCTGCCGAGTATGACGTAACACTCACGGGGTATTCTGTTGAATGGCTTCAGGAAGCTGCGCGCCACCTCGGAAGTGCGACAGTGCCGTTTCATCTGAAAGTCGACACCGGCATGAACAGACTCGGAGTCAAAACGGAGGAAGAAATCCAAAGCGTGTTAAAAATCCTCAGCCAAAATCCCGGTTTAGTCTGTAAAGGCGTATTCACCCACTTTGCTACCGCGGATGAGAAAAACAGAGATTATTTCCTCTTCCAGTTTGACCGCTTTAAAACATTGATCGCTCCGCTTCCTTTAAAAGAATTGATGGTGCACTGCGCGAACAGCGCTGCCGGACTTCGTCTTAAAAAGGGCTTCTTTAACGCGGTTCGTTTCGGCATCAGTATGTACGGGCTTCGTCCTTCTGCTGACATCCAAAGCGAAATTCCGTTTCAATTAAAGCCGGCTTTTGCGCTGCACTCTGTTTTATCCCATGTGAAAAAGATCCGCAAAGGGGAAAGCGTCAGCTACGGCGCAACATATACGGCAGAGAAGGATCAATGGATCGGAACGGTTCCCATCGGCTATGCAGACGGGTGGCTCCGCAAGCTGAGCGGCACGTCTGTGCTGATCGGCGGCAAACGGATGAATATCGCGGGAAGAATCTGCATGGATCAATTGATGGTCGAATTAGATCAATCTTATCCGCCGGGCACCAAAGTCACCCTGATCGGCAGCCAGAAGGAAGAAACGATCACGATGGATGAAATCGCCGGGCGGCTTGGGACAATTAATTACGAGGTCCCTTGTACCATTAGTTCCCGCGTTCCCCGTATGTTTTTGGAAAATGAGAGTATAATGGAAGTAAGAAATCCTTTACTGCAAGATAATACAAGCAAGTAGCCGTCATCCGGAAAAAGAGAATTTATAAAACAGCTTTGCTTGACGTTTGAATAATGGTATCATTATGTCTGGATGGATGAATTGGTCGTATCCGTAAGTTTGGTGGAGGTGTATGTTTTTTGTCTGAATCCAGCGCAAGAACCGAAATGAAAATCAGCTTGCCCGAAAACTTAGTAGCTGAATTGGATGGTGTAGCGATGCGGGAGAAACGAAGCAGAAACGAACTGATATCACAAGCAGTGAGAGCGTATGTCAGCGAACGGACAACTCGCCATAACCGTGATTTGATGAGACGCGGGTATATGGAAATGGCGAAAATCAACTTGAATATCTCTTCTGAGGCTCACTATGCTGAGTGCGAAGCAGAAACGACCGTTGAGCGCTTAGTCAGCGGAGGATAATCATTTTGATTGTAAAGCGCGGCGATGTTTATTTTGCTGATTTATCTCCTGTTGTTGGCTCAGAGCAAGGCGGCGTACGCCCGGTTTTAGTGATCCAGAATGATATCGGAAATCGCTTTAGCCCGACTGCTATTGTTGCAGCCATAACAGCCCAAATACAGAAAGCGAAATTACCAACCCACGTCGAAATTGATGCAAAACGCTACGGTTTTGAAAGAGATTCCGTTATTTTGCTGGAGCAAATTCGGACGATTGACAAGCAAAGATTAACGGATAAAATAACTCATCTGGATGATGAAATGATGGATAAGGTTGATGAAGCCTTGCAAATCAGTTTGGCACTCATTGATTTTTAGTCATATTTTGGTTGCTCATAAAGAGCAACTTTTTTTGTTTTCGAAAAACATAAGCGCTATAATAAAGAGATAATCAAACAAACTTTGTTGTTTTGTGTCGGGAGGTCAGTGAAACCCATGTCGAATCAGAAAGTGTATCAGTTTATCATTGATCAGCATGATGAACTGCTTGATACTTGGACAGCCAAACTAAAAGAAGTAGGCAATCAGGAAGACTATCAGCTTACGAATCACATATGTGAAAATATTTGTAAAGACTATATAGACATTCTTTTATTATCGACTAAAAATGACGAGGCTGCGGAAGAGCAGATCAGCGACCTCGCACTGCGCGCCGTTCAGCTCGGCCTGTCACTGAAACTTCTTTCAGCCACCCTGTCAGAGTTTTGGAAGCTGCTTTACGAAACGATGGTCGACCTTAATATGGCCGATCAGGACAGAGCGGAATTGATATTGGAGATAGACAGCTTTTTCAGTCCGATCAACACGGAAATCTTAAATCAGTATTCTATCTCATGGGAAAAAACGGTTACTTTGCAAAAAATCGCGCTTCAGGAACTGTCCGCTCCGCTGATCCCGGTATTTGAGCATGTAACGGTCATGCCGCTTGTCGGGACGATTGATACGGAGCGTGCAAAGCACATTATGGAAAATCTGTTAAACGGCGTCGTGAAGCACCGTTCACAGGTTGTATTAATTGATATTACCGGCGTGCCGGTCGTTGATACGATGGTGGCGCACCATATTATTCAGGCATCAGAAGCGGTGCGGCTTGTCGGCGCGAAATGCCTGCTCGTCGGAATCCGTCCGGAAATCGCGCAGACGATCGTTAATCTGGGAATTGATTTGTCGCAGGTTATTACGAAGAATACCCTTCAAAAAGGAATTCAAACAGCGCTTGAAATGACAAATCGAAAAATCGTTTCATTGGGGGAATAACATTGTGAGACATCCAAAAATCCCGATCCTGAAACTGTATAACTGCTTATTGGTATCCATCCAATGGGAACTTGACGACCAGACAGCTTTGCATTTTCAAGAAGATCTGCTGAACAAAATCTATGAAACCGGCGCAAACGGAGTCGTCATTGACCTGACATCCGTTGACATGATCGATTCATTTATCGCGAAAGTGCTCGGCGATGTCATCACCATGTCTAAATTGATGGGCGCAAAGGTCGTATTGACGGGAATTCAGCCGGCTGTGGCGGTCACATTGATTGAACTCGGAATCTCACTTGAGGAAATTGAAACGGCGCTCGATTTAGAGCAAGGGCTTGAGACATTGAAGCGGGAATTGGGGGAATAGCGATGAACGACCAATCCTGTGTGAAAATCATGACAGAATGGGATATCGTAGCCGCCAGACAGCTTGGCCGCAACGTTGCGAAGGAATTAGGCTTCGGCACGGTGGACCAGGCCAGAATCACGACGGCTATCTCAGAATTGGCCAGAAACATTTACTTATATGCAGGCAAGGGCCAGGTCAGCATAGAACAAGTAAACGACAGAGGGAAAAAAGGCCTTAAAATTATAGCAGAAGACAAAGGACCCGGAATCCCCGACATCCGTAAAGTGATGGAAGACGGCTTTTCAACGTCAGGCGGACTGGGAGCGGGACTTCCGGGCGTCAAAAGGCTGATGGACGAATTCAGCCTGCAATCTGTTGCAGAGGAAGGAACAGAGATTCAAGCCGTAAAATGGCTTCGGTAGGAGGTTAGAACGTGGATTTCAGGGAGGTTATAGAGCAGCGGTATCATCAGCTGCTTAGCCGATATATAGCCGAATTAACAGAAACATCTTTATATCAAGCCCAAAAATTCAGCCGAAAAACGATTGAACATCAGGTTCCTCCGGAGGAGATCATCAGCATCCACCGAAAAGTGGTAAAGGAACTGTATCCGGATCTGCCGGAAGATGTTTTTCATTCGCTGGATTTTTTAATAGAAGTCATGATTGGCTACGGGATGGCTTATCAGGAACACCAAAGTCTGCGAGATATCCAGCAGGAGCTTCGTTCAGAAATTGAAATTGCCGCAAATGTTCAGCAGACGCTGCTGGGCACAAAAATTCCTGAAGAAGAAGAGCTGGATATCGGGGCGATCAGCGTCCCCGCCAAGCAAATGAGCGGGGACTATTATCACTTTGTCAAAGACAAGGAATCGATTAACATCGCGATAGCCGATGTCATCGGAAAAGGAATACCCGCCGCATTGTGCATGTCGATGATCAAGTATGCCATGGACTCTCTTCCGGAGATCGGCATTCACCCCTCCCAAGTGCTGAAAAATCTTAACCGCGTTGTAGAACAGAACGTGGACTCAAGCATGTTTATCACCATGTTTTACGCAAACTACAATACGGAAAATCACCAATTTACATATGCTTCTGCGGGGCATGAACCGGGCTTCTACTACTCTGAAAAAGAAAAAAAGTTTTATGATCTGGAGGCAAAAGGATTGGTGCTGGGAATATCCCAGGATTTTGATTACAGCCAATATGAACAGCACATGGACGAAGGAGACATGATCGTTCTTTTTTCTGACGGCGTCACCGAATGCCGCACCGAAAACGGTTTCTTAGAACGCAGCGACATTCAGCGCATGCTGGAAGAACATATGGACTGCTCCGCGCAGGATATGGTCAAAAATATTTACGACAGCCTGCTGAGACTTCAGGACTTTCAGCTTCATGACGATTTTACGTTAATTGTTTTGAAAAGAAAGGTTTAAAAAAACAGCAGCACGGGTAAAAAGCCATTAGCACGAGTAAGGATAACTTTCAGAGGTGATACGATGAATTTAACGGTAGATATGAAGGAGAATCTTTCAGATATACAAATCAATATCGCTGGAGAAATCGATGTATACTCAGCTCCGGTGGTTCGTGAAAAGCTGATGCCCCTGGCAAACGAGGGGAAGGACATGAGAATCTGCTTAAAAGATGTAAATTATATGGACAGTACGGGTTTAGGCGTTTTTGTAGGCGTGTTTAAAACGGTGAGCAAGGAAGGCGGCTCTCTGAAGCTTGAGAATCTTTCCGACCGGCTCGTCCGTCTGTTTGAAATTACGGGGCTTAAGGACATCATCGACATTTCGGCAAAGTCAGAAGGTGGCGTGCAATGAGTACATCAGTTGATTATATAGAGATGAAAATTCCGGCCGAACCGGAATATGTAGGAATCGTCAGGCTTACGTTATCAGGAGTCGCCAGCAGAATGGGCTATACCTATGATGACATTGAAGATTTGAAAATCGCTGTCAGCGAAGCTTGTACAAACGCTGTCCAGCATGCATACAAAGATGAAAATAAGGGAGAAGTATCCGTGCGGTTCGGTGTGTTTGAGGATCGGCTGGAGGTCATTGTCGCCGATCAGGGAGACAGCTTTGATTTTGATCAGAAGCAGCAGGATCTCGGGCCGTACACACCTTCGCACACAGTCGATCAATTGTCAGAAGGAGGGCTCGGTCTGTATTTAATGGAAACGCTCATGGATGAAGTCAAAGTTCAAAGCAACTCTGGCGTAACCGTGGCGATGACAAAGTATTTAAATGGGGAGCGAGTTGATCATGGCACAACCATCAAAAACTACGAAACTAACTAAAGATGAAGTTGATCGGCTCATACGCGACTTTCAAACACATGATAATAAAGAAGCCCAGGAAACACTCGTCGAGGTGTATACCAATCTCGTCGAAATGCTGGCAAAGAAATATTCAAAAGGAAAAAGCTTTCACGAAGATCTCCGCCAGGTCGGGATGATCGGACTTCTCGGAGCCATTAAACGGTATGATCCCGAGGTCGGCAAATCCTTTGAAGCATTTGCGATTCCGACCATCATCGGCGAGATCAAACGCTTCCTCAGAGATAAAACATGGAGCGTACACGTCCCGAGACGGATTAAAGAACTCGGGCCGCGCATTAAAATGGCGGTGGATCAGCTGACGACAGAGACGCAGCGGTCGCCGAAAGTCGAAGAAATCGCAGCCTTTCTCGATGTGTCAGAAGAGGAAGTGCTTGAAACGATGGAGATGGGAAAAAGCTATCAGGCGCTTTCTGTCGATCACAGCATCGAAGCGGATGCGGACGGAAGCACCGTCACAATTTTAGATATCGTCGGGTCGCAGGAGGAAGGATACGAACGCGTCAACCAGCAGATGATGATCAAAAGCGTGCTTCATGTGCTGTCCGACCGCGAAAAACAGATTATCGATCTAACATTTGTGCAAAATAAAAGCCAAAAAGAAACAGGGGACATTCTCGGAATATCTCAAATGCACGTCTCGCGCCTGCAGCGGAAAGCGGTGAAAAAACTGAGAGAGGCCTTGATTGGAGATCCCTCCATGGAGCTAATGTAATGATTCAGGTTGAAGAAAATGAACATGTTCAAACTCTTGTATACCAATTAAATAAAGAAGGCAAGTCCATATGCGGCGACAGCTTTTTTATGAAGGCGAATGAAGAAGAATTAGTTTGCGCGGTAGCGGACGGTCTCGGCAGCGGATCTCTTGCCAACGAATCCTCGTCAGCCATTAAAGACATCGTGGAAACGTATGCGGATGAGGATGTGGAAAGCATCATTGAGCGCTGCAATCAAGCGATGAAAAACAAAAGAGGGGCGACTGCCTCCATCTTAAAAATCAATTTCATCAAAAGGGAATTGACATACTGCTCGATCGGCAACGTCCGTTTCTTCCTGCACTCCCCATCAGGCGAAGTCTTTCATCCGCTGCCGATTTCGGGTTACCTCTCAGGCAAACCGCAAAGATACAAAACGTATACGTCATCATACGAAAAAGGGGCGACATTCATCATCTACACGGATGGGCTTGAGGTTCCGCATATCCGCACCTGCTTAAAGCAGGGACACTCAATAGAAGAAATATCAAAATCACTTCATCCGTACACAACATCCAGACGTGATGATTTGACCTATATTCTCGGGCAGCTTTTATCGTAAGGCTGCTTTTTTTATGTTCCGCCGTTTTTTGATACACTAGAGAAAGAAAGAAGAGATGGAGGCTTTTGTGATATGGAAACGTTAGCCCTTTTGAAAAAACAAATTGCTGAAGAAACAGCGTTATCCCAAAAACATGTCGAAAGTGTCATCCGCCTGCTGGAAGACGGCAATACCGTCCCGTTTATTGCGCGGTACCGAAAAGAGCAGACCGGCTCAATGGACGAGGTGCAGATTCAGGCAATCTCCGAGCGGTGGCAATACATACAAAACCTGACGCAGCGGAAAGAAGAAGTCATCAGATTGATCTCCGAGCAGGACAAGCTGACGGAAGGGCTGAAGCAAAAAATCGAGCAAGCGGTCAAGCTTCAGGAAGTCGAGGATTTATACCGTCCCTTCAAACAAAAACGGAAAACAAAAGCCACCGTCGCCAAAAGCAAAGGCCTTGAACCGCTTGCGGACTATATTCTTTCTCTCCCGAAAGAAAACCGCCTTCACGACGTCGCTGATCAATATATCAGTGCAGAAAAAGAAGTCGCTTCAAGAGAGGAAGCTATTGAAGGCGCGAAGCACATCATAGCCGAACAAATCTCGGATGATCCTCATTTCAGAAAGTGGATCCGCCAGGAAACGTATAAAAAAGGAATTCTCACTTCCGCGGCAGGCAAGTCAGCCGCAGATGACGAGAAAAACGTCTATGAAATGTACTACGAGTACGAAGAGCCGATCCAAAAGGTCGTTCCTCACAGAGTGCTTGCGATGAACCGCGGTGAAAAAGAAGGCATTTTAAAGATTGCGATCGAACCGCCCGCCGATCAGATAAAAGCTTATTTAGAAAAGCAAATCATCAAACACCGTGAAACACCTGTGAAAGAAACGCTTAAAGAAGCCATTGAGGACAGTTATAAACGTCTGATCCAGCCGGCTATTGAACGCGATATCCGCAAAGAGCTGTCAGAAAAAGCAGACGCGCAGGCGATCCATATTTTCGCTGAAAACCTGCGTAAACTCCTGCTGCAGCCGCCGATGAAGGGAAAAGTCGTGCTCGGCGTCGATCCGGCCTTCCGTACGGGGTGCAAACTGGCAGTTGTTGATGAGACGGGAAAAGTGCTGAAAATCGACGTCATTTACCCGCACGCTCCCGTAAAAAAGACAGCGGAAGCCCGGAAAAAAATCAAAGAATTGCTGGATCGGTACGAAGTCGAGGTTGTGGCGATCGGAAACGGCACGGCATCACGGGAGACAGAGCAATTCGTCGTTGATGTGCTGAAAGAAACAGAGCGTGACATTTATTATGTCATCGTCAATGAGGCCGGAGCAAGCGTGTATTCCGCGTCAGAAATCGCCCGTGAGGAATTTCCGGATTTTCAGGTCGAAGAGCGCAGCGCCGTCTCCATCGCGCGGAGGTTGCAGGACCCGCTGGCCGAGCTTGTAAAAATTGATCCTAAATCCGTCGGCGTCGGGCAATACCAGCACGATGTCAGCCAAAAGCAATTAAACGAATCTCTCCGTTTTGTCGTAGAGACCGTCGTCAACCAAGTCGGGGTGAATGTCAATACAGCTTCAGCCGCGCTGCTCCAATATGTAGCCGGGTTATCCAAAACCGTTGCCGGCAATATCGTTAAAAAAAGGGAAGAGCTCGGAAAATTTACAAATCGCAAAGAACTGAAAGAAATCCCGCGTCTCGGCGCAAAAACATATGAACAATGCATCGGCTTTTTGAGAGTACCCGGAGGACGAGAGCCGCTCGACCGCACCGGGATACACCCGGAAAGCTATAAAGAGACAAAGGCGCTGCTCAAAAAACTGCAGCTCACTGCGGATCAGATCGGAAGCGCGGACGTAAAAGAGAAAATAAGCGCATTGCCGCTGTCTGAAACGGCTGAAGAGCTCGGTATAGGGGAAATTACGCTTGCGGATATTTGCGGGCAGCTGACAAGGCCGGAGCGCGATCCTCGTGACGAAGTGCCGAAGCCTTTGCTGAAAAAAGACGTTCTGCAGCTTGAGGATTTAAAGGAAGGAATGGAATTGCAGGGCACTGTCCGCAACGTTGTGGACTTCGGCGCTTTCGTCGATATCGGCGTCAAGCAGGACGGGCTTGTGCACATTTCAAAACTGAGCAATCAATTCGTCAAACATCCTCTCGACGTCGTATCGGTCGGAGACATCGTCACCGTATGGGTCGAAGGGGTGGACGTGCAAAAAGGCAGAGTGTCGCTGTCTATGGTAAAATAAAAGCACTGCTTACGGGGACTGCCCCCCGTTTTTGAGACAGGGGTCAAAACACCTTTTAAACAGCCAATTGCCGATAGTTTATCGGTGATTGGTTGTTTAGTTTGGTTTGAATACGAATATTGTTATAATAATGAATGTATTCTATGACAGTGCGTTCTACGATGGCAGTCGTAGTTCGATCAATGCTGTTAAGATAGAACGTTTCAGACTTTAGCGAGGAATGAAACGATTCGATGGAGGCATTATCAGCGGGCGTCCCTTTGCGGGACATACTCATGGTAATGCCTTTTGTTTTAACAGCTTTTTGATACTCGTAAGATGTATACACAGAACCTTGGTCACTATGTAACACGCAGTTCTCAGGCAGCATTGGTAGCTGATCAAGTGTGTCTAAGACAAAGGCTGTGTCCTGCTTATCCCCAATAGTAAAAGCAATCACTTCTCCATTGTATAAATCTAATATACTGGAAAGGTACAATTGTTTCTGTCCATAAGGCAAATATGTGATGTCCGTTACTAGTTTTTCAAGAGGACGATCAGACTGAAAGTTCCGATCCAATATATTATCGACCACGGCATATGGCTGCCCATCCTTCTTGCGCTTTTTCACCTTAACCCGACACTGCCATTGATTTTTCTGCATAATACGTTGAACCGTTTTATGGTTAATACACATTCTCTTTTTTAGTATGGCTGTGATTTTTCGATAGCCATATCGATACTTGTGCTCTCGGCACAACGTGCCGATTTGTTTTTCCAAATGGCGCTTGGGATGATCCTTCATCAGATTCTTCTTCCAACGATAATAAGACGCTCGAGAGATACCTAAATGAATACAGATATCCTGTACGGTCATTGTGCTGTGCAATATTTCTACAAGTTCGACTGACGTTTCGCTATCAACTTCCTTTCCAATTCGTTGTACTTTTTTAACACTTCATTCTGTTGTCTCAGATAACGATTCTCTGCCTGGAGTTTCTCTAATTCAGAAGAATACTCCGGACCCTTTCCATAAGTATATTGCTTTCCAACAGGCTGTTCGAATCGGTGGGTATCCCCAGCCTTATGCCATCTAACCCATGTCTGAACCTGAGTCTTATTTTTGATATTCAATTCCTGCATGATCTCTTTCATAGGCACGCCCGCCAATCTCATTCCTACAGCCTTCTGTTTGACTTCAACCGGATAACTCACTCTTGTCCCCATAGAAAAACACCTCCAAGTTTTATTTCGGATAACAACGGTCCGTTTTCAAACTTGAAGGTGTTTTTTGTTTGTCTCATATTATGGGGTCAGTTCCTACGAGCAGTGTTTTTTTCTGTAGAAATACCAGCACTGATTCAGCAGTTTGATTTGGTAATTGTCCTTTTCTAAAAACGCTTTTTGCATTTGTTTCATCAGCCAATTCGGCATGGCTCATTCCTCCTCAGCTTTTAGTTAGAGGTCGGTTTTAACTCATTGTATGCGAACGGTGAATTGTCCCGTTCAATGTTTTTAAAGCGGGGTGCACTTATGGATAACGAACAACTTCAAAAGCTGACGGAAGACATCTCTGAACAAGATTTCGGAAAGCCGTTCCGTCACAGAGCCTTCTTCAATGACCGGCTGAAAACGACAGGCGGCCGGTACATGCTGTCTTCTCATAACATTGAATTAAACCGAAAATATCTGCTCGAACACGGACGGAGCGAGCTGGTAGGCATCATCAAACACGAGCTGTGCCATTACCATCTTCACCTTGAAGGAAAAGGGTACAAGCACAGAGACAAAGACTTCAGAGAACTGCTTCAGAAAGTCGGAGCGCCGAGATTCTGCAAGCCGCTCCAAACCAAAAAGACACAAAAGAAAACATATATGTATAGATGCGCGGCTTGCGGCCAACAGTATATAAAGAAGCGGGCAATGAATCCGGAAAGATATGCCTGCGGAAAGTGCAGAGGAAAAATCAAAAGAATTTTTTAAAAAGGCTTGACTCATTTTAATGTTCTATGTTAAATTATAAAAGTCGTTGAGAGACAACGACACTTTCTCAAAAAAATAAATGTTGCTTCTTGACACAATATGTCGCATCATTTATAATGAAGAAAGTCTGATTATTCCACAGTAGCTCAGTGGTAGAGCTATCGGCTGTTAACCGATCGGTCGCAGGTTCGAATCCTGCCTGTGGAGCCATATGGAGAAGTACTCAAGTGGCTGAAGAGGCGCCCCTGCTAAGGGTGTAGGTCGCGTAAGCGGCGCGAGGGTTCAAATCCCTCCTTCTCCGCCAGATAAGTTCTCAACCAGACGGCCCGTTGGTCAAGCGGTTAAGACACCGCCCTTTCACGGCGGTAACACGGGTTCGAATCCCGTACGGGTCACCATTTACCTTCGTTGGGCTATAGCCAAGCGGTAAGGCAACGGACTTTGACTCCGTCATGCGTTGGTTCGAATCCAGCTAGCCCAGCCATTTTATTTAAAATTTTCGAATCACTTTTAGAGCGAGCCATTAGCTCAGTTGGTAGAGCATCTGACTTTTAATCAGAGGGTCGAAGGTTCGAGTCCTTCATGGCTCACCACTTGTCACGCGGGTGTGGCGGAATTGGCAGACGCGCTAGACTTAGGATCTAGTGTCTTACGACGTGGGGGTTCGAGTCCCTTCACCCGCACTTTCTTTTCAAAGTGCTGATCATCATCACTAGCTTATATGCTTAGTGGAAAGACAGCTTCATAGCACGCGGTCGTGGCGGAATGGCAGACGCGCTAGGTTGAGGGCCTAGTGGGTGAATAACCCGTGGAGGTTCAAGTCCTCTCGGCCGCATCTCAATGATACCAAGGGTTATAGAGATCCTTGGTATTTTTTTGTGTTTATTTTTAAATGATCTACTGCTCACAAACTGCCCACTTACCTAAAGTAAGTCATCTGCAGTCGACATCGCACAAATATTTTCATTATTTATAGATAGTTACTAATGCCTCAAACTCCAATTTGCAAAAGCAGAGAAAGTATTGCTAAGCATGGAAGACCTTGTTATATGATCAGCTATTAGAATTTAGACACGAGATAATAGGGTAGGGGCATAAGGGTACTGAAAAGGCTTAATCTTTTTTAAAAGATTAAGCCTTTTTTTGGCTATAAATGTAATCGGTGTCCAATAGTTGCCCTGAATTCATGAAAAAGGATAAAATAGGTGTAAATAAGTTGTGATTTTAAAATTAGAATCAAATCCTTATCACAAAAGCAATAATAACTAATCGGCGAAGAAAGGATAACAGTCAAATGAAAACATTAGTTATCGTTATACACCCTAATTTGGAAACGTCTGTTGTCAACAAAACCTGGATGAATCGTTTAAAGCAAGAGAATGACATTACGGTTCATGACCTGTACGGTGAATACCCTAATTTTATCATTGATGTAGAAAAAGAGCAGCAGCTCCTGTTAGATCATGAGCGTATCGTTTTTCAGTTCCCAATGTATTGGTACAGCAGTCCCGCGTTACTCAAACAATGGGAAGATGATGTGTTAACACATGGCTGGGCTTATGGAACTGGAGGTACTAAATTGCATGGAAAAGAACTGCTCTTAGCTATCTCCTTAGGCGCACAGGAATCTGATTATCAAGCAGGCGGAGAATATAATATCACGATCAGCGAGCTTATCAGACCGTTTCAAGTCACTGCTAACTATATAGGAATGCGTTTTCTTCCTGCCTTTACACAATATGGGACACTTCACCTTTCAAAAGTAGATGTTAAGAACAGTGCGGAGAAATTGGTTAACTATCTTAAAGCTGAGCATTGATCCGGTATTCGCGAGGGAAGCTGAAATAAATGATGTGTTGTGAAAATAAGGATTTGTGATAGATGTTAATTAAACTTTATTTCAAAGTTACATCGACTGAATGCAGGAGGGCATAGAGCGAGGACTTAATTATAAAAAAGAGACCAAGCTATTCACCTGGTCTCTCACTATTTCAACTTTTTACTGTTAATTAACGCCAAGCTGACGGAGAATATCATGCACATCCACATGAGATCTATGTTCAATAATTTTACCGTCAACAATACGTAACAACATCATAAGAGAGAATTTAACGCTTTTTCCTGTTGCAGGGACTCCAGCAAATGGAATACCTGTATGCCTGCCTTCAAAAATAAAATATGCTGCAACAAGGTCGCCTTCAGCTGCCATTGCTTTAATTGGCATTTTGAAATCTGGGAAAGCATCGAAGTTTTTCTTTTCTGATTCAATTAAACCCTCTACGCCTGGATACGGTGTATCTACTTGTGGATAGAATACGAAATCTTTATGGCAAAAGTCTTTTAAGGCATCGTATTTTTCTTGTTCAATCGTTTCAAAGTAACGACGCACTAATTCTTTATTGTTTTCAACGGACATAATGAACGCGCCCTCCCTTAGTTAAAACTTCAGTTCATGTGTTAGATTAAAATGAATATGATTCGCCATCTTCAGGCACTAAAACATCAGAAGTGATTTCTTTTTCATTAATAAAGGATTTTAGTTCTTCTTTTGATAATCCCCAATGATTTACAGCTTCCATGTGGCTTACAATAATTTTTGCTTTTGGAGCAGCCTTATACGTTTCATAGATATCTTCTTTACCCATGATGAGAGAACCGCCTTCGTAGAATTGATTATCTCCGCCATTTACGACAATGATTTCTGGTTGATGTGTATCAATTTCTTCCTGAACGGCAACATACCATACTGTATCTCCGGCTATATATAACGTTTTCTCGCTTTGGTGTTTGAAGACAACACCGCAAACAAGACCTGCAAGTTTTAAAATTTCTCCTCTTCCGTGTTCGCCTTTTGTTTTAATCAATTGAATACCTTCAAAAACTGTATCTTTTGTTAAAACCTCTACATTTTTGAATCCGGCATTTCGTATTTCTGTTGCATCTTCTTCATTCTGGGAGAACAGCTTGATATCTTTTGGCAATACCTCTTTTGCAGCCTCATCCCAATGGTCATAATGAAGATGAGTAACAATAACAGCATCAACATCTTTAATAATATTGTCAACAGATGTTGGCAATTCAACCAAAGGGTTATTTTGATCTTGTCGTGGTGCATTTGGGAATGGAGGGTATGCACCTTTCTCAGCTAACATAGGATCTATTAAAAACTTTTTGCCTGCGTATTCGACAACAAGTGTGGCATTACGAATTTGTTGAATATTCATGTGTAACACTCCTTTTCTTTGATATGAGTATAGTTTACATACAGCTGCTGAATAAATACATAGAACAAATCAAGTCGTTCTGTCGCTTGACTTGATTTTTGAAAGTGTATATTTTGTTTTGTATGAACTGATTATTATCGCTGTACATAATGTGTCAATTTACTTTGAAAGGATCTGAGCTCATGTTAGATCATACAGATATGCAGATATTAGAAGAGCTGTCTAAAAATAGCCGTATTACAATGAAAGAATTAGGTGAAAAAGTTCACTTAACAGGGCAGGCAGCTGCTGCGAGAGTTGTCAAATTGGAGGATAATGGTGTAATTGAGGGGTATACAATTAAAGTGAATCAAGTAAAACTAGGATGTTATATACATGCTTTGCTTAATATCTATACAAAAAGCACCCATCATAAGCCATATCTTTCATTTATAAAAACCCAAGAGAGATACGTAATCAATAATTATAAAATTAGTGGGGATGGTTGTTACCTTCTTGAATGCCGATTTCAATCTAACGAGTTGCTAGATCAATTTCTAGTGGAATTAAACAAGCATGTAAATTATAAATTATCAATTGTTATTAGCAAATAGAAAGACTCATTTAAAAATCGTTGGTTATTCTAATGAACATGGAACCCGAGACATGTCATGTATTTTTCTGGTGACGAAAAAAACTACTCCATTTTTACTCCACAATATGAATAAATCATTGTGATACATCATAATCAAAATAAATAAACACTGATATATAAAGGTTTTTGTAACAGAAAACACAGCTTCACTTTATTGATGGCCCAGCGGGTGAATAACCCGTGGAGGTTCAAGTCCTCTCGGCCGTATCAATGATACCAAGGGTAATAGAGAGAGCCTTGGTATTTTTTTGTGCTTATTTTTAAATGATCTACTGCCCACTTACCTAAAGTTCAAAGTGATCAAAATACTCAAAGTATCTGGACAATACTTTGCTTGGTTCTTATTTGTCAATAGTCGCCGTAACGAAAGCACTAAACAACACATAAAAGAGATTCTTTTGATATGACGGACACATATGACAGTTTGCGATTGTCAAAATTCAATGTTTAATCTTTGTTCAACTTACCAAGGTCAGTTAAAATTTTGTTAAAATTGTGATAAATGTATGAAAGGATTAAATGTTCATATCGAAACATTAGGATTACAGGGAAGGGGAAACAAATACATGTCGATTTACCATAAAGTAATTGGAGAGGGATATCCGATCGTTATGCTGCATGGTTGGACACTTGACCATCAGGTGATGTTACATGCAATGGAACCGTTATTCGAGAAACGAAGCGGTTGGAAGAGAATATACATAGACTTACCGGGTATGGGACATTCTGAGCCGCAACCGTCTATTCAGAACTCGGATGATATTTTAGAAGCGATATTGCGTCTTTTGGACGAGATTATTCCTGGTCAACAGTTTATTGTGTGTGGTAATTCATATGGAGGGTACATTGCCAGAGGTATCGTTCGTTCACGTCAAGAAACAGTTCGTGGATTACTGCTGATGGCACCATTAACTATACCGGAATTCGATGAAAGGGTAGTACCGCAGAAGACTGTTCTAAAAAGAGACAGCGACTTGATATCACATTTGTCTTCAGAGGAGGCGGATGAATTTTGCTCTATGGCGATTGTGCAAGGTAAAACTGAATGGGAGAGGTTTCGAGATGAAATTTTACTTCCTTCTAAACAAACAAATTATGAATTCATAAACAACATTCGTCAAAATGGATATGGGTTTACCTTCGATATTTCATCTAAACTTGAGTATCCCACGCTAATTATCACAGGGCGTCAGGACAATGTAGTCGGATACCATGATGCGTGGCGACTAATAGAAGATTACCCAAGGGCAACTTTTGCAGTACTTGATATGGCTGGTCACAACCTGCAAATCGAACAAACCGATGTATTTAATTCATTGGTTCATAACTGGTTAAACAGACTTGAGTCGGAAAATTTTCGGATGGTATAACTATTCATAAATATGAATTTACTGTTACAATTACCAGTTAGTTAAACAATAATTGAGATAATGAGTTTTGGTATTTTTTAAAATTTTAGTAATTATTAGTCTTTATTGTCATTGGGGATAATTTAATCATTGAATTTCATGATGGAGAAGTAAAATTAAATGAAGGTGAAATGTTTGTCATTCCGAAAAATGTTGAACATAAACCTTATGCAGAATCAGAGTGTGAAATTTTGTTTGCAGAACCTAAAGGTGTTGTGAATACCGGGCAAGAAATAACTGATTAAACAGCTGAAAATGATATCTGGATTTAGCTGTAAGAAATAGTAGATCAAAAATAAAACCATTACCTAAGAAATGTTTCTTTATTTCCAGCTGGATTTAAAAAATAATTTTGTTAGGTATCATGCAATAAATTCAATTGTCGGTGATTGGCCTGTTTAAATGCATCCATTATTTCATACCCGGTGCTACTTATTTCTGTTGTAGTCTGTATCCTGATTAATAGGTAAAGAAAGTCGAAAAGGTATACGAAATTCTTCATACAAATTAAAGTTTTGAATGAAAGAGCAGGATTACTCCTGCTCTTTTTCTTTCTGATTGGGCTGGATTAAACGCAGACGGTTATTCCTTGGGAAAAACAAAAAAATTTCTTCTATCCATTGACTAGCTGGGCTTTAGCCGGGTTTCTATCACCCTGTTGAGCTTGTCAGATTTTAAAAAGATATGGTACGTTTATAGTGTTTTGTTTCACCTGATTGTGGGGTAATAAAGATAGGATCAGTAAATAATTCTTAGGAACGACCTCAATCTTATAATAAACATATTGGAAGACGTAATGGAAGAACTAAAATAAAGGTTTAGGATACTTTGAAGAAATAAAAGTTTTTGTTCGATTGTGATAATATTCACAATAGAGCTTTATTAAGGGGAATCATTTCTCCAAATAGTCTGCAGAAAATACCAACCACAGCCCAAGGATATATCACTAACCGCTTTGCCTGATATTATCTGTTGGATGTTTCTCTTTTTGTTGCTTTTTGTATTATTTTTAGTCCAATCGGCAAAAATAAGTTAAGGAAACCAGCGAAAAAACTGAATTTCATCCTTCTTTCCTGGTTTACAATGTTATTTGGCGCTGATATGGATATTAGTCTAGTCTTTTAAGGTACAGTTGAACCAATCATCCACTATGCCGTTAGCTCTCCATCAGGTGAAACAGAAACCCCCGGACTTTTAGAGAAGCATTACGCTATACATTCTGGGACTGCATGCTTGGACCGTTTATGCGCTTGTATAATGTGGATTTGATAATTAAGGAGTCGATATTATTAAATGAAGTTTAACAAGAAAAAAATTAACGTTGTAGACATTCAAAAAGCGAAGAAAAGCGTGTTTGCTACAGGGATAGGAAACGCGATGGAATGGTTTGATTTTGCTTTATATTCTTATTTGGCAGTTATTATTAGTAAAAACTTTTTCAGTCCAGTTCAAAACGATGAATTAAAGTTAATATTTACTTTTGCTACATTTGCAATTGCCTTCTTACTTAGACCGGTAGGCGGAATTATTTTTGGTAAAATGGGTGATAAATTTGGTCGGAAAATAGTATTAACAATTACTATTTTAATGATGGCTTTATCTACTTTAATAATTGGTGTGCTTCCTACCTATGAACAGATTGGTGTATGGGCCCCTATATTATTACTCTTAGCTCGTATTCTGCAAGGTTTTTCTGTGGGTGGAGAGTACGCTGGTGCAATGGTATATATCGCAGAATCTTCTCCAGATAATAAGCGTATAAGGTTAGGCAGCGGTTTAGAAATCGGCACATTATCTGGTTATATAGTAGCTTCTGTTTTAGTTACAGTACTTTTCTGGACTTTATCTGATGTTCAAATGAATAGTTGGGGATGGAGAATTCCTTTCTTCTTAAGTATTCCAATAGGATTATTTGGTTTATATTTGAGAAGTCATTTAGATGAATCACCAATTTTTGAAAATGACATCTCTGAAAGCCAAGAACAACAACCAGGTTTATTAGAAGTCATTAAAACATATAAAAAAGATATCTTTTTATGTATCGTATTTGTGGCATTTTTCAATATAACCAATTACCTATTGTTAGGTTATATGCCTTCTTATTTAGATGAGAACCTTGGTATAAGTGATAATATAAGTACACCGGTTACAGCAATTGTATTGATTATTATGGTACCGTTCGCTTTAACTTTTGGTAAATTGGGAGATAAATTAGGAAATAAAAAAGTTATAACAATTGGATTAGTATTAGGAATTGTATTTTCGATTATCTCTTTTCAATTTCTTAATATGGGGAATATAACATTCTTATTTATAGGACTTTTAATGTTAGGGATTGTATTATCTGTATACGAAGGTACTATGCCAGGATCTTTACCTACGTTGTTCCATACTGACATTAGATATCGTACGTTATCCTGGACATTCAACTTATCAGTTTCTATTTTTGGTGGAACAACACCTTTAGTTGCTTCTTGGTTAACCCATGTGACAAGAAACAATTTGGCGCCGGGTTTCTATTTATTAGCAGTTAGTTTAATTGGCTTAATTGTTGTGTTAACCTTATTTAAAGATACTTCAGGTAAATCTTTAAAAGGTTCTTACCCAACAGTTGCTTCTAAAGCTGAGTTTCAAGAAGCTGTTGAAAATCCAAAAGATTCACTGTGGTGGAAAATGGAACAAACAGAAAAGGAATGAAAAAAACATCCATTTAATTGACCGGCTACTCGACATACAGACTCAGAATAAGCTGGGATTATCCGAGCAGCAATGATTGCAGCTCTTTTATATTCTGGAGGGCTTACTGCTTTGCAAAAGCAGCGTTGTTATTCTCGATCGTCATTATTTTATTGGTTGTGTCCTAATAATAAAACGTTGACGCAAGAACGAAGAGAAATTAAAAGGTCCGAGCAATACAGCAAAATAAGAAGCAAGAAGCTTTGTTATGCCAGTTCTTCTCCCGAAGGAGAGCTGGCTTTTTATTTTCTATATGGGGTCCAAAGCAGAAAACGAGAACTTGTACGCTAATCACAGTATTTGGTTCTTCTTGTTTTATGGGAGAAGGAAAAAATATCTGTTAAAGGTTTAGGCGAAGAATTATATCTAGACTCCGGAGCATTAACTCCAGTTTTAAAACGACTTGAGGAGCGAGGTCTTATTATAAGAGAGCGTTCAAAAGAGGATGAACGAAGTGTAATTATTACGTTAACAACTGAAGGGAATGAGTTTAAAGAAAAAGTCACAATGATACCTAATGCAGTATTTGATAAAACCGGTTGTAATGAAGAAGAAATTAAAAGTTATAACAAGGAAATTCGTAATTTACTTAACATGCTGACAACTGAGCAATAGTTTTATGAATATAGATGGCGGGCCCAGCGGGTGAATAACCCGTGGAGGTTCAAGTGCCTCTCGGCCGCATCAATGATACCAAGGGTTTTGACACCCTTGGTATTTTTTGTTTATAAAAATTCATCTGTTACTGTCCACTTACTTATAGTAGGTCGTATGATTTGTCAGTCACCTTCATCCTTCTGCTGACTGCGTGCGGCGGTAGTAAATATGATAATGCAATTAATGAAGTGATGAAGCAGGAGAAGAAAGTCAGAAAAGAAATGCGAGCTGATTCAGATGAGCACAAAAGAGATAACGCCATAATTCGTGTATATGATGACGGGAAATATATTCAACTTGCGTTTTATCAGCCGGAAGAAAGTTCTCGTAGGCTGACTGCTTATTCTTATTATAAGAAGCTTGGAGATTCTTATGAGGAAATGGCACATATGCCGGGTGATGGTGATGGCGACCGCCTTGGTCTTTATAAGAAAACACCTGATTATAAAGAGGTTAAAGGCAAGGAAACAAAAACAATGTGCTTGTTCATTCCTGATAGGGGAACAATTGTTTTACCGTTAAGTTGTTGTGTGAGAGCCAGTATGTTAAAATGCTACGTAGATTTAATAATAAAGTTTAGATTCAGGGAGATTTATTTATGAAGTTGGATGAATTTACCGTCGGGCAGGTTTTTCAAACTAAATCTTTTGAATTAACAAAAGAGAATATAAAGAATTTTGCAGAAGTGTATGACCCACAATACATGCATTTAAATGAAGAAAAAGCAAAAATGGGCAGGTTTAATGGAATTATTGCTTCTGGAATACAAACGTTATCTATTACTTTTAAGCTTTGGATTGAAGAAGGGTGTCATGAAGACGATATTATTGCTGGGACAGGAATGAATAATATAAAATTCCTAGCACCCGTTTACCCTAATGATAAACTGAACACTATTGTTAAGGTTATTGATAAAAAACCAAATAAAAGCCAGACGGGGATACTTACTGTATTGTTATCTACCTATAATCAGAAAGAGGAAAAAGTGTTTGAAGGTGAGTTATCAGTATTAATTAAACGCTAAATGACCTTTGCGGCATATCATCGTCACCTATCATTTTTTATAGGTGTCTGCATGAAATGAGCAATCATCTTAATGAATTGAGTGGACTTTGAGTCTGCTCTTTTTTTATTTGTTCAACCTATGTCGAGAAACAAAGGACTCACAATAACGAAAAAATCATCTCGTAAATACGAATTTAAAAATTGCTGCCTTGAGGTTTTTTGCATATTCCTCTGTATCATTGCACCGGATGAATATCTATAATGAGCGTTCTATCCTTCGATGTTATGTTTCCTTTTTACTTTTTGGTTTTGTCAGTTCAAAGCTGTACTTTACCATGTCATGGATTTGATGCTCTGGGAGTCCCTCATCTAAGGTAAGCGTATTCCAATGCTCCTTGTTCATATGGTATCCGGGCTTGATTTCTTCAAAAAGACCACGTAGAAAATCAGCCCTTTCAGGTTCGCATTTAAGGTTGACACATAAGTGTTCGTCGCGAGTGAAGATAAGTGCAAATATTTTCTTATTCCCTTTGTGCCGAATTGCAGTCCAACCATCTCCAAAAGGGTGGTCTTCATAAGAGTTTGGAAAGGTTAGGCAGTAATCTTTTATTTCATCATAATTCATTATCAATTCACTCCATACCTCATTATTTTTATATACAGAACATATTCGTTCAAACTAAGATTTGCGGTTTCTTTTATACCAATCCGAGATTTCCTCAAGTCTTTGTTTGAACTTAGCTTCTCAACCTTGAGTTGTTGGATAGTAATACTCACGCCCTATTAAAGAATCTGGCATCGTGTGCATTGTCGTTAATTTTTTCTCTTTATCATGAGCATATTTATATCCCTTACCGTAATCTAAATCTAAAATCAATATCAATTCGGGGCTGGATTCAATATGACCCAGTCCATTTTTGTTTTATTGATTTTTCTTATCCCCAGTCTGATAAAAGATTTTCTGTGAAATCATTTAACAATTATTGGTCAATTTTTCTTTTTCAATAATATCCTTTACCACATCCTCAATTGTGATATGCCCAAGAGCTTTTTCCAAGGCACATTGGGCGATTTCAAATATTGGACCAATTGTACTTTGAATGTTCCGGCCTACAGGACATTGAGGATTGGGATTTTCATGTATACTAAACAATTCTTTATCTTGAACAACATTAACTGCTCTATAAACATCAAGTAAGTTGATTTCAGTTAAATCCTTCGCTAATTCAGCTCCTGCAATACCTGGCCGAACATTTACAAAACCTGCTTTTTTCAGCATCCCCATAATTTTTCTTATGAAGGCGGGATTTGTATTTACACTTCCAGCTAAAAATTCAGAAGTGCTAATTCCGTCTTCATTTATTTCAATAAGAGCCAATATATGAATTCCTACAGCAAAACGGCTGCTAATAGACATGATTTCTTCACCATCCTCATTACTTTACACTCTTTATAGTACACTTGTAACTGAATGAATTACAAGTTCTTTTACTCTAATATGCTCAATTAACAAGTTGACAAATAAATAAGGTGTAACTAAACTTATTACATGTAATCGATATGGTTACATTTAAAATTTTGAATGATTAGGAGGACTTTAAATTGAAAATTGGAATCATTGGTGCAACCGGAAAAGCTGGAAGTCTTATCTTGAAAGAAGCGGTAAGCAGGGGACATGAAGTAACTGCAATTGTAAGAGATGCTGCAAAACTTAAAGAGGAAAAGATTGCAATCATTGAAAAAAATATAATTGATCTTACATCGGATGATCTAAAAAAATTAGATGTAGCAGTTAATGCCTTCGGTGCTCCATTAGGAGAAGAACAGGCACATGTAGATGCTGGCCGGGCATTAATTAGGGCATTAAAAGGAACGGGTACAAGAGCCGTAATTGTAGGTGGAGCAGGGAGTCTTTATGTAGACGAAAATAAAACTGTCAGTGTAATGGATACACCTGATTTCCCGGAGATTTTTATTCCGACAGCTAAAGGGCAAGGTCGTAACTTGCAAGAACTAAAGGAAACTTCTGATATGAACTGGACATTTATCAGTCCTTCAGCGGTATTTGACCCAGACGGGAAAAGAACTGGATTTTATCAGTCAGGAAAAGATCATCTTCTTGTGAATTCGAAAGGCGAAAGTTATATCAGCTATGCAGACTATGCAATTGCAGTATTGGATGAAATTGAAAATCCAAAACATATAAATGAACGCTTTACAGTTGTTGGAGAAGCTGAATAAGTGATTGAGTAGAAACAAAGGGTGCCATTAGTGTCAACGCTCTAATGGTATCTTCCTTCTAAGAATGTACCCCCTGTTATCAAAGCTCCTTTTCATGTTGCTGATGACAGAGTAGGTGCTTAGTGAGTTGTACCAAAAAAAATACGTATAAATAGCTCTGACTAAAACCTTTGTGGGTTAGTTAGAGCTTTTGTAAACCCACTCGTTTTCGTGAGTCGGCTTTTTTTTAAATACATCTATCAACATGATATTTATTATTAAGTACGGTAAGGGGTCCGTCAAAACTTCTAAATTACAAATGAAGGTTCTCACTAAAAAAACCTGCCGCACGTTTAACAAATAAAACCCTGAATGAAACATAATATTAATTTGCAGTTATTTCCGTTTCGTGATATGATAAAGGAGAATTATTTTTGTTCGTGTAAAGGATAGTATGAATATCGACTTTTCGTCTTGATGATACTTTGGGCAAGGATAGTAATACAATGTGTAACACACTAGGAGGCAACAAAAATGGAACAAGGTACAGTGAAATGGTTTAATGCAGAAAAAGGTTTTGGATTTATCGAACGTGAAAATGGAGACGATGTATTCGTACACTTTTCTGCAATCCAAAGTGACGGATTCAAATCTTTAGACGAAGGTCAAAAAGTAACGTTTGACGTTGAGCAAGGTGCTCGCGGAGCTCAAGCTGCTAACGTTCAAAAAACTGCTTAATCTTCAATCGTTTATACAAACAGGCTCTTTATATAGAGCCTGTTTTTTTATGTTCTCTGTATCATACTGAATAAAAAAACCCTACTCAACGTTCGAGTAGGGACAGTTGCTACAAGGTAAGAAAAAGGTTTAAAACCTCAAAGGATTGTTTACAGTATAACATACCGGATTGACGATATGTGGAATATATATAAATGATTTGTTTTTATGTTCTCAAGATAACTGTATGTTATTCTTTGTTACAATTCGCATATCTCTTTTATGAAAAGAAGAAAACAACTGCTATTCAATGTGGAAGCAGATGTAAGAAATTCTTAAAGATAAAGAGGGGAGTGGTTGTTTTTTCTTCCGGAAATAATCACTTAGACCTAAAACAATGAAAGCCCTGCCTCTCTTCCATCCTTACGGCTCCTTGTCCGTGCCAGTGTGAATCAGGATTACAAAAATCAAGTGACTATTTCATCGAGTTTCTTGATAAAACATCAAATGTTCGTTAAAGAAAAAAATAAAACAGATTAGATTGTAGGAATAATAAAAGAGGTTAATGTTCTAAAAGTAAGTTGAAGAAGTTAAGCGTCTTTGAAATATTTTAATCGTAATATTCCGAAAACTCGTGGGTGCTTTTTGGAATGCAAAACATTATTTAAAATTAACCTTAGCAGAAACTTTTTATTTGTTTTTCAGTGATTCCTTTAATGACTTCCAGTTCACTAATCAAAAATTCATATGCATCATCCAACATTTTTTTTTCGCTTGAATTAAGTGCTTTTTCTTTCTTCATTCGCATTAAATCACGTACAACTTCAGCGCCTTCTTGTATTTCACCCGTTTTTATTTTGTTCGTGTTTACTATATACCTTTGCTTCCACGGCAGTAACCTATCTGATTCTCCATGCTGAAAAATGTGTATAATGTGTTTTAATGCACGTATATCAGTAACTGGCCGTATATTTGAACTCAATATTTTACGCGTTGGAATCATAACTGTCATATTACTTATTGACATTCTTATGACATAATACTGTTGTTTTTCCTCTAAGAATTGTTTTTCTTCTATGGCTTCAATTGTACCTGCTCCGTGCATTGGATAAACAATGTTATCGCCAATTTGAAACATATAATCCACCTCCATATATGGGAACTTAACTTAAGGTTATCATATATGGAGTTAGATATCAAATTTTTAATGATAACATGGTCATTTATTGGTGTCAATAACTTTTTTAAAAAAACAACATCAAAACAAGAGGGAACCTGTGGGATTCCCACTTTCATAACCAATGATATGCTTTTACTATGTTGAGGGCCCAGCGGGTGAATAACCCGTGGAGGTTCAAGTCCTCTCGGCCGAAAAGAGTGAGGTTGAAGTAATACTCACTCTTTTTTAGAAATAACACTCCTGAAAACAGCTAAAAATACAACAAATCTTGGATAGCCTACGTGTAATCGGAAATGAAGCTGCTGGAGCGTCCCCCGAGGTTATTTAGTTACTATTTTATAATTTCTCTCTTAAAAAGCAGCGAGCGGCATTTAATCACTTTCATTAGCGAAAAGAGTACGAGCTGTTTGGATAAAGACATCTGTTGCTTTAGAGATATCTTTCATATCTGGAACAGCTATACCGATTTCTCTAAACGTGTTCGGCTTTAATTCACGAAAAACGACATTTTCCGGTAGTGATAGAATGTTTTTTTTCGTTGTAATTGTAATTCCTAATCCTTCTTGTACCATACATAATGCTGTGTCTATATAATCAATAACAAACCGTACTTTAGGTTTCAATTTAAAATCTTTGAATAAAGAGTGAATTTGTAACTCATAACCGCCTCTTCCAAGTAATATATCCTCATCTTGTAAGTCGGGAATACCTATTGTTTCTTTCTGATATAAAGGATGACTCGAGTGCATAATGACAATCAATTGATCTTTCGTTAAGGGCACGATATCGAAATCTTCTGCGGGAGGAATAATCATTCCTACATCAACACATTTAGAACGTAACCATTCTTTGACTTGATCTACACTTCCTTCCGAAATCTTGACTTCAAGACCAGGATACTTATCTTCCATTGTCCGTATAATTTTGGGAATAAACCTTTTGCACGCAGTTGGGTAAGCTCCAATATGAACCTTGCCTATTTCTAATCCTTGTTCAGCTGCAATTAATTCATCTACTTTCTGGAATTCACTCAGGATATTTCTAAAATTAATTAAGACACGCTCTCCTATATCAGTAAAAAACAACCCGTTCTTCTTATTTCTCTTAATTAACTTCGTCCCTAATTGCGATTCAATCGTTGCTACGGCACGACTTACCGCAGGCTGTGTCATGTGCAGCTCTTCACCGGCTTTTGTAAAACTTCCTGTTTCCGATATCTTAACAATCAGTTGAATTTGTGATCTATTCATATCGTTATTGTTATCTCCTATATGATTAATATGCATTTTATCTATGATGAAATCTAATGTACCATAAAAGAGAATGAAACTTCAAGATAATAACAATAACCGTAGACAAGCGGAAGACATTCAACAAGAGCTGGATAAGAATCACAAGGAATTTCAGAATATGTGATCCGTATTTGAGATGTATTCCAAACTATGCTCGACTGAAAAGGTTCCTAGTTTTTTGTTATCACTAATCAACTCAACCTTAAAAAGGAGAGAAGTATGATGAATACTAGTGAAAAAAGAAGATCGGGGTTTTGTTCGCAATGCGTTTCAAAATGCGGGGTTATATCCATTACGGAAAATGATCAGTTAAAAAAGGTGATTCCAGATAAAAGTCATCCGAATGGGGGAATCTGCCCAAAAGGAGCGTCAGCCCCTCCGATAATCAATCATCCTGATCGTATTCTTTTCCCTTTAAAAAGAACGAATCCAAAAGGGGAAGAACCGAAATGGAAAAGAATAAAATGGGAAGAAGCCTTACAAACCATTGCTGATAAGTTAAAACAGATCAGTTCTGAAACAGGGGCAGAGTCGGTAGCATACACTTTTCCAACTGTCGGTGCGAGCGGAAGTTTTAACTGGGGGCCATATCTGCAGCGCTTGATGAATCTTTACGGCACTCCCAACTATATTTCCCATACAAATGTCTGCCAATGGGCAAGGGACGAGGGATCAAAATACACGTATGGTGTTGGATTACCTCAACCCGACTTTGAACATGCTAATTTAATATTGATATGGGGACACAATCCGGCAGATACGAATCTTCAGACTTGGAAAAGGCTCATGGAAGCGAAAAAAAGGGGGAGCAAACTAGTCGTAATTGACCCGCGCCGTACAACGACAGCTGCAGCGGCAGATTTATGGATTGCTCCGAATCATGGAACTGATAGTGCCTTAATATTAGGCTGTATTCGCTTTTTACTTGAGAATCATTCATTTGATCATAAATTTCTGCTTAATTGGACCAATGCCCCCTTCTTAGTGGATAAGCAAACGGGGAAATTCCTTCGACCGGAAAATCATCATCCATATGAATTTTTAGCTCTTGATAAGAATCAGAAGCCATATAAAATTGATACCCGGGAAGATCCTCAAACATGGTCAGAAAATATTTTACTTACAGGTGAATATACAAATGGAGGCGTTTCTTCAGAAACTGTTTTTTCTCAATTAATGAAAAGAGTCTCTTCTTTTACGATTGAAAATGTGGAAAAAATAACGGGTGTTTCATATGGAAAATTAGTCGAACTTGGGGAATTATTAAGCGATGTAGATCCGATATCTTATTATTCATGGAATGGCTTAGAACAGCATGTAAATAGTTCATCAACTAATCGAGCATTGTGTATCCTTTATAGTCTGACCGGTCATTTTGATAAACAGGGAGGAAATATTATCCTCCCATCTTTACCAGTTAATCTAATTAAAGATCAAAACTTGATTCCGCTGTCACAACAACAGAAGCGTTTAGGAATAGAGAAGAGGCCCCTGGGTGCTCCGAAACTTTCCGCAACAGGGTATGATTTTGCCGATGCTGTATTGAACGAAACGCCTTATCTTATGAGAGCGTTATTAAGTTTTGGGAGTAATATGGTCACACAAAACCCGGGAAGCGGAAACATGATTGAGGCCTTAAAAAAACTGGAATTTCATGTCCATGTCGATATGTTTCATAGCCCTATGACAAGGTTTGCAGATATTGTATTACCTGCTGCGCATGCCTGGGAGTCACCAAGTCTGTTGGCTGGTTTTGAAGGGAGTTTACAAACGGCTCAACATATTCAATATAAGCCTGCAATGTCAAAGGCCCCTGGGGAAACTCGTCCTGACCTGCAAATCATAATGGATCTGGCATTAGAAATGGGTAATGGAGATCATTTTTGGAATGGAGATATTGAAGCAGCGTTTAACTACTATCTTGAACCTTTGAATTTAACATTAGACCAACTTCGTTCTCAGCCTGCAGGGATATCAGTTCCGTTACAAGTAAGCTATTGTAAATATAGTGAAAAACTGAATGAAGAAGTCAGTGGCTTTTCCACCCCAACGAGGAAGTTGGAGATTTATTCCGAGTTTTTGTTACAGCATGGGTATGACCCGCTGCCCCAATTTGAAAAACCATTAACTGTTCCGCATTATCAGGATAAATCAAATGATTTTCCGTTAATTCTTTCTTCAAATAAATTAAAATCTTTTTGTCATAGCCAGCATCGAAACATTGCTAAACTAAGGAAAATGCATCCTGATCCTTTTGTTGAGATTCACCCGAAAACAGCTCAAATGTATAAATTAAATGATGGTGAATGGATTCAATTGGCATCTCCTCATGGCAGAATAAAGGCAGTCACTCGAATGACGCAAAGTATACCCGTAGGTACGGTATATACTCAAGCAGGATGGTGGGATAAGTGTGATGAACTAGAGTTATTAAGATTTGATCCATTTTCAGCTGTAGGGGCAAACGTGAATCAATTGGTAGGGATAGAGCAGCTGGATCCTATGTCAGGTTCCGAACCTTTAAAATCATATCGTTGCCAGATTTATAAGATGTCATAGATTAATTCTTTACAAATTAAGTATTAATGATAAGTGATAGAATACATTTAAGCTGATGGCTCCTTAGCGTTGGAGAAATCAGCTTTTTTCAATAAAAGGGTTATAAAGGTTTTATGTAAAAACGGTGGTGTTGCCCCAGACTGGTGACTTTATATGACCAAGGTAAACGCAACGTCCTTCAGATATCTGATCACTAAGTTGAATTTATGGTTTTTCATATCATTTTTGTTATCTCCAATATAATTAATATGCATTTTATTTATGTAATAACTTCATGTACCATTAGATAGAATTAAACTTCAAGAAATCAATCGGAGGTAATTGGTATGATCAATCGTAATAGATTATTTCTATTTGCACTTATACTGGCTGCATTTAATCTGAGACCGGGTATCACTTCAGTTAGCCCAGTTCTACACGGAATAACGGAGGAACTAAGCATGAGTTCGATGTCAGCGAGTTTACTCACGTCTATTCCTTTAATATGTTTTGGTTTTTGTTCATTATTTGCTGGTCGTTTAGCCAATCGCTATCAATCAGAGAAAATTATCACATTCTTTATCGCCTGTATAGGTGTTGCAACGTTTCTGCGTTTCTTTTCAAATTCCTCAATATACCTATTAATAACGGCTTTGTTTATTGGTGCAGGAATTGGGATTGTAAGCCCTCTGCTCTCTGGCTTCATCAAAAGTTACTTTCCAGAGAATGCTGCATCCATGATAGGCATATATTCTACGTCAATGGTCGTTGGTGCATCTATTTCTATTGGGCTGACAACACCACTTCAACACATACTAAATGATTCATGGAAAAACGGATTAGCATTCTGGAGTATTTTTGCTCTATTCGCTCTTCCACTTTGGTTTATGGTCACAAAACACGCTCATCATCACACCAATCAATCGTCAAAAAAAAGTCGTGCATCTTTACCATTAAAAAATAAAGAGGCCTGGTTATTAACTTCTTTTGTAGGGCTTGTAACTCTTTTATTTTATTGTTTTGCAGCTTGGCTGCCAGCAATTGTAGAGGAAAAAGGAGAAACTGCGGCATTCGGCGGACTCATCGGTACAATATCTATGCTTGCACAGCTGCCGGCTACTCTTTTATTGCCTAGTCTCTTAAAGGTCATGCCAAGCAGAAGATTTTGGATTACATTCCTCACCCTCAGCGTGATGATCGGTTTATCCCTGTTATGTTTTACAAACGTAACACCTATTGTTGCAAGCATATGTTTAGGAATTGGCAGCGGTGGTCTTGTTTCACTTACTTTATTATTACCAATAGATAAGACAGCTTCACCTATAGAAGCAAGCACTTGGTCAGCAATGACTCAAGCCATTGGGTATATGATTGGTGCAGTGGGGCCATTTATCATCGGTTTTCTACATGATTATTTAGGAAGTTTTGTTCCTACATTATATCTTCTTATCACCTTAGGTTTGATTATTATCTTACTAGGTTGGAAACTCACTAAACCAGCTAATGTTTTAGAAGAGGAGATACCTGTAAAATTATAACGATTGGGAACAAATTTATGCTGATAAATTTGCTCGGTCGGGAAACGTCCCTGAAGAATGCAAACAATGGGGTTCTTTTTGGATCGAAAGCGCATCTGCACTGTCCCTGACGAAAAAAACATTGCTTCTTTGAAGGCAGCCTGCGAACAAATAACGAAGCTATTTTCGATACAGAGGTGAAAAATCATGCCAACAAATGAAAAAATGAGTAAGCAAAGCAAAGTCATTCTCTTCATTTTAATTTTAGGGAATTTTCTATGCCTAATCAGTGAAACTGTAATGAATGTGGCATTGCCCAGTATCATTTCAACATTGCACGTTACAACAAGCACTGCCCAATGGCTATCAACCGGCTATATGCTTATCATCGGAATATCCGTACCGGTATCAGCCTTTTTAATTCAACGGTTTACACTAAGGCAACTGTTTATCACAGCGATGTGTTTATATGTGATTGGTTCATTGATTGGTTATATTACGCCATTCTTCTCTTTACTCTTTATTGGCCGTATGATTCAAGCATTGGGAACAGGTATTGTTTTACCATTAGTCATGAGTACAATGTTAACACTTGTACCGGTAAGTATACGCGGAACTGTGATGGGAATATTCAACGTAGCGATTTTGTTTGCTCCGGCGATCGGACCTGTCATTTCTGGTTTAATTATTCAATATTATTCATGGCGAATTGTTTTCTTAGGTCTTTTGATTGCAGCGGTGCTCATTTTGATAATAGCTGTCTTTAAACTTCACAATGTATCTGAAACATCTAAACCGACGATTCACATTCCATCCGTGATTCTTTCGACAGTTGGGTTTGGCGGAGTTGTTTATGGATTTAGTACAGCTGGTGAAGCATCTGGATGGGGAAACCCAATCGTATGGATTACGCTTGTTGTTGGTGTGCTGGCTCTTGCTTTCTTCGTCAGACAGCAAACAAAGCTTTCGTCACCCATGATCAGCATGAAACCATTTACGTCATCCGTTTTTTCAAGAGCGATGTTTCTGATGTTTCTCATTATGATGATTCAGTTTTCGATGATGCTTATTTTACCTCTTTACTTTCAAACAGCTGCCGGCTTGACACCATTAGGCACGGGATTTCTTATGCTGCCTGGCGGAATCACGCTGGCATTTACAGCGATGATTGGCGGGAGATTGTTTGATAAGGTTGGTTTTAAACCGCTGATCATCATTGGTTTACTTCTTATAATGATCGTTTTAAGTTTATTTACTCAGATTTCAAACGAAACGGCTACGACAACAGCTGCCATTCTTTATGCAGCATTTACAATTGGAGTAGGGTTGAGTATAGGGCCGGTGATGACTCTAGGGCTAAATCAAGTTCCTAAACAGCTGCATGCCCATGGATCAGCAATTTCAAATACCATTAACCAAGTATCTGGTGCAATCGGTCCGGCTCTTTATACAAGTATTATGGCTGCGGCTTCGCAGCATTATATTCAACATACAAACGAAGCCAACAAAACTATGCTGAACATACAAAGTATGACCCAAGGTATTCATACAGTTTATCGTGCAGCGATTGTCTTTGCGGCTGTCTGTTTCATTCTAGCCCTTACTTTAAAGAAAAAAGACCAATATCTTGAAACAGATAATGATGATTTATCGTAAGATTAAAACCAAAAAAGAAAGGTCATTTTCTTAAAATATACATCGGCTAGTAAGGAAAAACGGTTTTCATTTCAATTAAATCAATCCATTGATCAGTGACACAACATAGGTAATGAATGTTAAATCATTTCATCCTAATGAGATTCGGAGAAGTGGGGAATTAAGGGTGTTTTTTACTCGCCAATTATTAACCATAATTCATTCAAACTTATAGAAATGATGTAATGTGGTGTTAGAAGGTGTAATGAAAATAGCTTTCATAATCAGTGCTACGGATTCACTATGTTAAGGCCCAGCGGGTGAATAACCCGTGGAGGTTCAAGTCCTCTCGGCCGCCTCTGAATGATACCAAGGGTTTTTGACAACCTTTGGTATTTTTTGTTTCTTTTTAAAAAATGTGTTTTGTGACCAAAAGAGTCCACTACTAATAGTAGTCGTCCGGTTTGCCAGCCATCTTTTGAAGAGTCTTTTATTTTTCTTAGTGTATCGGTTATTCTGCTGACTGCGTGCGGCGGAAATAAATATGATAATTCGATTAATGAAATGATAAAATAGGAAAGAAAGCCAAAAAGAAATGAGAGCAGATTCAGATGAGTAACACAAGAATAACTCATCGTGATCGTATTCGTACACATTTTTACAGAGGAGGACAATTATGATTGGAATACTGGCAGGAATGGGGCCAAAATCTACTGGGCCATTTGTAGATAAGGTAGTAGACGAGTGCCAAAAAATATATGGAGCAGTACATGATATGGATTTCCCTCATATGATGATTTATTCTTGTCCGACTCCTTTCTATATGAATAAACCTCTCAATCATACGGACATGGAAAAGGCAATTATTGAGGGGGCTGTAAAGCTTGAAAAAACGGGTGTTGATTTTATTGCCATCCCATGTAATACCGCACATATCTATTTTAATCAAATAAAAAAATCGCTTTCAGTCCCTTTACTAAACATGGTTGATGAAACCATAAAAAAAATACCTAGAGGCTCAAAAAAAGCAGCTCTTTTAGCCACCTATCCTACGGTTCAATCTGGAATATTTCAAGAAGCGTTAAACAGAGAAGGTTATGATTTTTTACATCAAGATAGTTGGCAAATCTATGTCGATCACATAATAGAAAAGATTAAACAAGGTCAAATCGATGAGGCTGGTACATTATATGATGAATTACACCGTGAATTAGCAGAAAAGGTTGATACGGTTATCATTGCATGTACGGATTTAAATATGGTCACGGATCAAAAAAGCAGCGAACTTACCTTTGTTGATTCATCAGCTTGTCTCGCTCAAGCCATTGTAAATAAGTATGTATCATTAACAAAATAAGCCGTCTGATTTATCAGCAAATGCAGGGCGCTTTTTTTTCGTTAAAGCGCCCAGCTTCGGCAAATACATGATCCTCGATTACTTCTTGAATGTAACTTCCCCGTGTTATTGTTCCTTTAACATTGAATATTTTCGATACGCTTTATAGTAACTGATGCCGAAGATAACAGCCATAAGAGCGGGAAGCGACCTTAGAAGGGCAAATGGAGTTTCAAATAAAAATGCTTTCCAAAACATTGCGCCTTCCATACTCCACAGACCTTCAGCTAAATACAAACCTGAATCCTTGTAAATCAAATAAGAATAAAATAAGCAAAGTAAACCAAAACAAGATGAATAACTCATTAATCTTTTATAATAACTACTCTTTGATTGGCGATCCGAGAAGATTTCATTTTGATCATCATCTTCTTTTTGCCAATATCGAGTTCCGCTGAGCCATGGGCTGTTTATATAACTCCAGCCGAAGTCTTCATAGATCTCTCTGTAGTTCTTGAATTTTTTCTTTGATAAATAATCTTGATAATCCAGTCGCATCACATATTTTTTGTCGGTTTTTTCGAAAGTGTATATTCCTAATCCGCTGATATTTGTACAGCGATAGCCTTTTTGTAATTGCTCGTTCAGCCATTGCTCCTCTTTTTCAATATCAAAAAACATCTTAAATGTCTTCATTCGATTCACTTCCTTCGTACAGGGATAAAATATGCAGTAACCTGTTTTGTTCCATTTTCAAAATGGCGCTTCCTTCCGCAGTTATCATATAAACTTTTCTCCGGCCCGACTCTCCGACAGGTTCAATCCAGCCATGCTTATTCAAGTTTTCAATCGCGCCGTATAATGTGCCGGCCGCTAAAATAACAGTTCCGTTACTCATCTTTTCGATCTTCTGCATGGCGGCATAGCCATGAAGCGGCTCCCGCAGAGCTAATAAAATATAATGCATGGTTTCAGACAGCGGTAATAATTTATGTTTCATATCCTCATCCTCTATTCAGTCTGACTATATAGTTAAACTTAATACAGTTCAACTGAATAGTCAAGAGTCTTTTCAAAATTTGTCAAAGGAACTTGAAAATCAAATCTAAAAAGCCGCTTTTCTTACGTAATGGGAAGCGGCTTCTGGGTAGTCCTATTCAATTAAATGGCCCGATTGTTGGTTGTAATGCCTAACTTCAGTGTTTGAAATGCCGGGCGGTAATAAGCTTTATCGAATGCCCAGGGTATAAATAACCCATGAATGTCCAAATCCTCTCAGCCGCATTAAAAATACCAAGGGTTTTGAGTCCCTTGGTATTTTTTGTTCATTGTATGATGATGTAAACTTCTGACTTATTTAATGGCTGTCGTTCCAGTTTTTCTCTAGAAATGTATTCACAGGCTCTAAGTTGGTTTTGTTCGCAATTTCAATGACAGCGGGAACCACGGAAGGGTCTGTTTTGGAGAAGTTAGGAATCCGCGGATCTAACCGGAAAAAGCGATCTCCCAGCAGATTCGCACTGACCATGGATTCATAGTAGCCATTTCCGCCGGAGATCATCTGAAGAAATGGCAGTAATGGTTCATTAGGCGACCTGTCCAAAAGGACTCCCCAATTTGGAGGAAGGTTCTTCAGATTTTCGGGACGTATGTTATCCGCACTTACCATTCCCCACCCCCTCGTATCTCTTCTTAACCGAGTCGGGGCTTCGCCTGTACCGATGGATAGCGCCGCAATTAGATCCAATGGCACGTTGGCTTTACCAACCGCAAACGCGATACTGGCCGTACTGGGGTTCGTTGCCACTACATATCCGTCCACGTAGTTTTGATAGGCGCGCTGCGTTGCGGGAGCACCGCTGCTCCGCAGTATGACATCACTCACTTTCTCATTTAAATAGGGAGAGCCGGGAAAGTTGTGAAATAATACGGGCGTCCAACGATCCAGTGCTGGGGAGTATAGTTTGAATGAAGGGACAACAATTCGTTTTCTTAGATCTTTAAGGCGAAGGCCTGGCGGGAAAAAGTTTCGTACCGCTTTAATAAAACCGGAATATGGCAATTGTTGATTGAAAACAGGTCCTCCCGGCCGGGAAGTGCTGAATGCGGGCAGGATTTCATCCTCAAAATACTGAAGTGTTTCCTTCGGAGATCTTCCGCTTGCTAATGCAAGGGCAGTAAATGAACCGATTGAATTTCCCGCAAATACATGGGTTCGGCTTATCAATGCTGGATTTTCTTCAGCCAGTCTGTTCAATAGCTGTAAACTTAAAGCACCTAAGGTACCGCCCCCGTCAAAGGTCATGATTCGATACTTTGCCAAAGCTGATTTCTCCTTTCTGATGAAAACTATCATTTAGTATATGTTCAACCAGAGTCTATTGTATGGATGAATGAATATCTTCTTATCTTAAATTACCAATCCAGCGAGTTGGGAAAGAATACGTTTTTTATTTAAAGAGGTTTTTTCCGGGAAGAAGGAGAATTATTTAAAAATAAAAGGGGGAAAACACTTGAATACGATTGACCTTATTATTTTAAATTTTGAAGAAGTAAGACGGCGAAGCATCAAGTTATGGACAGCTATACCTGAGGAAAAAATGGACTGGCGCCCGGATTCCGAAGCCATGTCGTGTAAAGAAATGATAAGACACATATTAGAAGCGGAATTTCTTTATCATCAAATTTTAATGAAAAATATGAGTGAGTTTTCAGAGGAAACTATTAATCCTTATGAATCAAAAATGTTTACCACAGTAACCGAAGAATTAGAATTTGCAAAACCGTATCGGGCCGAGTTTTTGACATTCATCAAATCGTTAAACGAAGCAGATTTAACAAATATAAAGATTGACAGGTCTGATGTTGGATATATTCGCGAACTAGGAGACATGTTATTAAGAATCGCTTACCATGAGTCCGTACATACTGGTCAGCTTTTAGACTATCTCAGAACTGCTGAAGTGGACAGGCCTTTAATTTGGGACTAGTTAAATGATAGAGTTTTACAAGGAAAGCGGAAAGAATGGAATATAAACCGATTAATTTTCAAGAGAAATTAGCTGCGTTCCAAGATCAATGGTCTCCAAAAGTAATCGCTGAAATGAATGATTATCAATTTAAACTTGTTAAGGTACAAGGGGATTTTGTTTGGCATAAGCATGACGAAACAGATGAAGTCTTCATTGTCATTAAGGGTAATTTGATCATTGAATTTCGTGATGGAGAAGTAACATTAAATGAAGGTGAAATGTTTGTCATTCCGAAAAATGTTGAACATAAACCTTATGCAGAATCAGAGTGTAACATTTTGCTTGTAGAGCCTAAAGGTGTTGTAAATACCGGGCAGGAAATAACTGATCAAACAGCTGAAAATGATGTCTGGGTCTAGCCTGTAACAAAAAACGATCAAAACTCCGAAAGATCGAATGACGATTAGAGAAAATGATCAGGAAAACCAATTAAGAATGATTTAAGGTTAAATATTGAAAAATTTGTTAATATTATAATATATTGTTTGAAAATGTAATCATTTTATAAGGAGTTTTCTAATTGCGTTGGAGTAAATGGTTCAATATTTTTTGCATAGCAGCATTGGGATCAGTATATGGCTATAAATTGTTTACTAACCAAGAAGTCAGTACGGCTCGTGCAATCATAGCTGCTGCAATTATCTTGTGGAACGTTGTCGGACTTTTTAGCAAAGAACCAGTAAAACAAACACAGCAAGCAAACTAAAAGTCAAAAACACAAAAAGTTGGTACAGAAGGATGCTGCAGCGTACAGCATCCTTTTTCGCAGTCTCCCTTTTTACGCTGCTTATCATAAACATTTAAGTTTCATCAAGCATCCAGAATCTGTTGTATCGATAAATAAAAATTATCCTAAAATGTGCCGGTTCATCAAAATACCAGTCCAAGCTGCAGTTATTTCTTTACATAGTATGTAAAGATTAAAAGATGAGAGAAGGAGTGGCGTAATGTATTATAACGAAGGTGAAGATCAACAGTACGTTCAGAGGAAAAAGCCATACAACGAAGCCTGTGACCTTGGCCATGATTTTGATATGGCGGAAGACGAAGCAAGAGCAGAAGCAGCAAGAGAAGCAGAAGCGAGAGCCAGAGCGGAAGAGGCGATAGCAAGAGCGGAAGAAGCAAGAGCCAGAGCAGCAGAAGCAGCAAGAGCAACGGCAGAAGCAAAGGTAAAAGCGGCAAAATTAGCAGCAAAAGCGAAATGTAAAAAACGTCATAAGAAAGAGAAAAAACAGGATTGCAAACGTAAGCACAAGAAGAAAAAATAAGAGCTTTTCATCATGTAAAAGATAAGATTCAATGTGTATTGATTTTATCCGTACAGGGGTGCAAAAACGATAAAGAATAAGATTCTTGTCGGGGGATCAAGCAGAAAGATTGCTCAGCCGGTGTCTCAGCAGAACCACGCATGGCAGGACAAACATAATTTTCTATGGACTTCCATAGTTTGGTCGGGATATCACGCCAATAATTGTAAGTGCCTATCATGATAAAAAAGGCAGGAGAGACAAGAGTTTCGGCAGCTTGCCGCTCTTGTCTTTTTTTTGTTTTTATATCATCTTCGCGTATATGTATCTATTTTTAAGTTTGCAGAACATCTGTCTAAGAATTTGTCCCATCCCTACATATACTGGTATCGGAATCAAATGCTTATTGGGAGTGAAATAGATGGGATCAGCACAGTTAACAGGACGCGTCATCTTCAAAGGGGACCCCGGCTATACACAGGCGGTTAAGAATTGGAACCCTTATGTTGATGTCTGTCCGCTTGTCTTTGTTTTTGCACAAAATTCATACGATGTAAGTAATGCTATTAAATGGGCTCGTGAGAAGAATGTGCCTATGCGTGTCAGAAGCGGCCGCCATGCTCTGGATAAAAATCTTTCCACGGTAAGTGATGGGATTGTTATTGATGTGAGTGACATGAATAAAGTTTTCTTAGATGAAAAAAACGCGGTAGCAACCGTTCAAACCGGCATTCACGTCGGCCCGCTTGTAAAAGGTTTAGCTCGGGAAGGTTTTATGGCCCCGTTCGGAGACAGTCCAACCGTCGGAATCGGAGGAATCACAATGGGAGGCGGATTTGGAGTGCTTTCACGATCGATCGGCCTGATAAGCGATAACCTTCTCGCACTGAAAATGGTAGATGCCAAAGGCAGGATCATACAAGCAAATCAATCCCGCAATGAAGATTTACTGTGGGCTTCCAGAGGCGGCGGGGGAGGCAATTTCGGATATAACACCCAATATACGTTCAAAGTTCACCGTGCCCCTAAAACCGCAACCGTCTTTAATATTATTTGGCCGTGGGAACAGTTAGAAACGGTATTTAAAGCGTGGCAAAAATGGGCGCCGTTTACAGACGAACGATTAGGATGCTACCTTGAGATTTACAGCAAGGTAAATGGCTTGTGCCATGCGGAAGGATTGTTCCTCGGTTCAAAACCAGAGCTGATTCAATTATTAAAACCTTTATTAAATGCCGGAACGCCGGCACAAACAGTAATCAAAACATTATACTACCCGGATTGTATAGATTTCTTAGATCCTGACGAACCGATTCCCGGCAGATCTGATCAGAGTGTTAAATTCTCCTCGGCGTGGGCGCTCAATCTTTGGCCGGAAGAACCTATTGCAGTAATGAGACAATTTTTAGAAAAAGCGACTGGGACAGAAACCAATTTCTTTTTTATCAATTGGGGCGGCGCGATAAGCAGAGTACCAAGCAGTGAAACAGCCTTCTATTGGCGCCGTCCGTTGTTTTATACGGAATGGACGGCCAGTTGGAAAAATAAATCACAAGAAGCTTCGAATCTTGCATCAGTTGAAAGAGTGCGTCAGCTGATGAAACCATATGTAACAGGTTCATATGTGAATGTTCCGGATCAAAATATCGAGAACTTCGGAAAAGCATATTATGGCTCAAACTTTGCAAGGCTTCAAAGAATAAAGGCGAAATACGATCCCGAAAATGTATTCCGTTTTCCGCAAAGCATCCCGCCATCGTATAAATAGTTTGATCGTTTTGGGAAACAAATAAAAAACACACCAGAACATTCAGGTGTGTTTTTATCGTTGCTAAATTTGGTTATTCAATTGCATCCCAGTGCGGATTCCAAACGATTTCCCATAGGTGCCCGTCGGGTCTTGGAAGTGACCGGAGTATCCGCCCCAAAAAGTATCATGAGCGGGATCAGTTATCGTTGCTCCTGCCTGTTTTGCCTGTTCCATGACTTTATCGGCTTCAGCTTTACTGCCAACATTATGTCCTCATGTAAATTCTGCAGGGCTTGGCGCAGTTAACGTAACGTTTGTTTCATGTGCGATGTCTTTGCGGTTCCAAATGGCAAGTTTCAGTCCTGTTTGTAAGTCAAAAAAGGCAGCTGCGCCATGTTCAAATTCTGTACCGGCTATTCCCTCTGTAGGCAGACCCAAGCCATCCCGATAGAAGTGAAGCGATTTTTCTAAATTGTCTGCGCCTAAAGTAATTACTGTAATCCGCGGCTTCATAGCAATCATTGATCAAGAGCAATATAAAGTATTGGACATTTTCATTGAAAAGATTTTGACATTTCAGTAAAGAACCTATATATTCATATATGAGCACATAATCATATAAGGTTATTTTTTTGTCCATGTTAGAATGCTTCATAACAGAAAAGAAATAATAAATGCAGTGTATGAGATAAGGAGGAGATTTTTATGGGGCACAATCACAATCACGCTGGCGGAGCCAATAAGAAGGTTTTATTGATCTCTTTTATCATGATTACAGGTTATATGATAATAGAAGCGATAGGCGGATTTGTAACCAATAGTTTAGCGCTTTTGTCAGATGCAGGCCATATGCTGAGTGACTCGATCTCATTAATGGTTGCTCTGATTGCTTTTAAATTGGCCGAAAAAAAGGCAAGTCATCATAAGACATTCGGCTACAAACGATTTGAGATTCTCGCAGCTGTGATAAACGGTGTTGCATTAATATTGATTTCCCTTTATATCATTTATGAAGCAATCAAACGTTTCTCTCATCCGCCGGAGGTAGCAACAACCGGCATGCTGACGATTAGTATCATCGGGTTAGCTGTGAATATATTGGTCGCTTGGATTATGCTGAACGGCGGAGATACAAAGAATAACCTGAACATAAGAGGGGCTTACTTACATGTGATAAGTGACATGCTCGGATCTGTAGGTGCCATACTGGCTGCGATCCTTATCATCTTCTTCGGGTGGAGCTGGGCAGATCCAGTGGCCAGTGTCATTGTAGCTATTCTTGTGCTGAGAAGCGGTTATCATGTGACGAAAGACTCCATTCACGTATTAATGGAAGGAACTCCGGAAAATATCGATGTCACTGACATCATTCATACAATTGAAGAGACAGAAGGAATTCAAAGCATTCATGATTTACACATATGGTCTATCACAAGCGGATTGAATGCTCTTTCCTGCCACGCAGTTGTTAACGATCAACTGACCATTTCTGAAAGTGAAAGTATTTTACGCAAAATGGAACATGAACTTGGAGATAAAGGCATTACACATGTAACCATTCAAATGGAAACAGCAGCGCATAATCACGACAATACGATTCTTTGTCAGGCCCAATCTGAGAATCCGCGTGACCATCATCATTAAAGGAGGAAATAGGGACTCACTTTGTCTGCTGACAATTAAGATAAAACCGGAGGGGGGATTCATATGTACGACACGATAGTAATCGGAGCCGGTCAGGCAGGAATCTCAGTAGGATATTATCTAAAGAAGTCGAAACAAAAGTTTATCATTTTGGATAAAAGTCATGAAGTGGGAGAAAGCTGGAACAACCGGTATGACTCATTGGTTTTATTTACTTCTCGAATGTACAGCTCTTTGCCTGGAATGCAGCTTGAAGGAGACAAGCATGGACTCCCTTCAAAAAATGAAATTGCTGCTTATCTGAAAAATTATGTTGAAAGATTTGAAATCCCGATCCAATTACGGACAGAAGTAATAAGTGTGCAAAAATTAAAGGACTATTTCTTAATAAAAACAAACCGGGAAGAATATCAAACGAAGAATCTTGTGATGGCCGCAGGTCCTTTTCATACCCCTAATATTCCATCAATATCAAGGGATGTAGCCGATCATATTCATCAATTACATTCTTCACAATATAAACATTCAAAACAACTGGCGCCTGGGAATGTACTGGTAGTCGGCGGCGGGAATAGCGGGGCTCAGATAGCTGTTGAATTATCCAAAGAAAGAGTTACATATTTGGCTTGCAGTAATAAATCGGTTTATTTCCCTTTATGGATTGGAAAAAGAAGCATCTTTTGGTGGTTTGATAAATTAGGAGTTTTACATGCAAGTCATACATCCATATTAGGCAAGTTCATTCAGAAGAAAGGCGACCCCATATTTGGGTATGAATTAAAACATGCAATAAGACAGAAGAAGATCATCTTAAAACAAAGAGTCATAGCCGGAAAGCAAAATGAAATCATTTTTAAAGATTCATCTTCATTAGAAGTAAACAATATCATTTGGGCAACTGGTTTTAAGAATCCGCTTTGTTGGATGAAAATAGAAGGTGTTTTGGATAAGGAAGGCCGAATTATACATCACCGGGGTGTTTCAGCTGTGGAAGGATTGTATTTTATTGGTTTACCTTGGCAGCATAGGCGAGGTTCAGCGCTGCTTCAAGGTGTAGGAAATGATGCTGAATACATTGTAAAACAAATGAACGGCGGATAGACAGAGGAGAGCAGTAACTTACGTGTTTACTGCTCTTTTTTGTGTTGAATAAGTCCGGTTATGTGACTGTGTAAAGCCGAAAAAATCTTTTGGCTTAATTAATAAGAAGATCCCTGACTCATTGATTGTGCAACATTCTGACGTACCTCCCTAGCTAACTGCGCGGCACGTAAGGAAGCCTGCCAAATAGCCGGACTCACTGCAGATTGACTGATGGATAATGCCTGTTGTGTGGCTGGAACCATTGGTCTTAGGAGATTTTCCGCCTCGTCTACAGATGACGCGTATTGGTGACCGGCTGCTCTTCGCAGGTCTGCTATCGCTGCGGGGAAGTTTGACCATAGACGAAGTATTGAATTCATGCAGCCTACCATAAGAGGAAAATGAGGAGCCCGGCCTTGTCCGGCGGCGAGAAGCTCTGCTGCGCCTAAAGCGGAATAAACGTGATAGCTCAACGGAGTAAGATATTTCGCGTGTACAGTATGAAGTTCTCGTAATCCCCAAGTGTCTGGAAGAAATCTGAATTCTGAACTCATACCGCATCCCAGAGCGAGTGCTCTGCTGACAGCCTGCAAGTGTTTCACTACCGCAGCCATTGATTGTTGAAAGGAGGATGAGTGTATTGGAATTTGTTGAATCGCAGATAAATGGCTTCGCATTTTATGATTTGCCTGACTTAAATCAGGCTGCTGTCTGTAATCATATACATAATACGGATAATAATAATAATACATATCTAAACTCCCTTTATGAATGGCTTTTAGGAGCAGGATATGCACCCAGATTGTTTTTGATAAGGGCATGTGCCTAAATGAATCCGTCAAATGTTGTTGAGTCTGAATATTTTAGCCCGCCAAAACCAATGGGTAAAACAGTTAAGGCCGAAGCTATGAAGCAGGCTCTCTTTGCCTGCTTTTTTTGTGTGTCGGCCTTTACATCTGACATGTAAAGTTATCTGAAACTGTATCTTTTTAAATGTCAGACAGTGTTATATGATACTCTGCAGATATTCAAGAATATGTACTTGGAGGACATTCTCATGCGAAATTTTAATGTTGCTATCCCTACGCCTTTTCATGAAGATGAAAGTTTATATGTAGAAGGATTTGATGCTATTGTCGAACATTTGAAAAACAGCGGTATCCATTCGTTACTCATATGCGGCACGACTGGTGAACAGCATTCACTCAGCATAGATGAGCGTCTTCAGATCATTGAGTATGTTAATCAGCGAAAATTTGAAGATGTTGAACTGATGTTCGGTGTTTCAGCCGTAAGAACCAGTGATGCCGTCAAACTGATGAAACACATCGAGAAAACCAATATTGATTCTGTACTGATTGGTTTTCCTCCTTATATAAGACCGACACAGCAGCAAGCCGTTTATTACGTTGACGAACTTCTCAGTCATACCTCTAAAGAGGCTGTGCTTTATAATAACCCCGGCCGGACCGGTTTTAATCTGAGTGAGAAAGCGCTTAAAGACTTGATAAGCCGGCATCCCCGGATAAGGGGGCTGAAAGAAGGAGGAGACGTTCTGCGTCATAAACAAACAGAGTTCCCTGATCACTTTATTTTGTTTGCGGCAGGAGACGTTGAATTTCCGAAGATGCTGAGTAACGGGTGTAACGGCCTGTCAAGCATGGCCGGAAATGTCTATCCTGAAGAAATCAGAGAAAGCTTCAGCAGCTTATCAGAAAATAAACCGATTAATCTGGATCGAATAAACGATCTGATTGCTGAAGTGACAAATCATCATACTGTCATGAATATAAAAAATCACTATAGGAAGATTGGGATTCAAGCAGGCAGCTGCCGGTCACCCATTATATAAGAAATGTTCCGTCGCGGATAAGTGAAAAATGTGATCAGCGCGCTTTCTGTACTTGGATTAGGCTTAATAAGCAAGTTGTATAATACTGTCATTAGCGGGGGCGTAAGCATTTGTTTAGCTTTACATAAGGGAAACCTTATGATATGGTTATTATTGCTAATATTGACAAGAAAGAGGTGAAAGCGATGATAACGATTTATGGAATTTTGTATGGTAAAAATGCAAAAATTGGAAACATCTTGGCGGACAAAGGGAGCAGTCTGTCCTTTTTTAAGCCAAATCACCATACAAAAACAGTTATCGGTGCTTTTTCTCTATGTCAAATAAACGATAATCCAATGACATAATGTCCTTGTTTATTTGTGCATGATGTTATTTAAGCGTAACACCGATAATTGTGTCGGTGTTTTTTTGTGCCTGATTTTAAAAAATGGTTAGATTGATAACTCCCTTCTATTTACTCAAACAAACAAGAGTATTATGGAAGGATGAGAAAACATGCAACAAAAAAACAAGTATATAAGAATCCAAGAGTTCCTGAAGCAAAATAAATTTCCTGATTTTAGAATGAATCAAATCAAAAATGCTGTATTCCAAGGGAGAATAAATCATTTCAATGAAATAACGGTTCTTCCTAAATCCTTGAGAAAATTGTTAATAGAGGAGTTCGGAGAGTCAATTATAAATATTGCTCCTTTAAAAGTGCAGCATTCTGAGCAAGTTACAAAAGTCTTATTTGAAATTTCAGGAGACGAAAAAATAGAAACGGTTAATATGAAATATAAAGCCGGTTGGGAGTCATTTTGTATATCCTCGCAGTGCGGCTGTCATTTTGGCTGTACATTTTGTGCAACAGGAGATATTGGTTTAAAACGCAATTTAACGTCAGATGAAATGACTGACCAAATTTTGTACTTTCACTTAAAAGGACATTCAATTGACAGTATTTCTTTTATGGGAATGGGAGAAGCATTAGCGAATGTACAAGTTTTTGATGCTTTACATGTGCTTACAAATCCGGAGTTGTTTGCTTTAAGCCCTCGCAGGTTATCTATTTCGACCATAGGTATTATTCCGGGCATTAAAAAAATCACTCAGGATTATCCGCAGGTCAACCTGACGTTTTCATTACATTCTCCTTTTAATGAACAGCGAAGCAAGTTAATGCCGATTAATGAACGCTACCCGTTATTGGAGGTAATGGACACATTAGATGAGCATATACGTGTGACCTCAAGAAAAGTTTATATTGCTTATATTATGCTGCCGGGAGTTAATGATTCTATTGATCATGCGAATGAAGTAGTAAATCTTTTAAGAAGCAGATATAAGAGAGGGAACTTGTTCCATGTAAACATCATTAGATATAACCCGACTGTTAGTTCACCTATGAGATTTGAAGAAGTAAATGAGAAACAAGTTGTAAACTTCTATAAAAAATTAAAGTCAGCAGGAATTAACGTGACCGTCAGAAGTCAATTTGGCATTGATATAGATGCTGCTTGCGGACAATTATATGGAAATTATCAAAAAAATAAGAACCAATAAATCAGGTGCAGAACTCGGTTTGACTTCATATTATTTCATTTGATAACATAAAATGGTTATCGTGATTGAAAAAAAGATACCCGTTTTTATAAAAAAAGGAGTCATAACGTTGCTGAAAAGGTTTTTTCTTGTTTTTCTTACGCTGATAATGTCTATATTTGCTGTATTCGCGGCTGCTGAAGAGTCTCCCGGCGATCGTGTCATTTCTTTTGACGAGCCTATGATTTTATTGATTTCACTCGGAATCATCTTATGTTTGTTCATTCCTCCATTCGTCATGTCCTTTTTTGGCAGCTTGGTTGTGAGAATCATATCCGGAGTCTATCAATGTTTTATCGTCCTCACGTTTGCGGGGCTCATTCCGGTTGGATTTCTGATCCCCAATGGCTTTTTGACAATTCTTGCTGCCGTACTGGGGACTTTGGTCAGTTTAGCCAGTGTTGTGGTCACCTTATTCGTTGGCAGGAAAAAAGAGGCCGGAAGGTTTTAAAACTAGTGGGTAAGCTGCAATATTGAAGGGAAAGTCATTGTTTGACTATTTATATGGAATAGCATAGAATTAAAGTAAATATTTATAAAAAGTCACTAGGGGAGCTTTAATAGCTGAGAAGAGACAATACGTCCTGACCCTTTGAACCTGATTTGGTTAATACCAGCGTAGGGAAGTGAAAAATTAGAGAGATTCTTTATCTTATCTATATTTAAGCCACTTTCCATAGAGGAAAGTGGCTTTATTTATTTTGAAAGGGTGATATGAAGTGGCGACTAAAAAAGTTTTTCTGGCAGGGCCTTTTAAAAGTTTAGTAGATGAGAAAACTGGATTGATGAGTACGTATGAGAGGGGAAAGCTGGAATCATTAATTTCCTTTTTTGAGAATGAAGGATGGCTGGTTCATAATGCTCACAAGCGGGAAGGGTGGGGGAAAGATTTCATGACACCCCTTCAATGCACTAAAATTGATTTTGATGAAATAAGTACTTGCGACCTTTTTGCAGCATTTCCCGGATCACCCGCTTCTCCTGGAACACATATAGAAATTGGATGGGCTTCTGCCTTGAAAAAAAAGATCGTGCTATTTCTAGAAAAGGACAAGGATTATGCTTTCTTAATTCAAGGGCTACATGCAGTGGCGGATGTTGAGCACATCAGCTATAAAGATACAGATGATTTATTAGAGAACATTAAAAATATCTTTGCAGCATATAAGGCGGAATCTCAATGAGAAAGAGAACTTTTCATGAAGCATATACGGAAACGCTGTATGACATCTATCACAACCCTGAATTTTTCAATTCACCGCGCGGACAAAAAAGCAGAGAACAATTGAACTACCATCTGACTCTGGAAAATCCAATAGAACGTGTCACTTATTTATCCTCAAGAAAAACCAATATCGTGTTTAATTTTGCTGAAGTGCTATGGTATTTATCGGGGAGTAACGACTTAGATTTTATCAGTTATTACAATAAAAAAATGCCTTCATACTCAATGAATAAAAAAACATTAACAGGCACTGCGTACGGGCCTAAAATATTTGAATTCGGAAATGCAAAACTAAATCAATGGAATAGAATAAAAAATCTTTTGACACAAGAAGATATTGATTCAAAAAGGGCATTTATTCAAATATTCGATGCTTCGGAACTCTTCGTTTTAGAAAATATAGATGTTTCCTGCACAATCGGTTTGCAGTTTTTTGTGAGGGAAGGCGAATTATACATGTCTTCTGTCATGCGTGCAAATGATGCTTTTCGCGGGATGATCAGTGATCTTTTCTCATTTACCTTCATGCAGGAATTAATGGCCAGAGAACTGCGTTTAGAAGTCGGAGAATATTTTCATAATGCGGGATCGATCCATATTTATGATTCAGATCATGAATGGGCGAAAACGGTGCTTGAAGAAGCTGAAAATCACCATGATATTCCGGAATTTGAATTTCCGAAAATGCCTGAGGGAAATAACTGGCCGTCCATTGAAACAGTCTTAAAGTACGAAGAATTACTTAGGAAAGATCAAATTTCTATGACTAAAAACGATATTGAAATGCTTGATTTACCTGATTACTGGAAACAGATTCTTTTCCTTTTTAGTATATACCAGCATATTGCATATAAACGGGATATGGATCATTCTCTATTTCAAAGTTTACTTCCTATATATCAATTTTTCGTCAGGAATAAGTGGTTTCATTATTTCTCAACTGAGCAAAAGGAGGAAATTCAATGAAAACTTCATGGAAAGAAGACAGTGTTGCTGGTAAATTCGATGCTTATAACGACGTTTTAGAACAAACGTTAGGTTTTGAGTTTGTTTTTCGTACTTTTGATAAAGCGGAGATTAAAAAGGTGCTCGATTTCGGATGCGGTCCAGGAAAGGTAGCTTATAGGCTGGCTGACAGAATAGGCTGCAATGTGATCGCAGTCGATGAATCAAGGAAGATGTTAGATATAGCAAAGGCAAAAAGACAACATCCTCATGTGGACTATCATTTAATTGAACACGATAATCTTTCCTTCTTACCAGATCACTCAGTTGATGCTGCAATGGCCTGTTATGTTTTTATTAATACGGATAGTGACCAGCGTATCAAAGGTATCATAGATGAAATTTTTCGTGTGTTAAAACCAGGAGCTTCATTTGTCATACTCGATACGAATCCTGATTCAACCGGAATTGAATTTTCAACCTTCCGTAATGGAATACCGGGGAAAGAATATTCTTACGGAGAAGAAAGAAATGAATGGCTCCATGTTCCCGGACAAGCAGATTTAATTTTAAATGATTTTCATTGGCCTAAGTCAATGTATTATAAACTATTAACTCTTGCAGGTTTTGAAAATGTAACTTTATCAGAACCAACGTTAAACGATATTGACCAAGAGCATGTAAAAGCCATAGAGAAAGAGTTTCAATTTAATAATTGGAAATGTGAAAAGGAATATCCGCCTTTTGTCATTTTTAAAGCAGTGAAACCTGCCTGAAGGAGGAGTGTAAATTGACGGATACTTATAAAGCGCTTTCGATTGCTGGGACTGATCCTTCCGGAGGGGCGGGAATTCACGCGGATTTAAAAACATTTCAGGAACAAACGGTATATGGAATGGCAGTTATTACATCAGTTGTTGCACAAAACACACTTGGTGTGAAAAGTTTTGAGGAGATGTCTCTTCAGAATATATCTCAGCAAATAGACTGTGTCATGGATGATATAAAACCGGATGCTGTCAAAACCGGTATGCTTGCAAGTATAGGAATTATTGAATTGCTGGCAGAAAAGTTAAAAGACGCAAATATTCAATCGTATGTGATGGATCCGGTTATGATTGCTAAAAGCGGACATCATCTGCTCCATAAGGACGCCATTGATCATTTGAAGAAATTATTAATACCCCAAACAACTGTTATTACACCGAACATTCCGGAAGCGGAAGTAATCATCGGCAAATCAATCGAGACTGTACAGCAGATGCGTGATGCGGCGAAAGAAATAGTGGAGGTATACGGGGCAAAAAGTGCTGTCGTAAAAGGGGGGCACCTGAACGGAGAAGCCCGTGATATTTTGTACTTTGACGAGGACTTCGAGGAATTTGTTTCTCCCCGCTTTGATACAAAGCATACTCATGGAACAGGCTGTACGTTTTCAGCTGTGATAACTGCAGAGCTGGCAAAGCAGCACAGCATACCGGAATCAGTGGCAACTGGAAAGGAATTCATTTCAGCAGCCATTAAACATCCCTTAGGAATCGGGAAAGGACAAGGCCCTACAAATCATTTTGCATATCGCTCAACTATTAACCAAGAGACAACCGCTTAAGGAGTGTTATGATGATCTCCGAGAATTATGATGTATTTTTATTTGATTTAGACGGAGTGATATATATAGGAGATAAAGCTTTACCAGGAGCTGTGGCCTCTTTAAAACGACTCCGTGAAGAAAAGAAAGCCATTCGCTTTTTAACGAATGATCCTTGTGTTACAAGAGAAACGATTGTGAAACGCCTTCATAAACTGGGGATTTCAGCAAGTATTGATGAAGTGTTTACTGCGGGGTGGGCAACAGCTGATTACCTTGTCAGTGAAGGAATAAAGAAGGCATATATATTGGGAAATGACCAACTTAAAAGTGAAATTCAAAAGGCCGGTATTGATCTTACGGAAGATCAGGCGGAGGCTGTTGTCATTGGCTGGGATCAAAATATTACATTTCAGGATGTGCATAAGGCAGTAAACCTCATCCGCTGCGGGGCTTCATTTATCGCTGCAAACGGGGATAAAACATTTCCTGCCGCTAACGGACCAGCTCCCGCGACAGGCGCTATAGTCGCGGCTGTTAAAACAGCAGCTGCTAAAGAGCCGATTATAATTGGAAAACCGGCGTCTTCAATATTTGAAAAAGTACTCGAGTCTTTTGAAGATAAAGAGAGATGCGTTATGATTGGGGATACGCCTGAAACAGATATTGTCGGAGCAAACCAAATAGGCATCACTTCCGTATTAGTTTCTGAACAAAATACTTTATTTCCTGCAAAACATGATTTTAGAAATCCGGATGTTGTGATCCGCGATCTGAAAGACTTGTTCGATAATGAAATAAAGGCAGAAGTACGGAAAAAACCGGATTTCCAATGGACAGAACAAGTGAAAGCCGGAGTCGCTGGAATTATAATTAAAGAATCAAGTTCCGTTTTATTAATGAAGCGTGCTGATAATGGTTTATGGGGCATTCCTTCAGGACATGTGGAACCTGGTGAAACAGTTGAACAAGCAATTATAAGAGAAATAGAAGAGGAAACTGGATTAGTGGTGAAAGTCTCTAAAATGATAGGCGTTTATTCTGATCCGAGTTCACAAACCTTTATATACCCTGACGGCAGAGTCAGCCATTTTATTACCAATTGTTTTCAATGTGACGTCATCGGCGGCACTTTGAAAAAGTCCACTGAGGAAGCCATGGAAATCAGATATTTTGATATCCATGAATTACCTGAACATCTCTTGCCGATGCACCCGAGATGGCTGGATGATGCTTTGGAAATGAAAGAGAATGCTTTTATTCGATAAGGAACAGTATGTCAAAAATACTTTTTGGGGGTTATTTACAAGGATTAACGGTTTTCAACCCATATTTCTCGGCCGCGTTCCAAAAACACCAAGTGTCACAGACCCTTGGTGTTTTTTAATTCCGGCAGAACCATAATGCAAGAGCGGCAGAAAAGAAGGTATAATGGGCGGAGAAGAGGTGTCAGCCAATGAAAATAACCAGAGAGACATTAGAAAATCAGCAAATTTGGATATATGGTGTGACTCTTGTAATCGGCGGAATAGCGGGGATCGCCGGGAAAGATTCAGGACTTCGCTGGGGATGGACGATATCACCGTTTATCGCTGTTCTCATGTATGCCATGTTTGCCCAAATCCCATTCTTGAAGCTGAGGGAAACCATGTCAAACCTCAAGTTTATGGCGGCTTTATTGATCGGTAATTTCTTAGCTGTACCTGTCGTTGTATGGGTGTTAACCGCCATTTTTCCTCAATCTCCTCCTATATTATTAGGGGTTTGTTTGGTATTGCTTACACCTTGTATTGATTACGTCATCGTCTTTACTCAGCTCGGCAAAGGAAATGAGAGATTAATACTGGCTTCCACGCCGGTTTTGTTCGCCGTTCAGATGGTATTGCTTCCGTTATACCTGTCGCTGTTTATCGGGAAAGAAGTGATAGGGGCTGTTCATGCGGGACCTTTTCTGGAAGCATTCTTATTGTTAATAGCAGTGCCGCTGCTGGCGGCGGTGATGACTCAATTATGGGCTGATAAGAAGCCGGCGGGAGAAAAGGTGTTGGAATGGACGGCGTGGCTGCCTGTTCCTTTTATGGCTCTGGTCTTACTGGCGGTCGTCGCCACACAAATCGGAAAGGTCATCAGTGATGCTGACATCATTATACGTGTGATTCCGATCTATCTGTTATTCCTGCTCATTATGCCGTTTGTCTCCCGGCTTATCGCATATGCGTTCCGTCGGGATACAGGTGAAGGAAGAGCATTGATCTTCAGCACGGGCACAAGAAATTCTCTCGCAGTCCTTCCGTTAGCGCTGGCTTTGCCGGATGCTTGGGCCTCATTAGCCGCCGCTGTAATCGTCACACAGACGATTGTTGAATTGATAGGCGAATTGGTTTATATAAAAGCGGTGCCCGGTTGGCTGCTGAAATAAAAAATAATTTGAACTGAAAAAAACATACCAACAAATATTGGTATGTTTTTTATGTCGATTATAAAGTTGAAATATCAATGACGAAACGGTAGCGGACATCGCTTTGGAGAACCCGTTCGTACGCTTCGTCAACTTGATTGGCCGGTATCACTTCAATTTTAGGAGCAATGCCGTGCTCGGCGGCGAAATCAAGCATTTCCTGAGTCTGCGGAATACCGCCGACGAGTGAACCCGCAATGCTGCGGCGGCCCGTGATTAAGGAGAACACACTGTATGAGTCCGGCTTAGCGGGCGCTCCCACATTTACCAATGTACCGTCAATGCGAAGCAGGGATAAGTAGGCATCTACGTCAAGGTTCGCGGATACTGTATTTAAAATAAGATCAAATCGTCCGGCCAGCTCAGTAAATGTATCCGGATCGCTTGTTGCAAAGTAATGATCGGCTCCAAATTCAAGCGCTTCGTCTTTTTTGTTCATTGAGCGGCTGAGGACGGTGACCTCTGCGCCTAAAGCGTGCGCGAATTGAACGGCTAAATGTCCAAGCCCGCCCATTCCGACAATCGCCACTTTTTTGCCGGGGCCGGCATTCCAGTGTTTCAGCGGAGAATAGGTGGTAATGCCCGCGCACAATAGCGGGCTGGCAGCATCCAAATCCAGCTGATCCGGAATCCGGACAACGAATCTGTCAGTGACAACTATTTTCTGGCTGTAGCCGCCGTACGTAGGGTTTCCGTCGTAGTCCAGGTTATTATAAGTCTGAACAACGCCTTTTGTGCAATATTGTTCGTCTCCGTTCAGGCAGTATTCACATTCCCCGCAGGAGTCTACAAAACAGCCGACACCCACACGGTCGCCGACGGCAAATGTGGTGACTTCTTCACCCACGGCTTCCACAACTCCGGCAATTTCGTGTCCGGGAACCATCGGAAAGATTCCGCCGCCCCATTCATCGAATGCACTGTGGATGTCTGAGTGACAAATCCCGCTGTACTTAATATCAATCAGGATATCGTGCGGCCGTAATGCTCTTCTCTCAATCGTTGTCCGCTCAAATTTAGCTTTTGCATGCGGAGCGCTTAATACACGAGTCGGATGATTATTGCACATGGTTATCTTCCTTTCCAAGATAAAGTGATGAATCCTCTGTTCGATTTTACTTTAAATGTTAAAGCGGACTTTAAGTCAAGGAGTTTGGTTTATTTTTTTATGAAATGATATTCTATAATGGCACGCTTATGAAAGGTATGAAGGACGGGTGGTAAAAATATGAAGATTGCGCAGGCTGCAAAGCAGGTTGAGTTATCAGCCGCAACGCTTAGGTATTATGAAAGTATAGGACTGATTCCTCCGGTAAAACGCGATGAAAGCGGCATCCGCGATTATGACGAAGATGATGTGAATTGGATTCAATTTATAAAATGCATGAGAAGTGCCGGGCTGTCGATTGAGGCGCTGATTGAATATACCGCTTTATTTATTGAAGGAGCCGATCATACAATCGAACCCCGAAAAAACATCCTTATAAATGAAAGGAAAAGGCTGACGGAGAAACAGAGGGAAATTGATGAAACCATAAAACGATTAAACAGGAAGATTGAGGATTACGAAGATATCCTTGAAAATGAAGCGAAACTTAAAAACAGATTGAAAGCTGAATGTATTTCTGAATGAAGAGAAGGTGTCCCGGACGCGGGGCCGCATGAAATGTACCAAGGGAAACGAGCCTTGGTTTTTTTATTTTCTAAAGAGTGGAAACAAAACAGCCTTTTCTATCTTATCAATCATTACTTATCCTTTTTTCAGCTTGACTTTTTTACTGCAGACTTTTAAAGTGTGAAATGTTGCTTAGACTGTGATTAGCGACTTTAATGCTGAAAAGAGGTGGTTTACCCAGATGAACAATAAAAAGAACCCTTGGGCGTTATTGCCTTTAGTCTTATTCGTAGGGCTTTTTGTCGGCTCTGGTCTGGTGACCGGAGATTTTTATAAATTGCCGATCTTGATTGCCGCGATCATTGCGTCAGCTTTTGCGCTGTTATTTAACCGGAAGAAATCGCTCAATCAAAAAATAGAATGGTTCGCTTCCGGTGCGGGACATCCTGATATTATCATTATGGTTATGATTTTTATATTGGCAGGTGCCTTTGCTTCAGCGGCTGAAGCGATGGGAGCGGTGCATTCAACTGTCAATCTTGCTTTGAGCGTTATTCCGCAGCAGTTTTTGCTGCCGGGGCTGTTTATCATTGCTTGTTTTATTTCTATATCGATGGGAACATCAATGGGCACGATTGCGGCGGTTGCGCCGATCAGCGCGGGTTTGAGCGGCGAGCTTGGCATCTCCGCCGCGATTCCGATTGCGGCTGTGGTCGGCGGAGCTATGTTCGGAGATAATCTTTCTTTTATTTCCGATACGACCATCGCGGCAGTCCGGACGCAAAAAACACAAATGAGGGATAAATTCAAAACGAACTTTCTGATTGTTTTGCCCGCTGCCATTGTGACTGTTATTATCTTATTTTTTATTCCGGCAGGCCACGCCGTCCATACGGGAACTGCATCTTACAGCTGGATTAAGGTGCTTCCTTATATCGCCGTGTTGGTTTTTGCGTTAATCGGTATTAATGTGATGGCTGTCATATTCGGCGGATTGATTTTGACGGGAATCATAGGGTTAGCGTGCGGCAGCCTTACGTTTGATTCTTATTTTAAGGCGATTACGGAGGGAATTGCCGGAATGAGCGATCTGATCATCCTGTCCATGCTGATCGGCGGGATGGTCGGCGTGATGAAACAAAACGGCGGGATCGACTTTTTACTGGAGTTCATCACGAAACGAATCCGTTCGAAAAAAGGCGCCGAAGCCGGCATTGCCGGACTGGTCAGCGTGACGAATCTGGCTGCGGCCAATAATACGATCTCGATTATCGCAGCCGGGCCGATTGCAAAGAATATCGCTGATAAATTCAACATCGACAACAGAAAATCGGCAAGTATTCTGGATATCTTTTCGTGCATGATTCAAGGATTGATTCCTTACGGCGCGCAGCTGTTATCAGCCGGGAAATTCGGGAATATTTCACCCGTCAGCATCCTGCCATACTCTTTCTATCCCGTTTTAATCGGAATCTGCGGTATCGCCGCCATCATATTTGGACTGCCGAAATTCACAAGAAATACGAAATGAAAAAAGCGCCGTTCGGCGCCTTTTTTCTTTCATGACAGCCAAGCATTTCTCAAAAGCTGTACGCCATGTGTGATCTGATCCGTATCGAGATGGGCGAAACCCAGCTTTATGATCGGCGGTTCGGGTTTTTCGGCAACGAAATAAACGGCGGTAGGATATACCTTCACTCCGTACTGAAAAGCGCGTTCGATTAATGTTTCTTCTGTATAGTTCAGGTGAACTCTCACCAATATATACAATCCCGACTGCTCGCCGATGATCGTCACATGATCGCCGAACTGCTGCTTTACATGTGAAATCAAGTGCTGCATTTTTCGCCTGTAAACAATGCGCATGCGCTTAATATGGCGGGTCCATTCACCGGCCTTCATCAATTCAGCCATGGTCAGCTGGTTAAGCGAAGAAGCGGTGCCTTCGAAATGAATAAACCGTTCTTTATACCGGCGCAAAAGGCGCTGCGGCAAAACCATATAGCTTATGCGGATGCCCGGAAGAAAGGATTTTGAGAAATTCCCTAAATAAATCACCCGGTCTGATTGAATGGAAGCAAGAGCGGGAAACGGCTGCTGTGTATAACGGAATTCACTGTCATAATCATCCTCTAGAATATAACCCTCTCTATGATTCACCCAATTGATCAGAGTTTGGCGCTGCTGAATGGACATGCTTACGCCGTAAGGGCTGTGATGGGATGGGGTCACATAGATTAATTTTTCTTTCATTGCATGTAATTGAGAAAAATCAGCTCCGTTTTCATAGACAGGCATCGTTTCCAGAGATAGCCCGTGAAATTGAAATGCCGCTCTGGCACCGTCAAATCCCGGGTTTTCAACGATCATTCCCGAAAAATCCTCTTTCAGAATCCGGCTGAGATATATCAGCATCTGCTGGGTGCTGCTGCCGATGATAATGGAATCCGCATCTGTTTTCACCCCGCGGGATTCCAAGAGATAAGCGGCAATTTGTTCACGCAGGCCTCTCTCGCCGAACGGTTCGCCGTACAGAAAGCTTTTCTCTGATGTCAAAACTTGATTGTATAATTTTCTCCATGTTTTCAGAGGAAAATGCTTTTGATCGACGGCTCCGGCGCAAAAATCAGTCAGGACCGGCTGAGTTGATTCGGTTTTTTCAGCGTAAACAACATCGTTTTCTTTTTGAAATATAGAAGGTTCTACTTCATTTACAAAATAACCTTTGCGTGTTTCTCCGCGAATGTATCCCTCCGCTAAAAGAAGATCATAAGCCATCAGCGTTGTATTACGGCTTACCCGCAGGGAATCCGCCAGCTCGCGAATGGAAGGCAGCCGCTCATCTGCCTGAATATTTCCCTGCTCAATCAATGTTTTAAATTGCTCGTAAATTTGTTTGTATTTCGGGGTGCCGCTTTCGAAAGCGAAAATCATATTTTTCATCAGATGTTCTCCTCTGACATGTGTATTTGTTTGAAACTGTATCTTTTTAAATGTCAGTTGATATCTTATTATAGCGGAAAGCGCTTTATCAATCCATGTTCAGAGAGGAGAGTTTTGTATGTATATTCCGGCTCCATTTCAGCTGAGTGAAGCTGAAGCGTGCGATGTAATCAAAAAGTATGGTTTCGCAGCATTGTTTTCAACGGCGGAAGGCATGCCGTATGCAACCCACCTGCCATTGATGATGAGTAAGAATAACGAATGCTTATACGGTCATTTTGCATTGCCGAACCCCCAATGGAAAGAGATTGATGGCCAAAACGTGTTAGCCGTTTTTCAAGGGCCTCATTGTTATATCTCGCCTAAATGGTATGAGACGAATCAGGCTGTTCCCACATGGAATTATGTGGCGGTTCATGTATACGGAGAGGCGGAGCTTTTGGATGAGGAAGAAACCGTGCAATCGATGAGTGATCTCGTATTGAAATACGAAAGCCCCGACAGCCCGTACAAATTAGAGGATGTCGATGCGAAATTGCTGGCAGGCATGAACAAAGGGGTAAAAGGTTTTAAAATCAAAATCAGCAAAATAGAGGGGAAAGCAAAGCTGAGTCAAAATCATTCAGCCGCAAGACAAGGGCTGGTCGTACAACAGCTCAAACAGATTCCTCATACAAACGAACAGCTCATTTCCGGCTTGATGGAAGAAAACATCAAGCGGATCACTGCAAAAAACTGATCCATACCTTAAAAACATACCGGCAGCATGCGGTATGTTTTTTTCTGATTATGAAGCTTTTCTCAGGATGAATAAAGACTCAAACAGCACATAAATCAACGGCGCCGATAAAATGAAGAAAGAATGAAAAATAGCATACGGTATGAGTAAGTAAACGATAAGTTTTAATAGAATGGAAGACGTTTTATTCAATGTCCAGCGATTCTTCAAGATATCAGTCATACAAGCTGAAACAAGGCCGACCGTCAAATATCCGGCTGCTATGTACAGATAAATAAAAAGGTAAAACCGGTCAGACAACGGCGGTGTGTCTTCTTGTGTCACTTTTAAACTCACATAAAAGACCAATAAAAAGCAAACGGACGAAATCAGAGCTAACAAAAGGTGTTTATATAAATACTTCTTCATGTGTTTCACCTGCCTATGGCGCAATTATTTCTTAACATATTATGACATGGTTTTACCGCTGCTGAAAGAATTGGAAGTCCTGCTATATGAGCGGGGCGTAAAGAATCAATATCATCTTTTCATGAATCCGGATGTTTTGTTCGGATGGATGTAAAGAAGAATATACCAAAAAAAGCTGTCAGCTTGGTCCTGACGGCTTATTTTTGGGGAAAGGCTTATTTCTCCGTGGTGAAATAAAGCAATGCTATGACCGGAAAAGCGATTCCAATCCATAATGTGATACTCCACCCGCCTGAGGCGTATGCCCATCCTCCGATTGATGATCCTGCAGCGCCGCCCAGAAAGAAGATTGCCATAAATAATCCGTTTAATCGGCTGCGGAATTCAGGTGCCAACGAAAAAATGGCACGCTGACTGAGTACGAGATTGGCAGATACCCCCATATCCAACAGGATAGCTGCGGCCACCAGAACTGCTACTCCGACGGGGGAGCTGCTCTGAATCATGAGCGGGAGTAATAAAGAAACGATGACAACACCGAGAGCGATTCCGGTGGCAAGCCGGGTTAAGCCGCGATCAGCCAGACGGCCGCCTATCGGTGCAGCCGCTGCACCCGCAATGCCCGCTAATGCATACAGCGCGATTGCCTTCTGAGAAAAATGAAAAGCAGGCCCGGACAATAATAAAGGTACAGTCGTCCAGAATAAGCTGAAAGCTCCAAATACAAACGCATGATAAATGGCACGGCGGCGTAAGACCGGAGTCGTGCGCAGCAGCTTCCACATTGAACCGAGTAAGACGGTGTAGCTTGTGTTTGCTGTTGGTTTTCTGGCAGGAAGCACTTTTGATAAGACGATTGCCAGGACAACACTTAACGCGGCGGATAAAGCAAATATGGCATTCCACCCCCATATATCAGCGACCAGGCTGGATATCGGACGGGAAAGCATAATACCGAGAAGCAGGCCGCTCATCACATTGCCGACAACCCGGCCTCGTGCGGCATCTGGTGCAAGGATGATGCGAACGGAACTAGCACTTGGGCTGCGATGGATCCCAGTCCGATGAAAAACGCAGCGGCTAAAAACAGTGTTCCATGCTTCACACATGCTGTCAGAGTTAGAGCGGCTGCGCTTAGTAGGAGCGATACCACGACAAGTTTTCTGTTTTCGATAATATCTCCCAAAGGGACGAGAAACAGCAAGCCGGCAACGTATCCGATTTGAGTCAGCGTGACAATCAATCCGGCACTGCTTGGAGAAAGCCCGATTGCCGCACTAATGAATCCTGCCAAGGGCTGTGCATAATAAAGGTTAGCGACAATGATACCGCATGCCGTTGCGAGAAGAAGGGTTAAACTGGTTGAGATTCTCTGATCTGCTTTTTGTTTGTTTAATGTAGCCATGTGAATGAACTCCTTTTTAATGATTTTATGAGGTTTGATAAATATTTTGCTGATTCATCTCCTCTCCATAGATTTTTAATGCTAAGGTTTAGCGGAGTGTTGAACATTTTATAAACTGAACGTTCAGTTTTATTTATAAGTGAATGATATACTAAACGTTCAGTTTTGTAAATAGGTTTCTGTTTTCTTTTTTTATACATATTAAGTATACTGAACGTATCGTTTATAATTCGGGAAGGAATGATTCATGTGCAGAGTAAACGAGGACGGCCGCGTGATGAAGGAACACATAAGGCGATTCTTTCTGCAGCCTATGATCTATTGTTGGAAAATGGCTTTGACGCGGTGACAGTCGATAAAATTGCTGAGCGTGCCAAAGTAAGTAAGGCAACGATTTATAAATGGTGGTCAAACAAGGCTGCCGTTATCATGGACAGCTTTCTTTCGACCGCTACGGACAGACTGCCTGTGCCCGATACAGGATCAACAGTGCAAGATATATTGACCCACGCCACGAATTTAGCAAGGTTTTTGACGAGCCGGGAAGGAACCGTTATTAAGGAATTAATCGGTGCGGGGCAGCTGGATGCAAAATTGGCGGAAGAATATCGCACGCGATTTTTCAAGCCCCGCCGCCTCCAAGCGAAAGGCCTTCTGGAAAAGGGAATTCAAAAAGGTGAATTAAGAGAGAATCTTGATATTGACGTAAGCATCGATCTCATTTACGGACCGATTTTCTATCGTCTGTTGATCACAGGTGATGAGGTGAATGATTCCTATGTGCATGATCTGGTGATGAGTGCGTTTAAGGGAGTTCAGCCTGCCTGAAAAATACCCGGATCATGTGAAAGAGATACAGACTTCTGCTCCCTATGGGCGGAATATAATGAAAAGGCCGAACAAGTTCATTGTTCGGCCTTTTCTGATTGATTTGCGAACTGCCGGGCGGCCGCCACGCAAGCGATAACGCCGGCATTCACCGCCGCAAGTTCCCATCCTGCTTTTTCATGGAGAATCATGGCGGCCAGTAACAGTCCGAAGAAAGGCTGCAGAAGCTGCAGCTGTCCGACCGCGGCGATGCCTCCCTGGGCGAGTCCGCGATACCAGAATACGAAGCCGATCAGCATGCTGAATATTGAGACATATGCAAGACTGAGCAGTGCGGGCGCGCCGATGTTTGACCATGAGTCCGGCATGAAGCAGAAAGACAGGATGAACATAAGGGGAAGCGATAAAACGAGTGCCCAAGAGATCACCTGCCAGTTGCCAAGCCGCCGGGAGAGGCGGGCGCCTTCAGCATAACCGAGACCGCACACGATAATCGAAGCGATCATGTACGTATCACCGAGCGGAGAGGATTCTCCTCCTTGCAGCAGAGCATATCCGGCTACGAGGATGCTGCCGGCAGCCGAGAAAATCCAAAAGACCGGCCTGGGCCGTTCGCCTCCTCGCAGTACGCCGAAGATCGCCGTCGCAAGCGGGAGAAGCCCGATGTAGACAATGGCATGAGCGGATGTGACATGCTGAAGCGCTAAGGCTGTAAGCAGCGGGAAACCGATCACGACGCCGAGCGCTACTGTTATTAGTGAAATGATGTCGCTTTTGGCAGGGCGTTTCTCCTGAAAAATGAGGAGCAGAGCGCCTGCCAATATACCGGCTATCGCGGCGCGGCATACGGTGAGAAAAACCGGGTCAAAGTCCGCTACAGCCAAGCGGGTCGCAGGAAGCGAGCCGCTGAAAATGAGCACGCCGATAAATCCGTTAATCCAGCCGTTTGCGGCTTTCTTCATTCCAATCACTCCAATATATATTTCTAAACCCATTTTCAAAGTTTATAATGACTATAAACTGAAATTGGCCTTATACAAATGGCCAGTTTTTATAAAAAGAAGAATGCCAGTTTGGAGGGAGCAAAAATGGATATCACGCCATTTTTAAATAGAGATCTGAATATTCCGCTTTATCAGCAGCTTTATCGGCATTTTAAGGAAAATATGCATCAGGGCCGTCTTCCTAAAGGACTGAAGCTTCCTTCAAAAAGGCTTTTGGCAAGTCAGCTTTCCGTCAGTCAGACGACTGTAGAGCGGGCCTATGAACAGCTTGCCGCCGAAGGCTATATTGTCAGTAAGCCGAGAAGCGGATGGTTTGCCGATTATGACTCGGACGCCGTCTATGTGAAAAAGCCGGGCGCTTCGCCTGTTCAAACAAAGGCGAAGGAAGACCGCCAATGGATTGATTTTCACTACGGCACTGTGGATGCCGCTCATTTTCCTTTTTCGGCATGGCGCAAAAGCATGGTTGCAAGCTTAGATCAATACGGGCATGAGCTGTATCGGCCCGGGGATGATTTGGGCGAGCTTGAATTGAGAACGCTCATTTCGGAGTACTTATATCAGTCGCGCGGAGTGAATTGTCTTCCTGAACAAGTGATAGTCGGCGCCGGGAACCCTGCTCTTTTGCAAATGCTGTGCAAAATATTTGAAGCAAATCTATCCATCGGATATGAAGATCCGGGTTATCCGAGAGCGAGGGAGATTTTTAAAGCCAATCACATGAAGATTATTCCGATACGCGTCGATAATGAAGAAGTCTGTATCCGGAAGCTGAATGAAGAGCAGCTGCGTCTTGTATATGTCACGCCTTCTCATCAATTTACGTTAGGAACGGTTATGCCGGTAAACAGAAGGATTCAGCTGCTGAAATGGGCGGAGGAACATCAATCGTTCATTATAGAAGATGATTATGACGGAGAATTCAGATACAACGGCCAGCCGATCCCAGCATTGCAGGGGCTTGATCAGCATCACCGTGTCATTTATATGGGAACGTTTTCCCAATCTCTGCTTCCTTCGCTGCGCATCAGCTATATGATTCTTCCTTTGCCGCTTATCGAAAAAGGCAGGGAAATCGCTTCTTTATATAAACAGACCGTCTCCTGCCACAGTCAGCTGACGCTGGCTCAATTTATCAAAAGCGGAGAGTGGCAGAAACATATTAACAGAATGAGAAAGCTGTACCGGAAAAAAAGAGCGGTATTATTAGAGGCCGTGCGGCGCGAGCTGGGACAATACGTCAGGATTCGCGGAGAAAATTCCGGGCTGCGGATTTTACTTGACGTTCATCTGCCTTTCAGCGAAAAAGAGCTGATTGAAAAGGCGGAGGAACAAGGCGTCAAAATCTATCCCGTGTCTCTTACCTATCAAAAACAGGTCCCTGAAAAAACAGTTTCTCTCGGTTTCGCGGGGGTTTCTGAAACCGATATACAAGAAGGCATAAAAAAACTGAGAGCCGCCTGGGCGCTGTAAAAGGCAGCTCACAGTTTGAAATACTGAAGCTTGAGTCAGGGGTGCTGTCTCAGCAGCAAAACGATTTATAGGACGGGCAGGCGGAGCGCCGTATCAATATTTTGTAAATTAAACCGGACTTGTTCATCTGTGTTCCACGGATGATACCAGCCTTTTTCTATCATATAGCGTGAGATTTGCTCATGCATGTCGATGGCTTCTTCTAAGTGACGGGTGAGGATCGCTTTCACTTCAGGCGTTCCGGCTTCCGTCGCCGCCATCGCATAGTTTCTGACTCCGCTTTTAGCCGAATTCAATAAATCCATTGCGACAACTTGGTCTGTCAGTGCATCCATCCCCGTCAAGTATTCAATAATCGGATTCATTCGTCATTCATCTCCTATTCATGCTTTGCCTCAGATAAAATCGAGGCAAATTCCTGCAATTGCCTTGTTGATGTATCCGCATCCTGCTGCATGATTTCTTTCAGCTGCGGATCGGATACGAGCGCTTTCATGGTTTTGGATTTCGTCAGGCAAAGTGACTTAAAAGAAGCCATCTCCTGAATTTCGAGTAATTCATGTAAGGCGCTGGCCATTTCTGTAGCCTCCGTTCTCTAAGGTTTGAGTACAACTTTAATACAATCATCTGTTTTCGTGTCAAACATCTCATAGCCGTGCTTCGCTTCACTAAGCGGAATGACATGGCTTACAACATCGCCCGGATCAATTTTGCCGGTTGACACCAGTTCAAACATATACGGCATATAATGGATAACCGGAGCTTGTCCGGATCGGATATTGACGTTTCGCTGCATGATATCGCCAAGGGGAAACCCGTTGTATCTGCCGCCGTACACACCCGTAATCTGGATCGTTCCGCCTTTTCGCACGGCTTGGGACGCGATGACCAATGCGCTCATCGCCCCGCCTTGAAGTTTTAATCCGCTGGCGAGGAACTCAAGATCTGTCATTTTTCCGTCCATGCCGACGGCGTCAATGACAACGTCGGCGCCGCCTTTGGTGATTTCCTTCAGGTAGCTGCCCGTATTTTCGTGGTCTTCGAAGTTCACGATTTCCACTTTATTCGTCCGTTTCGCATGCTGGAGACGGTAGTTAACATAGTCTACGGCTATTACGCGTTTCGCTCCCTTTAACCAGCAGAATTTTTGAGCGAAAAGGCCCACGGGCCCGCAGCCGAGAACGATGACCGTATCGCCTGCTTTTACGCCGGCATTGTCAACGCTCCAAAAACCGGTTGTCATCGCATCGGCAATAACACTCAATTTCTCATCCGGTTCTTCGCATGTTTCGGGGACTTTAAAATGGGTAAAGTTCGCAAAAGGGACGCGCAAATATTCGGCCTGGCCGCCAGGATAGCCGCCGGTACTCCCTGAATAGCCGAAATAAGCGCCCATATCGCCGTTTTCATTTGATTGATCACATTGGCTTTCCAAGTGATTTTTACAATAAGTGCATTCTCCGCAGGCGATATTAAAAGGAATAATGACGCGGTCGCCTTTTTTGACTTTCGTCACGCCGGGACCGGTTTCTTCCACGATGCCCATCGGTTCATGCCCGATGATGTAGTCTTCCTGCAAGTTCGGGATGAGTCCGTGGATTAAATGTAAATCTGATCCGCAAATTGCCGTACTTGTGACTTTTATAATCATGTCATCGTGTTTTTCAATCTTCGGATCAGGCACGTCTTTGACTACGACGTTTTTCACTCCTTGATACGTTACGGCCTTCATGCTGTAATACCTCCAGTGTTAGTGTTCATCAGGTGTGCGGTCAAACATCCCTTTTCTGTTCGTTTCAACGGGAAACAGATTCATGTTTCCGACCATGAGGGTATTTTTCGCAGAGAGCTGGTCCAGTTTATACTGTTCGCTCAGATCATGCGGGTGAAACCACTTTTTGCTGACCATCAAGTCTGTAATTTCCTGATGCATCGCGATTCCCTGCATGAGCTGTTTGCGCAGCAAAGCTCTTACATCAGGTGAAGCGGTTTCTGTCAAAGCGACGGCGGTATTTCTGACGCCTTCTTTTGCCCTTATGAGAAAATCCATTGCGAATGTCATATCTGCGAGTTCAGGGACGTGTAATGAATTGATTGGATCTAAATGGTCATGATTCAACGATGCTTACCTTCCTTTCAATTGATGATCGAAGTCGGCCGGTTTTGAGGAACAGGAGCCTGAAAAGATGCCCGTTCATAAACCGCCTGCAGATCAGCCAGGTCTTGCGAGGCTTGCTGAACATCTTTCTCCATTAACGTTTTCAGATCCTGATCAAACACAAGCCCTTGCATGAGCTTGGATTTCGCTACACAAAGCGTCTTGAAGTTAATCATTTCATGTAAGTCAAGCGACTCGTGAGCCGCTAATTCACGCTTTTCCATAATCGTCTTAAACCTCCTCTTCTCAATTACATAATTAATTTCCCCTGAGAAAAGAGCTCTAGTCTTACAAATTTTGTTTATAAGAAAAAAGAGAGAAGAAATCTGACGGTACATCAAAAAAAGAGGAAGCCTAATCCCGAAGATGATAAGTCCGGCAAACACGATGCTTTTGAAAGCGGAAAAACAACCTGCGCTGATGACAAATATCCCAGTGATAACAAACAGAACGCTGACCGGGGCAACGAACCTGGTTCCCTTCCGCGAGATCATCCGGCTGGCGCTTAACAGGCCGATCAATGAGCCGAACGCAAGCCCATATATAACCAATCCCGCAGGCTGTTTTTTCTTTCACCCGTCATGCAGGACAGAAGGGGAAGGTGAGAAGCAGGCACTTATGGTATGATGACAAATAGAATAAAACATCGTGAGGCCGGTCGGCTAAAAGGAAGTGGACAGAGATTGTTTGGTACAAAACATCAAGAAGACTATGTCTCCCGTGACAGACGCTCATTGCATATGCTTGCGCTTCGGGTGCCCGGTCTGGCGTTTATTTTTATGGTATATGCCGCATCAGTCTCTTTGCAGTACATTTATGAAAGCTGGACGGTTTTATTGCTGCTGTTATTCACGATATTGATCGTCATTTTTGCCGTGCTGCACTGGCATTCCTATCGCTGGGTCAAGAAAAAAACGTTTCTTTATTTCATCATACAGGGATTTATCATATATACATCGGCTAACTTGATGACCGGGGGCTATATCGCGGCGGTCATCGGTCTCTATGCCTTTTTAATCGGGCAGATTATCGGAATGGCGGATAAGGGCAAAACGCTGCTCATACTCTATCTTTTCATTTTAATGTCCATAGCAGCCCTGCACCAGGAGCATCCGCATCATCTGCTTCGTTTCATCGTTATCGCCGCTCCCATCATGATCGTGATTATCACGTATGCGGCAACATTTTTCGCGCAAGTTGATGAAAAAATAAAAACACAGATGACGCTTGAAAAATTAGAACTCGCTCATCGGCAAGTGAAACAGCTGACGCTTCAGAATGAAAGGCAGCGGATGGCGAGAGACTTGCACGATACGCTTGCACAAGGGCTGGTCAGCTTGCATATGCAGCTTGAAGCGGTACATGTTCATCTTTCAAAGGGTAACACTGACAGGGCGAAAGACATCATCAGCCAGTCAATGGACAGAGTGAAGGGCACATTGGCTGATGCGCGCTCGGCCATTGACAACCTTCGCAGCAAATCAGAAGAGATCGGGTTCTTAAAAGAAAGCATCACTGAACAAATCAACCATTTTACAGAAGCCTCCGGGCTGTCTTGTTTTTTAGATTACAGCGTGCATCATGTGCTTGACGTTCATACGGCGGAGAATTGCCATTACATGATCGGAGAAGGCCTGACAAACGCCGCCAAGCATGCAGAAGCCAAGAATGTCTGGGTGTCCGTTCAGGAAGAAGAGGGACAGATCCGCATAACCGTCAAAGATGACGGGAAAGGCTTTGATGCCGGAACAGAAATGAGAAAAAGCGGACATTACGGGCTGCTTGGGATACAAGAACGCGTCAATATGATGAATGGCACTTTCCGTATAACAAGCGCCAGATCAGCGGGAACTCAAATTGAGATCATCATACCAATTCAAGGAGAAGCGGAACATGTATAAAGTGTTAATAGCAGATGACCATCTTGTCGTCAGAGAAGGTCTGAAGCTTTTGATAGAAACAAATGACCATTACACCATAACGGGAGAGGCGGAAAACGGGAAAACCGCCGTCCGCCTCGCAGAGGAACTAAAGCCCGATGTCATTCTCATGGATCTGTACATGCCGGAAATGAGCGGGCTGGAAGCCATTAAACAGATAAAAGAGCATTCTGATGTGCCGATCATTATTTTGACGACCTATAATGAAGATCATCTGATGATAGAAGGCATTGAATCAGGCGCGAACGGTTATCTGCTGAAGGACACAAGCTCAGAAACCTTATTTCATACGATGGATGCGGCGGTGAGGGGAGAAGTGCTTCTGCAGCCGGACATCTTGCGGCGTTTCCGGGAAATGAAAATGGAACGGGCAAATGCCAATGAAACACAGCTGACGGACAAGGAAATCATAGTTCTGCAAGCCGTTGCGAAAGGACATAAAAGCAAAGCGATCGCCTTCGATTTAGGAATCTCAGAGCGGACGGTAAAAGCGAGATTAACATCGATTTATAACAAATTAGGCGCTGATTCGCGGACGGAAGCCGTCACCATTGCCATGCAAAAAGGCATTCTGAAACTGAATATATAATGAAAAACTGCCCAAACGTACATGCCCCTATGTACGTTTTTTTTATGTGAATGTGAACTACAATTAGGCAGAAAGTAATGATTGGAGAGGAGTATTCGATGTCTGGTTTTTTATATAAATTAGGGGGATGGTCTGCCCGCAACCGATTCAAAATGATCAGTGCGTGGCTCGTGATACTGATCGCTTCGATTGTGATCGCCATCTCGTTAAAACCTGCTTTTTCTGAGGATATGTCAATTCCCGACACACCTTCTGAAAAGGCGATGGATGTGATTCAAAAAGAATTTTCAAAGGGGCCCGATAAAGGAAGCATACGGGTTATTTTCGGAGCTGAAGACGGGAAGAAATTGACGTCAAAACCGGAAAAACAAGCGATTGAAGAGACATTAAAGAAGATCAAAACAGATCATTCAGTCGCTTCGATTGCAAGTCCTTTTGAGACAGGAACCATTTCTAAAGACGGATCAGTGGCATATGCCGATATTACGTACAAAAAAGCGGCGGATGACATTACGGAGGCGTCTGTTTCACATATTAAACACAGTCTGTCCGCCGCCGGAGACAAGGGCCTGCAGACGGAGCTCAGCGGTGATGTGCCGGGGGCCGGTGTTGAAGTCGGCGGTGTCTCTGAAATTGTCGGCGTTGTGCTGGCTTTCGTCGTTCTGGCCATTACGTTTGGTTCATTAGTTATAGCGGGGCTGCCGATTGTCACAGCCCTGATTGGGTTAGGCGTAAGCGTCGCGCTGACGTTAATCGGAACACAGGTCTTTACAATAGCCTCGGTCAGTCTCTCATTATCCGGAATGATCGGCCTGGCCGTCGGGATTGATTATGCGCTGTTTATCTTTACGAAGCATCGTCAGTTTTTGGGCGAAGGTGTACAAAAAAATGAATCGATCGCTAAGGCTGCGGGAACGGCTGGCAGCGCCGTCGTTTTTGCGGGACTAACCGTGATCGTCGCGCTTTGCGGATTGACTGTTGTCGGCATTCCGTTCATGTCTGCCATGGGATTGACTGCGGCACTCAGTGTGCTGATGGCTGTATTGGCTTCAGTAACGCTGGTGCCTGCGGTGTTGTCAATCGCAGGAAAACGAATGATTCCGAAATCATACAAGAAGAAAGAAAAGAAAAGCGCCGACACGAATGCCTGGGGGCGCTTCGTTACAAAGAAGCCTATTCTGTTAAGCATTTTCAGCATCATTCTTTTAGCCGTCATCAGTCTGCCGGCCATGCATTTAGAGCTGGGGCTGCCTGATGCGGGAATGAAAGCGAAAGACAGCCCGGATCGCCGCGCCTATGATCTGTTGTCTAAAGGATTCGGAGAAGGCTTTAACGGCAAGCTGACAATTGTTGCCGATGCAAAAGGGGTCAAGGGGAACAAAAGTGAGGCATTTCAAGACGCCGTGAAAGAAATGAAGGACTTGCACAATGTGGCGAGTGTCACACCTGCCATGCCGAACGAAAAAGGGGACTATGCCATCATTACGGCAGTGCCTGAAACCGGGCCGAATGATAAGGCAACGAAAGAGTTAGTGCAGGATATACGGAAACGATCAGACAAAAACGGCATCCGCCTGCTCGTCACCGGGTCAACCGCGGTGAACATTGATATTTCAGACCGGTTAAACGATGCGATCCCGGAATTCGCCATTCTCATTGTCGGGTTTGCGTTTGTATTGCTGACCGTTGTTTTCCGCTCGCTTCTCGTGCCGCTTGCCGCCGTTGTCGGCTTTTTGCTGACAATGACCGCAACACTCGGGTTATCGGTATTCGTCCTGCAGGATGGACATTTCACCGGCTTGCTGAGCATTCCGGAAAAAGGCCCGATTCTCGCCTTCCTGCCTATTTTGGCGATCGGTATTCTTTTCGGGCTGGCGATGGATTATCAAGTATTCCTTGTCAGCAGAATGAGAGAAGAATATGTCAAAACAAAAAATCCGGTACAAGCCATTCATGCCGGATTGAAACATAGCGGACCTGTCGTAACAGCGGCGGGACTGATCATGATTTTCGTCTTTGCGGGATTCATCTTTGCGGGAGAAGCTACGATCAAATCCATGGGCTTGGCAATGACCTTCGGTGTGCTTTTTGATGCGTTCATTGTAAGAATGACCATTATTCCGAGTGTCATGAAGCTGATGGGACATGCGGCCTGGTACTTGCCGAAGTGGCTGGATAAAATCATTCCGAACGTGGATATCGAAGGCCATAAGCTGACACAAGGCAAAACACCGGAGAAACCGGAAGAATAAAATGAAAAAGCAGATCGTTTGGAACTGACCCCATAATATGAGACAAACAAAAAACACCTTCAAGTTTGAAAACGGACCGTTGTTATCCGAAATAAAACTTGGAGGTGTTTTTCTATGGGGACAAGAGTGAGTTATCCGGTTGAAGTCAAACAGAAGGCTGTAGGAATGAGATTGGCGGGCGTGCCTATGAAAGAGATCATGCAGGAATTGAATATCAAAAATAAGACTCAGGTTCAGACATGGGTTAGATGGCATAAGGCTGGGGATACCCACCGATTCGAACAGCCTGTTGGAAAGCAATATACTTATGGAAAGGGTCCGGAGTATTCTTCTGAATTAGAGAAACTCCAGGCAGAGAATCGTTATCTGAGACAACAGAATGAAGTGTTAAAAAAGTACAACGAATTGGAAAGGAAGTTGATAGCGAAACGTCAGTCGAACTTGTAGAAATATTGCACAGCACAATGACCGTACAGGATATCTGTATTCATTTAGGTATCTCTCGAGCGTCTTATTATCGTTGGAAGAAGAATCTGATGAAGGATCATCCCAAGCGCCATTTGGAAAAACAAATCGGCACGTTGTGCCGAGAGCACAAGTATCGATATGGCTATCGAAAAATCACAGCCATACTAAAAAAGAGAATGTGTATTAACCATAAAACGGTTCAACGTATTATGCAGAAAAATCAATGGCAGTGTCGGGTTAAGGTGAAAAAGCGCAAGAAGGATGGGCAGCCATATGCCGTGGTCGATAATATATTGGATCGGAACTTTCAGTCTGATCGTCCTCTTGAAAAACTAGTAACGGACATCACATATTTGCCTTATGGACAGAAACAATTGTACCTTTCCAGTATATTAGATTTATACAATGGAGAAGTGATTGCTTTTACTATTGGGGATAAGCAGGACACAGCCTTTGTCTTAGACACACTTGATCAGCTACCAATGCTGCCTGAGAACTGCGTGTTACATAGTGACCAAGGTTCTGTGTATACATCTTACGAGTATCAAAAAGCTGTTAAAACAAAAGGCATTACCATGAGTATGTCCCGCAAAGGGACGCCCGCTGATAATGCCTCCATCGAATCGTTTCATTCCTCGCTAAAGTCTGAAACGTTCTATCTTAACAGCATTGATCGAACTACGACTGCCATCGTAGAACGCACTGTCATAGAATACATTCATTATTATAACAATATTCGTATTCAAACCAAACTAAACAACCAATCACCGATAAACTATCGGCAATTGGCTGTTTAAAAGGTGTTTTGACCCCTGTCTCAAAAACGGGGGGCAGTCCCGTTTTGATCTGCTTTTTTTATGTGCTGACCGCATCCATGAAATGAGAAAAAAGCTTTTTCATGTCTTCATGTTTTTTTGTCAGCATTTCGGGATGCCATTGCACGCCGACGACAAATAATTCACCCGTCCGTTCAATCGCTTCAATGGCCCCGTCTTTCGCATAAGCCGCCACTTTAAACGAAGGCGCCGTCTCTTTTATGATCTGGTGATGGAATGAATTCACCCGCGCTGAATCGCCAAACAAGGTATGGAGACGTGTCCCTTTTTCAAAAGAAACATGATGGGTTTTTAACGGCGGATCTTTTTCTTGATCATGCTTAATGTCAGCAAACGAAGCGTGTGTCAGGTCTTGATATAAAGTTCCCCCGTAAGTGACGTTTAACATATGCATCCCCCGGCAGATGGCCAGAATCGGCTTTTCTAAAGCAACCGCCGTGAGAATCAGCTCCTTCTCGTAGGCGTCCCGATCAGGAAAGGTCTTTCTTAAAGCCTGTAAAGGTTCTTCGCCGTAAAACAGCGGGTCTATATCCTGACCGCCGGACAGAATGATCCCGTCAACATGAGAGACCTGTTCCTTTAAAAGCGCCGTCTCTTGAATCACCGGCAATATAAACGGCACACCGCCGGCCTCAGAAACAGACTGAATATAATCATTATTGACATATGCCCGATTATAACCCGGGAAAGGGCCGGATTGATCAGCCATAATGTTTCCCGTAATTCCAATGCGTTTGGCCATTCTTCGCCCCCCTGAACCATGCTCATAATTAATCTGAACGTAGGTTGTACAAATCAGTTTGAAATTATTCTTCATGATACGTGAGCTTTCCAAAACAAAACCCGTGACAATCACGGGTTTTTCATTCATTTCAATTTCTTTATTTCTTCCGTCAGCTCTTTGAATTTTTGATCAAGCTCACGATATTGTTTATCAGCCGGAGTCATGAAGCTGAGTTTTCCGAGGACTTCCTGCCGTTCGGTTTCAAGCTTCAATCGCAGTTCTTCAGCATCGTCCCTGACGGAGGGAGATTCTTTCCATTGTTTTCGGACGCTGCCGTTTGAGATATCAAGCCGGATGTCCGTCGTCTTTTCGACAAAGTAACGATCATGAGATACGATGATGAGCGTTCCGTCGTATCGGGCCAAAGTGTCTTCAAGCTGCTCGCGTGACGGCAGATCAAGGTGGTTTGTCGGCTCATCCAGAATCAGCACATCTTTCTCCTCCAGAATAAACGCCATCAGTTTGCATTTGACCCGCTCTCCCATGCTCATCTTGCCGATGGGTTCCGTCCATTGCGCTGCGGTAAATCCTAAATGCTTCATGAGGGATTGAACATTTCCCCTTGCTTCGAACGTTTCTTTGTAAAAAAGCTGTTCGGGGGTTTTATCAAGCGGGAGGTCGAATACTTCCTGGGTTAAATATCCGACGTTTGCAGACGGAGAAATCCATATGCTGCCGTCCTGTGCTTTTTCCTGACCGAGGATGACCTTCAATAATGTTGTTTTCCCGCTGCCGTTCGGGCCTGTAATCGCGATCTTTTCACCGTGCATCACAGTGAAATTCACGTTTTTGAAAAGCGTTCGGCCGTCATATGACTTTGCGGCATCCCTTACTTCTAAAAAACGCTTTCCCGCTTTTTTGCGGTGTTCAATGGAAAAACGGACTTCATACTCCGCTTCAACCGGTTCTGCTTTCGCTTTTTCAAGCTCTTTCTCAAGGCGCTTCTGCTTTGATTTAATCTGGGCGTCCGTGCGTTTTGCTTTTACGCGATGGTATTCTTTAAACCCTTCTATTTTCGTTGATTGGGCGTGGGCTTTTTTTGACCAGGCGCTCAGCTCGTTCATTTGAGCTTCAATCCTTTTGACCATATTCTGCTGATTCTCATATTCGCGCTGCTGTGTCAGTCTTCTCTGTTTGCGGACCTCCATATAGCTTGAATAATTCCCTTTATGTTCAATGAGTTTCTTTCCTTCGATGGCCCAGATTTTTGTCGCCGCTGCATCTATAAAAGCACGATCATGCGAAACAAAAATAATGGTGCCTTTGTAATTCTTGATCTGATTTAGCAGTATTTCTAAACTGTGCTGATCGAGGTGGTTCGTCGGCTCATCTAATAACAAAAGGCTGCTTGAGGAGGAGAAACCTTTGGCAAGACGGGCTTTCAATTTTTCTCCGCCGCTTAATTTCGAAAAGGCGCGTGCGGGCACGTTCCACTTTTCCAACAAGGCTGCCTCCGCAGGCTCCGGATGGCCGGAATCATAAGCTTCCGTTTCTTGTTCCACCATATATATGTTCACATCTTGCATCATCTGGATCTGTCCTTGTGACGGCGCTTTTTGATTGCAGATCAATTGCAGCAATAACGATTTGCCGGCGCCGTTTTTACCGATAACGCCGATGATGTCACCTTGCTGAACGCTCGCGCTGATCTGTTCAAAAAGGGGAACACTGTTGATTTCATAACTGATGCCGCTTATTTTTAACATTTCTTTCATATGTCAATCCCTCGCTTTAAAGGGAGGACCAAAAAAATCCTCCCAATTGATTTGGAAGGATTAGCCGTACCTGTGCATGATCAAATAAGCTATTTTTACATAGCTTTCGTATCGTATAGAAAATGGGCAGACTAATCCTATTTTTTCTGATTTGAAATATTTGATTTCAAACGGTCAAAATAAGATTAGTTAATCATTGTCCACCCATCATCCCTTCGTATTTGTTACAAACAGTGTAGCACACACTTATCTGTAAAAGCAAAGGGTATAAGCCTTTTTATTCCAGATTGGAGACTTCCCATTCTTCTTCTAAAACGGCATAATAATATTCGTCCCACCATTCATTATCATGGGGGATGCATTTTTTGAAAAAGCCTTCCCGTCTCATCCCGATCTTTTCCATCACCCGGTGCGAAGCCATGTTTTCCGGCTGACATGTCGCAATGATCCGGTGTAATTTCATCTTGTTAAACCCGAATGCCAGCACGGCGCGCGCCGCCTCTGAAGCATATCCTTTGCCCTGGTATTCCGGGTGAAACACCCAGCCGATTTCATACGTATGATCGCCAAAATACTGAAAAAAAACAATGTGGCCAATGACCGTTTTCTCATCCTTCAATAAAACGGGAAACTTCCCGGCATGTTCACCGCTGTTTTCAGTAACGAATTTCCTGGCATCTTCTTCGGTAAAGACACCCTCTGGTATATATTTCATGACACTCGGATTTGAGGCGTACGCATAGACATCCTGCCAATCTTCCGGTTCAAAAGTCCGAATGACAAGCCTTTCAGTTTTGATATTCATTTTTTTATGTTCCTCCATCAAAAAAGGTTTCATTTACTACTTCGATTGAAAGATATAAAAAACCTTTGAGCGGGGAAGAACCGGATAAAAAAAGCCTGCAGCTATACACTGCAGGCGGTTATTTTTCATTTGCGGCGGCAGGCAGGTTTGTAAACCCGAATTGCCCTCCGACAGCTTCTTTTACTTCATGAATAACGATAAATGATTTCGGATCAATTTTTTGAACATGTTTTTTGATTTTCAGCAATTCGTTCTTTTTAATGACAACATAGATAATGCGCTTGTCTTTGCTGCCGTAATACCCGTATCCGTAAAAAATCGTCGCCGCGTTGCCGTACTCGGAGGTGATGGCTTTGGCGATTTCTTCGTATTGGTCAGACATAATGGTGAGGGCTTTTTTATTATGGAAACCCTCAATGACAATATCGACGATTTTGGCGCACAGATAAACGAATATAAACGTATACAGCATATGATTGATTCCGATCGCTAAAACGGATGCGAAAATGATGACACAATCCATATAAAACATGCTTTTGGAGATGTTAAAGCCCTTTGTGTAATTCAATAAATACGCCAAAAGCGTGGTCCCGCCGGTAGATCCGTCAGCGATAAAGATCAATGCCAGCCCCGCTCCCATCAGCAGAGCGCCGAATACGATCCCGAGCACCATGTCGTGCACGCCGAATGGAATAAAGCTGACGATGCTGAGAAAAACAGAAGTCATTCCCGTACCGAGTATCGTGTATAAAATCGTTTTTTTCGTTAAAAATTTATAAGCCAACCCGATAAAAATCAAATTTACAACCAGAGTCGTAATACTTGCAGGTATATGGAAAAGATAATATAAAACGAGAGCGATTCCCACGGTGCTGCCGTCCCCTAAATGATTCGGGATGACGAAAAATTCCACGGACGCCGCGATAAGAAAGGCTCCGGCCATAATCATCAGTATATCCTTGCAAATGTTCTTCATATGCAAACCTCCTCCGCAGTCAAAAATATATAAAAAACAAAAACGCCTCAAAAATTATCCAGCAGAACTAAATAATTTTTAAGACGAATCATTCACAATCTCGTTTGTTCATTCAGTAAAGAATGATCAGCTTCAATATCGAAGATTATATAGACACCTTCACATCTTGTCAATGCCGTGAAAATTGATTTTTCTGCAGTGTATATGAGGTTTGAATCAAATCAAAACGAGGAATGATATCAGAAGAGTTTTCATTTCTGCTCTATCAATAAGAGAAATGTAATGAGAGACAACGAAGAAGGGATGATGACATTGGAACGAATTTTTATCAGTCCGGCCAAATACGTGCAGGGAAAAAACGCCATTAAAACGATCGGCGGACATCTGGAGGGCGTTGGTGAAAAAGCCGTCGTCATCGCGGACAAAACCGTATGGGATATCGCGGGCCACAAGGTGACGGCTGAATTAAAGAAAAGCAATATTTCTTCTGAAGAAGCGGTTTTCAACGGCGAAGCCTCCCAGGAAGAAATGAAAAGAATTGCCGGCATCGCAGAAAAAGCAGGGGCGACTATTGTCATCGGAGTCGGCGGCGGTAAAACGCTTGATACGGCCAAAGCCGTATCAGATGAAATAAACGGCTACACCGTTATCGTGCCGACGGCCGCTTCAACGGATGCTCCGACAAGCGGGCTGTCTGTCGTGTATTCTGAACAAGGCGCGTTCGAAAACTATCGTTTTTATCATAAGAATCCTGACTTGGTTCTGGTCGATACGAAAATCGTCGCGGAAGCTCCGCCGCGCTTTTTAGCGTCAGGGATTGCCGATGCGATGGCGACGTGGATAGAGGCGCGCAGTGTCATCGCCAATGGCGGTAAAACGATGGCAGGCGGAATTCCGACAATCGCCGGAGAGGCTATCGCGGAAAAATGTGAAGCGGTATTATTCAAATACGGCCGTCTCGCTTATGAGTCTGTGAAAGCGAAAGCCGTTACACCCGCATTGGAAGCGGTGGTTGAAGCCAATACACTTCTGAGCGGACTGGGATTTGAAAGCGGCGGCTTAGCTGCGGCACATGCCATTCATAACGGATTTACCGCGCTTGAAGGTGAAATCCATCACTTGACCCATGGTGAAAAAGTGGCATTCGGCACGCTTGTTCAATTGGCGCTGGAAAAACGTTCGCTTGAGGAAATTGAGCGGTATATCGCGTTTTATATCAGCTTAGGGCTGCCTGTCACACTTGAAGACATCAAATTGAAAGACGCATCTAAAGAGGACATTATGAAAGTGGCAGAAGCCGCGACGATTGAAGAAGAAACGATTCATGCCGCTTTTGACGTGACGGCTGACGACGTGGCGGACGCCATTATAGCGGCTGATCAATACGCAAAAGCATTTAAAGAAAAACACGCGTAAAACCTTTTACCGCGTGATCCGGGACCAAGGGCTGTTACAGCCCTTGGTTTTTTTTATGCCCTTTGAAAACTTTTAAAAATAAAGAAAAAATTATGATACAATATACAAATGTTTTGAGAGATTGACAAAGGAAAGGTGGGAACGATATGCTGCATAATCCGACCGGTAAGGAGCGGCTTGCGCTGGCTTTTCTACTCGGAATGCTTGCGATACTGGGGCCGCTCAATATAGATATGTATCTGCCGAGCTTCCCTGAAATCGCCGAAGATTTAAGCGCCCGCGCTTCGCTTGTCCAGCTCAGTTTAACCGCTTGTCTGATCGGACTGACAATCGGACAGGTTGTTGTCGGCCCGTTAAGTGACGCGAAGGGAAGAAGAAAACCGTTATTGCTATGTATTTTTTTATTTGCTTTGTTTTCTCTGTTTTGCGCGCTTGCACCGAACATTTCAACACTGGTGATTGCCCGTTTTCTTCAAGGATTCACCGCTTCGGCAGGACTCGTTTTATCCCGTGCAATCGTCAGAGATGTGTTTACGGGAAGAGAGCTTTCTAAATTTTTCTCGCTGCTGATGGTTATTACCGCCGTCGCGCCGATGGTGGCGCCGATGACGGGAGGCGCGATTTTATTGCTTCCGTTTGCATCATGGCATACGATTTTTCTGTTTTTAACTTTTATCGGGTTTTTGCTTGTTCTCATCATTGCGCTCAAGCTGACAGAAACCCTGCCGCCAGAAAAGCGGATTCCGAGCTCCATCGGAAATTCCGTGCGGACAATGGGAAGCCTGCTGAAGGATCGGTCATTTATCGGCTATGCGCTGACGGTCGGTTTTATTCACGGCGGGAGCTTTGCGTATGTCTCCGGAACGCCTTTCGTGTATCAGGATATTTACGGAGTATCGCCTCAGGTATTCAGTGTTTTATTCGGCATAAACGGTCTGGCGATCATTACCGGAAGCTTTATCATCGGCCGTTTCGGCGGGATCATTCACGAAAAAAGCCTGCTGAGAATCGGCGTGATTACAGCGATGACGGCGACTGCCGTTCTGCTCGTCATGACGATCATTCACGGGCCGCTGGCGGCACTGGTGATTTCCATTTTTATTTATATGATTACGATCGGCATGACGCTGACAAGCACCTTTACATTGGCGATGGAAAAGCAGGGACACCGCGCGGGAAGCGCAAGCGCACTGCTCGGCATGCTTCCGCTTCTTCTCGGTTCCATCGTGTCGCCGCTTGTGGGGATGAATGAAGCGACGGCCGTGCCGATGGGGGCAATTATGTTCACGACATCCGTTATCGGTTCCATCGCTTTTTTCGCCTTAACAACAAAACCGGAGAAAGCAAAAAAGGAGTGAAATGATTCACTCCTTTTTTTGATGCCCGCTATTCATATTTCTTCAGCACGATCGCCGAATTATGTCCGCCAAAGCCGAATGAGTTGGAAAGGCCGATCGTTAACGATTGATGGCGGGGCCCGTCTGTCACATAGTCCAAATCACATGCCGAATCAGGGTGCTGCAGATTGATCGTCGGCGGGATGATGCCGTGTCTCAGGCTTTCTGTCAGAGCGATGGCTTCAACGCCGCCTGCCGCGCCAAGCATGTGGCCGAGCATTGATTTGTTGGCCGTAACCGGAATGTCATACGCAAGCTCCCCGAATAATGTCTTGATGGCCAATGTTTCAGAAAGATCTCCGGCTTTTGTGCTTGTCGCATGGGCGCTTACGACATCAATGTCTTTCGCTGAAACGTTCGCCTTTTTCAAAGCGTTTTTCATCGCCAGGTATGCGCCCGTCCCTTCCGGATGGGAGGCCACCATATGATACGCGTCAGAGCTTGCGCCGTAGCCGAGCACCTCACAAAGGATCGGGGCATTTCTGCCGATTGCGCTATCCAATGATTCCAATACTAAGATGCCTGCGCCTTCACTCATGACAAACCCATCGCGATCCGCGTCAAACGGCCGGCTTGCCGCGGCGGGGTCTTCGTTTCTCGCTGACAGCGCGTGGGCATTGCCGAAGCTGGCTAATGACAAATTCGTAATCGCCGCTTCCGCTCCCCCGGCAAACATGATATCTGCGTCATCATTCCGAATGGCGTTGAATGCTTCCCCGATCGACGTATTGCCGATGGAACACGCGGTGACGGGCGAAAGTGAGGGGCCGAGCGCGCCTAATCTGATGCTGATTTGAGCGGCGGCCGCGTTTGAGATCATCATGGGGACAAGGCTCGGGCTCACTTTTCGCGCTCCCCGTTCATTTAAAGTATGAACGTTATCAATCAAAGTCGTGATGCCGCCGATTCCCGAGCCGACGTACACGCCGAGGCGTTCACGGTCAATCTGATCGAGCTGAATCCCGGAGCTTTCAAGCGCCTGTTCCGCTGCCGCTAAAGCAAACTGGCTGAAACGGTCAAGCCGTCTCGCTTCTTTTCTGCCCCATCTTTCTTCTGCGTCAAAATCACGGACGGTGCCGGCTATTTTTGTCTTGGAGCCGGAGACATCAAACGAATCGATGAGAGAGATTCCCGATGTTCCTTCCGTCAGGTGTTTCCAAAATGTATGCACATCATTGCCGAGAGGTGAAATCACTCCCATTCCGGTGATCACAACTCTTTTCATGGTCATTCCTCCTTCGGTATGTATTTATTGTAACTTGCAATTATCCTATTACAAGTTGTTGATTATCCTAGTATAATGAATACCAGGGTAAGAGAGGAGAGATTCGGTATGATACCAGAAGGAAGATTGCAGGCGCTCTCAGAGTTTTTAAAAACGCAGCGGGCCAAAATTTCTCCGCAGATGGCCGGGCTTCCGATGGGCACACGGAGAAGAACGCCCGGACTCCGAAGAGAAGAGGTCGCGCAATTAGCCGGCGTAAGCACCACGTGGTATACGTGGCTGGAGCAGGGCAGAGACATTAAAGTGTCCGCAGCCGTATTGGACGCCGTTTCCGATGCGCTGCAGCTGAACAAAGATGAGAGAAATTATTTATACGCGCTTGCCATTGAGGAGGGCGTGAAGCAGCCGTTTGCTGCGGAGGAAGAAGCGGTTATCAGCCCGTCCCTTTCAAAAATCCTGCAAGAGCTCCGTTATTGTCCCACCATTATCTCGGACAGGCGGTGTCATATCGTAGGGTGGAACCAGGCTGCGGCGCACGTGTTTTTAGATTTTGAACAAATTCCTCCTGAAAAGCGGAATCTCATAGAGCTATTGTTTTCCAGAAAAGAATTAAGAAGTTTAGCCGTGAACTGGGAGCACTTTGTGAAAGGATTCATCGCCATTTTCAGAACGTATTACGGCCAGTATGTAGCTGATACGTGGTATTCTCAGTTTATAGAAGAAATGGAGAAAACGTATTCGGAATTTCATACGCTGTGGAATGAGAGCGAAGTCAGCTCGGCACCCGAAGTATTAATTGAATTCCGCCACGCGAAGGCGGGAAAAATGGTCTTTAACCTGACTTCATTTCAGGTTCAGGGCAACAGTGATCTGCGGTGCAGTGTGTATACACCGGTAGATCATACCGAAACGGAAGCAAAGCTGAAAAAGCTCTTCGAAAACAGATGAAGAACAGAACAAAACGGGAGGCGGCCGCCTCCCGTTTCAGTTTAAAATAAAAGCATGAGACCGGCGATGGCCGGTGTTAAAAAGATGGCTGATTTCAGAATGACTTTCGGCACGAGGTTGGTGAATTTCGCTCCGACATATGCGCCGCACATCGTTCCGATCAGCACTTTGACCAACAGCATATAATCGACAAATCCTTCCGTCACATAACCGAGTCCTCCGCCGACCGCAAGCGGGATAATGACAAGCATGGTGGTGCCGACCGACTGGCGGATGGATAAGCGCAAAAGAATCATTAAGCCGATTTGGATGAAAGGGGCAGAGCCGATCCCGAACGTTCCGGACAAGATTCCTGCGATGACACCGAGTACAACGGCTTTCACCCATATGTTCAGATTGCTTTGCCGTCCGGAATCTTCTTGTGTTTCTTTTACAATAAATAACCGGACTAAAATAAGCAGAGCAGATAAAAACAGCATGCCCGCCGTCAAGTAATGCAGCAAATCTGCGGGGATAAGGGAAGTAAGCCTTGCCCCGAAAAACGAACCGAATGCCGCAAAAACGCCGACGATGAGACCGATCTTCATCTGAATATTGCCTTCACGGTAGTGGCTGAAAGCCCCCGATAAACTTGTGAAAGCCATTCCGGCGAGGGAGGTGCCTAAAGCCGTATGAATCGGTACGTGAAACAGTATAGTTAAAAGTGCAATGACAAAACCGGCTCCCCCCGCGCCGATAAACCCGAGAATAATCCCGAGAAGAAACATAACGAGTATAATAAGCACAATCTTCTCCTCCATTTAGATGCCTGATCACCATGTTCCGCTCCGCTGTATCAGGTTTTAATAATCGACCGTAGTCCGTCGACCGTCGTCTAATATCTTTATGTTACCTCAAATTTAAGGTATTGGCAAGAAGACGAATTGCTTTTATACAGAGGGTTTACAGCTCTTTCACCATCACTTTTTCCCCGTTTGAGTCCAGCTCTCCATTGAATAAGTAGCCGAATTTTTGATAAAGCCGCAATGCGTGCACGTTATCTTCAAACAGGCTTAAATAAATCCGTCTGCAATCATATATTCGAACGAGATGGCGGATAAGGGCATCAAGCAACAGCTTGCCCAATCCCCGTCCCTGATAGCGTTCATCAATAAAAAAACGGTCAAGCCATACTCTGCCGTTTTCATTTTCCTCATCATATTCCGGAAACCATCCGTACATGGCAAAGCCGACCAATTCCCCGTTAACATAAAGACCGGCCGGCTGATAATGCCGGCAATCCTCAGCATCTTGTAAGCACTCTTCCGCGGTTTCAATAAATGAAGTCTGGCTTTCCCTTACACGAAGCGCCAGTATATCGGCACGGTTTTCTTCCGTGACTGTTCTGATTTCAATCGTCATACTTGATACTCCTCTTCCGCTTTTTTTGAGACGGTAAAGCTTTCATTACGTAAGCCATTTGTGAATCAGCCTTCTCTCGGATACAATGATCATCATAAAGGATATGGTTACCGTATAGTCAAGGAGGCATTATGAGCGAAGACGTCAGAAAATACTTCACAACGGGTGAATTTGCAAAACTGTGCCACGTAAAAAAACAAACCCTGTTCCATTATGACGAGATCGGCCTGCTTTCTCCGGAAATCAAAAAAGCGAACGGATACAGATACTATTCCTATCATCAATTCGAACTGTTCCAGGTCATCGGTCTGTTTAAGGAGGTCGGCGTGCCCTTGAAGCAGATCAAACCGCTCTTAACAGACAAAACCCCTGAGGGTATCATCACGCTTTTAAAAGAGAAATCTTCAGAAATCGAAAGCAAAATCAAAAAGCTGGAGCACCTGCAAAGGATGATTCGGACAAAGGTGAAGCTGACCGAACAAGCCTTGGAGACAGACTTTTCCTCCGTCTCATTGCAGCGATTAGATGAAGAGACACTTATGATAGGACGGCCCGTACTCCATTTGCCAGAACGGCAATATACTGCCGCCATTTCAGAATTGATCCGCTATATGCGGGTACATGAGCTCGATCAGGGGCATCCGGTCGGCGGACTGTTTGCGCGGGAGCAGATTCTGAAAAAAGAATTCTACAACTACACCCATTTTTATATGAAGACAGAAGAAGGCATAGAGAATAGAGACCTCCATATCAAGCCGAAAGGGCTTTATGCCGTCGGGTACCAAATAGGGGATGAAGCGGAAGCGGCTTACCGCAGCATCATGCAGTTTATTGAAGAGTATGGGCTGGAAATGGGCGATTATGCATATGAAGAATATATGCTTGATGAGGTTGTGGCGGACGGGTTTGACAATCAGATCACAAGAATCCAGCTGCAAGTCCGCAATCCATAAAGCCGATGCCGCCGTTCATTTACGTCTTTTAACAAACCTTGTATAATGAGAAAAATCAGATTGCAATTGAGGTGAAAAACGATATGTTTCTAGCGCCCTTATTTGAACATGATGTACCGGCAGCACTTCTCCGCCCTTAATGGAGGAAGGTGACTGCGCTTCTCTCCGTTAGGGCATATGACGTGACCTAATATGATAACGGAGGGTGCATCAAATTGAAAAATACATTGTTCGGTTCGATTTATTTGGCATTGGCCGCCAGTATCTGGGGCGGTATGTATGTCGTTGTAAAAGTTGTGGTAGCGGTCATTCCGCCGCTTGAACTGGTATGGCTGAGATATGCGGTGGCGCTTCTTTCGCTTTTGATTCTCAGTTTATTTACACGCCAATCCTGGAAAGTTCATAAACGTGATTTATTACTGATCGCTGCGATCGGATTGATCGGCAACACGGTTTCGATCGTCACGCAGGAAATCGGCACGAAATTATCAACCGCGCAGATGGGTGCGATTATTACGGCATCCACTCCCGCATTTATGGTTGTATTTGCCCGGCTGATATTGAAAGAACGGTTAACGCTGAAAAAAGGAATATCGACAGGGCTGGCGACGATCGGAGTATTGCTCATTGTGGGGAACGGAGATCTCAATATGTCGAGCCAGCTCGGCGGTCTCTCGCTTCTGGCTGCGGCGCTGACATGGGCTTTGATGTCCGTGCTGATGAAACGGGTTCCCGGCCATTACTCACCGCTTGTCGTCACAACGTATTCCATTTGCGTCGCATTTGTCATCCTGACCCCGTTTACAGCGGGCCCGCTTCGGGAGATTCCTTTGTCTCAGCTTGCCCGGCCTGAGATATGGGGCGGACTTTTATATCTGGGTGTGATCTCAACCGCCTGCGCGTTCATGCTTTGGAATCGCGGATTGCAATTACTGAATGCGGCAAGCGGCGGTCTGTTTTTCTTCTTTCAGCCGCTTTCCGGGACTTTGCTCGGCTGGCTGCTGCTGGGAGAGACGATCGGAGGAACCTTCTGGATCGGGGCGGCTCTTATTGTTTCAGGCGTCGTTCTCGTCATGATAGAAAAATAGAAAATGAAAAAAAGCCATTCAGCAAATGAATGGCTTTTTTCTGATTTCCGGCAGGATTCGCTCCGTCATACACAGAAAACAAGGAGCAGAAACGGATCATGGGCATCGGTACTCTCAAGGTGCAGTATCCTGACTCTTGGGGTTTCGTCAATTAACATAACGGGCGGTGAAAAAATGGAGCCAAAATGGCTTGAATGGGCAAAACAGCTTCAATCCGCGGCGCAAGCGGGGCTGGCTTATTCCAAAGACATATATGATATTGAGAGATTTGAAGAAATAAGAAAAATAAGCGTGGATATCATGGCGCATCATACCGGCACCGACAAAAGGGTCATAAAAGACGTATTCGCCGGTGACACGGGCTATCCCACTCCGAAAGTTGATATCAGAGCGGCAGTTTTTAAAGATCAGAGCATATTAATGGTAAGAGAGAAAAGCGACGGCAGATGGGCGCTGCCGGGCGGATGGGCTGATATCGGGATTTCACCGGGTGAGACCGCTGTCAAAGAAGTAAAAGAGGAATCGGGAATCGAAGTAAAGCCCGTTAAACTGTTAGCTGTAATGGATAAGAAATGCCATTCCCATCCGCCGACCGCCGCCCACGTTTACAAAGTGTTTATCAAATGCGAGATCATCGGCGGCCGGATCAGGGAGGGAACAGAAACAAGCGCCGCCGGCTTTTTTGCGGAAACGGAACTGCCGCCGCTATCTGAAGCCCGCAATACAAAAAGTCAGATTGAAAGGATGTTTGCATATCTCAAACATCCGGACGAACCCGTTTATTTTGATTAAGGCAGCAATCAGAAAGAAAAGGGGGCCCGAGTATAATGGAGGATTCAATTAAACAGCAGGCGCAGCGGCAATTTGCCAAAAACGCCGCGAAATATGTGACTAGTCCAGGACACGCCGCAGGAGAGGATTTGGCGTATCTCGTTTCAGCTTCCGGTGCCGAAAAGCATATGGACGTGCTGGATATCGCGACGGGAGGCGGACATACGGCTAACGCTCTCGCTCCTCTCGTACGCTCTGTTATCGCATATGACCTCACGGAAGAAATGTTAGCAGCCGCTGAAGCATTTATATCCGGAAACGGATGGACGAACGTGTCATTCAAAAAAGGCGATGCTGAAAAGATGCCGTTTTCCGATGCTGCTTTCGATATCGTCACATGCAGAATCGCGGCGCATCATTTTCCCGATGTCAGAGCCTTTGTTCATGAAGCGTTTCGGGTTGTCAAACCGGGCGGCAGACTGCTTCTCATTGACAATACCGCACCTGAAAAGGATGAATATGACCATTTTTATAATGACATTGAAAAGAAACGGGATCAGAGCCACTTTCGGGCGTGGAAAAAAACAGAATGGCTCCGTTTTCTGGAGACAGCCGGCTTCCGGATTGAATCCGCTGTCTGCTTTTTGAAACCATTTCAATTTACCGTCTGGTGTGAACGGGCAGGCCTGACTGAAGAGAAAGCCGCATTACTGGAAAAACAGATGCTGGATGCTCCTCGTGATATACAGCGGTTTTTTTCTGTAGAAAAGGATCAATCAGGCCGTATTGCAGGCTTCACAGGTGAATCGGCCTGTTTCTGCGCGATCCGTCCCGTCTGAGACGAAAAAAACCGCTGTGCAGTTTTCCTGCCCGCGGTTTTTTTCGTATTATCTGTTCTTGATTTGAGAAATAATAGCGGAAGTGACATCTTCCGTTGAATGTTTTCCGCCGACATCAGGAGTCAGAATGCCGCTGTTTGTGACCGTTTCAATAGATTGTAAGAGGAGATGGCCCAGTTCCTCTTCTCCGAATGAATCGAGCATTAATTTCGCCGTCCATATTTGGCCTATAGGATTGGCAATTCCTTTCCCGACAATATCCGGGGCGGAGCCGTGAACAGGCTCAAACATGGAAGGATATTTGCCGTTTACATTGATGTTGGCTGCGGGAGCGATTCCGATGCTTCCCATAATCGCCGCGCCGATATCTGTCAGCACATCTCCGAACAGATTCGAAGCGACAATGACATCAAAGCGTTCCGGCTGCGTGACGAAGAAGGCCGCCAGTGCATCGATGTGCTGGGAATCCGTCTCAATCCCGGCGTACTCCCGGCTGACCTCTTTAAAGATGTCATCCCAGAACGGCATCGAGTGAACAATACCGTTTGATTTCGTCGCGCTTGTGACGTGTTTCCGCCGACTTGCCGCCAGTTCGAAAGCATACCGCATCACTCTTTCCGTACCCCGGCGGGAAAAGACCGCGTTTTGTATGGCGATTTCGTCCTCACCCTGATAGATTCTGCCGCCGACAGAGCTGTACTCGCCCTCACTGTTTTCGCGGACGACTATCAGATCAAAATCTTTCGGGTTAACGAGGGGGGAAGTGATTCCCGGCAGGAGCTTCGCCGGCCGCACATTAATCACCTGTTCAAATTCCCGGCGTATCTTGATGAGCAGCCCCCACAGCGAAACATGATCGGGGACGAGTTTTTGATTCCCCACCGCTCCCAAAAACAAAGCATCAAAGTGCTGTAACCTTTCTAATCCATCATCCGGCATCATAGTCCCGTGCTCCAAATAATACTCGCAGCTCCACGGAAAAGAAGTGAAATCAAAGACAATGCCTCCATGTAATTCGGCGATCGCGTTCAACACCCGCTCCGCTTGAGGGACTGTTTCTTTCCCCACACCGTCCCCCGGTATGCTGGCAATCTTGTATGTTTTCATGTTTCCGTCACCTCTGAATGAATTGTTTTCGGTTTACGGCAGACCGTCGACCGTCGTTCATCATAATTCCATATTACGCCACCTCCGATATGCTGACAAGCTCGGGAATGTTGCTTCCATAGATAAACTGTTATATGATCTTGGTAACAATAAGGCCTAAATTGTATGAAGAGGTAGGAAAGATGGATAATTTTAAATTAGATAAGCCAATCCCGTATTATCTGCAATTTTATTCCCAATTGAAAAAAATGATATTTGACGGGATTTTTAAACCGGGTGAACGGCTGAATGAGACTCAGCTGGCCAAGGATTTCGGAGTCAGCCGGTCGCCGGTCAGAGAAGCCATGCGGCTCCTTGAAAAGGACGGGCTTCTGACGGCAGACGATCGAAACGGCTTTGTCATTTATTCGTTGTCCGTTAAGGATGTTGAAGAGATTTATAAAATCAGAATGTCACTTGAATCACTGGCGGTCGAACTGGTTATTGATGAAGCGGCTGAGAGTGAAATTGACCTCATTGAAAAACAGCTGTGGGAGACGGAAGAAGCCATCAATAAAGGCGTCAAAGAGACTGAGATTATTTCCTTAAACGAGTCGTTTCATCGGCTCCTTGTGGATTTCAGCCGCAACAGCCGGCTGGCCATGCTGCTTGAGCATGTCAATGTGCTGATTCATTTTTGCAGAGTTCTTAATTTTAAAGGAGATGACCGTGCGGAAGTTATTCTGCATGAGCACCGGAAAGTCTTTGAAGAAATAAAAAAGGGCGACAAAACAAAAGCCGTGCAATATATGACGGAGCATCTCAAGCATGATGAAGAACATCTGAAAGGCGTGCTGAGAGCGGAAGAAACAGACGAATCATCACGATAGACAAGGCGAAATGCCTTGTCTTTTTTTTGCCGATGTCATCGAACCGTCATAAAGACCTGACGGATGTTCCTTGCATGATTTTTTCCGCGTCATTTATGATGGATATGGAAGAGACACAAAAAAGGCAAAGGAGATTGAAAAATGGCGAAACATATTCTGATGATCAATTTTCCTGCAGAAGGACACGTAAACCCGACTTTGGGTATGACAAAGGCCTTCAGCGAACGGGGCGATCACGTTCATTATATCTCAACGGAAAAATACAAAAGCAGACTGGAAGGAGTAGGGGCGAAAGTTCATCTTCACAGCGATCTGCTCAGAATGACACCCATTGATCCCGGCAGTCCGTCCGGCATACTTGCATTTTTAAAGGTTCATATCAAAACGTCACTGGAGATTTTACATATTGTGCAGCGGCTTGCAGAGGACATTCAATTCGACGCCGTCTATTATGATAAATTCGGTGCGGGAGAGCTGGTGCGGGACTATCTCAACATTCCCGGCATCTCTTCTTCAGCATCCTTCCTGTTCAATGAAGACCGTCTGAAAATACTGCCGCTCCACCCGGACAGGGAATGTGAAGAGCTGTTGGCCGAGATGAAAGACAAATACGGTGTCGCCCCTGACAGCATGGTTCAATTTATGAACAACACAGGTGAATTGAACGTCGTCTATACAAGCAGATATTTTCAGCCCGAAAGTGAGACATTCGGAGATGAGTATTTATTTATCGGTCCGAGTTTTCCGAAGAGAAAAGGGCGCGTCGACTTCCCGATTGACTCACTAAAGAATGAAAAAGTCATTTATATCTCAATGGGAACGGTGCTCGGGGACACGGAAGCGTTTTTCAATCTGTGCATAGACGCGTTCTCAGATTTTGAAGGAAAAGTAGTCATTGCCGCCGGGGAAAAAGCCGATCTGTCGAAAATCAAACAGGCGCCGGAAAACTTTATCATCGCCCCGTACGTGCCGCAGCTTGAAGTGCTGGAGCAGGCCGACGTGTTTGTCACGCATGGCGGAATGAACAGTGTAAATGAAGGCATTCATTATCAAGTGCCGCTTGTCGTCATCCCGCACGATAAAGACCAGCCGATGGTTGCGCGCCGCCTGACTGAATTGGATGCAGGCTATACCGTGCAAAAAGATGAAGTAAGCGCTGAAAAGGTAAAGCTTGCCGCGGAAGAAGTGCTGCATAACGGAAAATACAAACAAGGCATTCAAGCCATTAATGAAAGCTTTAAAGAATGTACGAACATGAAGGATGTTCTCGCCCGGATCGACCGGTTTATTGAACAAAAACATGCTCAATAATACATGGAAAAAGCCTGTTTCCTCTGCCAAAGGGAAACAGGCTTTTTATAATGGCTTTTAGATGATGTGATGTTCTTCATTTGCAAGTTTCACAAGAGTCAGAAGAGATTCTGCCTCACGTGCGTCGAGTGTTTTTGCCAGACGGTTTTTTTCAAAGATCTGCTGGCCGAAGACATTCACAGACGCCTGGTCAACCGCCGTGTGCCAGTCCTTTTGTGAATGATTCTCAGAAAAAGAGAAAACGAACACGGCAAAGACCGCTATAAGCATCGCCATGACCCAAAATTTTTGCCGATTTCCTGCTGCTGACATAGGCCGCCTCCTAAACATTTTACTGGTATTAGATCATATATGAGCTGTTTTTAACAGAGTAAAGAAGTCATTTTTTCATGTAGTCCAAATGAAACGGAGTACAGCCGAAAGCCCGCCGGTCAGGCCGATGAGCCAATTCATATTTTGTTCATATTTTATTAAAAGTTTATCCAAGCCTGTCCTTTACAGTAGATATAACCACAAAATGCTGCTGAAAGGAGCCTTTAAAAAATGCATATTCATATGATCAACAAAAACCAGTTTGAGAGTGACTTGGAGGCGGCCGGCTTCAGCCGTCAGGCAGATGATATTATCGGCAAAATGAAAGAGTACGTAACGGAATACGCGGCTTCATCCGAACGGTTCCTGATTGAAATTCAAACCGTCATGAACGAATACAAAGCTGTCGTCTGCGCGATGTTTTCGACCATGGAAATTGCCGGTGCAAATAAAGACGAGAAGCATGTTGAATTCGAAGCCTGCACAGTATTGTGTGAATAAAAGACCTTCATCAAACCTCCGCGGCTGCCTGAACGGCAGTATACCGACTGGTGTTTTGAGAAGGGAAAATATTGAAACTTCTAAAGCGGCCGCTCGTATAAAAGAGTAAATCAGCTTGTATATGGGGGGTTCGTGAAATGAACGATAAGAAACAACAAGCTTTTGAACAGCTTTTCAGCACTTTAGACGAAAGACATGAAATAAACGGCGCTGTATTGGCAGCGGAAAACGGCCGCATCTTATACCAGGGTTCATTCGGCGCTGCAGAACTGAAAACAAAGAGGATGCTGAATGACCAATCGGTCTTTGAATTGGCCTCAGTATCGAAGCCGTTTACAGCTTTAGGAGCTATCATTTTAGAACAGCAAGGGAAGCTGCGTTATGACGATATGATAGAGCGGTGGCTTCCTGATTTTCCTTATCCGGGCATTACCATTCGGCATTTACTCCATCATACGTCAGGATTGCCGGACTATATGGAGTTGTTCTTAACACATTGGGACCGGGACAGAATTGCCGTTAATCAAGATGTGATCAATATGCTTAAGCAGCATAAACCGGATGCTTATTTCCCGCCGGGCAAGGAGTGGCTTTACAGTAATACGGGGTATGTGGTGTTAGCGGTTATTATAGAAATTGTATCAGGCATGAGTTTTGCTGAATTTATGAAACAAGCCGTATTTCATCCGCTCCGTATGCACGATACGCGGATTTATAACAGAAGGCTGAGTAAAGAAAACATTCCGAACTATGCATATGGCTATGTGTATGATGTTCATTCCGGAGAATATGTGCTGCCGGATGAACTTGAGGAAACTGATTATGTCGTCTTTCTTGACGGAATTCAAGGTGACGGAACCGTTAACTCCGCTATTAGAGATTTATATCTGTTTGATCAGGCTCTTTATACGGAAGAAATCATCGGCAAAGAGTCTAAAGATCAAGCGTTTACACCGGGCTATTGGAATGAAGAAAAGCAATTCGGATACGGATTTGGCTGGATGATTCAAAACAGCCCCCAAAAAGGGAAGGTTATCAGTCACGACGGAGGCTGGCCGGGCTATTCAACTCTGATGATCCGATATATTGACCAGAATAAAACATTGATTTATCTCAGCAATATGGAACAATCGTATCAATTTGAACAAGCTGTAATTGCCGCGGCTGTAAACATCTTATTTGATCAGCCATACGTGATTCCGAAACGTCCGGCAGATCAGAAAAAAGCAGATATCGATCCTGCGATTTACAGCAGATTTACCGGCAATTACTCATTTCAGGATGACACACATGCATCGGTGGCGGTAAAAGAAAACCGATTGTATCTTACAATAGACGGGCAGACTCCATTCGAATTATTCCCAATGACGGAAACCCGTTATTTTGTCAGGGCGCTGACGCTTGAAATTGAATTTGCAGGTGATAAAGCACAAACAGCCCCGCATTTCGTTTTATATCAGGACGGCACAGAAGAAACGGCTTTGCGGATAGACTGAGTGACATGCAAAACAAAACCGCCGTCCTGAGAAGACGGCGGTAATAGACAAGTCAAACCCCTTTGATGACGCGAAATTTTCTTTTCGGCTCTGACATAAGTATAGAAGAAAAAATCATAGCTCCGAGCATTGTGATGTATTCCATATAAAGCGAAACCTCTGCCAAAACCAACCCCGCAATCATTAAAACAGCGCCCAATACCACCGTAAAAACCTTCGTTTTCATGATGAGTTCCCCCTATTATCTGATAATTGAATTATACTGCATCTCCATTAATGTGTACATTTTGTGAACAATTTCACCTGATGAAAGGCAATAAAGAGAGATTTGAAGAATTAGGAGAAATGACAGGCCATCTTTTTGTTTTACTGAAGAAACGAAAGGGAAAGTGAAAAATCAAAAAGGCAAAGGAGTTCTTGAAATGAAAGCGAGACTATTTTTATTCAGCATGTTTCTCCTGATCCCCGTTCTGGCGCTTGCCGGATGCAACAGCCAATCTTCAGGAGGAAGCGAAAAAGCGAAAGACAAAGAAACGCACTCTCACGAAGACATGAATCACTCAGGTTCATCCGAGGTGCCGAAAGGTTTAAAGAAGGCAGAAAATCCGACTTATAAGGTCGGCAGTGACGTCATGATTTTAGCTTCTCATATGAAAGGCATGAAAAATGCGCAAGGAACCGTAAAAGGTGCTTATGATACAACGGTTTACAGTGTATCTTACACTCCGGAAACGGGAGGAAAGCGCGTCGAAGATCATAAATGGGTCATTCAGGAAGAGCTGAAGGGCGCCGGGGATAAAACGTTAAAACCGGGTGACAAGGCCGTGATCGAGGCATCCCATATGAAAGGCATGAAGGGCGCCGAAGCCGTTATTGATTCAGCCAAAAAGACAACCGTTTATATGGTCGACTATACACCGACTGACGGCGGCCAAAAAGTAACCAATCATAAATGGGTGACAGAAGACGAGCTTGCTGCCGCAAAATAAAAAGACCGCAAAAGCCGAAGGAACTCCTTTGGCTTTTTTGCGGTCTCACATTTATGCGGATTTTCTTTTCAAAGCGGGTCTCGTTAAAGAGAATACAGCTAACGCGACAGCGATAATGACAATCAAACCGCCGCACCAGGCTGTTGCTGTGACTGAACCGGTTTGTCCGATCACGCCGCCGCCGATGGCTGACCCGAGCGCGATGCCGATCTGCAAAGCGGACGTGTTGAAGCTTTGCTGAATATCGGAAGACTCAGGCGCAATTTTGATTAAATAGCTTTGCTGCGCCGGCGCAAGGCTCCAGCTGAGCAATCCCCAGATCACCATCGCAGGCAGGAAAATGATTATAGAAACCGTTGTCAGCGGAAGAATAAACAGGATCAGAGCGAAAGAAACGGTCACAAGCATGATGCTTTTAAATGCTCCTAAACGGTCATACAGCCAGCCTCCGAACGGGCCGCCGCATACCGCTGACAGACCGAACAAAAAGTAGCATACACTGACCCAAACGGAACTCAAATGAAGCGTTCTTTCCAAAAAAGGCGCAAAGTAGGCATAGAGTGTGTAATGCCCCGCCAATGTAAACAAGGTGACAAGATGTGCGCTGGCAATTTTGGCGGTCCCGATCGTCTTGATCTGCTCACGAAACGGAATCATTTTTTCAGCAGGTATTTTTTCGAAAAAGACGCTGATGATCAGCATGGAAACGAGAGATAATACGCCGATTCCCAAGAACAGAACGCGCCATCCGAAGGCATTGCTGATGATAATGCCGACAGGCACGCCTAAAGCGATTGCGGAGCTGAACCCCATGAAAATGATGCCGATCGCCCGCGCTCTGTATTCAGGCGCCACGATTTTAGGAGCAATCGTTAAAGAAAGGACGACAATCAGCCCTGTGCTCATGGAAGCGAGCACCCGTGACACCATAAGTACGGCAAAATTGGGACTGAAATAAGCCACCAGATTACTTAGGAAGAAAATAAACAGTGCGATTAAATAAAGCCGCTTTCGTTCAGCCTTTGCCGTCACCGCCAAAAGCAGCGGGCCGGATACCGCGTAACCGAGCGCAAACACGCTGATCAGCTGCCCCGCGCTGACGATAGATATATCTAAGTCGGAAGCGATTTGCGGAAGAATACCGCCCACAATTAATTCAACCAATCCGACTGCGATGGTAGATGCTGCAAGCAGAAATACTTTGAAATTCATGTACAGATACTCCTTTTTTTATTTTTTAGAAAATAAAAAATCCTGATTACAAAAAGTGTACGGGACAATTTTTGTAATCAGGATTTTACGGTTCCTGGTAGACACCCTCAAACCATATCATTGAGGTTATACAATGTATGCAATATTCGGTTGTGTCCGTTTCTGCAAAAAATTCTACCATAATAGTGAGGGAGATTCCATAGAAAATTCAAGGAAATCCTTTCATTTTCAATATCGGCGGCTGTAACGTCATTGATGAAGCCGGGAAAAAAATTTATGATAACCGTAAGGAGTCTATACAGATCAAACATTATACAGCCGGAGGAAACCGATGAATAAGTACGAAAAAATCGCCAACGAAATGAGAAAGAGGATTAAAAGCAGTGTATATGACATAGATCAGCCGATCCCGGATGAAAAGACGCTCGCTGCGGAGTTCGGGTGCAGCCGGATGACAATGAAGCGGGCGCTTGATACACTTGCGGCTGAAGGGATGCTTTTCAGAAAAAGAGGGCACGGCACGTTTATCATTCAATCAGCCATGCAGGATGAGCACGTTCACGTAGTCAGCAACGAAATTCTCGGCTTGAGCAATTTGTTAAAAGGAAAAAATATCAAGAGCAAGGTCATCCGGTTTGAAGTGCAGTTTCCGTCTCAAGATGTCGCCGCACATTTGGCCATCGATGAAAAGACTCCCGTCTATTATGTAGTAAGGCTCAGAATTGTTGAAGGCGAACCGTACGTTCTTGAAAAAACGTACATGCCGGCGAGCCTTATACCCGGCATTAATGACGAGGTGCTCAACCATTCCATCTACGATCATATTACGCGGGAACTCCAGCTCAAAATCGCAGGCTCACACAGAAAAATCAGAGCGTGCAAGTCGGATGATATGGATCAGCAATATCTCGGCTGCCGGCCGGATGACCCGATACTTGAAGTCGAGCATGTAGGCTTTTTGGACAACGGCACTCCCTTTGAATATTCATTTTCCCGCCACCGTCATGACAAGTTTGTCGTGACCTCAGTCAATATAAAACGTTCATAAAAGCGCCGAAGAGTGAGAGAAAAACTCACTCTTTTTTTGTTGCCGCTGATTTACATCTTCGCTTCTTTTATGTTATATTACCCAATGATAGAATCATCCTACAAATTTCAGAGGTGTTTTGATGGAGATATCCAAAACAAGCAGACTGTCGCTCGTAGAACAAGTGGTGACGCAAATTGAATCGTTAATTCAATCGGATAAATGGCCGGTCGGGACGCGCATTCCCCCTGAGCTGGATTTAATGAAGCAATTTGATGTGAGCCGAAACACATTGCGTGAGGCCATTCGGGCGCTCGTACATGCCGGCCTGCTTCAGACAAGGCAGGGGAGCGGTACGTATGTCAGCTCATCCAGTGTTCTCGGCGCGGCATTTTACCGCCATATTAAAAAATCAAATTTGCTTGAAACATTAGAAGTCAGATACGCACTCGAACGAGAAGCTGCGCGATTGGCGGCGGAAAGGCGTAATGACGAAGACCTGAAAGCACTGAAGGTGTGCTTGGATGAATGTGAAGCGGCCTTGCAAAATGAAGATCGAAAACGGTATGCCGAGGCTGACATTAAACTGCACAAAACCATTGTACAGGCGGCCCATAACAACATGCTTTCTGATCTTTACGAGCATATGACGGAGGCGCTTTGTGCGTCAGTCCATAACCTGTTGGAAATCACCCCTGCTATACGGATCCACACCCAGCTTGCCGCCGCGATTATCGGACAGAAACCGGATCAGGCCATGGAGGCCGTCAACCAATACATCACAGTATTTAAAGATACAATACACATGGAGGATGAACATGAAAATTAAAGACGAACATCAAATTCTGCAAGCAAGTCAGCGTAAAAAACTGATATTGCTGGTCATCGGAGTCATATTGATAGGGGCCAACCTCAGAGCGCCTCTGACATCGGTCGGGCCGCTCGTTTCCTCAATTCGGGACAGCCTCGGCATGACCAATGCGGCTGCCGGCACCATTACGACAGTGCCGCTTTTGGCATTTGCATGTCTGTCACCGTTTGTTCCTTTATTGTCCCGGCGCTTCGGTACCGAGATTGTCTTACTGTCATCATTAATTGTCCTGACAGCCGGAACTCTGCTGCGCTCCATCGCCGGAATCGGCACTCTCTTTTTCGGAACGATTCTGTTGGGATTGTCGATCGCCGTATGCAACGTCCTGCTGCCGAGTCTCATTAAACATAAGTTTCCCGGAAATTTAGGCATCATGACCGGCGTCTACTCGGTTTCTATGAATCTGTGCGGCGCGATTGCATCCGGCATCAGCGTGCCGATCGCCTCTTCAGCGGGGTTAGGCTGGAAAGGCGCGCTCGGCTGCTGGGCTATCCTTTCTTTCATTGCGTTTGTCATGTGGATTCCGCAAATGCGAGGACGCGAACTGCCCGTCCGCACGACTGGGACAAACGGAGAGAAGAAAAGCAGTCTGCTGCGGTCTCCGCTTGCTTGGAAGGTGACGATGTTCATGGGGCTGCAATCCCTTATTTTTTACACCGTCATCGCTTGGCTGCCGGAAATTCTTCAGCAGAATGGTCTCAGCTCAAGTAAGGCGGGATGGATGCTTTCATTAATGCAATTCTCAGTCCTGCCGATTACTTTTATCGTGCCGATCGCTGCCGCTAAAATGAAAAATCAGCGCGCACTCGCCGGACTGACGGCTTTATTTTTCCTTATCGGCATTGCCGGCGTTCTTTTCGGAAGCCCGGCTCTCACTCCGCTATGGGTCATTTTGATCGGAATTGCGGGAGGATGTGCGTTCAGCTTGGCGATGATGTTCTTCAGCCTGCGGACACGGCATGTTCATGAAGCCGCGGCGCTTTCCGGCATGGCTCAGTCATTCGGATACCTGCTTGCCGCGTTCGGGCCGCTCGTATTCGGTTTGCTGCATGACATCACGCACGGCTGGACGGTTCCGTTATTCATGCTGATCGCAGTCTCCGTTCTGATATTTATTTTCGGAGTCGGAGCGGGAAAAGCGGAACAGATCAAAACAGCATAAAAAAACAAAGGGCCCGTTTAGGGTCCTTTGTTTTTTATTTGAAAAGCTGTCTCAGGCCGTCACGCTGTCAGTTTTAAGCCGATGACACCGATGAGGATAAGCCCCAGAGACACCAATTGTGACAGATTGAATTTTTCTTTAAACCAAAGTATGCCCACGGCCGAAACGCCGATGCTTCCCATGCCGGTCCAAGCCGCATACGCGACACCTGTGGGAAGAACCTGCATCGCTCCGGAAAGGCAAAAGAATGAAAGCATAAAGCCTGTTACCATGACAATCAGCGGCCACTTTTTTTTAAAACCGTCAATATGTTTCATGGCAACGGCCGCTACAACTTCCTCCGCTCCGGCAATAAATAACAGCAGCCATGCCATTAATGTTCACCCCTTGTTTCAGTTTCTTTCGTAAATACCTTCATTCCTAAAATGCCGGACAACAGCAAAGCCAAAAAGAATATTTGCCCGATTGAAAACGATTCACCTAAAATGACGCCCGTTACATATGTGCCGACGGTGCCTATTCCGACAAAAACGGTATATGCGGCAGCCATCGGAATTTTTTTATAAGAGCGGATCAGCATCAGAAAGCTGACGGCAATCAGAAGGAAAATACCAATCCAATCAAAGAGCGAATCCGCATGCTTCAGGGCGGACGCCCAAACTACTTCTAACAGTCCGGCTATCAATACAAGCAGCCAATACATGATACAGTCACCTCAGTTATGAATGAATGTCAGTCATTTTTACGGCGGTCAAAAATGATCGGTCTCCGCCAATCATTTCTGCAAGCTTCTTTTGAGAAAGCTGAATATTTCTTTTTTATATACTTCGAGATCGACATCCTGTTCACAGCCGATATAAAACCGTTCAGCCGCGTTCTCGACAACGTTGATAATCGTTCTGGCCGTCCATCTGACATGAATGCCGCTGTGGACCTCACCCTGTTCAATGGCCGTATTGATCACGCCTTCCAGCCAGGAATAATAAGGCTGATAAATGGCTTCCCATTTCTCCATTGAATGATCGATGGCAAGACCGGAATAACAGAGAACGATAATATCTTTATGAAGCCGGGTGATGTGAAATGTCTCATCTACCAAAATGTCCAGCAACGTCCAAAAATCTTCAGAACCGTCCGCTTTCCCTTTTATTCTGTCCAGCGTAGTGTCGAGCAGGTTTTCTGCAATCGCGGATATCAGTGCGTTTTTAGAAGAAAAATATAAGTAAAACGTACCTTGGGCCGTTCCGGCTTTTTTGACGATTTCTGAAATGGATGCTTTGTCTAATCCTTTTTCAGAAATGACTTCAATCGCGGCTTGCAGGATCTTTTCGTATTTTCCCGAGCTTTGTTTTGCCAATAGAGGGGTTCCTCCTTTTATGAATGACTGTCATTCATTTTATCGCATGTTCTCTTTTTTGTCATCCCTTAAAATAAAAATACCGGAAAGAAGACCATACTTCTTTCCGGCATTCGTCATTTATCACTGTCGATCATAGCCTTCGGCAGACCCGTATATTTTGCCCAGTAATAAATACCGAGCGAACCGATGGCGATCAGAATCAGGTCAAGCGGATTGCTGATAATGCCCAATCCGTGGCCGAACGAGCCGAGATAGGAGAAAATCAGCATCATGACATAAAAGCCGACGATCCACCATGCTGATTTCAGCTGCTGCCGTATGCTGACATCATCTTTGGGAGCATATTTACTGAAACAGAGATAGATCAGAAACATGACAATTTGAGAACCGAGAAGCCAGGATACGGTGCGCCATCCGGACCAATATACAATATAAGAGGTAAAAATAAACGACAGCGGCCCGATGATGCTCATCCCTTTTAAATAAAACGGTCTGTTAATATTCTTCGCGTTGACTCTCAGCGCCGCTGAAGAAATCGGCGCAATCGCATAAGACAGAATCAATGCGACGGAGCATACGTTGACAAGAGCGTTCCAAGAAGGGAAAGGAAGCGTCCAAAAAACAGCCAGACCGAACGAAAGCCAAAGGGAGGCGCGCGGTGTCCCGGTTTCTTTATTGACTTTAGAAAAAATGCTGAATAATGTTCCGTTTCTGGCCCAGGCATAGACGAGACGTGAAGTCGTATTCATAAAGATATTTCCGTTACCGCCCGGTGATAAAATCGCATCTAAAATGACCAATGTCGCCAGCCACCCCAAACCGAGCAAAACGGCGATATCTTTGAACGGAAGGGAGAATTCAGTCCCGATAGCCGGCCATCCGTGCTTCAGGGTATCCGCCGGGATCGCCCCTATAAAAGTGAGCTGCAGCACGGTGTAAATAATAGTAGACACGATAATACAGACAATCAATGCGATCGGAATGTTCCGCTTCGGGTTCTGCACTTCACTCGCGACAGCCACAATCGGATGCAGCCCAAGATATGCAAACATGACGCCGCCTGTGGAAATCGCGGCCTGAATTCCGGTGAAACCAAAAGGCGAGAATCCGTGAACGGTCATATTGCCCGGGTGAAAATGAAAAATCAGTACCACAATTACCGTAATCGGTACGACATATTTAAAAATCGAAATAATGAAGTTTGCTTTCGCAAAGGTTTTGACACTCCAGTAATTGAGGAGGAAGAACAGGCAGAGCAGCGCAAATTGCAATATCCACCCGGCAATTGTCGGAGAATCGGAGCCTTTTACGGTCAAACCGGGAAACCAATACGCCACGTATTGGCGGACTGCCGTGACTTCTATAGAAATAAGACTCGTGTATGCCACAATGGTGACAAAGGAAATTAAATATCCGACGAGGTGTCCGTGTGAATATACGGGATACCGGATAATTCCCCCGGTCCGCGGCAGCGCGGCGCCCAGTTCGGCATAAACCAAGCCGATCAATAAGATGATTCCCCCGCCGATCAGCCAGGAAAAAATGCCTGATGGGCCCGCTTTAGAGGCGACGTTACTGACGGCAAACAGCCATGCCGAACCGAATATGGCTCCCATGCCGATTAAAATAAGATCAAAAAGTGACATAGTTTTCTGGAAGTTTCCTTGCTTAGACATTCGCTGCCTCCTTAGAAAAGACATTGTTCTCTTTACATAATTCCCATTATCATTCAAACATACCCAGCCGGCCGGCTGGAAAATTAGGACAACTTTCGAAACGAAGTATGTACAGCAATGTGCTCACATTATAATAACGGCCGTATGGCAAGATCTCCCGGCTTATATTCCCCGTTTTAAACAAATTCAAACCTCATATTCAGAAAAACAAAAAACGCCCGAAACAGGCGTTTTTTGTTACAAGTTCATATCTTTCAGTCCGGGGCTGTGCTCATTCGGAAGCTCAGGAAGTTCCGGCACGGGGAAACCTTTAGGAGGCTCGGACACACTTAATTCGCCGCCGTTTCGGCTCGGCGTCGTTCCCTGCAGAATTTCTCCGATCCGTGTCGGATCCAGTCTGAAATTAAATTGAGTATTATGATAACCCATCTCAACGAATTTCCGGCATTCCGGGTATTTTTCAATATCATAATTCGGCACGGGAAATAATTTGCCCCATTCGACACCCAGTGTTTCCAACGCTTTTGTAAATGCATTTTGATGGGCGTTGTCACGGACAATCAGAAAACCGAGTGTTTCTCTGAACGTCTGATTTGAACTCATTTCATAAATGCGTGTCTTTTGCAGCACGCCGGTTGATTCCAGCACGACATTGTCCAATAAATCGGAAATCAGATTCCCGTGGTTGTATACCCAAGAACCGTTCCATGGATTGCCGCCGGCGTCTACAGGAAGAGAACTTTGCGCTCCGATGATAAAATGGTGCGGATTGGCGTGTTTAACTGCTTCGTCAAGCGGCGCCTGATCTGCCGCCTGATTTCCGGGGCCCTCAGCGCCGCTTTCGTCGAGCAGCGCATTGATCGTATGCTGGACAAGCTCAACGTGTGCGATCTCTTCTAAAAATACACCGCGAAGCAGGTCACGGAACTGTTTTTCTTTTCCTCTGAAATTAGAGCTTTGGAAAAAGTATTGCATCATCGTCCGCATTTCTCCGTAGTGCCCGCCTAAAATTTCCTGAAGCACCTTGGCCGCGGCCGGGTCCGGCTTGTCCGGTTTAATGATATTGATCAGCTCTTCTTTGTAATAATACATAAACAGCGCCCCCTGAAAGAAGTTTTCGGTTCTTCTGTTAGTGTCTTTGCAAAGTCAGTTTTTATGTATCGGCATCAAAAAAAGGACGGAAAGCGTGTCCGTCCTTTTGTGTTAAGCCTCAACCGCTCCGCGAAGTTTCGTGTTGACAAGCCCGTTCCATCCTTGATCCATCGTACTGTGAATCTCGGAGCTTTTCCGATTGACTTTATTGATGACGGCTTCCGGCTCTTTCCATCCGCCGTGAATGAGAGTGAATTCCGTATCTCCGCTTTCCGTTTCCTTTAAGACAAAAGAAACGATCCAGCCTTCCGTATCCCACGAAAAAGAAAGGCGGTACGGCGCTTCAATATCCAGCAGCTTGCACGGAGACGGACCGAACGGAGATTCCAGCTGAAACTCACTGTCTTCTTGAGGTGTGAAATCATTCGGCATAAACCAGAGAGACAGGCCGTCCGCAGTGGAGACCGTATCCCAGACAACTTGTATCGGCGCCTTGAAAACGGCGGTATGAATAATGTCCGGTAATGGCTGATTGCTGCTGTTGTTGTTTTTGTTATCTTTGTTTTGTTTATCAGACATGATGCGTAACCACTCTTTCGCTGTTTTTACTTTTGATCATACTACACGGGGCAGGACATTTGAAAACAAATCAAACTTATTTTATGCTTTTCCAAAGCCATTCAATTCATTTTAAGGAGACGTAGTAATGACAGATCAATTTAAAGCGTTAGTAGTCGATCAACGTGAAGACCGGTTTTCAGTCAGCGTACGGGAGCTGGCGGTTCAGGACCTTCCCGAGGGTGAAGTGCTGATTAAGGTTTGCTACTCAGGGGTGAATTATAAAGACAGCTTGGCTGCCATTCCTGACGGCAAGATCGTAACGTCGTACCCTTTCGTCCCGGGAATTGATTTAGCGGGAATCGTCGTTTCCTCAGATGACGCCCGTTTCAAAGAGGGGGATAAAGTCATTGCGACAAGCTACGGCATAGGTGTTTCCCGCTTTGGCGGTTATAGCGGGATGGCCCGCATTCCGGCAGATTGGATCGTGCCGCTGCCTGAAGGTCTGACACTTAAAGAAGCCATGACGATCGGAACCGCCGGCTTCACTGCCGCATTGTCCGTCCAGCGTCTTGAAGAAAACCATGCCGCTCCTGAAAAAGGGAAGGTGCTGGTGACAGGAGCGACAGGCGGCGTCGGAAGCTTTGCCGTCTCCATTCTTTCAACCTTAGGTTACGAGGTCGAGGCCAGTACGGGAAAAGAAGACGAAAGCGGCTATTTGAAGAGCCTCGGAGCAAAGACGGTCATTCACCGTGACGAAGTGTATAACGGCACGTTAAAACCAATGCAAAAACAAAAATGGGCAGCGGCCGTCGATCCGGTCGGAGGTGAGCCGCTTGCTTCAGTTCTCAGTCAGATTCAGTACGGCGGATCAGTTGCTGTGAGCGGACTGACAGCGGGAACGAAACTCCCGGCTACAGTCTTTCCGTTTATATTGCGCGGCGTCAGTCTCTTGGGAATCGATTCCGTATTCTGTCCGATGGAGACAAGAAAGAAAACATGGCAGCGTTTAGCTGATGACTTCAAGCCTGCAGATCTGGAGGCCTTTATTCAAAAGGAAATTACACTTGAAGAGCTGCCGGATACGCTTCCTGCTCTTTTAAAAGGAGAAGCGAGAGGAAGAACGATCGTTACAATAAACGAAGAATAAATCAAAAACCCCCCAATCAGCAGTTGGGGGTTTTCAATATATAATCAATTATTTATTGAGAAGAGATTAACTATTGAGTATATCGTGGAAATGAGCCGATTAAAAACACAAATTGGTTATATATAGGTAATATAAAGGTAATTTATAAAATTTTCTGAAATATTTATTGACTGAAAGCGCTTTTAAAATTATGATAATAACATAAATGCCAATAATATCATTATAACTTCACTACAAAGTAACTATAAAATAACAATTTGACGAGAGGGGAGAGCGGATAATCACTATAAATGATAACGCTTTCGGATTATTTTCTTCTTATATAACTGTTTTGGACGGTCAGAACTTGTATGCAGACGTTATAGGTGCAAATATTGATAACTGAATATTCCGATATTATCTCTATGTAAAAACTAGGAGGATTTGAAGATGAATAAAAATAGCAGCCAGCATTCATTTTTGAGAACCATCATTTTAGTATCGACGTTCGGGGGTCTGCTTTTCGGCTACGATACAGGTGTAATTAATGGGGCGCTGCCGTTTATGGCGGAAGCTGACCAGCTTAATCTTACCGCTTTGACTGAAGGGATGGTGGCGAGCTCCCTGCTCTTGGGGGCTGCGATCGGAGCAGTTTTCGGAGGGAGATTGTCGGACTATAACGGCAGACGTAAAAATATCCTTATCCTTGCCGTTTTGTTCTTTGCAGCGACGCTTGGATGTACACTGGCGCCTAACGTATCTGTTATGGTCATCTCCCGTTTTCTGCTGGGGCTTGCCGTCGGGGGAGCATCCGTAACCGTTCCGGCGTATTTGGCTGAAATGTCGCCGGCGGAAAGCCGAGGGAGAATGGTTACCCAAAATGAATTGATGATTGTAACAGGCCAGCTGCTTGCCTTCACGTGTAATGCTATTATCGGCAATGTGCTTGGTGATACCTCTCACGCCTGGCGTTATATGCTCGTTATCGCGGCTCTTCCTGCGGTATTCTTGTTTTTCGGTATGCTGAAAGTTCCTGAAAGTCCGCGCTGGCTGGTTTCTAAAGGAAGAAAAGAAGATGCTCTGCGCGTTCTCCGGCGAATAAGGAATGAAGAGAAAGCGAAGTCTGAGCTCGCTGAGATTGAATCTGCCTTTCATAAGGAAGCTGAGATGGAGCAGGCCGCCTTTAAGGATCTTGCCGTTCCGTGGGTGCGCCGCATTGTGTTTGTCGGGATCGGAATTGCGGTAGTGCAGCAGCTCACCGGCGTGAATTCAATTATGTATTATGGAACTCAAATTTTAAAAGATGCCGGTTTCGAGACAAAAGCCGCATTAATCGGCAATATCGCTAACGGTGTGATTTCGGTGCTCGCGACTTTTGTAGGAATATGGCTTCTCGGCAAAGTCGGCCGCCGCCCGATGCTGATGACGGGGCTGATCGGAACGACTGCGGTGCTGCTTTTGATCGGAGTTCTGTCTGTCGTGCTGAAAGGATCGCCCGCTCTTCCTTATGTGGTTCTTTCATTAACAGTCACTTTCCTTGCGTTTCAGCAGGGGGCTGTCTCTCCGGTGACCTGGCTGATGCTGTCGGAGATATTCCCGCTTCGATTGCGGGGACTTGGTATGGGGGTCACTGTCTTCTGCCTCTGGATCGTGAACTTCCTTGTGGGTTTCACTTTTCCGGTCCTGCTCGCAAACATCGGATTGTCTGCAACCTTCTTCATTTTTGTCTTGTTAGGGATAGCGTCCGTTATATTTGTGAAAAGGTTCCTTCCGGAAACGAAAGGTCTGTCGCTCGAACAGCTTGAACAAAACTTCCGTGCTTATGAAAAAACAGATCGTAATAGCGCGGAAGCCAAGGTGAGCGGGTAATCTGAATAGACGCGGGGTTCCTGGGAATCCTGCTTTTTTATTTATTACATAGAAGGGAATAATAAGTGAGAAAAAAGTTTCGTAAAAGTGTTGACCTAATTTAAAGTGCATGGTATATTATTAGACGTCGCTGATGAACAAAGCGATAACGACAAATGAGAAAATGATCTTTTGAAAAAAGACTTTACAAATTCTCGAAAGCGTGTATAATAAATGAGGTCGAGAAAAAGACTTTGAAAAGAAATAAAAAAACACTTGACATCATAACTGATTGGTAGTATGATAGTTAAGTCGCCTGATAAGCGCCCGTAGCTCAATTGGATAGAGCGTTTGACTACGGATCAAAAGGTTAGGGGTTCGACTCCTCTCGGGCGCGCCAATTCAAACGCGGGTGTAGTTTAGTGGTAAAACCTCAGCCTTCCAAGCTGATGTCGTGAGTTCGATTCTCATCACCCGCTCCATTATAATGATCTTTGAAAACTAAACAAGACAAAACGTACCTGTTAATTCAAAGTTTTAAATAAATCGCACAGCGATGTGCGTAGTCAGTCAAACACTTTATCGGAGAGTTTGATCCTGGCTCAGGACGAACGCTGGCGGCGTGCCTAATACATGCAAGTCGAGCGGACAGATGGGAGCTTGCTCCCTGATGTTAGCGGCGGACGGGTGAGTAACACGTGGGTAACCTGCCTGTAAGACTGGGATAACTCCGGGAAACCGGGGCTAATACCGGATGGTTGTTTGAACCGCATGGTTCAGACATAAAAGGTGGCTTCGGCTACCACTTACAGATGGACCCGCGGCGCATTAGCTAGTTGGTGAGGTAACGGCTCACCAAGGCGACGATGCGTAGCCGACCTGAGAGGGTGATCGGCCACACTGGGACTGAGACACGGCCCAGACTCCTACGGGAGGCAGCAGTAGGGAATCTTCCGCAATGGACGAAAGTCTGACGGAGCAACGCCGCGTGAGTGATGAAGGTTTTCGGATCGTAAAGCTCTGTTGTTAGGGAAGAACAAGTGCCGTTCAAATAGGGCGGCACCTTGACGGTACCTAACCAGAAAGCCACGGCTAACTACGTGCCAGCAGCCGCGGTAATACGTAGGTGGCAAGCGTTGTCCGGAATTATTGGGCGTAAAGGGCTCGCAGGCGGTTTCTTAAGTCTGATGTGAAAGCCCCCGGCTCAACCGGGGAGGGTCATTGGAAACTGGGGAACTTGAGTGCAGAAGAGGAGAGTGGAATTCCACGTGTAGCGGTGAAATGCGTAGAGATGTGGAGGAACACCAGTGGCGAAGGCGACTCTCTGGTCTGTAACTGACGCTGAGGAGCGAAAGCGTGGGGAGCGAACAGGATTAGATACCCTGGTAGTCCACGCCGTAAACGATGAGTGCTAAGTGTTAGGGGGTTTCCGCCCCTTAGTGCTGCAGCTAACGCATTAAGCACTCCGCCTGGGGAGTACGGTCGCAAGACTGAAACTCAAAGGAATTGACGGGGGCCCGCACAAGCGGTGGAGCATGTGGTTTAATTCGAAGCAACGCGAAGAACCTTACCAGGTCTTGACATCCTCTGACAATCCTAGAGATAGGACGTCCCCTTCGGGGGCAGAGTGACAGGTGGTGCATGGTTGTCGTCAGCTCGTGTCGTGAGATGTTGGGTTAAGTCCCGCAACGAGCGCAACCCTTGATCTTAGTTGCCAGCATTCAGTTGGGCACTCTAAGGTGACTGCCGGTGACAAACCGGAGGAAGGTGGGGATGACGTCAAATCATCATGCCCCTTATGACCTGGGCTACACACGTGCTACAATGGACAGAACAAAGGGCAGCGAAACCGCGAGGTTAAGCCAATCCCACAAATCTGTTCTCAGTTCGGATCGCAGTCTGCAACTCGACTGCGTGAAGCTGGAATCGCTAGTAATCGCGGATCAGCATGCCGCGGTGAATACGTTCCCGGGCCTTGTACACACCGCCCGTCACACCACGAGAGTTTGTAACACCCGAAGTCGGTGAGGTAACCTTTATGGAGCCAGCCGCCGAAGGTGGGACAGATGATTGGGGTGAAGTCGTAACAAGGTAGCCGTATCGGAAGGTGCGGCTGGATCACCTCCTTTCTAAGGATTTTAACGGAATATAAGACCTTGGGTCTTATAAACAGAACGTTCCCTGTCTTGTTTAGTTTTGAAGGATCATTCCTTCAAAACATAGGAACACCTGCTAAATGCGCCACTTCCTGTGGCAACGCATGTGTTAGCATGTCCTATGCGTTGTTCTTTGAAAACTAGATAACAGAAGTAATTCACATTCAATTAGTAATGCAAGATATCACGTAGTGATTCTTTTTAACGGTTAAGTTAGAAAGGGCGCACGGTGGATGCCTTGGCACTAGGAGCCGATGAAGGACGGGACGAACACCGATATGCTTCGGGGAGCTGTAAGCAAGCTTTGATCCGGAGATTTCCGAATGGGGAAACCCACCACTCGTAATGGAGTGGTATCCATATCTGAATACATAGGATATGAGAAGGCAGACCCGGGGAACTGAAACATCTAAGTACCCGGAGGAAGAGAAAGCAAATGCGATTCCCTGAGTAGCGGCGAGCGAAACGGGACCAGCCCAAACCAAGAGGCTTGCCTCTTGGGGTTGTAGGACACTCTGTACGGAGTTACAAAGGAACGAGGTAGATGAAGAGGTCTGGAAAGGCCCGCCATAGGAGGTAACAGCCCTGTAGTCAAAACTTCGTTCTCTCCTGAGTGGATCCTGAGTACGGCGGAACACGTGAAATTCCGTCGGAATCCGGGAGGACCATCTCCCAAGGCTAAATACTCCCTAGTGACCGATAGTGAACCAGTACCGTGAGGGAAAGGTGAAAAGCACCCCGGAAGGGGAGTGAAAGAGATCCTGAAACCGTGTGCCTACAAGTAGTCAGAGCCCGTTAACGGGTGATGGCGTGCCTTTTGTAGAATGAACCGGCGAGTTACGATCCCGTGCAAGGTTAAGCAGAAGATGCGGAGCCGCAGCGAAAGCGAGTCTGAATAGGGCGAATTGAGTACGTGGTCGTAGACCCGAAACCAGGTGATCTACCCATGTCCAGGGTGAAGTTCAGGTAACACTGAATGGAGGCCCGAACCCACGCACGTTGAAAAGTGCGGGGATGAGGTGTGGGTAGGGGTGAAATGCCAATCGAACCTGGAGATAGCTGGTTCTCTCCGAAATAGCTTTAGGGCTAGCCTCAAGGTAAGAGTCTCGGAGGTAGAGCACTGATTGGACTAGGGGCCCCTACCGGGTTACCGAATTCAGTCAAACTCCGAATGCCGATGACTTATCCTTGGGAGTCAGACTGCGAGTGATAAGATCCGTAGTCGAAAGGGAAACAGCCCAGACCGCCAGCTAAGGTCCCAAAGTATACGTTAAGTGGAAAAGGATGTGGAGTTGCTTAGACAACCAGGATGTTGGCTTAGAAGCAGCCACCATTTAAAGAGTGCGTAATAGCTCACTGGTCGAGTGACTCTGCGCCGAAAATGTACCGGGGCTAAACGTATCACCGAAGCTGCGGACTGTTCTTCGAACAGTGGTAGGAGAGCGTTCTAAGGGCTGTGAAGCAAGACCGGAAGGACTTGTGGAGCGCTTAGAAGTGAGAATGCCGGTATGAGTAGCGAAAGAGGGGTGAGAATCCCCTCCACCGAATGCCTAAGGTTTCCTGAGGAAGGCTCGTCCGCTCAGGGTTAGTCGGGACCTAAGCCGAGGCCGAAAGGCGTAGGCGATGGACAACAGGTTGATATTCCTGTACCACCTCCTCACCATTTGAGCAATGGGGGGACGCAGGAGGATAGGGTAAGCGCGGTATTGGATATCCGCGTCCAAGCAGTTAGGCTGGGAAATAGGCAAATCCGTTTCCCGTGAAGGCTGAGCTGTGATGGCGAGCGAATTATAGTAGCGAAGTTCCTGATTCCACACTGCCAAGAAAAGCCTCTAGCGAGGTGAGAGGTGCCCGTACCGCAAACCGACACAGGTAGGCGAGGAGAGAATCCTAAGGTGATCGAGAGAACTCTCGTTAAGGAACTCGGCAAAATGACCCCGTAACTTCGGGAGAAGGGGTGCTCTGTTAGGGTGCAAGCCCGAGAGAGCCGCAGTGAATAGGCCCAGGCGACTGTTTAGCAAAAACACAGGTCTCTGCGAAGCCGTAAGGCGAAGTATAGGGGCTGACGCCTGCCCGGTGCTGGAAGGTTAAGAGGAGCGCTTAGCGTAAGCGAAGGTGCGAATTGAAGCCCCAGTAAACGGCGGCCGTAACTATAACGGTCCTAAGGTAGCGAAATTCCTTGTCGGGTAAGTTCCGACCCGCACGAAAGGCGCAACGATCTGGGCACTGTCTCAACGAGAGACTCGGTGAAATTATAGTACCTGTGAAGATGCAGGTTACCCGCGACAGGACGGAAAGACCCCGTGGAGCTTTACTGCAGCCTGATATTGAATGTTGGTACAGCTTGTACAGGATAGGTAGGAGCCTTGGAAACCGGAGCGCCAGCTTCGGTGGAGGCATCGGTGGGATACTACCCTGGCTGTATTGACCTTCTAACCCGCCGCCCTTATCGGGCGGGGAGACAGTGTCAGGTGGGCAGTTTGACTGGGGCGGTCGCCTCCTAAAAGGTAACGGAGGCGCCCAAAGGTTCCCTCAGAATGGTTGGAAATCATTCGCAGAGTGTAAAGGCACAAGGGAGCTTGACTGCGAGACCTACAAGTCGAGCAGGGACGAAAGTCGGGCTTAGTGATCCGGTGGTTCCGCATGGAAGGGCCATCGCTCAACGGATAAAAGCTACCCCGGGGATAACAGGCTTATCTCCCCCAAGAGTCCACATCGACGGGGAGGTTTGGCACCTCGATGTCGGCTCATCGCATCCTGGGGCTGTAGTCGGTCCCAAGGGTTGGGCTGTTCGCCCATTAAAGCGGTACGCGAGCTGGGTTCAGAACGTCGTGAGACAGTTCGGTCCCTATCCGTCGCGGGCGCAGGAAATTTGAGAGGAGCTGTCCTTAGTACGAGAGGACCGGGATGGACGCACCGCTGGTGTACCAGTTGTTCTGCCAAGGGCATCGCTGGGTAGCTATGTGCGGACGGGATAAGTGCTGAAAGCATCTAAGCATGAAGCCCCCCTCAAGATGAGATTTCCCATTCCGCAAGGAAGTAAGATCCCTGAAAGATGATCAGGTTGATAGGTCTGAGGTGGAAGTGTGGCGACACATGGAGCTGACAGATACTAATCGATCGAGGACTTAACCAATTTGAATGTATGCTTACTGTTATCTAGTTTTGAGAGAACACTCTCAATGGTTTGGTGGCGATAGCGAAGAGGTCACACCCGTTCCCATGCCGAACACGGAAGTTAAGCTCTTCAGCGCCGATGGTAGTCGGGGGTTTCCCCCTGTGAGAGTAGGACGCCGCCAAGCTTTTCTAAAATTTTATCATCGCGGGGTGGAGCAGTTCGGTAGCTCGTCGGGCTCATAACCCGAAGGTCGCAGGTTCAAATCCTGCCCCCGCAACCAAAAAATAAATGGTCCGGTAGTTCAGTTGGTTAGAATGCCTGCCTGTCACGCAGGAGGTCGCGGGTTCGAGTCCCGTCCGGACCGCCATTTTTATTGTAAACGAAACGATCATGTTTTCGTTTTTTTTGTGTTTTCTTTTAATGCTGGCAGCTTGGTATCTAACCAAGCTTTCTTTTATATCGTTAAAGTCTTGGATATTGAAACATAATCCGATACACTAGAAAGAGCTGTATTTCACAAGAGCGTCAGAAAGGGAGACGGGAGATATATGGATGAGTTTGATTTGATTCACAGTATTACACCGCATTCGCATTATCATCCTTCCGTCGAGGTAGGGATCGGTGATGATGGTGCGGTTTATACAGCATCACCCCACATGCAGCAAATTGTCTGCCTTGATACAATGGTGGAGAATGTTCATTTTAAATTAGAGTATTCCTCTCCTCATGATATCGGTTATAAGGCGCTTGCTGTTAACATTAGTGACGTGGCGGCGATGGGAGGCATTCCGAAGTTTTATTTGGTGTCTCTAGCGGTTCCTTCTTGCTGGCAGAAAGCTGACGTCCAGGCAATGTATGAAGGAATGGCGGAACTGGCGAAACTATATCAAATGGATTTGATCGGGGGAGATACCGTCTCCGCTTCCGGTCAAGCTGTTATTACCGTTACTGTCATCGGAGAAGTTGAGAAGGATTGCGCTTGTCTGCGAAGCTCGGCAAGACCCGGAGATGTTGTGTTTGTTACAGGGGATATCGGTTCGTCCGCAGCAGGACTGTCTCTTTTATTGGGAGAAACACTCCCTTCTGCTTTTCATACGACTGATTATTTTATCCAAAAACATAAACGGCCCGTTCCGAGAGTTCAGGTCGGCCGCTTCTGCTCTCAGCTTCAGCGCGCGGCTCTGAATGATATCAGTGACGGATTGGCTAGTGAGCTGCATGAAATAGCTGCGGCAAGTTCAGTTACGATAGAAATTAAAGAACAACTTCTGCCGGTGCATCCGGATTTGCCTGAGGCAGATTCTGAGTGGAAGAAATGGGTGTTATTCGGCGGAGAAGATTTTGAATTGGTTGGAACGGTTTCTCAGCAAGAGTGGACCTCTCTGCTTGATTACTGCGCTCAATCGGGCATTCCGATTGCGAAGATAGGAGCGGTATCTGAACGGAAGGAAGCATGTGTTCTTTTGACAGCCAATGATCAGAGACAAATCGTCCTTGAGAAAAAAGGATACAATCATTTTAAATAAGACGGGTGACTCACTTTGAAGACATTACAATGGAGAACGAAAAACCCCGAAGAAACGAAAGCCGTAGCCAAGCTTGCCGCTTCTTTGGCAAAGCCGGGAGACATTTTGACACTGGAAGGCGACTTAGGCGCGGGAAAAACGACTTTTACAAAGGGTTTTGCCGAAGGACTGGGAATCACGAGAGTGGTAAACAGCCCGACTTTTACAATTATAAAAGAATACCATGACGGTTCGCTTCCTCTATATCATATGGATGTGTATCGTATGGAGGATGAAAGCGAAGACTTAGGGCTTGAAGAATATTTTGAGGGACAAGGCGTCTGTTTAATTGAATGGGCTCATTTAATTCAGGATCAGCTGCCTGCTGAACGGCTGCAGATCGTCATCACAAGAGCCGGTGATGAGGCAAGGGACATTACCTTTACGGCTTGCGGAACACGGTATGAAACGCTTTGTGAGGAGATAAATAAACATGACAATACTGGCAATTGATACGTCAAATTACACGTTGGGTGCCGCGCTCGTTCGTGACAAAACGGTGATGGCGGAGTATATTACATATTTAAAAAAGAATCATTCCGTGCGGGCCATGCCTGCTGTCAATTCATTGCTGAAGGATTGCGGCCTAACACCGCAGGACCTTACGAAAATAGCGGTGGCGAAAGGACCGGGTTCATACACAGGTGTCAGAATCGGTGTGACGCTGGCAAAAACATTGGCATGGTCGCTGAAGCTTCCGGTTTCCGCTGTCTCGAGTCTGGAGGTGCTGGCGGCTAACGGACGGCACTTTCAAGGACTGATCTGCCCGTTATTTGATGCCCGGCGCGGACAGGTATATACGGGGCTTTATGAATATCAGGACGGCCGATTACGATCCGTTATTCCTGATCAGAATGTCCTTTTGACTGATTGGCTCGGCATGCTGAAAGAAAAAGCGTCTCCGGTTTTATTTTTAGGGCACGATACAGCCATTCATGAAGAAACCATTCTTCATGAATTGACATCTCAAGCAGTGATTGGAACGGCTGCACAGCATAATCCGCGGCCGTCAGAGCTGGCGTTTTTAGGCTTGGAAAAAGAGGAAGCGGATGTCCACAGCCTTGTTCCGGATTATTTGCGTCTGGCAGAGGCTGAAGCGAAATGGATGGAATCTCAAAAATAGGGTGATAGGGATGAAAACGAAAACGGCGATTCGAAGCATGCGTCCGGAAGATATTGATCAAATTTATGAAATTGAAACAGCATCCTTTACTTCTCCGTGGACGAAGGATTCATTTTATCATGAGCTTTTGGAAAATCCGTATGCCCACTACCTTGTCATTGAAAAGGACGGCTGTCTGGCGGGGTATTGCGGAATCTGGATTATTATAGATGACGCGCAGATTACGAACATAGCCATTAAGCCGGAATATCGGGGCCAATCATTGGGAGAAGCGCTGTTTCGCTCTGCGATAGAATTGTGCAGAGAAAAAAAGGCAAGAAGGCTCTCTCTCGAAGTCAGGGTCTCAAATCATCCCGCCCAATCCTTATATAAAAAATTCGGTCTTCAGGCCGGAGGAATCAGAAAACAATACTATACAGATAACGGAGAAGATGCGTTATTAATGTGGGTGACATTACATGAGTGAAAAACAAGATATTTATGTATTAGGAATCGAAACAAGCTGTGATGAAACAGCGGCCTCAGTCGTAAAAAACGGGAATGAAATTATTTCAAACGTTGTCGCTTCTCAAATTGAAAGCCATAAACGTTTCGGCGGGGTCGTGCCTGAAATAGCGTCCAGACATCATGTGGAGCAGATTACCCTTGTAATTGAGGAAGCTCTTTCAAAAGCGGAGATGGGCTTTGATGATCTTGATGCGATTGCCGTAACGGAAGGACCCGGACTTGTCGGAGCCCTGTTAATCGGAGTCAATGCGGCAAAGGCGTTAAGCTTTGCCCATCAAATACCGCTAGTCGGCGTTCATCACATCGCGGGTCATATTTATGCAAACAGGCTGATAGGAGAGTTTCAATTCCCGGCGCTTGCTTTGGTTGTGTCAGGCGGACATACGGAATTGGTTTATATGAAAGAGCACGGTTCATTCGAGGTTATCGGTGAAACACTGGATGATGCCGCAGGCGAAGCTTACGATAAAGTGGCAAGAACGATGGGGCTTCCTTATCCGGGAGGGCCGCAGATTGATAAGCTGGCAGCTGTGGGAACGGATTCCATTCCGCTTCCGCGTGCGTGGCTGGAAGAAGGGTCTTACAATTTCAGCTTCAGCGGCCTGAAGTCAGCCGTGATTAACACGCTTCATAACGCCTCGCAAAAAAATGAGGTGATTCCTCCGGAGGATCTTGCCGCAAGCTTCCAGCAGAGTGTCATTGATGTACTGACGGCAAAAACCTCTAAGGCCGCGAAAGAATACGGGGTGAAACAAGTGCTGCTGGCAGGGGGCGTAGCCGCTAACAAAGGGTTGAGAGCCGCACTGCAGCAGGAATTCAGCCATTCGGGAGATCCCGAGCTTGTCATCCCGCCGCTTTCTTTATGCACGGACAATGCAGCGATGATTGCGGCTGCCGGAACCGTTGCTTTTGAAAAGGGGATTCGGGGCTCATATGATATGAACGGACAGCCCGGTTTGGAATTAACATCCTTTGATCGTCTCACGTTGTAAAACGTGAGGCTTTTTTTTACTTATTAACAGATAATTCCAACATATCCACAGGATTGTGAATATATCCAGAAATCCAGGCTGGATAAGGGGCTGTAAGTTGTTAGTAAAGTGGATAAAGTCAGAAAATTTTGTGGATAGTGTGTATAAAACGCTTACTTACATGGCTGACAAGGAGGATAGCTGTGGATAAAAAAGCACCCCTTAAAGAGGTGCTTGACGTTTTCTATTCTTCTGAGGAGAGTTCCTCCCATTCTGCTAATAAGTTTTCGAGCTCTTGATTCAGAGCTTCATTCTCCGCATGAATGGTCTGTACCTTTTCATGATCCTGATACACGTCAGGATCGCACAGCAGCTCCTCATTGGCGCTGATTTTCTCTTCGGCGGATGAGACGGCAGCTTCAATTTCTTCAATGCGTCTCAGGCGCTGCCGTTCTTTCTTCTTCCATTCTTTTTCTTCCTCGTAAGTTCTTTTCGTATCCTGTTTGACCTTGCCGGCAGGCTGAGCCTGCTCTTTTTCCTGCCGCTTCATTTCTTCCAGTTCCAGCTGCTGGGCTTTTTTCTCGGTGTAATAGTCATAGTCACCCAAATATTCTTCTGCATGATCAGGTGACAGCTCCAGCACTCTTGTGGCGATCCTGTTAATAAAGTAGCGGTCATGCGATACAAATAACAGTGTTCCCGGGTAGTCGATCAGGGCGTTTTCCAGCACCTCTTTACTGTCCAGGTCAAGGTGGTTTGTCGGTTCATCAAGGATGAGAAAGTTTGCTTTTTGCAGCATCAGCTTGGCAAGCGCGACTCTTGCTTTCTCACCGCCGCTTAGAGAACGGACAGGTTTCAGGACATCGTCTCCGCTGAACAGGAAGTTGCCGAGGCATGTCCTGATCTCTTTTTCCGGCATGTCCGGATATTCATCCCACAGCTCGTCCAGCACGCGTTTGGACGAGGTCAGTTCAGCCTGCTCCTGATCATAATAGCCGATTGTGACATTGGAACCGTACGTGATCGATCCGGATTCGGGGCTCAGCGTGTTCATAATGGTTTTCAGCAAGGTTGATTTGCCGATTCCGTTCGGTCCGACGAGGGCGGCGCTTTCGCCTCTTGTAATGCCGAAGGTCAGGTTTTTCAAGAGCGGCGGCTGGCCGTCATAGCTGATGGAAACATCCTGTACGCGCAGGACGTCGTTTCCGCTCTGTTTTGTAATGTCAAAACGGAAGGCGGCTGATTTTTCATCCCCGAGCGGCTTTGCCATGACGTCCATCCGTTCAAGCTGTTTTCGTCTGCTTTGGGCTCTTTTCGTTGTAGAAGCTCTGGCCAGATTGCGGTCGACAAAATCTTGAAGCTTGGCGATTTCGTCCTGCTGTTTTTCATACAGCTTCAGGTCTTTCTCGTACTGCTCAGCTTTTTGTTCTAAATAGGCGCTGTAGTTGCCGAGATATTTTTTACTTTCTGTCCGTGAGACCTCGTACACTTGGCTGACGACTTTATCAAGAAAGTATCTGTCGTGGGAGACGATCAGAATGGCGCCTGAATATCCCTGTAAATAATGCTCAAGCCATGTAAGCGTATCGATGTCGAGATGGTTCGTCGGTTCATCCAGAATAAGCAGATCAGGCTGGGTCAGCAGCAGTTTTCCGAGCGCAAGTCTTGTTTTCTGGCCGCCGCTCAGGCTTTGCACTTTCACGGAATCGTCAAATTTTCCGAAGCCGAGGCCGTGAAGGATAGATCGGACATCCGCTTCATATTGATAGCCGCCTTTATCCTTGAAATCCTGCTGAAGCCTGTCATAGGTTTTCATCAGCGTCTCAAGCTCCGCGGGGGCGGCCGTGGCCATCTTTTCTTCAATAGAGCGCATCTCTTTTTCCATTGCTTTCAGGAAATCAAAAACGCTCAGCAGTTCTTCTTTTATGGTAAGCTGGGATTCCAAGCCTGTGTGCTGGGCAAGATATCCCATCGTTAATTCTTTCGGTTTGATTAATTCACCCTTTTCATATGAAAGGTGACCTGCGATAATTTTAAGGAGAGTTGATTTGCCGGCTCCGTTTCTGCCTACTATGGCGATGCGATCCCGAGATCTGACTTCAAGCTTTATATTGTTTAAAATAGGATCAGCGCCAAAAGATTTGGATAGCTGATTAATTTGTAAGATCATCATATTATTTCACCTCTGTTATAATAAGTTAAGTGTAGCTTATCAACCTGCTGTCAGCAAACAATACATCAGAATTGGAACATTATAGGATAAGACATCAGGGAGAAAATAGTGTATGATCAGAAGTAAGGAGAGTTTAAATATGAATGGATTTTCTCATTTTAATGAAGAAGGCCGTGCCCGCATGGTGGATATAAGCGATAAATCTTCAACAGTCCGTACTGCCGCTGCGATATCCAGCGTACACATGAAGCATGACGTGTACAGCAGAATCAAAAACCGCGAGATCGGAAAAGGAGACGTGCTGGCTGTCGCACAGGTGGCAGGAATTATGGCCGCAAAGCAGACGTCAGCGATTATCCCGATGTGCCACCCGCTTTCTTTAAGCAGCGTCGACATTTCATTCGGCTGGGAGGAAAAGGATTCCGAAGCCGTTCTTCATATACAGGCAAGCGTAAAAACGAAAGGGAGTACAGGTGTGGAAATGGAAGCGCTAACTTCCGCTTCAGTCTGCGCTTTGACCGTGTATGACATGTGTAAGGCGCTGGATAAAGGAATGGTCATCGGCCCGACCTGCCTCATGGAAAAAGCAGGAGGCAAAAACGGTGATTTTAAAAGAGATGCATCTGAGTATAAAGTGGAGGACCAATCATGAACAAGGATCAATCAAAAATTCCACAGGCGACGGCAAAACGGCTGCCGCTTTATTATCGCTTTTTAAAGAATTTACACGCGTCAGGAAAACAGCGCGTTTCATCAGCTGAACTGAGCGACGCGGTAAAAGTCGATTCGGCCACGATCCGCCGGGATTTTTCCTATTTCGGGGCGCTCGGCAAAAAAGGATACGGCTATAATGTGGATTACCTGCTGTCATTTTTCAGAAAAACACTGGATCAGGATGAAACGACGAACGTCATTTTGATCGGTGTCGGGAATTTAGGGACGGCGTTTCTTCACTATAATTTCACAAAAAATAATAACACAAAAATATCTATGGCTTTTGATGTGAATCAGAGTAAAATAGGAACTGAGGTAGGCGGTGTGCCTGTCTTTGATCTTAATGATTTAGAGCTTCACATTAAGGATGAACCCGTGGCGATTCTTACCGTTCCTGCGGTTGCCGCCCAGTCAATCACCGACCGGCTCGTGTCGCTCGGAATCAAGGGAATCCTTAACTTTACGCCGGCCCGTTTGAATGTGCCGGATCACATTCGAATTCATCATATAGATTTAGCTGTAGAGCTTCAATCATTGGTTTATTTCTTAAAGCATTATTCTGTTTTGGAAGAAATTGAATAGCGAAAGGAGGAGCTGCACATGATCGGTCCTGGAAGCCTGGCGGTTATCGGTGTGGTGGCGGTGATTATTTTCGGTCCGAAGAAGCTTCCCGAATTAGGAAAAGCGGCGGGGGACACGCTTCGTGAATTTAAGAACGCTACTAAGGGATTAGCCGGTGAAGAAGAGGAAAAAAAGAAAGAAGAACAGTAAGATAGGATGACGCGTATGAGAGTGAATCAAATGACGCTTGTGGAGCATATTGCCGAACTTCGGAAACGATTGCTGATTGTGGCGTTATCCTTTACGGTTTTCTTTATTGCCGGCTTTTTTCTGGCAAAACCTATCATTGTGTATCTTCAAAAAGCCGATGAAGTAAAAGAGCTCACCCTTAATGCTTTTAACCTGACGGATCCGCTGTTTATCTTTTTGCAGTTCGCGTTTATCATCGGCATCATTTTGACTTCGCCGATTATTCTCTATCAGATTTGGGCGTTTGTCAGCCCGGGCCTGTATGAGAAGGAGCGCAAAGTAACACTCAGCTATATTCCGATTTCGATCGTGCTGTTTGTCGGCGGTGTGTCGTTTTCTTATTATATTTTATTTCCGCTGGTCGTTGATTTTATGAAGCGGGTCTCGAATGACCTCGATGTCAACCAGGTGATCGGGATCACCGAGTACTTTCATTTTCTGCTGCAGCTGACGATTCCGTTCGGACTGCTGTTTCAGATGCCGGTGCTGATCATGTTTTTAACGAGACTCGGTGTTATCACGCCGATGTTTTTATCGAAGATCAGGAAGTACGCGTATTTTGTGCTGCTTGTGATCGCCGCGATGATTGCGCCGCCTGAGCTGCTGTCTCACTTGATGATTACCATTCCGCTTTGCATTTTATATGAGATCAGCATTCTTATCTCAAAAGCGGCGTATCGGAAAAGGCAGACCAGCAGTGAATCCGATCAGGACGTATCAGCATAAAAAAAGCCATTTCTCAATGATGAGAAATGGCTTTTCTTTTATTTTTGATTTTTCTTCACTTTAAATGAGAAAGCGAACATTTTAAACGAGATGCTGATATTATAAGCGGCGAAAACCATCAGCAGTATGGAATAAAAAGACCACATGCTTCCCGGAGAGCTTGCGGCCAAATACGTAAAGATACAGCCGACTGCGAAATAAATCAAGCCCCAAGTCATTGGGTTCCTCATACAAACAATCCTCCAATAATTAATTGCATTTGCTCACTATGCTGTTCAATATATTTTTGGGCGGGGCCGAGCTGCATGACCACGACAATGGTATTCATCATGACATGGGCGAATATCGGCACAATAATCCGTTTCGTCTGCACATACAAGAACGCAAAGGTAAAGCCCATGGCCGTATACAGCAGCAGGTGCGTGAGGTCTTGATGCACAATGCCGAAAATGACGGAACTGATCAGTCCGGCGATAAAGAAATTCGTTTTTTCATATAATACACCGAAAATGATCTTCCGGAAAATGATTTCTTCAAGAATCGGCCCGACGATAGAAGAAACGATAATCATGAGCGGCATGGCTTTAATAATGCTGAGAATGGCTTTCGTGTTTTCGGAACCGCTGCCCACATGAAAGACATACTGCTCAATCATCCCGGCGATTCCCTGAGAAAATAAAGCGAGCCATATTCCCGCGACCGCCCAGAGAACGGACATGCCGGCGGATGCTTTCTTCCCGTTTCTTAATGTCTGCTTCGGCGCGGTTCTCAAAATCAAGAGAACGATAATCAGGCAGATGAAAAAGCTTACGACGGAATAAATCCCCTGAGCCATGGTGAGATTCGCATTCGTAGGGTGCCCGCCCGCATAGCCGAATTTGTACATTAAAGGAATGCCGATCAATGCGGAAAGCTGCATGATAACATATGTCAAAATGATATACCAATACTGTTTTCTCAAATGATATGTACTCCTTTATCCTATAAAATCAACTTATTTGTTCTTATTGTAACACAAGTGAACTTGACGTGAAAAAAGGAGAAAATCAGTGTGAGAGAGAATCATGTAAGCGTGAAAATTTTTTATTCTTATGACTTGAAATTGGAAGTGAGATTCTTTATTATAATAACTGTGTTAGCACTCTTTAGAGCTGAGTGCTAAAATTACATATTCATACTATTGAGGAGGTTATTACATTGTTAAAGCCATTAGGTGATCGCGTTGTCATTGAACTCGTAGAATCTGAAGAAAAAACTGCCAGCGGAATCGTATTACCGGATTCTGCAAAAGAAAAGCCGCAAGAAGGCAAAATCGTGGCAGCCGGTTCAGGTCGCGTGTTGGAAAGCGGAGAGCGCGTTGCTTTAGAAGTAAAAGAGGGCGACCGCATTATCTTCTCAAAATACGCCGGTACTGAAGTGAAATACGAAGGTACTGAATACTTAATCTTACGTGAAAGCGACATTTTAGCTGTTATCGGCTAAGCAAATAAATATTTTTAAAAATTCGAGGAGGTTTCGTTAACATGGCAAAAGATATTAAGTTTAGTGAAGAAGCACGCCGCGCTATGCTTCGCGGTGTCGATGCGCTTGCTGACGCTGTAAAAGTAACTTTAGGGCCAAAAGGACGCAACGTGGTTCTGGAGAAAAAATTCGGTTCTCCGTTAATTACAAATGACGGTGTGACAATCGCAAAAGAAATTGAACTTGAAGATGCGTTTGAAAACATGGGTGCGAAGCTTGTAGCTGAAGTAGCCAGCAAAACAAACGACGTTGCCGGTGACGGTACGACGACTGCGACTGTACTTGCGCAGGCTATGATCCGCGAAGGCCTTAAAAACGTAACTGCGGGGGCTAACCCTGTCGGCGTGCGTAAAGGTATGGAACAAGCCGTGACTGTAGCAATCGAAAACTTAAAAGAAATTTCTAAGCCGATCGAAGGCAAAGAGTCTATCGCTCAGGTTGCTGCGATCTCTGCTGCTGATGAGGAAGTCGGAAGCCTTATCGCTGAAGCAATGGAGCGCGTAGGAAACGACGGGGTCATCACAATCGAAGAGTCTAAAGGATTCACAACTGAGCTTGAAGTTGTTGAAGGTATGCAATTCGACCGCGGATATGCGTCTCCTTACATGGTGACTGACTCTGATAAGATGGAAGCGGTTCTTGACAATCCTTACATCTTAATCACAGACAAAAAAATCACAAACATTCAAGAAATCCTTCCTGTGCTTGAGCAAGTTGTACAGCAAGGCAAACCATTGCTTCTGATCGCTGAAGATGTTGAAGGAGAAGCTCTTGCTACACTCGTTGTCAACAAACTTCGCGGCACATTCAACGCTGTTGCCGTTAAAGCTCCTGGCTTCGGTGACCGCCGTAAAGCAATGCTTGAAGACATCTCTGTTCTTACAGGCGGAGAAGTAATCACAGAAGACTTAGGCCTTGACCTGAAATCTACTGAAATCGGACAATTGGGACGCGCTTCTAAAGTTGTGGTAACGAAAGAAAACACAACAATCGTAGAAGGCGCCGGCGATACTGAAAAAATCGCTGCACGCGTCAACCAAATCCGCGCTCAAGTGGAAGAAACAACTTCTGAATTCGACAGAGAAAAATTACAAGAGCGTCTTGCGAAACTTGCCGGCGGCGTAGCTGTCATCAAAGTCGGCGCTGCGACTGAAACTGAGCTGAAAGAGCGTAAACTTCGCATCGAAGACGCCCTCAACTCAACTCGTGCAGCTGTTGAAGAAGGTATCGTATCCGGCGGTGGTACAGCGCTTGTCAACGTATACAACAAAGTCGCTGCAGTTGAAGCTGAAGGCGATGCGCAAACAGGTATCAACATCGTGCTTCGCGCGCTTGAAGAACCGATCCGTCAAATCGCGCACAATGCAGGTCTTGAAGGATCTGTCATCGTTGAGCGCCTGAAAAACGAAAAAATCGGCGTAGGCTTCAACGCTGCAACCGGCGAATGGGTAAACATGATCGAAAAAGGAATCGTTGACCCGACAAAAGTGACACGTTCTGCTCTGCAAAACGCAGCTTCTGTAGCAGCAATGCTCTTAACAACTGAAGCCGTTGTCGCTGACAAACCGGAAGAAAACGCCGGCGGCGCAGGAATGCCTGACATGGGCGGAATGGGCGGAATGGGCGGAATGATGTAAAGAATGCCGAAACCCCTTGATTTCAAGGGGTTTTTCTTTTTGTTTTATGAAATTGGTCACATTTTGGTCACATAGGAGTCATGATAACTGTATTTTCATTGAGAGGTCACCTATGAATGAATTAAATTTTTGCGAAGTTCTTTCTTTGGTTTTTCTAGTAGTGTGTAAATATACTTTTTTCGTTATGTCATCATTTTGATGGCCTAGTATTTTTTGTATCTCTTCTAAAGGTACATCTGCCTCAGCAGCAAGCGAAGTGAATGTATGCCTAAAAGTATGTTGGGTAATATGTTTGTTTATGTCCATCCGTTTTAAAATCCTTCTCATTCTGGTATCCATCTTTTTAATGTTCTCAGGGTGGCCGTCGGGACGAGCGAATATAAAATCATCATCACTGAATGTGCGTCCATTCGCGTATGCTATTTTAGCCTGTTTGAGCTTCAGTCTTTTCAACAACGATGCTAAAAAGTCCGACAAAGGAACATCCCGAACAGCAGCTGGCGTTTTCGGTGGCAGCAGTTCATAGTCAGATGCTTTGTTGGATGGGCAATAAAGCGTTTTGGTAACTCGAAATGTTTTGAGGTCATCTCCCTCTAAAGTTAAGTCTCTCCATTTGCCGGCCAATCGCTCCCCGGAACGAGTGCCTGTAAATGCAGCCATGCAGAAATATTCAAAGTCGAGAAAAAGACCGTGTTTTTCTGTAAGGTCTAAAAACTCAACAAGTTCTTCGCCTTCAAGAAAGTTTTCGACTTCTTCTTGAGATTCAATATCTTCTACTGTAAGCTTTGGACGCTGCGGTTTAACAAATTCCGTCGGGCTTTTGCTTATGATGTCCTCCTGTCTCGCATATTTGAAGATCATGCTTGCTGTAGTGTGAATACCACTTATTGTATTGAAGGAATAATTTTGTTCTCTCAGATAATCTAAAAACTTCTGATAAACACCCCTGGTTATGTCTTTAATTTTCATCTTCCCGAAGTATTCTTCCAAACTCTCTATTTCACTTTTTCGTGCTCGCAGGGTACTGACTTTGACGGTATGCTTGTATTCTTTGTACCATAGGTTTTTGATTTCCTGAAAAAGAATGTTCTCTTTCCCGACATCAATCCCTGAAAGGAGCTTCGTTTTCAATTCAAGATAAGCGGCTTCCGCCGATGCTTTTGATAGGAAACCACGTCTTTTTATTTGTCTGCGTTTTCCTGTTCTTGGATCGCGGCCGTTTTCCATCACAAAATACCAAGTATATCCTTTAGATGAACGCTTTGATTTCTCCTTTTTAAAGACAACCATTTTAATCCTCCTTAACGATAGTTTAATTTATTAAAGTAAATTCTTAATCTCTTTTTTGCAAAGTCAAAGGTTACTTTAAAAGTATCTGATACCAGCCGTGCAGCGGCTTCCTCATCTGAGGGTAAGTTCATCTGTCGCAACATGAATGTTGGAACACAAAAGTGATACGAAAAATAACCTGCTTTTGATTCTTGATACTGTTTCCAGTGGGGCGGCATAAGCTCGTTATCGCCGCCCTCTAATAGGATGTGCCATAATTCGTGAGCTAAATCCGATCGTTGCTGTTGATAGCTTAACCGGTTGTTTATGCCTACGATATGAACCCCCGCAATATCTAACATATAACTTTCTCGATCATCAAAAAGTACAAATACATTGAGCTTCCTGCATAATTTAACAAGTTTAAGTTCTGAAGGCGTTGTTATTTTGTGTTCCCTGAGAAAACTTTCGATCCAATCCTCTAAGTGACTTTGCGTATACCCCATGTTGTAATTGACCCCCTCATTACCTTGTCAATGCTTAAATTGTGGAAAATCTGTTTGCTTGTATGTAATTATAGGGGAAAAATGTACCATTTTACACCGGTAAATACGTCCATAAATAGGTTAAAGTGGCATTATAAAGAACGTTTGTTCTGTTTTGTATTCAAAAAAAGGAAGCCCGAAGGCTTACTTTAGTGATATTGTACCTTTTTGGGTGCCGTAAATGCCAGTTTGCACAACAAGCTTTAGGTCTTTTGCATTCGCAACCTCCGGCGCCACATCAAAAACAACTTTACCACTCATTGTAGAATCAGGGTTTAAATCCTGCATGAGAAAACTGTTATCAATGCTGCCGTCTTCTTTTTGGTTCGCTGAAACACTCGCCGCGGAATCGGCTTCATATGTTTTTTTGCCTTTTTTCAATTTGAAGAAAGAGGCATCCACAGTGATTTTATCATTACCGGTATTTTTAAGCGTTGCTTCAATGACCAGGTATTTGTCATTTGCTTTCTCCGGCAGTACAGACGGGCCTACTTGATCAGCTGCTTTTCTGGACTTAATATTATAAATCATATCGCCAACCTTAATATCTTGACCCATTTTAACCTCTTTATCGGAGGATTTATTTTCGGCTTTCTCGTTTTTACTATCCCCGTTGTTGTCAGACGAGGCGTTTTCTGTAGATCCACACGCAGCTAAAGCGAGTGCCAAGCCCAAAGACATGAATAAAACTAACCACTTTTTCAAACTAATTCCCCCAGTTCATATAATAGAATACCTATATATGATCAACTAAAACGATTGATAATTCAAGAGAGTTTTACCAATTTTTCTAGTATTTTCATGAACAAGCGTAAAAGGGCTGAAAGTGTTGCCTCAATAATTGCGGTTGAAAGGGAAATGACTGAAGGTATTACTGAAGTGTTCACCTCAATTTTTGAGGTTGAATGCCATATAACTGAACACTTAACCTCAATTTTTGAGGTGATCTATTCAGCATTATTTAAACTAAACAAAACAATAATAAATAAATAATTAATTCTTATCTTCGTTCTTCTTTTTGAAATTCTCCTCAATGAGTTTTTCAATGCCATCAATTCGTCTTAAAGCATCTGCAAGAATTTCCTCTTTTTCACTATCAGTGAATTCCCGACCATCGACAGCGGCAAAACGAACGTCATTATGTTTACGCAGTTCCCTGGCCTTATCTCTATAATGATCTTCGCCTCTGAGCAAAAAATCTATAGAAACATCAAAGAAATCCGCAATTTTAACAAGTGTCTCATGGTCCGGTTCTCTTTTGCCCTGTTCGTATGATGCGTATGTTGTGCGGGCAATGCCTAAATTATCTGCAACCTCTTGTTGATTTAATTTTCTCCCCACTCGGAGCTCTTTAAGTCTAAATGAAAAATTCATAGTATCGCCTCATCACGTTTTTAGAACTACCTACATTATAACTACACAATAAGCGTAGTAATATAGATTACTCGAAAAGAGTCATTTTTTTAAAAAAGGGGTTTACAAGACTCGTTTTGCGTAGTATATTTAATTCGACGACACGAAATGAGTCATGGAGGTGAAAAACATGCCTGCAATTGTAAGGGATTGGTTAAAGCAAATACGATTATCCCAAAATCTTACCCAAAAACAAGTTGCTGATAGAGCGGGCATCGCAAGAACAACATACGCATCTATTGAGCAAGGCGAAAGAAATGCTGGTGTCTCAACGGCTAAGGCTATCGCGCAGGTTCTTGGATTCCATTGGACCCTTTTTTTTGATGAGGAACTACGCGTTTCGAGTATCGAACTCAAATTCAACACAGCATAGGAGGTCAAAAGCATGTTCAATTTAGATCATGAAGCTTTTAGAAACATGTTCCGCGAAATTATAGCGGAAGAGGTCGCTGGAGCTCTTCAGGATTTCAGAACCACTCAACTCCCGCCAATGCTGACAAAGCAAGAGTTTATGGAGGTTATGAAAATCAAAGAAACGAAGGCCTCTCAACTTATCAACCGTGCTGACTTTCCTGTTTTTAAAGAAGCCGGGTTAAGAATACCGACTCATTTGCTTTTCAAGTGGATCGAGAAAAACACAGATTGGGTTGCCGAAAACACTGACTACTACAAGAAAGGAGCTACAGCATGAATCAATTACAAAATTTTTCACATGAGCAATTCGGAAACTTGCCGATCATTCAAGTTGACAACAAAGATTTTTTCGGAGCAACCGAAGCGGCTGCATCCCTCGGGTATGCGAACGCACATGATGCAATCTCAAAACATTGCAAAGAAAATGGAGTCGCGTTTCACGAGGTCACAGATTCGCTCAACCGTAAACAACATAAAAAATTCATTAGCGAAGGAAATCTTTACAGGTTAATTACTAAATCTAAACTTCCTGCAGCTGAACAATTTGAAGCATGGGTATTTGACGAAGTGCTGCCAACACTGCGTCAGACAGGCCAGTATGGCGGCCCAAAGGTTTTATCCGATGAAGAACAGCGAATCGAATCGCTGAAACTCACTTTAGAAACAGCAGAACGACAACAGAAAATGCAAAGCGTGTTGTTCGATCATGAAAAGCAGATCGGTGAGCTCAGTCAAAAAGTGGACGAGCAAATCACGTTGGATTCCGGAGAACAGCGCCGGCTTCAAAAAGGAGTAGCGCGCCGGGTTTATAGCATCACGGGAGATAAGACAGAAGCGGCCAGGCTTTTCAGAGAACTACACCGTGAGATAAAAGACCGGTTCGGCGTTTCAAGCTACAAAGATATAAAGCGCCGGGAGCTGTTATCCGCAATCAAATATATTGAAAGTTGGATTCCTCGAAAGGTTTCCTAAAGCCTTTCAAGTTCCTTCATTAATTAAATTTTACCAGTGAACAACTGGATATATCAGGAGGCAAACATATGGAGAACAACCCATACAATTTGCATAATCTACCCCGGATCATGCGTAGTGTCCGCAAAGCGGCAGGACTTGCACAATATCAGATCGGTAATTTGATAGGGGGAAAGGATCAGCGGTATGTTTCGGACGTTGAAAATGGATTCAGTAAGCTTACCCCGGAATTATGTATCAAGTGGTTTGAGGCGTGCGAGGCATACGAACATATTGATCTGGTACATTACCTCTTCAAATTGCACCCGACGACAGCGGCGCCAATTGATCCAGCACTTAACGAGAGCGCAAGCGCGGCGGTAATCAATATGATTCATCAGCTTGAAGAGGCATTGCAAGCAACAAGGCATTTAGCGCGCTGGCTGGCAAACGATAGGCCAGGCCGACAACCTGAAGAACTGCCAATGGCCGATATTAAACAGATTTTCGATCTGATCCCGGCAAATAAAACGCTGATATATTCGCTGGCCCGTAGTCATGGATTGAACATGAAGGAACTGGCCGAAAGGTGGACGCGGAAAGCGCTAATGAGTCAGGTTGCAATGGCGAAAACAGAAGAAAGGCAGGCGGTGCTGGTATGAAAATCAATCAGTTTCTAAAATCAGATGCAGATTCAGCAAAAAGAAAAATCGAGTCGGCGGAAGAGCTCTCTATCATGCTTTCGGAGGCGTTACGGGATGGCGATTATGAAGAAGCTATCAGTCTTGCAGGGAGCATCAAGGTTCTTACAAAGGACATCAGCCGACTGGCGAATAAAGGGCGGTTGTATCACACAGCAATAAAAATGCAACAGCGCGGCATTAATTTAGCAGTGATAAGTAGGTGTTTTGGATGAACGTTGAAAACCCAATGGTTCTGAACAACTGGCATGACAAGCTGACTGAGCTGGAAACAAAAAAGGACTTTTTCGGGGACGAAGTAACGTCAGCAGATAATTATGTAATCGACAGCGGCGAGGTGATTTTACAAGACAATCTTAAACGCTATTTGAAGGAGCAACTTGGATTTAGGTTTCATTCAGCACAATAAAAAAAGCCCACTTTGCAGAGTGGACTAGGTAAGGCGTTTTGATAATTGATTGTATTCCTATTATACCAAAACGCCCCATAAAAAACAATGGAGGTTTTATACATGGCTAAAACAGTTAAAGTCGCATTCAGTGAGCGTGCAGAGGATCAGCAACGTTTAAGACAGGTCGGAGGTTCAATTGTATTCTCCAAAAACGGTAAAGCGCAGTTTAGTTTCCCTTCAATGGATCACTACCGGGAATGGCAGCGACTTGGAACGGAAGCATACAAAAGAAAGGTGGCAGAAGCACAATGAACGGACTATCTCAGGTAGATTACTCAGATTACATGCCGGCGCCTCAGCAGGCCACTGGCGTGACTACGGAAGCGATGGTAAGCCGACAGGCTCAAGAAGTACAGGCGGCAATGGTCATCGCAAAGAAATTCCCACGGGACGTATACGCGGCGTTTGACCGGATTAAAAAAGCATGCGAACGGAGGCTTTTGGCTGAGAATGCGGTGTATGAATATCCTCGCGGCGGCACAAAGGTTTCCGGCCCGTCAATCCGATTGGCGGAGGCATTGGCGCAGAATTGGGGCAACATTGATTATGGAATTATGGAGCTCGAGCAAAAAGCCGGGGAATCCTCTGTCATGGCGTATGCTTGGGACCTTGAAACGAATACACGGCAAACCAAAATATTTACTGTGAAGCATGAGAGAAAGGCGAAAGGTACAGTAACAAAGCTTAATGACGCGAGGGATATTTACGAAATGGTTGCCAATCAAGGAGCCCGTCGACTCCGTTCCTGCATCCTCGGAGTGATTCCTGGTGATATCGTTGATGCTGCAGTTGATATGTGCCAGAAAACGTTGATAAATGGCCATAAAGAACCATTGGAAGACCGGCTCAGAAATGCTTTATCAACATTCAAGAAAGAATTCGGGATCACCAAAGAAATGATTGAAGAGTACATCGGCAGTAACGTTGATGCTTTCACTGAACAAGATTTCTTGAAAATTGGTCGTATTTACACGTCTCTGCGTGACGGGATGGCAAAGAAAGAGGATTACTTCAATGTGAAGACCACTGGCGCGACTAAATCAAAGGCTGAGGAAGAATTCAAAAAGCAAAAAGAGCAAGCTGAAAAGCCTGCTGATAGTAAAGAAAAGGCGGGTGATCCTGCTAATGCGGATACCGGCGCTGAGCAAGGAGAATTATTACTCTAACGAGATTGATAGACACTATATGTCAAATTCTCAATATAAAAGCTTTTTGCAATGCGAGGCTGCCACGATGGCAAAGTTGAACAGAGAATGGACGCCGCCTACATCGGAGGCGCTCATCTTCGGCCAATACGTTCATGCCTGGCTTGAGGGTGAACAGGCTTTTGATGAATTTAAAAAGAACACTCCATCGCTTTTTACACAAAAAGGCCAGCTGTACAAGCAGTATCAGTTAGCTGATCTGATGATTGAAGCGATTCAACATGACGAACTTTGTATGTTCGTTCTGCAAGGAGCAAAGGAAGTTATCGTATCAGCTGAACTGTTCGGCGTCCCATGGAAAGGCAAGTTGGACGTATACAACCCTGCCGGCAGCCGTTTTGCCGATCTGAAAACAGCCCGTTCACTCCGGGAGAGGGTTTGGAATCCGGAAATAGGTTATTGCTCATTTGTCGAGGCAAATGGCTATATTGCACAAATGGCACTGTATGCTGAGCTTGAAAAAAGAATGACTGGAAGGAGTGAATGGCTTGAGCCCCTGATTGTAGGGGTTTCAAAAGAAGATCCACCTGATAAAGCTGTCATCAATATTGATGAAGGCAGGATGGAAGCAGAGCTTGAAGAGATTGAGCAGCGGATGGACCGGATTTTGCAAGTGAAACATGGCGGGGAGAAGCCGGAACGGTGCGAAAAATGCAAGTATTGCCGGGCCACTAATCAACTGAACAGCATCATCCATTTTTCGGAGTTGGTGAGCTGATGGACAGGGAGTTGATCAGGATTCCCATCCCGCATTGTTATCTCTGGCTGGTCAAAACGGTTCAGCGCGATATGAGAAAGGACTTGTATACCCGGTATACGACTGACTACTTAAAGACAAATGAGCCGTCTCTGAGGTTAGTAGAAATAGATTTTAAGGCTCTGACAGCACTGTGTGAAAGGAAGTAGGTGAGCCATGAACTACCTGAAAGAAATGAACGGCTTCATGAATTGGTTAGAAACGAATCCGTTGTCTGCAACAACACAAGCGTTATGGTTCCATCTGATGCACATCAACAATAAAACCGGGTGGCGGGAGTGGTTCACCACTTCAAATACCACTCTTCAAGCAAAAATCGAGATAACAGAAAACACGTTGATAAAGCACCGGAAAATTCTGATTGAGCTCAAACGAATAGAATATGAGCCGCAGGGGAGAAAGGCCGGAAAATACAAGCTGATCTCTTTTGAAAATCAAGTACGTAATGAGGAAACGGACAACCGTAAAGCGGATATGCCAGACGCGGCGGCATCGCCTAAAGAATCATCGCCAAAAGCACAGCAGGAGGTTGACGAAAAAATGAAAAACGCATTTGAACTATTCGAAAACAAAACAGCCCGCACCATTGGCACAATGGAGGTTCAGCGGCTCGGGTATATGGTGGATGATTACGGCGAAGAGAAAGTCATGGAGGCGATGAAACAGGCTTTCAGAAGCAAGGGAAACAACGTCAATCTGAATTACATTGAAGCAATCCTCTCAAACCCATTCAGCCAGAGACGAAAGGAGAAACAGCAGTATGGAAGCTCGCAAAACGCAAGATATGGACGCGGCAATGAAGGCCATTCTAACCAAGCTCCGGGATCGGTCAGCAGCATCTTCAGTGGGACAGGCCGCCTCAGAAGAAAAGGCTGAATACGAGTGCTCTGACTGCAAGGATAAGGGCATTATCGTTTACCGGATTCACCAAGACACAGAACGCCAATTGAGAAAAGAGCATAAGACAATGGAAAGCCTGGATCCTGATCAAATGGTCAGAGAAGAGGATTATCTTGCGGGGAAAGTATGCTTGCCGGATAAGGCCCGAGAATGGAAGACGACATTTTCCAAGCAATGCGAGTGTGTGAAACGGAAAAAGATCGCCCGGCTTATGAAGGCCAGCGGCATCACGGAGGAATTCGAAAAGCTCCTTTTTGGAAACTTCATTAAGGACGGGAAGCCGGACATGATCAAGGACGCTTATGAGTGCGCAGTGGAATACTATAAGGATTTTCCCAACGTCATGGGAAAACGTTCAAACAGTATCGCTTTGCTCGGGCAGCCGGGCAGCGGAAAAACGCACCTGTTAACGGCGATCATGAACAATCTGATCAAGAAAAAATCAATTTACTGCATGTATTTCCCGTACGTTGAGGGAATGGGCGATCTGCGAAATGACTTTGACCAGTTGGAAACAAAGCTCGACGCCATGCGGAAAGCCGATGTCCTGTTCATTGATGACTTATTCAAGCCAGTGAAGGGGGAGCCGCGGGCGACGGATTGGCAAGTGGAACAAATTCAATCGGTTGTGAACTATCGGTACCTGAATCATAAGCCTCTGCTAATCTCTTCCGAGCTTGATACGGGCGAAATTTTGGATATCGACGAGGCGCTGGGCTCCCGGATTCATCAAATGTGCAGAGATTACACGGTGATCATTAAGGGCGACCGGATGCAATTAAACCATAGGTTAGGAGATTGGGAATGACAGAAAAAGCGAATTTCACAGCGACCGACGGAATGTATCTGTTCGGGCCCGCCGAGCAAACGGCCGGCCAGGACCTTACCCCGGCGATCCGGGTGCTTGAGGAAAAAATCAAACAAATGGAGCTGATGCACAGTGCTTAAAGCGGTGATCCTGCTGCCGGCCATCATCCTCACAGCGCCGTACAAGGAAAAGCAGATTCAGCACTGGGAACAAATTGACGGGAGGTAACGACGGCACGCGGGAACGGGCCGATAAGGAAATAGTCAGGGATATGGAGGCAGCAGAATGAGAGAAATTAAGTTTCGTGCTTGGAGCAATAAATACCAGCACATGTTCAGAGTGAGCGAAATTGCACAAGACAGAAGCGGCTATACACACGGAATTGTCGACGAAGAGTTTAAAAATGAATTTGAACCGGAATTCGATAGTCCATTTTGTTGGATAGGCCGTGTAGATTTTACAAAATCATCTGATGGACGCGTTGCTTCTTTAGCTCAAAAGTCAAATGATGAACCCTTTTATCTAATGCAATACACCGGATTGAAGGACAAAAGCGAGGCCGGGCAGGAGATTTGGGAGGGAGACATTCGAAAAGACGCTTTGGGGAGAATATTTAAGGTTGTTTACGATAATGATTTGGCTGCATTTTACGGAGAATATACCAACGGGCATTATGAGTCTCTTGGTGATTGCGGGCCGGATTCTGAATTTCTCGGAACAGTCTATCAAAATCCTGAGCTTTTGGAGGAATCACATGTCAGTCAATAAATACGGCGCCAGAAAAACACAGGTAGACGGCATCACGTTCGACAGCGGGGCCGAAGCTAAATACTATGAGCAATTGAAATGGCTCAAGGTGAGCAAGCAGATCAAAGATTTCAAGCTGCAGCCGCGGTTCCTGCTTCAAGAGGCATTCAAAAAGAACGGCAAAACTTTTCGGAAGATTGAATATATTGCAGACTTTGAGGTTCATAACTTGGACGGCACCATCGAGATCATTGACATCAAGGGCGTAGAAACAAAGGAATTTGCCATCAAACGCAAGCTGTATGAACGGCTTTACGATACGCCACTCAAGGTGTTGGCGTTGGATAAGGCATTCGGCTTCATTGAGTTGGACGAGCTGAAAAAACTCAAAAGAAAGGCGGGGAAGACCACTGCAAAACGTGGTAATCGCAGACGATCGGCCGTTGTGGGTGCAGGAAGAAGATAAGCTCATGGCCTGCATGATGCTCTGTTCCGATTACAAACGATGTGCAAGCCGAATGGGAGCGGAATGCAAAAAGCTTGGAGGTTCAGAAATACCAAAAATCAATTCAGGAGGTTATCGCTATGCAAGAAAAAATCAATCCATACAAGCCTGGCCCAGTTGAGGAGTGGAAAATGACGCCGGAAGAGCTGGCGGCTTACGTCGAAAAGCATCCGATCATTTACCGTGAGGAATTAAAGCCGTCTGCCGGCGTGACGATGCGGCTGCCGTCGTAAAACGTAAAAAAGCACCGAAGCTGCGCCTCAGTGCCTTTGATATGAACTGGTACTTCTATCATAGCACAGGGGGCGGCCAGAGTGAACAAGCCAACAGAAATAAAAAATCATGAAACAACTATTCAGCAAAGCATCGAGCCGGGGAAAGTCCGGATCATCGTTTTAGATGGTACTGAAGGGACAGCCCACTTAATGGACGCCCCGGAACACGGTAAAACAATCATTCAAACAATAAAAGGCGGCCTGGCTCGTTGTGATTACGAGATCGGCCACAAATTCAAATAGCAGGGGTTTCCCCTGCGGGGGAGGAACGGGCATGAAAGAGAGAATTGAGTGGTTAAAAGGGCTTACGTATATTCCGCAAAAGGAAATGGGATGGCTTCTTGAACAAGCTGAATTGTCTGCTAAACAACAGGAAATCATCGAGGAAAACAAGCGTCAGCAGGAAATCGCGGTCAATCAGTTTCGGCAGGCTCAGGAAGAGATACAGCGGCTTACAAAAGAGAATGACAGGTTCAGAAAAGCCTTTCATCTGTTCGCAAATATGAAAACAGTGAGAACGGCGCCTGAATTAGTAATTCAAAGATATTCCCGATATGCGAAGGAGCTTCTTGAAGGCAGAGGATTGGAGGGTAATGCGGAATGAGCGAATTATCCCAAGAACAAACTTGTCCGTATTGCGATTGCACAGAAGAAGCATACCATTCTAACTGGGATTCAGACAGCGACGGGATCGTAACATGCACGAGTTGCTATAAAGAATATTATTCAATGCCCAAATATCACTTTGAGGGTTGGCAGGTTGAAAAAATATGCGAAGAATGCGGTCATGAAGAAAGTGAATGCCATTGCGAGGGGGAAGAAAAATGATGCCATTACAAGTAGAACTTCAGCGGAACGTGAAGGCCACGAAGGACGAAGCAATGACCGTCGAGCAGGCGGCCGAGCTTTTAAAGGTTCACCCGGACTACATCCCGACGCTGGTCGCTCGGTCTGATGATCTGAAAATGATCGGCGATACCATTATCGCTAAACGGGATAAAACAAATATCTGGCTGGTCGGGGCATGCGTGGGGTTTTTCTTCTTCGCTGTCGCTGTCCTGCCGGGGTTGATGGGGTGACGGGATGATCAAGCAACAACTGGGACTTTTCAGAGAAATCATTGTCGATAACTTCGCGGGCGGAGGCGGGGCCAGTACCGGAATTGAATTGGCTACCGGGCTTTCGGTGGACATTGCGATTAACCATGATCCGGCGGCCATCGCCATGCACCAAGTAAACCACCCTGATACAGAACATTATTGTGAGTCTGTTTGGGAAGTAGACCCAAGGGAAGCAGCCAAGGGGCGGCCGATTGGTTTAGCTTGGTTCTCCCCATGATGACGGAAAACGAAGAGCTTCAAGCAAGATGCATCGAACTGGAAACACGCAATGAAGATTTAGCGCGGACGATTCAGGAGCAAAACAAAATGATCCGGGGGCAAAACTGGCGAATCCTGTTTTTCGCCCTCTCTTGGGTCGTATATGGCATCGTAAGCGTCGTGAATTATTTTTGGGGGTGATGGAATGACAGGAGCCGAAAATGACTTAATGCATTGTGAATGTGGAAAGCGGCTTGAACAGTTTGGTGGAGGCACTTGCTCCGACTGCTTTATGGAATCCGTTCATGATTCTATCGCAAACAGGAATAAGAACAAAGAGGTCAAAATCTGGTGCGGCTCGGAAACATTATGGGCTTTTGACAAAAAGGATATAGCGGCCATCAAAGAAATTCCCGGTGGCTCTCGGTTGGAATTGAAGAACGGCGACTGGTTTGAGATTGATTATTCTGTTGAAAAAATGAAGGATATTCTTGGATTGGGGGAAACAAAATGAAGAAAAATGAATCAGTTTCAGTGATTGACGCAATCAAATGCCCGCATTGCGAGTATGTAATGGAATTTTACGATTACATTGAGGGAGGCGATATGTCGGGTGAATTTGAAATGAATTGTGAGAAGTGCCACAAGCCTTTCCATGTGGATTTTAACAGTACATTTCATTTCACTTCTAAAAAACTACATGGAATACCCGAAAGGACGGAGGATTAATAACTATGAAAAAGCTATTCAAATCAATCATTCTATCAGCGGTATTACTTATGGGAGCGGCGGCCGTTGCGCCGTCTGCTTCCGCCGCATGGTCCGGCTGGCAAAATGAATCCGGGTACAGCGGGCGGGTGTTTACGGATGCAGCGACTTACACGGCCGGCGCCTCAACGGTGGACTGGAAAGCCGAGAAGAAAGGCTCAAGCACTCTTTATTACACGGCTGGCGTATACAAGAAGCGCAGCGGCGGCGGGCTGACTGATACGAATTTAGTACAGCGGGGCAGCTTCAAAACGTCAACGCCTCTGAAATCATTCAACGTGAAAACGATCCGGAATAAGACCGGGAAAGGAACCTATGTCATTCAGCTTGACTGCTATTCTGATTCCGGCAAGCGGAACTACATCGGAACATTTGAATCAGCTAAATTTCAAATCAAATAAGGGGGATTCGATGGCGCTGAGAATAGTTTTTATGCTGATGGGGTTAGGATTCTGGTTTTATTTCCAGTACGAATATAGGCCGGACATGAAAGCAAACATCACGTTAATAGGCGCAATCATCGCATTCACGGCTGCGGCGTTTTTTCAAGATATTGATAAGTATATAGAGAAAGGAGAAGACAAGTGACAAAAGAGGAATTGCATAGCTATTATTGCGAGGAATGCGAAGAATGGACATATATTGAAGAGCTTAAATATCCGAATGGTGTTCATTGTGCACATTGTGGAACGGAGGGTGTTTCTATAAGCTCCGAGGGTTATAAAAAATTGAAATGGGCATCGGAACAAAACTAAATAAGTCCAAGACGGAAAGCCTGCGGACACTGATCACTGCACAGAATCACTGTGCTCTGATTGGTGTCCGTTTTTTATTTGAGCGGAGGGATGACATGAAGCAGAAAAAGAAAAAGCCCAATAAAAACGCGCAGGAGCGATCTGAACGCTTTTGGCAACAAATGATGAACACGAACATGCAAACACTTAAACGAGGCAAGGGCGGCGCATTTAAGCGCAAATAAAGGGAGGAATCAGAATGCAAGATTTAATCATTGAGTACAAACGAGCTTTAAGAGAAACAAGAAAAATGTATCGGCTCTACAAAGATACGGCTGAAGTCAATCTGGCGGCTGAACAGATCAACGACAAAAAGATTATCAGTAGCATAATCAGCGATATTGAATTCACTCTTGAATGGCTGCAGAACGGAAGACAGCCCGGCGCCCGTCGAGGTGCTGACAGAAGAGACGCATATCAAAGGACGATTCTTGCTGATCCGCGCTTAATTGATGCGCTCCCGGAAGAATACGCAATCGTTCAAGAAGCTGAGGGAGAGGTAAGTGATTGGGATAAAGAAAGAATCGCTGATGCCCTTTCCGTGCTTACTGAAAAAGAAAAAGACATTTTCATGATGCATGTTGTGCAAAACATGTCATTCGAAGAGATAGCGCAGTTATTGGGGATTAAAAAAGGAACCGTGCAGAAGAACATCGAACGTTCCCGCCTGAAAATGAAAAATAGAGCAGATCACAGCCTATTCTGTTTAGCGTGAATAGGCTCTTTTTTATTGGAGAAATAAAGAAAAAAGCCCATTAAATTACTTGACGTAAGTAAAGTGATGGGGTATAATTAAAGTATAGAAAGGAGGGAAAGAAAGTGGCTGAAATCGCATTGGTACTGGGGATTATCCTCACAACTCTCACAGTTGTTGAAAAAGTCCTCATCATCAGGGAAAAGCTTAAAACAAAAAAGCCCAAAATCAAAAAACGCAGACGTCCAAGAAAGCGCAGATGATTTTGAGCCGAGGGAGAAGGTAGCGCTTCTCCCTTGCTCCAAGTATAGCAAATGCGGCGACTAAAGAAAAATACTTGAAAGCCAGCCACTTTCAAAAAAATGAAAAGTGTACAGTCCACCACCGATATTGTTGTTCTTCTCGCCTTGGCGTATATGTTGTTTTTCCGTCAGGATGTGGCAGCGGGACCATTGAAAACGGCTCTCGATATTAGTCTGATCATTTTATTTGTTGTTTCGATCATTGAGAAAGCATTTTCCCTTTACTTGAAATATCGCGAGAAAAAAGGATGATTCAAAAATGTACAAGCCTAAAGAGCGTGACGCAATCAAGAAATTCTTGAATGAAGAGATACTCAATACAAGTGAAGCGCTTGAGATATTGGGGTTCACCCGTCAGTATCTGAACCAGTTAGTGAAGACCGGGGAACTGGAGCCGATGAAAGAAATGCCCCGGGACAGGCTTTTTCTGAAAGAGGATATTTTGGATTTTCAAAAACATAGAAGGAAATGAGCAAATATGAAAAAATTAATCGATGGTTCAACGATCTTATTCTTTATTCTGTTTGTGATATTGTTCACTAATTTTAATTATGGTGATCTCAGCACTCTCGATATTATTACTATGATTTTGGCAGTGATCTGGTTTGTATTGACTATAATTAATATAACCCTAAAATGGAGAAACCTCCGAAATGGCTAAGTTTATTTTTGAGAGTATAGACGAGCTGAGAGATTTTATGGATAAAGAAGTCATAACGACATCTGAAGCCATTGAGATAATCGGATGCAGCCGGCAGAACCTCAAGCAGCTGGTGGATTATAAAACATTGGTTCCGATTAAAACTACGAACAGAGATCGCCTATTCTTGAGAAAAGATATTGAAGGCTATAAAAAGAAACGTTGATTGCACCCTGTCAAAAGGGTGTTTTTTCGTCTTACGGTTGCCACCTATTTATGTAGGACGCTTTCGTTCGAAATTCACTAACGAAAGGAGTGAATGAGATGGATTACAAAACATCGAAACAAGAAACTGTTTTAGACAACGTGAGAATTACTGGTCATTTGCACAATGCGAAAATACCCCAATTAAGCATAAGTCAACTTGTATCCGAGACAATCGCTGATAAGGAGTTATTCGACTGTATCACTACTGAAAAGGTTGAACAATTATCCAAGGCTCATAATGATTTAGGGTTCACCATTGATCGATTGAAAAAAATTCATGAACAGGGCCGATGCGTAGAGTTTATGAGCGAATTGATACCCACTATTGATAAAGAAAAGTACGGGGACGTATACGAATACAATATAAGACTTAGCGTTAAACATGCTCAGGTTTAAAATGTTACTGCGGCACTGTGAATCAACAGGGTCGCTTTTTTATGTTCTCTGTAAACCGGGTCCAGTGAATCTCAGATAAAACAATTGGCGGCTGACAGCCTCTGAGTGTGGGCTTGGTTTAGAGAGAATATGAAGGGGATGATCCGATGAGTAAAGTGAAAAGAGTTTTTCCCGGCCCTACAAACGGACTTATTAACTGGATGGAACAGAACTTTCATGAGATAGATGGCTTTGTCGCTACTTTCAACATGAAAGACGGAACCACGATGACTGTATACGATGCAGAATCATATTCGCAGGCTGTTGGACTCGTGGAAATAGGGAAAGACACTATTCATCAGCTTGCACACGATGACGAGTTTAGTCCGAAAAAATAATCTCCAAAACAACTCAATTCAAAAGGAGGCGGCGGTGGATGTAGATGGCTGAAAAGCACATTCAGGCGTATAAGGATTACGCCAAAGGCATGAAATACAAGGACCTTGCCGAAAAATACGGGGTGTCAATGAACACCATTAAATCGTGGAAGCAGCGGCATGGTTGGGAACGAAAAAAGGGTGCACCCTCTGAAAAAAGTGTGCACACAAAAAAAGCGGGCGCCCCACCCGGTAATAAAAATGCATTGGGAAACAACGGCGGCGCCCCGGAGAGAAATCGAAACGCGGTTTCGCATGGCTTTTTCTCGAAATATCTGCCGGAAGAAACGCTTGAAATCATGGAAGAGATTCAGGAGCGTTCCCCTGCTGATATGATATGGGATCAGATTCAGATACAGTATGCGGCTATTATCTGGGCGCAACGCATTATGTTTGTACAGAATAAAGACGACCTTGCAAAAGAGCTTAAAAAGGCGAAATACGTTTATCACCAAGAAGAGGACGAAGATGGCAATGAGTATTTTGAAAAAGCCGTCACTGAAGAAGAGTTTGAAATACAATTCGCTTGGGATCGTCATGCAACATTCCTGAATGCTCAATCTCGGGCAATGGGAGAGCTCAGGAGCTTGATCAAGCAATTCGACCAGCTGGCGCATGAGCAAGATGAGCGGCGTCTCAAATTGGAACAGATGCGCTTGAATATCGAGAAAACACGGAACGAAGTCGAGAAAGACGCTCCAAAAGACAGTGGCGTGACGATCATTGATGATATAGGAAGTGAAGACGTTGACGAAGGTTAAGCGAATATCGGACATCGTAACGCCGAAATTCCGTTCGTTTTGGGCGGCAGCCAACAGTCACAAATATCTTCGGTATGTCTTAAAGGGTGGACGTGGCTCTTCGAAATCGACGCATATTGGTACCCGAATAGTCAACGACATGATGAAATACCCGGTCAGTACACTTGTGGTTCGGAAAGTCGCCAACACATTAGGGGAATCGGTTTTCGAGCAGCTTAAAGAGGCAATTGATCTGCTGGGCGTGGGTGAATACTGGCATGTCAATAAATCGCCGATGAGGCTCACGTACAAACCCAGGGGAAACAGCATCATCTTCAGGGGTGCGGACGATCCGGCAAAAATCAAGTCACTCAAGATCGCAAAATTTCCGGTTGCCTTCCTGTGGGTCGAAGAGCTGGCCGAATTTAAACTGGAAGAAGAAATTTCAATGATCGAAAACTCCGTCCTGCGGGCTGAACTCCCGGACGGTCTTTTTTATGCTTTTTACTATTCATACAATCCGCCGAAAAGAAAACAATCGTGGGTTAACAAAAAATATGAATCTTCATTCGTACCAAAGAACACATATATCCATCATTCAACATATCTCGAAAATCCTTATATCTCAAAAGCCTTTAAGGAAGAGGCTGAGATCGTTAAGGAACGGAACCCATTAAAGTACAGATGGGAATATCTCGGCGAAGCGTTAGGGAGTGGTGTTGTGCCATTTGATAATTTGAAAATCGAGAATGGCTGCATTACTGATGAAATGGTTCGTTCATTCGACAACATCCGGCAGGGCGTTGACTTTGGATATGGTCCTGATCCTCTCGCTTACGTCAGGTGGCACTATGACAAAAAGCGGAACAGTATCTATGCGATTGATGAGCTTTATGATCAAAAGGTTTCCAACAGAGAGCTGGCAAAATGGATCAGGTCAAAAGGATATGAGAGTCAAGAAATTACTGCTGACAGTGCTGAACCTAAAAGTATTGATGAATTGAAAATAGATCATGGCATCCGACGCATTACAGGCGCTAAAAAAGGACCTGACTCGGTTCAATATGGCGAGGAATGGCTTGATGATTTAGACGCTATTATCATTGATCCGTTGAGAACGCCTAATATTGCCCGGGAATTCGAGAATATCGACTATCAGACTGATAGAGACGGCAATCCAAAGGCGCGGCTTGAGGACGCTGACAACCACACTATAGATGCCACTCGTTATGCTTTTGAACGGGATATGAAGCGGCCGGGCGTACGGGTCATGACGAGATAAAAAGAAAGGAGCTGATTTCTATTGTATCCAATAACGCCAACACACACAGAAGAGCTGTTGAAAATCATTCAGGACAGTGCAGAAACATCAGATACTCTGCCGGACACTACGGTTATTCAAAAGATGATTGATAAACACGAATTAGATCGTGACCGAATGCTTGAGGGCGTCGCATATTATATGAATCAGGCCGACATAAAAAAAAGACTGCGCTATTTCTATGAGGGTGGCATACGAAAAATAGATACGGAAAAGCCTAATAACCGTATTTCTCATAACTGGCACAAGCTGCTGGTCCAACAGAAAGTGCAGTATCTGGTCGGGAAACCAATCACTTTTAATGCTGAAGATTCAAAGTTCTTGAAGCTGGTCAATGACTTTGTAAACGAAGATTTTGATGACGTGATGAATGAGCTTTTGAAAAACGCCAGTAATAAGGGCAGTGAATGGCTCCACCCATTTGTTGATGAAGACGGGAAATTTGATTTTATCCGGATTCCGGCTGAAGAAGTCATTGCGGTATACGATACGACGAAAAAGCGGAAGCTTCTGTATGCAATCAGGTATTATGATGTGAAAAACATTGATGATGAATACACTCGTAAGGTCGAATTGTATACGGATGAGCAGATATTCTACTACGTAATGCACGATGGTGCTCTCGTTCTTGATTTTGAATACGAACGAAACCCAGAGAGTCATTTTTATTTAGGGAATGCCGGGTATGGATGGGGAAAAGTCCCCTTAGTCGAGTTCAAGAACAATGAAGAAGGTGTCAGCGATCTTGTTTTTTACAAGGATTTAATTGATCAATACAACAGCAACATTTCAAACAACGCAAATACTTTTGATGAAATGCAAGAAATTATTTATGAATTGATAAATTACTCGGATGACCTATCTGAATTTGTCACAAATCTGCGCCACTATAAAGCGGTTGCTGTTGGTGAAGGTGGCGGATTCAACATGAAAACTGCTGAAATCCCCATGGATAGTTCTAATTCCCACCTTGATCGACTTGAGGAAAATATATACCGGTTCGGGCAGGGAGTTAACAATAATCCTGACAAAGTGGGAAATTCACCGACGAACGTTGCAATTAAAAACCTATATTCTTTACTTGATCTGAAGGCAAATGAAGCTGAGAGGAAATTCCGTCCGGCTTTGCATGCCTTCTTTTGGTTTTTTACTGAATATTTGCGGATGACCGGCCAAGGGGAATACGATCACACTCTCTTACAAATGACATTCAACCGTTCACGTATGACCAATGAACTTGAAGAGGTGCAGATGGGTAATCAAAGCACTGATTTAAGCAAAGAAACTCGTCTCGCTCATCATCCATGGGTTGACGATGTAGAAGCTGAAATGAAGCGAATTGAATCTGAAGAAATCGAATACAGGAACAGCATGCCGCCGTTAACGGATGTGGAAACAGACGTGGGCGGTGATGAAGATGAACCAGAATGATATTGATAAGTACCTGGACGACATGATCACTGAGGATGCTCAAAAGATTGATGTCGTTTTTGCATCTCGCTTAAAGGAGACCAATGCACAAATTGCCCGGCTGTATGCGAAATACAGTAAGGACGGCCAGCTTACTTTAGCCGATGCCAACAAATACAATCGTCTGAACAAGGAAATGGAGAGGATGGCCGAGGAATCTCACAAGGCTTTCAAAACCATTCTAACTATTGTTGAGGCATTAGCAGCCAAGCAGTTTTTAGAGAATTATATGCGTTCTGCTTATCTATTTGAAATGGAATCCGTGGTTAACTTGGGTTTTAGCATCCCGACAGCCGAAGTCATTCGGCAGGCCATTCTAAACCCCATAGCTGAATTGACTTTGTCAGCGATATACAGGCGGCATCGCGATGATTATGTCCGGCAGATTCAAATTTCCGTCGCACAGGGCCTACAAGCGGGGGAGGATTATTCAAAGATCGCCCGCCGCATTGAAAGAGCGACCGAATTTGCCCGCAGGAAAGCCCGTGACGTGGCGAGAACAGAAGTTCATAGGGTACAAGTCTCGGCAAGGATGGAAAGCGCTGAAAAGGCCTCAAAACGGAGCAATCTTGAAAAGATGTGGAATGCTACCCTTGATCTTAAAACACGAGCCGGGCACAGGAAGCTGGACGGGAAGACAATAGAACGCAATGGGCTGTTCAAATCAATTTATGGCGGCATCGGACCGGCTCCGGGGCACATGAATAATGCGAAAGACGATATAAACTGCCGTTGCACAATTACGTTTAAAGTGAACGGCGTCCTGCCGGACACGAGAAGGGCGAGGGAAGGTGGTAACGGAGCAGGCCGAACAATCCCATATCAAACCTATGAAGAATGGTACAAATCCATTGAGGAAAAGGGGAAATGATCTATGAAAGTGAATGAACGTATTCAATATTTACTTGAAATGCTGAATTGCGCTATTCGTTACGATGATTCTGATAGTTACGACGAGATTATGAATGAGCTTAAACAAACACTGTTGCAAACAAAAACATTTGATGCAAAAAAAGCCAAAAAGCTTATTGAATCACAGGATATGTACAGGGCTAACTTACAGGAGCTTGAAAAACAGAATGAGCAAAGCAGTCTGACCGTTATTTTTAAGGGTGAAGCGTTGCAAAATTACCAGCTGTATAAAGATAGTCATTAAAGACCTGTCCTGAGCATGACGTTAAAAGGCTCTTTTGTCTGCTCGTTTTAAAGGTTTAGAGCAAAAACAAACGTAAATCCTGTGCGTGAGGTGGACACGCAAAAAAACATCAAAGGAGAGAATGAAATGAGTTTAAAAGAATTGCTCGGTGATGATTTATATGCTCAGGTGATCGAAAAAGCCGGAGATCAAAAGATTGATATTGTCAGTAACGGCCAATGGTTCCCGAAGGAGCGTTTTGATGCAGTCAACAATGAGAAGAAGGACTTGAAAAGCCAGCTTGACGAGCGTGACCAGCAATTGAACACTTTGCAGAAACAGGCTAAAGGAAACGAAGAGCTTCAGGCAGCAATTGAACAATTGCAAGAAGACAACCAAAAAACTGCTGAGGAGTATCAGCAAAAATTAGATCAGCAGGCTTTTGATTTCGCGATTGAATCAGCATTACGTGATGCGAAGTCAAAAAACATCAGGGCTGTTAAAGCCAATTTAAATCTTGATGGTTTGAAATTAGCTGACGGCAAGGTGATTGGTCTTGATGAACAACTAACGGCTCTCAGGGAAAGCGACAGCTATCTTTTTGAGGAAGATCAAAAAGGTGCTCCGTCTTTAGCGGGAAGGCAGCCACATGTTTCCGGTCAATCCGGAACGCAGACGCCTGCAAACCCTTTTAAGAAAGAAACGTTGAATCTTACTGAGCAAGGGCGCCTTTTTAGAGAGAATCCAGAATTAGCAATGCGCTTGCAAAAAGAGGCGCAGTAATGGAGGTGTGAAGGTATGAAAAAACGCATTCCGCGTTTTCTTCGCAATGTGAAGCTACCAGCGGGAGAAAGAGGCCCTAAAGGTGATAGAGGTCCAGCTGGTCCTCAGGGGCCAAAAGGAGATACAGGACCACGAGGCCCGGAAGGCCCTCAAGGTCCAAAAGGCGATCCGGGAACATCAGCTTAATTTAAAATAAAGGAGAAATGACAATGGCAACAACTAAAATAGCGGACGTTATCGTTCCAGAGGTTTTTAACCCATATGTAATTCAAAGAACAGCCGAATTATCGGCATTACAACAGAGCGGGATTATCTCAAATAATCCGGAATTGGATCGTTTAGCCTCTTCAGGCGGTACGACTATCCAAATGCCTTTTTGGGATGATTTAGAGGGAGAAGACGAAGTTTTATCTGACAAAACACCTCTCACACCTGAAAAAATCACATCAGATTTTGATGAGGCGGTGCTTTTGCTTCGTGGTAAAGCGTGGGGAGCAAATGAATTGGCAAAATCATTGGCTGGTAGTGATCCAATGGCCGCGATCGCTGCGCTTGTGGCAAGCTATTGGGCGCGACGCAGACAAGCAACACTTTTAGCAGAGCTGAAAGGTGTGTTCGCTTCACCAACAATGAAAGACAATATTCTTGATATTTCTACTTTGTCAGATGGTGTTTTCAATGGTGAAACATTCATTGATGCAACACATGTGATGGGGGATGCTGAGAATAAATTGACTGCGATTGGCGTTCACTCGAATACTTATGCGGAAATGAAGAAGCAGAACCTTATTGAATTTGTGAAGGATTCAGAGGCGGCTGCAAAAATTCCATTCTATCAAGAAAAGCGGGTTATTGTGGATGACAGTATGCCTGTCGAAACCCTTGAAGAAGGCGGAAAAGTATATACTTCGTATTTATTTGGTGCGGGAGCAATCGGCCTCGGGAACGGAGCAGCCCCAACACCTACCGAAGTAGACCGCGACAGTTTGCAAGGTGAAGACATTCTCATTAATCGTCAACACTTCCTGTTACATCCACGCGGCGTGCGTTTCGTGAAAAACAATGTTGCTGGTCTTGCCCCAACGAATGAGGAATTAGCCGATCCATCCAACTGGAAACGTGTTTACGAGCCTAAAAACATTCGGATGGTTGCATTCAAACACAAGCTGTAAGGGGGCTGGTCTTCATGGGTCTGGCTTCTTTTAATAGAATGCGACGGTTGAAAAAAATGAATTACGAGAGCATGTCTTTAGATCAGCTTAAACAACAAGCAAAAGAAAAAAGGATTCCTGGCTATTTCAACATGAAACGAGAAACACTTCTCGAAAAATTGAAAGGGTGATCCAATGGACATCCAACAAGTAAAACGAATGATAGGGATAACCACCGACAAGCATGACGCTTATTTGTCTGAGGTTGTCCCTATTTTAATTGAGGTTGCCGCAGACGAATGCAAAAATACTTTTGATCCAAAAGCGCTGCCCGCTGGTGTGAAAATATTTGTTGCGAAAGCGGCTGAATACAATATGACGCCGTCTGGTCTGTCTGGGAGAAGTATGGGGGATGTGTCGTATTCGTATAACACGGACTTCCCGCAACACATCATGAAGAATCTGTACCCATACAGAAAGGCATTCCGATGATCTATGAAGAATTCCCGCATGTTGTCACGTTTCAGCGGGTGGAAAAGGTGCCGGACGGCGGCGGGGGCTATGTTGAAAAATTCACTGATTATCTCACAACAGAGGCCTTTGTCGGCGGGATTACGTCCCGGGAATATTATCAGGCTCAGCAGCTTCAGAACCCGGTTGATTGCAATGTGTATTTTCCGTATCGCAATGATATTGAGAAGACAATGCGGATCATCTACGAAAATAAGGTGCTGACTCTCAAATCAGATCCGATCGACCAGGGCGGCATGCATGAGATGATGAATTTGAAATGTCAGGTAACGGGGGTGCTGAAGGGCAGTGGCTGAGGTCAGTGGTAGATGGGTCAGGCAGATGCAAAGAGCCACGAGCGAGTTTAGAAACCGGGTCATAGATGATATTAAGCAACTGGTCACAGACACGGCCGAGCTGATTTACAGCCATGCTGTCCTGAATGCTCCGACCGCCGCGATAGACGGAGGGAACCTGAAAAATTCAATTGAAATCGACTACCAAGAGGGCGGCTTACGGGCCGTTATTTCTGTTGGTGCCGATTATGCCGTATATGTGGAATATGGAACAGGGATTTATGCAGAGGAAGGCGGCGGCCGGCAAACGCCGTGGGTTTATTATGACACCAAGCTTAATAGATGGGTGGTCACGCGGGGAATGCGGGCACAGCCGTTCTGGAACCCAGCGGTGGACGAAGGCATGCGGTATTTTGCCAGTCAAATGTGATGGAAAGGAGCTGTCATCATGCGATCTGCCCTGTGGCCGTTGCAGGCTGCTCTATTTAAGAGGTTGTCAACAGACGAAGAGCTGAACGGGCGCGTCACGGGCGTCTTTGATGCAGTCCCGAAAGATCAGCAAAAGCCTTATGTCACAATGGGAGATGATGATGTTTCCCCATTTGAAACAAAGACATCCAGCGGTGAAGAAATCAATGTCGTTCTGCACTGCTGGTCGGGTTACAACGGAAAAAAAGAAGCAATGGAGATTCTGAGCCTCATGCTTCAAGCGTTAACAAGCAGGCCCCTAACAATAGAGGGCTTTTCTTTATGCCGTTCTGAGATGCGCAGCATGCAGGTGATCACCGATATTGACGGGTACACGCGTCACGGCATTCTCAGAATGCGCTTCACAATAAACAATTGAGAGGATGAACAAAATGCCGGATTTATTAAACGGTAAAGATGAGATTTATTTTGTGCAGCCGATGGATGCAAAAGGGACAGATGGGCTGTTCATTGCCTTTCAAACAGAAGGGTCACACACGAAAGAACAGGACACGCTGGACGAGTCCACAAAATCAGGCCGTATTGTCGGTTACGGTACAAAAAATGAAAGCTTTGAGCTGACTTTTTATGCTGCTGTGTCCGATCCAGGGCAGGAAGCGATCGAAAACGCATTTGATAACGAAAAGGCAATTAAGGTCTGGAAAGTCAATAAAAACAAAAATAAAAATGGAAAGCACAACGCAGTTTATGGTCATGCAATTATTGAAAGTTTGGAAGCGAGCCAGCCGCAAGATGGTTTTGTTGAGACGTCCGTTACTCTTCCTGTACTCGGAAAAACATTCAAAGGCGAATTGCCTCCACTATCGGACGAAGTATTAGCGGCGATTGAATCCTCTGCCGGCGCGACTAAATTTGAGGAATTCGGCGGCACGACTACGCCCTAATGCGCCCCAAAATCTATCGTTCACGGCTACGACTGACAGCGTGACCGTGAAATGGGATGCGGTAGATGGGGCGACTTCATATAAGGTATACAGGGGAGCGGGCAAGCAACTGGACGCAACTGTCACTGGCACATCCCACACCTTGACAGGAATTGCAGCCGACACGAAACTGACGGTCAACGTCTCTGCTGTGAACGATGCTGGCGAGTCCTCAATGACTGAGATTGTTACGCAAACACAAGCGGTTACGCCCTAACGTACCCCGCAATATAACTGCGAAAACCGCCACTTCAAATCAGGTGAGTTTTTCATGGGATGCGGTGAAAGGGGCGTCATCTTACAACATTTACAGATTTTATGCAAAAATAGCGACTGTCTCAGAGAATTCGTATACGTCGAATCCTAACCTGAAGCCGGACACTGCCTACATTTTTAACGTGTCGGCAGTGAACTCGGCCGGGGAATCGGAACGATCGGCCAATTTTACGATACGTACAGAAAAGGAATCATAGGGTCCGGACTTCCCGGGCTCTTTTTTAACATAAAAAAATAATCGGAGGTTTTATAATTGGCTTACTTAACTATCGGAGATAAAGAATACAAATCACGCTGCGACTTTGCTTTTGACAGATTGGCAAACGAAAAATATTCCACTGCGGACGAAAAGGGCAAAGGCGGCACAATGAATATTTACATGAGCTTGCTCAACGAAGAGGCTTCCTATCTTTCTGCTTTTTGGGATTGTGCACTCGCTTACTTGAAGAAAGAAAAGCCATCAATTGAGGCTATTGAAGAAGCAATTATTAAAATCATTGATGAAGACGAAACAGGCGACGCAATTGACAAGATGATCAATGAAGCATTCACAACGCTGGACTCGGCGGGTTTTTTCAAAGGCGTGATCCGTCAGCGCTGGAAGATGATGGAGAAGATGAACAAAGGGAAGAAACCGGCTCCGAACGAAACGCCGGAAATGGAAGCGAAGCGGCTGGAGGACGAAGAGAACGGCAAGGAAGTCCTGAAGATGATGAAAGAGGCATACAAAGAGAGAACGGGATCGACTATGACCAAATAATTACAAATTCCGCACATTGGCTCGGGGTTTATGATGTGGATTTAATCATGTCATGGACTCCTAACGAGTACAAGCTTTTGCTCAAAGGGGCCAAGTTGCGAGAAATAGATGAATTGGAGCTTATGGCAAGAAACGCCATGTTTCACCGTTACGCCATGAATGAGAAGCGCCCTAAAGAAACGAAAATGTTTGATGCAAAGAAGGCCAGACGCCAATTGGAGCGGAATATCACTGGCGATAACGACAAATGGCGTAAATCAGATGTGAACGAGCTCGGCAAACGAGCTAAAGGGGTTCAGCGGTTTAATGATACAATCCGCAACCACTTTGCAAAATTTGGACAAGGAATGGGGTGAGGAATTGATCGAAAGATTGACAGCAATAGTTGAAGCGCAGACAAGAAGATTTACTCGCAGCATGGACCGTGTGAATGATATGATGCGCCGGATGAATGATCATCAGACAGTAGAAATTGACGCAGAGATCGCAAGCTTTCAGGCCAGAGTGCGGCAGGCCGAGCAGCAAATTGATAATTTTGTACATCGACATGAACGCACGCGAGTTGATTTAGATGCTGATTCAGATCCTCTGACTAGAGCTGTGTCAGAAGCACGGACAGCTTTAGCTTCGTTGCGAAATAGAGTCACTACCAACATAAACGGTGATACCTCGAATTTAACGAGAGCGGTAGCAGTAGCCAGAACAGAGACACATTCCTTGCCAAAACGTGTTTGGATACACATCGAAGCCCGAATTGATCGGTTTGAAACATCAATGAACAGGCTCGCCAAAATCACTAACTCTGTTTCAACTGTCATAGGTCATTCGCTTGCTGGCGCCTTCACGTCCGCATTGCCTGCAATTTCTCCGGTTCTTGCCAGCATAACCGGGGCAATTGGTGCCTTGGGCCCTATGCTCGGGGTGGCAGCTGGCGGGGTTATGGGGTTAACCAGTGCATTTGCAACAGCGGGAACAGGCGCGGCGGCATTCGGTGCCCTGGCTATTACTTCAATAAGCGGTGTATTCAAAGCATCTGAAGACCTTGCAAAGCTGCAGGAGAAGCTGGACAATGCAACGAGCGCAAAAGAGCGCGCTAAAATCATGAAACAGATCAATAATCTGCAAAAATCTCTTGGAAAAGAAGAGAGAGAGGCATTAAAGAACCTCGAAGACTTCAAAGACAATTGGCGGGACATCGGTACGATGGTTCAAAAGCCGATCTTAAAAACATTCGGTATGTCTCTAAATACGTTTAAACTCGCGCTTAACTCACTCATTCCAATGTTTGATGGACTGGCAAAAGAGGGCGTGGGACTGGCGAAAAGCATGGATAAGGCTTTTAAAGCTCCGGACATGCAGAGATTCATTTCCTATCTGAACAAAGAAGCTCCGGCGGCGTTTGCTTCATTCGGCCGATCTGCCGGGAATGTCTTACGGACAGTTTTTAATCTGATCGTAGCATTCGGACCGACTGGAAAGAGCATGACAAAATCCATCGAAGGAATGACCCAATCATGGGTGAAATGGTCAGCGAACTTGGGCTCCTCAAAGAAATTTCAGGCTTTTGTGGAGTATACAAAAACCAACGGCCCAAAACTGCTGCAGATCATCAGAAACTTTTCGGGCGGCCTGACAAAGCTGTTTACTGGATTCGCTCCTATGTCTCAAGACATGATGACATCCCTCGTAGATCTGACCAAGCGGTTCAATGAGTGGGCTGGCAGCGTTACGAAAACAAAAGAATTTCAATCGTTCATAGACTATATCAAAACCAACGGCCCTACAGTATGGAGCACATTGGGGCAGATCGCGAAGACTATCATCAACTTGCTTGTCGGCATGGCTCCACTCGGAAAAACGATTTTGGAGAATGTAAATGGGTTTTTGAAATTTACTAATGCGGCGATGGAAGCAAACCCGGCAATCGGGAAGTTCATTGCGGCGGGCATTTCATTAATCGGTGCTCTAAGAGCTATTGTTCCGGCGATAGTAGCGGTCAGTGCTGTTACCAACGGTCTTAAAGATTTTAAAGATGCAGCTGATTATCTACGAACCTTCAAAACCACAGCTGCGGGTATAAAGCTGGCCGGCCTGATTGGCCAATTAAAATCAGCGATAGCAACTATGGGACAATTCATTGCGAAGTATACAGCGATGGCAGCAAGCGCAACAGCTAATGCTGTGAAAATGGCGGCATCGTGGACAGCCATGAAAATATCAGCGTTTGTTTCTGCTCTGAGGCGCGGCATTGTTCAAATGGGCTTATGGATCAAGAATATGACTGTAATGGCGGCCCAATCAATCGCAAGTGCTGCCCGTACAGCAACCGCATGGACAGCAATGAAGATCTCCTCTTTTATCACAATGCTGACAAACGGGATTAAGCAGATGGGTCTTTTCATTGCCAAAATGACCGTGCTCGCAGCGCAATCCATAGCACAGGCAACCCGCATGGCAGCGGCTTGGACGGCGGCGCAGATCAGCAATTTCATATCTTTGCTGGTTGCAGGCGGTAAGCAAATGGTTTTATTCGGTCGGCAACTCGTCATGCTTGCGGCACAAGCGGCAGCACAGGCGGCACGTATGGCCGCATCATGGGTCATCGCAATGGGGCCTATCGGATGGATTACGGCGGCTGTCATCGGTCTGGTTGCCTTGATCATCGCGAATTGGGACACGGTAAAATCGGCTACAATTGCGGCATGGGGCGCTATTTCCAGTTGGCTGTCTACTGTCTGGACAGGTATAAAGACGATAGCAACATCAACATGGAACGGAATAAAGTCGTTCTTCTCTACTGTTTGGAATGGAATTGTATCGGCAGCTAAAAGCATTTGGAACGGCCTGAAAACATTCTTTTCATCACTCTGGAATGGGATGAAAACCGCGTTCACAACGGTTTGGAACGGCATTAAGTCATTCGCCACTTCAACCTGGAAAGGCATTGTGTCAGTCGGGAAATCTGTCTGGAATGGTTTAAAAACGTTCTTTTCATCTGTTTGGAATGGAATGAAAACCGCATTTACAAGCATTTGGAACGGCATCAAAACAATTGCTACTTCGATCTGGAAGGGCGTTGTATCAGTTGGAAAATCAATCTGGAATGGATTGAAAACATTCTTCACCAGTTGGCTAAATACGCAAAAGAAAATCTTCAGCACCGTTTGGAATGCGATAAAAACTGTTGTTACCACAGTATGGAAAGCTGTATCTTCTACTGCCAAGAGCATTTGGAATGGTTTGAAGTCATTTTTTAGCAGCATGCTGAATGGCACCAAGAGTGTTTTTACAAGCGTGTGGAACGCCGTCAAAGGTTTTGTGACAGGGCTCTGGAAAGGGCTTGTGAGTACAGCTAAAAGCCTATTCAATAGTATGAAAAACGCTATTTCCGGCATAATGAAATCAGCAAAATCAACAATTACAAGCATATGGAACGGTGTCATGAAGTTTTTCCGCGGCATTAACTTGTGGCAGATCGGTAAGAACATCATCCAAGGCTTAATAAATGGTATTAGCGGCATGGCGGGAGCATTAGCGAGCAAAGTAAAATCAATGGCAAATGCTATCCCTAACGGCATGAAAAAACTTCTGGGAATCCATTCTCCGTCAAGGGTAATGCGTGACAAGGTCGGCTATCACGTCGGTACCGGTATGGCGGCTGGTATTGATAAGTCGCAGGCCAAAGTAAAAGCGGCTGCGGCGAGAGCGGCTAAAGCGGCTCAAAAAGCTGCTGAAGTGAAAGTGACCAACAAAATTAAAAACGCTGAAGTTAAATATGACACCAAGAAAATGGGCGCTGACACTTATATCAAGACGTTGCAGAAAATCCAGAAGCAAAACAAGCTGACAAGCGAGCAAAGCCGAAAAATCCAGCGTGAAATCTATCAAGCTGCCAAAAACGCCTCTGATAAACAGAAGAAGCTTTTGAAAGAGCAGCAGCGCAAGGAAGCGAAGGCGAAGCTGGCGTATACCAAGAAAGTATCAGATCAGATTAAGAAAGCTGAGGCAAAATACGATACAGGAAAAATCAGCGGGAATACCTATATCAAAACGCTTGAGAAAATCAAGAAGAAGAACAAGCTGAATTCTGACCAGCAAATAAAGGTTCAACGGGAAATCTATCAGACTCAAAAAGCGATGGCTGATAAGACCAGAAAGCAGAAGGAAGCCGAAAAGAAAGCGGCTGACAAACTTAACAAGGGCATTCTTTCTGCAAACAATACTTATCTCTCAAAATTCAAAAGTGTGAATGATAAACTGACTGCCGATATTAAGGCGGCCAATGATGCCTATAAAAAAGAGCTGCAAGACCGAACTGACGCGATCTATAACGCCATCGGTCTATTTGACGATGTCTCAAGTCAAAATGTGAACGGCTCCAAGCTGACTTCAAATCTTAAAAAGCAGCTGGACAAGATCAAAACGTTCAACACTGACATTACAAAAATAGCAAGCCGGGCACCGAAGGCATTCACAGACGAATTGAAAGAAATGGGTGTCGGGTCAGCTGATCAGATTAATGCAATAGCCCGCATGACAGATTCGGAGCTAAATGAGTATGTCAGTCTGTGGAAAGAAAAGCACAAGCTGGCCAGTGACCAGGCTACCCAAGAATTAACCGGCTTGAAGAACGCGACGACCAAGAAAATAAATGAATTACGATCTGCCGCAAATAAAGAACTGGCACTATTGAAAAATGACTATCTCCGCAAAATTGGGGAGCTTACAGTGGATGTAAAACAGCTTGGTTCTCTCAAGAAAAGCGGAAAAGCCATCGGTTCAAATACAATGGCTGGCATTATTTCTGGAATGAAGAATATGAAGGGCGAGCTGGCGAAAGAAGCAAATTCCATCGCCTCGACAATTGAGAAAACCATTAAGAAAAAATTGAAAATCCACTCCCCATCCAGATTGATGCGGGATCAGGTCGGGATCATGGTTCCTGCCGGTATCGCTGTGGGGATTCAGAATGGTATCGGTGCTGTTCAGAAAGCTATGGGCGCCGTCAGTGATGCCATGACTATTCAGCAGGAGGATCTGAATTTTGCATATGACACATCCATTTCTAGTAGCGAACTCGGCACGGTTAGAAAAGAATTGAGCGCGGACATCCGGAACCTTGAATTGCCTGACAGAATGATTGTTGTTGAGATGGACAGCAAGAAGGTCGGTCAAGGCGTAGAAAAGCCTGTCACAAACGCACAAAAAAGGTCAAACGCAAGGAGGGTGAGATTTAATGATTAATTACCAGGAACTGCTGCCTAACCAATGGAAAATCACGTTTGATGGCATTGATATCTCCCCCTTCTTTTATGTGAAGACCACGGGCGGCCGGGGAGTGACCGGAAGAGAAGTGAATACAGCCACTATCGGGAATCGCCCCGGCGGTTTCCTGCGGAACACAAGAATCCCTGTAAGAGTCATAACCATTGAGGTTCTTTTTGCCTTCAGCAGTGAAGAAGAGTTGAAGAAAAAGCAGGAGGAATTGACTTTTATTCTGCACACCGAAGAGCCTAAACCGTTAATTTTTCATGATGAGCCTGACAGATTCTATAACGCTGTCTTTGAAAGCATTTCAGAAGGCGAAGAACAGGGAGGCTTTCAGACTGCAACATTGACTTTTATCTGTCCGGATCCAAAAAAATACGGCTTAGCGAAGGATTTTGAATTTGATTCAGGTGTTCAAACTATTACTAATCCGGGCTATGCAGCCGTAGACCCAACAATCGAATGCGTTTTTGAAGAGAAAGCCACTTCATATGAGGTGGCTCTTCTTAATGCTGATGGGTCTGTATCGAAAACGATCAAGCTGCTTTACGATTTCATCGCTGGTGACACTCTTGTAATTGATTCAGCAAAAAGAAAGGTCACTTGCAGCGGTAATTTAATCATGACAGCACTTCAAATTCAATCAGATTGGTTTCTGTTGCCGCCCAGGACGCCAGTTAAAATCAAGTTCAGTCATAAGAGCAGCATCAAATTTAATGAGGCATATTTGTAAGGAGGTCCGGTCATGGCTGACATTTATATACTTTCACCAGATGATAAATTATTGACAGTGCTGTCCAGCCACGGACGAGAAACCTGTACGTTCTGGGATGCAAAATACAAGGAAGAGCTGAACAAGGGCTCTTCTTTTTCTTTTGTAGCGGACGCCTCCCATCCTGACGCACGCTTCTTATTTGAAGAGAATCAAGTGGTGTTCAAGGATAAGGACGGTGTACTGCGTCTGTTTGTCATCAAGGAATTGGATGATGCAGACGAAGAAGGAGAGGTTAACACCCAGGTTACCTGTGAGGCTGCCATGATGGAGCTTGCCGAAACATTTGTAAAAGATTTCCGCCCAACTAACAAAACTGCTCAGTTTGTACTGGACAACGTCCTTTCTCGGTCAAGATGGGTGGCGGAAGTAACGGCGGAGCTTGGAGTGAATTCGACTACCTTCTATAAAAAAACAGCGTTGGATTGTATTGCTGACGTGATCAATATATGGGGCGGAGAGCTTCAGGACACTATAGAATTTGATGGAAATAAGGTCGTCAAACGAATCATAAAAATACTTCCCCGTCGCGGTAAAGACAGCGGAAAGCGCTTTGAGAGTGATAAGGATACAACAAATATCCGGCGGACCGTTATCAGTTACCCAGTGACAGCCCTTTGGGGTTACGGGGCATCCATAGCATCTACGGATGAGGAAGGAGAGGAAACGGGCGGCTATTCCCGTTTTATTGATTTCTCTGAAGTAGAATGGAAAAAATCAAAAGGCGACCCGGTCGATAAGCCTTTAGGCCAGGAATGGGTTGGCGATCCGGATTTATTAGAAAGATTGGGGCGCCTTAGAGATGGAAAGTTGATCCATCGGGAAGGCCAGTTCAATAATGAAGACATAACGGAGCCGGAAGAGCTCTTAAAGGCCACGTATAATCATTTGATAACGACTGCATGTAAGACAGAAATCAATTATGAGCTGTCTGTGCAGCTGCTTGAGAGCGTGCCGGGACACGAACACGAACATGTGGAATTGGGAGATACAACGATCACGATTGATCGAAACTTCGCTATTCCAATCGAGACATCGCAGCGCGTTATTTCAATGGAATACGATATTACTGACCCTGAAAATACTTGCGTCGTTGAGATCGGCCAATTTTTATCGGCATTACAAAAAGACGGTAGGCTTGAGCAGATTGAAAGTGTGATCGAAAAGAACCGTGGCACTTGGGAAAGCAAACCGGACGCCGGAGAGGTTACGGACGGCAGCTTTCCCGACAAAGCACCGCCCGTTCCGTCGAATGTAGTGATCAAACCCATGTTTCAGAATGTGGCCCTGACATGGGACTATGATCCGTCCAGTTATATTGCAGCCTACGAGGTGTATGCTTCACAAGTAAATGGATTCACCCCATTAAAAGAGAATCGTATTTTCAGAGGCAAAACAGGCGGATACGAGCATTTTACGGGAGTAAATGAAGTTTGGTATTATCGCTTGCGCTCAATCAACACACGGGGCACAGCAAGCGAATTCACGGATCAGTTCTCCGCGACCACTCAGCGCATTCGGACTGATGACATTGTTTTCGGAGCGATCACAAAAGAAAAACTGGCCCAGCTGGCCGTCGATGCTGATAAACTTTCCAGAAACTTTGATGATGCTAATATCTTACCCGGCTCTCTTTTAAAATCTAAATGGTTCTATGATTATACGGACACCAGCCACAGTGTTGAGGAAAAAGAATTTAATGAAATGACTGTTTCTCAAATTATCAATGGAACAACTAGAATAGCTTTCGGAATATGCGGGAACAGGTCCTCGCCTGTTAATATTCAAAGAATGGCATTGGTCAAAGAACAACAATATACACTGTCTTTTGAAATAAAGCGGAATAATACCACCGACATAAATTATATTCATTTGAAAAAAGGCAGTACTTTCATACAAATTAGCAGCAATGAACAGAAAGATATTTCTGCTTTTCCGTCTGATCAATTTATAAGGGTTAATATCAAATTTACTGCTCCGGAAACCGGCTCTGATTACACAATTGGAATCGGCGGATATAATCGAAACGGAAACACTGAGCCCTGTAGCTTTGTTATTCGTAAGGTACAGGTACGCAAAGGCGATGTCATTTCTGATTATGGTTATAGCCCGTTTGATACTCAGCTGGTTGATGGGGTTATTGATGGCGACCACATCCAAAAGGCGGTAATAGAAGCAGCTCATATAAAAAATGCAGCCATAACAAGTGCGAAAATAGCTGAGGCGGCAATCGGGACAGCGGCTATTCAAAATGCGGCTATCGCAAAGGCACATCTAAAAGAAGCAATAATTGATTCGGTACACATCATTGATGGTTCAATAACAAACGCCAAGATCAAAGACCTTTCAGCGGACAAAATAAATGTCGGGACGTTAAAAGGTATCACGATTGAGGGGGTGACCATAAAAGGGGCCCGTTTCGAGGCGCTGACACAATCAGAAGATGCCGAATACTATATCGAAGGCGATAAGATTTACCAGTACACCAGAGACTCTCATTATGTTTACAACAAATTGATTGTTAGTTCTGGAAAAATAACGCAGGAACAAGGAAAGTTTTTTGATCCTGGTGATTCCTATAATGAAATCTACAGAACAGTTTCAATTGGTGATGGCAAAATAGAGCTCCGTGGCGCAGGCAAGCAAACCGCATATGAAACGGTTCCAACTATCTCAATGTATTCAGAAATAGGAGATGTTGGACAAGTTATAAGCCATTTTAATATGAAAATGGAAAGACAGGCAGCTGTTGAAGAAGACGCTTTTCTTCTTACTGCTACTACCAATCCTAAAAATATAGGAGAGCCGTTCACATATAACCGTTATCAGGCCCTTTTTGAAGGATCAGCTACTATTTATCGCTTTAAACCGAATAATTTAGATATTGATGTCCCCGGGGTCATTCGACTGAAATCAGGCCAAAAAACGATTGTTGATGCATCAGATTTAACGCTACCATTGGGAACCAAAGTTGTAGCAGGGAATGCAAAAAATTGCGAATTCAAATTGATGGGTGGCAATGTTTCTACAGAATTAGAAGACGAGCATGGAGGCCTACAATACGGTTTGATGGTTTACTGCTTTACTTGGGACATTAAACTGCCGCCTGACGGAGGGGCAACTGCGTACGCGCGCTACAATCGCATTCCTTTTGTTGATAGTTTTTATTATGCGCCTGAGAACGTTTTTGCGGCGGTAGGTACAGCCATTGGCGCATATTCTAATGCGGTTACGGTGGGATTAGAAAATATAAGCGCCAGTTCTGTTGATATTGGAGTGAGAGGGACCGGGACTACTGCCGGAGTTGCGGGAAAAACGATAAAGGTTCAAATTGTTATTTTTTACGAATCACAATAAGGGAGTAATTTTTATGGTTGAAAAAAGGGATTTTAACATGAGTCTTTATTATGCGGACGGCATCGAAATAGAAGAAACCGGCGCGGGAATTGAAATAACTGCCGGCTCTATAAAAAAAGGAGACAAGACATATCCCATGGAGGCTGTTTCGTTCGATCTGCAGCCGGACGATACAACAAAAGTAGCGTATCAATTATATGTCCTTCATGATATAAAGTCTGATGAAATAAGCTATTTGCTCACAAAAACTTATGTAGAGCCTGACGGTTATTATCAAGGGTACAGTGGGAGCAAAAAGCTTATTATGATTCCAGTTCAAATTGTCGTTGATCCACAAGGCAACCGAGAAGGGCTTATAACAATCTACGTTCAAAATAAGGAGGATGGCAAAGATGAAGCTTGAGCCCGTGGTATTAAATATTGAAGCAAAAGATAGAGAAATGGAAAAGACTACAGAGGAAAAGTTGCAGGAACAAGTCCTTGACCTTCAGCGGGTTTGCAATCTCTTGATGAATCAATAAAAGGAAACGGGGGGAGCCCATTGGAGAACCGAAGTGCTCTTTTCGGGTTTTTTGAGGATTGCTGGAAAAACGGAACTGTTTTGACCGTTGAAATGAGAAAAGCCGTTGAGAAAGGCCGCATTACGAAAGAGGAATACGACGAAATCACAGCAAAAGAACGAGGTAGTGCTTACCCTGACCAAGAATAAGGAGTGTGTGGAATGCAAGAAATGACAAAAGAAAAATTACAGGAACAATTTGAAATTGCAACATACAAGGCTGCTTCTTTGCTTGCAGAGCTAAATGAAAAAAACGAAAAGCTCGCTGAGTATAAAGCGTTGTACACTGCGGCTGTCAATAAACTGACCCAACTGCAAAATGCTTCAACTAAAACACAAAATGAAAATCAGAATGCACCAGCAAGCGCACCTGTAACTGAATAGGTGTTTTTATTTTGCCTCGAAGGAGGTGAAGCGTATGAGATAGAAAAAGGGGGGCGTACTAATGTCACAAATGACGGAGGTACCGGAAGTGAATGCTTTACAAAAAGAAATTACAGAGGTTAAAGCCGGGCAAAAGACTCTTGAACAGCGAGTGAGTGTCCTTGAGCGTTCTTCTGACAGGCATGATCAGCAAATCATTTCATTAAACGAAAAGCTGAACAAAATTGATGAAAATACGACTTGGATCAAACGGACCATCACAGGGGCCATAATAACGGCAGTCAGCACCGGTTTTATCGGCGGGGCTATCGCGATCATGTATAACCTGCTGCAAAAATAAGGAGGAAAATAACATATGAAAAAATTCGACAAAGGTACAGTCGTCCGGACTGTGCTTCTTTTTATTGCTCTCGTAAACCAAGTTTTAGTGATGTTTGGTAAGGATGTGCTACCGATTGCAGATGATCAAGTGAATGACCTTGCGGACGCGGTTTATTTAGGCGGCTCCATCGGGTTTACGATCATCATGTCACTGGTAGCATGGTTCAAAAACAACTATGTGACTGAAAAAGGCCATAAGCAAAGAACCGTTTTAAAACAGCACGAGTTGACCAAGTAAGGGCTGCCGTCGGCGGCCTTTTTATATTTCAAAACAGAATAGGAGAGATTTTTATGTCAGCATACAGAAACCAATATATTGATATTAATAAATGGACGCGGCCAGGAATCAAAAACAACGGCGTGAAGAAACTGGTGGTGCATTACACGGCAAACCCCGGTGCGCCCGCTGCCAATCATTATAGATACTTTGGTCAAACGCTCCCCGCACAAAACAGAAATCTGTCTGAGAAGAAACAGACGTTTGCATCTGCACATATCTTTGTCGATCGTACAGAGGCTATTTGCATCATTCCGTTGAATGAGGTGGCCTATCATGCGAATGACGTTCAGCAATTCGTCAACGGGCAGCCTTACCGGGGTGTCTCGGCGCTGAAACCGAATGCGAATTTCTTGTCTGTAGGCGTGGAGCTTTGCATTGAAAAGAACGGCACTTTCCATCCGGATACCATTGCTCGTGCGGAACAAGTTTGTGCCGAGCTGTGCAAAATGTATAAACTTGATCCAATCAATGACATTGTGCGACATTACGACATTACCCATAAAATCTGCCCGGCGCCGTGGGTAAGCAACTCGCAGGGGTTTACCGATTTTAAGGCCCGTGTTAAAAAACGAATGGCCGGCGTGGTTGTAACGGCGCCTGTATCAAATCCGGATGTTACCCATACAGACACAGGAAGATTCATCAAAAACACGGTGGTTTCAAGCGATGGCCTTGTTTTACGTACACAACGGAGTGCCTCTTCTTCCATGGTGCTTAACCTGCCGAATGGCACGGTTGTAAAATATCAGCTCGGATCAACTGTCAACGGATGGGGATATGTTGAATACACCAATTCTAAAGGCCAGACATTCCACGGATATGTGAATGTATCTTATATTAAGAGTGATAATGAGTTGAAAAGCGGCAGCAAGAAGAAGGCAACAGCCTCAAAGCCTAAAACCACTCAGAAATCAAAATTTAGCTTGCCTGCGGGTATTTTTAAAGTCACAAGCCCATTGACCCGAGGGGAGGCCGTAAAACAGATTCAAACAGCGCTGGCGGCTCTTCATTACTACCCGGATAAGAGCGCAAAGAATTTTGGAATTGATGGCGCATATGGTGCGAAGACAGCAAATGCGGTCAAGCGATTCCAGTCCATGTATGGCCTGACTGCTGACGGCATCTATGGGCCGAAAACAAAAGCGAAGGTCGAAGCGCTTTTGAAATGAAAATGAGCAGGCATTAGGCCTGCTCATTTTGTTTTAAATCATTTGTTAGGTATTCTATATCTTGTATGTACCGTTGTATAGTTTCCTCAATTGCATCTCTTACAACCCGAGGGTAACCCTTTTCACTTTCCTGTTTCTGCTCCTTCTTCAGTTCTTCTAAATCCTCTTTAAACAATTTAATAGCAGTCTTTTTTTGGTCAACGTTCATATGATTGTAAATTTTTCTCATGATAATTCTCCTTTTTTAACTAATTTTAAACAAAAATTATAAATTTTAGTATATAATACTATATTGGAAGGAGGTGGTAAAATGAAAAAGATTATGTCAAGCGTAATTATTCTTTCTCTCACAGGCTTACTTTTAGTATCAACACTATTACCAAGCGTTGCAAGTGCCGCAACTCCTAATAGTCAAACTGAGACTAAAGGAACAACACAGAGTGTTAATGTTCAAACTAACACTTTGAACAATTTAGCTGAGGAACAGAGTGAGGAGCCAGTGTTCCACACTACCGGCATTAAAGGCTATCTAGTCAAATTAGCTGCAAATACAGTCTCCTTAGGAATTAGACATGGCGGAGCAGCGGTTGGCCAAATATTAAAACATGCCGACGCTAAAGCAGCAAAAGCATTTAAAAAGAATTCAGGCTACATAGCAGATAAGATAGATGAAATAGCTGAACTTCCCGATGTTACTGCACATATGATTTCGGACAAGCTATTTAAGGCTTTGAAGGGTAAGATTGGCGGAGGATCGGCCAAAATAATTGCTGATGGTGTTTATTATGCTATTAATCTATTGTTGTTCTAAAAGCAGGTAAATGCCTGCTTTTCCTCTTGGTGAATGTATAAGCTCTGAAAAAAATTAGAGGCAGAGCGTTAAGAAGTATCGTTTGTATGATGAATGATTCCCTTCTCGTGACGAGGAGGGTTTTTTGTGATGTATGGCCTGACTGCTGACGGTATTTACGGACCGAAGACGAAAGTGAAACTAGAATCACTCTTAAAATAAATAAAATCCCCCATTTCGGTGGGGGATCAATTAATATATTCTTTCCAATTATCATAGAAACCCATATGATGCATTTCTATTACGTCATCATACTCTTCTGTTAAAACTAGAAAACTATTAAGAAACCTATTCCATTCTTGTTCAGACAACAATATCTTCAAAATATAAATAAACGAAACAAGCTTGCTGTTATTTAATTCTATCTTTGGTGATAGTCTAATCGAAAAAGAGAATTTTTTATTATAAACTCTTGAATAGTGAGCGCATGTGTTTCTTAATATAGTAATAGCCTCAAGCCAATTACTAAGCACTGCATGCGAAAGCCCATTATATAAGCTTTTTGAGATTGCTTTCTTATCTTTGCTATGCATGTTTTTGTAAAATTTCGATATAGTACCCATCGTGAGTAATTCAACTGCGCCCCAAATAGGCAGTTGACTATTATAATGGTTACGATGATGAACAACAAAAAGATCACTACTATTCATGATTGTTTTAGATAATTTTTCAATGAAATCTCTATGGAAATTTTTACTTTTTTGATCGTGGTTAAAATTTTCTGAAAAATGGTACCCTAAAGGACCATAAGTATCTGCAAAATTATATGCCAGTTGAGCTTTAAATGAAATCTCTATAAACTCAATAGCCCTCAATAAAATCCTTCTTAATTTTTCATCAAAATTATGTAAGCGTACTGCGTCATTAAATGAAGCATCAGAATGAAATTCATCGTTTACCTTCATTGTTAACATATAACCTGTCAAACGGTAATAGTTGATTTTTTTTAGGATGTTTAAGGCTTCAGTATCATCATCAACTTTTAAACCACGTTGTTTAAGTATTTCAAGTTGTTCTTCATGTGTTTTGAAGACTTTAGGAGTATGCGCGATTGACATAATTTACCATCCTTTAGATAAAAAAAAGTCTCACTGTGGTCCGCATTATTCCGAAGAACAAGAGGCGTGTGAGCTCTGTTACATTTATTATACTATTTATATACGGAATTGTCAATGTAAAGTTAGAAAATCCACTTTTCTTTTTTCTTATCCCAATTCAAAACACGATTTCTCATCAAATTTTTCACAGCAGCACGGATCGTCTGTTCATCTTTCCCGGTTTTCCTTTTCAATTGTTCCATGGAGGGATTTTTCCCGAAGCGGGTCATATTGAATATAATCCGATACACTTTACGCTCAAAATCGGTCATTCTGAATCAACTCCTAACGGGAGTATAAACGAATTTAGTTTCTGATTTCAATTTTGGTCACACAATTGGTCACACTTTATAAATTCAAATATGAATATCAATGAGAGATATGGGGGCAATCGAGCGAAAAAACAAATAACGAATTGCCTCAATGAATAGGAATGTATGTTCTTGAAAGTGATTGATCTATGGGCGGAATGATGTAATTTAAAGCGTTAAACAAGACGTTTTAAAGCTTCATCCACTATCTCATTTTGAAAAGCAGTTACGGATGCTTTTTCTAAAATGAGAACCGTCATGTAAATCAATTTAATAAGACTACTTCCTAAACAGGAGGTAGTCTTTTTTATTATTAAAATTTGCGTATTAAGACTTTTTGGATGACAGACGCTTTAAGACACAACAAAAGCAAACATTTGGAATTGTGAATCGATGTTTAGAGAATTTGTAAGTTACTGTATTGAGAAAGAAGTGGTAAATGTAAAGGATATTTCTTTTAGTCATGTCCGTTAATATTTCAAAGTGCCAAGGGAAAGGAAAGGAAAAAAAGCGGATATGATCAATGCAAAGCTTTTACGTATAAAAGCCTTTCTTTCTTAATTACATGGTCGAGTGTGGAGTCATTAAGAACAATTCCGCAAAGAGGGCAAAAAGAAGGTGTGAAGATTGATGTATTTAACGATGAGCAAATCCAGCAAATACTGAACTTCTACAGACGAGATATGACCTCGCGGCGGATAACAACTAAAGGCTGAACTACTTAACAAGGTGTATTAGACAATGTGGTGCTTTATTTTAACGGACAAAAGAAATTTAAACAAAAAAAACAATTTAAGATATGTGTATGAGAAATAATAGACGATTATAATCTTGAAGAATTAGATTAAATAAGTATATAAAAGCAGAAATGAGTATGGGATTAAATGGTCCTGGATGTATGACTAGGAATATTGAGATTGAGGAAATAGATAGTGTAAAAACTTATAGTCAACTAGTTAACATAAATGAACATATTCTCTAAAAAGCATCAAACATAAAATGAGATACACTTTTAATGTAATCTGTTTGTTGGACGCTGTATTTCGTAACAAAGGGAATAAGAAACTTTGTTTATTTCTAATCAATTTTCTACAAATAATTACATAAGACTTTAGTTATGCATTTTTAGACAAAAAGTTGAATTTATTGCCTTGGAATTGGAAATAATGTAGAATCATAGTAGAGATAATGATAAGTAAACATTACAATTTCTCGAAAAATCTTCTTAGGATGTGAAGGAGGGCTGATGAAAAATGGTTTCAATCTACGAAGCATTTTATGTCGATAACGATAAAAAAACATTAATTAGTATAGAAGAAATCAAGCCAGAAGAGTATTCCAGAAAGTATTGGGGAAAGCTTTTTTGTACGGAAGCAGGATGCGAAGCTAAATTATCATATGTGAAACTGCCAGGTAATAAAAGCCATTTCAGGAAGTGGAGAGAAAGTCCCCATTCGGAAAACTGTATTCACTTTGCTGAAAGAATCGATGGAAGAACTGGAACTAGACAAGTAGGTGTCCAAAATGGATTTATTTCACCAGAACAAATGAAAAAAGCACAAAGAGAAGCATTTGAGCTTGAAATTTTGAGTGCTGAAGAAAGAATAAAGAAAAGAGAAGATGATCGAGAAAAAAGATTGAATAAAAAAAATACCAAAAAAGTCACCAAAACAGTGGAACAACCAGCAATCAGAGTAATAGTTGATCCTGCTCATAAAATAGAAGATACGAATCAAGTGAAAGGTAGATTGTATAAGCGGGATGTAGATGCACTAAAAGAAAAAGATTTGGGGCAAACAAGGACTGTAACAGGAAGAATTGAGAAGGTCGAAACTGGAGAGAAAAGTGCATTAGTGAGAATTTGTAAAAATAATAAATTTGTAAATATAAGGTTTGGAGAAGCTTTTTTTGCTGATGCTCCTCAGTATGAAGGTTTGTTTCATTATATTGATCAATTTGCAACAGAAAATAATAACGCAGTCTTTAATGCTACTGGAGAAGTTAAGCAAAATGAACAAACTAATGAGTTTGAGTTAATTGTCTTTAACAGGGATGGTTTATTGGTTCATGGAAGGACTTTATCTTATATAGCAACTACTTACTCCATAGAATCAGACAAAAACTAAGATGAATAATAGTAGTAAATATATCGTTTAAGAACTCCATAAGTATTGTGGAGTTCTTTTAACGATAAAAGCTATACAAAGTACACTTGAGAGAGAGCTTTTTAAGTCAATGCTAATCGTACAGTTTATTTGCACAAATTATAATGGAGAATGATTGAATTTATTTCATATAATGAGGGAGGAAGTTATGAATAAGGTTGTTTTGATAGGAAATGGTTTGTCGGTAGGTTTAAATAAAGATTTTGCTCTTCCTAATATTACACAGAAGTTTTTCAATCGCTTAACTTCTGAACATAAGTCCTTCATTCAGCATCATATGGATAGATTAAAAAAGGGGGAATACATACAAACAGACTTTGAAGAAGCTATAGCCAGTATTGAACAAGCTTATGAATCTCTGAAAAATTACTATGATTTCCTTGATGAAAATGAGCAAGGAGAACGATTTATGGGGACTTATAGGTTGGAAAAGAATGAACTAGAAAAACATTTGAAAGCAATAAAAGAAATAATATTCGAGTATACAGCGTCAATTTTAGATTTAATAGATGGACACGTTCGTTGGAAAGAGATTAATGAAAGATTAGACGGATTTGTAGAATGGTTGCGAAACATTATTGAAGAATCTACTCGTATCGGTTTCTTTACTCTAAACTTTGATTTACTATTAGAAACTATATTGTTGGAAACTATAGGTACAAATAATTTTATGGATTACCATGTTCCTCGGGATAAATGGGAGTTGGCTGATAATGAAAAGCGATTTTTCTTTAGTCCAGAGTTGACACTATCCATGTTTGGAGAGAAAAAAGTGGAGCTCCATCATCTACATGGATCGCTTTCTTCTTTTAAGGATATCGATACAGGGAAAACTTTTAAGATAACTACAGAAACGTTACGTTCTCATAATGTCTATAATAAGATTTTTGACTATAATATTATCCCTTCCATAGTAACAGGTGGAGGGAAAAGTGCAAAAGTTCAAGAAATGCCATTTAATTTTTACTATAACAATTTCCGGCGTAAATTAGTTGATAAGAATAATCCATGTGATGAATTGTATATTATAGGATATAGTTTTCGAGATGAGCATATTAATAATTCAATATGTGAGCGTTTAAAACTTGATAGAAGTAAAAAAGATCCAAAACCGTTGCAAAGATTATTGATTGTAGATTTTAAGAATACTGAGGAAGAGAAAAATAAGTTTATTGATGATATAAATTTGGCGCTTAAATTAGGACCGAGAACTAAAGGAAGATTTGAGTATGGAGATTCTCGGGTAATGTTCGAAGGGGCAAATGCTCTTTCTTCAGTTAAGTTTTAGTTATAGATAAAGCGGCAAGGTTTCAAGACAGTTCACAGTAACCACTTTCTAATTATAGGCTATATAATATGTTGTAAGTAATCATGCATTGTCAAAAGCTAATGAAACGTGATTATACCAACAAAAGTAACACGCTCATCTCTACGAAATGTTGCGTCTGTAGCTGCAATGTTCTTATCAACGAAGCTGTTACCGCTGACAAGCCAGAAGAAAACGCTGGAGGCTGAATTCCTGATTTGAGCGGTATGGGCGGCATGATGAATTAAACTACGAAAACTCTTGATATACCAAGGGTTTGACCATTGATTTCATCTGAAATGCCCATAGCGTTCTATCAGAAAGACCTTATCAGTTAACTCAACTGATAAGGCCTGATTTATTTATAAATAAGGTGTGAGGGGTTTATCTTAGATGGAATTCACACTTTCCTAACTACAATGTGACTTCAAACCATTTCCTTCAAGCACCATTCTCAGCTGCTCAACCTCACCCCGAATCCCAATCCCAGGCTCCCACGAATCAATCAAACGAATCGCCTTTTGATTCGATTCCATCGCTTTCGTTTTCTCTCCTTTACGATACAACAGCTGTGCCATTCCGTAATAGTAATAGATCAACTCAACTTGATTGGCGTTATGTTTGTCATAGAGCATTTGTTCAAAGGCTTTTTCCGCTTTTTCGAGTTGATCACACTTTACGTAAGCCATGCCCAGGTTGAAATAGGCTTCTATTGTTTTTTCGCCGCCGTATGCGGCGCTGGTTGTGTTTGCCGCTTCGTATAATGTGATGGCTTCTTCGTAGTGAGAGCGGGCGAAACTCAGGTCGCCGCGGACCAGAAGAACCCTGTGCCGGATAATGGGGGAGACGGGCTGATCTTTGATGCCATCCAGCATTGCTGCCGCTTTGTCCGGTTCTCCGGTTTTTAACAGCAGCCTCGATTGCAGGGCGGTTCCCCATACTTTCAAGTCGTCGTGATCCGGCGCGCCTGATTGTTCGAGTATCTTCAGGCCGGCTTCTATTTGCCTGAGAGCTCCGTCTGAATCGTTGACTTCCATCAGCGCCCAGCCTGCCGTGTCGATCCTGAAGTAGGCTTCCCGTGTGTGTTCGCCTGATTGACGGGCGGCATCGGCGGCTTTTAATCCGTATTCGATTCGCAGGAGCAGGTTGATTCTGCTTAGAAAATGGCTGATGCGGATGATGAGTTTGATCAGGATGTCATGTTGTCCGGTTTCACTCGACCATTCGATGACCTTTAGGATGTTCGGCCATTCCTTTTTCATTTGCTCTAAATTCCGCCCCAGCAGGTAGCTCCAATAGACGGAATTCGGCCGTTCCCGTTTTATATGGGTTTCCGCATAATCAATATAATAATGCGCCCAGCGGCTGCGGGCTTCTTTTGCAAATTCGTGATTTTCTGATAAGTGCTGTTCTCCGTAAGCGACAACGGTTTGATGGGCTGCGTATTGAATTCTTCCTTCGCCTCGTTCCGGCTGTATTAAAGCATATGACCGCATTTGCTCAATCGCGTAATGAAACCGCCGGACGTCTAATCCGGCCGCTAGAGCCAAGCTTTTCTCATCAGGGGGCTTAGCGAAAAAGCAAAGCGTCTGCCATAGTTTTCGTGTGTCTTCATGACATCTGTCCCATGTGCGGCCAAAGAGAACCTCAAACAATTCCAATAATGAGTAGCCTGCTTGTTTAAGTTCTTGAATGAGCTGCGGAGCGGGGATGTCGTCGTCTGACATGTATGCAATGCTCAGTGCCATGGCCTTCGGGTTGCCGGCGGCTGCCGAGATGAATTCATTCTTAAGGTCAGGCGATAGCCGCAGCAGCTGCTCCAGCTTTTCCCGTTTTTGCGGGAGGTTGCATGTTTGCAGACAGCGGTGCACTTCTTGATGGAAAAATTCAAGGGCATCCGTTTGTTCAAGGCCGCTCAGCTGGATGGCCGCCAGTTCCCCGAGGCCGTCCCGGTATGTCTGTTTTACGTTTTCCCGTGCCGTAAGGAGGACTTTTACGCCTTGCGGAAGGCCGATGATAAATTCGTGAATGTCACGTTCCGCTGTATCGATGCTGTCAACGATCAGCAATACCGGTTTTTTATTTGAATGAGCGGCTAATGCATTGCGGACGACGAACCGTTTTTCGTTGATTGATTTATCGATTTGTTCGGTGCGTCCGAGCTGATAGGCGATCGTGTTTAAAAAATCGCTGAAGCTCAATCCTTTCCAGTCAGCGCTGATCCAGATGATGCTGTTGAATGCTGGCCAGTCTGGTGAACTGCCGGCACAAAGGTAGGCTGCTTCAAGAGCGATCGTTGTTTTCCCCATGCCGGCCCAGCCTGTGATTAAACAGACCGGTGACGGAGACAGCATCCATTGCCGGATCGCCTCTATATCAAAGTCGCGGCCGATAAAGTTTCCCGTCCGGCGTGACGGTAAGTTATGCGTGACGGAGTTTCTTGTAAGCGCATTCGTTTCGTGGCTTGGTCTGTCATGAAACAGCCGCTTTACTGCTTTTTCAACATCGTCATCACTCGGCGCTCCGAATGATCCGTCTTTCCGGAGTATTTTTGCTTTTTTTAGACAAGACGCCGTCCAAACGGGCAATGCGGGTTTGATGACGGGAATGGTGGTGGTTTCCAGAAGATCGGTCAGCCATTCAGGATCCATGTCAGTCTTTTCGATAATGATCCAGATCATGCCGAACAGCTTTCCGTCGTCAATTCGTCCGGGAATGTAGTTTGCGCCCATCTGTCCGATCCAGCTTTTGATCGTGTTAGAGGAAACGCCTAATCGGAGTGCGATTTGATCTATATAAGACTGTCCTGTTTTTTCGTTCTTTTTCCTTCTGACTTTATAATCAGGATGAAGTTTCAGCGATTTGACGGCAGGTGCCAGCAGTTCTGCAAAATGTGTCCGGTTTTCAAGTTCAGCCATTAGCCTGCACCTCCTATTAGTACTATTTTATCAATTCAGTGTTTTTTGTATATGAAAAAATAAAAAGTACAGTGCGGCTGTCCTTTTATACAGCAGGAAAGGCTGTTGAACGTATGGAAAAGCAGATAAAATAGGGGCAGTAACAGAGAAAACAAAAATGTATGCACTTACATTTCAGAGCAGAGAAAGGATTTTGCCAAATGACTCACACAGTGCCTCAAAACATGAAAGCGGCGGTTATGCACAACACGAGAGAAATCAAAATCGAAACATTGCCCGTGCCTGACATCAATCATGATGAAGTGTTAATTAAGGTGATGGCTGTCGGAATTTGCGGATCTGATCTGCATTACTATACAAATGGCAGAATAGGCAATTATGTAGTGGAAAAACCATTTATCCTCGGTCATGAATGCGCGGGAGAAATTGCCGCCGTCGGATCGTCTGTCGATCAATTCAAGGTGGGAGACCGTGTCGCCGTCGAACCCGGTGTCACATGCGGACGCTGTGAGGCGTGTAAGGAAGGGCGTTATAACCTTTGCCCGGATGTACAGTTTTTGGCTACACCGCCGGTAGACGGCGCGTTTGTCCAATATATTAAAATGCGTCAGGACTTTGTTTTTTTAATCCCAGACTCACTTTCTTATGAAGATGCTGCTTTGATCGAGCCGTTTTCTGTCGGTATCCATGCGGCGGCCAGAACGAAGCTACAGCCCGGATCAACGATTGCGATTATGGGGATGGGCCCTGTTGGGTTAATGGCTGTTGCCGCAGCTAAAGCATTTGGGGCAGGCACAATCATTGTCACCGACTTAGAGCCGCTGCGGTTAGAAGCTGCGAAAAAAATGGGAGCGACTCACATTATTAATATACGTGAACAGGATGCACTTGAAGAGATTAAAACGATCACGAATGATAGAGGCGTTGATGTTGCTTGGGAAACAGCGGGGAATCCGGCGGCATTGCAATCCGCACTGGCTTCCGTGCGCCGGGGCGGAAAACTGGCGATTGTCGGTTTGCCTTCTCAGAACGAGATTCCGCTCAATGTGCCGTTTATTGCAGATAACGAGATTGATATATACGGAATTTTCCGTTATGCGAATACGTATCCGAAGGGAATTGAATTTCTCGCTTCCGGCATAGTGGACACGAAGCATCTTGTAACGGACCAATATCCGCTGGAGAAGACGCAAGAGGCGATGGAACGGGCCTTTCAATACAAAAATGAATGCTTAAAAGTGATGGTGTATCCAAATCGCTGAATGAACGGGGAGGATCTTTGCATTCTCCCTCTTGCTTATCAAAAATGAAAACGGATTCTTGGGGTGGGAAATGATGATTGAAACAGAAAAAGCAGCGGCAGTAAAGACGAAATATCGCGGCCTGTCCTGGATGGAACGGATCGGCTACGGATTCGGCGATATGTCGTACAATATTATCTTTCAGTTTGTAAACGCATACTTATTATTCTACTATACAGACGTCGGCGGCATTAAGCCTGCGGTCATCGCAGCTTTGTTTCTTATCGTAAGGGTGCTGGACGCTGTTTTTGACCCGATTATGGGCGTGATTTTAGACAAGACGAATACAAGATGGGGAAAGGCAAGGCCGTATCTTTTGTGGGTGGCGTTTCCTTTTGCGCTATTTACGTTCTTATGCTTCACGACCCCTCATTTCGGCGAGACGGGGAATATGGTTTATGCGTACATCACTTATATTCTGCTTGGGATGTCCTTCAGCATGCAGACGATTCCGGTCAACAGCTTAACGGGGCGGATGACGAATTCCGTGGAGGAACGGACGGTTCTGACGACGACCCGGATGATTTTGGTTTATATCGGAATTCTGTTATCGATTTCCTGTGCGACACCGCTTGCGGACGCCATCGGCGGGAAAGATCAGGCGTTTGGATTTCAGATGACGGCGCTCATCTATGCGGCTGTCAGCATCGTTTTGAATCTATTTAGTTTCTTTACTGTACGGGAGCGGATTCAAACTGAAAAAAGAAAAAAACAAGGAATGAAAAAGACGTTGTCCGTTTTGTTCCGAAACAAGCCTTTGCTCATTTTGGTTTCTGCATTTTTGGCGTTTGCGATTGGGTTTAACATTAAGCTCAGCACGATGGTGTACTATTTTACGTATAACGTCAGCCATAAGGAATTTGTGTTTTTAGGAACTGTATTATTTTTCGGCGCGGCGCTGATCAGCAATCTGTTTATTCCTTTCTTTTCTGAGAAGCGGGGCCGGAAGCAGGTTATGATCATCACGGCGGCGCTATCGCTGATTTCTTATGCGGGCCTTCAGTTTACATCGTATTCTTCGCTGCCGCTTATTTTCTTTTGGCTTTTCGTTTCGGGATTTTTCACAACGCCTTTAAATACGCTTGCTTGGGGAATGGTTGCCGATTGTGTCGATTATGCGGAATGGAAAACCGGAGTCCGGGCTGATGGCGTGGTGATTTCGAGTATGAGTTTCATCAATAAGCTCGGAGTTGCGTTAGCCGGGTCATTTTCGGCCGTTTATCTCGGAATCGCCGGATATGCCGCGAATACCGATCAGACGGCCTCGTCATTGAATGCGATTAAAAATATGAATGCGCTCATTCCGGGATTGTTCATTCTGCTGTCTATTATTCTTATTTCTTTTTATCCTTTAACTGAAAAAAAATATCAGCAGATGATGTCTGATCTGGAGCAAAGAGCTGCAAGATAAGTATACGTAAAATTTAAAATATTCTATGTAAACGGTTGTATTTATGACAGAAAGCACTATACTGAAACTATAATTGAGAATTGATAAACGAGTGTGATAATGTGGGAAGCCAATCTGTTATTTGTATTGGAGAATTGTTAATTGATTTCTTTTGTACCGATGTGGATGTTGATTTGACGGAAGGGCGCAATTTCTTAAAAAGTGCCGGCGGCGCACCGGCGAATGTGTCGGCAGCGATTGCTAAGCTGGGCGGAGACGCGGCTTTCAGCGGAAAAACAGGCAAAGATCCGTTCGGGTATTTTCTGAAGCAGACATTGGACGCCGCACATGTCGATACCTCTATGCTTGTCATGGATGAGAAAGCGCCTACAACGCTTGCGTTTGTTTCATTAAAACAAAATGGGGAGCGCGACTTTGTGTTTAACAGAGGAGCGGACGCTTTGTTAACGCTGGATGATATTGATCTGGAAAAGGTAAACGATGCGAAAATCCTTCATTTCGGATCAGCGACGGCATTGTTATCTGATCCGTTTTGCTCAGCCTATTTACGGCTGATGTCGATTGCGAAAGACAATGGACAGTTTATTTCCTTCGATCCTAACTACCGTGAGGATTTATGGAAAGGAAGAGTTTCAGAGTTTATAAACACCGCAAAAAAAGCCGTTGCCGTAAGTGATTTTGTGAAAGTCAGTGACGAAGAGCTTGAGATCATCAGCGGTGCGAAGGATCATAAAGAAGGTGTTGCGGTTCTTCATGAGCTCGGGGCCGGCATAGTTGCGGTGACACTCGGGAAAAGCGGGACCCTTCTTTCAAATGGGAAGGATATTGACATCATTCCGAGCATTCCGGTGACATCAATAGACTCAACGGGAGCGGGAGATGCGTTTGTCGGCGCGGCGCTGTATCAGCTGGCGCGCACGGATGAGATTCAGACGGCAGCCGAAGATTTTGCGAAGCTGCGTGATATTGTCTCATTTGCCAATAAGGTGGGGGCGCTCGTGTGCACCAAAATCGGTGCGATCGATGCTCTGCCGAGTTTAAAAGAGGTTGAAGTATCACTGTAAAGTATGGAGGATGTTTCTTGAAAGTCATCGGACTTCGGGAAGCATCCTCTTTATTTAGGTCTGAAACTCTTTACGATATACGGTATACTTTAGAAAGGCATCCAGTAAATTGAACCGATGTGAAGTACATACAATCACGTTTTTATCAGTTCTGAGTAAAACCAAGTTTCTGCTGCTGCCGTCATGTATAGTATGACGGCCTATGATATTGAACCGCGGAGGAATGTTTTTCATGAAACATGTTTTTCTTATTGTGCAATGCGCGTTTTCTGTTTTTTGTTTTCTTTGTCTCGCCGCTGTCAATTGGTATCAGGGGAGTGAGCTTGTTTCTGATTCGTTTGATTGGAATGATACGGCGAAATTTTCAAAGCTTTTGAATGGGACGGATACGATTACAAGTCCGGAACAGATTTCGCAGCTTGATTTCTTTGTGTATGCGGCGAAACATTATCCGTTAGTGAGCGGGTTGATGATCGGGCTGTTTGTTTATTTTTTGTTCTCACTGTATCTGGTCATAAAGAATTTCCGCCGGCACAAATGGGCTGAATGAGACTATTTTCATATAAAATACATAAATTTATGAGAAAATGAAACTTTTTTCGAAAAAAACAGTATAGATAACTATGAACTTGTTACTATTTAATTTTGGGAGGAAAATGAAAAATGAGTATTTTAGGAAGATTTAAAGACATCATGTCAAGCAATATCAATGCGCTGCTGGATAAAGCTGAAAACCCTGAAAAAATGGTTGATCAATATTTGCGGAATCTGAACAGTGATTTAGGAAAAGTGAAAGCGGAGACGGCTTCTGTCATGGCTGAGGAACAGCGGGCGAAAAGAGCGTTAACAGAATGCCAGGCTGATGCCGAAAAGATGGAAAATTATGCGATGAAAGCATTGCAGGCCGGCAATGAAGCCGATGCGCGGACATTTTTGGAAAGGAAAGCGGCTGTTGAATCAAGACTGACCGAGCTGCAAACGGCTTATCAGCTCGCTTCTTCCAACGCGTCTCAAATGCGCAAAATGCATGACAAGCTTGTCGCTGATATCGGAGAGCTTGAGTCGCGCCGAAATGCCATCAAAGCGAAGTGGTCTGTGGCAAAAACGCAGGAGAGAATGAACAAATTGGGGTCCTCTGTGTCAAATGCGGGCCAATCGATGACAGCTTTCGGCAGAATGGAAGACAAGGTCAACCAAGCGCTTGATCATGCCAATGCGATGGCTGAGCTGAACGCGTCTCCGAAAGACGATATTGGCGAGCTGACGGCTAAATATGACAGCAATCAAAGCAGTGTCGATGATGAATTGGCGGCGCTTAAGCAGAAAATGCTTTTCAGTAAAGATCAATAGACAGCGGGCTGCAGCTTTGTCCGATATAAAGAGAAAGTGAGAGAAACAGAATGATCATTTCTTATAAATGCCCGAACTGCGGCGATGATATGGTCTTTGACAGTTCATCCGGCATGCTGACATGTCACAGCTGCGGGCGGCAGGATCAGATTGAAAGCCTGCCAAAGGAGTATATAACGACGAGATTTTCCGAAAATGAGGCGAACGAGTACCGCTGTGAAAATTGCGGCGCGGTATTAATGACTGAGGCGGAAACGACGGCCACGACGTGCGGGTTTTGCGGAGGAGCCGCCGTTCTCGCCGACCGATTGTCGGGAAATCTCGCGCCTTCGATGGTGATCCCTTTTACGATCAGCAAGGAAGAAGCCATGAGCGCTTTTAAAAAGTGGTGCCGAAACGGCCGTCTGACACCGAAAGGATTTATGACTGCCGATCGGGTGAAGAGCATAACCGGCATGTACGTGCCGTTTTGGATGTTTGACTTAAACAGCAAGGTTCAGGTCAATGCCGTTTGTACGAGAGTGCATCACTATGAAGATGGAGAATACCGGGTGACGGAGACCGAGTATTACAACGCGTACCGCGATATCAATCTTGATTATCTCAAAATTCCGGTCGACGCTTCAGAAAAAATGAATGATGAATTAATGGACAAATTGGAACCTTACTCATACAGTGAACTGAAGGAGTTTAATACGGCCTATTTAGCGGGATATATAGCGGAAAAGTACAATTATACCGATGACGATCTCTTTCCGCGGGCGAAGGATAAAATCAGCCATTATATTGATTCTTATATCAGATCCACCTTCTCCGGATATACGACGGCTGACATTACGGATGAGCAGATTCAGACCGATAAAATCAGCAGCTTTTACGTACTGCTTCCGGTCTGGATGGTCAGCTACGACTATGAGCGGGCTGAACACATTTTTGCGATGAACGGGCAGACGGGCAAGGTTGTCGGCAAACCGCCGATCAGTGCCGGAAAAGTGGCCGCGTGGTTCGGCGGCATAACCGCCGGTGCGTTTTTAGCATTAAGACTCGTCTCACTTATGATAGGAGGCGGTTTTTGATGAAAGTATCGATAAAAAAAGCGTGTCTCTTCTGCTTCGTCCTTTTTCTGATGCTGTCTTTTGGTTTACATACATCGGCGTCTGCCGCGGAACAGAAGCAATATGTTTATGACAATGCTCATTTATTAACGAAGGATGAAACGAAGAAACTTGAGGAATTGGCCGGGAAGCTCGGGGCAAAGCGCCATACCGATTTTATCATTCTTACCGCAAACGGAACGGGCGGTAAGGACATCGAGCAGTACGCCGGTGATTTTTATGACAGTCATTTTAGCGGAAGCACGGCGATTTTGACCATTGATATGAAAAAGCGGGAAGTATTTATCTCCGGATATAAAAAGGCGGAGACGTATTTGAATAACAGCCGGCTGAATACGATCAGAAATACGATCTCGTCAGATATTTCCGCAGGCCATTATGAAAAGGCGTTTCAGACCTACATCAAGATGGCTTATAAAGATATGGGGAAAAGCCCGGACGACAAGTCTGACAATCTGCTGCTCACATGGTGGTTTCAGCTCATTATTGCCGCAGCCGCGGCCGGAATCACCGTCACTGTGATGGTGTACAATTCCGGCGGCAAGGTCACCGTCACCGGCAGCACGTATATGGATCACGATACGTCTGAAGTGCTGAGCCAGCACGACACATATATCCGAACCGACGTTACAAGAGAAAAAAAGCCTGATAAAGATAATGACAATGACGGCGGAGTCACGAGGGGCGGCACGAGTTACAGCGGAAGCAAGGGAAGTTTTTAAATTATATGTAAAGGATTTGAGCATACATGGGTTTTTTCAGAAATCAGTTAGCAAATGTGGTGGAATGGGAAGAATTCAGAGATGACATGGTTTTCTATAAATGGAACAACCGTGAAATTAAAAAAGGCAGCCGTCTGATCATCCGGCCGGGACAGGATGCCATCTTTTTATACAACGGGAAGATTGAAGGAATTTTCCGTGATGACGGCGATTATGATATCGAATCAGAAATCATTCCGTTTCTATCTACACTAAAAGGGTTTAAGTTTGGCTTTAACAGCGGCATGCGGGCTGAAGTGCTGTTCGTGAATACGAAGGAGTTCACCGTGAAGTGGGGCACAAAAAACGCCATCAATATTCCGGCGGCAGGTATGCCGGGCGGTATGCCGATCCGCGCAAACGGCACATTTAACTTCAAGGTCATTGACTACATCGGATTGATTGATAAGATTGCGGGTGTCAAAGACAGCTATTTAGTGGAGGACATTAAAATCCGGATTACGTCTATTCTCGATCAGCTTTTGATGAAATGGATCACCAGAGAAGGAAAAGACATGTTCAATCTGCAGTCGAATTCCTTTGAAATCGGAAAAGGGATTCAAGAAGATCTTGATATGCAGCTGATCGGAGACGGCATGTCGATTACGGGCTTCAATATTATGAGCTTTAACTATCCGCAGGAAGTTCAGGATATGATTACGAAAAACGCTTCTTACGGCATGGTGGGCGATGTGAACCGCTATCAGCAGATTTCCATGACGGACGGAATGTCATCCGGCAAAATGAACGGAAGCGGCGCCGCCTCAGACATGGCGGGCATGATGATGGGAATGAATGCGGCAAATCAAATGATGAACCAAATGAACCAAAATCAGCAGAACCAGCCGCAGCAAGATCAAAGTCAGCAGAATCAGGGGACGGCACCGGCAAACGGCTCGGAAGGAGCGGCTAAGCCGAAATTCTGTCCGAACTGCGGAACGAAAACGGAAGGCGCGAATTTTTGCCCGAATTGCGGACAGAAGCTTGCCTGACGATATACGAAAAAGAGGCCTTTTTGGGGCCTCTTTTTTTTGTCATGATTTCATTGTTTGAACGATGAGGGATGTCAGCGCTTTAGACCCCTCAGGTATGAGATGGACGCCGTCCGGTGTGAAGTATTCAGGGTGCTGCAATGCTTTTGCGTGCCAATCGACAAGCGTCACATTTTTGCGAGACTCGGCTTGCCGGCGCAATGATTCGTTTACTTTGCTTTCCCACTGCCGCGGCACACGCGTGTTGACAAGATAGATATCGGCTTTTGAAAAGGAGCTGATCAGTGATTCAATTTGGCTGTTTGTGAAATAGCCGTTCGTCCCTAACTCGATGATGACCGCTTTGTTCGGCTGATTAAATGACGCATATTCCGAAGTGAGCTGGAGTGCTTGAGAGACTTGTCTTCCTACCTTTCCGTCGATGGTGACATGAGGGAGGGACTGCCGCAGGTATGACGCAATGTCCAGCATCACCGAGTCACCGATAGCCAGCACGTCTTGCTGAGGCTGTGTTTGTTTTGGATCAGCCGTTTTTTGAGATGACCGTTCCTTTTTCTCTTCGTTTTTCTTTGTATTTGATTTGTCTGTTGGTTCTTTCTTGTTTTTGTCTGACGCGGTGTCTGTTTTTTCGCCGCTGTGTTTTTTCTTGCTGTCATCTTCTTTTGCCGGTTGATCGTGATCGGCCGTCTTGTGCGAAGAGGCGGCGGTTTCTTGCTGATCATTTTGCGCGTACGTCCATTGCGGCTGTTTTTTCTCTTCGGCTATTCCTGACAGCCCGCCCGCAAATACGAGAATGGCGGCAAGAATAAGGCCGAGCGACATTCTGCTGATGACAGAGGACGTCTTCCATTCCAGAAAGCGGTTCAGAAACACGCGGCGTAAAAATGGCCGGAAGCCCGCAGTGCGGATCGGCTGTTCAATGAAATGGTAAGACAGCTCGGCAAGAATGAAAGTGGCACCGATTCTGACGGCGCAGTGCCAATAAACCGGATTTCCGATTTCCTGCACGGGTGTGCTCAGTACGATAACCGGGTAATGCCAAAGATAGATTCCGTATGATCTCGTTCCGATCCAGCGAAGCGGCTTCCATGAAAGAACATGTCCCAAAAAGCTGCTCGGATGGCATAAACATGCGACAAGAACCGCTGCGGTGATGCTGATCAAAAGCATGCCGCCCTTGTACAGGAAGGGTTCATATTCATCCGTGTAAAAGACGCAAAGCAGCAGCGCGGCAAAAGCGGCAAGCTCCGTCCCGTGAAGCAGGTGTTTCATTCTGCTCGGCAGCCGTTTGGAAGATAATCGTTTCATCGGCCACACTAAAGCTAAAGCGCAGCCGATCAGCAATTCAAATGAGCGGGTATCCGTCCCGTAATAAACGCGGCTCGGATCTCCGCCGGGCACATACATCATACTCATTACGACTGCCGAACATAACGCGAGGAACATGACCGCGGCCGCAAGCCGGGCCCGTGTTTTACATATGTACATTCCCGCAAGCAGCAGGAAGGGCCATATGATATAAAACTGTTCTTCAATCGCCAGCGACCAAAGGTTTTTTAATGGCGAAGGGGAGCCGAAGCTGTCGAAATAAGAAAGCTGATGAAAGATAAACCACCAATTGCTTATGTAAAAAAGTGAGGAGACCGCATCCCCGCGTACGGTATGCAGGAGCTCGCTGTTAAACAATACGACCCAAATGACCGTCGTGATAATCATGAGATAAGCCGCCGGCAGAAGCCGCCTGATCCGGCGCACCCAAAAATCACGCAAATCAAGGGTGATGGCATTGCCTTGGGCAGGCAATATAATAGATGTAATTAAATACCCCGATAAAACAAAAAAGATATCAACACCAATGAAACCGCCGTCGGCCCAGTTAAAATTCAGATGATATGCGATAACTGCGAGGACGGCAAAGGCGCGAAGTCCATCCAGTCCGGGAATATAGCGGTGATGCAGTGACTTGTCTGACATGGTATTCCTCCAATAATGTGTGCGGAAATTCTCGCTGTTTTGCGGATGGCTATGGCAGATTTCTGTACAGTCTTCCATTTGTTCCGTTAATTAGACGCATTCGGAAGGGGATTTTGTTTCAGAAAAAATGAATGAAATGCTGTGATTTTCTTAAACTTTTCAGCCCCCGTCCGGCGTCTGTTATATGAAAAGGGTCTCTTGTACATCTTGGCTGTTGCGGGACGAAAGAAAAAATCCATGATCTGCGGATATCATGGATTTTTTTCTTTCTTTATCTGATGTAGCGGTCTCCGACAAGCAGCTTGGAGATGACGGAGGTCGGTATTGTAAACTCTGTGACGCCCATATATCCGGGTGCCGCTTCATATTCGTCAAATGAGATGACAAGTTTGTGCTTATCTGTAATATAAAAATTCTGGTCGGCGCGGATGGCTTTAAAAGGCTCCGACATATCATTATCTTCGACCCAGTATATTTTATTCGGATCTTCTTTCATCTGTTTTTTCATTTGTTCTTTAATATTTTGGCTGATGACTTTAATATAACGGTCATCTTTAAATAAACTCTTTAACGTAAGCACGGCCTCATTCTTTTTATCAATCGTGATGTAACGGCTTTGCGTATAAGATGAAGCTTGCGTTTTTTCGATATCACGGCGGATTGAGATCAAATCCGCTGTGTCAGTAACGGTTTCATAATCGCTGTAAATACTAAGGTGGCCTTTTTTGCTTTTTGAGGTCGCCTTCATAAATTCCTGATACAGCTCTTTTCTTTCTTTCATATAATGCCGGTTGATGCTGTCTTCGAGTTTATGATCGGAAAGGCCGGACAGAGCGGGCGTTTTCACATCAATGCTTGATTGGTTCTTTTCTTCCTTCATCTCCGTGAATGTGATGGCTTGGACGACTTTGCCGATGACGGGGATTTTAGACATGGCTTGTGCGGCATCCGGGTTGATATTGACAACGGCGGTAAATAAGACGGCCGCAGCGACTGCCGCGGATGTCGGCCACATCACGATTCGTTTTTTCTTCGGTTTCTGCTGAAGGGCTTTTTCGACAATGCTGTCCAGTTCCTTAGGAATGGGCACACTTTTATACTCTTCTCTTAATTGTTCTAATCTCTTTTCCATTAAGAAAGATCCTCCTTCGTCAGCTGAATGCGCATGAGCTTCAGCCCCCTGTAAAGGCGTGTTTTGACGGTGTTGATGTTTTCCCCCGTGATGTCCGCGATTTCTTCTAATTTCAGGTCTTCAAAGAAACGCAGAATGATAATGGTTTTATATTGATGCGGCAGGTCATCAAGCGCTTCGTGAAGGTCTGTGTCTTTGTAGTGATCTTCCTTTCCGCGGCTTAAAAACTCGATCGTTTCATCGTCCATCACTTTCAGTTTTTTCTGTTTGCGGAGAAAATCAATGGCCGTGCGCACTAAAATTTTATAAAACCAGCTTTTGATCACATCGGGGTTTTTGACGGATTCGACCGATGTCAGCGCTTTTTGAATTGATTCCTGAACAATATCTAACGCGTCATCCTTGTTCTTTACGTAACTGTACGCCAGCCGGTAAAAGTCTTCCTTGCGCTCAGTTATGCACGTCACAAGCGACGCTTTGGCTGTTTCGTTCTTCATTGCTTCAAAGGGCTCCTTTTTTAAAAATACGTTTCATAGGCTGCTGCCTAAGGATAGACGGGACAGGGTAAAAAATAGTTTGCGCAGAGGGGATCATTTTTAAAAGGAAAAGGAAGGAAAGACGATGAGATGAAAAAAAGAGCCGGAACGGCTCTTTTTCGGATGTGTTGATATTCAGCTGAACGGTTTAGTTCGGTTTGACTAAGATTTTCACTTGGTTTTTCTCTTTGATTAAAGCGCCGAAGCCTTCTTCAATCAGATCGTCGAGCACGATTTTTTTCGTGACGAGCTTATCTGCTGAGAAGTACCCCTCTTTCATCAGTGCAAGAACGGAAGGGAAGATGTCACGGTATCCGATAATGCCTTTTACGGTCCGTTCTTTGATGACGATATCGTTCGGATGAATTTCCGCTCCTTTTTCCCAGATGCTGACGATAACCGTTTCACCGGCAATGTTTGTTGACTGGATCGCCTGGCGGAGAACGACAGGAACGCCTGTTACTTCATAAGAAACATCAACGCCGCCGTTTGTGCGTTTAGCGATTTCTTCAACGACATCGTCCGTTTTTGACGGATCAATGATGATAGCGCCGAGTTCTTTCGCTTTTTCCTGACGCTCCGGTGAAAGTTCAACCGCGTAAATATCTGTGGCGCCGGCCGCTTTCAGGGCTTCAATCACAAGCAGCCCGATCGGTCCGCAGCCAAAAACTGCCGCCTTGTCGCCCGCTTTTAATTTGCTTTGGCGGACGGCGTAAAGCGCTACCGCTGACGGCTCAACAAGTGCGCCCTGTTCGTAAGAAAGCTCTTCAGGAAGCTTAAACAGCAATTCTTCGTCAACGGATACATATTCAGAAAATCCGCCGCCGCCTCCGGCTAAGCCTAAGAATCCCATTTGTTCATCAAGGTTATAGGCTCCCTGATGTCCGTGTGTGGCAAAAATCGGTTCCACGACGACACGGTCGCCGACGCTGTAATTTTTGACGCCTTCGCCCACTTCAACGACTTCTCCTGAGAATTCGTGACCCATCGTGACGGGCGCCATTTCGTTTGTTAACGGATGAGGTTTGCCGACCGGAATAAAGATCGGGCCTCCCAAATATTCATGAAGGTCGCTTCCGCAAATCCCGCACCATTTGACTTTAATTTTGACTTTACCCGGTTCTGCTTTAGGTTCATCAATGTTTTCGATTCGAATGTCTTTTTGATTGTGCCATCTTGCCGCTTTCATTGATTATCACTCCTAGTCTGATTGAAACGAGTATAGGTACATGATCAATATGAACCACGGTTAAAAGGAATAAAGTGCCTGCTTCCTAAAGCCTGATTTTTCTCAAAATATATCATATTATGCAACTATCAATAGGCCTTATAAAAAGTCCATATTGAATGCAGAAATACTCTATGAATATTATAACGCTAATGAATTAAATTTTGTAGTATAATTTACCATGGAATTATATAGAACAGGTAATTGTGCCGTCGTTATGTGCATGTCTCATCACGTTGTAATGAACATGTAAAGTGATTGAAATATTATAATCGTCTTCTTGGTGTATAATTTTGCCTAGAATAAAGAATCAGGAGGACGAAAGCTTGAAGAAGTTATTCTTAGCCTTATTGATTTTAGCAGGAAGCACGCTGGGAGCGATCAGTTACTCTTCTGATGCAAGTGCTAAAAAAGTGAACGGTAATATTACATGGTATAATGGAGTCGGTAAAAAAGGATCTTCCGGTAAAAAACTGGGACACTGGGATTGCGCGACAAAATTAGGATTTGACGTTCCGAGAAACGGAACGAAAATCAGAGCTTATGCGAAAGCAAAACCGAAAAAGGTTATCACCGTATACAAAAATGATGTAGGCCGTCTGCCGAATGCCGTATTGGATGTCAGCCCGAAAGCGTTCAAAGCGCTCGGATATCCATTAAGCAAAGGAAGAGTATCCGGACACTACAGCTATTAAAATAGACCATCTTAAAAAGCAAGGACACTGATTCTTGCTTTTTCTGATTGACGGAGAGATTGATAATGAAGAAGAAACGATGGATCTGGATGTTGCTGGCAGCCGTTTTGGCGGCGGCGGTCATCGCGTCCGTTTTACTGATTAAAGGAAAAAGCGACGGCGGCGGAAAAGCCGTTGTCTCCGGCGGCCATGACAAGCTGCTTGTTTCCATTACAGACAAAGATCTGATGACGAAATATTACGAGGACGGCCGCGTGCTGTATGAGGAAAAGCTTTCGGCATATCCGGCGTTTGCACTGGATGACGCCCGTCAGGTGCTCTATTTTGTCGGGAATAATGACCAAAATGAGATGCGTCTGTATAAGCTTGATCTGAAGACGAAAAAGAAGACGGTGCTTTATAAAGGAACGGCAAGCGCTGACAGTCTGTTTTTATCAAAGGATCTGACGCACATTTATTTCCGTCTCGGGAAAGCGGATGAAGATATTTTCCGGCTCGCATCTTTTGATTTGAAAACGAAACGTTATGAAAATCTGTATCCCGCCGCCGATGAGAAAGACGACAGTGTAAGCAGCTTCTTTTATAACCGCAGCCAAAACGATTTTGCGCTTTTGCATTATTCCGTCAAAGAGGATTATCAAAAAACGGATGAGGCAAATGAGAAGGGGATTGACCCTGAACCGACGAATATCCGGTTTGCGGCAGGAGCGGGCGAACACCTTCAGGATCTGACAAACCTTGAACAGTTTATCAGCGACGTGGCGGTGTCACCGGACGGAAAGAACCTTGTCTTTACATCTTATACCCAAAAAGGGACGGAACAAAAAGCGTCCATCCGTCTGATGAATGTCAAAACGAAAAAAGATGAAACGATTATCTCAAACGGGAAGGACTTCGCTCCGCTGATTGATGCCCAGCCTCAGTTTTCTAAAGACGGCAGCATCATTTATTTCATGGCGGAAGCAAAAGGCGCTAAGCGTTTGAAGGATGAAACGGGGCGGAATGCGAAGGTCCGGACCATTTATGCTTATCATTTGGATACGAAAAAATGCGAAAAAGTCTGGGAAAATGACAACGGCATTATCAACAGTTTTTCCGTCATCCAATCATGAAAAAAAACACTCAGCGCCCGCTGGGTGTTTTTTAATGAACAAAGCTGGCTGCGGCTGAGGCGAGCCATTTGAAAAAACGGAGAATCGGAACGGCAAAATGAAGCGTTTCGATGAATGACTGTGCGGCAAGGTTCATTTTCCGCCGTTTTGCCATTTCCTTCAGATCTTTCTGCTGCCGATCGTTTTTCATGTTCATTGCTCCTTTGCATCATAAAAGGACATGATAACGCAAAGGCCTCTCATGAGACATGGAGGCCTTCTCTATGTTGAGACTCGTAAAAGGGAGGTCTAACTTGATGCCGTTTGATTATTGTTTTGGAGATTTACCAACGAACGGACGCCGTCGATCATTTTACTGCCGCAAAGGGGGCAAGTCGGGGTATCACTGCCGGCAAAATTCTTTCTGCTCCAGCCGATACAGTCCTCTTTTGTGCATTCCCACGTACTGACATCTTCTTTAGGCAGCGGTTCCTGATTACGTTTGTTGTAGTAAGACATAAAGTCACTTCTTCCCTTATGAATTTTCGTGCACTCCTTCATTGTCTCATACTTTTCCCTAATCTCCTAATTCCTTTTTCTATCCAGATTTCCAATGAGGGTGCATCGTCTTCCTGTTATTACAGTATATGCAAATAAGTGTCTTCTTATTTTTTCTTTTTGGGTAAATAAAAAAGCCCCTTCTCTAAAAGGGGTGATATTTGTTTACTGCTTATCCGTGACGTCCATCGGTCTCATCATGTCGTAATCTTCATGTTCTAAAATATGACAGTGCCATACGTAGCGTCCGCTGTAAGGAGCGAAGGTCGCCGCGATTCTGATGACCTCTCCCGAGTGCGCCTGCACGGTATCTTTCCAGCCTTTCTCACTTGGAGGAGGCGGGACGGCGGGGCCTGTATACACAATGTCGCCGAATTTGTTATAACGCTCTAAGTCAAAAGGGCGCCGGTCAAGGATTTGGAAGGAAACAAGGTGCAGGTGTATCGGATGGGTTCCCCCCATCGGATTAATAATCGACCAGATTTCCGTTGTGCCGAGCTTCGGCGCTTCTGTCACAGGATCATGCCACCGCTTGTTATTCAGCGTCAAAACGGGCCGGCCGTATTTGTCTTGCGTATTTGTGAGTTTAAGCGTCCTGATATTGTGTATTCTCTTTGATGTCACATTAGGCATTGTTGAAAGATATTTAGGCTTCCGGCTTGTGTCTAATCCCTTCAGCGGTTTTGTGACGCGGAATTGCATCACATTGGCGTCTGTATCCGGATCGGCGTCGCCCCCGCAGCCGGTGCAGTTCGTTAAAATGATATGTTCTCCGTCAAAGGCGGAGAAATCGATGAGCACATCATACCGCTCTGCCGGGGCTAAGCTGATAGATTGTGTTTTGACAGAGCGGGGAAGCAATCCGCCGTCAGAACCGATTTGAATAAACTTCCCGCCGTTATTGAGCGAGAGAGAAAATGTTCTCGTATTGGAGGCATTAAGGATACGGAAACGATATGTCCGCGGTTCAACTTCCATATACGGCCACGCTTTACCATTGACGAGAATGGTATTTCCGCAAAAAAACGGGACGATGGAAGGGTCGGGCAGCGTTTCGGAAGGGTTAGCAGGTCCGCTCGGATAAGACAAGGAACCGTCGTCATTTAATGTGCGGTCCAAAATCATAAGCGGTACGTCATACTCTCCGGAGGGAAGCTTCAGCTGCTTTTCTTTTCGCTCGCGAATGATATACATCCCGGCAAGCCCGGCGTACACATTGAGCCTCGTAATCGCCATGGCGTGATCGTGATACCATAACAGAGCCCCGCGCTGTTTGTTTGGATAATGGTATACCTCTCTCTCAAAATAAGGACCCGTTTCCTTAAAATCCTTTGTGAACCATGCTTCCGGGTAGCCGTCGCTGTCCGGCGGCGTTGCTCCTCCGTGTAAATGGACGACGGTTTTGACATCGGGTTCCTGATGGCCGCTTTCTGAATGGTGAATGGTATGATCCACGGGCAGAAAATGCTTATCCGGCAGGTCATTCATCCATTTAATATAGACGTTTTCATCTTGGTTCACGTCGATCGTGGGGCCCGGAAATAAACCGTTATACCCCCACAGCCGGGTCGGCGGGAGATCGCGGTGCAGCTTGTGAAAGCATTCCTTCATGGTGACTTCATAATACGTGCTGCCGTCTGATTTCTTCTGCGGCTGGAGTGTTTCGATAATCGGCAGTTCATCTGCAAATTTTTCTAGAGCCATTTTTCATCCTGTCCTTATCATTTATTGAAATCCTGTACTACAGTTAATGCTGCCTGGAACAGGTTGGTTAAAAAAACACCCGCCCTTTTTTGAGGGGGGTGTTTGCGGTTATTGCGCAATCCGGCTTTCGGAAGCGCTCTCTTTCGGTTTTTGTTTTTTGCGGAATACATATGAGGCAAGTACCAGCAGAGTAATAAATCCTGTCAGCAGAAATTCAGACCGCATTGAACTGATAAACAGCATAGATAACAAGATGGCGCAAATGGCGATGATCGTCAGGTAGGTTAAGTACGGATAAAACCACATTTTGATTTTAAGAGATTCAGGGTTTGTCCGTTCGATTTTCTTTCTCATTCTCAGATGTGAGACGGCGATGACGAGATAGACGAGCAGTGCGATCGCCCCTGATGAATTGACCAGGAACAAAAATACGGAGTCGGGAGAAAAGTAGTTCATAACAACGGCAATATAGGAGAAAAAGGTGCCGGCGATAATGGCTTGAACCGGTACGCCTCTTTTGCTCAGTTTCATAAAACGCCGCGGCGCTTCATTTCGCTCTGCCAGTGAATACAGCATCCGTGACGTCGTATAAAGCCCGGAGTTCAGGCAGGACAGAACGGCTGTCAGGACGATGAAATTCATGATTTGAGCGGCTGCGGGAACCCCGATATGGCTCAAAACGGCAACGAAGGGGCTTTCCAAAATATTGGCTGAATCCCACGGCAGCAGTGTGACCACAACCGCAATGGAGCCGACGTAAAAAATAATGATCCGCCAAACGACTGAGCGGGTCGCCTTCGTGACGGATTCGACCGGATTTGACGTTTCTCCCGCTGCGATTGCGACGATTTCAGATCCCATGAAAGAAAAAATGACAACGACAATGCCGAGCAGAACGGAACTTGGACCTTTAGGGAAAAATCCGCCGCTGCCCGCCAGATTTTCCAGCCCGACCGGTTTGCTGCCGGGGACGATTCCGAAAATGAACGCAAATCCCGCGATTAAGAAGACAACGATCGTCGCTACCTTCACTAAGGAAAGCCAGTATTCAAATTCGCCGAACGATTTAACTGAATAAATATTCGTCAGTGTTAACAGCACGGTCAGAAGCAGACTCGTCAGCCATAACGGAATGCCCGGGAACCAGTACTGTATGATTCCGGCGCCTGCAATGGCTTCAATGGCAATGACGATGACCCAGAAAAACCAATACAGCCATCCGATCGTAAAACCGGCCCAAGGACCGATGGCGTCATGCGCGTACTGTGAAAACGAACCGCTTGTCGGGTTGACGGAGGACATTTCCCCCAGCATTCTCATAATAAAAATCACTAGTAATCCTGCTAAAGCGTAGGAGACAATCGCTCCGGGTCCGGTGGAATGAATGACGGATCCGCTTCCGACAAATAATCCGGCGCCGATCACGCCGGCAATTGAAATCATGGTCATATGCCGGGTTTTTAATCCCTTAGATAAAGAGTTAGGCTGATTCATTCTTTGCCTCCTTTTGGTTTGTTTATGCTGAATATTCCGACAAGTATTATTCTATCATAAATGCCACAGACAGTTGAAAATGATGTAAGAAAATATGACATTTTTTCTCGTCCGTACAGCAGAAGGTGCCGGAAGGAAAAGAGATAATTTTCTGTTATTTCTGTGTTTTAATGGTTTTGAAAATAATTCCATGAACATGGGTTGGCGAGAATCCTTGATACGATTGGGATGAGAGGGGTTTTGTGAATGAAAATAAGTTTCCTGAGTGCATAAATGTTCTATGCTTACTATTTTTCTGTGGAAAGTGAATCATGTTTCTATAGACCCACTGTGTCCTCGCTTTGTATGATAATGAAGGAAAAATTGAACGGGAAGGAGGATTTTCAGTGGAGAGATATCATGAATTGAAAAAAGGCGAAACCGGAGCGATTGTCAGTATTGGCGCATATGCGGCATTGTCGGCTGTGAAGCTTGTGATCGGTTATTTGTTTCACTCAGAAGCGCTTCAGGCCGACGGTTTAAATAATACGACTGATATCGCGGCATCTGCGGCTGTTTTCATCGGTTTGCGCATCTCTCAGAAACCTCCTGACGAAGATCATCCTTACGGCCATTTTCGGGCGGAGACCGTCGCGTCCCTCATCGCTTCCATTATTATGATGCTTGTCGGAATGCAAGTGCTGTTCAGCGCCGCGCAATCTATTTTTTCCGTTAAAGAGGAAACACCGGATATGATAGCCGCCTGGACGGCCGCGGGGAGCGCCGTGGTGATGCTGATGGTCTGCCGCTATACGAAAGGGCTTGCGAAAAAGGTAAACAGCCAGGCGCTTTCAGCTGCGGCCGCTGATAATAAATCAGATGCGCTCGTCAGTATCGGCACGTTTATCGGAATTTTTGCTTCACAGTTCCATTTGGCTTGGGTGGATACGGTTACCGCGTTTATCATCGGGCTGATCATCTGCAAAACCGCGTGGGATATTTTTAAGGAATCCTCTCATTCGCTGACTGACGGTTTTGATGTCAAACATATTTCTGATTATAAAAAGACGATTGAACAGATTGCGGGCGTCAGCCGTTTAAAAGATATTAAAGCGAGATATCTGGGCAGCTCCGTTCATATTGATGTCGTCATTGAAGTGCCGTCTGATCTGAACATTAAAGAGAGTCATGAGATCGCAAATGAGGTAGAACGCAAGATGAAAGAGGAACATGCCATTGACCATTCACACGTTCATATGGAGCCTCTCCAGCTGAAATAAAGCTTCCTTTCTAAAGGGAGCTTTTTCCTTTTTCAGACTGGAAACAATTCGCTGGAAACGTTTTTTTATACTGTTTATATTTTGTGGTAAAGTTAGGTTACGATAATTGAAATTTGAGAGATGACTAGGAGGAGAAGAATGGCTTATAAAGAAGAGCTGCATCCGCTGCTGGAGAAAGCCGTTGAGCATATTGAAAACATCATCATAGGAAAACGGGATATCGCCATACTCAGTCTGGCCGCCATTCTCGCAAAAGGGCATGTGCTGCTGGAAGACGTGCCGGGAGTCGGAAAAACGATGATGGTCCGCGCTTTGGCCAAGCTGATCGGAGCTGACTTTAAGAGGATTCAGTTCACGCCGGATCTTCTGCCGTCAGATGTGACGGGTGTCTCTATTTATAATACGAAAACGATGGAATTTGAATACCGCCCGGGACCGATCATGGGGAATATCGTGCTGGCTGATGAAATTAACAGAACCTCTCCGAAAACGCAGTCTTCCCTGCTTGAGGCAATGGAGGAAGGGAATGTTACGATTGACGGAAAGACAATGCGGCTGGCTGAGCCGTTTTTCGTCATGGCCACACAAAACCCGGTTGAATATGAAGGAACGTATCCGCTTCCCGAAGCCCAGCTTGACCGGTTTTTATTTAAGCTGCGCATGGGCTATCCGACTGCCGAGGAAGAGCTTCAAGTTCTGTCTTTGCAGGAAGGGCGCAATCCGCTTGAAACAATCGAGCCCGTCATTTCTAAAGAACAGTTTATCAGCCTTCAGCAAAAATTGGAGCAGGTGCGGGTGGATGATGGAATTAAAGCGTATATCGTCGGCATTACTCAGCATACCCGCCGGCATCCGTCCGTACATCTGGGCGTAAGTCCGCGCGGTTCAATCTCATTAATGAAAGCCGCGCAGGCGTACGCGCTGCTTCATGACCGCGATTACGTCATTCCTGATGACGTCCAGTATTTGGCTCCGTATACGCTGCCGCACAGAATGATCTTGACCGCCGAGGCGAAATTTAACGATGTGACCCCGGAAGCGGTTATAGAAGACATCATGCAAACGGAAAAAGTGCCCGTCCAAAGGATGTCGGTCCGCTAATGAGAAGGAAGATGCATTGGCTTCTATATGGCTGGAAGCTGCTTATGTTGGCCGTACTGACGGCGGCTGTCTTTTCTTATGCCATGTTTCAGGGCGGATTTGTGAGCTGGTTTTTATTTTATGCGTTTTTGCCGTTTACCGTTTACGCCGGGCTGGTCGCTGTGTACCCGTTACGGGCGTTTCAGGTGACGCGTGACGTGTCCTCCGCCCAGTTAACCTCAGGCGACAGGCTGTCTGTCACCATCAGGCTGACGAGGCGCCTGCCGTTTCCGCTGACATATATGGTCATTGAAGATGTGATGCCGGAAACGCTTGGCGAGAGGCGCAGTGCGAAACAGCTCGTGTTTCCGTGGTTTCAAAGGAAGCTGACGTTACAATATGAGCTGCCGCAGGTGCCGCGCGGAGAGCATCATTTACATACGATAAGAGTGCGGACGGGAGATGTTCTCGGGCTTTTGGACAAGACGGCGTCGTTTTCCGTAACGGATACGGTTCTGGTTTTCCCGGCGTACGGGTCTGTTCACTATAAGCCGCAGGTCTCATCCGGAGAAGAGGGTGCGGCTGCCGGCGCTCCGTTTCAGGTACACCGCTCAGCAATGGCTGCGAGCGTCAGAAATTATCAGGCGGGCGACCGGTTTTCCGCACTTGACTGGAAAACATCGGCGCGGCGGAATGAGCTGATGACGAAGGAATTTGACCCGCTGCAGAGTGTGAATATAATTCTCCTTTTGGACTGCAGGCCGTCCCCATCGTTTGAAGCCGCGGTATCAGCTTCGGCATCCCTGCTTTACACGGCGCTTGTGAAGGGCTCTCCCGCAGGATTTATTTCATTGGGGAGCGACCGGACCGTATTTCCCGTCCGGGAGGGAGACCGGCATTTCAGAAAGATGCTGCGTTACCTGGCATCAGCTTCAGAATCGGAAGAAGCCGATGCAGGCGGGCGTTTAGGAAAAGAGCTGGCGGATCCGCGCGTCCGCAAAGCTTCCATTGCCGTCGTGACGGGCAGTCTTACAGAAGACCTTCTCAAACAGGCTGAGCCCGGCCGTGCTGACATGACGGTGTTTTTGGCGAAAGAAACGAATGCCGCGCTTTCAGAGAAAGAACGGAAACTCGCTCTCATCTTCGCTCAAAAAAATATTAAGGTGCAAATGATCAGGGACAAACGGGTGTCCCATGTTGTTTAGAAAGAGAGGTGGCGCGCCATGCCGCATGACGAGAACCAGGAAAGCAGGCTGAGTCTGCTGCTGTTTTATTTTCTCGCTTTTTTATTGTTATGGGAATGGCTCAGGCCGCTGCACAATTTTACGGATACAAAACATACCGGTTTTTTCATCGTTTTTATCGGTTTGGCATTTCTGCTGTCATTCTTCCGGATGAGGTGGTACGTCACCGTGCCGTCCTGCATTCTGTTTACGTTGATCAGTATTCACATCCTGTTTTATAAAGGTTCGGTTTTTCAGCCGGAATGGCTCGTTTCTTTTTTGCGGGACGTGATTCAAAATGCCCGCCACATCGGGTCCGGAAGATGGAATGACATGAATCCGTCATTCCGCACATTGCTGTTTTTTGTGCTTTTATGGCTGCTCGTGTATTTGCTGCATTACTGGGTGATCTATCAGCGGAAAATATTATTCTTTTTTATCATGACGGTGGCGTATATCACCGTGCTTGATACGTTTACTCCTTATGATGCCGCGTACGCCGTCATCCGGATCGTCTTTATCGGCTTTTTGATGATGGGGCTTTTGTATATGGAGCGCATCCGGCTTACGGAACACATAGCATTTAAAAAAAGATTGATACTCAAATGGTTTCTGCCGCTGATGCTGTTTATCTGCGCTTCTGTTGTGTTCGGGCTGGCGGCTCCGAAATCAGACCCGAACTGGCCGGATCCCGTGCCGTTTCTTAAAAAAATAACAAACCACAAAGAAGTGCCCGCCGCCGAAAGCAAAATCGGCTACGGCAATCATGATGAAACATTGGGCGGCCCTTTTCAGCAGGATGATACGCCGGTTTTCACATGGAAGGGAAAAGAACGGGCGTACTTCCGGGTGGAAACGAAGGATACATACACGGGGAAAGGCTGGGTGGAGACCGATCAGGGCATGTCCTATAAACTGAACGGCGGCAACGTGGAAGATATATGGTTTGACCGGAGTGTGCAGACGAGACGGTATACGGCACAGGTGTCCATTGATGAGAATTATCTCTATAATCACGTCATGTATCCGATCGGCGTCTCCAATATTAAACCGAAGCACTCGATTCAGCTTGAAATGAACGGAAACACCGAGCAAATTATGCCGGTCAGTGAACAAGTGGGCAACATCCGCAATATGGGACGGTACACGGTGACTTTTCAGGCGCCCGTCTTTAAGCTGAATGATCTCAGAAAAGTGAAAGTGAAACGATACCGTGAGCAGAATCAATTCAATGACCGTTATTTACAGGTCCCCGACAGCCTTCCGAAAAGAGTGAGACAGCTTGCGGACAGACTGACGCGGGATCATCATAATATGTTCGATAAAGCGAAGGCGATCGAGGATTATCTCGGATCTTCCGCATTTTCGTATAATACACAGGATGTCGCGGTTCCGGAGCACAATCAGGATTATGTCGATCAATTTCTGTTTGAAACGAAAAGAGGATATTGTGATAACTTTTCATCGGCAATGGCTGTGCTGCTCCGCTCTGCGGGAATCCCCGCCCGTTGGGTGAAGGGCTATACATCCGGCGAATATAAAGGGGCAGGCGACCATAACGGCCACATTTATGAAGTCACAAACAACAACGCCCATTCGTGGGTAGAAGTGTATTTTCCCGATCAGGGCTGGGTGACGTTTGAGCCGACAAAAGGCTTCACCAATCCGACGGAGTTTACGTCAGAGCAAAATCATACCGCGGCAAAAGACAGCGGAGGCTCAGCGGGGAATTCGGATTCACCGTCTGACAAGCAGCGTCAGGAAACAAAGCCGGAAAAAGAAAAAACACCGAAAAAGCGGGATCACCGTGCGGCACCGCAGCCTGTGATCCGCAACAAAACCGCGGCACACCTGTGGCCGTATGCAGCCATCGTTATCGTGATTTCAGCCGCGGCGGCACTCGCCTGGGTGCTCCGGGCGCGCTGGATTCCGCACGTTACAGCAGCCAGATTGAAGCGGCGAACGGGTGAAGACGTCTTTTTCGACGCATATGCCGCGCTGCTCCGCCAGCTGAAACGAAAAGGATTCAGCAGGGGAGACGGAGAAACGCTGCGCGATTTTGCCGCGAGGATTGACGAGGCGTACCATACAAACGACATGTCCGAGCTGACGCTGCTCTATGAGCGGGCCTTATACCGCAGGGATAATGCAGCGGAGCTTTGGAATGAATCGGGACAGTTGTGGGAAAATATAATTAAAAGAAGATAGTCTTGACCGCATATCGTCCTGTTGTTAGAATAAATGAATGTTAAATGGGAGCCCGGGAGCGTTAAAAAGCCGGGCTTCCGGACAAGTCTTGCGCGACAGAGGGCTGAACGTGTGTCCTCCGTTTTTTCTGTGTCAAAAACTTAGAGGAGATTAGGTGACAACCATGACGAAGTTAGTGAATGAAATGATTCTTGTTCTTGATTTCGGCAGTCAGTATAACCAGCTGATTACCCGACGGATCCGTGAATTTGGCGTATATAGCGAGCTGCATCCCCATACGTTGACAGCTGAGGAAATCAAAGAAATGAATCCAAAAGGAATTATCCTTTCAGGCGGACCGAACAGTGTATATGATGAAGGATCTTTCCGCTGTGATGAAAAAATCTTTGAACTCGATATTCCTGTATTGGGCATCTGCTACGGCATGCAGCTGATGACTCATTACCTCGGAGGGAAAGTCGAGGCGGCAAGCCAGCGCGAATACGGTAAAGCCAACATTCAGATTCAAGGAACCCCTGACTTGTTCAAAGATCTTCCGGAAGAACAGGTTGTGTGGATGAGCCACGGCGATTTGGTTGTAGAAGTTCCTGAAGGCTTCACTGTTGACGCAACAAGCCATCACTGCCCGAATTCAGCGATGAGCAAAGCGGACAAGAATTGGTACGGCGTTCAGTTCCACCCGGAAGTGCGCCACTCTGAATACGGCAATGATCTTCTGAAAAACTTTGTATTCGGCGTTTGCGATTGTGAAGGCAAATGGTCAATGGAAAACTTTATCGAAATCGAAATGCAAAAAATCCGTGAAACAGTCGGAGACAAGCAGGTTCTTTGCGCGCTAAGCGGCGGTGTTGATTCCTCTGTTGTGGCTGCTTTAATTCATAAAGCGATCGGCGACCAGCTGACTTGTATTTTCGTCGATCACGGTCTGCTTCGTAAAGGCGAAGCGGAAGGCGTCATGAAAACGTTCAGCGAAGGCTTTAATATGAATGTCATTAAAGTTGATGCGAAAGACAGATTCTTAAACAAGCTGAAAGGTGTTTCTGATCCTGAGCAAAAACGCAAAATCATCGGCAACGAATTCATTTACGTGTTTGATGATGAAGCGGACAAGCTGAAAGGCATCGATTACCTTGCGCAAGGAACGCTTTACACGGATATTATCGAGAGCGGTACTGCAACGGCGCAAACGATCAAATCGCATCACAATGTCGGCGGACTTCCTGAAGATATGCAGTTTGAACTGATCGAGCCGCTGAACACCCTTTTCAAAGACGAAGTGCGCGCGCTCGGCACAGAGCTCGGCCTTCCGGATGATATCGTATGGCGTCAGCCGTTCCCGGGCCCTGGACTTGGCATCCGCGTACTCGGCGAAGTAACGGAAGAAAAACTTGAGATCGTTCGTGAATCAGACGCGATTCTGCGTGAAGAAGTGGCGAACCACGGCCTTGAGCGCGATATCTGGCAGTACTTCACGGTTCTTCCTGACATCCGCAGCGTCGGCGTCATGGGAGATGCGAGAACGTATGATTACACAATCGGTATCCGTGCCGTAACATCAATTGACGGCATGACATCTGACTGGGCGCGTATCCCTTGGGATGTGCTTGAAGTGATTTCTACACGGATCGTCAACGAAGTGAAACACATCAACCGCGTCGTGTATGACATTACGAGCAAGCCGCCTGCAACGATTGAGTGGGAATAGTCAAAAGAAGCTTAGAATCCTTGGTTTATAAGGGTTCTAAGCTCTTTTTTCTTTTATAGCAACAATTGATCCAATATTATTAATTGAACCGTGAATTTTAAAGAAAAAGTATTCCACAATGGGATAATAATTAATGTTGTTTTAGAATAAAGTTTGTTCAAATTAAGCAAATTAAAGAAACCCTCTATTCAAATACAACCATTTCTCCGACATCTATAAATCCAAATCGCTTATAGATATTTTTTCCATCCTCTGAAGCCTGTAATACAACTGGTTTTTGTTTATCCTTTGTTTGCTTTAGAAGAAATTGAAACATTTCACTGCCAATTCCTTTACCTCTAAATGTTTCTTTTGTCATCACATCATAAATACCATAGCTATCTTTGGTTTCTATTAATAAACCGGTAGTTACAGGCATTTCATCTATGCATCCAATAAACATCTGAACTTCTGAACCTAATTTTACTTGTGAAAACGTATTAAAATAACTTTCTAGTGCATCTTTTTCTGGTGTACCTTCAAATAAGCTCATGAATACGTCTATATATTTTAAAAGTTCTTCATCATTTTTCACAGCAGTAATCATAAGCTGATGGGAAATTCTTTGCCCAACATTAAGAGTATTTTCAAGTTTCATCATTACATTACGTTCCGCTTCTTTTAGATCATATTCTTGTATAAGTTTTGTCCAATCCTCAGTTAAATACTGAGCATCAATCCAAATACTAAAGGGATATTTTTTATATGAAAAATTATCGATTCCATGTCTGATCTTAACTGTATTTTTGATATTTGGAGATTTCGGTAATATTACATTGAATGTATCAGTGGGGATTTTTGTATTTGCTATGATGAAATCTTCTTCCTTTGTAAGCTCTCCGCTAACTGTATGGGTAAATGATTTTAATTTTTCTTCCAAATTGTTTATGACTAATTGTTGATTTGTAATCATGTTTTTGCACCTTTCAATTCGATTTAGTGCGCTTTTTTTATTATAAGGTCAACTAAAACACTAAATCACAGTATTTACCCCCTCCCATAATATTCAGAACACGGGGGAGCAATATTTTTAATGGTAACTTCTAAATCAAGGAACTACAAACCCCAAAAGGCTTGATATTCAATAAATTAATTCTTATAATGTTTTAATACCATTGAATGGGAATAAATGAAGAAAAAAACGTCTCTTTTAAAAAAGAGGCGTTTTTTTTTCATCTTTTTGAAACCGTTTTGCCTTGATTCATATCTAACAGCATAGGAGGTGGATAAGGTGAAGGAAGAACGATTGATCAAAAAGGCGAAAAAAGGTGATGCCGCAGCCTTTGAAAAACTGATCACCGCACACCAGGATACTTTATATAAAACAGCTTATCTCTATTTGCATCACAAGGAAGATACGCTGGACGCTGTTCAGGAAACGGCTTACAAGGCTTTTCTTCATATCGCGCAGCTGAAGGAGCCGAAATATTTTAAAACGTGGCTGATCCGGATTTTGCTTCATACGATTTTTGCGATGAGGAAAAAGCACGGAGACGTCATCCCGTTTGAGCCGCAGCATGATACGCGCGCGGAGAATAAGAACATTGAAGAATACATAGATCTTCGTAATGCCCTGGAAACGCTTGACGAACATATACAGCTGACCATTCAGCTTTATTATTTTCAAGATTTCTCGATTGCTATGATCGCTGAACAGACCGGTATGGCGGAAGGCACTGTAAAAACGCATCTGCACAGGGCGAGAAAAGCATTGAAGCAGGAGCTGGAAAAGGAGGATAAACATATATGGAAAAGCATCAAATGAAGCAATTGTATCAGGACATTGACGTGCCGAAAGCTGAATTGAAAAATGTGATACACAGCGCCGCTGTCCGTGCCGGAAAAGAAGGCGCCGTCAGACGGAGATGGGGAAGAAAACTGATAAACGGACTCGCGGTTGCTGCTGCTTTGTTTATTCTGTATTTGTCCTCAGGCTTATTCATGCCCTCCGTTAATACGGCTATGGGAAACATTCCTGTTGCCGGACAAATTTACAGTCTGTTTCAGGATAAGGCAGGTTCTGCGCTGTTTAAAAGCAATTTGGTGACAAAACTGAATGAGAAAGCGGAATCACGCGGAATCACGGTGACAGTGAAAAGTGTGTATTACGACAGCGGACAGCTCGTTTACAATTTTACCGTTGACAATTTGAAATCAGATGAGGAGAGCATCTCTTTTCAAGTTGATTATAAAGATCCATGGAATATGTTAGCAGAGGATTATGACAACAGTAATATGAAAAAAATGAAAGACGGGCAGTACGCGGGACAGCTTCGCCTGTTCACGGACGGCTCAAAGCTGAAAGACGGTGATAAGCTTCCGCTTGTCATTACACAAATCAAGGATATCCCGGGAAACTGGCGCTTTACACTCCCTATTAAAAAACAAAAGTCCGTTTCTCTTGAAGGAACGAAAGCTGTGAATGTAAATCACGGATTATACCGCTTTTTCGATATCCGGGCGGAAAACGGAACGACGGGATCGGCTCTCCTGTATTCTATCGACTTCTATGATGCAGCCAAAAATGATGCCATCTCGATTTACGAGGCAACGGATGATGCCGGAAACCATTATGAAATGACGGCGTCGAATATTGAACTTGGCGGCAGAAAGAATCTTCCCGGCGGCGGGAAAAGAATACGCGGCCAAACTCAATTCAGCAAACCGATAGACCCGAAAGCGAAAACACTTTTCATAACGGGCGATATAAAAACAGAATCAGAGCCGGGAGAAATCGTGCCTCTGAAAACAAAACTGCCCGTCAGTTATACAACGAAACATCATCATGTCGGCATCACCATCAAAAAGATCAAACAGCAAGGCAGACGGGTGATCGTCGATTATCAATTCACAGGAATTAATTACAGCAAAGCGGATGAAGATCAGCTGATCAATGTCGGTGAGTCAATCGGTCTCGGCAATACGAAAAAAATGAAAACCTGGCCATCGCTTAATGAGTATGAAAAAGGCTATTATCTGAAAGGGAATAAGGCGAAAGTCACGAACCTTAAAACGGGTGAAATGGAATCCGTTTTTGAATTGGATGATTCATCCAATAAAGACTATTCGTTGCGCGATTTCTCATTCGATTCATACGCTTTGTACGTCAATCAAACGGTTATGAACTTGCTGGCGGATGATAAGGGGATCACATTCGCGGTGCCGGTTCGGCCTGCGGACGGAAAATGATGTCTGGAAGGCGGCTTTTGCCGTCTTCCATTTTTGGTCAATTAACGAATAAACCAAATTTTTTTAACGGGATTGTTCGTTTTTTTTATTGAGTTTTCAAAATTGAATTGATACAATAGACTCAGAAATCAAATATGCAGATATCGTATAATGGCGGGGATATGGCCCGCAAGTTTCTACCAAGCTACCGTAAATGGCTTGACTACGGATCAATCTCAATCGTTTGATATAAATAATCCATTCTTATTTATTCAGACTGAACGTATGTAGTCAAGCGTCCCAAATGTATTTGGGGCGTTTTTTATTTGGCGGATAACGGGCAGAATAAATGGGAGAGAATGAAGGAGGCAATTGGCTTGAAGCAATTTTTTCAGTTTGATGAGCTGGGGACAAGCTATCGTAATGAAATCATCGGCGGTTTAACGACCTTTTTGTCAATGGCGTACATTCTGTTCGTCAATCCGCTGACATTGTCTTTAAACGGTGTGAAGGGATTTCCGGAAGCATTAAAAATTGATCAGGGCGCGGTGTTCACCGCTACAGCCTTGGCGTCTGCGGCCGGCTGTATTTTAATGGGGCTCATTGCAAAGTATCCGATCGCGATTGCGCCGGGTATGGGATTAAATGCGTTTTTTGCTTTCTCTGTCGTCCTCGGCATGGGGATTTCATGGCAGGCTGCGCTTTCCGGCGTCTTGATTTCCGGAATTATCTTCGTGGCGCTTTCGCTGACGGGACTGCGGGAAAAAATCATTAATGCGATTCCGCCTGAGCTGAAATTGGCGGTCGGCGCGGGTATCGGTTTGTTTATCACATTTGTCGGTTTGCAGGGTTCGGGCATTATTGAAGCGAACTCATCGACTTTGGTGTCTATCGGCAATATTCACAGCGGCCCTGTGCTGCTGACGGTTTTCGGTGTTATTGTGACGGTCATTCTGATGGTGCTTCGCGTAAACGGCGGCGTATTTATCGGAATGCTTCTGACGGCGGTTGCCGGCATGGTCTGCGGACTGATTCCGGTTCCGACGCACATTGTCGGCAGCGTGCCGAGTCTTGCGCCGACTTTCGGACAGGCGTGGATGCATCTTCCGGATATCTTCTCCGTACAAATGCTGATTGTCATTTTAACTTTCTTGTTCGTCGGGTTTTTCGATACGGCCGGAACGCTGGTGGCTGTAGCGACACAGGCCGGGCTGATGAAGGAAAACAAACTTCCGCGTGCGGGAAGAGCGCTTCTGGCAGATTCGACATCAATCGTTATCGGAGCCGTACTCGGTACGTCTACAACGACTTCTTATGTTGAATCCAGCTCAGGCGTTGCGGCGGGGGCGCGCTCCGGCTTCGCGGCTGTTGTGACGGGCATTCTCTTTTTGCTGGCGATGTTTTTCTCGCCGCTTCTGTCAGTTGTCACCACGAATGTGACGGCTCCGGCTTTAATTATTGTCGGCGCGCTGATGGTGGCGCCGCTCGGTAAGATCGCCTGGGATAAATTCGAGGTGGCTGTGCCGGCATTCTTAACGATGATTATGATGCCGCTGACGTACAGCATTGCGACGGGGATTGCGATCGGTTTTATATTCTACCCGATTACAATGATCTGCAAAGGAAAAGGAAAAAGCGTTCACCCGATTATGTACGGGCTGTTCGTCATCTTTATCCTGTATTTCATCTTCTTGAAATAACGGAAAAACCGGCTGAGGAAAGCCGGTTTTTTGTTTTTGTCCTATTCCGTAAAACCAATACATACTATAAAACGTCATGTGGGTGTCCGGGTGAAGAAAACCGCTTGACTGTTGAAGGACGCTTCGGTACCTTATATAAGTGTTTTATTTTCTTGTTTAACAAATTCCGCCGTATTTTTTTGATAGGAGTTGCTGACATGACGGAAGAAAGAAAAGAAACGTTGGAAGAAGAAAAACAGCATCAGGGGACTGATGAAGAACCGCTGTCGAGAATGTCCAGAAATGCGGGACGTTATCAAAAGCAAAAGAAAAAAGAAAAGGAACGGCGCCCGGCTCCGGCTTTTACGGAAAAACTCGCTTCTGCATGGGCCGCGGTCAAACGTTATTGCCGTTTCGCACTGCGCATTTTGACATCACCGGTGAAGGTCGTTGGGGAAGACGGCTTTTCCCGCTTTAAATATGCTCTTATTTCAATGCTTGTATTCAGTATCTTTTTCTCAATCGGAAATTGGTTTCAGCTGAGGGCTAGCCAGCAAAGGCCTCTCGGATACGGAGAGCGGCATCATACGTTTTTTGACGGTTTTACCGTCGTTCTCGTGTATACGCTCGTCTTTTTTGCCGCTGCGGCCGGGGCGGTCTGGCTTGTATCACGTTATATGATGAAACAGAAAATTACGATGCGGGATGCGGCCGCGGGGGTTGGATCGCTTTTGGTTCCGGCTGTCGCCTGCTCTATCGTGTGGATGATTTTCGCGATATTGAATCTGCCGGTCGTCACCGTGGTGTTTACGGCGCTGACCTTGTTTCTGGCCGTCTCGGCGATGGTGCAATTTGTGCAGATTCTATACAAATCGGCTGAAAAGCCTGCGGCTGACGTGATGTACTGTATTTCCGCGGCGGTCATCATCATGCTCGTTTTTACGGCTGTGACATGGCCGCTCATTTCCGAGTACTTTACTGCTTCGCTGATTCCTTTATAAGTCGAAATTTGTCTTTCACAATGTTTACAAATATTTCTAATAAAGCGTGTTGTTTTGAAAAGCCGTCCGATATATGATGGGAGCAACAGAAATTGGAAAGCGGCATTAATCTTTATGATTCGGAAAGGGATGATGAAGATGGCCCCGTTGTTGCGAGAAGCCATTAATCGGAAAAAGCAGCACCTGAGGACAAAGCTGATCCGCTCAGGGTTTTATCAAGACCATGTTCAGGAACTGTCCGGATACACGCTGAGTGAACTTGAGAAGGAATATGAAGCCGTCAAACGATTGAAAAAAGCCGAGCTTCACTGATAAGAGCTTAACAGTCTGCCTTTGCGGGGCGGGCTTTTTTTTCTTTTGAAAATGATGAAAAGAGGGTAAACTATCCTTAATTGAAGGATTGATGCTTTTCAAAGTATCAGAGGAGGGGAATCAGTGATGCAGACGATTTTATCCAACAGTATAGGTATGGTTCTCATTATTCTCATCATTAACATAATATATGTCTCTTTCTTTACGATCAGGATGATTCTGACATTAAAGGGACAGCGCTATTTCGCCGCAGGCATCAGTACGATTGAAATCCTTGTGTATGTGACCGGCCTGAGTCTCGTGCTCGGCAATCTGAATCAAATTCAAAACGTCATTGCTTATGCGCTCGGCTACGGCCTCGGCGTCATAGTGGGAATGAAAATTGAAGAAAAACTGGCGCTCGGCTATATTACAGTCAACGTCATTACGAAGGAGCTCGATCTGGACCTGCCGAAACAGCTCCGGGAAAAAGGATACGGGGTTACAAGCTGGGTTGCGGGCGGACTTGAAGGAGACCGGACCGCCATGCAGATTCTGACGCCGCGCAAATATGAGCTTCAGCTTTATGATACGATTAAAACGCTTGATGAAAAAGCGTTTATCATCGCCTTTGAGCCGAAAACGATCCACGGCGGATTCTGGGTGAAAGCAGTGAAGAAGAGGAGAATTAAGGAATGACAAAGCCAAAAAAGAAACGGTTTGAAGTAACGGAAGATGAAACGATTGACACCATTCTCACTTTAATGAAGGAAGAGGGTTATATGCCCGTCCGGCGGATGGAAGAGCCGATCTTTACAGAAAAGAAAGAAAATGGATCAATTCAAGTCGTTCCTTGCGGGAAAAAAATCGTATTTGAAGGGAAATTGATCTAAACACGAACATTAAAAGAAAGAATTTTTATATCGTTCGATAATGTCGTTGACATTATCCAAGTCCGTTGTTAAGATAAACATGAAATCAAAACACGACCTCATATAATCTTGGGAATATGGCCCATAAGTTTCTACCCGGCTGCCGTAAACGGCCGGACTATGCAGGAAAGTGATAAACAGCTGACATGGATATCGCAGAAGCGAACGACTGACGATACGCGCGCCATGCCCGGTTTGTATTGCTTCCTCATAGTTGCAATATAAGCCGGGCTTTTTTTTCTGAAAAACAAAGCATGAGAAGGTGGGAACAGAATGCAGCCGCTAGCAGGAATCATCATGGGAAGCACCTCCGATTGGGAGACAATGAAACATGCATGCGACATACTTGACGAACTTCACATTCCTTATGAAAAACAGGTGGTATCCGCGCACCGGACGCCTGATTTGATGTTTGAATATGCAGAAAGCGCCAGAGACAGGGGCTTAAAAGTCATTATTGCCGGAGCCGGGGGAGCGGCGCATCTGCCGGGAATGACGGCGGCCAAAACGACGCTGCCGGTGATCGGCGTACCGGTTCAGACAAAATCGCTTAACGGGCTTGATTCTCTTCTGTCTATCGTACAGATGCCCGGAGGCGTGCCGGTCGCGACGACGGCGATCGGGAAAGCGGGCGCAGTGAACGCGGGTCTGTTAGCCGCGCAAATTTTGTCGGCATTTGACGATGACATTGCGGATAAACTAGAGGCGAGAAGAAATGCGACAAAACAAACGGTGCTGGAAAGCAGTGATCAGCTTGTCTGATAAAAAAACGATTTACCCCGGCGCCGTCATCGGCATTATTGGAGGCGGACAGCTCGGAAAAATGATGGCTGTCGCCGCAAAACAGATGGGCTATAAAGTCGCTGTCGTCGATCCCGTGAAAGACTCGCCATGCGGACAGATCGCCGATATTGAGATTACCGCCCAGTACAATGACCGTGAAGCGATTCAAAAATTGGCCGGAGTCAGTGACATCATTACGTACGAATTTGAAAATATCGATTACGAGGCGCTCAACTGGCTCAAAGAACATGCATATCTTCCCCAGGGAAGCGAGCTGCTGCTCATCACCCAAAACAGGGAAACGGAAAAAAAGGCGATCCAGTCAGCAGGCTGTCAAGTCGCTCCTTATCGGATCGTAAACAGCGGACGGGAGCTTGAGGAAGCCGTTCAGGCACTGGGGCTCCCGGCGGTGCTGAAAACATGCCGCGGCGGATATGACGGCAAAGGCCAATTTGTCATTAAGGAAGAAGGACAGACAGATGAAGCGGCTGTGCTGTTAGAGAACGGCACGTGCATACTTGAAAGCTGGGTATCGTTCCGGATGGAGCTTTCCGTTATCGTGACGAGATCAGTACACGGTGAGATTTCAACCTTTCCGGCTGCTGAAAATATCCACAAAAATAATATTCTGTTCCAAAGCATCGTGCCCGCGAGAGCGGAGGAAACGGTTCAGAAGCGGGCAGAGGTGCTTGCCGTTCAGCTCGCGGAGAAATTGGAACTTGTCGGGCCGCTTGCGGTGGAAATGTTCGTCACGGAAGACGGAGACCTTTTGATTAATGAACTGGCGCCGCGTCCTCACAATTCCGGGCATTATACGCTCGACCTTTGTGAAACGAGCCAATTCGAACAGCATATCAGAGCGGTCTGCGGACTTCCTCTCGGCAGAACCGATCTTCTCAAACCGGGAATGATGGTGAATCTGCTCGGTGATGAAGTGAAGCTTGCGGAGGAGCATACGGAGCTTTTAAAGGAAGCCAAACTGTACCTGTACGGAAAACATGAGATTAAAAAAGGCCGCAAAATGGGGCATATGACATTTTTGCGGAAGCCTGATGAAACATGGATTCAGGACATCACGAACATATGGATGAAAAGAGACGGAGGACGAGCATAATGATCGAACGTTATTCAAGACCTGAAATGTCCGCGATCTGGACGGACGAAAACAGATACCAGGCATGGCTGGAAGTCGAGATTTTAGCCTGTGAAGCCTGGGCTGAGCTTGGCGTCATTCCGAAAGAAGACGTCAAAGTCATGCGCGAAAACGCGTCTTTCGACATCAACCGCATTTTGGAAATCGAGCAGGATACGCGCCATGACGTCGTTGCATTCACCCGCGCGGTTTCAGAATCATTAGGCGAAGAAAGAAAATGGGTTCACTACGGCCTGACGTCAACAGATGTCGTGGATACCGCTCTTTCCTATCTATTAAAACAGGCGAATGAGATCTTGCTCAAGGACATTGAGAGATTTGTTGACATTATAAAAGAAAAAGCGAAAGAACATAAATACACGGTCATGATGGGCCGCACGCACGGCGTACACGCGGAACCGACGACATTCGGCCTGAAACTCGCGCTTTGGCACGAAGAAATGAAACGCAACCTTGAACGTTTCAAGCAGGCAAAAGAAGGGATCGAAGTCGGGAAGCTTTCCGGCGCGGTCGGCACATATGCAAATATTGATCCGTTCGTAGAGCAGTATGTCTGTGAAAAACTCGGCCTGAAAGCGGCGCCGATTTCCACTCAGACATTACAGCGCGACCGACATGCGGATTACATGGCGGCACTGGCTTTGATCGCGACGAGCATTGAAAAATTCGCAGTGGAAATCCGCGGTCTGCAAAAGAGTGAAACACGTGAAGTGGAAGAGTTTTTTGCTAAAGGACAAAAAGGCTCATCGGCTATGCCTCATAAACGGAACCCGATCGGGTCGGAAAATATGACGGGCATGGCGCGTGTGATCCGCGGGTACATGCTGACGGCATACGAAAATGTACCGTTATGGCATGAGCGTGATATTTCTCATTCATCAGCTGAGCGCATCATTCTTCCTGACGCGACAATCGCGCTGAATTACATGCTGAACCGATTCAGCAATATCGTCAAAAACTTAACGGTATTCCCGGAAAATATGAAACGCAACATGGACCGCACACTCGGTTTGATCTATTCTCAACGCGTGCTGCTTGCTTTAATCGACACGGGTCTGCCTCGTGAAGAAGCATATGACACGGTTCAGCCGAAAGCGATGGAAGCATGGGAAAAACAAGTGCCGTTCCGTCAGCTTGTCGAAGCGGAGGAAAAAATCACGTCCCGTCTCACACCGGAACAGATTGCCGATTGCTTTGACTACAATTATCATTTGAAAAACGTCGACTTGATCTTTGAGCGTTTAGGTTTATAGAAGAAGCCAGCCGGAGGCGGCTTCTTCAGCCGCCGTAGATTGAATATTCCCAACATTCGGGTTAGGAGGCCTTCCGTGAATATTGTGAACAATAATCTTCTTTATGAAGGAAAAGCGAAACGGATTTATCAAACTGAAGACGAACAGATTCTCCGCGTGGTCTACAAGGATTCCGCAACAGCCTTTAACGGTGAGAAAAAAGCGGAGATCAGCGGAAAGGGCCGTCTGAACAATGAAATTTCAAGCCTGATTTTCAAACATCTGCACGCCAAAGGAATTGACAACCACTTTGTGGAGCGTGTTTCAAAATCAGAGCAGCTTATCAAAAAAGTGACCATCATTCCCCTTGAAGTCGTGGTCAGAAACATTGCCGCCGGAAGTATGTCGAAACGTCTCGGCATCCCGGAAGGAACTGAGCTTCCGCAGCCGATTATCGAATTTTACTATAAAGATGACGCACTCGGCGATCCGCTCATCACAGAAGATCATATCTGGCTTTTAAAAGCGGCGGCTCCTGAGCAGGTGGAAACGATCAAATCGATTACAAAACAGGTGAATCAAGAGCTGCAGCATATTTTTGAAGACTGCGGCGTCAGATTAATAGATTTTAAGCTGGAATTCGGCTTAGACGCAGAGGGACGGGTGCTTTTAGCGGATGAAATTTCTCCTGACACGTGCCGTCTGTGGGACAAAGACACAAACGAAAAGCTTGATAAAGATTTGTTCAGACGGAACCTGGGAAGCTTAACCGACGCATATGAAGAGATTTTCAAAAGACTGGGAGGCATTTCATAATGTATAAAGTGAAAGTTTATGTCAGCTTAAAAGAAAGTGTGCTCGATCCTCAAGGAAGCGCGGTGCAGCATGCATTGCACAGCATGACCTACAATGAAGTGCAGGATGTGCGCATCGGAAAATACATGGAGCTGACGATTGAAAAATCTGACCGCGATCTTGACGCGCTCGTGAAAGAAATGTGTGAAAAGCTTCTTGCCAATACAGTCATTGAAGACTACCGATATGAAGTTGAGGAGGTTGTCGCACAGTGAAATTTGCGGTGATTGTGTTACCCGGCTCCAACTGTGATATTGATATGTTCCACGCCGTAAAGGACGAACTCGGCGAAGAAGTCGAGTATGTCTGGCACGAGGAAACAAGCCTTGACGGATTTGACGGCGTGCTCATCCCCGGCGGGTTTTCATACGGCGACTACTTGAGATGCGGCGCCATCGCCAGATTCGCAAACATCATGCCGGCTGTGAAAAAAGCGGCTGCCGAAGGAAAACCGGTTCTCGGCGTCTGCAACGGATTCCAGATTCTGCAGGAGCTCGGACTTCTGCCCGGCGCGATGAGACGCAACAAAGATTTAAAGTTCATCTGCCGACCGGTTGAATTAACCGTGCAGAACGGCGGCACGTTATTCACATCTTCCTATGAAAAAGGACAATCGATTACGATTCCGGTTGCCCACGGCGAAGGCAATTTCTACTGTGATGACGAAACGCTTGAAAGATTAAAAGAAAACAATCAAATCGCTTTCACATACGGCGGCGATATTAACGGAAGCGTCAGCGGCATTGCCGGCGTCGTGAATGAGAAAGGCAACGTATTAGGCATGATGCCTCACCCTGAGCGCGCAGTCGATGAACTGCTCGGCAGCGCAGACGGTCTTACATTGTTCCGGTCTATCGTGAAAAATTGGAGGGAAACTCATGTCGCTACTGCTTGAACCAAGTAAAGAACAAATAAAAGAAGAGAAACTCTATCAGCAAATGGGTGTCAGTGATGACGAGTTCGCACTCATTGAATCTATTATCGGAAGATTGCCGAACTACACGGAAATCGGGATTTTTTCCGTCATGTGGTCAGAGCACTGCAGCTATAAAAACTCAAAACCGGTTTTACGCAAATTCCCGACTAGCGGCGAACGCGTGCTGCAGGGTCCCGGAGAAGGCGCGGGAATCGTTGACATCGGTGACAATCAGGCGGTCGTGTTCAAAATTGAATCTCATAACCATCCGTCAGCGATTGAGCCATACCAAGGTGCTGCGACGGGAGTGGGCGGCATCATCCGTGACGTTTTCTCAATGGGCGCCCGTCCGATAGCTGTATTAAACTCTCTTCGATTTGGTGAGCTCACTTCACCTCGTGTGAAGTACTTGTTTGAAGAAGTAGTGGCGGGAATCGCGGGATACGGAAACTGTATCGGAATTCCGACGGTCGGCGGAGAAGTGCAGTTTGACGCAAGCTATGAGGGCAATCCGCTTGTCAATGCAATGTGCGTCGGCTTAATTGATCATAAAGATATTAAAAAAGGCCAGGCGAAAGGTATCGGCAACACGGTCATGTACGTCGGCGCTAAAACGGGCCGCGACGGCATACACGGCGCTACTTTCGCATCGGAAGAAATGTCAGATTCATCTGAAGAAAAACGTTCCGCGGTGCAGGTCGGCGATCCTTTCATGGAAAAACTTCTCCTGGAAGCATGCCTAGAAGTCATCCAATGCGACGCCTTAGTCGGCATTCAGGATATGGGGGCGGCCGGTCTGACAAGTTCGAGTGCTGAAATGGCAAGCAAAGCCGGCTCAGGCATTGAAATGAACCTTGATCTCATTCCGCAGCGGGAAACAGGTATGACCGCTTACGAAATGATGCTTTCTGAGTCTCAGGAACGCATGCTTCTCGTCATTGAACGCGGACGTGAACAGGAAATTGTCGATATTTTTGATAAATATGATCTTGAAGCGGTTTCCGTAGGTCATGTTACGGATGATAAAATGCTCCGCCTCCGCCATAACGGAGAGGTTGTTTGCGAGCTTCCGGTCGACGCGCTGGCGGAAGAAGCGCCTGTATACCACAAGCCGTCAGCAGAACCCGCGTACTACCGCGAGTTTCAGGAAACGGAAGTTCCCGCGCCTGAAGTAAAAGATGCGACAGAGACGCTTTTTGCCCTGCTGCAGCAGCCGACCATCGCCAGCAAAGAGTGGGTGTACGATCAATATGACTACATGGTGCGCACAAATACGGTGGTCGCTCCGGGCTCTGACGCGGGAGTGCTCAGAATCCGCGGCACGAAAAAAGCGCTGGCGATGACGACGGATTGCAACGCCCGTTATTTATATCTTGATCCAGAAGAAGGCGGGAAAATCGCCGTTGCCGAAGCGGCGCGCAACATCGTATGCTCAGGCGCCGAACCGCTTGCGGTCACGGATAATCTGAATTTCGGAAACCCGGAAAAACCTGAAATTTTCTGGCAGATCGAAAAAGCGGCCGACGGCATCAGCGAGGCGTGCAATGTTCTCAGCACTCCCGTCATCGGCGGTAACGTATCACTTTATAATGAATCGAACGGAACGGCGATCTACCCGACGCCTGTTATCGGCATGGTCGGCTTAATTGAAGATACCGCTCATATTACGACACAGCATTTCAAACAAGCGGGGGATCTTGTATACGTAATCGGCGAAACAAAACCTGAGTTTGCCGGAAGCGAACTGCAAAAAATGACAGAAGGCCGCATTTACGGCAAAGCGCCGCAAATCGATCTTGATATAGAGCTGTCACGTCAAAAAGCATTGCTTGACGCGATTAAAAAAGGCTTCGTTCAATCAGCGCATGATGTGTCTGAAGGCGGCTTAGGCGTAGCGATTGCAGAAAGCGTCATGACGACGGAAAACCTTGGCGCCAACGTGACTGTAGAAGGGGAAGCGGCATTATTATTCTCTGAATCTCAATCCCGCTTCGTCGTTTCAGTGAAAAAAGAACACCAAGCGGCGTTTGAAGCGGCTGCGGCCGATGCGGTTCATATCGGCGAGGTAACGGCTGACGGACTTCTGGCGATTCAAAACCAGGACGGACAACAATTGGTTCACGCGCAAACGAAAGAACTAGAGCGCGCGTGGAAAGGAGCTATTCCATGCTTGCTGAAATCAAAGGCCTGAATGAAGAATGCGGTGTGTTTGGCATCTGGGGACATGAAGAAGCTCCGCAGATCACATATTACGGCCTGCACAGCCTCCAGCACAGAGGACAGGAAGGCGCGGGAATTGTCGCAACTGACGGTGAAAAACTGACGGCGCATAAAGGACAGGGGCTTATTACCGAGGTTTTTCAAAACGGCGAACTGAGCAAAGTGAAGGGAAAAGGCGCGATCGGGCACGTCCGTTATGCGACGGCAGGCGGAGGCGGATATGAAAATGTCCAGCCGCTCCTGTTCCGTTCGCAAAACAACGGCAGCCTCGCGCTCGCCCATAACGGCAACTTGGTCAACGCCACACAGTTGAAGCAGCAGCTTGAAAACCAAGGGAGCATCTTTCAGACTTCCTCCGATACGGAAGTGCTGGCTCATCTGATTAAACGCAGCGGACACTTTTCGCTGAAGGATCAAATCAAAAATTCGCTATCCATGCTGAAAGGCGCTTATGCCTTTTTAATCATGACTGAAACAGAAATGATCGTAGCGCTTGACCCGAACGGACTCAGACCGCTGTCAATCGGCATGATGGGCGATGCTTACGTCGTCGCATCAGAAACATGCGCATTCGATGTGGTCGGCGCGACATACCTTCGCGAAGTAGAGCCGGGCGAAATGCTGATCATCAATGATGAAGGCATGAAATCAGAGCGTTTCTCCATGAATATCAACCGTTCCATCTGCAGCATGGAGTACATTTATTTCTCAAGGCCTGACAGCAATATCGACGGCATTAACGTGCACAGCGCCCGGAAAAACCTCGGGAAAATGCTTGCCCAGGAGTCCGCGGTTGAAGCGGATGTCGTCACAGGCGTGCCTGATTCCAGTATTTCTGCGGCCATCGGCTATGCCGAGGCAACGGGCATCCCGTACGAACTCGGTCTCATTAAAAACCGTTATGTCGGCAGAACCTTTATCCAGCCGTCACAGGCTCTCCGTGAGCAAGGCGTGAGAATGAAGCTGTCCGCCGTCCGCGGTGTTGTCGAAGGAAAACGGGTCGTCATGGTTGATGATTCCATCGTGCGCGGGACGACAAGCCGCCGGATTGTCACAATGCTCAGAGAAGCGGGGGCGACAGAGGTGCATGTGAAAATTAGTTCACCGCCGATCGCTCATCCGTGCTTCTACGGCATCGACACATCAACCCATGAGGAGCTGATCGCTTCCTCTCATTCTGTGGAAGAAATCCGCCAGATCATCGGTGCTGACACGCTTTCTTTCTTAAGTGTAGACGGATTGTTAAAAGGAGTCGGCCGAAAATTTGAAGACACCAATTGCGGACAATGCCTCGCTTGTTTTACGGGCAAATATCCGACGGAAATTTATCAGGATACAGTGCTTCCTCACGTAAAAGAAGCGGTGCTGACAAAATAAAATGTGAAAATGACATAAAGGCAGCGTGAATTCAGGCTGCCTTTCTCTTTCTGCCTTTTAAGGAGAAACGAATTGACAAGGAGTGATAGGGATGTCTGATGCTTATAAAAATGCCGGAGTTGACATCGAAGCCGGATATGAAGCCGTCAAACGAATGAAAAAACACGTGGAGCGCACGAAAAGGCTCGGCGTTATGGGAAGCCTGGGCGGTTTTGGCGGAATGTTTGATCTGTCAGAGCTTCCGTATCAAAAGCCTGTTTTAATTTCCGGAACAGACGGTGTCGGCACCAAGCTGAAACTCGCATTTTCAATGGATAAGCATGACACGATCGGCGTCGATGCGGTCGCGATGTGTGTAAACGATGTGCTTGCCCAAGGAGCGGAGCCGCTGTTTTTCCTTGATTATTTGGCGGTCGGCAAGGCTGATCCGGTAAAAATTGAGCAGATCGTTCAGGGCGTGGCGGACGGATGCGAGCAGTCAGGATCAGCGCTTATCGGCGGTGAGACGGCGGAAATGCCGGGGCTGTATACGGCTGATGAATACGATATTGCGGGCTTTTCAGTCGGCGTCGCGGAAAAAGACGAAATCGTCACCGGTGAACATATCGAAGAGGGGCATCTCTTAATCGGACTTACTTCAAGCGGCCTTCACAGCAACGGGTTTTCCCTTGTGAGAAAAGTGCTTCTTGATGACGGCGGACTTGATTTGGATACTGTCTATGAACCGTTTGCGCGTCCTCTCGGAGAAGAATTGCTGGAACCGACGAGAATATATGTGAAGCCGGTGCTCAAGGCGGTGAAAAGCGGTAAGGTGGACGGCATGGCGCATGTGACAGGCGGAGGATTCATCGAGAACATCCCGCGGATGCTGCCGGACGGATTGAGCGCGGAAATTGATCACGGATCATGGCCGATCCCGCCGATTTTTCCGTTTCTGCAGGAGCACGGCAAGCTGAAAGAAGAAGAAATGTTCAATGTCTTTAATATGGGCATCGGTTTTGTCCTTGCCGTTAAAGAAGAGGACTTGACAGACGTTATCGACACGCTTGAAGCTCAGGGCGAGAAGGCTTATCTGATCGGCCGGGTCAAGCGGGGCGAAGGCATTTCTTTCGGCGGTGCGGCTCTTTCATGAAAAAGTTTGCGGTATTTGCTTCAGGAAACGGATCGAACTTCGAGGCCATTGCCAAACGCATGAGAGAAGAGAAGTGGGATGCGGAGCTCTCGCTTCTCGTGACGGATAAGCCTCAGGCAAAGGCGGTGGAAAGGGCGGAGGCTTTACACATTCCGTCATTCGCCTTTGAACCGTCATCTTTTGAAAACAAAGCGGCCTTTGAACGGGCCGTTATTGAACAGCTGCGCCTGCACGGGGCGGAATTAATCGTTCTCGCCGGCTATATGAGACTGATTGGAGATACGCTGCTTGAAGCATACGGGGGCCGCATTATTAATATACATCCCTCGCTTCTTCCGGCATTCCCCGGGATTGACGCTGTCGGACAGGCGTATCGGGCCGGTGTGAAAGTGGCGGGCATTACCGTGCATTACGTCGACGAAGGCATGGACACCGGACCGATTATCGCGCAAAAAGCATTCGAAATACAGGAAAACGATACGCTTGAAAACATAGAGCATACAATACACGAGCTTGAGCACAAATGGTATCCGAGCGTTGTGAAACAGCTGCTGGGACTAAATAACAGAGGTGAAAAGGCATGACAATCAAACGCGCACTAATCAGTGTTTCTGATAAAACAAATCTCGTACCTTTCGTAAAGGAACTGACAGAGCTCGGCGTCGAAGTCATTTCGACCGGAGGAACAAAAAAACTTCTTCAGGAAAACGGTGTGGATGTCATCGGCATTTCAGAAGTGACCGGATTTCCTGAAATTATGGACGGACGGTTAAAAACGCTCCATCCTAATATTCACGGCGGACTGCTTGCCGTAAGAGACAATGAAGAGCATATGGCGCAGATCAATGAGCATGGCATTGCCCCCATTGACCTTGTGGTCGTCAACCTTTACCCGTTTAAAGAAACGATTTCGAAAGAAGACGTAACATACGATGAAGCGATAGAAAACATTGATATCGGCGGTCCCGGCATGCTGCGCGCCGCATCGAAAAACCATCAGGATGTGACGGTCATCACAGATCCGGCCGATTACAGCTCCGTGCTCAATGAGATGAAAGAACACGGCGGCGTTTCGCTTAAAAGAAAACGCGAGCTTGCGGCCAAAGTATTCCGCCATACCGCGGCATACGACGCATTAATCGCTGATTACTTAACACGCGAGGCCGGTGAGAAAGACCCTGAGCAATTCACCGTTACATTTGAGAAAAAACAATCGCTCCGCTATGGTGAAAACCCTCACCAAGAGGCTGTTTTCTATCAAAGCGCACTTCCCGTCTCCGGTTCCATCGCGGCGGCAAAACAGCTTCACGGCAAAGAGCTTTCTTACAACAATATTAAGGACGCAGATGCGGCCGTTCAAATCGTCCGGGAATTTACAGAACCCGCAGCTGTTGCCGTTAAACATATGAACCCGTGCGGAGTCGGTACGGGAGCTTCAATTGAGGAAGCATTCAATAAAGCGTATGAAGCTGATAAAACCTCCATTTTCGGCGGCATCATCGCGCTGAACCGTGAAGTTGATCAGGCAACGGCTGAAGCCCTTCACGGCATCTTTTTAGAAATCATTATCGCCCCTTCTTTCAGTGAAGAAGCGCTGAACGTACTGACGGCGAAGAAAAACCTTCGTCTGCTCACGCTTGACGTGTCCGCATCAGGGAAGAAAGAAAAACAGCTGACATCCGTACAGGGCGGCCTTTTGATTCAAGATTTAGACGTCCATGGATTTGATGACGCCGACATCAGCATCCCGACAAAAAGAGAGCCGAGCGAGCAGGAATGGGAAGATCTGAAGCTGGCCTGGAAAGTCGTCAAACATGTGAAATCCAACGCGATCGTTCTTGCAAAAGACCATATGACGGTCGGTGTGGGCGCAGGGCAGATGAATCGCGTCGGTTCAGCTAAAATCGCCATTGAGCAGGCCGGAGAAAAAGCAAAAGGCAGCGCGCTCGGATCAGACGCGTTTTTCCCGATGCCGGATACTGTCGAAGAAGCCGCAAAAGCCGGTGTCACGGCGATTATCCAGCCAGGCGGATCGGTCCGCGATGAAGATTCGATTAAAAAAGCGGATGAATACGGGATCGCCATGGTATTCACCGGCATCAGACATTTCAAACATTAAGAGGGGGGAACGAAGCGTGAATGTATTGATTATCGGAAAAGGCGGCAGAGAGCACACACTGGCTTGGAAAGCGGCGCAAAGCCCGCTTGTTGACACGGTGTACGCCGCGCCCGGAAATGACGGTATGGCAGACTGCGCGACGCTGGTCAACATTGAAGAAAGCGATCATGCCGCACTCATTGCGTTTGCGAAAGAACATCATGTCGGCCTGACGATTATCGGCCCTGAAGTTCCTCTGATTGAAGGGATAGCCGACGAGTTTGAAAAAGCCGGACTGCTTGTTTTCGGACCGTCTGAAAAAGCGGCAATCATTGAAGGGAGCAAACAGTTTGCCAAGGATTTAATGAAAAAATACGGCATTCCGACGGGGGAGTATGAGACGTTTACTTCATTTGAAGAGGCGAAAGCATATGTGCAGCAAAAAGGTGCTCCGATTGTCATTAAAGCGGACGGGCTTGCCGCCGGAAAAGGTGTCACGGTCGCGATGACGGAAGAAGAAGCGATTGAATGCCTGCACGATTTTCTTGAGGATGAGAAATTCGGGGAGGCGAGCGCATCTGTTGTCATTGAAGAGTTCCTCGCCGGCGAAGAATTTTCTTTAATGGCGTTTGTAAAAGGGGAGACCGTCTATCCGATGGTAATCGCTCAAGATCATAAACGCGCCTTCGATGGAGACAAAGGGCCGAATACGGGCGGAATGGGAGCCTACTCACCGGTGCCGCACATTTCCGATGATATCGTCAGAAGCGCAGTCGAAACGATTGTGAAGCCGGCGGCAAAAGCAATGGTCAAAGAGGGGCGTTCCTTCACGGGCGTGCTGTACGCGGGGCTGATTCTGACGGAAAACGGATCAAAAGTCATTGAATTCAACGCGCGTTTCGGAGATCCGGAAACACAGGTTGTCGTGCCGAGAATGGAATCTGACCTCATTCAGGTGCTTTTGGATCTTCTGCATGAGAAGGATGTTGACCTAAGGTGGAAGGATACGGCCGCTGTCAGCGTTGTGCTGGCTTCTGAAGGCTATCCGGAAGGCTATGCGAAAGGCACTCCGATCGGCAGTTTGACGTCCGCTGAAGACGGGATCGCTGTTTTTCATGCCGGAACGAAAAAAGACGGCGGACAATTTGTTACAAACAGCGGCCGGGTCGCCAATGTCACGGCATTTGCTGAGACATTTGAAGCGGCGAGAGATAAAGTGTACAGCGCCGTTTCAGGGCTGACAAAACCCGGACTGTTTTACAGAAGCGACATCGGCGCCCGTGCGCTGAAAGCATCGCAGCGATAAAGAGGAAAACCCCGCGTCATATCAGATGCGGGTTTTCTTCTGAAAAGACGACTAAGACTGTCGGCTTGCCGTGTGACACGCAGTCATCGATGAAGTCCTCCGGCGTATAGACGGATTCTTCTCAGACTCGCGGGACAGGAGAAATTAAATAACAAGCCAAAACGGCTTGTTATTTTTCTTGCTGATGGCTGTCATCCTGATTCATTCCGGTTTGGAACATATATGTCACCGGACAGAAGCGGAGGATGCCGGATGCCGCTTTCATCGCGCCCATCATCATACAGAAGAGATGCACCTTGCACCAAGGTTTTCTCGTGTATTTCGCTGACGCAGCAGACAAAATGGTGAGGCCGCAAGTGATGCGCATAACGGCATTTAATAAACTGATATTCGGTTTCATCATTTCAGCTCCCTTAGAAAAAGTTTTTCATTCATCTTCAATAATTTGTAACGTTTTAGCCGTGCGATAATTGTGCGGATGTGATACGATGGGTCTAATATAAGCGAAGGAGAGTATGTGAATGTCCGAACGTACCTTTAACTGGAAAAATAAAGACATCAGATCACAGGCGGATGTTGTAGACTCAAAGCTGCTTCCAACGCTACTTTTACGGGATGCTCTCGTATTAAATCCTTTTTTAAAACAATGGCTGAAAAAGAATGTCTGGATTTACGGAGATCGAATTGTATATGTTGGTCATGAGCTTCCTGATGCAGCAGAGCACATTCATACCATAAATTGTGAAGGAAAATACATTGTGCCAGGTTACATTGAACCGCATACACATCCTTTTCAAATATATAATCCCCAAACGCTCGCCGAATATGTGTCTCAATTCGGAACAACGACGTTTGTTAATGATAACTTGTTTTTTCTTTTGCACAGCGGTAAAAAGAAAGCGCTTACTATATTGGAGGAACTGAAAAAACAGCCGGTGCAATATTTCTGGTGGTCCAGATATGATCTGCAGACTGAAGTGCTGAATGAGGATCAGCTTCTTTCTTTTGATGTCCGCAAGCAATGGATTGAGCACCCGGATGTCATTCAAGGCGGAGAATTGACCGGATGGCCGCGCCTCATGGACGGCGATGACCTGATGCTTCATTGCATGCAGGCGACAAAAAAACTGCGCAAGCGGATAGAAGGGCATTTTCCCGGAGCCTCTGAAAAAACACTGACGAAGATGAAACTGTTCGGAGCTGATTCCGACCACGAGGCGATGAATGGCGGCGAGGTGATGAGACGGCTTGAATTGGGCTACTATGTTTCGCTCAGACATTCATCCATCCGCCCTGATTTGAGAACGATTTTGCAGGATCTTCATCAAAAAGGCTTCCGGCATTATGATCATTTCTTCTACACGACGGATGGAGCGACGCCGCATTTTTATAAAGGCGGCATGACGAATGAATTAATCAAAATCGCTTTGGAGGAAGGAGTTCCGGCGATCGATGCCTATAATATGGCCTCCTTTAATATCGCGAAGTATTATCAGATGGACGACTTTCTCGGTGTGGTCGGTCCGGGACGGCTTGCTTCATTGAACATTCTCGATGACCCGATGAATCCGGACCCGGTCACGGTGATCTCCAAAGGCATCCTGCTGAGGGAAGACGGCCGAAATATGAATGCGTTTACAGAAACGGATTGGAAAAAGGGCGGTCTTGTCCCTCTTGAGCTTTCATATGATATGACGATGGATGATTTACAGTTTTCAATGCCGATGGGTGTGACCATGCGCAACGCGGTCATTATGGAGCCGTATATGATTGCGATTGATAATTCTGTTGACCAGCTTTCTTTTGATCATGATGAATGCTATCTCACGCTTCTCGATAAGCATGGAAAATGGCGGGTCAATACAATGCTGAAAGGTTTTGCCGATCGGGTGCAGGGCTTTGTCAGTTCCTACACGACAACCGGAGATATTATCGCTGCCGGAAAAAATAAAGAAGATATCCTGCTCGCTTTCTCACGGATGAAAGAAATCGGCGGCGGAATCGTGCTTGCCGAAAACGGGAAGATTCTGCATGAGATTCCCCTCGCCTTAAACGGTTCTGCATCCGCGGAGAAGTATGAAGAAGTGCTTGAGAAAGAGCAAAAACTGAGGACGCTGCTGGAGGAGCGGGGCTACCGATTCTGCGATCCGATCTATACGCTGCTCTTTTTGCAGAGCACACACCTGCCTTATATCCGCATTACGCCGAGAGGAATATTCGACGTGATGAAAAAAACTGTACTCTTTCCATCGATAATGCGTTAAAATATAAAAGCAGGGAGCCGACATATGAAAAGATGGAAAACCGTTTGTATGCTTTGTTTTGCGTTTTTGCTGCTTGCCGCCTGCCGGCAGAACAATGCCGATCAGGTGCAGCCGAAAGAAGCGGAAGCTCCTTTAACGGGGCTGAAAACTGAGCAGAAGCTTGCAGAACGCCGTCCGATTGCAGTCGCAGTGAACAATCATCCGAAGGCGAGGCCCCAATCCGGGCTGTCAAAGGCGGATGTTGTCATCGAAGCGCTCGCGGAGGGCCGGATTACGCGGTTTCTCGCGATTTTTCAAAGTGAGATGCCGGAAACGGTCGGGCCTGTGCGGAGCGCGAGGGAATATTTTGTCACGCTCAGCAGCGGGTTTAACAGCATATTTGTCCATCATGGCTGGAGTCCCGGCGCAAAAAAGCAGCTGGAGTCCGGAGCTTACGATTATATAAACGGTTTGGATTTTGACGGAAGCCTGTTTTGGAGAGCCGATTTCAGCAAGCCGCCCCACAATTCCTACACGTCGTATGACAATATCAGGAAGGCGGCGGAACAAAAAGGATACAAGCTGAACGGAAAAACAGAACCGCTCCCATTTCAGACATCAGATGCAAAACCAGGAAATGAAACCTACAATATTCGGATAGATTATGGAACACAAAACATTACAAATCTTGTCGAATACGATTATGATAAAAAAGCTGATGCTTATACAAGAAGCTCTGATGGTGTGAAAGCGACAGACCGGGAGACCGGAAAGCCTTTAGCCATGCACAACATTTTTATTGTTGAAGCCGGCCATCGCATGACAGACAAAGATGGAAGGCGGGCCATCGATATTCAGTCAGGGGGGAAGGGCCTCCTGCTTCAGCACGGCGATGTTATAGAGTCAGACTGGGAATATAAAGACGGCCGTATTCTGCCCGTAAAAGGCGGTGAGATTCTTCCGTTTGTGCCAGGAAAGACATGGATTAATATCGTGCCTGATCTCGATGCAGCTTCCATTAGTAAAGGAGAAGGTGTTTGACGATGCAAATCGATAAATTACGCGGAAAAGAACTGGACCAGTTATTTTTATCTATTTTATCGCTGAAAGATCTGGAGGAATGCTATCGTTTCTTTGACGATCTTTGTACGATTAATGAAATCCAATCGCTGGCGCAGCGTTTGGAAGTGGCAAGAATGCTCCGCGAAGGAAATACGTATCACAAAATTGAAAGCGAAACGGGTGCTTCCACAGCGACGATTTCCCGGGTGAAGAGATGCTTAAATTACGGTAACGACGCCTATGAAATGGCGCTTGACCGCGTAAACAAAGGAGAATCCTCCTCAGCTACGTAAAAAACCGCTCTGCCGATGGGACTGACCCCCGTTTTTGAGACAGGGATCAAAACACCTTCATACAGCCAATTGCCGATATTGTATCGGCGATTGGCTGTTTAGTTTCGTTTGAATACGAATATTGTTATAATAATGAATGTATTCTATGGCAGTGCGTTCTACGATGGCGGTCGTAGTTCGATCAATGCTGTTAAGATAGAACGTTTCAGACTTTAGTGAGGAATGAAACGATTCGATGGAGGCATTATCAGCGGGCGTCCCTTTGCGGGACATGCTCATGGTAATGCCTTTTGTTTTAACAGCTTTCTGATACTCATAAGATGTATAAACAGAACCTTGGTCACTATGTAACACGCAGTTTTCAGGAAGTGTTGGCAGCTGATCAAGTGTGTCTAAGACAAAGTCTGTGTCCTGCTTATCTCCAATCGTAAAAGCAATCACTTCTCCATTGTATAAATCCAATATACTGGAAAGGTACAATTGTTTCTGTCCATAAGGCAAATATGTGATGTCCGTTACCAGTTTTTCAAGAGGGCGATCAGACTGAAAGTTCCGATCCAATATATTATCGACCACAGAATATGGCTGCCCACTTTTTTTACGCTTTTTCATCTTAACCCGACACTGCCATTGATTTTTCTGCATAATACGTTGAACAGATTTATGATTAATACTTATTCTCTTTTTTAGTATGGCTGTGATTTTTCGATATCCATATCGATACTTGTGTTCTCGGCACAACGTGCCGATTTGTTTCTCCAGTCGTATCTTAGGATTACTCTTAGTCAGATTCTTTCTCCATCTATAATATGAAGTGCGTGAAATATCTAAATGGACACAGATGTCCTGTACCGTCATCGTCTTGCGCAATTCTTCTACCAGTTTGATTGTCGTTTCCCTATCAGCTTCCTTTCCAATTCGTTGTACTTTTTTAACACTTCATTCTGTTGTCTCAGATAACGATTCTCTGCCTGGAGTTTCTCTAATTCAGAAGAATACTCCGGACCCTTTCCATAAGTATATTGCTTTCCAACAGGCTGTTCGAATCGGTGGGTATCCCCAACCTTATGCCATCTAACCCATGTCTGAACCTGAGTCTTATTTTTGATATTCAATTCCTGCATGATCTCTTTCATAGGCACGCCCGCCAATCTCATTCCTACAGCCTTCTGTTTGACTTCAACCGGATAACTCACTCTTGTCCCCATAGAAAAACACCTCCAAGTTTTATTTCGGATAACAACGGTCCGTTTTCAAACTTGAAGGTGTTTTTTGTTTGTCTCATATTATGGGGTCAGTTCCGATGACGGCAGGCGGTTTTTTTATGCGTGCTGATTCAAAAGGCCGGGAAGTTCCCTCAGGCTTCCGTCTTCCTCCCGGTATACGATGTGTTCAGCTGAGAAATGAATCGGTGAGCTGATGCCTGCCGCCGCGGCGAGGTGAAACAGCCCTTCACGCAACGAGAGTACGTAGTTGCAGACGCGGTGCTGTTTATCTTCGATACTGAGCGCGCGCTGAAGTTTTGGATCGGTTGTCGCCACTCCGACAGGACAATGATTGGTGTGGCATACTTGAGCGCGAATACAGCCGACCGAAAACATCATTCCCCGGGCAATATTGACAAAATCCGCGCCTAACGCGAGGGCAACGGCAATCTTATCCGGAGTGAGCAGCTTTCCGGATGCGAAAACTTTCAGCTTATCTCTTATCCCGTATGTCTTCAAAAGGCCGTCAACAAGGGGAAGGCCGGTCAGAATCGGCAGGCCGACGGAATCCGCCAGCTCATGGAAAGAAGCTCCCGTTCCCCCTTCACTGCCGTCAATCGTAATAAAGTCGGGAAGTTTGCCTGATGAACTCATACAGGAAATAAGGTCTTCAAGGTCTTTGCGGCTGCCCGGTACAATTTTGATGCCGACCGGTTTTTCACCGACAGTCCTTAATTTCTCAATGAAATCAAGCATGTCCGGAACATTTGAGAACTCGTTGAATCGGTTTGGGCTGTCAATGGATTGTCCGGGCTGCACATTTCTGATGGCGGCAATTTCTTCGGTCACCTTTGAACCGTCAATATGCCCGCCTCTTGCTTTCGCCCCTTGCGCAAGCTTTAATTCAAAGGCTTTAATCTGCTCGAGGCGGCTTTTTTTCTTAAATTCTTCCCATGAAAATTCTCCATCTTCAGTGCGCACGCCGAACAGCCCGGGGCCGATTTGGCAGATAATATCCGCGCCGCCTTTCAGGTGATACTCAGACAGGCCGCCTTCGCCTGTATTCATCCATGTGCCGCCGGCCTGGTGCAGCCCTTTTGACAGGGCGGTGATTGCCCTGTCGCCAAGTGAGCCGTAGCTCATCGCTGATTGTCCGATTAACCCTTTCACATAAAACGGCTTCTTGCATGTGTCGCGGCCGATCACTTGCACATCGTCCGGATGCAGGTAATAAGGGTCCGCTTTTGCCTTTTCGCGGTGTTCGCTGCGTTTCAGCAGGTTGTCTTTGTCAATCTTGTATACCATCGTGTCGATCTTCGGCGTCTGATCTGCGCGCAGCTCCTCCCTTTGTTTCGGGAAGAGGGCGTTACGGATATAATAGCCCGGCTGATTGAAATCCCGTTCTGAGCCGAAGCCCATCATTCTGCTCTTATACTTTCCCGACATGACCGTCTGTTCATATTCTCTCCGGGAAAACGGCTGTTCTTCGTTATCATTGCTGAATAAATACTGCCGCAGCTCAGGTCCGATTTTTTCAAATATGTAGCGCAGTTTTCCCGCTACGGGATAATTGCGCAGCACTGAATGTTCTTCCTGCTTTTCGTCTCTTATGTATATCCAGAGAAACAATGCGGCGGGAACTAAAATAATAAAAATCAATATACAAATCAGTACGATAATGGCTTGTTCCATTGAGATCAGACTCCTTGTCTTTTTTCTCTTTGACATTCCACATATTGTCTGTTTTCAAACATAGCCGTTTCCCGTCCGGCGGAGCGCAATCTTTTTTTGTGAATCAGGTGAATGACGTCTTTTTCCGTTTTTCCGGGCCAAACGAATTTGTTATAATGTTTAAATGGCAAGAAACGAATGGAGGAACGAAAACGCATGTACGATGTTAACGAGTGGAAGCATGTTTTTAAACTCGATCCGAATAAAGATTTACCGGATGAACAGCTGGAACGGCTTTGTGAATCAGGGACTGACGCCATTGTGATCGGAGGAAGCGACAATATCACCGAGGACAATGTGCTGAGACTGATGTCAAAGGTGCGGCGGTTTTTAGTGCCGTGCGTACTTGAGGTGTCGACGATTGATTCCATTGTGCCCGGGTTTGATCTTTATTTCATTCCGAGTGTGCTCAACAGCAAAAAGGCGGACTGGATTGTCGGCATGCATCATCAGGCGATGAAAGAATACGGAGAGCTCATGTCAATGGAGGAAATCGTGACGGAGGGCTACTGCATCGTCAACCCTGATTGTAAGGCGGCCGCTTTGACGGAGGCGGATACACATATAGAAACAGAAGATATTCTCGCCTATGCGCGGGTCGCGGAGCATTTGCTTCATCTCCCGATTTTTTATCTGGAATACAGCGGGATGCTGGCGGACATAGAAACGGTGGAGAAAACGAAGGCTGTGCTGGACAAGTCCGTCCTGTTTTACGGAGGCGGCATTAAAGACGCGGAAACGGCGGAACGGTTCGGCCGTCATGCCGATGTCATCGTTGTCGGAAATGCCGTATATGAAGATTTTGATCAGGCGCTTAAAACGGTGGCGGCTGTAAAGACAAAGTAGCCAAGCGGACGAAATTGATTTATGATAGAACATATGTTTGATAGGCGGTGAACGGATATGAATTACATTAGCAATCAATTATTAAGCGGATTAAATCCCATTCAGCAGGAAGCGGTCAAGACGACGGACGGTCCGCTGCTTCTGATGGCGGGCGCGGGAAGCGGAAAAACACGTGTGCTGACGCACAGAATCGCATACTTAATGGCGGAAAAACACGTGGCGCCATGGAACATTCTGGCGATTACATTTACAAATAAAGCCGCCAGAGAAATGAAGGAGCGGGTAGAGAGCATTCTCGGACCCGGCGCGGATGAAATCTGGATATCCACTTTCCACAGCATGTGCGTGCGGATTCTGCGCAGGGATATTGACAGAATCGGCATCAACCGAAATTTCTCCATTCTTGATACGGCTGATCAGCTTTCCGTTATTAAAGGGATTCTGAAAGAGCGGAATATCGATCCGAAAAAGTTTGATCCGAGAAGTATTTTAGGCTCCATCAGCAGCGCAAAAAACGAGCTGATCGAACCTGAGGAATTCGCAAAATCGGCCGGCGGCTACTACGATCAGGTCACGAGTGACGTGTATACCGATTATCAGAAAAAACTGCTGAAAAACCAATCGCTCGATTTTGATGATTTAATCATGACGACGATTAAGCTTTTCGAGCGTGTGCCGGAAGTGCTTGAGTTTTATCAGCGCAAATTCCAGTACATTCACGTAGACGAGTATCAGGATACGAACAGGGCGCAATACCTGCTTGTGAAGCAGCTTGCGGCCCGTCTTGAAAATATCTGCGTCGTCGGTGACTCCGACCAGTCCATTTACAGATGGCGCGGGGCGGATATCGCGAATATCCTTTCCTTTGAAAAAGATTATCCGAGCGCAAACGTGATTCTGCTCGAGCAAAACTACCGCTCAACAAAGCGGATTCTGCAGGCGGCTAACGAAGTGATCAAAAACAATTCAAACCGCAAGCCGAAAAACCTGTGGACGGAAAATGATGAAGGCATCAAGCTTTCTTATTACAGCGGCGACAATGAATTCGGCGAAGGCCAATTCGTCGCGGGCAAAATTTACGAGCTGCACAGCTCGGGCCGGCGGAAGCTTTCCGATATCGCGATTTTATACCGGACAAACGCCCAGTCGCGCGTCATTGAGGAAACCCTTTTAAAATCCGGACTGAACTACAATATCGTCGGCGGAACCAAGTTCTACGACAGGAAAGAAATTAAAGACATTCTCGCATACCTGCGCCTTGTGTCAAACCCGGACGACGACATCAGTTTTACGCGGATCGTCAATGTGCCGAAGCGGGGCGTCGGCGCAACTTCGCTAGAAAAAATCGCTTCATATGCGGCGATGAACGGAATGTCAATGTTCCAGGCGATCAAACAGGTTGATTTCATCGGCGTCAGCGCGAAAGCGGCAAACGCGCTTGACGGCTTTGGCGCGATGATTGAAAATCTGACGAACATGCAGGATTACCTGTCCATTACGGAACTCACGGAAGAAATTCTCGAGAAAACGGAATACAGAGAAATGCTGAAGGCCGAAAAATCAATCGAAGCCCAAAGCCGCCTTGAAAATATCGACGAGTTTCTTTCCGTGACGAAAAACTTCGAACAAAAAAGCGAAGACAAGTCTCTCGTCGCGTTTCTGACTGATTTGGCGCTGATTGCGGATATTGACCAGCTCGACCAGAAGGAAGAGGAATCAGGCGGAAAGGATGCCGTCACTTTAATGACACTGCACGCCGCTAAGGGGCTTGAATTTCCTGTCGTGTTCTTAATGGGCATGGAAGAAGGCGTGTTCCCGCACAGCCGCTCCCTGATGGAAGAAGCCGAGATGGAAGAAGAACGCAGGCTCGCATATGTAGGCATTACGAGGGCGGAAGAAGAACTGTATTTAACGAATGCCAAAATGCGCACCTTATTCGGCCGCACCAATATGAATCCGGAATCCCGCTTTATCAGGGAAATACCTAGCGATTTATTGGAGAACCTAAATGAGAAGAAAACACCTCGCATGCAGCCGGGAAGAAAAGTGCAGCCGAAACGCGGGCCCGTATCCCGTCCCGTTTCCTACGCGAACAAAACAGGCGGCGACTCGCTCAGCTGGGCGGTCGGCGATAAAGCGGGCCATAAAAAATGGGGCACCGGAACGGTTGTCAGCGTAAAAGGAGAAGGCGAGAGCACCGAGCTTGATATCGCATTCCCGAGCCCAGTCGGCGTGAAGCGTCTGCTTGCCGCTTTTGCGCCGATTGAAAAGCAGTAACCTGAAGAGGAAAGGAAGAACATGATGGACAAAGAAACAGCGAAACACCGGGCAGAAGAATTGCGCCGCACCATCGATCAGTACAGTTATGAATATTACACCTTAGATGAACCGAGCGTGCCGGATTCCGAGTACGACAGACTGATGCAGGAGCTGATTGCCATAGAGGAAGAGCACCCGGAACTCAGAACGCCTGATTCGCTCACACAGCGGGTCGGGGGAGCGGTGCTTGAATCGTTTCAAAAGGTGCAGCACGGCACGCCGATGCTCAGTCTCGGCAACGCATTTAACGATGATGATCTCCGCGATTTTGACCGCCGCGTCCGTCAGGCTGTCGGTGACGGCGTCGCTTATAATGTGGAGCTGAAAATAGACGGTCTTGCTGTTTCTCTCCGTTATGAAGACGGCTATTTCGTCAGAGGCGCGACAAGAGGAGACGGAACGACGGGCGAAGATATCACGGAAAACTTAAAAACGATCCGCAACATTCCGCTGAAAATGAAACGGAATCTTTCCATAGAAGTGCGCGGAGAGGCGTACATGCCGAAACAGTCATTTGAAGCGCTCAATGAAGAACGGCTGAAACATGAAGAGGAGCCGTTCGCCAATCCCCGGAACGCGGCTGCGGGCTCACTCAGACAGCTCGATCCGAAAATTGCAGCGAAACGAAATCTTGACATCTTCGTCTACAGTATAGCGGAGCTTGACGAGATGGGTGTGGAAACACAGAGTCAGGGCCTGGATTTTCTGGATGAGCTCGGTTTTAAAACAAACCAGGAACGGAAAAAATGCGCCACGATAGATGAAGTCATTGAAATGATCGAAGAGCTGCAGGCGAAGCGGGCCGATCTCCCGTATGAAATTGACGGGATCGTCATCAAAGTCGACTCGCTCGACCAGCAGGAAGAGCTCGGGTATACGGCAAAAAGCCCGCGCTGGGCGATTGCTTATAAATTCCCGGCGGAAGAGGTCGTGACAAAACTGCTCGATATCGAACTGAATGTCGGAAGAACGGGCGTTATTACGCCGACCGCCGTTCTGGAACCGGTAAAAGTCGCGGGAACGACGGTCTCAAGAGCATCCCTTCATAACGAAGATTTAATTAAAGAGAAGGATATCCGCATTCTCGATAAAGTGGTCGTCAAAAAAGCGGGCGACATCATCCCTGAGGTCGTCAATGTCTTAATCGAACAGCGGACCGGGGAAGAAAAAGAATTCAATATGCCGACCAGCTGCCCTGAGTGCGAAAGCGAACTTGTCCGCATTGAAGGAGAAGTCGCGCTGCGCTGCATCAATCCGGAATGTCCGGCGCAGATCAGAGAAGGCCTGATTCACTTTGTCTCACGCAACGCGATGAATATTGACGGACTCGGAGAACGTGTCATCACACAGCTTTTCCGTGAACATCTCGTCCGTAATGTCGCTGATTTGTATAAGCTGACGAAAGAGCAGGTCATCCGGCTTGAGCGGATGGGGGAAAAATCAACTGACAATCTGATCAGCTCCATCCAAAAGTCGAAAGAGAATTCGCTGGAACGCCTGCTGTTCGGTCTCGGCATCCGTTTTATCGGCTCAAAAGCGGCCAAAACACTCGCCATGCATTTTGAAAGCCTGGAAAATCTGAAACAAGCCACGGAAGAAGAGCTGCTTGCGGTGGATGAAATCGGCGAAAAGATGGCCGATGCCGTTATCACCTATTTCCGCAAAGAAGAAATGCTTGAGCTATTGAATGAACTTGAGGAACTCGGTGTGAACACACTCTACAAAGGCCCGAAAAAAGTAAAAGCGGAGGACAGCGACTCTTATTTTGCCGGCAAAACCATCGTGTTGACCGGAAAGCTTGAAGAGCTGTCCAGAAATGAAGCCAAGGCGCAGATTGAAGCGCTCGGCGGAAAGCTGACGGGATCTGTCAGCAAAAAAACAGACTTGCTGATTGCCGGAGAAGCGGCCGGAAGCAAGCTGACAAAAGCGCAGGAATTAAATATTGAAGTATGGAATGAAGCACAGCTATTGGGAGAGCTAAAGAAATAAGAGGAGTGTTTTCTATTGAAAAAGATGTTGGCATTGGCGGCGACGGCAACGGCGGCAGTACTCATGCTGTCGGCCTGTTCGCCGAGTTTCGGGGGGAACAAAGAGGAAGAGATCACGCAGAAAACGGCAAAGTCTTCTGAAAAAGCGATCATACCGAAATATAATATCTCTGATTCCTACTATAAAATGGTGCTTCCGTTTAAGGCCGGAAAAGCGCGCGGCCTGACCGCGGACCGGCTGAACACGAGGCTGGACATCGATGAATTCGAGACGGGTCTGATGCGGCTCGCTCAAGACACGTTCCCGACGGATGACTATTTGTATCAGGAAGGCCAGTATTTAGATGAGGACACGGTACTCAGCTGGCTTGACCGCAAAAAAGAAGGCAGTGATCTGAAAAAGGCGAAAAAGGCAGATTCCAATTTTCAGAATCTCGGCTTAAATCCCGTGCTGCCAAGCTCGGGATCGGCAAAAGAGAAAAATGAAAACAGCCCGATTTACTTAGCGTCCATGCTTGAGCAGGATTACTTAGTAAGAAAAGATAAAAATTCCATCCAGCTTGGCGGTATCATGATCGGTCTCGCTCTCAACTCTGTATACTATTACCGTGAAAACACAGGTGATCCGCAGCAGGAAGTGGAGCTCAGTGACAAAACGATCCGCAGCCACGGTGAAGAAATCGCTCAGGAAGTCGTTAACCGCCTTCGGAAAATGGATAACCTGAAAAATGTGCCGATTACCGTCGCCCTTTATAAACAAGCGCCGAAAACATCAATCGTACCGGGGAATTACATTGCAAAAACAGAAGTCAAAGCCGGCTCATCCACCATTTCAAACTGGGATGATGTCAAAGAAAAGTACGTCTTCTATCCGGCGGATACAGACACGGCAAAGAAATACCCTGATGATTCCGAAGTATTTAAACGCTTCAAAAACGCCATCGACAGCTACTTCCCGAATTACACCGGAGTCGTCGGAACGGCAATGTACGAAAACGATGAAATGAGAAAAATGAAGATTGAAATCCCGATGCAATTTTACGGGAAAAGCGAAGTCATCGCCTTCACCCAATACTTAACAGGTGAGCTGATGGATTATTATTCAAAAGGCTCAGTTGATGTCGAAATTAACATTACCTCGTCTGACGGGCAGGAAGCGCTGATCGTCCGCAATGCGGGTGACAAAGAACCGACCGTCCATATTTACGATTAACCAAGATGCCCTTGTTCATTTCTGTATGAGCAAGGGTTTTTTTTATTGTGAATATCGTTGGAGCGAGGAATGAGGTATGTTAAGATATTTGTATAATCAGGAATTAACAGGAAAACACATTTCATTTCTAAGCGGATGTTACTAATCTGCTGTGAAAAAAGAAGGGCAGGAATGTTGATGAATGACATTTGCTGAGTACACACACCGCCTACAAACGTTATGAAAAGGGTGAATCAGCATGCATAAAGATATTAAAGCGATTTTTGAGGAAGATAAGGTGCTCGCTGAAGCAGGTGAAATATACGGCTTTACCAAGTTTCAATTTATCGCGGACGCAGAGAACTACGTATATGAAATTGTAAAAGATAACGAACCTTATATTTTAAAAATTACGCATACGATCAGAAGAACACCGGAATATATTCTCGGAGAAATGGAATGGCTTCATCATCTGGCAAAGGGAGGGCTTTCAGCAGCAAAGCCGATTCCTTCATTAAATGGCAAAGATGTCGAAGAAGTGCCGGATGGAAAAGGCGGAGCGTTTTTAGTAAGAGTCTATGAAAAAGCGCCCGGACGCAAAGTGGAGGAATCAGACTGGAACGGAACCCTGTTTTACGAGCTTGGAAAGTACACGGGGAACATGCACCGGCTGACGAAAAGCTACCGTCTGAGCGATCCGGCATATAAAAGGCAGGAATGGGATGAAGAGGAGCAGCTGAAGCTGAGAAAATACGTGCCCGCAGATCAGCATCTCGTATTTGAGCGGGCGGATGCTCTAATGGAAAAACTGCGCCGTTTGCCGAAGAACCCTGAAAACTACGGACTTGTGCACGCCGATCTGCACCACGGCAATTTCAATTGGGACAACGGAAAAATCACTGCATTTGATTTTGATGATATCGGCTACAATTGGTTTGTGAATGATATCAGTATTCTGCTGTACAACATGTTGTGGTATCCGGTCATCCCGTATGAAGACAAGGCCGCGTTTACGGGTGAATTCATGACTCACTTTATGAAAGGCTACAGGGAAGAAAATGACCTTGATCCCGCCTGGCTTGAACACATCCCGGATTTCCTCCGGCTGCGTCATATGCTGATCTACGGATTATTGCATCAGGCGTTTGACCTCAATTCACTTGGGGACGAGGAACTTGAGATGCTGAAAACCTTCAGGCGCGATATCGAAAATGAAACCCCGATTACGGAGTATAACTTTTCTGCATTCGTATAAATAGAAAAACGCCGGCTGAATCCAGCCCGGCGTTTTTTTATAGCGTATCACACTTCACTCCGACGACACCTTGAATTTCTTTAATATCATAATAGACGTCAGTGGTGTAGCGGTTTTTATGAACACTGACTTTCACTTCCATAATCGGAAATTCTTTTTCGCCCAGATCATCAATCCGGACGGAGTGAATGCGGAGCTGTTTGCTTTTCATTTCCTTTAAAATCTCGGTCATTTTGTCTTTATCGGAAAGAGACATTCTCACGCGAATATCTTTTTCCTTCAAGCGGTTGGGACCGATTTTTCTGATCAGCCACGGAAGAAATTCGACGCTGATCAGGATAAACAAGAGGCTTGCGAACGCCTCTTTATAAAAGCCGGCGCCTGTAGCCAGACCGAGCCCGGCTGCGCCCCAGATGATGGCCGATGTCGTCAGGCCGGATATGACGTCATTGCTTTTACGCAGGATCACACCCGCGCCGATAAAACCGACGCCGGAAATGATTTGGGCGGGAAGGCGGAGCGGATCCATCATGATTCGGTAATATTTTGGGAAATGATATGCCGCATTAATGCTGACGATCGTCAGCATACAGGAGCTGACGGCGATGACGATACAGGTTTTCAGTCCGAGCGGTTTGTTTTTCAGCTCGCGTTCAAGACCGATGATCATGCCGATCAGCGTGGCAATGCCCAGCTTTAATAAAATGTCTGGTTCGATAGGCCAGCTCAATTTGCACAGCACCTCCGCAATTTTCTTATAATAAATTGATATGATTTTCTCACAGTATTTATAGCAGGACAAGTGCGGAAGAAAAAAGCCGTCAGGGATAAAATCTGACGGCTTTTTGTCTATTTCTTGTTTTTCAAAAGAGCTTCCATCCGGCTGAACAGCTGATAAGAAGCATCGGCCGGTTTTTTGGTCAGCAGGCTGACGGCAATACCGGCAATCAGACTGAGGAAGAACCCCGGAATGATTTCGTATACGCCGGTTGAAGCGGCAAGCCCTGTCGTGATCCAGATTAAAACGGCCGCAGCCCCGGTAATCATCGCCGCAAGCGCTCCCCATTCATTCATCCGTTTCCAGTACAGACTGAGCAAGAGCGCCGGGCCGATAGCCGAACCGAAGCCTGCCCACGCATATCCGACCAGATCAAGAATGGTGCTGTTCGGATTCATGGAAAGCAAAATGGCGATAACGGCCACGATCAATACCGACAGGCGTCCGGTCATGACCAATTCTTTATCGCTCGCTTCCCGTCTGAAAAAGGCGCGGTATAAATCTTCCGTAATGGCGCTTGCCGTTACGAGAAGCTGTGAGGAAATGGAACTCATGATCGCCGCTAAAATCGCGGACAGCAAGAAGCCCGTAATCAGCGGATGGAACAAGATTTTAGAAAAAATAATGAAAATCGTTTCCGGATCTTTTACGGAGACTCCGAAGTGATGAGAATACGCAACCCCGATAATCCCGGTAAGCAATGAACCGACAACTGAAATAACCATCCAGCTCATCCCGATTCTGCGGGCGGGTTTTAAATCTTTCACTTCTTTAATCGCCATAAATCGTACGATGATATGAGGCTGGCCGTAATAGCCGAGTCCCCATGCCAAATAAGAAATAATGCTAATGACGCTCGCGCCTTTAAAGATATCCAATAGTTTCGGGTTAACGGCGTTGATCGAATCAATCGTCGTTGAAACGCTCCCGAGCTGGGTAAAAGCAACGATCGGCACAAGCACTAATGCCGCAAACATGATCGCTCCCTGTACAAAGTCAGTCAGACTGACAGCGAGGAAACCGCCAAACAGCGTGTAAAGCACAACAACACCGGCCGTTAAAAACAAACCGAATTTGTAGTCGGCGCCGAATGCCGATTCAAATAACCTGCCTCCGGATACCATCCCGGACGATGTGTACAGTGTGAAAAAGATCATAATAATCACGGCGGAAACAATTTTCAGCAATGATGACGAGTGGCGGAACCGTTTATCGAAAAAATCGGGAATCGTAATCGCATCATCCGCAACTTCCGTGTAAGCGCGCAGCCTCGGAGCAAGCAGCAGATAATTTGAATACGCGCCGATCGTCAAACCGAGCGCCAGCCATAAGGTCGATAACCCCGTTGCGAACATTGCGCCGGGAACTCCCATCAGCATCCATGCGCTCATATCGGCCGCACCTGCGGACAGCGCCGTTACGAACGGGCCAAGTCCTCTTCCGCCCAGCATGTAATCATTAATATTCGTTGTCTTCCTGAATGCGTACCAGCCGATTAACAGCATGGCAGCAAAGTAAATGCCAAGAGATATAATTAATTCAATACTCACGTTTTTGGACCCTCTCTTCTTTCATGTAAATGTTGCATCACCTCTGTAGATTAGTAGTGCCGGAATATGCGCCGGCGATCCAGCCTTTAGTCATCATTCCATGCGGATCGCATGATTTAGTGCTGGCTATGGTTACTAAACCTAACAAAGTATCCCCGATCAATCAACTCTCGAAACCTGGCCCGCTCAAGGAAAAAATCCCCGCCAACATAGAACAGCTTAGAGATGAAAACGCTACCAATAAATTATAAAAGTAAAAATTTTCTGACATATAATTCGTTTCTCTTTCTCCCCGATTTAGGATAAAATAGAGAGGGTTTCATCATGCCTCAGAAGGCGGCGTTTTGTTGCTTTAGAGGGCTCGTTTTTGATATGATCAGTATTATATGACGAAACGGAGAATTATGCGGAGGTGGATCTTATGTCACGAATTTCTATAGAAGAAGTAAAGCATGTCGCTCATTTGGCGAGACTCGCCATTACGGATGAAGAAGCTGAAATGTTTACAGAACAGCTTGACAGCATCATCTCGTTTGCCGAGGAGCTTAATGAAGTGGACACGGATAACGTGGAACCGACAACACACGTGCTGAAAATGAAAAACGTAATGAGAGAAGATGAAGCGGGTAAAGGCCTTCCGGTCGAGGATGTCATGAAAAATGCTCCCGATCATAAAGACGGCTATGTCCGTGTGCCATCTATTCTGGATTAAAGGAGGGAGACAGTATGTCATTATTTGATCACAAAATCACAGAACTGAAACAAATGATACATAAAAAAGAAATCAAGATTTCCGATCTTGTTGATGAATCTTACAAACGGATCGCATCCGTGGATGATAAGGTGCAGGCGTTTTTACAGCTTGATGAAGAAAGAGCCCGCGCTTACGCGAAAGAACTTGACGAAGCGGTTGACGGACGGTCTGAACACGGTCTTCTCTTCGGAATGCCGATCGGCGTCAAGGACAACATCGTGACCAAAGGGCTTCGCACAACATGCTCAAGCAAAATCCTCGAAAACTTCGATCCGATTTACGATGCGACGGTTGTGGAGCGCCTTCAAGCCGCTGAAGCCGTCACGATCGGAAAGCTGAATATGGATGAGTTCGCGATGGGTTCTTCTACTGAAAACTCCGCGTACAAAGCGACGAAAAACCCTTGGAATCTCGATACGGTTCCCGGCGGATCAAGCGGCGGTTCCGCAGCGGCGGTTGCCGCGGGCGAAGTGCCGTTTTCACTCGGATCTGATACGGGCGGCTCCATCCGCCAGCCGGCTTCTTTCTGCGGCGTCGTCGGATTAAAGCCTACATACGGACGCGTGTCGCGTTACGGTTTGGTCGCTTTTGCGTCTTCACTGGACCAGATCGGGCCGATCACAAGAACCGTAGAAGATAACGCATTCCTTCTTCAGGCGATTTCAGGCCCGGACAAAATGGACTCTACGAGCGCCAATGTCGAAGTGCCGGACTTTCTTTCTTCATTAACTGGCGATATTAAAGGCTTAAAAATCGCCGTACCGAAAGAATATCTCGGAGAAGGCGTCGGCAAAGAGGCGAAAGAATCGGTTTTAGCCGCTTTAAAAGTGCTTGAAGACCTCGGAGCGACATGGGAAGAAGTATCTCTGCCGCACAGCAAATACGCGCTTGCGACGTATTATCTGCTGTCTTCTTCCGAAGCGTCTGCAAACCTTGCGCGCTTTGACGGCATCCGCTACGGCTACCGCTCAGACAATGCGGACAACCTGATCGACCTTTATAAACAGACACGCTCTGAAGGCTTCGGCAATGAAGTGAAGCGCCGCATCATGCTCGGCACCTTCGCGCTCAGCTCCGGCTACTATGACGCGTATTACAAAAAAGCGCAAAAAGTGCGCACGCTTATTAAGAAAGATTTTGAAGACGTATTTGAGAAATACGATGTCATCGTCGGACCGACAACGCCGACACCGGCATTCAAAATCGGCGAAAAAACCAGCGATCCGCTCACAATGTACGCCAACGATATTTTAACGATCCCTGTCAACCTCGCGGGTGTGCCGGGAATCAGCGTGCCGTGCGGATTTGCGGACGGACTGCCGCTCGGACTGCAAATCATCGGAAAACACTTCGATGAAGGCACTGTATACCGCGTCGCTCATGCTTTTGAGCAGGCAACAGATCATCATAAAGCGAAACCTGAACTGTAAGGGGTGAAATGAAGTGAACTTTGAAACGGTAATCGGACTTGAAGTCCATGTGGAATTAAAAACAAAATCTAAAATTTTCTCAAGCTCACCGACGCCATTCGGCGCGGAAGCGAATACCCAAACGAGCGTCATCGACCTCGGCTATCCCGGCGTGCTGCCCGTTTTGAACAAAGAAGCGGTCGAATTCGCGATGAAAGCCGCAATGGCTTTGAACTGCGAAATCGCAACGGATACGAAGTTTGACCGAAAAAACTATTTCTATCCGGACAACCCGAAGGCATATCAAATTTCTCAATTTGACAAGCCGATCGGCGAAAACGGCTGGATCGAAATCGAAGTCGGCGGAAAAACGAAAAAAATCGGCATTACCCGTCTTCACCTTGAAGAAGATGCGGGAAAACTGACGCATACGGGCGACGGCTATTCCCTTGTTGACTTCAACCGCCAGGGCACGCCGCTTGTCGAGATTGTATCTGAGCCGGATATCCGCACACCGGAGGAAGCTTACGCATATCTCGAAAAGCTGAAATCAATTATCCAATACACAGGCGTTTCCGACTGTAAAATGGAAGAAGGTTCACTGCGCTGTGACGCCAACATTTCTCTCCGTCCGATCGGCCAGGAGAAATTCGGCACAAAAACGGAGCTGAAAAACCTGAACTCCTTCGCGTTCGTGCAAAAAGGACTTGAGCATGAAGAAAAACGCCAGGAGCAGGTGCTTCTGTCAGGCGGAGTCATTCAGCAGGAGACGCGCCGTTACGATGAAGCGACGAAAAAAACCATTTTGATGCGTGTCAAAGAAGGTTCGGACGACTATCGCTATTTCCCTGAGCCTGACCTTGTCGAGCTCTGCATCGATGACGAATGGAAAGAACGCGTAAGAGCAACCATTCCTGAGCTTCCGGACGAGCGCCGCAAGCGTTATATCGAAGAGCTCGGCCTGCCGGCTTATGACGCAATGGTTCTGACGCTGACGAAAGAAATGGCTGATTTCTTCGAAGAAACGGTCAATAAAGGCGCAGAAGCCAAGCAGGCATCAAACTGGCTGATGGGTGAAGTCTCAGCTTACCTGAACGCCGAACAAAAAGAGCTTGAGGATGTCGCCCTGACTCCTGAAGGCCTTGCCGGCATGATTAAGCTGATTGAAAAAGGAACCATCTCGTCTAAAATCGCGAAGAAAGTCTTTAAAGAATTAATTGAAAAAGGCGGCGACGCAGAAAAAATCGTCAAAGAAAAAGGCCTCGTGCAGATTTCTGACGAAAGCGTGCTTCTGAAGCTGGTAACAGATGCGCTTGACAGCAACCCGCAGTCAATTGAAGACTTCAAAAACGGAAAAGACCGCGCGATCGGCTTCCTTGTCGGGCAGATTATGAAAGCCTCAAAAGGACAGGCCAACCCGCCGATGGTCAACAAGATCTTACTTGAAGAAATCAAAAAACGATAAAAAAAGCAGCCGCCTCTAAGGGCGCTGCTGACACGGAGACCGGTAAGCGCCGGTCTCTTTTTTTATAAGATGAAATAGGTTTCAATGGAAGCCTGCAGCGTTTCAATCTGCTCATTTCCGCTGCCTGCCAAGTTGGACAGCATTCCTTTAATAATCGGTTTTCGCGGCTCTTCCTTTGCACATTCCTCTTCAATGACTTCAAGCGATACGAGGACGTCCTCAGGCAGCTCCTGCTGTGCTTTTATCTTTTGAATATCCGCAAGCAGTCTTTCTCTGTCCGCCGCGGGCTGAGTGAAGATATCCTCAGGCAGCAGCGGATCGGGATTGTCTCTTATCAGTCCCGTAATCAGATCATCGATTCTGGCAATCAGAAAGGCCGCCACGTTTTCCGTCCGGAATGCCGTATGTTCATTAAAAATCAAGAAATGAATATAGGAGCTCACAATTCCTTGCGCCATAACCGACGCATCCGCTAAAAACGGTGTGACGGCATCTCCGTAAACGGAGAGCAACGCATCCCGGTACAGCATGTTAAATTGAATATTGGCCTCATGAAAATACTGTTTGACCTTTTGATTTTCAGGAATGACCTTTTCGCTCAGCAAGAGGATGATAAAGTCCTTGTGTTCCATAAATTCCTGGAATTGATATGCGATTTGTTTTCGGAATACGTCCTTAGACGGTTTATGCTGATGTTCTGTTTTGATTTTCTTTATTTCTTCCATAGACATGCCGATGTAATACTCACATGCTGACAGCAAAAGGTCTTCTTTTGATTTGAAATGGAGATAGAAGGCTCCTTTTGAAATTCCGCATTCGCCGGCGATTTCCTGAATGGTTGTTGAAGAAAACCCTTTTTTGGCAAATAAATGGATGCCTGTTTTTATGATTTTCTCTTTTTTTTCGTTCATGACGTGCTTCCCCTTAATCCTGAAAAATTTAGAAAAATTTACTGCCTTATTAGTTGACGATGTTGAGTTATACCGTTTAGTATTATATAGAATGACCAGTCAGTCAATAAAAATTAACGGAGGACATGATGAACCACATTATTAACTTTGTACTGAAGAACAAATTCGCAGTTTGGCTGATGACGATTATCGTTACTGTAGCAGGGCTGTATGCCGGTATGAATATGAAGCAGGAATCCATACCGGACGTCAACATGCCTTACCTTTCAGTAAATACGACTTATCCCGGAGCTGCTCCGAGTCAAGTTGCGGATGACGTGACAAAACCGATCGAGCAGGCGGTCCAGAATTTAGAAGGAGTGAGCGTCGTAACGTCCACATCCTCTGAAAACGTCTCATCGGTTATGATTGAATATGATTACAGCAAGGATATGGACAAGGCGAAAACCGAAGTCGCTGAAGCGCTGGACAGTGTCAGCCTTCCTGACGACGCGAAAAAACCTGACATTTCCCGTTACAGCCTCAACTCTTTCCCGATTTTGACGCTCAGTGTGACAAGCGGCAAAAGCTCGCTTGAAGACCTGACCAAAAATGTGGAAAACACTCTCGTTCCTAAGCTTGAAGGCATTCAGGGCGTTGCGTCTGTGCAAGTTTCCGGACAGCAGGAAGAGCAGGTGGAATTCTCTTTCAAAGACAAAAAAATGAAAGAGTACGGACTTGATGAAGATACCGTCAAGAAAGTGATCCAAGGCTCTGACGTCAATACGCCGCTTGGATTGTATACGTTCGGCAACAAAGAAAAATCAGTTGTCGTTAACGGAGATATTACGTCAATTAAAGATCTGAAAGATATGAGGATTCCGGTCACATCTTCTTCTGCCGCTCAAGGTCAAGCGGGCGGAGCCGGTGCGGCATCTGCGGCGGACGCTCAGGCTATGCAGCAGGCACAGCAAAGCGCGTCAGCAGGGGTGCCGACAGTCAAGCTTTCTGACATTGCCGACATTAAAGATGTGAAAAAAGCTGAATCCATTTCCCGCACGAACGGAAAGGACAGCATCGGAATTAATATCGTAAAAGCCAATGACGCCAACACGGTAGAAGTGGCCGATGCGATTAAAGATGAACTGAATCAATACAAAAAAGACCATAAAGGGTTCAAGTACAGCTCGACTCTTGATATGGCAGAGCCGATTACAGAGTCGGTGGATACGATGTTAAGCAAAGCGATTTTCGGCGCGATTTTTGCGGTCGTGATCATTCTCTTATTCTTAAGAGATATTAAATCAACGATGATTTCTATCGTTTCCATCCCGCTGTCACTGCTGATTGCGCTTCTTGTGCTGAATCAGCTTGATGTCACATTAAACATAATGACGCTCGGTGCGATGACGGTCGCCATCGGACGGGTAGTCGACGACTCGATTGTCGTGATCGAAAACATTTACCGCCGCATGAGGCTGAAAGATGAACCTTTACGCGGGAAGCAATTGGTGCGTGAAGCGACGAAAGAAATGTTTAAACCGATCATGTCATCAACGATCGTAACCATTGCCGTATTCCTGCCGCTTGCCATGGTCGGCGGACAGATCGGCGAACTGTTTATGCCGTTTGCATTAACAATCGTCTTCGCGCTTGCCGCATCACTGTTGATTTCGATCACACTGGTGCCGATGCTTGCGCACAGCTTATTCAAAAAATCGCTCACAGGCGCGCCTGTTAAAGCGAAAGAGCATAAGCCGGGCAGATTGGCCAATTTCTATAAAAAAGTGCTGCATTGGTCATTAAGACATAAATGGATTACATCTATCATCGCGGTTCTGATGCTTGTCGGCAGTTTGTTCCTCGTACCTCTGATCGGCGCGAGCTACCTGCCTGCGCAAGCGGACAAAACGATGCAGCTCACATACACGCCTGAACCGGGCGAAACGAAAAGCGAAGCTGAAAAAGCTGCGCAAAAAGCGGAAGACATGCTGCTTAAACGCAAACATGTCGATACCGTTCAGTATTCATTAGGCTCGCAAAGTCCGCTCGGCGGAAGCTCAAACGGCGCATTGTTCTACGTGAAATACGAGGATGACACGCCTGATTTTGACAAAGAAAAAGACAATGTCTTAAAAAAAATCAAAAAAACATCCAGCCGCGGCGAATGGAAATCACAAAATTTCAGTTCGTCAGGCAACAACAACGAGTTAACGTACTATGTGTACGGAGATTCAGAGTCTGATATTAAAGGCACGGTCAAAGACATCGAAGGCATCATGAAAAAGCAGAAAGATCTGAAAGACGTCAACTCAGGCCTTTCCAGCACTTATGATGAGTACACGTTCGTCGCTGACCAGGAGAAACTCAGCAAGCAGGGCCTGACGGCTTCGCAAATCTCCCAAGCCCTGATGTCCCAAACGTCACAGTCTCCTTTGACAACGGTGAAAAAGGACGGCAAAGAGCTTGATGTGAACATCAAAACAGAAAAAGACCAGTATAAGAGTGTAAAAGAATTAGAGGATAAAACCATCACATCGCCTGCAGGCCAAGAAGTAAAAATCGGCGATGTGGCGAAAGTGAAAAACGGCACGACATCCGATACCATTTCCAAACGCGACGGCAAAGTGTACGCTGACGTAACGGCAACCGTCACTTCTGACAACGTCACGAAGGTGTCATCAGCCGTTCAAAAGAAAGTTGACAAACTGGATCACCCGGACAATGTATCGATTGATACCGGCGGTGTATCAGCGGATATTGCTGATTCCTTTACGAAACTCGGCTTAGCAATGCTTGCCGCAATCGCCATCGTATACCTCGTTCTTGTGATCACGTTTGGCGGAGCATTAGCGCCGTTTGCGATTCTGTTCTCGCTTCCGTTTACAGTCATCGGCGCATTAGCCGGACTGTATGTATCCGGAGAGACGATCAGTCTGAATGCCATGATCGGTATGCTGATGCTGATCGGAATCGTCGTCACAAATGCGATTGTCTTAATTGACCGCGTCATCCATAAAGAAGCGGAAGGCTTATCGACGAGAGAAGCGCTCCTGGAAGCCGGCTCTACGAGATTGCGTCCGATTCTGATGACGGCGATCGCGACAATCGGCGCCCTGCTTCCATTGGCATTGGGCTTCGAAGGCGGAAGCCAGGTCATTTCTAAAGGACTCGGTGTCACCGTTATCGGCGGTTTAATCAGTTCGACTCTGCTTACCCTTCTGATTGTGCCGATCGTATATGAAGTATTAGCGAAATTCCGTAAGAAAAAACCTGGAACGGAAGAAGAGTAAGACAGCGGGCCTTGGCTCCTTAAACGGAGCCGGGCCCTTTTTTCTTCTGGCAATTCCTGTACATATTGTTGCGATTTTCTCAAGTCATAGTATAATTAAAGGTTGTTAGTGTTAATAATGGATCGGATACTCTTAAGTAGGATGATGAGATAATGAAACGTGCACGCATAATATACAATCCGACTTCAGGACGGGAGCTTTTTAAGAAAAATCTTGCCCAGGTCCTGCAAAAATTTGAACAAGCCGGTTATGAAACCTCCACCCATGCCACCACATGCGCGGGGGATGCCACCCACGCCGCAAAAGAAGCCGCTTTGCGGGAGTTTGACTTGATTATCGCAGCCGGCGGAGACGGAACGATTAATGAAGTCGTCAACGGCCTTGCGCCGTTAGACAAACGCCCGACACTCGGCATCATTCCGGTCGGCACGACAAATGACTTCGCCAGAGCGCTGGGCATTCCGAGAGAGAATATACTGAATGCCGCTGATACCGTCATTAACGGCGTAGCCCGCCCGATCGACATCGGACAGGTGAACGGTCAGTATTTTATCAACATCGCCGGCGGAGGCCGTCTGACGGAGCTGACGTATGATGTGCCGAGCAAACTGAAAACGATGCTCGGCCAGCTTGCTTATTATTTAAAGGGAATGGAAATGCTGCCTTCACTTCGACCGACAGAAGTCGAGATTGAATATGACGGCAAGCTGTTTCAAGGCGAAATTATGCTGTTTTTAGTGACGCTGACCAACTCGGTCGGCGGATTCGAGAAACTGGCCCCTGATTCCAGCCTGAATGACGGCATGTTTGATTTGATTATTTTGAAAAAAGCCAATCTCGCGGAGTTTATCAGGGTCGCGAGCATGGCGCTCAGAGGCGATCATATTAACGATCAGCACATTATTTACACAAAAGCGAACCGTGTGAAAGTCAATGTATCAGAAAAGATGCAGCTGAACCTGGACGGCGAGTACGGCGGCATGCTGCCGGGCGAATTCGTGAACCTGTACCGGCATATTCACGTCATCATGCCGAAGGAGAAAGCGGAACAGCTGGATGATTAATACGCGGACAAAATCCTAAAACAGTATTCGTTTTAGGATTTTGTCATCTTTTCAGCGTGATCGGAAACCTTTGAAGGCTGACATTGAATTTGAAGGTTTGCCAGCACGCTGAAACAAGGCTATTGGTAAAACGAGAGGTGATTATAGATGAAAATGAAACCCCCGATAGAAAAAAATGAATACTATGACGTGACATTTGAGGATTTGACGCACGAAGGAGCGGGCGTCGCAAAGGTTCAGGGCTTCCCGATTTTCGTGCCGAACGCCCTGCCTGAGGAAAAAGCGCAAATCAAAGTGACACGCGTCAAAAAAGGCTTCGCTTTCGGCCGCTTAATCGAGCTGAAGGAAGAAAGCCCGCACAGAACGGATGCCCCATGCCCGATCTACAAACAATGCGGCGGCTGCCAGCTTCAGCACATGACCTATGAAGGCCAGCTCTTGTTTAAACAGAAACAAGTCAAAGACGTCTTAGAACGGATCGGCAAGCTGAACCTTTCAAAAGTCATCGTGCATCCGACGCTCGGCATGGAAGACCCGTGGAACTACAGAAACAAAGCGCAGGTGCCGGTAGGAGAACGGGAAGGCGGACTCGTCGCCGGATTCTATCAGCAAAGAAGCCATGACATCATCGATATGAGCGCCTGCCTGATCCAGCAATCCAAAAACGACGAAGCCGTTCAAGCTGTCAAAGATATTTGCGCCTCATACGGCGTCAAAGCCTACAACGAAGAACGCCACAAAGGCTGGCTCCGCCACATCATGGTCAGATACGGCGTCGTCACGGGCGAAATGATGATCGTCTTCATCACAAGAACAAGCGATTTTCCGCACAAAGCGAAGATCATCGAAGACATCACGGCGCAATTCCCGCACGTCAAATCAATCGTGCAGAACATCAACCCAAACAAAACAAACGTCATCTTTGGGGACGAAACAAACGTCATCTGGGGCGAAGAATACATCTACGACCTCATCGGAGACGTCAAATTCGCCATCTCCGCCAGATCGTTCTATCAGGTCAACCCGGAACAGACAAAAGTGCTCTACGACAGAGCGCTTGAGTACGCGGAGCTGCAAGGGGAAGAAACCGTCATCGACGCCTACTGCGGCATCGGCACGATTTCTCTCTTCTTAGCGAAGCAGGCGAAGAAAGTATACGGCGTCGAAATCGTGCCGGAAGCCATTGAGGATGCAAAACGCAACGCTGAGCTGAACGGCATCACGAACGCAGAATTCGCAGTCGGAGAAGCAGAAACCGTCATTCCGAAATGGTATGAAGAAGGCATCACGGCCGACACCCTCGTCGTCGACCCGCCAAGAAAAGGCTGCGACGAAGCCCTCCTGCGGACAATCATCGACATGAAACCGAAGCGAGTGGTGTACGTGTCCTGTAATCCAGGAACGCTTGCAAGAGATCTGCGGGTGCTTGAGGATGGCGGGTATCAGACGCTCGAAGTGCAGCCTGTGGATATGTTTCCGCATACGAATCATGTGGAGTGTGTGGCTGTGCTGGAATTAAGAGAAGGCAACTAACCCTTAGGGATGGTTGCCTTTTTTTAATCCGCATTTTTTTGCATTCAGGACGAACTCGTGACATGAGAGGAGTACCAGAAGATGTTTGGCTAACGCCTATAATATAGCTTTCTATACATCTCTTTATGTAATAAAGGGTACCTTTTTAGGAACCCTTTATTAATATTCACCTAGAGGGGCAGCTTTTTTAATATACTTTCATATCTTGTTTTTTCTCCTTACTAATCATTACTTTTTCTAAATAACTCTTAAGAAATACATTATCTATCCTATCTGGAATGTAACCCAGACGTTTATTTAATATATTCTCTATGATATACATTTTCTTTGTGTAATATTGGTAACTATCCGTTGCGATTTGAACATTTTCTGATTCATTTCCCTTTTCTGATTCAAGTCGAGATTTATATAGCTGATCATACTTCTGTTTGCGTATTTTTCTTGAGAGCCGCAGTAAATGAAATAATTCAATTGTTGGCAGAGTCATTAGTTCTGGTGTAGACTTATCCAAATCTAATTCAGAAGTATGCTCACGATATTCTATGATTTCACGTTTTCCATCTCTCTGAACATTATGTATGTACATTAAGCAAAAACTACAGTAATACTGATTATCCTTTTGAATTGAAGTTGCACAATAAGGGCATGTTTCCATTACGTTCTCCTTTCTGAATATTCTAAGATAATATGTATTTCGGTTACAAACAAGAATTTTAAATAGTATTAGAGATTCTTAACAAAACCCTTTTTATGATAAAGGGTTTATTGATTACAGCATGTATAAGTTTCATGCAAAATCAATAAGTGATCCCTATGTATAGAAAATCCACCGAGCCTAAACCCAATAACAAAACGCGAAAATAATAAATTATATTGTTATAATCATGATAATTATTTATAAAAAGATAATAAAGTTGGATAAAAATGAGAAAATCCTGGCGGAAATGACGATATAAAGTTAGTGAACAACGGTATAGACTCTTACTTTTCGAGGTGAACAGAATGGGAGAAGAACAAGACATTATTACAGTAACCGATCTGCGCAAAAAATATGGATCATTTGAAGCAGTGAAAGGGGTATCCTTTTCTGTCAAACGCGGCGAGCTGTTTGCATTTCTGGGAACGAACGGTGCAGGGAAATCGACCACTATCGATATTCTCTGTACGCTGATTAAAAAGACATCCGGAAAAGTGGTAATAGACGGTTATACGCTTGGTGAGGGGAAAGAGAATAATCATATCCGCAAAAAGATTGGGGTTGTCTTTCAAGAGAGCATTTTGGATGAACGATTGACCGTTTATGAAAATATCATGAACCGCGGACAATATTATCATTTAAGCAAGGCACAAGTGCAAGAGAACTATCAGTTTGTAACAGACTATTTAAAATTGGATGATATTAAGGAGAAAAAATACAGCGATTTGTCAGGCGGACAAAGAAGAAGAGCGGATATTGCCCGTGCCATCATCCATAAACCGACTATATTATTTTTAGATGAGCCTACTACAGGTCTTGATCCGCAAACGAGAGTTTTTGTTTGGAATGCGATTAAAAGGCTGCAGGAAGAAACAAACATGACGATCTTTTTAACGACCCATTACATGGAGGAGGCCGCTGTGGCTGATAACGTTGTGGTCATCAAAGAAGGACGTCTGATCGCAGAGGGTACACCGAGTCAGCTGAAAGATCAATATGCGTTTGACAGTCTGCATATGATGTTTAAGCAAGGCGTTGATCCGACTGCATGGTTTGAAAATAAACAACTGGATTTTATGGTTAAAAACTCTATTTATTCCCTTCGTGTAGAGTCCACTCTCCAAGCGTTTGACATTTTGAAAGGTCTTGAAGAAAAAATTGAATCTTTCGAGGTGATTAAAGGGAATATGGATGATGTGTTTATCCATATTATCGAAGAACAAGGAAGCAGTTTGCCAGTAAAGGGGAGCATTGCATAAATGAAGTCTTTATCCAGTTTAATCAGCAGAAATATAAAAATATACTTCCGTGATCGAACGCTTTTGCTTCTTTCTTTGCTGTCAGTATTTATCGTCATTCTGTTATATGCCGTGTTCTTACAGCAGACACAGCTGGACGCCATTAAGGCCTTGGTCGGTTCGACAGATGATTCCAAAGCAATGGTGAACGAATGGATGGTGGCGGGATTGCTGTCCATTACAGCTGTGACAACGACTTTAGGCGCTTTCGGAATTATGGTGAAAGATAAAGAAAGTAAAAGAACGTATGACTTTTTAACAGCTCCTTTATCAAGGGCGACCATCCAATTGAGCTACGTCATTCATTCATTTGTCATCGGCTTGATCTTTTCATTCATCGCCTTTTTAGGCTGTGAAATTTTTCTCGTTTCAACAGGCAGCAAACTTTTAAGCGGAACAGATATACTTGAAGTATTGGGGATCATTATTCTTTCAGTTGCACTGTCAAGTTCCATAAATTTATTTTTAACGCTGTTTATTCATACACAAAATGCATTTTCGACGTTAAGTACGATTGTCGGAACAGCCATCGGTTTTTTATGCGGAGTATATGTGCCGATCGGCGGCGTACCGGTGTTTGTGCAGAAAATTATTATGTATTTCCCTATCAGCCACACCGCTGTTCTGTTCAGAAAAGCGTTTATGACAGACTCAGTTGATAAGGTATTTAAACATGCCTCTGCGGACCAAATACAGGAATATGAAAAGCATTACGGGATCGTCTACAAGTTAAACGGCCATTTTATCAGTACGGCAGCAAGCTTGTGGATCATTGTTATTACAGCCATCATATTTACCGTCATATCTATTTTCATATTTAAAAAACAAAATAAATGACCTCTTCAGACGATACATACCGATGTAACAGGCAGCATCCGTTTACTGGATGCTGTCTGTTTTGTTTATCATTATTCTTTTTGTGCTCAATTCTAAAGAGTTCTCGGATTTCTCTTGAAAAGTGTTGAAGATATCTTTATTTACACTGTATCGGGCTGGTATATCTTGTGAATAAATAAGTTGATGTTTTTCTGGTGTCGTGAAGTGAAAGAGGACCATGGTAGAGTCACTTCTGCATAAAGATATATTTTTGTCCATTCACAAGGTATGATGTCATTTAATTTCTTACTAATAAGCTGGTACAAATCATGCGTTTTTTTAGTTTCCAACCTTTTTCACCCTCAATCGTCGAGAGATCCTAGTTATAAAAAATAGCCCAGCAGGGAAGTGCTGAGTCATTATTGTTTTATAGACCGCAGTAGCTTACTACAAATTCTTTATCATCCTCATCTTTAGGCAATATTCCTAAATTTTTATATTTCCAAACATCTCGTCTTTGAAGGTCATCAAGTTCAGACAATAAAACATCATCATAATTATAATCAATTGAAAACTTTCCGGTGTTTTCTAATTTTAAAGTGAGATTAGTCCAAATATCTTGGTTGCCTAGTTTAAATTCTTCTTTTAGTTCTTCAAATAGCTCTTGAAGTTCAATTAGCAGTTGATCGTAAATCTCTTCACTCACATCAAAGTGTTCAGGTATATAATGAGAAAATAAATAATCACTGTTATTTGGTGTTGTATAATAAAAGTATATATCCGCTGAGTCATCAAGTATTTCAGCATATAAAACGATCTTTTCCCATTGAGATGGAATCATTTCATTTAGATGTTCAGCAATCTTTTGATATAGTTCACCCATTTTTTGAGTTTCCATTGATGATCCTCTACCTTTGAATTGTTGATGGCATTATTTAATATTTAGATAATCCTTAACAAATTCTTTGTCCTCTTCGTCTTCAGGGAAAATCCCCAAGTTATTGAACTCCCAAATCATTTGCCTTTCGTATTCGTCCAAATCAGATTCAATAACATCTTCATAATCATAATCAATTGAGAACGTTCCATCGTTTTCAAGATTCAGTGTCAAATTTGTCCATGCTTCAGGATTATTTTCTTTAAATTCATTGTGTAACTGTTTAAATAACTCTTGAAGATCTAATAATAGTTCTGTATAAATTTTTTTACTAACTTGAAATTGTTCTGGAATGTCGTGAGAGTATATATATTCATCGTTTTCTGGTGTTTGAAAGAAAAAATACACTTCTCTGGAGCCGTCTAATATTTCTGCATAAAGAACAACTTTGCTCCATTCAGAAGGAATTATTTTTCCTATGGCATCAGTTATTTTTAGATAAGCTTTTTCTAACATCATTATCCCAACTTTATTAAATTAGATTTTCAGGATATTCATCTAAATATTTTTTTATTAATTTTTGTAATGATGAATCCTTAGGTTCTTCCCTTAAAAATTTGAATTTCCAGATGATAAGCTGATCACTGAAACTATAATCTGTCTTAAACCAATCTGTATAATCAAAGTTGACAGTTAATTTTCCTGATCTTTCTAGGCTAAGAGTGAAAGAATAAAATAATTCTTGATCATGATCTTTGAAAACATCTCTCATTTTTCCGCTTAGTTTAAATAATTCCATCTCATACTGATCGAATTCATTTTCGTCAATATCAAATTCAAACGGAATTTCAAGACTGTACTTAAAATAATTAGGTTCATTTTGAGAATTGTAAAAAAAGTAAGTGCCTCCGCCTGTCTCTGAATCTAAGCATAGAAAAAAAAAATTCTCCCATGGTTCTGGTATCATTTCGTTAACGGTTTCAGCTATGTTTCTATATAATGCATTTAATTCATTTTCCAACAAGGATCAGCCTCCAGCATTATAATTGGTAATTTGTAAGGATCATTTGTATCAAAAAAACCCCCCAATAAAGGAGGGGGAATTTTAATTTTGAGAATTTAAATACTGTTCTAAAAAGGATTTTAAAGGTTTACTCTTAGGATAAATTCCTACATTTTTATAAGTCCAGATTGTTTGTCTTTGAGAGATGGTATATGGAGATTGAATAACGTCTTCATAATTATAGTCTATCGAAAATTCTCCGCTTATCCCCAGATTAAGTGTTAGATTAGTCCATATATCTTGATTGTTTTCTTTAAATTCATCTCGTAATTCCTCGAATAAGTCATGCAAGTCAAATAACAGCTCCTCATAAATCTCCTCACTGACATGATAGTGTTCAGGGATATTATGAGAATATATAAAATCTTCACTATGTGGAGTATTGAAATAAAAGAAAACTTCAGATGAATCGTCGAGGATTACAGCATAAAGAATAACTTTTCTCCATTCTGTTGGAATCATTTCATTAATTTGTTCCGTTATTTTTTGATATAATAAATCCATTTTTTGAGTCTCCATAAAATCATCTCCAGAAACAAAAATAGCCCAGTAGAGAAGAGCTATTTTTGTTTTGTAGATTCCAATATCAATAGACGTTGGATACCATTTAAGTCCATCGGTGTAAATTATATGAGAACTTTAAAATTTCACCATTAGAGTTCTAATTGGACAAAACATCTTGATTGTTATTGAAGGTTACGGGCTATAGTGTGATTACTCTTCTTTATAGTTAAGAGCAATCTCCACAATTTGCTCAGCTGTGTATTCTTCATCGCTCCAAAAAATTAAATCACTTGGTGCAGGATGAGGGACATTCTCTTCTAATAAATCGATGTATTTACCAATAACCTCATCTTCTAATTCAGGATTCATAATTTTTTTCACCAATGAGACTAATTCTTCTTTTGACATTTTATTCAAGACTAATTCTTCCTTTCTGCATTTAATTTTAACTTCCTTTTTTTCCGAAATGATAAGCTGGATCTAGTATCTCTTGATGCATTTTGGGGGAAGTAATAATTAGGTTATCTAAATTATACACATCCCCACCTTTATCAATAGGTTGTTTATGGTGTAAAATATATGACTTATGTTTACCGTAATGCTCTTTTTTAGGCGCGATAGGGGAATTCCCGTTTTTCATTCTTGCTATGTTATTTTTATTAAATTCATTTGCATATTCAGTGTTTGCCATTGATTTCCAGAATTCTTTTCTGAACTCATCAAATGACTTGAACTCCTTCCCAAGGAGCTGTTTACGTACTTCTTGAGGGATAACCCCTAATTTACCATTATTGTACATTAGTTTTTCTTGAAGCTGAAGCCCTCTGCTTGGAATTGGTTTACCAGTTGCAACACCTGGAATGTTTCTTTTTGTGAACAGAATGCTAGATTCTTTAGTTTCTTCTATAATTTTCTTTAACAAAGGCGTATTCTTCACATTGTGAGTATTTTCAATATCCTGTGCTATTCCGGCAAGCGCTGGTTCGTACTTGTTTTTCGAAACGGAATTGATATAATTTTTTCCTTTTTCAATCCCGGTTTTCACATGTTTTGCAGCCGCTTTTTCACCGGCTTCCAAGACGTTATCCACTTTGGCGGCACCTGTTTTAGCGAGCTTGCTTGTTACTTTTACAGCTGAACCGGAACCTTTGAGTCCCACAATGCTCCCGATGGCGTAGGTGATGTAATGTGATCTTGAATACGCATCCCCGTTAACCATTTTATCATTCCATGAATCCGCCAGGTTTGTCCATATGATTTTTGCGTAGGAGGGCGTGTTCAATACAGCCGATATGGTTTTAGCGACTTTTTGTTCATCAGAGAGATGGTAAAAATCCCATGCGCCGACAGCCAGATCTTTGATGCCTGTTATGGTGTCTTTCCCGACATCATAAAGGCCGACGCCTACTCCTTTGACGATGTCCCATGCCGTTTCTCCGACTTCTTCGAGCTGCTTTGCTTGTTCAAGCTGCATCACATATTGCACCTGAGCGGGTTCAAGGTTTTCATAGCCGATCTTCTTCGCGATTTCCAAATACTCATCCGGATCGGTGACACCATCGGCCAGCTTTTTCTTCAGATCCTTGATTTCCCGCTCTTTCGCTTCTTCCTTTTTCATCGTCAAATAAGCATCCGAATGTCTTGCAATCTCGTCTTTTTTCTTATGGATGTCGCTTTCTCGGTACGCCTTGGCATTGTAGTGAAGCGGCGTGGCGTTTTTTCCTTTGCCTGTAGCGTTTTGGAGCTGCTGGAAATCTGCTTGGATAAAATGTTCATTTGCTTCGGTTTCTGCGTATTCTTTCGTTAGATCGTGATCAAGCTTGCCGAGCTTATGTATCGTTTCGCTTCTTTTTTTGTCAGCTGAAGAGAGCTTCTGATCTGTGCTTTCGGTTGAAAACAGATCAAGCGAGATGATGTCTTCGATCTCTCCGAGGATGGAGCGCATGTCCTTTTTCTGCTCTTCCATAATCGCCTTTGATTTACTGAGGGCGTGGGTGAGCTCATGCTCCAGAAATGATTCCTCCACATGCGAATTAGAAAGTCCGGCATCTTCGACCTTACCGGGAAGGCTTGTGAGAAATGCGATTTTCATATCGATCAGATCAAGCCAGCTGTCTGTGACGCCGGCGTGGTCCTTGAAAAAAGCTTTGATGTTATTGGCGCCCCGGCCAGAGAAATCATTGTCACCAAGATCAGCCATACCTTGAAACGCTTTTTTTAGATTGACCATCTGGCCGCGCAGTTCTTTGTATTCACTCGCACGCTGTTTGGCAGCTGTCAACAAGCTGTTTGCTTCGAAAACTTTCATGACCATATCCTTTCTTTTGTTCGATATCAAAATTTTACCACGTAAGTCAGGATATACAGTGTAGGAAATAGGTAATAAGAATAAAATGAATCTTTTGGCTTGCGACTTCCTTCCTGTATGAAGGGAAGCTTTTTATGTTTTGTACAATAACCCTCACATTCGGCTTACTGCGCTCCGGTGATTTTAAGCGTGCCTGTTTTTTCTAATGTCTTACACTCGAAACAACCCAACCGCTGAGGTATAATAGAAGCAGAGTATTTATCATACAGATTCAATTCGTGAAAGAGAGTGGAACAAAATGGGCCGTAAGTGGAACAATATTAAAGAAAAGAAAGCATCAAAGGACGCAAATACGAGCCGGATTTACGCGAAGTTCGGCCGTGAGATTTATGTGGCGGCAAAACAAGGCGAGCCAGATCCGGAATCGAACCAGGCGTTAAAAGTGGTGCTTGAGCGCGCGAAGACGTACAGTGTGCCGAAAAATATTATTGAGCGTGCGATTGAAAAGGCGAAAGGCGGCGCGGAGGAGAACTTTGACGAGTTGCGTTACGAAGGTTTCGGGCCGAACGGTTCAATGATCATCGTTGATGCGTTAACGAATAATGTAAACCGCACGGCGCCTGAAGTGCGCGCCGCATTCGGGAAAAACGGCGGAAATATGGGTGTGAGCGGGTCTGTCGCTTACATGTTCGATGCGACTGCCGTTATCGGCGTTGAAGGCAAGACGGCGGATGAAGCGCTGGAATTGCTGATGGAAGCTGATGTGGACGTGCGCGATATTTTAGAAGAGGATGACAGTGTGATCGTGTATGCCGAGCCTGACCAATTCCATGCCGTGCAGGAGGCATTCAAAAATGCCGGCGTTGAAGAGTTCACGGTTGCGGAGCTGACGATGCTTGCGCAAAATGAAGTCGAGCTTCCGGAAGATGCGAAAGCTCAATTTGAAAAGCTGATCGATGTGCTGGAAGACCTCGAAGACGTACAGCAGGTTTATCACAATGTAGATTTAGGCGAATAAAGACAAAAAGGCCGGGGCGGCATAAGTTCCGGCCTTTTTATTTTGCTTAAGCGGTCGGCCTGTTTCGTATTTTTCTCCGTAAGCAATTATTGATTATTTCGCCAAAACTGGGCGGATGCCCATACGTTTCCTTCCGGATGTCATAAACTGGACTGTAACCTATGTGAAGGAGCGATAAATCATGAATGAAAGAAGACCGATTTACGGCGGCGGCTATGGCGGCGGCTACGGAGGCTACCCGGGGTACGGTTTTGGCGGCTACGGCGGCTTCGGAGGATATCCGGGATACGGTTTCGGCGGAGGCTACGGCTACCCGGGATACGGTTTTGGCGGTTACGGCGGCTACGGCGGCTACGGCGGCTTCGGGGGATATCCGGGATACGGTTTTGGCGGCTATGGCGGAGGCTACGGCGGCTATCCGTTCCATCATCATCATCATCGGGAAAGCCAATATATCTGACCATTCGGGAAAAAGCACTCTTGGAACAGCAAGAGTGTTTTTTTGTGACCGTTTCTAAGCGCTGGCTTTTTTATTATCTTACAGGGCATAAATGCCGATACGGATTCATACCTATTAAGGTCATGGTTTAGGAAAGGAGGATCGTAATGAAAGAAAATCAGCCGTTTACACCGGTCAAATCCTATAAACCCTTCCACAGCCGGTTTGATCCCTGCCCGCCGATCGGGAGAAAATACTACAGAACGCCGCCGCATCTTTATATGCGGTTTCAGCCGTATCACTTAGAGCAGTTTTCTCCGATGGAGGCATTGAGAAAAGGGACCCTTTGGAAGGATCTTTACGATTTCTATGATAATCCTTATCGGGGGGGAATCGAATATGGCGAAAAAGATTGATGATGAATATTATCGGCTGCTGGAGCAAATTCAGGCGGCGGACTTTGTCTTGGTGGAGCTGACGCTTTATCTGGATACGCATCCCCATGACCGTCTCGCGCTTCAGCAGTTTCATGAATATTCCCGGTACTCAAGACAGCTTAGAAAGCGGTTTGAACCTGAGTACGGACCGCTTCTGCAATTCGGCGTGAGTCAGGTCGGCGCTCAATGGGACTGGGGCCGCGGTCCTTGGCCATGGCAAGTATAAGGAGGGATCTGTAAATGTGGGTATATGAAAAAAAGCTGCAGTATCCGGTTAAAGTCAGTACATGCAACCCGATGCTGGCTAAGTTTCTCATTGAACAATACGGCGGGGCGGACGGCGAATTGGCCGCAGCGCTCCGGTACTTAAACCAGCGCTACACGATTCCTGACAAGGTGATCGGCCTGCTGACGGATATCGGCACGGAGGAGTTTGCGCATTTAGAAATGATTGCGACGATGATTTATAAGCTGACAAAAGATGCGACCCCGGAGCAGCTGCGTGATGCAGGGCTCAGCGATCATTACGTCAACCATGACAGCGCGCTGTTTTATCACAATGCGGCCGGAGTTCCGTTCACAGCGTCTTACATACAGGCGAAGGGAGATCCGATCGCTGATTTATATGAAGATATTGCGGCTGAAGAAAAGGCGAGAGCGACGTATCAATGGATTATTGATATTTCCGATGATCCTGACCTGAATGATTCACTCCGTTTTCTGCGTGAGCGTGAAATCGTCCACTCTATGCGTTTCAGGGAAGCGGTTGAGATTTTAAAAGAAGAACGTGATAAGAAGAAAATTTTTTAAACGGCCCTCAAACATGACGGCTGTTTTTTTCCTTTCTGCGTTTGGTCTATAATGAAGGTGTCGAATATTCTGATTACGGGAGGCTTTTATGACACCATTTACGATCACGGAGGAGAAGGCGGGGGCATTCCGGGTCACCTCCGCCCGGAAAGATGATGCAAAAGAGGTCATGGATCTGCTCGTGCAAGCGGCAGAATGGCTTCGCGATAAAGGGTCGAACCAGTGGAGCGGCCTTCTGCAAGGGGAAGATACCCACAATATGCGGGAGGCGATCGCCCAAGGGTATGTTTTTTTATTCAGGCAGAATGAAGAGTTGGCCGGCGTCGTCATGCTGCTTCCCGAAGCAAGCGGGTGGGACAGACGTCTTTGGGGCGATGAAGGACATGAGGAGTCCGTATATCTTCACCGGCTGGCGATTAACAGGCGGTTTGCAGGGGCAGGGCTCGGCCGGACAATCATGACTTGGGCGGAGAGGGGTGTGTCTTGTCCGGGAAAAACGAAAATCCGGCTCGATTGCGTGTCCGAAAACAAGTCGCTTCAGTCGTTTTACAGCGGAATGGGGTACGAATCAAAAGGACCCGCGCCGGGTTATCATTTGTTTGAAAAAAAGGTGAGCAAATAAAAAGCTACTCATGACGGAGGTGCAAAAGACATGGGGTTTTTTTTTCTGATCTGTCTGGCCGCATTTTGTCTTAACTTTGCCGTATCGGCTGTGCTCCGCAAGAAATGGCCGAAAAAGATGTGGCCTGAGTGCCTTTTGGCGGTGCTGGGCCTGACTGCTTTCGGTACGGTTGTTTACAGCATTTTCGGTGTCGGCGGCTGGGAAGGAATGGGCTTGGGGCTTGCCGCGATGTTTGCGGGTTCCGGAGCGGCCGCCGGTTATGCCGCTGAGGTGTGCTTGCGGGTCGTCAGATCGAATCAAAAACAGTAAGCAGAAGTGAAAAAACGCGGCCGCGGCTGCGTTTTTTTGTGTGTTGCCGGCCGCTGTATAGAAAACAGGCGAATGTCCATAATGGTAATGACTTTTAAGAAGAAGGTGCGAATATGGGACATTTACTTACAGTGGCTTGGGAGTTAGTATGCGGTTTGGGTATTTTATTTGTGATTTTAAAATTACTTGGAAAAACTCAATTCTCGCAAATTACGCCGTTTGATTTTATTTCCGCGCTCATCCTCGGCGAACTGGTCGGAAATGCGGTGTATGATAAAGGCGTCAGGATTTTTGAAATCATTTTTGCCTCTCTGTTATGGGGGGGTTTAATTTATCTCATCGAACTGATTACGCAGAAAGTAAAAAGCTCCAGAAAGCTGTTGGAAGGCGAGCCGAGTATTATCATACATAAAGGAAAACTGAAATATGATGTGCTGAAAAAGAATAAGCTGGACATTAATCAATTGCAAAGCCTTCTCAGACAGGCGAATTGCTTTTCCATACAGGAAGCGGAGTACGCGATTTTAGAAACAAACGGGATGGTCAGCGTCCTGCCGAAATTTCAATATGACACGACGAAAAACGGCGACATGCAAATAAAGCCGAAGCAGGTCTCTTTGCCGGTCACGCTGATTATTGACGGCGAAGTGCTGTATGAAAATCTGAAAGAAGCCGGGCTGGAAGAAAAGCAGCTGAATCAGGAGCTGAAAAAGCTGAACATCAAAAAAACGGAGGACGTGCTGTATGCGGAATGGAAGCCCGATAAACCGCTGTTTGTCCTGCCGTATGAGGAGAAAAAATAATAAAGAGCATTGCCCTGGGGCAAATGCTCTTTATTATTTTTCGTGTACGCCTGTTTTAACGGCTCTGACATGATACATACCGACATCCGTCCCAAGCATATAATCAGGTTTCGGCTTGCCTTGGTTTGCTTTGTGGGCCGCGATGTGGTCTTCGCTTTTTTCCCATTGTTTCCAATGGTCTTCTGACTCCCAGCGGATTAACACGACGACTTCTTCATCACCGCGGCGGACTTTTTTTTCCAGGACCGTTACGTCTATCAAACCTTCCTGCTTTTCAATCACGCCTTCTGAACTGAAGCGTTCGATTACTTTGTCGGCATGTCCTTCTTTTACGGTCATTTTTCTGATTTGTACGAACATCTGGCAGCTCTCCAATCCTTTTCACGCTTTATCCAACATTTTAAATGAAAATGATTCTCAAAGTCAATTAAGATGCCTGACGGATTACGATTTCAGGAGAAAGACATGACCATCCTCATCTTTAAATTGCACGAAGCTGCCCCATTCCATTTGTTTCGGTTCATCTAAAAAGGTGATGCCGTTCTTTTTCATCTGTTCGTATGCGGCAAAGACATCTTCACACTCAAATACGATAGAAGCCTTCATATGCTCGGCCCCTTTCATCATCGATTTCGGATAAATCACCAAATGAGTGGCGGCTCCTTTGGGCGCTACCTCAAGCCAGAAGGCGCCCGGGCCCATCGGATGCTCGGCGACGGTTTCAAACCCCGCTTTTTCCGTCCAGAATGTTTTCGCTTTTTGCTGATCATCAGTGTATACGGCGACTGTCGCGATTTTATTGATCATCATACTGACCTCCTGTTTCATTTCTTTTATAGTGTATCCTCCTGTCGAAAAAAGCAATCAAAAGCTTTAATGTGCCGGTTTTTTTAATTTCTCTAGTGCGATCGGCGATTCCGATTTATAATTTAAACAAAAGTACATATTCTTGAAAGAGGAGACGGCAGTGAACAAAGACCAATTACTTCATGATTATATTATTACACATTCGGCAGAGCTGACGGAAAAATGGCTCAAGCTGAGACGGAAGCTGAGAGGGCGTTTTTATTCTGCGGATCAATTAAGTGAGGAAATGAAACGGCTGCTGATCGAGCAGCATACCTTTACAAACACGGTCATCGCAAGTGCTTTTTTGGAGGATCCTGCCGTTTTTCAGCATAACAAAGAAAAATGGGCCGCACAGGTAGCGAAAAGCAGAGTGGAGCAAGACGCGGAGGTTCATGAGGTCGTTGAGGCGATCGGCAATTCAAGAACCGTCTTTTGGGAGGCGGTCACCCGTTTTATGGATGAGCATCAGGACATCGTAACAAACGAGGATGCCCGCCGCTGGAATCACCTTGTCAACGGCTCGTTTGATCAGCTGATGACGGATTTTACTGAACAGTTTCAGAAATTAATGATCGCGAGGCTGTCATCTCAGCAGGAGCTTATTTCCGAATTGAGCTGTCCCGTTATTTTAATCGCAGATACGATCGGCACTCTGCCGCTCATCGGCGCGATTGATACGAGACGGGCGCGCGTGATTTTGGAGTCGGTGCCGGAAAACTGTGTCGCCAAACGGATCACAAACCTTGTGATTGATCTGTCCGGTGTGCCCATTGTCGATACGATGGTGGCGCAACAATTGTATATGCTGTCGAAAACGTTATTTCTACTCGGCATCAGAACCGTGTTTTCCGGCATTCGGCCTGATGTGGCACAGACTTCTATCCAATTGGGGCTTGATTTTTCAGAGTATCAAACTTACGGCTCCCTGGAGCAGGCGCTCGCCAGCATGGGTGTCACATGTGTGATCGAGGAAGCAAAAGCATAGGAAAAAGGTGCTCCGGCCAGAGGCGGGGCGCTTTTTTTGTCAGCGGAAAACAATGTAAATATGTCGGAACGTGAAGATTGCGTTCTTAAAAACAGCTATATGACGCCTTGGGAGTCGATTTCGGGATGAAACGGTTTAAATCAAAGCGAAGGAAGTGACAGTTTTCGCAAAGAAAACATATCCAAAAATTGTGTAAATGTTATTGATTTCTGAATGAAAACATAATAGTATAATTATATATTTCTTATCAGAATAGTATGAATTAAAACACTCATTGTCAAAAGACGAACGGCCAGACATAAAGGGGGAGCATGATGACGTCCAAAGGAAACGTAGATCCGCATGTGATTGAAAAGATTATCAGCGCGCTGGAAACGCTCGATTTCGGGACAGTTCAGATTACGGTTCATAATTCCCAAGTGACACAAATTGATAAGGTGGAGAAATATCGATTTTCCCTGAAGAGCAAAGAAGTAAAACAATCTTAAAAAACAGCCAATGACAGGAGGCGGTACATATGAAGCATTCAACTGTTCCTTTCCGGGAGAGCCGGTATCTGCACCTGCCCGAAGTGCGCTTTCTGCATTGGTGCACGAAGCAATACGGCATTAACAAAGGCGTGCTCAATACAATTGACGGCTGGTTTTATGATGCGGGCGTCATTCCGATTCCCGTCAGGCGTCTTTATGTGCTGGCATTTCTCGATTTCGCGAAAACGCCGGGGCAGAAGGGGAAGATCCGATTCGGGCACGGCGGCTTGACGAAAAAACTGCATGATTTCATGGATATGCAGGAATGCGCAGCAAAACGTCAGGCCTGACATCCTTAAAATCTTCTTAAAATCATACAAATTTCTCCCATTTTATTTATAATAGACCTATCAAGATCATTTTTTTGGGAGGACTTTTGACATGCAAACTGCTGCTTATGAGAGCAAACAATCTATTATGCAGCGCATTATAACGGTATTTGTGTTTACACTGTTAGTTGCGACAATCGGCCTGTATACGGGCCAGTTCATTCCGCCGGCATTGATGCTGCCGCTGTCGGTCTTAGAGGTCGTCATGATCATCGCCGCATTTTGGCTGCGCCGAAAAAAAGCCGTCGGATATGTGTTTGTGTTTTCATTCGCTTTCATTTCCGGAATGACGCTGTTTCCGATTATCAGCCATTATGCGTCCGCAGCGGGGGCCTATGTCGTATTGGAGGCATTCGGTTCATCGTTTGTGATTTTTGCGGTGCTCGGCACGATCGGCGCTAAGACGAAAAAGGACTTGTCATTTTTATGGTCCTTCTTGCTTGTCGCTGTTATCGCACTTCTCGCAGTGGGGATCTTTAATATTTTCAGCCCGCTGAATTCCGCCGCCATGATGGCGTATTCCGTCATCGGGACGATTGTGTTTTCAATGTACATCTTATACGATCTGAACCAGATCAAGCACCGGGACATCACGGCTGACCTGATTCCTTTGATGGCATTGACGCTTTATATCGACTTTATTAACTTGTTTATCAACCTGCTACGGTTTTTCGGAATTTTAAACAGTGATGATTAACCGCGCGAAAAAGGCGCCCTGCTGAGAGGGGCGCCTTTTTATGTTCTGCCGCCGGAAAACAGCAGAAGCTTATCAAATAATACTTCAAGCATTTTTGTCAATTCCGCTTTTTGTTCAGCGGTGAAGCTTTCCATGACTCCTGAAATATTGGAGAAGTGGCCGGGAAGAAACAGCATCAGCTTTTCTTTTCCTTCTATTGTGAGTTCGATGCTGATTTTTCGTCTGTCGCCGGTATGCCGGCTGCGGTTTACAAAGCCATCCCGTGCGAGTCCGTCGATCAATCCGGTGATGGTCGCTTTGGTGACATTGGATTTTTTCGCCAGCTCCGTCGGACTCAGGCTGTGGCCGGGTGCGTCAAACAGAAACATTAAAATTTTGAATTTCCCTTCGGACAATCCGTGACTTGAGAAATAATGCTCCATGACCTGATTCATTTTTTTAGACATATCAAATAACGTCAAAAATGTTTTCAATGATTCAGCATCCATATCGGCGTAAATCTCAGCGCGTCCGGCAATCTGCGAGTAATCCGGCAAATGTCTCAACTCCATTTTTGTAAGCCTCCGTACCATTTTAGTGATTCAAAGTATAAGCTTGCCGGATTCAAAAGGCAACCTATAAAGATTGACAGTTTTTCAGTCTATATAGTAAGGTGGCTAATAGTTAATAAGTGATAAATAAATAGAGAAGGCGGTATCGTGATGAACCATGAAGTGAAAAAGATCATCATAGCGGGCGGAGGGATCGGCGGCCTGTCCGCAGCGATTTCTCTCGGCAGAGCGGGTTTTGAAGTGACCCTTTGCGAGGCGGCGTCCGACATGCGAAAAAGCGGAGCGGGCATTCTCCAGCCTCAAAATGCGCTGCGGGTGCTTCGGGAAATCGGTGTGTATGATGAATGCTGTCAACACGGTTTTCAAACGGAATGGCTGAAGCAGCATGATGAAAACGGAACGCTGCAGTTTAAAGTGAGTGAGGCGTTTTTAGATGATTCATTGCCGGGGCGGAATAATATATTGCGGCAAACGTTAAACGATATCCTCAAAAAGCATGCTGAAGCGGCGGGGGTCACGATTCTGCTCGGTAAAAAAGTTGTGTCTTACGAAGAAACGGCAGATGAAATAACGGTGCATTGTGCAGACGGAACCATGATGACGGCTGACATTCTCGCCGGCTTTGACGGCATCCGCTCCGCTGTCCGCGATCACATGCTGCAAAGAGAAGTGAAAACAGAGTATCTCGGCATGGGAGCGCACAGATTTTACATTTCTTTTCCCGAGCCGATATTTCATGATTCGACACTGATGTATAAAAAAGGGCAGACGCAGGTCGGAGTCGTGCCGCTCTCTGAAAAAACAGGATACGTATTTATCATCCGGCCGTATGACGCTGACTTCAGGGATGACGAGGACACGCGTTTTGAACGGGTGAAAGACTTGCTGCGCGGAATTCCGGGAGTAAAGTTTGTGACAGAGAATATGTCAAAGGAATATCCCGTTTTGTTTCATAAGATTGAGCAGATGGCGGTCAAAGAACCGTGGCACAGAGGCCGCGTCGTTCTGGGCGGGGATGCCGTCCATGCAGGAGCGCCGACATTGGCGCAGGGAGCGGCGATGGCAATTGAAGACGCGATTGTGCTTAGTGAAGAACTGCGAAAACACGAAAACCATGAAACTGCATGTCAAGCATACTTCGAAAGACGGGCGGAGCGGACATTACAGGTGCAGAATCTCTCATCTGAAATCGTCCGCCGCGAGATAAAGGGAACGCCCGGCGTCCAAGACATCATCGGTGCATGCTATCGATTGCTCAAAGAGCCTTATTAAATAAAGAAAGTCCAGAACATGGCGTCTGGACTTTTGTCAGTCTTGTTCAGATTTATTCCGTATCCGTTCAATCACCTCATGCAGCCCCTCAGGCTTGTGAAACTCCACCGGCGAACTGCCTTTTTCAAACGAGATCGTCTCCGCCTCAATGAGCGCGACATAGCGCCCGTTCACTTTTGCGAGATGGATGGATTCGCCGAAATCAGCCAGTAATCCTTTAATCTCTGTTTCTCCTACTTTCATTTTCAGCTCGGCTTCCGGCGTGTGTTCAATGATCTGCGCGGATGCCTCGATGACTTGATGGGTGTCGAGGCGCTCCTGAATTTCCCGCTTTTCACTTGCTTCCCAAATTTCAATGTCGTGCTCAAACTGCTGAAGCTCTTCGCTGTTTTCTTCAAAAGTTTCATACACGTGTTCCTGCACCATGTTCATGACTTGGTTTTTCATGATTTCCGGCATCGATTCGCCATATTCGACAAATTTGAGAAAATCTTCGAAATAACGGGCGTGCGAGGCCTGGTGGATTTTCAGCTCATGCTCTTCCGTCATGCCTTCTTCCGGCATATACGGATATTGAATGCTTTTCATGTTTTTTGTCGTGATGGCCATTTCGACCTTTTTAATGAGAGACGAGGCGTCTGAGATGCGGGCGACCTTCGGCTCGAAATCGCATTTCATCATAAAGACGAATTTGTCTTCAAAATACTTGCGCGGAACGGCCGATGCCACGATAAAAACACCGCCGCGCACGGCGCTCGTGTCAAGGTAAGTGCGGACGAACTGCTCGCTTGCTTCGATAAATGCTTCCTTCGTATCCGCAAGTCTGGCGCGGTTGAAAAGGTTGTAATTCGGATTTGAATCAAGCTCATGACCCGGCTCCGTGATAAAATGGCCGATTTTTGTTGGGACTTGCTCGGATTGCGGATGCCGTTCGGCTTTCCGTTTGACGATTTTCTTCAATTCCCCGTCAAGAAAATCCTTCAGCTCGCTTTCTTCAAATTCTTCCGTGTCAAGGGTCTGGAAATGTTTGAACTGTTTGTTTGCCTGTTCGTCTTTTCCTTCCACTTGAATGACATAAAACGATAAAAACTTGATTTCAAAATCCATATGTGAACTCACCTTATTTCTGTATTTAACAAGCCTCTCCAGTATAGAAAAAACCGTTATCGATCGTCAATCCGGGGATTGATCCGTAACGGCGGATAATTGGCCGGTGAAAAGGGCACTGTAGTTGGAAGGAACGCATCAATGTGTTAGAAAGGGTGTTATTCATGAAGGAAACAGGTCCGATTCCGCAGCCGAAGACATTCGGTCCGCTCGGCAATCTTCCTTTGCTTGATAAAGACAAGCCTACAATGTCGCTAATCAAACTGGCAAACGAGCAGGGGCCTATTTTTCAGCTGCATACCCCGGCGGGCGCCATTATCGTCGTGTCCGGCCATGAACTGGTGAAAGAGGTTTGTGATGAAGAACGGTTCGATAAAAGCATTGAAGGAGCTTTGGAGAAAGTCCGGGCGTTTTCCGGTGACGGGCTGTTTACAAGCTGGACGCATGAGCCTAACTGGCGAAAGGCGCATAATATTCTGATGCCGACCTTCAGCCAGCGCGCGATGAAAGATTATCATTCGATGATGACTGATATCGCGGTGCAGCTGATTCAAAAATGGGCTAGGCTGAACCCGGATGAGGCCGTTGATGTGCCTGCTGATATGACCCGCCTGACGCTTGATACGATCGGGCTTTGCGGCTTTAACTATCGGTTTAACAGCTATTACAGGGAAACGCCTCATCCGTTTATCAACAGCATGGTGCGCGCCCTTGATGAAGCGATGCACCAAATGCAGCGCCTTGATGTTCAGGATAAGCTTATGATCAGGACGAAGCGCCAATTTCATCATGACATTCAGGCGATGTTTTCGTTAGTAGACAGTATTATCGCAGAGCGCCGGTCAGGCGGCCGGGATGAAAAGGATCTGCTGGCCAGAATGCTGAATGTGGAAGACCCGGAAACGGGCGAAAAACTTGATGATGAAAATATCCGGTTTCAAATCATCACGTTTTTAATTGCCGGCCATGAAACGACAAGCGGCCTGCTTTCCTTTGCCATCTACTTTTTGCTGAAACATCCCCGTGTTTTGGAAAAAGCCTATGAAGAAGCCGATCGGGTTTTGACCGATCCCGTTCCTTCATATAAACAAGTGCTGGATCTTACTTATATCCGAATGATTTTGCAGGAGTCATTGCGCTTATGGCCGACCGCGCCTGCGTTCAGCCTTTATGCGAAAGAGGATACGGTGATCGGCGGGAAATATCCGATCACGCCGAAAGACAGAATTTCCGTCTTAATTCCCCAGCTTCACCGTGATAAAGACGCGTGGGGAGACAATGCGGAGGAATTTTATCCGGAGCGGTTTGAACATCCTGATCAAGTGCCTCACCATGCGTATAAGCCGTTCGGAAACGGTCAGAGGGCGTGTATCGGTATGCAGTTCGCCCTGCATGAAGCAACTCTTGTTCTGGGGATGATTCTGCAGCATTTTACCTTTATCGATCACACCGATTATGAGCTCGATATTAAACAGACACTGACGATCAAGCCCGGCGACTTTCATATCCGGGTGCGGCCGAGAAACAAAGAAGCCGTTGCGGCTGCTCTCCCGGCGGCTGAAAAAGCGGCGGAAGACGTCGAAAAAGAAAAACGGGAAACAAAAGGCGCATCCATTATCGGGCTTGATAACCGACCGCTTCTGATTCTGTACGGCTCAGATACGGGAACCGCAGAAGGCGTGGCGCGGGAGCTTGCCGATACTGCCGGGATGCACGGCGTCCGGACTGAAACGGCGCCTTTAAATGACCGGATCGGAAAACTGCCGAAAGAAGGAGCTCTCTTGATCATTACGTCCTCTTATAACGGAAAGCCTCCGAGCAACGCGGGACAATTCGTTCAATGGCTTGAAGAAGTCAAACCCGGGGAACTGGAAGGCGTCCGATATGCCGTCTTCGGCTGCGGTGATCATAACTGGGCGGCGACATATCAGGCTGTACCGAGGCTGATTGATGAGAAGCTTGCCGAAAAAGGGGCGGAACGCTTTTCCTCCCGAGGCGAGGGGGACGTCAGCGGCGATTTTGAAGGAAAGCTTGATGAATGGAAAAAAAGCATGTGGACGGACGCCATGAAGGCATTCGGTCTCAAGCTGAATGAAAATGCCGAAAAAGAGCGAAGTGCGCTGGGCCTTCAATTTGTCAGCGGGCTTGGCGGGTCTCCTTTGGCACAGACGTATGAAGCGGTTTACGCATCCGTTGCGGAAAACAGGGAACTTCAGGCGCCGGAAAGCGGCCGGAGCACAAGGCATATCGAAATCACTCTGCCGAAAGAGGCTGCCTATCATGAAGGGGATCATCTCGGCGTGCTGCCGGTAAACAGCAAAGAGCAGGTCAGCCGTGTTCTCCGCCGGTTCAATCTGAACGGGAATGATCAAGTGCTGCTGACGGCCAGCGGACAGAGCGCGGTTCATCTCCCGCTCGATCGGCCGGTCAGGCTGCATGATCTTCTGAGCAGCTGTGTCGAATTGCAGGAAGCGGCATCAAGGGCTCAAATCCGGGAAATGGCTGCTTATACGGTCTGCCCGCCGCACAAACGGGAATTGGAAGATTTTCTTGAGGAGGGCGTCTATCAGGAGCAAATCTTAACATCGCGCGTCTCGATGCTCGATCTCCTTGAAAAATATGAAGCGTGTGAACTTCCGTTTGAGCGATTTCTGGAGCTTTTGCGTCCGCTGAAGCCGCGGTATTATTCGATTTCAAGTTCGCCCCGGAAACATCCCGGGCAGGCCTCAATTACCGTCGGCGTCGTTCGCGGCCCCGCCCGGAGCGGTTTGGGGGAGTATCGCGGAGTCGCTTCGAATTATTTAGCGGACCGCGGCCCTGAGGATGGTATCGTGATGTTTGTCCGCACTCCGGAAACACGATTCCGGCTTCCGGAAGATTCGGAAAAACCGATTATTATGGTCGGTCCCGGCACAGGAGTCGCCCCGTTCCGCGGGTTTCTGCAAGCCCGGGCGGCGTTAAAAAAAGAAGGAAAAGAGCTGGGGGAGGCTCATCTGTATTTCGGATGCAGAAACGATCATGATTTTATTTACCGTGACGAGCTTGAAGCTTATGAAAAAGACGGAATCGTGACGCTTCATACGGCTTTCTCCCGCAAAGAAGGCGTACCGAAAACGTATGTGCAGCACTTAATGGCGAAAGACGCCGGTGCTTTAATTTCCATCCTCGGCCGGGGAGGGCACCTCTACGTATGCGGCGACGGCAGCAAAATGGCGCCCGATGTAGAGGCAACGCTGCAAAAAGCGTATAAGTCGGTCCACGAAACAGACGAACGGCAAGCGCAAGAATGGCTTTTGGACCTCCAGACAAAAGGCATTTACGCAAAAGATGTTTGGGCGGGGATTTGACCGATTTGATGAAAAGGACTGGATGACTCCAGTCCTTTTTTTACATCAGCCAAAAAAACCTTCAAGTTTTTCAGCCCCTTTGCATACAATAACTTCAGCCCGCCTGTTGGGCGGCTGTCTTTGATATTCATTTTTCGTTTTTAGAAGTTTGTGTTATTCTTATATTTGGTATCTCCTATTTTCAGACCCGGTCTGATACGGTACCTTTTAATGCCAGAAAAAAATGTGAAACGAAGAACGGATATCCTGCGTCTAATGGCTGGCGGGATAAGATGTTCAATGGGCATGACACGAATGATAAATATATCGTTTTTTTTAAATGGTGTGTTTATGGGGCTGTGTGATGCTTTCGTTTTGCTCGGAAAGCAGGAATTGAAGCAAAAAGTAAGAATACAGATTTAAAGTGTTTAGGAAAGTAGAGGTTGCCATGAAGAAATTATTTTCTTACAGACTTAGTTTTTTTGTACTGGCTATTATTTTGTTTTGGGCCAAAACGTATTTAGCCTATCATGCTGAATTCAACCTTGGGGTGAAGGGTCCGACGCAGCAGTTTCTGCTTGTGATCAATCCGTTCTCAAGCGCCATTTTCTTTTTAGGACTGGCATTGTTTGCGAAAGGCCGCAAATCAGCGATTATCATGGTGATTATTGATTTCATCATGACGTTTATTTTGTATGCAAATATCCTATTCTATCGATTCTTCGATGATTTCTTGACATTCCCTAACTTAAAGCAATCCGGTAATGTGGGAAATATGGGAGACGGCATCTTCAGCATTATGTCCGGCCATGATATTTTATACTTTGTTGATATTATTATTTTAATCGCACTTCTGGTGTGGAGACGTGAGCTGAAGGAATTCAAGCTGAAAAAACGGTATACGTCATTAATTATCGTGACGGGTATTGTTTTGTTCTTCGTGAACCTGGCGATTGCCGAAGAGGACCGCCCGGAGCTGCTGACAAGAACGTTTGACCGCAATTACATTGTAAAATACTTAGGCCTTTATAATTACACGATTTATGACGGCGTACAGACGGCGCAGACGGAATCTCAGCGGGCATATGCCAGCAGCGATGACCTGACGAGCGTTGAAAACTACACATCGTCGCATTATGCGAAGCCGAACGCCGAGTATTTCGGCAAGGCCAAAGGCAAAAACATTATTAAGATTCACTTGGAAAGTTTCCAATCGTTTTTGATCAACTACAAACTTGACGGAAAAGAAGTCACGCCGTTCCTGAATAAACTCGCCCGCGGCGGAGAGGACATGACGTACTTTGATAACTTTTTCCACCAAACGGGCCAAGGTAAAACATCTGACGCCGAGCTGATGATGGATAACAGCCTGTTCGGACTGCCTGAAGGGTCAGCCTTCGTGACAAAAGGGGAAAACACGTATCAATCGCTTCCTGCCATCCTTGACCAAAGTGAGGGCTATACAAGCGCCGTTTTACACGGTGACTACAAATCATTCTGGAACCGTGACCAGATTTACAAACATATCGGCTACGATAAATTCTTTGACGCCAGCACATACGATATGTCTGATGACAACCTTGTCAATATGGGACTGAAGGATAAACCATTCTTCAAAGAATCCATTCCGAAGCTTCAATCGCTGAAACAGCCGTTCTACGCGCATTTGCTCACGCTGACGAACCATTATCCGTTTACGCTTGATGAAAAAGACGCAACGATCGAAAAAGCGAAAACGGGCGACGCGACTGTGGATGACTATTTCCAGACGGCGCGTTATCTCGACGAGGCGCTTGAACAGTTCTTTAAAGATCTGAAGTCATCCGGTTTATATGACAACTCGGTGATTATGCTTTACGGAGACCACTACGGAATCTCTGAAAACCATAACCGCGCGATGAAAGAAATTCTCGGCAAAGAAATTACGCCTTATCAAAACGCGCAGAATCAGCGTGTGCCGCTTATGCTTCGCATCCCTGGCAAAAAAGGCGGGGTGAACCATACGTACGGCGGTGAAATGGACGTTGTGCCGACGATCCTTCACTTGGAAGGCATCGATTCTAAGAAATATATTAATTTCGGCACCGATCTCTTCTCGAAAGACCATGATGATACGGTGACGTTCCGTAACGGAGATTACGTCACGCCGAAATATACTTCCATCTCCAATGTCGTATACGATACGAAGACAGGAAAAGAACTGAAAGGCAATCAGGAAACGAAAAACCTGAAAGCCAGAGTCACAGAGCAGCTGAAGCTGTCTGACAGCGTGATGTACAAAGACTTGCTCAGATTCCACAAATTGAGCGACTTTACGCCGGTTGATCCGTCTAAATATCATTACGGCAAAGAAAAGCTGAATCAGGATAATAAATAATAGAAAGAGCCTTACGGAATTTCCGTGAGGCTCTTTTTTTTGTGTATCTTCACCAATCTGAAAAAAGAGAGAGCTTTTGGTCACAAAGGGCGCCAATCTCTCATATCTTACAGTAGATTTTGAAACCGGTGATAGAGAATCGGACAAATTATCGGGTTGGTTTCTCTTATACGGGCGGTTTCGAATCCAATATTCACAGAGAAGAGGGGTAGAGATGAAAGCAGTCATTCTCTGCGGCGGAAAAGGAACGAGAATGAGCGAAATCACCAATGAACGTCCCAAACCGCTCGCCATGATAGGCGGCAAACCGATTCTATGGCATATTATGAAACTCTATCAATACTATGGCGTGAACGAATTTATCCTGCTTCTTGGTTTCAAAGGAGAGATGATTAAGGAATATTTCTTAGATTATGACTGGAAGAATCACAGCATGACGCTGGACAGCTCTACCGGAGAAGTACGGATATTGGGAAAATCCGAGCCGTGGAAAATCACTTTTTTAGACACGGGGGAACACACGCAGACAGCGGGGCGGCTTTTACAGGCAAAGGACATCATCGGTGATGAAACCTTTCTTATGACGTACGGGGACGGACTGGCCAACATCAACCTGTTTCATCTGATCAGCTATCATCAATCAAAAGGGGCAGCGGTGACCGTCACCGGTATAGAAAAGTCCTCGCAATTCGGAACGCTGACGGTTGAAGACGGCATGGCGAAAAGCTTTTCTGAAAAAACCTCGAGTGACGGCATCATCAACGGCGGATTTTTCGTGCTCAGCCCGAAGGTATTTGATTATCTGCCGAAAGACAGGGATGTCATGTTTGAAGAAGAACCGCTGAAGGAGCTGGCGAAAGACGGCGAATTGGCGGTATACCGGCATTACGGTTTCTGGACGGCGATCGATACGTATAAAAACCTGCTGGAAATCAACAAGATGTGGGACCGGGGACAACATGTATGGAAGGTATGGTGATCAAGTTTGAGTTTCTGGAAAAATAAAAATGTGTTTGTGACGGGATGTACAGGTCTTTTAGGAAGCTGCTTGGTGAAGGAACTGATCGATCAGGGGGCCAATGTGACGGGACTTGTCCGTGACACTGTGCCCAAGTCGAACCTGTATCAGGGAGAACAAGTGAAGCAAATGAATATCGTGCAGGGTGCGCTTGAAGATCTGGATGTGATTGAGCGGGCGCTGGGCGAATATGAAATTGACACGGTCTTTCATTTAGCCGCTCAGGCGATCGTCGGCGTCGCAAACCGCAATCCGATTTCCACATTTGAAGCCAATATTCTCGGCACATGGAACATCCTTGAAGCGTGCCGCAGGCATCCGCTCATCAAGCGGGTGATCGTCGCGTCCAGTGATAAAGCGTACGGCGACCAGCCGACACTGCCGTACGATGAAAACATGCCTCTTCAGGGCAAACATCCGTATGACGTATCAAAAAGCTGTGCCGATTTGTTAAGCCACACATATTTTAATACGTACGGACTTCCGGTCTGTATTACGCGCTGCGGCAACTTGTACGGCGGCGGAGATTTGAACTTTAACCGGATTATTCCGCAGACGATTCAGCTCGTGCTGAACGGTGAAGCGCCGGAAATCCGCAGCGACGGCACATTTATCCGTGATTATTTTTACATCGAGGATGCGGTCGAGGCATACCTTTTGCTGGCGGAAAAGATGGAGGAGCTCAATCTTGCGGGAGAAGCGTTCAACTTCAGCAATGAGATTCAGCTGACGGTGCTGGAGCTTGTAGAAAAAATTCTTAAGGCCATGGACAGTGACCTCAAGCCGAAAGTGCTCAACCAGGGAAGCCATGAAATCAAGCACCAATATTTATCGGCGGAAAAGGCGAGGAAGCTTCTGAATTGGACACCCGCACATACCATTGATGAAGGATTGGAAAAAACGATCGAATGGTATAAAGCCTTTTTTCAAAAGTAACAGAAACAGAGGTGAGAGAAAGACGTGACAAGCGCATATTGCACAGTTTTATCAAAAGGAAGGCTGTATCAGGCTATCGCTTTGTTCGGCTCATTGAAAGCGGTTCAGGCGGACGCCCCCATTTTTACTTTGTGTATGGATCAAGACACCTATGACGTGCTTCAGGCAATGCGGCAGGATAATGTCACCTTGATTCAGGTGTCCGCACTGGAAAATGAGGAGCTCCTTGAACTGAAGCGGACGAGGGATCAGAGCGAATACTGCTGGACGGTGAAGCCGGTATTTCTCGAATTCGTGCTGGACGGACATCCGGAATTAGAGCGTGTCACGTACATTGATGCCGATTTGTTTTTCTTCGCCGATCCGCGCGCGATTTTTGACAATCAGCCGGATTGTTCGGTGCTTCTGTCACGGGGCGATATCGTCATTCCCTCATTTGGAAAACAGGAAATCGACATGCTGCAGCGTCTTTTAGGCCGGTATAATTCCGGTTTTCTCAGCTTCAAAACCGACAGTGCCGGTACAGATTGTCTCAGATGGTGGAAAGAACGCTGCCTGGAAGAATGCAAAAATGCGCCGGGCGAAGGAAAATTCGGAGATCAAGGCTACTTGGATTACATGTCCGGCCTGTTCCCGAATGTGTGTGACATCACCACGCCCGGCGTGAATATCGGCCATTGGAATTACGGCCGCCACACGTTTTCATGGAAGGACGGGCGTCTTGTGCTCGAAGACGGAAGTCCGCTGATTTTCTATCATTTCAGCGGATACCGGATCGTTACAGCCGGCGACATTCGGCAGATTCATGAGACGGACCGGACCGACCTGCCGTTTGTCCATCAGCTTTATCAGGACATTCTGAAGCGGGTGATCGGGACGGTCAGCGCCGTCTGCCCGGAGTTCAGCGGCTTTGCATCTGAGGATGATAACAAATAAATGATCATATACAGGAAGTGAACGAAAAGTGAAGGCAAGCGTCATTGTTCCCGCATATAATTCCAAGGAGCGGCTTTATAACAGCCTGCTGTCCCTGAATGAACAGGAATGCACAGAGCCGTTCGAAGTGATTGTGGCTGACAACGGTTCGGAAGACGGAACCTTATCCATGCTTGAATCATTCAGCGCGAATTTTCCGCTGATTTTTGTGAGAATTAAAGAAAACAGAGGGATCGCTTACGGACGGAATCAGGCGGTCCGCAATGCCAGAGGCGATATTTTGATCTTCCATGACAGCGACATGCTTGCCGAAAAGGATTTGGTGGCGAAGCATATCAAGGCTCATGAGAACCGGGACGATCTTGTCGTATGCGGTATGTTCTGGAAGCGGATTTACAGCTTTTATTATGACCGTTTTGAAAAAGAGCATAAAGAGAAACTCGCCGAACTGTATGAAGAGCTGCCGGGCGATAAAGAGCCGCTCCTTGATGAAAGTGACATCAGAGACGGAAGTTTTCTTGACCAATGCTTTGATTTAGATACCGACTTTATCCGTGTGCTGAAAAGCATTTTGGAAAAATACGGAGATGATTTGAAAGGCTACCGTCTGCCGTGGCGTTTTTTCATTACGAACAATTCGTCAGTCAAGAGACAGCACGTGGCAGATCTCGGGCTGTTTGATGAAGGCATTGTCAGATACGGCTTTGAAGATTATGATCTCGGCATCAGGCTTCATCAGTCGGGAATGAGATTTCAGCTGCGGCGCGATATCATGAGCGTCCATCAGGAGCATCCGAGCAACTGCGCTTCCGTTGATGATATCAGGGCGAATATCGCGTACATGTGCGACAAGTACAATGACATTCATTCGCTTGACGTGCACCTCGCGTTTAACGGCCCGTTTGACGCGGAGTTAACCAACAGCATGATGGCAGACATCGAAGTGCTGCTTGATTATGAGAAATATGAAAGCCTGCTGCACATTTTTCTCGAGCTGCTGCACGCGGTTAAAGACCGCAACCTCGACCCGGACTGGAAGACGAAAAGCCCGCGGATCACGGCGAACAGCTTCAATCTGCCGGAGGTCGGAAAGCTTTTGGCAAAAGCGGAAAAAAAGCTGGGCGTCACGCACTTTGCAAGGGCGTTCAAAGCGCTGGCTGCTGATTTACTGCATGTGGATCTTAAATAAATTGGATGTGATATGGTGAGTAAATATCATTTTTCAACCATTGTTTCCAGAACGCATATCTTTAAACTGATGCCGATGATTCATTCTCTCCATGAGCATTGCCGGGATTTTCATCTGTATGTGCTGTGTGTCGATCAGAAAGCGTACGAACTGCTTCAGCAGGTGCCGTGGGAACATGTCACGGCGGTTCAGCTTCATGAAATGGAGGACCCGGAGCTGCTTGAAGCAAAGGGCGGCCGGACGTTTCATGAATATTGCTGGACGCTGAAACCGGCATTTCTGTTCCATGTGATGACGGAGTATGATGGAGCCGAATATTTTGCCCACTTGGACACCGATCTCTTTTTCTTCTCAGATGCGGGCGAGCTGTTTGCGGAAAAGCCGGATGCTTCCCTTTTTCTGACGGATCACCGCAATTCAGAACGGTTTGCGTCTTATTACAAGCTGACAGGGCAGTACAACACCGGGTTTGTCGGCGCGCGGAATACCGGGGAAGCGTACCGGGCGGTCTGGCAGTGGAGGCAGGATTGCATCTCCTATTGTACGGTGGAGATGAATGAAGAAAAAAAGACATACGGTGATCAAAGGTATGTTGAAAAGTGGCCCGCGCAGTTTGAAGACGTTCATGTCACGGAGTCGATCGGCGCGAATGCGGCGCTGTGGAATATTGAGCAATATGACGTCAGCCTGCGCGGCGGGGCTGTATATGTCAATGACACCCCGCTGATTTTTTATCATTTTTCAGGCTTTACGCTCGTCACGGAGAACGAATTCAATCTGTGCTGGTACTATCACATTGATGACGAGGCGACAGTCAATATGATTTACGTACCGTACATCAAAAACGTAAAAAAATGGATTGATGAAATTCAAAAAGCGTTTCCTGATTTCAGAGACGGGTTTATTCCGAAATACGCGGTTCCTGATACTCATTTTTATACAGTTGAAACATAAAATCCCTGCCTTTTCGGCAGGGATTGTTTTTATGAATGCCATTCTTTTAATGTTTTGTCGCTCGGCAGGACAAAGGCGAGCAGACCTAAAACGGGCAGAAAGGCGACGGCTGTCATGGTCGGCGTCAATCCCGCTGAATCAATAAGAGCTCCGAGCGCAACGGCTCCGATCGCGCCCATTCCGAAGGCGAGCCCGACCGTAAGCCCTGACATCGTTCCGATTTTGCCTGGAACAAGCTCCTGCGCGTAGACAACAGTCACGGAGAAGCTGGACATCAGAACAACACCGATCAGCGCCAGTACGCCATAGGCGATGACAGGCCCCGCAAACGGAAGGAAAATCGTCAAGGGAGCCGATGCTATCATCGAAACGATGATGACGTTCCGCTTTCCGAAACGATCTGCAAGCGGCCCGCCGAGAAACGTTCCGACAGCTCCGAAAAATAAAAAGACGAAGATATAGCTCTGTGCCTGCTGAATGCTGACATGATAGGCATTCATCGCATAGAACGTATAAAAGTTGCCGATCGCGCTCACATACCAGGAGCGCGCGAAAATTAAGAAGATAATCATGATAAGGGCGAGAATAATCGGTTTTGTAATCACGGTCTGCACGGCGGAGGCCGGTGATTTTTTACTTACGGCGCGCAAATGAATAAGGCGGCCTTTATACCATTTGGCGATATAAATGAGAAACAGTACAGCGATTGCGGCGACTAGCGTAAACCAGACAGAGCCGAATTGACCGAGCGGAACGAGAATCAGCGCGGTAATCAAGGGCGCCATCGCCTGGCCGGTATTCCCTCCGACTTGGTAAATCGATTGCGCCAAGCCGCGCTTTTCGCCGGCGGCCATGTAGGCGACACGCGATCCTTCAGGATGAAAGACGGCGGAGCCAAGGCCGATAAAAAAGACACAGCATAAAATCGTCAGAAAAGACGGGGCGAACGCGAGACCTAAAATGCCGAGCATGCTTGCGGTGAGTCCGAGCGGCAAGGCATACGGCATCGGGCGTTTATCCGTATACCAGCCGATGACGGGCTGCATCACGGAAGACACCATATTCAGCGTAAAGGCGATCATTCCGAGCTGCGTAAATGTAAGATTCATGGAACGTTCCAAAATCGGAAACATCGCCGGAATCACCGCTTGCAGTGAATCGTTCAGCAGATGACAGATCCCGATAATGAACAAAATAGAATACATGGTTGTCTCGGGACGATGGACAGGTTTTTCTTTAAGCGGGGCGGCAATTGCCAAAGTGATTCTCCTCCTTTTTATGTAAACGAAGCATACACCATATTATTCATAAGGTGAATGAATTATCAAGTGCAAAAAAGGCTCTTCTTTCTCAAACAGAAAAAAGAGCCTTCCTTTTTTATTTATTTAACAAACTGTGTTTTCTCGAATACATCATATAAACGACGATCCCGGCGGCGATCCAGATGACAAAGGCGAGCCATGTCACGCCCGGCAGGCTGCTTGCGAGATACAGGCATAAGCATGCGCTGATGATCGGCACAAAAGGAACGAAAGGAACACGGAAGGAAGATTTGATCTCCGGATGTTTCTTTCTTAAAACGATGACGGCGATCGCAATGACCGTAAAGGCCGCCAAGGTTCCCATGTTGACGAGATGCGCCAAGGTTCCCAAATCAATAAAACCCGCGATCCCGGCGGCAGCGATCCCCGTCACCCATGTGTTTTGAAACGGTGTTTTAAAACGCGGGTGAACCTTGGAAAACATGCGGGGCAAAAGGCCGTCTCTGCTCATCGCAAATGTAAGGCGCACCTGAGCGTAAAGCAGAGCGAGCATGACCGTTGTAATCCCGATAATCGCGCCGACGGAAATAATGCCTGCTATCTTGTTCTGGCCGACAAATTGGAGCGCGAAAGATACCGGATCCCCGACATTCAGCTTGGTGTACGAAAGCATTCCCGTCAGGACGAGCGATACCGTAATGTAAAGGACGGTGCAGATGGCGAGCGCGCCGATGATTCCGACCGGCATTGATTTCTGCGGGTTTTTCACTTCTTCCGACGCGTTTGACACGGCATCAAATCCGAGATACGCGAAGAAAACGGTCGCGGCGCTCGTGATGACGCCTTTCATTCCGAACGGCATAAACGGCGACCAGTTTTCCGGTTTCACGTAGCCGAAACCGACGATGATAAACAGCAGAATGATCGCAATTTTCATCAATACAATGACATTGTTAAAGCGGGTGCTTTCTTTCACGCCCCTTGAAACAATCGCGGTAATGACCAAAATAATGATAACGGCCGGCAGGTTGAACACGGCACCCGTTTTGCTGCCGGGTGCGGCGGTCAGCGCCTCCGGAAGATGCAGCCCGAAGCCCGCAAGAAGCGACTGGAAATAGGATGACCAGCCGGTTGCGACGGCGGCGAGCGCGATGACATATTCAAGCATTAAGTCCCATCCGATTAAAAACGCGAGACACTCCCCGAGAGTGACATATGAATACGTATATACGCTGCCTGAAATCGGAATGGATGAAGAAAATTCCGCATAACAAAACGCGGCAAGCGCGCAGGCAAGGCCCGCGAGCACAAACGACAGAATCAAAGCCGGTCCTGCGCCTGTCGCGGCCACAGTCCCGGTAATCACAAAAATCCCCGTGCCGACAACACAGCCGATTCCGAGCAAAACCAAGTCAAAAGCGCTTAACGAGCGGGACAGACTGGTCTGTTTGCTCTGAGCCTTTAAGTCGGCCAGCGGCTTTTTCCGAAATAGTAAAGACATATGAGTCCTCCTGAAAATTCATAATATTCTTATCATTATATACACTGACGTTTGTATTATATTGTCGAAATTTCTCGCAGTCAATTAAAGAATTTTCCACTTTAAAAGGACAAAGCTAAAAAGCGTCGATGCACGGAAGGAACGGGAATTTTATTGTGAAATAGTTCAATTTTCTCACCTTAAGACCGATACAAAAGATGACTCATCAACTAATTTCAAGTTTCGGTGAAAGGGAGATGTTTTACATGTTTCAATATGAAGAACTAAATAAGCAGTTTATCGGCGGCCGATGGAGGGATGGGAGCAGCCGGAACGTATTGGAAAACAGAAATCCTTATACTCAAAAAGTCATCACCTCATTCCAAAAAGCGACGTCTGATGACGTGGATGCGGCATATCGCGCCGCGGCTCTTGCGAAACAAGAATGGGACAAAGTAAACCCTTTTAAAAAGCGGGCCATTTTGGAAAAAGCCGTTTCTTTCATTGAAGAGCACGAAGAAGCGATTATTTACTTAATCATGGAGGAGCTTGGCGGAACACGGCTGAAGGCTGAGTTTGAAATCGGACTTGTCAAAAATATGATAAAAGAAGCCGCAACATTTCCGGTGCGGATGGAAGGGAAAATTCTCCCGTCCACGATTGACGGAAAAGAAAACAGACTGTACAGAATACCCGCCGGAGTCGTGGGGGTGATCAGCCCGTTTAATTTCCCGTTTTTCCTTTCGATGAAATCTGTTGCGCCGGCACTCGGCGCGGGGAACGGCGTCGTGCTGAAGCCTCATGAAGAAACACCGATCTGCGGCGGAACGCTTATCGCGAAAATTTTTGAAGCGGCCGGCGTACCGGACGGGCTGCTGAATGTTATCGTGACGGATATCGGGGAGATCGGCGACAGCTTTGTTGAGCATCCCGTCCCGCGGATAATCTCATTTACAGGCTCAACCGGAGTGGGCAGCTATATCGGACAGCTTGCGGTCAAACACTTTAAAAAACCGCTGTTGGAGCTTGGCGGAAACAGCGCGCTGATCGTGCTTGAGGATGCTGATCTTGAATACGCCGTCAATGCGGCCGTATTCAGCCGGTTTACGCATCAAGGCCAGATCTGCATGTCGGCGAACCGCGTGCTCGTTCACACATCTGTATATGACAAATTTACAGAGCTTTACGAAGCGAAAGTGTCATCGCTGAAAGTCGGCGATCCGATGGACCCTGATACGGTTATCGGTCCTTTAATCAATGAGAGACAGGCGGAAGGTCTGAGACGGTCTGTCGAAAAAGCGATAGAAGAGGGAGCGGTTCCGGTGCTGTCCGGCCGATTCAGCGGAACGGTCGCTGAGCCCGTCATTTTAAAAGATGTGAAACCTGAGATGAACATTGCGAAGGAGGAGCTGTTCGGACCGGCCGTCTGCATCATGCCGTTTGAAACGGAGGATGAAGCGGTAAGCATCGCAAACGCGACACCGTTCGGTTTAAGCGGAGCCGTGCATACGGCAAACGTTGAGCGCGGCGTTGAGTTTGCTAAGCGGATCGAAACCGGCATGATTCACGTCAACGATACGACCATTAATGATGAACCGAACGTCGCGTTCGGCGGCGAGAAGCAATCAGGTCTCGGCAGGCTGAACGGCGAATGGAGCCTTGAAGAATTCACCACGCTGAAATGGATTTCGGTTCAGCATGAAAAACGGCAATTCCCATATTAAGAAGGAGTGAAAGAAATGAGTATACAGACGGAGCAGCAAACGCACAGCCTGCTTGACGCATTTGTCAAAGTTGCGCCTTTTTTAAACAGCCTGATCCAAGATGACATCACCATCGGAATTTATGATACAGAAAAATTAATCGTGAATATTCCGGCTAAAACGTTTTCTCTTAACGTAAAGCCGGGAGACCCGCTGCAAAAAGGGGACATCATTACAGACGCGATCCGCATGAATCAGAAGAAGACAAGCATGGTGCCGAAAGAGCTGTTCGGATTTCCGCTGATCGCCAGAGCGATTCCGCTTCACGATGAAAACGGAAAAGTCATCGGCGGCGTCGGTCTCGGCACGAGCCTTGAAAAATCAGCCAAGCTTCATGATGTCGCTGAAAGCCTGTCCGCCGTCGTGGAACAGACCGCTTCGGCCATCGCGGATATCTCAGAATCCATCAGCGGTTTCTCAGCACAGATGACCGGGATTTCCGCTCAGGCGAAACAAGTCAGTGAAAGCGCGGGAGAAATCGCCGACATTTCCGTCACTGTCAAGGGCATCTCGGATCAAAGCAATCTGCTCGGTTTGAATGCGGCCATTGAAGCCGCGAGAGCAGGAGAATCCGGCAAGGGCTTTTCCGTGGTGGCGGACGAAATCCGCAAGCTTGCCACTCATTCAAAAGACAACGTCGGCCAAATTGACCAGATTACGAAAAAAATCCACAGCCTGCTGAAAGGGCTGGAGGACTCAATTGAATCCATCAACCAGAACACGGACGGCCAAGCGGCGGCGGTTGAACAAATTTCTGCCACGATGCAGGAAATTTCGGGAAGCGCCCAGCATTTAGCGAAAATGGCTGAAAACGTACTCGGAGAGTCATAAAAAAAGGGAGCTTACGGGCTCCTTTTTTGTTTTTCCTTTATCAATCGGAAACTGCACTTACACGTTTGATCCGTCATGCTAAAGGGGTACACATACGAATACATCACCAATGATAAAGGAGAGTCTTGTATGTCTGATGCAAATCTGCACAACCCGCTGACGAAATATGATCATGATGAATTTCCAAAACAATATCAAGAACCGCCCGGTTTGCAAAAAGAGATGAAGCCTGTGCCGGACTGCGGTGAAACGAGCTATAAAGGAGCCGGCAAGCTGAAGGGAAGAAAAGCCCTCGTCACCGGCGGCGATTCAGGTATCGGCCGGGCCGCCGCGATTGCTTATGCCCGGGAAGGGGCGGATGTGGCGATTAACTATCTGCCTGAGGAACAGCCGGATGCTGAAGAAGTGAAAGCGTTAATTGAAAAAGAGGGAAGAAAAGCCGTTCTGCTGCCGGGAGATTTAAGCGATGAAGCGTTTTGCGGAGAATTGGCGGAAAAAGCGTATCAAGAGCTTGGCGGTCTTGACACGCTCGCTCTTGTCGCCGGCAAACAGCAGGCAGTGGATGATATCAGCGATCTTACTACAGAACAAATCTATCAAACATTTGAAGTCAACGTATTCTCGCTGTATTGGCTCGTCAAAGCCGCGCTTCCGTATCTGCCGGAAGGCGCGTCTATTATCACGACAACGTCCGTAGAAGGGTATAATCCAAGCCCGATGCTGTTGGATTATGCCGCGACGAAACATGCCATTATCGGTTTTACCGTCGGCTTAGGAAAACAGCTGGCGAATAAAGGAATCAGAGTCAACTCGGTAGCGCCGGGGCCGATCTGGACGCCTCTGCAGATTTCGGGAGGACAGCCCGGTGAAAACATTCCGAAATTCGGCAAGGAAACACCGGCCGTTCCATTAAAGCGCGCCGGACAGCCGGCGGAGCTAGCAGGGATTTATGTCTTTTTGGCCTCAGAAGAATCGAGCTATGTGACATCCCAGATTTACAGTGTAAGCGGAGGAATTCCGACAGCGTAATCAATAAGGAGCTGCCCTTCATACGGGGCAGCTCTTTTTTTCGATGTTATGTGCCGAGCACGTTTTGATTATACAGGACACTCGGATGTGACGGATGATAGGAGGCGGCTTTGTCGTTATGAATCTTCGCTTTTTCTCTGTCGCCGAGCTGCCAGTGGCAGACGCAGAGCTGCAGATGGGGATACCAGGTGGAATATTCGAGCTGGGTAAAGCCTGCATCACTGCTTTTGGCGGATAGGGCGAGCTCATACCAAAACACGCCCTGCCGGTATTGCCGTTTCTCCGCAAAATAGTCGCCGAGCCTGCAGCAGAACTCCGGACGCGGACAATCGATCAGAAATGATTTTAAGAGAGACGTCATGGCGGCCTCTTCATGGCCGACCGCCCTGTAGCAATCGGATAGATATTGGCACGTTCTGATCTCGTCTTCGATCCAGCACTGTTTTGTGGAAAGAAAATGGTGATAATACGTGATGGCGCGCTGATACTGGCCGTGATCCTTTAATTCATTCGCGAAGTAAAACAAATCGCGCGGTGTCATCGTTTCACTGTTTTCCGCCATTTTCTCATAAATCTTCAAGTTGCGGTCTGAGGGAGGCGAGTGCTTTTTCTCGGATTTCCGGTGTGTGACGGCAATATCGGTTTCTATGATGTTTCCGTATACTTCAAGATACTCATGCACGGCTCCGATCCAGCGGAACCCTTTTTCACGCTTGACGAGTCGGTTGCGGCGGTATCTGAAGCTGACCTCTCCCCGTGCATCAAAGCCGACGTGATAATACATGGATACCGCGTCCACCTCTTTTGTAAGCGACGCCTTCAGTTCAATCAGCTTTTCACGGTCCTTTTCCGTCAATATATCGTCGGCGTCCAGCCACAGAATATAATCCATTTCCGCTTTCGAAAACACAAAGTTACGGGCGGCCGCAAAGTGATCGATCCATTCAAAATCATAAATCTTATCCGTATAACGGGCCGCGATTTCTTTCGTCCGGTCGGTCGAGCCCGTATCAGCAATCACAATTTCATCCGCAATGTCTTTGACGGAATCAAGACAGCCCGCAAGCACTTCCTCTTCATTTTTCACGATAACGCACAAACTGACGCTGATCATGTCATCACCTCTTCCCCTCCAGTGTATAAAAGGAGAGGCGGAAACATTCTTCGGACAAAATGATCTCTTCCAAGAAATTTGTCTGTCCTTTTACTAGTTTTATTCCAGCGCCTGATTTAAAATGAACACATGAACTTACGTGAGGATTGATAGGGACCATGAGCATCATAAAAGCGGAAAACCTTTATAAAACATACGGAGATAAGACATTATTCGACCATATCTCCTTTCATATTGAAGAGAATGAAAGAATCGGTTTAATCGGCCCGAACGGAACGGGGAAGTCTACGCTTCTGAAAACCATTGCCGGCCTTGAATCAACGGAGGAAGGCGAGATTACGGCCTCAGGAAACGTGCATATTGAGTTTTTGCATCAGGACCCTGATCTTCCGGCCGGACAAACCGTTCTTGAACATATTTATTCCGGCGGATCAGCCATCATGAGAACGATGAGAGAATACGAAAAAGCGCTTCAGGCGCTGAATGAAGAACCGGAAAATGACCAGCGCCAGAAACAGCTGCTTGATGCGCAGGCCCGAATGGACGCGAATGATGCGTGGGAGGCGAATACGTTAGCCAAAACGGTTTTAACCAAACTTGGCGTCACCGATCTGATGAAGGATGTCAGCGAGCTGTCCGGCGGCCAGAGAAAGCGCGTCGCGATTGCGAAAAACGTCATCCAGCCGGCTGACCTGCTCATTTTGGATGAACCGACAAACCACTTGGACAATGAAACGATTGAATGGCTGGAAGGCTACTTATCGCAATATCCGGGCGCCGTTATGCTTGTCACGCACGACAGATATTTTCTGAACAGGGTGACGAACAGAATTTACGAGCTTGAGAGAGGCAGCCTTTATACGTATAAAGGAAACTATGAAGTATTCCTGGAAAAACGGGCCGAACGGGAAGCGCTGGCGGAGCAGAAAGAAACAAAACGTCAAAACCTCCTGCGCCGCGAATTGGCGTGGCTCAGAAGAGGGGCGAAAGCGCGCTCGACGAAACAAAAAGCGAGAGTGGACAGAGCGGAGGCGCTCAAAGAGCAAAAAGGGCCGGCAGTCTCCGGATCACTCGATTTCGCGATCGGCTCCCACCGTCTAGGAAAACAGGTGATCGAAGCCGATAACGTCACCATTACCTATAACGGCCAAGCGCTGATCAGCCGGTTTAATGAGCTTGTCATCCCGGGGGAACGAATCGGCATCATCGGGCCGAACGGAATCGGGAAAACGACACTTTTAAACAGCCTCGCCGGCAGAATTCAGCCTGACAGCGGCAGTATCACCATCGGGCAGACGGTCCGGATCGGCTACTACACCCAGGACCACAGCGAAATGAACGGTGATATGAAAGTCATTGAATATATAAAAGAGACGGCTGAAATCGTCAAAACGGCGGAAGGCGATGTCATCACCGCGGAACAAATGCTTGAGCGTTTTCTGTTCCCGCGTCCGATGCAGCAGACATATATCAGAAAGCTGTCGGGCGGGGAAAAGCGCCGTCTGTACTTGCTGAATGTACTGATGCAGGAACCGAATGTGCTGTTTTTAGATGAGCCGACCAATGATCTGGACACGGAAACATTAAGCGTGCTCGAAGATTATATCGAACAGTTCCCCGGCGTCGTCATCACCGTATCCCATGACCGCTATTTCCTTGACCGCGTCATTGACCGCCTGATCGTATTTGAAGGACAAGGCGTCATTTCCCGTTTCCAAGGTTCGTACAGTGAATACATGGAATACGCAAAAGCGAAGAAGACGGCGGTAAAACAGCCGGCCGAAGAGAAAAAGGCGGAGGAAGAGCCGAAGAAAAAGCGCAAAAAGCTTTCATATAAGGATCAGATCGAATGGGACGGCATCGAAGACAAAATCGCCGGCCTTGAAGAAAAGCATCAGCGTCTGGAAGCGGAAATCGCTGAAGCGGGAAGTGATTTCGGAAAGATTCAAGAACTGATGGCCGAACAGGCAAAGACGGCTGAAGAGCTTGAAGCGGCGATGGAGCGCTGGACCGAATTGTCACTGATGATTGAAGAACTTGAGAATTAAGAAAAGCCGGTACGGCCCCCGAGAAAGATGGCGGGTCATACCGGCTTTTTTTATCTTACACAGATGTCTCCCGGCGCTTTAAAGACAAACGTTTTGTCCAAGCAAAGTTTATCAAGCATAAAAAGTTAACGTTTACGTTAAGGTTCAAATGGTGTATAATAGAAACAGATACGACAAGAGGGGGATTCACCTTGGAATGGATGAAGATTGATCAAGTTGCCAAGCGAAGCGGATTGACAAAACGAACCATTCGTTTTTACGAGGAGATTGGTTTGATTCCTGCTCCTAAACGGACAGAAGGCGGCGTCCGGCTTTACTCTGAAGATGATATGGAGGAGCTCGAAAAAGTCACCAGCACAAAAGAAGTGCTCGGTTTTTCCCTTCAGGAGCTTCAGCAGTTTATGGAGATGAGCCGTCAGCTGGAATTAAACAAAGAGGGGTACTTGTTGTCACTGGATCCGAAGGAACGGAAAGAAAAGCTGGAAGAGATTCAGCACGCTTTGAACCACCAGCTTGAGATGATTGATGAGAAGATCAGCACATTTCAGCATTTTAAAACGCGCCTTAACGGAATGAAAGAAAAAGCTGACCGCGCCATTCAATCAATCGAATGATTTTGCTGTAAACGCTATGGATATAGCGTTTCTTTTAATGGATGAAACAGGAGGTCTGGTCAAATGGATACATCATCACAACAGAAAACAGGCTTATTCAGCCAGCCGAAAGCCGTTTGGGCGGTTGCGTTTGCCTGTGTTATTTCCTTTATGGGAATCGGTCTTGTCGATCCGATTCTTCCGGCGATCGCCGCACAATTACATGCTTCACCTAGTGAAGTATCTCTGTTATTTACAAGTTATTTGCTCGTTACCGGTTTTATGATGTTTTTCTCCGGCGCGATTTCAAGCCGGATCGGCGCAAAATGGACGCTGCTTCTCGGACTTATTTTTATCATCGTGTTTGCCGCCCTCGGCGGAAGCTCAAGTTCAATCGCTCAGCTTGTCGGCTACCGCGGCGGCTGGGGGCTTGGGAATGCTCTCTTTATTTCAACCGCGCTTGCCGTCATTGTCGGGGTATCAGTCGGCGGCAGCGCCAAAGCCATTATTCTGTATGAGGCTGCGCTCGGTTTGGGGATTTCCGTCGGGCCGCTTGCCGGCGGAGAGCTTGGCAGCATCTCATGGCGCGCTCCGTTCTTCGGAGTATCTGTCCTTATGTTCATAGCGCTTTGCGCGATTTCACTCATGCTGCCGAAGCTGCCGAAACCGGCGAAACGCGTCGGTGTGTTTGATGCGATGAAGGCGCTCAAATATAAAGGCCTTTTAACAATGGCAGTATCTGCATTCTTATACAACTTTGGATTTTTTATTTTGCTTGCTTATTCTCCGTTCGTGCTGGATTTAGATGAACACGGCCTTGGATATGTCTTCTTCGGCTGGGGGTTATTGCTGGCAATTACGTCAGTCTTTACGGCGCCGCTCGTGCACAAAGCGCTGGGAACAGTGGGTTCGCTCGTCGTTCTCTTTATCGCGTTTGCGGTCATTCTCATCGTCATGGGGATCTGGACTGACCATCAGACGTTGATCATTACGTGTATCGTTGTCGCCGGTGCTGTTCTCGGTATGGTGAATACGATCATGACAACCGCTGTGATGGGTTCTGCGCCGGTTGAACGTTCAATCGCGTCTTCAGCCTACAGCTCAGTCCGTTTTATCGGCGGTGCGCTCGCTCCGTGGATTGCGGGAATGCTGTCAGAACACTTCACCGCAAGCACTCCATATACAGTAGGCGGGATCGTCGTTTTTGTCGGCATGCTTGTCCTTCTCATGGGACGCAAACATCTCGCCGGAATAAAAGCCGGACATTAAGAAAAAAAGGAACTTCCGCACAGGCGGGAGTTCCTTTTTGTGTTTACAGCACTTTCGTCGTCCAAGATTCACAATTCCATGTTTCCGTCGCGATATCCATGTAGAACTCGGGTTCGTGGGAAATCAGCAGAATGGAGCCTTTGTATTCTTTCAGCGCGCGTTTCAGCTCTTCTTTCGCATCGACATCCAGGTGGTTTGTCGGTTCGTCAAGCACGAGCAGGTTTGTTTCTGAATTGATCAGCTTGCACAGTCTGACCTTCGCTTTTTCTCCTCCGCTGAGAACGGAGACGCGGCTTTCAATGTGTTTGGTCGTCAGGCCGCATTTGGCGAGGGCGGCGCGGATTTCATACTGGGTAAAGGAAGGAAATTCGCTCCACACTTCTTCGATGCACGTATTGTTATTGGTTTCTTTCACTTCCTGCTCGAAATAGCCCGTGTATTGATGCTCGCCCCGTTCCACCGTGCCTTCCAGCGGCTGGATTTCACCGAGCAGGCTCTTTAACAGCGTCGTCTTCCCGATGCCGTTTGCGCCGTACAGGGCGACTTTCTGTCCGCGCTCCATTCTGAGATTGAGCGGGCGTGACAGCGGAGTATCGTAGCCGATGACTAAGTCCTTCGTTTCAAAAATGAGCTTGCCTGACGTTCTCGCAGGCTTGAAATGGAATTCCGGTTTCGGTTTTTCGGCCGCCAGTTCGATCATATCCATCTTATCAAGCTTTTTCTGGCGGGACATCGCCATATTTCTCGTGCTGACCCGCGCTTTGTTACGGGCGACGAAATCTTTCAGCTCAGCCACTTCCTGCTGCTGTTTTTTATAGGCGGCTTCGAGCTGCTGCTTTTTCACTTCGTAGACTTCCATAAACTGATGGTAGTCGCCGACATAACGAGTCAGCTCCTGATTTTCCACATGATAAATCAAATTGATCACGCTGTTTAAAAACGGAATGTCGTGAGAAATTAAGATGAACGCATTTTCATATTCCTGCAAATAGCGTTTCAGCCATTCAATATGCTGTTCATCAAGGTAGTTGGTCGGTTCGTCCAACAGAAGGATTTCCGGTTTTTCCAAAAGCAGCTTGGCGAGCAGCACTTTCGTCCGCTGTCCGCCGCTTAAATCAGTGACGTCGCGGTCAAGTCCGACATCCTGCAGGCCGAGGCCGCGGGCGATTTCTTCAACTTTGCTGTCAATCACGTAGAAGTCATTGTTTGTCAGGGCGTCTTGAATGACACCGACATCTTCAAGCAGCTGCTCAAGCTCATCAGGGTCCGCTTCGCCCATTTTGTTGTAAATCTCATTCATTTCCTCTTCCATCGCAAATAAGTAATGGAACGCATCTTTCAGCACGTCGCGGATCGTTTTTCCTTTTTCAAGCACGGTATGCTGATCGAGGTAGCCGACGCGCACGTTTTTCGCCCATTCAACTTTACCCTCATCAGGCTCAAGCTTTCCGGTAATAATATTCATAAACGTTGATTTGCCTTCGCCGTTTGCTCCGATTAAGCCGACGTGCTCCCCTTTTAAAAGACGGAACGATACATTGTTAAAAAGCGCACGGTCACCAAAGCCGTGGCTTAAATCTTTTACGGATAAAATACTCATCATTACACCTCTATCGTTATCAGACACGCTTTATTTATCATGTGTCTTTCTCATTTATGATTATAAAGGAGGAGACCGTTTGTTAAAAGGCTTGGAAGGAAAAAGAAAATTGCGTTTGGCGCTTGCATTTGAGATACTATGGAGTAGATTTTAAGAATTGAGGAGAACGACATGACCCAAACATGGCCATTTTTACAGCATACACAACCATTTATCGCCGAAAACTGGGAGGCGTCAGGTTTTCAGGAGCCGACCGTCATTCAGGAAAAAGCCGCTCAGGTGATTATGGAAGGGAAAGACGTCATCGCCGAATCCCCGACGGGAACGGGAAAAACATTGGCGTACACGCTTCCGGTTCTGGAGCGGATCAACCCGGAACAGAAACATCCGCAAGTGATCATTTTAGCACCGTCCCGCGAACTTGTGATGCAGATTTTTCAAGTGATTCAGGAGTGGATAAAAGGCTCTGATCTTCGCGCTTTGTCTTTGATCGGCGGAGCAAACGTGAAAAAGCAGGTGGAAAAGCTCAAAAATAAACCGCATATCATTGCCGGCACACCGGGCAGGGTGCTCGAATTGATTCAGGCGAAAAAGCTGAAAATGCATGAAGTCAAGACGATCGTTCTTGATGAAGCGGATCAGCTCGTGACACAGGAACACCGCGAAACGATGAAAAAAATCATTAAAACGACGCTGAAAGACCGACAGCTTTTAAGCTTTTCCGCTACGCTGCAGCCGGAAACAGAACAGGTGCTGAATACTATCGCACACGAACCGGCCGTTTTGAAAGTGGAGCGGAATACGGCGGAAAAAGCGCGCGTCACGCATCAATATCTCGTCTGTGATCAGCGGGATAAAGTGAAGCTATTGCAAAAGCTGTCACGGCTGAACGGCATGCAGGCGCTCGTGTTCGTCAGAGATATCGGAAATTTAAGCGTCTATGCGGAAAAACTCGCCTATCACCATGTGGATCTCGGCATCCTGCACGGAGAAGCGAAAAAAATGGAGCGGGCAAAGATATTATCAGCGTTTGAACGGGGAGAATTTTCGCTGCTTCTGGCGACTGACATTGCGGCGCGCGGACTCGATATCGATGATCTTCCGTACGTCATTCACGCGGACATCCCGAATGAAGACGGGTACATTCACAGATCAGGCCGGACGGGGCGGGCCGGTAAAGAAGGAACCGTACTCAGCCTTGTCACGCCGATGGAAGAATCCCAATTGAAAAAAATGGCCAAATCACTCGGAATTGCGCTGAAAGAGGCCGTTTATTCAGGCGGAAAATTATCTGAGAAATAAGAAACGGAGGGCGGGAAGCCCTTCGTTTTTTTGTTGTAAAATAATAGAAAAGGTTCAGGCGGGGGCGGGAAGATGGTGTCAATAGACAGATTTCAAATATTGAAGGAACGTGAGCTGAAAATACTTGAACACTGGTTTAAGAACGATAACATCAGACGGAGAATGGATGCGATGCTGCCATTAGACGCGTGGTATGCACGATTGAATAAAGATGAAGACGATACTGTCCTTATGGCATATAACGGGCAGCTTCCGGGAGGCATGGTCTCTATAGAGTTTGTGGAGGAGCGGGCGTATATCGGATTGATCGTCAATCCTTTGTACCAGCTTCAAGGGTACGGAAAACAGATCTTGAAAAAACTGCTGACTGATCCTGGGTTTACCAGCGTGCGGGAATGGGCGGCAAGCATCGAAAAAGACAATCAAATCAGTTTAGCCTGCTTTCAAGCAGCAGGATTCACTTTGGAAGATACGGAGCCTGATGAAGACGGCTTTCTTACTTTGATTCTTCGCGGCTGATCCGAAAAAAAAAAGAAAAGGAGGGGACAAAGCCCTCCTTTTTTCATCATCATGTTAACTTAGATCACTGACTTTGATGATCTGTTTGCCTTTGTTTTCTCCTTTAAACAGACCGAGGAACGCGTCAGGAATATTGCTGAATCCTTCCGTAATCGTTTCTTCATAATGAAGCTTTCCATCCTTAAGCCATTCGGCCAATTGTTTCGCACCTTCGGAAAAGCGATCAGCATAATCACTGACGATGAATCCCTGCATCAGCGCTTTTGTTTTGATCAGCTTCGGCTGGACGCGGGGGCCCATGTCTTCTTCTTCACTTTCGGTATTGTACGATGAGATCGCTCCGCATACCGGAATGCGGGCGAATTCATTCAGCAGGTTTATCACCGCATCTGAAATCGGTCCGCCGACATTGTCAAAATAGACATCGACGCCGTCAGGACATGCCTGTTCCAGCGCTTTTTGAATATCATCCGCCGTTTTGTAATTAATGGCTTCATCAAATTGAAGCTCCTCTTTCAAATACGCGATTTTTTCATCAGATCCGGCGATGCCGACAACCCGCGCGCCTTTGATTTTGGCAATCTGTCCGACTGTTGAGCCGACGGCGCCCGCCGCGCCTGAAACGACGACGGTTTCGCCTTTTTTCGGACGGCCGATATCGAGCAGCCCGAAGTAAGCGGTCAGTCCGGTCATCCCTAAAATGCCGAGATACGCCTGGGCGGGTGCGATATCCGTATCCAACTTGCGGAGGGCGGACTCATTGACGGCTGAATATTCCTGCCACGCGAGATTTCCGATCACAACATCTCCTTTTTTCAGCTTATCGCCGTCTGTCAGAACCTCGGCAATCACTCCGCCTGTTATGGCTTCATCTAAAGCGAACGGCTCTACATATGATTTTGTATCCTGCATCCGTCCGCGCATGTACGGATCAACGGACACATAACTCGTTTTCACAAGCACTTCGCCGTCTTTCGGTTCGGGCACGGCAATCGTTTCAAAGCGGAAATCGTCATGGGCGGGAACGCCTTTGGGGCGTCTTGCCAATTGAATTTGCTGCTGATGATTCGGCATACTGAATCCTCCTTCAAGATAAGTGGTTGTTCCAAATGTAACACGAACCATTTCCCAATTACAAAATCAAACCGTCAGCGGCCATAAAAAAAGAAGGGCCAGGGCCCTTCTTTCCTTATATGCATATTTAATAGAATAACCGATACACATCGGTGTTTTTCTCATGTTCCAAATATTCATAGGCATTTGTTTTTGAAGAATGAAGCATGTCAGCGGTAATCACGGGCTGAAGCGCGGTCAGATAAGAACCCAGCCTATTTTCAATTTCTGCCGGCAGAACGGATTCGATATCACCGATATTGATAATGATAGAGAAAACGAAATCGATATTAATATGAAAAGTATCTTCAGCAAAGGCCGTAAGCTCTTTTATTCCATCCGGGCAGCGGGTATGCCGGCGGAATACCTGCTTCACTAAATCACTGACAACCCAAGCGTTAAATCGCTGTTCCGGTGAAAAGTAATGAATAGGAACCACCTCCCTGCTTAATCGGCTCAAGAAGATTTTTATTTTTCTGATAAAAGTTGCTTTTTCTACTGTAACATGTCCCGCCAGAAAATATCCACCGACAATCTGCCCGTTTTCCCACTGAACTCTCTTTCTTTTGTTTGATCCTTGATTGATCGGGTAAACATCCAATATACAAAAACAAAAGGGAGGACTTATCAATGAAACCGGTAGTAAGAGAATATACAAATGATCAAAAACTGATGCAGGACGTAAAAGAGCTTCAGCAATTGGGTGTCGCAAAAGAAGACGTATATGTGCTTTCTCATGATGACGACAGAACGGACCGCCTGGCCGATAATACTGATGTCAATACCATCGGAGCGAAAGAAACGGGCATTAAACACGCAGTCGGCAATATGTTTAATAAAAAAGGCGACGAGCTCCGCAACAAAATTCACGAAATCGGCTTTTCGGAAGAGGAAGCATCACAATTTGAAAAGCGCTTAGATGAAGGAAAAGTTCTTCTGTTTGTCACGGATAACGAAAAAGTGAAATCATGGGCGTAAGCTGAACAGATCCCAAGGGGTTTTCGGTCCCTTGGGATTTTTTTGCGGTTTCCGCAATAAAACCGAAAGGCACATTCTGTACATTTTCGGTGCTGTTTCTCAACTGATTTGATACAATTCAATTGTAATAAATTGGAACAAAGAATCAGGAGGAGCACAATTCATGAAAAAAATGTTATTTATGCTGGCGGTTTGTTTATGTATGATCCCTGCGGACGTCTATGCCGCTGATCTGGGACGGCAGACGTTAGGAACAAATGACGGCTGGGGAGCCGCTTCCGGCGGGACAACCGGCGGCGCGAAAGCCTCTTCATCGAATGTATACACCGTATCAAACAGACAGCAGCTCGTTTCTGCATTAGGGGGAAGCGCCAACAGCACGCCGAAGATTATTTACATACAAGGCACAATCAATATGAATACGGACGACCGCAATAAAACGCTCGGCTTTCATGATTATAAAGATCCGGCATATGATCCGAACGCCTATCTGAAGGCGTACGACCCGGACAAATGGGGAAAAAAAGCGCCGTCAGGCACCCAGGAAGACGCCAGACAGCGATCGCAAAAAAATCAGAAGGCACGGGTCGTGGTTGACATTCCTTCAAATACGACGATCATCGGCTCGGGTTCAAATGCCAAAGTGACAGGCGGGAATTTTAATATTAAGAACGGCGTCGACAATGTCATCATCCGCAACATTGAATTTCAAGACGCTTACGACTATTTTCCGCAATGGGACCCGACGGACGGCAGCAGCGGCAACTGGAACTCGGAATATGACAATATCACCATTAACGGCGCGACGCACATCTGGATCGATCATTGCACCTTTAATGACGGATCGAATCCCGACAGCGGTTTTCCCTACTATTACGGGAGAAAATATCAGCACCATGACGGCCAGACGGATATAGCCAACGGGGCGAATTATATTACATTGTCCTATAATAAATATCATGACCATGACAAAGGCTCCGTCATCGGTAACAGCGACAGCAAGACGTCGGATGAAGGAAAACTGAAGGTGACCATTCACCATAACTATTACCAGAACATCGTCCAGCGCGCACCGCGGGTCCGGTACGGGCAGGTTCATATTTATAATAATTTTTACGCAGGCTCTAAAAGCGCCGCATACCCGTTCAGCTATGCGTGGGGCGCGGGCCGCGCGTCAAAAATATATGCCCAGAATAATGTCTTTGAAGTGCCGGGGCTGGCTGCTGATAAAGTCATCAGCGTCTTCAGCGGCGGAAAAGCGCTTCATGAAGACGGCACTCTTTTAAACGGCGCCTCAATTAACGCGTCAGCCGCCAACGGATTAAGTCAGTCCGTCGGCTGGACACCGTCATTGCACGGTTCCATCGGCTCATCATCAAATGTAAAATCAGATGTTATATCTAAAGCCGGGGCGGGCATATTAAAATAATAAACAAGAAACACAAAGGAAAATATTCCTTTGTGTTTTTTAATTAACAAAAACGTTTATTAACTTAGTTAAGTAGTAAAATGGGATAGGGGATGGAAGACAACAAAATAGGAGGAGACCTGTAATGGCTTCAGAAAAAGACGCAAAAAAACAGCAGGCAGTAAAAATCATTCCTTTGCTTATTACTGTTGCTGTGGGATTAATCATTTGGTTTATTCCCGCGCCGTCCGGACTTGAACCTAAAGCATGGCATTTGTTCGCTATTTTTGTCGCAACAATTATCGGCTTTATCTCCAAGCCCTTGCCAATGGGCGCAATTGCAATTTTTGCATTGGCAGTCACCGCGTTAACGGGAACGCTATCTATTGAAAATACGTTAAGCGGATTTGGAAACAAGACAATCTGGCTGATTGTCATCGCCTTTTTTATTTCCCGGGGATTTATCAAAACCGGGCTCGGCGCCAGGATTTCTTACGTATTCGTACAACGGTTCGGGAAGAAAACACTCGGCCTTTCTTATTCACTGCTTTTCAGTGATTTAATTTTATCACCTGCCATTCCGAGCAATACGGCACGGGCGGGCGGCATTATTTTTCCTATTATCAGATCATTATCCGAAACTTTCGGATCAACGCCGGCAGACGGAACAGAGCGGAAAATCGGCGCTTTCTTATTAAAAACCGGTTTTCAAGGAAACTTGATTACGTCTGCGATGTTTTTGACGGCAATGGCGGCGAACCCGCTGATCGCCAAGCTGGCCCACGATGTCGCAGGGGTGGACATCACATGGACAAGCTGGGCAATCGCAGCCATTGTACCGGGATTGGCGAGCTTAATCATTACGCCGCTCGTCATTTATAAGCTGTATCCGCCGGAAATTAAAGAAACACCGGATGCGGCTAAAATCGCAACGGAAAAATTGAAAGAAATGGGTCCGTTTAAAAAATCCGAACTCTCCATGGTCATTGTCTTTCTATTGGTGCTTGCGCTGTGGATTTTCGGAGGAAGCTTAAATATTGACGCAACGACGACGGCCCTGATCGGATTATCCGTTTTGCTTTTGTCACAGGTATTAACATGGGAGGACATCAAAAAGGAACAAGGTGCATGGGATACGCTGACTTGGTTCGCGGCGCTTGTGATGCTGGCGAATTTCCTGAATGAGCTCGGCATGGTGTCTTGGTTCAGCAATATGATGAAATCTTCTGTTTCCGGTTTTTCATGGATTGTGGCATTTATGATTCTGATTGTCGTGTATTATTACACGCATTACTTCTTTGCGAGCGCAACCGCGCATATCAGCGCCATGTATGCGGCATTTCTCGCCGTCATCGTGGCGGCAGGCGCTCCGCCGCTGTTGGCGGCGCTCAGCCTGGCGTTTTTCAGCAACCTTTTCGGTTCGACGACGCATTACGGCTCAGGAGCGGCTCCGGTCTTTTTCGGAGCGGGTTATATATCGCAAAGCAAATGGTGGTCCATCGGCTTTATCCTGTCAATCGTCCATATTGTGACATGGCTTGTGATCGGCGGATTATGGTGGAAAGTATTAGGGTTATGGTAGAAGAAAAAAAGGCAGACTCAGGTCTGCCTTTTTTTATTTCTGTAAGGAAGGGGAGGGGCCTGCACAAGATGACTTCAGTGCGAATAGAATATTGCCGGGGTGATAATATGAGCAGCGGCCGTAATCAATACATGATATTGAAACAGAAACCTTACAAATATATGAGCAGACATATGAAACACCGGTATGAACAATTACCATGTGAACATGAAAGACCGGAAACAGGGACAGAAAAACGGTTTCCGTCTTCAGATCAAAATCGATCTGCCTTGTGCGTACCCGGGCTGCGAGGTCCCGAAGGCAAAAGAGGCCCCGCCGGCTCCCGCGGTCCGCAAGGGGAGGCGGGTCCGCCCGGTCCCCCGGGGCCTGAGGGGCCGCCGGGAGCGGTTCCGGCTGTAGCTTTTCAAAATACAGCAGACCAGATGATGATTCCGTTAGAAGGAACACCGATAAACGTGTTAAGCACAGTGATAGCCGCGCCGACAGATCAAATGGTGAAAACGGATGCCGTCATACAAGTAAATGTGGAATTAGATCCGCTCGCGTCTCATTTCTCATTGGTCTTAGCTCTCGAGCTGCAAAGAAATGGCGTATCGATACAAACACAGAGACAAGAGCGGAACCTCTTTTCTTCAGGCGGGCAAATCATAGGAATTCCTTTTACGTACATCGACGAAATGAAGGCGGATGAAACAGCCGCGTATCAGCTCTATTTATCCGTCCTTTCTTCGAATTACGTAACACAAGTCGCAGCGGCAAACCGCTCCCTCATTGCGACGGGATTCCCCATTCAAGGATCGGATTAAGGTGATGAAAAGAAATCACCTTTTTTATTTAGATTGTCAAAACACAGCCCGTATTAATATGCTGTCTTAATAAGTAAGACGGTCAACAACGGGAAGGAGAGGGAAAAAGATTGAATGAATAATCCGATTATAAACGGAAGCTTTGAAACCGGCACATTAGCGGGGTGGAGTTCGGCAAATACCCAGATTAACAGTTTGTTTGCACATTCAGGGAGATATTCTGCGCAATTTATTGGAGCTCAGCCATATGCTTACCTCAGTCAAATCGTTCCCATTTCAGCCAAGTCAGTGACTCTATTCGTATCACTCGCAACGCTCGGAAATGAGCCAAGTCCCCAAGTCACTCTCCAGATCATATATGTCAGCGCAGCAGGTGAACAAATCAGTTCCATTCAAGAAAATATTACACCCGGAAATTTGCCGAACGTGCTCTTTCACACATGGTCTGAAATCTATAAAACAAGTACTGTGCCTTCTGGCGCGGCCTTTGCCGTCATTGTAGTAAGTAAAGTTTCTTCCGGAACGGTTTTAATAGACGATGTTTCATTGGCGCAAACCGGGGGTGAACCTGGCGTAACGGGAATTACAGGTCCCACAGGAGTGACGGGCCCCACAGGAGTGACCGGAGCAAGAGGAGCGACCGGAGTAACCGGAGTAACTGGAGCTACCGGCTCGACTGGTGTAACAGGAGCAAGAGGAGCAACTGGAACCACGGGCTCAACCGGAGTGACTGGAGCAAGAGGAGCGACTGGGTCGACTGGAATGACTGGATCAACCGGAGTAACAGGTCCCACAGGAGTAACCGGCTCAATCGGGTCGACAGGATCAACGGGTGTAACCGGCCCAACCGGAATGACTGGTCCGACAGGAGTAACTGGAGCTACCGGCTCGACTGGTGTAACAGGAGCAAGAGGAGCAACCGGAACCACGGGCTCAACCGGAGTGACTGGAGCAACAGGGCCGACTGGAGCAACAGGGCCGACTGGAGCAACAGGGCCGACTGGAGCAACAGGACCGACTGGAGAAACCGGCTCAACCGGAATCACGGGTCCAACAGGATCAACCGGCCCAACTGGGGTCACGGGCTCAACCGGTGCAACAGGAGCGACCGGAATAACGGGATCAACCGGAGCAACAGGCGCAACTGGTGTAACCGGGCTAACTGGAATAACAGGCGCGACGGGCCCAACAGGTGTGACTGGACCAATAGGGGTTACTGGCTCAACGGGATCAACTGGAGTAACAGGGGTAACAGGAGTAGCAGGTTCAACGGGAGAAACGGGTCCAACAGGAGTAACAGGGCCAACCGGTCCAACGGGTGTGACTGGGGCGACAGGAGAAACCGGCGCAACCGGAGCAACGGGTCCAACTGGTGTAACGGGGATAACTGGTGTAACGGGATCAACTGGAGTAACAGGTTCAACCGGAGTAACCGGCCCAACTGGAGTGACTGGGGCAACGGGGATAACAGGTTCAACCGGAGCAACTGGCTCGACCGGGGATACCGGAGCTACTGGAGAAACCGGCGCAACCGGAGTAACGGGATCAACTGGCCCAACAGGGGCAACGGGTGTAACTGGAGAAATCGGTCCAACTGGAGCGACCGGCCCAACCGGAGCAACTGGCACGATTGGCTCAACGGGCTCAACTGGAGTAACAGGGGCGACTGGAGTAACAGGTGCAACGGGATCACCTGGAGCAACAGGCCCAACTGGTTCAACAGGCCCAACTGGTTCAGCAGGAGCAACAGGCTCAACAGGAGTAACAGGTGCAACCGGTTCAACAGGAGCGACAGGGGCAACGGGGATAACCGGAGCGACTGGTGTAACGGGAGTAACCGGATCGACCGGTCCAACGGGAGTGACTGGAGCAACAGGATCGACAGGAGAAACCGGAGTAACGGGATCAACAGGTGCAACTGGAGTGACTGGGGCAACCGGAGTAACTGGCTCGACCGGGGATACCGGAGCTACTGGCTCAACCGGAGTGACTGGAGCAACGGGGATAATAGGTTCAACCGGAGCAACTGGCTCGACCGGGGATACCGGAGCTACTGGAGAAACCGGCGCAACCGGAGTAACGGGATCAACTGGCCCAACAGGTGCAACTGGAGTGACAGGAGCAATTGGTTCAACCGGACCGACTGGCTCAACGGGAGAAACCGGCCCAACAGGAGTAACAGGTGCAACCGGTTCAACAGGAGCGACAGGGGCAACTGGTATAACCGGAGCGACTGGCTCAACCGGTGTAACAGGATCAACAGGAGTAACCGGAGCGACTGGTGTAACAGGGTCAACAGGAATAACCGGTGTAACCGGTGCAACAGGAGAAACCGGTGCAATGGGAGAAACTGGCCCAACGGGAGAGACCGGTCCAACCGGCCCAACAGGTGTAACAGGTTCGACCGGAGAAACCGGCCCAACTGGGGTCACGGGATCAACTGGTGTAACAGGAGCAACGGGATCAACCGGCGCAACAGGGGCAACGGGGGTAACTGGAGAAATTGGCCCAACGGGAGAGACCGGTCCAACCGGAGAAACCGGAGAAACCGGCGCGACTGGCTCAACGGGATCAACTGGAGTAACAGGAGCAACAGGTCCAACAGGGTCAACTGGTTCAACCGGAGAAACCGGCCCAACTGGGGTCACGGGATCAACTGGTGTAACAGGAGCAACGGGATCAACCGGCGCAACAGGGGCAACGGGTGTAACGGGAGTGACTGGGTCAACGGGGATAACCGGAGCGACTGGCGCAACAGGGGTAACTGGTTCAACCGGAGAAACCGGCCCAACAGGAGCAACAGGTCCAACAGGGTCAACTGGTTCAACCGGAGAAACCGGCCCAACAGGAGCAACGGGTTCAACCGGAGAAACTGGCTCAACAGGAACAACCGGGGCGACGGGAGTAACCGGATCAACAGGAGTAACAGGCTCAACCGGCCCAACCGGTGTAACGGGAGTGACTGGGTCAACGGGGATAACCGGAGCGACTGGCGCAACAGGGGTAACAGGTTCAACCGGAGCGACTGGCGCAACAGGGGTAACAGGAGCAACAGGTCCAACTGGAGCAACGGGAGCAACAGGTTCAACCGGAGAAACCGGAGCAACCGGAGCAACAGGATCAACAGGAGAAACCGGAACCACGGGCTCAACCGGAGTAACTGGGGCAACGGGAGCAACCGGTGCAACCGGTGCAACGGGAGTAACAGGAGCAACTGGAGTGACTGGAGCCACGGGAGTAACAGGAGCAACTGGAGTGACTGGAGCAACGGGTATAACAGGTGCAACAGGAGCGACCGGAATAACGGGCTCAACCGGAGCAACAGGCTCAACCGGAGCAACAGGCGCAACTGGAGTAACAGGGCTAACTGGAATAACAGGCGCGACGGGCCCAACCGGTGTGACTGGAGCCACGGGAGTAACAGGAGCAACTGGAGTGACTGGAGCAACGGGTATAACAGGTGCAACAGGAGCGACCGGAATAACGGGCGCAACCGGAGCAACAGGCGCAACTGGAGTAACAGGGCTAACTGGAATAACAGGCGCGACAGGCCCAACCGGCTTAACAGGAGAAACCGGTTCAACGGGATCGACAGGCCCAACCGGTTCAACGGGTGTGACTGGAGCCACCGGAGTAACGGGAGTAACAGGAGCAACTGGGATAACGGGAGCGACCGGAGTAACCGGCGCAACTGGAATAATGGGAGCGACCGGAGTAACCGGAGATACTGGAGCGACCGGAGTAACCGGAGTAACCGGATCGACCGGGGTAACGGGAGCAACCGGAGTAACCGGCTCAACCGGAGTAACAGGTGCTACCGGTGTAACCGGGGATACTGGAGTAACTGGAGCAACCGGGATTACCGGGGCCACCGGGGTAACGGGAGTAACCGGAGCGACCGGAATAACGGGCGCCACCGGGGTAACAGGCGCCACCGGAGTAACAGGCTCAACAGGAGTAACGGGGGTAACAGGGGATACGGGAGCCACTGGGATAACGGGAGCAACCGGAGCAACCGGCGCAACTGGAGTAACGGGAACAACCGGAGTAACAGGCGCCACCGGAATAACCGGAGCAACCGGGGTAACGGGAGTAACAGGAGCAACCGGGGTAACGGGAGTAACAGGAGCAACCGGGGTAACCGGAGCTACTGGATCGACCGGAATAACGGGAGCAACGGGAGTAACAGGCTCAACCGGAGTAACCGGCGCAGCTGGGATAACGGGAGCCACCGGGGCAACAGGAGTAACCGGAGCAACCGGGATAACGGGAGTAACCGGGCTCACCGGCGCCACCGGGGTAACGGGAGTAACGGGAGTAACCGGCGCAACTGGAGCAACAGGAGTAACGGGAGCCACGGGAGTAACCGGAGATACTGGCGCAACAGGAGTAACCGGAGCGACCGGGGCAACAGGAGTAACCGGAGCAACTGGGGTAACCGGCGCAACAGGAGTAACCGGGGTAACCGGAGCCACCGGGGTAACGGGAGTAACCGGAGATACTGGAGCCACCGGAGTAACGGGAGCCACGGGAGTAACGGGAGCCACAGGGGTAACAGGTTCGACTGGAGCAACCGGAGCCACCGGGGTAACGGGAGTAACCGGCGCAACTGGAGCAACCGGGGTAACGGGAGTAACCGGAGCGACCGGAGTAACCGGAGCAGGCGCGATCATTCCCTATGCTTCAGGTCTTCCCACTGCCGTGACGACCATTGCCGGCGGATTAATCGGAACGGTGAGCCTTGTCGGGTTCGGCAATTCTGTAACGGGCGTCAATGTCGGAGGGGGAGGTGCAATTGATCTTACCGGGGCTGGAGGAACTCTGCTGAACTTTGCTTTTTCGGCTCCGAGAAGCGGAACCATTACATCAATTGCCGCCTATTTCAGTACAACCGCAGCATTGTCGCTTGTCGGCTCGACTGTTACGATAACCGCACAATTATACAGTTCCACAGTGCCGAACAATACGTTCACGCCGATCCCCGGAGCATCCGTCACTTTAGCTCCTCCCCTCACCGGCATATTGTCAATCGGCAGCATCAGCAACGGAATCACGACAGGGCTGAACATTGCGGTAACTCCTCAAACCCGGCTGTTAATGGTATTCTCCGCCACTGCGACAGGCCTTTCGCTTATTAATACAGTGGCGGGATATGCAAGCGCGGGAGTTACGATTTCTTAAGTGAAAACGGCCAGACTGGTGCGGATCATCTAAGCTTGGAGAAGATATCACTTTTTCTTCAAGCTTTTTTGTTTTTACGTCTTTTTGGGTAAATAAAGGCTGACGGGAATTCCCCGACAGCCGGCAGAAGTATTTACAAGCCTTCTGAAGTTAATCAGTATCTTAATGAAGACGTTTTTAGTGAGATCAAATCATCCGTTGTGCCGGGAGTGTGAATCATCATCGAAACAGCGGTGCCCTCATCCGGGGTGCTGGTGATCGTCAATTCGCTTCCGCAAAAATGCTTCAGCCGCCGATTGATATTTTTCAGGCCGACACTGCGATTAATATCAGAAGACAAAATATCTTTCTGTATGTCCGGCATGATGCCGGTTCCATTATCCTCCACTTTGATAAAATACGTGTTTTCGCCTTGTTTTTTCGCTGTCAGCTTTATCCGTCCGCCGCCTCTTTTCTTACTGATCCCGTGATGAACGGCGTTTTCCACCAATGGCTGTATCATTAAAGGCGGAAGGGGGAAGTCAATGTCCTGTTCAATATCAAAAAGGATATCAAGCCGTTTGCCGAAGCGTGTTTTTTCTATAGAAAGATATGACGTAATGATAGAAAGTTCGTTTTTGAATGAGCTGATGTCCGAAGTGTTTTGAAAATCAAAACTCATCCTTAAATAGTTTGTAAATGCAGCAGTCGTTTCCCGTGCTTTTTCAATATCCAAATGGCTGAGCGCGATGATCGTATTTAATACATTGTAAAGAAAATGAGGCTTAATCTGCGACTGAAGAAACGCCATTTCTAAATTTGTGGCTTGGTGAGCCGTATGCTTCATCAAAATTAAATTTTTAATACGCGCGGTGAATTCAGAGTAATGATAAGGCTTCTGTAAGATGTCGTTTGCTCCGGCATGAAACGCCTTGTATTTGTCATGGCTGATAATGGCTGCCGTAACGATAAGAACCGGCAGATCGACCATGCTGAATCTTTCGCGGATGATTGTGCAGACTTCAAAACCCGTCATGTCGGGCATCATCAAATCTAATATGACCAAGTCAAGCTTCGAGGAAGAGACAGCTTGAAGCGCCTCTTTTCCGCTTTTTACTGCGATTACGTTATAAGGAACACCTTCCAGCATATCAGTTAAAATTTTCAAACTCTCGATGTTATCGTCGACGATCAGAATCGTCGGAGCATCGATTTTTTCTGAGTGATAAGGCGTGACCAGCGAAATATCCGACATTCTCTGCCCGGGATGTGATTCAGGAAGTTCGGTCTTTGCTTCCGGTAAAGAATCAATTTGAGCGGCGGGTAACGTAAAATGAAAGGCTGATCCTTGCGCCGCCGCTGACTCCGCCCAGATGTCCCCGTTTTGGAGCTTGACGAGCTGTTTCACAATACTTAAACCTAAACCCGTTCCATCTTCTTCCGTCCCTCCCGCTTGCTGAAAAGAATCAAAAATGGTTTCAAGATCAGCCTTAGGAATGCCGCTGCCGGTATCGGCCACCGTGATTTGAATCATTTTGTCATTCAGGCTTTCAGCAGAAAGAATAATGTTCCCCTCGGATGTGTACTTGATTGCGTTTTCAACAAGATTGGTTAAGATTTGACGGAATCGGTTTTCATCTGCAAGCACCAAAGGGAGGCCGTCCGGCACATGATTAAGAATGGCAAGTTTTTTATGTTTGGATAAAAGCCGGTAGAAGTTCATTTCACTGCATATGACGGCATGCACATCGACGGGAACCGGACGAATCTGCAGCATACCCTGCTTCATTTTTTCCAAATCAAGAATATCATTTACGAGATCGGAAAGTCTGTAGCCCATACGGATGATCAGCTGCATATTTTCTTTCTCTTCCTCTATCGTCTTCTTTTTTCTGCCGGCTACAAGGGTTTGGCATATATTAATAATGCTGTTCAGCGGCGTCTTGAATTCGTGTGAAGTTTTGGCGATAAATTCATCTTTCAGTTGGTCGATTTTGACTAATTTCCGTGAGAGGACTTCATTGTCCCGGAAAGCTCCGGCGAATTGCTGCGCCATCAGAAGAACCACCGCCAATAAAGCGATGACTGTTGGCAATGAATAGAGCGAATTAAAAGAAAAAGCCGTTTTGCCGCTGTAAGCTGAAATGGTCGTAAGAATCACAAAAGCGCTCATCGAGACGGATGCGAGTGTAAGGTACGTGCTTCCTTTTATTTTTCTTATGGCGGCAATCGTAAAAATATATGTAATATAAAACAGAGTCGTAACGGCAAGCACAGAATGTAAAATGTATGAGAGATGGTCAATGAAACGTCCGGACATAAAATCAGTGATCAAGATAATCCCGGATAAAGCGGTTAAAATGGTGATCGTCGTTTTTGAAACAATTTCTCTGTATGCATAAAAGAGATAAAGAAAAACCGCCATGCTGACAAGCACGGTTGAGATGATACGCAAGGAATTCAGCAATGAAAATGAAATAGACGGAAAGAGGAGAAAGATAATTCTTTCTTTCCCGATCATAAGAATAATGGCAGAAAAAAGCAGACACATCACGGAAAAGAACAATAAATGTTTATCCTTTGTCCGTTGCAGAAAAAAGCCGAGAAAATATAAACCGGTAATGAAAAAAGCCGTAATCATAATGGAATCATTGAAAAAGGAAATTTGATTCTCGCGTATAATTTGTTCTTGAGTCCCAAACGTTATCGGTTTTGCGATCCCCCAGCCGGGAACTTTTCCGAAATTCGAAAAATGCAGGACAAGTTCATTGTCACCCTTGTGAAGCCTGAAAAAGCTGCTGTACGGTTTGTTCTGCGCCTTAAAATCAGCTTTTTCTGTAGGATTGCCGCTCTGTCCAATTAATTTCCCATTAAGATAAAGGCGGTTTGAACTGTAGATATAAGATGTGCTGATCCCCAAAACCTGATTGTCTTCATTTGATCGGATTGTCAGTTTGTACGTCCCGTAATCCACATCGGCCGTTTTTCCGAACAGCTTCACATTGACGGGGACATCAACGAGTACGGGGTTTTTTCCTTTTGCTGAATGAAGCGCCTGCGGTGACAGCATCTGATTTGGATATAGAATCCATTTCCCGTTCAGCTGGACATTTCCATCCTTTTGAAAATCCCACTTTTCCAGATTAATCACGCCCTGTTCCGCTTGAGGGAGGGATGATCCTGAAAAATGATTCAGGACCATAAAAATCATAAAGAAAGCAGCGTAGCCGCAAATAATCGAAATCGAAATGAATTTTTCTTTCACATCATTACTCCTTTATCCCATTCAGGGGCATTCTATTATCTTATGTAATGTATAAATATTGTAATCACAAACGTTATAATACAACAAGAGAAAGAAAAAGAATCCAACTATATAGGGCGTTGGACATGGTATAATTGAAATTATTTTCAGATATATCTATATTGACGGGTGGGATGCGGTTTGAAAGCGTTAATTGTGGATGATGAGGAATTGGCATTGCTTCATTTTAATCGTATGCTTGAGCGGACAAACGCCTTTCAATCTATTATAACGTTTCAAGATCCGGCGGAAGTTCTGGAGCATTCGGAGCTTTCAGCAGCTGATGCGGTGTTTCTTGACATTGAAATGCCCGGGATAAACGGTATTGAGCTTGCTGAATCGATTCAGGAGATCAATGAAAATATCCAAGTTATTTTTATCACCGCTTATAATGAATTCGCGATCAAAGCGTTTGAATTAAATGCTGTCGATTATCTTTTAAAACCGGTTGACAATGCCCGGCTGCTGACAACTGTTGAGCGGATCCGAATGAATAAAAAACTCAGGACGGCAGAAGAGAATACCGGGACGGATTATGTTATACAATGTTTTGGGAACCTGGACTTTTATCAATCGGTAAATGGTGTCAAAACATACATAACAGTCAAGTGGAGAACATCCAAAGCCCGTGAACTGTATGCATTTTTACTTCTTAATCAAGGGCGCACGGTCAGTAAAGACATGCTGATGGAGATGTTTTGGCCTGCTTATGATGTATCAAAAGCAAGCACCCAGCTCTACTCGACAATATATCAGATACGGAAATTAATCGGTCAGCTGCCTTTCAGCCAATCAATAGAAAATACTGATATAGGATACATTCTCCGGCTTTCCGGGGTAAAGGTTGATACAGTTGAATGGGAAAAAACATTAAAAGAGGCTCCTCCGCTCAGCGCAGCTGCACTAACCCGTCACATGGACATTGTCATGTCATATGAAAACCATTATCTCATGGAGAATGGCTATCTGTGGGCGGAGCCGGAAAAAGCGCGTCTGGCCCATCTGTGGCTCAGCAAAGCGTACGAACTGATTGGTTTTCTCATCCAAGAGAAGAACGATCATCAAGCGATGGACGTTTGCCTGCAGGTTGAGAAAATAGAGCCCGGTGACGATAAAATTATACAATACAAACTGCAGTTATTTAATAAACTGGGAAAGGTAGAAGAGGCGATAAAGGAATACGAACGCTATAAACAATTAAAAGATAAAATCAATTGACGATTGAATGACCGGACCGGCTGATGCCGGTCTTTTTTTGTGCGCTATTTCTGAAATGATCCCATGTACAGAATTTGTATAGGCCGATTTCATACAATGTAGTTTGGTTCGGATAAGGAGAATCCCATGCTTACCGGCTTGTTCGAACGTAAGTCTATATAAAAGGGGAGGAATAAGACATTGGGAGTGAGGAACTTTTCGTTCAGCCCGAAAAAAAGCAAAAGGCTGAGGGCGGCATTGATTTCATGCTTCACGCTGTTTTTCATCTTCAGCCAAGTTGTCAGCTTTACTCCGATCGCAGCCGCTTCCGGATCACAACAAAGCGAGAGCGGGTTCTTTGATTCAGTTGCAGTCAAAGACGGCAGACAGCAGACTGTTGACGGGTCAAAAGGAAGTGAGCCCGCTTTAGCACCGGGAGATAAAGTGACACTGACATACGAATGGTCGCTAAAAAACAAGGAAGATGCAAGTGACCGGAATATCACCTTAAAGATTCCGGAAAGTTTTACATTAGATAACGATGCCGAAGGTGAGCTGACATCAGCTGATCGGGTGATCGGTATATATAAAGCTGAAGCAGACAGCAGCACGCTGGAAGTGAAAGTGAACGATGCTGAAGCAGATGCCGGGGATGCCAAAGGCTCCATTACACTGTCGGCGAAGTTTACTCCCGACATAACAGATGAGACGAAAATGGCAAAAGCTCTTTTTCAACTGGATGCCGGCAAGACCCAGCAGGTGTTAATACCTGTGAAGAAAGACGGAACAACGGATTCCGAAACAGAAAAAAACACCTCTTCAACACCTGCTGAACCTCAGGAAAAGACAGAGAAAAAATCAGCATCTGCGGACGGCGGTGATAAAGCAGAACAGAAAACGAAATCAAAACCTTCTGCTAAACGCAGTCAATCAAAAATGGCGGTTTCAAGCAAATCTGCCGCTAAAAGCCTTCAATCAGGCGGAAGCCGGATTACGCAAAATATTTTAACTGATGTGAAATTGACGGATGAAAAAGGAAAACCATATGACAAAAACAACCCTGCGAATACGAACTCTCCGGCAAATATCACCATTCAATGGGCGATTCCGAATGAGCTGGGGAAAACAATAAACGACGGTGATCGATATGAATTTGATCTGCCTAAAGAATTTATCATGCATAATGACATTACGAACCAGCCATTGACCGACGGCGATAGTACGTACGGAACTTTTTCCATTAATACGAGCGGCCATGTCATCATGACGTTTAACGGCGAGGTAAAAGAAGATACTAACGTCAAGGGGTCATTGTATGTAAACACCCAATTCAATCAGAAAGAAATAAAAGGATCAACCACACAAAAGATTAAGTTTCCGGTTAACTCTGATACGCCGGACGTAACGGTTTATTTTAAACCGAATGTCAATAAAACCATTGAGAAATCAGGGTCATTGGATAAAGGTATTAATCCCGGAAAGGTAACGTGGACGGTTGATCTTAATAAAAAGGAAGAAGAAGTTAAACATGCGAAATTGACTGAAAGCCTTCCGGACGAATTGATTTTCCGCTCTGTGAAAGTGTATGAACTTGATGTGAATATTGACGGCTCGGTGAGTCAGGGAAATGAGATAACTTCAGGTTATACCGTTGGCGAAAACGGTAGTGTCACCTTCGCCGGAACGATCGATTCAGCCTACCGGCTCATATATGACACGGAAATTAAAGATGAGGCAAAGCCGGGTAAAGGCGGAAACATCACGCTGACAAACAAGGCGGCATTCAGCGGAGACAATGCGGAGCCGATTTCTGCGGAAGCTTCCGTAACAGCGGGTTACGGAAAAATGATAGAAAAATCTTCGACAGGTTATAAAGGAGAATCCCAAACGTTCAGCTGGGCTGTTATGTACAACTACGGTGAGAAAAAGATTGATCAATCCAAAGCCGGCATCAAGGATACGTTCGGATCAGACGATCTGCATCTTGTTCCCGGTTCATTGAAAGTCCTTCCGATTACATTCAGCCAGAACGGCAGCGAACAAGAGGGCGCCCCATTAAAAGAGGGTGAGGATTATACGCTGACTGATAACGGGAACGGGTTTGAAATAAAATTCAAGCAAACTGTCACAGGAGCATATAAGATCATTTATCAATCTCAAGTCAACGATGGGGTCATTATTGACAGTCCTGTCAAATACACCAATACAGCAATGACAGATACAGGGGAATCAAAGGAAACTCCGGGAACCGCCATTCAGCAGAATCTGATCAAACATTATTCAAATGCAGACTATGAGAAGAAGACGGTTGATTGGACAATCACAGTTAATAAAAACGGTTACACAATGAAAGACTGGACGCTGGATGATCAATTCACCAGCGGAGGCCTGGCGCTCATTGACGATTCATTTCACATGCAAGACACGACTAACAAAACGCTGAAAGAAGGAACAGACTATATATTAACAAAAAAACCCGGAAATCAAGGCTTTACAATAGCATTGATCGGGGATTATGCAGAAACAAACAGTCAGTTTAAGATCACGTATAAGACAAAATTCAACGCTGACTTTTCAAACGACCCCATTAAGAATACGGCTGAGTCCACATGGACGGATAAAAACGGCGGCAAACGCACAAATAAGGAATCGAGCGGCTTCACACCGAACAATCAGACGTCCCATAACGGATTCAAAAACGGCTCATACAACGCCGTTTCAAAAGAAATCACATGGAAAGTCGGCATCAATTATAATGGCGAACCTTCAAAAAATCCTTATATAAAAGATACGATCACAGATGGTCAGCAATTTTTGCATGGATCGGTTGCTGTTAAAACGTATACCATCAGCAAAAACGGCTCCATCACTGAAGGAGAGGCGCTGGATCCTTCAAAATATGAAATAGAGGAGCCGTCAGACGGCAACAAAAATACGTTAATCGTACGTCTCAAAACAGATGACGCTGTACCATACCTGATTGAATTTAAAACGTCATTAAAAGGCCAGGTCATTAAACAGAGTCAATACACAAACAAAGCAGAGTACTTTAATAATGACCATGCAGACCGAACACTGACGGGTTCAGTTTCCATCGCAAACGGAGGAAACCTGATTTCTAAAGGCGGCAAACAGAACGGAAACAATATCGATTGGAACATCAATGTCAATGCCAGCCAATCGACACTGGATGACGTAAAAGTCAAAGACACCCCGGATGAGAATCAAATAATAGATGAAGATTCTTTTAAAGTATATCAAGCAAAATATAATGAGAACGGCGTTATGAAAGACAGCAGCGGAAATCTTATTCCGGGTGATGTGCAGCTTGAGAAAGATAAGGACTATAAAGTAGATATGAAAACTGACAATGCCACCGGTGAACAATCATTTGTCCTTACCTTTATAGGCGGCTATAAACAAATCGACCGCGCGTATGTCATACAATATCGTTCTCTCATTAATATTTCCGGCAGCAGCGGTCAGGTCAGCAACAAAGTGTCGATATCAGGGACAAATGTTGAGGAGCAGACCCAAGAGAACAACAGCTCAGTGTTTGTCGCCATTTCAAGCGGCGGCGGCTCAGGATCAGGAGAGAAGGGTAGCCTGACGATATCTAAAACAGGATCAGACGGAACATCTCTTTCAGGAGCCGGTTTTCAATTATGGTCTAAAGACGGCAAGCAGCTGCTGCGTACGGGCACAACAGACGATGCCGGTAAACTTACGTTTGGGAATATCCGTTACGGAACGTATGTACTGAAAGAAATAAAAGCTCCGGACGGCTACACCATCAGCGATGCTTATGTAAACGGGGTCTCCGTTACGATTGACGGCAAATCCTCCGCAGCAGGAGCACTCTATAAAGTCATAAATCAAAAAAATAAGGTGACGCTTATCAAAAAAGACGAAAACAATAATCCTTTGGCCGGTGCTGTATTTAAGCTTGAGAAAAAATCAAGCGACGGCACCTATACTCTGATAAAAAATAATATTGAAAGCGATAAAAATGGGAAAGTTGAGATCAACGGTTTGCCCGCCGGATACTATCGGCTGATGGAGACGAAAGCCCCATCAGGGTTTATCGTAAACACAAAAGCCATTCACTTCTCAATCGCAAAGAACGAAAAGAATCAAGTACCTGATGTTGAATTGGGATCAATGGTGAATTACAAAGGAAAAGCCGCTTTAACGAAGAAAGATGCAGACGGCGGGAATCTTGAAGGCGCAGTTTTCAAAATCGTCGACCGTGATGGAAAAACGGTTCAGAAAGATCTGGTTTCAGATAAGGACGGAAAAGTAGAAACATCCGGCCTTGCACCCGGTCATTACGCCTTCATCGAAACGAAAGCGCCTGACGGCTATGTGTTAAATACGGAGAAAGTGGAGTTTACCATCTCAGAATCGGCGGAAGGAAAGCCGGAGTCAACTGACGCAGGAACGGCCGTCAACTATAAAGGCTCTGTCCGGCTGACGAAGGAAGATGCGGAAGGCCGAAACCTCGAAGGTGCAGTTTTCAAAATCATCGACAGTGATGGTAAAACGGTTCAGGAAGATCTGGTTTCCAATAAAGACGGAAAAGTAGAAACATCCGGCCTTGCACCGGGTCATTACGCCTTCATCGAAACGAAAGCGCCTGACGGCTATATGTTAAATACGGAGAAAGTGGAGTTTACCATCTCAGAATCGGCCGAAGGAAAGCCGGAGTCAACTGACGCAGGAACGGCTATCAACTATAAAGGCTCTGTCCGGCTGACGAAGGAAGATGCGGAAGGCCGAAACCTTGAAGGTGCAGTCTTCAAAATCGTCGACAGTGATGGAAAAACGGTTAAAGAAGATCTGGTTTCAGATAAGGACGGAAAAGTAGAAACATCCGGTCTTACACCGGGTCATTACGCCTTCATTGAAACGAAAGCACCCGACGGTTATGTGTTAAATACGGAGAAAAAAGAGTTTACCATCTCAGAAACAGCGGAAGGAAAGCCGGAGCCGTCTGACGCAGGAACGGCAGTCAACTATAAAGGCTCTGTCCAGCTGATCAAGAAGGATCAAGACGGAAACGTTTTAGACGGTGCAGTATTTAAAATCATTGACAGTGATGGAAAAACCGTAAGAGACGATCTGATGACAAAAGAAGGCGGCAAAATTGACGCCGGCGGTTTGGCGCCCGGAAACTATCAATTTGTTGAAACAAAAGCGCCGGATGGTTATCTGCTGTCAACAACCCCTGTGCCGTTTACGATTAAGGCTGAGAACAGCGGAAAACCGAATCAGGCTGCCCTGACTGCAGTTAACATCAAGAACAGCGTTGTTCTCACAAAATTGGATCAAGGTGACAAACGGAAAGTCCTGCAAGGTGCGAAGTTTAATCTGACAGATGCAAACGGCAAAGTACTGACAGAGGGCCTGACGACAGATGAGCACGGACAAATTATTGTACGGGGACTGAAAGCGGGCGAATATCAATTTATCGAAACAAAAGCGCCCGAACTTTACAGTTTGGATCAAACGCCAATATCATTCAAGATCACAAATACCGACATAAAACCAGTCGAAATCAGTGCGGAGAATACACTGACGCCTGGTGATGTCACACTGACAAAAGTGGATCATGACGATAAAAATAAGGTGCTGGAAGGTGCTGAATTCAAGATCACGGATTCTGCCGGACATCCGGTAAACACCGGCGGCAGCAAAGAACGGCCGGCGGTATGGAAGACGGATCAAAAGGGCCGGTTTACGGTGAAAGGATTAGCGCCCGGGCAGTATCGATTTATCGAAACAAAAGCGCCTGACGGCTATCAGCTGAACGAAAAACCAATTGAATTCACAATTGAAAAAGGACAGTTAAAAGCCGTTGAGGTCGTCGTTTCTAATAAGAAATTAAAAAATCCCGCACCTGGGAAAGACACACCGAATCATCAAACGAATCAAGGCGGGCATCATCCTGATACCAATGGTAAAACCAATCACTCGGATACAGGCAAAAACCTGCCGAAAACCGGTGATACGGACGGTATGATGCCGGTCACGGCCGGTATTCTGCTGCTATTAGCCGGCGGAGCCGCGGCTGTTGTATCAAGAAAGAAGAAAGCAAGGAATAGATAGACGTTATCGCACCTGATCATGTAAGAATCGATCAGGTGCTTTTTTAAAAAGAGAATCATTTCTCACCAAATACTCACCGCATGACGTACAAGAAAGGAATTTTCTTCATGGTTAAAAAAATGATCATTGCCGTTCTTATTTTGTCCGGGCTGCTTCTCATTTCCTCTCCTCTCATGAAAGGCTGTTTGATCGCGTACCTCAGTAAAAGCCAAATTGAATCGGAATTGACCGCAGAACAAGCGCGGAAAAATAACATGAAAAAAGCGGACTATGATTTTGAATCCATTCATCCGCCCGGTTTCAGGGAAACAGTTCAGTCAAGTTTTAATCGCAAACCAAAACCGATAATCGGACGGATAACCATCAGCAGCATCGATTTAGACCTTCCGATTTTAAAAGGCACAACCAATGAAAACCTGCTGATCGGCGCGGCAACTATGCGTCCGGATCAGAAAATGGGCGAGGGAAACTACCCGTTGGCAGGCCACCATCTGAAGCAGGAGAACCTATTGTTCGGCCCTCTTTTACACATAAAAAAAGGCGCGCAAATCGTGATGACCGACTTTAGAAAAGACTATATTTATTCTGTAACATCAAAAACCATGATTTCAGAAATAGAAGCAAACGCAATTCAGGAGACAAAAGATAAAGAGATTACATTAATCACATGCGACAAGGCGGTAAGAACCGAAGGACGCCTGGCCGTCAAAGGAAAATTGATTGATATTTCCGGTCATTCAAATGTATCTCGGCCATCATAGAGAAACACTTTTTCAACTGAATATACGTCCGCTGTTAAACATCCCGAGACTGGCTTCTGTCAGTCTTTTTTTGCGCAGCGATTATAAAAAGTTATCCTTCTTATCTCTCTTGAGGGAAATTATACCAGAGTGCACTTTTTGAAAGAAATGACAAGAGAAAAAGATCACGAAAATTCTCAAAAATGAGAAATAAAGATTTAAAAAATGGTATGATTTTAGGAGGAAAGGACGGCTGGTGCTGTGTTGGAAGCGAAGCGGTTTTATGTCTCTCTGCAAATGAAAATCGCCGGATTAATCACGGCTTTATTAATACTTGTCATCGGAGCGCTCACAGTTATATTTGCCTTTCAGCAATTAAAGGAAGGCCAGAAGCAGGCTGAACAGCTGGCGGTGCAAACGGCAAAAACCATTTCATACATGCCTCCTGTAAAAGAGGCGTTCCGGCTTGCGGATCAAGAGGCTTTTACAAAGTTAGATGTCATTGAACAAATGAAAGAACAGGCAGGCGCGCACGCCGTCTACATCACTGATCAAAAAGGGCATGTTGCATTTCATTCGGCCCGAAGCAGTATTCCGAAAGAAAATCAAAATCTGCAAAATAAAACCGTCATGTTCGGCGGGTCACCGGTTTCCGACGGAATGAAGGCTGTCCGGGGGAGCGCCCCGGTTATTTTGGAGGAAAAAAATCATAACGAAGTCGTCGGAACGGTGACAGTCGAGTTTTTACAAGATGAGATAGAAAAAGATATGAAAGCGCATCTGCGGCATTTAGGCTATTTTGCATGTTTGGTGTTTCTTATCGGCATCGGGGGAGCGGCGGCGCTCGCAAAAAGTATCCGTAAAGATACACTCGGCCTTGAACCGCATGAAATTGCAGCGCTTTACAGGGAGCGCAATGCGATGCTCCTTGCGATGAAAGAAGGGATTATCGCCGTAAACAAAGAAGGCGCGGTAACCATGATGAATTTATCTGCGGCTGATATGCTGAATCTTCCGGAACCGATGATCGGAAGGCATATAAAAGAAATCATGCCGGGCGCAAATCTCATGCCGGTGTTGGCAGGGGGAGAATTACCGCCGAACGTGGAGGTGCGTGCCGGAGATAAAGTATTTATCTTAAACGTGAAAGAAATGAAGCAGACCGGACAAGTATACGGAGCGGTGATCAGCTTCCGGGAGAAAACAGAGCTCAAGAAACTGATTAACAAGCTGACTGAAATGAAAAAATACTCAGAGGATCTTCGGGCGCAAACGCATGAATTCTCGAATAAGCTTTACGCGATCCTCGGTCTGTTAGAGCTGGGAGAATATAATGAAGCCATTGAACTGATAAAAGAAGAGTACGCCATCCAGAATGAACAGCATGAAATCCTCTTTCAAAACATTCATTCACAGCGGGTTCAGGCCATACTATTAGGAAAAATGGGAAAGGCGTCTGAGAAGAAAGTGAAGCTTTCAATAGATGAAAACAGCTTTTTAGAATCGCTGCCGGAGCATGTGGGTTCATCCCAGCTCATTACGATCATCGGAAATCTTATTGATAACGCTTTCGAAGCCGTCGCCGAAAAAGAGAAAAAAGAGGTCGCCTTTTTTATGACCGATATCGGCAGGGATATCGTCATCGAAGTGGCGGACTCAGGAGACGGCGTGCCTCAGGAAAAAACAGAAACGATATTTGAAAAGGGCTACTCATCAAAGGGGACGAGGAGAGGATACGGCTTAGCCAATCTGAAAGAAGCCGTCAGTGAATTGCAGGGATCGATAGAGATTTCGCAGCAAAAGAGCGGCGGTGCCGTATTTACGGTGTTTATACCGAAAGAAACGCCAAAGGGGGAATCGGTGTGATTAACATCGCGATTGCAGAGGACGACTTTCGAATAGCGCAAATTCACGAAAAATTTATCGAACATCTTGATGGATTCAATGTCATCGGCAAAGCAATCAATGCCAAAGACACCATATCGCTGCTTGAGAAACGGCAGCCTGATCTGCTGCTTTTGGATATTTATATGCCGGATGAGCTGGGAACAGATCTGCTTCCCCTTATCCGCGGCCGTTTTCCTTCCGTTGATATCATCATTATTACGGCTTCTGCCGAAACAAGACTGCTGCAGGAAGCGCTCAGATCAGGCGTTTCCCACTATGTCATAAAGCCGGTGTCGGCACATAAATTTACAGAAGTGCTTTTGCAGTACCGTGAAAAAAGAGAATGGCTGCACTCACAGCCGGAGCTGAGCCAGTCCGTTATCGACATGTTTTTCGGAAGCGGTCAGAAAGAACAAAAACAGCTCAATGATCTGCCGACCGGGATTAATTCGATTACACTTCAAAAAATCAAAAACGCGCTCAGGGCAGCCCAAAAAGGGATGACGGCCGAAGAACTGGGCGAAAAAATGGGCGCCTCCAGAACAACGGCGCGGCGCTACGCCGAGTTTCTCGTTTCTCAGGAAGAAGCGCTCGCTGAATTAGAGTACGGCATTATCGGCAGGCCGGAACGGAAATATTATTTAGCACATGAATAAGGGATGGGAGAAATGAAGCGGTTGGGAGTGCTTCTTGTCATGCTGGCGGCGCTGGTTTCTTTTGACGGACGGCAGATGGCGGGCATCCGTTCAGCCGAAGGGCCGGTTGAAATTGTCGTCCCGGCAGCGCCTCAAGGGGGCTGGGACGTAACGGCAAAAGCTTTGCAATCGGTAATAGAGCGGAAGCAAATATTAGGCCGGCCCGTAAAGATCGTCTATAAACCCGGCGGAGGCGGAGACAGCGGCTGGAAATATGTAAACGAACGAAAAACGGATGTCATCAGTATGAATTCAAGCCTGCTGTTAAGCAATGAAATTTTGGGACAAAGCCGGCTGAAGGCAGCTGATTTTACGCCTTTGGCCATTATCGCAAAAGAGTGGCAGACCGTCGCTCTTCCGAAGGATTCAAAGATAAAAAGCGGAAAGCAGCTGCTCGGCGATATTAAAGCACATCCGGGCGGCATAAAAATCGGATTTGCGCCCGGCCTCGGAAATGATGACCAGCTCTCCTTTGCGAGAGCGGCGGAAATGGCCGGAATTTCTCCGTTTGATATCCGCTTTTTTCAATACGGGAGCAGCAATGAAGTCATTGAAGCTCTTATCAGCCACGAGATAGACGCCGCCTCAATGACCATTTCAGAAGCGAGAGACGCCTATCGGAAAGGGAACATCACATTGGCGGCCGTTACGTCGGACAAAAGGCTCTCCGGTTACAGCGATGTGCCGACATGGAAAGAGCAGGGGGTGCCGTTTGTCTTTGCGCACTGGAGAGGCATCATGGGGCCGAAAGACATGACCGAAGGCGAGATCGCCTATTGGGATCAGGCTTTGAAACAGATTACCTCATCCGCGGAGTGGAAGCAAATGTTGAAAAAACGGGATTGGGAGAGCTTTTATAAAAACAGCAGCGGCGCAAAACGCTTTTTAGAAGAGCAGACCGAGTTTTATAAAGAGATGATGAGCAGCGAAAAATAAGCCTTCCGCATATTTGCGGGAGGCTTTTTATTTATAAATGAACAAAATGAACGAAAAGGTTATAAAAAATTAAAAATCTTTAAAATCCAAAATATTTACTTCAATATCCAATTCTCATAAGATAGCAAAAAGGCGGATAAAGGGGATCGGGTCTTTAAAATGTAAGCGTATTCATGATGAGGGGGACATACTGTGTTAGCAATCTTAGGCTTTCTTATGATGCTTGTTTTTATGGTGCTGATTATGACAAAACGGCTTTCAGTGTTAACGGCGCTCGTATTAACGCCGATCGTGTTTGCGCTGTTTGCCGGGTTTTCTTTTAACCGGGTCGGCGAGATGATGATTTCCGGGATTGAACAGGTGGCGCCGATTGCAGTCATGATTATGTTCGCGATTCTTTATTTCGGCATTATGATTGATACCGGTTTATTTGATCCGATGGTGTCGCGTATTTTAAAGCTGGTTAAAGGCGACCCGCTCAAAATTGTAGTCGGAACAGCCGTTTTAACCATGCTTGTCGCACTGGACGGAGACGGCTCGACGACGTATATGATTACGACAAGCGCAATGCTGCCTTTATATATCATGCTCGGAATCCGTCCGATTATTTTAGCGGGAATCGCCGGTGTCGGCATGGGTATCATGAACACGATACCATGGGGCGGCGCGACGCCGCGTGCGGCGAGTGCGCTCGGCGTTGACCCGGCAGAGCTGACGGGGCCGATGCTGCCTGTCATTGCCAGCGGAATGGTGTGTATGATTGTGGTCGCTTATGTACTCGGAAGGGTGGAAAGGAAACGGCTCGGGGTGATCGAATTAAAGCAGCCGTCCCATACAAATGAAACGGCTGCGGCTGCGGAAGATGAATGGAGGCGGCCGAAACTGTGGTGGTTCAATTTACTGTTAACGCTTTCTTTAGTGGGATTTTTAGTGTCAGGAAAAGTGAATTTAACCGTGCTGTTCATCATTGCGTTTTGTATCGCGCTGATTGTCAACTATCCGAAGCTTAACGATCAAAGGGAGCGTATTTCAGCCCATTCGAGCAATGTGCTTGCGATCGGTTCGATGATTTTTGCCGCAGGCGTGTTTACCGGAATTTTAACGGGGACGAAGATGGTTGATGAGATGGCCATTTCCCTCGTATCGCTTATTCCGGAACAGATGGGGGGATTTATTCCGGCGATTGTTGCCTTAACGAGCGGTATCTTTACGTTTCTGATGCCCAATGACGCCTATTTTTACGGCGTGCTGCCCATTTTGTCCGAGACCGCCGTGGCGTACGGTGTAGATAAGGTGGAAATCGCCCGCGCTTCGATCATCGGCCAGCCGATTCATATGTTAAGCCCGCTCGTGCCGTCGACGCATTTATTAGTCGGGCTTGCCGGGGTCACCATTGATGAACACCAGAAGTTTGCGATGAAATGGGCGGTTCTTGCCGTTATCGTCATGACGGCCTTTGCGCTCATCATCGGCGCAATCACGATTTTTTAACATAAAACACCCGGTTCGTCGCACACTAAAGGCATCAGAGGAGGTGCCATGATGAGTGATCCGTTTATGCCGCTTTTTTCAGTGAGAAGCGGGGCCGGTTTTAAAGCGGCGGACGGCGTTTACGGACTGACCGTGCAGATTGCGAATGTTTACTTTATCGAAAATCCCTCAGCTCCGCGGGAAATCATTCTGGTTGACGCGGGAATGCCGCAATCGGCGGAGATGATAACAGAAGAAATGAAACGCCGGTTTAAAGAGGAGTATCAGCTGAAGGCAGTCATTTTGACACACGGTCATTTTGATCATGTCGGTGCGATTGAAGAGCTGCTTGAGCTTTGGGATGTGCCGGTTTACATTCATGAAAAGGAGCTCCCGTACGTCACGGGGAAAGCGGATTATCCGCCTGCCAGGCCCGATGCGAAAAAGGGGCTTGTCGCAAAGCTGTCACCGCTGTTTCCGCGCCATACGATCCGCATTCCGTCCGTTCAGGCACTGCCTTCAGACGGTACCGTTCCGTTTCTTGAAGAATGGAAATGGGTGCATACGCCCGGTCACACCCCCGGCCATATTTCATTATTCCGGGATAAAGACCGCGTTCTGCTTGCCGGTGATGCCGTGATCACTGTTGAACAGGAATCGCTTGCGGACGTTGTCATTCAAAAGCAAGAGCTTCACGGGCCGCCCGCTTATTTTACAGCGGATACCCAGACGGCGGCCGCATCCGTTCAGAAACTGGCCGAACTGGAGCCGGAAGCGCTTTTGACGGGTCACGGAATTCCGATGACGGGAAAAAACTACCGTGAGGATTTGCTTACACTGGCTGAAAAACTGCATTCCGTTTTGTAAAACACCTGCGAACATCACAGGTGTTTTTTCTTTGCAGTTTCCAGTATGATACAAAAAAACCATTGTGTTCACTCCTAAAAACGATACAATGGGAAACAGATGTAAATTGAAGGAGAGAGTTTTTTGAAACATACGGAAATACTTTGGGATGAGGCGAAGGATTTTATTGATGTCTGCTATCAGGAACTCGGAATGGAATCGCAAATCAACGCGCGTCTGCACGCGATAAAAGATGAGATAGATCGGACGGGAAGTTACGTCCATACGGCGGAAGAGCTTGAACACGGGGCGAAAATGGCGTGGCGCAACAGCAACCGCTGTATCGGGCGTCTGTTCTGGCAATCGCTGAACGTCATTGACCGGCGCGGTGTGAACACGAAAGAAGAGGTGCGCGACGCATTATTTGAACATATTGAAATCGCCACGAACGGCGGAAAAATTAAACCGACGATTACGATTTTCCCCCCTGAGAAGAATGGGGAGAAGCAAGTGGAAATCTGGAATCATCAGCTCATCCGCTATGCGGGATATGAGACTGAAAATGGAAGAGTCGGTGATCCGGCATCATATGAGCTGACGGCTGTCTGCGAAAAACTCGGCTGGCGCGGGAAGCGGACCGATTTTGATATTCTGCCGCTGCTTTTCCGGATGAAAGGGGACGGGCAGCCGGTCTGGTATGACCTGCCTCAGACGCTCGTGAAAGAAGTGCCGATCACCCATCCGGATATTGAAGAGTTTGCCGATTTAAATCTCAGATGGTACGGGGTTCCGATTATCGCCGATATGAGGCTTGAAATCGGCGGGCTGTCGTACAACGCGGCGCCTTTTAACGGATGGTATATGGGAACCGAAATCGGCGCAAGGAACCTTGCTGACGAAAAACGGTATGATATGCTCAAAAAAGCCGCTGCGGTCATGGGGATTTCCGCCAGCCTGAATACCGACCTGTGGAAGGATCAGGTGCTGGTGGAACTGAATAAGGCAGTGCTCTATTCATACAAAAAACACGGTGTCAGCATTGTCGATCACCATACGGCGGCGAATCAATTTAAACGCTTTGAAGAACAGGAACAAGACGCGGGCAGAAAGCTGACGGGCGACTGGACCTGGCTGATTCCGCCGATCTCGCCGGCTTCCACCCACATTTTCCATAAATCATATGACAATACGATTGTGAAGCCGAATTATTATTATCAGGACAAGCCTTATCAGTAACTGATGGTAAAAGTGCGGTACCCTTTCAGACGGTGTGATTCTTCGATGGTTACGCCTGTGACATTTGAGAAGGGGCTGCCTTTTCTGACTGCTTCGGCAAATTGTTTTAACGACTCTTCAGGACCTTCGGCAAGGATTTCCACCCGGCCGTCATCACGGTTTTTTACCCAGCCGGCTACCTTATGTCTGTCGGCTTCCATCTGGACGAAGTAGCGAAAACCTACGCCCTGAACCCGGCCGTCTGCAATCATATGATATTGAAGCATGGAAAACCACCTTTTTCTTACTATGATAAAGGAAAGATATGAGATTTCGCAAAGGATGTGAACGAAGTGACGCAAGACTATTCTGTCTTATCTATCAATCTCGGAAAGCCCGCAATTCATGAATTTGCCGGCAGACAAATCAATTCCGGCATCATAAAGCGGCCCGCAGATTCTCCCGTCATGCTGTATAAAACCCATTTTGACGGGGACGGGCAAGCCGACTTGAAGCATCACGGAGGCCCCGATAAAGCGGTGTGCGTGTATCCCGCCGAGCATTATTCATATTGGGAAACAACGCTCGCGAGAAAACTTCCCGCCGCCGCGTTCGGGGAGAATGTAACGGTCAAAGGACTGGCCGAACAAGACGTGTGGATCGGAGACGTCTTTCAGCTGGGGGAAGCCGTCGTTCAAGTAAGCCAGCCGCGCCAGCCCTGCGTCAAACTCGCGCTCAAATATGGCATCAAAGATATGGTGCTCCGTGTACAGCAGACGGGATTTACCGGCTTTTATTTCAGGGTGCTTGAAGAAGGATATGTCGATCCGCGTCCCGTCCTCAAGCGTCTGTCGAGAGGAAAAGAAAGCATTTCCGTCTGGTATGCGAATGAAGTGAAATATCGTGATTCCGGCAATCTGTCAGCGATTGAAGAAATACTGCGGGAAGAAGCGCTGTCAGAAAGCTGGAGGGAGTCCTTCCTTAAAAAAAGAGACAGGCTCACTAATGTATAGAAAAAAAGCCGTGCTGCACTGACAGCACGGCTGATTTACGTTATGCTTGTTTTTTTGTTTCCAGCAGATTGGCAAGGAAGTACTTTTTGAAGCTTTGAAGCTTTCTTCCTTCATAGTGGGTAATTCCTTTTTTCTTTAACTCTTCTACATACCAGCCTTTACTGCCATAATGCATGTCAGAAAACTCCTTTCTCCGTTCTCCCGCTGGGGAGGTTTCTTCAGCTTTTGCCAAACTTTTGGCATTGTAACATCTATAAAAAGACGCTGAAAAGGGATAATGCAAAAACTGAGACTTTCGATTCAGAGATGTAAAGCTTTCTTACATATATATGTAAAGGGCGGTCTTTTCATGCTTAATGGCCGGTTAATTTTAACAGCACCGTTCCGAGTGTCATGATTCCGAAAACGACGCCGAAATAAATCAGCATCCCCTTCTTTTTCTTCACTCCGTAAACGGTGAGAATGATGCTTTCAATAAAGAAAATAAACCCGAAGATAATAAACCACATGTTGAAAAATGGCTCCTTTCACAGACATATGTCCAGTGTAGCACAACTCTTATAACGGAGCATAAAAAAGCCGGGCACTGTATCAGTGTCCGGCAAGTTTGACGAGAAGCTGGGCCAAATGCTGTTTTTCATTGTCATCCGCAATGTACCACAGTTCTTGTAAGAGTTTTTCTTCCGCATTGCGGGGCTCCTCGTGTTTGGCGAGATAGTCCCCGAGGATGGCGGCGCTTTTGATGATTTTGCTGTCATCCAGACCCAGTTTTTTTCCGGCGGAAATTTTCTGATGAAGGTACGCCTTAAATTCCTCGAAATCCTCTAAAATCTGCTGTTTCGTTACGCCGTGCATGGCGTGTATTTCGTTTTCGATTTTGATTTTTTCTTTATCTTTTTTCATGCGTCTCCCTCCTTCGGGTTAGTTGTTGTATACCTGTTTGGAAGGGAGATGAAACATTACAATGCAGTTAAAATAATCGGTTTGTCTTTTGTGATCACGATGGTGTGTTCCACTTGGGCGACAAGGCTTTTATCCGGCGTTTTAAACGTCCAGCCGTCTCCCGCTTCAACAATCGTTTCCGCTTTCGTGGAAATAAACGGCTCAAGCGCGATCACGGTTCCGTTTTTAAACAGCGCGTTATCAAACGGATCGTAGTAATTCATGATGTGGTTCGGCGCTTCATGAAGGTTTCTGCCGATTCCGTGGCCCGTCAGCGTTTTAATAACGGTAAATCCGTTGGAGCGGGCTTCATGGTAGACGGCTCTGCCGATCTGGTTTTGGCGTTTGCCTGCTTTTGCCTGATCCAATCCTTTCTGAAATGCGGATGCTGCGCAGTTACAAAGCTTTTGCAGACGTTCATCGCCTTCTCCGAGTACAAATGAAATTCCCGTATCGGAATAAAAACCGCCAAACTCCGCCGAAATATCGATATTTACAAGATCTCCGGCTTTTAAGATTTTAGAGGCGCTCGGGATGCCGTGAGCGACTTCGTCATTTACGCTGATGCATGTCACGCCCGGGAAATCGTATTCCTTCTCCGGAGCGGAAGCGGCTCCGTGCTCGTCAAGCACAGCCTTTCCGATCAGGTCAAGATCTTTCGTGCTCATGCCGGGCTCGGCTTTTTTCTTCATTTCTTCACGCGCCAGCGCGACGATTCTGCCGATTTTTTTAAGGCCTTCTAATTCTTGATCGTTCGTTACAATCATTGTCATTCCCGCTTTCTATTTTTAATCATCTGATTCAAGCTTACCACAACTGGATTATAAATAGAAAACCAACAAGCCTTATGTGAATAAATGAAGGAAAATTGGTATAGATCACTAGATAACTTATGTGGTATATTTAAGAAAAAAGAAGGGGGATGGGTAAAATGCTTCAATTTTTGCAAAAACTCGGAAAATCATTTATGCTTCCGATTGCCGTTCTGCCCGCCGTTGGTATTATTTTGGCCATCGGCAGAGAGGACTTATTAAATATTCCGTTCATTTACGCGGCGGGGACCGCGGTATTTGATCATCTGCCGCTGATTTTCGCGATCGGAATCGCGATCGGGATTTCCAAAGACAGCAACGGGGCCGCCGCTCTGTCGGGAGCCATTTCTTATATCATGCTGGACGCGGCTGTAAAATCAATCAATTCGACAAATAATATGGCCGTTTTCGGAGGGATTATCGCGGGGTTAATTGCGGGATACACGTATAATCGCTTTAAGGATACGAAGCTGCCCGAATATCTCGGGTTTTTCAGCGGGCGCCGGCTCGTTCCGATTGTAACGGCGCTGATTACCATTATTTTGGCGGGGATCTTCGGATTTGTGTGGCCGCCGATTCAGTCGGTGATTACGTCTTTCGGGGAATGGATGATCGGGCTTGGCGGAATCGGCGCCGGGATTTACGGGATTTTTAACCGGCTTTTGATTCCATTCGGTCTTCATCATGTGCTGAATAATATTTTTTGGTTCCAGTTTGGCGATTTTCATGGAAAAACGGGAGATCTGGCCCGCTTCTTTGCGAAGGATCCGACGGCGGGAACTTATATGACGGGATTCTTCCCGATTATGATGTTCGGGCTTCCGGCCGCATGTCTGGCAATGATTGCCGCGGCTAAGCCAAGTAAGCGCAAAGCGACGGCCGGAATGATGATCGGTCTCGCGCTGACGGCATTTATTACCGGAATTACAGAGCCGATTGAATTTGCATTTATGTTTTTATCACCGCTTTTGTACGGGGTTCATGCTATATTAACCGGGTTCTCTTTATTTATCGTGAATGTTCTCGGAATCAGGTCAGGTTTTTCATTCTCGGCGGGGGCGATCGATTATCTCCTCAGCTACGGCATTGCCGAAAAACCGCTTTTGCTGCTCGTTGTCGGGCTTTGTTATGCAGTGATCTATTTTGTCGTATTCTATATGCTCATCAAAACGTTAAACTTGAAAACGCCGGGACGGGAAGATGATGAGGAAGAGGAAGAAGTGCTTAGTGAAGATACGGCCGGTTCCGTCGAAGAACATGCCATGCTCAAGGGGCTCGGCGGCAGGCAAAACCTCGAAACGATTGATCACTGTGCGACCCGCCTCAGGCTGACCGTGCAGGATACGTCTCTCATTAATGAGGCGGCGCTTAAAAAAGCGGGAGCAAAAGGGGTTATCAAAACGGGGAATAAAACGGCACAGGTCATTATCGGGCCGAACGTCGAATTTGTCGCGGAAGAGCTGAGAGAAGCCGTCCGCCTTGACGACCGGAAGCAGACTTGAAAAATCCGGATCACCTATGTGATCCGGATTTTTTTTGAACATATATCAAGTTTCACATAATGTACAAAAAACAACGTTTTCTTCTATGTTAAGATTCATGTAGAACAAGTATGGAGATGATGTAAGGTGACATGGATTGCAGTTGTTTCAATTGTTGTCATAAGCCTGATTAAGATTGTGCTGACATGCCTTCCTACCGGAGCGGTGGAATGGATCCTCCGCAAGTTTGAAACCCATTCAAAGCTCAGTGACGCGTCCGCTGCCGTTTCCCTCGGCGGAAAACGTCTGGAAGGCGAAGACAAACGCCGGGTGATTGATGATTTTAACGAAGCCGTGTTTATCGAACGGCATTATATATACCCAGGGGATGAAGAGCGTTATCTTCATCCGCAAAACGGAGCCGATCCGCTTGTCATTAAGACGAGAAAAGGAAAAAAAGATGTGACGGTGTTTGTATACAGCTACGAAGATCATGTAGATGTCGTCAAACAGCAGAAAAAGAAAGTCGTCGCTTATTCAGTTCTTTCCGACAGCCTGCAAAAGCGCTCTATGGCCGCCGCCGGGAGCTGAACATAAAAAAGCCAGATCATTGATATGATCTGGCTTTTGTTTATTTCTTTTGATCGTCTGCTGAGGAATCTTCACGTTTCGTATAATCAAATTGTGAAGGGTCCACTTTCTTAAAGCCTTTCGGCTGATAGAAACGAAGCAGATCGCCGTTGATGATCTTATCAGACATTTCAAGCTCAGTCTTGACGAGAGAGTCTTCTTTTTTGTCGACTTCTGAATCATCTAAAAGTCTTCCGGTTTTCGTATCGTAATACTTGCCGGACACTTTCGTATAGTTCGGTGAGATGAAGTCTCCGTTACGGAACGGAATGACTTCTCTGTGCTCTTTCGATAAGATATCTGAACCTGACATGAGATAATCTTTCGTATCGACGCCGAGCAGGTGAAGAACGGTCGGCGCAACATCGACTTCACCGGCAAATTTATGATTGCGGCCGCCTTTCACGCCGGGAGCGTGGATAAAGAGCGGCACCCGCTGAAGCTGGGCATTGTCGTATTCAGTGATCTCATCTTTGCCGAGCACTTTCGCCATCGCTTTATTATGGTTTTCGGAGATGCCGTAGTGGTCTCCGTACATCACGATAATCGACTTATCGTACAGGCCGTCTTTTTTCAGGTCATTAAAGAACTGTTCGATTGATTCATCCAGATAGTTCGCGGACTGGAAGTAGTTATTGACGACTGAATCGCCAAAGTCTCCCGCCGGGAAGTCCGTGTCTTCTTTATCCATTCCGAACGGGAAGTGGTTGGACAGCGTAATGAACTTCGTATAGAACGGCTGCGGCAGGCTCTTTAAGAGCGGCATGGATTCTTTGAAATACGGTTTGTCTTTCATGCCGTAGTTTTTCGTGTTTTCTTCGCTCATGTCATAATAAGCGGAATCGAAAAACTTATCGATGCCTTCCGCTTTGTACATTTCGTTACGGTTCCAGAAAGTCTGCGTATTTCCGTGGAAAGCGGCAGACGTGTACTTTTTGCCTTTTAAGATCGCAGGAACGGACTGCAGCGTGTTTTGCGCTTTATTGACGAAAACCGAACCTTGCGAAAGCGGGTACAGAGAGTTCTCCATCATAAATTCCGCATCAGATGTTTTACCTTGTCCCGTTTGGTGGAAAAAGTTATCAAAGTAGAATGTTTGATTATCGTGCGCCAGTTTGTTTAAAAACGGCGTCACTTCCTTGCCGTTAATTTTATAGTCAATGATAAAGGATTGCAGAGACTCTAATGAGACGTAGATGACGTTTTTTCCTTCGGCTTTTCCGAAGTAGACGTTGTTCGGCACGTCATAGTTGGCCTTCATATAGTTTTCCACATCCGTTACATCGCTTGAATCGGCAAGCGCGCGCTGGCTGTTTGATTTCACATTCTGCACGGCATCGTAAATCGTAAAGTTGTACGTGCCCAAGTATTTCACCAGATAGTTTCGGTCAAATGAGCGTGTCAAAAGCTCAGGACGATCGGATTCCGCGACGGCGAGGTTGATCAGGAACACAAGCACGGCGGAAGCCAAAACGATTCTGAATGATTTCTTCGCCGGTTTTTCAGCCGGTTTTTTCATCTTAAGGGCCAAAATAATCAAAATGACGGTATCCAGGAAGTAGAAGGCGTCTGTCCATCTCATTAACGAGAACGCGCTGTCTCCGAGCTGGCCGCCGTTTGTCTTTGCCTGCATCATGACCGGGATGGTAATGAAATCATTAAAGAATCTATAATAGACGATGTTTGCAAAAAGCAAAAAAGACAATAAAAAATGAATCACAATAATGGCTGTCTGCTGTAATTTTTTCTTGAAAAGAAGCCCAAATCCAAGAAAGAACAAGCTGGAGCTCAGCGGATTCACAAAAAGCAATATTTTCTGGATCGTGTTGTCTATGCCGAGGTTAAAGTTTAAAATATAAGCGACATATGTTTTCACCCACAATAACACGACCGCTATCAAGAAGAAGGCAAGTCCTCTTTCTTTTATAAATGTTTTCATTGTTACACTCCTTTTTTCCGATCACGGTTTACACGGAACGATAGAAAAAACGAACGTAATCAATATACCATGAAACCAGCAAATAGAAAAGGTGGAAAAGGCTCATCGGAAAAAGGGCGAAAAACGCTGTCGCAACGGGGGTTGATCTGTTGAATGACAGCTTTAAAACATATAAATGGAACAAACTGGGCTTTGTGTTTCCGTTTAATCATACCCGGTTCTATTGAAAAAAGAGGTGAACAGTGATGGATATTGCCCATATCGTGGCTGAAGATAAAATCAAGCGCGCCATTAAGGATGGAGAGTTCGCCGGCATCAAAGGAATGGGAAAGCCCCTGCCGAAAGACGATGCCGCACATCTTCCGGAGTCGCTCAGAATGGGCTACCGCATATTAAAAAACGCCGGGATCGCCGAGGATGAGGGCGCGCTGAAGAAAGAGCTGATGACGCTCGATTATTTGATCGCCAAGTGCCGCAATGAACAGGAGCGGGATCACCTGCGGAACAAACGGACGGAAAAACAAGTCAGACTCGACAAACTGACGGAGGAGAAAGCCATGTTCTCAAAACCCGCATCTTCTCATTATAAGGAGAAAGTGTACAGACGGCTGGGCCGCCCGTAAGCCGGCTCTTTAGATTTTTTTCTGAAAAGGAATGTGCTCCATAAGGCGCGGGTAGGAAATGTGGAGCAGGCCGTTTACGCACTGCGCCTGTAACAGGTGGGGCTCAGCCGGTTCAGGAAGCTCAATCGTCTCATCGATTTCCCCGTAATACCGGTTTTGGCAGACGCCCATGTTCTTTGGAAAAAGGGGTGTGATGTTTCCTCTTATATGCAGCCGTGTTCTTGACAGCAGCCTCAATGTCAATTCTTCTTCGTAAACGCCGGGCATTTCCACAATGACAAATGTATGCTGTTCATCCTGATAAATATCATAAGTCAGGGTGTTTTTTTGTAAGGAGAAAAAATCTTCGGGAGATTTCCGTTTCAGGACATTGGTCCAAAAGTCGCTGGGCTTGTGCTCGTTCGTAATCTCAAGCCACTTTCTCATTTTTTCGATATCCACTTCGGCAGAACCTCCCTATATTTGATTTGCGATCGGCATTGACGGGTTGGCGATCTGATCCTGATCGCTCACGTCAGGGTCAAGATGGCCCGAATTCAAACATCCGGCGGCCGGCGAAAAATCCCCTAAAGAAAAGTTCGCGCCGACAAATTTGCTGTTGGCGGTGTGGCTGTTTTGCACGGTCTGACCGATATCGACGTTTCCGTTTTGCGTTGCTCCGTTTACTTTTATATTGACGACGTTAATTTGGTAAGGCATTCATAAAAACCCCTTTAATCTATAGTCGGCGGTACCGGCATAACATTTGCGGTATCTGCGGTTCCTATTTCTGTCTGGTCGTTGACATCAGGATCATTTAACAAGTTCTCCATCATCGATTCTATAGGTGACGTATCGCCGAATGAAGAGTTCAGTCCTTGTGATTTGTTATTTGTGGTGGGACTGTTGTATGCCGCTTCCCCAATCGTAATAGATCCGTTGCCAGAAATACTGTTAATCTTCAAATAGTACAGGTTGATAACAGTGGATGGCATCTCTTCACACCTCTTTAACTTAGTTGTACAGTACTGTATGCTTTTTGTGCTCCTGTTGTGAATTCCGCCCGGACATGTTCCCGATAAAACAAGAAGTCAAGGCCCGGTTCCGGCGGGGCTTTTTTTGTTTCAGGGTCTTTCGCAGTATATTTGTGATGAAAGCGCTATAAAAATAGATTGACGACATGTATATACATCATTACAATAGAGTCATAAACATGTATATACAAGTTTGTAAGACAAAATGAAAACGGTTACGGAGGGGTTGGCATGGGTGAGTTTAACCGGGCTGCGCGGCAGATCGCTGAAGCTGTCGGCGGAATCGAAAATATTGAGGCGGCGACTCATTGTGTGACGCGTTTGCGGTTTGCATTAATAGATGAAACCAAAGTAAACCAAAAAATGCTTGATGCAATAGACATTGTCAAAGGATCTTTTGCGGTAAACGGGCAGTTTCAAGTCGTGATCGGGCAGGGGACGGTCAACAAAGTATATGCGGAATTAGTGAAGGAAACGGGGATTGGCGAAGCGTCCAAGGATGACGTGAAGAAGGCGGCGGCGCAAAACATGAATCTTTTACAGCGTGCTGTGAAAACGCTTGCAGACATCTTTATTCCGCTCTTGCCGGCGATCGTCACGGCCGGGCTGTTAATGGGTCTGAACAACATCTTAACGGCGGAAGGCATTTTCTACAGCGCCAAATCGATTGTCCAAGTGTATCCGCAATGGGCGGATCTCGCCAATATGATTAATCTGATCGCGGGGACGGCCTTCGCTTTTCTGCCGGCTTTAATCGGCTGGTCGGCAGTGAAGCGGTTCGGAGGAAGCCCGCTCTTGGGCATCGTGCTCGGGCTGATGCTGGTGCATCCTGATCTGTTAAACGCATGGGGCTACGGGGCCGCCGAGCAGAGCGGCGATATTCCGGTGTGGAACCTGTTCGGCCTTGAGGTGCAGAAAGTCGGGTATCAAGGTCAGGTGCTCCCGATTTTGCTGGCGTCTTATTTACTTGCCAAGCTTGAGCTCTTTTTGACGAAACGGACGCCGGAGGGCATTCAGCTGTTGGTCGTCGCGCCGGTGACGCTTTTGGTCATCGGTTTTCTCTCCTTTGTCATCATCGGTCCGATTACCTTTGCGATCGGTAACGCGCTGACGGCGGGATTGATTGCCGTTTTCGGCCAATTCTCCGCCATCGGAGGCCTGCTGTACGGAGGGCTGTATTCGGCGCTTGTGATCACGGGGATGCATCATACGTTTCTGGCGGTCGATCTTCAATTAATCGGATCAAAGCTCGGCGGCACATTTTTATGGCCGATGCTCGCATTGTCAAATATCGCTCAAGGATCGGCGGCTTTGGCCATGATGCTGATCACAAAAGATAAAAAACAGCGGGGGCTTTCACTGACGGCCGGCATTTCCGCATATTTGGGCATTACCGAGCCGGCGATTTTCGGCGTGAATCTGCGTTACAAATTTCCGTTTGTGATCGCCATGATCAGTTCGGGAATCGCGGGGATGTTCATCTCCGTCAAAGGCGTTCTCGCAAGCTCGGTCGGAGTCGGCGGCGTGCCGGGGATCTTCTCCATTATGAGCCGGTACTGGGGTCCGTTTGCGATCGGAATGCTGATCGTGCTGATTCTCCCGTTTGCGGGAACATACGGGTATGCGCGGCTGAAACGGCAAAAATAATAAACCTGCGGGGCGCCTTCTATCAGGCTGTCCCTTTTCCCTTTCAATTCAAAACATTACAGGCGGTGAAGAAAAATGAAAACAGACAGCACACCATGGTGGAAAAAGGCAGCGGTATATCAAATTTATCCGAAGAGCTTTAATGATACGACGGGAAACGGGATTGGTGATCTGAACGGTATTATCGAGAAGCTTGATTATTTGCAGAAGCTTTTGATTGATGTCATTTGGCTTACGCCGATTTACGATTCGCCGCAGAATGACAACGGTTATGACATTCGCGATTACTGCACCGTTTATGAAGAATACGGAACGATGGAGGATTTTGAACGCCTTCTCGATGAAGCGCACAAAAGAGGAATCAAGGTCGTTATGGATCTTGTCGTAAACCATACATCAGTCGAGCATCGGTGGTTCAAAGAAGCGGTCTCGTCACCCGACAGTCCGTATCGGGATTTTTACATTTGGAAAGACGGAAAGGAAGACGGCCGGGCGCCGAACAATTGGGAATCAAAATTCGGCGGTTCCGCTTGGAAGCTCGACCCGGCGTCAGGCCAGCACTATCTGCATTTATTTGATGTGTCGCAGGCCGATTTGAACTGGGAAAATGAAGAGATGAGAAAACAGGTTTACGACATGATGCATTTTTGGTTCCGAAAAGGAATCGACGGTTTCCGGCTGGATGTGATCAACCTCATTTCTAAAGACCAATCGTTTCCTGATGCCGAGGATGGGCGTGACGGGCGCCCTTATTATACGGACGGGCCGCGCGTGCACGAATTTCTCCATGAGATGAACCGGGAAGTGTTTTCGAAATATGACAGTATGACGGTCGGGGAAATGTCCTCGACAACGGCTGACCACTGCATCCGGTACACAAACCCTGAGAATAAAGAACTCGATATGACTTTTAACTTTCACCATTTAAAAGTGGATTATCCGAATGGTGAAAAATGGGCGCTCGCTCCGTTTGATTTTCTGAAGCTGAAACGGATTTTAGCGTTTTGGCAGACGGAGATGCAAAAAGGCGGAGGCTGGAACGCATTATTCTGGTGCAACCATGACCAGCCGCGGGCCGTATCCAGATACGGAGACGACGGCGTATACCGGACGAAATCAGCCAAAATGCTGGCGGCGGCCATTCATATGATGCAGGGCACGCCTTACATTTATCAAGGTGAAGAGATCGGCATGGGCAATCCGAAATTCGATGACATCGGCTCATACCGCGATGTCGAATCATTGAATATTTACAAAAAGATGAAGGAAGAAGGTGTGCCCGAAAAAGACATTATCGCCATTTTAAAAGAGAAATCAAGAGACAATGCAAGAACCCCCATTCAGTGGAACAGCGGGCCGCACGGCGGTTTCACGACAGGAACGCCTTGGATTCCGGCGGCGGATGATTATCGGGACGTTAACGCGGAAGCGGCTTTGCGGGACCCGGATTCAATTTTCTATCATTATCAGAAGCTCATCAAGCTCAGAAAAGAATATGACATCGTGACTGAAGGAACGTTTGAGCTGCTTGCTGAAGACGATCCGGCGGTTCTGGCGTACGTCAGACACGGCAAGGATGAAAAACTGCTGTGCATCAACAACTTCTACGGGAAAGAAGCGGACTTTACGGTTCCGCTTAAAGACACGGACGGCTGGCGGTTTACGGTGCTGCTGACGAATGATGAACCGAGGGAAGGGCGGCCGGAACGATTGACGCTCCGTCCGTATGAATCGATCGTTTATCATCTGACAAAAGCGTGATACACTAATCTGGGTGGTCAAATGAAAGTGAATAAATACATCACAATCTATAAAGATATGGTGCGGCAGATCGAAAGCGGCCAGCGGAAGGCTGAAGACGTTCTTCCGTCTGAAAATGATTTGTGCGATCAATACGGCACATCACGAGAAACCGTCCGCAAAGCGCTCAATATGCTGGCGCAAAACGGCTACATCCAGAAAATCAAAGGCAAAGGCTCCGTCATATTAGACAGAGAAAAAATGCGTTTTCCCGTCTCAGGCCTGATCAGCTTCAAAGAGCTTTCGGAAACGCTCGGAAAAGAGACGAGAACGACGGTTCACCGTCTCGGGCTGATCCTGCCTCCCTCAGAAGCCGCAAAAGAGCTTGGTACAGAAGCGGATGAAAAGGTGTGGGAAGTCGTCAGATCAAGACGGATTGACGGAGAACAAATTATTTTGGACAAGGATTACTTTGTAAAAAAACATGTGCCTCTATTGACGAAGGCGATTTGTGAAGATTCGATCTATGAGTATCTCGAAGGAGAGCTCGGCCTGTCCATCAGCTACGCGCAAAAGGAAATTGTCGTGGAGCCGGCGGGGGAAGAGGACCGGAAGTATTTGGATCTCGGCGGATTCAGCCATATGGCGGTCGTGAAAAACCGCGTCTTTTTGGACGATACCAGCCTCTTTCAGTACACGGAAAGCCGGCACAGGCTCGATAAATTCCGTTTCGTCGACTTTGCGAGAAGAGAAAAATAAAAACGGACTGCCGCGGCAGCCCGTTTTTTTGTCAGTATCAAAATGAATACTATCCAACAAAAATGTGCGTACTGGTACTTTCAAAAATAATGGCTACAATAGTACATAACGATTGAAAAGGAGAGATCATGAATGTCAGATAAAAAACAGCAGATCATCGAAGCGTATCAATTCAGACACGCCACAAAGGAATTTGATCCTGAGAAAAAAATTTCAGAAAGCGATTTTGAATTCATTTTAGAAACGGGAAGATTATCCCCAAGCTCACTCGGTTTGGAGCCTTGGAAATTTGTCGTCGTTCAAAATCCGGAGCTTCGTGAAAAACTCCGCGAGTTCACATGGGGCGCGCAAAAGCAGCTGCCGACCGCAAGCCATTTCGTACTTCTGCTTGCCCGGACGGCAAAGGATATCCGTTTTGACGCCGACTATGTCAAAAACCACTTGCGGGAAGTCAAAAAAATGCCGGAAGATATGTATGAAGGCTATATCAGCAAAACGGAAGACTTTCAGAAAAATGATTTCAATCTGCTTGAATCAGATCGCGCGCTGTTTGACTGGGCATCCAAACAGACATACATCGCTCTCGGCAATATGATGACAGCCGCTGCGCAGATCGGAATCGACTCCTGCCCTGTAGAAGGCTTCAACTACAAAGAAATTCACCGGATTCTTGAAGAAGAAGGGCTTCTGGAAAACGGAAGTTTCGACATCTCTGTTATGGCCGCATTCGGCTACCGTGTCAGAGAACCGCGCCCGAAAACAAGATCTGCCTCAAAAGACGTTGTAAAGTGGGTATAAGATAAAAAAGGCTGCCGGGCATGTCTCGGCAGCTTTTAACGTTTATTTGGTTTTGCTAAAAAACAGGCGGTAATCCAGGACGTAACGGGAATGATGATGCCGATCCCGATTCCGGCACAAAGAATGGTGACGGCTTCCGCACTGAATACTTTTGAGTTCACTATTTTTTCAGCTGAGTATGATAAGTCTTTAAACCAGATAATTAAAGCCAAATAGCTGCCGAAAAAAGCAAAGAATAACGTATTCGTATTCGTTCCTAAAATATCTCTCCCGATGCTTAATCCGAATGTGTACAGATCTTTTCTGCTCATGGACGGATTATGACTGTAAATTTCCCGCATGGGTGAAGTAATGGAAATCGCGACATCGGTAATCGCCCCTATCGTGCCCATGATGATCATGGCTGCGGTAACCTTCACAAAATCCACCCCGACAAACAGTGTGAATATGCCGATATCACCCAATTCTTCTTCACCGAATCCCTGAATCGAAGTATGTTTTGTTACAGACATAATAAAAAACAGCAGCAGTACAATCGTCAGCATTGCAGAAATAAAAGCGGTTACGGTTTTGACGTTTCCTCCATTAATATAAAAAAGAGTAATGCTGCAAATTACGGCGGAAGAGAGCAATGTTAAAACAATCGGATTGATATGCGGGTCTGTCATCAAAATAATGGTGAGAAAGAGAACACCGAAATTTAAGAATAACGCAATAAAAGACCTCGCTCCTTTTTTTCCGCCGATGATGACCATCAATAGAAATAAAATCGCCGCGAGAATTACGATGACATTCATGAGCTTGCCTTCTTTCGTTTAATAAAAAAGATAGAAGCATACAGACTGGCGGGTATGGCTAATACGATTCCGATCCCTCCGGCCAATGCTCTTGCTATTTCCAAGGAAATGTTCATAGAAAGAGTGAATCCTATCGGGGAATCATTTTTCAAATACAAAAGCATCATCGGAATAGAGCCGCTTATATAAGCAAAAAACAGAATGTTGGTCATCGCCCCCATGATGTCTTTTCCGATCTCCATCCCGGAACGTCTGAGAGCTTGTAATGAGATACCCTTGTTTTCTTCATATAATCCGAAGACAGATGACGTCATGGTAATGGCCACATCCATGACCGCTCCCAGTGATCCGATAAATACCCCGGCCATGAACACCGTGTGATAAGGGCGGGTTAAATACTGCATTTCCTCATATCTGAGACCTTTCTCACCGGTTGCCAGCATCACCAAATACGTAATCAGCAGGGAAACGAAAGTGCCTGCGAGCGTCGCGGCAATGGCTGCGTATGTTTTCGCGTGAAAACCGCTGACAAGCAGCAATGAGATGACAGTAAAGATGAGAATACAGATACCGCAGATGAAAATTAACCCTATATTAGGATGCTTCCTGTACAAATCTAATGCAAACGACAGTAAAACGGCGTTAAACATCAGGCTGACGATTGAAAAGAAGCCTTGTTTTTTGCCGACGATAAGCAAGGTGAAGATGAAAACCCAAGCGATCAGCAAAAGCTGTTTATCCCGTTTTTTATCTATAATGCTTCCCGATATATCCTTGTTTGATGGTTTCCCTTTATCAATAGAAACGAATACTTCATCTCCAATCGAATATTTCTGATCGTTCGCTCCGGATGATGAATACTGATTGGACAAATGAATGAGCTGTCCTTTCTGACTGCCGTTTTCAAGTCTGGCTGTGATCGTCTGATTGAAAATCTTATCTTTGTTTTTATGCATGTCCTGTACGTCAGACTGATGTTCCAATGTTGTTTTCGTCACTTTGGCAATCGGCCGCTCATAAAAAGAAGCGTTGTGAGTGACGAAAATGAACGAGCTGATAAAACAGAGCGCTGTTATCACGTAAAACAGCTTTTTCTTGTAAGACATGCGGTTTCGTTTGTGTCCTGTTATCTTCAAAAAAAGTCCTCCAAACAGGCGGCGCCGTGTGAAAGAGAGGCCCTGCCGTGAAGTGTTAAACGATGCGGATGCAGTCTTTCGCGAATAACGTTCATATTTTATCACTCGGCCGTACGGCTGTCGACTCAGAGGGGGACCGAGAGAAAAAGCTCCCCTGATATCAGATCAGGAGAGCTTTTGGATGAACCGCCCGATAAAAGCGGTCTTTTTATGCGTCGTTCACTTTTTTTGCTTTTCTTCTTTGATGCAGATACAGTGCCGTTCCGAGCGCGCTGATGAGTAACCCGGCAAGAAGGATGGAATACATCGTTGTGGCCGTATCAGGAAGCAGGCCGCCCGGCGATACTCCGTCCTGCGCAGGGCCGGATGACGGTTTTTGTCCGCTTGGCTGCTTTCCGGAGCCGTGATCTCCGCTTGTCGGCGGCGCGCTCTTCGTGTTTGCGTTTAATACGGTGTATTCACTGAAATGATTTGTATAGCCCGTGACGAGATCGTGTGAAACCGAACCGTTGTCTGTTTTTGTATAGACGTTCTTTTTCCGGTCTACATGGTAAATGCCGGGCTGTTTCGCCTTTTTCATATTCTCAATGCGCAGGGTGAGCTTTACCGGCGCTTTGAATGTTTTGATGTCTTTGTTTTTTTGCTTCATTGTAAAGTCGTATACATTTGAAAGCGCCCCGCTTACTTTTCCTTTCGGCGTCACGCCGAATCGTGTATCAGCTGAAGCGGCGTTTGCCATCGGCATTTTCATGCTGAACTTGTCATGCAGGATCGTAAGGGAAGAATCCGATGTTCTGTCCTTTAACAGGCCGATTTGTTTTTTGGTCACGCTGAGATCAATCGGCTTTTTGGCGCCGTCATTCTTATCGTAATACACGATCGGCGTGTTGGCGTTTTTGGCATAGGCGGCAAATGCGCTGTCATCTTCAAGCGTCCACGAACCGTTTTTTTGTTTCGTCGGCAGATACACTTCCTGCGCGCGGCCGTCAACTTTCGGTTCCACCGCTTTTCCCGCTTTTTCAAGCTGCTCGGTGAAGACCTCATAGTCGACAAAGCCAAGGTCTTCTTTATGGGACGCTTCGTTAAAGACGGAATATCCGTCTCCGCCTTCACCGACAAAGTTACTGGTGGCGACTCTGTATGTCTTCTTATCAGAAATCGGCTTTACGCTGCCGTCATCCTGTACGGCCGCAGCTTGAAGAACGCGGTGTCCCGGCTTTTTATTCAGTGTAAACGTGTATGTTAAACCGGCAACTTGAGGGAAGGCGCCGCCTTGAGCCTCAATTCCGCTTAACCCTTGTTCCAAGGCTTGTTTGATCTGTTCTCCGGTTAAATCCGCGACGTAAAGCGTGTTGCCGAACGGCATCACATTCAGCACATCGCCGAGTGTGATGTCTCCTTTATCAATGCCCGCGCGGATGCCGCCCCCGTTTGTGATCGCGATTTGGGCGCCGGCCGCTTCCTTCGCTTTTTGCAGCATGCCGTCCGCGATGAAGTTTCCGAGATTGGTTTCTTTGGAGCGGACATGCTCGCGCTGGCCGTCAAGTGCGACCTTCGTTGAGCCGACTTTTTCATTTTTGACTGAGACGAGCTCTTTTTTAAACGGATCAAGCTCTTTTTTCAGATCCGGGTCTTCTTTCGTCTGCTCGTTCACCGGAATCGCCTGAAGAGAGGATTGTTCCGGCAGGACGATGCCGTTTTTGTCAAATGCGACATCGACACGGCCTAAATATTCGCCGTATTCTTTTGCCTGGGCGACGATGGTCGGCTCTTCGTTTTTGACAACTTCCATTTTATCTACAAGCGTATGCGTATGTCCGCCGACGATCAAGTCGATGCCTTTTACCTTTTTGGCAAGATCGAGATCACGCTGATGCCCGATATGGGTCAGGGCAATAATTTTATTGACATGTTCCTTGTTCTGTATTTCTTTTACCGTATCTTGTGCGGATTGGAAGGCATCATGAAAGACAATGCTTTTTCCCGGGCTTGATGTGACGGACGTATCTTCTGTCGTTAAGCCGAATACGGCGACTTTTTCTCCGTTTACATCAAGCAGAATGTATGGATAGATGCCTGCTTTTTTCTTTTTCCCTGCCGTAAATGTGTCTGCTTTTTTCATGAATGGTCTGAGTTTTGACTCTTTGGACACATCGACATTTGAGCTGACGAGCGGAAAGTCAGGCGCTTGAAAATTGTATTTTCCGGACGGGTCAGCCGCGCTCCCGTTACCGCTCAGGAAGCTGGCGAGAGCACCCGGGCCTTTATCAAACTCATGGTTTCCGAAGGTCATTGCGTCGTAGCCCATGCTGTTCATCAACTTTAAATCAGCCAGCCCCTGCCACTTTGTGAAATAGAGATCGCCTGAGAAAACGTCTCCCGCATCCAGCAAAATGCTGCGGTCGGTTTCGCTTCTGATTTCTTTGATTTTCGTCATCCGCCTCGCCGCGTTATCAAGGTGGGCGTGCGTGTCGTTTGTATGCATAACGGTGAGTTTCCATGCGTCATCTTTCGGCGGATCTGTGCCCGGTTCATCATCTTTGAATTGGAGCTTGTACTGTCCGTAGCCCGCGTTTTGTGATTCACCGATATAGGCGACGTCATCTGCGCGGTCAGCAAACGGCTTTGCGGCCAAGGAAGATTCAAATGTCAGGTTTGTCCCTTTGACCGGAAGGATGGACCAGTTATGATCAGCCTGCGGATTAATCGTTTTCTGCTGGATGATGTAATCCATTAAGACCTGCCTGTTCTCATCGGCAGAAGAGTATACGATTTTATCATTGCTTAAGTGAGGGAATCCTCCGCCGCCTGAAGCGCGGTAATTATTTGTGACGATCAGAAATTCCTGCTTGGCGCTGACGGGCTTTCCTTGATAAGAAAGGTTGACGATCCGGCTTGCATCGGGATGAATGACTGTTCCGTTTTCGTTGTATTTCGCCGGTTTTGTGACATCGACCTGATAGGTGACACCGTCAATGACATCAAAATTGTATGAGCGGTAGGCGTCATTTAAAAGCGCTTGGCTGCCGCCTTTTGCCTGATCGATATGATTAAATTGCCCTGCGGACATTTCAAGCCAGTCTTTCACTTCGCTTCCGTTCAGCTTGACGATCTGAACTGTGTTGTCATACAGGTACAAATCGCCGATATTTTTGATGGCGAGGTCGCCAGCGGAAATGTTTGTATAGTAGTTTGAGCCGTTCCGCCCGCCGGCTTTAAACGGGGCGCCCGCTGAGAGGATAGGCAGATCTTTGTATTCCGTATCCTTCATCTTATTTTCGGCGTACCATTTTTGTGCATCCGTTACGATTTGAATGGACGGATCATCTTTGACTTGGGCGAAGAAACTGTTGATATCGGCTTTTGTCTGGCCGACGGGTTCTCTGATGTATTTCAATGTGCCTTCGTGCGCTTTTTTGACGGTATTGACGACGGTTTCGTTTTCCGACGTCACATTGCCGGCAATCGGCTCGATGCTGCCTTTTGCATCTTCCACATGCCACGCGCTGTCTGTCTTTTCAAGCCGGAGGTCGATGACGCCCGCATATTTGCCCCAGCTGCTTGACATGACAACGGGGATGCCGTTAATCGTGCCTTGATCGACGTCAAATTGATCAGCGCCTTTGTATTCGGCATCAGGGAAAAGCCCGTGCTGATGGCCGGATACGATCGCATCAATTCCGCTGACTTTCGTTGCCAGGTCAAAAACGGCGTTTTCCGCTCCGGAAGACTGCGCTTTTTTTTCGATGCCGCTGTGGGCGAGGGCGATGACGATATCGGCTCCTTCAGCTTTCATTTTCGGAACGGTTTTCTTTGCGGATTCCACAATGTCCTCGACCTGAACGCGGCCTTCGAGATTTTTCTTATCCCACGTCATGATTTGGGGAGGAACAAAGCCGATGTAGCCGACTTTTATCTGATGCTTGCCGCCGTTTTCATCCGTGACGGTTTTGTCTTTTATGACATAAGGCGTATAACGGTTTTCGCCGCTTAATGTTTTCACATTGGCGTTAACGATCGGATAATCAGCGCCTTTGATTGTCCCGTCCAGAAATTCAAGCCCGTAATTAAATTCATGATTGCCGAGTGTTCCTGCGTCATAATGCAGACTGTTCATCACTTCAATGATCGGATGGGTCTTTGCGCCTGAAATAATATCATTTTTCTCATATTTTACGGCGTATTCTCCGAGGGGATTCCCCTGAATCAGGTCTCCGTTATCGACAAGCAGCGTATTCGGGTTTTCGCGCCTGTGCTTCTCAATAAGCTGAGCCGTTCGTGCCAGCCCGAATTCCGTTGTCGGTTTGTCGCTGTAGTAATCGTAGTCCATCATGTTAGCGTGAACGTCAGTTGTGGCTAGAATGCTGAGATTCACACTGGAGGATTTGTTTTCTTCTGCTTTAATGGGTGATGTTGGGAGGATTAGACTAAGTATCATAACTAGGGGCAGCAGAATACGGAGTGTCATATTGACGCTGCATCGTCTTTTCTGTATTCTCACCTGTTCTCCACCTTTCAACAAATTTTGTCATGCAGTACCATTGTAAGAATATTTTGTGAAAGTTTATATAGATTTCATGATGATTCTTGTAAAAAGATGAAAAATGAGGATAATGACCTATGTAAAACGGATGAGCGGCAAACGCGTTACCTATGTTTGATGTTAGTGTGGCTGGGGTACATGGATTTATGTAGACTTCATCAAGCAGGAGGTAGTAACTATGGGTAAAAAAATTGCAGTTGTATTAACCGATTATTTTGAGGATGTCGAGTATACTGAACCTGCGAAAGCTTTTAAAGATGCGGGTCATGAATTAACCGTAATTGAACAGGAAAAAGGAAAAACAGTCAAAGGCAAACAAGGGGAAGCGGAAGTGAAAGTGGATGAGTCCATCGATGATGTAAATCCGAAAGACTTTGACGCATTGCTGATCCCGGGCGGATTCTCTCCTGACATGCTGCGTGCGGATGACCGTTTCGTCCAATTTGCCAAAGCGTTTATGGATGACAAAAAACCGGTGTTCGCCATCTGCCACGGACCTCAGCTTCTCATCAACGCGAAAGCATTGGACGGGCGCAAAGCGACAGGGTTTACATCAATCCGAATCGACATGGAAAACGCGGGCGCAAATGTGGTGGATGAAGAAGTCGTCGTCTGCCAGAACCAGCTGGTCACAAGCCGCACACCGGATGACATACCGGCATTCAACCGCGAATCATTAAAACTGCTTGCGTAATATAAAAGCGGAGCGCCGTATCAGGCGTTCCGCTTTTTTTGTGAAGATTCCCGGATAACCAGCTCAGGCGCCAGAATAATGCGTTGTTTTTTGTGCTGGGAACTGGTGATTTTATGATGCAGCAATTGAGCCGCTTCTTTTCCCGACTGCCGCGGAAAGGAAGAAACGGTTGTAAGCGGGGGATAAGAAATTTCAGCTTCCGGCACGTTATCAAAGCCGACAATGTCAATATCTTCGCCCGGAATGAGCCCGGCTTTTCTGATCCCTTGCATGACGCCGAACGCGACCAAATCACTGAAGCAGAAAATCGCGGTCGGGCGCTCAGACCGGCGGAGGAGCTCCGTCACGGCTTCACAGCCTGCTTCGCGGGTCGGCGCGCTGTCAATGACATAGTCATTTTTCACTTCCAGATCCGCTTCACGGAGCGCTTTTTTAAACCCTTTCATACGCTTCGTCCATGTTGATGAGTGCTTCACGCCGCCCAGAAACGCAATCTCCTGATGGCCTTTCTCAATGAAATGACGCACTGCCTTATAGGTGCCTTCCTCATAATCGGCTCCGACAAAATCACAGTCGGCATCGGCAATCTCCCTGACGGCGAGCACGACCGGAATGTCAAGCTGCTCAAGGCGGGAAAGGGTTTCCTCAGCCGTACCTGAAACCGGACACAAAATCAATCCGCCGACCCTGTGCTCCAGCATGGTTGAGATCAGCTGCTCCTGCTTGGCGACGGAATCAAATGTCGTGCCTAACAGCACCGTTAATCCGACTTCCTCAAGCGTATTCTGAACGCCGATCAGAAACTCTGAGAAAAACGTATTGGAAATGTCAGTAATAATCAATCCTACCGTTGTGGACGTCTGTGATCGTAAATTCGCGGCGACCCGATCATATACGTACCCCAGCTCCCGCATGGATTGCAGCACTTTCTCACGGGTCGCTTCGGAAATTCGCGGATTATTGCGGACGATTAATGAAGCGGTGGATGTTGAGACGCCGGCATGTTCAGCGACCTGCTGCAATGTCACCCGGCGTTTTTTTTGCTGTTTCATACGTCGCATTCCTCACTTGGTTTTTATTCGTTACATCCATTATAAGCGTTTTGGCGCATGAGAAGAAAGAGAGAGGGGAGAAAATGACAAAGCGCCGGAAGACGGATTGTCCTTCGGCGCTTATGTCACAATAGGTTATTCAAACATTTGCTCTTTAATATACTGAACCGGCATTTCACGGCCTGTCCAATATTCAAACGCCATGGCGCCCTGCCAAAGCATCATGCCGAGGCCGTTAATGGTGTTGCAGCCGGCCGCTTGAGCTTGTTCAAGCAATTTCGACGTAACGGGGTTGTAAACGACGTCTGTCACAATCAAATCCGGACGGAGCATGGATGTATCTTCAATGACGCTCAAGCCTTCAAGCGGTTTCATGCCGACACCCGTTCCGTTTGTGAAAATATCGCTTGAAGCGATTTCAGCACGCAGCGCATCTTGATCTTCGAGCGGGAAGACTTTCGCTTTGCAAGAAGATCCCTTCATTTCTTCATTGATGATGCGGACGTTTTCTTCCGCTTTTTCGAAAAATGCGTCATTGCGGGCGAAAATAGAGATTTCTCCGAGGCCTTCCAATGCGGATTGAATCGCTATCGGAGTGGCGGCCCCGCCGGAACCGACCAGCGTCATTTTTTTGCCCGTGATATCGATGCCGTGTTCTTTTAAGTTGCGGACGTATCCCATACCGTCAGTGGAGTGTCCGATCAGTCTGCCGTTTTCATTAACGACTGTATTTACCGCGCCGGTGAATTTCGCTGAATCCGCGAGTTCATCGAGGTAAGGGAGAATGTTCATCTTGTTCGGCATCGAGACATTGAATCCTCTGACGTTTAAGGCGCGCATTCCCGTTACCACATCTTCCAGCTGTTCATTGCCGACTTCAAACGCGAGGTAAGCGTAGTTCAATCCTAATTTTTTAAACGCCAGGTTGTGCATCGCCGGAGATAAAGAGTGTCCGATCGGTGTCGCGAATAATCCGATAAGCTGAGTTTTTCCGTTAATCCGTCCTAAATCTTTCTTCATGATGTATTCCTCCGTTAGTCCATTCATTTGTTTTTCAACCCGCTTTGAGGGCAAAAAACGCTGATTACATATGTTTATTTAAAATGCTGAGTACGCTGCGCAATTCTTCAACGGGAATCTGTCCGGGCGCTGATGCTTCTTTGCCCGCTCCGAACGTGCACGCTGAGCCGAAGACTTCGCCGGCCAGGCGGCTGATCAGACCTGTTCCCGCCATTGACATCGTGATGATCGGCCGGTCTGCGTATTGTGTTTTCATCGTGTGAGTGGCATCCAATAAGACGAAAACATCTTCAGTGCTTTGCGGCATCACCGCGATTTTCGGAATGTGCGCGCCGTACGCCTGCATGTTCCGCAGCCGGGAAATGATTTCTTCTTTTTTCGGTGTCTGATGAAAATCATGATTGGACATGACGACATATACGCCGTTGTCTTCAGCGGTTTTCACAATTGATTTGACTTCCGCTTCTCCCGTAAACAACTCAACGTCTGCAAGGTCAATGTGTTTTGTTTCGATGGCGGTTTTAAGCAATTCAATGTAGAAGCGATCATCAATAACTTTATTTCCGCCTTCTTTATGAGTTCTGAATGTGAAAAGCAGCGGTGTTGCGCCTGCGGCTTTCCGCAGCTTTTCAAGCATGCCTTTTACGGCGTCCAGGCTGTCAACGTGCTCGTACACATCCGCCCGCCACTCAATGATATCCGGGCGAAGCCTGTTGACGGCTTCAATTTCTTCGAGCAGTTCTTTCTCTCCGGGCGCCATCAGCGGCACAATGATCTTCGGAAGCCCTTCGCCGATGACCGTGTTTCTGATCGTGATAGATTGCATGATAAATCCTCTCCCTTAAAAAATAGTCAGGCTTTCATCACTTGCTTAAAGCGGATTCCGATAAACAATGCGAGAAGGGCGCTGACAACCGCAATTCCGATATCAAGCAGAAAAACAGGCGTCAGGCCGGCCGCTTTGGATATCGCTCCCGTTACAAGCGGAATGACAATAAAAGATAAGCTTGATGCTATATTAACAAAAGATGTGATCGTACCTTTATTTTTAGGGAATAAAACAGCCATAACCGTCATCGCCAATTGCAGAATGCCCGCAGTTGAAAGTCCGATGACAAAGGAGCTGATGACTGATACGGCCGGCTGATGAATGAAAATCAGAGCAAGCAGCGCGATTGCCGCGATCACAGGGTACAGCACCATTACCGTAATCGGCTGAATCACTCTGTTTAACAGCACGGCCAGCAATAATACGGACACAAGCGCACCGATGCTGTAATAGCTCAGCAATTTGACAGCCTGCACCTCAGGCATGCCCAAAACGGTTTGCCCGAACTTAGGAAGCCATACTTGAACGAGCATAAACAGCGCCGTAGATGAAAAGCCTAACAGAATGATCGCAAGGCCTTCACGCCATATCGACGGCTGTGATGTGAACGCGTCATCAGACGGAGAGGCTTCCGTCCGGCCGCCGTCTTCTTTTTGCTTATGATTCGGAAACGGAACTTTTAACAGGAAAAAGCCGTTCAGGAAGAAAATAATGCCCGGTACGAAAAACGTCCAGCCGTAAAACAAATGCCTGTCCGCAATAAACGCGATAAAAAACGGAAGCACCGTCGCGCCGATGGATACAAACGCTTTGATTAACACGGTTGCAGAGCTTGCGTTTTTCGGAAATCCTTCAATAAGCGCCGGATATGTCCCGGAATCCAAGAAGGAATTGGCGATCCCGGCGAAAATGGCGAAGATAAACGCGGCCGTATAGTTTGTCGAAAGCGGAATTCCGATTAGGAAAATCAGATACAGAAAGGCGCCCGACACGATAAACGGCCGTCTCCCGAATGTATCCGAAAGCTTCCCGGCAAACAGAAGCGAAATCAGCTTCCCGATCCCGATGGCGGAGACCAAATAGCTGACCCCGGCTGCGGATGTATGAAGCTGTTTTGATAATGCCTCCATATTGGATGCGATAATAATATTGATCATGCCCAGCAGGAAATAATTAACATAAAGACCCGCTGCCATTTTGGTGTATATGTTTTTCATGATGACATCCCCTAATGCGGTTAATAAAGAATTAAATTAATTTTTAAATTAACAAAAGCACAGAACCATTCCCCTTTATTGAACCACTGCCTTTCTTTGAAAACTGGTTTGATAAAACGGTTGCAGAGACAAACTTGAATAACGCTGATATCACAACGAGTATATCGTTCTACTAAATAAAAAAAGATAAGCGGCCCGCTCATTTAGTATATCGTTCTACCAAGTTCACAGTTACTATACTCCTTCTTTTTATATGTGTCAAACCGATGAACTTTTATTTTTCACTTTTTTAAATCAAAAAAAGACCCGCCGTTTTTCGGCAGGTCTGACATGGGTTTATTTTCTGAGAGAGGCGAGCTCCTCGGCAATGGCCTGCATTTCACTCGGGCTGAATGATGCTTTTTTCATGACCATTTGATGAAGGTATGTAAGATCTTCTATTTTTTCATCACTGAAATCTTCCGCTCTGATGACGCCGACATTGAGCATGTTGAGCTTTTGCGAAATGTCTTCAATCATTTTGTTTAACGTTTCTGTTTTTTGGCTCGGCAAATTCATGCATCCTTTCATGACCGTTTTCGTACCCTTTATTCTAACAGAATTCATTTAGAATAAAAGCTTATTTCCACAGCAGCAGAAAAGTTGCTAAGATGATGATAAGGTTTTTGATCCTCAAAATGCGGGGAAAGACTAGGGAGGTTATCGATATGATACATGTGTTGTTTGTCTGTCTGGGAAATATTTGCCGGTCGCCTATGGCAGAGGCGGTATTTTCTGATATGGTGAAGAAAAACGGGCTGAACGGGCAGATTAACATTGATTCAGCGGGAATCGGCGCCTGGCATGCGGGAAATCCGCCGCATGAAGGGACAAAGGAGATCCTAAAGGAGAAAGGGATCAGCGTAAGCGGCATCACGGCGAGGCAGGTGCGTGAGTCTGATCTGACCGATTTTGATTACGTCATTGCGATGGATGCAGAAAATATCGGACATCTGCGCAGCATGGCCGGTTATAAAAAAGCGGCGCCGCGTATTGCAAGGCTGCTTGATTATGTACCGGAGTCGGACCTTGCGGACGTGCCCGATCCGTATTATACCGGGAATTTCAGCGAGGTGTACGCTTTGGTCGAGTCCGGGTGCCGTCATTTGCTGGAGACAATAAAGAAAGACCATCATTTATAAGGGGGATTGACCGATGAAGCAGACACGCATCATGGCAAAAGCGATTCTGATCGGCGCTGCCGCCGGGGGAGCACTGTCCTTATTACATAAGCCGACAAGAGAGGCATGTTTCCGGAACATGGACGCGTGCAGGCAGCGTGCGGCATTCTACCGAAAACATCCTGAAGTGCTGAAACAGCAGGCATCTGCAAAACTTGATCAAGTGAAGACCATCGCCAATACCGTATCGGATGATCTGAGTTTTTTAAACGGCCAGATCACTAAGCTGAAGCAGACGACACCGCAGGTCATTGACCTGTTAAAAGAAACGAAGGAGCATTTTTCGAAAAACGATCATTGAGGTGGGATGTCATGAGTTTTATAAAGGAGCTGTTTGCAAGGTTTTCTCTCCATGAAGGACAAAGTAAATCGGCGGAGCTGGCGTATTTTTTCCTGCTGTCATTGTTTCCGTTAATGATTTTCATGCTGACGCTCACCGCCTATCTTCCCATATCGGCAGAAGACGTGCTCGGGGCGGTCGATCAATACGCGCCCGACAGCGCCATGTCTATGGTGAAATCCATAACAGAGCAAACGCTGAACAAGCGCAGCGGCGGGCTTTTGTCATTCGGGATTATCGCCGTCATCTGGTCGGCTTCGAATGGTATGAACGCGATTGTCAGAGCATTTAACCATGCCTACGAAGTCGAGGAAAACCGCTCATTTATCATCATTCGCCTGACCTCAATTTTTTTAACCATCGCGATGGTGGTTACGATTTTAATCGCATTGCTTCTGCCGGTGTTCGGCAGAGAAATCGGAATGCTGGCCGCAGATTTTATCGGCGCCTCCGGCCTGTTTTTGCAGGTGTGGTCGGTTGTCCGCTGGGGTATCAGTCCGCTTATCCTGTTAATCGTGTTTACCGCGCTTTACATTTTCGCGCCGAATAAAAGGCTTTCCCTCCGTTTTGTGCTGCCGGGAGCCGTATTCGCGGCAGCCGGCTGGATTATCGTCAGTATGCTGTTCTCATTTTACGTCGGCACCTTTGCCAACTACAGCGCCACGTACGGGAGCATCGGGGGAATTATCGTCCTTATGATCTGGTTTTATCTTACGGGAACACTGCTGATTTTAGGAGGAGAAATCAACGCGCTTTTACATAAACGTAAAAAGCTTCCTGATGAAAATCCGTACCGCGGGAGCAAGCTATAGAGGAACGGATGACGTTCAAGCTGAAAAACGGAGGGGAATCGATTATGACCAAGCATACGAAAAAAGGCGGAAGCCATAATAAACAAAACTCCAAAAACGGCCCGAAGAATAAAACAAGCGGAAGCGCTAACGGGCAGAACGGATACCACTAGAAAGAAGCCGCCTGACTCAGATCAGGCGGCTTTTTTATGAGGCCGGAAAAGAATGGGATTCGGATGCGGGACTATGCTTTGTTTTCCCGAAGACGAGCGCAAGCCAAATACAGACCAGAATCACCGTAATAAAGTAAAACAAGTTGGCGCTTTCAAACCGCTGCATATACCAGCCGCCCGCCACCGGGCCGATCATGCTGCCGAGGCTGAAGGAAATGCCGCAGAGCAGATTGCCCGCCGGCAGCAGATGGGACGGCAGCAGGTCGCTCATATAGCTGATGCCGAGGGAAAACATACTGCCGACCGCCATTCCCGCCGTGAAAAAGCAGCAGCCGATGACAGAAGGCGACGGAAACAGTCCGGCCGTCAAAAAGCAAAGGGCACCCGTTAATAAGATGACGAGCAGGACACGTTTTCTCCCGAATCGATCGCTTAATAAACCGAGAGGGAACTGGAATACAATACTTCCGATAGCAAAAGCGGGCAATATCAGCGCGACGGCATCAACGGATATGCCTAAACGCAGGGCGTACACGGGAAAGCTTCCGTTCAGCGCCGTTTCTAAAAAACCGTACCCGAAAGCCGGGAGAAAAGCGACCCAGCCGAAAAGAAGAGCGCGGTAAAACCGTTTTGCGCTGTTATCCCCGGATGTTTCATCCGGACCTTGCGCCGGGTACTCGTTACGTAAGACAAACACAAACAGCCAGGCGGCAAGACTGATACAGCCGGATACGATAAACGGAAGGGAAGGACTTGTTTTCACAAGAGGGACCATGAACGGGCCGACAGCGAATCCAAGCCCGAAGGACAGTCCGTACAGCGAAATGTTTCTTCCTCTGTTTCGGGGCGTTGACTTTGACGTCACCCACGTTTGGGTTGAAAAATGCAGCATATGATCCCCGATTCCGATAAGCAGCCGCAGAAAAAACCATAACCATATGGATTGAAGCCAAATAAAACTGAATAAGCTGATGATAACAAGAAATCCGCCCATGACCATCAGAGGTTTGAATCCGAGCTTGCGCAGCGGGGCCTCCATAAACGGCGACGCCAGAAGCACACCGATATAAAGGCCGGTTGCGTGAAGTCCGTTTATGGCTGCGGATTCTCCGTTCGTTTCAAAAATGACGGAGATCACCGGCAGAAGCATGCCTTGGGAAAATCCGGAGATGGAAACAAGCAGAACCAAAATAAAGAAGTACAGTCGTGACATCGCGTATTTCTCCTTCTTCAGTATCTTTCTTGATCGTACACGGATTTGTCGCGTCCGGCAACCTGAAAATGCCAATTCGGGCTGCCGCGGAAGTGTAATTGAGGGAGTTTTTGAGAAGGATATAAAAAGACTCATTCGAAAAAAGGAGCCAGGCAGATATGAATCGGATTTTTTTCTTTACGGCTGCGGCGGGAGTGCCGCTTTCAGTCATCGGCGGCCTGATGCACTGGCCGTCAGCGGTTTTGTTTATTATTTATTGCTTGACGATTATTGCGCTTGCAAGTTATATGGGGAGAGCGACCGAATCTCTTGCCATTATCGCGGGACCGCGGATCGGCGGTCTGCTGAATGCCACGTTCGGCAATGCGGTAGAGCTGATTATATCGCTTTTTGCCTTAAAAGAAGGGCTGACGGGCATCGTGCTTGCTTCATTGACCGGTTCGGTGCTCGGCAATCTTCTGCTCGTCGCGGGATTGTCGTTTTTTATCGGCGGTTTGAAATACAAGCGGCAGGAATTCAATATTCATGATGCCCGTCATAATTCTGGCCTGCTGATTTTTGCCATTATCGTAGCTTTTGTCATTCCCGAAGTGTTTTCCATGGATATGGGGGAAAAAAACAAGCTTGATTTGAGTGTCGGCATCAGCATCATCATGATCCTTCTGTACGTGGCAGCTCTTTATTTCAAGCTCGTCACCCATCGCGGTGTTTATCAGCCGAACCAGCCGGAGGCAAAGGAAGAAGAGGAGCAGCCTGAGTGGTCGGGGAAAAGAGCGACAGCCGTCTTATTTATTTCAACCATTATCGTCGCCTACATATCTGAAAACCTTGTCCATACGTTTCATGCGGTGGCTGAACAGTTCGGCTGGAGCGAGCTGTTTATCGGAGTGATTATCGTCGCAATCGTCGGAAATGCCGCAGAGCATGCGTCGGCGATTATTATGGCGTACAAAGACAAGATGGATGTCGCCGTTGAAATTGCGGTAGGCTCGACTTTGCAGATCGCCATGTTTGTGGCCCCGGTTCTTGTGATCTGTTCCATCTTTTTTCCGGTCAATATGCCGCTTGTATTCACATTACCCGAACTTGTCGCGATGATATCATCCGTCCTTTTGATGACGATGATTTCAAATGACGGTGATTCGAACTGGTTTGAGGGGGCTACGCTCCTTGCCGCTTATGTCATCATGGCGATCGGTTTTTTCCTGCTTTAACCTGTAAAAAATGCGGATAACAACGATTGCGGAGGAAAAGACTAAAGGAAAATGCTATAGAAAGAGTGATATGATGAGAAAGCTGTTTCATGCCACACTGATTCTGCTGTTATCCTTTAGTTTTTTCGCAACGCCGTCTGCCGGTGCAAAAAAACCGTTTAAAGTTCCCAACTCTGTCGTAAGCATTTCAAAGGAAAATACGTATCCGAATTCTTCACAGGACCAGCCGATGCTTCAGCCGAGCAAACTGGCAAAGGAATTGTTAGATACATCAGAGATCAACATCGAAAATCCGCATCTGATTAAAATGCTGAATGAATCCTCGGTTTCCGGTTCACCGCTTGCCATCGGATACCGGGCGACAATATTTCTCGGGAAATGGGCGCTCGGCTATCAATCGAACGAAACGGTCGCCAACTGGGAATATAAAAAAATCAACACAAACAGAGCGGATAACCGGGGCGGGCAGCAAACCGCGGTTATCTCATACGCCCAAGAACAGCAATACAAAATCAAAGGCGGGCTCACAGCGAAGGTGCCGAACGCAGAAGACGTAAAAAGCATGATGATGCAAAAAGCGATGAAGAAAACAAAACTGCCGCTCGCGTTTGAAACGGTTATCGGCGCAGGCACAAAACGCGATCAAACCTACAAAATTTCTCCGCAGCGGCTCGGCTACCTGCACGCCTACGCTCCGGCCGTTAATGAAAAAGGAAAAGTAACATACGGTGAAGTGTATTTGGTGCTGAAAGGCAGCAAGCGGAAACTTGTCGTCAAAAATGTGACTTCGCAAGGAATCGGGGCTTGGATTCCGGTGCAGGATCATGTCACATTCGGTTTTCAAACGACAGCGCAGCCGAGATAAATAAAAAAAGCTGATTCCGGTTCGGGAATCAGCTTTTTTGTGTGTGATACATTTCCTCAAGCAATTGCACATTGTTGTTGTACAGCTCCCGGGCAAGAACGCGTCTCACCGCAAGGCTCGCCGAGAAGTATTCTGTGTCTTGAACCATGCCTTTGACGGTAAATTCTATGCCTCTGGTTAATTTGTTCAGACTCATAATTCCATGCACTTGAAACGGTTCCGTCGCATTGAGAAATTCATCCCGTTTCAATGAATCGCGAAGCTCATCATTGAGCATGTCACACGCTTTTTCTAAGATGGCATATACCCGTTCAGGATCTTCCTTGTAACTGATCACGACGGACTCGGTAATCCGCATATAATCAATGTTATAGTTTTGAAGCTGTCTGACCTCACCGTTAGATATGGTAAGCAGCTTGCCGGTCCACTCACGGATCTGGAGGGAACGGAGTCCGATTTCTTCCACTGTGCCGTTGAACAGATTGTTAATCGTCACGTAATCGCCTTTATGCAGCTGGCGTTCATATATTAAAAAGATACCGGCCAAAATGTCCTTGATTAACGACTGGGCGCCGAAACCGATGACGATACCGGCAACGCCCGCCCCGGCTAAAATTCGGCCGAAATCATGAACAAATAAAGAAATGACGTAAAAGATAAAACCGATCGTCGCCGTATACTGGGTGATGGACCGGACGAGGCTCTCAATCGTCTTCCCTTTCCGTTCCTCTAAGAAATCTGTGCGTTTAAATAACACCTGAACAAAGCGGTTGATCAGAAAAACACCGGCGTAAAGCACGAGAGCGACGATGATGATCTCAACCACTTTGCTTTTCAAAATGTCCGTAATTGTCGTTTCCATCTTCTGTTAACCTCTGGCTTTTCGTAATGAAAAATCCGTGTCCTGATAATAACTGTTTTTGACAAGGACGTTCGGACCGAGGCACCGGACGTTTGTGCAGCGGCAGTTCAGCTCTTTGCTCAGCTTTGTCTGTCTCCACTTGTCATATGCTTCAGGAAGGCTGTCTGTTTTAATATTGCCGAGCGGCGGTGTATCGCCGAAATCCGTGACAATGATATTTCCGTCAAAAATGTTGACATTCAGGCGGGAGCGGCCGTCAGGGTCGTTTCGCACCGTAACGTTTTTCGCTTCCCGCAGGCGGCGGAGAAGCTTCTGGTCTTCTTCATCAGGACTGCATGCGTAAAACGGGAGCGTACCGAACAGCATCCATGTCTCTTCATCTCGAATGTCGAGCAGATGATGAATAGCCTGTCTCATGTCTTTCAGGCTGAGTGATTCAAGCGCGCTGGCGAAATCACTCGGATACATCGGATGGACTTCGTGCCGCTGGCATTTCATTTCTTCGGTAATTTGCCGGTGAATATGTTCGATATGCGGCAGTGTCCGTTTGTTGAGCATCGTTTCCGCTGAAACCATTACACCTGCTTCGACCAGCGTGCGGCTGTTTTCAATCATTTTGTCAAAATAGCGCGCCCGCTGTTCAAATGTCGGTTTCTTCTCCATCATCGCAAATCCGATGTCGGCAAAGTCCTCGACTGTTCCCCAGTTGTGAGAAATGTGAAGAACGTCCAAATAGGGAATAATCCGTTCGTAGCGCCCGATATCAAGCGTCAGGTTTGAATTGATCTGTGTGCGCACGCCGCGTTCATGGGCATATTTTAAAAGCGGGACGACGTATTCCTTTACCGATTTCAGCGAAAGCATCGGTTCGCCGCCCGTAATGCTGATAGAGCGTAACAGAGGAATTTCATCAAGCCGCTTTAATAAAAGGTCGATCGGCAGCGCATTCGGGTCTTTCGGCTGGAGCGTGTACCCGACGGCGCAGTGCTCGCATCTCATATTGCACAAAGTCGTCGTTGTGAATTCAACGTTCGTCAGTTTCATATCTCCATACTGGTCGACATCCATGTACGCTTCCCAAGGATCGTACTCCGGTGTGATCGGACGCAGTGTTGTGTTTTGTGTCATGACTATCTAACTCCTTTATAAATGGGGCATACTAACGTCTGCCAACTGTTAATTTTAGACCTGATCTGCCAAGATCGCAAGTAGCGGAACCATTGAAAAACGGCAAAAAATACGCTACCATTATAAAAAATGAATGGAGTGGAAGTATGGGGAATGCAGTAAACAGCAAAGATCAGCAGCTCGATTACCTGAAGAACAGACTCGATATGTTTATGAATGTCATTGATTCATTAGACCCTGAATCAACGGACGTTGAAGATATAGACCGGCTCATCGGCATGCTTGATGATCTGGAAGCAAAATACGAACGCTTTAAAAAGGATTGGGAATAAACCCCGGCGGATGCCGGGGTTTTTCTTTTTCCATAATGCGGCTGTATAAAAGGGCAGGGCCTACTGCAAAATAAGGAAAAATGCAGAAGGAGTGCTGGTCATGAAATGGTTTTGTTCAATTTGCTGCATGGCCGTTTTACTTGCGGGAGGCATCAACAGCGCAGAAGCCGTGCCGAATGAACGGATAAACTGGGGCTTTAAACGCAGCGTCAATCATCAGCCGCCGGATGCCGGCAGACAGCTGGACAATCTGGTCAAAAAATATGATGCCTTTTATTTGGGCAATACGAAAGAAAAGACCATCTATTTAACATTTGATAACGGATATGAAAATGGGTACACCCCGAAAGTACTTGATGTGTTAAAAAAACATCACGTCACGGGCACTTTTTTTGTCACGGGTCATTTTGTGAAAGAGCAGCCTGATTTGATTAAACGGATGTCAAAGGAAGGCCATATCATCGGCAATCATTCTTTTCATCATCCTGATCTGACGACAAAAACGGGCGATCAGATTCAAGACGAACTCGATTCCGTCACGGAAGCCGTGTACAACATTACCGGGAAGCGGGACAACCTATATCTCCGTCCGCCGCGCGGCGTATTCAGCGAATATGTCCTCAAAGAAACGAAGCGCCTCGGCTACCAAACCGTTTTCTGGTCCGTCGCATTTGTCGACTGGAAGGTTAACGAGCAAAAAGGGAAACAATACGCCTATGATCACATGATAAAGCAGGCGCATCCCGGCGCGATCTACCTTCTTCACACCGTTTCAAAGGACAATTCAGAAGCTCTGGACGATGCCATTACCGATTTGAAAAAAGAAGGCTACACGTTTAAAAGCATTGATGACCTGATGTTCGAGAAAGAAATGAAGCTGCCGCGCCTGTAAAAAACACCTCTCCTGGTAATGGAGAGGTGTTTTGTTATTTCAGGCATTTAATCAAAGCGGCCCAATCCAGATCCCCGAAGCCTTGTGCGATCCCGCTTTCAAAATGGCTCTTGGCCAGTTCGGCAAGAGGGAGTTTTGCGGAAACCTGTTCTGCGGCGGCGAGCGCCAGGTTGGTATCCTTCAGCCCTAAAGACATTTTGAAACCGGCCGGCTCAAATTTCTCCTCAGCCATGATCGTGCCGTAATTTTGATAGACGGGAGAGCCAAAGAGCGCGCCGGCGATTTCTAAAAATTGTTTTTGTTCTAACCCGTACTTCTCCATCATTAAGAACGATTCAGATAACGCCTCAAGCATGGACACCAGCAAGAAATTGACGCTGATTTTCGCGGCATTGGCCGTTTTTGTTTCTTCACCAGTGTCAAATACTTGCTGACTCAGGATGTTAAGCAGCGGTTCGGCCTTTTTCTTCGCTTCCGCCGGTCCGGCTGTGATGATGCGAAGCTCGGCCTTCTCGGCGGCATCGGGGCGGCCGAGGACGGGAGCGGCAATAAAGGACTGCCCTCTGCCCGAATGTGCGGCGGAAAGCTGTTCTGACAGCGCCGTACTGATCGTGCTCATTGAAATATGAATGCCGTTTTCAGATAACCCGGCAATAATGCCGCAAGCTCCGAAAGTCACGTCTGTTACGGCGTCATCGTCTGACAGCATGGACAGCACGATGTCCGCATGTTCAGCTGCCTGTCGGGGCGTTTCGGCATATTCTGCCCCTTTATCCAGCAGGTCAGCCGCTTTTTCTTTCGTCCGGTTATATACAGTCAGACTGTATCCGGCTTTCATGATATTTTCGGCGATGGGGCGGCCCATATTGCCGAGTCCGACGATGGCGATCTTCATTTGACAGTCCCTCCAATGAAAAGTTTTCCACCATTATACATGCAAAATGGTTAATCTGCTGTGTACAGGATTGCCACTTTCAGTTCAGGTTCTGAAGACCATCCGGAGTCTGAGGCGGCTTTCCCCTTATAAAATCCGGTAAATCGGGTTTTGATGATTGTTTTTGAACGGGGTTTTAACGTTTTTGGTTTGAATGTGACGTCCTTTATGTTTTCTGATAAATCCGGGGTGACAGAAATGGTTTGTTCCCCTTTTCCGTAATGATTGATATAAAGTGTGCAGCTCATGCCCGCTCTTTTTCGCTCAACCAGATGACTGCATTCGCTGCGGTGCTTCACATATTCGACAGCCTCTTTTTCGGGCGCGAACTGTTTTAAGGAAAAAACGGCATATTCGGTGGCAGGACTGATACCGGAAGCGGCCCCCATACTGAGAAAGATCAGAAACAGCCCCGCCGCGGGAAGCGTCCGCCTGAACGCGGCGGCACACCAGATTAACGCCGCAAAGTAAAGCACAACCCCGGGAATGACGGAGATATGGGCTCCATCTTCCGGCCAAGAGGAAAAGCCGAGTAACTCAAAGATGTAATCAGACACCGTACGGCCGTTATACAGCGGGGCAATGGACATGACACTGAAAGCCAGGAGGACAGAAGAAATGATTTTGTGAGAAAGGATGGTAACGGCGCACACCTCTTTACGTTTTTTTCGAGACTATCATGTTTTCTCAAAAAAAGAACAGCCGGCAGCCGTTCTTACTTGAAAATATTAAACCAGCCTTTACGGGCGAACCAAAACAGCATGGCGGCCACAAGAACGGCCATGACGCCCAAAACGATAAAATACCCGTATTTCCAGTGAAGCTCAGGCATGTTATCGAAATTCATGCCGTAAACCCCCGCGATGAACGTCAGCGGGATAAAAATGGTCGAGACGATGGTTAATGTCATCATAATGGCGTTCATCCGGTTTGAATTCAGCGTCACGTAGCTGTCCCGCAAATCTGACGTCATATCACGGTTTGACTCGATCAGCTCAGCCAGTTTTAACAGGTGGTCATAAATATCGCTGAAATACGCTTTCGTTTCACGGCTTTCTTTTACATGGTCAAGGCTCAAAATCCGGTACATTAAATCGCGCATCGGAATGATCGTCCGCCTCAGGTTCAAAAGATCAGTCCGCAATTCAAACACTTCATTCATTAAAGTGCCGTAAGATTTATGTGTTCTGCTGTCTTCAATTTCATTCAGCCGGTCTTCAATTTTGTACAGCACGGGGAAATATTCATCGACAAGCTGATCCATCATCATATAAGTGATGTGCCCGGGCCCTTTTTTGGCTAATCCCGGAGAAGCGAAAAACCGTTCTCTCACCTTTGAGACGCCGGGCGATTCGTGCAAATGGAAGCTGACGATGAAACGGTCGGACTGAAAAATGTCCACCTCTTCCATTTCCAGTGTGTCCGGGTTCAAGGCGTGGAGCACATAAAAACGGTAGCCGTCATAATGGTCGATTTTCGGCCGCTGCATATGCTGAAAGCAATCCTCGATCGCAAGCGGATGAAAGTGAAAATAATCACGCAGCAGCTCGGTTTCATGCATCTCAGCGCCGAAAAAATCAATCCAGTACCATGCGATGTCCGGTTGTTCTGTACGTGATAGGGGGATATTATCTAATATCTCATTATGTGTTGTGATTGCGGTTATATGTATCATAAACAACCCTCCGCCTGCCATTATATCATGCGGCGTTATGAAGAAAAGTATACGAATTGCCGCCCGGCCGCTTCATGATATACTTGGACAAAAAGGGGTGGAGCATATGTGGAAGGAAACGGTTTCGGTCACACCGCCGTATCATTTTGATAAAGTCCTTGAAAGGCTGTCGCTCGATCCGCTGAATGCGGTCGATCTTCATGCAAGATCAATCAAAGTGCCGCTCAGAACACGGGACGGCAAACTGTCCGTCATCACGGTTCAAGCGGAAGGCACCGCCGCAGACCCGGTCTTTCTCGTCAGCGGAGAAACGGACCGCGAGGAGATGATTGAACGGATCAAACACATTTTTCAGTGGGAGCAGCCGCTTCAGCCTGTGCTTGATCATTTCTCAAAAACAAATCTGTCGGCGCTTTTTGAGGAGCATGCGGGAACCCCGCTCGTCTTGGAATATGACGTCTACAACTGTCTCATGAAATGCATCATCCACCAGCAGCTCAACCTGTCCTTCGCTTTTACTTTAACGGAACGGTTCGTCCATGCCTTCGGTGAACAAAAAGACGGCGTCTGGTGCTATCCCGAGCCGAAAACGATCGCGGCGCTTGAGTATCAGGACTTGCGGGAGCTCCAGTTCAGCATGAGAAAAGCGGAATATGCGATTGACATTTCACGGATGATTGCAGAAGGAGCGCTCAATCTGGCGGAACTTACCCATTTATCGGATGAAGACATTATGAAAAAGCTGATCGCCATCAGAGGCATCGGCCCGTGGACCGTCCAAAACGTCCTCATGTTCGGCCTCGGCCGCCCGAATCTGTTTCCTTTGGCGGATATCGGCCTGCAAAACGCCGTCAAACGCCGCTTCGCCCTTGAGGATAAACCGTCAAAAGACGTGATGCTCCAGGTAAGCAGCGAATGGGCGCCGTATTTAAGCTATGCGTCCTTGTACTTGTGGAGAAGTATTGAATGATGAGGATTTTTGGAAACTTCCAGTGAAAAACATGAAGGAACCGCCGGCTGCATGTTATACTGAAAAGATGTGATATTTCAAATCAGCCGTTTTCCCATGAGAAAGGCTTTATATAGAAACGGAGAGAAAAAAACGTGAATCAACATCAAAAAAAGGCGCCTGCCGAATTGAAAATCGGACAGACATTTCCGCTGACCATCAAACGTCTCGGCATTAACGGAGAGGGCGTCGGCTATTTTAAGAAAAAAGTTGTCTTCGTTCCCGGCGCTCTGCCCGGTGAAGAAGTCGTTGCCGAAGCGACAAATGTGCAGCCGAAATTTTCAGAAGCACGCGTCAAAAAAATCCGCAAGCCGTCTGAACACCGCGTCACGCCGCCATGCCCGGTCTACGACCAGTGCGGCGGCTGTCAGCTTCAGCATCTGGCATACACCCAGCAGCTTCGCGAAAAACGCGACATCGTCATTCAGTCTCTGGAACGTCATACGAGATTCAATGTCGAAGAAATGAACATTAAAGATACGATCGGAATGGACAACCCTTGGAATTACCGGAACAAAAGCCAGTTCCAAGTCGGACGCTCGCAAAGCGGCAGCATCATTGCGGGCTTATACGGACTTGATTCTCATAAAATCGTTCCGATTAAGGAATGCATTGTCCAGCATCCGGCGACAAACAAAACAACGGGTATCGTCCGCCGTATTTTGGAAAAACACAACGTATCCGTTTATAACGAACGGACCAAAAAAGGCGATGTCCGCACCATCGTGACGAGAGTCGGTTTTGAAACAGGCGAAGTGCAGGTCGTGCTTGTCACCGCGAAAGAGACACTGCCGAATAAAGACGAAATCGTCAAAGCCATTCAGAACCGTCTGCCGGAAGTGAAATCGATTATTCAAAACGTCAACGGCGCGCGCACATCCGTCATTTTCGGTGACAAAACAAAAGCGTTGGCCGGAAGCCATGCCATTCAAGAAGTGCTCGGTGACGTGTCATTTGAACTGAGCGCCCGCGCCTTCTTCCAGCTCAACCCTGAGCAGACGGTCAAGCTGTATGACGAAGTGAAACAAGCGGCTCAGCTGACAGGAAAAGAAAAAGTCGTAGACGCGTATTGCGGCGTCGGTACGATCGGCATGTGGGTTTCAAGCGGCGCAAAAGAGATCCGCGGCATGGACGTCATTAAAGAATCAATTGACGATGCGAAGAAAAACGCCAAAAAACACGGCATCAAAAACGCGGCATATGTCACAGGAACAGCCGAACACTGGCTCCCGAAATGGACGAAAGAAGGCTTCCGCCCTGACGTGGTCATCGTCGACCCGCCGAGAACCGGCTGTGACAGAACATTTTTAGATACCATCAAAAAAGTAAAACCGAAACGCTTCGTCTACGTATCCTGCAATCCTTCCACACTGGCGAAAGACTTGCAGACGATGTCGAAGGACTATCGCGTCGAATATATTCAGCCTGTTGATATGTTTCCGCAGACGGCTCATGTGGAAGCCGTGGCGAAGCTTGTATTAAAATCGTCTAACTAAAATAAACAATTCGTAATCAGACCTGGATTTCGGTAAATTAAACATTTCCGATTTCCGGGTTTTTTTATGTTTTGTGCCCTTGTCCTATCTGTCTTTTGTCTTTATTTAACTGATAAAAAGAGTTGAAAAAACGTATGGAAAAGAAAGTGAAAAACAGCCAAGTAGGCTGCTTCACTTTCTTTTTTTCGTTTGGAAACGGCATTACAGACAAAATATGAAGATCTTGTTGTGAACCAGAAGCAATAACAAGTCGTTCATGTTCCGTGAATACTTGTAATCTCAGTTAATATTTTGTAAACTTCTTTCTTAAAGAATAAAGTCCCCGACACTCATCGGCACTTCTACTATTGGCGATAGTTGTAATAAATGATAAAAAGGAGGTGAAACCGAATGAGAGATATTGGAACCTCAACCACTGAACGAAGGTTCTGAAGCAGAAGGTGTAAAAGGCAAGGTTGCTTACTTACACTAATCACAACGGCAGTTGGAACATCTACTATTAGCAACAACTGTGGATAAAAGATCAAACACACTAAAAAAGCATGTTTGGTCGTTATACATGATATGAAAGCCTAAACAGGAAAAAAGGACCCCGATTATTTTCCTTATTCCCAAAGAAGAAATAAATCCGAGGCGGAAACGCAAGTGATAACAACTATTACAGTAATACCTGCAATGGTTATATCCTTAATAAGCAATTATTGCGACAATCATGCTTCATCATATAATGATGTTAGATTGACACTTGGCTAAAAAGTATTGCAGAAAAGGAAATGGATAATGAAATGGATAAAGTAAACAAAAAACGACCGTTGTATAAAAAAAGTTGGTTTCTCACGGTTTTGGCATTTTTAGTTTCACAGCTTTATTTTAATTTTGCAGAATTAACGGGATGGGGTCCTAATTATAGAGAAATGAATGGATTCCCAGCAAACATAGCTGAACTGGATTTCTTTCAAACATATCTTTCATTCTATGATAATCCATGGTTTAATACTGTCACTGTTTTCTTGGGGGTTTTCACTGTTATACAAATCATCACAGGTATAACAAAGGATATTCGAAATGAAAGCAATAACTTCTGATGCCTTATTTAATGATGAAAGAAAATGAACACTTTTTTATTAATCTTATGAATGAGACTGCGACACTTAGTCAGCAGTCTATTTTATTGGTTCTGGATCAGGATTACCGAATCGTAACCTTATACAAACTTTTATAGGTGATTTCTGTGGCACCTTATAAATGTAATTATTTATTTTTTTATGCAGATATTTTGTTTATAAGTAATAACTTTAAAACTAAAACGTTATAAAGATATTGACATATGGCCAATTATTTTGCATTGGTAATAGGGAGAACTCATATGATATTCTATTTAGGTTGGAATCCTTTTATCCAAAAAGAGCAAAAGTAAGGCCGCTAAGAAAGATGAAGGTCAGCGCTACTATTAATAAACCACAATATAAATAAAAAATAGGTGTAGATAATCATCACACTTTTTTCTCTCTCAAACCCTTTTAAAGGTTAAGGAGTTGGCTGAGTTGATCAGAAATGAGCGATATGGGGTTAACTATAGCGATAGTTTATTACGTTAACTCAATTAAGGTGTTCTGCTTCAGTTTGCTTTTCACTTTTTCACGTGTAAAAAGTGAAATGTTCAAAATTTACTATCGTTTGATAAGAAGTGCTGACACATGCTATAAGTGTAAAAGAAGCATGGTCAGTTTTTAATTTTGGGATCAAGGTTTGACTGTATCCCATCATGAAAGGATTTGGATTTGTTATGACAGATAATTTCTGGCGTGAATTACCGCGGCCATTTTTTGTACTGGCACCAATGGAAGATGTGACGGATGTCGTTTTTCGCCATGTTGTGAGTGAAGCCGGCAGACCTGATGTGTTTTTCACAGAGTTTACAAACTCAGAAAGCTATTGTCACCCGGATGGGAAGGATAGTGTGCGCGGCCGTTTGACTTTCACGGAGGATGAACAGCCGATGGTTGCCCACATATGGGGAGATAAGCCTGAAAACTTTCGCCAAATGAGTATTGAGATGGCGGAATTAGGGTTTAAGGGCCTGGATATCAATATGGGCTGTCCTGTACCTAATGTGGCGGGGAATGGAAAGGGAAGCGGCCTGATTTGCCGTCCTGAAGTTGCAGCCGAATTAATACAGGCGGCGAAAGCAGGAGGTCTGCCGGTAAGTGTGAAGACCAGACTTGGCTACACGGATATAGACGAATGGCGCGGCTGGCTGACACACATACTGAAACAAGACATTGCGAATCTTTCCATTCATCTGCGTACAAGAGCGGAAATGAGTAAAGTAGATGCGCATTGGGAGCTCATCCCGGAAATCAAGAAACTTCGTGATGAGATAGCGCCGGATACCCTATTGACGATCAATGGGGATATTCCTGACCGTGAAACCGGCTTGAAACTCGCTGAACAATACGGTGTTGACGGGATTATGATTGGACGAGGCATTTTTACTAATCCATTCGCCTTTGAAAAGGAGCCGAGAGAGCATAGCAGTAAGGAATTGCTTGATCTTTTGAGATTGCACCTGGATCTTCATGATGAATATTCAAAAGCAGAAGCTCGAGCATATAAACCGCTCCCCCGCTTTTTCAAGATATATCTCCGCGGATTCCGTGGAGCAAGTGAATTAAGAAATCAATGCATGAATACAAAGTCAACAGATGAAGTGCGTGCATTGCTCGATGACTTTGAGAGAAAGTATCTTGATGGGATGGAGCAAGAGTGACATAAATAACTCTTCATCCGGCCCGGATTTCGGTTTGAATTCCGGGTCTTTTTGTGTGCAGTTTTTACCCAGACAGATCCATGGCCAGTTTCGTCATGCAGAAATAAACGAATCATGGTACATTGATAGGACATACATCATAAAGGGGAGAGAAAAATGAAACGACTGTGCATCATCCCCTGCGGCAAGAAAAAAATTTGGGATGTCCATTCAGATACAGGTCCGGTAAGGGCGGAAGACGTTTATCTCAGCCCGTTTCATCAGGCGTGCGAGCGATATGCGAAAGCATTTTTCGATGAGTGGGTAATTTTGTCGGCAAAGCACGGATTCCTTCGTCCGGATGATATGGTTCCCGGAAATTACGATGTCACTTTTGGAACCGGTCATCCGGAGATCATGGCAGCGGACGAGCTGCGCCGTCAATTTCATGAAAAAGGCTTTTCCGACATCGAAGAGCTTGTCATGCTTGGCGGGAAAAAATACCGAAGCGTCCTAAACGCCGTCATCGGAGAGCATCAGCATATCACCTGGCCTTTGTCATCGTATAAAGGCATTGGCTACATGCTTCAAGCGCTGAATCGGGCTGTTGAAGAAAAGCATGAACTGCAGCACGCGGATATGAAAAAAAAAGTGTAACCACTCAAACGCCGCGATAGACTGTATGCAGAAGAATGAAGCAGTTAAAAGATTTCCGAGGAAATAAATACGTCGATCATTGTCAAAGACAGGGTCATGCCCGGTCTTTTTTGTATGCCATAAAACGAGACAAAGGGAACAGATCGAGACAAAATGAGACACCTGTCTCAAACTGTCTCCATTGTAAAAATAAAAACATTCATTTTACGGGCTTCAAAGGCTGGCATGCTTCTTGCATTTATAAGTGTGAACCCTAAATAGAAGGAGGCGCACAAAATGGAATTGTTAAAACGAGAAGGCTTGTCATTAACTGAGGAGAAAGCGCTGTGGATGTACCAAAAGATGCTGGAAATCAGGGGCTTTGAAGACAAAGTGCATGAACTGTTCGCGCAAGGAGTGCTTCCCGGATTCGTCCATTTGTATGCCGGTGAAGAAGCGGTAGCTGCGGGGGTGTGCGCTCATTTAGATGATGGCGACAGCATTACAAGCACACACAGGGGACATGGCCATTGTATCGCCAAAGGCTGTGATCTGGACGGCATGATGGCGGAAATATTCGGAAAAGCGACCGGACTGTGTAAAGGCAAAGGCGGTTCTATGCACATTGCGGATCTTGATAAAGGCATGTTAGGCGCAAATGGAATCGTCGGGGGCGGATTCACGCTCGCATGCGGATCAGCGCTCACGGCTAAATATAAACAAACTAAAAATGTAAGCGTTTGCTTTTTTGGGGACGGAGCCAATAACCAAGGGACTTTCCATGAAGGGCTGAACTTAGCGGCAGTATGGAACCTTCCTGTCGTGTTCATCGCCGAAAACAACGGCTACGGCGAAGCCACGACATTTGAGTACGCGTCAGCCTGTGATTCAATCGCCGATCGGGCGGCTGCCTACAATATGCCGGGGGTCACGGTGGACGGAAAAGATATTTTAGCAGTTTATCAGGCAGCCGGGGAAGCGATAGAAAGGGCAAGAAACGGCGGAGGCCCGTCTTTGATTGAATGTATGACTTACAGAAACTACGGCCATTTCGAAGGGGATGCCCAAACTTATAAAACAAAGGATGAAAAGACTGAGCATCTTGAAGAAAAGGATGCCATTCAAGGCTTTAAAAACTATCTTCTAAAAGAAACAGATGCAAATAAACTGTCAGACATCGAACAGCGTGTCAGCGAATCGATTGAAAAAGCCGTCTCGTTCAGCGAAAAGAGTCCATATCCGAAAGAGTCAGAGCTGTTGACAGACGTCTACGTGTCATATGAAAAAGGGGGAATGTGAGATGGCGAGAGTCATAAGCATGTCGGACGCGATCAATGAAGCAATGAAGCTTGCGATGAGAAAAGACGACAATGTGCTTGTAATCGGTGAAGATGTCGCCGGGGGAGCGGCGGTCGATCACTTGCAAGATGATGAAGCATGGGGCGGTGTACTGGGGGTCACAAAGGGGCTCGTACAGGAATTCGGCAGAAGCAGGGTGCTGGACACACCGATTTCTGAGGCGGGCTACATGGGTGCGGCCATGGCTGCGGCATCCACGGGGCTGAGACCGATTGCGGAACTGATGTTTAACGATTTTATCGGAACGTGCTTTGACCAAGTGATCAACCAAGGGGCGAAATTCCGCTATATGTTCGGCGGTAAAGCGCAAGTGCCGATCACCGTCCGCACCACATACGGAGCCGGGTTCCGGGCAGCCGCTCAGCATTCGCAGGCGCTGTATGGCCTGTTCACGAGCATCCCTGGACTGAAGACAGTTGTTCCATCCAATCCGTATGATGCCAAAGGTCTTCTGCTTGCAGCAATAGAAGACAATGATCCGGTGTTCTTCTTTGAAGACAAAACGTCCTACAACATGAAGGGCGAGGTGCCGGAAGATTATTATACAATTCCGCTCGGAAAGGCGGATATCAAACGCGAAGGCAGCGACATCACGCTCTTTGCAGTCGGCAAGCAGGTCAATACTGCGCTTGAAGCGGCTGCGCAGCTTTCTGAGAAAGGCATCGACGCCGAGGTGCTTGATCCCCGGAGTCTGTCTCCTTTAGATGAGGAAGCGATTTTCACATCGTTAGAAAAAACAAACCGGCTGATCATCATTGACGAAGCCAATCCGCGCTGCAGCATCGCCACGGATATTGCTGCGATTGTCGCCGATAAGGGCTTTGATTTGCTTGATGCACCGATTAAACGGATTACAGCGCCGCATACACCAGTGCCGTTTTCGCCGGTGCTTGAAGATCAATATTTGCCGACACCAGACCAAATTGTCAGCGTCACGCTTGAATTGCTTGGCGAGCCGGCAATGAATTAAAGGAGGGATATAGAATGGCTGTAAAAGTAGTAATGCCGAAGCTGGGAATGGCGATGAAGAAAGGTGAAGTATCCGTCTGGAATAAAAAAGTCGGCGACCCGGTTGAAAAGGGAGAAAGCATCGCCAGCATCAACTCGGAAAAAATAGAAATGGAAATAGAAGCGCCTGAAAGCGGCACGCTTCTTCATATTAAAGTCAAAGAGGGAGAAGGAGTCCCGCCGGGAACGCCCATCTGTTATATCGGGGAAAACGGCGAAGAAGTGCGGGAGAAGGAGGCGCCGGTTCCTGAAAATGCAGGGAAACCGCAAGCTGAACCTGAACATATTCCCGCTCCCAAAGCCGTGCAAAAGCGTAAACACCGCGTGAAAATATCTCCCGTTGCCCGAAAAATGGCGGAGAAAGCCGGGTTGAAAGTTGATACGCTGAACGGGACGGGGCCCGGAGGCAGAATCGTAAAAGCTGACGTCATCAAGGCCATGAAGACGGAAGCTGAACCGCAGTCTTCGGTTCAGACGGCACAGCCGGAGGGAAAACCGGCTTCAGCGATGAGAAAAGTGATTGCAGACCGAATGCACAAAAGCCTGCAAAACAGCGCCCAGCTGACGCTGACGATGAAAGCGGACATTACGGAGCTTGTAAAATGGCAGCAGCAGCTCGCCGACAGCGCGAAAAAGCGGAGCGGTGTTAAACTGACGGTCACACATTTCGTATCCCGGGCCGCGGTGCTTGCGCTGAAACAGCATCCTGAGCTGAACAGCTCTTATCAAGAGGAGCGGATCATCACCTATCCATATGTCCACCTCGGGATGGCGGTTTCTCTTGAAAACGGTCTCGTCGTGCCGGTGATTCGGGATGCGGAAAAGCTTTCATTCCTTGAGCTTGCGGATCACATCAGCACATCGGCACGCCGGGCGCGGGAAGGCAATGCTTCCGGAGATGACCTGCACGGATCGACATTTTCTATTACAAATCTCGGGGGTTACGGAATTGAGCATTTCACCCCGATTCTTAATCCGCCTGAAGCCGGTATTCTCGGAGTAGGCGCAAGCTATGAAACGCCTGCGTTTAAAGGAGATGAACTTGTCAAAAGCACCATGCTGCCGCTGAGCCTTACCTTTGACCACAGAGTATGTGACGGCGCACCGGCTGCGGACTTCCTGAAAACGGTCAAAGCGCTGCTTGAAGAGCCGGCCGGATTGATTTTATAGAGAGGGTGAAGAGATTGACACTAGCCATTATCGGCGGCGGGCCTGCCGGATATGCAGCTGCCGTGACTGCCGCGCGGAGGGGAGAAGAAGTCGTTCTGATCGACAAAGGGCCGCTCGGAGGCACTTGTCTCAATGAGGGATGCATCCCGACAAAGTCGCTTTTGGAAAGCGCGAATGTACTCGATAAAATCAGGCACGCAGATACATTCGGCATCGAACTGCCGCAAAACATTACACTCAATTGGGCCCGCATGCAGGGGCGCAAACGGCAAATCGTCAGCCAGCTCGTGCAGGGAATTCAATACTTAATGAAAGCAAATCAGATTAAAGTCATCAGCGGGACAGCCTCATTTCTCACAGAGCAGACATTGTTTGTTGAAGGAGAAGGAGGCGCAAAAGACATTCTGGAAGCGGATCGGATATTGATTGCATCCGGATCTGAACCGGCGGAGCTGCCGTTTGCCCCATTTGACGGCGATTGGGTGATCGACAGCAAAGACGCGCTTTCTTTACAGCAAATTCCTTCTTCTCTGCTTATTGTCGGGGGAGGTGTGATCGGCTGTGAATTTGCCTCTTTATTCAGCCGGTTTAAAACGAAAGTGACGGTGATTGAATCGGCTGACCGGCTGCTCCCGGCAGAAGACGGAGAAATCGCCGCCGTTTTCGAAGACTCTTTAAGAGACAGCGGGGCTGATATTCAGACAAAAGCCGCCCTTCAACGGATTGACAAAGAAAGGAAAACCGCCGTGTGGACAAAAGACGGCAAAGAAATTGAGGCTCAGGCTGATCACATTTTGGTTGCAATCGGGAGAAAACCGCGTTTGCAAGGCCTGAATCTGGAGCAGGCCGGCATCCGGTATTCTCCGCGCGGTATTGAAGTCAATGACCATATGCAGACCAATGTGCCTCATATATACGCGTGCGGCGATGCGGCCGGAGGAATGCAGCTCGCGCATGCCGCCATTCATGAAGGAATCACAGCCGCCGCGCATGCCTCGGGAAAGGACAGCAAAGTCAATATGCGGGCGGTGCCCCGCTGTATTTATACATCGCCGGAAATGGCCGCTGTCGGGCTGACGGAAACACAGGCGAGAGAGACATACGGAGATGTGAAAATCGGAGAATGCTCATTCTCTGCTAACGGAAAAGCGTTAATTAAACATCAGCATGGCGGCAAAATGAAAATCATTGCCGAACCGGAATTCGGAGAAATCGTCGGCGTGTCAATGATCGGGCCGGACGTGACGGAATTGATCGGTCAGGCGGTCATGATGATGAACGGTGAAATGACGGCGGATATGTCGGAGCACTTTATCGCGGCGCATCCGACTCTGTCAGAAACGCTTCAGGAAGCCCTGCTGAATGTCACCGGACTTGCGGTGCATTCCGTATAACCGGAATACCCTTTCTCAGATGAGAAGGGGTATTTTTCGTTGAAAGCGCTTTATTTTTCCCCTACAATATATGAAAAGATGGTCTGAACAGGGGGGAGCGAATACAATGAATGTCATTCGGAATGATTTTAAAACCTGGAAGCGCTTTGTGAAAGAAGGCGTGCTCGATGAATCCCGTATTCAGAAGCGGGTGGCCGCCTCATGGCACCGCTGCAAAAAAGCCGACGTCAACCCTTATCTCGAAAAGGGGCCGAATGTGATGCCGGCAGATCATTTAGAAAGACAGGCCGAAAAGCATGCGTTATTTTTAGCGGCCTCAACGCCGTATGCAGAAAGAATGAAAACGGCGATGCGGGAAATGGAAATGATGGTTCTCCTGATTGATTCTGACGGCGTTGTCCATTCAGTTGACGGCCACCCGCGCACCATTCATGAAGCGAACCGCATCAATTTCTTAAAAGGCGCCCGCTGGACGGAAACGGCCGTCGGCACGAATGCGATCGGGACGGCTCTTTATACAAATGAGCCGGTCATGATACACGGCTCTGAACATTATTCGCTCGCTTCTCATCAATGGAGCTGTTCCGCCGCGCCGATCCGTTATGAAGACGGGCGGCTGGCGGGTGTCATCGATATTTCCTGCCCCGCCGCCCGCGCTCAGCCGTTTATGCTCGGAATTGCCTCCTCCATCGCTTATACGGCGGAACGGGAGCTTGCCCTAAAGATTAAAATGACAGAACTTGATATGATCAGCAAATTCGCCGGGCTGACCCGGTCACACGATCCGATCGTGCTTTGCAATGAAATGAGCCGGGTTATCGCCGCAAGCCGTCCCGTTCAGCATTTTACCGGACATATGCTGCGCGAGCTTGAGGAACAGGGCTATCACATCAAGCAGGCGAAGCGGGAGGAGAACGGCTACACATGCGTTTATTTATCCAAACGAGAAGAAAAGCCGTCTTTTATATTCCATGGTGCGGCAGGCAAAAGCCCGTCATCCCGACATATGCTTCAGCAGCTGGAGCTTGTCGCCCGAACGGACGCGACCGTTTGTCTTGCGGGAGAAACCGGGACGGGAAAGGAGGTTGCCGCCCGGGCGATTCATAACAACAGCTCCAGGAAAAACGGCCCGTTTATCGCCGTCAATTGCGGAGCGGTCCCCGAAAAGCTGATTGAAAGCGAACTGTTCGGCTACTCGGAAGGCGCCTTCACCGGGGCCAAACGGAAAGGACATAACGGCGCTTTGCAAAAAGCCGATAAAGGCACGCTTTTCCTCGATGAAATCGGAGAAATATCACACTCCATGCAGGTCGCTCTGTTACGGGTGCTGCAGGAACGGAAAGTCACCCCGGTCGGCGGGACAAAAGAGATTCCCGTTGACATCAGAATCATCACTGCCACCCACACTGATCTGAGACAGCTTGTCCAATGCAAAAAGCTGAGAGAAGATTTATTTTACCGGCTTCACGTCTGTCCGATCTACCTCCCTCCATTAAGAGAACGCACCGAAGACATTCCCGGCCTCTTCCTTGAATTTCAGCGAAATCGCGGCTGGCGGGGGGAGCTTCCTGATGACTTTTTAGACCTATTAAAGAGCCGGAAATGGCAGGGGAATATCAGGGAATTGTTTAATGTATTTGAACGTCTTTCCGTCATGTTCCCGGACGGACGGCTGTCAGAACGCCCCATCGAAGCCCTGCTTGAAGCGTCAGGTCTTAAAGAGGCGGCCGAGTCTTATGAACAAGAAGAAGCGTCCCCTGTCTCCATCCGGGAGCACATTCAGAAAAACATCATCGTAAACGCGCTTGAATCAGCGAAGGGGAATGTCACGCTGGCCGCCAAAATGGCCGGAATCCCGCGGAGCACGTTTTACAAACGCCTCAAAAAATTCAAACTCACCACCGGACAATTGTAAGAAACAAGCATACTTCTCTTGGCTGCCGGACACGTTATGTGTGAGGCCTAAAGGAGGTTTGAGACGTGAATACACAGCGTGCGAAAGACATTTCAGAATCCGCCGCCATGGCGTATGTGACGTACGAAGGAGTTCCGATTTATATTCAGCATGTCAACGAAGACAAGGAAACAGCCAGAATTTTCCCGATCGGAAATCCGCAATTTGAGCAGGAAGTACTGCTTTCTGATTTACAAGAGCATTTTTGAGAATGGGTCTGCTGATGACAGCAGGCCTTTTTCGTACCTGTGGGAACTTTCCCGCTTTTTGAGAAAAATAACTAAAAATGATTAAATGATCTAACTCCTCCAAACCCGGTACAGATCGGACCTTCTCATGATATAAATAAAATGTAAACGTTATCAGAGGAGGGCTTCACATGACAGACAAATCATTCTCAATCGTTATTGCAGGCGGCGGCAGCACATTTACCCCCGGAATTGTATTAATGCTTTTGAATCACCTGGAAGAGTTTCCGATCAGAAAGCTGAAACTTTATGACAATGATAAAGAAAGGCAGGAGCGGATTGCGGGTGCGTGTGAGGTATTTATAAAAGAAAAAGCGCCGGACATTGAATTTCTGGCGACTGATGACCCAGAGACGGCTTTTACGGATGTTGACTTCGTCATGGCGCATATCCGCGTCGGAAAATATGCGATGCGCGCGCTCGATGAACAAATCCCGCTGAAGTACGGCGTGGTCGGCCAGGAAACATGCGGGCCGGGCGGAATCGCATACGGCATGCGCTCTATCGGCGGTGTTCTGGAGATTCTTGATTATATGGAAACGTACTCGCCCGACGCATGGATGCTGAATTACTCCAATCCGGCGGCGATTGTGGCCGAAGCTACACGGCGCCTCAGACCGAATTCGAAAATATTGAACATCTGCGACATGCCGGTCGGAATTGAGGATCGCATGGCGAACATCCTCGGATTATCTTCACGGAAAGAAATGAACGTCCGTTACTACGGCTTGAACCACTTTGGCTGGTGGACGTCCATCACAGACCGGCATGGCAATGATTTAATGCCGAAGCTGAAAGAGCATGTCCGTGAATACGGCTACGTTCCGAAGACGGAGGCCGAACAGACTGAAGCAAGCTGGAATGACACATTCAAAAAAGCGCGCGACGTACAGGCGGCTGATCCGGATACGCTTCCGAACACATATCTGCAATATTACTTATTCCCGGATGATATGGTGAAAAAATCAAATCCGAACCATACGAGAGCCAACGAAGTCATGGAAGGGCGGGAAGCTTTCATTTTCAGCCAATGCGATATGATTACGCGCGAACAATCATCGGAGAACAGTGAAATTAAAATTGATGATCATGCTTCCTATATCGTCGACCTTGCCCGGGCCATCGCTTACAACACAGGGGAGAGGATGCTGTTAATCGTTGAAAATAACGGCGCGATCGCAAACTTTGATCCGTCAGCCATGGTTGAGATTCCTTGTCTCGTAGGCTCAAACGGACCGGAACCGCTCTCAGTCGGGAACATACCGCAATTTCAAAAAGGCCTGATGGAACAGCAGGTGTCTGTCGAAAAACTGACGGCTGAAGCGTGGGAAGAGCGGTCATTTCAAAAGCTGTGGCAGGCGCTGATCCTGTCAAAAACAGTGCCGAACGCCCGTGTGGCAAGACTGATTCTTGAAGATCTGATGGAGGCTAACAAGGACTACTGGCCTGAGCTTGATGTAAGTCCGTCTCCTATTTCCTGATGACAATCTTCCCCGTTTTCTTTATCTGTTATTCTATATAATAGAAAGAAAACGGGGGGATTTTTGGGATGAGTCTTGAAGAACTGGTTAACCAGCATTACGCGAAATTAAATGATAACGATTTTTATATTTTAAAATATATATTGAATCATAAACATACGTGCTACCATCTCGGTATCAATGACATGGCGAAAGCCTGCAATGTCTCTCGGTCTTCCATCCTGCGGCTCGCCCAAAAACTGGGCTTCAGCGGCTACAGTGAATTCCGTGTTTTTCTGAAATGGGAGGATCAGCCTGAAGAGGGCGAGAATATGACGTGTGAAAAGCTGCTGGATGATATTGAAGCCAATGTAAAATACGTGAAGTCAAAAGATATGACGGAGATGTGCCGGCTGATAGATGAAGCAAAACGGATTTTCGTTTACGGATCGGGGACGGCTCAGAGGGTGTGCGCCCGTGAGCTGCAGCGGATGTTTGTATCCCGGCGGAAGTATCTGATTTTAATTCAGGACATCACAGAGTTTGATATCATGTGTGATGATTTTACGGTTGATGACGTATTCATCATTATTTCTTTATCAGGCGAAACACCCGAATTAATTCCGCAGGTAAGGACCCTGTCCGCAAAGGGAGTTCCGTTTATTTCAATCACCAATCTGAAAAACAACGTACTGGCGCAAACGACGCCGTATAATCTTTATGCGACCAGCAAGCCGGTGACGTTAAGCGATAAAACGGAAATCGTCGCATTCGCCCCGTTTTTTCTGGTGGGCGAAGCGTTATTCCGTGCATATGTTGATTATAAAGAGCTCGAAAATTTTGATAAATAGCGGGAGGTCACGTGAAATGATGCAAAAAGTCCAGCGCTTCGGCAGCGCGATGTTTGTGCCTGTTTTATTATTTGCATTTTCCGGTATTATTGTCGGTCTGAGTACGCTGTTTAAAAATAAAACGCTGATGGGGCCGCTGGCTGATCCTGACGGGCTTTGGTATCAATGCTGGTACGTCATTGAACAGGGCGGCTGGACCGTCTTTAATCAAATGCCGCTCCTGTTTGCGATCGGCATACCTGTCGCCTTAGCGAAAAAAGCGCAGGCGCGGGCCTGTTTGGAAGCGCTTACAGTTTATCTGACATTCAATTACTTTATCAATGCGATTCTGACGGTTTGGGGCGGGGCTTTTCATGTCGATATGACTCAGGAAGCCGGCGGAACGAGCGGGCTGACGATGATCGCCGGGATCAAAACGCTTGATACGAATATTATCGGCGCCATCTTTATTTCATCTATTGTCGTGTATTTGCACAATCGTTATTTTGATAAAAAACTGCCGGATTTCCTGGGGATTTTTCAAGGATCTTCCTACATCGTTATCATTTCTTTCTTCATTATGATACCGATTTCACTTGCGGTGGCATACGTGTGGCCGATGGTTCAGTCCGGAATAGGCTCGCTGCAAAGCTTTCTCGTTTCTTCCGGGGCGATCGGCGTGTGGATTTACACGTTCCTGGAGCGGATTTTAATTCCGACCGGCCTGCATCATTTTATTTACTCGCCGTTTATTTACGGTCCGGCTGTGGCTGAAGGCGGTATCGTCACCTATTGGGCCCAGCATCTCGGGGAATACTCTCAAAGCGTCAAACCGCTGAAAGAATTGTTCCCGCAGGGGGGCTTCGCGCTTCACGGCAACTCGAAAATCTTCGGCATTCCGGGAATCGCGCTCGCTTTTTACGCCACGGCTTCAAAGGAAAAGAAAAAAATCGTCGCCGGCCTATTGATCCCGGTCACCTTGACGTCCATTGTCGCGGGAATTACAGAGCCGATTGAATTTACATTCCTTTTTATCTCGCCGTTTTTATTTGCGGTTCATGCTTTGCTTGCCGCTTCCATGGCAACCGTCATGTATATGGCCGGCGTCGTCGGAAATATGGGAGGCGGTTTGATCGAAGCTGCGACCTTGAACTGGATCCCGCTGGCGTCAAGCCACGGCTTGACGTATGTATACCAGATCATCATCGGGTTGTGTTTTACCGCTGTTTACTTTTTCGTCTTCCGTTTCCTCATTCTCAAATTCAACATCGCCACACCGGGCAGAGAAAAAGAGGAAGGGCAGGAAACAAAGCTCTATTCGAAAAAGGAGTACAGAGAACGGAAGCAGGCTTCAAAAGAAACAGCGGCGGCAGACGAAACACAGCGGGATACAGCCGCTTTGTATATTGAAGCGCTGGGCGGAAAGGACAATATTACGGAGGTCACCAACTGCGCCACCCGTCTCCGCGTCACTGTCGCTGATGAATCAAAGGTCAAAAGTGACGCCGATTTCAGAGAGCTGGGAGCCCACGGCGTCGTCAGAAAAGGCAGGGCGCTTCAGGTCATTGTCGGATTAGGCGTTCCGCAAATGCGGGAGCGTGTCGAGAAAATATTGAACGGTTAAAATACTGCAGCAGCAGACTATGTGCAGAGCGCTTGTTAATCCGGCGCTCTTTTTATGTTTTGAAAAAATGTATGAATTTGTCATACCTTTGCCACCTGTACATGCAGGAGTGAAAATGAGGGGGTGCAAAAAACGAAATGACTTCTGCGGTATTTTTATATAACAATTAACAAATAGGAGGCAAGGCAATGACAAACTATACGACTTTCTTAGGACTTTACAAACCCGATAAAACGGAGGGGATTGAGGTTGAAAGCATTGCTCAAAACTTTGAAGCGATTGACAGCAAAACCGGTGCTGCGCTTAGCAATGGCACGTCAACTTATGAAAATTTAAACGAAAGACTTAAAATGTATGAAAACAGATTTGAACATGTGACAGAGCGGAACGTTATGGATTTTGGAGCTAAAGGTGACGGCATAACGGATGATACGCAGGCATTTCATGATGCCATGGCCGACGGAGGTTATGTCGTAACAGTTCCCGCGGGTGTATTCAGAACATCGGGATTGTTTGTTCCTTCAAATACAATGCTTGTCGGAGCAGGCAAGAAAAGAACGGTCATTAAATTATTAGACGAAACACCGGTCGGCCATTCTGTTCTGACCAACAGTGATTATACGAACGGTAATGAAAATATTTATGTCGGCCATCTCACTTTGGATTGGAACAAGGATACGCGTCCTGCCGGCTGGAAGATTCCGAAAGGCCCCACTTCAAGCTGTTTGCTTTTTGCGAATGTTGACTATTCTTTTGTCGAGCATGTGTTTGCGAAGAACGCCGGCCTGCACGGCTTTGATTCTACAAGCCCGAACTATAACAGACATGGAGAAAAAGATGATCCAACTTATTATCAGCCCAACGGCTGTAACTTTGTAACGTTTTCACATTGTGAAGCAACAGGGTCCGGGGATGATAACTTTACTTGTCATTTTGGATTCCACACTACTTTCAGCCACTGTGTTTCCTATCACCCGATGGGAAATGGGAATGGCACGTCAAATTCAAATTGCTTTGAGATCGATGACGGTTCTCAAGATGTATTTGTAGATAGCTGTGTTGCAATTGGCGGTGCACGCGGTTTTGAAATTAAGGCGCATGACTATGCACCGGCGGCTAAACGAGTTCAACTGGCTAATTGCCGTGCTTACGAAAATGCGATCGGTTTTTGCATTAGACATATTGGCCATCATTTATCGGCTGAGCCGACATCAAAAACTGCCCATGATGTCCAATTAGTAAATTGTCAGGCAACAAATCCTAAACAAAATTCTATATATAAAGGCGTCGGAGCGAGTGCGTTGGTTGTTTCGGGCTATGATTCAGTTAATATAGTGAATTTCCAAGCTATTTGTGAAGATCGTTCATACGATTACAGCAATGACACGATCATTATGATTTATTACAAAGGGCGGTATGTCAATCTGAAGAATATTACGATCCGCGGGTTCCGCTCCGCTGCTCATGATCTGTATGTTCTTGGCGGAGAAAATGCGGTAGGTAAGTGCATGATTGACGGCGTTTTTCTAGTTGACGGCGGCACGACGGGGCTTGCTTTTGGCGGAGGCGTTGATAATTGTACAGTGAGCAATGTATACGGGCATAGATTGGGAGCCGGCAGCGGAACGGTCGGACTCTATTCTTCGGGTCCGGATCTGAATATATCAAATATTGATTTTCAAGGATATGAAACAACATTTCATGTAGGCGGTAAAAAAACACCGTATGAGTTGTTTAAACATAAAGGATCTTCTGTTATGGCATCTAAAGATTCCCATGTTACAGGAACTAATGGCTTTGTCGTCGGTTCTGTCCGGGGACAGGCTGCAGGAGGTTCTCAATCTGGAGTAATCGGTTCATACAATACGATTAACCCAAATGCGAACTCAACTGTATGGGGCTGGGGTGCCGGCAGCACTCCGTCATCAGCCAACAGAAAGATTGAGCTTCACGCAAAAGAAGGAACAATTAAGGCTACGGGAGGCGTAACAGGTTCCTCGACATTCTCTGACTACGCCGAGTATTTTGAAAGCCTGAGAGGGGAAAAGATTCCGACGGGAACACTTGTCACACTTGAAGGTGATAAGATCAGACCGGCTGAAAAAGGTGACCTCATGCTTGGGGTCATTTCCGAGACCGCCGGAGTGATTCTTGGCGAGTCGAGTTTTCACTGGTCGGGACGATACGTAAAGAATGAATTTGGCGGCTATGTTTATGAAGAACAGAAAGATGCGAACGGCCATACGGTCATGGCGCCAAAGGAAAATCCGGACTTTCGGCCTGAAGAAGACTACGCTTCAAGAGAAGAGAGAGACGAGTGGAACATTGTCGGACTCATCGGCCAGGTATATGTCAGATGCGATGAGACTGTGAAACCGGGAGATTTTATTCACGCTCATAACGGGATTGCAACAAAATCTGATGCTCCAAACCAGCGCTGGCAGGTCATGAAAGTGATCAATGAGTTTGATGCTGATAAAGGATTCGGGGTCGCTCTCGTTTTTATTCGTTAGATGAAATGACACGGTATGAATGATCATCTGACTAGCGGACGTCTGTTAAAGGCTCCGCTAGTCATTTTAAAATAAAAGGCTCCGGTTCAGGAGCTGGTAAAAAGAAAAGATAAGACAGCCTCCATATATCTGCACGCTTCATTCCCTCAATTTTTATCCTCAATGATTTCCGCTTTTTTTACACAAAATACATAATAAAAGTGGGAGTTCAAGGGTTAATCCTTTATTCATTTAAGACAAACAAATAAAATAAATATACATACATATTGAACAAAGGATTTGGAGGCTTACACATGTCAAAGGCTTTATCATATGTAAAACCGTATTCTCTTTTGGCGGGAATCGCTCTGTTTTTCATGCTCATCGAGCTTGCGGTAGAGCTGATACAGCCCCTGCTGATCGGGAAAATCATTGACGAAGGAATTTTAAAGCAGGATCTCGGAACGGTTTGGCTGTGGGGCGGCGTGATGATCGGACTGACCGCTGTTTCATTCGCATCGGGCATTTTAAATTCATTCTACTCCGCCCACATCAGCCAGAGCTATGCGTATGATACGCGAAAAGGGATTTTTCAAAAAATTCAATCCTTCTCCTATTCGACATTTGCGCAATTCTCATCCACATCGTTTATCACCCGGCTGACAAACGATGTGACACAGGTTCAGAATATGCTTTTCATGAGTCTCCGGTTTATGCTCCGGGCGCCGTTAATGATTGCGGGGGGCATTATTCTCTCGCTGACCGTCAATGCGAAACTCGGGTTTTTTCTGCTGATCACGGTGCCGATTTTGCTTTTGTTTTTGCTGTGGGTGCTGAAAAGAGGCGGCGCGCTGTTTCGGTCTGTGCAAAAGCGGCTTGATCAGGTCAACACGATCATGCAGGAAAACCTGACGGCGATCAAACTGATTAAAGCGCTCCTCCGTGCAAACCACGAAGTGAAACGTTTTTTGAAATCGAATACGAAGCTGATGGAAAAAACGGTCTCCGCTTTTCGTCTCGTGGAAGCGGCGATGCCGATTTTAATGCTGCTGATGAACATTTGTATTTTGTTTATCTTATGGTTCGGCGCCAAAAGCATTGCTCAGGGCGGAGCGCAGGTCGGCGATGTCGTTTCCGTCATTAACTATGCGACGCGGATTACAGGCGCGCTGTCCGTCCTTCCTTTTCTCATCATGGTATTTTCCCGGGCGAAGGCTTCCGGAGAAAGAATCGGCGAGGTGCTGGAAACAGAAGGCGGCGAGGGAACGGGGCAGGACCCGGCACGGGCGCTTGCAGGCGGGATTGAGTTTCGCGAAGTGTCCTTCCGCTATCCGGGCATGGAAAAAGACGCGCTGCATCACGTGTCCTTTTCTGCCAGCCTGAAAGAAACGGTTGCCATTATGGGCGCGACAGGTTCAGGAAAATCAACGCTTTTTCAGCTGATTCCGCGCCTGTACACGGCTGATTCGGGCAGTATTTTCATAGACGGCAAACCGATCGGTGAATTCTCCGCTTGCGGGCTGCGCAGGGAAATCGGCTATGTTCCGCAGGAAGTGCTTCTGTTTTCGGGCACCATCCGTGAAAATATCGCCTGGGGGCGGGAGGATGCTTCACTAGATGAAGTAATGGAGGCGGCCAAAGACGCGCAAATCCATGACACGATTATGAAGCTGTCAAACGGATACGACACGGTGCTGGGACAGCGGGGCGTCAATTTGTCAGGCGGGCAGAAGCAGCGGATTTCCATCGCGCGCGCTTTTATCAGAAAGCCGTCCCTCCTGCTGTTAGATGACAGTACGAGCGCGCTTGATCTTCAAACGGAAGCGAAGCTTTTACAAGCGATCAGATCCTATGAATGCACGACACTGATTATTACGCAGAAAATAACGACTGCGATGAAGGCTGACACCATATTATTGCTTGAAGACGGCGAACTGCTGGCCAAAGGCACGCACAAAGAGCTGATGGCACAGTCTCATCTGTACCGGCAGATTTATGAATCACAATTCGGAAAGGAGGGAGCTGACAATGCAAAAAGACATTCGTAAACCTTTCCGATATCCGAAAATACCGCTCAAATCAAATGAAGGCGGCAGAAAACGCGCGAAAGCAAAAGATACAAAAGGCACGCTGCGCAGAATCTGGTCTTATGTAGCCGAGAAAAAAGGGCTTTTAACCCTTGTGATCATCATGGTAGTCATAAGCGCCATATTCGGCCTGCTCGGACCGTTCGTCATCGGGAAAGCGATTGATCATTTTATCGTCGGGCAGACGACAGACGGATTGGCGGGGGTGCTGTTCATCCTGTTTGGGATTTACCTCGTGCAATCATTGTCCTTATGGTTTCAAAACTATTGGATGATCAATATCTCGCAAAGCACCGTGTTTAAAATGCGGAGCGAGCTGTTTACCCATCTGCATGAGCTGCCGATTCCGTTTTTTGATAAACAGCGGCTCGGGGACTTAATGAGCCGGGTCACCAATGATATCGAAAATGTCAGCTCCACTTTAAATACATCCGTCATTCAAGTGCTGTCGAGCGTCATTACATTCGTCGGCACAATCGCCGTCATGCTGTACATGAGTCCGCTTTTAACATTGATCACGCTTTTGATTATTCCGATCATGCTTTTGAGCATTAAATGGATCACCAACCGGACGGGATTGCTTTTTAAGCAGCAGCAGAAAAACCTCGGCGAGCTGAACGGTTTTATTGAAGAGTCGATATCAGGGGCGAAGGTCATTAAAGCCTATTCGAGGGAAGACCGCGTCATGGAACAATTTTTAGAAAAAAACGCGGCGTTACAATCATCGGGGTTTTGGGCGCAGACAATTTCGGGATTCATTCCGAAAGTCATGAACTCTTTAAACAATTTAAGCTTTACGATTATAGCGGCGGTCGGCGGGCTGTTTGCGCTGAAGGGATGGATTTCAATCGGTTCCATCGTCGTATTCGCCGAATATTCGCGGCAGTTCACGCGCCCTTTAAATGATTTAGCCAATCAGTTCAATACGATGTTATCGGCCATCGCCGGGGCTGAACGGGTGTTTGACGTGCTTGATGAAAAAGAGGAGCGGGAAGATGAAGAGCATGCGCTGTACCAGCCGATCAAAACGGGAGAGATTGAATTCCGAGATGTCTCCTTCGGCTATCATGAAGACAGCCCGATCTTAAAACACCTGTCCTTCAGCGTTCCGAAAGGACAGTCCATCGCCTTCGTCGGACCGACCGGAGCGGGTAAAACAACCATTACGAGCCTGATCGCCCGTTTTTACGAGCCGAATAACGGAAAAATCCTCATTGACGGAACGGACATCAAAAAACTGACGAGATCCAGTCTGAGAAAAAACATGGGGTTTGTCCTGCAGGATTCCTTTCTCTTTCAGGGCACCATCAGGGAAAATATTCGCTACGGCCGTCTGGATGCTTCTGACAAAGAGGTGGAGGAAGCCGCAAAAGCCGCCAATGCCCACGGGTTCATCGAACGGCTCCCGAAAGGCTATGATACTGTTCTTACCCAAAACGGCGCGGGCATCAGCCAAGGACAAAAACAGCTCATTTCCATCGCGAGAGCTGTGCTGGCAGACCCGGTGCTGCTCATTTTGGATGAAGCGACGAGCAACATTGACACAGTGACCGAAGTGAAAATACAAGAAGCGCTCGGCCGTTTAATGGCGGGCAGAACAAGCGTCATCATCGCTCACAGGCTGAACACGATTCAAAAAGCGGATCAGATTCTTGTGCTGAAAGACGGCGAAATGGCTGAAAAAGGAACCCATGCCGAACTTCTCAGCCAGAACGGGTTTTACCGGGAATTATATGAAAGCCAGTTCCGGGAATTATAGATAGGGAAAAAGACCTCCGACAGAGTGCGGAGGTCTTTTTTTCGCGAAGGCAAATAGTACTTTTAAGTTATTTTCGTTAAATGTAACAAAATTACTTGACGTAAATAAGTTATGTATATATACTAGCTTACATAAAGTAAGTGATAATAATTTTCAAGGAGGATTTTATGAATAAATCATTCGAAACAGGAACACTGCTTTTAAGGGTTGTAACAGGTATTATCTTTTTTGTTCACGGTTTATCCAAGTTTCAAGGGTTGGAAGGAACTACGCAATTTTTCCAGAGCATCGGGATTCCGGCCTTTATGGTCTATGTCATCGCGACGATTGAGCTTGTCGGCGGGGTTCTGATCTTTTTCGGTTTGGCAACGCGCATTATCGGCGTTCTGTTTGCCGTCACATTAGTCGGCGCCATCTTCACGGCGAAGCTTTCCTCACCATTTATGGGCGGATCGGAATTTGATTTCATCTTACTGGTTGCGTCAATTCACTTAGCGCTTTCAGGAAGCCGTCTGCTTTCATTGGATCAGCTCCTTTTCAAATCAAAAAAGGGAGAAACTTTTTCAGCATAAGAAAGAAGGCGTTCAAATGACCGGCATTCATCAAGATACGGCAATCGGTTATGTCAAATTGACCATTAAAAATATGGAACGCTCGCTCGGCTTTTACCGGAATGTAATCGGCCTTCAAGTCATCTCGCAGACAGATCGTTCAGCAAGACTGTCAGCAGACGGAAAACGCGTCCTGCTGGTGCTTGAAGAAAATCCAAGCGCCGTCGTTCTGCCGGAGCGGTCTGTCACCGGCCTTTACCATTTCGCGATACTTCTGCCTGACCGGAAAGAACTCGGCATCGCATTGGCCAGGCTGATTGAAAACGGCATCGCGCTCGGTCAGGGGGATCACGCGGTCAGTGAGGCTCTTTACCTGTCTGATCCGGACGGCAACGGTATTGAAATATACGCCGATCGTCCCCGCAGCACGTGGCGCCGGGATGCAGAGGGCAATTATGTCATGCAAACGGCGCCCGTCGATGTGGACGGGCTTTTGGAAGAAGCCGGAGCTGAACGGAAAAGCCGTCTTCCAGAAGGAACTGTTATCGGCCACATCCATCTTCATGTGACGGACTTACAGGAAGCCAAAGCGTTTTACACCGATATCCTCGGTTTTGACATTGTCGGCAATTACGCCGCCATGTCCGCTCTGTTTGTTTCAGCGGGAGGGTATCACCATCACATCGGTCTGAATATATGGGCCGGAAAACATGCGCCGCCGAAACCGGGAAATGCAAGCGGGCTGGATTATTACACCATCGCGCTGCCGCATCAAAAAGAGCTGTCACGTGTGACAAAAGCGCTGACCGATGCCGGCTTTGAGATCGAAGAAAAAGAAGAGGGCGTATTCGTCAAAGACCCTGTATCAGGGGCGGATATCGCATTTACACTGTAAGAAACAAACCTTGCCGTCTAATCGGCAAGGTTTTCTATTTTTCTGAAGTTTTCTTGAAAAGGCTCGGGAAAGAAGAACGTCGATTTGGAATATCCACACGGCTTTTGAGTGACTGAAGAGAGCGAACATCTCAGTCGCAAAAATGACGCGTGGAGCCGCCATCGCCGGCCCGAGCTCAGAGCATCCGCTGGATTGAAAAAGCTGTATGGGCAGGATTTGAATAGAAAAAGGCAAAAGCCGCATCCGGTCACAAGATGCGGCTTTTCATACACAATTTACAATTGTGTGAAAAATGCCCAAAATAAATTGTGCTTCCTGATTCTTCCTGATATGATAAGCCGAAAAAGGAGAACCTGAACAAATGAACTCAAATGCAGCACAGACGGAACAGCCGATGAAGCATAACGGAAACCGGGTGACGGTCAAGGACTTTATCATTCTTGCCAAACCGGGGATTATCATCTCAAATTCACTCGCCGCATTGGGCGGATTTTGGATCGCATGGATTCAGTCAGAAAGGACGGGCGGAGGGCCCGGTATATTTGCCGCCATGGCGGTTGCCATGATCGGAACGGCGTTAGTCATGGCATCAAGCACTGTTTTTAATAACTTTTTTGACCGCGGCATGGACGCAAAGATGGCGCGAACCCGCACCCGCGCCAGCGTCACGGGGAGAATACCGCCGCCGGTCATGATCCTGTACGGCACATGTCTCGGCGCATGCGGATTCATCATGCTTGTTTCGCTTAATGTACTGACCGCCGTTCTTGGCCTGCTTGCCTTTTTGCTGTATGCCGTCGTTTATACGCTTTGGTTTAAAAGACAATCCGTCTGGAGCACATTTGTCGGCAGCTTTCCCGGGGCGGCTCCGCCTTTAATCGGTTATTGCGCGCTCACCGGGTACATTGATATGCCCGCGATTTTGTTATACGCGATTATGTTTTTGTGGCAGCCGCCGCATTTCTGGGCGATCGGAATCAGGCGAAAGGAAGAGTATCGTGCCGCCGGCATTCCGCTTTTGCCGATCATAAAAGGCAACCGCGCCACAAAAATAAAAATGCTGCGCTATATTGCCGTTCTGACTGCGGTTTCGCTGCTCGTTCCTCTTTATATAGACGTCAGCCCGTTTTATACCGCGTCCGCTCTCCTGCTCGGAGCCATCTGGCTGTACCGGAGCGTCAAAGGCTTTCAGGCGGCGGATGACACGCAATGGTCGAAGGGGATGTTTTTTTATTCGATTGTGTATTTCAGTCTGCTTTTTCTTATTTTAATGGCTGATTCATTTATCAATGCGGTTCTCAGAACGTAAACAGGCGGCTTGCAGATACAGAGCCGCCCCGTTTTGGTTATGCTTTTTTGATGAGAGCCAAAATATCTTCAAGCCAGGAAATATAATTCCGTTCCCGCTCAAGCGCTTTTGTCAGCACGAGATAATGGCCGAAATCAGGAGAAGAAAATGAATCCGCCTCCGCGGACGATGTCATCAGTTCTTGATAACTGTTTTCCAGATCGGACAATTTCTCCTTCCGCTTTACGAGCTGATCGGTGAATAGCTCATCCGCTTCTTCCTGCGTCAAAGCTGAGATGAAATAAGCCTTCAGCATAAATTCATCCTTCACCGTTTCAGGAATCGGGTCTTTTTTCGTCAGCCAGGCAGCAAGCTCCAGCTCTCCCTTGTCAGTCAGCGTGTACATTTTTTTCTCAAGCTTTGTTCCTTGAATCGCAGTGCGAAACGTAATAAATCCCTCAGCCGTCAGTTTTTTTAATTCCGGATAAATCTGGCTGTGCTTGGCGCTCCAAAACTGGCCGAGCTCTTCCTTAAAATAGCTCGATATATCATATCCGCTCAATTCGCCTTTTCGCAAAAGCCCTAAAATCGCGTACTTTAAAATTCTCATGTTGTCCTCCAAGCCATTCATTTGACAGCTAGTATACCATACGGCCGCTCAAAAACGCAGAAGTGCCGGATGCTTGTCATTGAATCCGCGGCGGCAAAATCAGCAAAAATATGCAGAAAGGGGTTATCGAAACGGCAGCAGAACGGAAAAAGCCTTTCTCGTGTCTTTGCCTCATTCATATGACATCATGATATAATCATTGTAAAAATTAAGAAATAATGGGAGGGACATATGAAGACGGTGATTGTGTATGCAAACCCGGATGAGAACAGTTTCAATGCGGCTCTCGTAAAATACGTCGTCATGGCTTTAAAGGACAGCGGCCAAAGCTATACGGTCATTGACTTATACGCCGACCAATTTGATCCCGTGCTGAAGTACGGCGGCGAAAAAAAGCGCTCTGACATGAACCGGGACGCTGAAACGAAGAAATACCGGAAACTGATGAAAGAAGCGGATCATCTCATTTTCATCTACCCGCTGTGGTGGGGAGGCGTTCCGGCGATTATGAAAGGCTTTTTTGACAGAGTGCTTGTCGCCGGAGAAGCCTACACATATGAAAAAGGCCGCGTAAAAGGACTGCTCCGGGCAGAGACGGCACAGGTCTTTTATACGGCGGATTCCCCGGGCTGGTACTTAAAGTGGTTCCGGAAAAACTCGGACTGGATTACGCTGAAAAAAGGCATTCTGCAATTTTGCGGCATTCAAAAAGCCGAGCGGAACCTTTTTTCTGTCGTCAAAACGAGCACACCCGAGCTGCGGGAAAAATGGCTGCGCCAAGCATACGCTAAAGTCCGGCGCGCTTGTGAAAAAGGAGCGGCCGCATGCAGATAAAAGAAATTTTCGTGATTCGCTGCCTGTCCTGTTTAAGTGTGGTTCTGCTTCACGTAGTTTCAATGGTGCTGATGATTCAGGAAGAGTCCTTAGCCAGTGCCGCCCATACAGTTGATGCTTTTCGGACCCTGTTGATGTTCAGCACGCCGGCGTTTATCTTTATTTCGGAATTTCTGCTTGCCAGGTCATACCCGGGAGGCGTTCCCGCGGGTTTTTTAAAGAAAAGGGGCAAAGTCATTTTCGTGCCGTTTCTGTTTATTGCCGCGGTGGATGCCATTTTAATGAAAAGCGTGGCGGAAGAAGGAGCCGGATTCGTTTCAGTGATCGGTAAATTTTTAGAGAATGTGTTTTTAGGAAACTTCATCGGCTACTTCATTCTTGTGATCTTTCAATTTTACATTCTCCATATGCTGCTGCACCGCTGGCTGAACAACAAATCTCCCATGTGGGTGCTGTCTGTTTCGTTTATCATCAACGCCGTCTATCTGGCTTACTTTTCCATCTTTCATCCGCCGGCATCATCGGGGCTTGATTCTATTTTTCCGTTCTTTTGGGTTCCGTTTCCGGGCTGGGTGTTTTATTTCTGTCTGGCATTTTATTGCGGAAAGGAATATCCGCGTTTTTTATCGCTCATGAATCAGTACCGTTATGCGGTTTACTTCAGTGCGGCCGTATCGGCAATATTGATTGTGGCCGTTTCATATATCAGCGGCGGCTCCATTTCCTCTAAGCGTCCGGATATTATGATTTACGCGGTCAGTATGATCTTTCTGTGTTTTCATCTGTTTTCAAAGCTCAAAAAAGTGCCCGCGATTGTGATGATGATCAGCAACTATTCGTTTTCAATCTATCTGCTGCACTCCTACTTTTTAATCAGCGGATATCTTCTGGAAGGCTATTTGCGATCAATGCCTTTAGCGGCTGCCATCCTTCTTTTATTTTTGATCTGCACGCTCGGTCCCATTTTCGTATCTTGGGTGTGCAACCATTTCAGATACGGATACCTGTTTGTCGGGAAAGTGTATCAGCCGAAGCAGACCAAAAGAAATACGGCGGCGCATCAAGGCCGCACAGTCTGAAAAAAAGGCGGCGTTTCAGCCGCCTTTTTTGATACGGAAGTTGTACATAACCTGCAAACGAAACCCTCCGCGGCAAGCCGGAAGCGAATGCCAGGCAAGCAGTATCGGGCCGCCTATCTCTAATTTTAATAGCGCTTTCACTGTAAGGCTTAAGACCCCGCCTGTGGCCGTTTTGACGGATGCATTTATGACAACATAACGCCATCGATTTTCTCCCTTGTGAAGACCGATATATTGTATACTTATAGGAAATACTTTCAAAAAAAGTGAAAAAGAGAAAAACTGTGAGCTTGGATGAACGACTAAAAAGGAGCGGGGACATTATGAATGACTGTGTCAAAACATTCGGAGAACTTCCGGACGAACTTTATTCCTTTGCGGGAGGAAAAGGAAGCATTCTCTCTAAAATGTATCAAAGCGGGTATCCTGTGCCTGAAGGGTTTGTGATTTTGCCGTCTGCCTTTCAGGACGGACAGCTGCGCCATCAGGCGAGAGAGGCTATTGATCAATATGTGAAATCCATCCGCAGCCGCCATGCATCTGCGTTGTTTGCCGTACGATCATCCGCGCTGAGCGAGGATTCCGCTCAGGCTTCCTTTGCCGGAGAATTCGATACGGTGTTGAATGTCAAAACAGATCAAGACATGTCCAGGGCGATTGATGAAGTCCGCCGGTCGGTACAGTCAGAAAGAGTAAAGGTGTACAGCGCCGTTCAGGGAATGGAAGATGAGCATGAAATCGCAATCGTCATCCAGCTGATGATACCGTCTGAGATATCCGGAGTGCTGTTTACCGCAGATCCGATTACGGGGAGCAGGCGGGAGATGACAGGCAATTACGTCTACGGTCTCGGGGAGCAGCTCGTTTCCGGGGAAGCCGATGCTTATTCTTTTAAACTGGCACGGCCCAAGAAAAAATATGACGGCCCCGGGGAATTTCGCAAATATGCGTCAAAGCTCTATAAACTGGCGAAAAAGCTGGAAAAAGATCTTGGAGGGCCGCAGGATATTGAATGGGCCGCCGCGGGCGGGACATTGTATATTCTTCAATCCCGCCCGATTACGACCTTACAGGCCGGAAATCTGGAAACCTATGAATGGAATGCTTCTTTCAGCGGTGATTTTTTATGGACAAACACAAATATAGGAGAAGCGATTCCCGATGTGATGACGCCGCTGACATGGTCGCTCCTCCGGAATCTGGATGAAGAGTCGGGCATCATTCCGGGCTATTATGTCTGGTCCGGCAATATTTGCGGCAGAGCCTATAACAATATGAGCCAGCCTCTTTCCGTTCTCGCCGCTTTCGGTCTGAATCCGAAAGGCGGAAAAATAGGAAAAATGATGAGCGATACATTGGGAGAAATCCCGGCGGAAATGAAGATTCCTTTATATCCGTTCTCAAAGTATGAACTTCTGAAGATCATCTCGAAAAAACTGAAACCGTATCTGTCGAAAATGAAGCTCGCGAAAAAAAACATGTCCTCCTACTTGGACGAATCGCCGGAGTGGTGCCGGAATATTGAGGAAAAGCTGAAACGTGCCGAAACGGAGCGGGCATTATTAGCGATATGGAACAATGAGATCTATCCGTATTTATGCAACGCGTGGTTTGCGCTAATATCCGGCGGGCGTGATTCTGCGCAATCCTCTTCGTCGTTAACCTCTCAATTAACAAAACTCGCAGGGATAGAAGATGCGAATCTCCTGCTCTCCAATCTGAGGGGAAAAGGCGGACTGGCAAGCCTGGAGCCGATTATCGGCATTGATCAAGTCATGAAAGGCCGTATGAGCGAGGAAGAATATCTCAGGAACCAAGGCCACCGAGGCCCGCATGAATACGAACTTTCCATACCGCATCCGGGAGAAAACCGGGATTGGCTGACGAAGCAGATCAAAGAACACAAGGAGTCGGGTATTGATGCCGAACAACTGCTTTTGAAACAGCAGCGGGCGCATGAACAGGCCTTCCGAAGATTTGAAGAAAAGTTTCCTCATAAGGTCAAATGGCTCAAAGCCAAAATGGAAAAAGCGTCAGAATACGCGAATATGAGAGAAACAACCAGATCAGAATTTGTCAGGGTGTACCGGACAGCCAGAGCATTCGCGCTCAGAGCGGCGGAAATGACCGGCATGGAGGACGATATTTTCTTCTTGTATCTGCATGAAATAACCGATCTGCTCGCGGGGAAAGAGCCGGCGGTTGCGTCGATTCAAGCGAGAAAGCAAAACTATGAAACCTATAAAAAACTGCCGCCGTTCCCATCCGTTATTAACGGAAGATTCAATCCGTTTAAATGGGCTGAAAATCCTGACAGAAGAGCGGATTATTACGATGCTTTTATGCCTGCGGAAACTGATGATGCGCACACTTTAAAAGGTTTCGCGGGAGCGGCCGGGAGAGTGGAGGGCATTGTCCGTGTCCTTGATGTCCCGGAAGACGGGGATTCTTTTGCGGCGGGGGAAATTTTAGTGACGTCGACAACCAATGTAGGCTGGACCCCGCTTTTTCCAAGAGCGGCCGCTATCATAACGGACGTCGGCGCCCCTTTGTCCCACGCGGCGATCGTTGCCCGGGAACTGGGGATTCCTGCCGTTGTCGGGTGCGGAAATGCAACGTCAAAACTGAAAACGGGGGACAGGGTGGCCGTTGACGGCGGGCAAGGCATTGTCCAGCTGGAACCGCGGCAGACTCCGGTCACTTCTGAAGAGGAAAATGGTAAACTGATAGAATAAAAACATGGGAAAGGAGCCGCGTATGAATAAAGCAGTTATTAACGGGGAGCAAATCAGAAGTATGAGCGACCTGCACCAGACATTGAAAAAGGAACTTGCCCTTCCTGAATACTACGGTGAAAACCTTGACGCTTTATGGGATTGTCTGACCGGCTGGGTGGAATACCCCCTCGTTTTAGAATGGAGACAGTTTGAACAAAGCAAGCAGCTTACAGAAAATGGCGCCGAGAGTGTGCTTCAGGTCTTTCGTGAAGCGAAAGCGGAAGGCTGTGACATCACCATCATACTTTCATAATACGAGCAACGGGAGAGAGACAAAAATGGAAAAACAAACTCTCAGCTATCCGATTGGAGAATATCAGCCGGCTGAATCGATTTCGGCCGGACAGAAACAAGAATGGATCAATGCGCTCGAACACGCTCCGGCCAAACTGAAACAAGCTGTCAGAGCGATGTCGGACAGTCAGCTTGATACGCCGTACCGCGAAGGGGGATGGACTGTCCGCCAAGTGGTTCACCATCTGGCGGACAGCCACATGAACGGCTATACCCGGTTTAAATTGAGCTTAACGGAGAATGAACCGGAAATCCGTCCTTATGATGAAAAAGGCTGGGCCGATCTTCATGATTCCAAAACCGCCGCTTGCGGGGATGCGCTTGAGCTGTTAGCGATCCTGCACAGAAGATGGGCCGCTCTTTTGCGCTCCATGACGAAAGCCCAATTCAAACGGACATACTTCCATCCTGTATCTAAAGAGACGGTTACGCTGGAACAAGCGCTCGGACTATATGTCTGGCACTCTGAACATCACATCGCCCATATTACTGAGCTTTCCCGGAGGATGGGCTGGCATCTGTCTTAGAGGATGCCGGCTTTCGGAAAAACGCCAAAACAGCCGCAGATACAATCGTGCATAATGAAATGACGGCGGCTGCCGTATAAAGATGGTGGTAGCCGCTGGCAATGCCCGCTTCAATCGCATCAGAAACCGCTTTTTTGACAGCGGGAACGGGGATTCGGCTTACCTGCTCCTGCAACGAAGAAAGTCCGCCGCCGATATCCGGCGTTTGCGCCTGATCAGCGGGAATGCCGCTTTTCGCTAAACGGTTTTTGATGTCATCTCCGATCCGGTCAAAGCCCGCTGTAATGAAGCCGGCATATAAAGCCGGAGCGAGCGTCAGCCCGACCTGCCTTACGAGTGACAGCGTGCCGAGCGCTGTTCCTTTGTTTTGGCCCGCCGTTTCTGATACAAGCACATTCAGCGGAGCCCCGAGCAGAAATCCGAAACCGATCCCCGCAATGACACTCGCTGTGACAAATTCCCATTTATCCGTCACCCATAACGGAAACAGGATGAAGCCTGCAAATGCGATGGCGCCTGATACAACCGCGGAAAAGACCGGACCTTTTTTATCCGTGATCGCCCCGCCGAGCCACGCTCCGATTCCTGACGCCAACGCGAGCGGCGTCATCCAATAACCCGCTTTCTCCGCCGATACGTGCAAATATTGCTCCGCATAAGAAGGAATAAAAATGACCGCAGCGAGCAGCCCTCCCGATAAAAATCCGATGACGAGCGTCCATTGAAACACTTTATTTTGCAGCAGCGAGTAGGCGAGAATCGGATCGCCCCCTCGGTTTTCAACCCGCTTTTCGACCTTAAGCAGCACCAGAAAGAGAAGTGCAGCTCCCAAAAGATAACCGTACACCTTTACGTTCATTATGCTTTCTGACAGCTTCGCCCCATCGAGATTCGTGATACCGATCATGCAAGATAAGATCGCAAGAGACAGCAGCATTGTGCCGGCGAGGTCAAGCCGTTTCGCCTCAGGCTCTTTCGTTTCAGCGATAAACAAACCGCCGCACACAACCAAAGCGGCGGCAATCGGCAGATTAATCAAGAACAGCCAATGCCACGATCCGGTTACATCAAGCAAAAAGCTCCCGATATTCGGTCCGAGGACGGCCGCCATACCGTTCATCGCCCCTAAAAGCCCGAGAGCTTTCCCCTGTTTCTCCTTCGGAAGCACGGCCAGCACATGCGAACTCCCGATAATAAAAATTCCGCCGCCGCCAAGCGCCTGAATGAGCCGTGCCGCCAAAAACATCGGGAAGCTCTGACTGAGTGCGACAAGCAAAGAGCCGAGTCCGAACAGCCCGACTTCAATTATAAACAGCTTTTTCCGCCCGTATCGGTCCGACAGCTTGCCGACAATCGCCACACTGACACTGAGTCCCAATGTGTAAAGGGTCACTCCCCACGATCCCCATGAAGGAGAAACATCAAAAGAGCTGTTAATCGTCGTCAGAGCAGCGGAAATAATTCCGTTGTCCAGCGCCGCCATGAACACACCGATCGTAAAGAGAGTGATGGCCCGGCTCTGGTTTTTTTCTGTTTGCAATGGCTCCGGCATACTGATCAATCCTTCCGTTTTTAATTCACTTTGAATATATTATTCACTTCAAGTGAATTAAATGTCAAACAAAAAAAGGCCGCCGATACCGGCAGGCCTTTTTCATCTCTATCCCTGTTTGGAAGAATCAAGCGCTCTTGCCAAAATGGCAAGCCCTTGATTGACCGTTTGTTTTTCTTCAGCGGTCAGCGTTTCCAATGAACGCTTCAATTTTACATGTCCTTTTTGATAAAGGCTGCGGAAAATATCTTTCGCGTTTTCCGTTAATTGAACGACGACTGAACGGCGGTCTTCTTCTGACGGAGCGCGTGTAATGAAACATGATTTTTCTAAACGGTCAAGCAGCCCCGTCGTATTTGAAAGGGAAGCGCCCATTTTCTCCGCTATGTCACTCACCTTAAGCGTCCCGTGGTTGTTCAGAAGCATCAGCACTTTCATTTGCGGCATGCTCATATCAAGCTTCATCCACTCCGATACATCGCCGAGCCCCGCCGATGTCATCACTTTCATGTACAGCACCCAAATATCCCGTTCCTCAGGAGAAAAAATATCGCCGCTTAATACTGTTGTATCATGCAGATTATAATCCATCGTCTCACTTCCTCATTCATACTCCTGCATACCATATTACTGATTTTAATCAGAGAAAGAAAGTTGCAGACGAGTTTTGTTTGAATGTGAGGTGGTAGTGTATAATATGTTGGAGATTATTGGGGGAATTATAATAAATAAGCTATTTTATGATGATTGGAGAGAACATTGCTGACTAAAAAGAATGCCTTATCGATATTAAAAGTATTATTTCCTATTGCAGTTTTGCTTTTAGTCATTTATCAGTCCAAAAAGGAATTGACAGACCTTTCTTTTAAACGAACGCTGTACATTATTAACGGGATTGAGCGTTACGATTTATTTATTCTCGTTCTGCTCGGCCTTCTTGCCGTCAGCGCGATGTCCTTTTATGACTTTGTGCTGAAACGGACGCTTCGCCTCAACATTCCGAATTGGAAAGTATTCAGGGTCTCTTTTATCGCCAATTCCTTTAACAATGTCCTTGGATTCGGCGGTCTGGCGGGTGTCGGGCTGCGGACGATGCTTTACAAAGAACATACGAATGACGTAAAACGCCTCGTCGCAGGCATCGCCTGGCTTACGTCCTCAGCGCTGCTCGGGCTGTCCGTCTTCAGTATCCTGACCATCGCCCGCGTTCTGCCGGTTGGAGAGATTACAGGTGAGAAACCGTGGCTGTGGGCTGTTATCGCCGGAGTGGCGCTAATTGTGCCGGCAGCCTTAATCGCCGCTGGGATCAACAATAAAAAAGCTGGCGCAGAAGACGGTGAAGCAAAACCGAGGCATCCGGTTTTTTCTTACATCGGGGCATCGTTTGCCGAATGGTTTGCGGCGGCTGTCGTCATGTATTATTCCCTGTACGTCATGGGAATTCACGCGGATGTCCGCCATGTATTCGGTGTATTTGCCATTGCCGCTATCGGGGGAATCATCAGTCTTGTGCCGGGAGGATTCGGTTCGTTTGACCTTCTGTTTCTGCTCGGCATGCAGAATATGGGCTTTCCGCAGGAGGCGGTTGTGACATCCATCGTCATCTACCGGATTGTGTATTCATTTATTCCGTTTGTGTTCGGGCTGTTCTTTGCGGCTGGCGATTTAACGGAAAATACGCTTAAACGGCTGGAATCAAATCCGAAGATGGCGCCTGCTGTGGAAACGACGAACGTGCTTCTCGTATTCCAGCGCGCTATCTTAATCAGGGTACTTTACGGTTCGCTGTCGCTTTTGGTTTTCATGGCGGGAGTCGTCGTGCTGGCGTCCGTCGCCCTGCCGATTGACAGGGAGACGGTCATCCCGCATATTCCGCGCCCGGCGCTCCTTGCGTTTAACGCGTTATCGTTAAGCGCGGCTTTGATTCTTTTAATCCTGCCGATTGAATTATACAAACGGACGAAACGTTCTTATTCAATGGCGGTTGCCGCGCTGGTCGGCGGTTTTGTGTTCAGTTTCTTAAAAGGATTGAACATCAGCGCGATCTTTATTCTGCCTGTCGTCATCGTATTGCTTGTGCTGTTAAAGCGGCAGTTTATCAGAGAGCAGGCTTCGTATACGCTCGGCCAGATGATTTTTGCGGCCGCTCTGTTTATTATCGCCTTGTTTAACTACAATCTCATTGCCGGCTTTATTTGGGATAAAATGAATCGGCTCTTGCGCCACGACTATTTCGTTCATAACAATTCGCACATTACATATGCCACGATGACGGCTATTATTGTTGTGCCGCTGTTTTTCCTTTTGTTTACGTTCTTTTATCATAAAAGATCGAAGCCGATCGGAGAAGAGGCCGATCCTGAACGGCTGAAGTCCTTTTTGGCGGAAGAAGGCGGAAATGCGCTCAGCCATCTCGGCTTTCTCGGGGATAAGCGGTTTTATTTCTCAAGCGACGGCAAAGCGCTTTTATTGTTCAGCCAGATTTCCAGAAGGCTTGTCGTGCTCGGGGATCCGTCAGGACAGAGAGACTCTTTTCCGCTTGTGATTGAGGAATTTCTGAATGAAGCGCATAAGCAGGGGCTGAGTGTCATGTTTTATCAGATCGAACGTGAAGATCTGGCGCTGTACCATGACTTCGGCTATAACTTCTTCAAGCTTGGAGAAGAAGCGTTCGTGGATATGGAGGCCTTTACGCTCTCAGGTAAGAAAAAAGCGGGGCTGCGGGCGATTAACAACAAATTTGACCGCGAAGGCTACACATTTCATGTCGGGGAACCGCCGTTTTCCTCCGAGTTTATCGCCAAGCTGAAAGACATTTCGGACGAATGGCTCGGACCGAAAAAAGAGAAAGGTTTTTCTCTCGGTTTCTTCGACCGGGATTATTTGGAACAGGCGCCGGTTGCTTACGTGAAAGACGAGGAAGGGGAGATCATCGCTTTTGCCAACCTGATGCCGATGTATCAGGAAGGCGAGATATCCGTCGACTTGATGCGTTATCGGAAAAGCGCGCCGAACGGTATTATGGACGCGCTTTTCATCCGTCTGTTTCTCTGGGCGCAGGAAAAAGGCTATACCACCTTCAATATGGGCATGGCGCCTTTGTCAAACGTAGGAACGGCTTTTACATCTTTCTGGTCGGAAAGAATCGCGGCCGTCATCTTCAACAACGTCCGGTATATGTACAGCTTCAGCGGGCTGCGGGCCTTTAAAGAAAAATACAAACCGGAGTGGCGCGGGAAATACTTGGCGTACCGCAAAAACAGATCGCTGTCCGTCACGATGATCCTCGTCACCCGCCTGATCGGAAAAACCAAAAAAAGACGCCGTTAAAAGGCGTCTTTTTTTTTGAATAATTAACTAAAAATTCTAATTTTACTCTGTTATACTGAATAACATGATCATAAGGTGAAAGGAAGGCTGATGAATGAAACAGGCAACCGTGTTTAAATATGAAGCGTTTTCCGATATTCCGGATTTGGGAAATCCCGCGGGAATCGTCTTTAACGGAGATGATTATTCAGATGCAGAGATGCAGATGATCGCCGAAATGGCAGGGTACAATGAAACCTCTTTTCTCTGTAAAAGCGGAGAAGCCGATCTGCGCATCCGCTATTTTACACCCGGCCACGAAATGAATTTATGCGGACATGCTACCGTCGCCTCTCTTTACGCATTAATTGAAAAGGGAAGGCTTCAGGCTGATCAGACATATCAAATTGAAACAAAAGCCGGCATTCTTCCCGCAAAAGCCGCTGAACGAAACGGCCGGGTATACATCACACTCGATCAGGCTCCCCCGCAATTTCTGCCGTTTACGGGCGACAAAGAAAAGCTTGCGGCCTCGCTCGGGATTACGGCTGAGGATTTTCACAGCGGGCTGCCGATTGTCTACGGATCAACGGGGATCTGGACACTGATTGTTCCGCTGAGATCACTTAAAGCATCACGGAATATGGTGCCGGACAACGCACAATTCCCCGCTATTTTGCGCGATCTTCCGAAAGCGAGCGTTCATCCGTTTTCTCTGGAAACCGTTCATCCGGAAAGTGATCTGCACGGACGCCATTTTTCTTCCCCTTTCTCCGGAACGACCGAGGATCCCGTCACGGGAACCGCTTCAGGCGTCATGGCAGCCTATATGCGGCAATACGGAGGCTCTGAAGCCGAATGCCTCACAATTGAACAAGGCCAGGAAATCGGGAAAGACGGAAAAGTGGAAATCAGGATCGCGGAGGAAAACGGAGAGATGAACATCAAGATGACGGGAACGGCCGTGTATGCCGAAACAATCAATTTTCAGCTTCCGTAACGGTTTACAAAAGCCGGTCGTATCCGTTATATTATAAATGATAATCATTTTCATTTGGATAGGAAGGTGAATCGGCATGCCGAAAACCGAACAATTACAGCAAAACGAAAGTCTTGCACATACAATCAGAAACAGAAGATCCATCCGGTCGTTTAAACCGGAAACCGTACCTTCTGAAGTCATATTAGATATGCTTGAAACCGCCGTTTACGCACCGAACCACAGGCTGACGGAGCCATGGCGTTTTATCTACGCAGCAAGCGAAGCGGGAAAAGCAAAGCTTGCGGACAGCTACGTCTCATTTTTCAAAAAGATAAAAGATGATTTCAACGAGGAAAAAGAGCGGAACATGAGAAAAAATCTCAGCGCCGTTCCGGGATTTTTGCTGGTCGTCTTTAAAGAAGATGAAAATGAATTTACGAGAAACGATGATTTTGCGGCGCTGAGCGGCATGATTCAAAACCTTCAGCTTCTCGCACATGAAAACGGCATCGGCATGGTCTGGAAAAGCGGCCGCATTATGTATGACAAACAGGTGCACCAAGACTTCGGCCTTGCTGACAATGAGCGCTTTGCCGCCATCATTCAAACGGGCTATCCGGATGAACAGCCTAAGGCGAAAGAACGGACGCCGGCAAAAAGCCTGTTTACCGAACTGTAAAAAAAATCCCCGTCTCTATACAGAGGCGGGGATTTCGTATTAGCGGGTTTTGCTTTTAGCTCTGTTGTCAGCGGCTTTCATCCGCGCCTGCGCTTCGCGGTCAGCGGAATCAGCAAGCTCGCTTGAATATTCCTCATATGTGCCGTCTGTTTCGCGTTTCAAAGCATCCGGAACTTGAGGAAGTTTTTGTTTGTTTTTATCACGGTTTTTGTGAGTATGATTTCTGCCCATATCAATCGCCCCCTGAAAAAAGTGATATCAAACAAACATAGTATCTGCCCGGTTCCGATCTTTATTCAGTTTACTTCCGTTTGGCTGCTCTTTCCGCTTTTTTGAATTCACCGGAATAAAGGACTTCCTGCATTTTTTTCAGATTGGCTCCCTGCTGATGTTTTTCGCGCTTCTTTTCCATAAAAGAAGACCCTCCTTCAAAACAGAATACCAATAGGATTGGCTTTTATTTCCGTTTTTATGCAGATAAGAGATCCTTTAAAGCGGAATCAAGTTCTTCATACGTAAATTGAAAACCGGATGTCAGCGCCTGCTTAGGCAGGGCGCGCTGGCCTTTTACGATCAGCAGGCTCATTTCTCCCAAGGCCTTCTCCAGAAAAAGTTCCGGTACGGGAATCCAATGGGGGCGGTGCAGGACGCTTGCGATCATTTTTCCGAATTGCTTCATTTCCACGGGGTTCGGCGATGTCACATTCATGGGACCGGACAAGTCATCATGCTCCACCGCATAAGCGATGAGTTCCGCGGCGTCATCCACATGAACCCATGACAGCCATTGCCGTCCAGAGCCGATGGTGCCGCCGGCTAACAGTTTATAAGGGAGAACCATGAGCGGCAGGGCGCCTTTTTCACCGAGCATCACCCCGAATCTGGCATATACCGTCCGGATGCCGAGCGCTTCAATTTTCTGGCCTTCACGTTCCCACATATGAGCCGTATGACTGAGAAAATCTTCATTTGACGTATCTGACTGTTCGGTGAACGTTTTTTCTGTGCTTGTGCCGTAAATGCCGACGGCGCTGGCCTGAATCAAAGCCCGGGGTTTTTTCGGCTGCTGCTTTATAATCCGTCTGACTTCTCTCGTCGCTTCTATTCTGCTTGAGATGATTTGTTCCTTCGTTGTGTCCGTCCAGCGGTCAAAGATGGATTTGCCGGCGAGGTTCACCCATACATCAATAGGGGGAAGCTCGCGCTCAGGCGCCGCGTTTTCGGCCAGCCATTGAACATATGTCACATTTTTTTGTTCGGTTTCTCTCTGTTTTCTTGATAAAATATAGACATGATGTCCCCGGCGGGTAAACACACCTGTCAGATGCCGGCCCAGAAAACCAGTGCCGCCTGTCATCGCGATATTCATATCCATCTCTCCTTACACGTTGATACATATACTGTACCTCATTTGCCAAAAAGAAAAACGCCTGAACATCGGGGCGGGAAAGGAGACCGGGATGCCGTTTATTACAAAAATATCGACCCAAAAGAAAAATACCGAGCGCTTCAACATCTTTCTTGATGAGAAATATGCATTCAGCGTCGACGCCGACGTGCTTGTGCGTTTTGACCTGAAAAAAGGGAAAGAACTGGACGAGCTTGACATTCTTGAAATCCAGTACGGCGATGACGTAAAAAAAGCCTTTAACCGCGCCGTAGAATTTTTATCATACCGGATGCGCTCTGAAAAAGAAGTCCGGGATCATCTGAAGAAAAAAGAAACACCGGACATGGTCATTTCTGAAGTCATCCATAAACTGTACGATTACCGCTACTTAAATGACAAAGAATTTGCGGAAGCCTATGCGAGCACCCACAAAAAAACAAACGGCAAAGGCCCTGACGTCCTGTTCCGCGAGCTGAAAGCGAAAGGAATAGACGACGATACCATCAAGGAGACGCTCAGTGCGTTTACATTTGATGAGCAAATACAAGAAGCGCTGAAACATATCGGCAAAATCCTGAAAAAGGACAAAAAGCTGTCCACAAAAGAGATCAGACAGCGGGCGCAGATGCAGCTTCAGCGAAAAGGTTTCCCTTTCGACGTCATCAATGCCGCTCTGGAACAGACGGAGTATGAAAATGATGATGAAGCCGAGATGGAAGCTCTGAAGGCTCATGCGGAAAAAGCGATCAGGAAATACCGCTATGACGGCAGCTATGAAAGCGGAATGAAGGTTAAACAGTACTTATTCAGAAAAGGATTCTCGATTGACGATATTGATCAATTCTTGCAGGAAGAGGAGTAAACTGAAATGGACAAACGATACAGTCAAATGACGCCTCATGAACTACAGACAGAAATTGCGGGACTGACGGAAAAAGCGCGAAAAGCGGAACAGATGGGCATTGTAAATGAACTGGCCGTGCTTGAACGAAAAATTACGATGGCCAAAGCTTACATGCTGAACCCGGAAGACTTTCGGCCCGGCGGGGTGTATCAGATAGAAGGTTCTGATGACACTTTCCGTATTGATTACATCAACGGCGTATTCGCCTGGGGACACAGATCTTCCCCGTCTGACGGGGAAGAAGCACTGCCGATTTCCGTTTTAAAAGAAAAAAAATAACAAAAGAGGCCGGTTCCGGCCTCTTTTTCTTTTCGGGCACATTCGTTTCAACCTTTCAGTAAAAAATGATTGAATTCATTTTTGATATCTTTTAAGATGGAATTCGTTGTTTTTTTAATAAAAAGGAGGCGATTTGCGTTGAATATCAAAATGAAACAGCCATCAGTGAAATTAATGATTTTTGTTTTAATGATTTGCACATTTTCCATCGGGTATACGGAATATGCTGTCATGGGTATTCTGACGTCGATTGCCGATGACTTTCATATACATGTATCTTCAGCGGGCATGCTTGTTACGGCGTACGCGGCAAGCGTCTGCCTGACGGGCCCGATCGTAACCATTATCGCGGTTAAGCTGCCGAGAAAGCCGGTGCTGCTAGGGTTGATGGGCATCTTCGTCCTTGCCAACCTGATGAGCGTCTTTGCGCCAAACTTCGCCGTGCTGGCGATTTCCAGAATTTTATCCGCATCCATCCACGGAGCTTTTTTTGCGATCGCCATGGTGTTTGCGAGTGAAATGGTGCCGCCTGAAAAACGTTCCGCCGCCGCGGCTTCCATGAACGGCGGATTAACCGTGGCGCTGATGCTCGGTGTCCCGTTCGGCTCTTATTTAGGGGATGCCCTTAACTGGCGGGCCGTCTTTTTCATTATTTCCGTTTTAGGCATGATCGGGCTGATCGGACTGATGCTGGTCGTACCGAACCGGAAACCGAAAGTGATTCCGATGCTGATGAATGAATGGAGTGTCTTTAAGCATAAGCAAGTGATTTTTTCCTTTGCGATCACCATTCTCGGCTACTCAGGCGTATTTATCGCTTACACGTTTATTGAGCCGATTTTAAGAGATTCAGCGGGGTTCGGCACAGTCGGCATTACAGGCGCATTATTTGCCTACGGTCTCGGCGGAGTGGCGGGGAATTTCTTCGCGGGGAAAGTGCCGCTCAAACTGCTGACACGCACGATGATCGGTGTGATGATCGGCTTGATCGGCGTCTTGGCGATTTTCCCTTATATCGCTGTTTTTCCCGCCGCCGCCGTTTCAGCGACATTTTTGTTCGGCGCATGTGCGTTCGGCACGCCGCCGCTTTTGCAGACCAAGGTTATTTCTTCCTCTGAAAACGGCACGACAATCGCCGCTGCGGTGAGCGTTTCTGCCTTTAACCTGGCAAACGCGCTCGGCGCCTGGATCGGCGGATTGATTCTCGGGGGAACGGGATCTTACTCATGGCTGTTTGCCGGCGGTGCGCTGATGACGGCTCTCGGCCTTGTGCTTTCCACGTTCGCTCATCTGTCTGAGAAGAAAGATATCTATGAATACCAAGTGCATAAAGGATAACAAAAAGCTTGCAGGGGATATTCCGCCTGCAAGCTTTTTTCAGTGTTTCAATGTAATGCTGATCACCGTATGTTTATCATTCTCAGCTAAGGACATATTCCGGGTTTCCGGTACTCCGTCTTTTTCAAAAACGACGGCATAAGTTCCTTTCGCGGCACTTTTCCATGCAATCTCGCCGTGGTGATCAGTCTTGCCTATTATCTCTCCGCGGTCTATATTCGGCTGATGATCTGACTCCGCCGCTTTCATCACGGTGACCGTCACACCAGCCGCCGGTGAGCCTTCTGCATCCTCAACATGGAGCGTAACGGGCAATACTTTTTTGGCGGCGGAATCATCCGCTTTGCCGCATCCGCATAAAACGGCCGCCGCGAGAAAGAAAACAAAAGCTTTATTGATTTGACCAATATTGAATGTTGTCGAATACACTGTTTGTCACCCTTGTTCCCAGATTGTAAGACGACCCGCCGTTTGTATGAATGGCAATGGCGGTCTGGCCGGTGTCGCTGTAATTGCGGTAAACGGGCGATCCGCTCTGGCAGCCGAACGTATCTGTCGTATAAGTGAGTTTATATGTCTCGGCAGAACGAATCGGCTTGCTGTCCGACCACATGGAACCGGACACTTTGTCGCACGGATATCCTGTCACGGTTGAGGAAAGCCCGGCCGGACTGGAACTGTTGGTCGTCCGGTAGCCGTACCAGCCGACAGTATTCCCGGGCGACCCGTTTACTTTGATTGCCCCGTAGTCATAGTTTGTGTCACCGTTTTCTGTCCACCCTTTGACACTGTAGAATGTCTTGCCTGAATAAGAGCCGTACGGGTACGATGATCCGTTGCGGCCGGGAGCTGCCGTAATTTTCGATGCCCAGCCGTTTTTCTGGTCATACACGCAATGTCCCGCCGTAACGATCGTGTCGGCATTGACAAAAAAACCGGTGCATCCGTAGGTGCTTGTGCTGCCGCTGTATGTAACGGTCAGCTGTGCTGTCGCTCGATATGGAAATGATGTTGTAGGAGAAATTCTGATTCGTTCGTCTGTCCCAATAATACTGGAAGGCTTTAATGACTTGATGTCAGCTTTGCTGTTTTGTGCAAGCTGTCTTTTGGTGAGGCCCGTTCCTTCATAAGCGGGGGATGTCTGTGTTGTTTGTACAGGCTGATTCTGATGTGCGTCAAACTCCTCACCGCTGCTTGAAACAGATGTCTGCGGGCTGCCCGCTGCTTCAGCTGAAACAGCAAATAATGAAACTGACATTAAGAATGCGGTAAGGCTCAGCAATCGTTTTGAAACTGTCTTCATTTTATAAAACCCCTCCTTTTTTGTCTACCGGCTTTCGGTTTAACATTTAACATATTATGGAATTTATTTAGCGTTATGACCGCAAAAGGATGTTTTTTTCCGCAAAAAAAAGACCGGGTCATTCCCGGTCTCTTACGGTGTGTGTGTTATCGTCTGCCTGAAGCTCTCATGCGTTCTTGCGGGTGCGAATTAATTGAACCGTCCGCCCGTTTAGAAGCGTAGTCATCCTTTGCCCGCGGTTCGCCTTCAAACTTATTATTGTTCTGATTAGGAAATCCTTTTGCCTTGTTCCGGACCATTTGTTTTCCCCCTCGGCCAATATCAAAAGGTTGCGCCTTCTGGACTGAAGACGTAAAGTTAGTATATGCCTGTGACAAGCTGCGTAAAAGCAGCAGGTTTTCCCAAGGAAAGGAGACAGAGACATGAATACATATATCGACAAACTGACGAATTTGCTGCTTGAGAAAAATGACATGCTCAGCTATTTGCAAGCGCGAACTTGGGTTGAGCTTTTATGGGGAGATTTCGAAGCGACTTACGCAAAAGCCGGCCGCCCGTATCAAGGAGAGCAAATGACAGAACGCGTCGTCAAGGAATGGATCGAATCATACGGCAGTAAGCTCCATATGTTCCAGAGCGTTCGGGAAGACGTTTCTCATTATTTGGATCAAAGCAGGGGTCTCCTGCATTAACATAGCAGTGCACCCGCCGGATATCGTCCGGCGGTTTTTTTTATAAAAGAAATAGGAAAATCATGTTTGGCGACCGGCGGAATGTGGAAATGTGTAATAACTTATAAAATAGCGGGGAGGAACCACAATGAACATGAAAAAGGGGTTAACCGCATTTATTCCGGCCGCAGGACTTTGCTTATTTTTAGCCGCAGGCACCGTTTTTTTCGATCCGGCAGCGAATGCCGCAGCAGTTCACCAGACAAAAATAGACACCGCAGCAGATACATATATCGTGAAAGCAGGAGAACTTAACGTCCGCAAAGAACCAAATAAACAAGGGTCGATTATCGGCACGCTTCGTTCAGAGGATTCCGTAAAGGTTAAACGGCTTCAAGGAGCAGATTGGGCTGAGATTGACTACAAAGGTCACAAAGCCTATATCTCCACACATTTTCTGATGAAGCAGCCGGTGAAGGCGGTGACGGCGAAACAAACCGCTTTTTATACGCCGACTTTGGAAACCGGCAAAAAAGGGTCCGTTAAAGCGGGTGAAACCGTCAATGTGCTCGGCTGGGGGTTCAGCCATGACGGAGGATTTGACCGTAAATGGGCGTACGTCACATACGGCGGGAAAGCAGGTTATGTGAAAACGGCCGACTTAACTCAAAAATAAAGATTCGGGCAGGCGAATGAGCCTGCTTTTTTTCTGAAACTTTTCGCCTTTCCTTTCGTAAAAGATGAAAAGGAGAGTGACAGATATGATAATGGTAATCGGCGGCCTTCTGATGGCTGCGGCCGGCATTTTAGTCACATTTTTTCCGCCGAAGTCGATCAACAGCCTGTACGGATATCGGACGAAGCGCTCTATGGCGGATGAGTCGCAGTGGAAAGAAGGCAATCGATTCAGTGCGCTTCTCATGATTTTGTTCGGCCTTATATCGGCGGCAGCTGGATTTGCGGGCAGCCTGCTTATCCGGCTGACTCAGCCGTTCGCCCTGATCGTTCAGGCCGTATTATTGATTGCGATCAGCGTACTGATCATCGTCTTAACAGAAAGAAGATTGAAACAAACGGGGAGGAGAATCGATGAATGACATTACGTTTCACATGATCGAAACAAACGGAGTGACGCTGCACACGGCTTCAGCCGGTCCGAAAGACGGTCCTTTGGCGGTGCTGCTGCACGGGTTTCCGGAATTCTGGTACGGCTGGAAGAGCCAGATCAAACCGCTGGCGGATGCCGGATACCATGTTGTCGTGCCTGATCAGCGCGGCTATAATCTCAGTGACAAACCGGAGGGCATTGAAAACTATACCATTGATACGCTCAGAGACGACATTATCGGGCTGATCACGCATTTTACAGATGACAAAGCCGTCGTCATCGGCCACGATTGGGGAGGAGCCGTGGCCTGGCATTTGGCATCCACGCGGCCGCAATACGTTGAAAAATTAATCACGGTCAATATCCCGCACCCGGCGGTTATGCGGAAGGTCACACCGTTCTACCCGCCGCAGTGGAAGAAAAGCTCTTATATCGCGTTCTTTCAGCTGCCGGAAAAGCCGGAACGGAGATTGTCTGAAGACAATTACCGCGTATTGGATCACGCGATCGGCTTATCCGAACGACCGGCGCTTTTTTCACGGGAAGATGTCGACAGCTACAAAGAAGCTTGGGGCAGAAAAGGAGCGCTCACGGCGATGCTGAACTGGTACCGGGCGATCAGAGCCGGCGGTTTAGGCCCTGCCGTTCCGCTTAAAATGCCCGTTCCGTACCGATTAATATGGGGCGTCAATGACCGAGCGCTGAGCAAAAAGCTCGCCAAGGAAACAAAACGGATGATTCCAAACGGCGACTTAATCTTCATAGATGATGCCTCACATTGGGTCATTCACGAAAAACCGCGCATCGTCAGCCATTTGATTCATGAATACCTTCAGCAATAAAGTCTGTCCCGCGTACAGACTTTTTCTTTTTTTTCTCATATCTGCCGAAAAACATGACAAAATATAAACCATATGCAGAAAAAATTTTCTTTCCCTGTAACAAAAAAATGGTTTAAACGTCATTAAAAAAAGGAAAAGCCTTACTGAAGTTTTGCGGACAAATCCTTTAAGGCCGTCCTAAAAAAAGAATAATACAAAGAAGGTGCCTTCATGAAACAAAGGTTAATCTCAATTATTATTCCGTCTTACAATGAAGGGAACAATGTCAAGCTCATCCATGAATCTTTAAAAAAAGAGTTTCAGACGATTCATTATGACTATGAAATTTTCTACATCAATGACGGAAGCGCGGATGACACCCTTCAGCAGATTAAAGAACTGGCCGCCAGAAACCATCGCGTCAAATACATATCTTTTTCCCGCAACTTCGGGAAAGAAGCGGCCATTTTGGCAGGATTTGAACACGTGCAGGGCGAAGCGGTAATCGTGATGGACGCCGATCTGCAGCATCCGACCCATCTGCTGAAAGACTTCATTCAAGGTTATGAAGAAGGGTATGACCAAGTCATCGCGCAGCGCAACCGAAAAGGGGACAGCCCCGTGCGTTCCGTGCTTTCTTCCCTGTATTATAAATTTATCAACAAAGCCGTCGAAGTGGACCTGCGTGACGGGGTCGGAGATTTCCGCCTGCTGAGCCGGCAGGCCGTTGATGCCCTTTTGAAGCTGAGTGAAGGAAACCGTTTCTCGAAAGGGCTGTTCTGCTGGATCGGGTTTGACCAGAAAATCGTATTTTATGAAAACGTCGAAAGGAAGAACGGCACGTCCAAATGGTCATTCAGCAATCTGTTCAACTACGGAATGGACGGTGTCGTCTCCTTCAACAACAAGCCCCTTAGGGTATGCTTTTTCACCGGTATTCTGATATTGCTTTTGTCGATGGTTTATATTGTAACGACCTTTGTTCATATTCTGACACACGGCGTGTCCGTACCCGGATACTTCACCATTATTTCCGCCGTGCTGTTTTTAGGGGGCATCCAGCTTTTGAGTCTCGGCATCATCGGAGAATACATCGGCCGGATTTACTATGAAACAAAAAAACGCCCGCACTATTTAATTAAAGAAGCGAATATAACGTACGGAGAACAAAATGAAACGAATTATACAAAAAAGCGCAAGTGGAACCATTAAACAGCCGCCGCTGTGCGCAGGGTCTGGGGACGTTGTATGAAAAAAAATAAATGGATCTTGCCGGCAGCCTGTGTGCTGGCTGCGGCAGCCGCTCATATTTTTTTCTTAAAAGAGTGGTCGCAAGGCCGCTATATGACGGGGTCTGGAGACGGGATCGCCCAAATGGCGGTCTTCAAAAAGCTGCTGTTTGATCAATATATGAACGGCAGGCTGTTTTACAGCTATTCGTTCGGACTGGGCGGGGGCGTGTACAGTCAGCTCGGCTATTATTTCTCTACTTCTTTTCTATTCCTGTTTATCTCCGCCGCTGTCCGCTTTTTGCAGCTTATTCAGCTGACGGGCGAGGCTGATGCGCTGTTTTGGGCGCAGGCTTCCGTTTTTATCAGCATCGCCAAGCAGAGTTTGATCATATTCACGGCGGCGTGTGTGTTCCGTTATTTCGTCAAACGGACGGTGCCTGCTTTTACCGGCGCCGTGTTGTACGGGGTCTCGATTATCTACTTCCGGCATGAGGTATATTGGGACTTTTTCACTGACAGTATGGTGTGGCTGCCGCTGCTCGTGCTCGGCGCGGAAAAAATCATCAGGGAAAAAAAGCCGGCGTGGTTTATCTTCGCCTGTGCGCTGACATTGATCAACAACTTTTATTTTGCGTATATTAATCTGATTTTCATCGGCGTTTATATCTTATTCAGGTGGATGATCCCCCTTGAAGGCAATGAGGCGAAAAGGCTCACTCAATGCAGGATATTTATTCTGTCGGGCCTTCTCGGGTTCGGCATAAGCGCAGTTTCCTTTATTCCTGTCGTGTACGGATACCTTCATAATCTGCGGCCGCCGTATTCAGAGCATATTGCATGGCTTGATTTTTCCGACAACATTTTATTTTCTAGCCGGATTATCATCCTGCCGGCGGCTTTTTTGCTTTTTTTATTTACATTTACTTTATACAAAAACCGCTTGTTCCGGCTGTTTGCGGGAATCAGTCTGCTGTATATTCTGTTTCACTTCAGTCCGTTTGCGGCAAGTGCCTTTAACGGTTTTTCAGCTCCGCAGAACAGGTTTGAATACGTCCTGTGCTTCACGATTGCCGGAACGGTTTCAGCCGGGCTTTCTAAGCTTTCAGACATCAGCATGAAGAGTATGTTGATGTCCGCCGTACTCGTCGTTCTGCTCTATTGGAGCCAGGTGAGGCGGTACAGTCTGGATATTTCTGATTACGCCAACCTGCCCGTTATCCTTCTTCTGGTGCTGAGCATAGCCGCTTTCTTTGCAGCAAAGACAAGACTGAAAGGCGCGGTGCCCGCCGTCTATGCCGTCATTTTGCTTACGGCTGTGCTTACGGCTAATACATATGAAAAATATGCTTTATCAGAAGGCGGGAAGATTTATACGGTATCGCATACCTTTATGACGGGTGCTGACTATAAAGGCAAAGAGCAATCAGAGCTCATTCAGCGTCTGAAAGAAAAAGACCCTGATCCGTTTGCCCGTTTAGATTGGATGAACGGTGTTTTCAATAACACCCCGATCATATACGGATTCAACGGATTCAGCGTATACTCAAGCATACTGAACCGCAATCTGCTGTCCTTTTACTGGAACGACCTCCAGATTGACATGGGCAGAGAAAGCGTCAGCCGCTATGCGACATTAGGAAACAGGGCTAATTTATACAGCCTGCTTTACGGAAAATATTATATGACGGAAAAAACAAACGAGGCCGGCGTGCCGTACGGGTTCAAAAAAATCATGGAATCAACCCATTATGCGGTTTATCAAAATCAATATATGCTTCCGTTCGTCCGGACAGCCGATCGCGTATATAACGAGGGCGGCCTGAAAAAAGCGCCCGCCCTTGCCAGGGAACGGGCAATGCTTGACGGGATCGTCACGGAATCAAGCACAACCAACACGAAAAAAGCGCCTGAGGCGAAAAATATGATCCGCCATGCAGAGGTAGCGGCCGAACATGGCGATTATCATAACGGCATCCTGACGGTAAACGAAGACGGCGGCGGCCTGATCATTACGCCGCAAGCCGCTAAGATGGACGGCGGCGATTATTACGTCAGCTTTTATTTGAAGAATAAAGCGAAGGACCAGGGCTTTACATTAAAAGTGAACGATTACACGACAACGAGAAAATCGAATCAATCCATTTACAAAACAGGTGTCAACGATCTTACTGTCAGAGTGCCGAAAACAAAAAACATCCAAATCCGTCTGCCGAAAGGATCGTATCAGCTTGACAGACTGGCGCTTTATGAAGAACGGTACGATACGCTGAAAAGCGCATACCGAAAAGCGGAAAAAGAACCGCGGGCCGATCTCAGCTGGCGCGGAAATACGCTTCATATCTCGTATGATAACAAAACCCGCGCGCCGTATATCATGCTTCCGATTCCTTATGAAAAAGGCTGGGAGCTGAAGATAAACGGCAGAAAAGAGCAGATTGAAAAAGCGGATTATTCCTTTATCGGATTTAAAGCGCAAAAAGGAAAAAACGATATTCAATTAACGTATTTCCCGCCGTTTTTTAAACCCGCGGCCGCTCTATCGGTGATCAGCCTCGTGTTTGCGGCTATATATGTGAGAAGACAAAAGAAGCCCGGCTCTTAAACAGAGCCGAGCTTTAATTTTTTCTGCAATTTTTCCTCGCTGAAAATCCAGCCCGTGTAAGAAGAGAGAAACTCTAAATCATGACTGAGGTGGACGATGGCGACAAAAGGATAGTGGCCTTTGCTCCGGTAGCGCAAATCAATAAAACGCACCTCATAATGATCTTTAAAGGTATCGACCTCCCACCTGTAAACGGGGGAAAATGAAAGAAAGGCTGCAATATTTTCGTCCTGTTTCGCGGCCTTCATCACATCGGTTTCCGGAACGGGCACGCGGTTGAATGTATCCAATATCACGACATGGCCGTCAAGGCTTCTGCCGACATAAAAGGCATGCGCCGTCGTCACGGCGATACGCCACTGCCTGAATTTCATCGTCGGCGAAATAATAATGGTTTCAATCTCCTCTTCAATCATTTCGCGCAGCCTTCGCTTTATCCGCAGCTGCATCAAAAACCGGACGGCGTAATATCCTGCGAGGATGATATAAAGCATCAGAAATGTCACGCCCGGATGACCTCCGATATACCACACGGCAATCGCGGCCAAATGGCTGACGAAAATAAACGGATCAAAGGTATTGATTAAACCGAGAGCGATCCATTTTCGCGAAAACGGGCGGATGGCCTGCGTGCCGTATGCGTTAAAAATGTCAACAAACACATGCAAAACGACAGCGAGAAGCGTCCACAGCCACAGGTGCAAAAAGTTCGCTTCCGGATAAAACATAAACAAAATACCCGGAATCAGAACGGACCAAAATAAAACGGCGGGAATGGAGTGCGTGAACCCTCTATGATTTCGAATATAAACGGCATTATTTTTCAGCTTTAATATGGTATCAATATCAGGTGCCTGAGAGCCGGCAAGAGCGGCGATCATAACTGCCTGAGACATGGGGGTGTGCATGCCGACGGCAGGATCAAGAGTTGCGATTCCGCCAAGCGCGATACCCATGACAACGTGAGTGCCAGTATCCATTGTTGACCTCCTAGCAGGCGTTAACAATCAGTCGCCCGCATATTTCGCATTATAAGATATTCCCCATTTTCTGTTTGCCCAATCATGGCGTTTATCCGCCGTTCTCATATGTTTCCGCTTTTTCTTTATCACTATTTAATGTAACATATTATCGTAACGTGCCCTAAGTTTACACCAAAATACGGTGTCAAGAAAAGCGGAACCCGAAACATCTGAGGAGAAGATATGAACGCACTTGAAGAAAAAATGAAACAAAAAGATATAGACAAATTTCGCGAGGACTTAATTACATGGTTCGAAAGAGAACAGAGAATTCTGCCGTGGAGAGAAAATCAGGACCCGTATCGGGTGTGGGTGTCAGAGGTGATGCTGCAGCAGACGCGCGTAGAAACCGTTATCCCTTATTTCCGGCGGTTTGTTGAGCAATTTCCGACCGTTTCGGCGCTCGCTGAAGCCGATGAGGAAAAAGTGCTCAAAGCCTGGGAAGGGCTGGGTTATTACTCCCGTGTAAGAAATCTGCAAAGTGCCGTAAAAGAAGTGCATGAGCGGTACGGGGGAGTCGTCCCTGCCGAGGAAAAGGAATTTGGCGGACTGAAAGGCGTCGGCCCTTATACAAAAGGCGCCGTGCTCAGCATCGCATACAACAAACCGATTCCCGCCGTAGACGGCAATGTGATGCGTGTCATGTCGAGAATTCTTTCCATATGGGACGATATCGCAAAACCTAAAACCAGAACCATTTTCGAACAGGCGGTATCAGCTTTCATTTCTCATGAAAAACCATCTGAATTCAATCAGGGTTTAATGGAGCTCGGCGCGATCATCTGCACCCCGAAATCGCCGTCCTGCCTGCTTTGCCCCGTACAAAAGCACTGCTCGGCATTTGGGGAAGGGACAGAGCGGGAGCTGCCTGTTAAAAGCAAAAAGAAAAAGCCCGGAATAAAAACAATGGCAGCCGTTGTGCTGACAGACGATCAAGGCGATGTCTATATTCATAAACGGCCGCCAAAAGGCTTGCTCGCCAACTTGTGGGAGTTTCCGAATACCGAAACCCAGAAAGGAATCAAAACCGAAAGAGAGCAGCTTGAAGCCTATTTAGAAAAAGAGATGGGAACAACCGCTGAAATCGGGGAGCTGGAAGGCATCGTAGAACATGTTTTCACCCATCTCGTCTGGAATATTTCGGTCTTTTTCGGTAAAGTAAAACAAGTGTCGGATACAACGGAATTTATACGGGTCACAAAAGAGGAGCTCGAGGAATACGCATTTCCCGTTTCCCATCAAAAGATATGGAAAATGGCGGAAGAAAGCGGCCGCCTGTAAAAAGCGTCAGTCATAGCTGACGCGAGTGCCGTGGCCATAATCCGCTTCATTCCGTTTCAGTCCGCCGCGGGCTTCGATTTCCTGAATCAGTTCCCGGTATTTGGACTGGCCTTCTTCGTTTAAATACGGCATAATTTGCTGGAAGGCATGATGGAAATAGGCGAGCTCTGAATCTCTCCAATCTTTTTTGGGCATCATGGCCAATTCGCCCATATCACGTCCGACATACATATAAAAGACCCCTTTCAACACATATTGCTTTTATTGTTTGTTGAATGAAAAGAACTATACACAGCAAGGAGCTGAGGAAAAATGGAACAAAATAAATGCGCACTGATCACGGGAAGCAGCCGCGGCGTCGGGAAAGCAGCCGCCATCAGACTCGCGGAAAAAGGATACAACATCGTCATCAATTACGCCCGCAGTAAAAAAGCGGCATTAGAAACCGCCGAAGAAATTGAAAAACTCGGCGTTAAAACGCTCGTCATTAAAGCCAATGTCGGCCAGCCGGCAAAAATCAAAGACATGTTCCGCCAGATTGACGAAACATTCGGCAGACTGGACGTGTTCGTCAATAATGCGGCTTCAGGCGTGCTGAGACCGGTCATGGAACTGGAAGAAACACACTGGGACTGGACGATGAATATCAATGCGAAAGCATTGCTTTTCTGCGCCCAGGAAGCAGCAAAGATGATGGAGAAAAACGGAGGCGGCCACATCGTCAGCATCAGCTCGCTCGGCAGCATCCGCTATCTTGAAAACTATACGACGGTCGGTGTCTCAAAAGCCGCTTTAGAATCGTTAACCCGTTATCTCGCGGTTGAGCTGTCTCCGAAAAATATCATCGTAAACGCGGTGTCAGGCGGAGCGATTGATACGGACGCGCTGAAGCATTTCCCTAACAGAGATGAACTGCTGGAAGATGCCCGCCAAAATACGCCGGCCGGCAGAATGGTCGAAATTAAAGATATGATCGATACGGTGGAGTTTTTAGTTTCTTCAAAAGCGGACATGATCCGCGGCCAGACCATCATTATTGACGGCGGACGCTCTCTGCTCGTATAAGTTTTAAAAAAAGATGAATAGCCTTATCATCTCCTGCGCATTCTAAAGTGCGTGGAGGTGATAACAATGGCAAACTCAAAATACAGCAAAACAGACGTTCAGCAGGTGAAAAGACAAAACCAGCAATCAGCTTCCGGTCAGGGTCAATACGGCACTGAATTCGGCAGTGAAACTGATGTGCAGCAGGTAAGAAAGCAAAACCAATCTGCTGAACAAAACAAACAGCAAAACAGCTAATCACTGAAACGAAAAAGCACTTCATCTTCGGATGGAAGTGCTTTTTTCTGTTATTAAAACGACAAAACTTGTGATTCCTCTACAGAATGAGTCAAAGGGTTTTCCGGCGTAAAATCGAAATGGTAAGGAGTATCAACCTAAAAGCCTAAGGAGGAACCCGATGTCAGAGTTTGAAAAGCTTGTAAGTGAACAGATGAAAATCATGGATCAGCTTCTCGAGCTGCAGTCAGAACTTGACCGCTGCCGGCAGGTGGAAGCGGAACTCATCAGTCTGGAAAGAGATGCAAAGCTGGACAATGTACAGGACGAAATTGCGACAAAGCGAAAAGACCTGGCCGGCATACAGGAGTTATTCCAAAGGCAGACAGAGCAAGTCATCCAGTCTTATCGCAGCACGGAAAAGCCGTCTTCCTATGTGCAGAAATGAATGTGCCATTCCGGAAGCGGAGTGGTTCTTTTATTTTCATTTTTTAATTCGTAACGTTATAATAGTGAAAAGACTTGTCGGAAAGCAATTGCGGCTGCATTGACTGCAGGGCTTTACAGAAAGTAGGGGAGAAATATGGGATATCCCAAGGAAGGAGAAACCATTCAAATTCACAGCTATAAGCATAACGGGCTGCTTCATCGAATTTGGAATGAAACGACGATTTTAAAAAGTACGGAATTGTGTATCATCGGAGCCAACGACCGGACAATGGTGACGGAATCCGACGGACGGACGTGGGTGACGAGAGAACCGGCGATCTGCTACTTTCATGCCCGTCAGTGGTTTAACGTCATCGGAATGCTGAGAGATGACGGGGTACACTATTATTGCAACATCAGCTCGCCGTTCGCTTATGACGGAGAGGCCATCAAATATATTGATTACGATTTGGATGTCAAGGTGTTTCCGGATATGACATATAACATTCTTGACGAGGATGAATACGATGACCACCGCAAATCAATGAATTACCCTAAAGAGATCGACAGCATTCTGAAGGAGTATCTGAATACGCTGCTGCACTGGATTCATCAGCGGAAAGGACCGTTTGCTCCGGAATTTGTTGATATGTGGTATGAACGGTATCTGCGCTATACAAAATAAAGAATACAATAAAAAAACCTGTTGGGGTGTCAACAGGTTTTTCACATGGGCTCACACGCCTTAAAGAGAGAGGGGGATAAAGTGTGGGCGTAATCAGACGCTATATGCAATTTGTAAAACCTTATAAAAAACAAATTTTTATCACAGTGTTAATCGGCATCATAAAATTCTCCATCCCGCTGGCTCTCCCGCTGCTGTTAAAATACGTGGTCGATGACATTATTCAAGGGAGCGGAACGGCAAGCGCTAAAACATCATCGCTATTCACGATAATGGGCATCATGTTTGTGCTGTTTTTAATTCTGCGTCCCCCGGTAGAGTACTATCGGCAATATTTCGCGCAATGGACGGGCAGCCGGGTGCTCTATGATATCAGGGGAGTATTGTTTGATCATATTCAAAAATTGAGCCTGAGGTTTTATGCCAACACGAGAACGGGCGAAGTCATTTCCCGGGTGATAAATGATGTCGAACAGACAAAAGACTTTGTCATAACCGGACTGATGAATATCTGGCTTGATATGATGACGGTGCTGATCGTCATCTGCATTATGTTTACACTCGATGTCAAGCTGACATTGATATCTGTCATTTTGTTTCCGTTATACGGAATTTCAGTGAAATACTTTTACGGCCGTCTCCGAAAACTGACACGTGAGCGTTCTCAGGCACTCGCCCAAGTTCAGGGACATTTGCACGAACGAGTTCAGGGGATGCCCGTCATCAGAAGTTTTGCCATTGAAGATTATGAACAAGCCAATTTTGATGAAAAAAACGGACATTTTCTGGACAGAGCGATCCGTCATACGAATTGGAACGCAAAAACGTTTGCAGTCGTGAATACCATTACGGATTTGGCGCCGCTGCTCGTTATCGCGTTTGCGGGTTATTTTGTCATAAACGGTCCGCTGACGGTAGGGACGATGGTTGCGTTCGTCGGCTATATTGACAGAATGTACAATCCGGTCAGAAGATTGATCAACTCATCGACGACGCTGACCCAGTCGATCGCTTCAATGGACCGCATATTTGAATTTATCGACGAGCCGTATGAACTGACTGATAAACCGAATGCAGTAAAAGCTGACGGCATTAAGGGCGAAGTTGAATTCCGAAATGTCTCGTTCCGTTATGAGGAAGGAAAAGAAACGATTTTGCAGGACGTTTCCTTAAAGGTGACAAAAGGGGAAACCGTCGCGCTCGTCGGGATGAGCGGCGGCGGTAAATCGACGCTTGTCAGCCTCATACCGCGTTTTTATGATGTATCCGGCGGCAGCCTGCTGATTGACGGCACAGATATTCGCGATTATGAAGCGAGAAGCCTCCGCAATCAAGTCGGAATGGTGCTTCAGGATACGTTTCTGTTCAGTGAGACGATTCGTGAAAATATCGCCATCGGTAAACCGGGAGCGTCTCTGGATGAGGTGGTTGCGGCTGCGAAAGCGGCAAATGCCCATGAATTTATTATGAATTTCCCCGAAGGTTATGAAACCAAAGTCGGCGAACGGGGCGTCAAATTGTCAGGCGGGCAGAAACAGCGGATTTCCATCGCGCGTGTATTCTTAAAAAATCCGCCGCTGTTAATCTTGGATGAAGCGACATCGGCTCTTGATCTTGAAAGTGAACACTACATTCAGGAAGCGATGGAAAAGCTTGCGAAAAACCGGACGACTTTTATCGTCGCCCACAGGCTGTCCACGATTACGCACGCGGATAAAATTGTCGTCATGGAAAACGGCGCCGTCGTCGAAACCGGCACGCACGAGGAATTAATGGCCCAAGGCGGCCAGTACAGACACTTATTTACGATTCAGAATTTGAACTGATACAAAAACGTATGCCGTCCGAATGGGCGGCATACGTTTTTTAAAATGCAAAAAAACCCGGTTATCTAGAGCACCGGGTTACTCATCATCGTCTGTTTCTAATTCGCTGTCTTTCGGGTGGTATGTCTGAAAACTCGTAATTAATGTATCGAGATGCTCCAGCTGCTCACGGTATTCCGCAACCGCAGCCATAATGCTGAGCATATTGTAATCAAGCAGTTCATCCTCGCAGTTCTGCTGATTTTTCAAGAAAGACTTCGTCAAAAGCTGTTTATATCTTATGCTTTCTTCAGCATCGTCATCATGCGGTTTGATCTTGCCGACCGTCCGCATCAGAATCCTTTCGTGCCAATGAAGCAGATAATCAATTTCTTCTGTCAGCGTCTCCTGAAATTCCTCCGGCATATGATAAATCTCGTTTTCATAGCGGTGCAGCTTTTTCAGCGTATCAAGCGCCCGATTCGCCGTAATAATCGCCTGTCTGAACAATACAAGCTTGCGCGACTTTACATACGTCGTTTTCTTAAAGTAGCTTCTCTCCTCTTTATAAAGAAGGTACGTATGATCAAGCTTCATCATCTTTTCCTTCAGCTTCTCAATATCCTCTTTCAATATCGAGTGTTCCGTGGACTGACGCATCGTCAGCCTGATCCATTTCATGATCTCATCGGTATATTCAACCGTATGATGAGTCAGCTTCGTTTCGTATTTCGGCGGAAGAAACACAAGGTTCACAATAAAAGAAGACAGCACGCCTAAAATAACGGTGCTTGTTCGTATCAGAGCGAACGTCAGGAAGCTGTTTCCCGGTGTTTCTAAAATTGCGATAACCGTCACGAGCGCAATCGAAATGGTGTGTTCAATTTTCAGTTTTAACATGATCGTGATGACAATCACTGCGGTCAATCCGATCATAATCGGACTCGGTCCGAAAATCAGTCCGAATGCCGTAGCGATGACAGCGCCGATGATATTTGCCTGAACCTGATCAATAATGATAAGAAAAGACCTGTAAATAGAGGGCTGTATGGCAAATATAGCTGCAATCCCGGCAAAGATCGGCGACGGAAGTCCGATCCATGATGCTAAGTAGAGCGCGAGCGTAATCGCAATCCCTGTTTTAAAAATGCGGGCACCAAGTTTCATTGGTTTGTGCGTGCATTCCTTTCTCTAATAAATTATGTGCCGAACGAACGGCTGACACTTACATTTCCCTGTCGGCTGATTTGCTAAACAATAAAGTAATATACAGGGATCATACCAATTATTCAAGGTCTTTTTTTGAAAAAACCATTATCTCACAAATCGGACAAAAAGAAAAAGCGGAAGCCCCGGGCTCCCGCTTGTTTCAGCAGTTATTTTTTCATATGTCTGAACGCATCTTCAACGGCTTGTAAAGTGGCGTCGATATCCTCTTCAGTATGTGCGGTTGTGATAAACCAAGCTTCATACTTCGATGGAGCGAGATTGATGCCGCGCTCAAGCATCAGCTTGAAGAACTTGGCGAATGCTTCTCCGTCCGTATTTTCCGCCTGCTCGTAATTGACGACCTTTTCACCAGTGAAATAAACCGTGAGCGCGCCTTTTAAACGGTTGACGGTGATGGTAATGCCATGTGTCTCCGCATGGGCGAGAATGCCGTGCTCAAGTCTGGCGCCGAGCTCATCAAGCCGTTCATAAACGCCTTCTTCCTTCAGCACTTCCAGGCAGGCGATGCCTGATAGGATAGATGCCGGGTTTCCGGCCATTGTGCCGGCTTGATATGCCGGGCCGAGCGGAGCAACCTGCTCCATGATCTCTTTTTTGCCTCCGTAAGCGCCGATCGGCAAGCCGCCCCCGATAATTTTACCGAGCGCCGTTAAATCAGGCTTCACTTGAAGAAGATCCTGCGCGCCTCCGTACATAAAACGGAACGCCGTGATCACTTCATCATAAATGACGAGCGCGCCCGCTTTATGGGTCAATTCATTTACCTGTTCTAAAAATCCTTCTTCAGGTTCAACGATGCCGAAGTTGCCGACGATCGGCTCGACGAGAACCGCGGCAATTTCTGAACCCCATTTATCCAGCGCGGCTTTGTAGCTTTCAATGTCATTGAAAGGAACGGTAATCACCTCATTGGCGATGCTTTTCGGCACGCCGGCGGAATCAGGAGTGCCGAGCGTAGACGGGCCGGAACCCGCAGCGACAAGTACGAGATCAGAATGGCCGTGATAGCAGCCGGCGAATTTAATGATTTTTGTCCGGCCTGTATAAGCGCGTGCAACCCGGATCGTTGTCATTACCGCTTCAGTGCCTGAGTTTACGAATCGTACTTTATCAAGTGAAGGAATGGCCTCCTTCAGCATTTTGGCGAAAGTGACCTCATGTTTGGTCGGCGTCCCGTACAGCACGCCGTTTTCAGCCGCTGTTTTAATCGCTTCAGTTATATGCGGATGGGCATGTCCGGTAATAATCGGGCCGTAAGCCGCTAAATAATCGATATACTGATTCCCGTCTACATCCCAGAAATAAGCGCCGTTCGCTTTTTCCATCGCAACGGGTGAACCGCCGCCTACCGCTTTATAGGATCTGGACGGGCTGTTCACGCCTCCGACGATATGCTCTAACGCTTCCTTATGAAGTTCAACTGATTTTGTATACAAAAAATGACCCTCCTAATATCTCCTTACATCATGTTCTATTGTAGCATGCTTCATTGCGAGCACAACGGTTCATGCTTCCAGAAAAGAGCGGGAGGATAACGGTTGTAATCTTAACGTGAATTGGATACGCTTAATAAAAAACCCGGAGGTATAAGAAATGACGATCGAAATCGGACAAACAGCACCGGATATGAAATTAGTGAATGACAGCGGGGAAGAAGTAGCATTGACGGATTTTAAAGGGAAGTACGTCGTTCTCTATTTTTATCCGAAAGACATGACACCCGGATGCACGACGGAAGCATGTGATTTCCGTGATCAGCACGAAAGTTTCGCGGGACTTGATGCGGTTATTATCGGAGTAAGCCCTGACAGCCGTGATAAACACGAAAAATTTAAGCAAAAACATGATCTTCCTTTCCAGCTCCTCGTTGACGATGAACACAAACTGGCGGAAGCTTTTGACGTGTGGAAGCTGAAGAAGAATTTTGGGAAAGAATATATGGGTATCGAGCGATCCACTTTTTTGTTAGATAAAGAAGGCCATCTTGTGAAGGAGTGGAGAAAGGTAAAAGTGAAAGATCACGTTGCCGAGGCGCTTCGCGAATTGGAACAAATTGCGTCTAATTAATGGACAAATGCTGAACTCACGGGGTTTTCTTCAGATTACATTTGACAGGAGACCGGAAAAAGATGTACACTAATTATAAACATTATAAAGTAAGAATCTTTTTTAGAAGAGAGGTGCATGACGGATGGCTGCACATGAATTAAAAGAAGCCTTAGACACGTTGAAGGATACGGGAGTCCGGATTACTCCTCAACGTCATGCCATTCTGGAATATCTCGTGGATTCTATGGCACATCCGACAGCGGACGATATATATAAAGCCTTGGAAGGGAAATTCCCTAATATGAGTGTTGCGACAGTGTATAACAATTTGCGTGTATTCCGGGAAGCGGGGCTTGTAAAGGAACTGACGTACGGAGATGCGTCCAGCAGATTTGACTTTGTCACCTCTGACCATTATCACGCCATTTGTGAAAGCTGCGGAAAAATCGTAGACTTCCACTATCCCGGGCTTGACGAAGTGGAACAGCTTGCGGCTCACGTCACGGGGTTTAAGGTAAGCCACCACCGTTTGGAGATTTACGGCGTCTGCCAAGAATGTTCCAAAAAAGAAAACCACTAAACGAAGCTGACCGCTTTGATACGGTCAGCTTCGTTTATTTTACACTGTTTTTTCTGTTATAAGACTCGTCGAACGCTTTGCCTTCCAATCCTTTATCCAATGTAAGCGGCTCTCTGCAATGCATGCACATATCCACTCTGCCCAGTATCTTCGTTTCTTTCTCGCAAGCGGGGCACATCACCCGGACCGCTTTTGTGGACAGCATGCCGATCCAAAAATAAACGGCGGTGCTGAGCCCGATCGACAGCAGGCCGAGAATCATAAACAAGCTGGCAAGCAAAACAGACTGCTTGAAGAACAGCCCGATGTACATAATGATAAACCCAACGAAAACCAAACTTAACGCAAACGTTCTGATCTTATTAATTTTGCTTGAGTATTTCGCCATGTCCATCCCCCTCCCGTTTAACTATAGCACAAAACAGATGGCATATTCTTCATGTTTTCGTAAGAAAAGGGAAGAATAAATATGGCAGCTGAAAGGAAATTTGTTATAATAGTGCAATGTGTTTAGAAAAAAGGACTTTCATGTTTTATCATAGAAATGTAGAAACAATAGCTAGTGAAACAATCGCATTGGAGGAATCGTAATGGACAATCTTCTCCGTCCAATTTACCAAGAAAGAGCAAGTCATCCCGATACGCTGGCCGTCCTTATGATTGAGAGAAGGAGTAAAGCATCATCCATCACGGATAACTTTGATGCGGTCATGCTTGTCATTGTCAAACAGGCTGATGAACCTCTTTTTATAAAGCATTATGAATTCGAACAAAAAACCGCTTCTTTACATATTGTAACGGATGCTCTGCTTCAGGAATGGATTCTGCTTGGGACCAATAGAAGAGTCATAGATTGGATCATCAACGGCAAAGTGCTGTTTGACCGCAATGAATATATATCTGAACTCAATGACCGGCTCAGCACTTTTCCATTCGCCGAGCGGAAATTAAAGATCGGAATGGAATACGGCAAGCTGATCAGAAGATTTGTAGAAGGAAAAGCGTTTTTTGAAGCTGATCATTTTCTGGATGCATATTATGCGGTAGTGCATGCTCTTCACCACTTGGCCCGCATAGAAGTGATTGACCGGGGGTTTTATCCCGAAACGACAGTCTGGAACCAGGTCCGTCACATTGAGCCGCAGGTATATAAGCTATACTCCGAACTTGTCGAGAGTCACGAAAGTTTGGAGAAAAGACTCGAATTATTATTCTTAGCAAATGATTTTCTCATCCATTCAAAAGCTGAAATCGGTTCTGCGCACCTTTTTCAAGTGATGAAAGAAAAAGAAATGTGGCAGTTTGGAGAATTGCTTCAGCACCCTGAACTGGTGCACTTCACCCAAGATCTTGGTGTCATGCTTGATTACCTGACGGAAAAAGGCTTTGTTGAAGTATCTCAAATAGAGACCAAAGGGCAGGAAGTATATCATCGAGGATATTCTTTCAAAAAAAGTGTTGACGCTGAATCATAGGCATGGTATATTATTAAACGTCGCTGATGCGCTTCAACAAAAAGCTCACAGCGGCGGAGAAATAAAAACAAAAAAACATTTGACAGCAACTCGCTGAAATGTTATACTGAAAAAGTCGCCTCGAGATGAGGTTGAAATGATCTTTGAAAACTAAACAAGACAAAACGCACCTGTTAATTCAAAGTTTTAAATAAATCGCACAGCGATGTGCGTAGTCAGTCAAACTACTTTATCGGAGAGTTTGATCCTGGCTCAGGACGAACGCTGGCGGCGTGCCTAATACATGCAAGTCGAGCGGACAGATGGGAGCTTGCTCCCTGATGTTAGCGGCGGACGGGTGAGTAACACGTGGGTAACCTGCCTGTAAGACTGGGATAACTCCGGGAAACCGGGGCTAATACCGGATGGTTGTCTGAATCGCATGGTTCAGACATAAAAGGTGGCTTCGGCTACCACTTACAGATGGACCCGCGGCGCATTAGCTAGTTGGTGAGGTAACGGCTCACCAAGGCGACGATGCGTAGCCGACCTGAGAGGGTGATCGGCCACACTGGGACTGAGACACGGCCCAGACTCCTACGGGAGGCAGCAGTAGGGAATCTTCCGCAATGGACGAAAGTCTGACGGAGCAACGCCGCGTGAGTGATGAAGGTTTTCGGATCGTAAAGCTCTGTTGTTAGGGAAGAACAAGTGCCGTTCAAATAGGGCGGCACCTTGACGGTACCTAACCAGAAAGCCACGGCTAACTACGTGCCAGCAGCCGCGGTAATACGTAGGTGGCAAGCGTTGTCCGGAATTATTGGGCGTAAAGGGCTCGCAGGCGGTTTCTTAAGTCTGATGTGAAAGCCCCCGGCTCAACCGGGGAGGGTCATTGGAAACTGGGGAACTTGAGTGCAGAAGAGGAGAGTGGAATTCCACGTGTAGCGGTGAAATGCGTAGAGATGTGGAGGAACACCAGTGGCGAAGGCGACTCTCTGGTCTGTAACTGACGCTGAGGAGCGAAAGCGTGGGGAGCGAACAGGATTAGATACCCTGGTAGTCCACGCCGTAAACGATGAGTGCTAAGTGTTAGGGGGTTTCCGCCCCTTAGTGCTGCAGCTAACGCATTAAGCACTCCGCCTGGGGAGTACGGTCGCAAGACTGAAACTCAAAGGAATTGACGGGGGCCCGCACAAGCGGTGGAGCATGTGGTTTAATTCGAAGCAACGCGAAGAACCTTACCAGGTCTTGACATCCTCTGACAATCCTAGAGATAGGACGTCCCCTTCGGGGGCAGAGTGACAGGTGGTGCATGGTTGTCGTCAGCTCGTGTCGTGAGATGTTGGGTTAAGTCCCGCAACGAGCGCAACCCTTGATCTTAGTTGCCAGCATTCAGTTGGGCACTCTAAGGTGACTGCCGGTGACAAACCGGAGGAAGGTGGGGATGACGTCAAATCATCATGCCCCTTATGACCTGGGCTACACACGTGCTACAATGGACAGAACAAAGGGCAGCGAAACCGCGAGGTTAAGCCAATCCCACAAATCTGTTCTCAGTTCGGATCGCAGTCTGCAACTCGACTGCGTGAAGCTGGAATCGCTAGTAATCGCGGATCAGCATGCCGCGGTGAATACGTTCCCGGGCCTTGTACACACCGCCCGTCACACCACGAGAGTTTGTAACACCCGAAGTCGGTGAGGTAACCTTTATGGAGCCAGCCGCCGAAGGTGGGACAGATGATTGGGGTGAAGTCGTAACAAGGTAGCCGTATCGGAAGGTGCGGCTGGATCACCTCCTTTCTAAGGATTTTAACGGAATATAAGACCTTGGGTCTTATAAACAGAACGTTCCCTGTCTTGTTTAGTTTTGAAGGATCATTCCTTCAAAACATAGGAACACCTGCTAAATGCGCCACTTCCTGTGGCAACGCATGTGTTAGCATGTCCTATGCGTTGTTCTTTGAAAACTAGATAACAGAAGTAATTCACATTCAATTAGTAATGCAAGATATCACGTAGTGATTCTTTTTAACGGTTAAGTTAGAAAGGGCGCACGGTGGATGCCTTGGCACTAGGAGCCGATGAAGGACGGGACGAACACCGATATGCTTCGGGGAGCTGTAAGCAAGCTTTGATCCGGAGATTTCCGAATGGGGAAACCCACCACTCGTAATGGAGTGGTATCCATATCTGAATACATAGGATATGAGAAGGCAGACCCGGGGAACTGAAACATCTAAGTACCCGGAGGAAGAGAAAGCAAATGCGATTCCCTGAGTAGCGGCGAGCGAAACGGGACCAGCCCAAACCAAGAGGCTTGCCTCTTGGGGTTGTAGGACACTCTGTACGGAGTTACAAAGGAACGAGGTAGATGAAGAGGTCTGGAAAGGCCCGCCATAGGAGGTAACAGCCCTGTAGTCAAAACTTCGTTCTCTCCTGAGTGGATCCTGAGTACGGCGGAACACGTGAAATTCCGTCGGAATCCGGGAGGACCATCTCCCAAGGCTAAATACTCCCTAGTGACCGATAGTGAACCAGTACCGTGAGGGAAAGGTGAAAAGCACCCCGGAAGGGGAGTGAAAGAGATCCTGAAACCGTGTGCCTACAAGTAGTCAGAGCCCGTTAACGGGTGATGGCGTGCCTTTTGTAGAATGAACCGGCGAGTTACGATCCCGTGCAAGGTTAAGCAGAAGATGCGGAGCCGCAGCGAAAGCGAGTCTGAATAGGGCGAATTGAGTACGTGGTCGTAGACCCGAAACCAGGTGATCTACCCATGTCCAGGGTGAAGTTCAGGTAACACTGAATGGAGGCCCGAACCCACGCACGTTGAAAAGTGCGGGGATGAGGTGTGGGTAGGGGTGAAATGCCAATCGAACCTGGAGATAGCTGGTTCTCTCCGAAATAGCTTTAGGGCTA
>NZ_CP152012.1:995000-3205000 GCF_038606125.1 Bacillus sp. FSL R5-0447
AAGACACCGCCCTTTCACGGCGGTAACACGGGTTCGAATCCCGTACGGGTCACTTATATGATGGAGGATTAGCTCAGCTGGGAGAGCATCTGCCTTACAAGCAGAGGGTCGGCGGTTCGAGCCCGTCATCCTCCACCATTATCATCGCGGGGTGGAGCAGTTCGGTAGCTCGTCGGGCTCATAACCCGAAGGTCGCAGGTTCAAATCCTGCCCCCGCAACCAAAAAAATGGTCCGGTAGTTCAGTTGGTTAGAATGCCTGCCTGTCACGCAGGAGGTCGCGGGTTCGAGTCCCGTCCGGACCGCCATTTATAAAAAGGCTCGGTAGCTCAGTTGGTAGAGCAACGGACTGAAAATCCGTGTGTCGGCGGTTCGATTCCGTCCCGAGCCACCATTTGCCGGTCTAGCTCAATTGGTAGAGCAACTGACTTGTAATCAGTAGGTTGGGGGTTCAAGTCCTCTGGCCGGCACTCTAAATGATGGAGGGGTAGCGAAGTGGCTAAACGCGGCGGACTGTAAATCCGCTCCCTCAGGGTTCGGCAGTTCGAATCTGCCCCCCTCCACCATTTTATAAATAGGGGCATAGTTTAACGGTAGAACAGAGGTCTCCAAAACCTCCGGTGTGGGTTCGATTCCTACTGCCCCTGCCACTATTTTATTTATTCATCTTCAGATTATGGCGGTTGTGGCGAAGTGGTTAACGCACCAGATTGTGGCTCTGGCACTCGTGGGTTCGATTCCCATCAATCGCCCCATTTTATCATTGGGCTATAGCCAAGCGGTAAGGCAACGGACTTTGACTCCGTCATGCGTTGGTTCGAATCCAGCTAGCCCAGTTGCATTTTTTTAAAAACAACAGCATAAGATGTATTAGGTTCTTTTACATGTTGCGGAAGTAGTTCAGTGGTAGAACATCACCTTGCCAAGGTGGGGGTCGCGGGTTCGAATCCCGTCTTCCGCTCCAAATTACGGCGGCATAGCCAAGTGGTAAGGCAGAGGTCTGCAAAACCTTTATCCCCGGTTCGAATCCGGGTGTCGCCTTTCTATTGCCGGGGTGGTGGAATTGGCAGACACACAGGACTTAAAATCCTGCGGTAGGTGACTACCGTGCCGGTTCAAGTCCGGCCCTCGGCACCAGTTTTACTTACATGTTTGTTTTAAAATATAATCATATCAATGATCTACTTATGTAGATCATTTTTTTATTGCTTCGGTGATTGAAGGGTTATTTCAGCACCAAAAAAAATAGGTAAGTTTTATCTATCACAATTCGATAAATTTTGTGGTAAAATTAAAATTTGAAATCTAATATTTATTTGAAGGAAATCGACTATAAAGGTAGAATAAAGATATAAGAACGTATGTTTGTAGAGAGGAGTTCTGTATCCAATGGAGATTAAAGTTGAGACGCTAAGAACCCTAGTAGAAGAAGCAGACTTTGAAGGCAAAAAAGAGTGGGGTGAGAAATTAGGAATTACTGAGGATAGGCTAAATGAAATAATCAATTCTGGAAAAGTATCTTCTCAAGAAGAATTATTTGATTTATGCAGCTTTTTTGGAGTTACTCCAACAGACCTAGAAGTGAGAGAAAGACAGCAAATCGATTATAGAGAAAGGGAAGCTGGAGATAATTTTATAGACGTAGTAAATAATGAGATCCTTCCAATTCGTCCTTATAAAGTATTAGAAGTATTTGCGGGCGCAGGTGGTTTAATGTTGGGGCTAGAGAAAGCCGGTTTTGATACAGCTGCTGCTTTAGAACTCAATAGGCATGCCTGCGCTTCACTTAGAACTAATCGACCTAACGTAAATGTAATTGAAGGTGACATAGCTGATATTGTTAAAGAAGGAATAAGAAACTACATCGGTGATGAAGAAATAGATGTCTTATCCGGCGGTTACCCATGTCAGGCTTTCAGTTTTGCAGGCAGGAAACTTGGCCTGAAAGATGCACGAGGAACGATGTTCTATTGGTATGCACAGTTATTAAATGAGCTAAGACCGAAGATGTTCCTTGCTGAAAATGTGCGTGGACTAGTTAGTCATGAAAAAGGAAAAACACTTCAAGGAATGATGGATGTATTCGATGAAATTGGATATAACGTAACTTTTAAAGTTTTAAAGGCTACGAACTATAATGTTGCCCAAAAAAGAGAGCGAATTTTTATTATCGGTGTACGTAAAGACCTTGAAGCAGAGTTTAGATTCCCTGCACCTCGTGATTATATACCAGTTCTTCGAGATGTATTGCAGAACGTTCCTGAATCACCAGGCCGTCAGTACCCACAACGTAAACGCGAGATTATGGAGATGGTTCCGCCTGGAGGATACTGGAGAGACTTGCCTGTTGAGGTTCAAAAGGAGTACATGAAAGGTTCTTTTTACTTAGGTGGAGGTAAAACTGGTATCGCAAGACGTATTTCTTGGGACGAGCCATGTTTAACATTAACAACTGCACCAGATATGAAACAGACAGAGCGTTGTCATCCTGAAGAGACTCGACCTTTCACTGTGCGCGAGTATGCACGTATACAGAGTTTCCCTGATTCTTGGGCGTTCGAGGGTTCAATGGGGGAACAATATAAACAAATTGGGAATGCTGTTCCTGTTGAATTGGCTCGTCATGTTGGACTAGCGATGATTCATACTTTAAATGAGATAGTAGCGCCTAATATTATCAACTATAATGTAAATGAAAATGAACGCGAAGTTATGGAACAAATGAACATATTCAGTGTTACTAACTAAATTTTAAAAAGGTACCTGCTTAATTATTCGAGTTAAGGTACCTTTTTATTACTATTTCTGCTCTATTTTATTAGACAAAGGAAACCCATTATAGTGTTTGAAGTTTTCATTGAACAATTGTCTTACAATATCTACATTGTATTGTTCAGCTGCTTCGGCAATATTTTGGAAAACCGTATTATTTGTTGATTGTGGTGTTATCTGTTTTTCTTTGAGGAAATCATCAATTGTTCTTGGAAGAGCTTCGCATAGTTCTGCAAAAGCATTTGGATTCCCTGTTACTAGCTCATAAAACTTGTCACCAGATGCTTTATAAATCTTCGGATTATCCTTGTTATGTATGGTTATTTTCCAGTGAACAAGGAAACTACTTGGAGCAATTATCTGTACCCAATATGCCTTATCTTCGACATTTTCATCTTCAGATACATACGCTTCTAATTCGGTATATAAATCTTTTTGATTACTTCCTTTTACTGTATTATGTTTATTTTTAATGTCCGCATATAAAAGGTCATCTTTTGCTTTAATATCGTATCCTTCTCCGACCGGGAATTTTTCCAAACCTTCAATTCCACCGAGCAGATTTTCATGAAATTCACCAATAGCATTATTCAATGATTTGTCTATCTTCCGGTTTATTTCAGCCATTATTTTTTCAGCAGGAGATTGCCCTAGAAACTTCATATCAAATAAAAGTTTAATCGGGTCAATCATGTTGTTATAAAACTTTTTTATTGTAAATTCCTGTTTTGCATTTTCATATTTTGTGTATAGAACTTGGATACAATTAAAGAGATGTTGGTCAGAAATAAAATCAACGTATTTGTTCTTTGTCTGTTTCGTCAATACGTTCCCCCCAATTTAAAACATTTGTAATAAAATCCTAACACCTAATACAAATATTCACAAGAGAAAAGTGTGATATTTTGTAGGCAGGTCTCACGACTGCTTCAGCGATATAATCCGTAGGAAGGAGCTAGAGAAACATGAAAACATATGGATATGGTCCGTGTCTCTACTATAAACCACAATGAAAAGCCGAAGAAGACGATTCATCAGTATTGTCAAGCATACTTAATCGACCTAGAAAGAATCTTCACCTAAAAAGAAAGAGAAGGGTCCGATGGGAAATTAACATAAATGGTAATTAACGGGTGTTAGGTGAGTGGTCATATTCAAAACTGGAACCGTTTAGGAAGAATATGAGTCACTTGCTTATTCCGACTGTTGAATTTGAATCATTGGGAGCAGTTCATTTCAATTTCTAAGTCAATTGACATATCATCAGGTTCTGGTAACTGTTCAAAAAAATCTTCGCTAGATTTCTGAATTTGAATGTGAGATGATTAAAGACAGTTCACGAATCTCAGGTACATACAAGTCAATTCAAAGTAGTATTCCTTTTTAGAATCATTCATACTTGGAAAGCGAAGATACGGAATATGATTACAAGCAAACTAGGTTGGGAACCTATAAGAGTGAAGTCCTAGCGGCACATGCCTATGATTGAGCTCAACTTATTTGATCAATACGAAAAACTCAATTTTGACAAAGAGTTCTATTTAAGCAGTTTTGTAATCAAAGTTTCCTAGTTGTAAGCTGGGTTAAAGGAATGAATAAATGAATAGTAAATTTTCTTAAGAAAGTATTCAGATGAAGTTTCTGCTGCAACCGCAAAAACAATTATATTAAGGAAAATAATCTTGATAAGCTATTTTGATTCATTTATATTAGGAAGAAAAACGTAAACTCACTAATTAATAGTGGTTTTTTAATACTTTTAATCATGTAGAATAATATATAATATAGATGTGAAAAATGAGGTGACATAATGGAAAAACTACAAGAGTTTTCTAAACAATATCAAGATGAAATGAACTGGAAAATTAAAACAGGTGATTATAAGAGAACAAAATCTTCCTTATTAAATAATTATATGCTACTTACTACCGAAGTCGCAGAGATAGCCGAAGAGCTACGTAAAGCATTTAATATGACAAACACTTTAATCAATGAAGGTTCGAAGAGGATAAAGCGTTTGAAATAGCTAAGGCTTCAATCAAGGAAGAACTGGGTAAAGAATTTGCAGATTGTTTGGCTTATATTACTAAGTTCGCTAATTATTTTGATATTGATTTAGAGGAAAGTTTTTATTCAAAAATGGAAGAAGTAAAAAACAGAAAGAATAAAGATGTTGGACTGAAAAGATAAAAAAACAGAAATTCTCCTTTACAACGGAAAATTCCTGTGGTATATTATTTAATGTCAGTTGAAACGAACCTAAATGATCAAAATTAGTCGTATCAACTTGATAGGAAGTTGGATTATTTTATAGGTTCAAATTCAGTGATACCAACTGATTGAACATATATATCATGCCGGTGTGGCGGAATTGGCAGACGCGCACGACTCAAAATCGTGTTCCTTCTGGAGTGCCGGTTCGACCCCGGCCACCGGTATACAAAGGCTTCTACAATATGTAGAAGCTTTTTTTTTTTGTGTGAAAATATCCTCCAAGGCTTGTGAAAACATGATACGCGTGCAGATTGTCTAAATCCGCTTTTTTCAAAGATACTAACAAAAAGTTCTTTGAAAGAGGTGTTTTTATGGAAGGGACTTGGGCTTGTCTTATCCCATTTATTCTGGTCATTCCCATTTCAATCATTACAAAGCAAGTGCAGTCCGGTCTGTTTGTCGGTTTGCTGGTCGGAAGCTATCTTTTGCATCCCAGCTTGCTTGGCGGGATTGAACATATGGTTCAATATGTCATCAGTAACATTGTCGTCACCAATAATATTAGAATCATTGTGTTTCTATATTCATTTGCCGGCCTTGTAGGGATTATAAAGCTGACCGGCGGGATAAAAGGATTCGTCCGTTTGATCAGTAAAAAAGTTAAAACCAAAAAAGGTGCGATGCTGCTTGCATGGCTGTCGACATTTGGCACGTTCAGTGAACCGGACTTTCGCATCGTCACAATTGCACCGATCATGAAAGCTTTAAGCAAGCGTCTGGACCTGTCGAAACAGAAAATTGCGTATGCCATTGAGTTTACGGCAAACCCTGTCATTGCCTTGATTCCGATAGCAACGGCATTTGTCGGCTACATGGTTTCCATTATCGGACAGGCCCTTAAAACGTCAGGAATAGATCAGCCGGCTTTCACGGTGTATGTGAAAAGTATTCCCTTCAATTTTTCTCCATTGTGATTATAGTAGTCGGAATTTATTACTGCTTTTTTAAGAAACAAAAAGCGGACGAAAGCTTAGAAAAAACAGAAAAGAGCGGACAAACTTCTGCTCGCAAACATAACAAAAATACGGAACCGATTCCGCGGAACAGCGGTGTGTTGCTTTCAAAAGGCTCAGGTTCATTCAACATGGAAACAGGGACGATTTCAGATATTCACGATGGACATACGGGAATGTTCGAAAGTGATGAGCATGCTGACCAGCAGGAGGAGCTGGATTCGGCGCACCGTGCTTATATTAAGGAAACACCGATTCGGCCTTGGAATTTAATCATTCCCGATCGGGCTGTTTTTGCTATTAACACTCTTTCTCAGCTGGTGGGACGGCCATTCAAAAGCACAAGGGTTTTTGAATGCTTTTATCAAAAGCGATATGCTTGGCGTCATGTTAACCGCATTATTGGCAGCGGTTATTGCAGCATTTGCTCTTTTTATGTTTCAGCGTTTTCATGCAGGCGAGCTTGTTACCCATTTTATTAAGGGCGGAAACGAATTGGTCAACGTTATTATTATGTTATCGCTGATTTGGGTCGTAACAGCAGTATCTGAAGATCTGGGATTCTCGAAATATGTTACTTCTCATTTAACGTCATGGATCCCTCATATGTTTATTGCGCCGTCTCTTTTTATACTGGGGGCTGTTATATCCTATTTTATCGGGTCATCCTGGGGGACTTGGGGGCTTTTAATGCCGCTCGGCGTAACGCTGGCGGTTCAGTCACATACCAGTTTATTATTAGCGATCGGGGCCGTGTTTGCGAGCGGAACATTTGGAGCGTTTGCTTCTCCTCTCAGTGATAATACGGTGACAACCTGTACGGTGTTGGGGATCGATGTTGTGAAGTATGCCCGTTCGAAGCTTGTTCCGGCGCTTATCGCCGCGGGGATCTCCGTTGTGTTATACGGTGCGTTTTCATTTTTCAGATAACAAATACTTTTTAAAGGCGGTATCCGGAATGGGGGGTAACGCCTTTTTATGAGCTGTTATACTAGAGGAAAAAAGAGGTGATGACATTGAAGCAGATTATTGCAATGGGCGGCGGGGGCTTTTCCATGGAGCCGGATCATCTTGTGCTGGATCAGTATATTTTAGAGCAGTCGGCGCGGTCAAAGCCGAAAATTTGTTTTTTGCCGACGGCAAGCGGAGATTCGGAGAATTATATCGGCAGGTTTTATCAGGCCTTTCAAAAGCTGCGGTGTGAGCCGGATCACTTGTCGCTGTTTAAACCGCCGGGTTCTGATCTCAGATCCTTTCTCATGAAGAAAGATATTATATATGTCGGCGGCGGAAATACGCGCAATATGCTTGTCTTATGGAAAGAGTGGGGGCTTGACCTTATTCTTCGTGAGGCTTGGGAAAACGGCATCATGTTGGCGGGTCTCAGCGCCGGGGCGATTTGCTGGTATGAAGAAGGAGTGACGGATTCAGCTGGAGATTTGAGAGAGTTAAGAGCTTTAGGATTTTTGCGGGGAAGCTTTTGTCCGCACTATGACGGAGAAGCGGAGCGCCGGCCGGTGTATCACCGTCTGATTTCAGAAAAGAAACTCAGGGAGGGCTATGCCGCTGATGACGGCGCTGCGCTTCATTATAAAGACGGTCAGCTGTTCCGGGCTGTCTCCTCCCGGGAAACCGCAAAGGGTTATCGGGTTTTTAATACCGAAAAAGGCGTTCGGGAAACAGAGCTTATGACCTTACCGTTATCTGAATTTTGATAATATGCTTTTTTTTGTACACAACTTATGTTACGATGAGAGCGAAATCAATAGTTACTGGGGGTGCCCGTCTGAGCGGGCTGAGAGAGAAGCGGCGGCTTCTTAACCCTTTGGACCTGATCTGGTTCGTACCAGCGTGGGGAAGTAAAGGTTTTATTATTGTTGATGAAAACAATAATAGTTTCTTTCTGACTGCAAAACCGGGTTCTTCTTTGAACCCGGTTTTTTTGTGCTGGTGCTGAGCTTGGTTCTGTTATTCAAATGATAAAGGAGAGATTTGTATGCAAAATCAATCAGTACAGCAAGCGAACATTTCCATTATGTCGAGTTTTTCCGGCAGTAAAAAGGTTTATGCAGAAGGTTCTTCGCCCGATATACGAGTGCCGATGCGGGAAATCAGCCTGAGTGCGACTACGGGGGCATTCGGGGAAGAGGAGAATGCGCCGGTCCGTGTTTATGATACGAGCGGGCCGTATACAGACCCAGATGTACAGATTGATATTCATGAAGGGCTGGGGGCGCTCCGCACAAAGTGGATTACCGGGCGCGGAGATGTAGAAGAATATAACGGCCGGACCGTGAGACCTGAAGACAACGGCTATAAAAAAGAGGGCCGTGCCGCCGAATACCCCGGCCTACAGCGGAAACCGCTTCGGGCCAAGCCGGGGAAAAATGTAACACAATTGCATTATGCGAGAAAAGGCATCATTACGCCGGAAATGGAGTTTATCGCAATACGTGAGCATGTGTCTCCCGAATTTGTCAGGGAAGAGGTGGCGAGCGGCCGGGCGATTATTCCTTCTAACGTCAACCACCCGGAAAGCGAGCCGATGATTATCGGCCGGAATTTTCATGTGAAAATCAATGCCAATATCGGCAACTCGGCTGTTACATCTTCTATCGAAGAAGAAGTCGAAAAAATGACGTGGGCGATTCGCTGGGGCGCCGATACGATGATGGACTTATCCACGGGAAAAGACATTCATACGACGCGTGAATGGATTATCCGCAACTGCCCCGTGCCTGTGGGGACGGTGCCGATATATCAGGCGCTTGAAAAAGTAAATGGCATTGCCGAGGATTTAACGTGGGACATTTATCGTGACACATTGATTGAGCAGGCGGAGCAGGGCGTGGATTATTTCACCATCCATGCCGGCGTACTGCTTCGTTACGTCCCGTTAACGGCTAAACGCACGACGGGAATCGTATCCCGCGGCGGGGCAATTATGGCGCAATGGTGCCTGGCTCATCATCAGGAAAGCTTTCTGTACACGCATTTTGAAGACATTTGTGAAATTATGAAAACCTATGATATCGCTTTTTCTCTTGGTGACGGGCTTCGCCCCGGTTCGATTGCGGATGCCAATGATGAAGCGCAGTTTGCGGAATTGGAAACTCTCGGAGAATTGACGGAGATTGCGTGGAAGCACGATGTGCAAGTGATGATCGAAGGACCGGGTCATGTGCCGATGCATAAAATTAAGGAAAACATGGACAAGCAGCTGGAAATTTGTAAAGAGGCGCCTTTTTACACGCTCGGACCATTAACGACGGATATCGCTCCGGGTTATGACCACATTACTTCAGCAATCGGCGCGGCGATGATCGGCTGGTACGGGACGGCGATGCTTTGCTATGTCACGCCGAAGGAGCATTTGGGGCTGCCGAATCGTGATGATGTAAGAGAAGGTGTCATCACGTACAAAATCGCGGCACATGCCGCAGACCTTGCTAAAGGGCATCCGGGTGCACAGATCCGTGACGATGCTCTGTCTAAGGCGCGGTTTGAATTCCGGTGGCGTGATCAATTTCATTTGTCGCTTGATCCTGAAAGAGCAATGGAATATCATGATGAAACGCTGCCGGCTGAAGGCGCAAAAACGGCTCACTTCTGTTCGATGTGCGGTCCGAAGTTCTGCAGTATGAGAATTTCTCAGGATATTCGTGATTATGCGAAGGAAAACGGACTTACTGAAGACGAGGCCGTCAACGAAGGGCTGAAAGAAAAAGCAAAAGAGTTTGCAGAGAAGGGAAGCCGTTTATATCAATAAAAGAAAAGATGAAGATGGAGTTTGCCCATCTTCATCTTTTTTAGAAAAACGGTGAACGGCGAAGCGGCGGAATGCTCTGTTCAAAGCGGAATATATTTTCCGGATCGTATTTCGTTTTGACTTGACGGAGGCGGTGAACATTTTCTCCGTAATACGTTTGCAGCCAGTTTCTGATTTCTCTATCAGGCCAATTCACGTAATCTCCCATCGTTTCTCTTGATAGGGACGTTCTCAGTCCTTCGATCCAGCGGACATTTTGTCTTTCTTCTTCAGCAGATGTCCAAGTTGTAATATATTCTTGGGCAATGATTGCGTTGCGATAGTAGAATGCCGTTTGGTCAGGAGCGATCCGTCCGGCCGCCCCGCCGAGAGATTGCTGCCACACACTGGCGTTTTCGTTCGGAGCGTGCTCTAAATAGCGCTTTAAAGTGGAAATCGCGCGTGTTGATAATGGTTTTTCAATAAAGGATCCTGACCGCTTCATCTTTTGCGGCTGATTGCCTCCCGGGCTGTTAAAAAAGGCTGCCGCTTTAATAAATGGCACTGTCTTGACCATGCCGCTTGCCGGTTTTCCCGCTTTCATTAACGGAGCCAGCAGTTCTTTCAGCTCATCCTTTGTCCCGGTAAATTGACCGAGCGCTTCTATGCGGTTTACTTCCTTAGGCCAAAACTGAATTGATGAGGTAAGCCGGTTGTCTGTAAATGGAGCCCAGCGCTGCCATGTGTTAAATACTTCCTCAAAATCATCCCAGCCCCAAGTGACAGAAAAAACAGACACGCACGAGATCGGCACGGCTTTAAACATCATGGATGTGACAATGCCGAAGTTGCCTCCCCCTCCGCCCTGAGATGCCCAAAATAGATCAGAGTGCTTTGAGCGGTTGACTGTGATCAAGTCAGCACCCGCTTTTTCGTCCGCTATGATCATTTCGAGCTGGAGGAGACGATCGCAAGTAAGTCCGGCTGTCCTTGTTAAATATCCGATTCCTCCCCCGAGCGTCAGCCCTGTGATTCCCACATTCGCAATGGTTCCCGCAGGAAGGGTCAAGCCGTACCGCCAGAGTGTCCGGTAGACTTCCCCCAATTCGGCTCCCGCTTCAATCGAGACCAGCCGCTTATCCTCATTTACTCTTATTTTCTTCATTTCACTGAGATCAATGACTAGTCCGTCATTTAACAGGGAAAAATTTTCGTAGCTGTGTCTTCCGCCTCTGATACGGAAAGGCACATTGTTCTCACGTGCCCATCTCACCGCATTGAGGGCGTCATGTTTGTTTTGACAAAACACAATGATGTCTGGATATCTTTGCAGGCTTAAATTGATATTGGTTCTTGCAGCATTATAGTCCGGGTCATCTTTTTTGACGATGCGACCGGTCAATGTTGTCTTTTCCACATTCTCACTCACTTTCACTTGTACTCTGCTATGTTTTCTAGCATATGCGGAAAAATGAGAGAGTGTATGAGGAAAACCCCCGGAAGGAAACGATATTTTAAATTATAGTTGACAGGTAGGGATTGTATGAATTAACATAATCATTACATATTTCCAAACGATGGCTGATCGGATCACCGAAGGCTCTTATCTTTTAAACAGATAAGGGCCTTTTTTGCGTGAAAGTCATGAATGAAATGAAAAGCGGAGGGATAAAAGTGGCGTTAAAAAAGGTATCACATGTACGCAAAAAGAGCAAAAAACGAAAAAAGTACAGAAAATACACATTGAATTTCGAACTGCTTGTAGAGAAAAACAAACGGGAGATTATGAGAAATGAGGAACAGATGGAGCAGATTTATATAAAGATAGATGAAAAGCATGCGGGGGTTCGATAAAGATGAAGGAGAGAAAATGGAGGATAAAAACAACGGTACTCGCGCTGTCGGTATCCATCATGTTATCAGGGTGCGCGTTAGGGAGCGCCGGGGAAGAACCGTCATCTGCGGTGGATAAAAAGGAAGAAACACGTATTGCCCATGTCAAGACAAAGGAATTTAAAGCTTCTCATCCGGCGGCCATTCCCGCTAAATCGAAAGCCAGAACTGACACTTTTGTTGCTGGGATTTCCGCGCCGGGCGGTGTGTTTCTGCCGTACTTTTACGAAAACGGCTGGGACGGAAATGCGACAGATCCTATTTTTGAACCGTTAGTCAAACTGGATAAAACGGGGAAGCCTGCCCCGGCTCTTGCGGAAAGCTGGAAAATTTCCAAAGATCAGCTTACATACACGTTCCGTTTAAGAAAAAATCTCGTTTTCAGCGACGGTTCACCGCTGACCGCAAAGGATGCCGCATTCACTTTAACACTGCTGCATGATCCTGCATACGCGGGCTATGAAGATATCACCATGGCCTATATTAAAGGCGGTAAGGCTTACAAAGAAGGAAAGGCAAAGACGATAGAGGGCATTCGCCTCCTTGATGACAGAACCATTCAAATCACGACTGAGAAAGTCAGTGCGAAGTCGCTGCTTCTTTTAGGCGGCCAGGTGCTGTCAGAAGCCTACTACGGAAAGAAATATCAATTCGGCAAACTGGACTATTTAAAAGAGCTTTATGCCAAACCGCTCGGAGCGGGACCTTATCAATTTACAGAATATCTTCCGGGACAGGAAATACGCTATCAGGCTAATGAACACTATTATGCCGGAAAACCAAAAACCGAAAAGCTGATTTATAAAATTATCGATCCGTCAACTTCCCTTCAGCTGTTTGAAACGGGTGACCTAGATTACGCTTCTTTTTCACCTGATGATGATACGGTTCAGCATTTAAAAAGTCTCGGTTTTGCCAATATAAGCGTATCTGTCGTGAATGATTACGGGCTTGTGTACGTCAATCACAAGCGTCCGCCTTTTCAAGATAAGAAAGTGTCCCAGGCGCTTATTTACGGACTTGACCGTCAAAAAATCGTCGATGTCCGCTTTAAACGCTACGGAGAAGTCGCGAATGTGCCGGTGTCTCCGGTTTCGTGGGCTTATGATGACAAAGATGTCAATCGATACGCGTTTAACCCTGAAAAAGCCAGAAAGCTTCTCGATGAAGCGGGCTGGAAAACGGGCAAAGACGGTGTACGTGAAAAAAACGGCAAAAAGCTTGAAATCAGCTATTACACGTCTAAAGCGGATGATGATTTCATCCCGATCGCGAAAGAAAATTACGCGGACATCGGAATCTCATTAAAACCGGAAGTGATGGATTTTAATACAGAAGTAGCGAAAATAAATGACAAACAATATGACCTTGCCGCCGTTTCCACCTCGCAGATTCTTGATCCGAATGACACGGTGGAAAAGCTGGCTTCCGGCCATCCCAATAATGTAACGGGGTATTCCAATCCGAAAGCGGACCGGCTGATAGAGAAAGGAGCCGGCACGCTTGATATCAGCAAAAGAAAAGAGATTTATCACCAGCTGTACCAGGAGCTCGGGGAAAACCCGCCTTACATTCTGATTCATTACCGTCAGAGCGCAAGGGCGGTCAGCGGAAAAATAAAAGGGCTTGTACCTGACAATTATTCTGGAATCAGTTCAAGTCTCTCAAATGTCTCAATTCAATAGAACGGTTGGGCAAAATACCCGGTGCATCCCGGGGATTTTGCCCTTTCAGCGGAAAGGAGAGGCTTTTTGTGAAACGGTATGCCGCAGAACGATTCATTCAAATGCTTGTGATCTTATTTGGTACGTCCTTTATTATTTTTTTCTTATTCGCCATGCTGCCGGGCGACTATATTGATTCCAATGTAAACCTGACTCCTGAAAGAGCGCAGGAGTTAAAAGCGCTTTACGGGCTGGATCAGCCGATTTGGCAGCGCTATGTGACATGGCTCGGAAATGTGCTCAGCGGAGATTTTGGGTTTTCTTTGAAATATCAGGAGAACGTCCTGTCACTGCTTCGGAAATATGTCTGGAATTCGTTTTTTGTCGCGTTTTTGGCGTTGCTTGTCACATGGTCAGCCGCGATGATAACGGGTGTCATATCCGCTGTCAGGAAATACTCATGGTTTGACGGGATCGTGACGTTTCTTGTTTTTGCTTCCATGGCGTTCCCGTCTTTTTTTATCAGCCTTCTGTTTATTAAGTGGTTTGGGGTGGATTTGAAAATATTGCCCGTCGGCGGGATGATTGATACCGGAAGCACGAGTACAGGTTTTTCGTACGTGCTTGAAGCCGCCAGACATATGATTCTTCCGGTCGTGATTTTATCTATGCTCGGCATCGGCTCGCTGACAAGGTATTTCCGCTCCGGCATGCTGGACGTGATCAGACAGGATTATATCAGAACGGCGAGAGCGAAGGGATTGAAAGAGCGCACCGTCATCTGGAAACATGCGTTGAAAAACGCGCTCATTCCGGCCATCACCCTGCTTGCTTTTGAACTGCCGGGACTGTTTTCCGGAGCCATCATTATTGAACAGATTTTCGGGTGGCCGGGTGTCGGACGTATTCAGATGGAATCTGTGCATTATCGTGATTATCCGGTTTTGATGGCGTTTACCTTGTTTTTGTCTTGTTTAACGATTGTGGGGAACTTCTTGGCGGATATCGCTTATGCCGCGGTTGATCCGCGGGTCAGGCTGAAATAGGGGGTGTTCGGAATGAAAAAACAAAAAGGGGCGCCGCCTTCTCTTTGGAAGCAGACGTACCGCCGCCTGCTGCAGCATAAGCTGACGGTCATCAGTCTTCTTTTCTTATGTTTTATGTTTTTATTGTGCTTTATCGGGCCGTCTTTTTCTCCGTACATAACAGATCGGACGGATATTTCAAATGCCAATCAGCAGCCGGGAATCCATCATTGGCTGGGAACTGACCAGTACGGGAGAGATGTGCTGACGAGGCTGATGCTGGCGGGGCAGATTTCTCTGACCGTGGGGCTTGCTTCAATGGTGCTGTCGCTTGTCATCGGTTCTTTACTCGGGGCTGCGGCCGGATTTTATCGGGGAGCCGCTGATATGATCATTATGCGTATTGCTGATATGCTCATGTCCATCCCGGGACTGCCGCTGCTTTTGATTTTGGCTGCGGTGATGTCGGAGTGGAAAGTGCCTTCTGAATACAGAATGTACCTGATTATGATGATGTTAAGCCTGATCGGATGGCCCGGTCTGGCGCGGCTTGTACGCGGACAGATTTTGTCGCTCAAGGAGCAGCCGTTTATGATGGCCGCGGAAGTTCTGGGGCTTAGTGATAAACGGAAAATCCTCTATCATTTGCTTCCCAATACATTGCCGTTATTACTGGTAGCGGCGACTTTGCATGTGGCGGGAGCGATGCTGAGTGAATCGGCGCTGAGTTTTCTCGGGCTTGGCGTTGCTCCGCCGACACCTTCTTGGGGAAACATGATGGAAGCGGCGAATCATTTTATGGATTTTACACTCCGTCCGTGGCTGTGGATTCCGCCGGGAACGGCCATTTTTCTGACCGTTGTGGCGATTCATCTGCTTGGAGACGGTTTAAGAGACGCTTTTGATCCTAAGGTAAAACGGCAGGTGAAAATGAAATGAAAAAACCGCTTTTAGAAGTGAGGCATTTGGAAACGGCTTTTTATACTGAGGAGGGGGCGGTAAAGGCCGTGGACGATGTCAGCTTTACGATACATGAGGAGGAAACGGTTTGTATTGTAGGGGAGTCCGGCTGCGGGAAAAGCATGGCGTCATTGTCCATTATGCAGCTTATTCCCGAGACGGGGAGAATCGAACGGGGAGCGGTGCATTTTTCCGGACGGAACCTGTTGGAATTGAAACCAAAAGACATGCAGAAAATCCGCGGCAGCGAAATCGGGATGATATTTCAGGAACCGATGACATCTTTGAATCCGGTATTTACAATCGGTGAGCAGCTGGCCGAACCGATTCGCGAACATTTATTGCTGAGTAAGAAAGAAGCATGGCGGAGGGCCGTTGAACTGATCACGTTAGTGGAGATCCCGCATGCCGAGCAGGTTATGCACCAATATCCTCATGAACTGAGCGGCGGCATGCTGCAGCGCATCATGACGGCTGTCGCGCTAAGCTGCGAACCGAAACTGATCATTGCCGACGAGCCGACGACAGCGCTTGACGTAACCATTCAGGCGCAGATATTGGATTTATTGCGGGATATGAAAAAGCAATTTCGCACGTCTATTTTATTCATTACTCATGACCTTGGCGTGGTTGCTGAAATGGCTGATTATGTGATTGTCATGTATGCGGGAAAAATTGTGGAGGAAGGACCGGTTGCAAAGCTGTTTTCTGATCCGAAGCATCCGTATACGAAAGGGCTGCTCGCGGCCAAGCCGGTTATCGGTCAAAGAAGGGAGATGTTGTACACCATTCCGGGGCAAGTCCCCGAGCTTGCGGACCTGTCGGGATCGTCTTGTTATTTTGCGGAGCGATGTGAACACAGCACGGAAATATGCCGGAAATCGAGCCCGCATTTTACTGAATTCGGGAAGGGGCATCAGGCGGCGTGCTGGCTTTACAGAGAGGAGAAAGCAGATGAGTGATGTGTTGCTGGAGGTCAAGGGGCTGAAAAAATATTACGAGGAGCATGGGGGGATGAGAAAGACCCGCAAAAATCCCGTAAAAGCGGTTGACGGTGTCAGTTTTACGATAGGAAAGGGAGAAGTGTTCGGCTTAGCGGGAGAATCGGGCAGCGGAAAGTCATCAATCGGCAAGACCATTTTGAGGCTTCATGAAAAAACAGAGGGAGAGGTGTTTTTTCAGGGGCGTGATGTGTTTCGGATGAGCCGGCGCGAGCTCAAAACTTTCAGATCAGAAGCGCAGCTCATCTTTCAAGATCCGTTCAGTTCTTTAAATCCCCGGCGCCGGATCGGAGAAGCCATCGGTGAAGCGATGATCGAGCATCAATTGGCGGTGAAACGGAACGCGCGTGATAAAGCGGCGGAAGTTCTTGAAGCCTGCGGACTTTCCGCAAACTTTATCGACCGTTATCCGCATGAATTTTCCGGAGGGCAGCGGCAGCGGATCGTGATTGCAAGAGCGATGGCGCTCAAGCCGCAATTTATCATTATGGATGAACCCGTGGCGGCGTTAGATGTCTCCATCCAGGCGCAGATGATCAATTTGTTCAGCAGCCTTCAAAAACAGCACGGGCTGTCATATTTATTCATTTCTCATGATTTAAGCGTGGTGGAGCACTTATGTACGAAGGTCGCCATCATGTATTTAGGGACGATTGTGGAATACGCGTCAAAGGAGGAGCTCTTTTCACGGCCGCTTCACCCTTATACGAAAGCGCTGTTATCAGCCGTGCCTGTTCCTGATCCCGGAGCGAAAAGGGAGCGGATAATTTTAAAGGGTGATATACCGAGCCCCTCTGATTCGCCTTCAGGCTGTAAATTCCGAACGAGATGCCCGGCAGCCAAGAAGATATGTGCTGAGAAAAGTCCGGCGCTGTCAGAAAAAGGGCTTCATCATTTTGCGGCATGCCACTTCGTATAATTGAGAAAAAAACGGTTTTATTGATAATAAACAGAAAAAACCTGCCGGGCAGACCGGCAGGTTTTTTGATGTTATTTTGGTGATGGCAGTCCGAGTCCTTCGGCAACGCGTCTGCCGTATTCAGGATCAGCTTTGTAGAAGTGGCCGATCTGGCGCAGCTTAATTTCTTCTTTTTCCACAGGTTTCATCGCACTGACGATATTGGCGACAAGGCGCGCGCGCTCTTCTTCGCTCATCAGGCGGTACAGGTCGCCGGCTTGTGTGTAATGATCATGATGATTATAGCTTACACTGTCTGCGAAACCTGATACAGGATATGCCGCCTGTTTATCTTCAGGTGACTCTTTCGGGCCGCCGAAGCTGTTAGGCTCGTAATAGACGGAGCGGCCGCCGTTATCATCAAAACGCATTTGTCCGTCACGCTGATAGTTTTTCACTTCATTGCGGGAACGGTTGATCGGCAGCGCCTGATGGTTCGCGCCGACACGGTAGCGATGCGCGTCATGGTATGCGAACAACCGGCCTTGAAGCATTTTGTCAGGTGAGACGTCGACGCCGGGGACTAATGTGCCGGGAGAGAACGTCGCCTGTTCTACTTCCGCAAAGTAATTTTCCGGATTGCGGTTCAGAACCATGCGGCCGACTTCGATCAGCGGATAATCTTTTTGAGACCATACTTTTGTGACGTCAAACGGATCAAAGCGATATGTGTTTGCGTCTTCTAACGGCATGATTTGAACATATAATTTCCATGCGGGGAAATCGCCGTTTTCAATCGCATTGAACAAATCTTCCGTATGGTAATCGGGATTTTCGCCCGCGATTTTTGCGGCTGTATTAACATCAAGGTTTTTCACGCCTTGCTCTGTTTTAAAGTGATATTTGATCCAGACGCCTTCGCCTTTATCATTTGTCCATTTAAATGTATGGCTTCCGAATCCGTGCATATGGCGAAGAGTCGCCGGAATGCCCCGGTCTGACATCAGAATGGTTACCTGGTGCAGGGATTCCGGTGACAGAGACCAGAAATCCCAAACGGCCGTCGGGTTTTTCAGATGTGTTCTCGGATCTCTTTTTTGTGTATGGATAAAGTCAGGGAACTTGATGGCATCGCGGATGAAGAACACGGGTGTATTGTTTCCGACGATGTCGTAGTTTCCTTCTTCTGTATAAAACTTAACGGCAAATCCGCGCGGGTCGCGCACTGTGTCACTAGAGCCCAGTTCGCCCGCAACGGTTGAGAAACGGATGAAGAGCGGCGTGCGTTTACCGACTTCTGACAGAAATGCGGCTTTCGTATATTTTGTAACGTCATTTGTGACTTCAAAATAACCGTGTGCGCCCGCGCCTTTTGCGTGAACGACACGCTCGGGAACGCGTTCTCTGTTAAAGTGCGCCAATTTCTCAAGCAGATGGACGTCTTGTATTAAAGCAGGACCGCGATCGCCGGCCGTCATTGAGTTTTGGTTATCTCCGACAGGAGCGCCCCAGCTGGTTGTCAATTTATTTGAACTCATGTGATCACCTCTTTAGATTTATAAAAACATAATATCACCTATCATTAAAAAGTCAATATTATTTTATAATGATTATAAAATAATTATTTTTATTATCGAAAAAAGGGTTTGGGTTTGAAAGCCTACTTGACTGACGGGAATAATGGGTTTAAGGTGAGAAAAAATAGAAACCGCTGACTTGGACACAAGAGGCTCTTATTCTTCACTGGATAAGGGCCTTTTTTTATTGTCAGGCGGTAAGGGAGGCGGCGATTGTATGCTTTTCCGGCAGCATTTTAAACCTGTCGATATTCACGGTCATCTGCCGTACAGCCTTTATTTCGGCAAAAACGATAAGACATTTTCCGATTATAACCGGGAGCGGTCAGAAAGAATGAATCTGACTTGGGATTTTCCTGATCCGCATGATGTGGAGGGCGATGACGGCGAAATCGCTTTGATGACAAGATGGGAGAATGAATTAGATAAGTATGGCATTGACGTGCTGAATTTTTTAACAGCAGAGAGCAATGACCGGATGGCGGCGTTTATTCAAGCCAATCCCGCGAGATTTACCGGATTTGCATATCATCCTTTGGAGCGGGAGGATGCGTATGAAGAGCTGAAAAGAGCGGTAGAAGAGCTCGGTCTGAAAGGGTATAAACTGTTCGGGCCGCTGACAGACATCGATTTTCATGATCCGTCGCTGAAAAAGCTGTGGACGTATCTGGCTGACAAAAGGCTGCCTGTATTAATTCACTTCGGGCTTTTAGGAAGAGCGGGGGGCATTGTCAGCCATCGCAACATCAACCCGCTCTCCATCTATCGCGTCGCGAGAGAGTATGCTGATATCCCGTTCATCATTCCGCATTTCGGCGCCGGATATTATCAGGAACTGCTGCAGCTGTGCTGGAGCTGCCCGAATGTGTATATTGACACGTCCGGCTCAAATCAGTGGATGAGGTGGATGCCGTACCCGCTTGATTTGGAAATTCTGTTTCGGAAGACATCTGAATTAATCGGTGCTGAACGGATCATCTTCGGGACGGATTCGAACGGATTTCCGAGAGGATATGTATACAGATATCTTCAGGAGCAGGTGAGGACCTGCCGGGAAATCAATATGCGGGAAGAAGATATAGAGAACATTTTCGGCAACAACGCGCGGACATTATTGAAAATCGCCCGCCAAGAAAAGGAAGTAAATACGTGATACAGCCGATGCGCTCTCTGGCAGGGTTATACCGGAGGGCGTATTTTAATCCTTATAAAAAACAGTTGACAAGTCGGAATAATTTGAATTAACATGATATTCAAATTTAAAAACAAACGGGTTGCCGATCGGACCGCCGAAGGCTCCCATCTCTGCAAGCAATCGGAGATGGGGGCCTTTTTGTTTTTCGATCGCACGCGGCAGAAAGAGAGGGGAAGACAGATGGCTGTAACCATCAGCATACAAGAAAAAGCTTTTGAGCATGAAGGCCGGAAAACGCCGGTGCTGAATGATATTGAGCTGTCAATTGCATCGGGAGAATTTTTGACTGTCATCGGGCCGAGCGGATGCGGCAAAAGCACGCTTTTAAAATTGATTGCCGGTCTTGATACCGATTATAAAGGCTCTGTCACAATAAACGGCCGCAATGTGTCGGGACCGGGCATCCGGCAGGGATTTATCTTTCAGGAGCACCGGCTGTTTCCCTGGCTGACGGTAAAACAAAACATCGCTGCCGATCTCAATATGAACGACCCGGCCGTTCGGAAAAAAGTGGATGATCTGATTGAGGTTGTCAGGCTGCAGGGAGCGGAGAACGCTTATCCGCGCGAATTATCCGGCGGCATGTCGCAGCGGGTTGCCATCGCCAGAGCCCTTTTGCGCGAGCCGGAGGTGCTGCTTTTAGATGAACCGTTCGGGGCGCTTGACGCTTTTACGAGAAAACATTTGCAGGATGTGCTGCTTGATATATGGCGCGAGAAAAAAACGACGATGATTCTGGTCACGCATGATATTGATGAATCCGTCTATTTAGGCGATAAGCTGGCGATCCTCAGGGCAAAGCCCGGCCGGCTGCACAGCCTGATGCCGATTCAGCTTCCGCATCCGCGCAATCGGACCTCAGCGGATTTTCAGGCCGTCCGGCAGAAGGTGCTTTCTGAGTTTGAGAAAACGGAAGACCTCCGGTTTGCGGATGGGTCCGGGATATAGAAGGGACGAAGTGAAGTGAAAAAAATCATCATTCTTTTAGCCGCAGCAGTCATGATGTCAGCCGGATGCAGTGCAGACAGGACAGGGGGGAGCGGGAAAACGGTGAAAGAAATCCGGATCGGCATCCAGCAGAGTTTAAGCCCGCTTCTCATTGCCAAGGAAAAAGGCTGGTTTGAAGAGGCCTTCAAAAAAGACGGAATAAAAGTAAAATGGGTCGAATTCCAAAGCGGTCCTCCGCAATTTGAAGGTCTTGCCGCCGATAAGCTTGATTTTTCCCAGGTCGGCAATTCACCGGTCATTTCCGGTCAGGCGGCTGGAATTGATTTTAAAGAGATCGGGCTGTCTCAGGACGGGTTAAAGGCAAACGGCATTCTCGTAAACAAGGGCAGCGGGATTCAGAGCCTGAAAGAATTGAAAGGTAAAAAAATCGCTGTAGCCAAAGGCAGCAGCGGCTTTGATTTTCTCTATAAAGCTTTAGATAAAGCGGGGCTTTCCGCCGATGACGTCACCATCATCCAGCTTCAGCCTGATGAGGCGGTTTCCGCTTTTGAAAACAAATCAGTTGACGCATGGTCCATTTGGGAGCCGTATTTGTCGATTGAAACGCTGCAGCACGGGGCGGAAATATTGGCGAACGGAGAAAGCACAGATTTATATTCTCCCGGTTTCACGTTAGTCAGAACGGGATTTTCCAAAGAACACCCGGATGAGGTGGTCCGTTTTCTGAAAGTGTTCAATAAAGCAGTTACATGGCAAAAGGAACACAAAGATGAAGCTGTCTCCTTATATGCGAAAATCAAACATCTTGATCCGAAAGTCGTCAGAAACGTGCTTAACAATACTGAGCCTCTCAATGAACCGATCAATGATGATATTGTCAAAGCCCAGCAGGAAACCGCTGATTTTCAATATCAAACAAAAGCGATTCATAAGAAAATTCATGTAAAAGACGTTGTCGACAATTCATTTATTAAAAAAGCGCTTGAAACGGGGGGTGGCAAGTAATGAAAGCAGAAGCATCAACGGCTGCCGGCGCAATAAGCCAATCAGAAAAGAAAGCTCTGGCAAGATCCCGGAAGTATTCATACCAATGGATGAAAGGGGTTGTACTCCCGGCTGCGGTTATCGCAGTATGGCAGGTTATCGCAAGTCTGGGCATCGTCTCGGCCACGGTGCTCCCCTCACCTGTCGTCATCTTGCAGACGTTTCAGGAACTTCTTCTTTCAGGTGAACTTTGGGGTCATTTAGAGATCAGCTTATACCGGGCGGCTGCCGGATTTCTGCTTGGCGCGGGCCTCGGACTTGTTTTCGGGCTGCTGGTCGGTTTCTCAAAGCGGACGGAAGCATATCTAGATCCGTCTCTTCAAATGCTCAGAACGGTTCCGCACTTGGCCGTGACTCCTCTGTTTATTTTGTGGTTCGGGTTTGATGAGACATCAAAAATTCTGCTGATCGCATTAGGGGCATTTTTCCCCGTGTACATTAATACGTTTCTCGGAATCCGCAGTGTGGACGCGAAGCTGTTTGACGTCGCGCGGGTGCTGGAATTTAACTGGTATCAGCAGATGACGAAATTAATTCTTCCGGCATCTCTGCCGAATATCCTGCTCGGCATCAGGCTCTCTCTAGGCATTGCGTGGCTCGGTCTCGTGGTGGCGGAACTGATGGGATCGAGCGAGGGCGTCGGTTATATGATTATGGATGCCAGACAATTTTCACAGACAAATAAGGTGTTTGTCGGCATTATCATTTTTGCGGCTGTCGGCAAGCTGACAGATGCATTGGTCAGAATGCTCGAACGGAAACTATTAAAATGGCGGAACAGTTATGAAGGGTAACCTATTAAAAAAGGAGAGATTCATATGGAGATTCTTTGGTTTATTCCGACGCATGGTGACGGCCGGTATTTAGGGACGCAAACGGGAGGGAGAACGGCGGATCATCTTTATTTTAAGCAAGTGGCACAGGCGGCGGACAGACTCGGTTATACGGGGGTTCTGCTGCCGACGGGGAGATCATGTGAAGACCCGTGGCTGACGGCTGCCGCTTTAGCGGGGGAAACGAGTGACTTGAAATTTTTAGTGGCGGTCCGTCCGGGACTGATGCAGCCGTCTGTCGCCGCGAGAATGGCGTCGACAATGGACCGGCTGTCAGACGGCCGTTTGCTCGTAAATGTCGTAGCGGGCGGAGATCCTTATGAACTGGCGGGAGACGGCATGTTTATCAGCCACGATGAACGTTATAAGGCGACTGAAGAATTTTTAACCGTCTGGCGCGGACTCATGCGGGGCGAAACGGTGACATATGAAGGGGACCATATCAAAGTGGAAAACAGCAATCTGCTGTTTCCGCCAAAGCAGTCTCCGCATCCGCCATTATATTTCGGCGGTTCATCACAGGCGGGAATTGAAGCTGCGGCGAAACATACAGATGTCTATTTAACATGGGGAGAGCCGCCGGAGCAGGTAAAAGAAAAGATTGAAACCGTTAAAAAACAGGCTGCCAAGGAAGGAAGGACGATGCGTTTTGGCATCAGACTTCACGTGATTGTCCGGGAGACTGAGGAAGAGGCATGGGAAGCGGCTGATCGATTAATCAGCCACTTAGACGAAGAGACGATTGCGAAAGCGCAGGCTGCGCTTCGGCGCGCTGATTCTTCGGGACAAAAACGGATGGCCGATCTCCATAACGGTGACCGCTCGAAGCTTGAGATCAGCCCGAATCTCTGGGCCGGCATCGGACTGGTCAGAGGCGGAGCGGGCACGGCGCTTGTCGGTGATCCGCAGACTGTCGCTGCTCGAATTTTAGAGTATCAGGCACTCGGCATTGAGTCGTTTATCTTTTCAGGCTACCCGCATCTGGAAGAAGCTTATTATCTGGCTGAACTCGTGTTTCCGCTTCTGCCGTTTCAGAATGAACGGACTAAAAAGCTTGAGCGCAGACTGGGTGAAGCAATGGGAAACGACCATTTTGCAAGAGGAAATAAAGCGACAGTCTGATGACGTCGCAAGGCGGATAATTGACGGCGGGCGCTTTCTGCGGATTCATTTCCGGGGAAATGCCGGCAGTGAAGGCGGGTATTCACCCGCCTTTTTAAGCGCTTAGCTTGCACGATGCTCATATGGATGATATGATACAAAACGTAATTATTACGATTTGTTAGGAGTGCTGAAATGGCAAAAAAATCAAAAGTGATCAAAGAGCTCAAGCGGCAGAAGCTTGTTGAACAATATGCGGACATCCGAAGAGAATTAAAGGCAAAAGGAGACTGGGAAGCGCTGGGCAAACTGCCGCGTGATTCTGCTCCGGCCAGGCTTCATAACCGCTGTACGTTGACGGGGCGGCCCCGCGGATATATGAGAAAATTTAAACTGTCCAGAATCGCATTCAGGGAGCTGGCCCATAAAGGCCGGATTCCCGGGGTGAAAAAAGCGAGCTGGTAACGTAAAAAACTCCGGATCTGTCATGAACCGGAGTTTTTGCCGTGCTTATGAAAAGTGAAAACATAAGCCAAATGCTGAATCATCATCAGAATGAAAATCAAAAGAATCGGAAAAAAGGGAAGATGCGGCTGAATCAGCGGATAAAACAAAAGCAGAACGGCTGCGGCCGGCAATGAGAAGTAAACGGCGATATACGAGGAACGGCAAGCTTTAGCCGTCATCATCCGTTCTCTTTCATCCTGTTCCTCAAATTCATCGGGCACAAGCCTGTGCTTTTTGCCGTTCCGTTTTTTCTTTTCAGTATAGATATATAATGCAGTACAAACGGTAAACAGCAGAAACGGCGTGATATTCAGCTCAAATGAACCGCTCCCCTCCGTTTGGAAAAACTGAGCGATCCGCGGCGCCGCTTCCATAAAGGAAATAAGCGTCCAGCAGGCCAATCCGTAGAGTGCAAGGTGAAAACACGCTTTTCTTTTCAAACTCATTTTTTCTCCTCCTCCAGCCAGAAAACTTCCTCCATCGGCAGGGAGAAAGCCCGGCAGATGTTAAGCGCCAATAAAAGTGAAGGCACATAATCTCCTTTTTCAATCGCTGCAATCGTCTGTCTGGTGGCTCCGGCTTCTTTTCCGAGCGTTTCCTGAGAATAGCCGAATCTGGCTCTCAGCTCTTTTACTTTATTTTTCATCATCAGGCGTACCTCAAGTTTTCTTCTTTTTCATATTGTATGAGACTCTTAACAAAATGTAAACCCAACTTAACATGTGGACAAAAAAAGAATTTTTTTCGACAAATTTTTTAACATTCCCTTGACGAAAAAAAAATAAACATGTAATATTAGAAACATCAAATCGGTACTGACAAAAAATAATTTTGATGCGGGTGTAGTTTAGTGGTAAAACCTCAGCCTTCCAAGCTGATGTCGTGAGTTCGATTCTCATCACCCGCTCCATACATACGTTATTAACGCAGTGTTTCGTTTCTCTGATAAACGAAGTATTGCGTTTTTTTATGTGAAAAAAGACACGAAGGCGTGTCTTTTTATGAAAGCCAAGAGACGGTATGCGTGCCTCCGTGAATTTGTTCAAACATTTTTGTTAAGGATGATAGCAGCTCATCCGCCGCGTCGGCATGAAATGAAGGCGGGAAAAAGATCAGCTGCAGCATTTTCTTTGTGCCGGGCGTGACAGGGCGTGTATTGATATGTCCGGTGAAGTCGCCGAAAACGCCGTCCGGGCCGGAGAAAGACAGTACGCTTTCTTTTTCTCCGATCGTAATTGAAATCGGTTCATCTATTTCTGCGGCATCATACGCCATGATAGGCAATGAATATTTCAAGGAGAAAAAAAGTATGGTATCATGGGCTGAATTCACACTTTCAATGAATCGTTCCCGGGAAATATCGCCGAGCATAAGCTCCATCGGCGTTTTTTGTCCTGAAAAGGCGAGACTGAGCTGTTCCATTATACGCGCCCACTCTTTTACAAAAGGCTGCTCATCTATACCGCCGTCAGCATAATCAAAGTAAAGAGATTCTTGAAATAAACGGAGGCGGCCTTTCAGCATTTGCGGAGCAGGCCCGACTTCGATCTGTTCATATAAGACGGCTGCCGCTTTGATCCCCGGCACCCGTTCAGCAATAAGTCGATCTAAACTGATGTTCAAGTGTGTTCACTCCATTTCGGGATGATAAAACTCTATTATACCTGTGCGGGAGCCTGATCACAAAGAAAGGAGGCTTTGCAAAAAATGAATATTCATAAACTGAAAGAGGAATTAATCGAATACGCCAAAAGCATAGGAGTCGACAAAATCGGGTTTACGACGGCTGATACGTTCGACAGTCTGCGGGACCGGCTGATTCTTCAGGAATCACTCGGCTATTTATCCGGGTTTGAAGAGCCGGATATTGAAAAACGGGTTACTCCGTCTTTGCTTCTCCCGAAAGCCAAATCAATCGTCGCCATCGCCCTTGCTTATCCTTCCAAAATGAAAGATGCGCCGAGGAGCACGAGGGACGGGCGGCGCGGCATTTTTTGCAGAGCTTCCTGGGGGAAGGATTATCATGACGTGCTGAGGGAAAAGCTTGATCTGCTGGAGAATTTTCTCCAAAGCAAACATGAGGATATCCGCACGAAGTCAATGGTGGATACAGGGGAATTGTCCGACAGGGCCGTGGCTGAACGGGCGGGAATCGGCTTCAGCGCCAAAAACTGCATGATCACCACGCCTGAATACGGCTCTTACGTCTATCTGGCTGAAATGATCACCAATCTGCCCTTTGAACCGGATGTGCCGATTGAAGATATGTGCGGTACGTGCACAAAATGTTTAGACGCGTGTCCGACCGGCGCGCTCGTCAATCCCGGACAGCTTAACGCCCAACGCTGTATTTCGTTCCTGACCCAGACAAAGGGATTTCTGCCGGATGAGTTCCGCACGAAAATCGGAAACCGTCTGTATGGCTGTGACACGTGCCAGACGGTCTGTCCAATTAATAAGGGGAAAGATTTTCACCTTCATCCGCAGATGGAGCCTGATCCGGAAATCGCAAAGCCGCTGTTAAAGCCGCTTTTGACCATAAGCAACCGCGAATTCAAAGAAAAATTCGGACATGTATCGGGATCATGGCGCGGCAAGAAGCCGATACAGCGGAATGCGATTTTAGCTTTGGCTCATTTTAAAGATGCCTCGTCTCTTCCGGAATTAACGGCCTTGATGCACCAAGATCCGCGCCCTGTTATCAGGGGGACGGCCGCCTGGGCCATCGGGAAAATCGGTGATCCTGATTATGCGGGGGAATTAGAAAAAGCGCTTCAAAAGGAGCAGGATGAGGAAGCTATACGGGAAATTGAAAAGGGACTGGAGCTGTTATCGGTTTCTGATAAGACTAAAACCGGCCGGTCCTGACATATGTATAGAGAAAAAGCACTTGGCGTGAGTTCAAGTGTTTTTCTTTATAAAACAGTATGGTAGGTGGAGCGCTTGAAGCATATTATTGAAGATTTAGCGGAGGCCCGGCTTCATTATTTAATCAACGGAACCGAGATGAGGCACAATGGGCAGCCCGGCGATCTTGAGGTCCTGACGAGAAAAAAAGAGCTGTTTGAAAAACGGAAAGTTGACATCGTGAAAGCGAAGGCAAAAGCCGTCATTGTCAAAAGCAGCCTTGAGGACGACGGCACGTTATGCGTCATGTACACGATTCATTTCGAATATTTGTGCAAGGAGCATGACGGACACCTTTACTTAGAAGAGCAGATTGAGGAACGGACTGCATTTCTCTATGATCAGCTTTTGATTAAAGACCGGGAAGTAAAGAAAAAACCGGCGGGATTTTCTGACGGAAACAGCGTAATTGAATATGAGCGGAGTGAACGGGAAGATTTCGGGCGGGCGTTTCAATACGACCGTCTGGCTGCCGTGCAGTACGCGGAGAAGTTTTGGAATAAACGAAACCCCGCTTATAAAAATTTCAGCGACAACTGCACCAATTTTATTTCCCAATGTTTACATGCCGGAAAAGCACCGATGCGGGGGCATCCGAACAGAGGCTCAGGCTGGTGGATGAAGGCAAGCTCGTGGAGCTACAGCTGGACGGTCGCGCATTCGATGAAGATGTATCTGGCCCAATCCAAGGCAGGGCTTCGCGCGGTGCAAGTATCAAGAGCCGAAGAACTGATGCCCGGAGATATCATTTGCTATGATTTTGAAGGAGACGGCCGTTTTAATCATACGGCGATCGTGGTCGCGAAAGATAAAAGCAATATGCCGCTTGTCAATGCCCAAACGTATGACAGCAGAATGAGATATTGGTCATATGAGGATTCAACGGCGTATACTCCTTCCATCAGATATGCGTTTTTTCATATTACGGATGATACGACAAAAGAGTAATTAATGATATAATGGTGGGCGGAATAAAAAACAGAGGTGAACATCGTGGCATTACATGTCGTTTTATATCAACCCGAAATCCCGGCCAATACGGGAAATATCGCACGTACTTGTGCGGCAACAGACACAACGCTTCATTTGATCCGCCCGCTCGGATTCTCGACCGATGATAAAATGCTGAAGCGCGCCGGACTCGATTATTGGGAGTTCGTCAACGTCGTATATCATGATTCATTGGAAGAGTTATTTGAGGCATATGAGAACGGAAAGTTTTTCTTCATTACAAAATTCGGCCAAAAGCCGCACACATCATTTGATTACTCAAATACGGAGGAAGACTTTTTCTTCGTATTCGGCAGAGAAACGAGCGGACTTCCGAAAGAATTGATCGAAAACAATATGGACCGCTGCCTGCGTCTGCCGATGACCGAGCATGTGAGATCATTAAACCTGTCCAACACGGCCGCGATTCTTGTATATGAAGCGCTGCGCCAGCAAAATTACAGAGATTTGACGTGAGAAAAAACGCCCGCATCCGGGCGTTTTTTTATTGAATAAAAAAGACGGACAGCAGCTGTTCACGGCATTTTTATAATTCCAGGCTTAACAACGTAACAGTGTTATGTTACAATACATTCATCGAAGGAGCTGGATTCATGGAGGAACAACTGATTTCTAAAAAAGAATTGCTGGAAGAAACATCAATTTCATACGGGCAGCTGTACCGCTGGAAACGGAAAAATTTAATCCCTGAAGAATGGTTTATCCGAAAATCAACATTTACAGGCCAGGAAACATTTTTTCCGAGAGCGGAAATATTAAAACGTATCTCAAAAATACAGAAAATGAAAGAAAATTTGTCTTTGGATGAAATGAGAGAAATGCTGTCTCCGCAAATGACTGATGTCAATATAACGTCTGCGGAACTGCTTCAAAAGGGACTGATTTCAAAAGCCGCGCTGCAAGTTTATGGCGAAGACGGTGTGACATTCACGTCTCGCGCGCTGCTGTCTTTATATGTGCTTGAAGGGCTTTTGCAATCGGGCAATATCAGCCTTGAGGAAGGAAAATTGGCGGCAGGGGTGCTGAAAACGTATGAGGCTTCCGAACTGAAAGCGAATACGGAGCTTGTCATGCTCCGAAAGCTTGGCGTAACGACGTGCTTCATCGCAGAGGCGGAACATATTTTATTTGAACCGACTGTCAAAGTGGTTGAACGGGTGGCGCTTGCTGCGGCATCGGAAGAATTAAAAACGAAATGGATGCAGGAGGACCATCAATGGAAGTAACAGATAAATTAATCATCAACGGTTCAGGAAGTTCAAAAGGAGGCCGTTTTCATACAGTGGAGATCAACGGAAGCGGCACGGTGTCAGGTGATGTGGAGTGCGTGAGCTTTTTGTTTAACGGCAGCGGAAAAACAGACGGACATGTCAAGACGCAAACGCTGACGATCAGCGGTTCGGGGAAAATTTCCGGCAGTGCCGAAGCTGAATCCATCCGTATCAACGGAACGGGTGTCATTAAAGGTGATGTCAAAACGGAGCGGCTGAACGTAGCGGGATTTTCATCTTTCGGCGGCGGTGTGAAAGCTGATGATATTTTCATATCCGGGAAAGCCGGGATTGAAGGCGATTGCGAGACAGAGACGTTCCGTTCGGAAGGCAAATGCAAGATCGGCGGCCTGCTGAATGCCGATGAAGTCAGTATTAAGCTGGCGGCGGGAGAAAGCCATGTGAAAGAGATCGGCTGCCGCCATTTGAAAGTGATGAGCAGAAAGAGCGTGCTTACGCGTTTTAAGCTGATGCCGGCCCCGGTGCTGACAGCGGAGCTGATTGAAGGTGACATCATTGAATTGGCGGACACGAACGCGAAGGCAGTCCGCGGAAATCATGTGCGGATTGGCGCAGGCTGCACCATTGGGACTGTGGAATACAGCGGCGATTTTACATGTGATCCTTCCGCTTTGGTTAACAAAGTCGTGAAACGATAGGAGGAACTGCGATGGAAACGACAAAAAAATTGAGTCATTTAAAAATGTACGGAGCCGGACACGCCTCCGGCGGCTCCTACCAAAATGTAAGCATTAAAGGGGAAGGAACTGTCGGCGAAGGACTTCAAAGCGAACGCTGCCGGATATTCGGTACGGGACTTTTTCTAGGAGATGCCGAGATCAACAGGCTGAAAATTTTCGGAGAGCATGAAGTTGCAGGAGATTTATCAGTACGTTCAGCAAATGTGATGGGCACATTGAAAGTCGGCGGCTCCATGCGTTTCGCCACGATGAGGCTGAAAGGGCTTGCTGAAATTGGCGGCGGGGCCGCGGGAGAGCAGTGTCATATAAAAGGCAGTCTCACCGTCGGCGGCGATTGCGAGACGGAGCTGCTTCATGTAACAGGATGTATCAATGTGGCGGGATTGTTAAACGCGGGGGACGTAAACATCCATTTGCGTTATGACCGAAGCCGCGTGAAAGAAATCGGCGGCACATCGATCACCGTCAGACGGAAACCCGGTTTTCTTAAACGGAAAGCCGGCACGCTTTCTGCTGAATTGATCGAAGGAGACGCAATTTACCTCGAATACACGGAAGCGGACATCGTCAGAGGAAAGCATGTGGAAATCGGCCCGGGCTGCAAAATCGGAAAAATCGAGTATCAAACAAGCTGCAAATCTCATGAAAAATCAACTGTCCAAGAACATATTCAAATATGAAACATTGTTATGTTGTACAGGAAAGGGTGCTCTTCATAAAGAGCACCCTTTTGCCGTTATTTGTTTTCAGGTTTGCTGTCGTAACCCGCCGTAAAAATGGATACTAAAAAAGTGAGAATGACCCCAAGTAAAATGATCGTTTTCATCATTTCTCCTCCTCTTTGCTTTTCCATTTGATGTCCGAGTCTGGATGAAACTGTATTTCTTTCATTATGAACGGTGCACCGGACCCTTGTCAATGACGGCCTTGTAACGTCTTTATTTTTAAGAAACGAAAAGCATGTATTATCACGTCACCGCATAGATTGTAACAAAGTACCTTATTTCTAGTGCATTAACCATGACAGAGGAGGTTCTTATGGATATATTAAAGAAAATTGAAAAGTACAGAGAGGAAGAGCAGCGTCTCAAATGGGAAGGGACGTTCGCTGATTATTTGGAGATCATAAAAGAAAATCCATTGGTCGCGCAGTCTGCTCATTCTCGCGTTTTTAATATGATAAAAGACAGCGGAATCGAGGAGGATGACGGTAAAAAGACATACAGCTTTTTCTCGCGGGAGCTGTTCGGCCTTGAGGAATCTCTGGAACGGCTCGTGGAGGAATACTTTCACCCGGCTGCCAAGCGGCTCGATGTAAGAAAACGGATTTTACTATTGATGGGACCCGTCAGCGGCGGAAAGTCAACTCTTGTCACCATGCTGAAAAAAGGGCTTGAAGCCTACTCATTGACAGACAACGGCGCTGTTTACGCCATTAAAGGCTGCCCGATGCATGAAGATCCTCTCCATCTCATTCCCCATCATCTGCGCGACGACTTCTACAGAGAATACGGCATCAGAATTGAGGGCAGCCTTTCTCCGCTTAATGTCATGCGGCTTGAAGAAGAATACGGCGGCAGAATTGAGGATGTAAAGGTTGAACGTATATTCTTCTCTGAGGATAAACGTACCGGAATCGGAACCTTCAGCCCGTCTGACCCGAAATCACAGGATATCGCCGACTTGACGGGGAGTATTGATTTTTCAACAATTGCCGAATACGGCTCAGAATCAGATCCGCGCGCTTATCGGTTTGACGGTGAATTAAATAAAGCGAACCGCGGAATGATGGAGTTTCAGGAAATGCTGAAATGCGATGAAAAATTTCTGTGGCACCTTCTGTCACTCACGCAGGAAGGGAATTTCAAAGCCGGACGGTTTGCGCTCATCTCAGCCGACGAATTGGTTGTTGCGCATACGAACGAAACGGAGTACCGCTCGTTTATTGCCAATAAGAAAAATGAAGCCCTTCACTCCAGGATCATCGTGATGCCTGTTCCTTATAATTTAAAGGTGTCAGAGGAAGAACGGATTTATGAAAAAATGATTTCTGAAAGTGATGTTTCTGACGTACACATCGCCCCCCATACATTAAAAGTGGCCGCGATGTTTTCTATTTTGACCCGACTGAAGGAACCGAACCGCTCTGATATTGATCTCGTCAAAAAAATGAGGCTCTATGACGGAGAAAACGTTGAAGGTTACAATTCCGTTGATCTTGAGGATATGAAGAAGGAATTCCATGATGAAGGAATGAGCGGAATTGACCCACGCTATGTCATCAACCGCATTTCCTCAACAATTATCAGAAAAAATATGGAATCGATCAATTCGCTTGATGTGCTGCGTTCCTTAAAAGAAGGACTCGACCAGCATCCGTCCATCTCCGCCGAGGACAAAGAGCGGTATATGAATTTTATTTCCGCCGCCAGGAAAGAGTACGATGACATCGCTAAAAAAGAAGTGCAGAAGGCGTTCGTCTATTCATATGAAGAATCCGCGAAAACTCTCATGGACAATTATTTAGATAATGTGGAAGCGTACTGCAATAAAAATAAGCTCCGCGATCCGCTGACGGGTGAAGAAATGAATCCTGACGAAAAACTGATGAGATCCATTGAAGAGCAGATCGGCATTTCAGAAAACGCGAAAAAAGCGTTCCGCGAAGAAATCTTAATCCGCATATCCGCCTATGCAAGAAAAGGAAAACGCTTTGACTATAATTCGCACGAAAGACTCCGCGAAGCGATTCAGAAAAAGCTGTTCGCAGACTTAAAAGATGTGGTGAAAATTACGACCTCAACCAAAACGCCGGATGAGCAGCAGCTTAAAAAGGTCAATGAGGTAGTGGCAAGGTTAATAGATGAACACGGCTATAACTCGACTAGCGCTAATGAACTGCTGAAGTATGTCGGAAGCTTGTTAAACCGCTGATGTTTGATTTCATTGAGAGGCCCGTCTGTAAAAGGACGGGTTCTTTTGTCTGTTTTTCACAATTGTTTGTCAATTGGAGAGTCCGGCCGGCATAAGATAAAAATAAATCTTTTCGCCGGACTTGTTTCATAAACAGGACCAAGCCGGAATACACATGTAAAACGACCATAACGGTTAAGGAGGGGAATTCATGTCCCGTAATGACAGCGGAAATTTTTTGATTTCAGAGGAAGACTGGTCCCTCCATCGCAAAGGCTTTGACGACCAGCAGCGCCACCAAAAGAAAGTACAGGAAGCGATAAAAAACAACCTTCCGGACCTTGTTACTGAGGAAAGCATTATTATGTCCAACGGAAAAGATGTCGTGAAAATCCCGATTCGTTCGCTTGATGAATATAAAATCCGTTATAACTATGATAAAAATAAACATGTCGGCCAAGGCGACGGCGACAGCGAAGTCGGCGATGTCGTCGCAAGAGACGGCGCAGATAAAAAGCAGGGGGCCGGAAAAGGCCAGGGAGCCGGCGATCAGGCAGGCGAGGATTATTATGAAGCGGAAGTTTCATTGATGGATCTGGAAGAAGCGCTGTTTCAGGAATTAGAACTGCCGAATCTGCAGCAAAAGGAAAGGGACAATATCGTCCATACCGATATCGAGTTCAATGATATCCGGAAAACCGGGCTGACAGGGAATATCGATAAGAAAAGGACGATGCTGTCGGCCTATAAACGAAACGCCATGACAGGCAAGCCGTCGTTTTACCCTATTTATCCGGAAGATCTGAAATACAAAACATGGAATGATGTGACGAAGCCGGAATCGAAAGCTGTCGTTTTAGCGATGATGGATACAAGCGGTTCGATGGGCGTATGGGAAAAGTATATGGCGAGGAGCTTCTTTTTTTGGATGACACGATTTTTACGGACAAAGTATGAAACGGTTGATATCGAATTTATCGCCCACCATACGGAAGCGAAGGTTGTGTCAGAAGAAGATTTTTTCTCGAAAGGCGAGAGCGGGGGCACCATCTGTTCCTCCGTTTACCGGAAGTCTCTTGAATTAATTGATGAAAAATATGACCCCGCCCGCTACAACATCTATCCGTTTCATTTTTCAGACGGAGATAACCTGACTTCGGATAACGCCCGGTGCGTAAAGCTCGTCAATGACATCATGAAAAAATCGAACCTGTTCTGTTACGGTGAGGTCAATCAATATAACAGGCATTCCACCCTCATGTCCGCCTATAAAAATGTCAAAGATGATAAATTTAAATACTACATCCTGAAACAGAAATCAGACGTATTTCAAGCGCTGAAAAGCTTTTTTAAAAATGAGGAATCCGGTGTAAGCAAAGCATCGTATGAAATATAAAGCCGAGTGAAGAATCGTGCGGCCGCGGTTCTTCACCCGGCTTTTTTAAATTAAAAATAAAGAGAAAAAACGGCATAAAAAAAATCCTTAAAAAATGAAACTTTTCTCTTTACAAACCTTCTTTCATTTATTAATATTTTATCTTGTGAACTATTATTAAGGGAATGAGGTGAAAATACGGTGATTGAATCAGAGCTCGCTTTGCTCAGTTTTGAACAACTGTTTGATACTTCCAGATCGATTTACAAAAAGCAGAAAATGATTCTGGAGACAGTTCTTGAACCTTTTGATATTACAGTGCTGCAGTATCTGCTGATGTTCAAAATACATAAGAGCAAAAGCACGCAGCTTTCAAGGCTGGCTTTGTCGCTTGATCTGAAACCGGCGTCTGTCACGAGAATGACCGATATTCTGTATAAGCGCCGCCTAATGGTTCGGAGCGACTATCACGACGACCGGCGTGTTGTTATGATTCAGTTAACCGAAGAGGGGGAAGAACTTCTAAAGAAAGCTGCTGTTCAATATGCCGAAAAAGCGGCGGTCTTATACCGGCAGCTCAATACCGGTGAACTGCAGTACCTGCGCAAGCTTGCGGAAAGTTTAACGAAGCTTGCAAACGGCTGTGCAGTGAAAAACGGAAAATAAAAAAATCCCCACATATTTTTATCATCATTCCACAAAATGATAGAGGAAGAAACGAAAGGAGAAAACAAAATGAACAGAGGACGTTTAATTCTGACCAACATTATCGGTTTGATTGTTGTTCTTGCAATTATAGGCGGAGGTGCTTACTACTATTATCAAAGCACACACTATGTAAAAACCGATGAAGCAAAAGTTGCCGGCGACATGGCTGCTATCACAGCTCCTGCTGCGGGTAAAGTAACTGACTGGAACCTTGATGAGGGGAAAGAAGTAAGCAAAAACGACGTTGTTGCAAAAATCAAAGGACAGCAAAATGCTGACGTAAAAGCCATCATGGATGGAACAATCGTGAAAAACGAAGTGAAAAACGGCCAAATGGTGCAAGCCGGTACGACAATTGCCCAGGAAATTGACATGAAACACCTTTACATCACTGCAAACATTAAAGAAACAGACATTAGAGACATTGAAGTAGGAAACAAAGTAGACGTAATTGTTGACGGCGACCCTAATACAACATTTGACGGAACAGTAGAAGAAATCGGTTATGCGACAAATTCAACATTTGATATGCTGCCTTCTTCAAACTCAAGCGGCAACTACACAAAAGTAACGCAAAAAGTTCCTGTTAAAATTTCACTCAGCAACCCATCTGACAAGGTGCTTCCTGGTATGAACGCATCTGTAAAAATCTCTGAATAATACAGATCAGTCATCAAACCATGAAGGGAGGTTGTCTTAGGTGGCTAAATCAGATAATCAAGTAAAAAGTCCTAAAACATTGCTTATTGTGCTTATGGCCGGGTTATTCCTGGCGATCTTGAACCAAACGCTTCTTAACGTGGCGATGCCGCACTTAATGACCGAGTTCGGTGTGAGTGCGACGACGATTCAGTGGCTTACGACCGGATACATGCTGGTCAACGGTGTTTTGATTCCGTTATCTGCGTTCTTAATTACCCGGTTCGGACAGAGAAGCCTCTTTCTCGTAGCCATGTTCTGTTTTACAGCGGGAACGTTAGTCTGCGGAATCGCGCCTAACTTCTCAACCATGCTGATCGGCCGGTTAATTCAGGCGGTCGGCGGCGGTATCCTGCAGCCGCTGGTCATGACAACCATTCTGCTTATCTTCCCGCCTGAAAGCAGGGGGAAAGGAATGGGGATTTTCGGTCTTGCGATGATGTTTGCTCCGGCGGTCGGACCGACTCTTTCCGGCTGGATCATCGAGCATTACACATGGCGCATTATGTTCTACGGCCTTGTTCCGATCGGGGCAATCGTTATTATCATAGCGTTCTTCCTCTTTAAGAACTTGGTGGAACCGCAAAAAATCAAACTCGACAGCTTGGGTGCGATTCTATCCATTGTCGGATTTGCCTCATTGCTTTACGGAGTCAGTGAAGCGGGCAGCGACGGCTGGGGAGATCCGATCGTGCTGTCTACCGTCATTGTCGGTGTCATCGCGATTGCCGCGTTTGTCATTCAGCAATTGCGCTCTGAAAAACCGATGCTCGACTTCCGGGTATTTAAATATGATATTTTCTCACTTTCCAGTGTGATTAACATCATTATTACCGTTGCGCTTTACACAGGAATGTTCCTGCTTCCGATTTATTTGCAGAACTTAGTCGGCTTTACAGCGCTGCAATCGGGCCTCTTGCTATTGCCGGGCGCGATTGTCATGCTGATCATGTCGCCGATTTCTGGTATTCTGTTTGACAAAATCGGTCCGAGACCGCTTGCGATTATCGGGCTGGTCATCACGGTCGCAACGACATTCCAGTACACAAAATTGACAATTGACACACCTTACACGCACATTATGCTTGTCTATGCCATCCGCGCATTCGGTATGTCACTGTTGATGATGCCTGTTATGACAGCCGGAATGAACCAGCTTCCGGCACGGTTGAACAGCCACGGCACGGCGATGAGCAACACGCTCCGCCAGATCAGCGGTTCAATCGGAACAAGTTTGATCACAACGATTTATACGAACCGTACGACAATGCACTATTCGCAGATTGCGGATAAAACGAGCACGGCTGATCCAAGCTTCATGCAGTCGTTCCAAAGCGCGGTTTCGAATTTAATGGTCAACATGAACATGTCGCTTGATGCGGCGAAACAAACCGTTTATTCATATCTCTACAAAACAGCTTCACTTAATTCCAACGTTATGGGGATTAATGACGCGTTTATGTGGGCGACGATCTTTGCGGTTATCGGCGTAGTCCTGAGCCTGTTCTTGCGTGACGTACGGAAAGACAAACAGCGGGCGAAGAAAAAAGAGGAGCTGTCATTGCTTCCGGCCCCTAAAGAAGTGAAGGAATCTTAATCATCTGAATGGGAGGTTTCCTGAATGAAAATTTACGTAGTGTACGATAGTGAAGGCGAACATACAAAACACCTTGCTGAAGCCATTGCCGAAGGAGCACGAGAAAACGCTGAGGCTGAAGTCCTGATCGACCATGTCGATCAAGCAGACATCCGCAAGCTGAAAGACATGGATGCCATTATCTGGGGATGCCCAGGACACTTTGGCACCATCAGTTCAGGCTTAAAAGCGTGGATCGACAGACTCGGCTATCTGTGGGCTGAAGGCGAGCTGATTGATAAAGTCGGCGCCGTATTCTGTACGACGGCGACAACACATGGCGGATTAGAAATGACAATGCACAATCTGATCACTCCTATGTTTCACCAAGGCATGATTGTTGTCGGACTTCCCGGCAACGTTCCTGAAAACGCGCTGTACGGCTCTTACTACGGTGCGGGCGTCACATGCCCGGTTGACAGCGATGTGCTGATGACGGAAGAAGGCCTTCAATTAGGCCGTGCGCTTGGCAGACGTGTCAGCCAAGTCACAGGTAATCTAACTGCCGGACGACAGTAAGGAGAGGGTTATATGGCCATTATTATAGCGGTTATTGCTGCTGTCATTGTGATTGCACTTCTTATCACATTCAATGTCCGCAGCACTTCTGCAGGACAGGATGTCAAAGAAGAAAAGAGAGAAGCGATCGGCACTACAGCCGAACAGCCGGAAAAGCATGATCCGGCCGAGGAGCGCTCAGCCGAGCATGCTCCCGTCGTTGTAAAATCTGAATCTCCCCGTGAGAAAAAGAATACAATGGGCGATGATGTGTACCGTCAGGCGCTTCAGAAGTTTAAGACTTCTGAGACGGATCAGGAACCAAACGATCCTGATAGCGGCGGCAAAATGCAGGATAGCAGCTATCGTGATGCGCTGCTCTCCTTAAAAAACAAAAAGAAGTAATTGAAAAGGCAAATCTGCGTAAGAGCGGATTTGTCTTTTTTTTATTGAAGATATTGTAATACGTGATGATCTAGTGTACTATGTTACTCATACACTTGATCCGAATGGAGAGAGAAAGAATGACATCGTTTTTAGGTTTGCTGAAAAAAGATGCGAAAGTTTCATGGATTTGGCTCGCGGTGTGGCTTTGCGGCATGATTTGCTGGGCGTTTGCAGCCCACGTCATCGCTGCCCGTCAGAAAGAACCGCTCGTCATTTTCGGCTTTTTTACGGCAATGGGGTTTTTTCAATTTCTTGTAGCGCCGCTTTTTATGTACTATCACCTTCATAAAGAAGGAAAAAATCAGCTGTGGCTTTACAATCCGAATGGAGGATTTTATCTGCTGGCTTCCAAGCTGACGGCCTCACTGCTGTATCAGTTGATCGGGCAGCTGGCGCTGACCGGTTACGGCATTTGGATGTACCGGATGCTTTCTGCAAAAGGAGCGCTGGAACACACCATTCCCCTGGCCGGCACATTAACCGGACTGAATGCTTACCTGCTGATCAGTTCAGCGTATTTATCTGTGATCGTGGCCGTATTTTGGACTGTTTTTCACTCATTAAAACATGTTCCCGTCCTCCGTTGGGTGATCTGCATCGTGCTTGCGTTTGTCTGGACCTATATTGACGATAAAATCATTACGCCTTTCACTTCATCTCAACATGATTTATGGCCGGTAAAAGTGTATGCGGATTTTGATTTTCACTATACAAAATTGACCGGCTGGACGGTGGAGCTGAAGGCCGTCCACATCTCGCTTTTCAGCTTCCTGGCAGTGATCGTGCTTGCGGCGCTCTGTCTCGCGCTGGCCTCTATGCTGCTGAATCGAAAGGTTGAGGTGTAATGATGGAGAATGAATTTCAGTCATCCAAGCCGATTTATCTGCAGATTGCCGATCGTGTATATTACCGGCTGATCCGAGACGAGCTTTCACCGGGGGACAAACTGCCGTCCGTAAGGGAGATGGCCGTACAGATGAAAGTGAATCCGAATACGATACAAAGAACGTACAGTGAAATGGAAAGGCTGGGGATCGTGGAGACGAGAAGAGGACAGGGAACCTTTATAGCGGAAAGGTCCGATCTGAAAGCGGAGCTGAAAGACAGGCTGACTAAAGACGTTTTCAAACGCTTTATTCAGGAAATGGCGGAGCTGGGGTTATCTCCTGAGGAAATGATCGACGGGATCAAACAATATGCGGAGGAAGCAAACGATGAATCTTGATTTTGAACGCGTAACAAAAAAATACGGCCGCAGGCTCGCGGTCAGCGATGTATCATTTTCATTGTCTCCGGGTAAAATCTACGGAATTTTAGGGCCGAACGGAAGCGGTAAATCAACAACGCTTAAAATGCTTGCCGGGCTAGCGTTCCCGACATCGGGCGCCGTCCGGATGGGAGACTGCGCAGTAAGCAGGAACATGCTGTTTCGTACGGCTTATTTAACCGAACACGATATGTTTTCCGCCCGGACGACCGTCGGTGATATGCTCACATTTTATCATTCGCAATTCCCGGATTTTCAGCTGGAAAAAGCACATAACCTATTAACGGAAATGAATCTTTCAGCGAAGCGGAAGATAAAAGAGCTGTCCAAAGGCAGCCGGGGCAGGCTGAAAATCGTTTTGGCCCTGTCGAGAAAAGCATCCGTCATTCTGCTGGATGAGCCGTTTTCAGGTCTTGATCCGGCTGTCAGAGAATCGATTGTCAACAGTCTCGTATCTTATATTGATTTTGACAGCCAGATCGTCGTCATTGCCACGCATGAGATCGGCGAGATTGAGACGCTGTTAGACGAAGTGATGGTTTTCATAAAAGGGAAAATCGCTGAACGGCGCGAGGTCGAAGAAATTCGGGAACAGGAAGGAATGTCCGTGCTGCAATGGTACAGAAGCGTCATGCAGGCGCACGAAATAGAAGGGGGATTCTAATTGGAAACGGTATTAGAACTGCAACAGGTAAAGAAAACGATAAAAGGACGAACGATTATTCATGATCTGAGCTTCTCCGTCCGGGCGGGCGAAGTGTTTGGGTTTCTAGGGCCGAACGGAGCGGGGAAAACCACTACGATCAGAATGATGGTCGGATTAATGAAACTGTCTCAGGGAGACATCGTAATCTGCGGGGAATCCATTACGAAAAACTATGCAAAAGCGGTCAGGCACGTCGGAGCCATCGTTGAAAACCCGGAGCTGTACAAATTCCTGAGCGGCTATAAAAATTTACAGCAGTACGCAAGGATGGTAAAAGGCGTTACGAAAGAAAAAATAGATGAGGTCATCGAGCTCGTCGGGTTGCAGGACAGAATACATGACAAAGTAAAAACCTACTCTCTCGGAATGAGACAGCGTCTCGGCCTCGCCCAAAGCCTGCTGCATAATCCTAAGGTGCTGATTCTGGATGAACCGACAAACGGCCTTGATCCCGCGGGCATCAGGGAAATCAGGGACCATCTGAAAAAGCTGACACGTGAAAAAGGAATGGCTGTCATCGTCTCAAGCCATCTGCTGTCAGAAATGGAGTTAATGTGCGACCGAATCGGCATTCTGCAAAAAGGGGAGCTTGTCGATATTCAAAAAGTAAGGGATGAAGGAAAAGAGGATAAAGATACATACTTCTTCCATATTGAACAAAGAGAAGAGGCTCTGGCCGTTCTGAGTCAGTTTGACTGTATGAAGAAGACAAACGGCATTGAGATCAGGCTGTCAAAACAGGAAGTGCCTGATGTGATATCACTGCTCGTCCGTGAAAACATCCGCTTATATGAAGTGAAAATCATGACAAAATCTTTGGAAGACCGTTTCTTGGAGATTACCGGCGGGACGAAAGAGGAGGTTCAATATGTTTAAGCTGATCTATAATGAATGGATAAAAATTTTCAGCCGCGTCGGCACGTGGGCTATGATTGTAATTTTAGGCGTTTCGATGATCGGTTTTGCGCTTCTGTCAAACCATTTCACCTCGAGCGAAGCCAATCCGAATTGGAAACAGGAGCTCCAGGCCGAAAACAAAGAAATGAAACAGCAGATGAAGGAAACCGGAAATCAGACTGTCATTGATAGTCTGAAACAGAATATCGCGATAAATCAATACCGTATGGATCATAATATTCCTGAGGATACAGGGTACACAGTGTGGTCATACGTAGCTGATTCTTCGATGATGACGGTTTTGACCGGGCTGTTTACGATTATCATTGCCGCAGGCATCGTGGCGAATGAGTTCAACTGGGGGACGATCAAGCTGCTGGCTATCCGTCCGCTCAGCCGTTTTCAGATTTTGCTTTCTAAATATATGACGGTGCTGCTGTTCGGACTGCTGATGCTTGTGATTTTATTTGCCGGCTCCGCTCTGCTGGGATTGGTCTTTTTCGGTACAGGGGGAGATACTGCGGCTGATGTTCATCTCGTATACAAAGACGGCCATGTTTTTGAGCAAAATATCATCGCTTTCCTCGCTAAAACCTATGTCTATGAATCTGTCTCCGCTTTTATGCTTGCGACGATGGCGTTTATGCTGTCTGCGGTATTCCGGAACAGCTCATTAGCGGTCGGATTTTCTATTTTTCTATTGGTTATGGGGAACACGGCGACTGTATTTCTTGCCACGAAATTTGAATGGACCAAATATATTTTATTCGCCAATACGGATTTGTCGCAATATATGAACGGGACTCCTTTAGTAGAGGGGATGACGATGACATTTTCGGTTGTGATGCTTGTGATTTACTTCATCATTTTTCTGGCGCTCGCATTCGGCGTCTTCTTAAAACGCGATATTGCCACCTGATATAAAAAAGCTGTTTTGCCTTTGCAAAACAGCTTTTCGTTTTAGATGAAAAAAACCCTGCCGGCGTACACCGGCAGGGTTTTTAAACAATTTATGCTTTTGTTACGTTAGCAGCTTGTGGTCCGCGGTTTCCTTCAACGATTTCGAAAGAAACAGATTGGCCTTCTTCTAAAGTTTTGAAGCCTTCGCCTTGAATAGCAGAGAAGTGAACGAATACATCGTCTTGACCTTCTACTTCGATGAATCCGAATCCTTTTTCAGAGTTGAACCATTTTACTTTACCTTCTAACATGAAATTTCCTCCTAAAGCGACATAACGCTTAAATTCACTATTCTTGCTCTAAAACAAACTTCCAAGACGAAAACTCTTACAAAACTTTCTTCTTAAAGATAGTTCGAACAAAAATAATTACCTTTACTCTACCAGTAATTCGAAGAAAAAACAACTGCTAAATGTAACTTTTTTCGAAATAACATGTTTTAAGAGGGGAACGCTCTGATACGGAAATCTGATTTGAGACTAGAACAGCCCATTTTCAGCTGATAAAAACCGCTTTACGGTCTCTTAAGGAAGCAATTGACAACCTTTTTTTTAATCGGTATTGTATGTAATCATGAGCCCGAATACCATGGTGCCGCCTCTGTACATAAAAATAGATAGGGAGTAGGTCAACTTGAACCTGCGGCTTATAAACAGTCTGTTTCTTTTCATTTTGATCATGTCACTTACTTCATGTCATTATCCTGACGGGAACCGGACAATTACTATCGGAATCAATGAATCTGATCAATCGATCTGGGAGTTTGTCGCGAAAAAAGCCGGTGAGGAAGGATTGCAGCTTTCTTTGGTAACGTTTTCGGATTATGCCGAGGCCGATTTGGCGCTTGCCGGTGGGGATCTCGACGCCAATGCGTTTCAATCCGTTTCTTATTTTCAATCTTTGCCGCCTCATATGAAAAAGAAGCTGGCTCCTTTAGGAACGACATATGCGGCATCGCTGGGGGTGTATTCCAAGCAACATAAACGGCTGAAGGATATACCGGACGGAGCTGTCATTGCCGTGCCTGGTGAAGCGGCGGCCTTCGGCAGGGCGCTTTTTCTCATGCAGGAGGCCGGACTGATGACATTGAAAAAGGGATTCACCGGTACGGGTTCAACTGATATGATCAAGGACAACCCGAAGCATCTGACCTTAAAAACGGAAACAAAAAAGAACGCCTATCAGGCGGCGGAACATGCTGACGCAGCAGTTCTCAGTCAAAGCGAGGCGAAAAGAGCAGGATTTCATGCGGAGAAGGACGCGCTGATCCGATCGGCGCAAATGAAGGAAGCATATATTCATCTGATCGCCGTCAGAGCTGAGAATAAAGATGATGAACGGATGCAAAAACTCCTGTCTTTGTATCAATCAGATGATACCGCGGCGTTTATTGAAAAAGAATATGAGGGCAGCCTGATTCCTGTTTTCCTGAGGGGCGGTTTTCTCACTGAAAAGAAAGAATGATTTCCTCTTCGGGCGATCATTCTTTTTTTTCAGTGCTGCACACTTGATTGCGCCCTGATGTTTTCGCTTTGTACAGCATCCGGTCCGCGATCAGGGGCAATGTCTGAGGATCCGATGTATTTGTCGGATAATGCGCGATGCCGAGGGAAACGGTCACGGGAATTGTATCTCCGCTCGTCAGCAGAATCGGGTTCGCGTCAATCGTGTGCCTGATTTCTTCTGCGAGGTGAAGCCCTTTTGTATACGTGCAATTGGGCATAAGCACGGCAAATTCTTCCCCGCCGATACGGGCTGACGGATCAGAACTGCTGAGTAAGAACCTCAGGCGCGCCCCCAGTTCCTTCAGCACTTGGTCCCCTTCATAATGGCCGTATTGGTCATTGATCTGCTTAAAGTGATCAATATCCAAATAAATAAGCGCGAGCTGAGACGAGGGGGATTGAGACGCCCGATCGTACAGAACGCGCGAGACTTCCTCGAATTTTCTCTTATTAAAAATCCCCGTCAGAAAATCATAATTCGCTTGAAACTTGTATTGCTTGAACAAAAGGCGGGCATCGGCTTCGTGTTTAATGATATACAGCGACAGCATTCCGCCCAAGGTAGAAATGAGCCAAAAATAAACGAGGGCCCCGGCAGGCTGTTCAGGCATAAGTAACAGCAGCGTCAGGGTGATAATAACATTTGAAAAGAGCAGCATAACGAACGCATTTTTGTGATTCGGCTTTTTTCCTCTGAATACGGCCACAGAAAGTATCGCAATCATGCCGACCGCGGCGATAGAATAAATGGCGCTGGCATTGAAATTGATCAGGATACGGCCTGCCACGATAATGATAAAGGCAGCTGCTGTAGACACCCAGCCTCCGTAAAGAGCGGCGATGATAATGGGGATATTTCTGAGATCAATGATGGAATCGGAGTAAGAAAAGCCGAAAGCAATCAGAAAAACCCCTAAAAGCCCGCAGACCGTCCCCTTCAGTAATTGAAACACCGGACGGTCTTCTTTATGTGAAAGCGACTCTTTAAAAAGAACGGTGAAGAGATAATTAAATGTGATTAAAATCGTCAAATTAAGAAACAGTTCCTTCAGCATAACAATCACCCTTATATAAGTTACTAAAGAAAGGATGGAAAGAAAAGAGAAAAATCAATAAAAATACATATATTGTCAATTCTTACTTGACCGATCGGAATTGATGTAATATAGTGTTTAAGGATAATGAGCAAGGGAGTGTTTACCTGTTTTGGAGAATTTATTTGTAATCTTACATGTTTTTATTTTGTTTTTGTTTATAGCAGGTCTGTTTGTGATGCAAAAAAAACACGTTTCCTTTTCTAAACGTGTCTTTACCGCACTCGGATTAGGCATTGTATTCGGTTTTGCACTGCAATTGATTTACGGGCCGGCCTCACATGTCGTGACACAAACGGCCGATTGGTTTAATATTGCCGGCGGCGGTTATGTCAAATTGCTTCAGATGATCGTCATGCCGCTAGTCTTTATTTCTATTCTCGGCGCATTTACGAAGCTTAAACTGACCCATAACATTGGGAAAATCAGCGGACTGATCATCGGAATTTTGATTGCTACGACAGCAATTGCCGCGGCAGTCGGAATTGTTTCGGCGCTTTCCTTTGATCTGAAAGCCGTTCATATCGACCAGGGGAGCACCGAGTTATCAAGGGGTCAGGAGCTGCAGCAAAAATCTGAGGATATGACGGCCAAAACGCTGCCTCAGCAAATCGTTGAGCTTCTGCCGGGGAATCCGTTTCTTGATTTCACGGGAGCCAGACCGACTTCCACCATCGGAGTCGTTATTTTCGCCGCTTTCCTCGGCATCGCTTTTCTGGGCGTGAAACGGAAACAGCCGGAGCACGCAGCGACATTCAGCGGAATTGTCGATGCGGTTTACGCGATTATTATGCGCGTCGTGACATTAATTTTAAGACTGACGCCTTACGGAGTATTGGCGATTATGACCAAAACGATCGCGACAAGCGACATCGACAGCATTGCGAAACTGGGGATGTTTGTGATCGCTTCATACGCCGCGCTTATCGCCATGTTTATCATTCACTTGCTGCTGATCACGTTCAGCGGTTTAAATCCGATCACATACGTGAAAAAAGCTTTTCCGGTTATGGTGTTTGCGTTTACGTCCCGTTCAAGCGCAGGGGCTTTGCCGCTTAATATTAAAACACAAAAAAGCATGGGCGTACCGGAAGGCATTGCGAACTTCGCCGGTTCATTCGGCTTATCAATCGGTCAAAACGGCTGTGCCGGCATTTATCCGGCGATGCTCGCGATGATGATTGCGCCGACAGTGGGGCAAAACCCGTTTGAACCGGGATTTATCATTTCCGTCATCGCCATCGTGGCAATCAGTTCATTCGGTGTAGCAGGCGTGGGAGGCGGCGCGACATTTGCGGCTCTGCTCGTCCTATCCGCTTTGAACATGCCTGTGGCGCTTGCCGGACTGCTCATTTCAATTGAGCCGTTAATTGACATGGGGCGCACCGCCTTAAATGTCAGCGGCAGTATGACCGCAGGGCTGTTAACAAGTAAAATGACGAAGGAAACCGATACCGCGGTGTACAATGATTCCACAATCGTCATTGAAACTGAAGAAGCTTAATAAAAAAGCAGATAGCACTAAAACGAAAAATCCTTCATCGTTGAACGAATGAAGGATTTTTTTTTCGTTTCTAATGATTTCCGGGTTCAATTTCTTCCAGCATATTCATCACGGTGCTGTCATTTAAAACATTTACCGCGCTTTCTTCGAAGTGAATCGGCTCGGTATAGTGAGGCTTCGGCGAAGTTTCTTTACTGCGGCTGCGGTCTGCCTGTCTGTCCGTATGGGATGAGCCGGAGTGATTGCGGGAAGTCTGCTCATGCTGCTGTCCGCTGGATTCGTCGCCGAAAGCCTGTTTAATCAGGTCGGCAGGCTTCAATGAGCCGGTTTGTGAATGCCGGGCTTTGTCCGTGTGCTGCTGTCCGCCGGATTCGCCGCCGAAAGCCTGTTTAATCAGGTCGGCAGGCTGCATGGAGCCGGTTTGTGAATGCCGGGCTTTGTCCGTGTGCTGCTGTCCGCCGGATTCCCCGCTGAAAGCCTGTTGAATCAGGTCAGCAGGCTGCATGGAGTGTGTGCCATCTTTATGCTGCATTCTGCCTGAAACCATTCCGGAGATTTTCCGGCGGATTTCGGGTGATAAAGCTGCAATCAGAATCGATGATCCGATCAGCAGCGCTGTCGGGCTGATACCGCTTTTTTTTCTGAACAAGTTAAATCCCTCCTCATTCAATTGATTACGCTTACCTTTCCCTTTCCTTCTGATATTTATCCAAACCGCTCAGGATGCAAACGGCGTGCATAAATCCCGCCGAATAGAAAAACCTATACGTAAAGTGAGAAAGGAGGAATTCACATGATAAAAAAGCAAGCAGTTATCTCTGCCCTTCTTCTGCCGATGCTGATTACCGCAGGGTGCAGTATGGGGAACCAAGGAGAAGGAAAACGAAATGACAACCGCACCCAGAATGTAAATTACCGCAACACGCCTAACGACGGTGCGACAAATATGAATACAGTGAACCGTCATAACCAAAACACCGATCACAATGACAATCGTAACCTGAGAGTGGCTGATAAGGCCGCCGACAAGGTGACTGATTTAAAAGAGGTTAAAAATGCGACTGTGATCGTTGCCGGAAACAGCGCATATGTTGCCGTTGTTTTGACAAACGGGCAAAAAGGCGCCATCGCCAACCATTTGAAAAATAAGATTACCGATAAGGTGAAATCAGCCGATAAACATGTCCGGACTGTATATGTATCAGCGAACCCGGACTTCGTTGAACGCATGCAAGGCTACGGAAAACGAATCCAAAACGGACATCCTGTATCCGGTCTGTTTGATGAATTCGGCCAAATGGTGCAGCGTGTATTCCCAAACCCCAATAAATAAATGAATGGAAAAGCCGCATTTGCTGCGGCTTTTTTATTTTATCTGCCGTCACGACCCAGCGCTCCTGAGCATAAAGTAAAGAATGAGATGAAAATGAAAGGATCGGGGAGGGGAGCTTGTTTGCGTGACGGCATGGGGAAACGGGCGGCATTCACTCTGATCCTGTGCGGAGTCCTTGTCATATTGGCTGTCAGTTCAGCCGTTTCAGTAAGTATGATGTACGTCCTGTCAGGCCAAAACAGCCGCTCTGTTCCGACGAAGGAACAAGTGACTGAACACATGAATAAAGAAATTTACAAACATACAGCGATTTACTATACGGCGGATGAAAAGCCGCTCTTGGATCTGACCAAGCTTACGCTGGACCACGCAAAGCGTATCAATCAAATCATTGTCGGCTATAAAGGTGCAGCGCCGCTTGAACTCATTTTCTTTTCAGATGAAGCTGAAATGGAGCAATATTCAGGATTGAAAAATGTAGTCGGTTTTTATTCAGAACAGGAGCAGATGATGGGGCTTTTGCCTGAAGAGAAAAAACAGCTTTTGAAAAAAGATGAGCTGGCCGTTTTCATGTATAAGCAATTGATTATACATGAATATACACACTATGCGTTTCATCAAAAAACGCGGCAATTGGGGACGGATACGTCTGTATTTCCGCTTTGGTTTCATGAGGGGCTGAGCGAGTGGGTCGCGCATTATGATGTAGTCATTGATCCGATTGCATTTTCCGTCGTGCCGTTTGATCAATTAACGACCGACCGAAAATGGCAGAAATCGCGTATGGAATATGAAACGGATGTCTATTTGCAAAGCTTCTATATGATAAAGGACTTAACCGAAACATTCGGAGAAGGCATTATCTTAACCATTATCAATAAAACCGCCGAAACACAGGATTTTGAAAAAGGCTTTGAAGCGGCTACGAAAGAAAGCCTGAAACGATTTGAACATGATTTCACAAAAGCATATGAAAAAAAGAAAACGGCGTTGGAGAGTCAGGTTTCCAACGCCGTTTTTTAATCAATGGAGATTTTGCTGCTGCTGTCCCATTTGTCCTTTAATCGGAGGCATTTGCGGCTGTCCCTGGGCCGGTGCAAATGAATTCAGCATGGTCTGCATATCTTGTGCATTGAGCTGAGGAACCTGATAATAACCGTGTTTGTTTTGGTATAAGAAGATTTCATACGCCATTTCGACATATTGCTGAATTTGGGCGGAGAGCACTCTTCTAGTGACGGGATTGGTCATTTCAAGCGAGCTCATCGTCAAGAGAGAAGCTTGAGCTTTAATCAGGCCGAGCATATGGCCGCTGATCCCGAGATCTTTGACATCATTTAATGATTGATTCGGTTTTTTCGGCTGAGTCGGTTTTATACCGTAGACGGCCTGGTTCTGTTCCTTCATCATATATGTCGACGTTTCCTGAGAAGGCTTTTGGCCGGTCTTAAAGCATTCTGCCGTCAGATTATAGAGTCCGAGAATGAATTGATACTGGCGGTCAAGGATGTCGGCCAGCTGCTGATCCTGTATAAACTGTCTGAGCATCATAAATTGATCCAAAACGCCGACTGTTCCGGCCAGCACTTCATGCATATCGAAAAGCTCATGTCCTCCGTGATTCACTTGCGGTGAACCCGGGATCCCTTGATTTACTGGCGGCTGCTGATTCTGCTGCTGTTCCACTGGTTGTTTTCCTCCTTCATGTCAAATCATCATTAAGATGTGAAAAAAGCCGATCCGTTATACATCAAGACCTGTTTCGTTACGTGGGGATTATTTACTATTTTGCGCCAGCGAAGACAATCTTTACAAAAAAGTGATGTGATTTTTAAGAAAATAAGCTAACGTATTTCTTAGAAGACAGGGGGGAAATGAATGAAGAAAAAAAGGGGTATGCGTCTTTCGTGCTGTTTGCTGACGGTTAGTTTTTTGATGTTCAGCGTGAAAGATGCGGAAGCAATCGGACAAGCCGGATCACTGAATGAAGCCGGCACGGATAAAGCGTATAAAGAACAGCAGACAGAAGACTCCGGCCGTGTCCCGCTCAGAATCATCAGCATGAATGATCTGCACGGAAAAATTGATCAGCAATATGAGCTTGACCTTAACGGAGACGGTAAACCGGATGGCACGTTCGGGCGGATGGACTACGCCGCAGCGTACATTAAAAAGGCGAAAGCCGAGAAAGAACACGCCTTTGTCGTGCATGCGGGCGATATGATCGGGGGCAGCTCTCCCGTGTCAGCCCTTTTTCAGGATGAACCGACAGTAGAATTGATGGAAGACATCGGTTTTGATGTCGGAACTGTCGGCAATCACGAATTCGATGAAGGAACGAATGAGCTTAAACGGATCATCAATGGAGGAGATCATCCGGACGGTAAGGGGACAAGCGGTTATGACGGCCAAAATTTCCCGCTCGTCTGCGCCAACTGTAAATTGAAGTCAGGGGAGTCCTTTCTGCCGCCGTATGAAATTAAATACGTTTCCGGAATTCCGGTCGCATTTATCGGGGTTGTAACCAGATCGGCGGCAGGCATGGTCATCCCGGACGGAATTAAAAATATTACGTTTACAGATGAGGTAAAGGCCGTCAATGACGCCGCCGCTGACCTGAAGAAAAAAGGAATTAAAGCAATAGCCGTGCTCGCCCATATGTCTGCTGAACAAAATGGCTCAGCTATCACGGGAGAATCCGCAAAGCTTGCAAGCGGAACAGATTCCGAGATTGATGTGATTTTCGCCGCGCACAATCATAAAGTCGTAAACGGAGAAATCGACGGCAAGCTGATCGTGCAGGCATTTGAATACGGAAAAGCAATCGGAATCGCCGATCTTGAACTTGATAAAGAGTCGAAGGATATCGTGAAAAAATCAGCGGAAATCCAATATATCGATCAAAGTAAAATCAAGCCTGACCCGGCTGCGGCAGGCATATTAAGCAAATATGAAGAGAAAGTGAAACCGATTATCAGCGAAGCGGTCGGGGAAGCGGCCCATGATATAACGGGCGGGTATTCAAATGACGGCGACACGGCGCTCGGAAATCTGATTGCCGACGGTATGAAAGCGAAGATGAAATCCGATTTTGCGCTTATGAATGGGGGAGGCATCCGGGACGGCATAAAAAAAGGGACGATTACATGGGGAGACCTTTATAATGTACAGCCGTTCGGCAATGTGCTGACGAAGCTTGAAATCAAAGGAAAAGATTTGCGGGAGATCATTAACGCGCAAATTTCTCCGGTGTACGGTCCGGATTACAGCATCAGCGGATTTTCCTATACATGGAACCCGGAAACCGGACAAGCGGTTGAAATGAAAATGGCGGACGGGACAGACATACAGCCCGAAAAAGGATATACAGTAACAGTCAATCAATTTATGGCGACGGCAGCGGGGGCAAAATACGGTCCGATCGGGAAACTCGGCAAGAATCCGGTGACGGGGCCTGAGGATTTGGAAGCGACAGTAGACTATGTCAAAAGCTTTTCCGCACCGATTTCTTATCAAACCGACGGCCGCATCCGCACGGCATCAGCCGCCGAAACACCTGATGACACCGGCAATCAGCCGGGAAGCGGGGAAACACCGGGCGGCACCAGGCCTGATAAAGGAGAAAAACCTCAAGCGGAAAAACCCGCTAAAAAACCGGATGCAGCAGAACAGCCTGATCAAACCAAAAAACCTGAACGTCCTGTCGCAGAAGAAACAGCATCTGATACAGTGCAGTCAATTCCCGAATCCCGTCCGGCGTCTGCCGCAAATTCGGAACAAAGCACAAAACAGACTGAAAGCGGCACACAAAAAGGCCGCCCATTGCCTGATACTTCAGCGGGCAGCCATCAGACGGCATTGGCCGGACTGGTGATCACGGGTGCCGGCGTATATTGGCTTTTCAGAAAGAAAAGGGGAACCCGCACACGATGAACAAACTGAAACATATTCCGCTTCTCGTCATCATCGCCGGTATCATCATCACATGTTACGGAAGCTGGAAGATCATTGATTCACATATGAAAACGAACCATTCGCTTGAAGAAGCAAAAAAAGCAACAGAACCTGTCTTGGAAAAGAACGAAACAAAAAGCGCTGTGCTGACACAGCGCAAAAAAGAATTTCACCCCGAAACGGGTGAGGCAAGCGGCATTTTAGAAATCCCTGAAATCGACGCTGAGCTCCCGATCGTGGAAGGGACTGACGCAGATGATTTAGCAAAAGGCGTCGGACATTATAAGGACAGCTATTATCCGGGCGATCACGGCCAAATTGTGTTATCCGGCCACAGGGACACGGTGTTCCGCAGGACCGGCGAATTGAAAAAAGGAGACAGACTGAACGTGATTTTGTCTTACGGCACGTTTTCTTATAAAATCAGCCGTACAAAAATTGTCAGCCGGGATGATACATCTGTCATCACCCTTCAGCACAAGCGGGAGGAACTGATCCTGACCACTTGCTATCCGTTTTCTTACATTGGAAATGCGCCGAAACGATATATTATATATGCCGACCCGGTTTAAGAAAAATACGTTTCGGTAAAATGAGCCAGATCAGCCGGCATCGGCGCCTCGGCAACAATTTCTTCTCCTGAGATCGGATGGACGACACTGACTTTTTTTGCGTGAAGCGCCTGCCTGTGAAACAGCGTCCTGCTTCCGCCGTACAGGTCATCGCCCGCCAACGGATGGCCGATGCTTGCCATATGCACCCTGATTTGATGTGTTCTCCCGGTTTCCAGTTCAAGCTCTGCCAATGTAAGCTGCGCACCGGGATGATAGCCTTTCACTTTGTAATGGGTGACGGCGGCTTGTCCGCCGGGTGAGACGCGCCGTCTGACGGAATGTGACCTGTCGCGTCCGATCGGCGAGTCAACCGTGCCTTTTTTCGGCGTGACTTTTCCTTCCGCCGCGGCGATATAGGTGCGTTTTAATGTTTTGGTTTCGAGCTGACGGTCAAGGATTGCATGGGCCAGGCGGTGTTTCGCGAAAACGACCGCGCCTGACGTGTCACGGTCAAGACGGTGAACGTGGCGCACTTTCGCCTGCTCGCCGTTGATTTGAAAATGGTAAGCGATCAGGTTGCTGAGGGTGCCGGTCTGACCCTCTTCATTTGGATGAGTCGGCATTCCCGCCGGCTTATTTGCAATCAGCATATGATTGTCCTCAAATAAAATGTCCGGCTCTCCGTATTCCGGAGTCACCGAAGAACCCGTTTTTTCTTGAAGATCAATGAATAAGCGATCTCCGGTTTTCAGTATGATGTTGTTTTTCGGGGATGTTCGATTCACCTGAATACTTTCTTGGTTCATCCATTCCATAATTACGGGTTTTGACGCCTGGAATTCAGATTTTAGGACTGAAAACAGCCATTGTCCGGCGTGCTTTTCCGTAATCAGGAGTTCTAGACCGCGGTCATTTTGTTTCATATCATAAAGCTCCTTTTCAAGCGGAAAGCGGCTGTTTCAATAGGAAACACTTACCTTAGCTTTCGCGTTTTTTTCTATGCTATTCTTGATAAAGATTAAGGATATTCACATGGCAAGAAAGGTGATTGATGTGAGAATTGTGAACGCAGCGACTGACGGACAAGAAAGCGCGATACAAGAGCTTTCCTCTGAATTGTTTCAAAATGTCTTTCCTCTTTATTTCTCCGAACTGGAAATTCAGCGCTTTAAAAAAAGGGGCGTATTATCATTACAAAACCAACGTTACCAAGGAACTTTAAAAGAAGCGTTTCAAATTATGGCTTGTCTGCAAACGGTACATATCATGCTGTCAAAGCCGCACCCGGTATATGACGTCAAAGAGCGGGCGCTGTTTGATAAAAATTGCGCTTTGCTGAATGAATGCGGAATGAATTTTCCCTTTACCTATGATGATTTCGAGACAGGGGCCGGATCAGAAGCCTGCGGTCACAGAAGGCTGATCTGATGGGTATAAAGAGCCTTTTGACAGGCTCTTTTTTGCTTCCTTGACATGATACCACAATTTCTTTCCTCTAACTCCCTTTATAATGAGACAAATCCCCGAGCATAATAAATGTCGAAAGGGGTGCTTTACAATGAGTTCAATCAAACAATCAATGACTACCCACGTGGCTACCGTTTCTCCCAATCAAACGATTCAGGAAGCGGCTGCGCTGATGCACCAGCATAATGTCGGAGCAATTCCCGTCGTTGACGGAGGGGAATTAAAAGGAATGCTGACAGACCGTGATATCGCATTGAGAACAACGGCTCAAGGCCGCGACGGCCAAACACCTGTTTCACACGTGATGTCTTCTGCAGTTGTATCCGGAAACCCGGAAATGAGTCTTGAAGAGGCGTCACATCTGATGGCCCAACACCAAATCCGCCGCCTTCCCATTGTCGATCAAAATCATCTGGTCGGGATCGTTGCGCTTGGAGACTTAGCGGTCGATCAGCGTTCAAATGAGTCTGCGGGAGCAGCTCTTTCCAATATTTCCAGTCAAAACACACAGTAACGGATGAAGAGAGCTTGCACTCATGCAGGCTCTTCTTTCCGTGAGAATGTTACATTTTGAACGCGAAAGAAATTCACGGTATAGTGTATACATAGGTCAGTACGTTTAGCTAAAGGAGCTGTAACCATTGATAAAAGCATTAATCTTTGATTTTGACGGGTTAATTTTAGATACAGAAACCCATGAATATGAAGTGCTGCAGGAAATGTTTGAAGAACACGGTTCAACATTGCCTTTATCCGTCTGGGGAAAGGTGATCGGAACGGCCGCGGGGTTTAAGCCGTTCGCATATTTAGAGGAGCAGCTGGGAAGAAAGCTCGATCATGATGAACTGACGGCGATCAGGCGCGGGCGCTTCGAACAGCGGATGAAGACGGAAACGGCGCGCCCCGGGGTGGAAGCTTATTTAGCCGCGGCAAAAGAATTAGGATTGAAGGTGGGGCTCGCGTCCAGCTCAGATTTTAAATGGGTATCGGGCCATCTGAAGGAATTAGGCCTGTTTGATGAATTTGAAGTGATTCAGACGGCTGACGACGTAGAAGAAGTGAAGCCGAATCCGGAGCTCTATCTGAAAGCTGCGGAACATTTAGGCGTTGAACCATCTGAATGTCTGGCCTTTGAGGATTCGGTCAACGGCTCTATCGCAGCCAAACGGGCCGGCATGAAATGTGTCATCGTGCCGAATAAGGTAACAAGCGCCCTGTTATTTGAAGAATACGATCACAGACTGGAATCGATGGCGGAAATGGAACTTGAATTACTCTTACAGCGATTGAACGATCAAAACGAACCGGCAGGGGGAAGCAGCATTGTCTGAGAAACTTGATCTGACCCGTTTTGAAAAGAAAATGGTCATACGGAATATGGAAGAGAAAGATATCAACAAAATTATTGAGCTGCAAAAGGATTGTTTTCCGGGGATGGAGCCGTGGGAGCCTGAGCATTTAATCAGCCATCTCGCGCACTTTCCGGAAGGTCAGTTTTGCGCCGAGTACGAAGGGGAAATTATCGGTTCATGCTCAAGCCTGATCATCAATTTCGATGAATATGATGACCGCCACACGTGGCAGGACATTACAGACGACGGTTATATCACGAACCACAACCCGGACGGATTGAATCTGTACGGGATTGAGGTAATGGTTCACCCGGAATACAGACGGATGAAAATCGGACACCGGCTGTATGAGGCGAGAAAAGACTTGGCGAGACGATTGAATCTGAAAAGCATTATTATCGGCGGGCGGATTCCGAATTATCATAAGTATGCGGAAGAAATGACGGCGAGAGCTTATGTCGAACAGGTGACGCGCCATCAGATTTATGATCCGGTGCTTTCTTTCCAGCTGATGAACGGATTTACGCTCATGCGGATCAATCCGAATTATCTCCCGGATGACACCGCGTCCATTAAATATGCGACATTAATGCAATGGAACAATGTCGATTACCTGCCGCAATCGAAGCGCTATTACAAATCGGCATTTCCGGTGCGCATCTGCGTCATTCAATATGAAATGAAAAAGATTTACTCCTTCGAGGAATTTGCCAATCAGGTTGAATACTATGTCGATGTGGCTTCCGATGCGAGATCTGATTTCGCGGTGTTCCCGGAGATTTTCACGACGCAGCTGATGTCTTTCCTCGAGGAGCGTTCTCCGAGTCTGGCCATTCAGAGGATTACCGAATATACCGAGGACTATATCAGCCTCTTTACAGATCTCGCGGTGAAATATAACGTCAACATCATCGGCGGCTCCCACTTCGTTGAAGAAGAGGGTAAAATTTATAACATCGCGTACTTATTCAGACGTGACGGCACGATTGAAAAACAATATAAGCTTCACATTACGCCGAATGAGCGGAAATGGTGGGGCATCAGCGCCGGAGACAGGGTGCGCGTATTTGATACGGACTGCGGAAAGATCGCCATTCAGATCTGTTACGATATCGAATTTCCGGAGCTTGCGAGAATTGCCGCGGATCAAGGGGCGAAAATTATCTTTACGCCGTTCTGCACTGAAGACCGCCAAGGCTACTTGCGCGTAAGGTACTGCTCTCAGGCGAGAGCGGTTGAAAACCAAATTTACACCGTCATCTCAGGTACGGTCGGAAATCTGCCGCAAACAGAAAATATGGATATTCAATACGCGCAGTCAGCCATTTTTGCTCCGTCTGATTTTGAATTTGCCAGAGACGGAATCGTCGGTGAAACGAATCCGAATATCGAAATGGTCGTGATCGGGGACGTGGACCTTGAAATCTTAAGAAGGCAGCGTGAAAACGGAACCGTGCGCCAGCTGAAAGACCGGCGCAAAGACATTTACCGGATTACGCATCTGAAATAAAAAAACGCCCGCTCCGCTTGGGACTGACCCCCGTTTTTGAGACAGGGATCAAAACACCTTCATACAGCCAATTGCCGATATTGTATCGGCGATTGGCTGTTTAGTTTCGTTTGAATACGAATATTGTTATAATAATGAATGTATTCTATGGCAGTGCGTTCTACGATGGCGGTCGTAGTTCGATCAATGCTGTTAAGATAGAACGTTTCAGACTTTAGTGAGGAATGAAACGATTCGATGGAGGCATTATCAGCGGGCGTCCCTTTGCGGGACATGCTCATGGTAATGCCTTTTGTTTTAACAGCTTTCTGATACTCATAAGATGTATAAACAGAACCTTGGTCACTATGTAACACGCAGTTTTCAGGAAGTGTTGGCAGCTGATCAAGTGTGTCTAAGACAAAGTCTGTGTCCTGCTTATCTCCAATCGTAAAAGCAATCACTTCTCCATTGTATAAATCCAATATACTGGAAAGGTACAATTGTTTCTGTCCATAAGGCAAATATGTGATGTCCGTTACCAGTTTTTCAAGAGGGCGATCAGACTGAAAGTTCCGATCCAATATATTATCGACCACAGAATATGGCTGCCCACTTTTTTTACGCTTTTTCATCTTAACCCGACACTGCCATTGATTTTTCTGCATAATACGTTGAACAGATTTATGATTAATACTTATTCTCTTTTTTAGTATGGCTGTGATTTTTCGATATCCATATCGATACTTGTGTTCTCGGCACAACGTGCCGATTTGTTTCTCCAGTCGTATCTTAGGATTACTCTTAGTCAGATTCTTTCTCCATCTATAATATGAAGTGCGTGAAATATCTAAATGGACACAGATGTCCTGTACCGTCATCGTCTTGCGCAATTCTTCTACCAGTTTGATTGTCGTTTCCCTATCAGCTTCCTTTCCAATTCGTTGTACTTTTTTAACACTTCATTCTGTTGTCTCAGATAACGATTCTCTGCCTGGAGTTTCTCTAATTCAGAAGAATACTCCGGACCCTTTCCATAAGTATATTGCTTTCCGACAGGTTGTTCGAATCGATGTGTGTCCCCAGCTTTATACCACCTGACCCATGTCTGCACCTGCGTCTTATTCTTTATATTCAATTCCTGCATGATCTCCTTCACAGGCACGCCCGCCAATCTCATTTCTACAGCCTTCTGTTTGACTTCAACCGGATAACTCACTCTTGCCCTCATAGAAAAACACCTCCAAGTCTAATTTCGGATAACAACGATCCGTTTTCAAACTTGAAGGTGTTTTTTGTTTGTCTCATCTTATGGGGTCAGTTCCGCTTAAGGGGCGGGTTTTTTTATAAAAACACTTGCACCGGCCCCGGTTTCGGGATATGCTCTTGTAGCCCTTTCGCTTTCTGGGAGAAAGCGTTTTTTTAATTGCCGCCGCTTTATTGACTCGCCCATGCCGCGCCTTTATATTCTTATTAAGAGGAAAACTTCACCAAGAGAATCGGCGTCAGAAGCCGGGCAGCTTTCGATACAGTGCAATGATATTGAAAGGGAGATGAGCGGTGTGGAACATGTACAAAAAAATCAGTCACTCAAACAAAAGGATAAAGAGCTGATTTGGCACGCGATGAAAGGGGCGGAGCCGGATGACAGCATAATCGTCCAAAAAGGGGAAGGCGCCTGGGTTACGGACATTGACGGCAGACGGTATTTGGACGGCATGTCAGGCCTGTGGTGCGTCAATATCGGATATGGGAGAAAGGAACTTGCCGATGCGGCTTACAGCCAATTGAAGGAGCTTCCTTATTATCCGCTGACCCAAAGCCATCAACCCGCGATTGAGCTTGCGGAAAAACTGAATGAATGGCTCGGCGGCGATTATGTAATCTTCTTTTCCAACAGCGGATCGGAAGCAAATGAAACCGCGTTCAAAATTGCCCGCCAATACCACATTGAAAACGGCGATCACAGCCGCTTCAAATTCATCTCCCGGTACAGAGGCTATCACGGCAATACGATGGGGGCGCTCGCCGCTACCGGCCAGGCGCAGAGAAAATATAAATATGAGCCGCTCTCACAAGGTTTTTTGCACGCGGCGCCGCCTGATCTTTATCGGAATCCCGGCGATGCCGTCACATTGGAAAGCGCGCATGACATCGACCGGATCATGACGTGGGAGTTAAGCGAAACGATTGCCGGCGTTATTATGGAACCGATTATTACAGGCGGAGGGATACTAATGCCCCCGGACGGGTATATGGCAAAGGTAGAGGACATTTGCCGCCGCCACGGCGCGCTTCTGATCAGTGATGAAGTTATTTGCGGTTTCGGCCGCACGGGAGAGCCGTTCGGATTTCAGCATTACGGCGTTTCACCGGACATCGTCACAATGGCAAAAGGCATTACGAGCGCTTATCTGCCGCTGTCGGCAACGGCAGTAAAACGGGAGATTTTTGAGGCGTATTCGGGTAGTGAGCCGTACGGCCGCTTCCGGCACGTGAATACATTCGGAGGCAATCCGGCAGCCTGCGCCCTGGCCTTGAAAAACCTGCAATTGATGGAGGACGAAAATTTGATCGCCCGCTCCCGGGAGCTTGGAGAAAGGCTGCTCCGTGAGCTTGAGCCGCTCAGAGAACATCCGGCGGTCGGAGATGTACGGGGCAAGGGCCTTCTTGCCGGCATTGAGCTCGTCAAGGACAAAGTCACGAAGGAACCCGCTGATGCCGCCCTTGTGCAGCACGTCATCACCGCGTGCAGAGAAAAAGGCCTGCTTGTCGGGAAAAATGGCGATACTGTAGCGGGATATAATAATGTCATTCAGCTGTCTCCGCCTTTTTGCCTGTCGGACGAGGAGCTCTCTTTCATCATTTCGACCGTCAAGGAAAGCGTGCTGAGCATTGATTTTTAATGTAAAGGAGTAAAACATGAGTTTTCACAACCAGCAGATTCTACCGGCAATCCGGAACATGAAGCAATTCGATGCATTTTTAGAAAGTCCGTTCTTATACGGCGTCATTTTAGATATCCACCTCGGTCAATTAAAAGGTGTTGTGAATGAAGCAAAAAAACACGGAAAACTTCTGATGGTTCACGTCGATTTAATCCACGGCATTAAGCATGATGAATACGGTGCGGAGTTCATTTGCCAGGATATCCGGCCCGCGGGCATCATTTCGACGAGATCATCAGTCATCGTCAAAGCGAAACAAAAGAAAATATACGCGATCCAGCGTCTGTTTCTCTTGGATACAAGCGCCATGGAGAAAAGCATGGAATTCGTCGGAAAGCATAAGCCTGACTTTATCGAGGTTCTCCCGGGCATCGTTCCGACTTTAATCAGAGAAATTAAAGAAATGACGGGGATTCCGATTTTTGCCGGCGGCTTCATCCGCACGGAGCAGGACGTTGAAAACGCCTTGCAGGCAGGAGCCACGGCCGTGACGACTTCAGACACCGAACTATGGGCTAAATATGAACATTCTATGACAAAAAAAGATTGACACCGCTTACACCCATTGTTACAATAGACCTAGGTTAATACTATGTGATGGAGACCCGGAGACCCACAACAGCTCTTTACGGAAGCAATAAAGCGTAAAGCGGTTTGTTGTGGGTTTTTTATTCTCTATAACTCTGTCAAACCTGCTATTTTGTCATTTAGGAGGAATGATGATGACAGCATTTTGGGGAGAAGTAATCGGTACAATGCTGCTTGTTATTTTCGGCGGCGGCGTTTGTGCGGGAGTCAACTTAAAGAAATCGCTTTCATACCAATCCGGATGGATTGTTATTGTATTCGGCTGGGGATTGGGAGTAGCCATGGCGGCATATGCCGTCGGCAGCATCAGCGGCGCTCACTTGAATCCGGCTTTAACGATAGGCCTTGCGCTTGAAGGCAGCTTTCCTTGGAAAGACGTCCCTGTTTATATTGCGGGACAGATGATCGGAGCAATGATCGGTGCGGTTGTTGTGTACCTTCATTATCTGCCGCATTGGAAGGCGACGGATGATCCGGCCGCTAAACTGGGCGTTTTCTCGACCGGCCCGAGTATTCCTCATACATTTGGGAATATGATAAGTGAAGTCATTGGTACGTTTGTGCTTGTGCTCGGCATTTTGGCAATCGGAGCGAATGAATTTACAAAAGGGCTGAACCCGCTGATTGTCGGATTCCTCATCGTTGCCATCGGGATTTCTCTTGGAGGGACGACCGGATATGCGATCAACCCTGCGCGGGATTTGGGGCCGAGAATCGCTCACGCCTTTCTGCCGATCCCGAAAAAAGGGCCTTCAAATTGGAAATATGCCTGGATTCCCGTAGTCGGTCCGATCATGGGCGGTGCGTTCGGCGGCGTATTTTACAATGCCGCGTTTAAAGGAAATGTGACACCTAGCTTTTGGTTTGTAAGCGTTATAATGGTTGTAGTGCTTTTCATACTCTATATTTATACCAAGAAATCTCAATCACGGAAAACATTATCAAATTCTGAATATATTTAAAAAGGAGAGCGGCATCATGGAGACCTATATTTTATCAATTGACCAAGGCACAACAAGTTCAAGAGCGATTCTTTTTAATAAAGAAGGAAAAATCGTGCATTCCGCTCAAAAGGAATTCACACAGCATTTCCCTCAGCCGGGCTGGGTGGAGCACAATGCGAACGAAATCTGGGGATCGGTGCTCGCCGTTATCGCGACTGTGATCTCCGAGTCCGGAATCAGCGCTGATCAAATTGCCGGCATCGGCATCACGAACCAAAGGGAAACGACGGTCGTATGGGATAAAGATACCGGAAAGCCGGTATACAATGCGATTGTGTGGCAATCGAGACAAACATCCGGCATTTGCGAAGAGCTTCGTGAAAAAGGATATAATGATACATTCAGAGAAAAAACGGGACTTTTGATCGACCCTTATTTCTCTGGAACGAAAGTCAAATGGATTCTTGACAATGTAGAAGGCGCGCGGGAAAAAGCGGAAAACGGAAATCTTCTGTTCGGAACGATTGATTCATGGCTCATCTGGAAAATGTCCGGAGGGGCGGCGCACGTAACGGATTATTCCAACGCTTCAAGAACGCTGATGTTTAATATCCATGAATTAAAATGGGATGACGAGCTTCTTGATATTTTAGGCGTGCCGAAATCCATGCTGCCGGAAGTGAAACCGTCTTCTCATGTGTACGCGAAAACGGTTGATTATCATTTCTTCGGTAAAAACATTCCGATTGCGGGAGCGGCCGGAGACCAGCAGTCTGCGCTGTTCGGTCAGGCGTGCTTTGAAGAAGGCATGGGGAAAAACACATACGGCACAGGCTGCTTTATGCTGATGAATACCGGAGAAAAAGCCATCACTTCTGATCACGGCCTTCTGACGACAATCGCCTGGGGATTAGACGGAAAAGTCGAGTATGCACTGGAAGGAAGCATCTTTGTCGCAGGTTCTGCCATCCAATGGCTGAGAGACGGCATGCGGATGTTCCAAGATTCAAAAGAAAGCGAGACATACGCAGAGCGTGTGGATTCCGCTGACGGTGTTTATGTCGTGCCCGCTTTCGTCGGATTAGGCACACCGTACTGGGACAGTGACGTGCGCGGCTCAGTTTTCGGCCTGACACGCGGAACGACGAAGGAGCATTTCATCCGGGCTACGCTTGAATCTCTCGCTTATCAGGCGAAAGATGTGCTTGATGCCATGGAGGCTGATTCAGGCATCTCTTTAAAAACATTGCGTGTAGACGGCGGAGCGGTAAAAAATAACTTCCTCATGCAATTCCAGAGCGACTTGCTTGATGTGCCGGTCGAACGTCCGGAAATTAATGAAACGACGGCGCTCGGTGCCGCGTATTTGGCCGGAATCGCTGTCGGCTACTGGAAGGACAGTACTGAAATCGCTGATCAATGGAACCTTGATAAGCAATTCAAACCGGAAATGGAAGATGAAAAACGCGATGAATTGTACGGCGGATGGAAAAAAGCAGTAAATGCAGCTATGGCTTTTAAATAAGATAAAAATGTGGTATACTGAAAACAAGTTAATAGGAACGGTCCTGAGATGAGGAGAGACCACAGCACCAAAGTGATAACTGCGCTTTGGCTGTTGTGGTCTCTTTTTCTATACCGTGACAACAAGGAGGAAACGTAATGATGAATCACCAATTTTCAAGTTTGGAACGGGATCATATGCTGGAAGACATGACTAAAAAAACATACGATCTGTTTATTATAGGGGGAGGTATTACGGGTGCCGGTACGGCGCTTGACGCTGCTTCAAGGGGAATGAAAGTCGCTTTGAGCGAAATGCAGGATTTCGCGGCCGGCACATCAAGCAGATCCACAAAGCTTGTCCACGGCGGTTTGCGTTATCTGAAGCAATTTGAAGTGAAAATGGTTGCAGAAGTCGGTAAGGAACGTGCCATCGTGTACGAAAACGGCCCGCACGTCACGACGCCGGAATGGATGCTGCTGCCGTTTCATAAAGGCGGCACGTTCGGTTCATTCTCTACTTCCATCGGCCTGCGTGTGTATGACTATTTAGCGGGAGTAAAAAAATCAGAGCGCAGAAGCATGCTGTCTGCTAAAGAAACGCTGCAAAAAGAGCCGCTCGTCAAAAAAGACGGCTTAAAAGGCGGAGGCTATTATGTAGAGTACCGGACGGACGATGCGAGACTGACGATTGAAGTCATGAAAGAAGCCGTTAAATTCGGTGCGGAGCCTGTCAACTATTCTAAAGTGAAAGAACTGCTTTATGAAAAAGGAAAAGTTGTCGGCGTTTTAATTGAAGATCTGCTGTCAGGCAAGGAATACAAAGTTTACGCCAAAAAAATCGTCAATGCGACAGGTCCGTGGGTCGACGAGCTGAGAGAAAAAGACCACAGCAAAAGCGGAAAACATCTTCAGCACACAAAAGGGGTCCATCTCGTATTCGACCAATCCGTATTCCCGCTTAAACAGGCGGTGTACTTTGATACGCCGGACGGCCGGATGGTGTTCGCCATTCCGCGTGAAGGAAAAACATACGTGGGTACGACCGATACGGTTTACAAACAAAAACTTGAGCACCCGCGCATGACGGTGCAGGACCGCGATTATGTCGTCAGCTCCATCAATTATATGTTCCCGGAACTGAACATTACGGCGGACGATATTGAATCAAGCTGGGCCGGCCTCAGACCGCTTATTCACGAAGAAGGGAAAGACCCGTCTGAGATCTCCCGTAAAGATGAAATCTGGACATCTCAATCAGGCCTGATTACGATCGCCGGAGGAAAACTGACGGGCTACCGTAAAATGGCTGAGCACATTGTCGATCTTGTCCGCGACCGCTTGAAAGAAGAGGGCGGCCAGGACTTCGACGGCTGCAAGACGAAGACGATGCCGATTTCCGGCGGACATGTCGGCGGCTCTAAAAACTTCGAGTCATTTGTGGAAGCAAAGACAAAAGACGGCTTGAAAATCGGTTTATCACAGGAAACCGCTAAGCAGTTAGCCATCAGATACGGCTCTAACGTTGAAAATGTATTCAGCCGGATTGAAGGTCTGAAAGACGAAGCGGAAAAACGCCAGATTCCGGTTCACATTTTGGCTGAAGCAGCTTACAGCATCGAAGAAGAAATGGCTGCGACACCTGCCGATTTCTTCGTCCGCAGAACGGGAAGACTGTTCTTCGACATCAAATGGGTGCAAACGTATAAAACAGCCGTGATTGATTACATGAGCGACCGATTCCAATGGAATGACGAAACGAAAGAAAAACACACTGAGTGGTTAAATACGCTGCTGCACGACGCGGTTGTTCCGCTCGAACAATAATAACCGGAGGGCTGTGCCGAAAAGGCATGAGCCCTTCTTTTATCTTTTTACATAAAGCATTTGGTTAAGTTATCAAGTGACACGGGCAGCCGCTTCATATTAAAATATGGTCATAAGCTGAAATTATAGGAGGACGAACATGAGTTGGAGTAAGAGTTACGAACGCTGGAATCAGGCCGAACAATTAGATTCAGAATTGAAAAAATTATTGGCGGACGCAGAAGGAAACGAGCAGCTGCTGGAAGATTTTTTCTACAAAAATCTTGAGTTCGGAACAGGAGGCATGAGAGGGGAAATCGGGCCGGGTACGAACAGGATGAATATTTACACGGTCCGCAAAGCATCCGCCGGACTTGCGGCGTATATCGCGAAACAGGGGGAAGACGCGAAAAAAAGAGGGGTTGCGATCGCATACGACTCCCGTCATAAATCTCCTGAGTTTGCGATGGAAGCTGCAAAAACCCTTGCTTCCCAAGGCATTCAAACATACGTATTTGATGAGCTCCGCCCGACGCCTGAGCTGTCTTTTGCGGTGAGAAAGCTGAACGCTTATGCCGGTATCGTCGTGACGGCCAGCCATAACCCGCCTGAATATAACGGATATAAAGTGTATGGCGATGACGGCGCACAGCTGCCGCCGAAAGAAGCGGACATCGTCATTGCGGAAGTGAATGCCATAGAAAATGAATTAACGATTCAAGTTGAAGATGAACAGTCGCTGAAAGAAAAAGGTTTGATTAAAATAATCGGTGAAGAAATTGATAAACCATATACTGAAGAACTGACTTCCATCTCCGTACATCCCGAACTTTCGGCTGAAGTGGATGTCAGCGTCGTGTTCACTCCGCTGCACGGCACGGCAAATAAACCGGTGCGCCGCGGTCTTGAAGCACTCGGTTACAAAAACGTCACCGTCGTAAAGGAGCAAGAGCTGCCGGACCCGGATTTTTCAACCGTCAAATCGCCGAATCCGGAAGAGCACGCGGCATTCGAATATGCCATTAAACTCGGAGAAGAACAAAACGCTGATATTCTCGTCGCTACGGACCCGGATGCCGACCGTCTCGGCATTGCCGTAAAAAACAGCGAAGGCAAGTACACAGTGCTGACGGGAAACCAGACAGGCGCGCTTTTATTGCATTACCTGCTTTCCGAGAAGAAAAAACAGGGCGCCCTTCCTGAAAACGGTGTCGTCATGAAAACGATTGTCACGAGCGAATTGGGCCGCGCCGTCGCTTCATCGTTCGGATTAGATACGGTTGACACGCTGACAGGCTTCAAATTTATCGGTGAAAAGATCAAAGAATATGAAAAATCAGGCCAATACACGTTCCAGTTCGGGTATGAAGAAAGCTACGGCTACTTAATCGGCGATTTCGCGCGTGACAAAGACGCGATCCAGGCTGCGCTGTTAGCCGTCGAGGTATGCGCCTTTTATAAAAAGCAGGGCATGTCGCTTTATGACGCGCTGCTGTCCATTTTTAAAGAATACGGATATTACCGTGAAGGCTTGAAGTCATTGACGTTAAAAGGAAAACAGGGAGCAGAGCAGATTTCCGCTATCCTGACTTCCTTCCGAAACGATCCGCCGAAGCAGATGGCCGGAAAACAAATCACGCAGGCTGAAGACTATTCAACGGGAAAACGGACTGTATTTGCCGATCATCATGAAGAAGATATTGATCTGCCGAAGTCAAATGTCCTGAAATATTTCCTTGAAGACGGCTCTTGGTTCTGCCTTCGTCCATCGGGAACGGAGCCGAAAGTGAAGTTCTATTTCGCCGTGAAGGGAACTTCTTTACAAGACAGCGAACAGCGTCTTGCCGCATTATCTGAAGCCGTCATGAAAACGGTGGATGGCATAGTGGAAAAAACGAAATAAACAACAAACCGCCGGAAGCGACTTCCGGCGGTTTTTTTATACGCCTCATCCGAAAGTATGAGGAAAATTCATGCTGAAAACAAAGGAATATACAGAAAAGAATTGATATAATATGGATAATTCTGGTTGGCCGGAGTGAGGGAAATTGACGAAAACGACGGTAGAAACGTTAAAAACGTTAAAAGCGATTGCGGAAACCTTAAACCAAAGCCACGATTTAAAGGAAGCGCTTGATAAAGTGCTTCGCGAACTGCTCAGCCTGACCGGGCTGCAGACAGGGTGGATTTTTCTGATTGAGCCGGACGGGTCTTATACGCTCGCCGCATCCGCTTATTTACCGCCGGCTCTCGGTCAGCGGGAAAATGCACTGATGTGCAGCGGGGAATGCTATTGTCTGACCAAATTCAGCAATGGCGGATTGACAAAGGCCGTAAACATAATGAATTGTAAACGGATTGAATTTGCGGAACAGACGACGAACTGCCGCGATACGGAGGGCATTACCCATCATGCGACCGTACCGCTTGAGGACGGCGGCCGGAAGTTCGGTTTATTAAACGTCGCCGCAAGCGAAAAGACATTTTTCAACGAAGAAGAACTGCATCTGCTTGAAGCGGTTGCATTTCAAATCGGGACGGCGATTCAGCGGATGAAATTGGCCGAATTTGAGCAGCAGAACGCCCTGTTGATGGAACGAAGCAGACTTGCGCAAGAGCTGCATGATTCCGTCAATCAGATGCTGTTTTCTGTCAGCTTAACGGCAAAAGCCGCAAAGAGCTTTACAGATGATGATCGGCTCCGGCAGATGATTACGTTTATTCAAGAGCTGTCTCATGATGCGCTAACAGAAATGAGGGCGCTTATTTGGCAGCTGAAGCCGGAAAGTTTGACGAAAGGGCTGTATGCGTCGATCAAAAGCTATGCCGCTCTTATCGGCCTGGAAGCCGTTTGTGAAATGGAGGATGAGCTGGAGCTTACGGATGAACAGGAACACGCGCTTTGGCGGATCGCCCAGGAAGCCTTGAATAACTGTAAAAAGCATGCGGGAACGGGCCGGGTTATCATTTCCGCCGTTAAAAAGCCGGATTGCGCAGAGCTTCACATTAGCGACCGTGGAGCGGGCTTCAGCGCTGATGCGCATGCTGTGCTCCCATCGCTCGGCGTGGCCGGCATGAAAGCGCGGGCTGAAGCAATCGGCGGCCGCTTTACACTGCAATCCGAGCTTGGCGCCGGAACGATTGTCTCCGTTCGGCTTCCGTTTCAGGACAGGAGGTCTGATTGATGAAAATTGTGATTGCTGATGATCATCACGTTGTCCGCAAAGGACTGCGCTATTTCTTCGCCACTCAGGAAGACATTGAAGTTGTCGGTGAGGCGTCCACCGGTGCTGAAGCGCTTCAGCAAGCTGAAAAGACGGAGCCGGACATGATTTTGATGGATTTATCAATGCCTGATATGGACGGCATAGAAGCGGCAAAAATTGCGGCTGAACGATTTCCGGACATCAGTATCGTCGTTTTGACGAGCTATTCTGATCAGGAGCATGTCATTCCCGCCCTTAAAGCCGGCGCAAAAGCGTATCAGCTGAAAGACGCCCAGCCCGATGATTTAGTGAAAACGCTCTGGGAAGTGTATTCCGGACGTTACCGGCTGTCGGCGGATATTGTGCCTCACGTGCTGACCCATATGGTTCAGGATGATCAGGATAAGGAAAAATATGATCAGCTGACCCCCCGTGAAAAAGATGTTCTTCAAGAAATAGCCAAAGGGAAAAGCAATAAGGAAATTGCGGCGGCACTGTTTATTTCAGAAAAAACAGTGAAGACCCACGTGTCCAACCTGCTGTCAAAGCTGAATCTTTCCGATCGGACGCAGGCGGCATTGTATGCGGTAAAATATAATGTTTTTGGAAAGGCGGTAAAATGATGAGCATATTAGTGATCAGCGGAACACCGAGAAAAAACGGGCGGACTAGAATTGCCGCTTCTTATATAAGAGATCGGTTTCATACCGATTTTATTGATTTGAGCGAAAGTGAACTGCCGCTTTATAACGGTGAAGAAGAACAGAACGAGCTGCCTGCAGTGCAAGAGTTAAGGCGGCAGGTGAAAAAGTCGGCGGTCGTCGTCTTATTATCTCCCGAGTATCACAGCGGCATGAGCGGCGCTTTAAAAAACGCCATCGATTTTTTAAGCAGCGATCACTGGGCATACAAACCGGTGGCAATCATTGCCGCGGCGGGCGGAGGAAAAGGAGGCATGAACGCGCTGGCGAATATGCGGACGGTCATGCGGGGCGTTTATGCAAATGTCATCCCGAAACAGCTGGTCTTAGACCCGATTCACATTGACATGGAGCGCCGGACCGTATCTGAGGATATGGCGGTCAGCCTGAAAGAGATGATCGAAGAGCTGAATATGTTCACAAATACAAGAAATCCCGGCGTCTGACGCCGGGATTGTTTTATGTCAGCATGGCTAATTGATCTTCATAAGCGAGCTCTGTCGCATGATCAATATACCCGAGAAGGGAATACAGCTCTTTTTCAAGCACCGCATGATCATATTCGAAATGATACGCGTGCAGAAAGTGCTCAATACGCTTTGATAATAAATCATCTTTTGTACGAACCATCAAAATTAACAAATTGTCCCATTGAGACCGGTGTGTGTAATATAAGGCTTTATCATAATCCGCATGATCCATCTTACGCTTCTCCTTTCAATGAGAAGTTCTCCGTTAGTTTATGCCGTCGAAGACCGATGCAACGGGGGAAAAGTTGGTGGCCTTATCACAGCGGCATAGCAATATGAGGGAGACATAAAATAAAACCGCATATCCGTCTCTTCTTTGGACACGCTAAGATTGACAAAAAACGACTCAGGAGAACATAAAGATGAAATCCCTTCCATTTGCGCTTGCCCTCTTGTTTTGCGGCATTCTCATTGCCTCGATCGCTGAAAAAGGGCATACAGAACACCTTGATCCATCAGTTGAAAAATGGGAGCAGCTCGCATGGAACCAGCTTGAACGTGAATACAAGGGGGCCGAGCTTACCGATTATTCGTACATGGGCCGTACAAAAGTGAACCGGGAACAGACGAAAGATGTGTTTCGCGTAACGGTGCAAACAACAAAAGAAACGTTTTCATCCCGTGCTGAAGTGTATTTCCATCCGGTGACAAAACACGTGATCAGCATTAATATTTTCAGACTGTAAAAAAAGCTGCACAGCCTTATTGAGGCCGTACAGCTTGTCAGATATCAGAAGAAACGTTTTGCGCCGAGGTAGCGCTGTTTCCAATAGGAATTGTTCATGCTGGAAATAACGACACCCGAATCGTTGGCATTAATAAACTGGCCGTTCCCGAGATAAATACCGACGTGGGAAGGTCCGGCTTTATAAGTTGAGAAAAAGACAAAGTCACCGACCGCCGGCTGGCTGACTGATGTCATCGTATTCCAGTAGCCTGCGGCTGAAAGTCTGGATACAGAAGTGACCTTATTGAGAACGTAATAAATGAAACCGCTGCAGTCAAAGCCTCTCGGCGTCGTCCCGCCCCATACATACGGTACGCCCAGCTGAGCTTTTGCGGCATCGATCATTACATTAATCTTCGCGCTTGTTGAACCTGTGCCGCCTGTGTTGCCGGACTGATTCGGTGTCGTGTTTGTCTGCTGCCCGGTAATCGTCAGCTTTTGCCCGATTTGAAGAACATCTGTTTTCAGATTGTTTTTCTCGCGGATCTGCTGGGCGGTCACCTTGAACTTTTGGGCGATCACCCATAAAGAATCCCCGCTTTTCACGGTATATGTAGTGGTTTTCCCTGTATTTCCGGACTGGTTCGGAGTTGACGGTGAAGTCGAAGAGCCGGAAGATGACGTTTTGGTCAGCTTAAGCACTTGTCCGACCCGCAGCATGTCTGACGTCAGTTTGTTGATGCTTCTGATTTGCTGAACCGTCATATTGTATGCGTTTGCGATTTTCCAGAGTGAGTCTCCGCTTTTTACTGTATAGGAGGACGTTTGCGTCTGGTTTTTATTTTGGTTTGAATTGTCTTTTGACGGCGTGTTTCCCGAAGAAGACGTTCCTTTTGTTTTCAGGACTTGGTTTACGTAGATCGTATCCGTTTTTAAGTTGTTTAATACTTTGAGTTCCGCAATGGTCATATTGACGCTGTTTGCGATCTTCCATAGTGAATCGCCGAGTTTGACTTTATACGTCCCGGAAGATGATGACTGCTTTTTGCTGCTGTTTGAGCTGCTGCCCGGCGTGGTTTTTTTCTGATCGGTGCTTGAGGAAACTTTCCCCGTCACTTGCAGCTTCTGTCCGGCGCGGATTAAGTCGCTTGTCAGACCGTTCAATTTTTTCAGTTCCTGTACGGACATTTTAAAATCAGATGCGATCAGCCACAGCGAGTCGCCGCTTTTCACTGTATAAACGCTTTTAGTCGTGCCGCTGTTCTTTGAAGATGGCTTTTTGCTGCCGGAATCTGATTTGCCGTTAGGAATGTTGAGCGTCTGCCCGATAGAAAGAACGGTGGATTTTAGATGATTGGCTGATGTAATGGCATCCACGCTCGTATTGTAGTTTTGGGCAAGCTTCCATAATGAATCTCCGCTTTTAACCTTAATCGTTTGTGCTTCTGCCGGTGTTACAGCTAACGCAGACCCGACGATCGCAGATGCAGTCAAACCGACCGCTACCTTTTTTTTCATAATGAATCTCCCTTTTCCTGCGATGATTTTACTATCCCCATTCGTTGCAGCCGCAAGGTGAGGATATCAGTAATGATAATCTTTATATCGGCACTTGTCTGCAATCGTTTATCATATTAATAGAAATAGTCCTTTTTTCTTATGCCGGCATAAAAAAAGAAGGAATGCGGGCATTCCTTCAGCTTCTGAGCAGTCTCATAATCTCCTCTTTATTTTTGACCAGATCCCTTAACGTATATTTGTCTAAAACGGCCAGGTAAGCTTGCAGGGCTTCATTCAGAAGGTTCTTTAAGTTGCAGGCGGGAGATATGATACAGAGATTTTTTTTGGAGTCAAAGCATTCTACGATGTTAAAGTCGTCTTCTGTATTTCGAACGACTTCTCCAATGTTTATGTCTTCCGGTGTCATTCCTAAACGGATTCCGCCTCCCCGGCCCCGGATCGTTTCGACATATCCGAGCTGGCCGAGGCGGTAAATGACTTTCATGAGGTGGTTTTTAGAGATGGAATAAGTATCTGCGATTTCTTTTATGTTGGAAAGTTCATCGGAATGTCTGGAAGCCAAAAAAATCAAAACGCGTAAAGAATAATCGGTATAGTTCGTTAATTTCATAGAATGACCTCGAAAAAAGAGATTTTGCTTCTGTTACAGTCTATCATATATGAATCTAAAATGAAAAAAAAGGAATTTGCCCCCTTAACTCAAAAAAAAACGTGCGCTCCTTCTGAGCACACGTTTTTTTCGTTAAGACATCGGCGGCTTCCGATCGTCAGCCGATTGATGTTTTTCAATTTTGCGATCCAATTTTGCGAGATAACGGGAGGCGAAATCTTTTCCGCCAAGACCGAATGAAAGTCCGAAGGCAAGCGCGAAACCGCCCAGAATCAGAATAAACGCGGCATTTACGATCGTGTCGGCGACACCGAGCTGATCCAGCGCCATAAAGATTGAAAGAGTGATAATGGTATATTTCGCAAGCGGCGCCAGGAATCTGAATTCCTTTCCGCTCAGCATGCCGGCAAGCAGCCTGCTGACGAGCTGTCCGGCCAAAAGTCCGATTCCGAGAATAAATACAGCGGCCAGAACATTAGGCAGGTAAGCGATAATACCTGTTGCGATAACGACGAGAAATTCGAGATGGACAAGCTGCAGCGCCTCTGCCGTAAACAGCAGGACGATGATAATCTGAACAATCATGCCGACCGTCTGAGAAAGCGTCAGCTTCGGGGTACCCGTCTGTTCAAAACCCATTTTACCGAGAAGAGAGTCGAAACCGGCCCGGTGCAAGAGCCCGGATACAATGCTGTTGACCCATTTTCCGATCCAGATGCCGGCGATGATCAGCACGATACCGATGATGATATTAGGGAGCATTGTGAAGACCGTGTGCAGCATGGCTGACGCCGGTTCAGAAATACCCGCCACATCAAGCCGGTCAAGCGCAGAAATGATCACCGGAATGAAAATCATCACGTAGACAATCGTTCCGATGATTGCCGACAGGCTTGTATCCTTCAGGTATATAGAAAGCCCCATACGTGCGGCGAGCCTTTCCGTGCCGATACTCGCCAGAAAGTTTGTGACGATATCACGGACGAGGCGGGCAACAAGCCAGCCGATTAAAACAATCAGCGCCGCGGCGAATAATTTCGGTATAAAGGACAAAACGCTTTGGATCATATTTGTAAACGGCCCTGATACTCCGCTGATTTGGAGAGCGGCCAAGACGCCGGGCAGGAACAAGAGCAAGACGAAGTAAAAAACGATTCGTGAAGCGGCCGTAACGGATTTGCTCATCTCCGCTTCTTCAGACACCATTGTCCATTTTCTGAGCCGGCCGTTTTCAGCGAGTTTCATGCCCGCTTTTTTGACGAGATAGCTGAAAAGCGAAGCGGCCGCCCAGCCCAACAGCAGAATCAGGCCGGCTTTTAAAATGCTCGGCACAGCCGCCGTTATCGCTGACAGCATGCTGACAAAAGGCGAAGCCACGGTTGTCAGATGCAGAATGTTAAAGAATAGAATAAAAACGATGATTAATGCGATTAAATAAATGACTTTACTGATGACTTTTTCTGAGGAATAGCGCGCCGGCTTTGTTTCGGCGAACAGTCTGTCGTCGATTTTTGTTTTTTGCAGGCCTTTGTATACAGCTTTTTCAATGATTTTGGCAATGCCCCAGCCGATAAGCAGGACGAGCAGTGCAATGACCAGATTCGGGAGTTTGCTGAGATACGTCGTTAGCATGTCTGCTGTATTCAAGTAGAATCGCTCCTTTTCTTTTTGGGGTATGGTGTGTGTTTTACCCACTTACATATAAAGCAAACGGGGCGGGTGTGCCGAAAGTTTTCAGACGGAAACCGATCTGTTATTTCATCTTTTGAGAGGAGGGGTCATACATTATAAATAAGTCCAAGTAGGGGGGATTCGGTTGAACGCGGAGGAGACAAAAGGTTTACAGCGGGCAATTGAGGAAATAACCGACATTGCGAAGGGTTTCGGCCTTGATTTCTACCCGATGAGATATGAAATTTGTCCGGCTGAGATTATTTATACATTCGGCGCGTACGGCATGCCGACGAGATTCAGCCATTGGAGTTTCGGCAAACAATTTCACAAGATGAAACTCCATTATGATCTCGGTTTGAGCAAAATTTATGAACTTGTCATTAATTCCAACCCTTGCTACGCTTTTTTGCTGGACAGCAATTCGCTGATCCAAAATAAATTAATTGTAGCCCATGTTCTTGCCCATTGTGATTTTTTCAAACATAACTGCCGCTTTCAAAATACGAACCGGGACATGGTTGAGAGTATGGCGGCTGCGGCGGAGCGGATTAAGCATTATGAAAGAATTCACGGGATCAAAGAGGTGGAGTCCTTTTTAGATGCCATTCTGGCGGTTCAGGAGCATATCGATCCGTCGCTCGTCAGGCCGAAGCTGCTGTGGAGCGTCGATGACGAAGAGGAGGACGAAGAAGAAACCGCGCCATCGCCTTACGATGATTTATGGGGAATGGATAAGCCGAAGCAGCTGAAAAAGAAAAAAGGGAAAAAACCGTTTCCGCCCCGGCCGGAAAAAGATATTCTGCTGTTTATCGAGGAACATTCGCGGGAGCTTGAACCGTGGCAGCGTGACATTTTAACCATGATGAGAGAAGAAATGCTGTATTTCTGGCCTCAGCTGGAAACGAAAATCATGAACGAAGGCTGGGCATCCTATTGGCATCAGCGGATTATCCGCGAGCTTGACCTGACTTCAGATGAAGCCATCGAATTTGCGAAGCTGAACGCAGGCGTCGTTCAGCCGTCAAAAACGGGAATCAACCCGTATTATTTAGGGCTGAAAATTTTTGAAGACATCGAAGAGCGTTATGACAACCCGACAGATGAAATGAAAAAAACAGGGGTAAAGCCCGGTTCCGGACGCGAAAAAATGTTTGAGGTCAGGGAAATTGAATCGGATATATCATTTATCCGCAATTATTTGACGAAAGATCTCGTAATGCGTGAGGATTTGTATTTATTCCAAAAGCAGGGCAGGGACTATAAAGTGATCGACAAAGAATGGAAGGCCGTGCGCGACCAGCTCGTGAACATGAGGGTCAACGGGGGATTTCCTTATCTGACCGTCAATGACGGGGATTACCTGAAGAATAATGAACTTTATATTAAACATTGGTATGAGGGAATTGAGCTTGATCTGAAATATTTGGAGAAAGTGCTGCCGTATCTGTACCAGCTGTGGGGCAGGAGCGTGCACATCGAATCTGTTCTTGAAGACAGAGAAGTGATGTTTTCGTATGACGGCAAAGGAGTGCACCGGAGATATCTGTAAAAGAAGAAAGGATGCGGTGAAACCCCCGCATCCTTTTTTATTTTCCGTGTCTCAGGATGTGAAAGATCTTTTTGGCCTGGTCCGTGTTGTTTAAAAGCCCCGTAAATGACTCTCTTCCCGGACCGTATGCGTAAACGGGAACTTCTTCGCCTGTATGATCGCCGGTTGTCCAGCCGCTGTTGGTTTTCGCATTAAAGAGCTTAATGATCGCTTTGTAGATGCTCTTGTCAGCATCCTGTTTTGCGGCCGTTTCGATCTGTTTGATTTCCGCTTTTGACCATTTCAGGTCTGTATAACGCGCAAGCACGGAAGATACGGATTTGCCCGCTTTGATTTGGTCAGCCATAAATGCCGGGGTTTTTTTTGCGGCAAGAATCGGTTCAACATGCCAGTTTTTATCGTCATTCGCGCCGATCGTCAATCCGCCGGTGGTATGATCAGCCGTGGCAACGACAAGCGTATGTTTGTCCTTTTTGGCAAATGCGATCGCTGCTTTATACGCTTTTTCAAAATCCTTCATTTCACTCATTGCGCCGACTATATCATTGTCATGTCCCGCCCAGTCAATTTGGCTGCCTTCGACCATTAAGAAAAACCCTTTTTTATTCTTGTTCAGCCTGTCGATCGCTGCCGTTGTCATGTCTTCTAATGAAGGGACGGCATTTGAGCGGTCGATTGCTTTGTCGAGTCCGCCATCGGCAAACAGGCCGAGAATCTTCTTATTACGATCCTTTTTGAGCTCCTGTTTTGATGTCACGTAGCTGTATCCCGCTTTTTTGAAATCCTTTGTTACATTGCGGTCTTTACGGATAAAGTTTGACTTGCCGCCTCCGAGGAGCACATCGACTTTCTGTTTTCCGTTGATGCGGTCATCAAAGTAGCTGCTTGCGATGTCATCCATGTTCTTTCGGGATTTGTTATGGGCTCCGAATGCCGCAGGGGTGGCGTGGGCAATCTCTGAAGTTGCGACAAGTCCGGTGGATTTCCCTCTTTGTTTCGCTTCTTCGAGGACGGATTTTACCCGCTTTCCTTTTTTATTGACTCCGATCGCCGCGTTATACGTTTTCACGCCTGTGGCCATTGCCGTGCCAGCCGCCGCGGAATCGGTAATATTGGAATCAGGATCGTCAGGATAAGTCATCATCATACCGGCGAGATTGGGGTCGAATGCCGTCAGTTTCATACCATCCGAAGGCTTTCCTTTGTTAATGACCGAACGGTAGGCGTTCATATAGGGAGCGCCCATTCCGTCGCCGACCATGAAGATGACGTTTCTGATTTCGTTTTTGTCAGGCTGTTTTTTTGCCGCAGCCTGTTCGGAGTGCTGAAGCCCCGCGCCCGCAATCAGACCGGCTGTCAGCACGGATACGGCTGCCGCCGGCAGAAGTTTTGATCGAACCTGTTTAAATAGACTCATTCTCACTCGTCCTCCTTTAATCGTGTCTGCATGTCTAATGGTAGGGGGTGTTTGTAAAGAGCGCCTGTTCCTCCTGTAAATTTCAGGTGAAACATTGTTAGAAATGTAAATTCCGGTGTAACTTATGTTTTCAAGAAAGGATGAAAACCATTCACTTTTTTGAAAAAGCCGAGGATTTTTTTAACAAGGGGTTATTTGGAAAATAAACTGCTTTGTTTTTCCAAAATACGAGGATCACAGGAAAAAAACATGACAAATTGACTCGTTTTTCGTCACGTTTGAAATCAAATTGAAATATTTAATACCCTTAAAAACTTTTTTCTAAAACGAATTAGTAAGAAATTTGTCACGGGAAGTCAAGTCTATTTCTAGTGGAAATTGAACCTTATAATAGGAAACAGATAAAAACTTTAAAAAAGAGACACATAAAATAGATAGAATCATTCAGGGAGGAAAATATGAAAAAGCAACTTGTTACAGCAACAACGGCAGTGGTTTTGGGGACGACTTTGTTTGCGGGCGCGGCATCTGCGCAAACGATTAAGGTAAAAAAAGGCGATACATTATGGGGACTTTCAAATCGGTACGGAACGTCAATTAATTCCATTAAATCTGAGAACAAATTAAAATCGGATATCATTTACATCGGTCAGACGCTTTCGATCAACGGTAAATCATCCTCAGGTTCAAGCTCAAGCAGCAAGTCATCATCGTCTACATATAAAGTCGTAAAAGGCGACAGCCTTTGGAAAATTGCGAATAAATATAAAATGACGGTAAACCAATTAAAAAGTTTAAACGGTTTAAAAACGGACCTGATCCGCATCGGACAAGTTCTTAAAGTAAAGGGATCAACTTCCGGTTCAACGTCTTCGGGATCTTCGTCATCAAAGCAGCCTTCATCCAGCCATAATGTTGCACAGACGAGCCTGAATGTAAACAAGCTGATTTCTGATGCGCAATCTTTAACCGGGACGCCGTATGTATGGGGCGGAACAACGACTTCCGGCTTTGACTGCAGCGGATTTATCTGGTACCTGTTAAACAAACAGACGAGTGTCGGCAGAACGAGCACTGCGGGATACTGGAGCTCAATGAAGAGCGTGTCCAGCCCGTCAAGAGGAGACTTCGTCTTCTTTACAACGTATCAGGCCGGCCCTTCACACATGGGTGTGTACATCGGAAACAACAAGTTCATCCATGCCGGTTCTGACGGCGTCACAACAAGTGATCTGAATAACAGCTACTGGAAACCGCGCTACCTGGGCGCGAAAAGATTCTAGCAGAGATAGAAACCCGTTCATCAGAACGGGTTTTTTATTTAGACGGGACAGAGCTCCATTTGTTTCACCTAAAAATGAAAATGTGATAAAAAATCTAAAAAGGTTTTCTTTTTTTCATTTTCATAGAGGGCGATGGCGTATGCGCCCGCGCTCGGCATCTGGGCGAATTCGCACGGAATTTCAATCATGCTGCCTGCGGCGAGTTCGGCCCGTACCGCTGACAGCGGCAGAAATGAGACACCCAGCCCCTCTTTAATAAATCGTTTCGTAATATGCGTCTGTGTCACCTTCATTGTCCTGACGAAAGGGAACTGTATTCTGACCTGGCGGAGCAAATCATCCCAATAGTCAGGATGGTTATGGGTCAAAAGCAGATATTGTCCGAACAGGTCTTTCACTTCATCCGCCTTCCCTGTTCCGGGTTTTCGGCCGGGCGGCGCGACGAGGACAACGGGGTCATTGTACAGGGGGCGGCAAGTGAGGGAAGATGATTGCACCTTTAAGCAGCTCAGTCCGATATCGGCTGAGCCGTTTCTGATTTGAGAGGCGATTTCTTCCGATTCGAAAATGGTGACCGTCATTTCGGTTTCTTTATTGTCCTCTGTATAACGCTTCATGACAGACGGGAGAACGGTGTCGGCGATAAGCGGCGAAACAGCGAGTGTCAGCGTGTGCGAGTAGCCCTGGCGCACCCTGTGCAGCTCCGCCATGCTGTTTTCATAGTCTTCCAAAAGCCTCATGGCAAACGGCACGTATGCTTTTCCTTCTTCCGTCAATTGTATTTTCCGGCCGCTCCGCTGAAACAGCTTGCAGCTGATTTCTTTCTCTAATAATTTTATATGAACGGTGACGGTCGGCTGAGATAAAAAAAGCGTTTCCGCCGTTTTTCTGAAATTCTCATATTTTGCTGCGGTGACGAAGGTGTGAAGCCATTTAAAATCCATAGATGCACTCCTCTGATTAAAAGTTTTAATTAATTCCCTTAAAAATATTCATTATTTTTTAAATATTATATTTACTATAATAACAGAAAGAGGATAAGGGGGAATGAAATTGATTTATCGTGGATTGAAAGGGATTACTTGTGCAGAAACGGCGATCAGCCACATTGACGGAGAAAAGGGGCATTTAATATATCGCGGCTATGACGCGAAGGATATCGCGCTGCAATCCAGTTTTGAAGAAGCGGCGTATCTCATTTTGAACGGGGCGCTTCCTGATGAGCGGCAATTGCTTGCGTTTCAGGAAGAACTTGCAGCCGAGCGCGGGCTTCCGAAACATTTGATCGACTTACTGGAAACGCTTCCGGATGAAATGGATGACATGGCGGTGCTGAGAACGGCTGTTTCAGGTTTGGGCACAGATTCATTTACATATCCGCCCAAGCCGGAAGAAGCGATTAAACTGATTGCCGTCACACCGACGATTATTGCGTACAGATACCGCTGTAAACAAGGGCAGGAAGCGTTGTCACCTGAGGCGCGATACGGACACGTTGAAAACTATTTGTATATGCTGACAGGCAGGCAGCCGTCCGCAGCCCAAAAGAAAGCGCTTGAGACGTATATGATCCTGGCGATGGAGCACGGGATGAATGCATCGACTTTTTCGGCGAGAGTCACCGTTTCGACTGAATCGGACTTAGTGTCTGCCGTCACTGCCGCACTGGGTACGATGAAAGGGCCGCTGCACGGAGGCGCGCCTTCAGGCGTCACGAAAATGCTTGAAGACATCGGGACAAAAGAAAATGCAGAAGCGTATTTGGCAGCGAAGCTTATGAGGGGAGAACGCCTGATGGGCTTCGGGCACAGGGTGTACAAAACAAAAGATCCGCGGGCGGAAGCGCTGCGCATAAAGGCTGAAGAAGTGGCGGGAAATGATCCGGCGCTTGACTTGGCGCTTTATGTGGAGAAGGAAGCCATCCGCCTGTTAGAGCAATATAAGCCCGGACGGAAGCTGTATACGAATGTGGAGTTTTACGCAGCGGCTGTGATGCAGGCCATTGATGTCGACAATGATTTGTTTACGCCGACCTTTTCAGCAAGCAGAATGGCAGGCTGGTGCGCACACGTGCTTGAACAGTCCGCTGACAACATGATTTACAGGCCGTCTGCGAAATACACCGGCGCTTTTCCCGAAACGGCTCAGCAGCTTTAATTACCGGCATATTTGTCCGTTTAACTCCCCGCACTGCGTGGTATCGTCTCAGTAATACCAATTGCAGGAGTGTGAGAATATGAATCCGATGGACAGACAGACGGAAGGACAAAAGCCGCAGGTGCAAAACCGCCAGCCCGGCATTGAGTCAGACATGGAGCCGAAACCGCTCTTGGAGGACCCGGATGTAAAAGGGTCGGGCAGATTAAAAGGAAAAGTCGCCGTCATCACGGGCGGAGACAGCGGCATCGGCGCAGCGGCTGCGATCGCTTATGCGAAGGAAGGGGCGGACCTTGCCATCCTGTACCTAGACGAACATGCCGATGCTGAGAGAACGAAAAAGCGTGCGGAAGAATACCAGGCCGAATGCCTGTTAATTCCGGGAGACGTCGGTGATGAGGCGCATTGTCAGAAGGCGGTCCGGCAAGTCTTAGATCGCTACGGAAAAATAGATATTCTCGTTAATAATGCGGCTGAGCAGCATCCGCAAAACGGGATTCTTGATATTACAGCTGAACAGCTGGAGAAGACATTCCGTACAAACATGTTTTCTATGTTTCATATGACAAAAGCCGTGCTGCCCCACCTGCAAAGAGGGAGCGCCATCATTAATACAACGTCTATTACCGCTTATCAGGGAGACACATCATTGATTGACTATTCGTGCACGAAAGGCGGCATCGTTTCCTTTACGCGTTCAATGGCGATGTCATTGGCCGATCAGGGGATCAGAGTTAATGCGGTGGCCCCTGGCCCGATCTGGACCGCCCTGATTCCGGCAACGTTTACTGAAGAAAAGGTGGAAAAGCACGGTCTGGACACTCCGATGGGAAGACCGGGACAGCCTGCGGAACACGCCGGAGCTTACGTGCTTCTGGCTTCAGACGAATCTTCCTATATGACGGGGCAAACCATTCACGTAAATGGCGGCAGATTTATTTCAACATAATACGCAAGTCTTATCCCGCGCTTTTAAAAAGGGCGGGATTTTTATTTGAACGTACATATGAATACGATCTTCAAAAAATTGACGTCGCCAGCTGAATCACTAATGTTAATATTTCACAGTGGAGAATCCGCTGAGTTCTGTTTTATGAAAACTAAAAATAATATATAGAATTTTCAAAAAGTTATTTTCATTTTTATATTTTTCGCTATAATATGACATAGGAGAAAGGGATGATGTGCTGAAACATTTCATGCGAAAAATAAGAATTTAGTCATTATTGCTATTTTTATCTGAATATTCTAACATATATTGATTTACAAGGAGTGAAGCAGATGAAGGGGAGCGTATTCAGAAAGAAAAGCATTCAGGACCTGCTTGCCGCAACGGGCGGGGAAAAGTCGCTGAAAAGAGAGTTAGGGGCCTTTGATCTGACCCTTCTGGGGATAGGGGCCATCATCGGAACGGGGATTTTTGTATTAACCGGAACAGGCGCTGTCACGGCGGGGCCGGGGCTGACCGTTTCATTTGTCATCGCCGCTCTTGCGTGTTTATTTGCGGCTCTGTCATATGCCGAATTTGCTTCAAGCGTCCCGGTTTCAGGTTCCGTCTACACGTTTACTTATGCGACACTGGGTGAACTTCTCGCGTTTATCATCGGATGGGATTTAATCTTGGAATATATGCTCGCCGTCAGCGCGGTTTCGGTCGGCTGGTCCGGCTATTTTCAATCATTCTTGGCGGGCTTCGGCATTCATCTTCCGACCGCATTAACGGCCGCGCCGGGATCCATTAAAGGCACGGTCACATTCTTTAATCTCCCCGCATTTGTTATCGTGCTTGCGATTACATTCCTCCTCTATTTAGGCATTAAGGAATCGAAGCGGGTCAATAATATTATGGTCATTTTAAAAGTTCTGGTTGTTCTATTGTTTATCGCCGTTGCGGCCGTATATGTCAAACCTCACAACTGGCAGCCGTTTATACCGATGGGGTTCGGCGGTGTTTTCAGTGCCGCGGCGCTCGTTTTCTTCTCTTTTATCGGTTTTGACGCCGTCTCTTCCGCCGCTGAAGAAACGAAAAATCCGGCGAAGGATCTGCCGAAAGGAATTATCTTTTCATTAATCGTCTGCACCGTGCTGTATGTGACCGTATCGGCGATTATGACGGGCGTCGTTCCGTTTGCCCGCTTTGAAGGCGTTGACCATCCCGTGTCTCTCGTCCTGCAGATGGCCGGACAGAATTGGGTGGCCGGGATTATTGATATCGGCGCAGTGTTGGGGATGACAACGGTGATGCTCGTCATGCTGTACGGCCAGACGAGGGTGATGTTTGCCATGTCCCGTGACGGTTTGGTGCCGGGGGCGCTTTCAAAAGTCCATCCGAAGCATAAAACGCCGCACGTGGTGACATGGGTTTTCGGCATCCTGTCGGCATTACTCGGCTCGCTCGTCCCGCTTGATGAACTGGCGAAGCTGGTGAACATCGGCACGCTTGCCGCATTTGTCCTGATTTCCGTGGCGGTTATCGTATTGAGAAAGAAACAGCCTGATCTGCCAAGGGCTTTTAAATGTCCGGGGGTTCCCTTTATTCCGGTATTGTCCATTCTGTTCTGCGTGTTTTTGATTATTAACCTCGGCGCCACCACCATATTCCGTTTCTTTATCTGGCTGATCATCGGTCTGGTGATTTATTTCTTATATTCGAGAAAGCATTCGAAATTAAACGGGGATTTGTAAGGAGCGGCATCCGCCGCTCCTTTTTATTTTTCGGAATAATGAAACATATTGAAATGGGCTTAAGTTATCGCAGCGAATAAGGGATAATATAGGGCGGAAGGGAAGTGGAAAGTCGTGTCTGACCAAAAAAGGGTTCAATGGGCCTCAAAAATAGGATTTATTATGGCCGCTGCCGGTTCGGCGATCGGTCTGGGAGCCATTTGGAAGTTCCCTTACGTAGCGGGTACGAACGGGGGAGGCGCCTTTTTTCTTGTATTCGTCCTTTTTACCGTGCTTTTAGGCTATCCGCTTTTGCTCGGTGAATTTATTTTCGGAAGGCGGAGCCAGACAAATGCGATTGATGCCTACAAACAAGCCGCGCCGAAGTCGGTATGGCACCTTACGGGTTATGTGGGTGTGGCGGCCTGTTTTTTAGTTTTGTCTTTTTACAGTGTTGTCGGCGGGTGGATTTTGCTTTATGTGTTAAAAGCCGTTACCGGTTCTTTATCCGGGCTCACTCAGGAGCAGTACGGCACGGTGTTCGGGACGGTCATTGAAAATCCGATCCAGACTCTCATTGCGCAGCTTGTATTTATGATCATGACGGTGGCGGTCGTCGCAAAAGGCGTGCAGAAAGGGATTGAACGTGTCAGTGCGGTGCTGATGCCGATTTTATTCGTGCTGTTTCTATTGCTTGTGCTGCGATCAGTCACGCTCGATCATGCCGTTGAGGGGATTAGATTTTTATTGGTTCCGCACTTTGAAGATTTGACGCCGGAATCCATCCTATATGCTTTAGGACAGGCGTTTTTTACATTAACGCTCGGTGTTTCGGTCATGGTGACATACAGTTCGTACCTGCCGAAAACCCAAAATCTTCCGGGTTCGGCGGGTTCCATTGTTATGATGAATGTGCTCGTTACGCTGTTTGCGGGACTGGCCATTTTCCCGGCGGTTTTTTCGTTCGGCTTTAAACCGGATGAAGGGCCTACACTGCTGTTTACCGTGCTGCCAGCTGTGTTTGACCGGCTGCCGTTCGGCTCGCTGTTTTTTATCAGCTTTTTGGCGGTCTTTTTCTTCGCCGCGCTGACTTCGGCCTTTTCGATGGTGGAAATTATCGTGGCGACTGTCGGGAAAGGTGATGAAATGAAAAGAAAGAAGCTGTCGTGGACAAGCGGTCTGCTCATTTTCTTAGTCGGAATTCCGTCCTGTTTATCATACGGTGTTCTCGGTGATGTTCATTTGTTCGGAAAAACGTTTTTTGATCTTGCGGATTTCACCGTCAGCAATGTGCTGATTCCGCTCGGCGCTTTATTAATATCAATCTTCGTCCCGCTGAAAATACCGAAGCAGGAGCTGTTTGCCGAGATGAAAAGCGGTTCCGCCATCGGCTATCGTTTCTTTCAGGTGTGGTATTTCCTTCTGAAATACCTCGTGCCGCTGGCTATCATCGTCGTATTGCTGCATTTAATCGGCGTTCTTTCATTTTAAAAAAACAGGCCCCCGTAAAAGGGCCTGTTTTTATGTTTAAAAACCGAATTGCAGATTCGTATCAACCGCAACGATCGTATATACACAGACAATGACGAACAGATTGAGAATGACACCGAGCAGTCCCGGGCCCGTCCGGCCTTTTTTAATAAACAGCTCAATGATGCCGAACGGCACGGCGGCCATCGCAAACGGCAGCATCTGATAAGAATAGAAAGTCACATTGCTGATGATTGCCACGTTCAAAAGCAGCAGCGACAAAATCGCGGTACCGACTGATATCCAGCCGAAAACATTATGCTCTTTAAAAATTCTTACCAATTCCATAATTCCACCTCACCGATGTTTGCTGCTTTTACTGTTTTGTTTTTCAGCAGACGTTCGATTTCTTTTGTCGGCCCCGTCACGACAGAGCCGTATACGTTCATTCCGTGATGTTCAACATAGTCGATTCGGCTGCCAAGATTCATGTCTTTGCGTTTCGATATCGCATGCGCCCATTTTTTATGGCGGGACATAAATTCAAGGGCATTGATAAATTGTTCACGGTCTGTCTGTCCTTGCGTTTCGAAAGAGGACACCATCTTGGAATCTTTCCCGGGAAATCCTAACGGCTCTGCATAAGGACTGTCTTTCAGATTTTTCTCCGTTTCGACCGCGTTCCATAAAAACTTCACATCGTATTTTTTAAAAGTCGAATATACTTGAGAAGAAGGGTAGGCCCTGTCATAAGAAAGATAGACCTCCGCCACGCTTCCTTCAGGCAATTTTTTTAATGTCTGTCCGGCTTTTTCAATCGTGCGTTCCTTTAAGCCGGAAGGATGGGCGAAATAATGCTTTGCCTGTGCCGCGTCTAGATCATAGTAGTTAACGGCAGGCGATTTGACCGTATCTAAAAACATTTCAATCCGTTCTCCGCCGACGGATTTCGTTTTTGTGCCTATCTGTTTTTGCAGCGGAAATTCCGTATTCATTCCAAACAGCTTCACCTGGCTTTTCAGTCCGGAGGTATCGACGAGGACGTTCGGCATTGTGGTCGCCACCGTCACTGCCGCGGTCTCCATTAATTGATTGCCGGTGCTTTCTTTTCCTCCCAGACCGTAATAGAGGTAGCTTCCTAATGTGCAAAGCGGCAAAATCATCAAAGTGGAGATGACGGCGAGAACTGAAATCCGCAAATACGATTTGCGTTTTCCGTATGATAAAATGGCCTTCTGTTTTTCCGGGCTGATGCCGACGTCCCATTCCCGGTCGTCCTGCATTTCGCTTTCAATCAACTCCTGATAGACTTCCAGCTTTTCCAGCTCTTCTTCAAAGGCGGCCATTTCCCGGTCGCTCATTTCTCCATTTTTGTATTGGTAAAAACGCTTTTTAAATTCTTCATTCATCATTAACACCTCTATTATAAAGTGCTTTCAGCCGCTGTCTGGCACGAAATAAAACACTTTTAAAATTAGCCTCTGAAATATTCATAATATGGGATGCTTCTTTGTAATTCAGTTCTTTTAAATAATACAGTGTTAAGGCCTCCCGATAATTGTCGGGAAGTTCGGACATATACCCTGTCAGCACTTCCTTGATTTCAATCTGATGAGCCGGGCTTTGAACAGCCGTCTGAAAAAGGCTCCCAATTAAGTCATCGGAAATGGTCACTTCCTTTTTATGTTTTCTGACATAATCTATAAACGCATTTCTCGCCACTTGAAAAAGCCATGGCTTTACTTTGCTGTGGTCGTAGGAGTGAATGTGTATGTATGCCCTCATAAAGGTTTCCTGCAGCAAATCTTCAGCGAGATGCTTGTCTTTTGTCATGGAGAGCAGGAACCGGTAAACATCATTCATATACATTTGGTAAATTTCATCGATCGTCACTGCCTTTTCTCCCCTCTATGTTATACACGCATAAGAAAGGTTTAAAGTTGCACGTTCCATGCAAACGGCTTAAATTCATTTTCACCTCATCAAACACCATTTCTCTATAGTACCCAAAATCCGTCATAAAAGATAGAGATCGGCGGAGGAAAAATATAATTATTAGTACCAGGTAATAAAAAATATTGTTATAATAGAGAGAGAGAACACTTTTGATCATTACAACAAAGGAAGTGCGTTATGTATAAGTTTTGTGCAAATGCCATCAAATGCATTCTATCCCTGCGCGGAGGAGTGAAAGTGTACAATAAAGAGAATCTTCCGTCTGATAAAGGATTCGTTATCGCGTGCACGCATGCGGGCTGGGTGGATGTCCTCACGCTCGGTGTCGGGATATTGCCCCTTCAGATTCATTATATGGCGAAAAAAGAGCTGTTTCAGAAAAAGTGGATCGGACGTTTTTTGAAGAAGATTCACGCATTCCCGGTTGACCGTGAAAATCCGGGCCCAAGCAGCATTAAAACGCCGATTAAGCTTCTGAAGGAAGGAAAGATTGTCGGGATTTTTCCGAGCGGTACGAGAACATCAGAAGACGTCCCGCTGAAAAGAGGGGCCGTGACCATCGCCCAAATGGGAAAAGCGCCGCTCGTTCCGGCCGCATATAAAGGGCCGTCTACGGGAAAAGCGCTGTTTAAAAAGGGAAAAATGCGGCTTATCATCGGCGAGCCGATTTTTTTGGAGGACTTTTCCGATCTTGCGCCGAAGGAGAGGCTTGCGGCCATGACAGAAGAGCTGAATGCCAGAATTAAAGAGCTTGAGAAAAAACTTGAACAACTGTAAATGAAAAAAAGCTTGCCGTCTGTATCAGACGCGCAAGCTTTTTTGTTATGCTTCTTTTTGTTCGGCGGTTTCCAGCAGTTCATCAAACGCCAGTTTTTTCACTTCGATATATGCGACGTGGTGGCCGTCAATTTCATTAATGATAAATTCACAGCCTTCTTCGATAATCGAGTCGTATTGTTCGACGTCGTATTTCTGGGTAAGGAACCAGCCGCCGATAGTGTCGACCTCGTCATTTTCCAAATGGATGCCGAGGAGTTCGTTCACTTGATCAATCAGGACCTTGCCGTCAAGCATGTAATGGCCGTCTCCGAGTTTGCGGATTTCGTTGATTTCATCGATATCAAATTCATCACGGATTTCCCCGACGATTTCTTCAATAATGTCTTCAACGGTGACAAGCCCCGCGGTTCCGCCGTATTCATCCGACAGAATCGCCATATGAACACGTTCCTTCTGCATTTTTACAAGCAGATCGTGAATCGGTGCCGACTCAATCACATGGATGATCGGATTGACAAAATCGGTAATCGGCGAGTCGACTGATACTTCGCCGCTGATGCAGGCGGTCAGCACTTCTTTAATGTTAATAACGCCGATAATATTATCTTTGTCACCCTCTTCGACAGGGTACCGGGTATATTTTTCAATCTGAATGATGTCCATCATTTCAGAAATTTTGATATCATGCGGCAGACTGACGATTTCCGTACGCGGAATCATGATTTCTTTTGCAAGTCTGTCGTCAAATTCAAAGATTTTGTTCACGTATTTAAATTCAGACTGGTTGATTTCACCGCTTTTATAGCTTTCCGATAAAATGATGCGCAGCTCTTCTTCAGAGTGGGCAAGCTCATTTTCAGATACCGTCTCCAGACCGAACGTCTTCGTTAAAAGACGGGCGGAGTTGTTCAGAAGCCAGATAAACGGGAACATGATGCGGTAAAACCAAATGAGCGGTTTCGAAAACAGCATTGAAACGGCTTCCGCTTTCTGGATGGCGACTGTTTTCGGCGCCAACTCTCCCACGACCACGTGTAAGAATGTAATGATCGCATAGGCGAGAATAAATGAAATAATATGCGATAATGAGCTTGGTACGTTTATCTTTGTGAAAAGCGGATGAAGCAAGCGTTCAATCGTTGATTCGCCTAAGACACCAAGACCGATGGAAGTCAATGTTATGCCGAGCTGGCACGCCGATAAATACTCATCTAAATGCGTGGTCACTTTTTTGACACCGATTGCGGCTTTATTTCCTTCTGCTATAAGCTGGTCAACCCGTGAGCCTCTGATTCTGATTATCGCAAACTCAGATGCTACGAAAAATGCCGTCAGCGCGATTAAAACCGCGACTAAAATCAAATTCACAATGTCCAATTAGAACCTTCACTTCTTTTGGGAAGATGAAGGTAACACCTCCTGTTAGTAAGATAATGGTTTAACTTAACAGCAGCATAAATGATTGAAGCACTGCAAGCTTTTCAGGAGCCAGCCTTTTTTTCAGCTGGGCGCGCTCCTCTGGTTCAAGCTTTTCAAACCGATTCAAGATCACGGAGATGTTTTGATTCATGTGATCAATTTCCGATGCCAGATTTCCAATATCGTCAGGCAGGGCTGAAGAGGGAAACTGGTTCTCCAGTCGATCTTTTATATCAGACAGGGCCAATCGCTGCTTTTTACAAGCGACTATAAACTTTAACCGATTAAGTGCAAGTGTATCGTAGTAACGATAGTTCGAACAAGACCTGTCAGGCTTTAAAAGCCCGAGGTTTGTGTAGTAATCCACCGTGCGTTTCGTTACACCGGCAAGCTCTGCTAATTCACTGATGCGATAAGTCTCAGCCCCATCTAAATCCCTCCCCAACCATCACGTTATAGTTATGAGAATAGTTTAATATATGAAGGGGAGTTTGCACAAGTTTATTGTTTTCCGTCTTTCTCCTGAAACGGCGCGGCGGGCTGTCTGAAAAAGCGTTGACTGCGCCATGTAAATCTTTCATAATCATTGTAAATAGAAACGGAAGAAAAAGACAGAAGGGACAGATGACAGTGGCCGGTTTATCACGGGAAGTGACACAGAATCTGGAGAAAGGGTCATGGATACGCAAACTATTTGATGAAGGCGCTCGGCTGAAAAAAGAGTTCGGCGCCGATAAGGTGTTTGACTTTTCAATAGGAAATCCGGTTGCGGAGCCGCCTGAAACATTTAAAAAGGCGCTTTGCGAAGCGGCTGAAACAGGGCGGCACGGATACATACAAAACCAGGGGCTTCCGGAGGCGAGAGAAAAGGTTGCGCGCTTTTTGTCAGAGCGGTTTCAGACAGAAATTTCCGCCAGGCATACAGTCATGACGGTCGGAGCCGGCGGGGCGCTGAATGTCGCGCTGAAAAGCATTTTAAACCCCGAGGAAGAAGTCATCCTTCTTTCGCCTTATTTTGCGGAATATAAAGCGTATGTTGAAAATTACCGCGGCAGACCCGTCATCTGCCCGCTGACTGACTCATTTGAGATTGATATTGAAGCGGTTAAAGGTGCGATCACCCCCCGTACGAAAGGCCTGATCGTTAATACGCCGCATAATCCGACGGGGACTGTGCTCAGCCAGAAAAACCTTAACGAATTGGGCGCCTTATTAAAAGAAGCCGAAGAGCGGAACGGCCAAAGCATATTTATTTTATTTGATGAACCGTACAGCCAGCTGATCTACGGAGAAGAGCAGGCGAATCCGTTTCAGGCGTATCACCGCGTGATTTTAGTCAGTTCGTTCAGTAAAGATCTCGGCATTGCGGGGGAAAGGCTCGGGTATATCGCGGCAGACGCCCAAATGCCTGAGGGCGATCTTCTGACGGATGCGTTCGTTTTCTGCAACCGGACGCTCGGTTTTGTGAACGCTCCGGTCATGATGCAGCGCGCCGTGGCGAAAATGGATGATCTTTCGATTGACGCTGAACCTTACAGAAAGCGGAGAGACCTTATGGTGGACACCCTCACAGAAGCCGGTTTCGAATTTGAAATGCCGAAAGGAGGCTTTTTCGTCTTTCCGAAATCACCGATTGAAGACGAGGTGGCATTCTGCATGCATGCCGCACAGAAATACAAACTATTGATCGTACCCGGCAGCGGATTTGGAAAAAGCGGCTATTTCCGATTATCTTTCAGCGTGCCTTCAGAACAGATCAGACAGTCGCGCGATATTTTCAAAGCACTGTATCAAGATTTTTCTTCATAGCTTCCAATACATAAAGATGGGAGAACGGACAAATGTCGAGGAGAAATAATGGCACGTCAGACATCAGCATTACAGGAATCGGAGTCTTAACCGCGGTCGGACAAGGCAAGGAGGCGTTTCTCGATGCGCTCATGGAGGGGCGGCACGCCTTTGATGTGATGAAACGGCCCGGCCGGCAGAAAGGCAGTTCGTTTATCGGCGCGGAGCTTAGCGAATTAACGCCGCCGGACGCGCTGTCGAAGCGCTTGTACCGAAGAGCCGCATTATCAGGAAAGACGGCGCTTATCGCTTTATATGAAGCGTGGCATGACGCTCAATTAGACGGCGCTGATCACAGCCGCACCGGTCTGATCATCGGCGGCTCGAATATGACGCAGCGCGAATTGCTGCAGGCCTTTGAGAAAAACGGTGAAACGCCGCAATTTGTAAATCCGACATACGGGCTTTCTTTTATGGATAGTGATTTGTCGGGGCTTTGTACGGAGCAATTCGGGATAAAAGGGCCGGCCTTTACGGTCGGCGGCGCGTCGGCCAGCGGCCAGGCGGCGGTTATTCAGGCTGCTCAAGGAATCAAAGGCGGCCTGTTTGACCGGTGCATCGTGATCGGGGCGCTGGCCGATCTGTCGTACATGGAGTGTCATGCTCTCCGTTCTTTGGGAGCGATGGGCACTGATACATACGCTGAACGGCCTGAAGCCGCCTGCCGCCCGTTTGACCGGCATACGGACGGGTTTATATTCGGAGAGGCGTGCGGGGCGATTGTGCTGGAACGCGCTGAATCTGCCGAACAGAGGGGTGCGCGTTCGTGGGCCGGCTTAAAGGGCTGGGGGATGGCTTCTGATGCGAACCGCAACCCGAATCCTTCAGCAGAGGGCGAAATGACGGTGATCCGCCAGGCGCTGGAGCGGGCCGGTCTTTCAGCAAAAGAGATCGATTACATCAACCCGCATGGCACCGGTTCGCCGATCGGTGATAAGACTGAATGCCGGGCGCTTTCTGAAAGCGGCCTGTCGCACGCGCGGATTAATGCGACAAAATCGATTACCGGACACGGTCTGAGTGCGGCCGGAACGGTGGAAATCATTGCTGCTCTCTTGCAAATGCGGGAAAACAAACTTCATCCGATCCGAAACTTAACGGAGCCGATTGACGATTCATTTCAGTGGGTGACCGACGGGCCGAGCGCCCATACCGTACACCATGCGTTAAGCTTAAGCATGGGATTCGGGGGGATTAATACGGCGCTTTGTTTAGAAAATCATTTCCGGAGCAGATAACGGCAGCCTTCTTTTTGAAGGCTGTTTTTTATATGATAAAAATCTGAAAATGATGAAAGAATGGAGTTGTGATACAATAAACTATACAAATGACAATCATGCTTTGACTTAGGAGGTGGCAGGATGGGGCCCTCTGTGTAGTCAATCACCCATTTCGTTCCTCTCGCTTAAGAAAAAACGATGAAATCAGGAGGTGACGTCCTTATCCTTTAATTCGGGATAAGGTGAAATGGACGATATTGACAGTTTGATTTTAATCGGTGTGCTCATTGCGTTAACGGCATTTTTCGTGGCGAGTGAATTTGCGATCGTCAGAGTGAGAAGATCCAGAATCGATCAGCTCATTTCAGAAGGGAACAGACGGGCGGTGCTCGCAAAGCGTATCATTACGGATCTTGATGAGTATTTATCCGCGTCGCAGCTTGGCATTACACTCACATCCATCGGGCTCGGCGTACTGGGAGAGCCTGCATTTGAGCGGATGCTTCATCCTGTGTTTCAGGGTATGGGGCTGCCGGATTCTGCTGAGCATGTGATTGCTTTTGCTGCGGCGTACGGGCTGATTACGTTTCTGCATGTCGTCGTCGGTGAGCTTGCGCCTAAAACGGTTGCGATTCAAAAAGCGGAAAAGCTGACGTTATGGATTGCCGGACCGCTTCGGTTATTTTACGTGTTCATGTTCCCGTTTATTTGGGTGCTGAACGGCTCCGCGAGAATTCTGACCGGTTTGGCCGGATTAAAGCCGGCATCTGAGCATGAAGGCTCCCACTCTGAAGAAGAGCTGCGGATCCTGCTGTCAGAAAGTTTAAAAAACGGAGAAATCAATCCGTCTGAATATACATTTGTGAATAAAATTTTTGATTTTGATAATCGGATCGCCAAGGAAATCATGATCCCGAGAAAAGAAATCGCGGCTGTTTCCACTGATATGGACGTGCCGGAAATGCTTGATATGATGCTGAAAGACAAATATACGCGCTGGCCCGTAACGGACGGGGACAAAGACAATGTCATCGGCATGATCAATACGAAGCATCTCTTTTCAGATCTGCTGTTTATGACAGAAGATGAAAAAGCGGAAGTATCCATCACGTCTTACGTCCGCCCGGTGATTGAAGTCATCGAGACGATCCCGATACACGACCTGCTGATAAAAATGCAGAGAGAACGGATTCATTTGGCGATATTGTCTGATGAATACGGCGGAACGTCCGGTCTTGTGACGACCGAAGACATCCTTGAAGAAATCGTCGGCGATATCAGGGACGAATTTGATGAGGACGAACAGCCGCAGATTCAAAAGCTGTCCGAACGCCATTATGTGCTGGACGGAAAGGTTCGGATTGATCAGGTGAATCATCTTCTCGGCGCAGGGATTGAAGAGGAAGTCGACACGATCGGCGGACTTGTGCTGAAACGGAATATTGACATCTGTGCGGGTGAGTCGATACAAATCGGGGGATACACTGCCCTCATATTAGAAATGGACGGCCGGTTTATTAAACAGCTTGAACTCAAAGAAGAACAGGGCCGCCCGGGCGGTCAGGGAACAATAAACCGCCAGCTTCCCGTGCCTGAAACGGTCATGCTTCATAACGCAACCTTGAGCGAAAAATAAGCTCAAGGTTTTTTTAAATGGATATCATAACAAAGCCGCACCAGAACGCCAAAAGGCTTCCGGCTGCTGAAACAGCGATGTAGAGCAGGCTTTCCTTTATGCGGTTGTTCATCATCAGCTGCACGGCTTCAATACTGAACGTGGAAAAGGTCGTAAACGCACCGAAAAAGCCCGTCGCGATGATGATGCCGGCAGAAGGATTATCCAGGCCCAGGCCGGTGAACATGCCGAGGCCGAAGGAGCCGAGCAGGTTGACCGCAGCCATTCCAAGCGGCATCGGAAAACCTTTTGTTCTTTCTGAAATTGTTTTACCCAAAAGAGAACGTAATACCGCTCCGATACCCGCTGCGATAAGCATCAGGACAATCGTCATGGCGTATCATGCCCCTTTCCCGCTGCGTGAAGGGCAATACGCCGTCCCCAGAAAATGCCGGCGTATGCAAGGGCAATGCCAGAGATTAATATCGCGGCAGCATAACAAAAAGCCGCTGCGGGAGACGATTGCAGCAGAAAAATGGTTTCTTTTGCGAAGGTTGACATCGTCGTGAAACCTCCGCAAAAACCGGTTCCTAAAAAGGCGGTCAAAAGAGGGCGTTTAGCCCGAATGATGAAATAACCCGTAATAAGACTGAGTAAAAGGCTTCCCGCCGCGTTTTCGAGGAAAGTGGCCGCCGGGAAAGAACCGCTGTGAATGTGCGCGCTCATTTCAAAGCGGAGCAATGCGCCAAGCGCGCCTCCGATAAAAATTGCGATATATTGTTTCATATCAGCCATCCTTAGAAATAAAATCCGGAAAATCAGTTACAATGCCGTCAACTGCCATCATTTGCAGTTTTTCGGCCGTCTTTTGATTTCTGACCGTCCAGGCAAATACTTTCAGGCCGTGTCTGTGAGCGGTGGAAATCAAGAACCGATTCAGGCGGGTATATTTAATATTGACATAATTTACGGCTGATTTGTAGGCGGCCAGCTGGCTTTTGGAAAACATCCCGAAGCTGGGTCTTGCAATTATTGCAGTCGGAACGGACGGATACATGTCGTGAAAGGTCTGAATTGACTTGAGGCTGAATGATTGAACGATAGGGCGGATGGAAAAGGAAAACCTGCTTAACAGCTGGCCGACTGCTTTTTCAAGACCGACTTGAGAAACGTGCCCTTTCAGTTCAATTAAAAAACCGATTTCAGAATGATAACGCTTCAAGACCTCTTCGAGCAGGGGAATCCGCTCCCCTTTAAACTCAGCCCCATACCAGCTGCCGGCGTCCAGAGACTGCAGCTTCTTCAGCGTAAAATCTTTTACAAAACCGGAGCCGTCCGTCGTCCGGTCGACTTTGTCATCATGGATGACGACAATCTGGCCGTCTTTTGTGAGCTGGACGTCAAGCTCAATGAAATCAGCGTTCATTTCGGCAGCGATATCAAATGCCGCAAATGTATTTTCGGGCGCGTAACCGGATGCGCCGCGATGAGCGATGGTATACAAGCTTGTCAGCTCCCCTCATGGGCATTTCTGTTATTATATCAGATTCGTATATGCACAGCGATTCAAACTGGTGAATGTGCGAAACAGTATTTTTTTGGAATAAAGATAGTGCTTTTTTCGGTTTACAATCCGCAGTGATGATTTATAATGGCAAAAAGGAGGCGAGATCATGGGAAAAGGGAGATTGAAAGTGGAAGAAAGAATTAAGGCCGAAACCGATGCTGAAATCCAAAAAGCGACTCTCCTGAAACAGACACAATCAAAGAAGAAATAGTGCCTGACCCTGTTGTATCTGGCTGAAAGATGAACGAATGTGTGAAAACCCCGGCTGTGCTCTGAGGCCGGGGTTTTTCAGGTGCCTAAAGACATTAAAAGAAGCTGATGTCCGAATGTTTTAGTATAATAGATTTTCGACAAGACAAAGGAGCATATGCCATGATGACACAATTTCAGAGCTTTTTTACGCTTGACCATATTTTGCAGATCAGTATCAGCATCGGAATTTTAGCGGCTTTTCTCGTTTTGAGAAAACTGTTTGTCAAATACTTTTTTCAGCTCATTTACAAATTGGCAAACAAGCCGAAAACCGACATATTCAAACAGATTGCCGTAGCGTTTGACAAGCCGGCCAGGTGGTTTTTCGTGGCGCTGGGTCTGTTTTTGGCGATTGAGTATTCGCCGTTTTTAGACGGGCAGATGGACATTGTCAAAAAATTGTACCGCTCTCTGATCGTTGCGCTGATCGCCTGGGGGCTTTGCAATCTGACATCGGCGTCTTCGTTTTTATTTCATAAAGTCAATCAGCGCTTTGAGCTTGATATGGATGACATTTTGGCGCCGTTTTTATCCAAGGTGCTGCGCTTTGTCATTCTCGCGCTCAGCGTCAGTGTGATCGCGCAGGAATTCAATTATGATGTAAACGGGTTCGTGGCCGGACTCGGACTTGGCGGATTGGCCTTCGCGCTTGCGGCTAAAGATACGATAAGTAATTTTTTCGGCGGCATTATCATCATTACGGAAAAGCCGTTTACGATCGGCGACTGGGTCGAGACGTCATCTGTAACGGGGGGCGTTGAAGATATCACATTCCGAAGCACAAGGTTCCGCACGGCGCAGGGGGCGCTTGTTACCGTGCCCAATTCAACGCTGTCCATGGAAGCCATCACAAACTGGACGAGGATGACGAAGCGCCAGGTCACGTTTTCCGTTCGTGTTTCTTATGCGACGCCGATTGATCGTTTAGAGCGGTGCATCACAAGGCTCAGAGAAATGCTTCGTGAACATGAAGGCGTGCATGATGATACGATTATGGTTAACTTTGACGTGTTTGCGGACAGCTATTACAATCTGTTTTTCAACTTTTACACAAAGACCATCGTCTGGGCGGAAAGCTTGGACGTGCGGCAGGATATCAACCGCCGGATTATTGATATTTTTGCTGAGGAAGGCGTGGAATTCGCCTATCCGGGCCAGAATGTATTCGTAAAACAGAAAAGCCACGATGATCCGGTTCATGTGAAGGATCATTCCGGAGAAAAAGAACGGGCATAACAGGCGCCGTTCTTTTTTCATGATATGATAAAAAGAAAAGGCGGTGGAAGAGTGGAAGCGTTTATAACATTGATCAATCAGGCGGAACGTATCGTGGTGCTGACGGGAGCGGGAATGAGCACGGAATCCGGCATTCCCGATTTTCGTTCGGCGGGCGGTATATGGACCGAAGACACCTCCAGAATGGAAGCGATGAGCAGGGAATCCTTTGAACGCCGTCCGCGTGAATTCTGGCCTAAATTCAAACAGCTCTTTCAGATGAAAATGAGCGGAAGCTATGAGCCGAATGCCGGCCATACGTATTTGGCGGATCTTGAAAGGCGGGGAAAGCAGGTAGACATTTTCACGCAGAATATTGACGGGCTGCATAAGAAAGCGGGAAGCAGCAGTGTCTATGAGCTTCACGGTTCAATTCAGACCGCCGCATGCCCCCGCTGCGGAGCGCGCTACGGGCTTTCTCATCTGCTGAAGGACGAAGTGCCGGAATGTACGGCGGAAATCGGTGATCATGCGGTATGCGGCACCGTATTAAAAACGGATGTCGTGCTGTTCGGCGATCTCGTTCAGCATTTTGAAACCCTTTATGAAAAGCTTGATAAAGCTGATCTTCTTCTTGTGATCGGCACTTCGCTTGAAGTGGCGCCGGCAAGGTTTGTCCCTGAGGATGCGGGACGGATTCCCGGTTTGAAGCAGGTGATCATTAACCTTGAGCCGACATATTGCGACCATTTATTTGATCTTGTCATCCATGAGAAGATCGGTGAATTTGCAAAACGGATCAGCGCCGCGACATAAAAAAAGCAGGATCATATACAGATCCGGCTTTTCTTATTCATGGACGGGAATCATTTGATCCGTCAGAACATCAAAGGAGTAGCCCTGGGCTTTCAGTTTTTGGATCAGGCTCGGCAAAGCGTGCACCGTCGCAGGCAGATCGTGCATTAAAATGACATGCGGCCTGCTCGTATGAACGCTTTCCAAATATGCGAGCTGATTCAATACTTCCGGCACGTACCGTGCGTTTTTGTACTTCCAGTCTTCACTGTCTATCGTCCAGTCCCAGTACACGAATCCGCCTTTTTCGAGATTCTTAATCTGGGCATCCGTCAATGACGGTTTACTGCCGTAAGGCGTGCGGACAAGATCCGTTTTTACTCCGGTGATTGCCTCGAGTGTATCGCGTCCCTGCTGCATTTCGTTCAGCGGTGATGTCGGTGTTTGATAAAACAGGTGATTATCGTGCGTCACGCCGTGCAGGCCGAGCGCGATTCCTTCCTGCTTCGCTCTTTGCACGGAATGCTTATAGGCCTTCATCCGCGGTTCAAGCATAAAAAAAGTGGCCTTTGCGCCATTTGCCTTCAATACATTCAACAGCTGTTCAGTATATGGAGACGGCCCGTCGTCGAAGGTTAAATATACCGTTTTTTTCCCTGGGTCACGCTCTCTCTGCAAATGTTTCATTAAGACGTCGGGAGAATCATTTTTCAGCCGCAGGCTTTCTGCTTCATCCCGAAGCTGCCCGTTTGCGGTCACGGTGACCTGTTTGTTTTTTGCGGCGGAAGCGGAATATCCCATTATGACGATTACCAGAAGCAGTCCGCACAAAACTGCTAAACTCGTAAGTTTAAAAGCCAATGAAAACAGAGAAGGGGAAGCACCTTCTTTTGTGTTGCGCATAACAATCTCTCCAGTAGCATAAGTTTCTGCATAATGCCGATAACAGCGGAGGCTTGCGAAGTGCCATAAGTTAACAGCATATGTATGTCGAATCAAGTATACAGGAACAAAACTGGAAAAGACATAGAAAAGATGTCGAATAATAAGATTTTAAGAAAAAAATAAACTCCGCAGCCTGCTCGTTCAGTATGATAGAATAGTTGACAATAACAGCTGAGAATGCACATCACGGCAGATAACGATGAGGAGGGTTTACATGAAGACATTAGTAAACGGCCAGTTGATTGATCGTGAAGAAGCGGCAGTTGATATTGAGGATCGCGGATATCAATTCGGTGACGGTGTGTATGAGGTCATCAGAGTGTATAACGGTGCCTTATTCGGTCTGCGTGAGCATATTGTCCGTCTTTTCAGAAGCGCCGCAGAAATCGGCATCACCCTGCCGTTCTCCGCAGAGGACATAGAATGGGATCTGCAAAAGCTCGTACAGGAAAACAAACTCATTGACGGCGGGGTCTATATACAGACGACGAGAGGGAAGGCGCCGCGGAAGCACCAGTATGACGAAGGATTGGAACCGCAGACGACGGCATACACCTTTTCAGTGAAAAAACCGGAAAATGAACAAAAAGCCGGAGCGCAGGCCATAACGGCGGAGGACAAACGCTGGCTGAGGTGTGACATTAAGAGTCTGAATTTACTGTATAATGTGATGATTAAACAAAAAGCCTATGAAGCAGGCGCTTATGAAGCGGTGCTGATAAGGGACGGAGCGGTCACGGAAGGAACCTCTTCCAATGTATACGCCGTCATAAACGGCACTGTCCGGACGCATCCTGCAAATGAGCTGATTTTAAACGGCATTACGCGGATGAAACTGTTAGAGCTGATGAAAGAAAACGGGATTGAGGTGCGGGAGAAGGCTCTTACCGAAGACGAACTCAGGGATGCGGATGAAATTTTCATCTCGTCAACGACGGCTGAATTAATCCCGATCGTAACCCTTGACGGAAAACCGGTCGGAAGCGGAGCGCCGGGACCTGTAGCCAAAACGATTCAGGACGCTTTTCAGTCGCACATTCAGCAGGAGCTCGGGGTTCAGTCATAAGCTGAAAAAAGGCCGGAACACATCCGGCCTTTTTACTTCAGTCAGATAAAAAGAGATTCGATATGCTGAACGAGCACACGGGAGATCTTCTCTTTTGAAAGACGCTCAGGTTCAAGCATGGCATGCAGCGCCAATCCGTCGGCGATGGCGTACATTTTCTCCGCTTCGATCTCTTTATCAAGATTCGGTTTCAGAAGCTTATTTTCATCCAGCCAGTCAATCAGACCGCGGATATATGCCAAGATCCCGTCCTGCTGGGGTTGAAACTCTTCTCCCTTATGTCTGGCATAAGCTGTGAAAGCGAACCATACCTCCATTTCAGCCATCGTTTCTTCGTCTGTCGGGATGATTTCAAGCATCAGACGCACCGCTTTTTCTTTCGGCGGCAGATCTTTCATGGCAACTTCGTTAATTCTGGCGGCCGCTTTTTCTTTTACGAGTGTCATCGCATACCCTAAAAGCTCATCCTGGGTGGTGAAATAGTGCCTCAGCGCGCCTAAAGAAAGACCCGCTTCCTGGGCGATGTTTCTCACTGTCGCTCCTTCCATTCCCCGCTCCAAAATCGTCCGCCAAGTGGCTTCGGCTATTTGTTTTCTTCTTTTTTCATGATCGATTATTTTAGGCATGGTTCCAGTGTAACAGGAAATATTTTTTCTTGCAATTTTGTAACACAGTTGTATTAAATAAAAAGCAGTGATACAATGCATTTTAGAAAACGATAAGGGGGAACCGGATTGAACGCGATTGCTTGGTTGATTGTCATTTGTGAGGCTGCTTTTTGGGCGGCTGTCATCTTCGGATTGGCGGCGCGCTATATATTCAGGCGGCAAAAGCTCGGAATGTTTTTTTTCGCTCTCATTCCTTTATTGGATGCCGTACTGTTTCTGGCGGCCGCAGCTGATTTATACAGAGGGGCGGCGGCGACTATGGCGCATGCGGTGGCGGCCATTTATATCGGAGTGTCTGTCGCCTTCGGGAAAAGCATGATTCAATGGGCGGATGAGCGGTTCCGCTATTATGTGGTCAAGGAAGGGGCAAGACCGGTCAAACGGTACGGGCTGGATTATGCCAAACATTATGCAAAAGGGTGGGGGAGACATGTATTAGCGTTTGTCATCGGCGGCGTTCTTTTAGCCGGAACGGTATTTCTCATTCAGGACGCTTCCCGCACCGAAGCGCTCAGCAAGCTGTTAAAGGGCTGGTCTGTCGTATTATGCATCGATTTTTTGATCATGGCGAGTTTTTTTGTGATGCCGAAAAAAAGAAGAAACAGCCGGGAGCTGTAAAAAAAGCAGCTTTTGATTAAGCTGCTTTACAGAAAGAATTATTTTACGATCAGCACGGGAATATCGGATTTCGATGACAGTTTTTCACTGACGCTTCCGAATAAAAGTTTTTTCAGCCTGTTCTGGTCCCGGCTCCCCATGACGATCAAATCCGCCGATATACGGTCGGCATGCTCGATAATGGCATCAGCGGGATCACCTTCTAAAATGTCGATATCCCCGTCAATCTGGCTTTCGTTCATCAGCATTCTCGCTTCCGCAACGATTTCTTCCGTACGGTCTTCATAAATCATCGGATCAGGGGAGATTCTTTCCGCTTGGAGCGGGTCAGGAACGCTTGCAATCCCGCCGCCGATATACGTTGCCCCGGCTCCCGGCCTCGGGGGATCAACAATCGTCTGGGTATCTTTTGCATTGTGGGAATGTACGACCGTTAAATCCGCGTGAAATGTTTTTGAAAGGTCTATGGCTTTTTGGAGCGCTTTTTTACTATCATCACTTCCGTCAAAAGCTGCTATCAACCGGTCCGCGTGAAACATCGGCCTCATCCTTTCAGTAAAAAAGGTTTGTTTTACAATACCCGAATGGCAGAAATGCAAAACCTGCATTGACAAAAAAAGGATTTGTTTATATGATGAAGGAACAATATAGGGAAAAAGGAGGTATGGATCATGTCAAAACTAAAGCTTGTCAACTCATCTTCAGCTGAATACCGGCGTGACTCCCATACAGCTTCCGTTTTCTGAACATTTGCTTAAAAACGGGGCAGTCGCGCATAAACGGCGGGTCTGTACCTTATTTATAATAATAAGAGGCATGGAGCTGAGGCTTCATGTCTTTTTTTATACAAAAAAATGAAAGAAAGACAGGTGTGATGCATGTGGCGGTATTAGCGAAAACAATGAAAAACAATCCGGGAAAGCTTGAGGGCGGCTGATTGATGAAAGGGGATGACAGTATTTGTTTACTGTATTAAAAAAGCTCGCGTGGTTTTTTAAAGCCTATTGGCTGCGCTATACGACAGCGATTGTTCTGTTATTGATTGTGAATGTCATTGAAATGTTTCCGCCTAAACTTCTCGGTAACGCGATAGACGATATGAAGGCGGGTGTGTTTACAAAAAGCGGGATGCTGTTTTACATATGTGTTTTTCTCGCATTAACGGCAGCCGTCTATTTACTGTCTTATTTTTGGATGTATCAGCTTTTCGGCGGGGCGAATGTCATGGAGAAGATTCTCCGTTCAAAGCTGATGGGAAGGCTTCTTCAAATGTCACCGCCGTTTTACGAGAAATACAGAACGGGCGATTTAATGGCGCGGGGGACAAATGACTTGCAGGCCGTCAGTATGACGACGGGCTTTGGGGTCTTAACGCTCGTTGATTCAACGATGTATATGCTGACGATATTTTTGACAATGGGGCTTCTCATCAGCTGGAAGCTGACATTTGCCGCGATTATTCCGTTGCCGATAATGGCGGCTGCGGTCAGCCTGTACGGAAAAAAGATCCATGAGCGGTTTACGGAAGCGCAGGATGCTTTCGGATCATTAAATGACAAGGTGCTGGAGTCGGTATCCGGCGTCAGGGTCATCCGGGCTTTCGTACAGGAAAAAAATGATGTCAGCCGGTTCGGTGATATGACGGCGGATGTATATGAGAAAAACATGAAGGTGGCGTTTATCGATTCACTTTTTGAACCGACTGTAAAACTTCTCGTCGGCCTCAGCTATCTCATCGGTCTCGGCTACGGCGCTTATCTCGTTTTTCAAAACCGGCTGACGCTGGGAGAGCTGGTATCGTTTAACGTGTACCTCGGAATGATGATCTGGCCGATGTTTGCGATCGGAGAATTAATCAATATCATGCAGCGCGGAAATGCCTCCTTGGATCGTGTCAATGAGACGCTTTCCTATGAGCCAGACGTGACAGGACCCAAGCACCCCGCCGGCATCAAGGAGCCCGGGCGTCTTGTTTTTGAACAAGTGACTTTCACGTATCCGAGCGGAGCGGGACCGGCGGTTTCTGATGTATCTTTTTCCGTAGAAAAAGGGCAGACAATCGGCATCGTCGGGAAGACGGGAAGCGGAAAGACGACGATCATTAAGCAGCTGTTGCGCGAATATCCGCCCGGTGCGGGAGCAATCACGTTTACAGGCGTTCCGATTCAGGAGATTCCGCTTGAGGAGCTCCGGGGGTGGATCGGCTATGTGCCGCAGGATCATATTTTATTTTCGAAGACTGTAAAAGAGAATCTGCTTTACGGCCGGCAGGATGCAAACGAAGAGGAAATCGGCAGCGCGCTGAAAGATGCGCATTTTGAAAACGATATCGGCATGCTTTCCGACGGGCTTGAGACGCTTGTCGGCGAGAAGGGCGTAGCGCTCTCTGGCGGACAAAAGCAGCGCATCTCAATTGCGAGAGCGCTTTTGACCGATCCTGACATTCTCATATTAGATGATTCGCTTTCTGCCGTAGACGCGAAAACGGAAGCCGCCATCATTGACAGCATCCGTAAAAAGCGCCGGCATAAAACAACGATTATCACCACGCACCGGCTCTCGGCAGTTGAACACGCAGATCTCATTCTCGTCATGGATGAAGGCCGGGTGTCTGAAAGAGGCACGCACCGGGAGCTATTGGCGCAGAACGGCTGGTATCGAAAACAATATGAGAGGCAGCAGCTGTCCTCTCTTGAAGAAGGGGGGACGGGCGCATGAAGACCGGGAGAAGATTATGGAATTACGCGCTTCAATATAAGAAGCTGCTGATATGGGCGGTCGTCCTGCTCATTATTGCGGTCGGCACTGAGCTGACCGGCCCGTTTATCGGAAAAAAAATGATTGACGACCACATTCTCGGCATTGAAAAAACATGGGTTAAAGCCTCTGCGGACGATCCGGGCGCCGTCAGGTTCCGGGGGCATGATTATGTCAGAGAGGACCGGCTCAAACCGGGGGCGGACAAAACCGGAGAGGCGCACATTTATCAAGTCGGTGCGGGCTACTATTTTGTTGACCGTCCCGTCAGTTTTGACGGAAACCGTTCGGTGTCTGACGGCCGGCTGACAATATCAAACGGTAAAGAAAGCAGGTCATATCCCGCCATTACGTTATCAAGACAGGAGATTTTTCAATTTTACCGTCCCGAAATAAAAGGATTGCTGACGCTGACCGCCATTTACGCGGGACTGCTCATGTTTTCCGTATGTTTTCATTACGGCCAGCATTATCTGCTGCAGATGGGAGCGAACCGGATCATACAGCGCATGAGGCAGGATGTATTTTCACACATTCAGAAAATGCCGATCCGCTACTTTGATAATCTGCCTGCCGGAAAAGTCGTGGCCCGCATTACGAATGACACAGAAGCGGTCAGGGATTTATATGTAACGGTGCTGTCGACATTTATCACAAGCGGCGTTTATATGCTCGGCATTTTTACGGCGCTGTTTATGCTTGACGTCAGGCTGGCCGCCGTTTGCCTGCTGATTATTCCGATTTTAATGATCTGGTCGGTTGTGTACCGCAAATACGCATCCGTCTTCAACCAAAAAATCCGTTCCATTAACAGTAACATCAATGCGAAAATGAACGAATCCATTCAAGGAATGCCGATTATTCAGGCGTTCCGCCGCGAAAAGGAAACGATGAAGGAATTTGAAGAATTGAATGAAGCTCATTTTCGCTATAAGAACAAAATGCTGTCCTTAAATTCCCTCATGTCCCACAGTCTTGTCAATGTGTTGCGCAATCTGGCGTTTGTCGGGCTGATCTGGTATTTCGGAGGCGCGAGTCTGAGTGCGGCCGGAATTGTTTCGATCGGTGTTTTATATGCATTTGTTGATTATTTAAACCGTTTGTTCCAGCCGGTTACGGGGATTGTCAACCAATTTTCGAAGCTTGAATTGGCCCGTGTCTCTGCCGCCAGAGTATTCGAGCTTTTACAGGAGGAGGAAACGGAAGAAGAAGGCGCTCCCGCAGACAGAAAGGCGGAAGGGACAGTGGAATTCCGCGATGTTTCTTTTGGATATCGAAAGGGGGAAGAGGTGCTGAAACAGATCAGCTTTACAGCTGAAAAAGGGGAGACGGTCGCCCTCGTCGGCCATACGGGGTCCGGCAAAAGCTCCATCCTGAATCTTCTGTTCCGTTTTTATGATGCCCAAAAAGGAGATATCCTGCTGGACGATAAAAGCATATACGGCATGTCGAGGCAGGAGCTGAGGTCGCATATGGGCATTGTGCTGCAAGACCCGTATCTTTTCTCGGGCACGATCGGCTCCAATGTGACACTCGATGATCAGCGTATTTCTTTGGAGCAGGCGGAAGAAGCGCTTCGCCAAGTCGGCGCCGCAAGTCTTCTGCAATCTTTGCCGAAGGGCATCAGAGAGCCCGTCACCGAAAAAGGCGGCACACTGTCCTCAGGCCAGCGTCAGCTGATTTCTTTTGCAAGAGCGCTTGTGTTCGATCCGGCCATTTTAATTTTGGATGAGGCGACGGCGCACATTGACACCGAAACAGAAGCAGTCATTCAAAAAGCGCTGCAAGTCGTTCAAGAAGGGCGCACGACATTTATTATCGCCCATCGGCTTTCCACAATCAGACACGCAGACCAGATTCTCGTGCTGGAAAAGGGCCGCATTATTGAAAAGGGAAGCCATGACGAATTAATGGCGCAAAAGGGGCAGTACCACCAAATGTATGAATTGCAGAAAGGAACGGCGAAGTCCGCGGTGTAATCGGAAAGGGTGAATCTAAAGATTCGCCCTTTTTTTCATTCAGTAAGCCAGTCCCACCCGTTTTCTGACAAACTGCGGACTGATCAGCTCACGGTACAGAAAGTGCGCCGTGTCTCCGACGGTGATTTCAGCGCCGTCTTCAGGAAGGCGATCCTGTTCGAACCGGTAAACTCCGGCAGCGTCTCCGTCAGGAAGGTAGGTGGGACAGATGATCGTCCAGTCAAGATCCTCTGCCAGCAGCATTTCGTATACGCGGGCGTGTTCCTTTGCGGCTCTTGTTGATTTTCGTTTTGATTCTGCCGATTCAAAACGGTATTGATCAGGCATAAGCCGTGATTGAAGGATACCCGCGGTGCCGATCGTAATCAGACGCCGAACATGATGCCGTTTCATGCTGTCTATTATATGGGTCATAGCGGCTGAAAGGGTATCGTCACCGTCCGTGCCGAGACAGCTCACGACTGTGTCCGCTTTGGAAATCAATCGGCTTACATCTTCCCGCCGCCTCGCATTCCCTGTTATGATTTGTTTTTCAGGAATGGGAAGGACTGTTCCGGCTGATCTGACAAGAGCGAATATCTCCATGTGTCCATGTTTCTGCGCTTCTTTTATAAAAGCCTGTCCGACTCTTCCCGTTGCTCCGAGTAAAGCGATGTTCATGTAAAAAACCTCCTCGCCGCTCATTATATCATTCAAAGCAGCGGGGAAAAGAATACCTGTGAATAAACGGGAAATGGTGGGCAACATATTCATTGACCAAAGAGACACTTACGAACTGAATCAGCTCCCAATTGACTGAGGCAATGAATGACATGTTTTCCCTCCTTTTTTCCTAGGGTATGTGGAATAGGAAAAAAGGGTGACGGCATAAAAGAAGACGCGGTATCCCGCGCCTTCTGTAAGCCATTTATTGAGTTATTGTACGCCTTGGCCGCCCATGTTCTGCTGTGCGAAAGATACTAAACGTTTCGTGATTTCTCCTCCGACAGAACCGTTTGCGCGAGAAGTTGTTTCTCCGCCAAGGTTTACGCCGAACTCAGAAGCAATTTCGTATTTCATTTGGTCGATTGCTTGAGCAGCGCCGGGTACTACTAGGTTGTTTGAAGAGTTGTTGTTTGCCATTTGTATGATCTCCTTTATAAAGTAGTATGGTTGGGTTTGCTGGAATTGCACCAGCCGATGGTTTTCGGAATGAAAACCATTGCCAGCTCGGCTTCACCCAATGCTGTTTGCCGCTTTGTACTACGTATTATGGTGAATCAAACGGCATCTCATTCGGAAAACGGTGTGGTAAATAGCGGAAGGAAAAAGAAAAGCCCAGCCTGGTGCGGCTGAGCTTTTAGCTTTCAGTCATATATGTGATAAAGCATTAATTCATGCAGCTCTTTTACGAGAGCCGGCTCTTCTTTTCCCGGATGTGTGCGTCCCCATTCAATGTCTCCGGACTTATGGTAAATCCCTTCGTAATGCGTACCCTGCCAGTAAAATGAAATCCGCCATCCGGGCAGTTTCTCTTTTTTGAATAACGGTTTCCAGCTGAAGTGCGAAATCATGACGTTCACGCTCCTTATGGGAAATGTTGATCTTGTTCATTGTAGCTCATCGTTCAATGCCTGTCCCGGGTAAACCTAAAAAAAGACAGCCTCACCGCCAAAGTTTTTCCGGGGCGGTGATGGACCGTTCTGATAAATACGACGCGTATTCAAAATTTCTCCGTTTTGTCAGGTAATCGACCGATCTCAGCTTCGGATGGGAAAAAATGCTGCGCCCGGGGCGGGAATTGGCTTCAAACATCCAAACTTTCCCTGAATGATCGACGCCGAGGTCAAAACCGATTTCGCCGATAAAACCTTCAATGTGCTCATTTAACACGCGGCTGACCGCCAAGGCGGCTTTTGAAAGTTTCCGCATCATGCCGACTCTCTCGCGCGGATCGCCGTATAATTCAGCTAACGTCCTGACTTCTCCGCCGGTTGCCAGATGCGTCGTGATGCTGTTTTCACCGGAAATTTTTGCCGCAATGGCCGTCACTGTCCATTTCCCCTCGGCGTTTTTATTCGTGTGCACCCTGAAATCGACGGGGCGCCCATCCAGCCGGATCAGGTCAATGCCTTGCTGAATTAAAAATGCGGACGGGTCATTGTTTTCTTTAAATGATGTCATGAAGGATGCCGCATCTGAATACTCTGCCGTCACCACCGTTTTTTCCTCATTCGTGTGTTTGACAGATAAGCCGGCATCTGTTTTTTCCACCTTGTAAATCCCCGTTCCGAGTGCGCCGTCTGCAGGTTTGATATAGACGGTGCCAAACGTGCTGCATAACGTTTCTAACGCTTCCGCATTCGGGTGCAGGACAGATTTTGGCAGAAGTGAAGCGGTGAGACTGTTTTTTTCCAGAAGCTTATGAATGTCCCATTTATTAAAGAATTGCGGATTAAACCACGGAATCTGATAGTCATTCATCAGCCTTTGTTTTGTCTGCTGTAAAAGCGGAACTTCTTCCGTTTTTCGGCTCGGGAGCCTGTCATATACGACATTCGGAAGCGGGACGGCCGTCCGTTTCCAGCTGTTTTCTTTATAAATCAGCGCTTGGACGGTGCCTTCCTCCCAGTTGATCTGATGGGCCCCGAAAACGAAACAATATCCGTTCGCCTGTTCATGAAGAGAGAGCATCTTGGAAAAGAAGGCTGTACGGTCTCTTAACGGGCGGGACGGCGATGATGTGAACCCGGCTGTGAAAACGCCGATCAGCGGTCCGATGTGCACCGTCTGGCCGTGTATGAGAAAGTCAGCCCGGCTTTTATGCGGTATCAACAGCTCCTCAAACAAATCTTCAGAAAGGAGCGCGCTTTTTTCAAGTGATTGAGAAAAGGCTACACGGCATTTGACAACCTTGGTCCCGAAGGCAGCGGATAAAAGCCCTTCCCGTTTCATGGAGGAGGGGAGAAACAGCGTGTTTTTGCTTTTTTTATCGATGCCGACAATCATCCCTTTATGATTCACGCGGTAATACTCCTTTCCGGCTTTCCTGTGACTGAAGTTCGCGGAAGCGTCTCAGCGGACTCGTATACAAATCCTCTTTCGCCTCCGGAGCCACGCTTAAAATAGCTTTCCGTCCCGGCTTTGAGTTGACATCCAAAAGCCAGATGCGTCCGTCTTTGGCATAACAAATATCGAGCCCCAGCTCAAACAGCGGCCCGAACCGTTCATCAAGGAAATAAGGGACGGATTGGGTGATCGAAAAGACATCATCCAATAAAACGGCCTGCTGCTTTCTCGGAATTTCCTCAAACCATGTGTCAAACTTAATCGGTTCAGATCCTCCTGGCAAATGAGATAAAAGACCGTTCTGATAACCCCTTCTGACCGCTTTTCCGACCGTTTCCCAAACGCCTGACTCAGTTTTGCGCATGAAAATGCGGATGTCGCACGGATGCCGCTCTTTATCCTGGATATTTAAGTAGGATTGAAGCAAATAGCGGTGCTGCAGCACTTTTTTGCACCAAGACTTAAAAGACACGTGATTGGAAAATGATTTTGTTTGTTTGTTTTTTCCGATATAGTAAGTGGCCGTAATTGATTTTTTGCCTGTTTCAAGCAGGATGATGCCTCTGCCTCCCGCGCCGAAAGCGGGCTTAAGTATACATGCTTTTTCCTTGGCTAAGTATGATTGCACCTGTTCATAGCGGCTGACTTCGGCCGTTTCAGGAATATAGGGACTGATCAGATGATGCTTTTGGAGCGCATCCGTGACCGTCCATTTATCAGGAAGCCCCCGGCCGATAAATTCCGTTTTCCGATATTTTTTCAGCCATTCGACGATCGGTTTGGCTTTCTGCGCTTCAGCGGATTTTCCGTAAAAACAGCGGTCGTAAATATATTCGGGAATATCGATTTCCGTTTCGTTCCACTTTCCGCTTTGCGGGTAATAGACGAGCGCTTTCACGCGCAAAGAATCCGGAAAAATATCAAACGGTGTAAAGCGGGCTAAGCGCACATTATATTGAGGCGCTCTTTCAGCCAATTCCCCGGCGTAATCTTCTTCGTGCCGGCGGGATACAGACATAAAACCGAGTGTTGTCATATTATTACTCCCCCTTTATTCAAAAAGCCGCTGATGGAACGGCCCTTCCATCCAATAAATATGCTAAGCGCATCATAAAAGATGATCTACTGTAAAGAGTACGAAACAGCATCTTGCCTTATTCCTCACAAACAACAATTCAGGTTCTTCATTTGCCCGCATGCACGCCAGCCTCTATAATACGAATAGATATATCATCAAGAAAATAGAACATAAGATGGAGGCAGAAGAAAAGGAATGGGCATAGCAGGAACGTTTCTATTTATGATTGTGATCGGAGCCGCGATCGGCGCGGTGACGAATCATCTTGCCATTCAGATGTTATTTCGTCCGTACCGGCCGTATTACCTGTTCGGAAAACGGGTTCCGTTTACGCCGGGGCTGATCCCGAAAAGGCGGGATGAATTGGCAAAACAAATGGGGCTCATGGTGACGAACCACCTTTTAACCCCGGAAGGAATAAAAAAGCGGCTTTTATCAGATACCGTTAAAAACCAGGCGCTTCTTTTCGCCGAACAATTCACGCAAAAAATGGCCGCTTCCGAGATGACGGTGCACGAAGCTTTGGCCGCCGCGGGCATCCGGAATCCGCAGGAAAAGACGGATGCCTGGATTGACCGTTTTACCGATGAAAAGCTTTCGGACCTGTACCGGAAATATGAGCACCGCGCCATAAAAGACTGGCTTCCTGATGAGCTTCAGGAAAAGCTGGATGAAAAAGTTCCGATGGCCGCAGATTATATTCTGAAGCGGAGCATTGATTATTTTGAGAGCGAAGAAGGGAAAGACAGGCTCGGAAATATGATTGACGACTTTTTGAATTCCCGGGGGATGCTCGGCAGCATGGTGCAGATGTTCCTCGGCAATTCAAGCTTGGCAGACCGTGTGCTGCCTGAGCTGGTAAAGTTTTTGCGCAATGAGGAAACGAAAAAGCTTCTGGCTGATCTGCTTTCTCAAGAATGGGGCAAGCTCAAATCTTATACACTTTATGAGGCCGATGAAAAGTGGAATGCGAAAGATCTGCTGTTCAGCATGAAAAAGCGGGCTTTGGCCGCACTTCAAACCGCGCCCTTTTTCGAATGCCGGCTCGGTGACATCATCTCCCGTTATGAAGGGGAGATTACGGGAACGTACGCGCCGAAGCTGCTTGATGCGGCGCTCGGCAGTATTGCCGCTCATTTGGAGGATGTGCTGAAACGGCTGCGTCTTGAGGAAGTGGTCAAAGAGCAGGTTGATCAGTTTCCCGTTGAACGGCTGGAGGAAATGGTGCTGTCGATTTCCAAGAGAGAATTTAAGATGATAACGTATTTAGGCGGTCTGCTCGGCGGGATAATCGGAGCAATTCAGGCTTTGTTTGTCATTCTTTTCTAAGGAAAACATACGCCGATGATGAAAGTCGCTCCGCAGTCTGTTATAGTGGAGTGGTATGTCCGAAAGGAAGAAAGGAGCGGTTACTATGGCAGTTCATTTTTATGATGCAGCATATGATCTTGAAAAAGCTTTGCGAAACAGTGATGAATACAGCCGTCTGAGAGGGCTTTATGATCAAGTAAACGCAGATGAATCCGCAAAACGCATGTTTGATAACTTCCGCAATGTACAGCTGCAGCTGCAGCAGAAACAGATGTCAGGTGAAGAAATCACTCAGGAAGAGGTAGAGCAGGCACAAAAAACGGTTGCTCTCGTACAGCAGCATGAATTGATTTCTCAGCTGATGGAAGCGGAACAGCGCATGAGCATGCTGATCGGCGAGTTAAACAAAATCATTATGAAACCTCTTGAAGAGCTTTACGGCAGTCCGGAATAAGCTCCACACCCCTCCATCTATGAAATGGAGGGGTTTTTTTATTCAACAGAAAAATCAAGCGAACCTTTTACCGTACCGTTAATGATGACAGACAGAGTGTGAATTCCCCGATAATGCTTGCGGGTGGTTAAATCTTTAAGGGAATGATGTTTGCTGAAGGCTTTTACGTCTCCGTTATCCATGGCGGACTCCGACATCTTAAACACCTTGCGGCTGCGGTGCCCCCTTTTCTTTACAAAATCAATCGCGTATTCAACCCTGACTTTTTGCCGGGCGGATGAGCGGATCTGAAAAGAAAAATGTATGCTTGTTCCGATGGCGGCCGTTCCCGAATTCAGTGTAAAACGTTCCAATGAAATCCGGGAGGCGTCTTCAAACCCGAAAACCGCGAGCGCCTGTTTGTCTCCTCTTTTTAACAGTGTCCTGCAGGCGTGCTTCAAAATCCAGTCCGTGTGCGGACAGCTTCCGAACCGCTCGGCTGCGATCTGTGCCAGAAGATCCGGATGTGTTTTGGAGATGTCATTCAGGTTATTCGCCACGCTTTTTCTGACATATAACGAGTCATCCTGCATCAAGCGGTCCAGAACAGGGAGAATCGGAGAAGGATCTTCAAGAAGAGCCGGAATGGAGATTCCCCATGGCAGGCGCGGTCTTGAGCCTTCGCTGGCAAGCCTTCTGACATGTTCGTCCGGATGCTCCGTCCAGGAAAGGAACTCTTTGAACATCCGCACCCGGTCAAGCCTGATATACGGGCGGACCGCAAATTCGGAAGTGGAAAAACGAGTGAAATACTGAAGCGCCTTCATTGATTCGTCCCAGTGATCCGTTCCGTACTGTTGGACATAATCGGGAAAAATAATCCCGGCGAGCCCTGAGAAGCGGGGAGCTGTCTCATATAAGACGTCAAGCGCCCGTATGTAATCCTTCGGCAGTGTTTCATATAAAGAGTCTGTGATCCGGCGCATCCGCTGTTTTAACGTCAGTCCGGGCCAATCTTCCTGAAACATCAGCGCCCGGCACTTGTCCCGCTCAAAAGCCGGATATGCCGATTTGATTCTGTTCAGAAGTGCTTCTGCAAATTCTTCGTTATAAATATCTTTTAATAGAGACATGACAGTCACCGCTTTTTTTCTTTTATTATATGAGAATGTATGTTCCCTTGCAACTTTATCATACATTCAGCATGGATATTCCCTCTGATTTTTTTAGTTAAAAAAACCCTTGTTTTTTAACAATATAATTGAGATAATAACTCTGAAAGCGCCTACACTTACAGATGATCTAAGGATACGGTCGCCTATACTGCCTGGTATGTTAAGGGGTAGCAACAGAGAGTAAGTGAAACGAGCGCATCAACGGTCAAATAAGGGGTTCCTGATATATTTCGTAAATAGAAATACACATTGGGGAGAAGGCAGCAAATCGATCGTATCCCAACAAAACGACAGTTCAAAGTCTGCTTGAGGCAGGCTTTTTTGCTGCGGAGAAAAGGTTGTTCTAAACAAAGAGACAGGGTCATATCCTAATGACAAGTACAGTCATCAAGGAGGGGGACTTCTCTGTGTCAAAACAAATGCTGGCGTTAAATATAGACGGAGCGCTTCTTCGCTCCAACGGCAAACTTCATCAGACGACAAAGGATGCCATCGAATACGTCAAGAAAAAAGGAATTTACGTCACACTGGTCACAAACCGCCATTTTCGCTCCGCTCAAAAAGTGGCGAAAATATTAAAGCTGAATGCAAAATTGATTACCCACAGCGGCGCATACATTTCTGAAAAAATAGATGAGCCGTTTTTTGAAAAGAAAATATCAGAAGATCACACGTTTAATATTGTTCAGGTGCTGGAAAGCTATCCATGTAATATCCGGCTTCTTCACGAAAAATATTCGATCGGAAACAAGAAGAAAGTGAACTCCAATCTGGTCGGGAAAACGATGATTCATCCGTCTGATCCGATTTTTTATCCGGTGCAGTTTGTCGAATCATTAAGTGACCTGCTCCTTGATGAGCCGGTTTCAGCGCCCGTCATTGAAGTGCATGCCGAAGATGGCCTGCAGGCTGATATAACGGATACGATAATGAAAGCATTCCCGGCCGTCGATGTGATCCGCGTCAACGGAGAAAAACTGAACATCGTGCCTAAAGGGGTTTCAAAAGAAAGCGGACTTTCGATGGTCGCCGCTGAACTCGGGCTTTCAATGGAAGAGGTTGTAGCTATCGGCCATCAGGAAGATGATCTGCCGATGATCGAGCTGGCCGGTCTCGGCGTCGCGATGGGAAATGCCTCAAATGAATTAAAAAGAAAAGCGGACTGGGTGACAAGGTCAAATGATGAACAGGGAGTCGCCTATATGATTAAGGAATATTTCCGCATGCAGCACCGCAAAGGCTTTCTCGATAAGTTCCATATGAAACGGCCGTAATCAAGAGCCGCAGACGCGAAACGCCGGTCTGCGGCTTTTTCGCGGATTGATTTTAGCCTGTTCTTTCTGTACACTAAAGAAAGTTTTGAATCTGAAAAATAAGGTGATCACATTGCAAATAAAAATAGACGGCATCACGGATGACAGGCTGCATCGTCCGCTGCAAAACATCGCGAATTTATTTTTTGAAGAGTGTGTTCTTGCATACGGCGAAACGGAGGAACCCTCTGATCTCGTCATCTCACTTGCCATTTCTCAAGATGCAGACAGCGTGTCGGTATCCGGAGAAATCAAAGGAACCGGCGAAAAGGAACATCATACGAAACCGCTTCTTGCCGGATGGAGCGAAAAAGAAGTATTTAAACAGGTGAAAAACACGCTGTCGTACGTCTACTTAAATCTTCTTCAATCGCATACGGGCATGACACAAAAATGGGGAATCTTAACCGGCATCAGGCCTACTAAACTTCTTCATAAAAAGCTACAGAGCGGCCTGACAAAAGAAGAGGCGCACGCCGATCTGAAAAAAGATTATCTGATCCATGATGAAAAAATCAATCTGATGCAGGAGATTGTCGACCGTCAGCTCGCTGCGGTTCCCGATCTGTACCGGGTCAAAGATGAAGTCAGCATATATATCGGCATCCCGTTCTGCCCGACGAAATGCGCCTACTGCACGTTTCCGGCTTATGCCATTCAAGGACAGGCGGGAAGAGTCGGCTCCTTTTTATGGGGGCTTCACTATGAAATGCAGAAAATCGGAGAATGGCTGAAGCGGCATGATATCAAAGTGACGACCATTTATTTCGGCGGCGGCACGCCGACAAGCATTACCGCTGAAGAAATGGATCTTTTATATGAAGAAATGGTCCGCTCTTTCCCGGATGTCGCGAATATCAGGGAGATTACCGTTGAAGCGGGCCGTCCCGACACGATTACGGAGGAAAAGCTGGCCGTTTTAAATAAGTATAAGATTGACAGAATCAGCATCAACCCGCAATCTTATGAAAACGAAACGCTTAAGGCCATCGGCAGACACCATACAGTTGAAGAAACCATCGAAAAATACCATCTTTCCCGCAAACACGGCATGAATAATATCAACATGGACCTGATCATCGGCCTGCCGGGAGAAGGGACGGCTGAGTTCAGGCACAGTCTTGAGGAAACGGAAAAGCTGATGCCTGAATCTTTGACCGTTCATACGCTTTCTTTTAAACGGGCGTCAGAAATGACGAGAAACAAGCATAAGTATAAAGTTGCCGACAGACAGGAAGTGTCCCGCATGATGGATGACGCCGTCCGCTGGACAAAAGAGCACGGCTATACGCCGTACTACTTGTACCGGCAGAAAAACATTCTCGGAAACCTTGAAAATGTCGGCTACTCCTTCCCTGGTCAGGAAAGCATCTACAACATTATGATTATGGAAGAAGTGCAGACGATTATCGGTATCGGCTGCGGCGCGGCAAGCAAATTCATTCATCCGGAAACCGGAAAAATCACGCACTTCGCCAATCCGAAAGATCCGAAATCATATAATGACCGATTCGAGCATTATACAGAAGAGAAAATCAAATACTTAGATGAGATGTTCGTCAAATCCGCATTATAATATCAAAAACGGCACGGAATCAGCGTGCCGTTTTTTTTATGTTTAACCGTCTGTAAAAACGGGAAAAGACCATCAGACTGTTATTCGTAAGAGGTGCATAATATGTATGATGTCATTGGAGCGGGAATCGGGCCGTTTAATTTAGGGCTTGCCGCATTGTTAGAGGATATACCCGGAACAGATGCTCTTTTTTTCGATAAAAAGAAAGAATTTGCGTGGCATCCCGGTCTATTAATTAAAGGGACCGATTTACAGGTGGCGTTTCTGGCGGACCTGGTCACGCTCGCCGATCCGAAAAGCCGCTACACGTTTTTAAACTTTCTCCATGAACATGACCGGCTGTACCGGTTTTATACGTTTAATGAATTTGATATTCCGAGACGGGAATTTAACGACTATTTGAGCTGGGCGGCTTCAGAAATCAAATCATGCCGTTTCGGCTCAGAGGTAATCGGCGTGAAAAATGCCGGCGGACATTATGACGTCAGCGTCAAGAACATTGAGGACGGAAGCATCAGTGTCTATCAAACGAAGCATTTCGTCATGGGGACGGGGTCTGAACCGCTTATTCCCGCAGAGATTGCTGACGAAGCGCGTCAGGACACGATGGTCAGCACGGAATATTTGTTTCGGAAAGACGAGCTCGCCGGCGCCGAATCAATTACAGTGGTCGGCTCCGGACAGAGCGCCGCGGAGATCTTTTCTGACTTATTGCACGATGAACAATACCGCCGCAGCCGGCTGCAATGGGTGACACGCTCCGCCGGATTCCGAGAATTGGAAACCGCCAAGCTCGGGCAGGAAATGTTTACACCTGATTATGTGGAATATTTTAACCGCCTGCCTTTTAAGGAACGGCTGAACACGCTCCCTGAGCTGGACGGACTGCGCCACGGCATTGATTCTGACACACTTGCCGCCATTTACGATGCCCTGTATCACAGATCGATCAGCGGAGGTTCGCCTGACGTGTATATTCAGCCGATGGCGGAGCTTGAAAAAATTGAAAAGCAAAACGGGCGCTGCGTACTGAGCTTTCATCAATGGCAGATGGATGAAACCTTTACGGCCGATTCAGAAAAAGTGATATTGGCGACCGGTTTTAAACCTCATATTCCGGAATGGTTTACGGCAATTGCCCCTGATATCGAATGGGAGGATGAGAAACGCTTTAAAGTGACGGCCGATTCCCGTCTTGTCTTTAAGGACGACAGGCGGCATCATTTTTTCACATTAACGAATCTTGATCATGCTCACGGAACGGGCGCTACGAATTTGAAGCTGTCTGTTTACAGAAACCAAAAAATCATCAATACCATTCTGGGAAAAGAGCATTTCTCCATTAATAAAAAAACGGCTTTTCAGCAATTTCTTCCCGCTCAAAAAAACTGACCCCTTATGAAGAGGTCAGTTTTTTTATGATTTCTGCGGCTTCTTTTCAGGCGTCTTCCATTTGAACACGCTGTTCAACAGGAGATATATCCGCTTCGATTCTTTCGTGAGCAAAGGGCCGAAGATGGCCAGTATCAAAACATATAAGGCGGCGAAAGGTTTAAGTGAAGCGGACAGGCCGCCGGCGATGCCGAGATTTGCGACGATAATGGAGAATTCGCCGCGTGACACAATGGTCAGCCCGATATTAGACGATGCTTTATGAGAAAGCCCCGCCCGGCGCCCGGCGATCATGCCGGCGATAAAGTTTCCGGCAATCGTCAGCAGAACGGCGCCAAGGGCAAGCCATACCGCATCTCCGAGTGAAAACGGATCAATGCTGAGACCGAAGCTGAAGAAAAACATGGCCCCGAAAAAGTCACGGAACGGCACGACAAGATGCTCAATCCTGTCAGAATGGGCCGTCTCCGAAAACACGAGTCCGAGCAAGAGCGCGCCGATCGCTTCAGCGACATGAATCGTTTCGGAAAAGCCGGCAATGAAAAAGAGCGCGGCGAAAATGACGATGACAAATACCTCGTTTGAACGGATATCAAGCAGCTTGTTCAGCAGAGGCGGCAATTTTCGGGCGGCAATGAAAAACAGCAGCATATATCCGAAAGCGATCACGATTGACATCAGCGCGCCTCCGACAGACGTCGCGTCTCCCAGAACAAGCCCGGAAACGACGGATAAGTAAACCGCCAGAAAGATATCCTCAAACATAATGATGCCGAGAATCAGCTCCGTTTCCGGATTAGCCGTGCGCTTTAAGTCGACAAGCACCTTTGCGACAATGGCGCTTGATGATATCGTGATGACGCCCGCCAATACAAGCACTTCCAAAAAGGAAAAGCCCGTGATAAAGCCATAGATCAGCCCTAAACTGAAATTAATCAGAATATAAATCGTTCCGCCGGCGGCGATTGAACGTCCGGATTTGACTAATTTTCCGACCGAGAATTCAAGCCCGAGGTAAAAGAGGAGGAACAGGACGCCCATCCGTCCGAAAAATTCAATCACTTCCCGGCTTTCGATAAACGTCAGGTCAATGATGCCCGCTTGGGGCGCGTGCGGCCCGACGAGCATTCCTAAAATGATCAGGAAGGGGATGATCGAGAATTTAATTTTATTGGCGATGACACTCGCAATGGCTACAAGAACTAACGCCGTACCGACTTCAAATACGAGATGGTCCATAAACAGATCACACTCCGTCTCTGGAGAGGAAGTCTTGGATCAGCTTTTTCAGATGCTTTCTTTCACCTGAGAGGACGAGTGTATCGTTTGCTTCAAGGAGCGAATCAGCGCCCGGGTTTAAATGCTTTTTCCGGTTATGCTTAATGATGGCGATGACCGTCACGTCATAGTTCTGACGCACATCCAGTTCGCCGAGCGTCCGCCCTGCCGCTTTTGCCCCTTTTTCAACTTTAAACCATTCGATAATCAGATCGTTGAACGCCATTTCAATCGATTCAAGCGCCTGCGGTTTGTACACCATCCCGCCGATAATCGCGGCAATCTGTCTTGCTTCCGCATCATCAAGTGAAATGCTTGCCAGAAGCTCATCAGGGTCGCGGTCATCAAATCTGTAAATTTCCCGCCTGCCGTCATCATGAATGATGATCGTCATTTTTTCATGATTTCTCGTTTCGATTTCGAATTTTTTCCCGATGCCGGGCAGATCGTTTTCTTTAATATTCATAAAAAATCCCTCCGGAATATATTGTTTTTACATCGTAAATACAGATTGGCAATGAGAAATTGTCTGATGCCGGAGGTAATTTGACTGGTATTGTATCGGAATGGCGCATGTCCTTTCCATTGTGGAATCAATGAATTGATCAAGAGGTTTGACAGATAACAGGGAGATCATCCGGGATAACGCACCGTATCCTTTTGACAGGCCTTGCGGAGCGGTTTTGGTTTGAACCGGCGTCTTTGCCGATTCCGTTTCCTGCGGGTAAACCGAAATTTGTACATGGCTGTCTGTTTCTGTCACCAATTGGGAAGGAAGAGCGACATCCGAAGGGGGGAACAGCACCATAAAAAAGCTCAGTAACAAGCTGAGTATCACATATTTCATTATCGGTGTTTTCCCCCCCTTTTGTTTTGTATATCAATTTCACTATATAAAAATGTATGTTCAGTTTCAAATGATATGCATTTTTCGGTATCTGTTGACCTTGAAAAATAAAGGAGTTTCGCTTCGGCGGAAGGAATATATCATTTGAACAAAATATGTAAGCGGATACAAGGAGGGTGTAAACATGCAGTATATTCGTTATGAAGAAAAGGGAAAGATCGCAGAGATTGTGCTGAACCGGCCTGACAGTTACAACGCGCTGAATGAACAAATGCTCCGGGAATTAGAAAATGCATGCGTGATGGCAGCCGACAGCGAAGCGCTTATCGTCCTCTTGCGGGGGGAAGGCCGGGGATTTTCTGCGGGCGGTGATATCCAGATGATGACGTCTGATCATGATTCAGGAGAATATGAACGGCTCATGAAAATGATCGAATCCATTACGTTGACGCTCTATGATATGAAAAAAATTGTGATAGCCGCCATCCACGGAGCCGCGGCGGGGCTCGGACTGAGTTTCGCGCTGTGCGCCGATGTGGTGCTCGCTGAAGAAAACGCCCGACTCGCGATGAATTTCATCGGCATCGGATTGGTCCCCGACGGAGGAGGCCATTATTTATTAATGAGACGCGTCGGTGAGATCGAAGCGAAAAAACTGATTTGGAGCGGTGAAAAATTGCCGGCTGAAAAAGCAGTGCGGCTCAAGCTTGCCGACGGGCTGTTCAGCGGCGGCCCTGCGGAGGGGGCACAACCGTATATCGACCGATTGCTGCATGCGCCGCTGTCAGCGATGATTGAAACGAAGGCTATTTATCAGAGCCTCCATATCAGCCGGTTAAAAGATGTTTTGTCTCTTGAACGAAAGGCCCAGGAAAATATGAGAAAAACGGATGATCATAAAGAGGGCATCCGCGCCTTTTTAGAAAAACGGACGCCGCAATTTAACCGGTAAAATACAGAAGCCGGAAAGCTTCTGTTATCTGTGGAATAAAATCAGCTTTCCGGCTTCATTTACCAAGCGATGAGTACTGTTCTCAAGTTTTTTTTCCTTTAACAAAGCCTCTCCGGCGGCCTTCGCCTCCGCCTCATTATCCGCTTCGATCCGTTCATCCAGCAGCGTTTCTCCCGACGCATGGAATGCGGTCAATACATATTGTCCCATCATGTCACCCCCTTTATAGAATGATATTCTGATAAAGAATTTAAAATCCTCCATTAATTTTTACCCATTATTAGTATATAATGGGTCAAGGAAGGAGTTGGATTCGTGCTTACAATTGAAAACGTAACGAAAACATTCGGCAGCTTTACCGCTGTTGACAATTTGAACCTGCAAATACCTGAAAGGGAAATGTTCGGGCTTCTCGGCGCAAACGGCGCGGGAAAAACGACGACCTTTCGGATGATTTTAGGTCTTTTAAGCCTGACTGACGGGCATATCACCTGGAAAGGGCAGCCGGTCAATTATTCCATCAGTGAAAAAATCGGCTATCTCCCGGAAGAGCGGGGGCTGTATCCGAAAGTGAAGGTGAGTGACCAGCTTGTCTATTTGGCGAGATTAAAAGGAATGGGCAAAAAAGAGGCGGAAAAAGAGCTCATGACATGGCTCGAGCGGTTTGGCATTACAGATTACAAGAATAAGAAAGTCGAAGAGCTGTCTAAAGGAAACCAGCAGAAAATCCAGTTCATTTCGGCCGTCCTGCATAAGCCTGAACTGCTGATTCTCGATGAACCTTTCAGCGGTCTTGATCCGGTGAATGTCGAGCTGCTGAAAGAAGCGGTTATTTCTTTGAAAAACAGCGGCGTTTCCATCGTTTTTTCAAGCCACCGAATGGAGCATGTGGAAGAACTTTGTGAGAATTTGTGCATTCTCCAGAAGGGAAAACCCGTCGTTCAAGGCAATCTGAAAGACATTAAGCGGTCTTTCGGCAAAAAAAATGTCACCGTTCATTCAGATGATGACCTCAGCTTTTTAAAAACGCATGAAGGTGTCGTGAAATGGAAGGAAACAAATGACGGGATCAGACTGCAGGTCGCGAATGAACCGGTTTCTCAGGATATTTTCCGGGCGCTGCAAGGGAAAGGTTTTATACGGAAGTTCGAATTGGAAGAGCCGTCACTGCATGATATTTTTATAGAAAAGGTGGGGGCCGTATATGAATAAATTTTGGATCATGCTGTTTCATACATATAAAAACAAAATCGCGACAAAGTCATTCATTATTTCGACCGCCATTACCGTTTTATTAGTATTAGCGGTGACCAATCTGCAATCGATTATATCCGTGTTTCAATCGGATGACGGCAAGCAGCAAATCGCGGTGATTGATGAAACGGGCGGGCTGTACCCGGCGTTTGCAAAACAGCTTAAAGCGGCGGATACAGACAATGATCTGCAGGCAATGGAGACGAAGGAGTCCGAAAAAGATGCCGTAAAGCGTGTCAAAGACGGTGAATGGGACGGACTGTTTATCATCAGACAAGATCAAAAAGGAACGATAACAGGAGCATACAAGGCGCTGACCATTTCCGATGAATCAGCGTATAAACTGCTCAAGCAGGCTTTAACCCAGACAAAAACCGCTGTTGAAACCGCCAAGCTCGGCATTTCGGCAGAAAAAGTCAGCAGCCTCTACACTCCGCCGGAAGTCAGCAAAGACGCGCTGGAAAAAGGGGCGAAATCTGAGGAAGAGCTCGGTCAGGTAATGGGGCTTGTATACATCATGCTGTTTGTCATCTACTTCTCAGTTATCATGTACGCAAGCATGATTGCGATGGAAGTGGCGACGGAAAAATCGTCCCGCGTCATGGAAATTTTAATTTCAAGCATGCCGCCGATTCAGCAGATGTTTGCCAAACTGTTCGGTATCGCGCTCGTGGGGATCACACAGTTTGCGGTGCTGATTGCGGCTGGTTATCTCTCACTGAAGCTGAACCCTCAAAATGATGCGTCGTCGCCGATCAGTGCATTTCTCAATTTTAAGGATGTTCCCGTCTCGACGATAGTCTATGCCGTCATTTTCTATTTGCTCGGCTATTTTCTTTACGCGACGCTTGCCGCGTTTCTCGGCAGTGTTGTCAGCCGGATAGAGGACGTACAGCAGACGATTCAGCCGATGGTTTTTTTAGTCGTGGCAGGTTTTATGATCGCCATGTTCGGCATCGGCAATCCTGACGCCGGTTTTATTACCGTTACATCTTACATTCCGTTTTTTACGCCGATGATTATGTTTTTACGCGTCGGGATGCTCGATATCCCGTTTTGGCAGGCTGCGGCCGGAATCGCCCTGACACTGCTCACTATCGTGATCTTTGCGGCGGTCGGCGCGAAAATTTACAAAGGCGGCGTTTTGATTTACGGAAACGCCAGCGGATTCAAAGCGATCAAACAAGCGCTGCGCATCTCCAAAAAATAAGTGAAACAGCCCGGAACAGCCGGGCTGTTTTTTTATTTTACAGAACGTGCATTCGTATAAAAACGGTGCTAAAATAAGGGTAATTCAATTTGCAGAAAGGGGAGGGCGAGATGGCTGATCTGACGTTTATTCATGCCGCTGACCTGCATCTGGACAGCCCGTTTTACGGCATTTCGAATCTGCCTGAACCGGTATATGCGCGTATTAAAGAAAGCACATTTCACAGCGTCCGCCGCTTGACGGACGGGGCACTCCGGGAGCAGGCAGATTTCGTGCTGCTTTCGGGGGATCTGTTTGACGAAGCCAACAGAAGTTTAAAAGCCCAGCTGTTTTTGAGAAAACAGTTTGCGAGATTACAGGAAGCGGATATCCAAGTGTTCGTCATATTCGGCAACCATGATCATTTGGGCGGTAAGTGGACGCCGATTGAATGGCCGGAAAATGTACATACATTCACCTCGGATACACCGGAGGAAAAATCTTTCTTTAAAAACGGAGAGCTTGCGGCAAGCATATACGGATGCAGCTATCAGGAAAGAAGCGTAACGGTCAATCAGGCGGCCCGTTACCGGAAAATGACCGGCGCGCCTTATCATATCGGCATGCTCCACGGCATGTTATCAGGAGCGGAAGGGCATGACCCGTACTGCCCGTTTACGAAAGAAGACCTTGAAAAAAGCGGCATGGATTACTGGGCGCTCGGACACATTCATAAACGGCAGGTTCTGTCCGCCCGGCATCCCGCCGCCATTTACCCCGGGAATATTCAAGCCCGGCATTTAAAAGAAACCGGGCCTAAGGGATATTATCTCGTCCGGGCGGCAAACGGTGAGATGTCTTGGGAATTCAAAGAAGCGCATGATGTGTTATGGGAGGAAATTGATCTTGATATCTCCGGAGCTGAACATATGACTTCACTTCTGAAAGCCGCATCGGATACATTCTCCGGCTTGCGCGCGGCGGGCCGCCCGGCATGTGTCAGGCTGGTGCTTCGCGGCGCAGCGCCCCGCTTTTGGACGGAGGCGCCCGCAGGCATCGCGGAGGAGCTTCTTTCCGCTTTACAGGAGGAAGAGGCCGAAGAGGAATGTTTCGTCTGGCCGCTTGCGCTTGAGGATCGGACGGATGAAACAGACACCGTGCCGCCCGATCCGTTTTTTAAAGGGCTCCTTCAGGACATAGAACAATGCGCGGACATGAGCGGTGTATTTGAAGCCCTTGAGCGTCATCCCGTATACCGGCGTCAGATGGCTTCATTTACAGATGAAGAGATACTGGATATTAAGCGGCAGGCTCAAGCCGTTTTAAGACGCCAAATGAAGGAGCTTCAGCGATGAAAATAACGGCGATGCATATTTACCAATACGGAAAATTTTCCGACCGAAGTTTTCAGTTGTCAGATTCTCCCGTGCAAGTGATCTACGGGTTAAATGAAGCGGGTAAAACGACATTGATGTCCTTTATCAAAAGCGTGCTGTTCGGTTTTCCGAAATCAAAAAAATACGAACCGAAAAACGGCGGGGTTTACGGCGGCACTGTGGAATTGAAGCATGGCGATCACGGCGCTGTCAAAATCGAACGGACAAAAGGCGCTGCCGAAAAAGTCAGAGTGTATACGGCTTCAGGCGAAATCAAGGACGGAGAATGTCTCAAACAGCTTCTTTCCGATACAGATCGGGCGCTGTACGAAGCGATCTATTCGTTCGATGTATTCGGACTGCAGGAGATTCAAGCTTTTAACCGGGATAAAATCGGCGAGTTTCTCCTGTATTCGAGCTTATTCGGGTCAGAAGCGGCGGCAAAGCTTGACGGGCGACTGGCAAAAGAACTTGACAGGATGTATAAGCCGAACGGGCGGAACCCCCGCTTAAATCAGGAGTTGGATACATTAAAGCGGCTCAGCGCCCAGCTGAAAAAGGCGGAAGCTGCGGAAGCGGGCTATCACAGCCTTCTGGAAGAGAAAAAAAGCGCCGGCGGCCGTTTGCAGGATGCCGAAGCACGATTGAAAGACATAACTGAAGAAATCAAAACAGTAAAATCAGCGATAGAAGCAAAGCCGCTCGCAGACAAAAAAACAGCCTTGGAAAGCGAACTTTCTTCTTATCCGGAAGCATTGAAGCAATTCCCGAAGGACGGAATGCATCAGCTTGAAAAATACGAATCGCATCTCCATCCGAAAGCGGCCCGTCTTGAGGGGCTTCGGGCAAAATCGGCTGAACTCAGGCGGCAGGCTGATCTGCTCGCTCCAAATGAGGACTTGCTGCAAAAAGAGCGGCAGCTGCAGGAGCTTTCCGGCGAGCAGCATATGTATGAATCGCGCGGCGAACAGCTTGCAGCCATCCAATCACAGATCCGGCAGACATCTGCCCGCGTTTCGTCAGGATTGCAGCAGCTCGGAAGACATGAGGAAGACGGCATTCTTTCACTGAACACCGATTATGAATATGAATGGCGGCTGCAGGAAGCCGTGCAGAGCGCCGGACAGGCTAGAGAAAGAAAGACACAGCTTGATGCGATTTTCGAACAAGCGCGGCTGGAGCTGGAAGAAGCCGAACGAAAACATGCCGTGACGGCGGAAAACATTTTGGACCCCGCTGTCAGGAAAGAAAAAGAAGCCGCTTTACAATCATATAAGCAAACGGCTGATACAGAAGGAAACGAATGGCAGGCACATGTTCAGCATCTGGAAAAACAGCGCGCCAAACAAAAAAAGCTCTTTCTCGGTGCGGGCATTCTGTTCATTGCGATTTTCGCTATGTTAAAGGAATGGCTGCCCGCCGCCCTTTTTACCGGTGCTCTGCTGCTGTATATGCTGTCCGGCATGCAAAAACCGCTGCCGTCAGAAAGAGGAGGGCCCGGACACAAGAAAAAGAAGCCGGCGATCTCTAAAGAAACGGCTGATCTTCTGCAGGAAGAGCTTTGGCGTGACGGCCGGCACCGGCAGCAGCTGATTGCGGATCAAGCCGTGCTTGAACAGAAAGAAGCGGCATATGAAAGAGTCATCCGCCAATATGAAGAATGGGAGGCCGAAATGGCGCCGTCTGAAAAACAGGCGGAACTTTTTATGAATGAACTGGGGTTTTCAGGAAGTCCTTCCCATCTTCTTGACGCATATCATGTAATGAAAGATGTCAAAAAAGAAATCCTTAACAAGCATGAGCTGACCATTGAAGCGGGCAGGCTGCAAAAGCTGCAAAGAGCATTTGAGGACCGGGTCAAAAAGCTGAGTCCTTCAGACGGAAGGGAGCTGTCCGTAAAAGAAAGACTGCACGTTTTGCTGGCGCAGGCGGAACGGGCCCGTGAGGAAGCAAAACGAAAACAGGCGCTCGAAACGGATCTGCTGCATGCACAAGAGCAAATGCGTGAATTAAATGAAGAAGTTCATTACTACGAACAGCAGGTCAAACAGCTTTTCATGGCGGCAGGCGCAAAAAACCGCGAACACTTTTGTGAACTCGCCAGGCTGACTGAAAGCCGCCGGGAAACAGAGCGGCAGCTGCGCGAAATCAAAACGCACTTGTCCGGCATAGGCGGAAAACAGCTGGAGCCGTACATGAGCCGCACAGTGTCCGAACTTGAACATACAGTCGTTCAGAAGGAAACAGAGAAAAAAACGCTTGAGGAAAAAAGCGCCCAGCTCCGTGAGCAAACCGCTTTATTAACGGTGAAGCAAGAGCAGCTGGAGTCCTCGGGGCTTGTATCCGATTTAAAACAGCAGACAGAAATGCAGAAGGAGCGCGTGAAAAAAACCGCTAAAGAGTGGGCCGCATTACAGACGGTCAGACACATTATCAGGGAAAAAATGGAGCGGCATAAAAAAGTGACGCTTCCCCGTCTGTTAGAAACCGCCGGTGCATTATACGGACCGCTTACGGACGGACGCTATCACAAATTGTATTTTTCCGAGGCTGATGATTCCATTATGGTCATGCGGAAAGACGGAACGGTGTTTTCTGCTGGCGAACTGTCACAGGCGGCATGCGAGCAGCTTTATGCGGCGATTCGTTTTGCCCTTGCGTCAGAGAGGGAATCTGCGTTATCACTGCCGTTTTTACTTGATGACAGTTTTGTCCATTTTGACAGGCAGCGGCTGCAGCGGCTGTTTGATGTGCTGAATCAGCTTTCAGAAGGCGGGCGGCAGATACTTTATTTCACCTGCCATGAGCATGTCAGCCGGTCTTTTCACAGCGGACAAGTCATGCGGCTCCTGTCATAAAAGAGTTTATTTTCAAAAAAGAGGTATGTGCTATACTGGTATTATGTAAGATATGGAGGGAGCTTTTAATAGAATGGCAAAAGGTATTATGCTGCACGAGGTCGGCGAGCAGGTCGATCAATACTTTCTGATTAAATCTTCGACTAAGGGAATCGCAAGCAACGGAAAACCATTCCTGACGTTAATGCTGCAGGACCAATCGGGAGATATCGAAGCGAAGCTGTGGGATGCCAAGCCGACTGATGAAACAACATACGCGGCGCAGACGATCGTGAAGGTAATCGGAGATGTCCATCACTATCGCGGACGAAATCAACTTAAGCTGAGAAACATCCGGCCGGCCGGCGAGAACGAAAATGTCAGCATTGATGATTTTCTGGAAACGGCGCCGATTCCGAAAAACGAAATGATGGAAACCGTCACTCAATACATTTTTGAAATGAAAAATCCAAACATCCAGCGGATCACAAGACATCTGGTCAAAAAATATGCGGCTGAGTTTATGGATTACCCGGCTGCGGCTAAAAACCACCATGAGTTCGTCTCCGGGCTCGCGTATCATGTAGTGTCCATGCTCAACCTGGCAAAAGCGATTGCCGATCTGTATCCGTCTCTTGACCGGGATTTACTGTATGCCGGAGTCATTCTGCATGATCTCGGCAAAGTAAAAGAGCTTTCAGGCCCCGTCTCCACGACGTACACCGTGGAAGGGAATCTGCTCGGGCACATTTCGATCATGGTGACAGAGCTTTCTAAAGCAGCCGAAGAGCTTCAGATTGACGCTGAAGAAGTGCTGATTCTGAAGCATTTGATTTTAAGCCATCACGGAAAAGCGGAATGGGGAAGCCCGAAACCGCCGATGGTGAAAGAAGCGGAAATTCTTCACTACATTGACAATCTGGATGCAAAAATGATCATGATGGACAGAGCGCTGGAACGGGTGAAGCCGGGCGAATACACAGAGCGTGTATTTGCGCTTGAAAACCGTTCTTTCTACAAACCGACTTTCCATCAATAAGATAAAAAGGCCGATTCTCTATGATCGGTCTTTTTTACGTTCAGCTCTCATAACTTGTCTTTATCAAGCATAGCTTAGAATAAAGACTCTGGGTGAAAAAGGGAGGAAACCGACGTGCTATTTTTTCCTTGGTGGGTATACCTTTGCATTATCGGAATTATTTTCAGCGCTTATAAGCTTTTCACAACAGCTAAAGAAGAGGAAAAGCTTGACCAGTCGTTTATTGAAAAAGAAGGAAGGGTGTATATTGAACGGATGGAACAGGAACGCGAGCGCCGTATGGCGGCGCCCGCAAGTGAAAACGGGGATGCGGAAGAAAACTCCAATCATTCCATCGCATAAAAAAACTGTGCGGCTCGCCGAGAGCCCGCACAGTTTTTTTATTTAGATTCAGAAGAAGTTGAAGTGTTAAACGTGTCTTTTAAGTCTTTGTCTTCCACTTTTACGTCAGCTTTTTTCATGACTTTTTGAATTGCCGCCTGTACAGCTGAGTTGTCGTTTAATTTCTGTTTAAGAACTTCTTCTTTCAGTTCTTTTTTCATGTCATCATATTTGCCGCGTTCTTCTGTCTTTTTGATGATATGATAACCGAATTTTGTTTTGACCGGATCGCTGACTTGTCCGACTTTCAGGCCGAATGCAGCTTTGCTGAATGTTTCATCCATTGACTTTTTATCGAACCAGCCAAGGTCGCCGCCGTTGTCTTTTGATGTGTCAGTTGAGTATTCTTTCGCAAGCGTTTCAAACTTCTCGCCTTTTTTCAGCTTTTTCTCCACTTCGTCAGCTGTCTTTTTGTCAGCGACAAGGATGTGGCTCGCGCGGATTTTACCTTTTAAGCCGTCGTAATATTCTTTCGTATCGGAGTCAGTCACTTTGATGTTGTCTTTCGCCGCTTTTTGTGCAAGCAGTTCGTACTTCACCTGATCTTTCAGGTAATCTTCGCCGTACTGCTGTTTAAGGGCGCTGTACTGATCGCCGAGCTGCGTTTTGTACTCTTTCAGCTTGTTATCGATTTCTTTATCCGTTACTTTGTATTTTTTTGCTAATACTTTTTCTTGTACGAGCTGTGTCAGCACACTTGCACCCGCGGTTTTTTTCATGTTCGTGTAGAGCTCGCCTTTTGTTACATTTCCGGCATCTGTCTTGGCGATTACGTCGTTGTCGCCGCTGCTGCAAGCGCTGAGAGCCAGGACGCTCGTTGCCGTAATAGCTGCTATCGCGATTTTCTTCATTCCTTTAAACACTCCTAATCATCCAAATTAAATTGCATATGCGTATCATAACATATTGTGGCTTTCTGTAAAAAGATTTTAAATAAAGGGCATTCGTCTAGTCAAACTTTTTCCTGATACATACAAATATATTGATCATGAAAAGGAGGTAATGAACCATGGGCGGAGGATATTCAAACGGTTTCGCACTGCTCGTAGTACTGTTCATATTGCTTATCATCGTAGGTGCAGCTTACATTTGCTAAGCGAAACGGATCGCTTTTTCTAAAAGCGGTCCGTTTTCTTACCCGGGCGCCTAAGCGTTTCAGAAGTAAATTGCATATGATGTAATTGGAAAAATAAAACGTTTTGTAGGAGGTGCTTTTGGAGATGGGTGAAGTATTTGCAGGCGGTTTTGCATTATTGGTTGTTCTGTTCATCTTATTGATCATCATCGGCGCTTCTTGGCTTTATTAAGAAAAAAATATGGCTGTCGGGGGGTCAGACCTCCGTCAGCCATATTTTTTTGCCTGTTTACACAGTAAAGGAGATCTCGACGAATGAAGAGATCAGTAAAATTAAAATAGATACATTAATAAAACGGAATACCTTATCCTGCCGGTCTTCAGGAATCTCTCTGACAAGGCATAATGTATTTGTGAGCCTGTTTATGAAATAAAGAATAAACAGGGCAGCCACGATAAAATAGAATAAAATGATGGGAGATTCCCCCTCTCTCTGAACTGCTCCCATATTACATTACCAAATATTTATTAAAAAAGATAGAATGTAACCTGAAAAATCAGCGGGACATCAAGACTCCGGCACTTTTTTCACTAAAATATCAAAACCGTCGGATTCCTGGTCAATCAGACATGATTTGGGCGCTTTGACCAGATGGAGCGCAAACAGAAGATCAGGCAGGCAATACCCCGCATGAATGCTCGAAATCATATAAAAGTAATGAGCGTGTCTCGGAAATGCCAGTCCGGCATAAAACAATAACGGCGTAATGAATAAAAACGGGCTGATCGTAGAAATCAGCATCGTCGTTTTCGGTATGCCTTTCCATGTCGGCATCCGCAAGAAGTACATTTTCATTTCCTTTTTTCTTTTTTTACAGATCATCGGCAGGACATGTATGACTTTATGTACAAATAAAGTAACAACGAGCAGAACACAAAAAGCAAACACGTGCCCGTCACTTAAACTGATATTCGGACGCAGCAGCCCGAATGCCAAGAAGTTGCATATAAAAAACAGGATCATAAAACCTACAGCAGTCAATAATAAACGAACCGCACCATAATCTTTGATCAGATTAATGGTTTTCCAGCAATTCATCAGAGTCATCCTTCCGTACAAAGATGGAATACAATCTCAAAATAATTTACTCTCTTCAGGAGAAAAAATCAATCCTTTTTTAAAGAAAAAAATAAACCTGGAAAGAGAAGAACAGAAGAGCTCGGTGAAACATGGAAATGTACGGTTTAACCTTTCTTCTCCATTCATTATCAGCTAAAATAAGATTAAAGATAGAAAGAAGTGAAACGGATGGATTCAATGGATCAGCGTATCGGGCGTTTAGAATATTACATACAATTGCTGGTGAAAACGGTGGATATGGATAAGTACCCTTTTTATGCGATGATGATTGAAAAAGGGCTGACCGAAGAAGAAGGAGAAGAGGTCGGGCGGATCTGCCGCGAATTGGAGGACGAGCTGGAGTCGCAAAAAGCGCAAGGCTTTGTGACGTTTGACAAGCTCCTTGCGCTTTTTGCGGGACAGCTGAACGAAAAATTAGATGTTCATGAAACGATTTTTGCTTTGTATGAGCAGGGGCTTTATACAGCGCTGATGGAAGAGTTTATTGAGATTATGAAGCACTTTGATTAACTGTTGATCGGTTCCAGCTCTTCAGCCGTTTCATGGACAGCCGATTCGTCCGTTTTTTTCTTCAGCCTTCCGTCTTCACTTTCAAAATCATTGTTTATGTTTGTCAATGATTTCTCGAATATCTCCATAAAATCTTCGCCGTAAATGTGGCGGATGACACAGGTTAATTCTTCAACCTCAGGAAACTTCCCGAATAAGTGGTAGATCGGCTGTGAGCCTTTAAACACCGCGTTCCTCGACGGATCAAACTCCTCAAGCAGGCTTTCGAATACATTTTCCCCTTCATCAGTTAACTGAATGTACGTGTTCCGTTTATCATTCAGCCGCTTGGAAAATTTCAGATATCCCCGTTCTTCAAGCTTTTTTGAAAAGTTAAATGCAGTTGATACGTGCATAACGCCGAATTTGGCGATTTCTGAAATAGAAGCTCCTTTAAGCTGATAGGCAATCCATAATATATGATGCTCATTAATATTAAGGTCGTAGGGCTTCAGCCAATTCTGCCAGTCTTTCTCGATAGATTTCCAGAGCGCTTTGGACAGCTGCGCCATTTTTTGGGTATAGATTAAAGCTTCTTTTAGATCGTAAGGCGGTTCAACACGATTCAATACAGATCACCTGCTTCACATTTTCTTTTCCTCTATTATGCCAATAAAATAAAGATTAATAAAGATGAAAATTTAAGAATTTTATAATAAATTCTTAATCCTTTGCTGGGAAAGGCTTTAAACCGCAAAAAAAAGTGCGGAACGCAATAGGTCCGCACTTTTTTTGGTTGTATAGGATATTAGTTTTGTAAGGTTTTCTCCAGCTGTCTGATTTTCTCTTCGATATCAGCGATTTCCTTTTGGAGATCCTGCTGGTGCGGCTTGATTTCCTCCTGCCACCTTTTAATGCTGGTCTGAAGCTCTCCGCCTACGTCTTTAATGACTTCTGCGCTTTCTTTCGCCGTTTGGACAAGCTGGTCCTTAAGCGCCATTCCGTCTTTTTTTAACCGTTTGATTGTGTCCTCAATTGAATTGCAATTCTCTTTGATTTTGCCCCGCAGCTCTTTTCCGGATGAAGGAGCCGAGAGTAACACCGCTGCGCCTCCGATCAATCCGCCTACGAAAAGGCCTGTTAAAAGGGAACGTCCGTCAGCCATTTGAATCACCCCGTTTTTTTTCTCATAACTTTTATCATTTTTGTTCAGAAGAATAAACTTCTATACATAGCTTGCTTTATTTTAGCATATTTTTTAAGGGAAAAGGAGGGAGAAGGTTGTCTGTCTTTATGATTGTTTTATCTTGTATGGCTCTTGTCTTTGCGGCGGGCGCCGTTTATTACCTGAAACTGCTCGGCCAGGCCGCTTCTTATCCGCCGAAGCGGGTCGTCCGCCAAAAGGCCATCGTCTGCTCAGCAGGAACCGCCCTCGCATTGTTCCTTATCTTTTTCACAAAACTTCTCGTATAAAACATGCTGAAACACATTAAAAAACCTCTTCCGGCCGGAAGAGGTTTCGGTATGCGGTTATTTCACCGTTTCAATCATATTGGACCGTTTTAAGATCGTTTGCACAATCGGATGCATAATGATAATGGCGATCGCGTTCAGCGCAGCCGCCGGAAGGACGACCGCGAGCACCAAGGCGGTGAATCCGCCCGGCAGGCCGACAATCAGAAGGGCCAGCGCCAAAAAGAGCAAACCGGAGATGAAGGTGCCGGCTATCGTAATGACGGCGGCGGCCGCTGTTTTCACGCTCTTTTTCACCAAAAGCGCCAGCGCGAGAAACAGAAACGCCGTTACCGGTTTTTCAATGATATTCGGAAGCTGTCCGCCCGGAAAAGATGTCGTGAGTGCGGAAATGATTCCCGTTACAATCCCGATCATCAGTACGTTCTGCACACGGGGGAATAACAGAATACCCATAAACATCATCACAAGCATCATATCGGGTTTCATTCCGAATAATACCGGCGGCATAATGGAATGAAGCACCGCTCCGATTGCCGCAAACAGGGCCATAATGACTAATTCTTTTGTTTTCATACTAAGCTCTCCTCTGCTAAGCTTTTTCGCCATCCAATAATATGCTCGTCATTTATTGCGATGGCCGGAAAAATTGATATGCAAACAGTATATCAAAGGAACCGTTATGTTAGAAGAAATTTATTCGTTTTCCTGCTGGAACTTTCTCATAAACTGAGCCAGTTTTTCACAATCAGCCAGGCTGACGGCGTTGTAGATAGACGCCCTGCAGCCTCCGACTGAGCGGTGGCCTCCGAGTCCGATCATTTTAGCCGCTTTCGCTTCTTCAACGAATTTTTTCGTGAGACTGCTGTCGCGGAGGGTGAACGTGACGTTCATGTGAGAACGGCTGTCTTTTGCGGCATGCCCCGCGTAAAACCCGCCGCTTGCGTCGATTGTGCCGTACAGGACATCGGCCTTTTCCTGATTGCGCCGTTCAGCCGCTTCGACACCGCCGTTTTCAGCCAGCCATTCAAGGACGAGGCTCAGCATATAAATCGCAAATGTAGGCGGCGTATTATACAGTGAATCGGCTTTTGTGTGAGTGGAGTATTTCAACATTTTAGGGACGTTGGCGTTTTCGTTTTCAAGCCATGATTTTTTCATGATGACGACCGTGACGCCGGATGGCCCGAGGTTTTTCTGGGCTCCGCCATAGATAACATCAAACGTTTTGACATCAATTTTTCTGCTCAGGATGTCGCTTGACATGTCGGCTACGAGCGGGATCGGTGAATTCGGGAACTCTTTCCACTGCGTTCCGAAAATCGTGTTGTTTGACGTAATATGCAGGTAGGCGCCGTCTTTGATTCCTGAGAGGTCCGCTTCCGGTATGTGGTTGTGGTTTGAATCTGCGCTTGTTGCCGTGACGGATGTGTTTCCGAACAGTTTCGCCTCGGCGAGTGCTTTTTCAGACCATGCGCCTGTTACGATGAAGTGCGCCGTTTTTTCCGGTGTTAAAAAGTTCATCGGCAGCATGGAGAATTGAAGGCTTGCGCCGCCTTGAAGAAATAAAATATCATAATCGTCGGGAATATCCATCAGTTCTTTCAGAAGGCTTTTGGCTTTTTGGTGCACCGCATCATATTCCGTGCTCCGGTGGGACAGCTCCATGACGGACATGCCGGTATCATTGAAGTTGACAAATTCTTTTTGTGCTTTTTGCAGCACATCCAGTGGAAGGGCTGCGGGTCCTGCATTGAAATTCGTTGTACGTTCCATGTTTACGATCTCTCCCTGTTTTCCGCTTTAGTGTAAGAAATAATACAATTATCCTATCACAATTTTTTGATTTTTTTGATATGAAAAAATATAATTTTATGTATTTTGTGTTTCCGGACGCAAAAAAACCTCATCTTTAAGATGAGGCAAGCCGTTTTCTGACGGTTGAAGCGATCTCCTGAAGATCGTCAGGCGTATAGTCTTCGGCGTGGGGCTTCCAGACAGCCCCGAAACCGTCGCCTTTTCCGTAACGCGGAATGATATGCATGTGAAAATGGAACACCGATTGGCCCGCTTTTTCACCGTTGTTATTGAGAATATTCAGCCCGATCGGCTCGAATTCATCGCGGATGGCGCGTGCGATTTTCGGCACCGCTTCAAAATATTCTTTAGAAAGCTCAGGCGTAAACTCGTACACGTTTTCGATATGTGTTTTCGGAATCACGAGCGTGTGGCCCTTTGTGACCTGGCTGATATCAAGAAACGCCGCGACGTGTTCATTTTCGTATACTTTTGAAGACGGAATGTCACCGGCAATGATTTTGCAGAAAATACAATCGTCCGCTTTGTGCATAGATGGGTTTCCTCCCTGAAAAGAAATATATGTATATTCTCATCGTACCACAAAAACGGCCAAAACAAAAAACAGGATGAACGGCTGCGCGTTCACCCTGATGCAGAAGTACGAGCTTTATCACAGAAAATTGAATATGCCTTTTGTAAGCACCTCATTTGTTTTTAAAATGAAGACTTATGGGTCTGCTTAATCATTCCTGGGACAAACACCTCATTTGATTATTTCATCATGAATGAAGAACATCATCAAAGCAGTGTGTGAAGAAATTGTAAGCACAGGACATGTTGATTTTCATCCAACTGTTCTAAGACGTCTTTTATAAACACCTCATTTTCAGTTGATTAAAGCTGTTTCCTTCTACATACATTATGATGTCCGCCAAAACGATAACTATGCACACTTTTCAAGTGAGAAAAAAAGGGAATCGTTTCAAATCAGACTTTATTTTTGGTACTATGAAGAAAAACGAATCAGAAGGGGAGAAATTATGTCTCTGCTATCGGTAAAAGACTTAACCGGCGGTTATACGAGAAACCCGGTCTTAAAAAATGTTTCATTCACCCTTGAGCCGAACCAGATTGTCGGACTCATCGGATTAAACGGCGCGGGCAAAAGCACGACGATCCGGCATATTATCGGATTAATGGACCCGCATAAAGGCTCGATCGAGCTGAACGGCAAGACGTTTTCGGAGGATAAGGAAAGCTACCGCTCGCAATTTACGTACATCCCCGAAGCGCCGGTGCTGTATGAAGAACTGACGCTTAAAGAGCATCTGGAGCTGACGGCCATGGCGTACGGCCTTTCCAAAGAAACGCTTGAAAAAAGGCTTCCTCCGCTTCTGAAAGAATTCAGAATGGAAAAAAGGCTGAAATGGTTTCCCGCTCACTTTTCCAAAGGGATGAAGCAGAAAGTCATGATCATGTGCGCGTTTCTCGCGGAGCCTTCGCTTTATATCATTGACGAGCCGTTTCTCGGCCTTGACCCGCTTGCGATCAATGCATTGCTGGAGCGGATGGACGCCGCGAAAAAAGCCGGATCAAGCGTGCTGATGTCAACGCATATCCTGGCTACGGCAGAGCGCTACTGTGACGCTTTCATTATTTTACATAACGGCGAAGTGCGGGCAAGCGGCACACTGGAAGAACTGAGAGAGCAGTTCGGCATGAAAGACGCAGCTCTTGATGACTTGTATATCGAACTGACGAAGGAAGACGCCGGCCATGAATAATATGTCTACGATTTGGCAGTCCCGGCTTGAAGAGCATATAAAGGAAACCAGAATGTATATGAAATATATGCTCAATGATCATCTCGTCATTGTGCTGATCTTTTTTATTGCCGGCGCGGCAAGCTGGTACAGCAAGTGGGTCAAAGACATTCCCGTTCATTTTCCGTCATTTTGGGTGATGGCGGTGCTCTTTTCATTTGTGCTGACCGGTTCATACGTCCGGACGCTGTTAAAGGAAGCGGACCTCGTGTTTCTGCTGCCGCTTGAACCGAAAATGGGGACATACTTTAAGCATTCATTTAAGTACAGCTATCTGTCACAGCTGTTTCCGCTTATTGCTCTGTCTCTTGTATGCATGCCTCTGTTTTTCGCTGTAAGTCCGGGGGCGTCGCTTGCGTCGTATGCCGCCGTATTTATTCAGATGCTGGCGGTAAAAGCGTGGAATCAGGCCATGGAGTGGCGGATGACGTTTATGAATGACAGAAGCATGAAAATGATGGATGCGGTTATACGCTTTATCTGCAATATGCTGCTTTTATACTTCGTCTTACAGTCGTTTTATGTGTACGCTGCCGCCGTCTACATTGTGATGGCCGGCCTTTATGTGTATTTCACATCGGCCGCAAAACATAAATCATTAAAATGGGAAGCTCACATTGAATATGAATTAAGAAGGAAGCAGCGGTTTTACAGAATCGCCAATCTGTTTACCGATGTGCCTCACCTGAAAAAACAGGCAAAACGCCGGGCGTATCTCGACTTTTTGCTCAGAATGATTCCGTTCGAACAGCGGAAAACGTTCTCCTATATGTATGCGCGGGCCTTTCTGCGTTCAAATGATTATCTAGGCATTCAGGTCAGGCTCACGATTATTTTTATCCTGATTATTATGCTCGTTTCCGCCAATCCGTGGATAACGGCGGCGTTAACCGTATTTACCGTCTTTATTACGGGAATACAGCTTCTGCCGCTGTTCGGGCATTTTCATCATCTTTCTCTGCAGGAGCTTTACCCGGTCAATCAGAAAGCGAAGCTGCAAAGTTTCTTTTCGCTGATGAAATCGGCATTAACCGTGCAGGCGCTGCTGTTCTGTGCAGCGTCAGCCTATGCCGCGGGAGTCAGCGGGGCGCTGTATGCGGCTGTTGCTTCAGCCGTTCTGATTTTTGTGATCATGCCTTCGTATATGGGCGGAAGATTGAAAAAGTACGGCAAGCTGTAATCAATCGGGTTTTTGAAACCTCAATGAAAGAAGGAGACACAGATGACCGACGATCAGCAGCTGATACAGGAAGCACTGCAATGGAAAGCGCGTTTTTTACGCAAAGATTCTATGCTTGAACGCTTTTCTAAAGGAATGCAGGCGAAAATAAATGAGCGGATTCCTGATAAAATTCATGCCGTCATCACAGAAAGCATTAAAAAAATGACCGAAGCAACAATGGCGGGTTCAAATCTGGTGAAAAGCAAGCGGGATACAAACGGTATGACGCTTGCTGAAAAAGATGCCCTCGCCAGACAAACCATCGCATCGTACCAAAAGGTCGCGGCAGCCGAAGGGATCGGTACGGGGGCCGGCGGAATTTTTTTAGGGATGGCTGATTTTCCTTTGCTGTTATCCATTAAAATGAAATGTCTGTTCGATCTTGCCTCTATTTACGGCTATGATGTGAAAGACAGGGATGAACGATTGTTTTTGCTGTTTATTTTTCAGCTGGCTTTCTCAAGCGGTGAACAGCGGAAACGCATATACTCAATGATTGAACAGTGGGATTCGAAAAAGCATGATGTCGATTGGAGAGTTTTTCAGCAGGAATACCGCGATTATCTGGACGTGGTGAAATTGTTTCAGCTTTTGCCGGTCGTCGGAGCCGCCGTGGGCGGAGCGGCCAATTATAAACTGCTGTCACAGCTCGGTGAGACGGCAAGGCACGTTTTTCATTTAAGAATCACAGCAGCCGGTACGTAATGTACCGGCTGTTTTTTATGCCCTATCGGGGGTAGCTCACCGCGGCGCCGATAAGCACTTTGGCGGCCGTCAGCATCGCTTTTTCATTAAAATCAAATTTCGGATGATGATGAGGATAAATGGTTTCCGCGTTTTCTAAAGCGGCGCCCGTAAAGAAAAATGCGCCTTTTGTATGCTGCAGATAATAGGAAAAATCCTCTCCGGCCATCTGCGGCCCTCCTTCAATGACTTTCGTAACGCCGTCTGTTTCCTTTGCGGCGGCCGCCGCGTGCGCCGCTTCCTCGGGATGATTGACGACGGCGGGATAACCGCGCTTGAAACGATATTCATAGGAAGCGGAGTGCATGGAACAGATTCCTTTTACGACGGCTTCTATTTCTGCTTCGAGCAGGCTGCGCACACTTTCGTCAAACGAGCGGACGGTGCCTGATATGACTGCCTGATCGGCAATCGCATTAAACGGATTTTCAGCGGTGAACGAGCCGGCTGACGATATGCTGAAGAGCCGTGACGATTTGTGAGCCGATTAAAACGGCGTCCTTTGTATCGTGAGGAATCGCGCCGTGGCCGCCTTTGCCGATGACTTTAATCGTAAAGCCGTCAGCGGCGGCCATTACTGCGCCCGGGCGGCATAAGACCGTCCCGACGGGTTCAGTGGCCCAAAGGTGAGTGCCGAAAATGGCATCGACATGCTCGAGGCACCCATCCTCAATCATTGCTTTTGCTCCGCCGGGAGATAATTCCTCGGCGTGCTGGTGGATCATCACAAATGACCCTTTCAGTTTTTCCCGGTTGCAGTACAGCACTTTTCCAACCGCGAGCAGAGCCGCCGTATGGCCGTCATGCCCGCAGGCGTGCATGACGCCGGGAATTTGTGAAGCATAGGGCACATCTTTTTCATCCTGTATCGGCAAAGCGTCAAAATCAGCTCTGAGTGCCACGGCCGGTCCCGGTTCGCTCCCTTCAATATAGGCTGTGACACCGTTGCCCCCGACATTCGTCCGGATGGGAACGCCGAGCTTTTCATAAAATGAGGCGATGAACGCCGGTGTTTTTTTCTCCTTAAAGGATGGCTCGGGATTCATGTGAAGGTGACGCCTGATTTCAACCATTTCCTCATACAGCCCGTCAAGCTGAGCGTTTAAGCTTTTTTGAAGTGTCGTTAACGTCAAAAGCGATGCCCCCTCGTCTGCTTTTCCCATGATTGTATAGAAAATGTCAGAAGATTTCAATCCTTTTGCTACGGGAGAATGATGATGGCGGCGATCGTTGTGACGACTAGCCCGGCCGCAACCGGGATAAAGTTTTTTCTGGCAAGCTCAAACGGATCAACTTTACAAATAGCCGCAGCGGGGATCAGTGCCCAAGGGACCAATGTTCCGCCCCCGACCCAGATCGCTGAAATCTGGCCCAGCGCCGTTAAAACGGCCGGGTCCGTATGAAGCGCGGCGGAAAACAGCTTTGCCATCGAGCCTGCAAGAGATATACCGGAAAACCCTGACCCGTCGAGCCCGGTAATCGCACCGACTGCGGTCAGGGCGATGCCGGCGAATTCTCCGGACATCGGAAAAGAATGGGACAGGGCCAATCCGAGGTCATTGACGATCCCCGCAGATCCTTTCGGCAGCGGGGTGTTCAAAATACTTTTAAACCCCGCGTCACCGAGATAAAAGAAGGCCGCGATCGGAATGACGGGGCCGAATACTTTAAAGCCGAATTGAAAACCGCCGATAAAATACTCGGTGATCTTTTCTAAATGCCGCTCTTTATATACAATGAAATGAATGATCAGGAGAATGCCGATCGCGGTTCCTCCGACGAGTGCCGTCGCCTCGTTTCCCTGCAGACGGTATACGATCATGCAGATAATATCGGCGAGAAAAACAAGCGGAATGAAAACCGCCAGGATCACCCTGAGTTTTTTCGGCAGGTACATACTTGTGTCCAAAGAACCGGAGCTGTCCAAGGAGAGGGGGGTCTTCGTTTTTTTTCGATCCCGCATGATGAGGAAGAAAGCGGTGATTGTCGTCGTTAACCCCATGATCAAAACGAGCGGAATACTTGCCTGCATGACATCGCCCACGGGAATGCCCGCGGCATCGGCCGTTAATTTCGGGGCCGCCTGAATGACGTAATCCCCAGATAAAGCGAATCCGTGGCCGAACAGGTTCATCGCCATAGCCGCGGCGATCGGAGAAAGGCCCGCCCGGATCGCTGCGGGAAGCAGCACAGCGCCGATCAGCGCCACCCCGGGTGACGGCCAGAAAAAAAGAGAGATGGCAAACATCAGACAGCCGATAACCCAATACGCGACAGCCGGCCCTTTCATCAGCTTTGCAAACGGAGAAATCATCGCTTCATTAATACCGGTTTCGGTCAAGAGGCCGCTCATCGCCACGATAAAACAAATGATAAAAATCGTCGGCAGCAATTCTCCGGCGGCATACGTGAAGCTGTGAAACAGGCTGCTGACCGAAGCGGAGAATGAATGCGTCGTCCATAGCGCAATCACAAAAATGCCGGCGAGTGAAATAAAGGTTGTATCTTTCCTGAGGAGCATAAAAACGATAATGGCCGCGATAAAAGCAACATAAAGCAGATGTACCGAGTAGACGCCGATCCCCAATTGAACCACTCCGTTTATAAATAGGATTGCTACAGGGTATTCATAGGCGGGCGGAAGGTGCAAGAACGAAGCGTAAAATCGGGACATTAAAAAAGCCGGAGAATCTCCGGCGGTTTTTTAGTCTATTGCGTAATAAGCGGTTACATAAGACGGCCGGGAGAAAATAGACGTCGTGTCGATGCCGGCAGATGTTCCGCGTTTTTTATGAGCTTCCTGATAAGAGTTTGACTGCTGCCAGTCCTGAAAGGCTTTTTCCTCTTCCCACAGGGTCAAAATGACATACGTATCGCCTTCGAGCGGTCTTAATACGCGGATGGCTTGAAAACCGGGTTCATTTTCCACTTTGCCGGCGCGGTTTTTAAACCGGTTTTCAAACAGCGGACGGCCTTCCTGGGTAACGGCGATGTTGTTGAGGACGGCGTAGCCCGGATTTTTGATTTCCCCGACGCTGTCGATGCTTTCATAGGAATGGGGCGCCTGAAAAACGGTTTCTCCATTTGTTTCATGAATTAAAACCGCATTATCCTCACCTTGCATCAGCACCATATTCTCACTCGGGTGTTTCTTTGCAATCGTCTTTAAAAAATCGGCTGTCCCGTATGTAATATAAACCTTCATATCAGCCACCTCCTGCTTGCTAGTATATCAAAAGAGTGGTATAAGTTTCTATTGGCGACTCATTCTGACATAATTCGAAACAATATTTCCCATACTACAAGTTAAGAAAGGCGAGGTGACTTATGCTGAAAAAGAAAAAAAGATTCTTTATTCCGGCTGTAATTGCGGCGGCAACCGCTTTTCTCGCGTTAATCGGATACATTATCATTATATTTCTCGGCCATTATGTCATCGATGAAAAGAAATTAATACTGCACGCATCTTCAAAAATCGTCGATCAAAACGGTGATGAAATCGCGAGCCTCTATACGGAAAATCGCGAGCCGGTATCCATTCAGCAGGTTCCGGAAGATGTGAGAGATGCCTTTATCGCCGTTGAAGATAAACGGTTTTACGAACATCACGGCATTGATGTGAAGTCTGTCGGCCGGGCGGTGTTCCGGGATGTTTTAGCAGGCGGCAAGGTGGAAGGCGGAAGCACGATCACCCAGCAGCTGGCGAAAAACATTTTTCTGACTCATGATAAAACATTTTTGCGCAAGACGAAGGAAGTCATTATCGCCATCAATCTTGAGCGTGATTACAGCAAGGACAAGCTGCTTGAAATGTACCTGAACCAGCTTTATTTCGGCCATGGCGTTTACGGCATTCAAGCCGCGTCCCACTACTACTTTAATAAAGAAGTAAAAGATTTAACCGTTGCGGAAGGAGCCGTTCTGGCAGCGATTCCGAAGGCGCCATCTCTTTATTCGCCGATTCAGCATCCGGATAAAAATAAAGAACGCCGCGATACGATTCTTGCAATGATGAACGACCAAGGCTATATCAGCGCCAAGGAAGCCGTCAGAGCCCAGGGCCGGACATTGGGGCTTAATGTCAAGAAAACATCAGAAACGCCTTGGTTTGACAGTTATATCGATCTTGTCATCAAGGAGGCGGAATCCCGTTATTCGATGTCGGGTGAACAGCTGCTTCAAGGCGGCTATACGATCCGGACGTCACTTGATTCCAAGCTGCAGAAAACGGCATACACCCTCATGAAGGAAAGCGGCTATTTTCCGGGGACGGATCAAGCGGCAGAGGGAAGCGCCGTCTTTATTGATAATAAAACCGGAGGCGTGCGCGCGGCGGTCGGCGGACGCGACTACGTGACAAAAGGATACAACAGGGTTACGGCGAAGCGGCAGCCGGGCTCAACGTTTAAGCCGATTGCCGTATACGGTCCCGCCATGCAGGAAGACAAGTTCAAACCGTATTCGCTTCTCCAAGACAAACTCACGTCCTACGACGGGTATGAACCGAAAAATTATGACGGACAGTACAAGGGGGAAGTGACGATGCAGGATGCGATCACTTACAGCATAAATGCGCCCGCTGTCTGGACATTGAAGCAGATCGGCGTAGATACGGGAAAATCGTATCTTGAGAAAAACGGTATAAACATTTCTGACAACGGACTCGCGATTGCGCTGGGCGGTCTGTCTGAAGGCGTCACCCCGCTTCAGCTTGCCGGAGCTTATCATACCTTTGCGGCAAGCGGAATGTATACGAAGCCATTTTTTATAGAGAAAATCACGGACGAAGACGGAGAAACGTTGTCCGGGCCTAAAAACGGCAAAACGCGCGTCTTCAGCGGACAGACGGCATGGAATATGACGAGAATGCTTCAGCAGGTCGTAAAAGAAGGAACCGCTTCACAAGGCAGCTATCAAGGTGACCTGGCGGGGAAAACCGGCACGACCACATTTACCGGCGTCCCCGGCGCGACAAAGGACGCCTGGTTTGCGGGATACACTCCCGGACTGACGGGAGCCGTCTGGATGGGCTATGACAAAACGGATAAAACCCATTACCTGAAAGGCGGAAGCCAATACCCGGTCAGACTCTTTAAAGATATCGTTACAAAAGCGGGGGAAAACGGCCGGACATTCAAAAAGCCTGAAAATGTGAAGGAACTGGGCAGCCCGATTGAGCTGGAGGCGGTAAAGTCCCTGTCGGCCCGTTATACATTTAAGGCGATGGGACTGATTACGGTTCAATTAAAATGGGATATTCAAAAGGATGATCGGGTTGTTTACCGAATATATGAGAAGAAAGACGGAAAAGACAAGCTTCTGGATTCGGTGAAAGGAAAAGGCAGCTTTGACATACCGTACGCCAATCTGTTTTCAGGGGCTTCATACAAAGTCGTTCCATATAATTCACAGACGGATCAAGAAGGAGAGGGAACGGAATACGTTCAGCCGAAGCTTTTTTCTTCTTAATCATGAATTCGGCGATTTTTTGAACATTAAGCCTCAATTCTATACGCTTTTGAAAAAACAAGGTATAGTGTAATGGGCGAAGAACACGAACGTATGGTTGCAGGAGGAAAGGTGGAAATTCAGATGAGTAAACGAGAAGCGTTTAATGATACGTTTTTAAAAGCGGCACGGGGAGAAAAGACAAATCACGTCCCTGTCTGGTACATGAGACAGGCGGGGAGGTCGCAGCCGGAATACCGCAAGCTGAAGGAAAAGTACGGCTTAGTCGAAATTACGCATCAGCCCGAGCTGTGCGCGTATGTGACGAGGCTCCCGGTCGAGCAGTACGGAGTGGACGCTGCCATTTTATATAAAGACATTATGACGCCGCTTCCTTATATCGGAGTGGATGTTGAAATAAAAAACGGAATCGGCCCGGTGATCGATCAGCCGGTGCGCTCTGCTGCGGATATTGAAAAGCTCGGCGAACTGAATCCCGAACAGGATGTTCCTTACGTGCTGGAAACGATCCGATTACTCGTAAACGAACAGCTGAATGTTCCGCTCATCGGTTTTTCGGGAGCGCCTTTTACGCTGGCCAGTTATATGATTGAAGGCGGGCCTTCTAAAAATTACAACAAAACAAAAGCGTTTATGCACAGTATGCCGCAAGCGTGGCAAATGCTGATGGACAAGCTCGCGGACATGATTATCGTTTATGCAAAAGCGCAGATTAACGCCGGCGCAAAAGCCATTCAGATTTTTGATTCATGGGTCGGCGCGCTGAACCGCGAAGATTACCGGCAGTTTATAAAACCGGTGATGGACAGAATTTTCCGGGAGCTTTCTGCAGAGCAAGTTCCGCTGATCATGTTCGGCGTAGGCGCAAGCCATCTGGCCGGGGATTGGCATGACCTTCCTCTTGATGTCGTCGGTCTTGATTGGAGACTCGGCATAGATGACGCCAGAAAACAAGGCATTACAAAAACGGTTCAGGGCAATCTTGATCCGTCGCTTCTTCTTGCGCCTTGGGAAGTCATCGAGAAAAAAGCGAAAGCGATACTTGATCAAGGCATGAAAGCGGACGGGTTTATTTTCAATTTAGGGCACGGCGTATTCCCTGATGTCAATCCGGAAACGCTGAAAAAGCTGACGGCGTTTGTACATGAATATTCCGCTGCCAAAAAAACGGAACAATCTTCCTGAGCAGATCGTTGGTTATAAGTAGATTTTCCTGTCAAAATCAAGGTAGACAGACCATCAAAAGAGGTGTTTAACAAAATGAGCAGCAAAAAGAAAATGGGACTTCTTGTCATGGCTTACGGAACGCCTTACAAAGAAGAGGACATAGAACGTTATTATACGCATATCAGACGCGGAAGAAAGCCGGAGCCTCATATGCTTCAAGATTTAAAAGACAGATATGAAGCGATCGGAGGCATTTCTCCGCTGGCGAAAATCACGCAGGAGCAGGCGGAGAAGCTCGCACAGCGTTTAAATGAAATCCAGGATGATGTAACATTCAAAGTGTATATCGGATTAAAACATATTGAACCGTTTATTGAAGACGCGGTGGCGGACATGCATAAAGACGGCATTACAGAAGCTGTCAGCCTTGTGCTCGCCCCTCATTTTTCAACATTCAGCGTCCAGTCATACAACAAACGCGCGAAAGAAGAAGCGGAGAAGCTCGGCGGCTTGACCATCAAGTCCGTTGAAAGCTGGTATGATGAACCGAAATTCGTTGATTATTGGGTCGGCCAGGTGAAGAAAACGTATGAATCAATGCCGAAAGAAGAACGGGATGACGCGATGCTGATCGTCTCAGCGCACAGCCTTCCTGAAAAAATTAAAGAATACGGCGATCCGTATCCTGACCAGCTGGAGGAATCCGCAAAACTGATTGCCGAAGGCGCCGGAATTACCGATTACGCAGTCGGCTGGCAAAGCGAAGGGAACACCCCTGATCCGTGGCTCGGGCCGGATGTGCAGGATCTTACGCGCGAGCTGTATCAAAAGCATCCTTATAAAGCATTTGTATACGTGCCCGCAGGCTTCGTTGCCGATCATTTAGAGGTGCTTTACGATAATGATTATGAATGCAAAGCTGTGACTGAAGAAGTCGGCGCAAGCTACTATCGTCCGGCCATGCCGAACGCACAGCCTGAATTTATCGACGCGCTTGCAGCGGTCGTGCTGAAAGAGCTGGACAAGTAGAATTAAACGGTAAAGAAGGCGATAAAAATGAGTGGCGATAAAAAACATCTGGTCATCATCGGCGGCGGCATAACGGGATTAGCCGCCGCCTTCTACATGGAAAAAGAAATCAAAGAAAAACAGCTGCCGCTTGAGGTCACCTTGATCGAAGCAGGCCCGAGAGCCGGCGGCAAAATTCAGACGGCGCATAAAGACGGCTACATCATTGAGCGGGGCCCGGATTCTTTTTTGGAAAGGAAAAAAAGCGCGCCGCAGCTCGTCAAGGATTTGGGGCTTGAGCATCTGCTCGTCAACAATGCGACCGGCCAGTCTTACGTGCTCGTCAACGAGACGCTTCATCCGATGCCGAAGGGCGCGGTGATGGGCATTCCGACCAAAATCGCTCCGTTCATCTCCACCGGTTTATTTTCTGTTCCCGGAAAAGCGCGGGCGGCGCTTGACTTTGTCCTGCCTGCGAGCAAACCGAAGGAAGATCAGTCTCTGGGTGAATTTTTCCGCAGACGCGTCGGTGACGAAGTTGTTGAGAATTTAATAGAACCGCTATTATCAGGGATTTATGCCGGAGATATTGATAAGCTGAGCCTCATGTCTACGTTTCCGCAATTCTATCAGACTGAGCAAAAGCACAGAAGCCTGATTCTCGGTATGAAAAAATCACGTCCGCAGCCTTCGGGACAGCAGCTGACGGCCAAAAAGCAGGGCCAGTTTTTAACGCTGACGACAGGGCTTCAAACGTTGGTGGAGGAGCTGGAAAAGCAGCTTACGCTGACAAAGGTGATGAAAGGAACGAAAGTCACCCATATCGGCCGCGAGGAGAAAGGATATTCCGTGACGCTTGATAACGGCAAAGTGCTCTATGCGGAAGGATGCATAGTAACAGCCCCGCATAAAGCCGCGGCGAAAATGCTTTCTGATCTGCCGGCGGTTTCATGTCTCAAAGACATGCATTCTACGTCCGTTGCCAACGTCGCCTTAGGTTTTCCTGAGGGAGCCGTCAAGATGGAGCATGAAGGTACGGGATTCGTAATCTCAAGAAACAGCGACTTCTCCATCACGGCCTGCACATGGACGAATAAAAAATGGCCGCACGCGGCGCCGGAGGGCAAAACGCTTCTCAGGGCGTACGTCGGAAAGGCCGGAGATGAATCCATCGTAGATCTTTCAGATAACGAGATCATTAAAATCGTAATGGAAGATTTGAAAAAAGTAATGAAAATGAATGGCGAACCGGAAATGACCTGTGTGACCCGCTGGAACGAAAGCATGCCGCAATACCATGTTGGCCATAAGGAGCGCATCAAAGAGTTCAGAGATGCGCTGAAAGCTTCCTATCCGGGCGTATACGCGACGGGCGCGTCATTCGAAGGGGTGGGCATCCCCGACTGTATCGACCAGGGAAAAGCCGCCGTATATGATTCACTGGCTTATTTATTTGAAACGTACCAGCCTCCGTTATCGTAAAACGGAGGTTTTTTTGCATGTTCCCGTTCTGTAAAGGGAACACCAGTAAAGAGAAAAAACATTTGAATCTTCTTTGCGACTGTGATAAGTTATCTTATGTACAAAATGACTAAAACGTTCAAACGGTCAATTTAACGAGGTGGGAAACATGTCCGTCGATCGGAAAAAGCTCATTCTGGAAGCGGCAACGAAGTCTTTTACACAATTCGGCTACAAAGCAACGACAATGGATCTGGTGGCAAAGCTTGCAAATGTGGGGAAGGGAACCATCTACACGTTTTTCAAAAACAAAGAAGAACTGTTTGATGATATTTTCACCACTATTTTAAGAGAAATGAAGGAACACGCAGACGAAGCGATGAAACCGGAGCTTTCATTTCACGAAAATGTCCACCGGGCGCTTGTCGCGATTTTGGAATTCAGAAAAACACACCAGCTGACTATTAAAATTTTTCAGGAGAACGCCGAGATTGGTACAATAGCCGTTCAGGATGTCATTGCGAAAATGGAGCGGGCCATTCTGTCATACATTAAAGAAAAGATAGAAACAGCCATTGAAAACGGAAGCATTAAACCGTGTGATCCGGAACTGACCGCTTTTGTGATGCTCAAGCTCTACATCGCGCTGATATTTGACTGGGAAAAAAACCATCCGCCTCTTGAAAAAGAGACGATCGCCGAATTGCTGGAAATGTATGTTGGTCAAGGATTATCTAAATAATAGATGATCCTTCACTTTTTAGGTGCCGTGACCGTTTTGTCAAATGAGTCAGTTTGCGGAAGGAGGCAACAGGGTTGAATACAATAAAAAGCCAGTGGAAAGACATTGTAACGAACAAGAAACTGTTAATCCCCATCATTGCCATATTATTCGTTCCGCTGATCTACAGCGGAGTGTTTTTGAAGGCGTACTGGGACCCGTACGGCACGGTGGATCAGCTGCCGGTTGTCGTTGTCAACCAGGATAAAGGGGCGGACTACGAAGGGAAACATCTTCAGATCGGTGACGATCTTGTGAAAGAGTTAAAGAAAAATGATAATTTTGATTGGCATTTTTCAAGCGATCTTGATCAATCGTTAAAGGACTTATTAAATGCTAAATATTATTTATTGGTCGAGATTCCTGAAGATTTTTCGAAAAACGCCAGCACGGTAATGGATAAAAATCCGAAGAAGCTGAATCTGAAATATCATACGAATGCCGGATCAAACTATGTCGGCGCGACAATCGGGGAAAAGGCGATCGACAAACTGAAAGCCTCCGTGTCGAAAGAAGTGACAGAGCAATACGCAAAAGTCATTTTTGATAACTTTAAAGATATTGCCAAAGGGCTCGGCAAAGCCAGCAGCGGAGCCAAGAAAATAGACGACGGCACGAAAAACGCGAAAGACGGCAGCGCCAAGCTGAAGGAAAATTTAGCGAAGCTTACTGAAAGCACCGCCACCATCAGCGATAAAACGCAGCAGCTTGCAGACGGAGCGGCGAAAGTGACAAGCGGAATTCAAACGCTTGACAGCTCTATCGCAAAACTTCAGAGCGCAAGCGCCGAAATTCAAGATAAATCAGGACAGATTGCTTCAGGAGGAGGCCAAGTGGCCAGCGGGCTGAAAACGAGCCTTGACGCACAAAAGCAGCTCCAGCAAAAGCTTCCGGATTTAACGAATGGATTAAGCGCGTTAAACAGCAAGGCGCAGGAAGTGTCGCAAAAAGCGGCGGCATTTGAAGATGCGATCAATTCAGTCAACCTGTCAGACATTGAAAACGCGGTTGGGCAGCTCGAACAGACTGAAAAGGACCTGCAGCAGTTTAAGAAGAAGCTTTCTGATCTGAAAAACAGCCTGGATGCCCGGGATGACGCGGTCAAAAAGGTGATTAAGGACAGTGATTTCTTAACGGATGAGCAAAAAGCGAAACTTGTTCAGCTTCTGAATGAGAAGCTTCCGAAGGCTGACCTTCCGGATTTAGACAATATCGTCAGCCAGCTTCCGTCCGGCGGAGATATTCAGCTTCCGGATATGTCAGTCATAAAAAGCGCGCTCAAAGATGTAAAAGCGAAGGCTGATCAGCTGAAAGCACTGCCTCAGTCCACATCGAAACTGTATAACGGCGCAGCGGCGGTACAAGACGCGATTAACCAGCTGACAGCGGGAACTGATAAATTATACAGCGGAGCGCAGACCGTTTTTGAAAGCCAAAACAAACTGACGGCCGGCATCGGCGAATACAACAGCAAGTTCGGACAGCTCAAATCAGGATCAGAAGCGTTAGTGTCAGGGAGCGGCCAAGTGTCAGGCGGCTTAACGAAACTGCTGGACGCGCAAAACAAAATCCATGACGGCTCGTCCAAAATTGAGCAGGGTCAAGCGTCTCTCGGCACCGGTTTAAGCAAGCTTTTAGACGGCACCGGACAATTGTCCAGCCAGCTGAAAGATGCGGCTGATCAAACCGGGGACATTAAGACAGATGACAAAACGTACAGCATGTTTGCCGATCCGGTAAAAACGGACGATAACGCGATTCATTCCGTGCCTAACTACGGTACCGGACTGACGCCTTATATTCTCTCTATGGGCTTGTATGTCGGCGGATTGATGCTGACGGTCGTATTCCCTCTGAGTGAAGCTTCAGGGCGTCCGAGAAACGGTTTTGAATGGTTCCTCAGCAAATTCAGTGTTATTCTTCTTGTCGGACTGATTCAATCCGTTATTGTCGCCACGGTTCTGTTAAAAGGAATCGGGCTTGATGTGGAAAGCACGTGGAGATTCTATCTCTTTACGATGATTACCAGCATCGCGTTCCTGTCCATGATTCAATTATTGGCGACAACGATGGGGAATCCGGGACGCTTTATCGCTGTCATCATTCTGGTGCTCCAGCTCGGGGCAAGCGGAGGAACCTTCCCGCTTGAACTCCTGCCGGGATTCTATCAAGTGATTCACGGGGCACTGCCGATGACTTACAGCATCAACGGGTTCCGCGCCGTCATTTCAAATGGCGATTACGGCTATATGTGGCAGCAGGCATCCATTCTGTTGGGCATCGCCGTTGTCATGATCGCGCTGACCATCGTGTATTTTACGGTGCAAAGCAAAAAAGAACACAAAACGGAAGAAGAAATAACAGCATAAGAAAAAGAGGCTCTGAGCAGATGCTCAGGGCCTCTTTTTTTTAGATTTCGATCGTCGTACTTTTAAAATCCCCATCTCACCAACAGTCCGGTATACGTCAATCCTCCGCCGAACCCGAATAATACCAGCGTCTGGCCTTCCGACAGTTTTTTTGCTTTCACAGCTTCATCCAATGCGAGAATAATAGAAACCGATGAAGTGTTGCCGTAATATTCAACGCTTGTCAACGTCCGTTCAAGCGGGAAGGGCAGTTTTTCGCAGATGGATTCGATCATCCGCATGTTGGCGCTGTGAGGAACGAACCAATCCAGATCGTCTTTTGAAAAGCCGGCTTTTTCTAAAAGGGCATTGCATTCCTCAGGCACGGTTCTGGCCGCCCATTTATATACTTCGCGCCCGTTTTGCACCATGTTTCCTCCGCCTTTAAGCGGCTCGCCGTTTAATTCTGTGCTCAGTCCCGTGCGATACAGCACGTCCGCGCTTCCTCCCGCTGTTCCTTGCACGGCTGCCAAAAAGCCCGGCGCTGATTCATCGCGTTCCACCAATAGGGCGCCAGCAGCGTCTCCGAAAAGAACGCAGGTCGTCCGGTCAGTATAATCCGTTACCTTTGATAATGTTTCACCGGCAATGACAATCACTTTTTGATGGGAACCGGCGGTAATTAATGCGTCTGCGAGCTGAAGGCCGTAAGTGAGTCCGGCGCATGTGGCGTTAATATCAAGCGCCCCCGTGTGCGGCCAGCCGAAGTAAGCCTGCACGCGTGCCGCGGTGCTTGGAAACGCATAGTCCGCCGTCGTTGTGGCGACAAGGATCATATCGACATCATCAAGAGTTCCGCTGTATCGTTCTGCAAGGTTTTTCACCGCTTCCACACACAAATCCGATGTGAATTCATGTTCGCCGGCAATGCGTCTTTCCTTCATACCGGTGCGCTGGACGATCCATTCATCAGATGTATCGACGATGCGCTCCAAATCCGCGTTTGTTAATCGGCGTGCCGGAGCATATGTACCGATTGCTGTAATTTTAGATTTTGACATGAAAAAATCACTCCTTTATATCAGATTATAACACCTGATATTATTACTTGGTACTAATTTTAATAAAAAAACCCAAGCAGCATCCGCTGTTTGGGGAGCATGAGAAATCTATTTGTAAAACGGGCTTGTGTGAACGATTACCAATGACGGCAGCAGCGGCGGCATGAATGATGATGCTTCTTTTTTTCTTTCTTCTTTTTACAAGGGTCTTCTTTTTTCTTTTTACAGTGATCTTCTTCTTTTTTACAGCCCCAGAAGGCTGCACCAGACCAATCATCCTCAAACCAATCCTCAAACCAATCATTATGAAACCTTTTCCGCTTGTGCGGTTTACGGCTGATCATACATTTCCCTCCTATGCTCATGCTCCCTTCATTCTATGAAAAAAGAGAAGGAAAAGATTGGACGGGTTATGGATCAAAAGAGTATATTTTAAGAAGAATAAAATTGATAGGAGGAATGACCTGTGGAAAATATGAAACATACGATGGAACTGATTAAAGAATTGGTGTCGATTCCGAGTCCGACGGGCAATACATACGAGGTTATCGCCTATACAGAAAGTCTTTTAAAAGAATGGGGCGTCTCCTCTTACAGAAACCGCAAAGGCGGTCTTTTTGTCACAATTCCCGGCCGTGATGATAAGAAACACAGATTGCTGACGGCGCATGTCGATACGCTCGGCGCGATGGTAAAGGAGATAAAGGCGGACGGCCGGCTGAAGATTGACTTGATCGGCGGCTTCCGATATCACTCGATTGAAGGGGAATATTGCGAGATCCAAACTTCTTCCGGCAAAACCTATACAGGCACCATCTTAATGCATCAGACTTCAGTGCACGTCTACAAGGATGCCGGCAAGGCAGAGCGGAATCAGGAGAATATGGAAGTCCGCCTTGATGAGCCTGTCCGGACGAAGGAAGAGACGTCCGATCTCGGCATCAGGGTCGGCGATTTCATCTCATTTGACCCGCGCGTGCAGATTACGCCGAGCGGCTTTATTAAGTCCCGTCATCTTGATGACAAAGCGAGCGTGGCTCTGCTCTTGAATTTAATCCGCCGCATCACGGAAGAGAAAATCGAACTTCCGTATACGACGCATTTTCTGATTTCTAATAATGAAGAAATCGGTTACGGAGGCAATTCTAACATTCCTCCTGAGACCGTCGAATACTTGGCTGTTGATATGGGGGCGATCGGCGACGGCCAGTCTACGGATGAATATACCGTCTCCATTTGCGTGAAGGATGCGAGCGGCCCGTACCATTATCAGCTCAGAAAACATCTGGCCGGGCTTGCGGAGCGCTATGGCATTGATTATCAGCTTGATATTTATCCGTATTACGGTTCTGATGCCTCAGCAGCCATCCGTTCGGGCCATGACATCGTCCACGGGCTGATCGGCCCGGGAATTGACGCTTCACACGCATTTGAACGCACGCATGAATTATCGCTTCTTAATACGGCGAAGCTTTTGCACCGGTACGTTCTATCGCCGATGGCATAAAAAACCCTGCGCGGAAATCATTCCGTGCAGGGTTTTCATTTTAACCTGAGATGGTTGTGTTTTGTTCTGTTTTGGCGAGGCTCATGACCTTCGCGCCTTTAACGGGATCATACTGGCCTTCCCATTTTGACATCACAACGGATGCCAGCGCGTTTCCGGTCAGATTGACGACCGTACGGGCCATGTCCATAATCCGGTCAACACCGGCGATGAATGCAAGGCCTTCTGCAGGAATGTTGAATGCGCCTAATGTCGCAAGCAGGACGACGAAAGAAGTCCCGGGCACGGCAGCCATTCCTTTGGAAGTGACCATCAAGACAAGCACAAGGGTAATCTGCTGCCAAATGGACAAGTCAATGTGGTATACCTGAGCGAGGAATAAAGCGGCGATAGATTGGTACAGCACAGATCCGTCTAAGTTAAAGGTATATCCGATCGGCACAACAAAGGAAACAATACCTTTCGGACAGCCGATTTTCTCCATTTTTTCCATAACGCGGGGGAGTACGGTTTCGGAGCTTGACGTACTGAACGCTAATAAAATTTCATCCTTCATATAGGCGAGGAATTTGAAAATGTTTACTCCGGCAAGCTTTCCGACGATTCCGAATACAACAATGAGAAAGAAAGCCAAAGCTACATATACTAAACCGACCAGTTTACCGAGTGAAAGCAGGGAACTGAGCCCAAATTTGGAAACGGTAACACCAATCAACGCAAAAACACCAAACGGCGCAACTTTCATGACGAGGTTCACAACATGGAACATCGCATGAGAAACACCTTCAAAGAAGGCCAAGACAGGCTTTCCTTTTTCACCGATTGCCGAGATGCCGAGTGCAAACAGCACGGTAAAGCAGATGATGGCAAGCAGATCTCCTTCGGCTAATGATTGGAAGAAGTTTGTCGGTACGATATGCAGGAATGTGTCTGCGATAGATTTGTTATTTTGTTCTTTTTCTGTTTCAACATATTGACTGATATCTGTTTTTTGAGCTTCATGTATATTAACGCCTGTTCCCGGATGAAACAGATTCGCCAAAGCCAGCCCGAGAATAATGGCAAAAGTGGTAATGATCTCAAAATACAAAATCGTTTTGAAGCCTAATTTTCCGACTTGTTTTCCGCTTCCCGCGCCGGCAACGCCGATGATTAAGCTGGAGACGACAATTGGAATCACTATCATTTTGATTAAGCGTAAAAACAAATCGCCGATAGGCTGTAAATATGTTGGAATGGCGGGATTGCCGTACCAGATGACACCGACTACAACCCCTAGTATGAGTCCGACGAAAATTTGCGTCGCTAGTCCAAAGCGTAATTTTTTCATAGATTACCTCCCGAAGAAAAAAGTGCAATAAGTATCTAAAAAGATAGCTATTAGAACAAATTATAATAGAAAAGAAAACAATCCGTCTATAGAAAAATATAGATTGAAAATACTGAATCTTTTAAAACGTACAGATAATTGCTAATAATGGTGAATAACGCCCTATTCAGAAAGTATGATGACGGCCGAAAAAACGGGCGCCGCACAACTTAGAATTGTGCGGCGCCCTATTGTCACATATCCTTAATTTTCAAGCAGTCATTGCACAGATTAATGTGACACTCATACTGCTCAACAATCTCATTTCCGCATTCTTCGCATTTCTTACCGGGTAAATTTCTGAAAAAATCCGACATCTTTTCCAACATACCCATCCCTCTTTCATTGTTTTGTCTCTACATTGTATTATAACAGTTTGAGAAAATCAACGGCTGTTTTGACACAATGTTTAAAACATGCAATTTGTACGAAAAATAGGTATATTGGAGGAAAGGATCTTTTTATCATAAACATTCGGAGGATTATATGAAAGTTACTGTTATTGGATGCTGCGGCGGGTTTCCGGCCGCAAACGAAGCAACTTCAGGCTATCTGTTTCAGTCCGGCGGCTATTCTCTGCTCGTCGATTGCGGAAGCGCCGTATTATCAAAGCTGTTTGCCTATGTTCCGGCAGAAGAGCTTGATGCCGTCATTTTGTCCCATTATCACCATGATCATATCGCTGATATCGGGCCGCTTCAATTTGCCAAACAGGTCGGCTCCTTTCTCGGAAAAGGGACGCATGCACTGCCGATTTACGGGCATGATGCTGATATAGAACAGTTTGAGCGCCTTACATATAAAACGCATACAAAAGGAGTGGCCTATCAGCCGGACCGCCCGCTTTCTCTAGGTCCGTTCACCATTACCTTCCTGAAAACGGTGCATCCGGTCACTTGTTATGCGATGCGGATTACTGACGGTTCAGCTTCTGTTGTGTATACGGCTGATTCAAGCTACCAGGACGCGTTTATCCCTTTTGCGGAAAATGCCGATCTGCTGATCTGCGAGTGCAATTTTTACGCGGACCAGGACGGCACGTCAGCCGGCCATATGAACAGTTTGGAAGCCGGACGTATCGCGAAGGAGGCCGGAGCGGGGGAGCTGATTCTCACGCATCTGCCTCATTTCGGCGAGCACCTGAAGCTGAAAGAAGAAGCGGAATCCGTGTTCGGGGGCGAAGTGACAATCGCCGCTTCCGGATTGAAGTGGGAGAAATAAAGGAGGAGCACCATGTTATTTATCGACAACCAAAACATAACCGACCCGAGGATCAACCTCGCGATCGAGGAATATTGCGTGAAGCATCTCGACCCTGAACAGACATACCTGCTGTTTTATGTCAATCAGCCGTCGATTATCATTGGTAAGAACCAAAACACAATAGAAGAAATCAATACGAAATACGTAGAAGATAACGGAATCATCGTCGTCCGCAGGCTGTCAGGAGGCGGTGCGGTTTACCATGACCTCGGGAATCTGAATTTCAGTTTTATCACTAAGGATGACGGCGACAGCTTTCACAATTTTAAAAAATTCACCGAACCCGTTATTCAGGCGCTGCGCCAGCTCGGTGTGGAAGCTGAATTAAGCGGCCGAAACGACATCGTCGCGGACGGCAGAAAAATTTCCGGCAACGCTCAATTTTCGACGAAAGGGCGTATTTTCAGCCACGGAACATTAATGCTGGATTCCGCCATTGATCATGTTGTGTCAGCCTTGAAAGTGAAAAAAGACAAAATCGAATCAAAAGGCATTAAGTCGATCAGAAGCCGTGTCGCCAACATCAGCGAGTTTCTTGATGACAAAATGACGGCGGATGAATTCAAAAAGCACCTGCTTCACCATATTTTTAATACAAATGATCTTTCCGAAGTGCCGGAATATAAACTGACCGATGAAGACTGGAAAGCGATCCGGAAGATTTCCGAAGAGCGCTATCAAAAATGGGACTGGAATTTCGGAAGGTCGCCCGCATTTAATCTTCAGCATTCGAAACGTTATCCGGTCGGATCGATTGATCTGCGTCTTGAAGTGAAAAAAGGAATCATTCAGGACTGCAAAATTTTCGGTGATTTCTTCGGTGCGAAAGATGTGAGTGAAGTCGAACAGGCGCTGACCGGAAAACAGTATGACCGAACCGCTATCAAGGAGGCGCTGGCCGGAATCGATCTGAAACAGTATTTCGGCAAAATAGAGCTGGAAGATTTCCTCGAGCTGATTTATTAGAACATTTGCCGAACGCATGATTTGAATCAGCGCCCGTTTTTGTGAAATGATAGAACCATAATGAATGGGGAGGGATCATGATGAAAGTATTTCTCATCGGAGCAAACGGACAGATCGGACAGCGGCTGACCGGGCTGTTTCAAAAAGACGGCACGCATACGCTGCGGGCGATGGTCCGGAAACAAGAGCAGAAAGAAGCGCTTCAAGCCGCGGGAACAGAAGCCGTTCTTGCAGATTTGGAAGGAAGCCCGGAAGACATCGCGAAAGCCGCTGAAGGCTGTGACGCGATTGTGTTTACCGCCGGATCAGGAGGAAGCACCGGATACGATAAGACGCTTTTGATTGATCTTGACGGAGCCGCGAAAGCGATAGAAGCGGCAAAGATAGCCGGCATCAAGCGGTTCATTATGGTAAGCGCCCTTCAGGCTCATAACCGCGGCAATTGGAATGAAGCGCTGAAGCCGTATTACGCCGCAAAGCATTATGCGGATAAAATTCTTGAAGCGAGCGGTCTGACGTATACGATTATCCGGCCGGGCGGGTTATTAAATGATCCCGGCACGGGAAATATCAAAGCCGCGGCTGATTTAGAAAGAGGTTCCATTTCAAGAGACGATGTCGCCAAGACCGTTATCGCATCCCTTGATGAACCGAATACGTATGAAAAAGCATTCGATCTGACAGCGGGCGGCACGCCGGTCAGTGAAGCGCTGAAACAATTATAGTTTCCGGTTTTACGGCACTCGGGGCTTTTTGCCCTTGAGTGTTTTTCTATATTTTTCTATAATAAAAGTGAACGTTTATTCCGGATAAATGAATGACTATTCATTCATTACTTTTTTAAAGGGGTGGGAAAATGAATCTGGTTTCCAAATTGGAAGAAACGGCATCGCAGAAACCGGAAAAACCAGCTTGTCTGTTTCAAGATCAGTACATGACGTATGAGGAGCTGGCAGGTAAAATCAAAGCATTTGCAAACGGCTTGGAGGACAGGGGACTGAAAAAAGGGGATCATCTCGCGCTGCTTCTCGGAAATACGCCCGATTTTGTTATTGCGTTTTTCGGCGCGTTAAAAGCGGGAATTGTCGTCATACCTGTTAATCCGGCATATACACCTTCAGAAATCGCATACATGCTGAAAAACGGCGATGTCAAAGCGATCGCCGGCATCGACCTTTTAATTCCCGTATTTGAAAGCCTGCACGGCTCGCTGCCGCTGCTGGAGCATATCATTATCAGCCAGACAGCAGAGAACGCTCCATCGACAGAAGACCCTCAATTGCGCTTAAAAATGACAACGTTTACAAAAATGCTCCGCCCGGCGGAGCGCAGCAGAACTTATCCGACATTGTCCAAAGATGATACTGCCGTCATTTTATACACCTCAGGGACGACCGGAAAACCGAAAGGCGCCATGCTCACCCATCAGAATCTTTTCTCCAATGCAAATGATGTCGCCGGATACTTAGGAATGAATGAGAAAGACAAAATTGTGGCGGCATTGCCGATGTTTCACGTTTTTTGTTTAACCGTTTGTATGAATGCGCCTCTGATGAGCGGAGCGTGTGTCTTAATCGAGCCGCAATTCAGCCCGGCTTCTGTGTTTAAACTGATTAAAAGCCGTCAGGCAACCATTTTTGCCGGCGTACCGACGATGTATAACTATATGTATCAATACGAGCACGGCAAGGCGGAGGATTTTGCGTCCGTCAGACTGTGCATTTCAGGCGGGGCCTCCATGCCGGTCGCTCTGTTGCAGACGTTTGAACAAACCTTTGACGTCACCATTCTGGAGGGGTACGGACTTTCTGAAGCGTCTCCGGTTACTTGTTTTAATCCATTTGACCGGGGGAGAAAGCCCGGCTCGATCGGGACGAATATTTTACATGTCGAAAATAAAGTCGTCGATACGCTCGGACGCGAATTGCCCGACCATCAAGTGGGAGAATTGATCGTAAAAGGGCCGAATGTGATGAAAGGCTATTACAAGATGCCCGAGGAGACGGAGCACGCGCTGAAAGACGGCTGGCTGTACACGGGTGATTTGGCGAAGCGCGATGAAGACGGTTATTTTTATATCGTCGACAGAAAAAAAGATATGATTCTCGTCGGCGGATACAACGTCTATCCGCGCGAAGTAGAAGAAGTGCTCTACAGCCATGAGGGCATTAAAGAAGCCGTGGTCATCGGCGTTCCTGACGCCAAAACGGGGGAAGCGGTGCATGCTTATATAGTGCCGGGGGACGGTGAGCTGACAGAGCAGGCGGTTTTTGATTACTGTGAAACACATTTGGCAAAATATAAACGGCCGGCGGAAGTGGTTTTTCTTGATGAGATTCCGAAGAACGCGACCGGGAAGCTGCTGAGGCGGGCGGTCCGGGACATGCTTCCGAAATGACGGACGAAAAGCGAAGCCGGGGGCTTCGCTTTTACATGCTGATCCGGTCAGCTCTGCGATTCTTCCTTAATGATGCTTTGCACAAGCTTCGTATCATGCCGGGTCAGTTTGTAATACGTGTTTTTATACTTGTACAGCATATAATTGCCGCCTTCGAGCCACATGCTGAATGAATCGAAACGGTCTTCATGGTATTTGACCGTTCCGTCGTAATCGGGAGATACGCTTTTGGTCAGTTTGACTTGTTTTCCTTGGTTCAAGATATCGAGCATATCTTTTACATTCTGCCTGTCTTTAATTTTGATTTCTTTTTTTCCGTGCTCAGACAGAATAATCAGATCTGCGTTGCTTGATGGAAACACATCGCCGGTCCGGCTGTATACATAGAAGAAAGCAATAACCAAAAGGGCGATTACTACAATAAACGCGATTATTTTTTTCATATTCATCACTCCGTTTTTTAGTCTTTCCCGCTTCCTGTTGTTCCATTCTTTTCTGTTGTGAAAAGATTAACATCCGTTTCGGAGGCTTGGTTCTATTTATTTGCATTTATGCTTACAATAGGAGTAAGTCATCAGGCTAAGGAGGGAGACTTCCATGCGCAAATGGATAGCGGCAGCGGGACTTGCCTATGTGCTGTACGGCCTTTTTTTCTATTGGTATTTCTTTATGACAGGCGACTCCGCCGTCCCGGAGGCCGTAAAGGGAACGAAAGCCGATCCGTCCTCGTTTATGGACCCGGGCCGCCTGGAAGCCGCTGAAAACTTTTCAAATGTAAAGGATTTTTTATTTTTCATCGGTGCGCCGTTAGATTGGTTTTTATTTTTTCTGCTGCTCATTACGGGGCTTGCCAAAAAAATAAAGCATTGGCTGGAAGCAGCGGTGCGCTTTCGGGTGCTGCAAATCGGAAGCTTCGTATTTGTGATTTCACTCATCGTTACGGCGGCTTCGCTTCCGCTTGAATGGATCGGATATCGGGTTTCGCTTGCGTATCATATTTCGACGCAGACAACAGCAAGCTGGATAAGAGACCATGTCATTGATTTCTGGATCAGTTTTCCGCTGTTTGCCGTGTGTGTTCTTGTGTTTTATTGGCTGATCACGAAGCATACAAAAAAATGGTGGTTTTACGCTTGGTGTCTTACTGTGCCGTTTACCCTGTTTTTGTTTTTCCTGCAGCCGGTCGTGATTGATCCTTTATACAATGATTTCTATCCGCTGAAAGACAAGGAGCTGGAAAGCAAAATCTTGTCGCTTGCCGACAAGGCCGATATTCCGGCCAGCCATGTTTATGAAGTAAATATGTCGGAGAAAACGAATGCGCTGAATGCGTATGTGACGGGCATCGGTTCGAATAAGCGAATCGTTTTGTGGGATACGACGCTTAACAAACTGAAGGATCGGGAAATTTTGTTCATTATGGGGCATGAGATGGGGCACTATGTGATGAAGCACGTGTACATCGGACTGGCCGGGTATCTCCTGCTGTCATTAGCGGGGTTCTATATCATTGACAAGCTTTATAAGCGGCTGTCCAAATTCTTCGGCCGAATGCTTCATATAAAGGGGCCTGAAGATCTGGCCGCCCTCCCGCTGTTATTGCTGCTCATATCCGTTCTCAGTTTTGCTTCTGATCCGATTACGAATGCCGTCTCCCGGTATCAGGAAAACGCCGCCGACCGTTACGGCATCGAGCTGACCGGAAACCGGGAAGCGGCGATTGAGACGTTTCAGGACTTGGCCGATACGGGACTGAGCCGAGTCAACCCGCCGTTTCTCGTCAAAATTTTCAGAGGGAGCCACCCGTCGATCATGGAGCGGATTGAACATGCGGAGGAAGAAAAATAATAAAAAAACCGGCGGGGCCATGGCCGACGCCGGTTTTTTTATGTTTTACTGAGCTGCCGCCTGTACGTTGATCAGCCCTTTTCCGTAGTAGAAAGCATCACCAAGTTTTGTAGTGGTGTTTTCTAAACTGCTGCGGACTTGAGTGTTTGTCCAGTTCGGGTGCTTAGAAAGAATCAAAGCAGCCGCTCCGGCAACGTGCGGAGATGCCATTGACGTACCATTGTACGCGCCGTATTTGTTTCCAGGAAGCGTGCTTTGGATAGAGACGCCTGGTGCCATGACATCAAGCTCTGAACCTACGCTTGAGAAAGATGCTCTTTGGTTGCTGCTGTTAACAGCGCCTACCGCAATGACAGAAGGGTATTTACCAGGGTAGCCCACTGTGCTTGAGCCGCCGGAAGTGCCTTCGTTACCGGCTGCCGCTACGACTACGACGCCGGAAGCAACGGCTTTGTCAACTGCCGCTTTTAACGCCGCAGAACCAGAAGGTCCGCCGAGGCTCATGTTAATAACGTCCATATTGTTTGCGATCGCCCACTCAATTCCGTTAATGATCCAGCTGTACTGGCCGGAACCGTCAGCGCCGAGAACTTTTACAGCGTAAAGAGATGCGCTTGGCGCAACGCCTAATACACCGACTGAGTTATTAAGAGCCGCAACTGTACCGGCAACGTGAGTTCCGTGAGAGTTGTAGTCTTGGAAAGGATTTGTTTCAGAAGGAACCATGCTGGCTCCGCCTGCTACTTTTAAATCAGGATGAGAAGAATCGATACCGCTGTCGATAACCGCTACTTTCACATTTGATCCAGTGAAGCCTTGAGAGTGCAGAGCAGGGGCTTTAATTTGTGATACGCCGTAAGGCACGGACTGCGCGTACGCTTTTGCAACGTGATCTTCTTCAACGTAAGCGACGCTTGGGTCTTTTTTCAGCTCTTTTACAGCTTTTTCATTTAATGTAGCTGAAGCTGCGTCTACATATTTGAATTGCTTTTGCACTTTCCCGCCTTTTTCAGAAATGACATCTTTTTTCTTAGCGGCGCTCATCGTGCTCATTGTCTGTTTAAATCCGACAATGTATTTCTTTTCCCCGTTTGATTTCCCTGCCGCCTGGGCAGGAGACGTGCTGCCGAACGCCATCGTAAAGATTAACGCTAAAGCAAACAGCAAACTGATCCATACCTTTTTGCCTCTCACTCTTTATCCTCTCCTTTTTTTCATTTGCAGAACAACCAATAGACAGATTATTCTGTGGATTAATTGTATAGCATGGAATAATATTTTAGTAGACCCAATTTTTTTCAATTTGTTTTATTTCTATTTAGGTATATCATCTCTCTTTCGTTTAATAGGAACCCGAAATATTTAAATTTTAATGGAAAAAACCGATGGAAGGACATGAGTATTTGTACACAGCCGCAATCGCTCTCTTGTTTGCTGGGTCGAACGGTTTGATTCCATTTTCGGAAGCTGCGGCAAAAACAGGATAAATGTCACCTTTTGTTGAATGCAGAAGTCTGATGGAAACGAAAGCGGAATGAAATAAAGCGGCCGGCATGAATCAGTCTTCGGCTTTCTTGACGGAGAAAAGCTGTGAAACCATTTTATAAAAATAATGATAATGAATATCATTGATACTTATATTGTCAATGATATAATTGCGGAAAAACGAAAGAGGGGGAACAGATGAAACAAATTTTCAGTATGCTGATGATCTTATCCGTTCTCTTCATAACGGCATGCTCAGAACAGGAACATGAAACCGCCGTCAGGCACGATCTGGGGACGGCGCATGTGGCTGCGCACCCGCAGCGCGTTGCCGTGTTGAATCCGGGCTTTAATGATATTCTCCATGATCTCGGCATAAAGCCTGTGGCTGCGGCGGATAATCGGACAGAGCGAAACGACGGCAGTCCGTCCGGCGGGCCCCCGTCACATCCCGATTTGAAAAAGATCACTTCGTTAAAGCCCGATCTCATCATTGCAGACTCAAGCCTTCACAGGGGGATATACCGAAAACTGACAAAGATCGCTCCGACAATCGCTTTAAAAAATGAAGCTGCGGATTATCAGGATGCGGTTGACGCTGCCCTTACTATTGAAAAGGCGGTCGGTAAAGATGGCATCATAGAGAAACAATTGTCGGCTCAGGAAGAAAAGCTGAATGACATCAAAAGAAAGCTGGATGCAGAAGGCGGCACGATTTTATTAATTGACGCTGCAAATGACAGCATTTCCGTAAAGGATGATCAGTTTTTTACGTCCCGGCTTTTGACGCTCGCAGGGTTTACCTATGCGGTCCAGACGGATTCCGGCGGGAAATCAGACTCTATCAAGATGACGCCCGGGCAGCTTTTGCATATCGATCCTGATTACATCGTACTGATGGACGGTGAGAAAGAACTCGAAAAAAATCACCTCTGGAAACAGCTGACAGCCGTAAAAAACGGACACGTTTACCGCGCGGACAGGGCGGTATGGACGGAGCGCCGGAGCATTGACGGGGCGGACGCCATATTACATGATCTTCAGAAAAAAATGCTCGCCAAAAAGGCCCAAAACTGAATTCGGGCCTTTTTGTTATGATTCTGATAGGTGGCTGCTTACATTGTAATCTTTGACGCGCCATTTATTTTCAATTCGTTCGATATTGCTTAGGCACGCATTGACAAGCTTTGCGTTTTGGATGTCGGTATCACCGTCAGAAATGGCCGACAAGAGGGCGTGAATGGCTGCGCCGTGAGCGACGATCAGTACTTTTTGCTCAGGAAACCGCTCCTGAACTTTCACTAAACCGGCAAGCATTCTGTCTGTCAGCTCTTCTGCTGTCTCCATGTTCGGGTAGTTTTTATCCGGGTAGCGCTTCGACCGTTCCGGTAAAGACATTCCTTCCGCATCACCGTAGCTCCGTTCTCTGAAATCTTCCATGACCACAATGGGAAGATTCAAAAACCCGTTAATAATGTCAGCTGTTTTTCTGGCCCGTTTCATCGGGCTTGAGACGATGACATCCCATTCGGACCCCTTTAAGTACTCTCCTGTTTCTTTCGCCTGACGCTCTCCCGTCGCATTTAACGGAATATCCGATTTGCCTTGAAGCTTCTTTTGGGCATTCCAATCAGTCTCTCCATGTCTTACTAAACAAACGGCAGTCATAAAGTCTCCACTCCGATCATTTTTTATCGATATCATCTATTATACTGCCGTTACGTTAACACTTCAAAGAGAAGCGCCAGTCCGACTCCGCCTCCGCTGCCGATCGCTGCTGCTGCGTAGCGGGCATCCGGGCGTCTTTTTGCTTCATAAAAAAGCCGGGTGACAAGCGCAGCCCCGGAAGCCCCGTACGGATGCCCGACCGCCAGAGCGCCGCCCCGGACATTTATTTTAGAATACGGCACTCGAAGCTGCTGTGAAAAAACGCATATTTTGACGGCAAACGCCTCGTTGATTTCGTATATATCAATATCATCCGGTGACAGGTCCCGTTCCTTCAAAAGCTTTTTGACGGCATAAACCGGAGCTGCTGACGGATAATGCGGATGGACGCCGCTTACCGCGCTTCCGATAAAACGCAATCCCGGCTTTAAACCGAGAGACCGCGCTTTTTGTTCTTCCATCACACAAACTGCCGCCGCCCCGTCAGAAATTCCGCAGCTGTTGGCGGCGGTGACAGACCCTCCGGACTGAAAAACGGGCTTGGCGCGGGAAATGAGAGGCTCCACGTTCCGCTTTTTCAGCATGTTTTCGTCGGCGGCGAATCCGTGACAGGGAAGAATTTCCGGGCGGTACAAGCCGTCTTCGTGCGCTTTGACGCTCCGTTCATAGCTGAGAAGGGCATATTCGTCCTGCATCTTTCTCGTTACGCCGTAAGCCTGTGCCGTATACTCGGCCGCTATGCCCATATCAGGATCGCCGATGTGTTCAGGAGAAAAGCGCGCCCGGGATGAGAAAGGGGAACGGCTGCTGCTCTCCGCTCCTCCCGCGATGTATGTGCTCCCCGCGCCGGCTTTAACAAAGTGGCACGCGACCCTCACGGCGTCCAGTCCGGAGCCGCACTGCCTGTCGATGGTCGTACCGGACACACTCAAAGGAAGCCCGGCGGCCAAGGCTGACAGCCGGGCGAGATTCCCGCCGCGGCCCGTCGCGTTTCCGATCAGGACTTCATCAATGTCTTCGGGCATGTTCCGGCTCAAATGGCGGATCAGCGGAGCTGCCAAATCTTCTGGGAGACAGCCTTTTAACAGGCCGTTTTCCCGGGCGAAAATCGTCCGTTTCGCATCCGTAATTACAGCTTCCATTCCATCATGTCCTTTGCCTGCTTTTGTACGGCGGCACGGGCGATCTTTCCGCCGGCTGTTTCCGGTATTTCTGAAAACAGCCACTTTTTCGGGATTTTATATGCCGCCAGCTGCTCGCGGCACTGTTTCTTCAGTTCCTTTACATTTGCATGTCCGTCGATCACCGCAACGGCGATGCTGCCCCAATAATCATCAGGAATGCCGATGACGGCCGCTTTTCTGACGCCCGGACAGCGGTTGAGCACACGTTCTATCTCTTCCGGGAATACATTCAGGCCGCCTGATACGATCATCCCGTTTTCACGTCCTTCGATATAAAGATAGCCTTCACGATCAATATATCCCATGTCATCAACCGTCATCCAGCCGGAATCATCAGGTTTTGCGCCGTTGATGTATCCGGAAAATTTCATCGGGCTGTTCACAAAAATCTTCCCCGTTTCGCCCGGCATGCAGCGTTCTCCGCCGGGCCGGCGGATTTCGATTGTAACATTTTCAAACGGACGGCCCGCCGCGTCAGGCTTTCGGGCGCTGTCTTCAGGCGATAAGAACGCCACGAAACTCAGCTCAGATGTTCCGTAAAAATCGTACAACCGCAAATGGGGATAGCGCTCTGACAGCGCTTGTTTTGACGAAGCGGGCCAGTCTGCACCGGAAGAAATCACCTTGAGCGGTGTATCCGGAAACGCCTCTAGTGAGAGCAGGGCGTCCGTCATTGTCGGAACGGTATATAGAACGTCAGCTTGTCTGAGCCGGTCTTTCATTCCGGCCGGATTGAATTTTCTTTGAAGGATGACGGTTCCGCCGATAAACAAAGTGCTGACGGCGCCGTATAAAAAGTGTGACGAGCGAAGCGTGCCCGGTACCAGCACTTTGTCATCAGGGGAAATGCCGAATTCACGTTTCGTACAAGAAAAGCTCTCCAGCCACGAACGGTGAGAGCGGGTGAAGGCTTTCGGCTTACCGGTCGATCCCGAGGTGAATCCGGTATAAAAGGGCAGGCCGGCGTTTTTGATAAAAGCGCCTTCCGTTTTTTCCGCCTCGATCAAAGGCCTGCATTCATCCCACAGGATGACAGGCGTTTTGACGCCGTCCAGTCTGCCCCTCAGCCGGCGGTCACAGATGACGAGGCCGGTTTTGCTGATGTGCAGCTGGTCCGCGAGTTCCGCCGCTGCCGAGCGGGGATCTAACGGAACCGCCGTGCAGCCGGCATGCGCCGCGCCTGCGAAAAGTTGTAAAAATGGGATGCCGTTCGGCAATAATATTGCAATGTTTTCCGGCTTACCTGAAAGGCTGCCAAGCCAGTTTGCGGTTTGGTTAACCAGCCTGTTCCAAGTTTGATAGGTGATCTGTTCTGTTTCTGTCTGAATTGCGATCTGTTCCGGCGCTTGTCCGGCTGTATCTGAATATGATGATGTAATCATGATGACTAAAATCAGCTTCCTTTCGTCGGCAAAAGCCGGCTTGCTTGAAGAGTTTTCCTGATTCTTACGGCTGCGAATGAGGCTGCGGCCGCTTTAAGCAGATCTCCGGGCACATAGATGAGGCTGAGCTTTACGGCAGTTAAGATATCAATGTGCATCATAAAAGCCTGAACGGGAATGCCGATGACATACAAAAACAGCACGCCGAACAAGAACTGTCTGATAAACAAATGGGGGGCAGTAGCTGAGCGAAGGCCTTGGATGCTGAGGCTCAGCAGTAATGCCGCCAGCGGATATGCGATAAGATATCCGGCGCTCGGCCCGAAAAAAACCCCGAACCCGCCTCTGCCGCCTGAAAGGAGAGGCGCTCCGCATGCCACAATCAGCAAAAACAGCAATTGGCTTAAAAACGCCGCTTTCGGTTTTAGGAGGCTGCCCGATAAGAGCACACCGATCGTTTGGAGTGTAATCGGAACCGGCGTAAAGGATAAGAAAAGCGGCGGGAGCAGCCCCAAAAGTCCCATAATGGCGGTAAACACGGCAATATGCATCATTTCTGTCAATTTCATTATGTATTCCTCCAGCTTATCAAAATATGTTTATACAATAAAGCGAGTCTTTATATATGTCAACTCTATTATATTTTAAGTTAACATTAAAAAGACCGGCCCTTTATGAAAAAGGCCGGTCGGTTTATCTTTATTCTTCTGTAAGGATAACAAGTGAATCAACGGATGATGCAACGTGGGAAACGGCACGGCTGACTTCTTGAAGGCCGCCGAGAAAGGCCTGCAAATCAACGTCGATTTTGCCTGTCTGGTCTTTGCTCGTTTTCATGCTTTGGACGATGTCATCAAACAAACGGTTGATCTGCGCCATTTTTTCTTTCGTTTCACTTACAAGTCCGTTTACATCTTTGATATGTTTGGACACGATGTTGATTTGTGTATTGGTATTGTTCACGAGCTCTGATACGGTGGAAACGGTTTTTTTCGTATCCTCTGAAAGCTTTCTTACCTCCGTCGCCACAACGGCGAACCCTTTGCCGTGCTCCCCGGCTCTCGCGGATTCTATTGAAGCGTTGAGTGACAGGAGATTCGTTTGCTCGGCGATCCCCGTCACGATGCCGAAGATTTTTTCGATCTGCTGTGCGATGTCATTCAGCTTGTCCATTTCTTCTTCAATCTGCAGAAGACTGGCGTCGATTTTATTCATCTGCTGCTGCTGGCTTTCAAGCTCTTTTTTCCCGCCGATTGATTTTTCTTCGACATGTACGGAAGTGACGGTGCCGGCTTTTGACGCCTCAGAAATGCCCTCGGATTTATCGACCAGCTCCTGCACGGCTCTGCTCGTTTCTGAAAACAAATCAGCGAGTGATCCGGATGTTTCCTGGATTTTTTGATGAAGACGGGCTTTCTTTTCCTCTTGTTCGTCACGCTGGCAGTTATATTCAGTCTGGAATGCTTCAAGGACGAGCTGCTGTTCAAGATTCAATATTTTCGTCGTCGCTTTGATCGCTTTTAAAAGCTCATGCAAATCCGGAATGGTTGCTTCATATATGTTCATCATCGACAGAAGCAGATCCTGAAACGCTCCCATATACCATTTCGGTTCAAGGCCGATCCGCAAGTGGATGGAAGCGATGCGCTGTCTTTTTTCAATGAATTCATCATCAATCGTGCCGGCAAACATCTCATGGATATGACGCCGTAATGTTTTTTTCAGGCGCTCGACCGTGCTGTGGTCGTTAATGATCGTCATTAATGATTTTTCGTGATCCAGGTTTCGGTAAAAGGAATCGACGATTGTTGAGATATGTTCTTTAATTAACGGCTGCAGCTCTTCAAGCACATGAAGTTCTTCGTTTCCGAGCCTGACCATTTTCAGCTGTTTTTGGACATCTGCATATTGATTTGAAAGCGCGATGCGTTTTTTTCCATCGGCTTCCGAAAAATAAGCTGTTTCTTTTTTGCGGTCTTTTTTAAATAACAATATAAGTTCCCCCAGATATTCTCTTTTTCTTTTTATCGGTATGGAAGGAACTTGAATGAAGGAATCTGATAAAAATATTTTAATGCGAAAAAAATAAAACCATTCGTACAGAATGGTTTAGTTAATCTTGGCTGAGGCGCTTCAGCGGCTTGATGGCGGGACCTTCGGCAACCCCGCCGTCAGGTGTGAACCGGGACCCGTGACAAGGACAGTCCCACGTCCGTTCGCCGTCATTCCATTCGACCTCACAGCCCAAATGGGTGCATGTCGTATCGACAAGATGCAGACAGCCTTTTTCATCTTTATAGGCGCCGGCCCGTTTGCCGTTTACCGTTACGATTTTTCCCTCCCCGGGCCGAAGAGTCTCAGGTGAAGCGTCCGGCCTCTCAAGTTTGCCCGAGATAAGGTGTTTGGCCACGTCGGCATTATAGGAAATCAGTTTTTTCAGTCCCGGATCTGCGTGGAAGCGTGACGGAATAAACAGGCCGGAAAACGGGTTCTTTTTGTTTTGAATATGATCAGCAAAAAGCTTCGCGGCGAGCGCTGAGCTTGTCATGCCCCATTTTTTAAAACCGGTCGCCGCCAAAATATGTTCTTCATCTCCTGAGATGGGACCGATGAACGGAATTTTGTCAATGGTGACAAGGTCTTGTGCAGACCAATGATATGGGATGCTTTCAACCCCGATTGTGTCTTCCGCAAATTGTTTCAGCGCTTCGTAATGCTCGGACATTTCTTTTCCCTGGCCTGTTTTGTGGCTTTCGCCGCCGACAAGCACCAGTTTTTCACCGTTCAAATCGGTGTATCGCAGTGATCTGGACGGCTTGTCTATGCTGAGATACATCCCGTCCGGATACGCTTGTTTCGGTTTTACCGCGAGTACGTAGGATCTGCTGGCATACATTCTGGCGGCGTAAAGCCCGCCTCCGTCATAAAAAGGAAAGTGGGAAGAGCAGACAATATAGCTGCACTTGATGCCGTGTCTGTTTTTCGTGACCACTTCCGGCTGCGGTTCTTTTTTTATGTCGATCGCAGCCGTCTGTTCAAAAATCCGCGCCCCGTTTTTAACGATCTCTTTGACGAGCGCCGCGCCATATAAAAGCGGATGGAATTGCGCCTGATTCTTCATGGCGAGACCGAGCCTGCAATCAACGGGGACGGGAAGTTCTTTCACAAGCTCGTGTTCAATACCGAGCTTGGTATAAGCTTCCTGCTCACTGCGGATTTTTTTGACGCCTGATTCTGTATTGGTGTAAAGATATGCGTCTTGTTCAATCAGTCTGCAGTCAATCGAAAGGTCCTTGATGATCTGCTTCATGTCTTCCATGGCGCGGAGATGGGCTTCGAAATACAGCCTTGCGCTGGTCAGGCCGATCTGCTGAATAAGATCGGCATAGATGAAATCATGCTGGGCGGTGATTTTTGCGGTCGTGCCCGCGGTCGTTCCGTTTAAAATCCGGTCTGCTTCAATGACAGCGACACGGAAACCTCTTTTCGTCAGTTCGTATGCCGTTGTCAGGCCCGTAATTCCTCCGCCGATAACCGCAACGTCACATTCCGTATCTTCAGTGAGGGCGGGAAAGGAAGGAATGTCAGCTGTTGCTTTCCAATAGGAAGCCGGTTCTTCGTTTGAAAAAGTAGTCAATTCAGATTTACCTCCTCTGTTGTATATTCTTAATTTTTCCAATAAGACTCTGTTCATACATGAAATTCGTATAAGATGCTCAAATTACTCATAATATAGTAATTAATGTAAAGGAGTGATCAAAATGGCTAACCAGAAGAAGAAAACCTTGCCGCCGCAGCATCAAAACCGGCAGCCGGGCTTTGAATATGTAATGGACCCGCGTCCCGTTTTTGACAAACCGAAAGCGGCGAAAAAACTTGAAGGGAAAACGGCGATCATCACGGGCGGAGACAGCGGGATCGGCCGCGCCGTATCCGTTTTATTCGCGAAGGAAGGCGCTAATGTGGTCATCGTTTACTTTGATGAGCATCAGGATGCCGAAGAGACGAAGCAATACGTAGAAAAAGAGGGGGCGAAGTGTCTGCTGATCGCAGGGGATGTCGGCGACGAAGCCTTTTGCAACGATGTCATCCGCCAGGCGGGCCAAGCCTTTCCTTCCATTGACATCCTGGTCAACAACGCAGGTGAGCAGCACGTGCAGCCGGGGATTGAGAAAATCACGAGCCACCAGCTCATCAGAACGTTTCAGACGAATATTTTTTCAATGTTTTACTTAACGAAAGCCGCGCTCCCCCACCTGAAAAAAGGAAGTTCAATCATTAATACGGCCTCCATTACCGCCTATAAAGGCCACAAAACATTGATTGACTATTCAGCGACAAAAGGGGCGATCGTCACGTTTACAAGATCTCTTTCCCAATCTCTTGTCACTCAGGGCATCAGGGTAAACGCAGTGGCGCCGGGGCCGATCTGGACGCCGCTGATCCCGGCGAGCTTCTCGGCGAAGGAAGTGGAAGTCTTCGGCTCAGACGTGCCGATGCAGCGCCCGGGAGAGCCTGTTGAAGTGGCGCCGAGCTATTTGTACTTAGCAAGCGATGATTCTTCCTATGTCACGGGACAGACGATTCATGTGAACGGCGGCACCATCGTAAACGGATAATGTAAAAAAAGCCAATCCATATGGATTGGCTTATTCACTCTGTTTGAGTGCTGCATATTCTTTTGAAAGCGTGAGGAACGCTTCTTTATTTTTATCATCAAGCGCCTTATTAATCTGCATGGTCAGCATGGCGAGCCGGCGTTTATACAAGGATTCATCAAGCACCATTTGAATGTAAATATCGGCCATTGTCACATCGAATTCGTTTGCTATTTGCGTGTTGCGGGACTTCATGAGCTCAGTGTACGACTTTTTCTCTTTCATAAAGAATCCCCCCAATGCCTTTTTTATAGTATATGGATAACGGCCGGAAAAATCAATTAATTTTTATAATCTTTAGACAACTAATACTTGGAAATATATCGACATATCCTGCAAATTGACGAAAAAACGAAAATGATCATCGTATAAATGAGGTGAAACGAAAAAGAAAAACAATATTTAAATAGTAATTTAAGACTAAATTACATCTTTAAAAGGTGATTTTTAGCTATATTCAAAAAAAACCTGTCGTTTTCCAATGACAGATGATAGATTATTAGTATAAATTTTCAAGAAAAGGATTGGAGGCTGCACATTATGTGCCAGAAAACACACGCACCCTTAGAAAGCTACGAAGTAAATCGTTCAACCATCGCTGTTTTGCCTGAGGAAATAGACGGTAAAATGGGGTCGAAGGTCATTGAAAAAGACTGCATTCTGTATGTCAGCATGAAGCCGATTCACATCATCGACAGAAGCTGCCGCTACTTTGGCTCCAGCTATGCCGGGAGAAAAGCGGGAACATATGAAGCGATTAAAATTTCTCACAAGCCGCCGATTATGGTGGACCCTTCAAATCACATCTTTTTATTCCCTACACTTTCTTCTGCAAGGCCTCAATGCGGCTGGATATCTCATGTGCACGTTAAAGATTTTCAACCGACGGCATTTGATGACACAGCGGTCACATTCTCAAACGGCAAAACGATGGAACTGGAAGTATCCTATCATTCTTTTGAAAATCAGGTTTACAGAACCGCCTATCTCAGAACCACTTTTCAGGACAGGATGGGCAGTCATGTCCCGAAGCGGCAGGAATTCATGCTGTATCCGAAAGAAGAGCGGACAAGAATGATCTACGACTTTATTTTGCGGGAGCTGGGGGAGAGATATTAGAGAAAGCTGTGATGTGAAGGGACGGGTCCTCTCCTTTGGGGAGGGCTTTTTTTGATTTACATGCCCGGGCAGAGTTGTATCGTGTCCGTCTGTTGGCTATGATGATGTAAAGAGTAATGATATTTCATTTTAGGAGAGATCGGCATGGATGTGTTTGCAAAATATGTATCAGGAATCGACAACCCGGATCACCGTCTCAAAGCAGAGGAAATTTTGTCGTGGACGGCTGGCCAATTTCCGAACTTAGAAGCGCAGATCAAGTGGAACAAACCGACATTTACCGATCACGGCACCTATATCATTATGTTTGCCGCGGCAAAAAATCATTTGAGCATTTTACCTGAAAAAGAGACGATGGAGCATTTTGCCGATGACATCGCTCAAGCCGGGTACAGCGCTTCTTCGCGCCTGTTCCGAATTCGATGGACTGATCCGGTGCACTATGATCTGCTTAAGAAGATCATCGAATTTAACATCAAGGAAAAAGCTGAAAATCCGGGGTTTTGGCGCTAGCGGACGTGATGTTGAAGGAGGCAGACATGGACGTTTTCAAAGACTGTTTATCAAGTATCGACAGCCCTGATCGTCGTCTGCGAATGGAGGAAATCCTCTCGTGGACGGCTGACCAATTTCCGACCTTAGAAGCGCAGATCAAGTGGAACACGCCGATGTTTACCGATCACGGCACCTTTATAATCGGCTTTGCGGCAGCAAAGCATCATGTAAGTGTTTCCCCCGAAGAAGCTGGAATTGCGCATTTTACCGACGACATTGCCTGTGCCGGCTACAGCGCTACTTCCCGTTTGTTCAGAATTCGATGGACTGAACCGGTGGATTATGAGCTGCTTGAACGCATGATTCAATTCAATATTCAGGATAAGGCGGACTGCTCAGCATTTTGGCGGAAATAATGAAAGAAGTGTTAAAAAAACAACCCTGAGGAGGGCTGTTTTTTTATTGGAAACACATGATCAGCCCATTTTAATCAAGAAGCAATGGATGACGTACTATAAAAAATAAGGAGTACGAAGCAGTGAATGAATTTTATAAGGCGTTAACACATGTAAATAAAATTTTTTATGAACCAAATCACTTAACGATACATGATATTCAAGAAGAAGCTCAAAACTCAGAGTATGGGGCCGGTAGGTTTCAACTGCATTCAAAATCAGTTCGATTCAGAGTCGCAAAAATAACGCCTAACAAGATAGGACAGTTTGTTGCTTTTTGGGAAAAAGATGGAGATGGTAAAAACCAAGCCTTTTCATATGAAAAAGCTGCTGATTTATTGGTTATCAATACTTTTGCCAGTAATCATCATTTTGGACAATTTGTTTTTCCAAAAGAAGTTCTTGTAAAGCAAAATATCCTTAAAACAGCCGCTACAAAAGGAAAAATGGCAATTAGAGTTTACCCTGAATGGGAAAATCCCACTAGCAAACAAGCTATCGAAACACAAAAATGGCAGTTGGCATATTTTGTTGAGGCGAACGATGCAGATCGTTTTCCAGCACAAGACCTGTTAAAGCTATATTCTAACTAAAATTGGACAGCCCTGAGCCGGCTGACAGTATGTGAAGTTAACCGGTGCGTGAGTTGGAGAATAACGGGGAACCTCAACAAATGAGGTTCCTCTAATTGTTATATAGAAATCGACATTTTGAATGTAACAGAGTTTGTTTATTAAACGTAATCCGAAAAATAAGGGATTTGCGTATCCGGCAGACCCTCACGAAACGCACGATGTCAGAAATCGTGCGTTCGGAATTCTTTATTTGACGACAGACATGCTGACGCTGCTGCCTGACACTGTCAATTTGGCAAAATCCTGTGTATCAATCACAGGTGTGACTGCTTTATTGTCAATCGTGATGTTCGTAAAGGCTGTTGAGAAGTTTGATTTGATGTAAGGGCGCTGATCCTCTGATGTGACCGCGACGGTGGCGAGCGCTTTCCATTTTGAGACAGAGCCTACATTTGTTTGGGCGAGTTCTGAGATGATGCGGCCGGTGTATCCGTCATTATTCGTGCCCCAGTATGTGGCGCGGGTATTGCCGTTCAGATTTTTGTAGATGGTCAGCTGTACGGTGCTGCCGGGCCGGAAGCCTTTCGTATAGGTGAATTGGCTTTCTCCTTCCAGATACTTGACCTGGCCTTGTCCCTTTGAACCGACTTTCATGATCGGTTTCCATACATGATAGGTGTCACTGTACTGAAGTCCGATATCAGCCTCTGTGCCTCCGGTAAATCCTGAGTAAATATAGGCTGTCCCATTTGACACCTGAATTGAGCTTGGAAGCTGAATTTTCGTGACGAGTACAGAACCCGTGCTATTCAGGTAGGCCCTTCCGCCGATTCCTTTGCTGAGCTGGGACGCCGCTTCCGCCGTATTGGGGCTGATCACCCCCGGAATTTCCGCCGTACATGTGCCGAATAGAACCGCTGTAGTGAGCACACCCGCAAAAAGCCCTTTTTTCATCATCATTTCTCCTCCTATCATCATAGTCAGATCGCGCTATCAATTCATATTATAAAAGGTTTTGGGAAAAATTCCATAAAAGATATACGGGCGGACATAAATTAAAACTATCTTCCTATTTCTCTTGTAAATGGATATTATTTGAATTATGATATGTTCAGCAATACCGCATAACTTAGGAGAGGGGATAGGATAGAAATGAAAAAGACGGCAGCTGTGCTTTTGTCTTTCGGTCTTGTGTTCGGTTGTTCATACGGAGCGGGGCAGACGGCAGAAGCGAAAACAAAGGTAAAAACGTATCAAAACTGCAAGGCGCTGAACAAGGTGTATAAGGGCGGCGTGGCCAAATCGTCGAAAGTGAAAAACAAGGGCGGCAGAACAAAGTACAAGCCGTATGTATCAAAAGCGCTTTACAATGCAAATAAAAGACTTGACCGAGATAAAGACTATATCGCATGTGAGAAATAAAAAAACAAGCCTCTTTAAAGAGGCTTGTTTTTTTAAATGGATTCGGCGGTGACGGCGGTTCCGTATCCGATTAATTCGGATGTGTTCTGTCCTGCGGTCAGTTCGAACCTCAGGCCGACGATGGCGTTCGCTCCGAGCTGCTCCGCCTCTCTGATCAGCCGCTCTTTCACCGCTTTTTTGGAGTCTTCCAGCATTTCAGTATAGCTTTTCAATTCACCGCCGACGACAGATTTTAAGCCTGCAAGCAAGTCTTTGCCGATGTGACGGGACTGGACGATACTGCTTGTCACCAAGCCTTTCACTTCCGTAATCTGTTTTCCGGCGACAGTTTCGGTCGTTGTCATGATCATGCGTTTTTCCCCTTTCGTGTATCTTACCGCTATCTTACCATTTAAGCCGCCTTTTCGGCTGCGCTGATTTGTTTTTTTCTGACTGCGGCGCTGACTGCAAACATGACGGCAATGTTCAGAACCAGTGCGATGATGCCTGTATTCATATCTTTAACGATCTGCGGAAGAAACGGAAAGAGGGTTCCGATGGTTGATTCGGTCAGCGTAATGAAGGCCACCGTTCCGACCCCGGCCGTTATGCCGGCAAAAGCGCCGTGGCTTGTGATGAAACGCCGCTTCGGCAGGCTGAATAAGAGGGCGGGGAAAAGCTGGGTGACAAGGCTGTAGCCCATTAAAAGCAAGGTGACGATGGTATTTCCGCCTTTCAGCGTAAAATATACGGATATCAGCGCGATGACGGGTACGGCGTATTTTGCGAGCCGTGAGACTTTGTCGTCAGTCGTGCCGGGCAGAATGGCTTTGTACACATTTTTGGCGAACAGCGTGCTTGAGGCCATTAATATCATTGAACCGGGTACAAGCGCCGTCAGAATGCCCGCCGATCCGATCAGTCCGACAAACCAGGGATCAAAGGTTTTCACAGACAGCTTTAATAAGGCGAGATCCGTGTCCGTCCCTTTTAAACCGGGCACCTGCAGAATCGCCGCAAATCCGGTAAAGATGACAAACAGCAGGACGAGCTGATAAAGAGGCATGATGATCGCGTTTTTCCGAAACACCCGCGGATGCTCCGCCGAATAGGAAGCGGCAAAGGTATGAGGCCACATATAAAAGCCGAGGGCGGTCAGCAAAACCGTTGAGCTGAACCAGGAAACGCTCTGTCCGGTTTCCGGCAGCGTGAGAAAACCGGGTTTTGCGGCGTCAATTTGTTTGAACATCTCCGTAAACCCGCCATAGTAATGAATGGGCAGATAAATGCCTAAATACAGGACGATGCCTAAAATCATGATATCTTTAACGACTGATATCCACGCTGAACCGTGGATTCCTGATATCATCACATAAATCGTGATGGAGACAGCGCCGATCCAGACAGCGGCTGAGGGCGGAATCTGTCCGTATGACGTTGCTGAAACAATTAATCCGAGCCCTTTCAGCTGCAGGACGAGATAGGGGATGAGGGATGCGATGCCGACGAGCGATACGAGAATGCCGAGGAGCGGGCTGTTGTATTTTGAAATAAAAAAATCTGATTGCGACATCAGTTTGTGTTGTTTGGCGTAAGTCCACACGGCTGGCAGAAGCCAATATGACAAAATGTAGGCAAGGCAGCCGTACGCGATAATATAAAAGGCGGGGCCTCCTTTTCCGTAAGCCCATCCGCTTCCGCCGAGGAATGTAAAGGTCGTGTATATTTCTCCCGCCATTAATAAAAAGACAAACATCGTGCCGAAGCCGCGTCCGCCCACCGTCCATTGTTCAAGGTCCATATGTTTTCCTTTTCGGGCCCGGATTCCGAGATACACACAAAACAGGAGCACGGCGGCCATTACGGGAAATGCTGCGTTCATTCCGCCTCACCCGCCTTGTTTTCTTTGTCCAATTTGTAAACGGCGGCCATCAGAACGGAAGTCAGCACCGCCCAGATGACGACATACGCGAGAATGAAAGGCATTCCGAAAACATAAGGCGTCACCCGGTTGGCAAATGGAATGCCGGCGAGAATTCCGAAAAAGGGCAGGGCGGCGAGAACATGAATCAGTTTCATAACATTCCTCCTTTTCATTGAAAACAGCGTGTCCCGATTATAAAGAAAATCATGTCGAATGTATAGTGTGAATAGTCTGAAATTTATCAACTGAAAAGGAAAAGCAGTCCCGGCTGCTTTTTAAATGGTCGCAAGAGACAGGTAATATTCTAATAAGACGGTTACCTGTTCCCTTATTCTCGGGTTGAAATAACGGTGTTTTTCTTCATAGCCGTTAATGGTGCATATATAAAGCGTAAATGCTTCGTCTCTTTCCGCTTCGTATATTTTAATTTTACGCTTTCTTAACTCTTTTCGAACATCACTCAAATCCTTTTGTGCTAATTTTAAAGAGCAGCCGATAAGCTGTTTATAGGGTTGTTTTAATTTGAACGGGCACGAATCAAGCGCTTCGAGGTCCCGGTTCAGGATGGCAGCCGCCATGGGCAGAAACAGCCCTTTTTCGATGAGATCGCGGGTGCCGCTCCGGATGTCAGGCATAAATACTCCTTCTTTCTTAAAAAAGAGAACATTTGTTCTTATTTTATACTCGCTTACACGATATTTCAAGTCGGAAAATCTCGTAAACATTTTCGTTTTTTGGAGATAATGTGTAGAATAAGGATAGACAAACTCGTTAAGGAGTATAAACGTTGGAGCAATTTTTATCATATTTGACTGAGGAACAGCTGACGGAATGGTTCCAAAGCTATAGAGCTTTCGGCCCGGCGGCTGCGGTTGCACTGCCTTTTATTGAAGCGTTTCTTCCGTTTTTGCCGCTTGTTGTATTTGTGGTGGCGAATACGAATGCATTTGGGTTATGGGAAGGTTTTTTTCTGTCGTGGCTCGGATCTGCGGCAGGATCGATGCTGATGTTTTATGCCGTCCGCCGTTTCGGACAGAAAAGAGCTTTCGGTTTCATCCGCAGGCATCAGACCATAAGGCGGATGATGCTCTGGGTTGAGCGGCACGGTTTCGGTCCGCTGTTTATTTTGCTTTGCTTCCCCTTTACGCCGTCCGCTGCGGTTCATATCGTTGCCGGCCTGTCACGGGTCGGGGCGCTGCAGTTTATATCAGCAGCCGCTATGGGGAAAATGGTCATGATTTTTATGATCAGCTTTATCGGATATGATCTTCACGCACTCATGACACAGCCTTTCAGGATGGCGGGCGCCATAATGGTGATCGCGGTGCTGTGGTATGCCGGGAAGCATATCGAACGGCGTTTACAGATGAGAATCAGTCAGCATGAGAAAGACGGAGGGAGACAGGAATCTTGAAAAAACGATTTTGGTTTATAGCCGGCGTGCTTATCGTTGTTTTGGCCATACAATTAAAGAATGCCATTTTTATTGATTATAAAGTCGAAGGAATCAGCATGAATCCGACCTTTAAACAAGGAAATGAGCTGATGGTCAACAAGTTTTCCCATCGTTACAAAACGATCCGCCGTTTCGATATTGTCCTGTTCAAAGGCCCGCACCGCAAAGTGCTGATCAAACGTGTCATCGGGCTCCCCGGCGAGTCAATCGCATACAGGGAGGATCAGCTGTATGTGAATGGAAAACGGGTGGCGGAACCGTTTTTAAAACCGTTAAAGTCATCATTGTCCGCCGGGAGCCATGTGACCGGTGATTATACGCTGAAGGAAACGACCGGGCGCAAAAGCATACCGAAGGGACAATACTTTGTTATTGGCGACAACCGCATATACAGCCTCGACAGCCGTCATTTCGGTCCGATTAAGGATAAAGACATTGTCGGAGTCATCAGTGAATCAGACGCCAGGTAAACGGCGTCTTTTTTTTCGGAAATGATTGTAAAAAAGCAGAGGAAAGACTATAATGAAAATTGTTACGTGTGAAACAAAAAAGAAGGCGTTTTATTTTTTGGTTATTTTGTTACGTGTGTAACAAAAAATATGAAAGAGGGCTGATGAGATGAAAACACAGGCTGCCATTATCGGGGGAGGTCCGGTCGGGCTTATGCTTGCATCAGAACTGGCGCTGGCCGGAGTGAAAACGACTGTTATTGAACGATTGAAGAAGACGGTGCCATATTCCAAAGCGCTTATCATGCATCCGCGCACACTTGAGCTTTTTGCCATGAGAGGCATATTGGAACGCTTTTTGGAAAAAGGGACGAAGGTGTCTTCCGGCCATTTTTCCATGCTGGATACACGGCTGGATTTTTCTCGGCTGGATACGAAGCAGAATTATTCGTTAATGCTGCCTCAGGCAGAAACGGAGCGGATTTTGGAGGAGTATGCATCAAGTCTCGGCGCAGACATCATCCGCGGGGCGGAAGCGGTGGCTGTCACCCAGACGGATGACGGAGTGGAGACGGTGTTCCGGGACGAAAGCGGGATCCGCACTCTTCACAGTTTATATGCCGCGGGTACAGACGGAGCGGGGAGCATTGTCAGGAAACAGGCGGGCATCGCTTTTTCGGGCACTGATGCCGACTTAACAGGAACCCTCTGTGATGCCGCTTTGAAACATCCGCCCGAATCTTCCTTTTTGTCAACGTGCCGCCTGGAGGGATCGGTTGTGATTGTCCCTCTTACGGACGGACTTTTCCGCATCCTCATCGTTTCTCCGCACGCTCCGCAAAAGCGGAAGGAAGAGCCGGTCACTGAAAATGAGCTGAAAGAAGACCTGCGGCGGATATGCGGCACTGATTTCGGATTGAGTGATCCGGTATGGATGTCGCGGTTCGGCAATGCCGAGCGTCAGGCTGAGCAGTACCGCTCCGGCCGGGTTTTTGTGGCCGGGGATGCGGCGCACATTCATTTTCCCGCAGGCGGCCAAGGGCTGAACACGGGGCTTCAGGATGCCTTCAACCTCGGCTGGAAGCTGGCGGCGCAAATGAAGGGGAAAGCGGCGCCTTATCTTCTGGACAGCTATCATCAGGAAAGGCACAGCACAGGAAAAGAAGTGTTGCACAATATAAGAACCCAGATAAAGCTCATGGATTTTACCGAGTCGGGGATGGCATTAAGAGAAACGATGACCGCTTTGCTGGATTTTCAGGAGTCCAACCGTTTATTGGCGGGAAAAGTATCCGCGCTTGATCTGCATTATGAACCGGATGCGGAGCTGCCGCCGCATATCCTGAACGGAAAACGCCTGCCGGATATCGAATTGACCCTTCATGACGGGCGGCCGGCCCGGCTGTATGATTTTCTTCATAAGGGCGCCTTTGTGCTTTTGTCATTAAGAGGGAGCCTTCCCGCCGGTATTGATACGGACAGCGTGGCAGCTGTCAGGGCGGAGCTTGCTGAAACACGTGCCGATTGGGATGACGTCCACGCCGTTTTCATCCGGCCGGACGGCCACGCGGCATGGGCAGCCGGCGGCTCGGGACGTGAAGCGGAAGAAGCTGTTCTGGCCGGTTTGGAGAGATGGGGATTCATCTGATACCCTTTTATGCGCCTGTGTGATTGTTTCTTGTGTAACAAAACGTTATAGTAAAAGAAACAATCAATACGGAAGGGTGATTCAGCAGTTGGACAGAAGACAGCCAGACCATGCAAAACACATGATTCTTGAAGGGCTGACAGATATTTTTCACGAGCAGGAGAGGTGTCAGGAGGACATCAGGGCGTCGTTGGCCGGACGGATGGACGAACTCCGTGAAGGAAACGGAAAAAAATTACAGTTGACTTTGACGGAAATTCACATTTTGTCGTGTATCGGAGATCATGAACCGATCAATGTCACGTCAATAGCGGAAAAAATGAAGACGACAAAGCCGACCGTGTCGAGAAGCTGCGCGAAGTTTTTGGAAGCCGGCTTTCTGCGCAGGACCCGGCTGAGCGACAATAAAAAAGAAGTCTATTTCCGGCTGACTCCTGCCGGGAAAGAGCTGCATTCTCTTCATCATGAATATCATGAATTGATAAAAAAGCGGCTCTTGGCGTTTTTAGACCGCTATACAGATGAAGAACTGTTATTTGCTGAACGGCTGTTCCGTGATCTTTCAGCAAACTGGCGGTCTGTAAATGGCGGCGGAGAGCTGTTCAAATAAAAAACACGCATATGGATGCGTGTTTTTTTATTCGGATCATGTTCCTCTTTCTGCCCGGCCTCTTTCACCGTGTGCCCGTTTCAGCTGAGAAAGGTGGTGCAGCAGCCGATAGAAGGGCGGAAGCATGGCGATGACGAGAACGATCCGGATGACCTGAACCGCGACGACGAAAGTCGAGTCTTCGTGCAGGGTGATCGAAGTCGCCGCCATCTCGGCGATCCCGCCGGGAGAAAAGGCGAGAACAGATGTAATCATGGAGATGCCCGTTAATTTAGAAACCGCAATCGCGCTCAGAATCATGGCGGCGATTAATCCGACGGAAGAAATAAATCCGACGGTCAGCACTCTCGTCACGCCGGTGAACATGCTTTTGTACATTTTTGATCCGATTGTGGCGCCGAGAAAAATTTGTGACAGCTGGTTCGCTTCCGGCGGCCACCAGGCCAGCATGTCTTTGCCCGCTAAGGCGGACACGCCGATTTCCGCAGCAGCAACGCCGATCATGCTGCCGAGCAGCCAAGGGGCGGGAAATTTCAGCCGTTTTGCGCCTTTGCTTGCAAGCCAGGCAGCCAAAATAAATCCGGCCGTTAACAAGACGGGAGTAAGGCCCGGATGTGAAGCTCCTGCTGAAACGGCTCCGGCTGATGTCTGAGCTGCACCGTTTTGTTTGGTAAATAAGAAAATGACGAGAAACGGTATTGTCATGACGACCAAAAGGACGCGCGTCAGCTGAATAAGGCTTACAATCGCGGTGTTTGCGCCGACTTCCTGGGCGATACCCGGCATGGCAGATAAACCGCCCGGCGCCGTGCCTACAAAGCTTGTCATCATGTCCGTCCGGCTGAACCGAAAGAGCACATATCCGGAAACAAGCGCCATCACGATAGAAAAAATCAGCATGAAGCCTACCGGAAGCCAATGCTCCCGTAAAACCGACAGAACGGACAGGTTCAGTTTCTGGCCGAGTTCGATGCCGAGGATCATTTGTCCCGCGGCAAGCCATCTGCGGTGAATCCCTCTTCTGTCAGGCGCCATGAACAGCCAGCGGGGCCTCGTCATGGAGAGGATGCAGCCGGTGGCCAGCGTTCCGAGCATCCAGGCGATCGACATCCCTGTAAGCGAAAGAAGAAACCCCCCTGCCGCACTGATGAGAATAAACCAGATATCCGTAAGGAGATGTTTGTCTTTCTTCAATGAAAACCCTTCTTCCTGAAACATTCATATTAAATTGTTAAGCTCGTTAACCTTACTATTACTATAGTATAGATTTTGAGATAAATAAATAATGAATTATTTCTCATAATCCATTCATTTTTCTTATCGCAAACGCAAAAAAAGCTCCGGAGATGGGTGAGTGCACCCTACTCCGAAACCTCGCCCGCTTTTCCTTTCCACACAAAGGTCAATCCCAGACCGAGAAATAAAACCACACCTGCGAACAGAAACGGGAAGTGAATATTCATATCAAATAAAATACCGCCCAGAGCCGGGCCGAAAATGGTGCCCAAACTCGTGTATGTTGAGTTCATACCGGCAACAAACCCCTGCTGATTTCCTGCGATTTTCGATAAATAAGTAGTCAGTGCCGGGCGCAGTAAATCAAACGCAAGGAAAATGATGCAGGTGACAGCGAGCACGGGCAAAAATCCTGACATCACCGTAGAAACGAAAGCCAGCACAGCGCCGATGATCAGACAAAGCTGAATGACTTTTTTCTCCCCGAGGAAGTTGACAAGTCTGCCGAACGCGAGTACTTGAATGAGGACCGCCACGATGGAGCTGAACGTAATAATAATGGCGATATCCTTTGGCGTGAAGCCGAATTTATGGTTTGTAAATAAGCTGAATACCGTTTCGTACGCCGACAGTCCGAATGCCAAAACAAAAACGATGATAAAGGCAATCAAGTAGTTTGGATGAATCGACTTTTTCAAATCTTTTAAGAAAGTTGATTCTTTGACGCTTTCCATCTGCTTTGCGCGTTCTTCTTTAGTTAACGGCTCTTTCAGCATAAAGACAGAGGAAATCACTGCGATAAATGCAATTCCCGCCGCAAAGAAAAACGGCATACGAACGCCGTGATCGGCAATAAATCCTCCTATGCCGGGCCCGATGATAAACCCTGTGCTGATGGCGGCAGATACATAGCCCATCGCCTTCGATCTTTCCTGCACCGTCGTAATATCTGCGACATACGCTGTAACAGCGGGCATGATAAAAGCGGCACTGATGCCCCCCAGCACCCTTGCGAAATATAAAATGGAGACATGTGTGCCCAATCCGAAGGTCAGTTCGGATAATGCGAACAAAAACAGTCCGGCGAGAATCATGATTTTTCTGCCGAAGCGGTCAACCCATCTCCCCGCAATGGGGGATGCAATTAATTGCGCAACGGCGAAGGCAGCGACAAGGTATCCCATTGTGCTGCCCGTCAAGTGCATCACATTCATAAACAGCGGCATAACGGGAATGATCAATCCGATGCCTAAAAACGCAATAAATATATTGCTTAATAAGATGATGAGTACAGCCTTTTGTTCTCTGATCGGTTTTTGCATGTTGTTTCTCCTTTGTCAGCTGTCATTCTGTTTATCAGCGCTGATCGACCCGTGAATAAACACGGAGATGGCTTCTTTTTGCAATTCGATTCTTTGCTGAATGGTATCGTTTTTATATAACACATCTAAACCGTAGAAGACGGATAGCAGGATTTTCACTTTTGATTCGACATGATGAATGGACCAGCTGCCGTCTTGATTTCCCTCTTCTAAGATCTCTCTCATCACATCGTCATATTCAATATCAATTTTGTTGAGCCGTTTTACGACCTCCTCTGACGTAAACGCACTCGCATAAAACTCTTCACTTGCTCTCATAAGCGGGTAATTGATGCTCATCCGGCTGAGCAGCTCCGCAAAGCCCGCCAGCTTTTCGGCAGCATCTTTCAGATCAGCTTCCATTTCCCTCCACGTCTCGATCATCACGCGGTGATCCTCTTCCATGATATGAAGAAACAGAAACTCTTTTCCTTTAAAATGGTGATATAGATTGCCTTTACTGATTTCGGCCGCCTCTAAAATATCCCGAATCGATGTTTCTGAATATCCTTTTTTTGCAAATAAGTCACGCGAAGCGGATACGAGCCTGTTCTTCGTCTTTTCGCTCTTTCCGGCACCGCCTTTTGTATTTGTCACTTCACACAGATCCTTTCCGCCAAATGAGGTTCGGCCCCTTAAAAACCGACCAGTTGGTTTATTTTATTATAAAGGGTTTTTGCTGATTATACAATGAAGAAGGTATCCATTGTTTAGAGGGAGTATAAAACTGCTCGAAAAGTAAACCCCATTCTCTCATGTTGAAAGAACGGGGTTTGTCAGCGGTCTGAAGACTCCCGGCGGGGGAGCGTGATCTGCCTGAACCGTTATTTGCCGTTATTTACCTCGGTGTAGCTTGTGTTCGGCGCGTTTGATACCGTTCCCCCTGTATGGTGGAAAGGAGAGTGGGCCATATCGTATAAAAACCAGACGGCATGACGCTGCTCGTCAAATGCCGTGCGGGCAAATAACCGCTTCGCTTCCGGATGCACCGCTCTATCGGATGCCTGCAAATAAAAATCATTCGTTTTCTGCTCATCATAAAACGCCGCCCTCAGTCCTTCTCTGTATGTGTGCGGACAATGCTCCGTCTGTTTCGGCGTCAACTGTTTTCCGGTAATTGACGTATACAATGAAGAGAAAGCGTGCAGGTGGCGCACTTCTTCCTCTCTGATATGTTCGATTCGTCTTCTGATTTCTGCGGTCGGCGCTTTTTCGGCTAATATTGAGTAGCAAATCACAGCGCTGTATTCACCGTTTATGGATTTTACCAGATCCTTTATAAGCACAGAATCGTCACTGCAGATGGCTGTATAATGAAAAAAATTCTCGTGCATTGGACTCACCCCCGAATGTTTATAGGGTATTATACGGCGGCAGCCCGTGACATGTGCGGATGTCATTTTTATTCTTGATCCAGCGGCGATGTAATATGGTCGTCGTAAGTGTCGACAAAAAGCCGGCCGTTGCTTCCGCGCACAGCGTATACGACGTCTTCCGGTTTGAGGTTTCTCTTGTCCAATTCTTCTCTCAGCCATTTTTCCGATACGTGGTTTTCTTCCAGATTATTCATCACCAGCCGGCCGTCCATAATCAGCTCAACGGCAAAGTTCTTTTCATGTCCGGCAAAGATGCCGAGATCCTTTCTTGTAACGGGCGCAAATTCCGGTTTGACCTCCACTGACATGCTGCCGTTTGTTTCAATGATGGCAGTCTGAACCTGAGAAATGTCAAATACGTCATTTACACGCAGCTGCTGGTTCAAGTAGTCGATGGTATAACGCATCGTTTTCATATTATGCTCAAGTATTTTACCGTTTTGAATGATAATGGTCGGTTTTGCCTGCAAAGAAACCCCTAAGGGCCCTGTTTTTCATAGAAAGATATGCGACAAGGTAAATGATTGCCACGAAAATAATGTAGGCAATGACATGATAATGAATCGGCAGCTTTGTATTAAACGACAGATTTGCCGTGATGGCGCCGAGCGAGATGGCCGCAATGAAATCAAAAAGCGTCATCTGTGAAATGGTTTGTTTACCGAGTATCCGGGCGCCGATAAACAGAATGCTGAACGACAGAGCCGTCCGTACAATTACTTCGGGATATTCTGACATCATCATTAGTCCTTTTTTCTTTATTTTGGTCAAAAACGATATGTTTTAAAACAGTCATCCCGTTTTTACCAGCAGATGAGATTGGTCATTTTCGTCAACTTTCGATAAAATGTAGAAAGATAAAAAGAGAGGGGTCTTCTAATTGGGTGTTGAGTTTTTAGTAGGCAGATCGGGGAGTGGGAAAACGAGGCTGATTATCGACAGCATTCAAGATGAACTGCGCCGGGAGCCGTTCGGGAAACCGATCATTTTTCTAGTCCCGGATCAAATGACGTTTTTAATGGAATATGAGCTTGCTAAAACGCCGGATATCGGCGGCATGATACGCGCTCAAGTGTTCAGTTTTTCGCGTTTGGCGTGGCGCGTGCTTCAGCATACCGGGGGCATGAACCGCCCGTTTGTGACGACGACGGGTGTGCAGATGCTTTTAAGGAAATTGATTGAAGAACATAAGCACGAGTTTAAAGTGTATCAAAAAGCGAGTGACAAAACCGGGTTCACTGAGCAGGTGGAACGGATGCTGACAGAGTTTAAGCGGTACTGTATTGAGCCTGAAGACGTCCGCCGCATGGCGGAAAGCGGAACGGCGTCAGAATATCGCGGAGAGCGGATGCTGTCTGAAAAACTTCATGATTTAGGCATTTTATATCAGCAGATGGAAAGAAGCCTCGCCGGACACTATTTGCATTCAGAGGATTATTTGACGCTGCTCGCTCAGCAGATTCCTTTGGCGGACGTTGTAAAAGGCGCCCGTGTTTACGTCGACGGATTCTATCAATTTACGCCGCAGGAATTAAGGGTGCTGGAGCAGCTGATCATGCATGCTGAACATGTCACATTCTCGCTGACGGCGGACAGCCCTTCGGCGGAACAGGCACCGGATGAGCTCGATCTGTTCAGAATGACGGGAAGCACATACTATAAGCTTTATCAGACGGCAAAGGAATTGAATGCCGATATTTCCTGCAAGGAACTGCATGGCACGAAGCGGCATCAGCATGCGCCGGAGCTTGCCTGTATAGAGTCGCAGTACGATGTGCGTCCCGCCGCGGCGTATACCGGCGGACAGGAAGCTTTTACCGTCATGCAGGCGCAAAACAGAAGAGCTGAGCTTGAAGGTATTGCCCGGGAAATTCAATCACTTGTCCGGGACGGAGGATACCGGTACAAAGATATGGCGATTCTCATCCGTCAGCCGGAAGATTATAAAGATTTGCTGAAGGAAGTGTTTGCCGATTACGGGCTTCCTTATTTTATTGACGGAAAAGCTTCTATGCAGCATCACCCGCTTATTGAATTCATCCGTTCAAGCCTGGATGTCGTGAAGGGGAACTGGAGATATGAAGCGGTGTTCCGCTGTGCGAAAACCGAACTGTTATTCCCGCTTGATCAGCCGGAGCAGAAAATAAGAGAGCAGGTCGATCAGCTTGAAAATTACTGTATCGCCTACGGCATTAAAGGGGAGCGCTGGACGAGCGGCGAGCGGTTTGTATACAGGCGCTTCGTATCGCTCGATGAGGATTTCGCGCAGACGGATCAGGAAATAGAGATGGAACACATGCTGAACGAGACGAGAGAGTGGATAGCCGCGCCCCTTGTCCGGCTTCAAAACCGGATGAAAAAAGCGAAAACGGTTCAAAGCATGGCGGAGGCTCTTTATCTCTTTTTGGAAGATACCGATGTTCCCCTGAAGCTGGACCGGAAAAGGCAGCGGGCCGAAGAGACCGGAAACATGATCGATGCGCAGCAGCACGGCCAGGCGTGGGATGCCGTTATCCAGCTTCTCGAGGAGTTTGCCGGCATGATGGGTGAAGATGAAATATCTTTGGCACTGTTCCAGCAAATGCTTGAAACGGGAACGGAATCGCTTCATTTTTCTTTAATTCCGCCTGCGCTTGACCAAGTATTTGTAGGGAATATGGACCTCTCAAGAATGTACGGCACGTCCTGCACATTCGTCATCGGGGTCAATGACGGCGTTCTTCCGGCGCGCCCGGATGAAAACGGCGTGCTGTCTGATGATGACCGGGAGTGGCTGAAAGCAGTCGGAGTGGAGCTGTCTTCCGCGGGGCGTGAGCGGCTGCTTGATGAGCATTTTCTCATCTATATGGCGCTGTCGAGTCCGTCTGACCGTCTTTATGTGTCATACCCGATTGCTGATGCGGAAGGAAAAACGCTCCTGCCGTCAATCGTTGTAAACCGGCTTGGCGAGCTGTTTCCCGATCATCAGGAAAAGCTGTCAGCGGCTGATCCCGAGCAGGTAAGCGAAGAAGAGCAGCTTCAGTATCTCGTCAATAAACAGGTGGCTCAGACATATACGGCAAGTCAGCTCAGGCTGTGGACAAGAGAGTACGAGATCAGTGACGTATGGTGGAGCGCATACAATGTGCTGATGAAAGAGTCTGATCACCGGCGTGCGAAAAAGCTGTTTTCAAGCTTGTTTTTCCGCAATGAGGCGAAGCGTCTTGAACGGCCTGTTTCGCGCCAGCTTTACGGCGAGCATATTAAAGGAAGCGTCTCCCGGATGGAGGCGTTTAATGCCTGCCAGTTTTCTCATTTTGCATCTCACGGGCTTCAATTAAAAGAGCGGCAGTTTTTCAAGCTGGACGCGCCGGATATCGGCCAGCTGTTTCACTCCAGCCTGAAGCTGATTTCAGACCGGCTTCGTGAGCAGAAGCTGGAATGGCGCGATCTGACGAAAGATCAATGCCGGAATTTCTCCTATGAAGCGGTGGAACGGCTTGCGCCAAAGCTGCAAAAAGAGATTCTGCTCAGCTCAAACAGACACTTTTATGTGAAGGAAAAACTGCAGAAGATCGTCACGCGTGTTTCAGGCATATTAAGCGAGCATGCGAAGGCGAGCGGTTTCGTCCCGGTCGGTCTTGAACTCGGTTTCGGCGGAAGCGGGCCGCTGCCTCCGCTCACTTTCACGCTGAAAAACGGCTGTACGATGGAACTCGTCGGACGGATCGACCGCGTGGATAAAGCGGAAAGTTCAAAAGGCCTGCTGCTGAGAATCGTTGATTATAAATCAAGCGACAGGGGGCTTGATCTGGCTGAGGTGTATTACGGGCTCGCTCTGCAAATGCTCACATATCTTGACTTATCGATTACACATTCCGCGGATTGGCTCGGCATGAAAGCGACACCGGCAGGCGTTTTGTATTTCCATATTCACGATCCGATGATTCAGGCCAGTCTGCCGATGGGGCTTGATGAAATCGAGCAGGAAATTTTCAAGAAATTTAAAATGAAAGGCCTTCTCCTCGGTGACCGGGAGGCGATCAGTCTGATGGACACGACCTTGGAGGAAGGGCGTTCAAATATCATCAATGCCGGTTTGAAAAAGGACGGGTCTTTAAGATCCGACTCAGCCGCGGTCAGCGAACAGGACTTTCATCTGCTGACAGACCATGTGCGGCGGACATTTGAACAGGCTGGCGAAGCGATAACGGACGGGCTTGTGTCCATTACCCCGTATAAGCTGAAAGATAAGACGCCTTGTACGTACTGTGCGTTTAAGTCGGTATGCCAGTTTGATGAGTCACTTAAGGAAAATGAATACCGCAGCCTGAAAGCGGAAAAAGACGGCACCATACTGGATTGGCTGAAGAAGGAGGCGGATGATGATGCAAATTCCTAAACCGAAAGACAGCATATGGACGGATGACCAATGGAGCGCCATCGTTTCTTCCGGCCGCGATATTTTGGTCGCTGCCGCAGCCGGATCAGGTAAAACGGCCGTGCTCGTGGAACGGATGATCAGAAAGATAACCGCGGAGGAAGATCCGGTTGATGTTGACCGGCTCCTTGTGGTGACCTTTACAAACGCCTCAGCAGCGGAGATGAAGCATCGGATCGCGGAAGCATTAGAAAAAGAGCTCGCCAAAAATCCGGGATCTCTGCATATCAGACGGCAGCTCTCTCTATTAAATCGGGCGAGCATTTCGACGCTTCACTCTTTCTGTCTGCAAGTGCTTAAAAAATATTATTATATGATTGATCTTGACCCCGGTTTTCGGATGGCTGACCAGACGGAAGGCGAATTGCTCGGAGACGAAGTGCTTGATGAGCTGTTTGAAGATGAATACGCAAAAGGGAATCAGGCGTTTTTTGAGCTTGCGGACAGATATACGACAGACAGGCATGATCTTGATCTTCAAGACCTTGTCAAACGGGTGTACGAGTATTCCCGGTCGCATCCTGACCCGGAAGCGTGGCTGCAAAGCTTTGTCCGCCTGTATGACGTGACGGAAGAAAGCAAAATGGAAGAGCTTCCGTTTTACCAGTATGTGAAAGAAGATGCTGAAATGGCGCTCTTCGGGGCAAAACAAAAGCTTGAGAAGGCGCTTGAACTGACAAAAGCGCCCGGCGGGCCGGCCCCGCGCGCTGATAATTTTCTGGATGACCTTCAGCAGATAGAAGAGCTGATCAGCTGCCGGCATGACTTCGATGCGCTGTATGAACGGGTTCCCGCAGTCTCCTTTAAGCGGGCGAAGGCGGTAAAGGGCGATGAATTTGACAAAGCGCTTTTGGACGAAGCGACCGATTTGCGAAACGGCGCGAAGAAACTGATCGAAAAGGTAAAGACCGATTACTTTACAAGAAGTCCGCAAGATCACTTAAAGAGTTTAAAAGATATGAAGCCTGTCATCGAAACGCTCGTTCAGCTCGTGATATCATACGGAAAACGATTTGAAGCGGCGAAACAAGAAAAATCAATTATTGATTTCTCAGATTTGGAACATTACTGCCTGGCGATTTTAACTGCGGTTGATGAAGAAGGCCGGCGGGTGCCGAGCGAAGCGGCCGTTTATTATCAAGACCAGTTCCATGAAGTTCTGGTTGATGAATATCAAGATACGAATCTTGTGCAAGAGTCTATCCTGCAGCTTGTTAAAAGCGGGAATGAAGAGGCGGGAAATCTGTTTATGGTAGGCGACGTCAAACAATCGATCTACCGTTTCAGACTTGCTGAGCCGCTGCTGTTTCTCGGGAAATATAAAAGGTTTACAGAAAACGGGGCAGGCACGGGGCAGAAAATTGACCTGAACCAAAATTTCCGCAGCCGCTCCGATATTTTGGACAGTACGAATTTCTTGTTTAAGCAGCTGATGGGCGGAAAAATCGGCGAAGTGGATTACGATGAACAGGCGGCATTGAAGATCGGCGCATCGTATCCGCCGAATGACGCGGCAAAAACGGAACTGCTGCTCATTGACAGCGCTGATGGCGCAGACAGCTCCGAGGATGCCGAAGACTTTGAAACCGTGCATTGGGAAGCGAAAGCGATAGCCGGGGAGATCCGAAAGCTTGTCTCATCTCCGTTTAAGGTATATGACGGCAAAACAAAAACACACCGGAATATCCAGTACCGGGATATCGTAATTTTGCTGCGCTCCATGCCGTGGGCGCCGCAATTAATGGAAGAGCTGAAAAACCAGGGCATTCCGGTGTACGCCAATTTGACGTCGGGTTACTTTGAAGCCGTGGAGGTGGCTGCGGCGCTTTCAGTCTTGAAGGTGATTGATAATCCGTATCAGGATATTCCGCTTGCTTCCGTGCTGCGCTCGCCCATCGTCGGCTGTGACGAAAATGAACTTGCGCTGATACGTCTTGAAAAGAAAAAAGCGCCGTTTTATGAAGCGCTGAAAGCATATATAGCGAACGCTGACAGACATGATGAACTGTATCAAAAACTGAGAACCTTTTATGACAGTCTGCAAAAGTGGCGGTCATTTTCGACGAATCATTCGGTGTCTGAGCTGATTTGGGAAGTATACCGCGATACCGGATATTTTGACTATGCAGGCGGCATGCCTGGCGGAAAGCAGCGCCAGGCCAATCTGCGCGTCTTGTATGACCGGGCGCGCTCGTACGAAGCGACGGCGTTCCGCGGGTTATTCCGCTTTTTGCGGTTCATTGAACGGATGCAGGAGCGCGGCGATGATTTGGGGACGGCCCGGGCGCTCAGCGAGCAGGAGGATGTCGTTCGGCTGATGACGATCCACAGCAGCAAAGGACTTGAATTCCCCGTCGTTTTCACCGCCGGACTCGGCAGAAGTTTTAATATGATGGATCTCAACAAATCATACCTGCTTGATAAAGAGCTCGGTTTCGGCACGAAGTATATTCATCCGGAACTCAGAATCAGCTATCCGACTCTTCCGCTTGTGGCGATGAAGAAAAAGATGCGCAGAGAGCTCTTATCCGAAGAATTGCGCGTATTGTATGTGGCGCTGACCAGAGCGAAGGAAAAGCTGTTTCTCGTCGGTTCCTGCAAAAACCGGGAAAAACAGCTGGCCAAATGGCAGGCGCAAGCAGACCGGCCCGATTGGCTTCTTTCTGAATTCGACCGCTATCAGGCGTCATCTTATTTGGACTTTATCGGGCCGGCGCTCATCCGCCACCGTGACATGGAGGCGCACAGGACGCCGGGACTTTCCTCATCTGAGGATATCGCGCGCGACCCGTCGCGTTTTCACATCCGGATGCTGCAGCAAAGTGAATTGCTGGAAGAGAATCCGAAAGAACGTGCTGAAGAAAAGAGCAAACGTCTCAAAGCGATTCAGCAGGGCGAGCCGATTCCTGATTCGTTTTCATTTGATGATCAGGCGCGCCGTCTGCTTGAATGGGAATATCCGTACCGAGAGCTGACGGCTATCAGAACGAAGCAGTCAGTTTCTGAGCTGAAGAGAAAGCAAGAATACGAGGATGAATACAGCGGCCGCTCTCTCATCAAACCGTCAGGAGACACGCTTTTATACAGGCGTCCCGGTTTTATGATGAAAAAAGGGCTGACAGCCGCCGAAAAAGGGACGGCGATGCATACGGTGATGCAGCACATACCGCTGACGCACGTTCCGACTGCCGAAGAAGCGGAGCGGACGGTCCGGATGCTTTACGAAAAAGAGCTGCTGACAGAAGAACAGCAGGAAGCTATTGATATAGAAGAAATTGTCCAGTTTTTCGGAACTGAAATCGGGAAAGACCTTCTCGGGGCGCTGCGTATTGACCGGGAAGTGCCGTTCAGTATGGCGCTTCCGGCCGGCGAGGTGTACAAGGATGCCGAAACAGCCGGTGAACCGCTGCTCGTGCAGGGGATTATTGACTGCCTCTACGAAACTGCGGACGGTCTCTATTTGCTGGACTATAAAACAGATCGGATAGAGGGGAAATTCCGGAACGGATTTGAAGGCGCGGCTCCGATTCTGCAAAAAAGGTATGAAACACAAATCGAATTGTATACAAAAGCGGTTGAACAAATTACAAAAACGAAAGTGAAAGGGCGTGCGCTCTATTTCTTCGATGGAGGTCACGTTCTTACACTGTAACAAGATCCGAAGCTCCTTTTTGGAGCGGATCTTTTTTTCTATCAAAAAGTGAGGTGAATGCGGTATGCGCATTTTACATACAGCTGACTGGCACCTCGGCAAAACGCTGGAAGGCAGAAGCCGGCTGAGCGAGCAGGCCGAGGTATTGGAAGAGCTGAATACCATTGTCAAGGAAGAAAATATTGATGCGGTCATTATGGCGGGGGATGTATTTGATACGGTCAACCCGCCTGCGCTCGCTGAACAATTGTATTACGAAAGTCTTTCCGCGCTTTCTGACGGCGGAAAGCGCCCGGTTGTCGTCATTGCCGGAAACCATGACAATCCCGACAGGCTGGCGGCGGCTTCTCCGTTAACAAATGAGCGCGGCATTCATTTAATCGGCTATCCGCGGACAGAACCCGTGCATATTGAGGTGCCGTCGGCGGACGAGCTGTTAGCCGTAGCCGCGCTGGCATATCCGTCAGAGGCGAGATTAAACGAAGTGCTTTCTGATACGTTTGAGGAAAAGCTTCTTCGCGATCATTACGATGTCAAAATCAGAGAGGCGTTTGCTCACATGTGCGGACTGTGCCGGAACGATGCCGTGAAAATCGCGGCGAGCCACATTTATGTCGCGGGGGGAAACCAGACCGATTCAGAGCGTCCGATTGAAGTCGGGGGCGCTTACACAGTTGCCGCTGACAGCCTGCCGGCTGATGCGGCTTACGTGGCTCTCGGCCATCTCCACCGTCCGCAAACGATCAAGCGCGCCAAGACGGCTGCCCGTTATTCAGGCTCTCCGCTCGCATACAGCTTTTCGGAAGCCGGTTATGCCAAATCGGTGACGGTGGTAGAAGCGAAGCCCGGCGGAGAAGCGAAGTGGGAAGAGATTTTCCTGTCTTCCGGTAAACCGCTCGTCAAATGGAAAGCGCAGGGGCTGAGCGAGGTTCACGGCTGGCTCGATGAAGGGCGTGACCGGAATGCCTGGATCGATCTTGATATCCATTTGACGGATCAGCTTTCTCTCGAGGAAATTCATCGGCTGAGAAAGGCGCATCCCGGCTTTATCCATATCAGGCCGGTTTTTGAACAAAAAGAGACCGAAAATGACCGGATTGAAGTGAAACACACATCAATTGAGGATCGATTTAAGAAGTTTTATGAAAAACAAACGGGCGGCGGCGTGCCGGATGAGGAGATGGTCAAGCTGTTTTTAGAGCTTGCGTCAGCAGATGATGAGGAGGATGCGACATGAAGCCGATTCTGTTAACGATAAAAGGGCTCCACAGCTTCAGGGAGGAACAGACCATTGATTTTGCCGGACTGTCAGGAGCCGGGGTGTTCGGGATTTTCGGGCCGACCGGAAGCGGAAAATCGTCGATCCTTGATGCCATGACACTCGCTTTATACGGGAAAGTGGAGCGCGCCGCAAATAATACGCACGGCATCCTGAATCATGCCGAAGATCAGCTCGCCGTCTCATTTACATTCGCGCTTCAATCCGGCCACCGGGTTTCCTACAAGGTCGAGCGCGTTTTTAAGAGAACGGATGAAACGAAAGTAAAAACCGCCCTCTGCCGCCTGATTGAAATCAAAGACGAACAAACGGTGCTGGCCGATAAAGCGAATGAAGTGAACAAAAAGGTAGAGGAGCTTCTTGGCCTGACCATTGACGACTTTACAAGAGCCGTCGTGCTGCCGCAAGGAAAGTTTGCCGAGTTTCTGTCGCTTAAAGGCGCGGAAAGAAGACATATGCTCCAGCGCCTGTTTAATCTGGAACAGTACGGGGACAGGCTTGTCAAAAAATTGCGGCGGCGGGCACAGGAAGCGGCAGCGAAAAAAAATGAAATGCTGGCCGAACAATCCGGCCTCGGAGACGCAGGAGAAGATGCGCTGAAGCAGGCTGAACAGCAGTTTCACGAAGCGAACGAACGGCTTGAAGAAGCTGAGAAGAAACGGGTCCGGGCAAAAGAGCGCTTTGAGAATCACCAGGAAATTTGGAACCTGCAGACAGAAAGAGATGAATATGAGCGCCGGGAGAAAAAGCTTGAGGAAAGACGCCCGTACATCACGGATTTGACTGAGCGTCTTAAAGAGGCGGAAACAGCTCTCGCCCTTGAGCCGTACGCAGACCGTTACACAGAAGCCGTCCGCCGGAAGCAGCGCGCCGAACAGGAACACGAACTGGCCAAACGGAAATCAGAGGCGGAAACTGTTTCATTTACCCGGCAAAATGAAGCCTATGAAGCATGGCGGGCCCATAAGGCCGAACAGGAGCCGAAGCTTGTCAAGGAAGAAGAGTTGTATCAAAGACTTTCAGCCATTGAACAAAAACTGCTTGAAGCGAAAAAAGAAGCGGAAAAAACAAATGCGGAACACAGCAAAAAAGAGGAAGAATACGAAGCCGCCTCGAAACAGCTGGCCGGAGTGAAAGACCGCCTGACCCGCGGCCAAAACAGGCAGAATGAGCTGAAAGAAGAGCTGAAAGCAGTTCAAGTGACCGCCGATGAACGGAAAAAATGCCAGACCGCCGCACAGCTGGCGGCAGGCTTTCAGCAGACACAGGAACAAATCACGAAAGAACGGGCCAATCTGACAACGCAGCTGAAAAACGTGGAGAAGCTGAACGGAGAAAGCGAGTCGCTCACAGCGAAAGCGAAAACGGAAGAGGAAGATATTACGCACGCTTATCAAACGCTTCAAACCGTTTACCATATGGTCTGTGAAACGGAACGTTCACTGAAAGCCGCAGCCGAACGGGCTGACAAAACGCAAGCCGATCTCCGCAGGCGCTCAGAGGAAGCGAGAACGGCTGCATTAACAAAAGAATTATCGGAAAAACTAATCGAGGGAAAGCCTTGTCCTGTATGCGGCTCGACGCAGCATGACCGCCCGCGTTCCGCTCATGAAACATTCTCGCCTGATACGGCTGTACAGGAACAGCTGCAGCAGGTTGAAGCGCTGCTTTCTGAGGCGGCGGCTCTTTCTCAGGAGGTGCTGACAGCCAAGGTTGCATTAGAAGAGCAGTCGGGGCGTTTTACCGAAGAATGTCCGTTTCTGCAAAGCGTCCGGGTTCCGGAGCTGGAAGCCGCTTCCTCCATCAGCGGACGCCCGCTTGATGAAGCGTTCAGCGCCGTCCGCTTGGAATGGAAACAAATGAAACAGGATATGCTGTCGGTAAAAGAGAAGGCCACAAGACTGATCAGCGCGCATCAGCAGACGGTGAAACAAGCTGAGCAGCTGGCCGAACGAATCCGCTACGAGGAAAAAGAAGCCGGCCGTCTCAGACATTCATTAGAAGAGCTTGAATCGCTGTCAGAAAGCCGATTGAATCAGTACAACGAAGTCTGCGGTGATATTCCGCCAAACCGGATTGACGCCTGGCAGGCTTCGATAGATGAGAAGGACAGACAGGCAGAAGAATGTGAGAAGCGCATTGAAACAAGCATCGCATTCCTCAAGGAACATGAAGAGGAGAAAGAACGCCTGCAGGAGATGAAGCATCGGCTTGAACGGGAACGGCTCGAGCTTCACTATGCGTCTGAGCGCCTGCAGCAGGTGATTGACGGATATGAACAAGAGCTCGGAACAGCAGCTGAAGAAACATCAATTTCCGCAAAGCTTGAAGCGGTGCGGCAGGAATTACAGCTGTTAAAATCGAAAGAACAGTCCCTATTCGACGCGCTGAAGCAGGCGCAGCAATCACTGAATGACGCAAAAGGCCGGGAATCAGGGAGTCTCATGTCACTCAGGGATGCTGAGACCTCCCTTGAGAAAGCACAAAACGACTGGCGCGTGAGGTCAAAAGACACCGGGTTTGCCGAGCCGGACCAAGTCAAAAAAAGTCTGCTTCCGCAAGGGCGTGCAGAGGAAATGAAAAAAGAAATAGATGAGTTCCTGGACACCTCAAAACAGCTATCGGCAAATATCAGCCGTGTTACTGATAAATTAGCCGAGCGCCGGATATCGGAGGAAGAATGGACAGCATCCGTTTCTCTGCTGAAGCAGGCAGAGGCTGAGTCAGGCGCCGCCATGGAGGAAAAAGGAGCACAGGCAAAAGCCTTCGCGGTTATGCAAAAACAGCATAAGCGCTTTAAAGAGATTGAAGCCGAATTGAAAAGCTGGCAGACACAGATTGACAGGCTTGATAAGCTCCAGTCTGTATGTAAAGGCAATACATTCGTCGAATTTTTAGCGGAAGAACAGCTGGAAAGCGTGGCTCGGGACGCCTCTGCCCGTCTCGGAGCTTTGACAAGGCAGCGGTATGCCATATTAGTCGATTCAGAAGGCGGTTTCGTCATGCGTGATGACGCGAACGGAGGCGTCAAACGGCCCGTATCAAGCCTTTCCGGCGGAGAGACGTTTCTGACCTCGCTGTCGCTTGCGCTTGCCTTGTCCGCCCAGATTCAGCTGCGGGGGCAATACCCGCTGCAATTCTTTTTCTTAGATGAAGGATTCGGGACTCTTGACCAAGGGCTCTTAGACACCGTTGTCACAGCGCTCGAAAAGCTGCAATCGGACAACTTATCCGTCGGAGTGATCAGCCATGTGCAGGAGCTGAGAGCGCGTCTGCCGAAAAAATTAATCGTTCATCCATCCGAACCGGGCGGGAAAGGCACCCGGGTCACATTGGAGATCATGTAGAAAGGAGAAGGAATCATGGCCGATTCTGCCGAGGGCACATGTGAATTATGCGGCCGCCATCATGTGCGGCTGACGGAGCACCACTTAACGCCTAAGGAAGAAGGCGGGACATTCCTTCCGACCGCAATGCTCTGCATCCCTTGTCATAAACAGGTTCACGCGCTCTATACGAATCAGGAGCTTGCGGCAAGGCTCGCGGGAATAGAAGAGCTGCGGCGTGACCCGAAACTCGCGAGGTTTGTGAAATGGATCAGAAAACAGCCGCCAGAAAAGCTTGTAAAAACAAAAAAAGCAAATGAACGAAAATAATGCTGAACCAAAAGCAGCCCTCTTCTGAAAGAGCGGCTGCTTTTTAGGCGTTTCCGACCACATTTTGATCGCTGACATCGGGGTCTATATAGTTTGTCGCATTGACAACGTTGTTTAATAACAGGAAATCTCCGGTATTGCCTGCTCCCGAACCGAGCGCAGATTTAGAAGAGCTTTTTGGAGAAAGGTAAAAGGAATCACCAAAGTTTACGACTCCGCCCGATATGGAATTGATAGCTATAGGTCCGGTAATTGCTGGCATAAACGACACCCTTTATAGAAGTCTCACCGTCATTATATGTCAGGGCTGCTGTGATTGTGAGCTTGATGTGAAGATCTGCCTAATATGTTTCAGCCGCGAATCTCCCAGAACGATCGACGTCGATCCGATTTGAACCACGGACGCTGACGATACCCCTTGAACTTTCACATTCCTTACCCGAATTGAAGGGTTTTCATGGCAGAATGCGCTTTGGACTCCCGTTTCCGGTAACGGCATGACGGCCGGCTGCCGAAAGATCTGGTATTCTTTTTTGTTAAATGAGCCTTCATCATCTCTGTATACAGCAAGACTACGCTGATCGGCCAATACTTTGACCCGCATATTGATTTCATTCGTATCGCCTGCTTGAAAGACACTCGCAATCCCGACTGAATTGATTTTGGCGTTCCGGAGGCGTGAAATGCGCTTTAACATTATTCCGGCGCCAGCGGCACATAAGGCCCGATAATAAGAGATTCCGGAGGCGTGTCAAAGATGGAAGACAGATAGACGGAATCGGTGTCGCCGATTAATAATAAGGAAGAACTGGATACACCGGTAGACCGGATGTCGCCGACTTCAATATTCCGGTTAATCACTGTAAAAATCATGACGGATCATCACCTTTCATTTCACCAGGTATGTGCTTAATAAAGTGCTCGACGGCCCTGACAATATCACGCTTCACATGTTCGGCAATCTGCTCGGCATATTGCGCGGGCGCCGTATTTTCTTCTTTCGGGACATGGGACAGATAATACTGAATCCGGCTGTCCATCTGCTTTCTGATATCTTCAATAATATGATATTTGTTCGCTTCGTCCAGCCTGCTCTCATACTGAGTTTCGAGCTGCTCTAAAAGCGCGGGGATTTCTTCATTCAGGTACATATCGACGTTTTGGCGGATTTGCTGCATTTGCTGGCCCGCCTGTTCCTGCTGCATCACTCCGACCTGCGGAGATGTCTGGCCGACTTCGAAGTTTTGCACGGCATTCGGATCAGTCGGATTCAATCCGATATTCAGCGTTCCTTCCAGCCGTTCAATTTTCAGCTGATCAAATTTATACTCGAGCCGATCGATTCTTGTAGAAGGCTGCTGCTTCAGCGTTGAAATTTCATTTTGGAATTCTTTCAGCTGCCGTTCGAGCTCCTGAATCTGCTGCGCCTGCTGCTGGACGAAAGAATTTAAATTCTGCAGGTAGGATGAAACGGATTGATCATACATGACATTCACCTCGCGTCTCGTTTCCTTCATTAAAACTACCGGCTTGGCGGCTGGAGCGGTACAAATGATGAGGTGCCGGGACCTCCCCCTGTTGTTACAGTCTGCTGCCCCGCGGTGACAGGCGGCGCCGGCTCAACATAACTCCCTGTGTTGTACAGATTGGAAAGAGATTTAATTGAACCGGCGCTTCCGATTTGCAGTATGGAGGAATTGCTGACAGATTCTACACGCATGTAATTGATATGGATCGACTGATTGACGTAAAAATTCATACGGCGCCTCCTTTATGCGTTTCCTGCCATCGGCTGATCGATTACATCATTATCGTACACATTCGTTGAATTCCTGTAATTCGTCAGTGTGAGATTGTCTCCGGTATTGAAGCTGCCCGCTCCGGCAAATGTCTTAACCTCTGCTTTTGGAGAAATGGTGATGCAGTCGCCTATATGAACGACTCCGCTCGTACCGACGGCATTAATTTTAAACGCTCCGACAATTGCGGGCATACGAGCACATCCTTTTCGTGAAGATTTTCATGACTACACTCCAGGAGCTTATCTGGGCTGCCTGCCTAAAATAGCTTATGACAAATGCACATTTTTGTGAGCGGAAAAAACTTTAGACGTAAAAACACCGGCGCTTTACGCATGCCGGGTCTTATACATAAATGATACAGATTTATATACATATCACGTTTATGAGAAAGCCTCTTTTTTTCCTGCGGTGCGGCCGTGCTCAATCTGTGCGGCCGGGTTCAGCCCGCTGTCTTTCGTTTGTTGGATGAGCCCGCCCCGGCACCCGTTTAAAAGGCTGTCCAGCTCCTGGCTGCACCTGATGGTCTCCGTTGCATTGATTCCGAATTTTTGCGCTGTCTCGAATAAAGTTAATCTTTTTTCTTCAATTTTGTTCATCGTGTGATCTCCAATTCTCGATTATTTTGGAAAACATAGGATGACAATAGTATAACCCATTTTGGCCAAGAAGGTTTTATTTCGTCAATATGACTAAAAAAGTGACAATTTTTGATACTCTTTTACACTTATTTTCAGCCTGTTTAAAAGAGGAATTTCCCGCCCGGAGGAAGAATACATAAAGGAATGCCAGATTTAAAAATGATGGGGGATTAACATGAAATTTGCGACAGGGGAACTGAACAGCCGAACATTTGTCGGTCTGATCATTGATGATGACAAAATCTTAGATCTGCAAAAGGCTGAAAAAAAGTTGTTTGAACTTGAGACGATTCCGGGTTCGCTGATCGAGTGCATTCAAAAAGGAGATAAGTTTGTCGCGCATGCCGGACAGCTTGCGGAATGGGCGAAAAAACCGAATGACGAGTCGGGTTCATTTATGTATGCGCTGTCTGACGTAAAGCTTTGCGCGCCTATTCCGAGACCTTCAAAGAACGTGATCTGCATCGGGAAAAATTATCGTGATCATGCCGTTGAAATGGGGAGTGAGGCTGATATACCGGAGCATCCCATGGTTTTTACGAAAGCCCCCGCTGCCGTTACAGGACACGGAGAAACAGTGGACAGCCACTTGGACGTAACAGAGCAGCTTGATTATGAAGGGGAGCTTGCGGTAATCATATCAAAAAGCGGATCGCACATCTCCAAAGAACATGCGCTTGATCATATATTCGGCTATACAATTGTAAATGATATAACAGCGCGCGATCTGCAGAAGAAACATAAACAGTTTTTTATCGGCAAAAGCCTCGATACGACATGCCCGATGGGCCCGGTCATTGTACATAAGTCGGCCGTCAGTGATCCGCAAAGCCTGAAAGTTGAAACGCGGGTGAACGGAGAACTGCGCCAATCAGGATCAACGGGTGACATGATTTTTCCGATAGCTGAATTAATCGAAACGCTGTCAAAAGGAATGACGCTTGAAGCCGGTGACATTATAGCGACGGGGACGCCGTCCGGTGTCGGAAAAGGGTTTAAGCCGCCGAAATTTTTAAAGCCGGGGGACCGCATTGACATTACAATTGAACCGATCGGCACGCTGTCGAACCAAATCGGATAATTGTGTGTCTTTCGCACGATTGATAATGCTCCGATCGGCTTGTTGTGGTACCATAAGTGAGGCAGATTGATCTGATAGGGGGAATTGAACATAATGACACATTGGCATATTACTTCATGGGTCGTTGCGCTTATCCTGGTATTTGTCAGCTACGGGCTGTACGGTTCCGGAAAAGCGAAGGGCGCAAAAATTACGCATATGATTCTGCGCTTATTCTACATTATTATTATTCTGACCGGAGCTGAGCTTTTTGTCCGTTTTGCGAATTGGAACGGAGAGTACGCCGGAAAAATGCTGCTCGGCATCATTACCATCGGACTGATGGAAATGCTCGTCATCCGCAAGAAAAAAGGCAAATCAACCGGCGGACTGTGGATCGGTTTTATTATCGTGCTCGTCCTGACGGTGCTGCTCGGCCTACACTTGCCGATCGGCTTTCACGTATTTTAATCAATCGCTTGAAAAACCCGGATGCATCCGGGTTTTTTTTAGTCGCGCAACTGTGCCGCTGAATGAGAAATGCCGTGGCAGGGGGATGTTGATGAGGCGAAGAAGATTTGCAGGATGCCAAAAGCGTCAATCACTCTCGTTACCGCAAAAGCTGCGGCTGTGAAGGGTAATAGCAAACGCCGGGCGTCAATCAGCGTGAAAAACAAAGCTGAATACATCAGGCGGCACCTATTTAAAAGGTGCCGCCTGTTTGTTACGCGGTGCCGTCTTGTCTTGCCGCTGAATACATAATGGAGCGTCGCCCGTCAGATGCCGTCCATTCAAATCTGTCGTGTTTACCCGAGCTGCCGCGGTGATGCTGCAGGGCGCATTGTGCGTCATCCGCCGAGAAGTGATAAAACGAAACGCCTTCACCGGAAAACAGCGCCTGATTGTAGGAAAATACGCAATCATATACAGACAGGCCGAACCCGTGAAGATGGCTGAGAAACAGCAGAAACGTTTCATCGTCCAGCGAATCGAGCAAGGTTAACAGCGGCCGTTTGACCGCCTTTTCATAACGGATTTCTTCCCCGCCGAGCAGGGGGATGGTGTCTGCGCCGATTTCGGCCGCACCGCCGCAAATCCGTGCCGGCTGCCATCTGCCGCCGCGTTTCATCAATACGTCTGCGTTTCCTAGACTGTCTGCCAGCAGGATATCGCCTTCATCGTTTTCGACGAGGCAGATGCCGTCCTCTATCATCAGGGTGCCGCGCCCCCATTTGTTTTTTTCTGAGAAAAGCTGTTTTCGTTTCATAACCGTGCCGGTCTCCTTTGTTTGTTTCTTCTCTTCCGTTCTTTCCAAATCGGGCTTGTCTCATACAACTCTTAGTGGGACAAATCAACTATCTGCGTTTCTTTGCATAAACTGGGTAAAGTGCTGATAGAAACGAATTTGATACCGACAGAAACGGGATTGGAGCTGATATCACATGTGTGGAATTGCGGGTTGGGTCGATTTTCAAAAGCAGCTCGTCCAAGAGAAACATATTATGAACAATATGATAGACACTCTTTCAAAACGAGGGCCTGATGATTCAAACGTCTGGGGAGAACCCCATGTTTTATTCGGACATAAAAGACTTTCGGTCGTTGACATTGAAGGCGGCCGCCAGCCGATGGCCTGCACGCATCAAGAGGAAACGTACACCATCATTTATAATGGCGAGCTGTATAACACGGAGGAATTGCGGAAGGAGCTTCAGGCGAGGGGCCACCGTTTTGAGAGGACCTCTGATACAGAAGTGCTGCTGCACAGCTATATTGAGTGGCGGGAGGAGTGCGTGGACCGCTTGAACGGTATTTTCGCTTTTGCCATCTGGGATGAAAAGCGCAAGCGGCTGTTCGGGGCAAGAGACCGGCTCGGCGTCAAACCGTTTTTTTATAAAGAACACGGCTCTTCCTTTCTGTTTGGGTCGGAATTGAAAGCCATCCTTGCTCATCCTGATGTGAAAGCCCGCACAGACAGCGGCGGACTTGCGGAAGTATTCGGACTCGGGCCGTCCAGAACTCCGGGCTGCGGAGTGTTTAAAGGAATTCACGAGGTGCGTCCCGCCCATGCGTTCACTTTCTCAAAGGACGGTTTGTCCATATGGCGTTATTGGAATGTAAAGAGCGAAAAGCATACAGACAGCTTCGATGAAACCGCGGCTCACATTCGGTACTTATTTCAGGATGCAGTGACACGCCAGCTCGTATCTGACGTGCCGGTTTGCACGTTTTTATCAGGGGGGCTTGATTCGAGCGCGATAACCGCGATAGCCGCCGCTCATTTTGAGAAACAAGGCAGAGATCCCCTTCATACTTATTCCATTGATTATGAGGAGAACAGCAAATTTTTTAAAGCGAGCGCCTTTCAGCCGAATGATGACGGCCCGTGGATCGATAAAATGACAAATGCATTCGGCACACAGCATCATAAGTGCGTGATTACGCAGGATCAGCTGGTTGAACATCTGGAGGAATCCGTTCTCGTCAGAGATCTGCCGGGCATGGCTGATGTTGATTCCTCGCTATTATGGTTCTGCCGGGAAATTAAAAAAGATTTTGTCGTGAGCCTTTCCGGAGAATGCGCGGACGAAATTTTCGGCGGATATCCGTGGTTTCACACCGCGGCAGAAGAAGACGGATTTCCTTGGATGAGGTCGACTGAGGAAAGGATCACGCTCTTGGATGAAAAGTGGCAAAAACGGCTGAATCTTAGAGAATACGTGAATGCGAGATATGAAGAAACCATTGCGGAAACGCCGCTGTTAGACGGTGAGACGGGAACAGATAAAGCGAGACGGCAGCTGTTTTACTTAAATATGCTTTGGTTTATGACAAATCTGCTCGACCGCAAAGACCGCATGAGCATGGGCGCAAGTCTTGAAGTACGGGTGCCGTTCGCCGACCACAGACTTGTGGAATACGTTTGGAATATTCCTTGGGAAATGAAAATGCATGGCAGCCGGGAAAAAGGCATCTTGCGGAAAGCGCTTGAAGGACTGCTTCCTGAAGATATTTTGTACCGCAAAAAAAGCCCTTATCCGAAAACGCATCACCCGAAATACACGCAGGGGGTCACAGAATGGCTGAAAACGATTTTACAACAGAAAGATTCCGTGCTTCACACCCTGCTTGACAGAAAGAAGCTGGAAATGCTGCTGGAGACAGAAGGTTCATCTTTTCAGGTTCCGTGGTTCGGCCAGCTGATGAAAGGCCCGCAGCTGATCGCCCATCTTGCCCAGATCCATACATGGTTTGAGGCGTATCGTATCGATATAGAAGAATAACAGTGCCGCGACCGGTTTCCGCTGAAGGATATCGGTCTTTTTATTGTGAAACATATGGTACACTAAAAAACAGAGGAGTGATACCATGACCGAATACGAAACATGCGCCCAGCTTGCCGAGGCGCACTTTCCTTTATATAAACGGACTTTCTCATCCCTGCCGCCAAAAAACAGGCGGGCCGCATGGGCGGTGCTTGCTTTGTTTCACGAAGCTGACCGGCTTGATGTGCAGGAACTTGGAGGATTTGAACAGGCGGCACAAGACTTTCTGAACGGGTCCCGCGCCGACGGCTTTTTGTGGGAGGCGCTCACCGATGCGCGGCAGCAATTTGCGCTTGAAGAAGAGCCGTTACGTGAGTTTATCGCCGGCCAAATCTCTGACAGAGAAAAAGTAACGTATCAAGAGTTTGATGACCTGCTGATGTACGCGGGCCAAACAGGCGGAGCCCTCGGCCTGCTTCTGCTGCCGGTTTGCGCGCGCCGGAACCAAGAGAAACTCCGCCATGCAGCCGTTTCATTAGGAGCAGCCATTCAGCTGACCCGGGTGCTTCTGGAGGTCCATACGGACGAGCGGGCGAAAAAGCGTCTCCCGCGCCAGGTGATGAAGCAATTCGGCTATACGGAAGAAGAGCTGGAGAGCCATACCGTCAACAAAGCTTTTATGAATGTATGGGAGTACATCGCATTCGAGGCCGAGGCGTATTTCGAGGAGGCGTCTGAAGAGCTGGAGCTGTTTCCGTTATACTCAAGGCCCGCCGTTACCGGTTTAGCGGCACATTACCGGTCAGAGCTCGGTGACATGAGACAACAGCTTTCACAAGCATAAAAAAACGCCCGGCTTCATAACGAAGCTTCGGGCGTTTATGCAATCCCTTTTTGAATCCAAATCCGCGACCGCCATCTTCTGTACATAAGGATGCCTCTGACCCATTCATCCGCGATAAATGAAATCCAGATGCCCATAAGCCCTAATCCGAAATGGATGCCGAACAGATAAGCGAGCGGCAGTCCGATACCCCACATGGAAATCATTGCCATGTAGACGGGGAATTTTGCATCTCCGGCAGCCCGCAGCGAGTTGATGATAATGACATTGAATGAACGGCCGGGCTCAAGAATGATCGTCATGGCGATCAGCATGCTCGCCGTCGCAATAATGTCAGGGCTGCTTGTGAAAATTCCGATCAGCTGCTTTGAAAACAAGGTCATGATCACGGATGTCAAAGCGGCAATGCCAAGCGCCCAGTACAGACTTTTCATGCAGCGGTCATAAGCGTCGTCAAACCGTTTGGCGCCGATATATCTGCCGATCAAAATCTGTGTGCCCTGGCTGATCGCCGTTCCGAACAGCAGGATAAACATGGTGATGTTTTGTGTATAAACCTTTGTCGTAAGCGCCTGAGCGCCCATAATGGCGATAAAATAAGTGACAACCATTTGCGAAATGTTGTAAGACAGCTGTTCGCCGGCAGACGGAATCCCGATTTTCAGGAGTTTCCGCAAGTGCTCTTTATGGACGTGAAAAATCTTTTGCCATGTCAGACCGAGTCCGATGCGTTTTTTGACGATCACAATCATCGCGACCAGTCCGATGATCCGCGCGAAGGACGTTGACATCGCAACACCGGCGACGCCTAACACCGGAAGGCCGAGCGGCCCGAAAATGACAAGAAAGTTTCCGGCAATATTTAAAATATTCATCCCGATCGTAACGAACATCGTATCCTTCGTATGACCGTAGCTTTTTAAAATGGCGCTGAACGTCATAATCAAAGCCTGAATGAAGGACAGCCCGCCGACCACCTGCAAAAAGACTTTAGCATCCGGCATTAATTCATTGGAAAGACCCATCACATGAAGCAGCGGAACGGCCGCAAAAAATATGGCGGCGCTGATGGCGAGACTGATGACAAAGTTCGCTCCTATTGATACATAAGCGACTTCCTGCGCCTCTTTTTTCTGTTTAGATCCTAAAAACTGTGAAATCACAATTGTCGTACCCGTTGCGATAAAGCTGAACATCACGATAATTAAATTTAAAATCTGATTGCTGACACCCACGGCCGCCACACTGTTGTCAGAGTATTGGCTAAGCATAAGAGTGTCGGCGTTTCCCATAAACATATATAATGAAACCTCAATAAATATCGGCCAAGTCAGCGCGTATAATGAGAGTTTGTGATCAGAGGATTGTTTGAACGCAGCCCGTTTTAAAATCGCTTGTTTCATTTCTTTTAACCCCTTTCCTGACAAAATCAACGTTTAAAAGTGTACCTCCATTTTCTTATAATAAAAAGGGAGAGAAACGAAACTTCTTGCAAAAATCCGACTTAAAAAGGAGGGCCGAAAATATGTCCTTTCTCGAGTTCACAGTTCCTCCGTTCCCGGTCTTTATCGCTGCGGGAGAAGGAGTGTTCAAAAAAGGCGAAACCCATGTGAGACGGGTCTTCCCGGTGTTTGATCTGCTGTATGTGAAAGAAGGCGTCCTCTACATTACAGAAGACGAAAACGCCTTTTCCGTTGAAGCGGGAGAATATATTCTGCTTTCTCCCGGGCTTGAACATTACGGGACAAAAGGCAGTGAAGAAACGACATCCTATTCGTGGCTTCATTTTGAAGGAGCGGATTATGAGGTGACGGAAACAACCGGGAACAACTGGTCGGAGCTGAGGCGAAAAAAAGGGAGCTTTGAAGAGCCGTCCCGCTACCGCCTGTCCCTGCCGCAAAAAGGGAAGGTGAGACGCCCGCAGTTTATGGCCGGGCAATTCAGTGTGCTGACCGATGACAGCGCAGAGAACTCCGATCTGCCGCTCAGAAAGCAGATTCTGTTTGAAGAGCTGCTGCTCCATCTTCAGAAAGAAGCGTTCCAAATCCCGTCCGCAAAGGAAAGAGTCGCATGGGAGGCCGCCCGGTACCTGCAGGAGCACTATCAGGAGAAAACAACCATCAAAGCGCTCTCTTCGGCTCTTCATTACAACCAAGACTACGTGACCCGCTGTATGCAGCAGGTGCTCGGCGTCACGCCCGGCCAGTATACGAACAAAGTCAGAATGACGGAGGCGAAACGTCTTTTGTCCGCAACCAATGACAAAATGGGGGCGATCGCGGACGCCATCGGTATGGAGGACCCAACCTATTTTTCCAAACTGTTTAAACAGATTGAAGGCATTTCGCCGCTTGAATACCGCAAATTCGTAAGCCGGAAAACGGACTGACCTAAAACCAGAGAACAAAAGAGGGATCAGTAAGCATGAAAATGACAATTTACGATGTGGCCGAAAAAGCGGGCGTCTCCAGCTATATCGGATTATGATAGATTCGAAGTAAAAAAGCAAAGGCCCGGGAGGCCTTTGCTTTTTTATGATTCGTATGAGAAAAAAATGTAGTCAGTCGGCACGCCTTTATAGCCCATTTGGTGAAGCATCGCGGTGATATTGCCGCGATGGTATGTGCCGTGATTCACAACATGCCGGATCACATCGGCATATGTCGTCTGAAGCGTCCCCAGGCGCGGATGAGAAATAGAGATCGGACCTTCCGGGTTCTCCATTTCTTTTAAAAATTCGCTGAATTCTTTGTCCAGTTCAGTCATTCTATGTTCAATCGCCTCAAAATCTCCGTCAAGCTTTTCAAATTGATCAAACTGCGAGACGATTTGTTCGAAAGTTTCTCCGTAAAGCACGTGAAGCCAAATGTAATCAGCCCGGTATATATGCACAAGCACGGCGTTCACAGTCGGAAAAACACTTTTCAGTTTCTGCTGTAAGCTGACCGCGGGCAGCGTCTTCAGATGCTGAATAACTTGCTCATTTGCCCATCTGTGGTAGTGATACAGCTTTAAAATGTCTGACATTCCAATTCCCCCTCTTCCTTCCGGTACATTCAACATGGCCTGGCCGAATTCCTTTTATCGAAACAAAAGCGCCGCAAAATAAAAAGCAGCACCCCACATCACCAATGCCGAGCATTTATTCAGGATGCCGAGGAGCCGGCCTCCTGTATCCGCCGTTTGAACGAGCCGTCCCGCGAATGCCAGTCCGGCGAACCATACCCAGGAAACCGCGATACAAGCACCGGCAAACAGCCATTTATCAATTCCCGGATAGGCGGCGGAGCTTGTGCCGATGACACTGACGGTATCCAAAATCGCATGCGGGTTCAAAAGGGATACCATGACGGCCGTGACCGCCTGTTTTTTTGCCGTGAAAACCGTTTTTCTCGCCTGTTCGGCCTGCGGTTTGCTTCTCCAAGTCTGCCAGCCTAAAAAACTGAGAAACAAAAAGCCGCCTATAAGCATGACGGTCTGAAAAACGGGAATCTCTGCAATAATCATTGACACGCCTGCGACGGCCGCGCTGATGAGAATCGTATCGCATACCGCGGCGGCAATCACTGCGGGAAACGCCTGCCACACATGTTTTTGCCAGGCTCCCTGCTGAAAAATAAACACGTTTTGCGCACCCAATGGCAAAATAAGGCCGAAAGCGAGCATCACTCCGTGAAGAATCGCATTCATTTCGTAAAACCCTCCAATCGTCAACTAAATCTCATTGTAGCCGCACTGTGTGCTGATGTCTCCGGCCATTTGGCTGGTACTTGAACCAGCCAAATGTATAATAAATAAAGAAGGAGGGATGACGTATGAACAGCTGGCGTCCGGATCGGGAGTCGCACATACCGCTTTATCTCCAGATCGAACAGCATATAAAAGAAAAAATACTTCATGGCGAATGGACCATCGGCACGAAAATTCCCTCACAAAGAAAGCTCGCCGAGGAGCTTCAGGTCAACCGAAGCACAGTGACGGCAGCAGTTGATGAGTTAATCGCCCAAGGTCTTCTGGAAGGAAAAAGAGGGGGAGGCACAAAGGTCGTCAACAATACGTGGAGCATCATGGCAGCGGCTAAGCCCCTTGATTGGAGCACATACGTTACATCGGGAAGTCATCAGCCGAATTCAGCCTTGGTTCAGGCCATTAATCAAAACGAGCCGCGTCCGGATCTGATCAGGCTGGGGACGGGTGAACTGAGTCAAGAGCTGCTGCCTGAGCAGGAGATGGCCGAACTGTTCCGTGAAGCGGGAACTAACATTTTTGCGCTCGGCTATGAAGAACCGAAGGGCAGCCTTCAGCTTCGGCAAAGCGTCGCGGAACATTTGAAAACAAAGGGGATTCACGCGTCCCCGGCATCCATCGTAATCGTCTCAGGCGCGCTGCAGGCGCTTCAGCTCATTTCAATCGGGCTGCTAAAACCAAACTCTGTCATGCTGACTGAAAACCCGTCGTATCTCCATTCCCTGCGTGTGTTTCAATCAGCGGGCGTCAGGCTTAAGGGAGTGCCGATGGATGGGAGCGGAATGAAAACGGATCATCTTCCCGCTTACCGGCGGCAATACGAAGCAGGGCTGCTGTACACCATTCCGTCATTCCATAATCCGACCGGAACGGTAATGTCACTTAAGCGGCGGAAGGAACTCATCGCGCTCGCAAGAAATCACCGTCTGCCTGTCATTGAAGATGACGCATACGGTGATTTATGGATCGATAAAGAACCGCCGCCTCCGTTAAAATCGATGGACGGTGAGGGGAATGTACTGTATATCGGCACGCTGTCAAAAACCGTAAGCCCGGGTCTGCGCATCGGATGGGTCGTCGCCCCTGAGCCGGTTGCAGACAGGCTCGCCGATATTAAAATGCAGACGGATTACGGCTCCAGTGCTTTATCTCAATGGGCGGCATGTCAATGGCTGTCAAGCGGCCGCTATGAAGCGCGCCTTTTGCGTCTCAGAAAGGAACTCAAAATCAGAAGAGATGCGGCATTGCGTTCTCTTGAAAGATACGCGGGAGATATTGCGGAGTGGCGTGTGCCGGAGGGGGGCTTTTATTTTTGGGTCACTTTTCATCAAGCAATCGCCGTTCAGACGCTTTTCACCCGTGCCTTGGATGCCGGCGTGCTGATCAATCCGGGAGCTCTCTATCTTCCCGAAGACCGGCAAAGCCTGCGTCTTTCCTATTCGTACGCATCCTTACCGGACTTGGAAAAAGGCATTCAAACGATAGCGGACATCGCCCGCCGTTTCGTTTAATAAAAGATCACGTCACAATGGCTCCGAGCGCTTCTGCGAATGTAACGGCATGCGCCGGAGAGATGCGGCATCCTTTCAGCTTCTCAAGTGAGACATGCAGATGATCAAATGTGCACGTGCTGATATCCATATTAAAAAGAGACGTGCCGATAAAATTTGAGCCGTTCAAATCACAGGCGTCAAGATCTGTGTATTCAAGAACGGCATCATTCCACTCGCTTTCTGTAAGAGCGCACGTGTCAAACCGGACATGCTTCATATTGGAATAGCTGAAGGAGCTGTAATTTGCGAGGCAGTCTTCAAACCGTACATGACGCATGGCGGAATCCGCCAGATTCAAGCCGAGAAGTTTTGAATGCTGAAACGCCGTTCTATGGATGATGCTTCCGCTGAAATCAGCGTTTGAGACATCACATTTGTCAAACAGGACATCGGTACATTCCATATGTCTGAAAGAGACATCCGTAAAAACGGTGTTTCTGAAAATGACTTTTTCGGCGCGCAGGCCGTCCAGTTTGCTGTTTACGACGGCGTTCTCTATGACGACTTCTTTTATGAGGTCGTCCTGAAGCGCTTCTGTGAAAGAAAGCACCGGCAATTCTTTCGGGATTTTCGGTTTTTGGATCGTATTCATCTCATACTTCCTTTTCTGAATTAATAGCTGAAAACGGCAATTGACAGATATCGTTTTCTGCCTGCCATCCTTGCTGTTGCGTAATGTACAAAGGGTATTAAAAAAGCGGGAGGGCGTCAATAGTACCGCATATAAAAGCAGGCGTGACATTCAAGGTAATGCCCTTAGAGACATGTCCCCAAGGGCATTTGTCTGTTTCAGGCGAGTTCTTTATACATGATCACATGCGGGCCGATGCCGGGTATGTCAAAGGGGCTGCCCGTGCTTTTCCAGCCGAGCTTTTCGTAATATCCCTTTACGTGACATCTGGCGTTGCACCAGACAAGCGCCGCCCCCATATCTGCCAGTTTCCGTTCTGCATAGGCAATTAACGTGCTTCCCGCTTTTTGCGTCCGGTATTCCTCAAGCGTCGCCATGCCGCGCAGCTGATAGGCGGGCGCTGCCTGTAACGCCTGCTGGTTCTGCGGGTAGAAAGAAGCGATGCTGATCAATGTCCCGTCGTAAAAACCTCCGAGATGAAAGGCTCCTTTGACGCTGTCCTGATCATATTTACAATCCTCAATCGTCTGATGGGGGCGCAGCACGCTGTGTCTGATCGCGTATGTGTCTTCTGCGGTGATGGGTTTTACTTCAACCATGAAAAAATCCTCCTTTGCTTGATTCTTTTTCTGTATCGTACCATGAAAAAGCCGCCTGTCATATCAGGCGGCCTCTTTCGCGTCAATGCAAATATACATCAGCCCGCTTTTCATCCTTTTGCTTAATATAAGCTGCAAGCTCTGACGTCAAATCAGAACGGAGAAACGGGGTGATTAAATAAATTCCGTTAAACAGTTCGCACGCCGTGTCGAGAAGCGACTTGGCGATGGCGAGGCCTTCGGCTTTCTGCTTCCGCTTGTCTTCGCCGGCGAGCGCCATTTTTTCGCGGATGCTGTCTGACAGCTTAATGCCCGGGATTTCATGATGGATGAACTCTGCGTTGCGGCTGCTCGTTAACGGCATGATTCCGATATACACCGGTGTTTTGAGATGCTTCGTTTCATGATGAATGTCAATGAGCTGCTGCTCCGAGTAGACAGGCTGGGACACGAAGTAGTCAGCTCCGCACTCTATTTTTTTCTCCAGCCGTTTTACTGCTTTATCAAGGTGGCGGACATTCGGATTAAATGCTCCGGCTACGGAAAAGTTCGTTTTCTTGCCGAGCGGTTTCCCAGATAAAGAAATGCCCTCGTTGAATTGTTTAATCAGCCTGATCAAGTCAAAGGACGTTAAATCATAGACGGAGGTAGCCCCCGGAAAGTCGCCGATTTTTGAAGGATCACCCGTGATGGCTAAAATGTCGGTGAGCCCGAGCGTATCCAGCCCCATTAAATGTGACTGAAGGCCGATGATGTTGCGGTCTCTGCATGTAATGTGAACGAGAGAACGGATATCAAGACGCTCTTTCAGCAATGAACCGCAGGCTGCATTGCTGATCCGCGGTGTCGCCAATGAATTGTCGGCGAGCGTCAGCGCTTCTATGCCGGTTTCTTTTAATTCAGCCGCCGCTTGCAGAAATTTGTCAAAATTCAATTTTTTTGGCGGATCAAGCTCTACGATAATTGACCGTTTTTGAGCGGCGATTTCGTTTAAACCCGGCTCGGTCCGTTCGTTGCGGACTGAGATGACTTCTTCTTCCCGTCTGATTTTCACTTCTTTCTCAGTGACAGGAGAAAGTCCTTGGACCGCTTCAGCCATGGCTCTGATATGGTTTGGCGTCGTGCCGCAGCAGCCGCCGATAATGCGCGCGCCCTGAGTGCGGAACTGTACGGCGCTCTCCCGGAAATAGGCATCGTCCGTATCATAAACAAGCCGGCCTTCTTCTAAAGACGGAAGGCTGCTGTTCGGATAGACCGATAAATAAGCGTCACTGAAAATCGGCACTTCGGTGAGCGCTTCAATCATGTGGTACGGGCCGAGCCGGCAATTGATTCCCGTTATGTCAGCGCCGAGATCGGCAATTGACCTGAGGGCTTCCCGAAGCGGCGTTCCGTCCTGCAGCACGCCCTGTTCGTGCATGGATACGTTCAGCATAATCGGAAGTTCCGTTTCTTTTCTCGCGATCTTCAGCACTTCGCGCGCCTCTTCTAAATCATAGTATGTTTCCAGAAGCAGACCGTCCGGCTCTTCGTGCAGCAATAAATAAAGCTGCTCCCGAAAGCTGCGTTTAATCTCCTCCAGGCTGTAGGCGTTTTTGTTAAAGGTGCGGATGCCGCCCATCGTTCCCAATACATAAGCGCCGTCTGAGGAAGCGCGCGCGATTCTGACCGCCTCCTGATTGATTTTTTTCGTTTCGTCCTCAAGTCCGTATCTTGAGAGCTTAATAAAATTCGCGCCGTACGTATTTGTCTGGATGATGTCTGCCCCGGCTTCCACGTAAGCCTTATGTATCCGCTTGATCTCTTCGGGCTTTGATACGTTCAGTTCCTCAAAACATCTGTCAATGCCGTAGGAATAGAGGAGAGTGCCCATCGCGCCGTCTCCGATTAAAACCCGTTCTTTTAAGTCTTGTAATAGTCCCATTGTTTGCCTCCTTCGTCACATTCAGCAAGGAAAAAAGAGAAATAAAAAAAGTCTTCTTAAGAAGAAGACTTTGTAATCATTTGTCTCTCTTCTTATCTTCCAAGCTGTTTTTAGCTTGCTGGATTTAGCACCTTGGTCATGGTTTGGGTAAACCACTACACCGGTTGCTGAAGCGTCGTCGGGCCAGTCCCTCAGCTTCTCTTGATAAGAACGTTCATGTAATTGTTATGGGTTTCCAAAACTTAACTGTGGAAATCCCTTTCTCCAAATTTACCGAAAATAGAGACAATAATCAATAGGAATCACATAATTTATCTAAAATTAATAAATTGAACGTCAATCGGCAGGTCTGCTCCGCGGACGGCTGCAATAATCTGCTGCAGATCATCTTTATTTTTTCCGGTGACGCGCACTTGGTCGTCCTGAATCTGCGACTTGACCTTCAAGCCGGAGTTTTTAATCACCGCGTTGATTTTTTTGGCGTTGTCTTTATCAATGCCCTGTACAAGCTTCGCGCGCTGGCGCACCGTGCCCCCCGATGCATTTTCGATTTTGCCGTATTCAATGTTTTTCGTCGGCACGTCCCGTTTGATCAGCTTGCCGCTCAGCACATCTTTGAGCTGATTCAGTTTAAACTCGTCATCAGAAATCAGGACGAGTTCTTCCTTTTCTAAAGTTACATCGCTTTTCGATCCTTTAAAGTCATAGCGCGTGCCGATTTCTTTCAGCGTCATCTGAATCGCATTCTGCACTTCGGGAAATTCAACTTTGGATACAATATCAAAAGAACTTTCTTTTGCCATGAGAAAACCTCCTATAACATTTCACTTATGAGTTGATTATAGTAGAATAAAGAGAAATGTCCAACAGCATAAAGCATGAATTTATGCATGTTGGAAAAAATGAGAAAAACATCAGCCTCATACGGGCGAATCAGGAAGGACGATAACATGAGACCAGGGCAGCAGCTCACGCTTAGTATAGATCACCAAACCGATTTCGGTTATTTTTTAACCGACGGCGAGGATACGGTTCTTTTACATAACAGTGAAATCACAGAGGATATCGAAGACAGAGATGAAGTGGACGTATTTATTTACGTCGATCATCAGGAAAGACTTGCGGCGACGATGAAAAAGCCGCTCATCAGCTTTTATGACTACGGATGGGTGGAAGTGACGGACGCTGTGGAGGATATGGGCGTATTCGTCGACGTCGGTCTGTCAAAAGACGCGCTCGTCGCAACGGAGCACCTGCCTCCGTACAAATCCGTCTGGCCGCAAAAAGGCGACAGACTGTATTGCATGCTGAAGGTGACAAGCCGCGGACGCATGTTTGCCAAGCCGGCGCCTGAAGATATCATCAGTGAATTATTTACGGATGCAGAGGAAGACGTCATGAATAAAGACCTGACGGGCACGGTGTACAGACTGATTGCATCAGGCTCTTTTCTGATTACCGATGAAGGCATCCGCGCGTTTATTCACCCTTCAGAAAGAAAAGAAGAGCCGAGACTCGGCAGCCGCGTGACAGGGCGTGTCATCGAGGTGAAGGAAGACGGCTCCGTCAACATGTCACTGCTGCCGAGAAAGCAGGATGCGCTTTCGGTTGACGCGGAAGAAATTCTGACCTATCTGAGATCAAGAAACGGCGCGATGCCTTACGGAGACAAAAGCCATCCTGACGATATCCGCGAACGGTTTCATTTAAGCAAAGCCGCCTTTAAGCGGGCGCTCGGGCATCTGATGAAAAACGGCAAGGTCTATCAGGAAGACGGCTGGACATACGAAAAACAATAAATTTTCTGCAAAAACATCGGTGAACCAAAACCGATGTTTTTTATTTTCTCAAAAGCTCCTATGCCCTCATTTGTTTAACATCCTGCCGAACATACATATTTTATTGAAATAAAATATTCTGACATCCGAACCGATATATAACTATAGAAAAAAACAAAAGGAGAGTTTCAATGAGAAAAATGGCGATATTTGCGGCTGTACTGCTGATTGCGCTCAGCACAGCGGGATGTGTCGGCAAATCTGAGGAAACGGCGGCCGAAAAAACGAAAACAATCGGCATCATGCTGACAGACAACGGCCTCGGCGACCAATCATTTAATGATTCAGGCTTTCAAGGTTTGATGAAAGCGAGAGACGAGCTCGGCATCACATTTGACTATCGGGAAATAAAAGATACCGGTACATACGAAAAAGGACTGACCCAGCTTGTCCGGGAAGGCAATGATCTTGTTGTGGGGCTCGGTTACAGCATGCAGGCGGATTTAGAAAAGGTCGCCAAAAAATATCCGAAGCAGCGGTTTGTGCTGATTGATTCCGTATCAGACCTGGATAATGTCACCTCCGTCACGTTTAAAGAGGATGAAGGAAGCTTCTTAGCCGGAGCGCTGGCGGCCATGACGAGCAAAACCGGCACAATCGGATTTATCGGCGGTTCAGATGCCGACGTCATTAAACGGTTTAAAAAAGGCTATCTGAAAGGCGCGGAATCAGTCAAACCGAGTATCCGAGTGCTGTCGGACATCAGCGGTACGTTTGACGATGATAAGCTCGGGAAGGGCATCGCCCAAAACATGATCCGAAAAAAAGCCGATGTCCTGTTTACGGCGGCCGGCTTCACGGGTGTCGGCGCACTGAAAGAAGCGGAGGCGCAAAAAATATACGCCATCGGTGTTGACAGCGATCAATATTACACCGCCGAGCACGCCGTTATCTCTTCTTTAGTGAAAAACGTCGACCATGTCATCTATGAATTGGCGAAAGATTTAAAAGACAACAAGGAGATCAAAAGCGGTGAGATCGTTTACGGACTGAAGGAAAACGGCATGGACTTAGCCAAGATCAGAGTTGTCAAAAACGCAGGCGGGCTGACGAAAAAGATCACGGATATGAAAAACAGTATGATTGAAAAAGGAGGCGATCTGAAGTGACATTACGGACAAGGCTGCTCGTTAACGCAGCCGTTACGATGATTTGCTTCGCCGCCGTCATCGGCTTTACCATCGTAAACATGATGAATATTCAGGCTTCAAATGAAGATGAAGTGGACGCGCTGTTAAACGTCCAGGAAGCAAAAGCTGACCTTAATACGTTAAAAGAAAGCATCACCGGCTATTCCTATACGCTCGCAGACGCCCAGAAAGAAGATGTGCGAAGCTATATGAAAAGCAGCTCAGACAAACTGGCGGCGCTCAAAAAAACGATGACGGACGGTGCAGACAAAGCCGCTTATGACAAACTCGCCAAAAAATACGAATCATGGCAGGCGGAGGCGGACGCTGCTCTTGATTCGAAAAGCCCGGCTGAAGCGACAAGGACGGCGGCCCGCATCAACGGTCTTCTGAATGATATTTATATGCTGAATCTGAAAAGCCGGGATCACTATGAAGACATGCAGAAGCAGACGGCTGACCAGATTCAGTTTATCGTTTACAGCGCAGCCGTGCTGACCATCGTGATACTTGCCGCCACCGTCATATCTTCCATCAGGCTGACGAAGAGAATTGCAGGGCCGATCCGCCGCATGGCTGAAAATGCCCGTCGTATTGCAGGAGGAAACCTTGCTGTTGAAATGCTTGATTATAAAGGGAAGGACGAACTGAAAGAGCTGAATGACTCATTCGGAATGATGGCTGAACAGCTCCGCACCTTAATTCAGGCGATCGGAGAGGTCGGCCGTGAAGTCGAGACTTTCGCGGAAGGTTTGACGAAGGAAAACCAGACGCTGAAGGACATGACCGAGCAGGTGTCCGTGTCGACGGAAGAAATGGCGCAAGGCTCCCAAACCATTTCAGAAGATCTGCAGCATGCAGTGCAATTCATTGAACAAATGGATGAACATTCAAAGGCGAACGCCGAACGTTCAAAACAAACGACGAGAAGCAGCGAAGAGACGATTGCGGCGGTGGCTGCGGGGCGCGGTGCTTTAGCCGAGACCAAGCAAGCCATTGATAAAAGCAATGAGACATCAAAAGAGATTTCCGAAGCCGCCGATCTCTTCATAGAGCATGCGGCAGGCATCAGTATGATGGCGCAGACCGTTTCTGACATTGCGGGCCAGACCAATCTGCTGTCATTAAACGCCGCAATCGAGGCGGCCAGAGCAGGCGAGGCGGGAAAAGGATTTGCCGTCGTTGCCGAGGAGATACGGAAGCTCGCAGACGGATCAGCCAAAGCGACCGCGCAGATTTTCGATATGGTAAAGCAAATTGAAGACGGCATCACATCTATTACCGGAGCTGTCACGACCGGCGTCGCTTTAGCGGACAGACAGCAGGAGCTGATGGAGAAAACGTCAGAATCATTCGTCCATATTGAACAAAAAGCCGCCCATATTAAAGCGGAGCTTACTCAATTGGACGGACGGATCATCGAATCGAAACAGCTTGGTGAGCAAGTGCTGCATCATGCCGAAAGCATCAGCGCCGTCGTTCAGGAAACAGCTGCGGGAAGCGAAGAGATTTCTGCCTCCGCGCTTGAGCAGCTGTCTTCTTTTCATAAAATGGCGGAAAGCGTCAATAATCTGGTGAGCCTGACAGAGCGGTTAAACGATCAGGTCCGCCGGTTTACTTTGTAACGGGCTTATGCCCGCCCCCTGATTTTTGCAGCCTGACATGAGTAACTTCTGAATGAAACACAAATACTGAATATACTTGTGTTTATATTTATTCTTTTTCGTAAAAGGTGAAAAAAGAAGGGAGGAATCGGGATGAATGAACAAATTCCGCATGATAAGGGTCTTGATAATAGTCTGGCTTTATTACGCGATGGATATGTATTTGTGAAAAACAGAGCGGAGACTTATCGCTCGGATGTGTTTCGCGCCCGTTTATTAGGGAAGACATTCATTTGTATGAGCGGAGCGGAAGCCGCAAAGCTTTTTTATGACACAGAACGATTTCAGCGGGAGCATGCCCTCCCCAAACGGGTGCAGAAAACGTTATTCGGAACAGGGGCAATCCAGTCAATGGACGGTGAACGGCATAAGCACAGGAAGCTTCTATTTATGTCGCTGTTGACGCCGCCCCGGCAAAAACGGCTTGCGGAAGCGGTGGCAAAACAGTGGAAAGCATCTGCGGAAAAGTGGGAGGGTTCAAATCGAATTGTCCTTTTTGATGAAGCGAAGAAAGTGCTGTGCCGGGCTGCCTGTGAGTGGGCCGGCGTCCCGCTGAAAGACTCAGAAGTGAAAGAGCGGGCGGAGGATTTCACCGATATGGTAGACGCATTCGGCGCTGTCGGACCGCGTCATTGGAAAGGCAGAAGGGCGAGGCTGAAAACGGAGAAATGGATAGAGGAGGTCATTGAGGATGTGCGGTCCGGCAAGCTGCAAACGCCGGAGTGCTCAGCCTTGTATGAAATGGCTTTTCATACAGAACTTGACGGGAACAGACTTGATTCTCACATGGCTGCTGTTGAGCTTATTAATGTTCTGCGCCCGATTGCCGCCATTTCTTACTTCATTACGTTTTCAGCTCTTGCATTGCATGATTACCCTGAATATCGGTGCAAACTGAGATCGAGAGATGATCAGGAGGCTGAAAGATTTGCACATGAAGTTCGGCGGTATTACCCGTTTGCCCCGTTTTTAGGAGCCGTTGTGAAAAAAGATTTCGTATGGAAGAACTGTGAGTTTAAAAAGGGTGCATCCGTCATGCTTGACCTATATGGGACAAACCATGATTCCCGGCTTTGGGAGGATCCCAATGAATTTCGCCCAGAACGTTTTCAGGGGCGGGAGGAAAATAAATTTGATTTCATTCCCCAGGGCGGAGGTGATCCGGCTAACGGCCACCGCTGTCCGGGTGAGGGAATGACCGTGGAAGTCATGAAAACTTCCCTTGCGTTTCTTGCCAATGAAATAGAGTACGGTGTTCCGTCCCAAGATTTGAGCTTCAGCCTGTCCAGAATGCCGGCATTGCCTGAAAGCGGATTCGTGATAAGTGATGTTAGACGCATATAGAACAAAAAACAGCCCTCTATCTTCATACACAAGAGGGCTGTTTTGCTTTTACAGATGGTCCGGTTTTTTGGAATTCTGGTTTTTTCCCGCCTGCCGGTTTTTTTCGGCAAGCCGGTTCTTTTTCTGATTTACGGCGTTATTGTCCAACGGTTTTTTGTCATCATCTTTCATGCGGCAAAGCCTCCCTTCTGTCCGTTAGGATGCCCGCCCGCATTGAAATTATGGCTTCAGGAAAAAAATCGCGAGCGTGCCCGGCCCGGAGTGCGCGCCGATCGCAGAGCCGATTGAATGAAGAATGATCTCTTTCGGATGGAACGCTTCTTCAATCATTTCCTTCATCCGAAGCGCCGTCTCCTCGTTATCTGCATAGCTGATCCCCACGGTTTGATCCGCCCAATCGCCGCCTTCTTCCTTCATCATGTCTATAATCCGTTTAAACAGTTTCTTCTGTCCGCGCAATTTTTCGAGCGGCACGAGCCTGCCGTCATCCACATGCAGAATCGGTTTAATGTTCAAAAGCCCCCCGACAAAAGCGGACGTTTTTGAAATTCTGCCGCCCCGCGCGAGATAAGCGACATCATCGACCGTAAATATATGTTTCATCCGTGCGCAAAAGCTCTTTACAGACGTTTCGATTTCTTGTATTGTATTCCCGTTAACACAGAGTGTTTGCGCGTGCATCACAGCAAGGCCGCAGCCCAATGAAGCGCATTTGGAATCTACAATCCGTAAATCAAAATCGGGAAATTCCTCTTTTACTTCATTGGCGATCATTACGGCCGTCTGATAGGTGCCGGAAAGACCTGAGGAAAAGGCGATGTATATCGCCGGTTCTCCGAGTTCCGCGTATTGTAAAAATACTTTTTTTATCGTATCCGGTGATGCCTGGGATGTTTTCGGAACTTTCCCGTCCCGCATCGCTTGAAATATATGATCCGCCTGAATGGTGACCGCGTCCTCATATTCGTTTCCGTCAAGTGTTACGTGCAGCGGAATGAACCCGATCCGGTTTTCTTCAATATAAGATTTCGGCAGATCAGAGGCGCTGTCAGCAATAAGGTGAACTGTCATCATAATTCCCTTCTTTCCGATTGGTGAGAGTGATGCCAACTATAACATATAAATGTGGCAAAATAGTGTTCAAAACTTTATTTTAAGGGAAAAGCTAATAATGAAAATGAGCGGAGGAGCAAGCCATGGTACTAGAACAAGCAAAAAAATTAGCAATCGTCGTCATCGGCGCGTTTCTGTATGCGGCGGGACTGAATTTATTCCTGATACCGGCGAATGTATATGCCAGCGGTTTTACCGGTGTCGCCCAGCTGCTGTCAAGCGTCGTTGATCAATACGCCCCCTTTTATATTTCGACAGGAGTTCTCATGTTCCTCTTAAACATTCCCATCGGTGTGTTAGGGTGGCTGAAAGTCGGCAGATCATTCACTGTATACAGCATATTAAGCGTAGCGCTGACGTCCGTCTTTATGGGAATTCTCCCGGAAATGAGACTGTCGCACGATATTCTTCTGAATACCGTATTTGGAGGAGTCATCTCAGCTATCGGCATCGGTTTAACGCTGAAATTCGGCGCTTCGACAGGCGGTCTTGATATCGTGTCGATGGTGCTGGCCAAATGGAAGGATAAGCCGGTCGGCACATATTTCTTCATTTTGAACGGGATTATCATTTTGACGGCAGGATTATTGCAAGGATGGGAGAAAGCATTATATACCCTTGTCGCTCTGTATGTCACAACAAGGGTGATTGACGCCATTCACACCCGCCACATGAAACTGACCGCCATGATCGTTACAAAAAAAGCCGATGAAATCAAAGAAGCGATTTACGGGAAAATGGTCCGCGGCATTACGACGGTGCCGGCAAAAGGCGCTTACACAAACGAACAGAAAGAAATGATGATCATCGTCATCACGCGGTACGAATTGTATGACCTTGAGAAAATCGTGAAAGAAGTCGACCCGAAAGCCTTCACAAACATCGTGCAAACGACGGGGATCTTTGGTTTCTTCAGAAAAGACTGATAGGAGCGGATAGAATGAAGTGGCTGTTTGGCCTGTTATTACCGGTCATTTTACTGATCGGATGCAGCAGTCAATCCGGGCAGAAGGAGCCCGCTGAGGAGGTATCCGGAGAGATGAATGAACAGCAAGCGGAATTAGCCGTAAACCCTGTGCAGACGGATCAGCAGATCGAATTTCAAATGTCTTTAAAAAACAAGAGCGGCAGCCCGATCGATTTCACATTCAGTTCAGGGCAGAAATTCGAATTGACCGTACATGACCAACATCACAAAGAACTGTACCGCTATTCAAAAGACAAAATGTTTACTCAGGCGTTTCAGACCGTGACCTTAATGCCGAATGAAACGTATGACTTTTCAGATGTGTGGAAGAACGTGCCCGGTCCGGGAACATACACGGTGACGGTGACGTTTTTAGGGAAGTCCGATCAGATCGGAAAAAGACTGAAAACGGTAAAAACATTTGAAGTGAAATAAAAAAGCGGCGCCCTCGTCTAAACGGGGCGCCTTTTTTTATTGCAATTTCTCCAGCTGATCCTGAAATTGGTGCAGCTGCTGACGTTCTGCATCCGTCGAATTGGCGTACGCGGAAGACACGGCGTTTTTGGCGCGTGAGACAGCTTTTTCCTGATCGCCGTCCTCGAAACCGTTAGCAATCATGACGGCCTGCTGGACAAATGACTTGGCTTGAGAAAACAGTTCGTTTCTCATTAAAAGTCAACCTGCCTTTCAGCCGAATCTTTTGCTGCATCATGCTGTGCTTCCTCTAATGTAGACCGATATGGAAATCTTGCGTCATGAAGACTGACAGAGTCCTTGCCTTGCTGAATAAACCGTTTTGATTTGTTTCGTTTACCCATTGCAATGTCCCCCTTCCATATTTAGACGAGATGAGTCGTCTGTTTTAGTATGGGCGGAAGGCTTTGTGTTATGAGCGGCAAAACCTCACAGGGAGAAATAGGATTTTAAAAATTCGGCGATTCCGTCCGCTTCATTTGATCCCGTGACGCGGTCGGCGGCCTGTTTGACTTCATCCGTGCCGTTTCCCATCGCTACGCCGCACCCGGCAAACCGGAGCATTTCAAGATCGTTGTCTTCGTCGCCGAACGCGATGATCCGTTCTCTCGGCACTTGGTAATAGTCGCTGATTTTCTTCAGGCCGACCGCTTTATTCATCCCGTGTTTAATGATTTCAATCACATGCCACGGAGCCGCCCATCTTCTGTGGTCAATGACCTCGGCGTGCACATCGGATAAATGCGCGCGTATATCCGCGACGTCCTCTTCCTTTGCATGAATCAATACGGACGTTACATCCTCCTTGACCGTTTCACGCAGATCGCCGAATGTGACATTCGCCGTATTCATATGAAACGCCTCAATTAAATGCTCATCATGATAATGGAAGTACACATCATCAATGACCTCAGCGAGCACATTATGTATTTGATAGGTCTCTGTAAGTTCGGCAAGCTGTCTGACCACATCGACCGATAAAGACGTGTGGTATCGTCCCCATGATTCGTCTTTCGGATGGTGGACAAACGCCCCGTTAAAATTGACAATCGGCGTTGTCAGCCCAAGCTCGTCATAATACATCGAACTGGAACGGAACGGGCGCCCGGTTGAGATGCAGACATGATGGCCCGCTTCTTTCAGCTTCTGAATCGTCCGTGCCGTTTCAGGGGAAATGGTTTTATCGTCTTTTAATAAAGTTCCATCCAGATCTAAGGCGATGAGATAAGGTTTTGTCTCCATAAATAACTCCTTTTGTCATATAATTTGCTGTTTTTCACTTATGTACAGTGTAGCTTTTTACCATCTTTATTGTCTACATGTTACACTTATGATTATGGTTATCCTAAGGAGGGAGTCAACGTGATTCTTATTGATCATCAAACCGTATCAGGCATTCCGTTTTTACATATTGTAAAAGAAGAAAATCGGGACCGTCCCGCTCCCCTTGTTTTCTTTATTCACGGTTTTACAAGCGCGAAGGAGCATAATCTTCATTTCGCTTACCTGCTTGCTGAAAAGGGCTTCAGGGCCGTGCTGCCGGAAGCTCTTTACCACGGTGAACGCGCTGAACAGCTGTCAGCAGAAGAGCTCGCCGTCCATTTTTGGGACATTGTATTAAATGAAATCGAGGAGCTTGACGTGCTGAAAAAGGATTTTGAAGCGCGCGGTCTGATTGAAGACGGGCGGATCGGTCTTGCGGGCACGTCAATGGGCGGAATTACGACATTCGGCGCGATGGCCGCGTATGATTGGGTCAAAGCCGGCGTCAGTCTGATGGGAAGCCCGAACTATACGGCATTTTTTCAGCAGCAGATTGACCACATTCAAAAGCAGGACATCGACATTGACGTCACAAAAGAACAGGTCGATGAACTGTTTGCGCGGCTCAAACCGTTCGATCTCAGTCTGGAACCGGAAAAACTCCGCAGCCGCCCGCTGCTGTTCTGGCACGGCGTTCAAGACAAAGTCGTTCCGTATGCACCGACCCGCGGCTTTTATGAAACGATTAAACCTCATTACAGCAGCCGGCCTGACCATCTTCAGTTTCTGAAAGACGAACGGGCTGATCATAAAGTCCCGAGATACGCCGTTTTAGAAACCGTCGCCTGGTTCGATAAGCATTTATAAAGCACAAAGGTGTTAACAAAACCCGCTTTTACGTTATACTGAGGAAAAAGGAGTGATGGAACGTGGAAGAAGCATTAAAAGAAAACATCATGGGCGCCTTGGAGCAGGTTGTTGACCCTGAGCTCGGCGTCGATATCGTCAATCTCGGCCTTGTATACGACGTTGATATGGATGACGACGGCCTGACGCATGTTACGATGACACTGACATCAATGGGGTGCCCGCTCGCTCCGATCATCGTCGACGAGGTGAAAAAAGCGCTCGCCGACATTCCGGATGTAAAAGAGACGGAGGTCCACATCGTCTGGAATCCGCCTTGGACAAGAGACAAAATGTCACGCTACGCAAAAATCGCATTAGGGATTCAGTAATAAGAAAATGCACCTCGGATTTTAGGTACATCCTAAAGTTTGGAGGTGCTTTTCTTTTGTCTGCATTTACAAGGAAAAAATCAACGCGAATAAGCGACAGTGAGGGTTTGTTTTGGATCGCAAACAAACCTTTAAATATAAAATTTCATATGAGGTTTATCTTTTTTGTAATAGGACAGTCTGTCTTGGAGTGTACCTGTGTGGAATTCAAATTTATGTCCATCGGGATCAGTAAAATAAATTGACTTTTGATCTTGCTTATCCCTAGGACGCCCATTTAATATATTTACATTTAGATTTTTTAGCCTTTGATGTATTGCATCAAAATCTTTTGGGTCAATTGTAAAGGCCATATGCGTATAAGATTTATGTATTTCATTTCTTGGTATATCCGCCTCTAAGTTAAGCGCAAGCCAAAGCCCGTTCAGATCAAAATATGCTGTCTTTTGTCCTTTAACCAGGAGCTGTGCATGAAATACTTTTTCATAAAATTCTTTAGATTTTTCCAAATTTGAAACAGAAAAAAGAAGATGATTGATTCCTTTTATGTTTATTTTCCCCACCTCGTTTAACATGTTTGTTTTAAACAATCCCTTTGGTAATACATCTGCATATATATCGATTATATACTGACTAAAAAATCATTTTAAGGATTTCTGTGGATTTTTATGCCCGGTGTTTTCCGGCTCACCGTTTCGAGCTGTACTAAACATGATTCTGTCGGGCGCCGTTCTGTCTGCTTTGCCGCTAGAGACCGGCGTGCGGAAAGAAGGGCAAGTCACTAAAAAAACCCGAGTTTCCCACCATTCGGGGTTTTTTGCGGTATCGGGTTAAAAAGGAAAAAAACGGACGTGAGGCATGATATAATAGACCGGCTGCATGCGAGGGAGGAATCCATGAAGAAAAAATTACTTCTCATTATCCTTAGCATTCTTGTTTATACGGCGCTGTTCGCTGTTTCCGCTTTTCACAAAGAGCCGGTGCAGCAGGCAGGGACAATGACGGATGTCAGCCGCCTCATGCCCGTGAAAATTAAGCAGACGGTCAAAGGAAAAGAGAAAGAAACATTGGTCGAAACGATTAAGGAAGCAAAGAGAAAGCATCTGAAGATCTCAATCGCAGGCGCCCAGCACTCAATGGGCGGCCAGACGTATTATGAAGACGGTATCGTTCTCGACATGACGGGCTACAACAAAATACTCGGTCTCGACCGAAAGAAAAAAATCATCAGAGTGCAGGCGGGAGCGACGTGGAATGATATTCAGCGCTATGTCAATCCGTACGGGCTCGCGGTAAAAGTCATGCAATCGCAAAACATTTTTACGATCGGCGGCTCACTGAGCGCCAACGCCCACGGCCGGGATATCCGGTACGGTTCGCTGATTGATACGGTCAAATCGTTTCATCTTTTAAAGGCGGACGGCAAAGTCATCACCGTTACTCCGAAAGATGACCTGTTTTCAGCCGTCATCGGCGGCTACGGCCTGTTCGGCGTCATCCTTGACGCGGATATTGAGCTGACGGATGATGAGCTTTATGAAATGAAAACGAAACGCATGGACGCTGATACATACAGTCAATATTTTACGCAGCATGTTCAGCGCAACCCCGCCGTGCGCATGCATCTCGCGCGGATCGCAACAGGGGATAAAGGCTTTTTGCACGATATGTATGTGACTGATTACACACTCTCAGACAACCAGAAAGAATTAAAACGGCACAATGAACTGAAAGAAGATGAGCATCCGGCGCTGACGAAATTCGCGCTCGGCCTCTCCCGCCGGTATGACTGGGGAAGAAATTGGTTCTGGTCAACCCAGCAGTCTTATTTTCTCAGCCAAAACGGCGTGAAAGTCTCCAGGAACAATGTCATGCGGTCAGAATCGAAATTTTTGGAATATGAAAACACGGACAACACCGACGTGCTACAAGAATACTTCGTGCCCGTGGGCGAATTTGCGCCGTACATTCATGATTTACGCAAGACGCTGTCACATGAAGATCTCAATCTCGTAAATATTACGATCCGCTACGTGCAAAAAAATGAAAAAGCCGATCTGTCATACGCAAAGGAAGACATGTTTTCACTCGTTCTTTTAATCAATGAAGGGTTTTCAACAGACAGCCAGGCAAGTGCGGCGCGGATTGTCAGAAAAATGACGGATACGGCATTGCGCCACCGCGGCAGTTATTATCTCCCGTATATGCTGTATCAAACGAAAGAGCAGATGCGCGAGGCATATCCGAAAAGCGATATGTTCTTTCAGAAAAAACACAAATATGATCCGGATGACTTGTTTATGAATTATTTTTATCAGAGGTACAAATCATGAAACACAACCATTTAAAATGGCTGATCCTGTCTCAGAGCAGTGTCTTTTTTGCCGGCAGCCTGATCTTTCCGTTTTATATTTTATTTATTAAAAACATCGGTTCCAGCTACACGCAATTCGGTCTTTCATACGGCTTGTTCGGCCTGAGCGGCGCATTGATTCATCCGCTGCTCGGCCGGCTGTCGGCAAGACTGGATTCCCGCTGGTTCCTTATGGCAAATTCGTGGGGGATGGCGGTGCTTCTTCTGACGCTCCCGCACATTACCGGCGTGCACCAGGTTTATGTTGTGCAGGTGCTTTTGGGCCTGTTCGGCGCGATGCAAAAACACGGCGAGAAAATCATGATCGCCGATTACACCGACGGCGGGGAGCGGGGAAAAAAAGTCGGCAGCTATCATTTCTGGACGGCCGTATTTTCAGCTGCCGCCATTATTCTCGGCGGGTTTCTCGCTGATTTCTTTACGGTTTATATTATTTTTTACGCCAGCTCCGTGCTGTTTTTTATAAGCGGGCTGATGATGCTGAAAAAAACAGGCTGATCCGAGCAGCCTGTTTTTTTTTATGCCCCCCTCGATCGAGAGGGGGTTTTTTGTCAGCGAAAACAGATGGAAAATGAATGAAAAAATATTAAATATACAATTGAATTAATTTTTATTCATGTTATAATGTTAAATAATTTCACAAAAACCAAGAAGGTGAACCCGTTGAAAATAGGTATTATAGGCGCGACTGGTTATGGAGGCGCCGAACTTGTCAGGATTCTTAACCATCACCCTTATGCAGAAGATTGTATATTATATTCATCGAGCGACGAAGGAAAAGAATATGCCGCTTCATATCCGCATTTGAGGAATATAGCGTCACAATCACTTCAGCCGCTTCATATAGAAACGATCCGAAACGAAATTGATGTCATGTTCATAGCCGCGCCGCCCGGCGTTTCCGGAGAGTGGTCGCCCAAGCTGGCGGAGGCGGGCATCCCGGTCATTGATCTATCCGGCGATCTGCGGATTCAAAACCCGGCCGTGTATGAAAAGTGGTATAAGCGGAAGGCCGCTCCGAAAGGAACGATTCAAAGCGCGGTTTACGGTTTAGCTGAACTGCAAAAAGAAGAGATTCAGACTGCAAAGCTGATTGCCAATCCGGGATGTTTTCCGACGGCTGTGCTGCTCGGGCTCGCCCCGCTGGCGAAGAATAAGCTTTTACAAGATTCATTTCTGATTGTTGATGCGAAAACGGGCGTATCCGGCGCCGGCCGAAAAGCATCCATGGGCACTCATTATTCTGAGCTGAATGATAATTTCAAAATTTATAAGGTTAATGAGCATCAGCATACTCCGGAAATTGAACAGCAATTAGCGGCTTGGCAGCCCGGCACAGGCCCGATCACGTTTTCCGCACATTTGGCGCCGATGACAAGGGGCATTATGGCGACGATGTATACCGACGCCCCTCCGGGAATGTCTGCTGCACAGGTAAGAGAATTGTATTCCGAATTCTACAAAGATTCATATTTTGTCAGGATCAGGCCGGAAGGTGAATTTCCGGCGACGAAAGAGGTATACGGCAGCAATTTTTGTGATATCAGTGTCACCGTGGATGAAAGAACAAACCGTGCCACCATCGTTTCTGTCATAGATAATCTGATGAAAGGCGCCGCAGGGCAGGCGGTTCAAAATTTAAATATCATGAATGGCTGGCAGGAAGAAACGGGACTTACGATGACGCCAGTCTATCCATAGAACGAAAGAGGGATTCAAAAATATGATTCAGCTGAGTGAGGAAATCACGAAAATAAAAGGCGGCGTATCCTCGCCGAAAGGGTTTGAGGCAAAGGGCGTGCATTGCGGTCTGCGCTATTCAAAAAAAGATCTCGGAGCGATTATCAGCGAAGCGCCTGCAGTCAGTGCAGCGGTATATACGCAGAGCCATTTTCAGGCAGCGCCGCTGAAAGTGACGCAAGCCAGCCTGAAAAAAGAGGGTGTGCTTCAGGCGGTTATCGTCAACAGCGCGATTGCCAACGCCTGTACGGGAGAACAAGGATTAAAGGACGCCTATGAAATGCGGGACGGCTTCGCGAGCCAGCTCGGCATTGAGCCGGAGCTTGTTGCGGTTTCGTCAACCGGGGTGATCGGCGAGCTTTTAGACATGAAAAAAATTCAATCGGGCATTGAACAGCTCGGTCAAGCGCCATCCGTGTCCGGAGCATTTGAAGAAGCCATTTTGACGACGGATACAGTGACGAAACAGACGTGTTATGAACTGGTGATCGGCGGAGACATCATCACGATCGGCGGAGCGGCGAAAGGCTCCGGCATGATCCACCCCAACATGGCGACAATGCTCGGCTTTGTCACAACTGACGCCGCCGTGGAAGAACAGGCGCTCAAAAACGCGCTCAGAGAGATTACGGACGTTTCATTTAACCAAATCACCGTTGACGGAGAAACATCGACGAATGACATGGTGCTTGTGATGGCAAACGGCTGCGCGGGGAATGATTGCCTGACGGAGCAGCACCCTGACTGGCCGGCTTTTAAAAAGGGATTAAAGCTTGTATGCGAAGACCTTGCCAAAGATATAGCCAGAGACGGTGAAGGAGCGACGAAATTAATTGAAGCCAGAGTCGAAGGCGCGAAAAACAACCTTGAGGCGAATATTATCGCCAAAAAAATCGTCGGCTCAAGCCTTGTGAAGACCGCCGTTTACGGCACAGACGCCAACTGGGGGCGCATCATCGGCGCAATCGGGCACAGTGCGGCAAGCGTAACGGCCGAACAAGTGGAAGTTTTCCTCGGTGGCCAGTGTCTGTTTAAACACAACGAACCTCAGCCGTTTTCGGAAACTGATGCCAAGGAGTACTTATCAGGTGATGAAATTACGATTGCAGTCCGCCTGCAGGAAGGCTCCGGCAGCGGCCGGGCATGGGGCTGTGACTTAACCTATGATTATATTAAAATCAATGCGAGCTATCGCACATAACAAAGGGGAGCGGCATGAAGAAAACGATCGTTTTTAAGTGCGGCGGCAGCGTAATCCGCGAGTTATCCGCCGATTTTTTTCAAAATGTAAAAGAGCTTATGCAATCCGGCTGGAACATTGCCGTCGTGCATGGAGGCGGTCCGGACATTTCAAGAATGCTGAAAACATTGCAGATTGAAACGGAATTTGTCGATGGACAGCGGAAAACGACCAAACCGGTGCTGGAAACAGCGGAAATGGTCTTGTCAGGGACGATCAATAAATTTTTCGTAACCGAACTCGCGAAAAACGGGCTGAAAGCCGCGGGAATATCAGGAAAGGACGGCGGTCTCCTTCAAGCATCCTATCTTAATCAAGACAAATACGGAGAAGTCGGCGAAATACAAAAAACCGATCCGTCAATCATTCACGCATTAATGAAAGAAGGCATCATTCCCGTTATCGCTCCGCTTTCCATGACAAGTGATTTCGAAACGCTGAACGTCAACGCAGACGCCGCGGCATCGGCCGTCGCTTCAGCCTTACACGCCGACAAACTTTTATTTGTCACGGATGTCGAAGGAATTATGGACGGAGAGAGCAGGCTGGATACTTTGACGCCGCAAGAGACTCACGCCCTCATAGATGACGGCGTGATTTCAGGAGGGATGATTCCGAAGGTAAACTCGGCATTATCGGCACTGAGTGAAGATGTCGAGGAAGTGATGATCGTAAACGGAAAAGGAGCGTTTTTTACCGATCAAGCCTTCCAAGGAACAAAAATTGTCAAAGAAAAGGAGAGCGTGTCATGAGCAGTCTATTTCAAACCTACAGCCGCTGGCCCATTGATATCAAAAAAGCGAAAGGGACAATTGCAGAGGATGAAAACGGAAAAACGTATCTCGATTTTATTCAGGGCATCGCCGTTTCCAATCTCGGCCATTGTCATGATGAGGTCACAGAAGCGGTGAAAGAACAGCTTGACAGTGTATGGCACGTTTCCAATCTGTTTGAAAATGATCTTCAGGAAAAAGCCGCGGCAAAGCTTGCCGAACATAGCGCGGGGGATCTCGTTTTCTTCTGCAACAGCGGGGCCGAAGCGAATGAAGGCGCCATTAAGCTTGCCCGTAAAGCAACGGGAAAGACAAAAATCGTAACGTTCCATCAATCCTTTCACGGACGGACCTATGCGGGGATGGCCGCCACCGGACAAGACAAAATCAAGATTGGTTTCGGACCGATGCTTCAAGGCTTTCACTATCTTCCGTTCAATGATCCGTCGGCATTCAGCACGCTTTCAAAAGAGGATGATATCGCCGCCGTCATGCTTGAGACGGTGCAGGGAGAAGGGGGAGTCAATCCCGCCGATCCGGAATTCATCGAAGCCTTACAGACATTTTGCAAAGACAAACAGGCGCTGCTTATCACAGACGAGATTCAAACCGGAATCGGCCGGACGGGCAAGGCATTCGGCTATGAGCATTTCGGCATCTCGCCGGACATCATCACTGCTGCGAAAGGGCTTGGAAACGGTTTTCCCGTCGGAGCCGTGATCGGCAAAAAGAAGCTTGGCGACGCCTTTACGCCGGGTACGCATGGTACGACTTTCGGCGGCAATAAACTTGCCATGGCAGCTGTGAAAGCAACCTTGGATATTGTGTTTCAGCCGGACTTTCTTCAGGCGGCGGCAGACAAAGGATCATTTTTAAAAGCGCAGCTGAACCGTGAACTGACAGGACCTTTTGTAAAAGAAATCCGCGGAAAAGGGTTATTAATCGGCATTGAATGCGCAGGTCCCGTGTCCGGCCTCATCGGAGATCTGCAGGAACGCGGGCTTCTCGTGCTTCCGGCCGGACCGAATGTCATCAGGCTGCTCCCGCCGCTTACGGTTTCTGAAGAAGAAATGCTGTCGGCCGTCAGTATGCTGAAAGCAGCGATCGAAGCGCATTCGGCAGTGAAACGGTAATTTTTTTTCGATATAAAAGTATAAAAATTCATATTTTTAATTAATTATTCATCAAGAGGTGGGCTTTAGATGAAAGGCTATTTAGTATTGGAAGACGGAACATCATTTGGCGGTGAACTTGAAAAAGAGGCCCGCTGTGTTGGCGAAGCGGTTTTTTTCACCGGAATGACGGGCTATCAGGAAGTGCTTACAGACCCGTCATATAAGGGTCAGATCGTCGTCTTTACGTATCCGCTGATCGGAAACTACGGAATTAATGAAAAAGACCTTGAAAGTAAGATTCCTCAAGTCAAGGCTGTTGCCGTCTATGAAGCGTGTGAACATTTTTCTCACCATGAAGCAGTCTCAAGCTTGAGAGAGTATTTAAATAAATGGAACATCCCGCTCTTAACCGAAGTGGACACACGGGCCGTCGTCAAAACCATCCGCTCCGGCGGCACGATGAACGCTGCCGTGTCAACAACAGGAGAAATTCCGGCAGCATCCGGAACGGAAAACCCGGCGGAGCTGGCGCAGTCTGAAGACATCACGTCAATGGGGAACGGAGACCGGCATATTGCGCTGATTGATTTCGGTTATAAAAAATCAATCGCCTCGTCACTTGTAAAGCGCGGCTGTAAAGTAACGGTCATTCCGTATCAGCAGATGAACGCTGTTTACGACATTCAGCCTGACGGAATCGTGCTCTCAAACGGCCCGGGCGACCCGAAAGCGATTGCGCCGTACATGAACCGGATTACATCATTACTCAGTGATTTCCCCGCACTCGGCATTTGCCTCGGGCATCAGCTGATTGCCCTGGCTTTCGGAGGAAATACGTATAAGCTGCCGTTCGGCCACAGGGGTGCCAACCATCCCGTCATTGACCGGAAAACGAAACGGGTGTTTATGACAAGCCAGAACCACAGCTATGTCGTTGATGAAGCATCAATTGACGAAAACGAGCTGTCCATCAGATTTCATCATGTCAATGATACATCGGTGGAAGGGCTCATTCATAAGCGCCTTCCCGTATTAAGCGTCCAGTTCCACCCTGAAGCTCATCCCGGACCGGCTGAGAGCGAGTGGATATTTGATGAATTTCTAGAGAAAGTGATACCAGCAAGGAGAGAAATCGCTCATGCCTAAAGATACAACCATTTCCAGCATATTAGTCATCGGCTCCGGCCCGATCATCATCGGCCAGGCGGCAGAATTTGATTATTCAGGAACGCAGGGCTGCATGGCTCTGAAAGAAGAAGGATACCGCGTTATTCTAGTTAACAACAACCCGGCAACGATTATGACGGATGAGGCGTTTGCCGATGAAATATATTTTGAACCGCTCACAACCGACAGCATCGAGGCCATTATTGAAAAAGAAAAACCGGACGGTCTGCTTGCCAATTTGGGCGGCCAGACGGCATTGAATTTAGCCGTTAAGCTTGAAGAAGCAGGCGTGCTGAAGAAGCATCACGTCAAGCTTTTGGGAACATCGGTGGAAACCATTCAAAAAGGCGAAGACCGGGAGCAGTTCCGCGCCCTGATGAAAGAGCTCGATCAGCCCGTTCCGGAAAGCGAAATCGTCGACAACGAAGAAGATGCCCTCCGTTTCGCCGAGTCTATCGGATTTCCGGTTATTCTGAGACCGGCGTATACGTTAGGCGGAAAGGGAGGCGGAATCGCGAAAACGAAAGAAGCGTTTCAGACGCTGATTAAACAGGCGCTGTTAGCAAGCCCGATCAGCCAATGCCTCGTCGAAAAAAGCATCGCCGGATTTAAAGAAATCGAATATGAGGTCATGCGTGACAGCAATCATACATGCATCACCGTCTGCAACATGGAAAACATCGATCCCGTCGGCGTGCATACAGGAGACTCCATCGTCGTCGCACCGTCCCAGACGTTAACGGATGAAGAATATCAGATGCTGCGTTCAGCAAGCCTGGCGATTATTTCGGCGCTGGATGTGGTCGGCGGCTGCAACATTCAATTTGCGCTGGATCCGTTCAGCAAACAGTACTATGTCATTGAAGTGAACCCGCGTGTCAGCCGCTCTTCAGCTCTCGCGTCAAAAGCGACCGGCTATCCGATTGCCAAAATGGCGGCGAAACTTGCCGTCGGCTATACGCTTGATGAACTGAAAAATCCGCTGACGGGCTCTACTTATGCAAGCTTTGAACCGGCGCTTGATTATGTCATCGTCAAATTCCCGCGCTGGCCGTTTGATAAATTTAAACATGCCGACCGCACGCTCGGAACGAAGATGAAAGCGACGGGAGAGGTCATGGCGATTGAAAGAAATATGGAAGCGGCCATTCAAAAAGCGGCGGCCTCCCTTGAGCTGAAAACGATCGGCACCCGCCTGCCTGAACTCGGCGGCTGTACGATCAATCAGCTGTGGGAATTAGCGGTAACGCCGGATGACCGGAGATTTTTCGTCGTCATGGAGCTGTTAAGCCGCGGTGAAACGATAGAAGACATCCATGCCAAAACGAAAATTGACCCGTTTTTTCTCCATGTATTCCGAAATATCATCACATTGGAAAACAAGCTGATGGAAGAAGGGGATCATCTGTCAATGCTGCTTTTAAAGCAGGCGAAGGTAAAAGGCTTCACGGATGTCATGATCGCATCTCTCACGGGAAAAACGGAAGAAGACATCCGTGCTCTCAGAAAGAAATCAGGCATCGTCCCGTCGTTTAAAATCGTAGATACATGCGCCGCTGAATTTGATGCCAAGACGAATTATTTCTACTCCACCTACCTCGGGGAAAGCGACGGAGATATCAGCCGGAAAGAGAAAAAACGCGCCCTCATCATCGGCTCAGGCCCGATCCGCATCGGTCAGGGAGTGGAATTTGATTACAGTGCCGTCCACGGCGTTCTGACCCTGCAAAAGCTGGGGTATGAAACGATTATGATCAATAACAATCCGGAAACAGTAAGCACGGATTATGAAATCGCTGACCGGCTTTATTTTGAACCGCTGACGACAGAACATATTTTGAACGTGGCGGAACATGAAAACATTGATTTTGCCATCGTCCAGTTTGGAGGGCAGACCGCGATCAATGCCGCTGAACCGCTGGAAAAAGCGGGCATTCCGCTGCTCGGAACATCCTTTGAAACCCTTGATGCGCTGGAGGATCGGGATCTGTTTTATCAGCTGCTTGATGACCTTGACCTGAAACATGCCAAAGGCGAAACCGCTTATTCAAAAGAAGAAGCAACGGAAAAAGCAAGCCGAATCGGCTACCCTGTGCTGATCCGTCCGTCTTATGTCATCGGTGGGATGGGCATGATCATCGTTGATTCAGAAGCGCAAATGTCAGAGCTGCTGGCAAATGAGGCGGGCATGCCGTATCCGATTTTGATCGATCAGTACATTACAGGAAAAGAATTGGAGATCGATCTGATTTCCGACGGACATGAAGTATTCGTGCCGACTTACACAGAGCACATTGAACGCGCCGGCGTCCATTCGGGCGACAGTTTTGCGATTCTTCCGGGTCCGTCTGTCACACCTGATATGCAGCGGAATATAAAAGAGGCCGCCGAAAAAATCGCGGTAAAACTGGCTTTTAAAGGCATCATGAACATTCAGTTTGTCATTGATGACAAAGGGGATATTCTCGTTCTTGAAGTGAATCCGCGGGCAAGCCGCACGGTTCCTGTCGTGTCTAAGGTGATGGGGGTGCCGATGATCCCGCTTGCCGCCAGATTGCTGGCCGGCGCTTCCCTTAAAGACATCAAGCCCGAGGTTCAAAATCAGCACGGAACGGCAGTGAAATTCCCGGTTTTTTCTTCGCACGCCATTCAGGATGTGGATGTAAAGCCCGGGCCGGAAATGAAGTCGACCGGAGAAGGCATGTGTGTCGCGTTTGACGCAGAAAGCGCCCTGAAAAAAATCTACGCGCACGTCTGGGAGAAAAAAGGCAGCATCTATCTGGAAGGCTGTGATGCGGAATTGGAACGTCAGGCTCAAGAGGCGGGATTTACGGTATGCAAAGATGCGTTCCCGGCATGGGCAGAGCGAAAGGATAAAGCGGTCCACATCAATTTCAATCACTCTGAAGAAGCGCGTAAACAACGGATTGAAGCCATGACGCACGGTGTGACGGTCTTTACTGAACCGGAAACCGTAAAGGCATTTTTAGCAAGCGGCTCCGGCGAACCTCAGCCTGTATCGCTCAAAGATCTTTATCAAAAGGAAGTGGCATCATGCACACAATAAAAGCGGAACACACATTAACCCATTTGTACGGCAAAGATTTTCTTTCCTTAAAAGATGTCAGCCCGTCAGACATCAATGCGCTTCTGACAGAAGCTTCATTATTAAAACAACATCCGATACAGCCGATTTTCCAAGGGAAAACATTGGCGATGATTTTTGAAAAATCTTCAACCCGCACACGTGTGTCTTTTGAAGCGGGAATGGCCCAGCTCGGGGGAACGGGACTATTTCTTTCAAGCAGCGACCTGCAGCTTGGGCGGGGGGAGACAGTCGCGGATACGGCGAAGGTGCTGTCCGGCTTCGTTGATGCCATTATGATCCGCACCTTTGAGCATGAAAAAGTCGAAGAGCTTGCCGAGCATGCTGATATTCCCGTCATAAACGGGCTGACCGACCGGTATCACCCGTGTCAGGCACTCGCGGATCTGTTAACGATACAAGAAATAAAAGGAAAATTAAAAGGAGTAAAAGCCGCCTATATCGGTGACGGAAATAATGTGGCGCATTCACTAATGATCGGCTGCGCAAAAATGGGCTGTGACATTGCGATTGCTTCGCCGAAAGGCTATGAAGTAGAGGAAGAGGCGGTAAATGCCGCAAAAGAAGCGGCGGCTGTTTCCGGAGCGAAAATCACCCTTACCGAAAATCCGCAGGAAGCGGTGCGGGATGCAGACGTGATTTACTCCGACGTCTTCACGAGCATGGGGCAGGAGGAAGAGACGCAGCAGCGGCTGCATGTGTTTGCCCCGTATCAAGTCAACGCCTCACTCGTCAGTCTCGCCAAACCCGACTATACATTTTTGCATTGCCTGCCCGCGCATCGGGAAGAAGAGGTCACGTCCGAGATTATCGACGGTCCGAACTCTGCGGTATTTCAGCAGGCGGAAAACCGGCTTCACGCGCAAAAAGCGCTCCTGAAAGCTCTTCTTTACAAACAGGATGAACAAAAAAACCGCTGAATCTCATTCAGCGGTTTTTAATATTTCTCCGCATACAAGCGCATACTACATAAAAAAGAAAAAGGAGGAAATGACGTGGGACAGCAGCATCAATTCCGCCCGGGACAAAAAGCGCCGAATAACGGTGTGTACGTTGAAATCGGCGAAACGGGAAGCATGGTCAAAAATCCGCAAAAAATCAAGCTTACGGTTGGAGAAATGTTCCCTGAAACTTCAAACCACAACAGATTGTGGACGTATCAACGAAAACCGTGAACACAAAAAAACCTGCTGAATAGCAGGTTTTTTTATTTAATGCTGGTTTGCATCCTGTTTGACAGGCATGATCTCCGCAAGAACAAAGACTAGCACCGCAATAACCACGGCAATAACGGATGATTGCTTGAAATTGTACGCCGCGCTGTTCATGGAGGCGACCAGATAACAGGCCATATGTGTTAAAAGGAACGTCCAAATAAAACCGATAATAAACCGCACGTTTCCACCTCGTCCTTCATTTTATTCTACGTTGTATCATACCATACATAAAGCGCGGGCGGAAGGTCATTTTCTCATCAAAAAGCGCGCCTGAAACTGACATGTGCCCGCCTGTCCGGCCGTCTGATGGAAAATTCGGTTCCTGTGCTTGGGATAATAGCCAAAACATAGCAGCAAATAGGAGTTTATCCGATCCGTTTTCATTCTTCTTACATATGATAGCCAATAGAGAGATTAGGAGTAAAAGGAGGCGGGCAGGCATGGGGATTACGGAAAGATTTTTCCAATTCGGATCTGAGCTGAACGTCATCCATCTGCCGTATCGGCCGAATGGCTTCTGTATCTTTATTCTGGGGGACAGAACCCACTTTGTCAGCCGGGACTCAAGCTTTTGGCTCGAACATGAAGGGAGAAACCAGCTGTTACATGTGCTGCTTGACAGAGGGTACACCATTATTAACAGCAATTTATACGGGCGGCATTGGGGTTCGGAAAAAGCCGTCCTTTACGCCAGACAGCTGATGCATTATGTGCTGAAACAAGAAACCCTCAATCCGAAAATACACTTGCTCGCAGAAGGCATGGGCGCCCTTATCGCCGATCAATTGCTGCAGTCTTCAGCGGAGCATATCCGTTCAGCCGCAATGTTAGATCCTTGTCTTGACCTTCAAGCCCATTTTGAATCAGAGAAAGAAAATAAGTTCTTTTATAAGCAGTTTCTGAGGGAAACGGCACAGAGCTTCGGTGTTTCTGAAAAAGAGGCAAGCTCACTGAGCTATCAGACCATTACCGGCTGCCGCACCCGGGCGCCGGTACATATATGGCAAAGAACGACCGGAGCGCTGTACCCGTACACCCTGCATGCGAACGCGTATAAAGAAGCCCGGGAAAAGACCGGAAGCAAGACTGATATCACGTATCACCTGCTTGAGAACCCTGCGCGTATTTACAGAGCCATCTGCCGGTTTTTCCGCAGTCATGAAAAAGACCTGTAATGAATAGAATACAACAGCCATCTCTTTTCAGAGGGCTGTTTGGCTTGTGTGTGAATGAAAAACCGGAAAGGCGGCAGATGTGATGAAAACAGCGCTGATCATTGGAGCAGATGAATTTCTCGGCCTTTCATTGTGCGAACGGTTGATGGAAGAGGGTGTGCACGTTGATGTCATTTTGGCAGAACCGGAGGACAAAACGAGGCAGCTGTATTTAGAAGAACGTTTAATGTGGCTCGCGAGAAACGGGCTTTTTCAAATAATAGATGAAATCGGTGAAAAGGAATACGATCGTATCTGCGTTCAATACGGGAGCGGGTGTCTGCCTGAAGAAAGGGCTGAGCCCTTATATTGGATTGTTTACAGTGAGGATCACGGAGACTGGGAGAAAAACGCTCAGCGGGATACAGCCAAAGCGATTATCCTTCCTCCCCTTTACGGTCCGTGGACGGGAGAAAAAGAAGATGGCGAAAGCAGGATCTTTTTAGAAGACGCGGTCTGCGGGCTGATGAATCAGCTTGAGGCTGACGGCACAGAAGATGAAAATCAGATTATTACCCTGGAAATAAAAGAAAAAACGCAAAAAACGGAAGCGGAAGAAAAAATTAAAGAATGGAAAAGACAATTTTCATCAATATTCGACATTTTTTAAGAAATACCTTCCATGTTATGTGCATTACCGCTACAATAAACGTATATCAATTATACATGTTATGAGTTTGAAAAGGGGTTGAACATGGCTTGATCACCAGGCTTGTCATGATCTTTTCTGTCCTCCTTTTATTGAGCGGATGCGCACAAACTCCGTTTAAAGGAAAAATTGAGAAGGTCGGAATGCTTTTTCCCGATACCATCAGTGACTTGGTATGGGGCACAAAAGGTTACAAAGGTTTATTAGCGATACAATCTGAATTTAACGTTGACGTTTATTATAAAGAAAATATCAGATCCGATGAAGATATTTTAAAAGCGATAGATGATTTTCATAAAAAAGGAGTCAATCTTTTATACGGGCACGGAAATGAATACGAGGAAATCTTCAATATGATCAGCAAGGATTATCCCGACATGGAATTCGTCGTCGCAAACGGAACGGCGAAAAGCGATAATGTCACAAGCGTTCATCTTATGGGAGAAGCAATGGGTTTTTTCGGGGGAATGACAGCCGCCCATATGTCAAAAACCAATGAGGTCGGCGTCATCGCCTCCTTTTTGTGGCAGCCTGAAGTAGACGGCTTTATCAAAGGGGCGAAATATGAAAAGCCTGATATCACCGTCAATACTGAATTTACGGACCACTGGGATAACGGCAATGAAGCGCTGCATCTTTACGAGAAGTTAAAAGCGGAAGGCACGGATGTTGTATATCCGGCCGGAGACGGGTATAATGTTCCTGTCATTCAGCAAATCAAAAAAGACGGGCTTTACGCCATCGGCTATGTCGCCGAACAATCGAATCTCGGCAAAAACACGGTGCTGACAAGCACGGTGCAAAACGTAGATAAAGCCTATACATTAATTGCCGAGCAATATAATAAAGGTTCGCTCAAGAGCGGAGATCACAACTTTGATTTCAGGGAAGGAGTCGTTGAAATGGGGACGTTCAGCCCTCTGGTGGACAAAGCATTTCAAGACAAAATCTCAGACCTTGTAAAAACGTATAACCGAACAAATGAACTGCCGTCAAATGAATAGAGGTGGATACACATGCAGCATGAAAAGTCTCTTGAATTTATGCAGATCGCGATGAAATACCTGCCGAAAGCAAAGGCGGAGCTTGAGAAATCCGGCATAGATCTGTCTATGGAAATGATTCAGCCGTTTATGGACCTGTTTACATCGGTCATGGCGGAAGCGTATGAGCTTGGCAGATCTGATGCCGGGGAGCTGAATAAATAAAGAGAGCCACTTTTCATGAAGTGGCTTTTCACATGATTTTTTTCTTTATAGCGGACACCATCGGCGCGAAGTCTTTAAATACGGGCTTTAATTGATCCAGAGAGTTCATGATGGACCCCAGCTGATTCATCACGTGGTTGTAATCGATCTCTTCTTCGTTTTCAGCCTGAGGCTGCTCCGGGTTTTCTTCCGGTTCTTTATCCCGGTCTCTGGAATCGCCGAACATCATTTTGGAGAAAATATCCATTGTGAAGCCTCCTTTCGTCTTCCTTTTATTCTATGAGGAGCAGCGTCCGATAGTTTAGACGAATATATTGCCAACAGAAAAAAAATAGGGTAGAATTAGTACCTGATACTAATAATTGATCATAACTAATTAGTTTTAAATTCATTATAAAAAAGGAGTCTTTTCCAATGAAAGCTGGAATTCTTGGCGTCGGCCGTTACATCCCGGAAAAAGTGCTGACAAATCATGATCTTGAACAAATGGTAGATACATCGGACGAGTGGATTCGTACGAGAACAGGTATAGAAGAAAGAAGAATCGCCGCGGAAGATATGTATTCATCCGGCATGGCCGCTGAGGCTGCGCAAAAAGCGCTTGATCAGGCCGGCATTTCCGCTGAGGAGCTTGATATGATCCTAGTGGCGACGGTTACTCCTGACCAGTCTTTCCCCACCGTTTCCTGTATGATACAAGAGAAGCTCGGGGCCAAAAAAGCGTGCGCGATGGATATCAGCGCCGCATGTGCGGGTTTTATGTACGGTATCGTAACCGCCAAACAATTCATTGAATCGCAAACATACAAACATGTCCTCGTGGTCGGCGTGGAAAAGCTCTCAAGCATTACCGACTGGGACGACCGCAATACGGCTGTGCTGTTCGGAGACGGAGCCGGAGCGGCGGTCATCGGACCGGTCAGCGACGACAGAGGCATACTGTCATTTGAGCTCGGAGCAGACGGTACAGGCGGTCAGCACTTGTACTTAGATGAAAAAGGGCATACAATCATGCATGGAAGAGAAGTATTCAAATTCGCCGTCCGGCAAATGGGTGAATCGAGTGTAAATGTCATTGAAAAAGCCGGCCTCTCCAAAGAGGACGTAGACTTTTTGATTCCGCATCAGGCAAACATCCGCATCATGGAAGCGGCACGGGAACGTTTGGAGCTTCCGGTTGAAAAGATGTCTAAAACAGTCCATAAATATGGAAACACATCCGCAGCATCCATTCCGATTTCATTAGTAGAGGAACTGGAAGCAGGCAAAATTAAAGACGGCGACGTCATCGTCATGGTCGGTTTCGGCGGAGGATTGACATGGGGCGCCATAGCAATACGCTGGGGACGATAAAAAAAGGTGAGGTGCACACAAGATGAGTAAAAAAAGAGTAGTCGTTACAGGGCTTGGAGCCCTGTCTCCGCTTGGAAACGACGCCGAAACAAGCTGGAAAAATGCAATCGGCGGCGTATCCGGAATCGGACCGATCACACGTGTGGAATCGGACGAGTATCCGGCGAAAGTAGCTGCTGAACTGAAAGATTTCAATATTGAAAATCACATGGATAAAAAAGAAGCGCGAAAAATGGACCGCTTCACGCAATATGCTGTCGTAGCCGCGAAAATGGCCGTTCAAGATGCCGGTCTGAATATCACAGACGAGATCGCGCCGAGAGTCGGCGTTTGGGTCGGGTCCGGAATCGGCGGTCTTGAAACGCTTGAATCCCAATTCGAAATCTTCCTGACTAAAGGGCCGAGAAGGGTCAGCCCGTTCTTTGTTCCGATGATGATTCCGGATATGGCGACAGGCCAAATCTCAATCGCTCTCGGAGCAAAAGGAGTCAACTCCTGTACGGTGACGGCATGTGCGACGGGAACGAACTCTATCGGTGACGCGTTTAAAGTCATTCAGCGCGGCGATGCCGATGCGATGATTACGGGCGGAACGGAAGCACCGCTGACAAGAATGTCATTTGCGGGCTTCAGCGCAAACAAAGCCCTTTCTACAAATCCTGATCCGAAAACGGCAAGCCGCCCGTTTGATAAAAACCGTGACGGCTTTGTCATGGGAGAAGGCGCGGGGATCATCGTGCTTGAAGAGCTTGAGCATGCCCTTGCCCGCGGTGCGAAAATCTACGGGGAAATTGTCGGCTACGGCTCAACGGGTGATGCCTACCACATTACCGCGCCTGCCCAAGACGGGGAAGGCGGTGCAAGAGCGATGCAGGAAGCAATCAAAGATGCGGGCATCAAGCCTGAAGAAATTGATTACATCAACGCTCACGGCACAAGCACGTACTACAATGATAAATACGAGACAAAAGCCATTAAGACCGTTTTCGGTGATCATGCGTACAAGCTTGCCGTCAGTTCGACAAAATCAATGACGGGTCATTTGTTAGGCGCTGCCGGAGGAATTGAAGCAATCTTCTCCGTCATGGCCATTAAAGACGGCATTATCCCGCCGACGATTAACATCGAAACACCTGATGAAGAGTGTGATTTAGATTATGTACCGGACAAAGCGCGCGAGCAGGATGTCAACATCGTTCTCAGCAACTCGCTCGGCTTCGGCGGACATAATGCCACTTTGATCTTTAAAAAATATCAATAATACAGTTTTTGACCGGCTGCCTGAAAAAGGTGGCCGGTTTTTTTGTGTGTGCATATGATAACAACAAGAGGAGGCGAACCGTATGAGCGTCAAGCAGACATATCAATGGATGGAAAAGGCGGCATCCGTAAATGATCTGGCTCCGCATCTTTTGCCGCTTTTTTCAGGGGCCGATAAGAAAGAGTGGAAGCCGATACTCGGGATGCTGCAAAACCACGGCATGTTCCGCCATTTGAAGGACGGCGTTAGGACCAGTAAACGGCTGAAAGAAAAAGGATGCTACAGCCATATTCAAAAGGAGGAAGCCTATTTAAAGGAGAAGTGGAACGGGCCGGACGTGCCGATCGTAGTTTTGCCCGTCGATGAACGAAACCGGAAAATCCGTCAGGAATTCGGATCAAAATCCGGTCTGGCCTTTCGGGACAAAATGTTCCTCTTTCTATCGTCGGATAGTTCCAATTCAGCTGTATCCGCCCTTATGACACATGAATATAATCACGTCTGCCGGTTAGAACATGTGACAAAGGACGAAAAAGACGAGACATTTCTTGATACAATCATGATGGAGGGGCTGGCAGAATATGCTGTATATGAGCGGTTCGGCTCAAGTCTTACGGCGGAATGGACGTCCTACTATACGCCCGAGCAGCTTGATTTTCTGTTTGAAAAAAGAGTCAAGCCGAACCTCCGCTTAACGAGAGACAGCAGAATGTTTTCCCAGCTGTTATACGGAAAAGGATACTTCCCCTCAATGCTCGGCTATGCTGTCGGATTCAATATAGTAAAAAAATATTTAACCGGCCATCAAAAAACAGTAAAAGAAGCATTGGCCATCCCTTCAAAAACCTTTCTGGAGGCAACGCTTTAATAGATTAAAAGAATGGAAATTATTTAAGGATATTACATTTATCCTAAAAAATTCTTGCATTTGTAATAATGATGTAATAATATACAACTATAAAATTTTTCGACTATTCTATATTTTGTGATAGCGAAACGTATGTTTCCCTCTGCTTCAGCGGAATGAGAAAGGGGCGTATCATGAGCACACTATTAGAAGTGAATAATTTAAAGACCTATTTTTTCAGAAAGAAACAGCCGATCCCCGCAGTCGACGGGGTTGATTTTCACATTAACAAAGGCGAAACCGTCGCTCTTGTAGGAGAATCCGGCTCGGGCAAAAGCATCACCTCGCTTTCTATTATGGGACTTGTCCAAGGCTCGGGCGGAAAAATTATGGACGGCTCGATTAAGCTTGAAGGCAGGGACCTGGCCTCCTTCACCGAAAACGAATATTGCAAAATCCGCGGAAATGACGTCTCTATGATCTTTCAGGAGCCCATGACTTCCCTGAATCCGGTGCTGACCATCGGCGAACAAATTACCGAAGTGCTTGAATACCATAAAAAAATGAATAAAAGAGAAGCGTCCAAAAAAGCCGTTGAGCTTCTGGAACTCGTCGGATTCTCCAGAGCGGAACAAGTAATGAAAGAATATCCGCACCGTCTTTCCGGAGGGATGAGACAGAGGGTGATGATCGCCATTGCGCTCAGCTGCAATCCGAAGCTTCTGATCGCTGATGAGCCGACGACGGCGCTTGATGTGACGATACAAGCCCAAGTATTGGAGCTGATGAAAGACCTCTGCAAAAAATTCGATACTTCCATTCTGCTGATCACTCACGATTTAGGTGTGGTTTCCGAAGCCGCCGACAGGGTGATCGTGATGTACTGCGGACAAGTCGTAGAGAGCGCGAGTGTGGAGGACTTATTTTTAAACCCTCTTCATCCGTATACCGAAGGGCTGTTAAACTCCATACCGGTGATAGATGGAGAGATTGATACATTAAAAGCGATCAAAGGCAGTGTCCCGACACCGGATAATCTTCCGGAAGGCTGCCGATTTGCCCCGAGGTGTTCAAAAGCGATGGACAAATGCAAAACAGGGCAGCCGGAGCTGATAACGCATGAAAGCGGCCGTTCTGTAAGATGTTTTTTATATGAGGAAGAGGGTGCCCAATCAAAATGACAGCTGCAGGCCAAGAAACGATTTTAGAGCTGAAAGACGTAAAAAAATATTTCCCGATCCGCTCCGGTTTTTTTCAAAGGAAAGTCGGTGATATAAAGGCTGTTGACGGCGTTTCTTTTTCACTGAAGCGCGGGGAGACGCTCGGCATCGTCGGTGAATCAGGATGCGGCAAATCAACGGCGGGAAGGACGATGATCCGTTTATACAAGCCGACAGACGGCCGTATTCTTTTTAAGGGTCAGGATATCTCCGGATTATCTGAAGAAAAGCTGAGAAAAAGCGTCCGCAAAAACATCCAGATGGTCTTCCAAGATCCCTTCGCATCCCTTAACCCGAGGAAAACGCTGCGTTCCATTATTAAAGAGCCGTTCCAGACTCACCATATGTACAGCATGAGCGAGCGGAACGAGCGAGTGGAGGAGCTGCTGGCGAAAGTCGGCCTTCACCCGAGCTTTGCAAACCGCTATCCGCACGAATTTTCCGGGGGACAGCGCCAGCGGATCGGGATTGCGCGGGCTCTGACGTTGAATCCCGAGCTGATTATTGCGGATGAACCCGTTTCCGCACTCGATGTCTCCATTCAGGCCCAGGTCATCAATCTGATGGAAGAACTGCAGGATGAATTCAACCTGACCTATTTGTTTATTTCTCATGATTTGAGTGTTGTCCGCCATATCAGCGACAGAGTCGGCGTCATGTATCTGGGAAAAATGATGGAGCTGACCGATAAACACGAGCTGTACGGCAATCCGCTTCACCCTTATACGCAAGCGCTTTTGTCTTCAGTGCCCGTCACGAGAAAAAAAGACGCCGTCAAGCGGGAACGAATCATCCTGAAAGGAGAACTGCCAAGCCCGGCAAACCCGCCGAAAGGCTGCGTGTTCCACACGCGGTGCCCGATGGCCAAACCTATCTGCAAGGAACAAATCCCGGCATTTGAAGAAGCCGCTCCCGGCCATTACGTCGCCTGCCATTTATATGCCTGAAATGACAAGCATCGAGAGGGGGTATGCCGGATTACATAACCAGTTTGCTGCATATATATCACAAAGGGGGAATTGATATGAAATTACGTAAAAGCGCACTGATGATGCTAAGTGTTTTTATGGCGCTCGCCATCTTCCTGTCAGCCTGCTCCGGCTCAAAATCCACAAGCAACGAATCCAAACCGGCAGGAAAACCGCAAAAAGGCGGAGATTTGGTTGTCGGGTCAACCGGGGAACCCACACTTTTTAATCCACTTTATTCTACCGATGTTGCAAGTTCTGATATTGAAGGAATGCTTTACAGCACATTATTGGAAACTGATGAGAAATTAAACGTCAAGCCGTCGCTGGCTGAAAAAGTGACAGAAGCTGACGGGGGATTAACGTATGATGTAAAACTGAAAAAAGGCGTTAAATTCCATGATGGAAAAGAGCTGACGGCCGATGATGTTGTTTTCACCTACAGCATCCCTCTTAACAAGGATTACAACGGTGAGCGTGGCTCGGGTTTTGAGTCCCTTAAATCCGTAACGAAAAAAGGAAAATATGAAATTCAGTTTAAAATGAAGAAAAAAGATGCCTATTTCTATAATGTCGTTCTCGACAGTTACGGCATTTTGCCTAAACATATATTGGGTAAGGTCCCGGTTGCTGATCTGGGAGAGAATGAATTTAACCGTAAAAATCCAATCGGCTCCGGTCCGTTTAAGTTTGTTGAGTGGAAAAAGGGCGAGTATGTCAAACTGGAAGCAAATGATGATTACTTTGGCGGCAGACCTTACCTTGATACAGTGACAGTCAAAACGATTCCTGATTCTAACGCTGCCGTGGCTCAGTTAAAAGCGGGGGATATTGATTTCTTCGTTGTGCCGGGCACAGATTTTGATACAGTTAAAACGTTTGGAAATGTGAAGGTCAAATCTGACCTTGGCTTAAACTACAGCTATATCGGCTGGAATGAGAAAAAAGAGATCTTTAAGGACAAAAAAGTGCGTCAGGCATTGACTTACGCTCTTGACAGGCAGGCAATGGTGGATCAAGTGCTGAACGGAGACGGTAAGGTAGCGGATGTTCCTGAGAGTCCGCTGTCATGGAATTATCCGAAGTCTAAAGTGCCGACATTTGATTATAATCCGAAAAAAGCAAAGCAGCTGCTAAAAGAAGCCGGATGGGAAGACCATGACGGTGACGGCTACCTTGATAAAGACGGAAAAAAATTCTCATTTGAAATTAAAACGAATCAAGGCAATAAAATTCGTGAAGATTTAGCTGTTGTCGTTCAGCAGCAATTAAAAGAAGTGGGAATCGAGGCTAAACCGCGAATTGTTGAATTCAGTGCGTTAATCGAACAGACAAGTGCCCCTAAATGGGATTATGACGCTCTTCTTCTCGGATGGAGTCTTGCAACGTTCCCGGATCAGTTCTCTATCTTCCATTCAAGCCAATCGAAAAACGGGCTGAATAATATCTGGTATAAAAACCCGAAAGTCGACAAGCTGCTTGAAGAAGCGAAGACAATTACAGACAGAAAAGAATACCAAAAGAAGTATGAAGAGATATACAAATTGATTGCTGAAGATCAGCCGTACAGCTTCTTATTCTATTACAATTACCACAGAGCGATGCCGAATAATTTACAAGGCTATGTATTCCACCCTAAAAATGACTTGTACAATATTGAAAAATGGTGGCTGGATCAAAAATAGCAAAAGCCCTGGAGAGGGAAGGAGGTTCCTTTCCTCTCTTATCCTATTTAAAAAGGGGACAAGAACATGGTTACATATATTTTACGGCGAACATTAATGTCCTTGCCGATTCTCTTAGGCATTACAATTTTGTCGTTTGCCATCATGAAAGCAGCGCCGGGAGACCCGATGTCACTTATGATGGACCCTACAATCAGTCAAGCGGACAGGGCGAAATTCATTGAAAAATACGGGCTGAATGATCCGGAACCTGTTCAATATGTGAAATGGCTGGGGAATATGCTGCAAGGGGATTTCGGGACTTCTATCGTCAAGAAAGGCACTCCAGTTTCTGAACTTATCTTATCCCGCTTACCGAATACGATTGTGCTTATGCTTTTCTCAACCCTTGTCGCTCTTCTTATTTCTATTCCATTTGGTGTTCTGTCAGCGAAGCGTCCTTATTCAAAATTGGATTACGGGATAACTGTTACTTCATTTTTAGGGCTTGCCATTCCGAATTTTTGGTTCGGTTTGATTTTAATCATGGTTTTATCTGTAAATCTGGGGTGGTTTCCCACTGGCGGAGTAAGCACTTTGAATGCTGACTTTAACATATTTGACCGATTGCATCACTTGATTCTGCCTGCTTTTGTGCTCGCCACGGCAGACATGGCAGGGATAACGAGATACACAAGATCCAGTATGCTTGATGTGTTAAAACAGGATTATATACGAACGGCGCGTGCGAAAGGATTCCGAGATAATAAAGTGATTTTTAAACACGGTTTGAGAAACGGACTTCTTCCTGTCATCACTATTTTTGGTCTGATGATACCGTCATTTATCGGGGGAGCGGTAGTGGTAGAACAGATTTTTACTTGGCCGGGTCTCGGCAAATTGTTTATTGATTCAGCCTTTTCGCGGGATTATCCGGTTATCATGGCCATGACGGTCATTTCAGCTGTTTTGGTTGTGGTGGGGAATTTAATTGCGGACATCTTATATGCGCTGGTTGATCCCCGCATTGAATATTAACAAAGAGAGGTGAGAGGTCAAATGTTACAGCCAAATACCGGCACACCCCCCAGCGAAGTAAAATTAAAGGAAAATATTCAATCCAAACCGGAAACAATGACGAAGATTTTTTTCGAAAAGTTCTTTCAAAATAAACTAGCTGTAATCGGAGCCGTTATATTAACCATCATCATCTTGTCAGCCTTATTCGCTTCGGTAATCGCTCCTTACTCTCCGGAGAGTCAATCTCTTATCAATCGTTTGAAGCCGCCGAGCTTAAAACATCTAATGGGAACTGATAAATTCGGAAGAGACATCTTTACGAGGGTTCTGTACGGGGCGCGCGTCTCCTTGCTTGTCGGATTCGCTTCTGTGATCGGCGCGATTACAATCGGGACAGTTGTCGGAGCCGTTGCCGGATATTTTAAAGGGATTGTCGATGCCGTTCTCATGAGAACCGTTGATATCGTATTATCCATACCTGATATATTTTTGCTTATTACACTTGTTACGATTTTCCAGCCCGGAATGGATAAATTAATTTTAATTTTCTCCCTTACAGGCTGGACAACAACGGCACGCCTTGTCCGAGGGGAGTTTTTATCGCTTCGTTCCAGAGAGTTTGTATTAGCTGCAAAGACGATCGGTACAAAAAATCATCACATCATCTTTTCTCATATATTGCCGAATGCGCTCGGACCGATTATTGTCTCAGCCACATTAAAGGTGGGAACGGTTATTTTGGCGGAATCTACATTAAGTTATCTCGGTTTCGGGATCCAGCCGCCGATCGCAAGCTGGGGCAATATGCTTCAGGATGCACAGAACTTTACGCTTATGATTCAGGCTTGGTGGTACCCGTTATTCCCAGGTTTGTTGATCCTTCTTACCGTATTGTGCTTTAACTTTGTCGGAGACGGGCTGCGTGATGCGCTTGATCCGAAAAATGTGAAATGATCTCCCGGACGGAACGGGAGATTTTTTTGTTGCGATGCAGTCGGAAATCCAGTTCCGTATTGCGGAAATCTCATATTGAAATGGAATAATTTATCTATCCCTTGCCTATACTGTGGACAACAGTTTTTATAAAGTGAGGGGTCGAATATGTTATTTCTTCATGATGTATGGGTCAATTGGTTTGAAGGGGAAGAAAACGGCTACAATGTATGCCATTTTCATGAATGGCGGAAGGAAGACACGGTTGAGCTTTTGGATCAGACGCCGCTGCTCAGAGTGCCGTCGGTATTATTTCATTACATAGAAAACGACTTATCAGAGCTTCCGAAAGAACTGCTTGACCAAGTCCACCAAAAGTCATACGTGCGAAAAAATCATGAGCGGACAAAGCTGGAGTATTGTTTTGTCGTGACAGACGGGATCGGCATCATTGCCGTGGATACGATCGGGTATACCATTCCGGTCAGAAAGAGCCGCCTGATTCCGAGACAGGAGCAGCTTGTTTATGAAATGGTAAAGGATGTAGAACCGGAATCGTTTCAATTTGAGCCGGCGCAATTGGAGTCTTCAAAGGAATATCACATTTTGTCATTGGCGCCGGAGCATGTCAGAGGGCTGACGAGAAAAGAGCGGCAGATCAAGCAGCTGATGTTTATGGCGCTCGACCAGCTGAAAGGGCTGAAAAACCGTGCGGAAATTGTGTATTGGTACACGGAATGGAATCCGCATATGTACGAGCAGATCAAACGGATGAGCTTTGAAGAGATTTGGGACATGCTTTACAATGAAACAATTGAAGGCTGGTCAGATAAACATCTTGCGTTTTGTGAGAATTTGATTAAAGGGCAGCCGTTTTTCGAAAAGCTTTGGGAAATGGAGCAGGAATCAAAAGTGAACTAAAAAAGAGGCGGGGATTCTCCCGCCTCTTTTCTTTATCTTCTTTTCCGTCCGAGACCCATGGCGTTTTCCATTTTCTTCACCATCTTGCCGGCCGTTTTGTTTGCGCGCGCCGCTCCTTCGTCGAGAATGCGGTCAAGTTCGTCGCTCTCAATTAATTCACGGTAGCGCTCTTGGATCGGTGTCAATGCGCCGATAACGACTTCGGCTAAATCGCTTTTGAATTCACCGTACCCTTTGCCTTCATATTTAGCTTCTAATTCTTCAATTGATGTGTTTCCTAAAATAGAATAGATCGTCAAAAGATTAGAAACGCCCGGTTTGTTTTCTTTATCATACTTTACAATGCCTTCAGAATCAGTCACGGCGCTCTTGATTTTCTTTTCGAGCTGCTTCGGCTCATCAAGCAGCGTGATGTATGCCTTTTGGTTCGGATCTGATTTGCTCATTTTTTTGAGCGGATCAGCCAGTGACATGATGCGCGCGCCTGATTCAGGAATTTTCACCTCAGGAATCGTGAAGATGTCATTGTATTTTTTATTGAAGCGTTCCGCCAGGTTGCGGGTCAGTTCAAGATGCTGTTTTTGATCTTCTCCGACCGGAACAAGATCCGTTCCGTACAGTAAAATATCGCCGGCCATCAGCGGCGGATAGGTTAACAGTCCTGACACGACGGCTTCTTTGCCCTTTGACTTATCTTTAAATTGCGTCATCCGCTCAAGCTCGCCGATATATGCGACGCATTGGAGCATCCACCCCGCCTGGGCATGAGCGGGAACCTCCGACTGGATAAAGAGGGTCGCTTTCTCGGGATCAAGTCCGACGGCCAGGTAAAGAGCCGCGAGATTGCGGATGTTCTTCCGCAGCTCAAGCCGATCCTGCGGTACCGTAATCGCATGCTGATCGACAATACAGAAGTAGCCGTTGTAGTCATGCTGCAAATCGACAAATTGTTTCATTGCGCCGATGTAGTTGCCGAGGGTAACGGAACCGCTCGGCTGAATGCCTGAAAAAATCGTTTTCTTCATATTTCTTACCTCATTTCTTAAAACATAATAAAAAAAGCCCATTCTTCCCGTAGAAAAAAGGGACGAATGAACCGTGGTGCCACCCTGATTATTCCATTACAATGGAATCGCTCGAGACGTTGGTAACGGAGGCTGCTCCGGCTGGGCCTACTAACGTTCGGTCAGCTGCTCAGAAGTCCATTCCACATCGCCCGTTACCTGCTCCCAGCACCGCAGACTCTCTTCAAACGGATGAAAATGTGTACTACTCTTCATCATCGCAATCACAACAAATGTATTTGATTGATCTATTATAAATCAATTATAGCCAAATGTCATCAGAGGAATACAAGCTTATTTCCAGTTTGCTTAAGGGCTGGAAATCCTCAAAAAGAACTGAAAATGCTTAAATGATAACGTATATCAACATTTCGTATAACGAATATTATATGTAAAAAGCAATATGAACTGGAAATTGCAATAAAAAAATTTAGTTAGGTCATGCTTTAAACTATAGAAGTGTATCACCTTTTTGACAGAAAAACTGACCAAATTTAAATATTTTAAATTGAGAAAATAGTATTGCAATAAATTATTCATTTCATTATAATGAACTTGTTCACTCTATTGTTACAGCTTCTTTACATAAAATAATCAGAAAAGACGGAACACAATTAAAGTTTAGAAAAATATTAAGTTATTTTGTCTGATATTTCTGAGTATTTAGTAGTAAAGGCTGAAAAATTTGATTAGGGGGTTAGTGCATGAAAAAGCGTTGGTCTATTGTAGGTTTGATGCTTATCTTCTCGCTTGTATTAAGTGCGTGCGGCGGATTCAGCGGCGGATCAGGCGGCGGTAAAAAAGACACAAAAGGACAGACTTCACTTAATATCAATATTAAAACCGAGCCGTTCTCACTGCATCCGGGTTTAGCGAATGATTCCGTGTCAGGAGGCGTAATCCGCCAGACTTTTGAAGGATTGACACGCGTAAACTCCAAAGGTGAGCCTGAAGAAGGAATGGCATCTAAAATTGAAACAAGCAAAGACGGAAAGACCTATACATTTACGATTCGTGACGGTGCGAAATGGTCTAACGGCGACCCTGTGACGGCGCAGGATTTTGAATATGCGTGGAAATGGGCGCTTGACCCGAACAACGAATCACAATACGCTTATCAGCTCTACTACATCAAAGGCGCTGAAGCTGCCAATACAGGAAAAGGCAAGATTGATGATGTAGGCGTAAAAGCCGTAAATGACAAAACATTAAAGGTTGAACTGAATAACCCGACACCTTATTTCACGCAATTAACTTCATTCTATACGTATATGCCGGTCAACAAGAAAATTGCTGAAAAACATAAAAACTGGAACACAAACGCGGGCGAAAATTATGTGTCAAACGGCCCGTTCAAAATGACGGCCTGGAAACACAGCGGTTCCATCACGCTCGAAAAGAACGATCAATATTGGGATAAAGACGCTGTGAAATTGAAGAAAATCAACATGGTGATGATTAACAATAACAACACCGAACTGAAAAAATTCCAGGCCGGTGAGCTTGACTGGGCAGGAATGCCGCTCGGACAGCTTCCGACTGAATCTCTGCCGACATTGAAAAAAGACGGATCTCTTCACGTTGAACCGATCGCAGGCGTGTATTGGTACAAATTCAACACAGAAGCGAAACCGCTGAACAATGTTAACATCCGTAAAGCCCTTGCTTATGCGATCGACCGCTCGTCCATCGTGAAAAATGTAACGCAGGGCGAACAGATCCCGGCCATGGCTGCGGTGCCGCCGTCAATGAAGGGATTCAAGGATAACACAAAAGGTTATTTCAAAGACAATGACGTCAAATCAGCTAAAGAATTCTTAAATAAAGGACTGAAGGAATTAGGCGTCAAGAATGCCTCTGACCTTCCGGCGATCAAACTGTCCTACAATACGGATGACGCGCATGCGAAAATTGCGCAGGCCGTACAGGAAATGTGGAAAAAGAACTTGGGCGTCAAAGTTGAGCTTGATAACTCCGAATGGAATGTTTACATCGACAAGCTGCACAGCCAGAACTACCAAATCGGGCGTATGGGCTGGCTCGGCGATTTCAACGATCCGATCAACTTCCTAGAATTGTTCCGTGATAAAGAAGGCGGAAACAATGATACCGGATGGGAAGATCCTGAGTTTAAAAAGCTGCTGAACCAATCTCAGCTTGAAACGGATCCGGATAAACGTATCGAAGAGCTGAAAAAAGCAGAAAAGATCTTTATTGACGCAATGCCGGTCGCGCCAGTTTATTTCTATACGGATCCTTGGGTGCAGGATAAAAACCTCAAAAATGTGATCTTGACAGGAACAGGCGAAGTTTACTTCAGAAATGCTTCTTTTGAATAAAAGACGGTTCTGAAAACAAAAGACCCAAGGTATATGGGGAGGATGTCCCCATATACCTTTCTTACTGATTAAGTATAAAATTGTAAAAAACATGGAGGTGTTCACCTTGCTGAAATATATCGGTAAACGATTCATTTACATGATCATCACGCTGTTTGTGATTGTGACCGCCACATTCTTCTTAATGCAGGCAGCGCCGGGCGGACCATTTTCCGGCGAAAGAAAGCTGCCGCCTGAAATTGAGGCAAACTTAAACGAACACTATGGCCTGGACAAGCCTCTTTTCGTTCAATATGTCAGCTACTTAAAATCTGTGGCGATGTGGGACTTCGGACCTTCTTTTAAATATAAAGGCCAAAGTGTTAATGATTTAATCAATTCAGGCTTCCCCGTCTCATTCACTCTCGGTGCAGAAGCTATTCTCCTCGCTTTAGCGTTCGGTGTGCTTTTCGGGGTGCTTGCTGCCCTGTACCATAATAAATGGCAGGATTATACCATTGCGATTTTAACGATATTTGGGATCTCAGTTCCGAGCTTTATATTGGCGACGATTTTGCAATATATTTTCTCAATTAAATTAGAACTGTTCCCGGTCGCAGGGTGGGAATCCTGGGCATACACCTTTCTGCCCTCTATTGCGCTCGCTTCCATGCCGATGGCGTTCATTGCCAGACTCTCCCGTTCAAGCATGATTGAAGTGTTAAACAGCGATTACATACGGACTGCAAAAGCTAAAGGACTTTCCCGTCCGTCAGTCACCGTGCGCCATGCGCTGCGAAACGCGCTTTTGCCGGTCGTGACATATATGGGGCCGATGGCGGCATCCATTTTAACGGGGAGTTTCATCATTGAATCCATTTTCGGAATTCCCGGTTTAGGCGCGCATTTTGTAAACAGCATTACAAACCGTGATTATACGGTCATTATGGGAGTTACCGTGTTCTTCAGCGTGCTCCTGCTTTTATGCGTATTAATTGTAGACGTGCTGTACGGATTAATCGATCCGAGAATCAAGCTTTCCAAAGCAAAGAAAGGAGCCTAGACCATGCAGAACATTCCTAAAAATATGTTTGAACCAGCTTCAGCTAATGCCGGCGATGCCGAAAAAATAAATAAAAAAAGCCTTTCCCTCTGGAAAGACGCCATGCTCCGCTTCCGCAGCAATAAGCTTGCGATGGTCGGGTTCGTACTGATCGTTCTTATTATTCTGATGGCGATTTTTGCGCCTGTCTTTTCAAGGTATGATTATGCCACTACCAATCTATTAAATGCGGATAAAGCGCCGTCGAAAGATCATTGGTTCGGCACGGATGACCTTGGAAGGGATATATTCGTCCGGACATGGGTGGGCGCGCGGATTTCCATCTTTATCGGTGTCGCAGCTGCCGTGCTTGATTTATTAATCGGCGTAATCTGGGGCAGCATTTCCGGATTCCGCGGCGGACGCACAGATGAAGTGATGATGCGCATCGCCGACATTCTGTGGGCTGTTCCTTCATTATTAATGGTTATTTTACTGATGGTTGTCCTGCCGAAAGGATTGCTGACCATTATCGTCGCCATGACGATCACGGGCTGGATCAATATGGCGAGGATCGTCCGCGGACAGGTGCTGCAATTAAAGAATCAGGAGTATGTGCTTGCTTCACAGACACTCGGCGCCAAAACCGGCCGGCTTTTGTTTAAGCATATCGTTCCGAACGCGATGGGCTCTATCCTCGTAACGATGACACTGACGGTTCCGACGGCGATTTTTACAGAAGCGTTTTTAAGTTATTTGGGCCTCGGCGTACCTGCGCCGCTTGCGAGCTGGGGAACGATGGCCTCAGACGGATTGCCTGCATTAACCTATTACCCTTGGCGTCTGTTCTTCCCTGCCGGCTTTATCTGCCTGGCGATGTTCGGCTTTAACGTTGTCGGCGACGGGTTAAGAGACGCGCTGGATCCTAAGTTACGCAAATAAGGAGTGATATGAGTGACACGTTTGCTAGAAGTAAAAGACTTAGCCATTTCATTTAAAACATACGGCGGAGAGGTACAGGCAATCCGCGGCGTGAATTTCCATTTGAATAAAGGAGAGACGCTGGCGATCGTGGGAGAGTCGGGTTCCGGAAAAAGTGTGACCTCCCAAGCGATTATGAAGCTGATCCCGATGCCGCCGGGCTACTTTAAAAGAGGACAGATTCTTTTTGACGGACGCGATATCGTGCCGATGTCTGAAAAAGAAATGCAGGCCATCAGGGGAAAGGACATCGGAATGATTTTCCAAGATCCGATGACCTCTCTGAACCCGACGATGAGAGTCGGCAAACAAATTACGGAAGTGCTTTTCAAACATGAAAAAATCTCAAGTGAAGCCGCGAAAAAGCGCGCCATAGAGCTGCTTGATCTCGTCGGGATTCCGATGCCCGAAAAACGGATCGGCCAATTCCCCCATGAATTTTCAGGCGGGATGAGACAGCGTGTCGTCATCGCGATGGCGCTTGCGGCAAATCCGAAACTGTTAATTGCCGATGAACCGACAACAGCGCTTGATGTGACGATTCAGGCACAGATCCTTGAGCTGATGAAAGATCTGCAAAAGAAAATTGATACGTCTATCATTTTTATCACGCATGATCTCGGCGTTGTCGCCAATGTCGCCGACCGGGTCGCTGTCATGTACGCGGGTCAGGTCGTCGAATCGGGCACGGTGGATGAAATCTTTTATGATCCGCGCCATCCGTATACGTGGGGGCTGCTTGCCTCAATGCCTAGCCTGGACAGCACCGATCAGGAAAAACTGACGGCTATCCCGGGCACGCCGCCTGATCTGACGAACCCTCCGAAAGGGGATGCATTTGCGCTCCGCAGCTCATATGCGATGAAAATTGACTTTGAACAGGAACCGCCGATGTATAAAGTGTCTGATACGCATTTTGTGAAATCGTGGCTTCTGCATCCTGATGCGCCTAAGGTCGAGCCGCCTGAAGCGGTGAAGGCTAAACTCCGTCAGCTTCCGAATACGTATCAGCATCCTGTTTTAATGAAGGAAGGTGAAAAAAATGACTGAGAAGCTTCTCGAAATCAAACACTTAAAACAGCATTTTTTCACGCAAAAAGGAACGGTAAAGGCCGTAGATGATTTGTCATTTGATATTTATAAAGGCGAAACGCTCGGCCTTGTCGGAGAATCGGGCTGCGGTAAATCAACGACGGGCCGCAGTATTATCCGGCTGTATGAGGCAACCGGCGGGGAAGTTCTCTTTAATGGGGAAAATGTGCACGGGAAAAAATCCCGCAAGAAACTGCTGGAGTTTAACCGGAAAATGCAGATGATTTTCCAGGATCCGTACGCATCTTTAAATCCGAGAATGACAGTCGCCGACATTATTGCCGAGGGAATAGATATTCACCGCCTGGCAAAAACGAAAAAAGAGCGGATGCAGCGGGTTCACGAACTGCTGGAAACGGTCGGTTTAAATAAAGAGCACGCCAACCGCTACCCGCATGAATTTTCGGGCGGACAGCGCCAGCGTATCGGAATCGCCAGAGCGCTGGCGGTTGATCCGGAGTTTATCATCGCGGACGAACCGATTTCGGCGCTTGATGTCTCGATTCAGGCGCAAGTCGTCAATTTAATGAAAGAATTGCAGAAAGAAAAAGGGCTCACTTACCTGTTTATCGCCCATGATTTATCAATGGTCAAATACATCAGCGACCGCATCGGCGTCATGTATTTCGGAAAATTGGTGGAGCTTGCGCCGGCGGATGAGCTTTACGAAAACCCGCTTCACCCATACACGAAATCATTGCTGTCCGCTATCCCGCTCCCTGATCCGGACTATGAAAGAAATCGTACGCGAAAGAAATACGATCCGTCCATTCATCAGCTGCAAGACGGAGAAAAGATGGAATTCAGAGAAGTGAAACCGGGACACTTTGTTATGTGCACTGAAGATGAATTTAAAACCTACCTATAAACGTATCATCCTCCAAGACTCAGTCTTGGAGGATTTTTTTGCGCACATTCAAGTTTATTAAGCCTGCTCCCGTTTTTCTATAATGGAAAAAAAGGGGGAGATCAGTATGAAAACCATTTTGTGCGCCATTTGTGCGGGACTGTTTATCAGTGCAGGTGCTTATCCGGCCCACGCCGCTGCGAAAGAGGAGCAGCCGCTTGTAAAAATAGCGCTGGCCGAAAAAGAACTGCCGAAATCAAATGCACGGTTCGCTTATCCGTCAGGGCTGCATTTTTCACATCCTGATAAGGTGCGGGGCATTTACGTCACAGGGCATTCAGCGGGAGGAAGCAAATTCGGGGAGCTGACAGACTTTGTGGACAAAACGGAGCTCAATACAATGGTGATTGATGTCAAGGATGACAACGGAAACCTCACCTTTAAGCCGGACGGCCATTCTGAGTATGCCAAAATCGCCAAGCCGTACATCAAAGACCCAAAAAAGATGATGAAAAAGCTGGAGGAAAAAAAGATCTATCCGATCGCGCGTATTGTCGTATTTAAAGACAGCGAACTCGCGAACAAAAAGCCGGAGTGGTCCTTTAAAGAAAAAAACGGAAGTGTCTGGAAAAACGGCCGCGGCGAATCGTTCGTCAATCCGTTTATGAAAGAAGTATGGGATTACAATGTAAAGATTGCAAAACAAGCCGTAAAGATGGGTTTTCAAGAAATTCAATTTGATTATGTCCGTTTTCCTGAAGGATTTGAAAAACGTGATGACGAACTGACATACGGACACGGCGATTACGGAAAAACAGCAGACAGCAATGTGCAAAAACGCGTTCACGCCGTCACCGATTTTGTCGGTTATGCGAAGAAAAAACTCAAGCCGTACGGCGCGGATGTGTCGGTTGATATTTTCGGCTATTCAGCCACGCTGCCGGAAGCGCCTGGGATCGGCCAGAATTTCAGCAAAATTTCAGAACAGGTCGATGTCATTTCATCCATGATTTATCCGAGCCATTGGACAAGCTATTTCGGCATTGATAAACCGGATCTTGAGCCTTACAAAGTCGTCAAAGAATACGCGAAGGTGGAACATAAAAAACTGTCTAAGCTGAAACACCCGCCTGTATCGCGTCCGTGGCTTCAGGACTTCACGGCATCATATCTCGGCAGCGGAAATTATCAAAAGTACGGAAAACGCCAGGTGGAAGACCAGGTTAAAGCGCTGCATGATGAAGGAATTGACGAATTTTTATTGTGGGACGCGGCAAACCGCTATACCAAAAACGTCGATTACACACCATTTTAAAAAAATTGAAACCATGTTAAAGGATCACACGTCTTAATAGATGTAAGATTGTTTAAACAATCGGAAATGGGGTATATCTAAAAGTGTGAAGACAACGAACCCATAAGGAGCAAATGAATGAACTGGTACGAAAAGCTGAGTGAATATTTTCCGATTGAAGAAATGAAATCAAAAGCGCATATGGAAGCTCTGTTAAAGGAGCAAAGCGATGTTTATCATAAAGAAGAGGGGCAGTACCACGTGCTGATGTATGCGGAATTTGACTCTTTCATCTTTATTGATTACCTGTTTGTGTCAAAGAAATCCAGAGGACAAGGCCTCGGAAGCAAGCTGATCGGCAGGCTGAAAAAGAAAAACAAGCCGATTCTGCTTGAGGTGGAGCCTGTTGACGAGGATGACACGGATACACAGAAACGCTTGCGTTTTTATCAAAGAGAGCATTTCAAGCACGCGCAGTCAATCGGGTATCGGCGCCGGTCATTGGCTACGAATGAAGTGAACAAAATGGAGATTCTGTACTGGTCACCTAAGACGGAATCAGAAGAAGAAATGTTTGAAGCGATGAAACAGACATATGAAAACATTCACACTTATAAAGATGAAAAATGGTACGGAGAATCATACGAAAAAACGGATGAAGTTCTCAAAGTCATTGATGAGAAAAAACGAAAAAACATTTTCGATCAGCTGAGCTAATTGAGAATGGGGAAACATCCGCCAGCCGTAAATTTGCCGGATTGACACATTTTTTTCTCAGGAGACTGTTCACACTTACTTTTTTATAGTATAATACCTATAAAGATTCCTTTTTTAAAGTTATTTCAATTTGAGAATACAACATGTTCATCCTACTAATTAGAGGAGTGAAGATTAATGGTTACATTATACACATCACCTAGCTGTACGTCATGCAGAAAAGCAAGAGCTTGGCTTGAAGAGCACGAGATTCCGTTTGTAGAGAGAAACATTTTCTCCGAGCCGTTATCAATTGATGAGATCAAGCAGATTCTGCGTATGACTGAAGACGGTACGGATGAAATTATCTCTACCCGTTCTAAAGTATTCCAGAAACTGAACGTAAATGTTGAATCTATGCCGCTTCAAGACTTATATACTTTGATCAATGAGCATCCGGGACTGCTCCGCCGTCCGATTATCATTGATGAAAAACGTCTGCAAGTCGGCTATAACGAAGATGAAATCAGACGATTCCTGCCAAGAAAAGTGCGTTCTTTCCAATTAAGAGAAGCACAGCGTCTTGCCAACTGATATAAGCTTACGATAAGCATGGAAAAAAAGCCCAAAACCATCGCGGTTTGGGCTTTTTGTTATTTTTCAGTCTGCTGGTAAATCATACTGGCGAGGATAACAAATACGACGGTCAAAATCGGCAGCGTCATTTGTATAATGCCGTGTTCTGCCATGAAAAATGACAGCTTGCTGTCTCCGGCAATCATTTCACCGCCGGTAAATGCGAGAAGGCCGCTCCCGGCGTACATCAATAAAGGCATTTTGTCCATGGCGGCATGAACGAGCTTGCTGCCCCAAATGATAATCGGCACCGAGATGAAGAGACCGATCACTACAAGTGTCAGCTCACCGTGAGAAGCGCCGGCTACTGCGATGACATTGTCAAGCGACATAAAGATATCAGCCATAACGATTGTGCGGATGGCTTTCCAAAGAGAAGAACTGCTTTTCACATGCTGCGCATCTTTCTTCTCAATCAGAAGCTGATAGCCGAGATACAATAAAAATACCCCGCCTGCGCATTGTAAAAAAGGAACATTCAATAAATAGACCGCAGCGCTCGTCAGAACGATTCTCAAGACGACTGCGATAAACGTTCCGAAGATGATCGCTTGCTGTCTTTGTTTATGGGCCAGGTTCCGGCTGGCCATCGCGATGACGACGGCATTGTCACCGCCGAGAATAAGGTCAATCCCGATAATAAGCAGAAGGGACAGCAGGTAATCGTGCGGCATGGTAACACCTCGCTTATAGATCGATTGCTTGTACAGCTAATATATGAAGCAGTGCGCTATTTATGATGGGAACCGGGAGAAAGCCTGTTTTTCGGTGTGAAAATGCTTTTTTATTTCTTTTATAACTGTTTTATCATAAAATAGAAATATAAAGAATTTGCGCTGTCCTCTATAAGGTTAAGATGTGGACGGAATGGGTAAAGTGTAGTAAAGTACTATTCATCGGGAGCTTAGATGTCCCTTCAACATCTTATAAAGAAGGGAAGGTTGGCAAAATGGAAATAGAAAGAATTAATGAGCATACTGTAAAATTTTATATGTCTTATGGTGATATTGAAGATCGCGGTTTTGACAGAGAAGAAATCTGGTACAATCGCGAGCGCAGTGAAGAACTGTTCTGGGAAGTCATGGATGAAGTGCATGATGAAGAGGAATTCGCTGTCGAGGGTCCTCTTTGGATTCAGGTTCAGGCATTGGACAAAGGACTGGAAATAATCGTAACAAAAGCCCAGCTTTCCAAGGACGGACAAAAACTCGAACTGCCGATCCCGGAAGATAAAAAACAAGAGCCGGCAGATGAAAATCTCGATGCTTTACTTGATGATTTCCAGAAAGAAGAGCAGGCCGAGAGCCGGGAAGATAAGGAGCAAAAGCTTCAGTTCACTTTGCGGTTCGATGATTTTGAGGATCTCATCTCGCTATCAAAATTGAATCTTAACGGAATCAAAACGACCCTGTATTCGTTTGAAGACCGATATTATTTATATGCAGATTTTTATGAGCAAACTGATGAAGAGGTTGAAAATCAGCTAAGCATCCTGTTGGAGTACGCGCACGAATCATCAGTCAGCATTCACCGTCTTGAAGAATACGGAAAATTGGTGATCGCTGATCATGCGTTATATACAATAAAAAAACACTTTGCATCATAACAAACCGATTTCTCTCAGCAGAAATCGGTTTTTTTTGTTCTGAATGACAGGATGAACGGCTGAAAACCGTATAACGGCTCTCATCCGCAAACAGGATTATATCTTCTTCCTGCTGAATATAACAAGATTCAGGAAAGGAGAAGATGCAACATGTTCAGTGCTGTGACTGCCGACGGACGGCTCATTCAGCTGGCCGGAAGCTATTCAAAGGAAAAAGCGGCGGAGCTGAGAAAGAAACGCTGGTTCTGCCCCGTTTGCAAAAGTGAGCTTGATATCAAACTGGGGCGGGAGAAACTGCCGCACTTCGCTCATAAAAAAAGCAGGCTGTGTCCCGGGGAATCCGAACCTGAAAGCGAATACCATCTGGAGGGAAAAAGACAGCTTTTTCTCTGGCTGAAGACACAAGGGTGCAGCGTCAGCCTGGAACCGTATCTGACTTCCGCTGGACAGCGGCCTGACTTGACGGCGGAAAGCGGAGAAGAGAGGCTGGCTTTTGAATTTCAATGTGCGAATCTTTCGGCGGACTCTTTAAAGAGCCGGACGGCAGGCCTGAAAAACGCCGGGTACCGGCCGGTCTGGATCATCGGGGCAAAACGGTTAAAACGGATGGCCGCGCAATTTTTCCGGCTTTCTGCTTTTCACTGGCAGTTCTTTGAAGTCCATTCATTTTCCTCCTTACTGTTTTACTGCCCCGACGCCCGCTCCTTTTACAGGCTGCATTCCATCACTCCGTTTTACACCGGCTATTCTTATGCCGGCTTAACCACAATCCCTCTTCACAAAGCAAACCTGAAAGACATCTGTCATCCGGAAGGGCGGCACAGCGTCAGACTTCCCTCGTGGGGACGTGCCGTAGCCGGCTTCCGCAGCAAAAGCGGGCGGTTTTTATCTGAAGATGCCGGTCTTATCCGGCGTCTTTTTTACGAAAGACATCAGGTTGCATTTCCATTTCTCCCATCTGAAGTGTTTATTCCCGTTTCAGCGGGCTTTGTGTTTGCAAGTCCCGTTTTTGTGTGGCAGAGCCATTTATACTTGCGGCTTGCGGAACTTTCTAAAAAAGGCGCGCCGATCCGATTATCCGGCATGGTTCATGATTTGCGGCAAAAAATCAGGCGTAAGGAGATTCGGATGCGGTATGGTTCACAAGATAGCCTTATCAGAATGGCGGTAAAACAATATGCTGATTTCTTATGCTTGCAGGATTTTTTAAGGGAAATTGAGAATGAAGTATATATGCCCTCATCTCAACGGAAGCTCCCTCAAACGGCAGAAGAGCTGCGCCGGAGGGATCTGCTCTTTTTTGGGGAATGAGAATGCTTCATTTCGTTCACCCTAACGTCAAGGTGGTGGCGAATGTGAGGGGCGTACAAGCATTTTGTTTTCGTTTTTTCACTGTATTATTGGTATGCTCGGTCTTATATGCCGCATATGATTTGACAAAAGGCAGTGAAAAGCCGGAAGATAATCACAACACAAGTTTTTGGAGAAACAATCGTTTTTTCAATTGGCTTGAAGTAAAGAAAACGAGGGGGATCACCATGACTGAGGAAAATAAAGCAGCACAGCTGCCTGACAGAAGTGAAGTAAAGGCAGAGCATACATGGAGACTAGAGGATATTTTTCCTAGTGATGAGGCCTGGAATAAAGAATTTCAAGCAGTTAAAGAATTAATCCCGAATTTATCTTCTTTTAAAGGCACGCTTGCTCATTCGGCTGATAATTTATACGCGGCGCTTACGGCACAGGATGAAGTGACGAACCGCCTTGGGAAACTTTATGCATACGCGCATATGCGCTCAGACCAGGATACGGGAAATTCTTTCTACCAAGGGCTGAACGACAAAGCCGCAAGCCTGTATTCCCAGGCTGCCAGCGCGACTGCTTACATTGAACCGGAAATTCTGGCGATTCAGGAGGACAAGCTGCACCAGTTTATTCTGGAAAAAGAGGAGCTTAAACTTTACTCCCATGCAATTGAAGAAATTACAAAACAGCGTCCGCACGTGCTGAGCGAACAAGAAGAGGCCCTGCTTGCGGAAGCCTCAGAAGCGCTGTCGTCGCCTTCCAATACATTCAGTGTTTTAAATAACGCCGATATTACATTTCCGTCGATTAAAGATGAAAACGGCAAGGAAACTCAAATCACACACGGCAACTTTATTAATTTCCTGGAAAGCAGCAATCGTGAAGTCCGCAAAAACGCATTTGAAGCCGTATATAAAACATACGGACAGTATAAAAACACGATGGCGACTACACTCAGCGGCACTGTGAAAAAAGATAATTTTTACGCCCGTGTGAAAAAGTATAAATCAGCACGGGAAGCGGCTTTATCCAATAACAGCATCCCTGAAGAAGTTTACGATAACCTGATTAAAACGATCAATAAACATCTTCCGTTATTACACCGTTACATTGACCTGCGGAAAAAGGTTCTCGGCCTTGATGAAGTCCATATTTATGACCTGTACACACCGCTCGTAAAAGATTCGGGAATGAAGGTCACATATGAGGAAGCGAAAGATTATATGCTCAAAGGACTTGCTCCGCTGGGCGAGGAATACGCGTCTATTTTAAAAGAAGGACTTGAAAACCGCTGGGTCGATATATACGAAAATAAAGGAAAACGCAGCGGTGCTTATTCGTCCGGTACATACGGCACGAATCCGTACATCTTGATGAACTGGCATGACAATGTCAATAATCTGTTTACGCTCGTTCATGAGTTCGGCCATTCCGTGCACAGTTACTATACGAGAAAATATCAGCCGTATCCGTACGGTAACTACAGCATTTTTGTCGCTGAAGTCGCTTCAACGACTAATGAAGCGCTGCTCGGTGAATATATGCTGAACAGCTTAAAGGATGAAAAACAGCGTCTGTACCTGCTCAACCACATGCTTGAAGGATTCAGAGGCACAGTGTTCAGACAGACGATGTTCGCTGAATTTGAGCATCTGATTCATACGAAAGCGCAGGAAGGCGAGCCGCTAACGCCTGAACTGCTGAACGAACTTTATTATGATCTGAATAAAAAGTATTTCGGTGACAACATGGTGATTGATAAAGAAATCAGTCTGGAATGGTCAAGAATTCCGCATTTCTATTACAATTATTATGTGTATCAATATGCGACAGGCTACAGTGCGGCCCAAGCGCTGAGCAGCCAGATCTTAAAAGAAGGCAAGCCTGCGGTGGAGCGCTATACCGAATTCTTAAAAGCGGGAAGCTCGGAATATCCGATCGACATACTGAAAAAAGCGGGAGTTGATATGACATCGCCTGAACCGATCGAGGCGGCCTGCAAAATGTTTGAAGAGAAACTGAACGAAATGGAAGAGCTTCTTTCGAAAGTGAACCCTTCGTAATTCAAAAAAGCCTGTGCATTAGATGCGCAGGCTTTTTCTAAAATCCCTTAAACGTTTTTCGGTGATTCAGCCGGTACAAGGCAAACAATATGGAAAGAAACAGCAGGGGAGATGTAATGTAAATCGGCAGCATGTGCATCATGGCCAGCAGATTTAAAAAGAAGAAAAACACAATCATTCCGATGATTAATACGGTGCGGAGCATTGAATTCCCTCCTTGTTTTTCATTGATATATTCTATGAAAACAAGCAGTCAGTTATGTTTTGTGACAAAAATATGAACATTAATCTTATGGCTTGTCAAAACTCGACAAGATTTGATATGATAAGGATGTGAAATTGATCACAAACAAACATTACCCCTTTGTTTGACCGTGAAAAATTTCTCCCATCCCCTTTGTTGTCGTTAAGACATATGAAACCGCGCTTATCCCGGCGCGGTTTCTTTATTTGCACAAAAAAAAGCCGGCTCCGTAAGGAATCAGCTTTTTTTAATGATCACAACAGGTGACATCCTCCTGGGTGCCGGTCAGAGACTTCCAAAACAGACCGTGCTTTGCTTCCACTCTGGCGACCTTTTTGGCGAATGCCAGTTTTTTCATTTCTTTTTCAACTTCTTCTAGACTCAAATCATAAACGAGTGCGATTTCTTTCGATGCGACAAACCGGAAATATTCAATGAAACATTCCAAAGGCGGCGTTTCAGAAGGCTTCGGTTCATCCCCGAGCATTTCGAATAAAATCTCTTCGTATACGTCATAAGAATAGTTCCCGGGAACCTTCAGCCCTTCATCATCATGCAGGCTGTTAAAGAACGTCAATGTCGGGTTGACGGTAACGTCCATTTCCGCCGCGATTTTCATATCGCACTGAAGCGCTTTTACCGCGCTTTGCGAATGGAGGTCACGCTTGAATTCTTCAACATCCAATTTCGTCTTTTCGGCAATTTCTAAAAGAACGTCTTCATCCGTAATATTCTGCTTGGAGACAAACAGGCTTTCCTGCATGCTGCGGAGAAACAGAATGCCCGCTTTTCTTCCCTGCAGTTCAGCCGCTTTTAAAGCGAGTGCGGCAAGGTAGGGCGATGAAAGAGGCTGATCCTGCTCAAGCCAAAGGCTTCCGTCACAGGGCATCCCGGAACGGTTCGCAATTTTTTCCCAAGCTTCGGCAAGAAGGTGTTTTTTCCGCTTTTGCTTATTCAGCGATGTAATGCTCGCGGAAACAATGATCCGCAGCGTAAAAAAACGTCCGTATTTGATTTTTAATTTTTTTATGGCGGGCTCCAGCGACCAGCATTCAGGACATAAAGGGTCGACAAACATGTAAATTTCGAGCGGTTTTTTTGGATGTCCGTGGCAATGGGCGAAGTATTGCTCATGCTGATAATTCGTCAATATGATCGATCCTCCGCTTCTGACTGGTTTACCATATGCCTGGCCGTCAGTTCCAGACGCCCGTACAGAAATTCACGAATATCGCCCTCCAGCCCGACCTGATCCATCGCTTTGCTCATACAGCTTAGCCACGCATCAGCCCTCTCGTCCGTAATCGGAAAGGGGAGATGCCTTGCCCTGAGCATGGGGTGTCCGTGCTCTTCAGTATAAAGAGGAGGTCCGCCCAAATACTGGGTTAAAAATTGCTTTTGTTTTCTGGCCGTTTCAGTCAAATCACTTGGAAATATCGGCTTCAGCAAGGGATGAGACGAGACACGCTCATAAAAAGTATCAACAAGTTGCGATAGAAGTTCCTCTCCAATCGCTTCATATGGTGCGTTAAACGATTGTCCCATGTTGACTACTCCTTTATATGGCTAATAGGAATCATAATTCCCATTGCGAATTTATCTTTCAGTTTTACTATCTTCAGTTACTGTATATTTTAGCAATAACATTTTATTTCTACAAACAAAGTGCCTTTCTGTCAGGCGCTTGTATTTCATATCATATCACATCGCCTTCATTCATGTGTAAGATTTCACTCCGCAAAAAAACCAGAGGGCGAAGGAAGCCTCTCTGGTTTACGCGTAATACTGTTTGGTTATGTTTTTGACATATTGCTGTGTTTCCTTAAACGGCGGAATGCCTCCGTACCGATCTACGTTGCCGGGGCCTGCGTTGTAGGCGGCTAACGCCAGAGATACATTTCCGTCGTATTTCGTGAGCATCTGCTTTAAGTACTTTGTGCCGCCCTCAGCGTTCTGGACGGGATCAAGCGGGTTTGACACCCCGAGTGATTCTGCCGTGGAAGGCATGAGCTGCATCAGTCCCATTGCCCCCGCACCGCTGACCGCTTTCGGATTAAAGCCTGATTCCTGTTTAATAACCGCGCGGATCAGCTTTTCGTCCACTCCGTATTTTTCGGCTGCTTTCTGAATGGCGCTGTCTATTGAAAAGTTTCCGGTGCTGATATCAGAAGCCGCATCCGGAGACTTGATGCCCGGGGAAGCGGTCTGTGAAGCAGCCGCGGAGCCGGATGAAACGGGAATTCTCGGTGAATATGAAGCGTGAGCGGTCCGCACACCGTTTAAAATTCCTGATTCCGGCTGCTGCCGGACGGCTGTGTCCGTATACTGGCTGAGAAGCGCGCTGAAATTTCCAAGCGGGCTTTCTGAAGATTGTCCGCCTGAAGCCGTGCTTGTATGAGAGATTGATTGCAGCGCCATTGATTGCAGCTGGAGAAGGGCCGCCCAATTCGTGATATTCACTGTGTCATTCCACCTTTTTTTGTTTCTGTTCATAAAAACGCTGGATTTTATTTTTCGTGATTCGCTCTGGGATGCCGAATTGCTTGAGCAATTGTTCAAACGCCCGTTTTCCTTCATCCCAGTCAGCAGCCTCGAATTCCAATTCAAAGTCTTCTTTCTCTAAATATCGGCTGTGATCTAAAATGATTAAGCCTTTTTCTGATTCTTTTTCCGCGCGTGCGGTCGACAGCGTCCCGAAATAGCAAATGTGTTCTGAGTTGATTCCGAGACCTTCCAGCTGACGTTTGACGGGGCCATCCGGAATCTTGAAGACGTCAAGATCAGGTGCCGCAAGCTCTTGGTGGGTTTCCAGCAGACCGACCGCGGCAGGCTCTTTTAACGTCAGAACGAACGCGCCGTCTTTTTCTCGGATGCGGAGTGCTGATTTTTTTTGTTTCAGGGAAAAATCTTTCGTGTCGAAATAATGATTGACCTGCTGTTTAAAATCATGTTCTTTCATGCAGAGTGCTTCACTCAGCTTCAGAAATTCTGATTTTGTCAGCAGGTTTTTGAATTCAATTTCTATTTCTTGGGTCATGACAGTCTTCCTTTCAGGACGAAAAATTGTATAATTCCCATTATCTCTTTAGAGGTTACGTTTATCAATATCGACCTTGATATGATAAAATAAATGCTGTACTTTGTTAAAAAAGGAGAACATTATGCAAAAGAGAATTGAAATCCAAAATGCATCATTAACAGAAGACGCGCTCCGCTTGAAGTGCGGAGAGGACTTAAGCGGAGCGGAACGCAAAGCCTCAGGTCAAATGCTTGTTGATTCCGATCACTTTGCTTTTGTATACATACTTGAATCAGCTGACTCTTTTGAATATGTCATTATAAAAGAACATATCTGGCCGGATCTGAAAGAAGCCTTAGACCAAAGAAAACCGGCGGTCCTTGAGGCCGGCGGAAAAACGGTTGAACTTTCAGGGCTGCATGAAGAACTCGATTATCTTCTTGAAAATATTAAAGATAATGCAAACTACGGAGATATGGAAGAAAAAGTGAAAAACGTATTTCTTTAGAACAGGTTCGGAATTGGGGGATGTACGATGGATGACAAACAATGGGAGCAATTTCTAGCGCCATACCGCCAGGCTGTTGAAGAATTAAAGGTGAAGCTGAAAGGCGTCAGAACCCTTTATGAGTATGAAGATGACCACTCACCGATTGAGTTTGTGACAGGCCGCGTGAAGCCGGTGGCGAGCATACTTGAAAAAGCGAGACGAAAAAGCATACCGCTTCATCAGATTGAAACGATGCAGGATATCGCGGGGCTGCGTATTATGTGCCAATTTGTCGATGATATCCAGATCGTCAAAAATATGCTGTTTGCCAGAAAAGATTTTACCGTTGTGGATAAGCGGGATTACATAGCAGAGCATAAGGAAAGCGGATATCGGTCTTACCACCTTGTCGTTTTATATCCTTTACAAACAACGTCCGGAGAAAAGCACGTTCTTGTGGAAATACAGATTCGGACGCTTGCCATGAACTTTTGGGCAACCATTGAGCATTCACTGAATTACAAATACAGCGGGAACATTCCCGAAAAAGTAAAGCTGAGGCTGCAGCGGGCCTCAGAAGCCGCATCCCGGCTCGATGAAGAAATGTCAGAAATCCGCGGAGAAATCCAGGAAGCCCAAGCGGCGTTCTCGCGAAAGAAAAAAGCGGGAGACCGCCAGTAGGAAAGGAGGGGAATGGCATGAAATTTGCCGTTTCTTCAAAAGGAGACGAGGTTTCAGATACACTGAAAAGCAAAATACAGGCGTATTTACTCGATTTTGATATGACCTTGGATGAAAAAGAGCCGGAAATCGTGATTTCCGTCGGCGGTGACGGAACGCTTCTTTACGCATTTCACAGGTACAGCGACCGTCTCGATAAAACGGCGTTTGTCGGAGTTCACACGGGGCATTTGGGTTTTTATGCCGATTGGGTTCCGCAGGAGATAGAAAAGCTCGTTCTGGCCATTGCCAAAACGCCGTATCATACCGTGGAGTATCCCCTTCTTGAGGTGATTGTCACTTATCATGATGAAGAGCGTGAGGAGCGGTATCTGGCTTTGAACGAATGTACGATCAAAAGCATAGAAGGCAGTCTCGTCGCTGACGTGGAAATTAAAGGCCAGCTGTTTGAAACGTTCAGGGGAGACGGTTTATGTCTGTCCACACCTTCCGGAAGCACGGCTTATAATAAGGCGTTAGGCGGCGCGATCATCCACCCTTCCATCAGAGCGATTCAGCTTGCGGAAATGGCATCCATCAACAACAGAGTGTTCAGGACTGTCGGCTCGCCGCTTTTGCTTCCCGATCATCATAACTGTGTCATCAAACCGAGAAACGACGTCGACTTTCAAGTCACAATTGATCATTTAACCTTGCTGCATAAGGATGTCAAGTCCATTCTATGCCGTGTGGCAAATGAAAAAGTCAGATTTGCAAGATTCCGTCCTTTTCCGTTTTGGAAAAGGGTGCAGGATTCCTTTATCGGAAAAGGCGAATAGAAAGAGGAAACGGATTGGACAACTTTTTTATCCAAAAGAACATGACTGCCCGGGAAGCCGGCATGACGGTAAAAGAATATACGGCGCAGCTCGGCATTTCAAAGCGGCTTCTCGCTGACATTAAATTTGGCGGGGGAGACCTGCTTGTGAATGGAGAGCATGTAACCGTCCGCGCCGTGTTAGCGGAAGGAGACGTGCTTAAGATTGAATTTCCGAAGGAGCATGTGAGTGAAACGCTTTTGCCTGAGCCGGTTCCTCTTGATATTCTTTATGAAGATGACCATGTGCTTGTGATCAATAAACAGCCGTATGTCTCCTCAATTCCATCAAGAGAACACCCGTCGGAGAGCATCGCTAACGGAGTGATCAGCCACTACCGAAAAAGCGGCATACAATCAACGGTTCATCTTGTCACCCGCCTTGACAGGGATACATCGGGGGCGATGCTAATCGCCAAACATCGGCTTTCCCATTCTCTTTTGTCGGCAGCGCAGAAGAAGGGGCTTGTCAGCAGGCGGTATCTCGCTGTCGTACATGGGGTCATGCTGCAGAAGGAAGGAACGGTGGACGCGCCCATCGGAAGAAAACACGACAGTATTATTGAGCGGATGGTAACGCCGGAGGGACAACGAGCGGTGACGCATTTTCAAACGGAAAAAGCGGGACATGCGTTTACGCTTGCAGCCCTGCGGCTGGAAACGGGGCGGACGCATCAAATCCGGGTGCACATGAGCTACCTCGGCCACCCGTTAGTCGGTGATACACTGTACGGCGGAAAAAATGAGGGAATTGCGCGGCAGGCTCTTCACAGTGAGCGGCTTTCATTCGTACACCCCATGACCGGAAAAACGCTCGTTTTTCACGCTCCGGTGCCTGACGATATGAAAACATTAATTGAACACATGTAAAGCCCGAACCGTTTGCCGGTTTCGGGCTTTTTTTCATGCCTGCCTTCCGTGATCCTCGCGAAATCGTGAAGCATCATAGGGCATTGAGCTTTCCACAGAGACGGTTTCATGCTCCGGAAAGCGAAAGCCTGTCAGTTGATTGCCGAAGACGCATCCTGTATCAATGTTGATTGTACGGTTGACGATCCGGGGGCGTTTTACAGGGGTATGGCCGTAAACAATCCATGCCTTGCCTTCATAAGCGGCGGCCCAGTCTCTTCTGACGGGTCTGCCGTCGGGATACGTTTCACCCGTGATATCGCCGTACAGAACAAATTCTTTTACCTTACGCGAGTATTTACCGATATCGTCAGCTTTTATGCCGGCGTGGGCGACAACGAGATCGCCATTATGTAAAATGTCATAAAGCGGCGCTGACTCATATAAGCGGATAAATTGTCTGGAGACTTCCGTTCTGTCGGCGGGAGACAGCTCTTTCAGTTCGGCTGCCGTCGTTTCCAGTCCGTGCATCACTTTTACGGGGTTTCCTTTTAAGTAACGATACAGTTTGTTGCAATGATTTCCCGGGACATAACGGACGGCTCCTTTTTCATATGCTTTTGCCACAAAACGCATCACTTCTACGGATTTTGGGCCTCTGTCCGTTAAATCCCCCGCAAAGACAAGCGTCCTGCCTTCAGAATGGACGGGCGTTCCGTCTTTCACTTCATATCCGAGCTTTTGCATTAACGCGATCATTTCGTCATAACATCCGTGTATATCGCTGATGATGTCATAAGCCATTCGTGTCAGCCTCCTTATTAACGGTTTTTTATTTATTATGGGGCTAATTCCTATACCTAATTACGCTGTTTTTGCACAAATTAAAAAAAGAATTGAAGAAATAAAGCCTTATCACTTTTTTTTCGCGTTCAGCCTTGTTAGAATATGCGTTATGTTTTTAAAAAAAAGTAAGGTTTCGCCCGCTTAAAGCGGGCTTTTATAACCCTTGTTTTAAGGAGGTATTTACGAATGGAACACACATCAGTCGCATCTTTAGTCGTCGTTCTGATCGTCGCTTTTTTGACGCCGCTCCTTTTACATCGGTTTAAGCTCAGCATCCCCGTCGTCGTCGCGGAGATCATCATGGGGCTTATTATCGGAAAAAGCGGCCTGAATCTTGTCGTTCAGGGAGACACGTGGCTGGAGACGCTGTCTGTTCTCGGCTTTATCTTTTTAATGTTTTTAAGCGGCTTGGAAATTGATTTTTCTTCATTTGAGAAAGGGAAGAAAAAACAATTCCTTCCGAACGGCAAGGAAGCGCCCAACACGTTTTCTGCCGCACTGATTATCTTTTTCGGCATCTTTATTTTATCATTGCTGCTGTCCTATGCCTTTGTATTAGCCGGTTTTATTCAAAACGCATTTTTAATGACGCTTATTATTTCGACGATATCACTCGGTGTGGTGGTCCCGACTTTAAAGGAAGAACGGATCATGAACTCCAATATCGGCCAGATCATCCTGCTTGTCGCCGTTATCGCGGACTTGGCTACGATGATTCTGCTCGCTTTCTTCTCTTCTCTTTACGGAGAAGACAGCGGAAATATGTGGCTTCTGTTGATTCTCTTTGCCGCGGGGGTCGTGCTTTATTTCTTCGGCAGGATCTTTAAACACCGTTCATTTGTGCAGTCGATGTCTAAAGGCACCGTGCAGATCGGCACGAGAGCCATTTTCACACTGATTATCGTGCTTGTCGCTTTATCGGAATCTCTCGGGGCGGAAAATATTCTCGGCGCGTTTTTGGCAGGCGTTCTGGTATCGCTTCTGTCTCCGAATAAAGAAATGGTGGAACAGCTGGATTCATTCGGCTACGGGTTTTTAATTCCGATCTTTTTCGTCATGGTCGGGGTGAAATTGGACATTTGGACGCTTTTCCAAGATCCGAAAACGTTAACGATGATTCCGCTGCTTCTGCTTGCGCTGTTTATCAGCAAGATGTTCCCGGTGTTTTATTTAAAGAAATGGTATGACAATAGAACCGTGTTTGCTACGGGCTTTTTGCTGACGTCCACGCTGTCGCTTGTTATCGCGGCGGCTACGATCGGAGAAAGGCTCCACATTATCAGCGCCAATATGTCCGGCGCGCTGACTTTAGTTGCGGTTATTGCCAGCATCATCACACCGATCGGCTTTAAGAAATTATACAAACGGCAAAGTGCGCCGCAGGAAAAAAAGCGCATTACATTTATCGGCGCCAACCAAATGACGCTTCCGGTTACGCTGGAATTGCCTGAGGAGGAATATGAAGTACGGGTCGTCCATGTGTATCAGGAAAATGCCGGGGAAACGCTTGCGGAATCCGTTTTTTCGGTTGACACGATTTCTGATTACGAGCCCGGAACGCTTGAGTCGCACGGTATTTTCAAAACGGATATTCTTGTCGTGGCGACGGGAAATGAAGATGTGAACGCCGAAATCGCCTTAATAGCGAAAGAGAAAGGGACTGAGCGTATCATCGCAAGCGTCGGCTCGGTTGAGCATGAAACAAAACTGAAAGAAGAGGGCATCAGTATTTTTTCTATCCTTCTGTCTACAAAGACGCTCTTGCGCGCATTAATTGAGGCGCCGGGCGTGATGAGCCTCCTGACGAATGAGGAGTCTTCGTTATATCAGATCAATCTGGAAAACCCGGCGTATAACGGCATCATTCTGCGGGAATTTCCGCTGATGGGCGATGTGATTTTCGTCCGGATTTTCAGAGGTGTGGACAGCATCGTTCCGCACGGAGACACGCGGCTGAAAACAGGAGACCGTCTCATCGTCACGGGCTCGCGCAACTACGTGTCGGAACTGAGAAAAATCCTTGAAACTTGACCAAATTGCAATTCGTGATAATATAGAAGGCATAACAAATAAATCAATAATCGTATGACCACTAGGGGTGTCCTTCATAAGGGCTGAGATAAAAGTGAGACTTTTAGACCCTCATAACTTGAACAGGTTCAGACCTGCGTAGGGAAGTGGAGCGGTATTTTTTTGGGGTTCCTTTTATCCATTTAAATTCCAAACCACTTTTCCGATGCGGGAAGGTGGTTTTTTTTATTTTATCAGGGGGGAAGACATAATGACATTTTCTGAAGAATGCAGACAGGCGGCTGCCGAATGGTGGGACGGAAGTTTTGTTCATCCGTTTGTAACGGGAATCGGTGACGGAAGCCTGCCGATAGACCGTTTCAGCTATTACGTGCTGCAAGATTCCTACTATTTGACGCATTTTGCAAAAGTTCAGGCGTTCGGCGCCGCATATGCCGAAGACTTGTTTACGACGGGCAGGATGGCGGGCCACGCTCAAGGGACATATGAAGCGGAAATGGCGCTGCACCGCGAGTTTACGGAGCTTTTAGGGATTACGGAAGAAGAGCGTGCGGCATTTAAACCGGCACCGACCGCCTATTCTTATACGTCTCATATGTACAGATCGGTGATGAGCGGCAATTTTGGAGAAATATTAGCTGCGCTTCTGCCCTGTTATTGGCTTTATTATGAAGTCGGCGAACACTTAAAGGAGTGCAAACCGGAGCATCCGATTTATGAAAAATGGATCGGTACATACGGCGGAGACTGGTTCAGACAGCAGGTCGAAGAACAGATCAGCCGTTTTGACGAGATTGCTGAAAACAGCACAGAGGACATCCGCGCGAAAATGAAAGAGAATTTTGTGATTTCAAGCTATTATGAATATCAATTTTGGGGAATGGCCTATCAAAAAGAAGGCTGGTCCGAGAAGGGCGGAAAAGAGGTGGAATCTTTTGGAGCTGCACGCGGTAACTGATAATCGCAAACCCGTTGCCGAGCTGGCCGAGGATATTCTTTCGATTCAGCGCGAAGTAAGCTTTATCCATATCCGTGAGCGGGATAAAACAGCGGGAGAGATCATGCAGCTTTTGTCCCTTTTGAAAAAGGGCGGTGCGGATAAGGACAAATTGATCATCAATGACAGGGCGGATATCGCGCTTTTTGCCAATATACACCGTGTTCAGCTTCCGTCCCACAGCTTTTCCGTAAAGCAGGTGCGAAGCAGATTTCCCCATCTTCATATCGGACGTTCGGTTCATTCGCTGGAAGAAGCCATCCAAGCTGAAAAGGAAGATGCGGATTATGTGGTGTTCGGCCATATATTTGAAACCGAATGTAAACAAGGACTTGAAGCAAGAGGCATCAGCCTGCTTTCAGAGATCAAACGCACGCTTTCCATCCCCGTCATCGCAATCGGCGGAATGACACTGCAGACGATCGGACACACAAAGCAGGCGAAACCGGACGGAATTGCCGTCATGTCAGGTATTTTCTCAGCTGAAAATCCTGAGGAGGCGGCAAAGCGGTATGCACGCGCGGTAAGGGAGGCCGATTATGAAGAATCACTATGATACGGCGGTGATCGGCGGCGGAATTATCGGGTGCGCCATTTCTTATGAGCTGGCGAAGACGCAGCAGAACGTTGTCTTGTTTGAAGCCGGAGAAGTCGGCCGAAAAACGACAAGCGCTGCCGCGGGAATGCTGGGCGCTCATGCGGAATGTGAAAACCGGGATGCGTTTTTTGATTTTGCCATGCACAGTCAAAGGCTGTATGAAGCGGCGGGGCAAGAGCTTGAGGAAGCTTGCGGCATTGACATCAGGCGCCATAACGGCGGAATGCTTAAACTGGCGTATACCGAAGAAGATATCGCCCGTTTACGGAAGATGGATGATCTGCCTTCCGTCACTTGGCTTTCAGCGGAAGATGCCCTTGAAAAAGAGCCTTACGCTTCAAAAGACATTCTCGGCGCAAGTTATATAAAAGACGATGTCCATGTCGAACCGTACTATGTCTGCAAAGCGTATGCAAAAGGAGCGCGGCGCTATGGCGCTGATATATATGAGCATACACAAGTCACCTCCGTAAAACGGGTGAACGGAGAATATTGCATCACAACGTCCGGCGGGGATGTCTATGCTGACAAAGTCGCAGTTGCAAGCGGGGTATGGAGCGGCCGGTTTTTCAGCCAGCTCGGCTTGGGACAGCCTTTTTTTCCTGTGAAAGGAGAATGCCTTTCCGTGTGGAATGACGATATCCCGCTGACCAAAACCCTTTACCATGATCATTGTTATGTCGTCCCGAGAAAAAGCGGCCGGCTTGTCATCGGCGCCACGATGAAACAGGACGACTGGAGCGATACGCCTGACATCGGAGGAATTGAGGCCGTCATTGCAAAAGCGAAAACCATGCTTCCCGCCATCGAACATATGAAAATAGACCGGTTTTGGGCGGGGCTCAGGCCGGGAACAAGAGACGGAAAGCCGTTTATCGGGCGGCATCCTGAAGACAGCGGCATCATCTTCGCCGCCGGCCATTTTCGGAACGGCATCCTGTTGGCACCGGCAACGGCTGAAATGGTGCGGGATATGATCCTGGAAAGACAGATTAAACAGGAATGGGAAGAAGCGTTTCGAATTGATCGCAAGGAGGCTGTTCATATATGATCCTTCAGCTGAACGGAAAACAAATTGATTGGAATCGAAAAGAGGGGACGGTTCAGGATTTGCTTGAATCGTACCAGCTTGATCAAAGAATCGTAGTTGTGGAGAGAAATAAAGAAATCATTGAAAAAAAGAATTATGAAAATACAAGTTTGTGTGACCGCGATGTCATAGAAATTGTCCATTTTGTAGGAGGCGGATGAGGATGTTAACAATAGGCGGAAAACAGTTTCAGTCAAGATTGCTGTTAGGAACGGGGAAATATCCGAGTTTTGAGATTCAGAAAGAGGCGGTGGCCGTCTCGGAATCAGATATTTTAACCTTTGCGGTAAGGCGGATGAACATCTTTGAAGAGTCTCAGCCTAACTTTCTCGAACAGCTTGATTTGTCTAAATACACGCTTCTGCCGAATACGGCCGGCGCCGCAACGGCTGAAGAGGCGGTCAGAATCGCAAGGCTTGCCAAAGCTTCAGGGCTTTGTGACATGATAAAAGTAGAAGTCATCGGATGCAGCCGGTCACTTTTGCCAGATCCGGTTGAAACGCTGAAAGCATCAGAACAGCTGCTCGAAGAGGGATTTATCGTGCTTCCGTATACGTCAGATGATGTCGTGCTCGCAAGACGTCTTGAGGAGCTCGGGGTGCATGCCATTATGCCGGGTGCTTCGCCGATCGGTTCCGGTCAGGGAATTTTAAATCCGCTGAATCTATCCTTTATCATTGAACAGGCGAAGGTGCCGGTCATTGTCGATGCCGGCGTCGGATCTTCAAAAGACGCCGCCTACGCGATGGAGCTCGGGGCTGACGGCGTGCTGTTAAATACCGCTGTGTCAGGCGCTGATGATCCGGTCAAGATGGCCCGGGCGATGAAGCTTGCCGTAGAAGCGGGCCGCCTTTCTTATGAAGCCGGGAGAATTCCGGTGAAAGATTACGGAACTGCAAGCAGTCCGCGAGACGGTCTTCCGGTATGACGGACAGATATTCCAGACAGGAGCTGTTTCAGCCGATCGGTCCCTCCGGCCAAGAGAAGCTCCGGTCGTCTCATGCCGTGATTATCGGCGCGGGTGCGCTTGGGACGGCAAGTGCGGAGATGCTTGTCAGAGCAGGGGTCGGGAAGGTAACGATCGCTGACAGAGATTATGTGGAGTGGAGTAATCTCCAGCGCCAGCAGCTTTATACCGAAGACGATGTCAGACAGGAAATGCCGAAAGCCGCGGCGGCTGAAAAACGGCTTCGATCTATAAATAGTGATGTAGAGGTCGAGGGATTTGTCATGGATGTCACTGCGGAAAACGCACCCGGATTGATTCGTGGCGCCTCCCTCATCGTGGATGCCGCCGACAACTTTGAAACAAGACTGATTGTGAATGATGCGGCTGTGCAGAAAGGGATTCCTTTTCTGTATGGCGCCTGTGTCGGCAGCTACGGGCTCTCTTTTACCGTCATTCCCGGTGTAACGCCGTGCCTTCATTGTCTGCTTGAGACATTGCCTTTAGGCGGTATGACATGCGATACGGCGGGAATCATCAGCCCGGCTGTATTGCAGACGGCCGTTTTTCAGGCAGCAGATGCGCTGAAGCTGTTAACGGGCGGATCTATCGAGCATGTTCTCCGTTCCTTTGATTTATGGAAAAATGAACGGTCAGAAATAAACGTCGCCCGTCTTAAGTCGGCTGATTGCCCAAGCTGCGGCACAAACGATTATCCGTTTTTATCCTATGAAAATCAGACAAAAGCGGCGGTTCTGTGCGGGCGGAACACGGTGCAGATCAGAGCGGGGATCTCTGAACAGTTTGATCTGCAAAAACTTGCGGGACAGCTCAGACGGACAGGGCTTGATGTTTCAGCCAACCCGTATTTAATTTCGTTTTGCAAAGACAATTTCAAGATGGTACTGTTTCGAGACGGCAGAGCATTAATACACGGCACAAGTGATATCAGCAGAGCGAAATCCTTTTATCATAAATGGATCGGATAATGCGAAAGGAGAGAAAAACATCATGAGCATATGCAAAGCATTGACGATTGCCGGATCAGATTCAGGAGGCGGCGCCGGTATACAGGCGGATCTCAAAACCTTTCAGGAGCTCGGCGTTTTCGGGATGTCAGCCATTACAGCGGTCACCGCCCAGAACACTTTGGGCGTTCATGGCATTTATCCGCTCACCCGGGAAGCGCTGGGCAGCCAGATTGACGCGGTGGCGGAAGATTTGCGGCCTGACGCTGTAAAAACGGGAATGCTGTGGAGCGCGGAAATGATTGCGGAAATTGCGGAAAAAACGGATCAGTACGGGCTTGATCATCTCATCACCGACCCCGTCATGATTGCCAAAGGAGGCGCTTCCCTGCTGCGTGAGGAATCTCAGGCCGCGTTAAAAGAGCTGTTAATTCCGCGCAGCTATGCGGTGACGCCGAATGTTCCGGAAGCTGAGGTATTGACGGGAATGGAAATCCGCACGTTTGAGGACCGGAAAAAAGCGGCCGAACGCCTTTGCAAGCTTGGTGCAAAGCATGTCATCATAAAAGGCGGACACCAGCCTGAACAGGGGAGGATCGTTGATTTATTATTTGACGGTTCGTCTTTTACCCAAATCAGTCACGCTTATATTGACACCAAACACACCCACGGAACAGGCTGCACGTTCGCAGCCGCGCTGACGGCGGAAACGGCAAAGGGGAAAAACATTCAGACCGCGTTTGAGACAGCCGTCAATTTTGTGCGGGAAGCCGTGGAACATACGCTTGGCATTGGAGAGGGACACGGCCCGACCAATCATTTTGCCTTTAAAAGGAACAGTCTGCAGACGAGATAAAAAAGAGACCGCTTCAACATCCGCGGTCTTTTTCCCATGCTTTCAATCTGGACAAGGTTATGATATGATAAAAATTAAGATCAGGTACTAAAACTATGTCTTTAAGACGATTACAGGAGGCTTTATACATATGAATTTCTCACTTGAAGGCCGCAACATCGTTGTGATGGGCGTTGCCAATAAACGCAGTATCGCATGGGGAATCGCCCGTTCGCTGCATGAAGCCGGAGCGCGCCTCATTTTCACTTACGCGGGAGAGCGCTTGGAAAAATCAGTTCATGACCTTGCGGCTACATTAGAAAGAAATGATTCCATCATCCTTCCGTGTGATGTGACAAATGACGCTGAGATCGAAACTTGCTTTGCGAGCATTAAAGAGCAGGTCGGCGTGATTCACGGCATCGCGCACTGCATCGCGTTCGCAAACAAAGAAGAGCTTGTCGGCGAATATTTAAATACGAACCGCGAAGGATTCCTGCTTGCGCATAACATCAGTTCTTACTCTCTGACAGCGGTCGCAAAAGCGGCGCGTCCGATTATGACTGAAGGCGGAAGCATCGTTACACTCACTTACCTCGGCGGAGAGCGCGTCGTTTCAAACTATAACGTAATGGGTGTGGCAAAAGCGTCTCTTGATGCGAGCGTCAGATATTTAGCCGCTGACTTAGGAAAAGAAAACATCCGCGTCAACAGCATTTCAGCAGGACCGATCCGTACGCTGTCTGCAAAAGGAATCAGTGATTTCAACTCCATCCTGAAAGAAATTGAAGAGCGCGCGCCGCTGCGCCGCACGACAACACCTGAAGAAGTGGGCGACACGGCTGCATTCTTGTTCAGTGACCTGTCAAGAGGCATCACGGGCGAAAATCTTCACGTTGATTCAGGATTCCATATTACCGCACGTTAAATAACAAGCAGTCCCTTTCAGGGATTGCTTTTTTCTTTCTTCTGATTTTAATCATTCCGTCATATAAATAAAACATGACAGAATCGGAGGGATGAAGATGTCAAAACAAAACAGAAACGCGGAAAAAAAACCGCTCATGTATATTGTTCAGGCGGATTATTCAGACACGCAATCATCAATGCAGGACATATTAATCAAAAAAAGGAAAGCGCCTCAGCTGCCGGAAGAAGAGCCGATGCATGGAAAGCGGGAGGAAGAATGTCAAACTCAGCCTGAAGGAGCAGTGGCTGTCGAACCAGAAAAGCAAGTACCTGAACAGCACAGCCGCGCAGAAGAAGCCGTTCAAGAAGTTCCGGCGCAAGCGGAGCAGGACACTGCCAAGCCCGACGCCGCTAAAAAAGAGCCTGAAGCGGTTCACAATGCCGCCCCAGAGGAAAAGGTTCCGCCAAAGCGCGTGAAAAAGCCGATGAGCAGAATGTCCATTCTTGAAAAAATTGATTTCTTAACGAAGCTGCCGCATAATATGCCGCGGACCCTTTGTCTGATAGAAGCCAACGGGAAAACCTACAGAGGCGTAATCGTCGGCAGAAAAAATAATGCGATCTTCCTGCGGACGACAAGCAACGGAGCGCCGGCAGAACTCGCAATAGACGATATTACCTCGCTGCATCCGCTTGGATTTTAACCATACAAAAAGCTGCCTGAATTCTTTCATCCGGCAGCTTATTTTTATGCTTTTTGTTTTAAGAATGTGTGCGGTTGATCAGTCTCGGGTTCAGGCAATTGATGGCGCAGAAGCTATGGAGATCGACTTCAACGCAATAGTTCGTTTTTTCTAAACGGAATACATCGCAGAGAGAGTCTTTATCTGTAAAATCAAGAATGTGCTTATGCTCGTCAAAAGCAATAAGCAGGCTTAATGTGGCACAGCCGTCACAGACCCTTTCAACTCTGAAAAAAACGGTATTAAAGCACGGACCGTTATCCAGCTCGCCGACGTTTCCGAATGCGGTGAACGGTTTCGATTTTGAGGTGAAGATGGCGAACGGCACTGTATCGCCTAATGTATAAGCCGGAGATAAAAGGTTAGAATAACAGCCTGTCGGGCAATCTTCTTCAACCGCATTTTGCAGGTCTTCAATATTTTCTACCGCTTCACGCACACAGTATGTTGTATGCTTGCTCATAATATCCCTCCTGACTTCACGTTTTAAATGGTACCGGTTTAAACGATATCGGAGAGTCAGCCGCCCGGAAGTCCGGGCGGGCTGATGATTGCATCTGTAATAGAAGGTTGGAAGGGGATTCTTCTTTAGGAAAGATGCGAATCAATGACTATCCGTGATGCTTTTTCTCTTTGTGCGGCGCAGGCCGGTTAACAAGCTCGGGTGAAAGGCACTGAATGGCGCTGAAGCAGCTCAGATCAACTTCAATGCAAAATTCTGTTTTTTCTAAACCGAAGAAATCAGGATCACAAGGATGGCAGACGCTGAGGGTGTCGCCGTGCACATCTACGGGGCGCAATACTGAAAGCGTCGCGCAGCAATCGCATAGTCTTTCTACACGAAAGAAAATGGACTCAAAGCACTGGCTGTCATCCGCAAATCCTCCGACGTTCCCGAATGTGGAGAACAATCCGCCTTTTTTATCAAATACGAGAAACGGAATGGTGTCTTTACCTGCAATCGTCGGGCTCAAAAGATTCGTATAGCATCCAGTCGGGCATTGTTCTTCAACAGCCTCTTGTTCTGCTAAAATCTTCTCGACTGCATCGCATACACAACTTTCATCTCGGCCATGGTGTTTTCCGCAGCTCATGGATTTCAGCTCCTTCTTTTAGGGTATTTGACTTTTGTCTTTAACAACATATGTACGCGAGCCTCACTTGGTGTGGGTGAACGTCTATATATTCATCATATGCGGAGAAAATAAGAAAAAGCAGAGCATTTTTAGCTCTGCTTTTTCTTTTTAGAGGACAAGGGTGATGACTAAGACAGCAATCAGTAAATTTGTCGCTGTTGAGATCAATACTGCGATATCGGCATCTACTGTTGTCACGTTTACGCCGCGGGAGTTTTCGATGAGCAGTTTTTGACGGTTGATTTGTTTGTTAGCTGTTAGCTGCAATAAGTCTTGTGCGACCAATTCAGCGATGACTCCGTCAGCGATTGAAGTGAGAGTGGCCGTTACGACTGCTGCATTAATCGCTGTCATGACTGAAGCGACTGCTTGAACGTCTGTTGACGTTACGTTGATATCACAAGAGTCTCTGATAATAATCGCTTCTTCAGAAACTTGTTTGTTGAGATTCGCTTGAGCAAGGTCTTGGTCAAGGAAGGCATTATCTTCGCCGAATCCGTTTCCGTTACAGCAAACACTGCATCTTCTGCCTTCTTTTTCTTCTTTTTCTTCTCGCGGATGTTCGCATTCAGGATCAAGTGCAACCCAAGAGTATGGTCTGCTTTCCATATCTATTCCTCCTTTTCTTTTACTAATATTAAATGAGCCGGCCCCTTACTTTGACTCAGGCATCTATCCTGATAAAAATCACTATTTTTTAGTTATTGACCGGGATTTTGGCGTCTTTGCCGGAGCTGTTCGATTAATTGTTCTCTGCGGGTTTGCGGATTGGTCTGCTGATCTTGCGCTTTTTCCTGCTCTTTTTTCTGTTTCTGGCTTTCAAGAAAAGCTTCTGTTTTTGCCTGCATGTCTTTGACTAATGCGATCAGCATTTCTTTTTCTTCATCAGGTATTTCCCGCATTTTATCTTTTGTCACGCCGTGTTTTTTGAAGACATTGCTGACAAGCACCTTTAAAAGCGGATCCACTTCTGGTAGATTTTCGAGTTCTTTTTTTAATTTTTCGTTATCTGCCATTTGTTCTCACCTCTATTTAAATATTTGAAAAGAAAGGTTAAAGGATGTCTAGTTCAGCAAAAAGTATATTTAATAATTGAAACAAAATTTGTACAAAGGCCATAATATCGTCTGCAGTCAGTGTGATTTTAATATTGCGGCTGTTCAGGACTTGAATGACGGTCCTCTTTTTTATTTGGCAATCATCCAGGATCAGCAGTTCGGTTGCTATTTGGTCGGCTGTGTCTTCATCTGCGATCGCGAGCTGTGTCGCAAGGATAATCGCCGTAGTAACTGAGGCTTGTATAGAAAGAGCGGCCGTTATATGTGTTGTATCTATTGTGACATTTTCGCAATCAATCACTTCGATCGTCTGCTCGAATTCGTTGGATAATTGTTCGTATATTTGCGGTTGCAGTGTTTCGACTTTTTCTTCAAACGACATAACCTTCACTCCTTTCTCATTCATACTTTATATAATGCAAATGAAACGCCGAGCGGAATAAGAAAAACAACTAAACCGCACCTATTTTTTTACCGGACAAGGTGCGATTCATGAAGATCAGGGTTTTCGCATATGTATAAAGAGGTCAAGTTTTGAAAAGGAGTGAACAGGTGGTTATCAATTGGCTTTCATTTATTCTGTTATCGTTTGCCGTTTTCCGGCTGGCCAGGCTTTTCGTATTTGACACCATTATGGCGCCGCTTCGGAGCCTTTTTCACGAGGAAAAAACAGAAACCGCACCCGACGGCACGACAGAAACCTACATTGTCATAAAAGGGAAAGGCATCAGGGCATTTATCGGTGAACTTCTCAGCTGCTACTGGTGTACGGGCGTGTGGTGTGCCGCCTTTTTAATTGCGGCGCAGATTGTGGTACCCGGGGCCGCGCAATGGCTGATTTTGCTGTTAGCCATAGCCGGCGCGGCCGGAATCATTGAAGCTGCGGTTTCCCGTCTTCTGCAGGAATAAGGCGGTTCCACCAGCAACTTACCGTCACTTTCGGCATAAACTGGCATATATGACATAAGGAAAGGAAGGATCACCATGAATCAATCAAGCAAACCTTCCCAACATTCTCCATACAAATCAACTGTGCATCAGCCTTACGAAAAAAAAATCAAGAAAAAAGGCTGCGGCTGCGGCCAAAAGAAAAAACCGAAATAGCCGTTTTCTAAAAAACCGGAGCTTCCGGTTTTTTTGTTTTTTGCCGAACGCCGGCCCCTGTTCGGCATAGATCATAGGAGGAGGGGATGTTATGAATATATTTGAATCATTCATAAACGGTAAATACCGCCGGCACAATCAAAACCAGCGGGAGCATGACAAATATATCTTATCTATTGAAAAACAGCTGTCTGAGTTTGATGAAGCGGGATCGCGCTTTGAGGAATGGATAGATGTGTTTGCCGCCGAAACAGAAGCAAAACTGAAGAAAAATGAGCATTCTCACTAAAATGAACGAAATCCGCACCGGCCCTATGCATTTATCCAAGCCAAACAAGTCGGCTCACATAGAGTATAGAGAGTAAAGGAGGTGCTTAGATATGGGATTCGGATATGGCGGATTCGGCGGCGGCTACGGCGGTTATGGCGGCTGCGGCGGATACGGAGGCGGCTATGTCGGAGGCGGATACGGCTCAACATTTGTTCTTGTTGTCGTATTGTTCATCCTTCTGATCATTGTCGGTGCATCCTTTTTTGGCTAAACCTTAGCAAGACCTTGGATAAGCGCGGGACCGTTCAGTCCCGTGCTTCCCTGATGTATGAAGGAGTATAGAGACGGGGCACTCGGAATTTTTTCCTTGTCTTACGGGCACATGTTCCGCTCTTTATTCATACAATATCGTATTACTCCACAAAAGGAGGCACACCATGGATAATCAATTTTTCAAAAATATTGAGAAGAAAACAGGCGTCAGCATGAAGGATGTCATGAACCTTGCAGGATCATTGCAAAATGCCAATTTCAAAGATGAAAACACGGTGAGAGGCGTCATTCAGAAGGTGTCCCAGCTGGCTAACAAGCGTGTTCCGAAAGAATTGGAAGACAAAATCGTTCAATCTATTACAAGCGGTAAAGAGAAACTTGATTTTGGCACCATTTCTAAAATGCTGAACAATAAATAGGCGTCAGCCGGCCTTGCTAAAAAGGCCTTTTTATGTGAGAAGAACCCGGCAGTGATCTGCCGGGTTCTTTATATCCTGAGTGCGCTCCGTCTGTCCGTCCGAAGAAGGGGCTCGAGAAATCTTGAGCTGCGCGCTGTTTTTCCCCGCCTGTACGCGGGACAAGATACATATAAATGCTGCATGGCCCTTGTCATTGCGACATACAGAAGCCGTCTTTCTTCTTCGAGCGGAGCGGGATCGCCCTGTCTCGCCGTCTCAAGCGCGAAGTCATGGGGGATCGAGCCGTCAGCCGCGCCTAAAATATAGACCGTATTGAATTCAAGACCTTTAGAGCGGTGAATGGTCAGCAGTTCGACGCCGTTTTCATCGGTTTTCAGATTCTCAGCGGCGCGCATATGATCGACATGCGCAAGAAAATCGGGAATGGTTTTGAATTTTTTGGCGGCCACTTTGACATCCCTGAGATCATCAGAGCCTTTTTCCAGTTTGTTTCCCTCATTGCCCCGTTTTTTTAAATACTCGGAAAAACCCATTTTGCTTTCTGCAAAGGTGATGGCTTCAACCGGCTTCATTGTCCGGATGCTTGCGAAAAACGGAACGATCTGCTTGATCTTCCCTATTTGAAAAGGCTTCAAGTCAGGCAGTTTCGTCAGTGCCTTAATCATCGTGCAATCTTCCGTGATTGACAGCGCCTTTAACGTTTGCAGGGCGGATTGCTTTAAAAATAAGGCGGGCAGCAGGTCTTTCACCGCATCCGGATCATCTTCATTCTGACTCGCATATAAGTAGGCGAGGATCTGGCGTACGATTCTGCGGCTGTAGAACGTCTGCACGCCCCGGTCGGCATGATAAGGAATCGATGATTGGTGCAGTCTTTCATAAATGGCCCGTCCGGCGCTGTTTGTCCGGTAAAGCACGGCAAAATCGTCAGGACTCGCCCCGTTTTGAATTTTCTCTTTCATATCCGAAACGATCATGGTCGCTTCTTCTTCTTCATCGTAAGGAAAAAACATCACGGGATTGTGAACGCCGTCTTTGACGGCAGAAAGTGTTTTTTCATACCGTTTTTTATTTTTCTTTACGACGGCATGAGCGCTTGAGACGATCGGATGCGGCGAGCGGTAATTTGCCGTTAAGTAAATGGTCTTTGCTGCCGGATAGTCCTTTTGAAAGTCAAGAATGAAAGACGGGCTGCTGCCGCGGAATGCATAAATGGATTGGTCGTCATCACCCACGCAGCACAGGTTATTCTCAGGGCTTGCGATCATTTGCATAATGTTGTACTGGACAGGATTGATATCTTGGAATTCATCAATCAAAATATGAGAAAATCTGTTTTGGTACTGCGCGAGAATATCAGGCCGGCTTTGAAACAGTTCATAACAGCCTTGGGCCATGTCATCAAAATCAAATTGCCGTTTTTCCCGCTTCTGCCTTTCGTAATGTTCGTAGAGCCTGTACACTTTTTTCTCCCAGTCGTCCGCAAGCGGAATGGTCTCATGGGGGAGATACGTGTTTTTCCAGCAGCCGATAAGCTGAAGCGCCTGGTCGACGGGAAACTCTTTTTCATCCAAATGTTCTTCATAGAGCGCCTTTTTCACATATTGCTCTTTTTGCCACTCCATTTTTAAAAGCTGGCTGCCGTTCCATTTTGAAGAATCATAATGATAGAGTATTTTATAGAAAAAGCTGTGGAATGTTCCTGTCACGAGACGGGAGACTTTTCCGGCTGCCAGACCGTACTCATTTGCCATCCGCTCTTTCATTTCGGCGACGGCTTTTGTCGTAAAGGTCACAAGCAGCATATTCTCAGGTGAAATGCCGAGGTGTTCAATCATATGGGCGGCGCGTGCTGTCAGCACCCTTGTTTTTCCGCTTCCTGCTCCGGCAAGCACTAATAAAGGCCCGTCCGTTTCAGTAACTGCCTTCATCTGTTCACGGTTCAGGCCGATGCCGGGGAACAAAGATGTATCAGCCGCCTCGGATGTTGGTGAAAACGGTTCGGCCGCAGGAACTTTTTTCGGGCTTTTCCATTCTGAGACGATCGGTTTCGGATTCTCTGAAATCGCTTTTCCTTTCGGCAGGCGGAACATGCCGGCTTCCTTATACTCTTCTTTTTCTTTCTCCGCTAGTGGTTCCTCGGCCGCGCATGCTTTTTCACAGGCGGTGAAGTCTCCCTTTTGCCGGTGATAAAATGCCGGCTGCTCTAAAATCGAAAGCCGCATCAAGACGGGCTGCTCACAATGTGCGCAAAAAATATTTCCTTTCTGAGCTTCTTCAAAAAGGAATTGGTAATGTTCTCTAGAATATGTATGTAAATGTATCGTTCGGTTATTCAGTCGGGCGCATTTCAAAAAGGGGTCCTCCCATTAAAAGGTGTTCATCCATTTGATAGACAAAGAATATCATAACAAAAGAACAGCGTTTCAAAAAGTAAGATTAAGGGAAATGAAAAGCGAAGGGGAGGGGTACATATGATTTATGCAGGACGGATTCAAAACCAGCAGTATTCTCAATACGCAAACCGGGCAGCGGGTTATAAGCCTGATTACGCCGGCATTACGAAAGCGGCCGCCCTCGCCAATGACAGGGTGTACAGAGAGGTGGAGCGCCGCCAGGAAAACACCGCAGCCGCAGAAAAGAAAGTACATGAGGAAAAACGTAAGCGCTCTCTTTCCCGTCTGCCGCAAATCATGGGAAAAGGCCGGTTAATAAATCAATACGTGTGAAAAAGCCCGGATATATCCGGGTTTTTTTGAGTCGTATATATAAAAGATGCGGAAAGGAATGATTCAATTTGAGAAAGCTTTCATTATGAATTGCGGGGTTATTTCTATTCGGCCTCTTTACTGCCGGAATGAAACCGGCAGACGCTGCGGAGGGCTTCGCAGCAAAAGGTGTCACTCTCACACAGCTGGCGCCGCATGTTTGGATGCATACAAGCACCGGTACGGCAGACGGAAGTCCCGTCCCTGCGAACGGATTGCTTCTTGAGACTTCCAAAGGAATCGTACTGATTGATACTCCGTGGAATGACAGTCTCACAGAGCAATTAATGACACAAATAAAAAAGCGGTTTCCCGGCAAAAGGATGACCGATGCCATTGTGACACACGCCCATGATGATCGTATCGGCGGGCTGAACACCCTGTACAAATACGGCGTAAAGGTGCACAGCACGAAGCTGACCGCCGACTTCGCCCGAGAGCAGGGATATGACCGGCCGCTCGGAGATTTGAAAAACGTGACAAAGCTGCAGTTTGGCGATATGAAAATTGAAACGTTTTATCCGGGAAAAGGGCATACGGAAGACAATATGACCGTCTGGCTGCCTGAGGATAAGCTCTTATTCGGCGGTTGCTTAATCAAGGCTTTAGAAACAAAGGAAATCGTGCCTACTCCGGGCTTTTATCCGGATAAGTGGCCGCGCGCCGTCCGCAAAGTCATGAAAAGATATCAGGACATCAGCATTGTCGTTCCGGGCCATGGCAGTCCGGGGGATGATCGTCTGCTGCCGCATACGATAAGCCTTCTGAAAGAAACGTAATAAAGAAGACCGGCGCTCCCATTACGGAGTGCCGGCTTTTTTTATCTCTTCCTGATTTTCATAAAACTGAGGAAAGCAAGTGCAAGCGCCAAAACGGTATATCCCGCTATCGGCCAAATATGCTGATGAAAGGAAGAATAATCTCCGGATATGACTTCCTGGGCCAGCTCGATCGAGTGAATAAACGGTAAGGCATAAGCGATATGTTTGAATGTGTCACCGAGCAGGCTCACCTCCATCCAAGCCCCGCCCAGAAATTGCACGAGTGTAATATAAATCGTTCCGATACCTGAAATTTGTTTGTCCGTAAACACAGCCCCTAAACATAAACCGAAGAAAACGGACATCATCGCAATCGGCAGCAAGACAGCGATACCTGCGAGAAGATTCATCCACTCGGCGGATAAACCGGCAGCAGCAGCTGCGATAAAACAAATGACGATTTGTAAAATGGCTAACGGCATCATCGGCATTGCATAACCGATGACATAATCGGCTGTTTTTAAAGGGGAAGCAAACAAACGGGTCAAAAGGGCGGTCTGTTTGTCTTTTGCGATCAGCAATGCAGAGAACATCGTAAGGAAAGCGAAACCGAAAACAATGAGTCCGGGTGCTAAATGCTGAATTTTAAAGGTATCAAGCGGCGCATTTTTTTCAATCGCCGTAAACAGAAACAATAGAATAACAGGCAGTGCGATTCCAAGGATAATAGACAGGGGGTCACGAAAAATTTCTTTGCGGTTGCGAATGGCGAAATCAAGCATAAAGACCCGCCTCCCCGTCACAAATCGCTAAAAAGGCATCTTCAAATGTAGCTGAATGAGTTTGCTTTTTCAGGGCCTCCGCCGTACCCAGTGCTTTTAAAGTCCCATTTTCTAAAATGCAAATACGATCTGCCAGGGCTTCAGCCTCTTCTAAATAGTGTGTCGTTAAAATAATCGTCATGTCACCCTTTAATGCCTCAAGATTTTTCCACAACTCGCGGCGCGAACGGACGTCCAGCCCTAATGTCGGCTCATCTAAGAAATAAATATCCGGCTTGGTGATCATTCCCATTGCGATGCTGAGCCGGCGCTGCATTCCTCCTGATAATGTTTTGGTTTTTGCTCTTTCTTTCTCTTTTAATTGAAACAATTCGAGCATCTCATCTGTTCTTTTTTTTGCTTCTTTTTTCGGAATTCCGTAGACACCGGCTATAAACTCTAAGTTTTCCCGTACGGTTAGATGAGGAGCGATAGCTGTTTCCTGCGGGGACATATTCAATTTCGGTTTTATTTTATCTAAATCAGTCAAAATACTGTGTCCAAGCACTGATGCATCACCGTCATCCGGAGAAAGGAGTCCGCAAAGCATACTGATTAATGTCGTTTTTCCGGCTCCGTTCTCACCGAGTAAAGCAAAAAATTCCCCTTTCTCAACTGAGAACTCAAGACGGTCAACGGCGGCGGTTTCTTTATAATGTTTCGTTAATTGCTTCAGCTCAATCGCGTGCATTTACTCATCCTCGCTATCTGCGTCGATTTGCTTAGCGTTTAAAATATCTTTTGCAAACTCGAAAAAGAGTTCTTGTTTAACAAGTGCGATACCTTGCTGGTCATCCCCAAGCATAAGCAGTGAATCCCCCGGATTTATATCGAAAACATCTCTTGCTTCTTTAGGAATGACAATCTGTCCTTTTGTGCCCACTTTAACAGTCCCGAATATGTGTTTTCCTTTTGGTGCCGTCATGTTTATCCCTCCGAAATATGAATTGTATTTTTTGTATGAATTGTAATACTTCGTATACTAAACATACATTAACCTTCCATAAAATGCAATAAAATTCATGAAATAGTATTATTTTCATAAAAAAAGCACTCCTGCCATATCAACAGGAGTGCTTTTGATTTTATCGTTTGTGTTCCTTTATCATTTCCAGATGGGGGATGCCCGCATCGAGAAATTCTTCGCCGGATGTGACGCGGTATCCTTGTTTTTCGTAAAACGGAACGGCCTGCGTCTGCGCATGTAAGATAAAGCTGCCGGCGCCCTTGGCTGCCGCCGCTTTTTCAAGCGCCTGCATCATGATGGCTCCGACGCCTAAAGAACGATGGCTTTTCATTACGCAGATGCGCTCTAATTTTCCACGCCCGTCTTTCAAGCGCCATCTGCCGGCTCCGACCGGCTGGCCGCCGTCATATATGACTATATGCTCTGACGTGTCTTCGAATTGATCAATCTCTTCTTCTTCCGGAACGTGCTGTTCTTTAACAAAGACCTCTTTTCTGACGAAAAAAGCGTCGTTCAGCTGTTTTTCAGTTTTTGCGATGATGGATTCCAAGCAGTTATTCTCCTCCGCCTAATAAAAATGTTTCGTACACAGTCCATGATCCGTTGTCCAGCTGATAAAGCAAGTGAAAACGGTCGATGACTTCTTCGTGGGAAATGTCCAGCATTTTCAGCTGTCCGAGTACGTCGGAATGTTCATCTGACGACAGCTTCTGGCCGACCGTGACATGCGGAACGAAGCTGTATTCCGGCTCGCCGGATAATGCTCCTGAGTAGCATTTCTCACTCAGAGATTTTAATTCCTCCGTCGGCTCTGCTTTCATATATATCACATTATTCACAGGAGAAAACGAGCTGTATTTTGTGATTTTCAGAACGAGCGGATGCGACTCTTTCGCCGTCTGTCTCAGTTGTGATACGACCTGCTCGATTTCCTGTTCTGTCGCTTCAAACGGATCTCTTACCGTCAGATGCGGCGGAATGAGCGCGTAGCTCGGGTCGTAGCGTTTCCGGTACGAATTTGCGAGATCCTGTAATTTTTTTGATGGAAATAAAACAATACCGTATTTCATGAAAGTTCCCTCCTTAAATGAATGGTTACAGCATTTTTTTCAGCGCCGGCGTGATGAGCGGCTGCCAGTAGGTCCATTTATGATCCCCGTCGAAGGTTTCATACGTGTATTCAGACTGTTTGCTTTCCAGCAGCTGTTTGAGCTCTTCGTTCGGCGCGGTGAAATCAAGAACCTGGCCGTCTGTCGTGTGAACGCCGGTTTCTTTTTCTCCGATTTGATGATAAACGGAAATCTGTTTGAGATCCTCCGACTGCCGGACGGCATCCAGCACGTGCCCGTCAACATACGGAGACTGCATGATGACGTTTCCAAACATGTTCGGATAGTCAATCGCCGTCATAAGCGAAACGGTTCCGCCGAGGGAATCCCCGATCATGGTGCGGCCGTATCCGACTTGATAAGTCGGGTATTCTTTGTCGATAAAAGGAACGAGCTCATTTGCGATGAACCGCTTATATGAGGCGAATTTAGAGCCTTCTGGATGGTATGTGTTTCTTCGCTCCCGCACATTTTTATAAGGGACGCCGATAATGATGCAGCGGTCAATTTCCCCTTTTGACATAAGCTCTTCCGCCTGCCGCCCGATTCTCCCTAATCTGAAATAATCATGGCCGTCCTGAGCGATGACCGTATGATATTTATACAGAGGGGAGAAGGTGGCGGGCAGGTAGACCAAAACGGTCATTTCCTCTTCAAGCTCATGGGAGAAAAGTTTTTTCTCATGAATGATTCCGTTTTTTGATGCCACTTCGCATTCCTCCAGGCCGCTTCTTGTCTTGATGGTTTTTTCCTATTGTACCATGAATTATTAGAAATTTCTTTCTTCAGATGCACTTCTTGCGAGAGTTCAGATAAATAAAAAGTTATTGAAATTCATTTTATAGTGCGTTAATATAGAACAATCAGAAAATACAAAACAATATTCTTATCACGAGAGGTGGAGGGACTGGCCCTTTGAAACCTCAGCAACCGGTTTGCTTTGCCGCGGGAAGGCAAAGTGCCAAGGTGCTAAATCCAGCAAGCGATTCACATGCTTGGAAGATAAGAGGAAGAGAAAAGCTCCTTCTTCTTATGAAGAGGGGGCTTTTTTATTTTTGAAAAAGGATGGTGCTTACTGATGACGCAGCATGTTGATACAAAATTAGCCCAAATCGGAAATAGAAGCGAAGAAGCAACGGGAACGGTCAGTCCGCCGATTTATCTGTCCACCGCTTATCGCCATAGAGGAATTGGAGAATCTACAGGCTTTGATTATGTGCGTACGAAAAACCCGACACGCCAGCTCGTTGAAGACGCTATCGCCGTGTTGGAAAACGGTGCGAGAGGCTTTGCTTTCAGCTCGGGAATGGCAGCCATTCAAACAATTATGGCTTTATTTAAAAGCGGGGATGAATTGATTGTATCCTCCGATTTATACGGAGGCACGTACCGTTTGTTTGAAAACGAATGGAGAAAATACGGCTTAAGCTTTATTTACGATGATTTCAGCGATGAAGACTGTTTACGCTCCAAAATAACGGAAAACACGAAAGCGGTATTTGTTGAAACGCCGACAAACCCGTTAATGCAGGAGGCGGACATTGAAAAAATCGCCCGGATTACGAAAGAAGCCGGCCTGCTTTTGATTGTGGATAATACGTTTTATACCCCGGTGCTCCAGCGTCCGCTTGAACTGGGAGCGGACATCGTCATTCACAGCGCCACAAAATATTTAGGCGGGCACAATGATCTCCTTGCCGGTCTTGCTGTCGTAAAGGATGAAGAGCTCGGCGAGATCATGTTTAATCACCAAAATGCGATCGGCGCCGTTCTTTCGCCGTTTGATTCGTGGCTTTTAATGAGAGGGATGAAAACACTCGGACTCAGAATGCGCCGTCATGAAGAAAACGCCCGTGAACTTGCGGAATTTTTAGAACAGGAAGAAGAAATCGCCGACGTGTTATATCCCGGAAAAGGCGGGATGCTGTCTTTCCGGCTGCAAAAAGAGGAATGGGTCAATCCGTTTTTAAAGGCGCTGAAAACGATCTGTTTCGCAGAAAGTCTCGGCGGGGTGGAAAGCTTTATTACATACCCCGCGACACAGACGCACATGGATATTCCTGAAGACATCCGTATTGCAAACGGCGTCTGCAACCGTCTGCTGAGATTTTCAGTGGGCATTGAACATGCAGAAGATTTGAAGCGGGATGTAAAGCAGGCATTACAGCAAGTAAAAGAGGGGGCCGTGTCATATGAGTAATCACAATTGGACGCTGGAAACCCAGCTCGTGCACAATCCATTTAAAACAGACGGAGCCACCGGAGCCGTCAGCGTCCCGATCCAGCATGCTTCCACATTCCATCAGTCTTCATTTGAAGAATTCGGGACATATGACTACAGCCGCTCAGGCACACCGACAAGAACAGCGCTTGAAGAAACGATCGCAGGTCTTGAAGGCGGAACGAGAGGCTTTGCTTTCAGCTCGGGAATGGCGGCGATTTCGACGGCGTTTCTGCTCTTATCCCAAGGCGACCATGTCCTCGTCACGGAGGATGTGTACGGCGGAACATTCCGCATGGTGACTGAGGTTCTGTCCCGTTTCGGAATTGAACATACCTTTGTCGATATGACGGACACAGAAGCGGTCGCCCGAACCATCCGCCCGAACACGAAAGCCATCTATATGGAAACACCGTCAAATCCGACGCTCGGCATCACGGATATTAAGGGCGTCGTCAAACTGGCAAAGGATCACGGCTGTCTGACATACCTTGACAATACTTTCATGACGCCTGCTCTGCAGCGTCCGCTTGATCTCGGTGTAGATATCGTGCTCCACAGTGCGACGAAATTTTTAAGCGGACACAGCGATGTGCTGTCAGGCCTTGCCGCCGTCAAGGATGAAGAGCTCGGCAATCAGCTGTATAAGCTGCAAAACTCGTTTGGAGCGGTGCTCGGCGTACAGGACTGCTGGCTCGTATTGAGAGGCTTAAAAACATTGCAGGTCAGACTGGAAAAAGCGAGCCGGACGGCTGAACGGCTCGCTGCCTTTTTTGACGGGCACCCCGCCGTCAAAAACGTTTATTATCCCGGCCTTGCCGGACACCCGGGAGCCGATACCCATAAACGGCAAGCAACCGGAGCGGGCGCCGTCCTGTCCTTTGAACTGGAAAGCAAAGAAGCCGTCAAAAAGCTGGTCGAAAATGTATCTCTTCCGGTATTTGCGGTCAGCCTCGGCGCCGTTGAATCCATTCTCTCATACCCTGCAACCATGTCGCATGCAGCCATGCCGAAAGCGGAGAGGGAAAAACGCGGCATCACAGACGGCCTTCTGCGCCTGAGCGTCGGAGTCGAAAACGCCGAAGATTTAGAACGCGACTTCGAACAGGCATTGAAAAAAATAACTCCCGCCAAAGTCAGATCATAAACGAAAAGGGCGCCGCCAATTGAGCGCCGCCCCTTTTTTTATTTTTGATAAAAAAAGTGTTGACGAACGGCTAAGCAGGATATATAATTATAAATGTCAGAGAGACAACAACATACCCAGCAACACATACATATCATGATTCCGTAGCTCAGCTGGGAGAGCGCTACCTTGACAGGGTAGAGGTCGCTGGTTCGAGCCCAGTCGGAATCATAGCCAAAACCCTTGCGCAGCAAGGGTTTTTTACTTTTTATTGAAACAGCTCTAGAGGCTTACATTATTCCAGTAAGAAGGACAAGGAAATGGCATTGATAGCTATTATGCACTGAAAACCGAAAATTTGTCAGACCGTTCCTTATGAGTTCTCCAGATAGTAACTGCGGATCGAAAACAAAGTGAAACTTGAAGCAGTATTAAAGTAATAAAAAAGTCCCTTGAATCTCAAGGGACCTAAAGTTTTAATCATCACTCTTATACCTTTGGGGGATCTTGTCTCTCCAGTCGAGTATAAGTTTTTTGAATTTTTCTGTCTCCATGGAGCTTCTATCGTTTTCATTTTCTGTATAAAGGTGTTCTATGACTGTTTGATCTTCTTTTATATATGCAATGGTTGTATTTAGTTGAATCTCATATTCTTCAGAAGAACCATCCAATACGTCTTGAATCATTTTCAAGTATTCATCAGCTTCATCTATCGAAACAATGTCTTCAATGAAATCAGAAAAGTATTCTAACCCTGCGGGGAGAACTACTCGTAAGTATCCTAAATGGTCTCTTTTACATTCAAATGAATATACCATAATAAAATCAATCATTCCCTTGGTTTTTTATATAAAGGATGTGCAGCAGCTATTGAGCCATCTTTATTAATATACATCTCTACATCTAATACAGCCGATATGGTTTAACGACTTTTTGTTCATCAGAGAGATGGCAAAAATCCCATAAAATAGGATTAGAAGAATATAAACTAAGAACCTTTATATAAACCTCTTAGATGAGAAGATATTAGTAGCATGTTAGCATAATTAAGTCCATTATTTGGGTTTTTTATATTACCCTCTTTTTCTGCAGTTTATACCACTTGAAATTACCTTTCATCAATAAATGCGGTCGAACGATTCAGTCCATGTATGGTTTGAAGACATACGGCATTTACGACCAAACATGAAAGCGAAGCTGGAAGTGAAATTGAAATTAATAAAAGAAGCCCTTCTTAAAAGAGGGCTTTTTTTCTAACTATGTTGTTTAAGGTGCTTTTTAATTTGTTCAGTGACTTGCTTAAGCCATTCTAATGGAGTTATATCATCTTCAGGAAAGTATATGCCATCCGCTGCTTCCTCTATAAATTCATTCTTGTCTTCTTCTGAATAATCACTATTTACAAACTCAGTTAGTGCTATTAAATCTCTTTCTTTTAGTTTTTGTGATGCTTCATTTAGATATTCATTAAGAGCATCTTCGGGAGATTCTATATCTTGGTGGAAATGTCCGCCGAGAAATCTAAATACAGGATCAGAAACTTTAATTTCAATCATTGCTAACCACCATCAAGAATCATTATCGTCAAATATAAGAGATGGTACGTATATTATTCTATATAACTTTCTGCTATATCAATATCATTTGTCATTTCTAGGTCAGGGTATTTTTCATCTAATTTTCTTAAACAATCAATAAGTTCTTTACTTTGCAAACTTTCAGCTAAATCTTTAAATACCTCACTGCCCCAATATAAATCTTCTTTATTACAATTTTCTAGATAGCTGATTGTATTTTCTTCGTTTTCTGAGAGTACTTCAATTATTTCATCCCAACTAGATTAAGTTTTTTTCTTTTAATTAATATATCTTTCATTTTTTTCTCTAAATTCATATTGATTCTCTTAACTAAGAAGGGCTAATATTTTCATATTGCTTTTCCTATTGTTACATCTCCATCATGGAAAAATTCAATAACATAACCAGATTCGCTGAACATGAAGGTATCTGAACCTACAGCAGTTACATCATCAATTACGTTTAAGGCGTTGTCTAAGCTGGTTTTTACACCTGGATAATCACCGTAAGCCCAAAGGAGAATAACAGTTTTATCATCTATTTTATTCTCAACTAACCATTCATCAATATCTTCAGCATAATCAATAGATCTGTGATAAGTTACTTCATCCCATTTAATTCTTCCCCATGATGTGAAGGGGAAACTTTCGCCAAGTTGTTCATGATATTTACGTGTCTCAGAAATAGTGAGGACTTCTTTGTTATCTCCAAGAGCTTCTAGACATTCTTCGTATAAGGTCATATTAACACTTCCTATTTATTTAAATGTTTTAAAAGGGATTTATAAGTATCTTCGTTTCCGTTAAAAGGTATATAATATTTCTTTGCCTTATCTCCTTTTCCATTTCTATAATCCTCAACATTTATATGGGGTCCCTTTTCGGGGTCATAATCTAATCTCCAAAGGACTTTATTATCTCCAGACATTCGGCCAGTAACTTTACCAAAGCCTGCGCTTTTAGATAAAGTACCTATAAAAGGTTTTGAATCTATTCCTAAATCACCAATTAGATTTAGCGCCTCATTTCTAGCTTGTTCATATGTGTCTACCTTTGGAAGCGCAACTTCTCTTGATTTTTTGGAAAGGCCTTTTTTAACTGTCTTGTTTTTTGATGACTTACCATTGATTGATTTAAAGAGTACACTATCTTTAGTGGAATCGGCTATTCTTTTTAGGAGTGGTGTATTCTTCACATTAATAGTATTCTCAGCATCTTGAAGGATTCCTTCTAATGCAGGAGTATACCGATTGACAGGAGATTTGTAAAACTGTTTTACAGACTTTCCGCCTTTCTTAATTGTGCCACCAGCTTTAGCAAGATCTTTAGAACCTGTTGAGACAGAGGACTTTCCGCCTTTCAATAACAGAAGACTTCCGCCCAAGTAAGTAACATAGTGCATTCGTGTATATGCATCCCCGTGAATCATCTTTTTATCCCAATCATCCTTCAATGTGTCAACCATACTTTGAAAGACACCTAGATAGTCGTATTCCAGAACAGTATCCAGAACTTTTTGAGGATCTTTGTTTAAGTTGTCAATTGTCCAACCGATATTCTGTCCGAGTTGAAGTGCTCCTTCACCGGTATCCTTGGCAAGATCGTATACACCAACAAGCAGACCTTTGGCGCCATCACCTATGATTTGCAATGCTTCTTTTCCGTTATCCATGAAAGCTTTACGCTGTTCCAGAAATGAAACAAATTCAAGCTGTTCAGGGGTGAGATTCTCATAGCCAACCTTCTTGGCGATTTCTAAGTATTCATCCGGGTCAGTTACACCATCAGCCAGCTTTTTCTTCAGATCCTTGATTTCACGCTCTTTCGCTTCTTCCTTTTTAATCGTCAAATAAGCATACGAATGTCTTGCGATCTCGCCTTTTTCTTTATGAATATCACTTTCACGGTACGCCTTGGCATTGTAGTGAAGCGGCGTGGCGCTTTTTCCTTTGCCTGTGGCGTTTAGGAGCTGCTGAAAGTCGGCTTGAATGAACTGTTCGTTCGCTTCGGTTTCTGCGTATTCTTTCGTTAAATCGTGATCAAGCTTGCCGAGTTTATGTATGGTTTCGCTTCTTTTTTTGTCAGCTGAAGAAAGCTTCTGATCTGTGCTTTCCGTTGAAAATAGATCAAGCGAGATGATGTCATCGATCTCACCGAGGATGGAGCGCATGTCCTTTTTCTGCTCTTCCATAATCGCCTTTGATTTACTAAGAGCGTGGGTGAGCTCATGCTCCAGAAATGATTCTTCCACATGCGAATTGGAAAGTCCGGCATCTTCGACCTTACCGGGAAGGCTTGTGAGAAATGCGATTTTCATATCGATCAGATCAAGCCAGCTGTCTGTGACGCCGGCGTGGTCCTTAAAAAAAGCTTTGATGTTATTTGCGCCCCGGCCTGAGAAATCATTGTCACCAAGATCAGCCATACCTTGAAACGCTTTTTTCAGGTTGACCATCTGACCGCGCAGTTTTTTATGTTCACCCGCGCGCTGCTTGGCGGCGGCCAGCAGGGTGGTTGCTTCGAAAACTTTCATGACCATATCCTTTCATACGAAATACTTTAACAAGATATTACCATGTAGGAATGAAGAAACAGAACAATGTGTGATTAAGGAGAAGAAAATGAATAATTTGACCTGAGTCTTTGTCCTTAATCTTGTGTGGTTAAGAATTTGAGAAGAGAGGCTATGGGTGAGAAACCGGAGTGCAGGGAATTACTTGGCAGTGTTCGAATTAATTGAATTGGAAAGATTAAGCGGGTTAAAAAGGTTGGAACGTATTATTAGATAATGAATTATGGTGTGTGATAGATGAAGATGTAAGATGATGGTGAGGTATTAACCGGAATTGATAGATTAACGGAAAATAATGTATAATGTACCAGGCAGCTTTGAACTCATTGAAGGTGATGAACATGAAGAAATGGAAAGTTTTTATAAGGTGAAATAATTCTGAATTAAATGAAGAGATTAAATTTGTATAAGTCTTTTTGTTCTGTCTTTATTACTGACGCCCCTTTTACTTTGCTATAATGCAACTCTAAGGCTGCAGATCGCAAATGATCGAGTGCGGTGTATGAACGGGGGCAATGATTATGGTAAACAAAATATTACGCAAAATAAATGGAGCAACAATCTTCTTTGTATTGGTTTTAGCATTTGATTTAACTGTTTTCTTAATGTCTCATGATGGTTATTACTTAAGCTTTGTAGTGGAAACAAATTATATTTTCCCTGTACTGCTTACTTTAGTCGGTTTTTTTGTGTTAGCTCGTAGATATAAAATACGGCAATTATATGTAATTTGCTTAACAATTCCAGTAGTACTTATAGTTGCATTGTTGGCGGCAACTGGTGATTCATATGGGACCATTTCTTCGCCAGCTAAAAATGTAACAGTAACCATAGAATATAGAAACGCCACCTTAGGGGAAACGAATCACTTTTACGATTTTTATGTGCATGTTCCTAGTTTATACCCTGGTTTAATGAGAAAAGTGAATAAGGACACCGTATATATTATGACCCGAAATACCGAGGGTGAAGACGACCTTGATGTGTTAGGAGTAGGTAATGCCGAATGGAAAGATAACAAAATAATTTTCCATTCAGCATATGAAAAGGCGATTGAGGTTGATTTATAGTTTTAGTCTAAATTGACGCATTTCAATGAAACAGATCGGGGGATCGCAATGAAAATTTTAAAATTTAAATTTGACGATTGGTTCTTTGAGTTACATGCAGCATTTAAAGTTAATTTGGATATCCAAACAGATTATGATATCCAGAAGGATATGCTCATGATGAGTAAAGCGATACTCAAAACAACCGGCTATACAAAGTTCTTAACCCAAGATACATATATTAGATATGAAGAAAGCAACTCAGTTTATTGTCATTATTATTTTGAAGAAACTAAGTAAATATGCATCATAAGGAACTCTAGTCTTTTTTAGGAGGAAGGTATGTCAATTTTAACAATAATTGAAATCGTGTTAGTGGCAACTGTATTAGGTTTATTTGCATGGACTTTTAAAAAAGAGAAAAATACTGATGAAGATGTATTAAATTATGCTAGATATATGATTTATTTGCTTGTAGCTGAAGTTGCATTGTATGTCGTATTTCAAATTGTTTAAGTTTATTCTAGGCAAAGAGAGATGTGAATCATGATAGATGTCTTAACTAATATCTTAAAAAATGACAGACTGGATGAATACCCATTATTTAAAAAGTTTTGCTCTCTCAAAGAAAAAGGGTTACGTAAAGAATCCCTTAATGCATTATCTTCCTTTATCGATGAAGCCAAAACGTGGGATAATCATGCACAACAGAATTTTGCTTGTTGGCTATTTGCTTTATTAGAAACATCAGATGATATTCACCATATACTTGTTCACCCTTTAGAAACGGATCTTTTAAAGCCTCTGCTTGAAGCATGGATGAAGAGTAACCCCGAAGATCCAAGACCATACAGGTGGTATGGTGTGTTTTTAAATACTGAAAATCGTGTTGATTACTTGAATAATGCACTTAGACTAGGCGGCAGTAATGAACAATTATCTTTATTAACGTTAATCGATATTCATTTGAACGCCTTGTGGTATTCATTTCATCACATATCCGAAGATTTATATCTAGGCGATATTGAAGAAGATCAAGCACTTCTTACCAAGTCCCGGCAGTTGAACAACAAGATAGAATGTCAACAAACAAGAAAAAGCAATAACGAACAGCTTAACTATTATCAAGATTTGTTGAATGACTGGTTGTTGTTTAAAGAAAAACAATCAAAGGGATTTGTTGAATGGTGTGAAAATAAGGGCAGAATCTATCCTTGGGTCAAATCTTATTATTACGAAAAATAGCAATTGCAAGCATTTTTGTTTTTTAATCGTAAGGGGGGAGATAGATTTGATGGTAGTAAGATACCTAGCTGTCCTTATTTTGTCGGCCATATGTTCTACACTGGTATATGTGATCACCCTGCATCAAGCTGAATATGTTCCTTATCTTATAATTAGCGGGATCATGTTGACATGTTATTTAATTTTTGAATTGCCATTGCAGCTTATCTTAAACCGAAAACCTAGAAGGTTCAATTTAACATATCTCTTAATATACACAGTATCTTCATTTGTTACATGGCTAATCATGGCCGTTCTCTTTGAACCTTATAATCCAATAGGGTCTATACTAGCGAGTTATGAGGTATATTTATTCAGCGTATTATTTTCTCTGATCTTTTGGCTTTGGGACTCTATTCTTGTACAAAAAGTTGTGGTTAAGTAGCTGAGCTCTAAGTAAAAACACTTTCGGAAGAGTGAGTAACTTTGAAGTGAATGGATTGAGGATAGATTGAAAAAAACATTGTTGTTGCGGAAGGCTGAGGTAAATGGGCATCAATCCTGGAAGACCTTCATCAGCAGCGATTTAAGTATGTTGAATGGAAGCGGCTTGTTTAAATTCTAAACATTTATATGTTAGTACATAAATTGTAAGATTTACTTATATCAACACGGCATGATAAAGAAAAGGGTTGTTTATGTTGAACTGGAAAAGAAATGAAAAATTTATGTTTGCAGGAACTTTAATTGCAATTTTCTTGATTTTAATATTTAGCGTCATATTTATTAAAGGAGCGAGCCATACTCCCGGTAAGGATGATGTTGCTGTTTTTGGGAAATTTGCAATCAGCAGACCGCCAGTCAACTATGATCTATATAATAAAGGCAATTCCAAGACGGTTTTAGAAAACGTTACGGGTTACTATGAATCATCTGACTCCCAAGTTTATGTGCAAAATAATACTGATTTTGTTGTGATTAATAAAGGAACATTATATGAGAAAAGATCGCTGAAGAAAGCTTCGAAAAACGATAGGGGAATGTTAAGCAGAATAAATAAATTTGAGGAAGAATAAAGAATTTATTAATCAGAAAAAAACACAAAATTTGATGTATTGAAATTATTTCTCAGAGGAGAAGTTTATGGATTTACTTAATTGGACTTACATTATATCTACAATTATAGGAGCTGCTGGGTTCATAAGTTTATTGTGGTTCTCTTATCTTAATAACAAAAGTGAAAAATAAAGCAGAGCATTGGGTTAATTTGTATATTGATTATGATGATCAAAGCTAAAGAGTAAGGGGGATTAATGATGACAGAAGACTTTTATTGCGATGAAGTATTAAGCGGAAAAACAAAAGTAAATAAAGTTTTAGAAACCGAGAATGTATTGGCGTATCATCATACAAGACCTTTTTGGCCGGTGCATATTGTTGCTATTCCTAAAAAACATATCTCTTCTTTAATCACTTTGGAAGAAGACGACAATGAACTTTTACTCGAGTTGCTGGGTGTGATTAAAAAGGTTGCGGCGAAGGTGACAAAAGAAAGTGGTTCTTGCAGGATGCTTACAAACTTAGGAGATTATCAGGATTCAAAGCATCTGCATTGGCATATAGCTTCAGGAGATCCATTGAGATAAAAGAATCCTTTTAAAGTGGAAATTATAAAATTGACCTACAGGATTTATGAAATTCCAAAGAAACTCCAAGTAGCAGTTGATTCTAAATGGCCAAAAATTGGGGATATAAAGATGAAATTGTATAATGAATTTATAAATATAGCTAAAACTCTTAATAAAGAGTTAGACATTATTCCATTATTATATGGATCTTTAGGTCTTGAGAAGGTAACTGGGTTGAACTTTTCACCAGAAGATATTGATATCCTTATTCCTGTAATATTTTTAGAGGAAAAGTGGGAAAAGCTAAAAAAAGTATGGAACTGCAAGGATATAAATTGGTTGATTTACATGAGCATGAATTTAGGAAAACGAATACTAAAATAGGCATTGCTTGCATTGAGGATTTAAAACCATTTGCAGACGTAGACTATAATAACCTAGGGGTTTTTGAAGATGACGGAGCCAAATATCATTTGCTGACTATTGATGATTACCTCAAGGTTTATAATAAGTCTTTATTAGATGGATATAGAAGAACAAAGAAGAGTAATAAAGATCAAAGTAAAATTAACATATTGAATAAACTAATACAGTATTAATTAAATATTTGTACATTATCATGGCGGCAAAATCATAAAACACTTTACTGCTCAACACCTCATCAATCCATTTTTGCATAATCTTCGTTTATTTCAGTTGTTATCCTTATACATGCTTAAAATATTCCAATCTAGAGAAAGTATATCTGTAGACGGTATGGGAATGCAGACATTTGGATTCAAAAAAGAAATATCGGCCGTATACTCAATAACCCCCTTACCATTAACTGTGAGGGGGTCTATTTTTATTTATCTTATTAATTTGGAAAATGCGTTGACTTACAATCCATATTCAAAAAGATCAATTGCTTTTAGATTCACCGTTCTTTTTGCTCCTGACAATCTTTTTGTCGACTAAATCACTTTGTTCATGTTGAATCGGTTGTTAGAACTTTATGTGATGCACCTCCTTTACAAAGCATACACACATATGAGAGGGCTGAAATTTACCCATATGAATTGGGATATGGCTGCCCAAAGGCTTGTCGCATGGAACCAACATGCGGCAACTGGTCAACAGCTTTGGAAATTTCATCCTAACAGGGAAGTGCGGCAAGCATTGGGAATATAAAGGAATATAGGCTTACAGCTATGAAGGATGTATGAAAATCCGTCAGATGGCGAAGGAAAGGCAATCTCCATGTGTCGTGACAGTTCGAATGCAGGTGTATTAAACTTCCCATTCAACCGGAGTTATGTCTGAGGGACGAAAAGACTTTTTTTGAGGAGGAAGCGGAATGATTAAATTTACACGTCCATCGCCTATGAAGAAAACATGCACGATGCACCCGGAAAAGGAATCTGTCAGATCGGTTTCGTTTACTGATTTTAACGGCAATTCTGTAACAGTAACCCTTTGTCAAATGTGTCTGGCTGAATTAAAAATGAAAGCCGCGACTGAATACAGGAGCATGACCGAGGAGCGGGCCAAACTGAATCGTTTCAAGATTGGTGATCATGTGTATTTAGAGCATTTGGGAGTCGTCAGCGAGATAAAAAACATGGAAGGCGTTCAAGTGGCAAACAGGACAGACACAGACGGAGTCCGGAAGGCTACCCCTAAGGAAATCGCAGAATACAAAAAGCAGGAGAAGCAATAACAAGGAAATTCTATCAGCGGTATTACTTACGGGAGCGGCGGCCGTTGCGCCGCCTGCTTCCGCTGCATGGTCCAGATGGCAAAATGAATCCGGGTAGAGCGGCCGTGGCTCAAGCAAGAAATCAAACGCTGTATCACATGGGTTCTTCGCGAAATATCTGCCGGAAGAAACGCTATCCATTGAAGAGTCAGGGGTGTTTTAATTAAATTTTCAGCTGATTTCCTAACTGTCACGGAAAACATCACACAGGAATTATATTGACTTTCATCCTGTTTGTAATGTTAATTAGAAGATGTATACAAAATCATTATAATGAGGAGGTCTGGATGTGAAAAATAAAGCGAGAATACAATTTGGAATATGCATTGGACTCTTATGTTTAAGCTTTACCGGTTTCAATCCTTTATTTGGCTCAGCGCATGCTGAAGCGAAATCTATAGAGGACGCAAAAATGACAAGCTGTATAACGAATCAGAAATTTGTTCAGCTTGAGAAAAAATTTGATGCCAGGCTCGGCGTTTATGCGATTGATACAGGTTCAAACAAGACAATCGCCTATCGGCCGAATGAACGGTTTGCTTACGCATCAACCTATAAAGTTCTGGCTGCAGCTGCTGTTCTGAAGAAAAGCTCAAATGAAAAACTTAATGCCATCATCCGCTACAGCAAAGACGATTTGGTTACATATTCTCCAATCACAGAAAAACACATGGATACAGGCATGAGCCTGAAAGAAATCTCAGAAGCCGCTGTCCGTTACAGCGATAATACCGCCGGGAACCTATTGCTGCAGCAGCTTGGCGGTCCCAAAGGTTTTGAAAAATCATTGAAACAGATCGGGGATCATGTAACGAAAGCTGATCGATTCGAGACGGATCTAAACTCTGCGATTCCCGGGGATCGTCGTGACACAAGCACCGCAAAAGCACTGGCAACTGACCTTAAGACTTTCGCTTTGGGTAACACTCTCACGGCTGACAAGCGCACGATTTTAACAGATTGGATGCGGGGCAACGCTACCGGCGACGAACTGATTCGGGCAGGCGCTCCTGCAGGATGGGAAGTCGGCGATAAATCCGGAGCCGGAAGCTACGGCACACGAAACGACATTGCGATCGTTTGGCCGCCTGACAGAGCCCCAATTGTTTTGGCAATCCTGTCAAACCGGTTTACGGAAGATGCCAATTATAATAATGCTCTTATCGCTGAGGCTGCAAAAGTCGCTCTTAATGCTCTTAAATAAACATTGCCGTTCATTTTTATGGACGGTTTTTTATATGTTGAGAATGCGGTAGGCCGGTTTCGTTTTTCGATAAATGTTATAATGTAAAGCCATAAAAAGATGGGAAGAGGGGGAATTTCGATGCATTACATAACGGCATGCTTAAAAATCATCAGTGATAAAGACCTTAATGAAATAATGAAAGAGTTCAAAAAACTTGAGGAAGAAACGAACAAAGAAGAAGGCTGTATTCAGTTCCATGCTTATCCGCTTGAACCATCAGAACGCAAAATCATGCTTTGGGAGATTTGGGAAAACGAAGAAGCTGTTAAAGTCCATTTTACGAAAAAACATACAAAAGACGTTCAAAAACAAGAATTAACGGAAGTAGAATGGTTAATGAAAAGCAATGTGAATGAGTAAAAGGCTTTGTCTGTTGTTGGCTGACTTTGCCGGCAACCATCATCAGTTTCATTCATTAAAACCCTTGCTGCGCAAGGGTTTTTTACTTTAAAAAGTTCTTTATATGGCAGTCTTTTTATGGGTAAGGAACAGACTTGGAATGAAGATGGCCGCAAGGATGATGACGGATACTAAGAATCCGGCATGGTAGCCTTTTAAACTGTTCGGAATCGTCGGCTGCAATTCTTGTATGACAGTTGCGGTAACGGTTGCGATCACAGCTGACCCAAAGCTGGAACCGAGGTTTTCAATCATATGAATACCGACACCTGCTTCCGGAAGCTGTTTGCTGTCAAGACCTGTATAAGCGTCACTCATTAATGGGAGCATAATTCCTCCAAAACTGGTGCCGCGGATAAATAATACGACGGAAATCCAAATCATACTTGTGTTATCGGTGATAAAAATAAGCGGGATAGATCCGATCAGCGAAAGAACAAGACTGACCGTAACCACGTATTTCGCACCGATCTTATCAATCATTTTTCCGATCAGCGGACGAGTCACGAGCATTCCGACTCCTTGAGGGATTAAAGCGAGTGCTGCTCCGGCTGCCGTGAACTGACGAATGTTTTGAAAAAACAGCGGAAGTATTAACATCGGCCCCATGATGGCAACATTCGCTAAGAACAACCCGATCGAAGATGCCAAGAAGCTCTTGTGTGCAAACAAATTCATAGGCAGCACGGTTTGGTTTTTCTTGATCTGATTATATACAAGATAAATAGCTGCTGAAACAAGACCGATGCCTGTCCATAAAATGGTGTCGCTATTGTTAAATGATGCATGATCCGCCGCTTTTGTAATACCGTACATCAATGCCGCGCTCATTAATGACAAATTGATAATCCCGAAAATATCGAGTTTACGATCTTTGTTGAATGGTTCAAAGTCTGGAATGGTTTTCATCATAAGCGGTGCAGCAATCAAAACGATGAACACGTTGATGTAAAAAATCCAATGCCATGAAGCGCCTTGGACGATGAAACCCCCAATGACAGGTCCTAAGATCGGGCCGAAGATCATAGGGGTGCTGACGATTGCCATCACTTTTCCCAGGTTTTCCGGACCTGCCGTTTTAACCAAGAGTGTTGACATAAGCGGAGTGATAATGCCGGCGCTGAATCCTTGAAGCAAACGGAAGAAGATGAAGCTGGAAACGTCACGGCTCATTCCCGCAAAAACAGAAATGACACCAAAGGCGATGACTGAGCCGATGAAGATTTTCTTACCGTTATATTTATTCATAAGCCAGCCGGATACGGGTACTGCAATCGCAAGTGCTAACATATAGCCTGTAACGGACCACTGAATGATATCCAATGTTGTGTTGAAGTCTTTGGTCAGTTTGCCGATGGCGATGTTTACCATCGTAGAGTCAAGCATTGGAGCGATTGCTCCCAGTGCAATAGCCCAGGCGGCTGTGAGAACTTCTTTTGGAAGCCGAAGTACCTTTCTTTTATGTGTTGACATAGTATTCTCCTCTCAAAATTGCTGTCTTTGTTTCCTTGTCAACAAAATAATAGAGTGGTTTTGTTTCTTTGTCAACAATAAGAGGGATATAAAAAGGCAGCCCGTTTTCATGGAGCAGGGCTGCCTATGGTTTTATTCATATTTATTCCGATTTCAAGTCTGCACCAAGTTTCTTTATTTCTGAATCCAAATGCCTGCTGTATGTTTCCACGAAGTTCAGCATCGTGTCAAATTGTTCATCAGTTACTTGTTCAAACACGATTTTGTCCCGTTCTTGAAACTCTTTGTGCAATTCCTCGTGAATTTTATAAATGACTTTTCCTTGTTCGGTAAGCCTGAAATAGATTTCTTTCTTGTTAAGCGGCTTCTGATAGCTTTCGATAAGGCCTTTATTGATAAGCTTCTTCGTTAATTTACTTATGGCGCCTCTTGTCATATAAAGGGACTCCGCAAGTTTTGTCACATTGGCGTCTTCAATTTTTTCGATGAATTCGATGCAATGCACTTCAGAAGGTTTATGCCCCTTAAGGCTTTCTTCCATCTTCAGCCTATTCAGCCACACCATCTTGTTAAAAAAGTCCCTGAAATCCGTGAGGAGCTGTTCTTTTTTGTCCATGGCCCGTCCTCCTGCTCGGTGGTGCTTACACAATATTATAAAATGTTTGTTTCTTTTTCAACAATCGTAAAGTTATGATTTAGGAACTGAGAGATAGTGCGCAGAAATAAGAAGGAGGGGGAACAGAAGAAGTATTCTATTTAAAAAGCGGCTTTTTAACCGAAACGCGGGTTTTCGGGTATTTTTCTTTCCGTATTCGTTACTTGCTCTGTTTCATAACAGGCCAACACTACAGCCTTATAAAAAAGCAGGCTGCACAATGAGCCTGCTTGAGATTCGCATCAATCATTTTCCTGTTGCGGCATCATGAAAAGCGTCGATTGCGGTTGTGTATTTCAAGACGTTTTTAGACACTTTGGCGGTTGCGCCTAATGGATACGCGTCTGACAGAACGCTGGAGTGAGCTTCGGGTTCCCAGTAAAATACGCCGATTCCTTTGCCGTTCGGAACGGCTTTCACCAGTTTTATGGTGTCTTTTATGGTCCAGTAGGAATCTTTCGGATTATTTTCATCTCCGCCCAGTTCAACCACCATGACTTCCTTGTTGTAGCGTGAGGCGATGTCATTCAAATTAGATGATAAATGGCTGGTGAGCTCCCAGTACGGCTTGCCTTCCCAATAGGGATAGAACGAAACGCCGATGATGTCGGTTTTTCCTCCGTTTTTAAAGAATTGATCAAACCACCATCTGAATAGGCTGTTGTCCGTGCCGTGTGCCAAATGGCTGATGACCTTGGTGGCCGGGCTGACGGATTTCACGGCGTCATAGCCTTTGTTCAGTAAGCCGGTCAATTTGCTGAAATCGTTCGTGCTGCCGTCGGGCAGTAAAATTCCTGAATTCATTTCATTTCCTACTTGCACCCAATCAGGGGAGATGCCGTGATTTTTAAGTTCTTTCATGACATCGTACGTATGGTTATACACGGCTGCCTGCAGCTGGCTGTTTGAATAGCCGTTCCATTGGTTCGGCTTGATCTGGTGGCCTGGATCAGCGAACACATCACTGTAATGGAAGTCAACCATTACCTTCATTCCTAACGCTTTTGCCCTTTTTGCCGCCGCAAGTACGCCCGCTTTGTCACTATAGCCGAGCATGGTCCATGTTGTCCCGTCTTTCAGCCAATAATAGCTGCTTGGCGGATTCACAAACACTCTCAGTCTCACGGCATTTATTCCGTGATCTTTAAGAATCTGCAAGGCATCTTTCTGTTTTCCGCCGTCATCCAGCCAGCGCACACCTTCGTCCTCCATTTGTTTCAGCCATCCTATATCAGCGCCATAGGCAAACGGGGCATCCGCTTTTGCTTTAGGAAACTTCTCAAAGAATGTAAAAGCAGTGAAAATGAGAGAAAGACAGATTGCGTTTATAAATACACGTTTCAATCGGTTTTTGAACATCACAATACCTCCTGATAAAAAAGATTGTTGATTGATTTCACTCTGAATGTTTCAGCTGCCATTCTCCAATAACGTCGTGAAACGCTGAAACGCCTGAATTCCTTCGGGTGTCATTTTAAAAATGCCTGCATCGGTCAGCGCGCGTAAAAATACATTCGCGGTTTCTTTTTGTAAAACAGCGGCTGCATTCTCCGGTGTCACGTCTTTATCCGCTTTGATGTTTTCAGCCCACGGAAGATGAATATCTTTGATGTCATGAGGTTCATTCAGTAAATACTTTTTCACTTCTGCCAGCTCATCTTTCAGGCGGGGAGGTAAAACGGCGAGTCCCATCACTTCAATCAGACCGATATTTTCTTTTTTGATGTGATGGACATCTTGATGCGGGTGAAAAATGCCATCCGGATAATCTTCGGAGGTGCGGTTGTTTCTGAGAGCGAGATCGATTTCAAAATCCGTTCCCCTGCGTCTGGCAATCGGGGTGACGGTATTATGGGGTTCATTTGTCTTTGCGATGATGCTGACGGTTTCGTCTGAATATTCCCGCCACTTTTCAAAAACATAGGCAGCGGCATCTGTCAGCAAATCCGGATCTTTTGCGCGAAGGCGGATCACTGATACCGGCCACTTCACGGCTTCGGCCTGAACGTCTGGAAAATGACGCATATGAAAAGGGTAGAGGGAACCCGCTTTTGCCATCGGAAACTCATGGGCGCCGCCTTGATAATGATCGTGAGAAAGAATGGAGCCTCCTACGATCGGCAAGTCTGCGTTTGATCCCGCGAAATAATGCGGGAAGATTTCCGTAATGGCCAGAAGCCTTTTGAAGCTGTCACGGCTGATGTTCATCGGCTTGTGCACGCTTGATAGAAAGATGGCATGCTCGCTGTAATACGCATAAGGAGAATATTGAAACCCCCACTGTTCTCCCGCTAAGTCAAGCCTGATGATGCGGTGATTTGAACGGGCGGGGTGATGCGGTGTTCCGGCATACCCCTCGTTTTCCATACAGAGCAGACATGTCGGATACCGGTTTTCCGGACTGTTTTTTACCGCGGCGATGTCTTTAGGGTCTTTTTCCGGTTTTGATAAATTAATGGTGATGTCCAATTCCCCAAAAGGTGTTATTGAGCGGTACACGATGTTTTTTCGAATGGCCCGCGTCTTAATATAGTCGTTGTTTTGGCTCAGTCGGTAAAAGTAATCTGTTGCTTTTTTCGGGCAATCTGATAACAATTCGCTGAACGCGGCATTGATGAGAGAAGGGGCCGGTGTGATCACGTCCATGATCCTGCTTCCCAGCATGTCTCTTTCAGCCGGCGTATCGTTAATGATTGACCGTTTTACCGCGTCTTTCACCATTTCGTCCACATAGTGAAGCCTGTTTTGTTTCTTGATATGTTTCGGTTCTGCATAATCCGGCAGTCCGAGCAGATCGAGAAGTCTGTTTCTTGTATAAATCACATCTGTTTCATTTATGTCGCCTAAGACAGTGCTTTCTTTCAGAAACCCTGCCACTGATTCAAAAATTTCAATGACCGCCGCCTCCATTTCATTTGTCCTTGTATCCGTTTGGATGTTGCCGATGCCAATTCCATGCTGACGCAATGATTTCCGATATGTCCGTTTGTTTCGGATTCCAGCCCAGAATGTTCCGCGCTTTATCGCTGGAAGCGATGAGGGTGCTTGGATCACCGGGTCTTCTTGCGGCCGCTTTTACTTTTATGTCTCTTTCGGTCACTTGCCGGGCCGCTTCCGCCATTTCTGATACGGAAAACCCGCTGCTTGATCCTAAATTGAAAATGCCGCTGTCTCCGCCGTTTTGCAAATATTCCAGAGCGAGAATATGGGCATCGATTAAATCGGAAACATGGACATAATCGCGGATGCACGTGCCGTCTTTTGTATCATAGTCAGTGCCGAATATCAAAACCTCCTCGCGCTGACCGAGCGCGGTTTGTAAAAGGATAGGGATAAGGTGGGTTTCCGGATGATGATCTTCTCCGATGGAACCGTCCGTTTTCGCGCCGGCAACGTTAAAATACCGAAGCGAGACATATTTTATGCCGCAGGCGGTTTCACACCACTTCAGCATTTTTTCTGTCATGAGTTTTGATTCGCCGTATGCGCTTTCCGGCTTTTCCGGCATGTCTTCTGTGATGGGCACTTTTTCAGGTTCGCCATATACAGCGGCGGATGAAGAAAACACAATGTGTTTCACCCCGAATTCCTGCATGACCTCCAGCGTAATTTGCGTACCGTACACATTATTATTGAAATATGAAAGAGGGTCTTTCATTGATTCGCCGACAAGGGATTGAGCGGCAAAATGGAGAACGCCTGTTACGTTCTCCTTCGCAAACACAGAGCGAAGAAACGGTTTGTCACGGATATCTCCATGGTAAAAAACTGCTTTTTCATGAACAGCTTTCTGGTGGCCTGTCTGCAGATGATCCACAACTATCGTTTTAAATCCTTTGTTTAATAATTGATCAACCGCATGAGAACCGATATAGCCGGCTCCGCCGAGAACGAGAATCGCCATGATTTATTTTTCCCTCCATTCAGCCGCGCCATCGCTTATATCCGCGATGTAGAAAGAAGCTTCAAGACCTGTCCTGCTGCGGTAGTGAGATGAAACGGCCCGGATAAAGCCGGCGGTTTCTTCATTTTCCACAATGGCTATGGCGCAGCCGCCGAACCCCGCGCCCGTCATCCGCGCTCCGAGTGCTCCTTCTTTCCAGGCTGCTTCAGCGAGTGCGTCTAATTCGTCACCGGTCACTTCATAATCATCGCGTAACGAACGGTGGGACGCATTCATCAGCTCGCCGAACGTTTTCAAATCATTCGATTTGAGAGCCTCCGCGGCTGAGAGGGTCCGCTCGTTTTCATTGACCGCGTGCCGGGCTCTTTTACGCAAAGTTTCACAGGAGAGAAGGGATTCGAGTTCGTTGAATTCTTCTGCCGTCAATTCCGCAAGTGATGCGATATTCCGATATTGCCGCAGTTCCGAGAGAGCTGCGTCGCATTCGCTGCGGCGTTCATTATATTTTGAAGCGGCCAGCTCCCGGCGCTTGTTCGTATTCATAATGACGATTTTATATCCGTTAAAAGCAGCCGGAATCATTTCGTGCTCAAGCTTATCGCAGTTTAACAGAATGGCCATGTTCTTTTTGCCTTTTTGCACTGCGAATTGATCCATAATGCCTGAATTCACGCCGATAAATTCATTTTCGACTCTTTTTCCGATAAGCGCCAGTTCAGTATCGGAAACATCCAGGCTGAATAACTTTCTTAAAATGGAACCTGTTAACATTTCAATGGAAGCGGAGGAGCTTAAACCGGCTCCGTTTGGAATCGTACCGTGAAAAAGAATATCCATTCCGCTGTCTATTTGGCCGCCGGCTTTAAGAAGGTAATGGATCATCCCCTTCGGATAATTGGCCCAGCCGTCTTCTTTTTTGTATGCTGTGGCGGAAAGATCAAGGCAGACAATGCCGCTGTCAGGAAAGTTTTCTGAGTATAACCGGATCTGGTGATCTCCGCGTTTTGCGCATACGGCATAAGTTCCGATCGTGATCGCGCAGGGAAGAACGTGGCCGCCTATATAATCCGTATGTTCCCCGATCAGGTTGATTCGGCCGGGTGCGAAAAACAGTTCTCCGTTACTTCTCTTGAAAATGTCTTCGAATCTTGATTTTAAAAGTTTGGCATCCATGATAAACCCCCGATTCTATTTTGAGGTATGCTCCAGTATGAACTGAATGGCTTTTTGTGAATTTCTGGTGAGGCTGATATATTCTGCTCCTTTCGTTGCGATGAGTTTCACTTGCAGGCGGTCCGCATCTTCTTTAATGTCATCATAATAAGAGCCGACTTGCGGAGCTAAAATGATCATATCGAAGTCTTTCATGATGTCGTAATGGGATCCGTAGGCGCCTGCTGAGGCGGTAATCGGCACGTTGTATTCTTCGGCTCCTTCTGTCAGTGCGTTCGCAAGCATGGCGCTCGTTCCCGCTCCGGCGCACAGCACTAACACATTGGTGCCGTGTTCCAAGGCGGATGAGGATTCCTGAAGATTTGTGCTGATGACGGAGGCCGCGTCTTCTGAGGCGCCGGCCATGGCGGGCTGTAATGTTTGCGGCGCGGTTTCAGGCTCGGTGTGTTGGGCTTCTTTCGCCGCTAATACTTTGTCATAAGCTTTGCAGAATGGCAGGTATATCAGGAAATCGACAATGATTAATACAGCCGTCAGCACAAAAGCCGAGAGCCCCATGCCGGTTCCGAGAATCAAGCCGGCGGGCGCCGGGGTGGCCCACGGAAGAACATACATAAAACTGTTCATTCCGATGACATCCACGAAAAATTTAAACAGACAGACATTCACCATCGGCGTTACAACAAACGGAATGAAAAAATAAGGATTTAAAATGATCGGCGCAGCAAAGAGCAGAGGTTCGTTTACTGCGAAAGACACCGGAACCGCGGATGCTTTTCCGACTGCTTTCAATTGCTTGGATTTCGCGAAAAGAAGAAAGATAAACGGAACCACAAGGGTTGCGCCGGTTCCTCCCATTGTGCCGACGAAGTTCCCGAGTCCGACGGTCAGCACGTTGGACGCCTGCTCGCCGGCATTATGAAGCTGAAGGTTCGCCTCCACATTTGCGTAAATAATAGCTGCGATGGCCGGTTCCACAATAGAAGGCCCGTGAACGCCGACAAACCAGAACAGCGCCATCATTCCCCAAATGACACAAATCCCAAGATAACCGTCTGCGGCGGTAAAAAACGGCGATAAGAGAGAGGAGAGAGCCTCTGCAAACGATACGTTCAGCGTATTCCTGATCAATAAATCAACGATCACCATGGCCAAAACGGAAAAAGCGAACGGAAAAACATCTTTAAATGTTTGTGAAATGGTACCCGGTACTTCTTTAGGCATTTTAATCGTAATATTTTTCAGCACGCAGAATCTGTAAACGTTCACTGTTATGAAAGCGGATACAAAAGCAGCTAAAAGACCTTTTGTGCCGAGGTATTCCGTGGAGAATCCGCCATCAATTTGAGTGACGCTTAAAATGAGAAACCCGACGACTGAAGCAAGCATCGCTGAAACGGGGTTGATCCCTTTGTTTTTCGGCATTTTTCGGTTCATTGATTCACTCAGGCATTTCGCACTTGTTGCCGCAACGATCAGACCGAGGGCGCCCATTGAATAGTTATAAACTTTCCAAAGCCATTCAGAAACACTTTTAGGCCAAGTGAACCCCAACACTTCCGGCACAGCGGCGGTGAGGATGAAAATGCTGGCGAATAAAATAACAGGCATGGCCGTTAAGAAGCCGTCGCGGATCGCGCCTAAATAAATGTTTCTTGAGATTTTTTCAAAAAACGGTTTTCCCTTTTCGATTTGCTTGATGATACCGTTCATTTTTCCACTCCTTATCGGCGGCTTCGGTAGAGTTCTATAAAATCCTGAATAAGATCACGGAGCAAAAGGGTTGTCATCAAGTGGTCCTGACCGTGAACGAAAATAAATCCTAATTCCATGTCCTTGCCGTCAGCTTCTTCAGCTAACATTTTCGTTTGCGCATTGTGGGCGAGGGTTAAATTTTCATCGGCGCTTTTCAATGCTGCTTCCGTGTTTTCGAAGTTTCCGGCACGGACTTCTTTCAGGACTTTCAATAAAGTGCTTCTGGCGTCGCCGGCATAGGCGACGATTTCAAAACCGAGCATCTGCAATTCTTCCTTTGTCATGAAAAAAACCTCCTAAAGACGGCACACATGATGAAAAGAGACTCTTTTCACCATGTATGATCGTTAAATGATTGTTTTTGTTTCACTTACAAGTTTGTACCAGTAGGCCGATTCTTTCGGGTACCGTTTTTGGGTGTCAAAGTCGACGTAAAAAAGACCGTAACGTTTGTTGTAGCCGTTGGTCCATGAAAATAAATCCATTAAGGACCATAAGAAGTACCCCTTTACATTGACTCCGTCGGTAATCGCTTTACTGACGGCTTCTAAATAGACTTTTAAATAGTCGATTCTTGCCTTATCCATAATGATGCCGTCTTCAAACTCATCTTTATAGCCCATGCCGTTTTCGGTAATGTACATTTTGTTATATTGTGGATAGTCCCGTTTGATGCGCATCAGCATGTCATACATGCCTTCAGGATAAATAAGCCAGTCCCAATCAGTCCGCTTCAGGCCTTCTTTGTAAATTCGTTCGCCGATTCCTTTTACTTTATAGACCGAAGTGCCCTTATCGCCCGTTCCGTTATGGTGAATAACGGTTTCTCCGTCGTACGCTTTGACGAAATGGCATTGATAATGATTGATGCCGAGATAATCATTGCGCGTTGAAGCTTTTTTCATCACGTCAAAGTCACTGTCTGAAAACTCGTATGAAGCGCCGTTTGCCTCACAGATTTCATCCAGAGCCCGCATGGTTTCCTCAGAATAATAGCCGAGGTAGGTGGCGTCGAGGAGGAGTCTCACTGATAACGCGTCATCCAGAAAACAGGCGTGACGGTCTTCTTCTGAGTCGCTGGCGGGATATTTTGTTTCCAATGAGTGGACGACACCGATTTCTCCCGGATAGCCGCCGTCTTTAAAAAGATTGACGGTCATCGCATGCGCTACCATCATGTGATGGAGGCATTGAATGACTTTTGTGATATCACTTTTAACAGATGGCGGGAAAACCCCGAGTAAATACTGGTTGGTGGCTGTGGGATAAATTTCGTTAAACGTGCTCCAATATCTGATTTCGCTGAATTCTTTAAAGCAAAACTCCGCATAGCTGACGAACGCTTCTATTGCAGCGCGGTTGAGGAAATCTCCCTGATCAAATAATCTTTTCGGTGTATCGAAATGATGCAGCGTGACAAAAGGGGTGACGTTGCGTTTATGGCATTCTGAGAAAATACGATGATAGTAATCAACACCTTCCTGATTGATTTTGCCCGTGCCGTCAGGGAAAATTCTCGTCCAGGCTATAGAAAGGCGGATGCCGTTTATTCCGAATTTTTCACATAGTTTAATATCTTCGGGAAACTGGCGGTAAAAATCACTTGCCGGATCAGGGCTGAATCTTCCCTGTTTTTCAAGAAATTCATCCCAGGCCACAGGCCCTTTGCCGCCTTCTTTTGTGGCGCCTTCCGCTTGATATGCCGCAGTCGCCCCGCCGAAAATAAAGTCATGAGGTAATTTGAGCATTACTGAATCCTCCTTCGCCAATGTGTGAATTGAAGTTTGTTAATGTTTATAATTGTTGTCTTTTGTTTAATAGTAAACGCATACATTTTTGTTGTCAATAGCTTCATAAAGAAATAACATCTGTGTTCATAGGGGTTATATAAGTTTTTCGTTGTTTTATATGTTGATTATGTTGTTTGTTAGTGTTTGTTTTTGTTGACCGGAGTGCCGCGGTGTGTTAGATTGTGTGTAAAGTTGAGGGGATGATTGAACATGTTAAAAAAAGAGCGTCTTTTAAAAATCATCGATATCGTAAACTCGCGGGGGTTTATTACGGTGAGTGATATTATCGATGAATTGGCAGTTTCTGATATGACAGTGAGAAGAGATCTGGACGAGCTGGATAAGGCCGGAAAAATCGTACGTATTCACGGAGGCGCACAGAGCATATCTTATTCCATTGATCACGAATTATCGCATAATGAAAAACTGGGTGTTCAAATGGAGGAGAAGGAGAAGATCGCGGAACTCGCAGCTTCATATGTAAATGACGGCGATACCGTTTTTTTAGGGCCCGGCACGACGATTGAACTTTTAGCCAAACACCTGCTGCATAAGCGAATCAGGATTATCACAAACAACTATCCCGTATTTGATATTTTAAAACATGGTGACACTGCCGATACCATCCTGATTGGCGGCGATTTCCGAAAAAATACCGGTGCCTTCGTCGGGCCCATAGTGAACGGCAATCTGCAGAAATTCAATTTTACGAAAGCCTTCATCAGCGCCAACGGCATACATAATGATGAGATTTCTTCTTACAGCATTGAAGAAGGGGAAGCTCATCAAATCGCGCTGAATAATTCGCGGACGAAATTTTTGCTGGCGGATAATAAAAAATTCAACCGGGAAGATTTTTACGTATTCTATAACTTGCACGATATGGACTATCTGATTACGGATGATAAAGTGATGAAAGATGTTCAAATTCATTACGAGCAATATGTAGATGTCAAAATCGCAAAAAAATAAAAAAGGCGGGCGGTTCGATGAAAGGGGTTATTTTTGATTTCAACGGCACGATGTTTCAAGATTCGCATCTGCACGAAAAAGCATGGTTTTTCATGGTGAAAAAATACGCGCCGAAAACCATTTCTGATGAAGACATTTTCGTTAATATTCACGGGAGAACAAACAGTGAAATCCTGACGTATTTTATTTCCGGCGATTTAACAAATGAAGAAATCAAGAAGCTGTCTTTTGAAAAAGAAGCCTACTACAGAGAACTATGCCTTGAAAACAAAGATGAGTTAAAGCTGACGAAGGGACTGACCGGCGTATTGAACCATCTGAAAAAATCAGAAACGCCGATGACCATTGCCACGGCTACGGTAAAGGAAAATGTCGAGTTTTACTTTGACGTCTTTCAGTTGGATCGGTGGTTTGATTTTGACAAAGTCACGTTTGATGACGGGAGCTTCCCCGGAAAACCGGCGCCGGATATTTTTCTCATCGCATCGGAAAAGTTAGGCCTCAGACCTGAAGATTGCTTAGTCATTGAAGATGCCTTTTCGGGGCTCACAGCGGCGAAAAAAGCAGGTGCAGGCAAGATTATGGCCATTGATCCGCTCGGAAAAAACCGCGCGTTATTTGAAGAAAAACAGCTGGCGGGTGACGGGATACTGACAGATTTCACCTCGTTTTTTGAGGTGATTGCCGGACATTCTGTTTGAGAGATGCAGTTGGGAGGAACCACCAAATAAACAGCCCGCCAGCAATCGGGCAATTCTTCTTGTTACAATGACCACAGGTCTTGAGAAAGAATTTGATCTTTCAATGGAAGAGATTAAAGATTTTATCAGATGGTATGATCAAAAAAGTTCTGGAATAGGCTTATCTAGATATGTTATCGAGAAGCACTATAATAATATAGGCCCTTTTCAAAATAGAAGGGACCATATTGTTTTTGGGAACATTCTTACTTTTAATGTGAGTGAGTACACTTTAGATAAATAATTACCTGTTTTCCTTCTGCAGCCCTCTTTTTAAAAAGAGGGCTTTTTTTATGAGGTGCTTATTCTTTTTCAGTTGCGCTTTTGTTTTTGTATAATGATTTTCTCATTGAAGGCGGCATTTTTTGGATCAGAAAGGTGTTCGCTTTAATTGAGATATTGGCTGAATTTATAGATTCGCAGAGATAAAGGAAGTCGTAAAAGATATGCCGTTTGCGGATTTCAGCCTGTCTTTTGAGAAGGATCATTCTTCAATGACGCTTATTTCCCCCGTACCGAAAAAAAGTGAAACACGTTCTCCTCGCTTTTCATAGGTTTTGATAAGTCCTTCCTGCCCTATAAGTTTCCAGCCTTTTTCGGCTATTTCCAATTGGTATAAACCGCTCGGACCTTCTTCTTCTTTTGCGAAACGGTATGTATAGTTTGAAACGTATTTTCCTTTTTCATATTCCTTTGTTTTAGTGTGCATAGCGAATAATGGCACCGGGAAATCAGGGTGAGAAACAGATGCTTTATATCCTCCCAAAATAAATAAGCTAAATAACAATAATATAAAAAACCACAGAATAAATTTCATAAAACCTCCTTATGTCAATTAGTCGGTGCATTTTAAAAAAAGATACACCGCATGATTGGGGTGTAAAAGCGGGTAAGAAGATAAGGAAAGGAGAGAGACGGATGGAACTTGATTTTGTGATTCGTCTGGCGGTTGCGGGTCTGCTTGGGGCTCTTATTGGATTGGAGAGAGAATTCAGGGCGAAGGAAGCCGGTTTGAGGACGCATTTTTTAGTGGCCGTCGGCAGCGCTTTGATGATGATCGTTTCCAAATACGGCTTTTTTGATTTGTTATCCAACAGCCATACGTCCTTTGATCCGAGCCGGGTGGCGGCGCAGGTCGTCAGCGGCGTCGGATTTTTAGGAGCCGGCACGATTATTTTGCAGCGGCATGTCGTGCGGGGGCTTACGACGGCCGCGGGGATTTGGGCTACGTCGGGCATCGGGCTGACGATCGGGGCAGGTATGTATGTCATCGGCATCAGCGGCACGATTTTGGCGTTAATCGGGCTTGAACTGTTAAATTTTCTGTTTAAACCGGCGGCGCATTCTTTGTCTGTCAGTTTCAGGATTGAGGAGAAAGCCGTCATGCATGATATTTTAACTTCTCTTGAGGAAAAAGGAATTCTTATTACGTCCTATGAATTGAATAAGGCGGTGCTTGAAGTGAAGGGAAGGGTGAAAAGCAAAAGCGGGAAAGCGGTGGTAATGGAAAAAGTTCAAGCCCTCCCGTATATCCTGTCGGTCAAAGTTGAATAGCAGACAGGGGAAGCCTCCTGTCTGCGGTCATTTCTTTTCAAACATTAATACCAAGGATAGAACGGGATATACGGCCGCGGATAGTATGGATATGGTCTAGGATAATAATAAGGCGGCCGCGGATAGTATGGATATGGTCTGGGGAAATAATAAGGCGGCCGCGGATAATGATATGGCACCCGTTCGTGGCTCTCGGCTGTGTATTCATGATAGAAAGGATCGTACAAGAGGAAAACCTCCTTTTCAAATGTTTGGTTCCGTTTACCTTATTCCTGTATGCCCGGTATGGTGTACGTACAACGGGCAAAAAAAAGACGCCGGTTATCATCCGGCATCTTTTTTTACACTTTCACATCAATTGAATGTCCGGCAGTCGGGTGCTGGGACGGCAGCATTTTCACTGTTTCTTCCGCCGCAGCCTGTGCTTGCTGCATGACCGTTTTTGTTAAAGCGATATTTACATTCTGCGCCAGAGATGCCTGATGCATTGCGATTGATAACGCAGGGATATCCATAGCTTCCACCTCCTTATCCCTTCATATCGGCGGCATGCTCTGATTATGAAGGAGACTGGCGGTTTCTTTTTACGGCCCATTCTAAAAATGCGGCAGCGCATACCCCGAGGGTATAGGCGAAAATGTCACTCCAGACAAATTGCCAGCCGAGGATCAGCCCGCCGAGCGTGCTGCTTCTGATTGCGTCAATCCAAGGCGCGTGATACAGCTGGCTGCATTCAATCAGACAGCAAAACGAGAGGCTCAAAAATGCGGCTGTTTCCGTCCGGATGTTCCGAAACAAAAGCCCGAATCCTGTAAAAATCATTGCCGCCCACAAGGCATCTCCTAAATAAGCGTTTATGATGCCGGGCAATAGGGCGGTGATGTATGCGGTTCTGGACAGCAAACCGAGGGCGATGATAAAAACGGTACATATTCCGTATGTCAATGGATGTCTATTCACTTCACACTGTTCCCCTTTTTTTGTACTCCCATGTATTGTAAGGAACGACGGAAAAGCTGTCTATGAAAAAACGGCCCGGGAGGCCGCTTTTTTTGCGTTATCTGGCTTTTAGGTTGACGTGGTCTGCTTTTTGGTCACTGCCGATGACGAAGCGGAGCTCATACTGCCCCGTATGGTAGACGTAATCTGTTTCGCCCGTTTTTGGCACTGTCAGGATTTTGTCAGCGCTGCCGATTTGTTTGCTTAAGACGTCAGGTGTGACGCTGCCGAGGTTTAAGCGCCGCTCGACCCCTGTTCCGAAATAGCGTATTTCCGAGATTTTTCCGTTTTTATGATAGGAAAATCCATAACCGGGGTTTCCCATGTTCCAGCTGTATAAATCAAATGGATTGCGGCTGTCTGCTTTTTGTTCCGGCTCGCCGATTTTATCGTAAACGTCCTGTCTTGTGCTTTGGTTGATTTTCAGGCCTTTCACATTTTGCGGCATTTCCCCTTTAAACGCCGATTGGTAAAGGCTGTTCACCAGTTCTTGTGCACGTTGGTTTTCCGTTTTTGAAGCGGCTGCGGCGTGGACGGGCTGTGTAACCGAAAATGCTTCTGCGCCGAATGCGCATCCCGTGAGCATCACTGCCGATAATCCCGTGGCGAGTGTTTTTTTCTTCAACATATGTGAACGCCTCCTTTTTACCGCTCATACCCGTATGTTTCCTGAGATAAACGAGATGTTTTAGTGAAAGGCCGGCTGGGAATCATAGAGGATGTATAGAGGGGTACAGAAAGGGGAAGAGAAAATGGCTGATACAAAGAAGGTTACAATCAATGGGGTTGAAATGGAAGCGCCGAACGGCCAAACCGTTTTGCAGCTTTTGAACAATAGTTCAATTGACGTGCCGCACGTGTGTTATCACCCGAGTCTCGGGCCGATTGAAACGTGCGATACCTGTATCGTCAATGTTAACGGGGAACTGGTGCGTTCGTGTTCCGCGCAAATAAAGGACGGAGATGTCATCGATACGCTTTCGTCCGATGTAAAAAAAGCGCAGATTATCGGCATGGACAACATTTTGCACAACCATGAATTGTACTGCACGGTCTGTGATTACAACAATGGGAGCTGCGAAGTACATAATACCGTAAAGGAAATGAAAATCAATCATCAAAGCATTCCGTTCGATCAAAAACCGTATCCTAAAGATGAATCAAATCCGTTTTACCGATATGATCCCGACCAGTGCATTTTGTGTGGACGCTGCGTCGAGGCCTGTCAGGACGTACAGGTAACTGAAACGTTAAGCATTGATTGGGAGCGGAAACGCCCGCGGGTCATTTGGGATCAGGATGTGCCGATCAATGAATCATCATGTGTTTCCTGCGGACATTGTTCGACGGTATGTCCGTGTAATGCCATGATGGAAAAAGGCATGGAAGGCGAAGCGGGGTATTTAACAGGCATTAACCAAGAGACGCTTCGGCCGATGATTGACATCACAAAAGGCGTCGAAACCGGATACGGATCGATTTTGGCCATATCGGACATGGAATCGGCCATGCGGGATGAAAGAATCAAGAAAACGAAAACCGTATGCACTTACTGCGGTGTCGGCTGCAGTTTTGATATATGGACGAAAGGAAGAGACATTTTAAAGGTCGAGCCTCAGGCCGAGGCCCCAGCAAATGGCATTTCGACGTGTGTGAAAGGGAAATTCGGCTGGGATTTCGTCAATAGTGATAAGCGCCTTACCAAACCGCTTATCCGGGAAGGAGACTCGTTTCGGGAGGCGGAATGGGATGAAGCGCTGCAGCTGATCGCTGATAAATTTACCGATATAAAAGAACATTTCGGCCCTGACGCACTTGCCTTTATCACATCTTCCAAATGCACGAATGAAGAATCATACGTGATGCAGAAGCTTGCAAGAGCCGTCATCGGCACAAATAATGTCGACAACTGCTCACGCTACTGCCAGTCTCCCGCCACGGCCGGATTGTTCAGAACGGTCGGATACGGCGGTGATTCAGGGTCGATTACAGATATAGAAAAAGCTGAGCTCGTGCTGATAATCGGTTCAAATACGTCTGAGTCTCACCCCGTTCTGTCCACACGCATTAAACGTTCTCATAAACTGCACGGACAGAAGCTCGTCGTCGCTGACTTGCGAAAACATGAAATGGCCGAGCGCTCCGATGTGTTTTTCCAGCCGCGTGCCGGATCAGATATTGTCTGGCTGAATGCCGTATCGAAATATCTGCTTGATCACGATCTGGCGGATACTGCATTTCTGAAGGAGAGAGTGAACGGATTAGATGAATTCGTGAAAAGCCTTGAACCTTATACAATGGAATATGCGGAAAAACATACCGGTGTGGACAAGGATACCTTAATCAAAGTGGCCCGGATGATTCATGAAGCCGGCAGCGTGTGCGCACTGTGGGCGATGGGTGTCACCCAGCATATCGGAGGAAGTGATACGAGCACGGCCATTTCCAATATGCTTCTTGTGACCGGAAATTACGGCAAGCCCGGCGCAGGCTCATATCCGCTTCGGGGCCATAATAACGTGCAGGGAGCCAGTGATTTCGGCAGTATGCCTGACAGCTTCCCCGGCTATGAAAAAGTAACGGATGAAAAAGCCCGCAAAAAGTATGAACAGGGGTGGGGAGCAGACCTGCCGAAAGAAATCGGAATGACAAATCATGAAATGATCGAAGGCATCCACTCGGGAAAACTGAAGTGTATGTATGTAAAAGGGGAAGAAATGGGGCTTGTCGACTCCAATATTAACCATGTTCATGCCGCCTTTGAAAAGCTTGATTTCTTCGTTGTGCAGGATATCTTTCTTTCGCGTACGGCCGAGTTCGCCGATGTCGTGCTTCCGGCAAGCCCGAGCCTTGAAAAAGAAGGGACGTTTACGAATACGGAACGGAGGGTGCAGCGCCTTTACGAAGTGTTTGAACCGCTGGGCGATTCAAAGCCTGATTGGCAGATCATTACGGACATCGCCAACCGTCTGGGCGCTGATTGGCACTATGAACATCCGGCAGACATTATGGAAGAAGCGGCAATGCTTTCGCCGCTCTACGCAGGCGTCACTTACGAACGTCTCGAAGGCTACAATTCACTGCAATGGCCGGTTGCAGCGGACGGAACCGATTCACCGCTTTTATTTACGGATAAGTTCCCGTTTTCAGATGGCAAAGCGATTCTATATCCCGTTCAGTGGACCGAGCCGAAAGAATTTGGTGAAGAATATGATATCCATGTGAATAACGGGCGGCTGCTCGAGCATTTTCACGAAGGGAATCTGACTTACCGGTCAAAAGGAATATCCGAAAAAACACCGGGTGTGTTCCTTGAGGTCTCGCCCGAACTCGCCGAAGAAAGAGGGCTGGAAGACGGAACGCTTGTCCGTCTGACATCACCGTACGGAAATGTGAAAGTCAAATGCGTCATCACAGACAGGGTAAAAGGCAAACAAGTCTATCTCCCGATGAACGATTCAAAAGACGCTGCCATTAACCTTTTGACAAGCAGCTATGCGGATAAGGATACCGATACACCGGCTTATAAAGAAACATCAGCGAAGATGGAGATTTTGAAAAAAGAAGGCGTTAATCCGCTTCCGAAAATCAATTTCCGTTATGGAAACCCGCAGCCGCAGATCGGTGTCCGGGTTGAGCGGAAATGGGCGCGTAAAGATTATGTATTTCCGGGAGACGCCGTAAAAAGGGGGAAACAGCAAAATGGCTAAAGCAATCAGCGGCATCCGAAAACAGACCGTCACAGAAGAAGACAAACGAAAAAAGGACTTAGAAGAGATCGAGACGGCTCTTTTACGAAATAAAGACGCGATTTTGGAATCTCTGCACATTCTTCAGCACATGAACGAGCGCGGCGTTTTGGCGCTTCTGCGCGGGCTCTTCGGCCAGGGAGACAAAGTGATGGATATCCTGGTGAAGAAGGCGAATACTCCGGAAACGGCCAATATGCTGAAAAATCTCCTGCTGTTAAGCGGCGTTCTCGGCATGCTCGATGTAAAACAGCTTGAGCCGTTTATCGTTAAAATCAATGCGGGCGTCACAAAGGCCGTCGAGGAAAAAGACAGCGGCAGGAAGACGGGGTATTTTGATATCGTCCGCGCTTTAAAAGACCCGGAAATCAACAAGGCCGTCACTCTGCTGTTTTCTTTCCTGAAAGGCATGGGCGCTGATACGGACGATATGGAAAGAAATACGCAGCCTCCTGAAGACCAAAAGCAGCACCAGAAACCGCAGACGAATGAGTGAACATATCTCCCGAGCCTGGCCGAAGGCTCGGGTTTTTTGTGCGCTTCTGCTGTTTTCTTGGGAGAAATTTCACCTCCGGATTTATGACTTTTGTTGTGTTATGTTAATAGTTCAGGTTATGAATAGAAAAAAATTGAAAATATGTGCTAGGATAAAATTCAAGGTACGTCAACTATTCAAATATGAAACAATCAGGAGTGATGAAACATGAGTAAGCTGAGGAGCACGAGACAAGCCATCCAAAGAACCCTGATGAAAGGAAAAAACGGCCTGGACGTATACAACCCTTTTCCTTGGTACGAAAAAATGAGACGGGAAAGCCCTATACACTTTGATGAAGAAACGAAGGTTTGGAGTGTGTTTTTATACGATGATGTCAAAAAAGTCATCAGTGATAAAGAGACGTTCTCAAGCCTCATGACTGATGTGAAAAGCTCGATTGCAAAGTCCATGCTGAATATGGACCCGCCGAAGCATACCCAAATCAGATCTGCCGTCAATCGCGCTTTCACTCCCCGCGTCTTGAAGGAATGGGAGCCGAGAATTAAAGACATTACCGATCATCTCCTGAAACAGGCAAAGAACAAAGGGCGGATTGATATCGTTAAAGATCTCTCTTACCCTTTGCCGGTCATAGTGATTTCAGAATTATTAGGCGTTCCGTCCGAACGTATGGATCAGTTTAAAAAATGGTCGGACATTCTCGTCAGCATGCCGAAAGATGCGAGTCCTGAAGCGGCGGAGAAAAATCAGCAGGAACGTGACCAATGTGAGGCGGAGCTGGCGGCGTTTTTTGCGGAAATAATAGAAAGTAAACGAAAAAAGCCCGGCCAAGACATTATTTCTATTTTGATAAAAGAGGAAGAAGAGGGAGAGAAGCTCACGGCAGAAGATCTGATCCCGTTTTGCAACCTGCTTTTAGTGGCGGGAAATGAAACAACGACTAATCTCATTTCAAATGCGGTTTACAGCATATTAGAAACGCCCGGCCTTTATGAAGAGCTGAGACAGGACCCTTCTCTCATCGCGCAAACGGTGGAAGAAACGCTGCGTTTTCGCGCTCCCGCTCCGTTTGTCAGAAGGACGGTCCGGCACGACACTGAACTGCGCGGACGCCGCTTGAAAAGCGGGGAGATCGTTCTCTGCTACGTTGCATCTGCCAACCGTGATGAAAACAAATTTGAGAAGGCGGGCGTATTTGATATTCATCGCCAATCGAATCCGCACCTTTCCTTCGGATTCGGCGTACACTTCTGCTTAGGCGCTCCGCTTGCCAGACTTGAAGCGGAAGCCGCGCTGAAAGGAATTGTAAAAACCTTTTCACACCTTGAGCCCGTCGGGATTGAGCCGATCCGAAACAGTGTCATGTACGGGCTGGAGTCTTTAGAAGCGGAGATAAACGAAAATGAGGGAGAAGAAAAAAGATGAGAAAAACACACATCGCCATAATTAATGTGGCCGCTCACGGTCATGTCAATCCCACGCTGCCTGTAGCCGAGGAACTTGTCAATCGCGGGTATAAAGTGACATTCGCTACGACTGAGGAATTTGAAGCTTCCGTTGCCAAAACGGGCGCCATTCCCGTTTTATACCGCACAAGCATAAAGGCGGACCCGGAGACGATAAAAGAACGGGTAAATAAAAATGACGCGTTTGTGATGTTTCTGGAAGAAGCGGTTGAAGTGCTTCCGCAGTTGGAAGAGCTGTACAAAGACGACCTTCCTGACATCGTCCTGTTTGATTTTTTAGCTCTTGCCGGAAAATTGTTTGCGGATAATGGCGGCATCCCGGCCGTAAAGTTCTGCCCGAGCTATGCAATGAATGAGTATTTTCAATTAGGAAGAGACGAAGAAACACTGGAAGCGGCCAAACAGGCGATAGAAGAATATCAGGAGCAGATTGAAAATGAACAATTGAAACGGATGACAATGGAAGAATTTTTTATGCCTGAAAAACTGAATATTGTCTTTATGCCAAGGGCCTTTCAGCCGAAACAGGAAACCTTTGATGAACGATTCTGTTTTGTGGGTCCGTCTCTTGGAGAACGCACAAATACGGGAAGTCTGGAAATTGATGCAGCCGATGACCGTCCGCTTATGCTCATCTCACTGGGAACGGCGTTTAACGCCTGGCCTGAATTTTACCGGATGTGTATTGACGCGTTTCGGGACTCGGACTGGCGGGTTATTATGTCAGTCGGCACAACAATTGATCCGGAAAGTTTTTCGGATGTCCCCGATCACTTTATCATCCGCCAGCACGTTCCTCAGCTTGATGTGCTGGAGAAAGCAAAGCTGTTCGTATCTCACGGCGGGATGAACAGTACAATGGAGGCGATGAATGCGGGTGTCCCGCTCGTTGTCGTTCCGCAAATGCACGAACAAGAGGTCACCGCAAAGCGTGTGGATGAATTGGGGCTTGGCGTGCATCTGCCGCCGAAAGAAGTCACTGCGGCCCGTTTGCAAAAAGACGTTCAGAACGTATACGGCGATAAGAACATCCTCAGCCGCGTGAAAAGCATGCAGCAGAAAATAGAAGAAACCGGCGGCCCCAAACAGGCTGTTTGCGCCATTGAAGAATTTTTGAAAACGGCGGCCGTCGAAAATTGATTGAGAAACAGGCAGCGCACCGGAAGACGGCTGCCTGTTTTGTTATATGTTTTTCTTCATGCCGCATCTCCGGCATTCCCTCAAAAATTTTCCGCCCTTCACTGAACTTTTAAACAGCGTGTAGTCGCAATTGTCACATCGGCCGCTGTGAACATCAGGATATTCATTGAACTCATAAATGACCGAAGTATCGTATCTTTTTGTCTCGAACTCTTTTTTTGTTTCCATGATTGAAAGTCCCTCCGCGAATCAAATCGTTCTGCCCGGTTAATGATACAGCAACTGCACGGGGGATTCAACGGGAGCATAGCTTGATTTTCCCGGCTGATTGCGTAACAATAATAGAAATAAATGACGGCCTGCCATAGGGCGCCCGGCATCTGAAGGGAAGAAGAAAACAGCGATGGGAAAAGGATTGAACGGGAAACGGATTGCCATCGGCGGTTCGCGGAAAACAGAAGAGATCACAAAATTAATAGAAAAGCAGGGCGGAACGGCAGTCGTCCGTTCCCTCCAAGGAACCGTATACCTGGCGGAGGATCAAATTGAACCCGACGTAAGAACATTTGCCGGGCAAAAAGCCGATTGGGTGATATTCACCACAGGCATCGGTACGGAAACGTTATTGTCGGTATCAGAAAAAATCGGTCTGAAAGAAGAATTTTTAGCGGCCGTTCATGAAGCGAAAATCGGCTGCAGAGGCTATAAAACATATGCGGCCTTAAAAAAGCTCGGCATCACGCCGCATGCCTCAGATGAAGACGGTACAACAAGAGGGCTGATCCGCTCCTTGGAACGATTTGACTTTAAAGATAAAAAAGTCATGATACAGCTTCATGGCGAAAAAGCGCCGGTCTTAACGGAGTTCCTTGAGAAAAACGGAGCGGAGGTATTCCCTGTTCTGCCGTATCAGCATATTCCGCCTGAAAGGGAGACGGTCGATAAACTGCTGGGAGAGCTGTTAAACGGAGAGGTCGATGCCGTATGTTTTACGACAGCCATTCAAGTGCGCTCTCTCTTTGATTATGCAAAAGAAAAAGGGTTCACAAAAGAATTGCAGCAGGCATTCGAAAAACATGTGCTTGCCGCCGCAGTCGGCAAAGTGACGGCTGAAGCGATCCGGGATGAAGGGGTAAAGAGGGTCCTTGCTCCGGACATTGAGCGGATGGGAGCGATGATTATTGAATTATCCCGTTACTATGAATCTCTGACCTTGTCATAAACCATCATTCAGCAGGGAAAAAAGCCTACGCTTCCCTGCTGAATTTTTTTAATTGCCAGTGTTCCGTGAAAAGGGAAGGATATGTCAAGGCGCTGAGTATGATACATGTAAGAAGAGCGGAGGCCATCGTTGTAAAAACGATCAGCAGCTGAAAGCGCACCGCCTGTATCGGATCAGCCCCCGCTAAAATCTGCCCCGTCATCATGCCGGGAAGCTGAACGAGACCCAATGTTTTCTGGCTTTCAAGCGTCGGGATCATACTGAGCTTCATACTGGACGTCAATATCTGCCGGACGGCCTGCTTAGGCGTCCCTCCGAGAGAGAGAATCAGCTGGATTTCTTCTTTCCGCAGGTCTGCTTCCGAACTGAGCCGGCTTAAAAACAGGCTTGAGAGCACCATGGAGTTTCCGATGACCATACCGCTTATCGGAATGACATATCTTGAAGTGAACGGAATGATATGCAGGGTCAGTAAAAGTCCCTGCGTCACGGTTTCCGCGATCGCCAGTGTCAGAAAAACGCGCCAAAATGAGCCGATCCGTATTTTTTTCCGTTTGGCGACATTGTGCGAAGCGGCCGTGAGCATGAGAAGCACCATTAATATGATAAACACCGGGTGATCACCGCGAAAAATCAGCGACAGCACATAGCCGATGATGAGAAGCTGAATGACGGCCCTGACGGTTGCGACGATCATATCCTTTTCGACGCCGGCTTTAAAAGATTTAGACAGGAATAAAGCGATAATGACAAATATACTTGTTAGTAACAGAGAAAGATCATTCATATCAGCACCCGCTCCCTTGTAAAAGCGCCCGGGCCTTTTCGTGTTTCGGTTCTTTAAAGAACGTTTTCGTTTCCGCGGTCTCTAAAAGCCGTCCCTCAGCCATAAACCATACTGTATCGGATAATCGTTCCGCTTGTTCAAGGTTATGGGTGATCCACAGGATCGTCAGCTGTTTTTGCCGATGGAGTTTCGTAATCAGTTTCTCAATGGTGAGAACGGATGACGGGTCCAGCGCCGATGTGATTTCATCCAGCAGCAGGATGGACGGCAGTCCGGCGAGAGTTCGCGCTAATGAGAGCTTCTGCCGCTGACCTCCGGATAATTCTTTTGCATTTCGATCCAGAAGCCCGCGCGGAAGATCTGTAAAATCTGCGAGCTCTTCAGGCGTATAGTGCTGTGCCCCGTGGAGTTTTTCTGCGAGCAGAAGGTTGTCCCGCACCGTGCCGTCCATGACGGGAGCTGATTGAAATGCAAGGCCCGCGGTTTTTCTGAGCTCTCTGATGTCCCAGTGTCTTATTTCTTTTCCGAATACAAGCACTTCCCCTTCATCAGGTGTATTCATCAGATTGCAAAGTGACAGCAATGTGCTTTTTCCCGCGCCGGAAGGCCCTATCAACGCCGTGATAGAACCTTTTTGAATATGTCCGGTTACACGGCTTAGGACATCAAAGGACGTATTGTTTTGTTCAAAGCGTTTGCCGGCTGACAGAAAAGATATTGCCGGAGTTTCTTCTTTCATACAGGATGACACCTTTCGTAAAAAATCAGGAACCGGTGAGATTGGCTGACGTTTGCTCAGCCGTTTTCTGGTCTGTCTGCCGGGAAGCGAATGTATGCATGACCATTCCCGCAATAATAATGAACAGTCCGGCAAATGAAAGAAGTGACGGAAACACCGCGGATAAAAAGACGATTTCGCCGATCAGTGCAAAAAGAACCTCTCCGGACTGCGTCGCCTCAACAGCAGCGAGCTTCTGCGGCTCATTCCTCACCATATCGGTGGCGCGGAAAAATAATACTGTTGCGATAACGCCAGAACTGAGTGCGACGATAAAGGATTGGAATGTCTGTCCCATTGAGGGAAGCCCGTCTCTATGCCAGCCGAAAGCGGCGATCAAAAGCCAAAACGGAAGGCTTGCGAGCGTCATGCCGAGCACCCGCTGAAACGTATCGAGTTTTCCGCCGTATTGTTCCAGCATTTTGCGGTTGCCGAGCGGATAGGCAAAAGCGGCAATGACGACCGGCACCACGCTGAATAGTATCGTGCGGCCGGACAGAGAACCCGCATGCTGAAGCTGAATCAGACCGGCTCCGATCAGGATGATGACGGAAGTAACCAGCGAAATCAGCGGGATCTTTTGTCTGACAGAAACCGAGCCCGCCGGTGAATGTTTTGTTTCGTAGAAAAACGGCGACAGAAGCACACCCGCGACAATTGTAATCTGCCACGTGCCGGCGATCAGCCAGCCCGGCCCATATGCCGCCGCAAACGTAATCGGGGCATAAAACAGCACGAACCCGGTAAAACTCCACTTCAGCCAAAAAAACGGTTTTTTTCGGATTTCATGCCAGAGCGGCGCCCATTTTCCTTTCGCATAAACGATCAAAAATAAAAACGGAACCATAAAAAGAAAACGCAGGGAAGAGCTCCACATCCAGCTTCCGCCGGAAAGCTCCATCGCCCTGTTTAAAATAAAGGTGACTGCAAAAAACAGAGATGCCAATATTCCGATCACGATGGCTTTCATTAAATCCCTCATTTTGACACATATTTTTTTATACTATACTATTCACCGGCAGGCTTCGCAATGGAATATGAGAAAATAGCGTTTTAACAAATGATGAATGGGAAACAGACATATACGGAGGTGAAAACAGTGCAGAAAGAGGATATTCAAGTGCTTTATTTCGAAGATGACGGCCGCATTCCGAATAACCCGAATCTTCCGCTTGTTATTTATAAAGCGGTATTTAATGAAGAAACGGTACAAAAAGCAGAGTCCGTCCTCCGCCGGCACGATTGGTCGAACAGCTGGACGGGCGGAGTATTTCCGTATCACCATTTTCACAGCACCACGCACGAAGTTCTTGTCGCGGTAAAAGGAAACGCGGTTTTGAGGTTCGGCGGGGAACAAGGAGCGGACGCCGTTCTTCAAATGGGAGACGCAGCGGTCATTCCGGCCGGCACCGGACATAAAAAACTGTCGGGCAGTTCTGATTTTACCGTGATCGGGGCTTATCCGGGCGGCCGGCAGTACGATACAAAAACGGAGAAAAATGATAGAACTTCAGAAGAAATCAGCCGTGTCCCGCTCCCGGAATGCGACCCCTTTACGGGAAAATCGGGCCCGCTTTTAAAATTGTGGGAAAAATGACAGGGGAAAAGCGGATGGTCTGTAAAAAAATAGCCTAAAAGAAACGTTATTACACCCCCGCCATATAAATAATTTCATAAACGAAACAATTCACGTTCAAATTTTGTTCAAAAAGTGTTATTATATAAGAGTAAATCAAATTGGGGTTTTTTATGTTTGCTATTTTCAGAGAGGAAAAAGAAATTTTGACTTATTCAATTGTTTTTGTTGATATAAAAATAATACTGGATATGGCAAAGTGAAAAACTGGGTAGTAAACATTTATTTTTGTAAATGATTGTGCATGAATTCACAATCTTGCTTTTTCATGCTTTTCTGCATGAAGGGGGAAAGGCTACCCTTTCCAAAAAAATCAGCATACTGCTTATAGTAAAGGAGAATCGGATATGCCAGAAACAATCGATCAAACAAATGCATCTGTCAGCCAAGGCCAACGCGATCTTATTGATCAGCTGCTAAAACCTGAAGTTCAAGAATCACTGACTGTTTTAGTGGATCAGCTTCCAAAACTGACTGAGTTAGTAAATATTTTAACGAAGTCTTATGATTTTGCACAGTCTGTAGCGACAGACGAAGTATTGAAGAGCGATACAGTGGGTGCGCTTACAGAAATTCTTGAGCCGGTGAAAGAAACAGCGAAAGAAGTGGCGGCTACTGCGATCGAAGCAAAAGACCGCGCGGATGCAAGCAATGAAACGATCGGACTTTTCGGCCTGCTGCGCATGCTGAAAGATCCTCAAGCTCAAAAGCTGTTCCGTTTTGCTAACAGCTATCTTGAAATCATGAACGAAAAACAAAAATAATCTCAGATTCAAATTGATATAAAGGACGGAGGATATACGATGTCAAAACATATTGTCATTTTAGGCGCTGGTTACGGCGGAGTTCTTTCTGCTTTAACCGTTCGCAAACATTACAGTAAAGATGAAGCACGCGTAACCGTTGTGAACAAATACCCGACTCACCAAATCATTACGGAACTGCACCGCCTTGCAGCAGGCAACGTGTCTGAACAGGCTGTTGCTATGCCGCTTGAAAAACTTCTGAAAGGAAAAGACGTCGACATTAAAATCGCAGAAGTCAATTCTTTCTCAGTTGATAAGAAAGAAGTTGCCCTTTCTGACGGTTCTAAGCTGACTTATGACGCGCTTGTTGTCGGACTTGGTTCTGTTACGGCTTATTTCGGCATTCCTGGACTCGAAGAAAACAGCATGGTGCTGAAATCTGCTGCTGATGCCAACAAAGTATACAAACACGTGGAAGACCGTGTGCGTGAATACGCTAAAACGAAAAACGAAGCTGATGCAACGATCCTTATCGGCGGCGGCGGCTTAACAGGCGTCGAGCTTGTCGGTGAGCTTGCTGACATCATGCCGAACCTTACGAAAAAATACGGCGTAGATCCGAAAGAAATCAAACTGAAATTAGTAGAAGCAGGTCCGAAAATTCTTCCTGTTCTTCCTGATGACCTTATCGAACGCGCGACAAAAAGTCTTGAAAAACGCGGCGTTGAGTTCTTAACAGGTCTTCCTGTTACAAATGTTGAAGGAAACGTTATTGATCTGAAAGACGGTTCAAAAGTCGTTGCCAACACATTTGTATGGACAGGCGGCGTACAAGGCAACCCGTTAGTCGGCGAATCCGGCCTTGAAGTGAACCGCGGCCGTGCGACGGTTAACGATTTCTTACAATCTACTTCTCACGAAGATGTATTCGTTGTCGGAGACAGCGCTGTATACTTTGCGCCGGACGGCCGTCCGTACCCGCCGACAGCGCAAATCGCTTGGCAGATGGGTGAACTTGTCGGTTACAACCTGTTCGCTTACTTAGAAGGAAAAACGCTTGAAACATTCAAGCCTGTAAACTCTGGTACGCTTGCAAGCCTCGGACGTAAAGACGCGGTTGCCATCATCGGAGCGAACTCTACTCCGCTGAAAGGTCTTCCGGCATCTTTAATGAAAGAAGCAAGTAACGTACGTTATTTAACACATATCAAAGGATTATTCAGCCTCGCTTACTAATTCTTAAGATCACACAGAAGACATTGCCGGACTTTCTCGGCAGTGTCTTTTTTTAACGGATACAATTTTCTGAAAAATAAAATAAAAATGATTGATATGTGAGAAAGAGGAAGCTAAAATAAAAAAGAACCATTTTGTTAACGTTAACATTTTTTTAAGAGGGAGGATGAAAGTATGAAAGCTTTTATGGGTGATGATTTTTTACTGGATAGTAAAACGGCCGTAAAGCTGTACCGGGAATACGCTGAAAACATGCCGATCATTGATTATCACTGTCACTTAAGCCCAAAGGAAATCTATGAAAATAAAACCTTCGCAACGATTACGGAGGCATGGCTTTACGGTGACCACTACAAGTGGCGGATCATGAGGGCCAACGGCATTGAAGAGCGCTGTATTACCGGAAACGCTTCAGATGAAGAGAAGTTTTTCGCCTGGGCAAAAACGGTGCCGATGGCGATAGGCAATCCGCTGTACAGCTGGACGCATTTAGAGCTGCAGCGCTGGTTCGGCATTTATGACGTATTGAATGAAAAAACGGCCGCGGCAATTTGGAAAAAAACGAATGAGCTCCTGCAGGGAGACGGGTTTGGCGCAAGGGATCTCATTCTGAAATCAAATGTCAAAGTCATTTGCACAACCGACGATCCTGCCGATGCGCTGACATACCACGAACTGTTGAAAGAAAGTGATTTTCCGGTTCAAGTGCTGCCCGGATTTCGGCCTGACAAAGGACTGGACATCAGCAGCCCGGGTTTTGCCGATTGGGTCCGTTCGCTGGAGAGCGCTTCCGGAATGGCTGTCACCACCTACCAATCGTATTTAGATGCGTTAGAATCCCGCGTCCGCTTTTTTCACAATGCCGGGGGAAGAGTGTCGGATCACGCATTAGATCAAATGGTTTATGCCGAGACGACCGAAGAGGAAGCGGCCCGGATTTTTGCCGCCGGATTAAGCGGAGAGCATGTATCTTTTGAAGATGAAAAGAAATTCAAAACACGGACGCTGCAATATCTTTGCGGTCTTTACGCCGAACTGGACTGGGCGATGCAGTTCCATATTAACGCGTTAAGAAATACCAATACAAATAAGTTCAGCAGCCTCGGTCCTGATACGGGATATGACTCAATTAATGATGAACGTATCGCAAAACCGCTTGCCCGGCTGTTAGATTCCGCCGAAAAAAAGCGGCAATTGCCTAAAACGATTTTGTATTCTTTGAATCCGAATGACAACTATATTATCGCCAGCATGATCAACAGCTTTCAGGATGGGAAAACACCGGGGAAAATTCAATTCGGCACAGCCTGGTGGTTCAATGACACGAAAGATGGAATGCTCCAACAAATGAAAGCGTTATCAAACATGAGCCTGTTCAGCCGTTTTATCGGGATGCTGACGGATTCAAGAAGTTTCCTGTCCTATCCCCGCCATGAATACTTCAGGCGGCTTGTCTGCACGCTGATCGGCGGCTGGGCGGAACAAGGCGAAGCGCCTTACGATATGGAGCTTTTAGGAAAGATTGTCGAGGGGATTTGTTACCGGAATGCTGAGGAATATTTCCGCTTTTAAAAAATGGAATGAAAGAGGTGGCCTATGAGTAATGTGCCTGTCGTGACAGCACCTGCCGCAAAAGTGAAGGAGCATAAGCTGAGTCTGAAAGAAAAAGTATCCTATGGTTTTGGAGATTTTGGGAACGGATTTATGTTTGATCTCGGGCAGATCTATTTGCTGAAGTTTTTCACAGATGTCGCAGGCATTCCGGCAGCGTTCGCCGGCAGTATTTTTTTGGTCAGCAAGCTGTTTGCGGCTTTGACTGATCCGATTGTCGGCTCGGCCATTGACTACAGAAAAAAGATCGGACCCCGGGGGAAATTCAGGCCGTACTTATTATTCGGAAGTATTATTCTTGCGGTCATGACCGTATTGATTTTTGTGTCACCGGACGTGAGCGTCACCTGGAAGCTTGTGTACGCCTATGCTTCTTACATGCTGTGGGGGATCGCTTATTCTTTCGTCAATATTCCGTACGGCTCCCTCGGCGCGGCCATTACACAGGATGCGGAGGACAGAACGGCGCTTTCCGCATTCCGCCAGATAGGCTCCCTCGGCGCGCTGCTCATTACAAGTGTCATCGTCATCCCGATTCTTGTTCATTTTGATAACGTTCACATCGGCTACCCGGCAGTCATGGGAATGATGGCCGTAATCGGAATCGCGGGATTTATGATCTGCTACCGAAACTGCAAAGAAAGAATTATCGTCCGTGAAGCGCCGAAAGAAAAGCTGTCCGTCATGTCGGTTTTCAAATGCTTTATCGGCAACAAACCGCTTCTGACCGTCGTTTTCATGACGATTTTCTCAATATCGGCATACAACATTAAATCCGCTATGCTTGTTTACTTCGCCCAGTACAATCTCAACAATGCGGAGCTGATGTCCTACATGAGTTTTATCATCATCGGTTCTTCATTTTTAGGTGTTTTGTTTATGCCGAAACTCGTCAAACATTTCGGAAAAAAGCAAACGGTGATGATCGGTTTTGCCGTCAGCGCCGCGGCTGATGCGCTGAATTTCTGTCTGCCGTCAAACGTATTTATCTTTACGGCGTTAGCGAGCATTGCTTTTATCGGGATCAGCATACCAAACGGCATTACGTGGGCGCTTGTGTCGGACATTATTGATTACGGAGAATGGAAGACGGGTGAACGGAAGGAGGCGACGACATATTCGCTTTTCAACTTCTCCAGAAAACTCGCCCAATCTTTATCAGGTTTTCTTTCAGGCATCGGGCTGAGCGTTATCGGCTATATCCCGAATGCATCTCAGACAAAAGGCACGTTAATCGGGATTAAAGGGCTTCTGCTGCTGTACCCGGCTTTCGCTTTAGCGTGCGCCATGCTGATTATCGGTTTAATGTATAAACTGACGGACCGGCAGCATGCCGAGCTCGTTCAGGACTTACATCATGCAAAACCTTAACTTTAGTGATTTTATGGACTGTCCGTTAATGGTACAATAGAAATAAATGACAGCATACAGAAAGAAAGGAAAAACGATGGTAACCATAAAAGATATCGCAAAACTCGCCAACGTATCCCACACAACCGTATCCCGGGCACTTAACGGCAGCCCCTACATTAAAGAGCATACAAAACAGAAAATATTAGAGCTCGCTTCACAGCTGAATTACACACCGAATGTAAATGCAAAAAGCCTTGCCATGCAAAAGTCCCATACGATCGGGCTGTTTTTTACAAGCATCACAAACGGAACCTCACACAGCTTTTTTTCCGATACCATCAAAGGTGTAAACCGCACAATCAGTGAGGAATACAATTTGTTCGTCCGCGCGATTGACGACCTGAAAAGCTTTGAAACCATTACGCCCATGAGATATGACGGAATCATTTTAATGAGCCAAAGCGACAGTGATAATTCATTTATTTATCATATCCGCGAGAAAAACATCCCGCTTGTCGTGCTGAACCGGGATATTGATGACCGGAGCATCACGAATATCCTGTCAAACGATAAAGAAGGCTCCAGACAGGCGGTCGACTGCCTGATCGCAAACGGACACAGAGATATCGCGATCATTGAGGGAAAGGAAGGATTCAGGTCAACTTCTCAGCGGAAAGAAGGCTATTTGACATCTTTAATTGATCATTCTATTCCGATTAAGCATGAATACAGTGTAAAAGGCCGCTATGATATGGAAAGCGGCAGTCAGGCGATGGAAAAACTCTTGGCGCTTCAATCACCGCCTACGGCTGTTTTTTGTTCAAACGATGATATGGCGATCGGGGCGATGAACGCCATTTTCGCCAAGGGCCTGAACGTTCCGGAAGATATATCCGTTATCGGGTTTGATGACATCGGCATTTCCCAATACATGACGCCGAGGCTTTCGACAGTAAAACGCCCGGTTGAAAACATCAGCATACTCGGCGCAGAGAAGATTTTGGCGCTAATCGCCGACCCGGATACGGCGGCGGAAAAAATATACGAAAACACCGAGGTGATGATAAGAGATTCCATTAAAAAACTCACATAACGGCCCGTCTGATTATCCGGGTTTTCGAACTGTAAAATGTTAACGTGTGCATAAATACAGAAGGAGGCGGACAGCTTGCGGCAGCTGAATAAAAAGATGTGCGGCGAATACATTCAATATCCTGAAAAAGTCCTTCAGTTCGGTGAAGGCAACTTTTTGCGGGCTTTCGCTGACTGGCAGATCGATCAATTGAATCAATTGACGGATTTTAACGGAAGCGTGGTCGCCGTACAGCCGAGAGGCTCTGAGAAAATCAAACGTTTAAACGAACAGGACGGTTTATTTACGCTTTTTTTGCAGGGGATAAAGGACGGAAAACCGGCTGAAGAACACACGATCGTCAAATCCATCAGCCGCGGCATTGATCTTTTTTCTGACTATGATTCCTTTAAACGGCTGGCAGCACAAGAGGATCTTCGTTTTATCATTTCCAATACGACGGAAGCGGGAATTACGTTGGAGAAAGGCGACCGGCTTGAGGATAGACCTCAAAAAACATTCCCCGGGAAATTAGCGGCGTTCCTTTATTTCCGCTATAAGGCATTTGCGGGTGACGCCGAGAAAGGGTGTATAGTGCTTCCATGTGAACTGGTCGAAGAAAACGGACGGAAACTGAAGGCGGCCGTGCTTCAATATGCCGGGCTGTGGGAGCTGGAACCTGATTTTACTCAATGGATTCATGACGCGAACATCTTCTGCAATACCCTCGTGGATCGGATTGTTCCCGGATTTCCTGTTGATACCGCGGAAGAACTTACCGATTTTCTCGGATACGAAGACCGTCTGCTTGTGGTTGGTGAGCATTATTATTTGTGGGTGATAGAAGGGCCGGAACAGCTTCAGAATGAGCTTCCTTTTGCTGAGGCCGGGCTGAACGCACTGATCACATCTGACCTTACGCCTTACAGGACAAAAAAGGTGAGAATCTTAAACGGCGCTCACACGGCATTGGCGCCAGTGGCTTTACTATACGGACTGCAAACCGTCCGGGAAGCGGCTGAGCACGAGGTGACGGGCAGATTCATCGAAGAGCTGATCAATGAAGAAATCCTCCCTGTGCTGCAAATGGAGGGTGTCACCCAATACGCGGCAGACGTGTTACAGCGGTTTAAAAACCCTTATATCCACCATTATCTGCAAAGCATTACCCTTAACGCCGCCGCGAAATTCAAAACAAGAAACCTGCCGACGCTGAGGGCTTATATCGAACAGGAGGGCCGGCTACCTGAGAAGCTGGTATTTTCGTTCAGCGCCATGATCTATTCATACTGGAACGGACCGAACAAACCGGCAGACGGCGAGGAGGTTCTTAACCGTTTTCAAATGGCGCGGTCCCGTTGCAAAGATGATATGTTTCAAGCGGCATCTGCCATATTAGGAGAAGAGCGATTGTGGGGGAAGAATCTGAATCATCTTCCGGGGCTGACTGAACGAACGGCTTTTTTTCTGTCTGTCATTCATAAGCGGGGTATGAAGCATGCGTTACATGAATGCTGCGGAAAAAAGGGGGAAGTGAAATGAAAGAGGTCATAAAAATCCATAAAAACGATAACGTGCTTCTCGCCATGCGCCATTTTAACAAAGGAGAGCGGCTGCATACAGACGGACTGACGATTGAAGTGAAGGACCCTGTCAAGCGGGGGCATAAAATCGCGCTGCAAACCATTGAAGAAAACGGCAGCATCATTAAATACGGTTTTTCGATCGGGCGTGCGACAAGGCGGATTTCGGCCGGCGAGCATATTCATGCCCATAATCTGCAAACGAATTTATCCGATGTGCAAGAATACACGTATTCACCGCGCTTCGAGGACAATCCTTTTACAAATGAGAACCGGACATTTAAAGGTTACAGAAGAGAAAACGGTACATTCGGCGTCCGGAATGAACTGTGGATCGTGCCTACAGTCGGCTGCATAAACGGCGTCGCTGAGAAAATCCTGCAGCGCTTCGTAAAAGAGACGAAAGACATTGCGCCCTTTGATAATGTGCTGGTTTTAAAGCATCAATACGGATGCTCCCAGCTTGGCGATGATCATGAGAATACGAAACAAATGCTGATAAACGCCATCCGCCATCCAAATGCGGGCGGTGTGCTGGTTTTAGGGCTCGGCTGTGAAAATAATGAGCTGGCGGCGATTAGGGAAACCCTTTCTGAAGTGAACGGAGATCGTGTGAAATTTCTCGAATCACAAGCTGTCACAGATGAAATTGAAGCGGGGACTGCGCTTCTTAAAGAGATACATCTTACGGCAAAGGGAGATAAACGTGAGGAGATTCCGCTGTCAGAATTGAGCATCGGATTGAAATGCGGCGGGTCGGACGGTTTTTCCGGCATTACGGCAAACCCTTTATTAGGGAGATTTTCAGACTACTTGATTGCACAGGGAGGGAGCACGGTCTTAACGGAGGTGCCTGAGATGTTCGGCGCTGAGACGATTCTCATGCAGCGCGCGGCGAGTGAAGAAGTGTTTCATAAAACAGTCCGATTGATCAATGATTTCAAGCAATATTTTATGAAGCACGAGCAGCCGATTTATGAAAACCCGTCACCAGGGAATAAGGAAGGCGGCATTTCAACGCTCGAAGACAAGTCGCTCGGCTGCACCCAAAAAGCCGGTCTTGCACCGGTTTCTGATGTGCTGACATACGGTGAAACACTGAAAACAAAGGGATTGACACTGCTCAGTGCGCCCGGCAATGATTTAATCGCTTCTTCAGCGCTCGCCGCGGCGGGCTGTCACATCGTTTTGTTTACAACCGGAAGAGGCACGCCGTTCGGCACATTTGTCCCGACTGTGAAAGTATCAACAAATACCGATTTATTTCAATCAAAGCCTCATTGGATTGATTACAACGCGGGGAGATTGGCGGAAGACCAAACAACAGAAGATCACATTATAAGAGATTTTATTCAATACATCATCAAAGTTGCAAGCGGAGAATTCGTCAATAACGAAAAAAACGATTTTCGGGAGCTTGCAATCTTTAAGTCCGGTGTGACGTTATAAGGGAAAAGGCGATCTGACAACAGACCGCCTTTTTTATATTAGTTTTATTCCGCTGATTAAAATAATCGCCGCCATCACAAACTGCAGGGGGCGCGGTGAGAATTTCGGCGAAAAGAAGCTGCCGAGAAGCACACCCGGCACAGAGCCGATCAACAGATTCAATACAAGCAGGTAATCGACGCTTCCAAAGCTTGCGTTTAACAGACCGGCAGCAGTTACGAGCAGAAAGGCATGTGCGATATCCGTTCCCACCACTTCTGCCGTTTTCATTCTGAACAGGTATAACATGGCGATCGCAAATAATGAGCCGGATCCAATAGATGTCAGGCCGACGATGAAGCCGAAAATGACGCCGATCAGTATCATGAGTGTCCGCTTTTCTTCAAGCGTTTTTTGCTGCCAGCGGTTCGGCCGCAGTTTTTTATCGAAAAAAAGGCGGGCGATAATGGAAATGGCGACAAGGGTCAGTACGTAGCCGAGCGCCTGTTTGATAATCTGCTCCTGATGCTGGTGAAAAGCGGGAAACAAGTGAAGAACACCGATGGCGGCTGTTGCGCTGGGAATGCTTCCGAGCGCCAAGTAACCGACAAGTTTAAATTGAACGGTGCGCTGCTTCCAATGAGAAACGACACCGAACAGTTTGGTGATGGAGTTATATAAAAGGTCAGTGCCGACGGCGATTGAGGGGTTGATCCCCAAAACGATCAGTAAAGGAGTCAAGAGCGCTGCTCCTCCCACACCCGTCAATCCGACAAGCGTTCCGACAAAGAAACCCATAAACACAATGCTTACAGTCATCTGTGTGCCTCCTGAATAATCCTACTATTTTTATCAGATTATATATGATTAAGAGGCGGTAATCAATTAAATTTTCGGAAAATTTTATGCAGAACAAAAAATCCGCCAGCCTGCTGTTATGTCGCAGACCGGCGGATGGCCGGATTATGATTTTTGCTGATAAAACGGAAGTTCCGTGTGGCCCATTTCTCTGACATACACGAAAAGATTGCCTTTATGATGAATTTCATGCTCCATGGCAAGCTGAAGGAGAGCCGCGCCGGTCACTTTTCTGCCGAAAGAGGCGGTCAGGTCAATTTCGCGGTTCAGCTGCTCTTCTGTCAGCTGTGACAGGATGTTTGTCGTTTTTTCAGTACACGTTTCAGCCAGTTTGACGAGGTCTGTTTCTGCTTCTTCTTTCGGTTTGTTCTGGATGGCTGATGCGTTTCCGTCGTTAATGACGTTTGCAAACATAAGAAAAGAATAAACCATGTGTTTTACAAGTTCCTGAGCGGACATTGATGTCTCTGCCGGCTTGTAATCGTAATGTTCGCGGCTGATTTTTTCCGCCAGCTCAATCGTTACGTTTCGATGTGACAGAAAGTGGCTGACCAACTGATTTTGTGCTGTCATGTGAAAACCCCCATTTAATACAGAATAAAAAGCTGCAAGGATATGCTATATCAACGGCACGGAAGAAACAAGCAATAAGCTTGTGACGGAGATAAATCGTTGCGGATATCCGAAATTCGACAATTGCGGTCTTTTTGCGTTCTTCTTTTTCTAGCAAATATGATAAAATATGACATATCTCGGTCATTCCAAAAGGGGGGATTTATTGAGGATGAAGCAGACTATTCCGTCCTCTTTTGTCGGGCTCAAAATTAATGAATGGTATACCCATATCCGGCAGTTTCACGTTCTTGAGGCGGAGCGCGTCAAACGTGAAGTAGAGAGAGAGATCGAGGATATGGAAGAAGATCAGGATCTGCTGCTGTATTATTCATTAATGGAATTCAGACACCGTGTCATGCTGGATTACATCAAGCCCTTAAAGGAGGACCCTTCTCAGCCTGAGTTTTCAGAATTATTGGAAGACATTGAAGGCAACCAGTATAAACTGACAGGACTGCTTGATTACTACTTTAATTTTTTTCGAGGAATGTACGAATTTAAACAGAAAATGTTCCTAAACGCCATGATGTATTACAAACGGGCTGAAAAAAACCTTGCACTCGTTTCTGATGACATCGAGAAAGCTGAGTTTGCTTTTAAAATGGCCGAGATATTTTACAACCTGAAACAAACCTACGTCTCCATGAGTTATGCCGTTCAAGCCCTTGAAACGTACCAATCGTATGAGACGTACAACGTCCGCAGAATCCAATGTGAATTCGTTATTGCAGGGAATTATGATGACATGCAGTATCCAGAAAGAGCATTGCCCCACTTAGAACTTGCTTTAGATCTTGCAAAACAAGAAGGCAATCCCCGTCTTATCAGTTCAGCCTTATATAATCTCGGAAACTGTTACGAAAAAATGGGAGACCTCTCTAAAGCAGCCGAATATTTTGAGACATCCGTTTCCATTTGCAGGTCAGAAAAGTTCGATAATCTTCCGCATTCTATTTACTCATTAACACAGGTTCTTTATAAACAGAACACTACAGCCGAAGCAGAGAAGCAATACCGTCTCGGGCTCAGTATCGCCCGCGAATACAATGATGAATTGTTTGTGAATCTGTTCCAATTTTTACATGCGTTATACGGCAAGGAAATGGATAACGCATCCGTCAGGCACACGTTTGATTTTCTGGAAGAACACATGCTGTATCCGTATGTGGAAGAATTGGCGCATGATGCTGCCAAATTTTACATGAAACACGGACAGCCTGAAAAAGCGCTCACGTTTTATGAAAAAATGGTGCACGCCCAAAAACAAATCCAGAGAGGAGATTGTCTATATGAAATCTAAACTGTTGTCAGGATTGCTGCTTGTTGCTGTCGGATTCAGCTTTACACAGGTGATCGGCCATGAAAGCCATTTGGAAAACCAAGCGGACGGCACATTCCATATTGCCGCGCGCAACCAAACATAACATAAAGACCCTTCTTTGGAAGGGTCTTATTTTTTGCATGCGTATCCATTCCATTTTTATCCGAATACAGGGTCTATGTGCTCAAGTTATCTGTCCTACGAATGCCACCTATTGATGAAAAAGGCATAAGGAGAGATGAAGAGTGGGGATTGAAGTGAAAAAACGGCTCGTATCGGCTGATAAATATGCGTTAAAATGTCCGAATCCGATGACGCCGGAGTATATTACCATTCATAACACGGCAAACGACGCATCCGCCGCTAATGAAATCAGCTATATGACGGGAAACAGCGAATCAACGAGCTATCATTTTGCGGTTGATGACAAAGAAGTGATCCAGGGAATTCCGTTGGACCGGAATGCCTGGCATTCGGGAGACGGCACGAACGGTACCGGAAACCGAAAGTCGATTGCTATAGAAATCTGTTACAGCAAGTCAGGCGGCGAACGGTACAGAGCCGCAGAAGAACTGGCGATTGCGTTCGCGGCGCAGCTTTTGAAAGAACGGGGCTGGGGGATTGACAGAATCAGAAAGCATCAGGACTGGAACGGAAAGTACTGCCCGCACCGCATTTTGTCTGAAGGCCGCTGGGATGAAGTGAAGGCGAAGATTGAAAAGAAATTAAGCGGGAGTATGCCGGCGAAAAAAGCCTCTATTGCTTCTTCCGCGTCTGAATACCATGTGAAAAAAGGCGACACCTTATCGGAAATCGCCGCATCGCACGGTGTCAGCGTAAAATCGCTGCAAAGCATCAACCATATCACCGATCCGAATCACATTACAGTCGGACAAGTGATCAAGCTCGCTCAGACGGGTTCTTCTTCAAAAAGTCAGGCTGTGTCTTCCTATCCGCTTCCATCCGGTGTGATCAAAGTGACGAAACCGCTGACGAAAGGGACAAACGTAAAACAAGTGCAAAACGCTTTATCCGCTCTTTATTTTTATCCCGATAAAGGAGCAAAAAATCATGGGGCGGACGGCGTTTACGGTCCGAAGACGGCAAATGCCGTAAAACGTTTTCAATCCGTCAGCGGATTAACGGCAGACGGAATTTACGGCCCGAAAACGAAGGCGAAAATTGAAGAAAAACTGTAATCAATAAAACGGAAGCTCCCCGGGCTTCCGTTTCTTCTTACATACAAACTGCTGCAAGGGCCTTTTGAATATCATAAATGCTTTCATCTTTTTTAAACTGCTTTGAGACAGCGGGAAGTTCCGCGCCTGAAATCCAAATTTTCAGCTCTGAATCAAGGTCAAAGCGGCCGGCGGTTTCTACGCTGAATCTGGAAATGCTCTTGTACGGAATGGATTGAATCTCCGTTTTCTTCCCCGTGAGTCCCTGTTTATCAACAAGAATAAGACGCTTATCCGTAAAGACAATGATATCCCGGACGAGCTTAAATGCGGCGTTGACATTCTCACCTTCCAGCAGAATACGAGCCAGTTCTGCTTTTGCTTCAGCCGTCGATATTGTCGACGCATTGCCCAGCAATCCATTGATGAATCCCATGATATATCCCCCCTGATACGTATTCTATCAAATCATACTATAAAAAGGTTTCCATTCCCAGATGAGTAGAGTAAACTGGTGCTGACTGGAAAAGGAGAGCATGCTACACATGAAAGATAGATATGACAATTTCGCAGCCCTTTCTGCTGCTGAATCGGAATACAGAATTATTTATGAAGAAAAAGAGGGAAGTAAATGTATCGTCCTCGCTCCCCACGGCGGCAGGATTGAGCCGGGAGTCAGTGAGCTGGTGCGGGCATTTTCTGACCAAAGCTCAATTTATTTATTTGAAGGAACGAAGCGGTGCGATAACCGTTCTCTCCATTTGACAAGCACACGCTTTGACGAACCCCTGGCTTTAGAAAAAGTGACCGCCCATCATTACGGATTGGCTTTTCATGGGTATCATGATCTGAAAAAGGCAAATACACTCGTCGGGGGCGCGGATCTGGAAAAAGCAAGACTGATTTGTGATCTGCTGCGTGAAGCGGGATTTGATGCCGAGCTGACAGAGAAGAATGATCGGCTGGCAGGTGTAAATCCCGGCAACATTGTCAATCGGACAAAAAGGAAAATGGGGCTGCAATTGGAAGTGAGCACGGCGCAGAGACACGCGCTGTTCAGCAATTTTGGCTGCCGGGGAGAAAAATATACGCCAACCGATCTGTTTTTTCGGTATGTAGAAGCCGTAAAGGCCGGTTTTTATGAGTGAAGAAACGGACTCGCACCGCCTGCCCATTCTTTCATACACTAAGATTGTTTGAAAGAATGGGGGAATGAGTATGTTTTATCATATTAAAGAGCTTCAATACCGCGCAAAGCCGTCTTGTCCTGATCCGGCTTACGCGAAAAAGCTTCAAGAAGTGCTTGGAGGGCAGTACGGTGAGATCAGCGTCATGATGCAATATTTGTTTCAAGGCTTTAACTGCCGTGCCGATGAAAAATATAGAGATTTGCTGCATGATGTCGGAACGGAAGAGATCGGGCATGTGGAAATGCTTGCGACGATGATTTCAAGGCTCTTGGACGATGCGCCGGCTGATGTGCAGGAAAACGCCTATAAAAGTGACCCGGCCGTCGCGGCTGTTATGGGGGGAATGAATCCGCAGCACGCCATTGTTGCAGGTTTAGGCGCAATGGCGGCTGACGCTGAAGGATACCCTTGGAATGCGAAATACATTATTTCCAGCGGGAATTTACTTGCAGATTTTCGGGCAAATTTAAATGCGGAATCCCAGGGACGTCTTCAGGTGACCCGGCTGTATGCGATGACTGACGATCCGGGTGTCAGGGATATGCTGTCCTTTTTAATTGCAAGAGATACGTATCATCAAAATATGTGGTATGCGGCGATAAAAGAGCTGGAAGAAAGAGAACGGGACATTGTTGTACCTGTGACGTTTCCGCGTGAACTCGAAAAGCAGGAAGTGTCGTATGACCTGTTTAACTTTTCCAGAGGAGATGAGAGTTCACAAGGAAGATGGGCCCGCGGTGAAGCCTTTGACGGACGGGGCGAGTTCAGATATATTTCGGCCCCGGTCGCGTTCGCATCTGCGCCTCATCTTAAACCAGCGCCAATGTGGCTTCACAATACTCTTCCTCCGATGTCAAAATGCTGACACTCTGCCGGCGGAGTATCGCTAATTTTCAATAAAATACGGCGTTTTTTCGTCAGCGGCATGCAAGTGTGTCTGTCCGCTTTCATAATACACATTCGGCCGCTTGTCGGATAACAGACAAGCGAGCCGCTTCTGAAATTGAATACCTGCTTTACGCCGTTCAAACAGCTCCAGCCTTTTTTCCGCAAATGATGCCGTCACCCGGAAAGCGGCTGCGATTAAAATAACGGCATGGCTTCTCCGTTGGGGAAGCTCCATGTTTAACAGCATAAAGGTCGGCACACAGAAGTGGTACATAAAATGGTTGGCCTGAAATTCCTGCAGTTCCCTGAACAGCTTGTTCATATGAAAATGGTTGCCGGTATGCTTCAGCACATGGCACAGTTCGTGCGCAAAATCCTGCCATTGCTCTTCGGGTGACTTTTTTTGATTCAGGACGATGCTGTACATGCCGTCCCGCTTCAGCATCATACTGTGCGTATCTTCAAAATGAATCCAAATGTCAAGCTCCTTGGCAATCATCTGCATATCAATATGGAGAGGGGCGGTCATTCCCATGCGGCAATATAAGTTTTTGACGTATTCCTCAAGATGTGTTAAAAAATCGCCCAATTGAATACACCCTTTCGAACATATGTTCTTTTTTAAGCGAGAAAGAAAAGCCCTGATCGGACTTTGAATCAATTCCCTTTTCTTTTAAAAATAAACATTCAGCTTTTATATCGGCTGAACGTTAAGCAATTTAAAGGAAAAGAGCGGATTATTTATGTTTCGGCCTGCGGTTTTTCTCTTTTTCTTTTAAATAATTAATGAATTCAATGGCCTGCTGCTTGCTTTCCGGGGAAAAGTCCTGCATGTCCCGATATGCGATCTGCAGGTCGGGATCGGCAAACATGTCTTCATCTGAAGGTTCTTTTCCGGTTAACAAATAATCAGTCGACACTTTGAAATAATCCGCAAGCTTTTGCAGCGTGTCGTAATCGGGTTCAGATCGGCCGTTTTCATAATGAGAATATCTGGCGCGCGAGACACCGATATGATTTGCGACTTCTTCCTGTGTTTTCTTTCCTCTGAGACTCTTTAATCTTCCGCCTATCATCCGAATGACCTCTCTTTTTTCAACACCCTAAGTTACTTATGATTATAGATACAAAATGTATCAAAATAAAGAGATGATAAAAAAAGTATCAAAAAGGTCTTGATGATACGAAAAGTATCGTATATAATCAACATCATAAGGATACGAAATGTATCAAAATACGATAAGAAATTGATCAGGAGGGTGAGAGATGAAGCCGATAATCATCCGTTTCAGCAGCAATCCGGCTGACCAGAGATGTTTAGGAAAAGCAGGCGGTTCGATATCTTTTACCGCTTGCGGACTTCCGGTATTCCGATTTGATAACCGATTGCAGTATGAACGCTATATAGGTCTGAAGAAAAACGGAGACGTCCCTTATGAGTCGTAAAAGCTACCCGTTTTTCATCTATTCCGGATTATTGAATTCAGAACATTACGACAAAATAGGATCCGCCATTTGGCTGTTTTTATGGTTCATCAGCTCAACGACAAAGGAACACGTAAAAGACGGTGTAAAGTGGGGGATCGTCCTTGGTCATAAGCCCGTAAAAGCAAGAGAGATGGCCGATGTATTTGCCGTCAGCGAAAAAACCGTCAGACGGTGGCTTGAGGTTTTGGAACAGCATGAATATATCAAAACCGTACGCGCCCCTTACGGACTCATCGTCTCCGTAAAGCACTCGAAAAGATTCACGCCGAAAAAGACATTGACCCGCCCGGAAGCAACTGACCGGACAATATCGGCGGATCACCGGGACAAAAATGTCCGGAGAGAAATAGATATAACAAAAAATCATACTGCTGAAGAAGCGATTAACGACATTGCCGCCCATTTTATCAGATTAAGGTCTGTACAGGAGGGGCGGAGCGTATACCCGTCGCCCCGGGATTATCAGGCCATCGCCCGTATTGTTTCCCTCGGTGCGTCAGCACAAGAAGCAATCAAATGGCTCGGCGAATGCTTTACCGCTTTTGAACAGCGGCGTACATCTTCAGCTGAAACGATCAAGGCTTTCAGCTATTGCGCCAAGTATATGGAAGACCGCTTGAATGCACGAATTGCGGGAAGGACAATCACAACAAAAAAAGAGAGGAATACGATACATGACAAAACGAACGATCGAGCAGATACTGGCCGACCTGAAAAACGGAAAACGTCCATTACTGGCGGACAGACCGGAAGAATCAGACGAAAGCCGCTTTGACTGTCCGCTCTGTAAAGATCAGGGCGGTTATCTCAAAAACCAGCTGGGAATGGATGTGTGGGTTAAGTGCCGCTGCGCCGCCGAACGAAAAGCAGAGCGCATCCTCAGCGCAAGTGAGATTACAGGCGCCTTTCGGAAGCTGGACTTCAAAGGATTTATCACGCGGGGCAAGCCTCAGGCAGTCGTCGACGCATATGAGTGCGCCCTTGAATATGTTGAAAACTTCGACAAGATTAAAAACTGCCGGAAAAACAGCATTGCCCTTTTAGGGCGTCCGGGGTCGGGAAAAACCCATCTTTTGACCGCTCTCAGCAATTATGTCATGAGACAGATGCAGACACCCGTGCTGTATTTTCCTTTTGTGGAGGGCTTTACGGATTTAAAAAATGATTTTGATCTGCTTGATGCAAAGCTTGGCCGTATGAAACAGGCGGATGTGCTTTTTATTGACGATCTGTTCAAACCGCTGAACGGAAAACCCCGGGCGACCGATTGGCAGATTGAACAAATGTACGCCGTCGTGAATTACCGTTATTTAAACCATAAGCCGGTTCTTATCTCGAGCGAGCTGGCCTGTGACGGGCTGGTGCAGGTTGATGAAGCCTTGGGCACAAGAATTTATGAGATGTGCAGCGATTATTTAGTCATCATTAATGGCAATTCATTTGACGTAAACCACAGATTAGAGGGGGCGAGATAATGTGTAAGCTGTGCGGGCCGAAGAAGGTCATTGTGACGGAAACGGGTTTCGGCGCTGTCTTTCACCCTTGCCCGAACTGCAAAACAGGCACTGATTTAACGCCGGTCATTAAACGTCTTGAGCGAATGGTTCAAGACGCAAAAGCGAGGCTTGATCTACGTGTATAAATATATTAAATGGCTTTTTTGCCTGCTGTTCAGGGCGAAACGGATAGAAAAGCAATTGAAGCATGGCATGAGGCTGATGGAAAGTGAGGATAACCATTGCAAGAAAAACACAGCCCCGCTCCATGGCGGGCCGTACACAGCGGAAAAGAAAAACCCATTTACATTTATTCCGCTTACAGCGAAGCGGATAAAGAGAAGTTCCCTTATTCAAACGGAAGGCTCATCGCGGCCGTTTTCAACTTAAGTTCATACTCTCAGCAGATCAACGCGGCATTGATGGCAAAAGCCCCGGAACTTTTTGAGGCGGCCGAAACGGCTCTCCGCCTGCTCCGGGGAGAAAGTTCTGAAGAAAAAGAAGCGTTCATAAATGAGCTCGGAAGCCTCATACATGAAGTAAACATCCTGAAAAAAACGGAGGACGTAAAACATGAATCCTAAAAAACTGACTGACATTGAACATACAACATTACAAAGCCAGCTGGAAGAAGGCAAGGTGCGGGTCATCATTGTAGACGGACTGAAGAAGGAAGCATGGCTCGCCGAAGCGCCGGAGCACGGCAAAACGCTTGTCGAAACGCGAAAAGGGGATCTGGCCCGGGTCGAATATGAAATCGGCTTTAAATTGAATTAATCGAAAAAAACAGAATACGTCCAAGACGGAAAGCCTGCGGACACTGATCAATCGCGTATATGCTGCGCATTGGTTGGTGTCCTTTTTTTGTTCCGAAAAAGAGGAGGATCTGCATGGAAGACTTACTATTTGAATATAAACGCACGCTGAAAGAGACGAAAAAGTGGTACAAGCAGCTGGAGGAAGCCGATGAAACGGTGCTTACTTCAGAAGAACTGAAAGATAAAAAAATCATCAGAACGATCATTACAGATGTGGAATATGTCATCGAATGGCTTGAAAAAGGCCGGCAGCCCGGCATAAGAAGAGCGATAGACCGAAGAGACGCTTATCAGAGAATGCTGATTAAAGATCCTAGAATCATAGAAACCTATTCGCAGGCGCTGATGTTTGAACCTTCCGCAAATGTGACTGAAGAAGACAGAATCAGACTGCGGGACGCATTAGCCGTTTTAACGGATAGAGAAAAAGAAATGCTGCTGCTCCACAAAGCGGAATGCTTTTCATATGAACGGATCGCCGCCTTGCTGAACGTAAAGAAATCAACCGTACAGACGACGGTCAAACGGGCGCTTCTGAAAATTCAAAAACAGCAGGAACAAAGAAATCAATCGCCTGCTTCATAAGTTGTCATACGTTTGCCACCTAGAAGTGAACAGACGATCACAAAAAGCGGCCCGATTAGAAGCCGCTTTTTATTATAGACAATCATGTCGGAGGTGGCGGTGATGCCGTAGCATGAAAAACGCAAAAAGAAAACAGGCATTTACAATCTATCAGTCTCATAAAGGCCGCATCACAAATCGCGCCCTTGCCGGCAAATCAGGCGTATCCGCAAGAACGATCGGCAGATGGAAAAAAGAAGGGCGCTGGGACGAGGCGCTTCATAAGAATGCGGAAAGCGGCGGAAAAAACAACCCGGGCGAAGGTGATGAGTTAAACGAACGCCAGCGGCTGTTTTGTCTTTATTATGTGAAAAGCTTTAACGCCACCCAATCTGCGATAAAAGCCGGGTATTCACCGGAAAGCGCGCATGTGACGGGAAGCAGGCTGTTAAAAAACGAAAAAGTCGCCAAAGAAATCAGCCGCATGAAAAAGGAAATGGTTAATAAAGTGTTTGTCGAAGCGATGGACGTTCTTCAAGTCTATGTGAAAATCGCTTTCGCCGACATTACCGATTATGTAACCTTCGGAAAAAAAGAGGTTCAGGCCTTCGGAAAATCAGGGCCGCTCTTTGACGAAAATGATCAGCCGATTATGCAGGAAATCAGCTACGTTGACGTTAAAGATTCGCACCTTCTGGACGGAACCATCGTTACAGAAGCAAAACTCGGAAAAGAGGGCATTGCAATCAAGCTTGCCGACAAGATGAAGGCTCTTGAAAAGCTGTCCTTGTACTTTGACCTTTTCCCTGATCAATTTAAACAAAAAATCGAAAATGAAAAATTAAAGCTGGCACAGCAGAAGATGGAAAAAACAGAAGACAGCCAAAAGCCGATTGACATTGTCATTACGCGGAAAGAGGAACGGTCATGATTGAAAAAGCGGTCAACCCGCGCTTTGAAGATTATTTGTTCAATTGGAATGAAACGTACCAATTTCTCGTCGGAGGCTACGGCTCGTCAAAAAGCTATCATACCGCGCTGAAAATCATCCTGAAGCTGCTTCGTGAAAAGCGGACGGCGCTTGTCGTGCGGGAAGTTTTCGATACGCACAGAGATTCTACTTTTGCCTTGTTTGAAGATATTATCGGGGAGCTTGAGCTGGGACATGCCGTAAAGGCCGTGTCTTCACCGATGCAGCTGAGATTTTCAAACGGAAGCCGGATTATGTTTAAAGGGATGGACAACCCGGCCAAATTGAAATCCATTCATCATATTTCACTGATTTGGATTGAAGAATGCTCTGAAGTGAAGTATGAAGGCTTTAAGGAGCTGATCGGGCGTCTGCGCCATCCCGAGCTTTCGCTTCATATGATATGCACCACAAATCCCGTCGGCACCTCCAATTGGACGTACCGGCATTTTTTTCGTGATGACCAAAAAAAACGGTTCGTATTGGATGATCAGACGCTGTATGAAAAAGGCACCGTCGTTAAGGGAGATACGTATTACCACCATTCCACAGCGTGCGATAATCTGTTTTTGCCGAAAAGCTATATTAAGCAGCTGGACAGTTTACGGCATTACGATCCCGATTTATACCGGATCGCCCGCAAAGGACAGTTCGGCGTCAATGGCATCCGCGTGTTTCCGCAGTTTCAGGTCATGGAGCACAACGAAGTAACGGAGCGGATTGCTTCCATCAGACGCCCCCTGTTTCGGACCGGCATGGATTTCGGATTTGAAGAGTCATACAATGCGGTCATCCGGCTTGCCGTCGATCCGGATCAAAAAGAGCTTTATATTTTCTGGGAGTATTACAAAAACAAAATGACCGATGATCAGACAGCTGAGGAGCTTCAGGAATTGGCGGAACAAAAAGAGCTGATCAAAGCGGATTCGGCTGAGCCGAAAAGCATCCAATATTTTCGCAGGCAGGGCTTTTACATGGTTGCGGCCAAAAAGTTTCCGGGCTCAAGACTTCAGTATACAAAAAAACTGAAACGGTTCAAACACATCTATTGCTCAGACAGCTGTCAACATACGATCCGCGAATTGCAGAACTTAACGTACGCAAAAAACAAAAACGGCGTTCTGTCGGAAGATGAGTTTTCAATTGATCCCCACACACTTTCAGCCATTTGGTATGCGCTGGATGACTATGACGCGGCGGATTTGAAAGATGCATCACAAAAACGGAGACGTCCGAATCGGGAAAGGAGGAGGTAGGCGTTGCCGAACTATCAAAACGTTAGAGCCACCGTCTTTAAATCAAAAATGGCCGCGCCGCAGGCAAGGCAGATGAACGAAGATCAATTTGCCGATCTGTACGGCGAAGACATCATTTCACCGCCCTATAATCTCATTGAACTGAAAACAATCGCCGAATACTCGACGATTCTTCAGCAGTGCATTGACGCGTATCGGGTCAATATTACGGGTTTTGGGTTTGATGTGGAATATACCTTTGATGTAAATAGCCCGGATTGCTCCCCGTCAAAAAAGGCCCGAGCCGAAAAAAACTGGATGAAGCTGGAGAGCTTTTACAAATGTCTTCATTTTGATGAATCGGCCGAGACGATCCTCGGATATGCGATAGAAGACCGTGAAAAAACGGGCAACGGTTTTCTCGAAGTGCTTCGGGACGGGGCGGGAAAACCGGCGGGGATTGAATATCTGGATGTGAAACATATGCGCGTGTGCGGTGTGACTGATCCTGTTGAAGTCACATTTTCATATGAAGAAAACGGCGCATCCAAAACGATTAAAAGGCAAAAACGGTTCCGTAAATATGTTCAGATGCTGAACGGTCGGAAAGTGTTTTTTAAGGAATACGGCGACCCCCGCATGATGGACATGAGAACCGGCGAATACGTAAAGACCCTGTCTGAAGAATACCGGGCAAATGAAGCCATTCACTTAAAAATCGGCAGCGGCACTTACGGAATTCCGCGCTGGGTCGGCAATATCGTCAATCTGTACGGCGCCCGGAAAGCGGAAGAACTGAATTTTATGTATTTCAAGCAGGGCCGTCACGTGCCGGCCGCCATTACGGTTGAAAACGGCATGCTGTCAGAAGCATCGTACAAAGAGCTCCAGGATTATATGAATGACCTGGAAGGGGTGGAAAACGCCCACAAGTTTCTGCTGATTGAGGCGGAAGGCATTGCGAAGGAAAAAGACCTTCACGGAGGCGAAGACATTACGCCCGTGTCTGTGAAAATTAAATCACTTGCGGAAATTCTGCAGGATGATGCGCTGTTTCTTGAATATGACGACAAAAGCAGAAATAAACTCCGTTCCGCTTTCCGTCTCCCGCCGCTTTATACGGGCGAGGCGCAGGAATACAACAAAGCCACCGCCGATACGGCACGGAAAATAACGGAGGAGCAGGTGTTTCAGCCGGAGCGGAAAACGCTGATTAATAAGCTCAACACGTTATTTTTGCCTGAACTGGGTCTCCACGATGTACAGCTCACATTAAAAGGGCCTGATTTTCGCGATCCGCTTGAAATTGCGAAGGTGCTTACGCCATTTATTTCCGCCGGCGCGGTCTCTCCTAATGACCTCCGTGATCTGGCCGGAAGAGTGCTCGGCAAGACGCTTGAGGAATGGCCTGAAGAGTACTACAGCCGGCCGGTGCTGAAAGGGAAAAAGGAGCAATCCTGAAAGGGGGTGAAAACATCTCGTGCCGAGAGAATTGAGAAATGCCGTCATCAGTTTTGTGAGCTATGTCGATAAGGCGGCGAACCAAACGGAATTCTTTTTTACAAAATCAGCCGGAGGCCTTCCGTCATTTGAAAAAAAGGTGCAGGTGTTTACAAAAAACGAATCGGATGAGCAGAAGCTTGTTTACGGCATCGTTTACGAGCCGGATGTCCCGGATGCCCATGGCGATTATATGACGGCTGAAGAGATTGAAAAGGCCGCTCACGGTTTTTTGGCGGACGCCCGCAACATCGATACAAATCATAATTTTGAAGGCGGGACCGGCGAGGTGGTGGAGTCGTACGTCGCCCCGGATGACTTTGAAATCGGGAATGCTGTGATCCGGAAAGGATCTTGGGTGCTTGTCACCAAAGCTTCCGATGAAGTATGGGATCAGATTAAAGCCGGTATCATTACGGGCTACAGCATGGCGGGAACCGCTGACGTTTACGAAGAGCCGGCAGAAAAGCAAGCCGGCTTATTCGGCGCGGTCAAGCAATTTCTCGACCGTGACCGCAAATCAAGAAACCGCAAGGGAGAGGACTTGAACAAGATGAGAAAAGAAGACGTAAGAGAATCGATTGAACACGCGCTGCACCCGCTTTTAAAGCGGCTTGACAGTTTGGACCAAAACACGGAAGACAAAGACGGGGCGGCTGCGCCGTCTGATGAAGAAAAGCTGAAAACGCTTGTTGAGGACATGCTCGCGCCGATTATTAAACGCATTGAAGCGCTTGAAAAAGTAAGAGGCGCATCAAAGCAGCCGGAAGAAGAGACGGGCGGCCAAGAGCCTGTTAAAAAATCCATTTGGAGCGGACTGCTTTAAGCCCAGTCAGAAGGAGGAACTGTAGAGTGAGAAATCAAGATATCATCAGAAAGGCGGAAATGTCACTTTCCGCTTTAAAAAGCGGCGGTTTAATGAACCCCGCACAAGCTTCAGCATTTATCCGCATGGTGCAGAACACGCCGACCATTTTCAGCGAATCGCGTGTGATTCAAATGGAAAATGACTCGCAGAAATTTGAAAAAATCGGTTTCGGCCAGCGGATTCTGCGTGCCGCTGAGGAAGGAAAAGCCTTAACTGACGATCAGCTGACCGTCCCGGCAACAAGTACGGTGCAGCTGAATACGAAAGAAGTCATTGCGGAAATTAATATCACCTATGACACGCTTGAAAACAATATAGAAAAAGACGGCCTGCAGCAGACGATCATGCAGATTTTGGCGGAGCGGGCGGCAGTCGATATTGAGGAGCTTGTCGTAAACGGCGATACATCTTCTTCTGATCCGTACTTGGCACAGCTTGACGGAATCCGTAAGCAGACTGTATCTCACGTCATTGACGGAAACGGGGAAGAGCTGTCCAGAGCCACATTTAAAAAAGGCTTAAAAGCCATTCCGGCAAAATATTTGCGCCTGCCTCAGGAATTCAGATTTTACACATCTCAAGGCATGGAGATTGAATGGAAAGACCGTGTGGCTGACCGTCAGACCAACCTGGGGGATCTTGCGGTGCAGGGCGGTTTGTCTTCAGCATTCGGCGTTCCGGTCAAAGGAGTGTCCAATCTGCAGCCGTACTCGGTCGGAGAAGGTGACTCCCAATACGATACGTCTGACATCATTTTGACTCACCCAAAAAATATCATTCTCGGTTTTTCACGGAATATCCGAATCGAAGTAGATAAAGATATTCGCAGCCGCAAATTTATTATCGTACTGACGGCTAAACTTGACAGCAAATTTGAAGAAGAAGATGCAAGCGCCAAAATCGTAAACGTTAAAGAATAAGACGGGGGTGGCAGTTATGTTAATTCAGCCGTCTGACGTTGTTTCATATTCAGTTTATGATCAAGTCAAAAACAGGCCGGAGCCGCTTCTTATACAGGACATTCTGGAGGCGGAGGCGGAAGCGGCAAGAATGGCGGGGCATTCGTTCACTGACCCTATTTACTCACCGCTTCCCGAAAAGATTAAGCTTGCGTTATTAAAGCTTTCTCAATATTTTGCGCTGATCAACCAGAATGAAGCAGCCGCTTCCGCCTATCAATCTGAAAAGATAGGCGACTACTCGTATACGGTGGCAGGTGAAGGCGGAATCCGAAAACCGGCGGTGCGCCATCTTCTCTGTGAATATATCACGCCGGGTTATTCCCCGGTTTCTGCAAACGCAAAGGTGAGACCTTTATGAGCTACGAACGGCTGCTCACTGACAGATGCGATATTTATCATGAGACGGTGTCAGTTCCGAAGGCCGGACGCTTCGGGATTCCCGCCGAAAAGCTCCAGCCTGTCTTTTCTTATCCGGAAGTGCCCGACGCTGAAGACATGCCGTGTCTGTTTGTTGAAAAACAGCAGCAGCTTATTCAGCTTGCGCCTGATCATAAGGTATATCAGCGGTTTCTCGTTCATTTTCCGAAAGAGGCCGCTGTGCGTGTCAATGACAAAATCATTTGGGAAGGACAGGCGTATATTCTGGAAATGCCGAAGAAAGCAAGACAGCACCATTGGGAGGTTATCGCTGTGAGAGATGACAGACTATGAGCATAAAAAACCTTGAACAATGGAATCGGTCGCTGCAAAAGGCATCATCCGGAGAATTTGCCCGTCAGGCAGGCGGATGGCTGGAACAGTCAGGGGAGGATTTTCTCGACATGGTAAGGGAGGAGCTTATTCATTCGGGAGGAATTGAAACAGAAAACCTGCTGTCTTCTTTCCGAAAAGGAGCGCAGGATCATGTATGGATCATTGAAAACGGGGGACTGACCCTTGAAATCGGCACCAATGTAGAGTATGCCTCATTCATAAATGACGGACATTGGACCGTCTCAGATGAAAATGTCAGATGGGTGCCCGGGTATTTTCAAGGCTCCCGGTTCATCTATGATCCGTCAGCTTCAACGGGAATGGCGCTCAAAAAACAGTGGATCAGCGGGAATGGGTTTTGGGACAAAGCCCTTCTTTTGTATGAAACACTCTTCGCCGAATCGCTGGACAAGCGTTTCAATCAGTGGCTTAACACGTTGGGGGGAGATATCGGATGAATCGCGAAACCGGTTCAATCGCCGCTTTTTTGTATCAGCAGTGCGGCGTGCCCGTATATGAAAATGAACTGCCTGAACAATTTCAGGTGCCGTCACTATACATTCCGCCCCCATTTGTTTTTGACGAAAATGATACAGTCTCCACTTATAAGAAAACGTACAGTCTGAATGTGAAGCTGTTCCATGCCGACTCGGTGCAGGCGCTCTATGCAGCCGACCGGATCGCCGATGCGGTGAGAGAATCAAGACAGCTGATTCCGCTGCTTACGGAATCAGGGGAGGATACCGGTGATTTCGTCCGCATCAGCCGTATCGAAACAAGAGTCGGAGACAAAGGCGAGGCAGTGATCACAATCCGCTGGACGAGCCGCTACTACTATCAGAAACAAACATCTCCCGCACTGCGGGATGTGGACATTAACAGCGGGGTGAAAGAAAAGTGAAACAACATAAAAAGAAAAATGCCGCAGCGGCGGAACGAGCGGTTCTTTATGACACGGCGGATTTAACAAAGCACGCGAAGGAGCTTTTCGGCGTAAAACCTGAGATTCTCCAGGGGGCTTTATTCGGCGTGAAGCAAAAACAAATGACAAAAGCGCAAGCCAAGTCTTACATTGAAGCATTTTTAACCAAGGAGGTCATGCAATAATGAACGGCGGAACATTTACGCAAGGAAAAGAAAAAGAACGTGCCGGAATCTATTTTAACTTTAAAACAACCGCCCAGGAGCGGGTATCGATCGGTGAACGCGGGATTGTCGCCCTTCCCGTCGCATCCGGCTGGGGGGAAGCGAAAACATTCGTTTCCATTTCAAGCATTGAAGATTTGAATAAAAAAGTGGGGCTCAGTATTGAAGATCCGTCACTGATTCTGCTTCGTGAGGCGAAAAAGAAAGCAAAAACCGTTTTGATGTACCGTCTGACAGAGGGAATCAGAGCGAGTGCCGATCTTTCGCAAGGTGTTAAAGCAACCGCTTTGTACGGCGGTTCAAAAGGAAATGACATCATCATCCGCATCAGTGAAAACGTCCTTGATCAGACCGCTTTCGATGTGACCACTTACATGGATGAAGCGGAAGTTGACAAACAAACGGTGAAAAAAGCCGAAGAATTAAAAGCAAACGGCTATGTCACATTTACGGGAACGGGCGAACTGTCGGCTTCCATCCCGCTGACAGGCACTGAGGAAGAATCCGGGGAAACGTTAAACCCGCAGGCAGGCATCCGTCTCGCGGGCGGAACTGATAAAGCACCGGTCAACTCAGACTATACGGATTTTTTAGCTGCGGCTGAAACGGAGAATTTCGATGTCATCGCTCTTCCTGTCGCGGAAAACGATCAGCTGAAAGCGACATTTGCCGCATTCATTAAACGCCTTCGCGATGCGCAGGGACAGAAAGTGCAAGGGGTGACCGCCCATTACAGCGGCGATTATGAAGGCATTATCAATGTGACTGAAGGTGTGCTGCTGGAAGACGGAACCGAGATTAAAGCTGAAGATGCGACCGCCTGGGTGGCAGGCGCAAGTGCCAGCGCCGCATTTAATCAATCCTTAACATTCGTTGAATACGAAGGCGCCGTCGATGTGCTGCACCGCCTGACTCATGATGAAGTGATCGAACGTCTTTCCAAAGGTGAATTCCTTTTCTCTTATGATGCCCGTGATAAGTCAGTCAGCGTTGAAAAAGATATCAACTCATTGGTGACATTTACGGCAGAGAAAAACAAAAAGTTCGCGAAAAACAAAATCGTCCGTGTGCTTGATGCGGTGAATAACGATTTGACACGTGAACTGAAAGCCTTAATTAAATCGAAAAAAGGCACGGGCAGCGATCTTCCTGCGACAAATGACGGTCTTCAATTCGTTAAAACGATGATCATTCAATATTTGACTACGCTTCAGGATGCGGGCGGCATCGCCAACTTTGATTCAGACAAAGACATTACAATCGGGCTGAATGAAGACCGCGACGGCTTTTTAATTGATCTCGCCGTACAGCCTGTGGATGCGGCAGAAAAATTCTACTTTAACGTGGAGGTAAACTAAGATGGCATTAAAAGCGCAAAACACGATTTCAGGAAAAGAAGGCCGTTTATTTCTCGACGGAGAAGAGATGGCGCATATTAAAACGTTTGAAGCAAACGTGGAAAAAAACAAATCAGAAGTAAACATCATGGGCCGCCGCATGACGGGACATAAAACAACAGGCGCCAACGGAACGGGCACGGCAACATTCTATAAGGTCACATCCAAATTCGCCGTTCTTATGATGGATTACGTCAAAAAAGGCAGCGACCCGTATTTTACGCTGCAAGCCGTTCTTGATGACAAATCATCGGGCCGCGGAACAGAACGCGTCACTCTGTATGACGTCAACTTTGATTCTGCAAAAATCGCCGGACTGGACGTAGACTCAGAAGCACTCGAAGAAGAAGTGCCGTTTACTTTTGAAGATTTCGATGTGCCGGAAAAGCTTTCTGAAACGTTTTAATTAAGATCGGTATGAGTGAAACAGGCCTTTTTACAGGCCTGTTTTTTATAAAAAAAAAGAGTAAGGGAGTTTTCATCATGAGCGAAAAAAACGAACAAGTATATGATCTGTCATTCTTTATGCCGGGTAAAACAGTCGAGGCTGAGGAGATTCGGGTTCCGCTTTCAAAGCGTTTTGTCGATAAAAAAGGAAACATCGTGCCTTTTATTTTTAAAGCCATTACGACTGAGCGCATTGATGAACTGGAGAAGGAAAGCACGACATATAAAAATGTGAAGGGCAGAGGCCGAGTAAAAGACTTAGACAGCCAGCGCTTTTATGCGCGGATCGCGGTTGAATCTACGATTTACCCTGATTTCCGGTCTAAGGAGCTCCGCGACGCTTACAAAACGGCAGATCCGGTCGAGGTGGCAAAACGCGTGCTTTCAGTCGGCGGTGAGTATGCAAATTGGCTGAATAAAGCGATTGAGATCAACGGTTTTGAAGATGAATTAGAAGATCTGGAGCAAGAAGCAAAAAACTGATAAAAGATGGGAATAAGGAAGCCGTGTATCTCTATTACGCGATGCATGAGCTTCATTATTCTCCATCAGAACTGAAAGAGTTATATGAAGCACCGAGACATTTTAAGGCGCTGTTGTACGGTTTAATCGGTTACAAGCTGGACATTCTTGAAAAACAAGCGAAGAAAGGGGGAGCGACATCATGGCAAAGCTGACCGCCCGTTTTGAATTGGAAGATCGGGTTTCAAAGAAAATAAGGAAAATCCAAAATGGCTTCAGAGCGCTTGAGAAATACAGGAAAATGACAAAACGCCAAAGTGAAATTGATATACGCAAAGAGAGTAAATCTGTTTTAAGAACAATTGACCGCATCCAGCGCTCTATGAAAAGAAAGCTGGGCGCACAAATGATCTCTATTTCAGCTGAAGACGGAGCCAGTGCCGTCATTCAAAAGGTGCAAACCCAATTAGCGGGTCTGCCTGCGTCTTTAACCATTAAAATAGGAGCAAAAGACAGCGCGACAGCGGCATTTGAGAGATTGCGGGATCTGGCTGCCGGTTTTAAAGGATTTACCGTTTCACTGTATGCGTCAGACGAAGTGACCCCTGCCATGGAACGTATCAAACGCTATATGCAATCTGCGTTAAAGAACGGGTACTCTGTCACTATACGCGTCATAGATCACGTCATGAAAACAGTCGGCCGAATTTCAGCGGGCATTGATTCGCTGACGGGAAAAAACAATGTTATTCAATTATCGTTAAACGAAAAGGTGACAGCACAGCTGGCTGCAATGCAAAAGAATATGCCGGACGTCGGAAAAGCTTCTGCATCTGCTGCTCCTGCTTCGCCGAAATACGATTTTTCAATGCTTGACTCCATTGCAGACACCTTCATGAAAAAAGTCAATGACATCGCATCCAAATTTTATCCGGAAACAATCATAGCGGAACTGGATAAATTTGCTGCAAGCTTTATGAAGAAAGCGGACGAAATTGCAAGCAAATTCAGCCCGGAGACGATTTTAGCAGAGCTGGACAAGTTCACAACGTCATTCATGGGAAAAGCGGACGAAATCGCAAGCAAATTCAGCCCGGCAACGATTTTAGCAGAGCTGGACAAGTTCACAACGTCATTCATGGGAAAAGTGGACGAAATCGCAAGCAAATTCAGTCCGGCAACGATTTTAACCGAACTGGATAAGTTCACAACGTCATTTATGGGAAAAGTGGACGAGATCGCAAGCAAATTCAGCCCGGCAACGATTTTGGCAGAGCTGGACAAGTTCACAACGTCATTCATGGGAAAAGTGGACGAGATCGCAAGCAAATTCAGCCCGGAGACGATTTTAGCAGAGCTGGATAAGTTCACAACATCATTCATGGGAAAAGTAGACGAAATCGCGAGCAAATTCAGCCCGGCAACGATATTAACCGAACTGGACAAATTCGCTGATTCGTTTATGAAAAAGGTAGACGGCGTCGTGAGTAAATTCAGTCCGGAAGCCATATTGAAAGAACTGGATAAATTCGCTGATTCATTTATGAAAAAGGTAGACGGGGTTGTGAGTAAATTCAGTCCGGAGACCATATTGAAAGAACTGGATAAATTCACTGATTCATTTATGAAAAAGATAGATGACGTTGTCAGCAAATTCAGTCCGGAGACCATATTGAAAGAGCTGGATCATTTTACTGATTCGTTTATGAAGAAAGTCGACGACGTTGCCGGTAAATTCAGTCCTGATAAGCTAATCGACCGCGCCGAACAATTTGTAAATGACACGATTGACCGAATTTCTGAGAAATTCGATTTTCTCAATCCGGATAAGATTTTGGAAAAAGTGGAGCAGTTTACATCCTCACTGTTCGGAGGCATTGATAAAAAGTTCGGCAAATTCAGTCCTGATGCGATCATCGAAAAAGCTGAGGCATTTGTTGATAAAATTGTCAGCAAGATTGCCAAGAAATTTGAGAAATTCAGCCCGGACAAAATCATCGAAAAAGCCGGGGGATTAATAGAAAAAATATTTTCAGGAATCGCTGAAAAATTAGGCAAACTCAATATCGGCGGATTATTAGGAGGCGGCACGAAAAAAGAAAAGAGTAAGGGCGGCCTTACTGCCGGCGGCTCCAACGGCCCGAAGCGTCCAGATCTGACAAAGGGTTCACAGCGCACGGTAACAGCGCCAAAATCTTCAGGAAAGTCAGCCAAAAAAACCGGCGGGGCTTTGGGGGGCTGCTGCTGCTGTACCGGAGTGACGAGGGGCAAAAGCAGTAAAGTCGAAGGGCGAAATAAATCCTCGAAAAGAGGTTCCTCCGTAAAGGAAAGCAAACAGGCATCCGTAAACACGCCGAAAACAAAAGGGGCAGGTAAAGGCATCGGCGCGCTTTTGAAAGGCTTAGGAGATTCAAAGGCGCTAAAAGGCGGTATGAAAGGGTTAAAAGGTGCCGCTAAAGGAATTCCCGGCATAGGTGAATTGTTATCACTTACTGATTTAGCCGGCATCAATAAAGATAATGCAGGAGAGAAGGTCGGCTCAGCAGGCGGCGGTCTTGCCGGAGCCGCGGCCGGAGCGGCAATCGGCAGCGTTGTTCCCGGAGTGGGCACATTAATCGGCGGCGCGGTAGGCGGCATCGCCGGCAGTTTAGGCGGTTCCAGCTTGGGAGAGGCCTTTGATTCAGGAGCTTTGAAAGACACGTGGAATGATATTTCCAAAGCGGCGCAAAGTGCTTGGACAACAATACAAGATACTTGGGGAAGCGTTTCATCCTGGTTCATGGAAAATGTATGGACGCCGGTTTCATCGGCTGTCGTCGGAGTGGCGACAAGCATCTGGTCAAATATCGTGAATGCGTGGACGACGATTCAAGGGATTTTCAGCACGGTGTCATCCTGGTTCATGGAAAATGTATGGACGCCGGTTTCATCGGCTGTCGTCGGAGTGGCAACCAGCATCTGGTCAAATATCGTGAATGCGTGGACGACGATTCAAGGTGTCTTCAGCACAGTATCCGGCTGGTTTATGAGCACGGTGTGGGGCCCCGTAAAATCGGCTGTCGTCGGAGTGGCGACGTCCATTTGGAGTAAAATCACAGGAGCTTGGGATAAAATTAAATCCGTTTTCAGTACGGTTTCCGGCTGGTTCATGGATACTGTCTGGAATCCGGTGAAAGACATGGTGAAAAATGTCGGTAAAGGAATATCAGATGCTTTCAAGACTGCTTTAGATACGGTAAAGAATATATGGAAAGGGTTAAGCGGCTGGTTTGAGAAACATATAAAAGAACCTCTTGTAAAAGTGGGAACGGCCATATCAGATGCTTTTTCTGCAGCATTCGACTGGGTGAAAAAGATTTGGGATAAAACCGGCGGCAAAATGATTTCAGGCATAATGAACTTTGTCACAGGAGGCGGCGGAGATAAAAAGAAAAAAACGGACAAAAACGCCACAGGCGGCTACATTACAAAGCCGACCATTTCCTGGATCGGTGAAGCCGGTAAGGAATTTGTCATTCCCGTCGACAACAATCGCGGACGCGGAAAGATGCTGCTTTCACAAGCTGCGTCTAAGCTCGGCATGCGTGTTGTCGATGATATGGGCGCGGCTTCGGCTCAGTCTTCTGCTGTTCCGGCGGGAGCGGGCGGTGTTTCTTCTTCTGCATCTGTATCGGCCGCAGCGTCTGTAGAGACATCCGGACTTGGCGGGACGGCTTCATCACTCGGCAAACAGTTTACTGAAGGCTTTGACAGCGGAATCAGCAAAAAAGCGGTGGATATGGACGGCTGGAAGGAAAAAAACATCGGAACGCCGTTCAATGCCCTCATTTCGTCTTCATCCGGTTACGGAAAGCAAGTCGTTGCGGGCTATGCGAAAGGTCAGAATACTTCGCCGACGGGCACCGATTCATTTTTAAAAACAAAGGTGAAAACACCTTATCAATCGGCGGTTAATCAATCGTCATCATGGGGCGCCGCAACGGTGAAAGGATATTCGGCCGGACAGAATGCAAAAGATACGGGAACGTCGCAATACGTAAGCACACATATCAATAAACCGTTTGTGCAATCAAGAGATTCCGCGAACGGCTGGGGGTCAGGCCTGATCGGACACTTCGTATCAGGGATGACTGCAAAAGGGAGCGAAGTCAAACAGGCGGCCAAAGATATGGCGAAAAAAGTCGAGGACGCATTCAGAGAAGAGCTTGATATTCATTCTCCTTCCCGTGTCATGATGAGCCTCGGGCGCTTTGCTTCAGTCGGCGTCGTCAAAGGTCTCGGCTCAGTTGACGTAAAAAAATACGCCGAAAAACAGGCAGGCTCGCTTGCAGCAGCCTTTTCCGGCATGGGTGCAGCGGGAGGAAGCGTCAAAGAGTGGCTTTTGGCCGCAATGAAAGCAACCAATACGCCGATCAGCTGGCTTCCGGGATTAATGACGATCGCACAGCATGAGTCAGGCGGCAACCCTAATTCCATTAATCTATGGGACAGCAACGCCAAAGCCGGACACCCGTCACAGGGGCTTATGCAGACGATTCCGAGCACCTTTGAAGATCACAAAGCGCCGGGCATGAATGATATCAGAAATCCAATTCACAACGCCGCTGCCGCTATCGGCTATATTAAAAGCCGATACGGCTCGATCAGCAATGTCCCCGGGATTAAAAGTATGGCTCACGGAGGCCCTTACGTCGGTTATGCCAATGGGGGTCTGATTACCAAGGAGCAGATCGCCCGTGTCGGCGAAGGGAACAAACGGGAGTGGATCATCCCTGAAGAGCGGGGCATCCGCGGCCGTTATCTGCTGCAAAAAGCCGCTCAGGCGCTCGGCATGGAAGTGTCCGATCCGTCCCAGACGGAACCGGCGGCACTTTCAGCCGGCACGGTTTCCGCAGCCGTTAAAGGCGGCGGACAAACCGTTCAAAAAACGGGAACAAAAGAAATTAAAATCGAATTCAGCGGCGATCAGCATTTCCATAACGGACAGGACGCCGACAGCCTCGCCGCCAAAATCAAACAGGCGCTGATTGATGAACTGCAAAAAGACATTTATACCGGAGCAAAGGGGGCCGTTGCTTTTGACTAAATCTGTTTACGAATTTTGGCTGTCTCAGGGGAAGGACAAGCTCCGGCTTCCCGTTCTCCCTGAAGCGATTGATATCGCAAACAGCGTGCAGAATGATTCCGTGAAAGTCACCGGACTTGGAGAGGTGACGTTTATCGAAGAACCGGGAGCGAAAGAAATTTCGTTCTCTTCTTTTTTTCCGAAACGGTACAGCCCGATTGCCGAATATCAAAGCATCCCTTCGCCGGAAAAAGCCATTTCAGCCATTGAAGCATGGATGAAAGCGAAAAAACCCGTTCAGTTTTTGATTACAGGAACAAAAATCAATGTCACATGCAGCATTGAAAGCTTTAATTACAGCGAAGGTGACAATGAAATCGGCGACCGGAATTTTGATATCGTACTAAAAGAATATAAAACCGCTTCGCCAAGAAAAATCAAACAAAAGAAAAAAACGAAAGCGAAGCGCCCGTCCAAAGCTTCACCCAAAACATATACCGTCAAAAAAGGGGATACGCTTTGGGACATCGCCGGCAAGTTTTACGGAAAACACACGGAGTGGCGGAAAATCTGGAACACGAATAAAACCGCCATGATTAAGCGCAGCAAACGGAATATCCGGCAGCCGGGGCATTGGATCTTCCCGGGGCAGAAGCTGAAGATACCGCAATGAAACGGGTGAAAAGATGATTGAACTATTTGTCATAAAAGAAACGGAGTGGCTCGAGCTTGTCACAGAAAGCGTAACGCTGGAAGGACACAGATATCAGGCGCCCCGCTCCATCGAAGCGACGATTGTCGTAAAGCAGGGCAGCCAGACGTATTACGGCGTATCAGAAGGGGATACGGTTTTGTTCAAATGGAACGGAAAAGAGCTGTTCCGCGGCGTTGTTTTTGCAAGAACGCCCGATGAGCATACCGTCGCCTTCACCGCATACGATATGCTTCAATACCTTGTGAAAAACCAGGACGTTTACGTGTTTTCCAACAAGCGCGCCGATCAAATATTAAAAAGGATCGCCAGTGATTTTCAAATTCCCGTCACATCCATTGCCAACACAGGCCATACCATTAAATCACTTGTTTTTAAAAATGATACAAGCCTTTACGATATGATGCTAAAAGCGTTAAAGCAGACAAAAAGCCAGACGGGACGCAATTATCAGCTCTATTCAGAAAAAGGCAGGCTCGGCTTGCGTGAATGGCCGGAGCCGTCTGACATATGGGTGCTGGAAACAGGAGTTAATATCACAGGGTATCAATACAGCACCTCAATTGATGACACCGCAACCCGTGTCGTCATGCGGCTGCAAAAAGACAATAAAACGATAAAGGCTTCCGCGTCAGACAGCGCGGGCATGAAAACATTCGGCGTTTTGCAGTATACCGAAACGGTTTCTGACGACATTAACGAAGCCCAGCTGAAACAGCGCGCAAAAGTGAAGCAGGCTGAGAAAAAAGGCGTTAAGAAAGAGCTGAAAAATATACAGGCGATCGGTATTCCTGGGTTGGAAAGCGGATTGCCTGTCTATATCTCAATTCCGGAAATCGGGCTGAAGAAAACCTATTATGTAGATACGGACCGCCATGAATTCCAAGGAACAAAACATACCATGACGATTGACGTCACGGAGAAAAATTCACTTCCGGAGGGGACATCCTGATGAGATTAAGTGATGCCATTAAACATTTAGCCGTCGGAGCGGTTGACGCCGAAGCACCGGTAGAGCTGATGCCGGCCGAAGTGACCTCCGTTTCGCCGCTTGAGCTGAAACTGAAAGATCACGACAAACTTTTGATTCCGTCTGATGCACTCATTGTGCCGAAGCGGCTGAGATCCGGAGAAGATGATCAGCTCCAGGCGGGAGATCGGGTGATGACCGCCGCTTTAACAGGAGGGCAGTCTTTCTTTGTACTGGACAAAATTTAACCGGCGTTCGGACGGAAATGTAAGAGAATATCAGCCTATTAAAGCCGCTTCATCATCCGAAGAGGGCTTTTTTACATGATCAAATCTAAAAGGAGCGGGTGCAATGGCCCTGACACCGGAAATCGAATTTGAAGATTTGGAGGATGCGAGTGAGGCCATTGAAACTTCACAAACCTACCGAATTGATTTTGAAAACAACCGGATTACCAATGAACTGATAAACGGACTGGACGCAATCAGACAATTCGTCTATATCGCTCTTCACACAGAACGGTATTCATATTCGGTTTTCAGCCATGATATCGGAAATGAACTGCAGGAAGTGCTTTCAGATCAGAACACGACGGATGCTTATAAAAAAATGGAGATTCCAAGACTGATAGAAGAAGCCTTGCTGTATGATGACCGTATTTTGGCTGTTACCAATTTTGAGATTGAGAAAAAAGATGATGCCTTCACCGTCTCTTTTACCGTTGAAACTGATGAGGGCATGCTTGAGATAGAGGAGGTGCTGGGTGAGGATGTTTGAAGCTCAGACGTTTGACGACATTATGGACAGAATGCTGACGCGCATTACGGCAGATATTGATACGAGAGAAGGCAGCGTCATTTACAATGCGCTCGCGCCTGCGGCCGCTGAGCTCGCAAAGTCTTATATTTGGCTTGATACCGTGCTGGAGCTCGTGTTTTCCGATACGGCTCAGGGAGAATTTCTGGACAGGCGGGCTGCTGAAGCGGGAATTGAACGAACACCTGCCACAAAAGCGGTCAGAGCCGGAGAATTCACAGCGGGCATCACCATTCCGCCAGGCTCTCGTTTCTTCGTTGATAACCTGTATTTTCAATATACGGGGGATGGAACGCTTGAATGTGAAACAGCCGGTGAAGCGGGCAATGCCGGCATTTCAGGGCAGAACCTGCTGCCGCTTGATACGATACCCGGGCTTGAGAAAGCAGTCGTGCGCGATATATTAATTCCCGGCCGTGAGGAAGAAGATGACAACAGCTTAAGGGCGCGCTATTTTACCCGTGTCCGCCGGGAAGCAGTCAGCGCAAATAAACAGCACTATAAACAATGGGCCGAAGAGGTGGACGGCGTCGGCAGGGCGAAAATCTTCCCGCTTTGGAACGGAGCCGGAACGGTGAAGGTTGTCATCACAAATGCGAATTTGGAACCGGCATCAGATATTCTGATCAAGAAAGTAAAGGATTATATTGATCCGGACGAAGGGCAGGGAGAAGGACAGGCGCCGATCGGAGCGGCAGTAACGGTGGAAAGCGCCGTATGGAAAGAAATCGAAATCTCCGCTTCCGTGCTGCCTGAGCTGAACAGCTCGATCGATGACGTGAAAGCGGAGATTGAAAAAGGCGTCCTGAATTTATTTAAGAAAATGGCCTTCGAAGAAAACACCGTCCGTTTATCACAAATTAACAACATCGTTTATAACTCGGCATCCGTCAGTGACTATGCCGATATCAAAATGAACGGTGCGGCGGAAAACCTCGTGCTCAGTGACGTGGAAATTCCTAAACTCAAAGAGGTGACAATCCTTGAGCAGACTCGATGAGATGACGGCGTACCTCCCGCCGTTTTTAACCCGATTAAAGGAAATGGCACAACTGCTTGAGGCGGAAGCTCCCGAGTTTGAGCGGCAGAATAACAATATTTTCGATTTGACAGATCAGCTCTTTATCACGACGGCGACGTGGGGGCTTGAACGCTGGGAAAAAATATTAAAAATACCGCGGGAATCAGGTGACACGGAGGATATGAGACGGCTCAGGCTGATTTCAAAGATGTCGAATATTCCGCCCATCACACATCAAGCGATCGAGCAGGCGCTAAACCGTTTTTTAAAACATCCGTCAGCTTACGTTCGGATGTTTCCGGGGCAGTATCGTTTTTATGCCGATATCGGGCTTGATGACCTGCAGCACATGAACGAGCTGATTGAAACGCTTGAAAAAATCAAACCCGCTCATTTGGCGTATACACTGAGAGCTGCATTAAACGAAACACTGGAAATCAAAGACCGTGTCATTCTCAACAATCGGAGATACCGAAAAGTCAGTGAACTGAAGGTCGGTTATTCCGTCACACTCAACAATAACGAGGTGGTCTTACCATGATATCAGCCGCTTACAGACAGCGTGCCGCAGCCGATCTGAAAAATAGGATCACAAAAGTGCTGTTAAACGGAAAAGAAACTCCGATTGCGGACATTTCCGTAAAAGAAGCCGCAGTCACCGTTCTCACACGCAGGGAAGAAGACGTCAAACACATTGAAACCGTGCAGATGCTTGACGAAACAGGAAGCGTCATTACAGAACGAAAAACAAATTTAGATCTCAGCAATAACAGAACGCTTGATTTAAGATTTACCTTTGAGGTGGTGTAACGATGGCTTACGAAGAAAAAACAGACTGGCTTCCGGACGATCCGATTAACGAAGATGACGTCAACCGCTGGGAAAAAGGCATAAATGACGCACACACGGATCTGGCGGCCCATAAAAACGACATGAACAACCCGCACAAAACGACAAAGGCGCAAATCGGCCTCGGAAACGTAGACAATGTCCAGCAGGCAGCAAAGAAAGATTTTGACCGGCACAATCAAGATCTGGACCGGCATGTGACGAAGGAAGAGCGACAGAAGTGGAATAACGGGCAGTTAACAAAGCTGACGGATGATTCAGGGAAATATTTAATAAGTATACAAGATGGCTTGGATTTTCATCAAATTGTAGACCAGCTTAATCAATCTTTTTTCTTTTACACAAATAACACGGGAGTTCATACTCCTCCGCTTTCCACCAGAGGCTTATATATCGGATTCAAGTCTTATGGTGAGGCTCTGGCAATGGATTATGAAGGAGGCACATGGAGAAAAACCCTTAAAGCTTCCGGCTGGTCTGATTGGGTTCAGTTAGAAACTTCGGAAGGCGCCCAAAAAAAAGTCGATGCCCACACAAATCAGACTGATATCCATGTAACGAAAGCTGAAAAGGATACATGGAATGCAGGGCAGCTGTTTAAAATCACCGCTGATAACGGCACGCAAAAAATCAATTTAACTTCCGGCTCGTTTTATGACTCGTTAAAAGATGTTGGTTCTGTAACTTTTTACGGAACCAATGCAGTAACAGACAACCCGTCAAATACGAGTCTCCGAGGTATGCAGTTAGTGGGGCAGCCGGGAATAGGTAATGGTTATGCTGTAGACGTGAAGGGTAATGCATGGTGGTTTTATTATAACACTAATCAAACAGCAATCAATTGGTATCCAATTGAATCCATAGCTGGAGCGCAGTCAAAGGTCGATGCACATGCGATAGATTCATCAATTCATATAAGTCCTATCGAAAGAGACAAATGGAACGGCGGCCAGTTGGCGAAATTGACAAAGGATGATGGGAAACGGACACGCTTAGAAAGCGGATCAGACATACTGGCACTGAGCTCGGGGTTTTATTATGGAATGGGTGCTCAGCTGAAAAACAATCCGGTTGAAAATGATAATTCCTTGTTTAACTATGATGTGATTGAGAGTGAGTCAGGTAGAAAGTCGATTTTGGCTTGGAGAAGTTACGATAATAATGTATGGATCGCGACTGTTCATACAGACGGTGTTTTTAAGGGGTGGAAACGTCTATTTACTGAAGAAGAATTTAATAAAATGACCTGGTATGATTTAACACTAATTAATGGGCATAAGGCTGGCGCAAGAAATCCTCAGTATGCAGTGTGGGGCAACCAAGTATTCACACGTGGTGAAGTGGTTCCCCCAGATTTCGACAGCGTTTTTGCTGTACTTCCTTCTGAAGCTCATCCTTCAACACAGAAATCAATGGCTGCCCCACTCTTTGGAACAACCGGGATAACAAAATATTATGCCGAACCAACGGGAGAACTGAGAATTAACGGGAAATATGCCAAAATAGAGGGGAATATTACAGGGATTTCAATAGATAATAATTTCACTTTGTAATGGGGGATGAATATGCAAGTCTTTTTGTATGATGAGAATTTTTATTTTCAAAGGCCTGAAATCTTAGACAGTACATCAAGTATAATGCCGCAAAACTCAACAACCATAAAACCTCCGGACGGCTTATGGAGGCCGCAGTTTGATGAAGTAAATAAAATTTGGAACGAATCTGCTGATCAAGAATATAAGGAAAATCAAAAAAACAAGTATCAGGATGTGGGGGAGCCGGATCCCATTGTGGAACAGTTGAAAGAAATCGGACAGCAACTGGCAGATGAAAAACTAGCGAGAAAACAAGCAGAACAAGCTCAAAATGCTTTAGGTGTACAATTGTCTGCCGAAGTGGTAGCAAGGGAGAAAACAGAGATGTTGAATAAAACTTTAGGTGAACAAATAGCGTCTTTAAAACTGGAACTCTTAAACGTAAAAGGAGAATGAAAAAATGAAGAGACTTAACTTTTGGGTTTACGCTTTGTTTTATAAGTGGGCCACAATAGAAATGGTAAAACAGGCTATGGGCTATGATGACTGCTCTGCCGAAGATCTGGCTGAAGGTGTGGCCGCGAAGTATATCACGCCTGAGGAATTTCAAGAAATAACGGGTGAAACATACGAAAATTATAAAAATGCTGTGTCATAAGCCAAACGGCTTTTTTTATTTGTCGTTTTTAATAAATGAGAAAAGGAGGACGGCCAATGAAAAAGCATTCATTTGAATTTCCCGCCGATCAACTTGGCAGGCCCGGCGCCGTAAAAGCTTATCGCGGTAACAAAAACGATTATGTCACACCTGTTGCTGATTTGTCCGGAATGGCAGAGCTTCTTACCAATACGCCGCTAGAAGCGATTGAAGTTTACAGCCAATTCGGACAAGACCGTTTAGGAGCCGTCTTAATAGACAGAGCACAGGGGTGGGCTTATTCGGACCGCAGCGGAACTCTTTTTATCGAAGAGAGCGAGGATAACAATTCGTGGACGGCTTCACATTCTGTCGCAGTAAAAGGCGGAGTGCTGACCGCTTCGGGTTGGGTCAGCCTGACAAAAAGATATTATCGGTTCCGTTTTGAAAATGGAAATCAAAAACAGTCCGAATTTGTTTTATACCAATCTGTCGGTTCGGGCGGTGACATGGCGTTTTCATATACAGATGTGATTTTTCATGAAAATGCAGCAGAGGCGGGCGAGGGAAGCATCTTCTCGGCGGGCGCTTGGAAAAAACTTCTCGTCGAAATCACCGGCACCGCTGAGTCGGGCCATGTCGCCTTTTGGGGGAGATCCATCTCGGGAAAAAACGTGCCGATCAGAGGAATCAAGTCTGATGACGGGACATCAGCCGCCGGTACGTCAGGCACAGAAGAAGTGTGGTCATTTGATATTGCCGGCTTTAAGGAAATCGTCATGGAAATCAAAAGCATTTCCGGCGGGAGCCTTTCTGTCAAAGGCACGGCATTTTCGTAAGAATGAAGCTTCCGAAGGGAGGTGAGAACAATGTAAGAGGGGGGAGCTGAAGTGCTTCTGGATGAACAAGCGGTGCAAAAAGAATTCGCAGGCATCAAAGGTGAACAAAAGGTGCTTGAACAGCGGGTGGCCGCATTAGAGCGGGTATCCGACCGGCAGGATCAGCAAATCATGACGCTGAATGAAAAACTGAACAAAATTGACGAAAACACAACATGGATTAAGCGGACCATTACAGGAGCGATCGTGACAGCAATCTGCACGGGCGTCATTGGCGGAGCCATCGCCATCATGTACAATCTGCTGCAAAAGTAAGGGGGAAACCGATATGAAATTCGCGGACAAAGGCACGGTCGTCAGGACGGTGCTTCTTTTGCTTGCTTTATTGAATCAAACTTTGCTGATGTTCGGCAAATCGCCGCTGAATATTCAGGAGGACCAGGTCAGCCAGCTTGCAGATACGCTGTATGCCGCCGGGTCGGCCGTTTTTACAATCATAACGACTGCCGCCGCCTGGTTTAAAAACAATTACGTTACAGCAAAAGGGAAAAAACAGCAGGCTTTATTAAAAATAAACAATTTATCGAAATAGGAGAGATGAGAATATGGTAAAAATCACACAGGATTTTATCCCGGCAGGAAACAATAACCGTCCAGGCTATGCAATGACACCGATTTACATTACGGTGCACAATACAGCCAATACCGCAGTCGGAGCTAACGCCAAAAGTCACGCAAGCTATGTGAAAAATCCCGATACACCGACAAGCTGGCATTTCACAGTCGATGATACGGAAATTTATCAGCATCTTCCGCTGAACGAAAACGGCTGGCATGCCGGTGACGGAAACGGGGACGGCAACCGTAAATCCATCGGTATTGAAATTTGTGAAAACGCAGACGGCAACTTTTCACAGGCCGTGGCAAACGCCCAATGGCTCATCCGCACATTAATGACCTCGCACGGCATCCCGCTTGCAAATGTCGTTGCGCACAAGCATTGGTCAGGAAAGCTTTGTCCGAGAAGACTGTTGGATACATGGGATGAGTTTAAAGCGGGAATCGGTTCTGGGGAAAGACAGACGTATACCGTCCAAAAAGGAGATACGCTGTCGGCGATCGCGCGGAAATTCGGCGTCAGCGTGGCCGATCTGCAGAAATGGAATAACATCGCTGACCCGAACCTGATTAAAGTCGGACAAGTACTGATCGTCAGCCCGCCGGTTGAAGCACTGTATTCTCTTCCGGACGAGGTGATTCAGCTGACAGAGCCGTACACGTCCGGCGAAAAGGTATACCAGGTGCAAAACGCGCTCGCCGCGCTTTACTTCTATCCTGAAAAAGGAGCTGTCAATAACGGCATTGACGGTATCTACGGTCCGAAAACGGCAGATGCCGTGGCCCGCTTCCAATCTGTAAACGGACTGACGTCTGATGGCGTCTACGGTCCCGCTGTAAAAGCGAAAATTCTGATGCAGCTTTAACAAAAAAAGGCTGAGTCCCGTTCACATTGCGGGATTCAGCCTTTTTTCTTTTTTAACCGGTTCAATAGCCTGAGATTCCTCGCCCGCATCCTCAGCGAATAAGCGGAAAGCCCGAAGCGTCCGTAATCCACAAACTTTACGCGCCTGACAATTTTCTTCACATCATCACCTGTCGCATCTCTTTGTTGGTTTTATTATATGAAAGATATGGAAAAAAGGAATAAGGACAAGAGCCGTGTCTCCTGTCCTTAGTGTAATCAAGCTTTTTTTTGTTTATACTTGTCAATCAGCCGCTCGTTTTCTTTGAAAATTCTGGCGGTATGAGGGCTGACCTGGTAACTTGCGATACTTGTCATTGAACGTTTTTTAAACATTTTGAACGGTTTCGCTCTTTGTTCCGGCTGCCCGTTTTGAAATGCCTGCTCCATTTAACCGTCACCTTCCTCTTCTATTGGCAGCATTAAATCATAAATGCTCGTTAGCGATGTGAAAAGCAAATAATCGAATTCCGTCAACAGGTTTTCCGACGTGAGTTTGATCACGTAATGGCGGTTCTGGACTGTAAACGGAATAAGCACAAGCCTGCCTTTTTGATCATAGTAGACGTCTTTACGGTTAAGACGGGACTGAACGTCCGCCGCATCAGGCATATGCTCCGTCAAGCGGTCCTTATCCGATTGTGCGGAATAGTCGCACAAGGAAGCCGTGACATTCATTTTTTCGGCATAAGCGGCCAGCAGTCTGCTGATGCCTTCCGCATAAGCTTCTGTACTTCCATAATATACATGGATCGGTTCATTTTTCAACAGATATTGATAGGTTTTCAGTTTTTCAAGATAGGAGTGAAGCATTTCGTTATTTTCTTCTAAAATTTCCCGCGTATCCGTCTCTAATTCATTGCCGGCGAGCTTTTTGATATACGCGCTCAAAAAGATAAACGCATCAATAAGGGCAAAGCAGACGGCAACAATCAAATATTGTCTCCATGCGGCAAAGAGCGATTCGGGATCATATGTCCAATAGACCATGGAGCCCAGTACAAATAGTAAATACCACGTTTTACGGATGGCAAACATTTTTTCTTTTACCTTTGCCTCATACCGCCAGGATGCGTACACATATAAAATGAGCGCGGCCGCCATCGTCCACACCATAATCTGAAAAAACAAAAGCATGAGCATCCCTCACAATTTGAAAAATGGTCTGCTATGTTCATTCTATGTCATGACATCATTTTCCTGTCACAAAAAAAACCGCTTCTGTAAAGAAGCGGATGTCATCAGAAAAAGAGATCTAGGATGAAAAAGGCGATGGCGCCGAGTGTACCTGCAATCGGCAGGGTGATGACCCATGTAATGAGCATCCGTTTAGCCGTTCCCCAGTTTACGCCTTTTACGCGGTGGGAAGCGCCCACACCGAGAATGGAAGACGAAATGACGTGCGTCGTGCTGACAGGGAGATGAATAAACGTGGCCCCGAAAATAATGGCTGCGCCGGTTAAGTCGGCAGATACGCCGTTTACCGGACGGATTTTCATAATTTTTCCGCCGACGGTTTTAATGATTTTCCAGCCGCCGATGGATGTGCCGAGACCCATTGCCAGGGCACAAGAGAGCTGCACCCAAAAAGGAATGGCATCACTTTTATGTAAATTGGCCGTCATAAGCGCCATCGTAATAATACCCATCGCTTTTTGCGCGTCGTTCGTTCCGTGTGTATAGGACTGAATGGCAGCCGTCAAAATCTGCACTCTGCGGAAGCGTTTATTTGTTTTCGCCAAATTGCTGTCTTTAAAAATCAGCTTCACGATCGAATATACGATAAAGCCGAGAACAAAGGCGATGATCGGTGATAAAATAAGTGCTTCGATAATTTTAATGAACCCTTTATAATTAAGCGTCGCAAAACCTGACGCTGCAATGGCCGCTCCGGCGATCGCTCCGATAATCGCATGTGAAGAGCTGCTCGGAATGCCGAAATACCATGTGATCAAGTTCCAGGCGATTGCGGCGAGTAGAGCCGCAAGAATGACAACTGACCCATTGTCTAATGTATAAGGATTCACAATGTCCTTTGTAATGGTTTTCGCCACACCGGTAAATGTCATTGCTCCGAGAAAGTTCATGATGGCGGCCATGACGATTGCGTGCCGCGGCTTCAGCGCTTTTGTCGAAACTGAGGTGGCGATTGCGTTTGCGGTATCGTGAAATCCGTTAATGAAGTCAAATACCAAAGCGCATATGACAATTAATATCGTTAAAAGTAATAGAGTATCCATTATAACCCCTCGTTACGCGTTTTTCATAATAATGGTTTCAAGGTTATTGGCAACGCTTTGGCAAGAGTCGGCAATTTCCTCAAGCGTTTCGTAAATTTCGCGGTACTGAATCACTTTAATCGGATCGGTTTCTGTGCCGAACAGATTTTTTAATGATTTACGGTGCAGGTTATCACAGCTGTGCTCGTATTCCTTAATTTTAATGGCGTGAGGGTGAATGTCCTTCAATCGGTTTTCTGCAAGCAGTTCAATCGTGATTAAAATTTCCTTCGCGCACTCTCTGATGTATCCGCTGAACTTATCGATATGCTCATCGGAAGAAGTGATCGAGAAAATCTCCATCATTGCTGAAAAATGTTCGATTCCGTCAAGCACGTCATCGAGGCTGTTTGTCAGCTCAAGGATGTCTTCACGTTCAATGGGAGTGATAAAAGCTTTGTTCAGCTCTTTAATCATGACATGAACATGATTATCTCCTTTTGTTTCAAACTCTTTTAACGTATCGGCAAATTCCTTTAAAGTCGTCTGGTTCGTCACTTTAAAGTTGACAAAATATTCTGCGGTTTCGTCTATGTTTTTTGCGATTTCTGTTAAAAGGAGTGAGAACTTATCTTTTTTTCTTTTTATCATTAAAAACCCTCCATTGTTTGAATGAGACAATGCACACATCAAATTATTATATAGCCTTTTGTCGAAAAAAAACAGATAAAGTCGAAAAAAACGCCTCTTGATTTTTTCGTAAAAACGTGTCTCATCCTGTTTTTCTTATGTTACCCACTTCGCCAAAAAAACGTAACATACTTCGAATTCAGACATCTTGCTTAAAAAGTATAACAAAAGATGTGAATTTGCTGTCAACTTTTGCACGTGATTTTGCCAGAAAAAAAACGGCTCCCGTAAAAGGAACCGTTTTTGTCAGTTTTTTCTGCCGTTTTTCAGCCAAAAATAGAGCGGCAGCCCGGCGAGGCCGATCAAGAGGGACAGCGCGCAGCTCAGTGTATCTGTAATGATCGTGCTGATCAGCACAAACAGTGAACCCGCGATGGCCAAAACAGGAATGATCGGATACAAAGGCACGCTGTAGGCGCGCGGTTTTCCGCCGCTTTTTTTTCTGAGGATAAACACGGCGAAAAAGGCCATGACGTAAAAAATATAAATCATGAAAATAGAGATTTCAGACAGCTTATCGGGATTGCTGGCGATCATAAAAATAATGGCCAGCGCGATCTGAAATGACACGGCAATCCACGGGGTGCGGAACGTCGGATGCACCCGCGAAATCTGCCCGGCAAACGGCAGCTGTTTCCGTTCCGCCATCGCAAACGAGACACGCGGAAAAGCGAGAATCTTTCCGTTTAAACAGCCGAAGATGCTGACGATGATTCCGACGCTGATCAATTTTCCTCCGATGTCGCCAAACAGCATTCCGGCAGCGGTGCCGGTCGCATTTTCACCGAGTTTGACGATGTCGGTCGCAGGAAGAATGTGCAGCAACGCAAAGTTAATGAAAAGATAAATGGCGGTGACGACCAGCAGTCCGCCCGTCATCGCTCTCGGGAGCAGCTTTTCCGGATTTTTCATTTCGCCGCCGAGTGCCGCAAGCAGAATCCATCCGTCATAAGCAAACAAGGTGGCCAGTATGGCAGCGCCGAAATTCATGTCCGACATGCTGCTTGTGACGGCTGTGAAAATATGCTGATCGCCTTTCCAAAGGCCGAACACGATCATGCAGATAATCGGAATCAATTTGCCGACAGTCGTAATTCCCTGGACGATGCCGCCATATTTCGTTCCGATAATGTTAATGATGCTTAAAAACAAAACGGCTGAAATCCCGATCAATTTAGACCAGCCGGAATCCCAATTGAACAAGTGCGCCATCAAAGAGCCGAAATACAAGCCGATTGCTCCGATAATGGCGGGGCCGTAAATGATAATTTGAACCCATCCGCACAAAAAGCCCCAAAATTCGCCGTACACTTCTTCGAGATATGTATAAAGTCCGCCCGTTTTCGGAATCTGAGTGCCGATTTCCGCAACGGTCAAGCCGCCGGCAAGCGTCAAAATGCCTCCTAACAGCCACGCGATAAGCGCGGTTTTCGCATCACCGGAGTAGGCAAGCACGGCGCCTGGTTTCATAAATACGCCGGAACCGATGATGGTGCCGATAACAAGTGAGAGGGCGATGGTAAGGCCGATCTCTTTTTTAAGTCCGTTCTCTTCAATCTGCATATCCTATCCCTCCAGATGTAAAATCGTCATGCTGAAAAAACTATTTTCCATATTGTAAACCCTAATTGCTGAAACACGAATAAAATAAATTTTCTGATTTTGTTGTTTTCCCTAAAAGATAAAGGTTTCTGCTTTTGAGAAGGAAAAAATACCGTTTTAAAAGCGAACATTAATGGTTTTTTAATATTGAAGGTTCGTTATTTGGGGAGCGGCAGTCTGCAGACCGTCTGTGAAGCAGATGGGTTGACTTTGCGATCCGGATAACATAAATTGTATATATAAAATATCTCGAAATCGAGATAATTGACTGGAGGATAACATAATGAAAGTTAATGGAATACACCATGTATCAGCATTGACGGCTGATGCGCAGAAAAATTTAGATTTTTATCGGAACATCCTGGGACTGAAGCTTGTGAAAAAGTCCGTAAACCAGGATGAACCGACGATGTATCACTTATTTTACGGTGATGAAGCAGCCAATCCGGGATCGGAATTGACGTTTTTCGAAATTCCGCGGATTGCGCCGTTTCATGCGGGAACAAACAGTATTTCTTCAATCGGCCTGCGTGTCCCGGATGCACAAGCGCTGCAATATTGGAAAAAACGATTCGAAGAGCATCAGGTCGCTCATGGCGGCATCATGACAATAGCGGGCAGAGAGACACTCGCTTTTTGGGATCATGAAGGACAGCGGCTTGTGCTGACAGCTGACGAAAAAGGAAAAGACATCGGTGAAGCGGTGAAGCAAAGCGGCATACCGGAAGAATATTCTTTCCGCGGTCTTGGTCCCGTTGAATTGACCGTCCCGTATGCAGAACCGACGCTGCGTGTGTTAACCGATGTGCTGGGCTTCACTGAAATCGGGAAAGAAACGCATGAAGACCGGGGCACGGTTACGGTGCTCGAATCCGGAAACGGAGGCGCGCGTACAGAAGTCCATCTCATTGAAAGAAACGATCTTCCGCGCGAGCGTCCGGGGAAAGGCAGCGTCCACCATGTGGCCTTCCGCGTTCAGAATGAAGAGGAGCTTGCTTTATGGCACCGCATCATTACGAAAGAAGGTTTCAGCAACTCAGGCATTGTAGAGCGTTATTATTTCAAAGCGCTGTACTTCCGGGAGCCGAACGGAATTCTGTTTGAATTGTCAACGGACGGTCCGGGATTTATGGTTGATGAAAAACCTGAAGAGCTAGGCAAAACGGTTGCGCTCCCGCCTTATCTCGAACACCGCCGTTCTGAAATAGAAGCACGGCTGAAACCGATACAGTAAATCAGAAATCATGACAGATGCCTCCCGGCTTGACGGGGGCATCTTTTTTTTGCTTTTTTACCTGTTTTGTCATTCTTTTTACCTATTTGTAAACGGCAAAATAATTGTCTTTGTTTATTAATAAATTTTTCACATTTGGTTGTTACACTTGTTCAAAGTTAAACAAAAGGAGTGAAAACACAGGTGAAAATGAAAAAACGCGAGATAGACGCAGTCTTCATTCTCATTTTACTCGCTTCCGCATTCTTGAATATGTACAACATCTGGAATGACGATACGGTGAATCCTTATTACACCGCAGCGGTAACGAGTATGCTTCAAAGCTTTCATAATTTCTTTTACGCTTCATTTGACGCAGCCGGGTTTATCACGGTAGATAAACCGCCTGTTACATACCAGATTCAAACGATCAGCGCGCTGATATTCGGTATGCACGGGTGGAGCGTCATCCTGCCTCAGGCATTGGCGGGTGTAGGTTCAGTTCTATTCATGTACTTATTAATAAAGCCGACGTTCGGAAAAACGGCGGCGCGCATCGCCTCATTTGTCATGGCGTGTACACCGATCGCAGTAGCGGTCGCGCGGACGAACAATGTCGATGCTTTACTGGTCTTTTTCCTCTTGTTCGCCACATGGCTTCTCTTTAAAGCGATCAGAAAAGGCAGACTGATCTGGCTTTTGGCGGCATTTTTTGTCGTCGGAGCAGGCTTTAACACAAAAATGCTTCAGGCTTATATGATTTTGCCGGCCTTCTTGCTGTTCTATATGATTGCGGCAAACACCACGATTAAGAAAAAAATCATTTCATTGGTAAGCGCGTTAGCCGTTTTAGCAGCCGTTTCATTGTCATGGCCGCTCATTGTTGACAATATTCCTGCCGGCAAACGGCCATATGTCGGAAGCAGCCAGACAAACTCCGTGTTGGAATTGGCTTTCGGATATAACGGGATTCAGCGGCTGACAGGGCAAAGTTCCGGCGGCGGCCAGGGCGGGCCGGACGGAAACGCATCGAAAGAGATGTCTTCTTCCGATGGTTCTTCACAAATGCAAAAACCGCCTGGCCAGTCTTCAAGCAGCAGTTCAGCAAGCGGAGACAAACCACAAAACGGCAGTATGACGGCACCTCCATCTAACGGGAAAATGCCAAGCGGCGGTCAAGGAGGTCCTCCAAGTGGCGGAGGCGGTCCCGGCGGCGGAGGAAAAAGCGGTACAGGCACCGGCTCGAAAATGCAATCAGGTTCAGGAATGTTCGGAACGGGAACTCCTGGTCCGCTGCGCCTTTTCCAATCGGAATTATCTGATCAGATCAGCTGGCTCCTGCCGTTTGCGATTTTTGGAATGGCCGGTTTATTGATCGCCGGGGCGAGAGAAAGAAGACGATTATCAGCAGAACAGAAGGAAACGATCTTTTGGGCAGCGTGGCTTGTGCCGATTGCCGGATTCTTCAGTGTGGCGGAATTTTTCCACCATTATTATCTCATTATGCTGGCGCCTCCGATCGCGGCACTTGTCGGTGCGGGATGGGTCGCACTCGTTCATCTGTACCGCAAGCAGGCGGGATGGAAAACTTGGCTATTGCCGGCCGCTATTCTTGTGACAACCGGATTTGAGCTGTTTATCCTCAGAAACTACAATGATCAAATCGGCGCAGGCTGGAGCATCGGAGCAGGCGTTCTCGGCGCAATGGCAGCAATCGCCCTGTTCGTATTCAAACAGCGCCAAAAACCGCTAAGTTATTATGTTTCACTTGCAGCCCTTCTCGTCTTGATGGTCATGCCGATTTATTGGGCGAGCACACCGCTTCTGTACGGAGGCAACAGCTCATTGCCTGAAACAGGCCCTCAGCTCGCTTCAACAAGCGGAAAAGGCATGGGAATGGATAACGCATCTGTCAATACAAAACTGATCAACTATTTAGAGAAACACAACGCCGGAGCGGACTATCTATTTGCTGCAACCGATTCCAATACGGCGGCGCCTTACATTATTAAAACGAAAAAAGCGGTCATGGCGATCGGCGGATTCAGCGGGTCTGACCCGGCCATTACGCTGACTCAATTTAAAAAGCTCGTAAAAGAAGGGAAAGTAAAATACTTCTTAACATCCGGAATGGGCAAAGGCGGAAATAACGATATTGTGCAGTGGGTTGAGAAAAACGGAAAGAAAGTATCTTCAGATAAATGGCAATCAAGCACAGATCAGAAAACGAAAAATAGTGATCCGGCTGATACAAAAAGCAGCAAGGCCGCGGGTAAAAACAGCCGAATGAGCGGCGGGCCGGGCGGAATGAATCAGTCAGCTTCACTATACGAACTTCAATCTGATGAATAGGAGGAAAAAACATGAGCAGACATATTCAATATTCAATAGTCGTCCCGGTTTATAACGAGGAACTCGTCATTCAGACAACCTATCAGCGCCTGAAAGAAGTCATGGATCAAACAAAAGAGCATTATGAATTGATCTTTGTCAATGATGGAAGCAAAGATCGCAGCATTGAGATTTTAAGAGAGCAAAGTCTGATTGATCCGAGAGTGAAAATTATTGATTTTTCCAGAAACTTCGGACATCAGATCGCGATCACGGCGGGTATGGATTATGCAGAGGGGAATGCAATCGCCGTCATTGACGCCGATTTGCAGGACCCTCCTGAATTAATCCTTGATATGATTGAGCAGTGGAAAGAAGGCTACGATGTGGTGTACGCCGTCAGAACGAAACGAAAGGGAGAAACCTTTTTCAAGAAACAGACGGCCTCTATGTTTTACCGGCTGCTGCGGAGCGTGACTGATATTGATATTCCGCTCGACACCGGAGATTTCCGCCTGCTGGACAGAAAAGTCTGTGATGAGATGAAAAGATTAAAAGAAAAAAATCCTTTTGTCAGAGGACTCGTCAGCTGGGTCGGCTTTAAGCAGACTGCTGTAGAATATGAACGTGATGAGCGGCTTGCGGGGGAAACGAAATACCCGCTTAAAAAAATGCTGAAGCTTTCCATGGACGGGATCACAACGTTCTCTCATAAACCGCTCAAGGCGGCAAGCTATGCGGGAATGATCATGTCCGGAGCGGGTTTTCTCTATATGTTTATCGTTTTATACATGAAGCTGTTTACGAACAGCACCATTACGGGCTGGTCCTCTCTGATTGTGATACAGCTGTTATTCAGCGGAATCGTTCTATTAATGCTCGGAATGATCGGCGAATATATCGGAAGGATTTATGACGAAGCAAAAGACCGTCCGCTCTATATCGTGCAAAAAGCGTATGGCATGAAAAACGAAAAGATTTATCGGGACCAGCATATGTCTTAACCGAAACACCCTGTCCGGCCAGACAGGGTGCTTTTATGTCAGAAATAAAGGCCGCGGGATGACAGAATGTCCCGCGGCTTTTTTCATTCATCTGCGGCCGGTCTGCGTGTGCAGAGAGCGCATGATCAGTCCGGTTCCCGAAAGGTTCAGTAAAATGCTTGCACCCAGCGTCATTCCCCAAGCAGCGTTTTGCTGAGGAAGCTAATGCTCAGCTGCAGCAAGATCAGTCCGGTAACGACCAGCAAAAGTCCGGTTTGTTTCATGTGTATGTATCCTCCTTTGTACACTAAGTCATACGGCTGATCCAGGCCTAAAGTTTCAGCTGTATATAAAAAATCCAAGGCGGCTGCCTTGGATTTTTGTTAAGAAGATGTTTCTTCTTTTTGAGTCAGTTTCATTTTTTTCGTCATTTCCTTGCCGTCTCTGATAATCTTCACGTCAACGGTGCTGCCGACTTTCGTATTCTTGTAGAGAATATTGCGAAGTTCGCTGCCCGTGCCGGTTTCTTTCCCTTTTAAGCTGATAATGATGTCTTCTGCTTTTAATCCGGCTTTGGCAGCAGGTGAGCCCTGCGCCACTTCGCGAATATAAACGCCTTTATTCAGCTGTTTGCCGAAAAGCCCGAGTGTGCCTTCCTGATAGTTTTGCGGCACTTGTTCCAAGTCGATCATGCTCACGCCGATATAAGGGCGCTCCACCTGTCCTTTCGTGAGAAGCTCTTCGGCGATCGGTTTTACATCGTTGCTCGGGATGGCAAAGCCGATGCCTTCTACATCACTTTCGCTTATTTTCATGCTGTTGATGCCGATGATTTTGCCGTCTGTATTCAAGAGCGGTCCGCCGCTGTTTCCGGGATTGATGGCGGCATCGGTTTGGATGACGTTGATGCTTGACTCACCGGCTGACGTAGAGATCGAGACGGTTCTGTTTAAGCCGCTCACGATGCCTTGTGTGACGGTGCGGGAAAGGTCTTTTCCGAGCGGATCACCGATGGCGATGACGGATTCACCCGTTCTGAGAGCGGATGAGCTGCCGAAGCTTGCCGTTTTTGTCACGTGTTTATCACTGATTTCTAAAACGGCCAAGTCTGTCAGAGAGTCGCTGCCGACGAGTTTAGCTGTTACATCGGTGCCGTCATATAATGACACTTTAAGGGAAGAGGCGCCTTCGACCACGTGGTTATTCGTAATGATATACGCTTTGCCGTTTGCTTTCTTAAAAATAACGCCTGAACCCGATCCGGTTTCCGCATCATCACCCGACGAATTAGAGTTTGAATCTGAGCTTGATCCGAATCCGAATAAATCGGAACTGCTTTGCTGCTTCTGCAGATTGGTGATCCCGACGATCGCCGGTGAAATGTCTTCCACCATATTCGAAATGCTGCTTGAATTTGCCGATGAGCTGTTAGCCGATTTGCCGCTGTCTGATTCAGAAGATGTCTGCTTGGCGGTTACCGATGACGTTTCCTGAGCGGGAGCCGGATTGGAAGTATCTTGAGTCTGATGGTCTCCAAGCGGCGTAAATGTATAGATGCCGAGGGCGAGCCCTCCGCCGATCACTCCGCCGAGAAGCGGTCTGAACCAGCCGAAGCTTCGTTTTTTCTTGTCCTCGTCCGGCGCGGAATATCCGGCCGGCTGCGGGTTTTCTTTTACTAAAAGGACTTCCTGTTCTTTTTGGTCTGTCCGATTTTCATCACGATAGTTATCCATCATGTTCACTCCGTTTCTCTATTTCATCATAGCATGATTTGCCTATTATTACTGACTCCATCTTAAACAAAAAGTGTGGGATAATAATGAAAAGATTGTGGGAAATTGTGAAAAAGGCGTAATCGGACGGCGGCGCTTTATATTGACAATTTCCATCGGATTTGAAATAATAAATGAGATATTATGTTCAATCCTTCACATGAAAAGATATGAAAATTCTGTCAAGCTAATGGGGGAGATCTGTTAGCTTTTTCACTTTGTCAAATAGTCAGAAAGGAGCTGTCACATGAAAGAAAAACATCACTGGATTATTTCTCTGCTCGCTGTATTGGCGGTCGGGCCGGGGCTGATGTCGAATACCGCTCTTTCGGCTGTCCAAAGCCTTGTCCGGCAGACGGTCGGCGGGGAAAACTTTGACTCTTTTCATCCGATTATTATCGGTAATATGGCATTTGCCTTATTCGTGCCGGCGGGGCCGTATTTAAGAAAAAGATTCGGCTCCCGGCCTGTCTATATGATTTCGATGGCCGCGGGTGTCATCGGAGCGCTCCTTGCTGCTGTGACAAATGATATTTATCCGCTCGCCGCGGGCCGTTTTTTACAGGGAGCTGCGGCGGGTACTATGCTGATGATTATGATTCCGATGCTGGTGCTTTCGTTTCCGATTGAGCGCCGGAATTACGCATTATTTGTGTTAATCGGCGGATTTTACGGGTCCGTTATTATGGGGACCGTTTTAGGCACGGCGGCGGCAAGCGCCGGCCATTGGCATTGGCTGTTCGGCATTTTTGGCCTGCTGTCTTTTTTCGGCCTCATTTTCAGTTATATGTGGCTGCAGGATGACGCTCATAAAAATGCTGAAAAATCTCCATTTGACGGCATCGGTTTTCTGTTAGCGGGTGTATCAGCCGTGCTGACCGCCTATACATTTATTCATCTGCCGAAATGGGGCTTTTCATCATGGCAGACATTGGCGGGATTTGGAGGAAGCATCGCCATTCTTCTCATCTTGCTGATCATGCAGTACAGAAACGAACATGCGCTGATTTCGATTAAACTTATGCTGATTCCAAAGCCGATTCTGGGTGTTTTCATGATCGCTGCGGGCAGTATTTCCATAGCGGTCAGTCTTTCTGCATTTCACGGGGAGCTTCAGACCGCATATCATATGTCACAAACTCAACTGATATTCCTTTATGCGAGCCTTTTGGGAGGCGTGGCCATCGCCGCTGTCATCAGTGCATTAGCATATGATAAAGTCGGTCCGGGCATGCTCGGCATAACAGGCTCTGTTATACTGGTGTTCGTGAATTTCCAATGGATGACGGCGGATCATCATATACCGCTTATTCTATTTGCGGGGCTTTTCGTGATGCTGGCGGCCGGGACAGGGCTTATTGTGGCAGCCGGACTGATGGGAGCCGCGTTGGGCGGACCGCTTCCGGAACTGGTGAAACGCATGACGGCAGTTCAGTTTTTGAGGCTTTTCATTTATATGGGCGCACCTGTTTTAATAGGGTATTTTACGAAAAGAGATGCTTCCGGCACGCTTCGGGGCGCGCGCGGCACACAATCACCGCATGACCTGCTGATGGGGACATACAGCGATTTGTTTCTTATTGCTTTCATCTTAAGCTTGCTTTTAGTGTGTTTATCATTTGTCATGAATGCGACCGGCATGGGACATAAGCTGGCGCATAAACCGCATGCCGTCCGTAAGCAGGCTGCTGAACAGCCTTCGCCGCAGGCTCCTGAACCGATCAGGCATCAGGTCATTCCCGATCATGAATACCGAAGTGCGGTCAGACAGTTTCAGCGTCATCATGTAAGCAAAAACAGTATGTAACTATTTCTATCAGCAAACCCTTTTCCCGGTGAAAAGGGTTTGTTTTTTCCCATAATGGCAGAATGGTATATTGCATGTTTCATCCTTTTTTAATATAATTTGTTAGAATATTCATAATTTAATATCGAAATTTTAAGTAAAAAAGGAGGCATTACATGAAACTGTATCTATCTGTGGATATGGAAGGGATTTCCGGACTGCCTGATGAAACATTTGTCAATTCCCGCATGCACAATTATGAGCGCGGCAGGGTTCTGATGACCGAAGAAGCAAACTGGTGCATCGCAGAAGCGTTTAATAACGGATGCACGGAAGTGACCGTGAATGACAGCCACTCAAAGATGAATAATCTGCTCGCTGAAAAACTTCACCCTGAGGCAGAGCTGATTACGGGGGATGTCAAGCCGTTTTCCATGATGCAGGGGCTTGATGAATCGTATTCGGGTGTGATGTTTATCGGCTATCATGCGAGAGCGTCGATGCCGGGCGTTATGTCGCACAGCATGATATTCGGCGTCCGCCACTTTTACATAAATGATAAGCCGGTCGGTGAACTGGGGTTAAATGCCTATCTCGCCGGATTTTACGATGTCCCGGTCATCATGGCTGCCGGAGATGATTGCGCCGCAAAAGAAGCGGAGGAGCTGATCCCGAATGTGACGACTGCCGCCGTCAAACAAACCATTTCAAGAACTGCGGTCAAATGCCTGTCCCCTCAAAAAGCCGGACGGCTCCTGACGGAAAAAACAGCCTATGCGCTCAAAAATAAAGATAAGGTCAAACCGCTGACTCCGCCTGAAAGACCTGTATTAGGCATTGAATTTGCCAACTACGGACAGGCTGAATGGGCCCATTTAATGCCGGGCACAGAAATCATCCCGGGAACGACAATCGTTCAATTTCAGGCAAAAGACATGCCGGAAGCCTATCAGGCCATGCTCGTCATGACAGAACTCGCCATGAGAACAACATTCTGTTAAAGGGGTGAACGGCATTGCTGCGGTATTTTATCAAACGTTTTATCGCCATGATTATGACCGTCCTCGTCATCACCACTCTGACATTTGTCATGATGAAAGTGATACCCGGCTCGCCTTTTAACGAAGAGCGGGGCACAAACGAAGCGGTCCAGCGAAATCTCGAATCCTACTACCATCTGAACGAACCTCTTATCACACAATACGCCATCTATCTAAAATCCATTCTTACCTTTGATTTCGGTCCTTCAATTAAAAAACCGTCAGACAGTGTAAACGCTATGCTTGAACGCGGGTTTCCGGTCTCATTTGAGCTTGGGATAACGGCGATCATCATCGCTGTGATTTCCGGACTCGCGCTCGGCATAATGGCCGCTCTCAGGCGCGGCGGCTTTCTCGATTATGCGGCCATGAGCCTTGCGGTGCTCGGGATTTCCATTCCGAATTTTATTATGGCTACGCTGCTGATTCAGCAATTTTCGGTTCATCTGAAATGGTTTCCGGCAGCTACCTGGACGAGTCCCGTTCACATGGTCCTGCCGACTGTTGCGCTTGCCGTCGGTCCCATGGCCATTATCGCGAGGCTGACAAGATCAAGCATGGCCGAAGTGCTGACTCAGGATTACATCCGCACGGCAAAAGCAAAGGGGCTTTCTCCCGTCAAAATTGTGATCAAACACGCATTGAAAAACGCACTTATGCCTGTTGTGACAGTACTTGGGACGCTTGCCGCAAGTATTTTAACGGGCAGTTTCGTCATCGAGAAAATTTTTGCCATACCGGGAATGGGCAAATATTTCGTAGAAAGCATCAATCAGCGAGATTACCCGGTCATCATGGGAACGACCGTATTTTACAGTGTGATTCTGATCGTCCTGCTGTTTCTGGTTGATTTGGCATACGGCCTGTTAGACCCTCGCATAAAACTTCATAAGAAAGGGTGATCCTGATGAATCTCCCGCAAGAAACGGTAAAACACACAGAAGTGCCTGATGACTGGTTTCAGCCGGGCGCGGAAAGAAAGGGTGAAACCGAGTCGGTCAAGCGTCCGAGCCTGTCTTACAGTCAGGATGCGTGGCGGCGGCTTAAAAAGAACAAATTGGCGATGGCCGGCCTTGTGATATTATGCTGCCTGTTTCTATCGGCTGTGTTCGGTCCGCTGATATCACCGCACAGCGTGACAAGGCAGACGCTCGCCGAGCAGAATCTTCCGCCGTCTTTTTCACACTGGTTCGGAACCGATGAACTTGGCCGGGACGTGTTTACAAGAACGTGGTACGGAGCGAGGATCTCTTTATTTGTCGGTGTGGTGGCGGCGCTGATCGACTTTTTGATCGGCGTCATCTACGGAGGCGTCGCCGGCTACAAAGGGGGCCGGACAGACAGCGCCATGATGAGAATCATCGAGGTTCTCTACGGATTGCCGTATCTGCTTGTTGTCATTTTGTTAATGGTGCTGATGGGGCCGGGGCTCAGTTCCATTATCGTCGCTCTGACCGTGACGGGATGGGTCGGCATGGCGCGGATTGTCAGAGGGCAGGTGCTGAGGATGAAGCATGATGAACACGTATTGGCTTCGAAAACGTTTGGAGCGAAAACATTTCGGATCATTAAGAAAAATCTGCTGCCGAATACGATGGGAGCCATTATTGTCCAAATGACGCTTACGGTGCCGGCGGCGATTTTTGCGGAATCATTTTTAAGTTTTCTCGGACTCGGCATTCAGGCGCCGTTTGCAAGCTGGGGAGTCATGGCAAACGACGGGCTGCCGGCGATTTTATCAGGCCATTGGTGGCGGCTGTTTTTCCCCGCTTTTTTCATTTCCTTGACGATGTACGCGTTTAACGTACTTGGAGACGGCTTGCAGGACGCGTTAGACCCGAAACTGAGGAGGTAGGAAAAATGGCGCAGCAAGTTCTTTCCGTTCAAAATCTGCATGTTACTTTTTCAACATACGGAGGCACTGTAAAAGCCGTCAGAGGCGTCAGCTTCGATTTATATAAAGGTGAAACGTTTGCGATCGTCGGTGAATCGGGCTGCGGAAAAAGCGTGACATCACAAGCCGTGATGGGTCTTCTTCCGAAACATTCGGCAAAGATTGAATCCGGAAGCATACAATTTAAACAGAAAAACCTTTGCCAAATGTCGGATCGGGAAATGCGGGGAATCCGGGGGCGCGATATTTCTATGATTTTTCAAGACCCGATGACGGCGCTCAATCCGACTTTGACCATAGGGAATCAGCTCTCAGAAGCGCTGTTGGAACACCGCGCCATGACAAGAAAACAAGCTGAATCCGAAGTTCTCGCCATGCTGGATCTGGTCGGTATCCCGGACTCGAAATCCCGCCTGAAGCAGTACCCCCACCAATTAAGCGGGGGCATGCGGCAGCGGATCGTGATCGCGATGGCTTTGATCTGCGAGCCGGAAATTATGATCGCCGATGAACCGACAACGGCTCTTGATGTGACGATTCAAGCACAAATCCTTGAATTATTTAAGAAGATTCAAAGAAAAACAGGCGTGTCTATTATTCTGATCACGCACGATCTCGGCGTCGTCGCTCAGACCGCCGACAGAGTCGCCGTCATGTATGCGGGGAAAATCGCCGAAATCGGCACGAGGCATGATATTTTTTACCGTCCGGCTCATCCATACACAAAGGGGCTGCTTCGTTCAGTGCCGCGGCTGGATATGGAGGATAGTGAGCTGTCGCCGATTGACGGGACGCCGCCTGATTTATTCGATCCGCCGCCGGGCTGCCCGTTTGCCGCCCGCTGCCCGGACAGGATGATCGTCTGTGAAAAGGTATACCCGGCAACAACCGTGAAATCCAAAAGCCATATCGTCAATTGCTGGCTTCAGGATCACCGTGCAGAGCGGCTGAAGCAGCAGCTGACGGCAGCAGAGGAAAAAGGGGGATTGAAATGAAAAAGAGATGGGCGATCGGTGTGATTGCTGTTGTTTCGTTTGCTCTGATGGGCTGTACAGCCAATGAACAGGCGGGGACAGAACCCGGCAAAGCAAAAGAACAGGGGGGTGAAACGGTGCTGCGGCTCAATAACGAAAATGAGCCGACCTCACTTGATCCGCCGATCGGATTTAATAATGTTTCCTGGCAGCCGCTGAATAACATCATGGAAGGATTGACGAGGCTCGGAAAAGATAATAAGCCCGAACCGGCCATGGCGGAAAGCTGGAAGGTGTCCGCTGATAAGCTGACATATACCTTCAATATCCGGGATAACGCCGAATGGACAAATGGCGATCCCGTTACGGCGGAAGACTTCGTGTACGCCTGGAAACGGATGCTCGATCCGAAAACGGGCGCATCTTCCGCTTTTCTCGGCTACATGATCAAAGGCGGGGAAGAATTTAACAGCGGAAAAGGCAAACAAGAAGACGTGAAAGTCACGGCAAAAGATAAAAAAACGCTTGTCGTCACATTGGCGGCACCGCAGGATTATTTTCTGAGCGTCGTGTCCAATCCGGCGTATTTCCCGATTAATGAGAAGGTCGCCAAGGCTGATCCGAAATGGTTCACTGAAGCAAAAACCTTTGTCGGCAACGGGCCGTTCAAACTGACGGAATGGAAGCATGACGATAGCATGACGATGGTCAAAAACGAGACGTATTGGGATAAAAAGACGGTGAAACTGGATAAAGTCACATGGGCGATGGTCAGTGACCGGAATACCGACTATCAGATGTTCCAGTCGGGGGATTTGGATACCGCCTTTGTGCCGGCAGAGCTGAGCGAGCAGCTGATGGGAGGAAAAAATGTCCGCACGTGGGATCAGGCCGGACTCTATTTCTATCGTTTTAACGTGAAAATGGAGCCGTTTCAAAATGAAAAGATCAGAAAAGCGTTCGCGGCAGCGATTGATCAGAAAGAAATCACGGATTATGTGACCAAAAACAGTGAAAAGCCGGCACATGCCTTTGTATCCCCGGGATTTACTCAGCCTGACGGGAAAGATTTCCGCGAAGCGGGCGGCAGTTTATTAAATCCGGATGATTCAGAAGCCAAAAAACTGCTGGAAAAAGGCATGGCAGAAGAGCATTATGACAAGCTGCCCGCCGTTACATTGACATACAGCACAAAACCGGAGCATAAGAAAATAGCGGAAGCGATTCAGCAGAAGCTCAAAAGTGTGCTCGGTATAGACGTTAAGCTCGCCAATATGGAATGGAACGTCTTTTTAGAAGAGCAGAAAGGACTGAAGTTCCAGTTCTCTCAAAGCTCATTTTTACCGGATTACGCAGATCCGATCAGTTTTCTAGAGGCTTTCCAGACGGATAATTCCATGAACCGCACCGGCTGGGGCAGCGCGGCATACGACGGCTACATCAAGCAGGCAAAACAGGAAGCCGATGCCAAAAAACGTTTTGCGCTCATGCATAAAGCGGAAAAACTGCTCATGAACGAGGCTCCGATCATTCCGATTTACTTTTACAATCAGGTGCATCTGCAGAACAGCGGCGTGAAGGGCATTGTCCGGCACCCCGTCGGTTACATTGATCTGAAGTGGGCGGAAAAGTCCTGATCTTACAGCGGAAACATACGCCGTTCTTTTGCCGTTAAAGGAGCGGCGTGTTTCACTTTTCAATCCGGAAAGGAGATTGAAAAAGTCATGAACCATAAACCGAAAGCACTGCAAAAAGGCGACACGGTCGGTGTGATTGCGCCCGCAAGCCCGCCTGAGAGCGGGACGCTGCAAACCGCGCTGCTGTTTTTAGAGAATGAGCTTGGCCTTCAAGTGAAACTCGGCCGGGCGCTGAAGACCCGTCACGGCTATTTGGCGGGAGAAGACCGGGCGCGTCTCGATGATCTCCATGACATGTTTAGTGATCAGAATGTCAAAGCGGTGATATGCGCGTGCGGAGGATTCGGCACTGGCCGTATTGCCGCCGACATCGATTTCGGATTAATCCGCCGCAATCCGAAAATTTTCTGGGGATACAGTGATATCACGTTTTTACATACCGCCATTCATCAAAATACGGGGCTCGTCACATTTCACGGTCCGATGCTGAGCACAGATGTCGGGCTTGAAAATGCTGATCCCCTGACAAAAGCGTCGTATCATCAGCTTTTTACAGAAACGGAATTTACCTATACGGAGGACATTTCTCCCTTAGAGGTGCTGACAGGCGGAAGGGCCGAGGGAGAGCTTGCAGGCGGCAACTTGTCGCTCATTACGTCCACACTCGGCACGCCGTTTGAAATTGATACAAAAGACAAATTGCTGTTTATCGAGGATATTGATGAGGAGCCGTATCAAATCGACAAAATGCTGAATCAATTAAAGATGGCAGGAAAACTGTCAGACGCAGCCGGAATCCTGGTCTGTGATTTTCACCAATGCGAACCGAAGCATAAAGAAAAGTCGCTTACTTTAGAGCAAGTGCTGAATGATTACATTGTCAAATCAGGGAAGCCCGCGCTCAAAGGCTTTAAAATCGGCCATTGTTCACCGAGCTTCGCCGTTCCGATCGGAGCCCGCGCGGTTATGGATACGGCGGCTAAAGCGGTAACGATTGAATCGGGGGTTTCCGGAAGGGAGTGATCAGGAGTGAGGATAACAGATATTCAAACGGGACGGATGTCCGTGCCGCTGATAAAGCCGTTTAAGACCGCTTTGCGCACGGTTTACAATGCTGAATCGGTCATTGTGAAGCTCACTTTTGACAACGGTCTGACCGGCTGGGGGGAGGCGCCGCCGACGGTTGTCATTACAGGCGACAGCGCGGCCGGTATTGAAAGCGCCGTCCACGATGTGCTGAAGCCCGTTCTCTTGGGGCGGAGCCTTTTCGGCACGGAAGCTGTTCTGTATGATATCAGCCGGCTGTTGGAAAGAAACCAAAGCGCAAAAGCCGCGGTGGATATGGCTGTATATGACGGATGGGCGCAAATGCACGGACAGCCGCTTTACCGGCTTCTCGGCGGCTATCGGAATACACTGGAAACAGATTTTACCGTCAGCGTTAATTCTCCTGAGGAGATGGCGGGGGATGCAGACCGTTATGTGAACAAAGGATTTCATATTTTAAAAATAAAAGTCGGCATAGGTGACATATCGGACGATGTTGCCCGGATTCAGGCGATCAGATCACGTGTCGGCGGAAACGTCAAACTGAGATTGGACGCCAACCAAGGATGGACGCCGAAAGAAGCCGTGACTGCGATCCGAAAGATGGAAGACGCCGGCCTGGGCATTGAGCTGGTCGAGCAGCCTGTTCATAAAGACGATATCGCCGGGCTGAAGCAGGTCACAGATGCCGTAGACACGCCGATTATGGCGGATGAGAGCGTCTTTACCCCCCGTCAGGCCTTTCACGTGCTGCAGACGAGAAGCGCCGATTTAATCAATATTAAGCTGATGAAAGCGGGCGGCATAAAGCAGGCGGAAACAATCAATGCGATGGCCGAAACGTGCGGCGTGGAATGCATGGTCGGCAGCATGATTGAGACCAAGCTCGGCATCACCGCCGCGGCTCATTTTGCCGCGGGCAAACGGAATGTGACAAGGTTTGATTTTGATGCGCCGCTTATGCTGAAAGATGATTTGATTCAAGGCGGCATCACATACAGCGGCAGTCAGATTACGATTCCCGATGAACCGGGTCTCGGCATTACCGGTGTGTCGATACAAGAGGAGGCGAAAAGATGAGAGCAGCCGTTACAGCGGCGGCAGCCAACGTATGGACGCTGCCGTCATCTCCCCGTTCGGATGATGCGCCGATGCTCGAAAACCCGCCGCAGATCAGAAAATGGTTAGTGTCTATGGGATATGAAGAGCGGCTGCAATTATGCACAGACAACCTTGTCCAAACGCAAGTGCTTTTCGGAGAAGAAGTGATCATTCTCAAAGAGGAAGGGGAATGGGCTTTTGTCGCCGTTCCCGGCCAGCCTTCAAACAAGGACGCGCGCGGATATCCGGGCTGGATGAAAAAAAGCCAGCTTTCAAAAGACGGCTTTCATACATCTTCCCCAGCCGTATGGATTACCAAACCGACAGCTATTTTATATCACACAAACGGCGAACCGGACTTGGAAGTAAGTTTCTTAACGCGTCTTCCGGCTCCAGGACGTGAAAAAGGTTTTTTCCGGGTGGTGACGCCCCTCGGAGAACGGTTCGTAAATGAAGCTGACGCAGACGAGTGCCGTCATACGGAAGGACGGGCGGCCGATGTCATCGAAACGGGCATGATGTTTCTCGGGCTTCCGTATTTATGGGGAGGACTGAGCGGTTTCGGGTTTGACTGTTCCGGGTTTATGTATTCGATATTTAAAGCAAACGGCTATACCCTTCCCCGTGATGCAAAGGACCAAGCAAAAGCCGGGTGCGGCGCGGCGGTAAACGATATCCGGCCGGCCGACCTTTTGTTTTTCGCCTATGAAGAAGGAAAAGGCGCGATCCACCATGTCGGTTTGGCGCTGGGAGACGGCCGAATGCTGCACTCCCCGAAAACGGGAAAAACAATCGAAGTGCTGTCTTTAGAAGGAACCGTCTATGAAAAAGAATTATGTACCGTACGCCGCTGTATAAGCGAAAAGGGGGAATAGAAAATGACGGCATCTCCGCTCCTTGAAGTCAGCGGGCTGAAAATGCATTTTGACGCAGGAAGAAAGAAAGCCGTAAAAGCAGTCGACGGTGTCAGCTTTCACATTAAAAGAGGGGAAACATTCGGACTTGTCGGAGAATCGGGATGCGGTAAATCGACGCTCGGAAGAGTTATTCTCCGTCTGTATGACCCGACGGCCGGTTCGGTATCATATGAAGGGACGGATATACACCGTGCCGCGGCAGAACAGCGGTCGGTCTTCTTCCGCAAGCTGCAGATGATTTTCCAAGACCCCTACGCCTCGTTAAATCCGCGCCTGACCGTAAGGGAAATTATTATGGAGCCGATGGAAATCCACAATCTTTACAATACAAGAAAAGCCCGTCTGATGATGGCGGATGAACTGCTTGAAGCTGTCGGGCTCCATCCGGATTTCGGCAGCCGGTATCCCCACGAATTCAGCGGCGGACAGAGGCAGAGAATCGGGATTGCCAGAGCGCTCTCTCTGCATCCCGAATTTATCGTGGCGGATGAGCCGATTTCCGCGCTGGATGTGTCGGTACAGGCTCAGGTCGTCAACCTTTTAAAAAGGCTTCAGAAAGAGAAAGGACTGACATTTTTATTTATCGCCCACGATTTATCAATGGTCAAGCATATCAGCGACCGGATCGGCGTGATGTATTTGGGCCGCATGATGGAAATTACAGAAAGCGCTGCGCTTTACCGGGAACCGCTTCACCCTTATACGAAGGCGCTTTTATCCTCAATCCCGATTCCTGATCCGCTTCTTGAGGACAAGCGTGAACGGATTATTCTGAAAGGGGAGCTGCCGAGCCCCCTTAACCCGCCGAGCGGCTGTGTATTCAGGACGCGGTGTCCTGAAGCGATGGAGCTCTGCGGTAAGATAACGCCTGAGCTTGAAGAAGTGAAGGCGGGGCGTTTTGTTGCCTGCCATTTATACAAAAAAGAAAGCTGACAATATAAAGTCAGCTTTCTTTTTTAATTAAACCTGATGCAGAAATGACACGCAGACCGGATACGGAACCGGAATGTCAGATTGAAGCAGAGTCAATTTGCCCGTTTCCGGGTCGCGTTCAAACAAAACCAGATTTCCCGTTTCTTCGTTTGACGCGACAAGGAATGTCTCGGAAGGGTCAAACGCGAAATCACGCGGCCAGTTGCCTTCTGTCGACACCCATTCAATAAGAGACAATTCGCCGGAATATTGGTTGATCTTATAGATGGCGATGCTGTCATGTCCGCGGTTGGCGGCATAAAGAAATCTGCCGTCTTTAGATATGCGGATCGCGCTGCCTTGCGATTTGTCCGTAAAGCCTTCAGGCAAAGCGGAAATGACCTGCAGCTCTCTGAATTCACCTAAGGTCGGGTTGTATTCAAGCGCGATGACTTCATTACTGATTTCCGTCATGACATAGGCGTATTTTTCCGCCGGATGGAAAACGATGTGGCGCGGCCCTGAACCCGGTGCGAAAGAGTGAGTTTTCACCTCTGTGAGCGAACCGTTTTTCATTTGGTAAGTATAAAGCGTATCCGTCCCTAAATCGACGGCTGCAATGTAGTTATGCTCAGGTGTATAGCCTGCGAAATGGGTATGCGGTTTCTCTTGTCTTTCATGAGGACCTGTTCCCGTATGAGCGGCTTCGGCAGCCGGCTCCCGCAGACTTCCGTCTTCATTGACGGGAAAGGCGTGCACTTTTCCGCTGTGGTAATTAGCGGTTAACACATATTCATGTTTATCATCAATGCTGACGTGGCATGGAGACGGGCCTTCAATCAGCTGGTGGTTTACAAAAGTTAATTCCCCGCTGTTCTGATGAATCTGATAGGCTGCGACGCCGCCTTTTCCGTCTGCCTTTTCAATGGAATACAGCATGCTGTTATCAGAATTCGGAGTGACGTATGTCGGGTTGCCGAGCTTTGCTGCCAGCTTCGGACGGCTGAGCCGTTTCGCTTCTGTATCAAGTTCAAAACAATAAATGCCTTCGCTTCCGCCTTTTGTATATGTTCCCGCGTATCCTATGTACTTAGCCATTCGGTTTCCCCCTTTAGAGTCTTGTCTTCTCTATATTAACGTATCTTGAAGGAAACTGCCTTGTAAATGTTTAAGATGTTCTGACAAGCGGCAAGGTGCAGCAGCGGAAGGAACCGCCTGATTTAATAATTTCGGAAAACTCGGTTTCAATGACTGTATAACCTCTTTTTCTGAGCTCGCGGTTCGTATGACGGTGCTGCGGCAGGCTGATAATTGTCTGATTGCCGAGTGACAGGATATTCGGACCGAGCGTGAATTGCTCTTCTTCAGGCACTTCTATCATCTCAAAACGTTCGGCCAGAAGATCAATTTCTTTCTGCCGCAAGCCATTTTTGCAGTATAGAGCCTCCGTTTCGGAGATCATATTAAATACACAGTCCAAATGTAAGAAATCTTCCTTGAGAGGGATCGGCACAACCGTCATCTCCGGCAGCGCCTCCCGCAGCTCCTGGACAGCCGCTTTATCCGTGCGCTTGCTCAGCCCGGCGTAAACGGTGCCGTCTGCGATCAAGATGTCGCCGCCTTCAATATTCGCTTTTTTCAGTCGCGTATAAGGGATTTTCTTATTGTCAAGCAGGTTTTGAAACACTTTTTCTTCTCCCTGCCGGACTGAAGCCGCCATGTTTGAAATAAACGCCGTCTCCCCTAAGACAAATCCGATATCCCGGGTGAATACCTGCTCAGGCAATGCGGGATCGGCAGGCAGCAGGACGACTTCAATCTGATGAGATCTTAAAATGTCAATAAACTCACTATGCTGTTTGAGGGCAACGGGTATGTTAACATTTTCTTGTTTGAAATGTTTCTGCGTTCCGTTAATAATATCCTTGATGGCCATGTGTTCCGGCCGGCATAAGATGACTGTCTGCAAAGCATCAAACTCATTGCGGCAAGCCGGTTTCCGCGTGGATTTGGGAATGGATACGTCCATGTGATATCCTCCTATCGGTATTCAATGTGCGTTTATTATTCCCGGATGTGATGAATAATAAAACATTTATGAGAGAATATCTAACCAACTTAATATTTAAAATTTTAGACAAAACGGTCAAAGTATTGTTTAATAGGGTACAGATGAATGAGTCAAAACGACCAGACACCAAAGGGGAGTTTAAATAATATGAAGTTGCCAGAATCAAGATTTTGCAAAGAAACAAGGGTTGTTAAAACAAGCAGGGTTTTTCCGCTTGATACGAATAATCACAATACGCTGTTTGGCGGAAAGCTGATGAGCTACATTGATGATATCGCTTCAATTTCCGCGGCACGCCACTGCCGGTGTGAAACAGTCACGGCCTCAATGGATTCTGTAGATTTTTTGCGCCCCATCGGCCAACAGGATTCCGTATGCCTTGAATCTTACGTCACATGGGTCGGCACATCGTCTATGGAGGTGTTTGTCAAAGTCATTAAAGAACATCTGATGACGGGCGAACGCGAGCTTGCGGCAACGTCGTTTCTGACCTTTGTCGCGCTTGATTCAAACGGGAAATCGGTACCCGTTCCGCGGATCGTGCCGGAAACTGAGGAAGAAATCATGCTTCACAATACGGCCGTTCAGCGCGCCGGAGAACGAAAAAACCGCTTAAAACACAGCAAGGCCCTGGCCGAGGCGCTCGGAACAAATAAACCTTGGTAATCGTCAAACCGCTTTTTTAAAAAGCGGTTTTTTTATGCTGAGAAAGGACTTTTCCTGCCGGATCCATAATCTATTACAGGGAAAGGAGACGTGGCGTGCATGATGAAACATAAGTCTTCCGGCACCATCCTGACAACCGGGCGTATCCGTCTGCGGACTATGCGGGATGACGATGAAGAAAATTTGTACGGGCTGTTTACCGACAGAGAGGTCATGAAATATTATCCTTCTCTTAAAAGCAGACGGGAAACGAAGGAATGGATTGCCTGGAACAAACGTTTGGCCGCAGGATACGGCGTCAGTCTTTGGATCGCAGAGGATAAAGAGACGGGCGCATTTCTCGGTCAATGCGGAATCGTTCCGCAGACGGTAAACGGAAACACTTTGATGGAAATCGGCTATATGTTTGCCCGCCGCCGCTGGGGCTACGGCTATGCGACAGAGGCGGCGAACGCCTGTCTGGACTACGGTTTTCATACGCAGCAATACGGACGCATAGCGGCGCTGATTGATCCGGAAAACGCTGCCTCCGTCCGTGTCGCGGAAAAAATCGGTATGGTGCCCGGTGAGACCGTTACCAAATGGGAGAGGCAGCTGACGGTTTTTGACATCACATCTGACGTTGAACGTTTCGGCGAAATGTAGTATGATACGAGCAGACATGTTTTCTAGGGTTCCGCATGTTCATACATGGCCTGGTCCGAGAGAAAACACATATGCGGACATATCCCGCATATGCACACGGAGGGAAAAAAGCCCGGGAGAGTCAATCTCATGTGAGACGACTATCCGGGCTTTTTTGTATTGTCCGGATACAGAAAGGGTGAAGAACATGAAATGGGGTTTAGTGGTCATAGCGGCCGTATTTGAAGTGGTATGGGTCACCGGCCTGAAACATGCTGATTCGGCACTGGCGTGGAGCGGCACGATTACGGGAATCATCATCAGTTTTTATCTATTAATCAAGGCGACAGACAGCCTGCCCGTAGGAACGGTATATGCGGTCTTTACCGGACTCGGGACAGCGGGCACCGTGCTCAGTGAAATCCTGCTTTTCAAAGAGCAGGCCGATCCGGTGAAAATCGTGCTGATCGGCGTTTTGCTGATCGGTGTCATCGGATTAAAGCTGGTCACACAGGATAAGCCTGAGACGAAGGAGGAGAAGGCGTAATGCATTGGATCAGCCTGATAGCCGCGGGTCTTTGTGAAATGCTCGGGGTCATTTTAATGAATCAATTTCAAAAAGAAAAGAAAGTCAAATGGATTCTTTTCATTATCGCCGGATTTGCGGCTTCTTTTTCCCTGCTTTCTTATGCGATGGAGACGATCGCGATGGGCACGGCCTATGCGATCTGGACCGGTATCGGCACGGCGGGCGGCGCATTAGCCGGCATTCTTTTCTACGGCGAGCAGAAGGATGCGAAGCGCATCTTTTTCATTGCGCTTATTTTATGCGCTGCCGTAGGGCTGAAAATTCTTTCGTAAATTGATTTTTATCAAATTTTCAGTATAATCTATAATAAGTTACGAATTATGAAGATACGAGGGATTAAAACAGATGAATTCATATATGACACAGCGGCTGAAAGAATACCGCCGCGGGAATGAGGAAAAAGGGCGCCTGCTTGTCAGCTGCCCCGATCAGCCGGGAATTGTATCGGCTGTGTCCGCGTTTTTGTTTGAACATGGCGCAAACATTATTGAATCAAATCAATACACGACTGACCCTGAAGGCGGACGGTTTTTTCTTAGGATCGAATTCGACTGCAAGGGCATTCGTGAGAAAAAAGAGGACTTACAGCAGGCGTTCGCCTCAATCGCCCAGACATTCGGCATGACATGGAGCCTGTCTCTGGCAAGTGAGCTGAAGCGGGTGGCGATCTTTGTATCGAAGGAGCTGCACTGCCTTCATGAACTGATTTGGGAATGGCAAAGCGGCAATATGATGGCCGAAATTGCGGTCGTCATCAGCAACCACGAAGAGGCCAAAGAAGTGGTCGAACCGCTGAATATTCCATTCCATTACATGAAAGCTAACAAAGACATCCGCGCCGAAGTGGAGCGGCGCCAGCTTGAGCTGCTGGAGCGGTATAAGATTGATGTGATCGTTCTTGCCCGCTACATGCAGATTTTGACGTCTGATTTTGTATCTGCCCATCCGAATCGGATTATTAACATCCACCATTCATTTCTGCCGGCCTTTATCGGCGCTAATCCGTATAAACGGGCTTATGAGCGCGGAGTGAAATTAATCGGCGCGACCTCTCACTATGTGACGGACGATCTTGACGAAGGGCCTATTATTGAACAGGATATTGAACGCGTCGATCACAGAGATCACGCAGAGGATCTGAAGAATATCGGCAGAACGATTGAGCGGAGCGTGTTGGCAAGAGCCGTAAAATGGCATCTGGAAGACCGCGTCATCGTTCACGGAAACAAAACGATCGTATTTAATTAATGACGGTCCGCCGGGGAGGCGGACTGTTTTTTATGGATGAAAATGTCTTGACAAGAACCTGTTTTCTTTGCATAATATAAAAAAATCATTGAGCGTTGAAGAGGATCAGTACGCAGAACTTTCTGTGACAGAGAGCAAAATGGCCCGCTGAAACATTTTGCCGCATGAAACCTGCCGAACCTGCCTTGGAGTCCTGAGGGGAAAACTCAGGCGCGATAACCTGGCGTTACAGGAAAGCGGGACGCGTGAAAAACGCGTTCAAACAAGGTGGTACCACGGAAAGCCCATTTCGTCCTTATTTTTCAGGACGGAATGGGCTTTTTTTATTGACGGGAGCCGGTTTGGATTGATTGCCACGGAGGAGAAACGATGAAAAAACAAAGAATTGTTGTGAAAATCGGGAGCAGCTCGCTCACCAACAGTAACGGAAGTATTGATGAAGCAAAAATCAAGGAACATACGGAAGCCATTTCTTTATTAAAAGAAAACGGGCATGAAGTGATCCTCATTACCTCAGGCGCGGTGGCAGCGGGTTTTTCCGCTCTCGGCTATCCGTCGCGACCCGTTACGATAAAAGGAAAGCAGGCAGCTGCCGCAGTCGGCCAGACGCTTTTAATGCAGCAATATATGGACCATTTAAAAAGATACGGTCTGACGCCGGCACAAATTTTATTAACAAGAAATGATTTCTCAAAAAGAGAGCGGTACAGAAATGCCTATGCCACTGTAATGGAACTGTTGGAGCGGGGAGTCGTGCCGATTATTAATGAAAATGATTCCACATCAGTCGAAGAGCTGACGTTCGGTGATAACGACATGCTGTCGGCGCTTGTAAGCGGTTTGATTCATGCAGACCAATTAATGATTCTCACAGACATTAACGGGCTGTACGATGCCAATCCGAATGAAAACCCGGACGCAAAGCGGTTCGACTATCTGAATGACATCACACCTGAATTGCTCGGATATGCCGGATCAGCAGGCTCAAAGGTCGGCACCGGAGGCATGAAGTCAAAACTTCTCGCCGCCCAGACCGCATTGTCGCTCGGGGTGAAGGTATTTATCGGAACCGGCTCCGGACGGGAAAAACTGATGGGAATTTTAGACGGAAAAGGCGACGGCACTTATATCGGCGATAAAGACCTGTCCTCAGTAAATAATACACGGCAATGGATCATGTTTCATTCTCCGATATCAGGGGAAATCATCATTGATGGGGGAGCGGAGCAGGCGATGATCCATAACGGGTCAAGTCTCCTCCCGGCCGGCGTCGCCGATGTCTGCGGCAGTTTTCCGAAAGGGGCCGTAGTGGAAGTCAAAGGGCCCGGCGGCATGATCGGCAAAGGGCAGACGCAGTACTCATCCGATGAAATTTTAGAAGTCAAAGGGAAGCGGAGCGACCAGCTTTCAGGAACGAAGCAGGTGGAAGTGATTCACAGAGATGATTGGGTGAATTTATTTGACGAGGGGGAACACAAATGAGTGAAGTATTGCAAAAAGCAGCCTTGGCAAAAGAAGCGGCTGCCGAAATGGTCATGAAAACGACGGCTGAAAAAAACGAAGCGCTCCAATGTATTGCAGACGGACTCAGAAATGAACGCCGGCTGATTTTAACAGAGAATCAGAAAGATATTGAAGCGGGACGGAACAGAGGACTGACACCTGACATTATTGACAGGCTGACTCTTGATGAAAAACGCCTGCTCGATATCGCGGACGCCGTGGAACTGCTGATCGGTCTTGAAGATCCCGTCGGTGAATCGCTGGAGACTATTCAAAAAGAGAATGGATTATCCATTGAAAAAATCCGCGTGCCCCTCGGAGTAGTGGGCATGATCTATGAGGCCAGACCGAACGTTACCGTAGACGCGGCCACACTCTGCCTGAAAACCGGAAACGCGGTTGTGCTCAGAGGAAGTTCTTCCGCCATCCACAGCAACATAGCGCTTGTCAGTGTGATGAAACGCGCTCTGGGGCTGTCAAAGCTTCCGATTGATGCCGTTCAGCTCATAGAAGATACAAGCAAAGAAACCGCCAAACAGCTCTTTACATTAAATGACGGGCTGGATGTATTGATCCCGCGCGGCGGTAAAAATTTAATTGATCTTGTGGTCAGGGAATCAACCGTACCCGTTTTAGAAACCGGAGCGGGCAATTGCCACGTGTACATAGATGAGTCAGCAGATCCTCAAATGGCAAGCGAGGTCGTCATCAATGCCAAAACACAGCGTCCTTCGGTCTGCAACGCGATTGAATCTCTTTTGATTCATGAAAAATGGGCCGAAGAACACGGGCGAAAGCTGCTGAATCAGCTGACAGAAAAAGGGGTGGAGCTCCGAGGAGACCAGGTGATTTGCAGACTGGAGCCTCAAGCGAAACAAGCAGAAGAAGCCGATTGGGGAGCGGAGTACCTGGCGCCGATTCTCAGTGTGAAAACGGTGCAGGACGTACAGGAGGCGGTCCGCCACATTCAGCAGTACGGCACAAACCATTCAGAAGCCATTCTGACGGAGAACGCCGAGCATGCGGCTTACTTCCAGACCGCCGTTGACGCCGCCGCCGTGTATCATAATGCTTCAACCCGGTTTACGGACGGTTTTGAATTCGGATACGGAGCCGAAATCGGCATCAGCACGCAAAAGCTTCACGCGAGAGGGCCGATGGGGCTTCCGGCGTTAACATCTACAAAAATCATCATCAAAGGAAACGGACAAATCCGCGTATAATCTTTTAAGCTTATCCTTCAAAAAGGGTAGGCTTTTTTTATGCGGAAAGATTGACGGTCTCTATTATATTGTGTAAAATTAAATTGTACACAATATAATAGAGGTGAATTCACATGACAAATCCATTATTTACTGCAACCGTATCAGCTGCCGGCGGACGTGAAGGGAAAGTTACGTCTTCTGACGGAGTGCTGAATCTTGATGTTGCCATGCCGGGAACGCCAAGAGCAAAAAAGCTCGAACATGCTACAAACCCTGAACAGCTGTTTGCCGCAGGATATTCAGCCTGCTTTGACAGCGCTCTTCAGCTCGTAGCGAGAAAAGAGCGTCTGAGTATTGAAACAGAGGTCACTGCGCATGTCAGTCTGCTGAAAGATGAAGCAGACCAAGGATATAAACTAGGCGTTACGCTTGAGGTCAAAGCATCCGGCATTGATAAACAGGAGCTTGAAGCCCTTATCCAAAAAGCGCACGGTGTCTGTCCGTATTCAAAAGCGACAGCGGGAAATATTGAAGTGAAGCTTCTGGCAGCAGAATAAAAATAAGGATGCCCATTCGGGGCATCCTTATTTTTTGCCGTGCAGCGTATTCAAAACCTCATAAAGCGACTGCTTTAACTGCTTTAATTCCTCTTTTGACCGTCCCGTCTGTTCCAGCATGGCAATGGGGATATCCGCCGCTGTTTTCTGCAAGGCCCGTCCTTCATCTGTGAGCCTGATCGTCACGGATCGCTCGTCTTCAGCCGACCGCTTTCTCATGATGATTCCGTGCTGCTCCATCCGTTTCAGCATCGGTGTCAGCGTTCCGGAATCCAGGTACAAAAGCTCACCCATCCGTTTCACATTCAGTTCTTCGTGCTCCCATAATAAAAGCAGCGCCAAATATTGGGGATAAGTTACGTTGAGCTTATCAAGCAGCGGTTTGTACCGTTTCGTCATTTCCCTTGAGCTTGCGTACAGCAAAAAACAAAGCTGATTCTCCAGTTTCATATGTTCAAAATCTTTTTCTGCCATTACTTCTTTCACCAACTCTTTGTTTGTTAACGTTACCCCTATTGTAGCCGAAAAACGGCCCATTTCCTATTCCAATCATGTTTAAAAATATGAGCAGGGGCAATATATACAGTAAGTACAATGAGGAGGCTGATAATAATGGCATTATTTACTGCAAAAGCGACCGCAGTCGGCGGACGAGCAGGACATATTAAATCCGAAGACGGGGTGCTGGATTTTGACATCATCATGCCGAATGCAAAAAAAGACGGAGAAACCGGCACAAACCCTGAACAGCTCTTTGCGGCAGGATATGCTGCCTGCTTCGGGGGAGCGCTTGAGCTCGCCGCCCAAAAACAAAAAATCGACATGACCTCTGAAATTGAAGGACAGGTCAGCCTTTTAAAAGATGAGAGTGACGGAGGTTACAAAATCGGCGTAACGCTCGTCATTGATACAAAAGATCTTGACAAAGAAACGGCGGAGAAGCTAGTGCACGCCGCTCACGAGTTCTGTCCGTATTCAAAAGCAACAAGAGGAAATGTAGACGTCAAACTTGAATTAAAATAATTCAACGAACGAATATCCCGGATTTTATATCCGGGATATTTTATTAACGAAAACATCAGTAATGATCTCTTCTCTCCCGGAATATGAATACGATATAGCACTTTTGCATAATGACACCAAGAGAAAAGAGGGAGAAATCGATGTCTCTTCCAAACATACCGAACATCACCCCCGACATTACACTCTCCAGATGTGAGACCCTGAACCTCCTTCTTTCATCCGTGGCTATGGAAGAAATCGGACTATCCCATATTCTGCAGGCGGAAGCGGAAAGGATTCAAATGTTTCTCGGCGCTTCCGGCGATCCCTCCTTGGAGGAATTGTCATCAATCAATAGAAGCACTGAACGGCTCCTGCGCACCGTCATGAAATCACAACTCCTTTTGCAGACGAAGCTTGAGGACATTATCTTCTTACAGGATTCTGAAGTCTGTATGGACCCGGACGACCCAAGCAATCCGAGTGATCCGGGCGATCCTGATGACCCGTGGAATCCGGATGATCCAAGTAATCCGAGTGATCCGGGCGATCCTGATGACCCGTGGAATCCGGACGACCCAAGCAATCCGAGTGATCCGGGCGATCCTGATGACCCGTGGAATCCAGACGATCCCAGTGATCCTGATGATCCGTGTGACGGCCTGTTTTACGGCCGCATTAGCTGCTGTGAGTGCGGGGATTGTGAGGACTGCGGTTGGAAGAAAAAAGGCGGGGATCGTTCATAAAAAAAGAGACGGGTGAAGCACATGCCGTATCCAAGCATCTCAAAAGCGAAACAGGCATCTTTTGAAGCCATGCATTGTCTCACGATGGCGCTGTTACATATATTATCTGTGACCGTGGATAAAAGAAGGGGTTCAAATTACAAAGAAGAAATCAGGCTGTTCTCCGCATTGTGCCGCTGGCAGATGGAAACAGGCGGCCGTCTGTTTTTAATGATCAGCTTGGAAGAAGAGCAGAAGCAGATGTATGAGCGGCACTTTCTTGAAATGAAGACAGTTACGGAACGAACGAAAAAATTCATTTCTGAAAGCCCGCGCGAATTCCGGGCGCATCCGATTACGAAGCGGGCTGTCAGGCAGCTTCAGGAATGGAATACGGAAACTGCCGAACCTGCCGTCAGATGGGTGCGGCCTGTCATCATCACGATGAACGGCACTCCTGAACGGCCTTGGTTCAATCAACAACTCCAACATCGGGAAAGGTGAGAAAATGAGCGGAAATGCTGAATGTAAACTGACTCTTTGCATGATTGTGAAAAACGAGGAGAGATACATCTCCCGTTGTTTATCAAGTGTACAAGACATCGCTGATGAGATCGTCATCGCAGACACCGGATCACAAGATAATACAAAAGATATCTGCAAAAGCTTTCAGGCAAGAGTGTTTGATTTCGAATGGGAGAATGATTTCGCAAAGGCCAGAAATTACGCCCTGCAGCATGCCGAAGGAGATTGGATTTTAGTGCTTGACGCGGATGAAGAGCTCGATCAGGAGACGGGCCGTTTTTTAACTTCGCTGCTTCATGACGGATTACCGAGCCGGGGCCTTTTGAAAATCATCAATTATACGGGGAAGCAGCTCGATGAAAACGAAGCGTTTGAAAGCATGCAGCCGAGACTGTTCCGCAATCATAAAGGCCTTCTGTATCAAGGCAGAATTCACGAGAATATCTCGGCTTCCAATGAGGAAGAAAACAATGCTTTTTTCACGCTCCCATGTGTGATTCATCACTACGGCTACTTGGAGCAGGAAGAAAAGATCAAGCAAAAACATAAACGGAATATCAGCATTTTAAATGAAGAGCTTTCAGAGGAAAATCCTGATCCGTGGCTTGTCTATCATTTGGCAAGTGAATGCTACAGAATCAAAGACTATGAAAAAGCATTACATCTTGTCAACGGCTCAATTTTTCAATTTTTAAGCGAAAAACGAATGCCTCCGTCTCTCCTGTATTATTTGAAATATACAATATTGCTTGAGCTCAAACGGTATGAAGAAGCCGAACAAGGGATTGAAAAAGTGCTCAAGCTATATCCTGATTACAGCAATCTTCATTATTATAAAGGCCTTGTATTATATCATTTGGAAAAGTACAGAGCGGCAATCAAAGCATTTGAATACGGAACGCAGGTTGAAGGAGAAAACGCTGATCACTTCATTTTAAAAGGTGCCGCCGATTTCAGAGCCTTTTATTATATGGCGAAATGCCATGCTGCATTAAACCATGATATGACGGCCATCGCTTACGCCAAAAAATCCGTGAAGTTCAATCCTCAATTTAAACCCGCGAAAGAACTTCTGTCTCAATTAAAAAAGGATCAGCGGACAAACGCCTGATCCTTTTTTTGCATGTTCCATTAAGATAATCGAATAATGTTTAAAGCTGCACCGACGCTTCCTCCAAGCAATGTGGCCGCACCCAATAATCCGAACAGCTGAAGCTGGATGGTGCTGCCTGCTGGCAAAGTCACAATAAAGGAGTTATTAAAGTTTGCCAAAGACGCGACCGGGGCGATAATCGAACTTGCAGGAGGAGTGCCGTTGATTAAAATACGCGAACTTACAAGCAAGCCGGCCGTTAAATTAATATGGTAGGAAATATAGTACCGTCCCGCCGGAGCAACGGTAAATATGGTATTTGCGGCATTAGCCGTAATATCTGCCGAAAGGTTTTGTTCATTCGGTAAGGAAATGGTCGTGCCGCCGACAATAACTGCGACAACACCGCCGCCCGTATTGCTCGCATAGCCGGAAGTTGCTGTCAGACTTGTTCCGGTGCTTCCGGTCGGCCCGGTACCGCCAGTAGCGCCGGTGCTTCCCGCCGCAGCTAAAAGTGTATAGTCAGCTGAGGCTCCAGGGGTTCCCGCCGGGCTGTTTACGTTGGCGACGTAAGAGCTTCCGTTATACAAGACAACCTGTCCGGTTGTGTAAGTGGGGGCAATCAGCGGATTAAAAGCAACAATCCCTTGAAGGCCCGCACCGGTGACCCCCGTAGGTCCGATCGATCCGGTTGGCCCCGTCGCTCCGGCCGGTCCGATTGCTCCCGTAGGTCCCGTCGGCCCCGTAGCACCAGTCGGTCCCGCCAGTGTAGGGATATTTGAGATACTGTCCAATTTTGAACCGAGAAGAAGCTCCTGTTTCATTAAGCTGTCAAGCGTATCCCGGACGCTCTCATTCAGGTTAAGAATATCCGCAAGACTTGACGGGGGCCCTGTTAATCCGGGAATCGCTCCGAGCGCGTATTGGATTTTTTCACCTTCCGCATTCAGAATGTGTGCCATTCCCAGCTCTTCCATAGCAATTGACGAAAGAAGAAGGTTAATGGTATCGTCTCTGGAAAGTGTAACGACAGGGGTGATATTGGGCAAATTAGGCTGTGACACAATGTCCCTCCTTATGAGTTGGCTGAAAATCATTTTATTACGAACAAAGTTCCCCGAAATGAGCGAAAGCAGTACTGTATCAGTATATTCAAGCAGTACTGTATCAGTATATTCACGGATTCTGTCCAAGTTTCTGAATGGTTTTCCTTTATAAACCAATTGAGCGGGTTATACCGCTGTTTTTGATTTCATCATATATGAAGGAAATACTTTAAATATAGAGAAAATACATCGCACAGCATTCGCAAATCGGTCAAAATGACAGCGGGACATGTGATCGTCTATAAAGCGATGGCTATATATCTTGTGCGTTTCCTGCAAAAACTCTCTTTTTCATTTCAAGTTTTCTGTATAAAAGGGCGAGAAGCATGGATGGGATCGTACAAACAATCATTCCGATAAAGGCATACCGGGGTTCAATTTCATATAAAAAACCTCCGAAAATAGTAAATACCGCAGTGCTCCAGCTGAGAGCAAGCGCTGAATATATGCCTTGGGCTTTCGGAATTTGCGCGGGTGAAATATTTTTAATTAAGTATTTCATAAATGCATAGTGTCCCATCGCGAATGAACAGGCATGCAGCGTCTGCGCAATACAGAAAATGATGACATGCGGAAAGGCAAATACGAGTATCCAGCGTACGGTAGCACCAAGCGCCGCTAGGGCGAGCAAAGAGCCTGCCGTAAATTGATGAAAGTATCGGTCAGCGATTGCAAAGAAGATAATCTCCGCGATAACGGCGATGTTGATAATGATTCCGATGGCATATGCGGGGGCATCGATTTCCTGCAAAAAGAGATAGCCGTAATTGTAATAAGACGCATGTGCCGCCTGCAGTAAGATAACGATTGCGAGCACCAGACCGAAATATTTGATGCGGAATAAAGCAAACATGCCCTCTTTTCTTGCGCTGTCTGTTTCCGGCCGTTTTGAAAGAACAGCTGGCGCATGCATAAAGCTGAGGCATGCGAATATCAGGGTGCCCAAAAGCAGTGCCCATAAAATCGCTTGATCTCCGAATATACCTGTAAAGACGGACAGGATGACGCCGGCTGAAACAAAACCCGCGGACCCCCACTGCCGGCTTGTCCCATAGGCCTTTAATTCGTTATGCTGTACAAGGACGCCGCAAGCGCTGTCTAAAGCAGGCATTAAAGCAGGATAAAACACATGCAGCACTAATGTGACAAGAAGCAGGCTTTGAAAAGAATCAGCGGGAATATAACATAAAAGTGCGAGAAACGTCCCGATTCTGGCGCCGTTTAATAAGGCTTTGCTGCTGAATTTTCCTGATAAATAAGGAAAGAAAAATAATGTGGAAATCCCTCTTGCCGCCAAGCCCAGGCTCATAATAAAACTGGCTTCGGATACGGAAACCCCTTTTATATGCACCATCCATCCCGTCCAATAGGGCAGAAAAACACCCCATGTCATAAAGAAACTAAAAAAATGCAGACTCATCCAGCGATATGCTTTCATTCCCGTTCCTCCTTTAATTGGCATGTTATCATGTAAAGACATAAAGACAATATGAGATATCTCATATTTTTGGGGTGGACGATGGAAATTTATAAAGGCGAGAAAAAGCGGCATCAGTTAAAAAAACACTCAATCGCGCATTTATTCTCTTTCCCCGCTGAAGAGTTTATGGAAGTGCGCGAATATGAGCGGGACGAATGGATTATTCAAGAGGGCAGGAGGCCTGACTTCCTGTTTTACGTGATTGAAGGAAAAGCGAAAATATATGTAACCCACCAAAACGGGAAAGTTTCTTTAATTAATTTTATCAACAAAAATGATTACATCGGAGAGATGGAACTATTACATGAAGTGTATTACACAAAAGGAATTCAAGCCTCAGCGAAGACTGTTTGTTTTGCTCTGCCTATTTACCGCTGCCGCGCGCAATTGCTGCAGGATGCGAAATTCCTGCGTGAGTTGGCTAAGTTTCTAAGTGCTAAGGCAACGCTTATGGCTTCGAAATATTCACAAAGTCTGGCGTTCCCGCTTGAATACCGGCTGGCTGATTTTATTTTGCAGACGGCTTATGAAGGGGTTTATAAAGAGAAGCACGTAACGGTCTGTGATTATTTGGGTGTATCTTACCGTCATCTCTTGCATGTGCTGACGCAATTCTGCCAAAAAGGGTATTTGCAAAAAGAAGGGCGGGGCTATCAAATTAAGCAGCATGATTCACTAAGTGAACTTGCGAAGGCGCTGAAGAATAAATAGCACGCCCAGAAAAAACAGCCACCCGCGATTTGCGGATGGCTGTTCTTTTTTTATACAAGCTGAGCTTGTTTTTTTCGTGCCTGTTTCGCGGCGTCGACCATATTTTTTAATGCCGCAACGGTTTCTTCCTGCTGTCTTGTTTTCAGTCCGCAGTCCGGGTTTACCCAGAAGCGGTCAGTCGGACACACTTCAAGCGCGTCATCAATAATTTGATAGATTTCTTCAGTTGCCGGCACACGCGGGCTGTGAATGTCGTAAACACCGAGTCCGAGGCCTTTCACGTAAGGATGTTCTTTCAAGTATTCTAAAAATCCTCCGTGGCTTCTGCTGTGTTCGATTGTAATGACATCTGCGTCAAGATCATTGATCGTATCTACGATATCTTCAAAGTTGCTGTAACACATATGCGTATGAATCTGCGTCTCATTTTGCACAGAAGACGTCGTTAACCGGAATGCTTCTGCGGCCCAAGTTAAATATTCATCCCAATCCTGCGTTTTTAACGGCAGTCCTTCGCGGAGCGCGGGTTCATCTACTTGGATAATCTGAATACCGGCATCTTCAAGCGCTTTTACTTCTTTTCTGAGGGCAAGCCCGATCTGGAAGGCGATTTCTTTTCTTGAAATATCCACACGCGGGAATGACCAGTTTAAGATAGTGACAGGTCCCGTCAGCATGCCTTTCATGTGTTTTTCCGTCAGCGATTGGGCGTAGACCGTATCTTTTACCGTCATCGGTTCGATAAATTCGACATCTCCGAAAATGACAGGCGGACGTACGCAGCGTGAACCGTAAGACTGCACCCATGCATATTTCGTAAAGGCGAATCCGGCCAGTTTTTCACCGAAGTATTCGACCATGTCCGTCCGCTCGAATTCTCCGTGAACGAGCACGTCTAAGCCGATTTCTTCCTGAATGTCAACCCAGCGCTTCGTTTCCGCATTAATAAAGGCTTGGTACTGTTCATCCGTCCAATCTTTTTTCCGCCATTTTTGCCGTGCGCTCCGCACCTCGGCAGATTGAGGGAAGCTTCCGATTGTCGTCGTCGGCAGAAGAGGAAGACCGAGTGATTCATTCTGCAGCGCCAATCGTTCTTCAAAGCTTGCCGGACGGGAGAAATCTTTTTCCGTCAGCTGATTCAGCTCTTCTTTTTGAGCTGAGTTCGCTCCTGTTGCGAATGCTTTTAAAGCCTTAAGTGCCGCTTTTGATTCTTCGATCTGCTCACTGACGGCCGCTTTGCCGGACAGAAGCCCTTCTTTTAAGACGCCGAGTTCCGCCAGTTTTTCTTTAGCGTATGACAGGCCGTTCAGCAAATCCTTTTCAAGATGCTCGTCAGGGTGTTTCGCCACCGGCACGTGCAGAAGGCTGCTTGAAGGCTGAATCCATAACTCCTCAACATCAGCGTGGCTGAGGATATCCAGAGCCGCGTCAAGGCGTTCTTCAACATCGATTTTCCAAATGTTGCGGCCGTCGACCACACCGGCTGCCAGCACTTTATCTTTCGGGAAGCCGTGCTTTTTCAGCTGATCAAGGTTTCTGCCTTTATCATGCACGAAGTCAAGCCCGATTCCCTGTACGGGATAAGAAACGAGTTCTTCATATGCATCAACCGAATCAAAGTATGTCTGCAGGAGGACATTCAGCCCTGAAAGCTCTTTTGTGATCGCTTCATAGAGTTCTTTTGCGGCACGGACGTCTTCAGAAGAAGCTGTCACAAGGGCCGGCTCATCGATCTGAACCCATTTTACGCCTTCAGCTTCAAGTTCTTTCAGCAGCTGCACATAAAGAGGAACAAGGCGTTTTTGAATCGCTTTCGCTTCTGATTCTTCGTATCCTTTCGCAAGCGTGACAAATGTATACGGACCGACGATGACAGGTTTTGTTTCCGCTCCGAATTCTTCTTTGATCCGGCGGTAGTCGTCAAGCTGTTTGTTTCTCGTCAGACGGAATTCAATGCTTTCGTCATATTCAGGGACGATGTAATGGTAGTTGGTATTAAACCATTTCGTCATTTCACTGGAAACGGCGTCTTTTACACCGCGGGCAATCGCAAAGTATGTATCAACGGGATCCGTGATGCTGCGGAATCTTTTCGGAATCCAGTTAAAGCTGACGGCTGTATCAAGCACATGGTCATAATGGGTAAAATCAGAGACCGGCACGATATCGATATGTTGGTCAAGCTGTGTTTTGACAGCTGATAAGAATAAACCGTCAAGCTCTTTAAGAAACGTTTCTTTATCAGTTTTACCTTTCCAATAAGCCTCAAGCGCTTTTTTCCATTCTCTGTTCAAGCCGATTCTCGGAAAACCGAGGTTCGAAGTTTTGATTGTTGTCATTAAGTTTCCTCCTTTAAGTGAGATGTAACAAAAAAGCCTCTTTCTCATGAGAGAAAGAGGCTTTAACTTCAAAATGCAAGCCTCTCTTATCTCTCAGATCACGTCTGATGGAATTAGCACCGTGCCTTATGAGACAGTCGTCTCGGCGCAAAAATCACGCGCCCCATTTCACAATGGAATTACGGTCGGTTGCTGTTGGGGTCAAAAGGCCAATCCCTCGCCCAACTCTCGATAAGAGAAAATATTTCAATTTTTTTGAAAAGTTACATCATTTGTTGGTTATCTTATCAGTTTATTCAGATCACTGTCAATAGAAAATCTCACATTTTAAAAATTGGTGATGTGACAAGCTGATCAATCATTATATGAGAAAAATATCAGAAAGACAGCAGCTGTGCCTGTTCGGCTCTTTCCATCAGTACTTCAGGTGCGTCTAAATACAGAAATCCGTTCCCGGCTAATGTTTTGGCGATGTCCAAAGGAAGGGTCCGCCGCACGAGCTGGGCGTAGACTTCAGCCTCAGAAAGCGTCCGCTGAAACGCGTCCTGTTCAAGCCCTTTTATTAAGGCAAGCGCTCCGCTCACATGCGGGGCGGCCATTGAAGTGCCCGTCAGTTTCCCGTATTTATGGTTGGGAAGGGTGGAGAGAATATTTTCTCCCGGAGCCACCAGGTCAATCTCTTTGTTGGCGTTTGAAAATTCAGACGATTTACGGGCGATTGAGACTGATCCGACTGCGATCACTTCGTTGTAAGCGGCCGGATACGACAGTTCCTCTGTACGCTCGTCTCCGTCGCCTTCGTTTCCTGCCGCGCAAACGACCAGAACACCGCTTTTTACCGCATTTGCGACGGCTTCTTTCAATTCTGGCACATCGCTTGGCCCGCCGAGTGACATGGAAATGATATCGGCCTTTTGTTCAACGGCGTAGTTGATGCCGTTAATGATCCATTCGTATTTGCCGCTGCCGTTTTGACCGCCGAGAACTTTAACGATTAAAAGGCTTGCTTCCGGCGCGACACCCGAAATTCCGCCGTTTGAATCATTGGCGGCAATCGTTCCGGAAACGTGTGTCCCGTGTCCGTTATAATCGGAAATCGCGTCTTCTTTGCCTTCGTCATCATCGGTGAAGTTTTTCCCGCCGACAATCCGGTCTTTCAAATCAGGATGATTGATGTCGCAGCCTGTGTCAAGCACCGCGATTTTAATATCCTTGCCTTTAAACCCTTTTGCCCACAACTCTGGCGCCTTAATCACTTTAATACCCTCTGGAAGCTCGTTCACCTCCATGATCTGTTCATCCGTGACATAAGGAATCAAATGCATTTCACCATTCATAAAAAAGCCCTCCTTTTTTATGCTTGCGAGTGGATACAAGGGTGTTGCTACTATTTTATGGCAGAGCATGCCGGCCGGAAAGAGTCATTTGAAGCATTTTCATAAAAAAGGCGTAATCTATCGTACTAAAAAATTTCAAATAAATGGATAGTTTAACAGCTTTTATTTTCATTCATGATCCGCTGACGCTATAATTGGAAATGGGAAAGGAGAAGAGATATGAAGATAAGTGAAGCATTGTACAACTATTTTTCAGAACAAGTGGATCAAATTGCGAAAGAGTGGATCGAAACGATGGAAGATTCGGATCCGAATTCGATTTATTCTTTGACAAATCCCGTCATCACAGAAGAACTGACGGAGCAGGATAAAGAATTTTACCGGCATATTAATAAAATGTATATCATGCCGGAAAAAGAATTTTTAGAAGAGTTCGAGCGGTGGGTGATTGAGCTTGCGAAAGACCAGAAGCATCTGGATACTCCCGTCCAGTATGTGGTCCGTGAATTCATGAGAAACCGGAGACTATACGTCAGTTATTATAATGCGTTTGCCGATAAACATGAATCTTCGTTTGCACAGGGGGAAAGGAAGAAATGGGAGAATTTAATTGTACAAGTATTTGATTTTACGATTTACACGTTTGTCGATCATGCCGAGCATAACTCAAAAATGCAGCTGAATGCGCAAAGAGAAATGATTTTGGAGTTAAGCTCGCCGGTTATCACGCTGAGCAAACGGACGGCGCTGCTGCCGCTTGTCGGCGATATTGACACGGAGCGCGCCAAATTCATTCTTGAAAATACGCTGAGCACATGTGCAAAACGGCTGATTGAACATCTGTTAATTGACCTGTCGGGTGTAGTGGTTGTCGATACGATGGTGGCGCATCAGATTTTTAAATTAGTTGAGGCGCTGAAATTGATCGGCGTTACGTCCACTTTATCCGGAATCAGGCCGGAAATCGCTCAAACCGCCGTACAGCTCGGCATTAATTTCTCAGATATTACGATCAAGTCCAATCTCGCTCAGGCTCTCAATTATCATCAATAACATACATAACAAAACAGGCTGCCGAATCACTCCGGCGGCCTGTTTTTATACAAACAACAATGAAATGAGCCAGCTTGCGCCGAATAACAGAAGCACGAGCAGGAAAAAGCACCAGTCGGCGCGGCGCACGGTAACAGTTCTGTAAAACGTGCGGTTTCGGCTCCCCGTAAAGCCTTTAGATTCCATCGCGATCGCCGTGCGTTCCGCCTTTCTGATTGCGCCTGCCAATAGCGGAATGGTGAAGCGCCTGAAGGCGGAGAGCTTTCCTTTCAGCCCGGAATCAGACGCCGCGCCCCTGATTCTGTGCGCCTGCCGGATAATCAGGATTTCATCTTTCAGAAGAGGGAGAAACCGGAACCCCGCGATAACGCCGTATGCAAGCTTGGGCGGCAGCTTACACTGCTGAATCAGACTGAGCATGAACAGAATCGGATCGGTTGTGAAAAGAAACATCATCGACAAAGCGGAAAAACATAAAATACGAAACGCGATAGAAATCCCGAGCGCCGCGTTATCACTGTTGACGGCAATCGGCCCGAGCTTAAACAGCAGATTGCTTCCGGTTGTCGGGACGTTTCCGAATACGGCGGCTGTCCATAAAGAACCGAAGGCCAGAATGACAAACGGAATCGTGAACAGCAGCCATTTTTTCAGCGGCACACGCCCCGCCGAGAGGACGCCTCCCGCAATGATGATATAAAACAAAGCAGGGGTGTACGGATTATAAATAAACGACAGCATAATGACGCATAACAATACAGCCGCCGCCTTTATTGACGGGTTAACAGCCTCCAGCCGCAAGTTCATTTCTCCGCCTCCTGTCGTGTTTCATCCATTCATACCGCAGCGGCAAAGCCAAATGCGCCTGCTCGGCGATCCCGGTGTTATCAGAAAATAAAGCGTCGGGAGTTCCCCGGAATACCAGTTTCGTGCCGCAGAGCACAAGGATCGTGTCGGCATAATCTGAGACGAGTTCCATATCGTGTGTCACCATCAAAACAGCCGTTCCTTCCTTTTGAATCTCACGGAGCATTTGCATACACTCCCGCGCCGTTTTGGCATCCTGTCCGAAAGTCGGTTCATCAAGCATCAAAACGTTCACATTGTGCATAAGCATCGTTGCGACGCTGAGCCGGCGTTTTTGTCCTTGGCTTAAAGAAAACGGATGCTGTGAGGCATGGCGTCTCAGGCCGAATCGGGTTAACAGCTGAAGAGCTTTCTCCTTTGCGGCTCTGCTGCTTTCAAAACCGAACATCAGCTCTTGAATGACGGAATCTGTGACAAACTGGTGTTCAGGATTTTGGAAAACATATCCGATCAGCCGCCGCAGCTCTTTTTCAGAATAGGAATCAATCGGTCTGCCGTCTATTTTGATGTCTCCGCCCAGCGGACGGATGAGCTTGGCCGCGGCAGAAAGGAGCGTTGTTTTTCCTGTTCCGTTAGGGCCGGCAATCGCGGTGATTGAACCTTTTTTTACGGAAAAGCTCACATCTTGAAAAATGACGTCTGCCCCTCTTGAGAATGACAGCTCGTGAACGCTCAGCGCGTCTTCTGCCGAAAGTGCGGCGGGCCGGGGTTCGGGCAGAGACGGTACAGATTCTTGAAACAGCTTTTCTTTACACAATGTAAAAGGAATGCTGACGTGCTCCTGCAATGAGATCACACGCGGAATCGGAATGCCGAGCTCTATCAGCTCTTCAATCTTTGTTTCAAAGATAACGTCCGTCTCTCCGTCCATCACCTTCTGACCCGTTTCGTCAAGGACAATCGTCCTGTCCATCCACGGCGCCCAATGATCAAGCTGATGTTCGATAACGAGAAGGCCGAAGCCTTTTTTTGCTTGAAGATCTTTGATCAGCCGCACTAATTCACGTGCGGAATATGGATCAAGCTGTGCCGTCGGTTCGTCCAAAATAATGAGTTCCGGTTCCATCGCAATGATACAGGCAAGCGCCACTTTTTGTTTTGAACCGCCTGACAGCGAAGCGATCGTTCGCGTTTTCAGATGAGTGATCTCTAATTTTTCTAAAACGTCATCGATGATTGCGTCCATATCTTCTTTTGTATATTGCAAATTTTCCAGGCCGAAGGCGATTTCATCTTCAACCGTCAGCATGCAAAACTGCTGGTCCGGATCTTGAAACACGACGCCGATGGCTCTGGCGGCGGGCTCTGTCAGATGTGAAAGAGGTGTTCCGTATAAAGAAACGGTTCCCGATTGAACCCCATCGCATGCTTCCGGGTACAGACCGTTTAAACAGAGAGCGAGCGAGCTTTTGCCGCATCCGCTCGGCCCGAGCAATAAAGCCCGCTCTCCTTTCCGGAGCTGAAAGGACACGTTTTGAAGAATCGGCTTTTCATCCTGATCATAAGAAAAGGTAAGACGGCCGGCCGATAGAAGGGGATCAGATACCTGCATCTTGGTTCACCTGTTTCTTTTTCTTCTTGAATTGTTTTCCGAGCGCCATGCCGTTCAGCACTCCTGTGTAAGCCAGCGCATCACTGATTGCTTTGCCGAGAAGGCCGGCAAGAAGCGCACCTGAGACCAGACGGATGAGAAGCATGACGGCTAATAAACCCGGATTCAAAACAGAGTATCCCGAAACGAACAAGTCATAAATGAAGCTCGTCACAGAAGACCCCATACCGGATAAAAGAAGCACGGGCAGGGTATACACCCGCCAGCGTGTCGCTAAAAAGACCGCTTCCGCACCAATTCCCTGTGCGATCCCGATCAGAATCACCATCGGTCCTGACGGATTTCCGAGTAAGCACTCCACAAACGCGGCGATGATTTCAGAAACGAGAGCCGCTCCCGGTTTTTGAATAATGTACGCGGCAATCACCGAGACGATAAACCAGATACCGTAAATCGGTTCGTAGCTCATCCGGCCGAAAAACCCTGCCGCTATATTGCTTGCATGAGTTGATACTAAATAAATGACAGCAAATACAACACTGATGACGGACATGACGACAATTTCTCTCATTTTCCAATTTTTCATTGTGATCTCCTGCTTTCTTATCGGATAGTGGTATGTATGAAAGAGATGATTTTACAGGCGGTTTATATTCAGTTTCATATTGCGGTGTCCTCCCCCGTTTTTTAATGAAAAATAAAAAACTGCATATCCGAGGGAATATGCAGCAGCAGAACGAAAACGCATGGGGAAAAAACCTGCGCTCCGGTCAATCTGCACTTCCCCACGCTGGTATTATCCAGATCGGGTTATAAGGGATCAAAACACGCCTGCCGCATGTTTTATCTCAGCCGATAACAGCACCCCTAGTGCGTTTCCTATACAGTTTTTTATGATGACATCATCATAGTTGATCATGTCTGATTTGTAAACAGCCTTTCTCCGAACAGAGTTTGGAATCGGACCGGATGATCATTCATAAAGATAAGAAGAGCCCTTTTGATCAAAAGGAAACGGAGGACATCTATGTTTGTTCATACAGTGCAGTCTGGTGACTCGTTATTTTCCATCAGCAGAAAGTACGGATTCCCTGTTGACAGCATCAGAAGTGTCAACGGGCTTGAGGAAACGAATATCGTTCCGGGGCAGGCGCTTTTAATCCCTCTTAATGAATATACGGTTCAGCCGAATGATACGTATGCCGTTATCGCAGGTAAGGCTTATGTGCCGCAGATGCAGCTGATGCAGGCAAACCCGGATATTCCGCCGAACCGGCTGCGGGCGGGTATAAAAGTGAAGATCCCTGATATCTCTAACTATCTTGCGGGAACCCTGCAATTTTATGTCATTCGGACGCCTGAAGCGGATAGAGAGCTAATTAATGATTTTGCGCCGTATTCTTCGGCGATTTCTTTGTTTGAATATCATTTTGGCCCGAATGGAGATATCATTAACGATTTAAACGACAGAACCGCAATAGAAACCACATGGCAGAACAGAGTGCGCCCGCTTGCCGTCATTACGAATCTGACAGAAGGGGGATTCAGTCCGGAATTAGCCCATCAAGTGCTGCAAAATCCGACGGCAAGAACGAATCTCGTCAACAATATCGTCTCCTTAACCGTAAGAAAGGGATACGGCGGTGTAAATATCGATTTTGAACGGATCAGAGAAGCTGACAGGGACCTCTTCACAGGATTTCTCCGGCAGTTAAAAACCCGGCTTTCGGAGCATCAGCTCGCGTTAACGATATCGGTTCCGGCAAAAACAAGTGATGCAGTGCCGTGGCTGAGGGGATATGATTACGGCGGAATCGGAGCCGTCGTCGATTATATGTTCATTATGGCGTACGACTGGCACCACGCCGGCAGTGAGCCGGGACCCGTGGCGCCTTTGACAGAGGTCAGGCAAACGATCAATTTTGCCATCAGCAGGGTGCCGAGAAGAAAAGTGATTCTCGGTGTTCCGCTGTACGGGTATGATTGGGTGATTCCGTACCGTCCGGGAACGATCGGATCCGCCATCTCCAATCAGCGCGCCATGGAAACGGCCATGAAGCATCAATCAGTGATCCGTTATTCCCAGCAGGAGCGTTCCCCTTACTTCCGGTATACTGATGAAAATGGAAGAACGCATGAAGTGTGGTTTGAGGATGTGCGGAGCATGAGTGAAAAAATGGTTCTCGTTCGGGAGTTCGGACTGCAGGCGATCGGCGCGTGGCAATTAACGCTCGGTTTCAAACCGGGCCCGTGGCTGCTTAGGAACTTTTTCACGATCCGAAAAATATAGCTGCATGTCCCGCTCCGCAAGTGATTTTTTTCCTATGATAACGGGTCTTCTTTTGGACAATCTAAAATTGAACAGGAGGTCTGTCATATGAAGAAAAGGGAAGAGCAGTATATCAACGAGGCTGAGTATGTACCGCATCCGACAAAAGAAGGGGAGTACGCGCTCATGCTGCATGAATCCTATCATTTCCTTTCAGAAGAGGATGAAAGCGATTTGCCGGAATAAGGGCTTTATGCCTTTATTCCGTTTATTTTATAGGCATGTGCTGAAATCACAAATTTAAGGTTGACACATTCCTTTTTTTTCTGTAATCTCAGTGTGTCAATTCAAATAAGAACTTCGTTAGGTGAGGCTCCTGTATGGAGATACGCTGCTGCCCAAAAATGTCCAAAGACGCCAATGGGTCAACAGGAATCATCGACATAAGGTGATTCTTAACGCAGCTGGATGGCTGTCCTATGCCATACAGTGCTAAAGCTCTACGATTGGAGGCCCCGCACGTTTATTTGCCGTGCTTGTTTTCGCCTTCATATCAGAAGGTTTTTTTTATGCCTCAAAACGTACACGACTGAGCATGATAAGGAGGTGCGGAGTATGGATTCTCCCCATTCGAGTATGTCAGAAGAAGTACCCATATACAGCCAGATAACCAGTGACGACATGATGAGGAGACAAACCGCCGCACTTCCCTTGACGGACGGCGCGTCTCCGTAAAGGAGGTACGAGTCCCGATGGTCCAAAACATGACCTATGACGAACTCATATTACGCATTATCATTTTATTGCGGGACGGAAAAATAAAAGAATTCCGAAACATGATAGATGAGCTTCAGCCCTATGACATGGCATTTTTGTTTAAAGAAATGCCGGAAAAGCACCGGGCCCGCTATCTGTCATATATGACGGTTGATGACATCACCGACATGATCGGAGAGCTGGAGCGGGAATTTCAGCTTGCCGTTTTGCATAAAGTCGGTAAAACGAAAGCCACTCTCGCAATGAATAAAATGGATAACGACGATCTCGCCGCATTGCTGGAAGAGATGGATGAAGAACTGAAAGAACAGCTTTTATCCAGCATGGAGGCTGAGGAATCAAAAGCCGTACAGCTTTTGATGAACTATCCGCAAGAATCGGCGGGCCGGATGATGACGAACCGCTTCGTCTGGATTCCGCAGCATTATACAGTAAAAGATGCGGTCGTGAAGCTGAAAAGCTTTGCAGAAATCGCAGAATCAATAAATTATTTGTACGTGATTAATGACAGCAAGCAGCTTGTCGGAGTGCTTTCTTACAGAGATTTAATTCTCGGCGAGCCTGAGGATAAAGTGCAGGATCTCATGTTTACACGTGTCATCTCGGCCGGGGTGCTCCAAGACCAGGAAGAAGTCGCCCGGCTGATCCAGCGGTATGACTTTTTAGCCATTCCGATCGTGGAAGAAAATCATGTGCTTGTCGGTATTGTCACTGTCGATGATATTATTGACGTCGTGATTAAAGAAGCCGATGAAGATTACGAAAAATTCGCAGCCTCCGGTAAGGCGATTACATTTGATACGAAAGCGTACGTTGCGGCGTACCGCCGTTTGCCTTGGCTCATTCTGCTATTGTTTATCGGATTGATTTCCGGAAGCATTCTGAATTATTTTGAAGATACATTGCAAAAAGTCGTCGCCCTCGCGTTTTTCATGCCGATGATCGCGGGAACGACGGGTAATACAGGCACACAGTCACTCGCCGTCGTCATCAGAGGACTGGCTAAAGAAGAAATGAATAAAAAAACCATCTTTAAACTGATTTTCCGTGAATTAAGAACCGGTATCTATATCGGCATCGTCTGTGCGATCGCGATTACGATTGTTGCAACCGTCTGGCAGAAAGACTTAACGCTCGGTTTTGTCGTCGGTTCATCGCTGCTTGCAACGTTGATTATCGGTACGATGGCCGGAACGATCGTCCCTATTATTCTTCATAAATTGAACATTGACCCGGCGATTGCATCAGGTCCGCTGATTACGACGCTGAACGATATTTTGTCCTTATTAATTTATTTCGGCATTGCAACTGCATTTCTTCATGCTTTATAAAAAAAGTCCGTCTCACAGGAGGCGGACTTTTTTGATCAGCGATTTTTATACTTAAAATGAGCATTAAGCTGTCCTTCCAGCATTTTTTTGCGGAGCTGCGGGTCGTTTTTGAGAGCCTGTTCTTTTTTTCGCATGTCTTTTAAAATCTCAGCCGTCTGCACGCCGTCTTCCCGCTTGTTGGCAATATCCATCAGCCGCTCAACGTCCGCGAAGGAATACTTTCTCGTTCCCCGTGATGAACGCTGCGGATAAATTAATTTCCGTTCTTCATAGTATCTGATCTGTCTGACTGACAATCCGGTTAATTCGCTTACAATGCCGATCGAGATTACTTTTTTATCTTTGTAAGATTGTTCGTCTGTCGTCATTTTCCCACCCCTGGATGTCTTTTACTCATATTATATAAGAAAAAAAGAGAAAAAACCTGACGCTTGTCAGGTTTTCTGACGCGGAATAGAAAATTTTAGAAAAAAAGCGGCAGAAAAATTGACAAGGTTAATGCATGGTCCTGTGCCCCGTTTTATGCTGTACTATACAGACACAATGAGGAGGAAGGATAGGAATGGAGAAAGAAAAAGCGGTTTCGCTGGCAAAAGAAATCATTGAATTAGATATGAAACGCGACGAAATGCTGGAGGCGTTCATGCAGCTTGCCGGAGAACATGCTTTTCCGCTGCTCAGAGCCGTCCAGAACGGACTTTACCGAAAAACATCATAATCTACAGAAGTTTTACAATGGCTTTATACGTCTTTGATATAAAAGCGTTATTCTGATCATAGAATAACGGAAAACAAAGGAGGCCGCCATGAGTCGTTTGCTTCAAAATGCATTGGACAAAGAGAGAAACCATTATTCCAAAAAGCTTCTGCAGATCGGAGTCTATACGAAAGAAATACTCAATTCCATGACAATTACGGAGCTGAGAAAGGAATACGCGTATTTTTTTCGGAACATTCCCTATAAAGAACGGAACCCTTATACAAATTAAATGATGTATAAGGGTATTTTTTTATATAAAAAAGAAGGAATTCTGAAAAACGGCACGAATAGAATATAAAACAAAGATCGACTCTTATGAATTGTAAGGGTTTACATTATTTTTTTATAAAAATCTTAAATACGGGGTAGATATGATGAGATTATCATTTAACGAAGAAGAAGTGATGCGTTCGATGAATTTGTACAAAGTTTTTGCAAGGGCTTTCAAGAGTGTGTCTGAACACAGCATCCGCGACAGTAAAGAACACGGTTTTAATCCGACTGAATTTGCCGTTTTGGAGCTGCTTTATACGAGAGGACCGCAAAAGCTTCAGCAAATCGGGTCGCGTCTTTTGCTTGTCAGCGGGAATGTCACCTATGTCATCGACAAGCTTGAAAGAAACGGGTTTTTGGTCAGAGAACAAGACCCGAAGGACAAACGGTCTGTTTACGCCCATTTAACTGATAAAGGAAACGAGTATTTGGATAAAATTTATCCGATTCATTCATTGAGAATTGCGAGAGCGTTTTCAGGACTTATGCCTGAGGAACAGGAACAGCTGATAGCCTTACTGAAAAAAGCGGGAATTCACAGCCAGCATTTGCTTTTCCGTTAAAAGAAAGCGGATACAGACACTCTTCTTCACGAAGAGTGTTTTTTTTCTGTTCCGGACAGTAGAGCCTGAAGCGGTTTTTGCATAAGCTGATACAGGTCGGCATCATTATTTACCAATCATAATGTGACACGCCCCATGCCAAAATATGAGGGTGCTTTGATTATAAAGAAGGTGAACATGTGAGAAGCTGTCTGCTGTCTATATGGTACTTACTTGATCCGCTTTATTTCTTCTTTACCCGGCTGACGCTGATTGATAAACGGCAATCGAATGTATTCCGCGTCCGTTTGACTAGATATAAAGGAAAAGATGTCATCCTGAGCGACGGAACCAGAATTAAAAAAAACGACGTGTTAGTTAAGATTCATCTTCATAATGTCAAACTCCTGAAAGAGCTGCAGCCTATTGAAAGCGCGGTCAGAAGGGGGATTATGCTATATCAGAAGGTATATCAATCCATGCCTCATTTAGCGGATTATATTAACCAGCATAAACGGAAAGACGAGATTAAGGGAGTCGTCGGCATTACAATGCTTCATAAAGGAGCTGCGAGACTCGGTTTTGATGTGATAAAACCGTCCAGCGGCTGCTACAGGCTGTTTAAGAAAGCGGCCCATATTCCCATTTTATACTTTACTGCAAAACAGCTCACCCTCAAAAACATTCCTTACTCCTGCTATTTATTTATTTCCAAAGAAAAATTGATGTGCACGTATCAGACTGAAAAGAGCTGACAAAAAGCGTCAGCTCTTTCTCTTGATTTGCTCAAGCACGATTGAAAGCGGGCCGTCCTGCGGGTTCCGGTAAAAATCATAAAACGGATCTCCCTCTGTCCTGACGCGGTTCACTACTGTATCGATCGTATAATCATCAGGTGTTAAAGAGGAGTTGACTTCGCTCCAATAAAGGGGAGCCGCAACCGTTCCCAATTCGTTGCCCCGGGTCGAATAGGGGGCGATAATGGTTTTCCCTTCGGCATGCTGCAAATAATCTAGGTAGAGTCTGCCGTTTCGGTTTTTGATAAACCGCTCTGTCGTAAAAAGATCCGGCCGCGTCCTGACGCAATAATCGGCGACGAGCATTGTGAACGCACGGGTTTCTTCATAGGTGAATGCTTCCGGTGAAAGCGGGATGTAGAGCTGAATGCCTTTATTTCCGGAGAGCTTCGGGAATGACGTAATGCTGAATGAGTCAAACAGCTGTTTCAGCACATGCGCAGCCTCCACTGCCATAGGAAAATCATTCCTTGACGGAGGATCAAGATCAATGACAATCTCTGCGGGCCTTTCAGAATGCACTGTCTGAAACGGAACGTGAAATTCAAGCGCCAGCTGATTAGCCAGCCATAAAAGTGACGGTATGCTGCTGCATACGATGTGCTCGTGGCTCCCGTCAAACACGCTTGAGACAAAGTCCGGCGTGTAGTCCGGTTTGTTTTTTTGAAAAAAAGATTCGCCAGGCGCGCCGTGCGGATAACGGATCACCGTGACGGCACGATCTTTAAGAAAGGGCATCAGAAAATCGCTCATTTTCACCATATAACTAAGGAAATCTGCTTTCGTTTTTTCACGTTTTTTAAAAACAATCTTATCCAGACTTGTGAACTGCAGCTTCGGCGGCAGCGTTTTAGAGTGAAGGATAAGCTGTTGATACGTGCATTCCGTCCAATCCATTTCAAACTGAAAAGACACAAAAGATACTTCACGCAGCGTGTCCTGCAATATGGTTAAATACTGCACGGTCATGCAGATAGAAGGCTCAAGTGTATACTCGCCGCTTTTTTGTTTTTTTCCGTGGGTCTCCATAATGGTTCTGACGGCGTTTTTTTCTTCCGCCTGCATGCCGTGGGAAACGGACGCGATCGGGACGGCGATGCCGTCTTTTAAAACAGAGGCCGTTACATACCCGTTCTTCGGATTAAACCCGGTTAATAGCACATGTGCCGTTTTCATATGTTTATACTTTTGCCAGTCGGGGGAGCGTTTATTTTCCGCCCAGCCGCTGGAAGCCCTTTTTGCTACGATACCTTCTCCGTCATGGCGGACGACCTTGTCCCAAAGCGCATCAAAGTCAGTGTGTTCCGGAATGTATTGAATCGCTTCTTCCGCTAAGTGATGAGGGCAGGCGGGAAGATTTGCTTCTTTAAACAGTTTGGAAAGGGCGCGCTTCCGTTTCACATACGGTAATGAGACGGTGCCGGCGCCTTCCAGAACGAGGAGATCAAATGCCAGAAAGCGGCACGGCCGTCTATCAGCGTTGCTTTCAATTGCTTCCGTCCGTTTTAAACGTCCGCGGATTTGAAGATGCTCAAAGTCCGCTCTGTACGGATTGATTAAATAGACAAGCTCTCCGTCAAGCGTAATGGGGAACCTGTCTTTCATGTGCTGAAAACACCGAGCCGCAAAAGCTGTGATTTCCGGAAATTGACTCGTCAGCGTCTGGCCGTTTCTGCTGGTTAATGTCACGCCGCTTTCGTCTATGCGGAGAAGACAGCGGAACCCGTCATACTTTACCTCATAGCGCCACTCACTGCCTTCAGGCGGTACAGAGGTCAAAATCGGCTGCATCGTCAGCACCATGATTAAGACGTTCCGGCTTTTTGTCTGGTCGTTTTCTGCTTTTTGCCTCCGCCGCCTGCTGACGCGGCGTCTTTTGTCCGCGCCGGCGCAGCCTGTTCGCGATCCGGCCGCTTCGTCCGGTCAATGCTTGCCTGAAGCGCGCTGACAAGATCGATGACATCTTCGCGCGGGCCGGCAGCAGCCGGTGTCACGCCCGCTTCCTCATGTTCGAGCTTATCGTTAATTTTAGCGAGAAGGGCTTTCCGGTACGTATCTTCGTATTGTTCCGGGTCAAACTCGGTTGTCAGCTCATTAATTAACGTAATCGCCGTCTGCAGCTCTTTTTCATTAACGGCTGTCTGCTCGGGAACACCCGGCACATGTCCGGCATTTCTGACTTCATCCGGATAATGAATGGATTCCATCACGATGCAGTTGTCATACACGCGAAGAATCGCAAGCTGCTGTTTAGAGCGGATCGTAATGGAGGCAATCCCGATTTTACCCGTCGTCCTCAGCGCTTCCCGCAGAAGTGTATAGGCTTTTGTGCCGTTATCTCCCGGCCCGACATAATATGACCGGTTAAAATAAATCGGATCAATTTCCTGCAGCTGGACAAAGTCAACAATCTCAACCGCTTTTTCTTCATGTTCCTGTTTTACGTCTTTCAAGTCTTCGTCTGTCATAATGACGTATTTCCCTTTTACATACTCATAGCCTTTCACGATTTCATCAGGCTCCAGACTTTTTTCACATCCGGTGCAGATTTTTTCGTATTTAATCGGCGCATGGTCTTCTTTATGAAGACTGCGGAATTTTATATCTTTATCTTCAGTGGCCGCAAAGAGCTTGACCGGGATATTGACGAGGCCGAAACTGATCGAACCCTTCCACATCGTGTGCATGAATAAAAACTCCTTTTTGTCTTTATTGTGGATAAACGGGTCCGTTCCATGTGTAGCAACTTATGGGTGTTGCGGCGCTTCATGGAGCGGCTGTTCCATTTCCTCAGGCGGAAATGGTCGGCTGAAAAGCAAATGAATTCTTTATTTACAATCAGTGAATCGGTAAGTTCTTTAAAGCGCTGAAGTCCCTGAAAATCATCAGCGGTAATCAAAAAGATTATACAAAATCATTCCCCGGGAAATGCCCACGCATTCCCATGTGGTGACTGAGAAAATTTCCAGCTCCCATATGAACTGAATCCGCGGTCAGCCGCCGCTTACTTTTCCGGAGATCTTAAGTGATGTAAACGCCGCCAGACAAGCAATCAGGAGACAGGCGGGACGTTGTATTGCGCATGTCATTCCCTCCCGCTATACCGATCTGAAACGACTCACATTTATAACGGGCATGTCTAAAAGATATTTCAGCCTCAAGGTTTTGTGTTAAAATCATTCTTAAGTTTCGGAATATAGACGTAAGCCGGGAGTGATAGATCATCGAAGAATTCATCATATCAATAATAGAGGCGTTTAAAAGCTTATCTTACGCCGGGATTTTTTTGGCGCTCAGTATAGAATTCATCCCGGCGGAAATTGTTCTTCCGCTAGCGGGCTATTGGGTCTCAAAAGGGGATATGACACTTGCCGGGACCGTGTTTGCCGGTTCGCTCGGCGGTGTTTCAGGTCCGCTTGTCTTATATGGAATCGGCAGGCTGGGCGGTCGGCCGTTTTTGCTGAAATATGGAAAGTATATATGGATAAAACCCGAATCCCTGCAGAAATCAGATGATTTCTTTCAGAAGCACGGAGGTTTGGTCGCGTTCAGCGGCCGTTTTATACCGGGGGTCAGGACGCTGATTTCTTTGCCGTGCGGCATTGCGAAGATGAATGTCTGGGTGTTCTCTCTATATACATATGCAGCGATGCTGCCGATTACATTTGCTTACGTATACCTCGGAATGAAACTCGGGGAAAATTGGAAAAGCGTCGGTTCCATTCTCGATCAATATATGCTGCCGCTCGGTATATTCATTGTGTTGCTTCTCATTCTTTGGATGTTTTTAAAGAGAAGAAAACAGCGGGCCAAAACAGAAAAAATTTCTCAATTTGTTAAAAAAGTTAAGCGTTGACAAATGATGAAACAGGCTTTATCATATGCGTATAAACAAATATTTCTTGAAATCCCAAAGGGGAGTAGCGTCCGGATATTCCGGAAACAAAGTCGTCAATTCATGGATTATATCCATCGGCTTTGTTGGCATGCCAATCATTCATGTCTAGCAAGACCTTTGCCTTATATCGGCAAAGGTCTTTTTTGCGTAAAAAACCGCCGGTATAAGCTCGGATGATAGAAAAAAGAAACGGAGGGAATGGATTGGACTTTGCATTATTATTGGAGTATGGATGGGTTCTTCTCGTTTTAATCGGGCTTGAAGGGATTTTGGCGGCGGATAACGCGCTGGTGATGGCTGTGATGGTGAAGCATCTTCCTGAAAAACAAAGGAAGAAGGCTTTATTTTACGGATTGGCGGGCGCATTTATTTTGCGTTTCGGGTCGCTGTTCGCCATTTCTTTTCTGGTGAATGTTTGGCAGGTCCAGGCCGTCGGCGCGTTATATCTGTTTTACATTGCGGTCAGCCATTTGCTGAAGCGGTATGTATTTAAAGATAACGCCGGTCAGAAAATGCAGAAAGAAAGCGGGTTTTGGCAGACTGTCTTGAAAGTGGAGCTCGCGGACATCGCTTTTGCCGTTGACTCCATTTTAGCGGCGGTCGCGCTTGCCGTAACGCTCCCGGGAACTCAGCTTCCTGCCATCGGCGGCTTGGACGGCGGTCAGTTTCTCGTTATTTTAGCCGGCGGCGTAATCGGTTTAATCATTATGCGTTTTGCGGCATCGATGTTCGTATCCTTACTGAAAACCAGGCCGGGCCTTGAAACGGCGGCATTTGTGATTGTCGGATGGGTAGGCGTGAAGCTCGCTCTTTATACATTGGCCCATGAGGAACTCGGTATAATTCCGGCAGATGTCATCCATTCGGCGGCCTGGAAAATCATTTTCTGGGCGGTTCTGGCTGCCATTGCGGTTTGCGGATGGTTTATGTCAGGAGCAAAACAAATAGAGTCTGACGCGGAATCGGAAAAAAGAGAACACGCGTAAAATGATCAAAAAGGGAGTCTGGCTTTTTATAAAGCAGGTTCCCTTTTTTGTTTGAAACGCTTACATTTAAGACATATGATAACAATTTTATAACAGCATTGTTACAAAAAACACAGAGAAAACCCCCTTAATTCTGCATGGGGGCACGAAATCATGTATAGTACGTCTTATTGGCTTGTCATAATTGAGACAAATGAAATCGATTTCTCTTTTTCTTCCTTTGCGAATCCCTACTAAATTAGCTATGATTATGAGTAGTTATAGGGAGGAACTGAGGTGAAACCAGTGCTTAGCCTTTTGTTTAAATTGGGAAAAAAGAAGCAAACGCTTGAAACATCTGTTGAAAAAATACAAAAAGGCGACAAAGATCTGCAGAACGATTTAATACAGCAATATAAGCCTTTTATCGCGAAGACGGTTTCATCCGTTTGTAAACGATATATAGATGAAAAAGACGACGAATTCAGCATCGGGCTGATCGCGTTTAACGAAGCCATTGAAAAATATTCGGCTGAAAAAGGTAATTCGCTGCTTGCATTTGCAGAGCTGATTATAAAAAGAAAAGTGATAGACTATATCAGAAAAGAAGCAAGAACCGCTCAGCATATCAATATGGATGTGCAGGAAGGCGACGACCAGGAATCTTCGCAGAGCCTTATCGAAGCGGAGCTTTCCATTGATGAATACCGCAAACAGATAGAACAGGAACAGCGCCGGGAAGAAATTCTTTTTTTTCAGAAGCAGCTGAAAGAATACGGCCTGTCTTTTAAAGAGCTGCTGGAACAATCGCCGAAGCATACAGATGCGAGGCAGAATGCGATTAAGGTAGCCTACACGCTTGTTGAAAATGAAGAGCTGGCGTCCATTTTGCACCAGAAAAAACAGCTTCCTGTCAAGCAGCTGGAGCAGCTCGTGTCGGTCAGCAGAAAAACGATCGAACGGAACCGAAAATATATCATCGCCATGAGTATTATTATTACCGGTGATTATATTTATTTAAAAGATTATCTTAAAGGGGTGTTGCACTCATGAGAAGAGGGATCATAGTAGAGAAAAATAAAAAATTCGTCACGTTGCTAACCCCTGACGGACAATTTTTAAAAACAAAAAATGATCACCGCACTTGTGAAATCGGAGAGGAAATTACGTTCGAAGGCGAAACGCGTATGGGAAGAAGGGCCAGCTTTTTTGATTTTCTGAAACTGCGCCCTTTTAAATTGGGAGTGTTTACGATGACTGCTATTATTTTGTTTATTTTAATTTTGCTCCCGGTTTTTTCTGATAACAAAGCTTACGCGTATATGACGCTTGACATTAATCCCAGCATTGAAATGGCTTTAAACAGCAAATATGAAGTCATTGAACTGACACCGCTGAACCATGACGCCAAACAGGTCATCAGTGACATCGGAGATTGGAAAAGCAGCGATTTTAAAGAAGTCATCAGTAATATTATTACCGATTGCAGCAAGCATGGATATGTAAAGGAATCAAAAGAGATTTTAATTTCCACGGTTTATGAAAATACGGATGACAATACATATAAAAAAGGCGTTAAAAAACAGCTGGCTGACATGACTGAAAAATATAAGGGCACCTACCAGGTCCAATCGCTTGAATCTGATATGGAAACAAGAGAAAAAGCAAAACAGGAAGGGATGTCAACAGGCAGCTACATAAGAAGAAACGAAAAGAAAACAGAAGAAAAACAGCCTGAAAAGCAAACCGACGGCAATGAAACAGATCAAAAAGATACCGAAACAGACGCTGATCAAAGCGAGCAGCCGGACACAGAAAAGCCGGCGGCTGATGAAAAGACAGCTCCTGATGAAGAAAAGGCAGCAGAGAAGCCGGGAAACAATGAAACAACGCCCGGTACGGAAGAAGCGAAGCCGGACAGTCAGGACGGCAATCAGCAAACCGAAAAAAATGCAGCTTCCGGATCAGAGGAAAACACACAGAAGGAACAAGATGGGGAAACAGAGCAGCCCCCAACACAAAATCCTCAGGAAAACGGAAATGACAAAGAGCCTAAGCAAAAGTATTACAATCATTACTGGAATCATGATCGCAATGAACATTGGGAATCCTATCGGCATCATGAAGATTCATCAGACCGAAGGAATCCGAATGGCTACCGGCACGGAAAGGAGAATGCCGATAAATATCAAAATTCGCCGAGAAGTCCCGGCGAATAAGCTGCATTATTGATTTTTCCCGTTTAATTGTGATTGAGCCTGCTGTACAAGACGTTTTGTCATTTCCCCGCCTACAGAGCCGTTTGCGCGTGCTGCTGTATCAGAGCTAAGGTTCACGCCGAATTCTTGAGCCACTTCGTATTTAAATTGGTCAAGTGCCTGCTCAGCCCCTGGAACTAAGAGTTTATTTCTGCTCGCCATCTTTTTCATCTCCTTTTCTCTGGCAAGATGTGTTTTCGCATTTTAGTTTCAAACGGAACGGTATTGATTATGCTGGCAATTGTTGTACAGCAAAAAAACCCCGGCGCAGACACCGGGGCGAAGAAGCGTTATGAATTATAATAAATGGCTGGTCATTTTGTAGGCTGAGGCTTGAATATGGAAAGTCAAAACGGAGAGCACCGTGACGGCGATTATGGATCTGATATTGTTCCATTGTCTGCCTCCGAGTTCTTTAAAGCAGCTTTTGAGCTTGTCCGTCTGCTCTTCGACGAGCTCCTGCAGGCTCGTTTCCTTCATCGGCGGGTTTGCCTTATGATGAAGATAATCAATCACTTGGGCGCAGCTTTCATAGTAGCTGATCGGGCTGATGACGTCGTCTGATCTGTCTGTGATCGTGTTAAAAGCGATTTTTAATATGCCGCGTATATGTTCGAAGTCATAAATTGATTTTAAATCACGTACAATGAGAAGGATGACAGCTTGTTCAATTGTATATTTTTTGCCGAGTAAGGGGTGGCCGATTAAATCTTTAATATCGCGCTTCACCCAGTTTTGGACGGCGGTTGATTTTAAAGACGTCAGCTCGCACAGATTTCCCAGCTCGACAATCTCGTTAGTTGAAAGCCCGTATTCCTTTTTCTCTTTTTTTCGTTCGAATCTCGTCAGAAATTCAGGGATATGCAGACGGCTTTCCGCTTCATCCAAGGTCATATCCGCTGATTGCAATAAGATTTGGAGAGGGGTTGCGTCTCCTTGGCCTTTTAGCGCGTAAAGAAGCCGGACCATATCAGTTCGGGTCAGTTTAAACGTGTTCATGGTTCACCTCTGATTGATTACGTGTTACTTTTTAATATCAATGGGAATTACATTAACATCATACGTCGAAATTGTTGCATTTTCAAACAGATCATTTATAATTTAAGTAAATAAGTTCTTTTGATCTTAAAAAAGACGGAGGTAATTATGGCGAAAAGAATATTTCTGTTTATTTTAACGAACCTTTTGGTCATTACGACAATCGGAATTGTGCTTACGATTATTACAAGCGTTACCGGTGTCGGCTCGTATATACAAAATGGCCGCATTGATCTGATGGCATTGCTCGTGTTCAGTCTTGTCGTCGGTTTTGTCGGTTCTTTTATTTCTCTCGGAATGTCCAGATGGATGGCCAAAACGATGATGGGCGTCCGGGTGTTAAATCCGAAGAAACAGTCGCTCAGCTATGAAGAACAGCAATTGGTTGACCGTGTGCACAGATTGTCCCGTGCCGCAGGGATGACGAAAATGCCTGAAGTCGGCATTTATCATTCCCCGGAGGTCAATGCTTTTGCGACCGGACCTTCTAAGCGCCGTTCGCTTGTCGCGGTTTCTTCAGGTTTATTGCAGCAGATGGATGATGCTGCGGTGGAAGGGGTCCTTGCCCATGAAGTCGCACACATCACAAACGGTGATATGGTCACGATGACGCTGCTGCAGGGAATCGTCAATACGTTCGTCGTATTCCTTTCCCGAATCGCGGCATGGGTTGCAAGCCGCTTTGTCAAAGAAGACCTCGCGCCGGTCGTTCATTTTATCGCGATGATCGTGTTTCAGATTATCTTTTCCATTCTCGGCAGTCTTGTCGTCTTCGCCTACTCGCGCCACAGAGAGTTTCACGCTGACCGCGGCGGTGCAGACCTTGCCGGCAAGGATAAAATGATTCACGCCCTGCGTACGCTGAAGTCTTATACAGGACATGTGAATGAAGAAGACCAGACGGCGGTGCAGACGTTAAAAATTAACGGCAAAAAGCATTCGTCACTGTTCTCCACACACCCTGATCTCGATGAGCGCATCCGCAGGCTGGAAGCAAAATAATCAACAAAACCTCTGACAATCGTTTCAGAGGTTTTTTGTTTAAAGATCGGCAAATTACATAAGGTAATGAAAAATCTTTCTAAAAAGCCCTTTAAAAATACTCCCAATATCATTAGAATAATTACGTACTACATTTGAGAGGCAGAAGGAACTATCTTATGAAATTAACACTGAAGAAATTCATACAGATCTTGTCGCCTGCACAGCTGATTGCATTATATTATTTTCTTGCTGTGACGGTGGCATTTATTTTGCTAAGTCTGCCGGCCGCCCACAAACAAGGGGCCAGCTGGTCGTTTATAGACGCGCTGTTTACGGCTGTCAGCTCAGTCAGTGTCACCGGTTTAACGGTCGTCAACACGGCTGATACATTCAGCACGGCCGGGATTGTCATTTTGGCTTTCGTGCTTCAATTCGGCGGAATCGGCATCATGACGCTCGGAACATTCGTCTGGCTCATTATGGGCAAACGGATCGGTCTGCGGGAACGGAAGCTCATCATGGTGGATCAGAATCAATCGCAGTTTTCCGGTATCGTCAACCTGATGAAGCAAGTACTGTTTTTGATTTTATTAATCGAGTTTTTAGGCGGCATCATCTTAGGAACATATTTTTTAACGTATTATGATTCGTTTGAACAGGCGTACTTGCACGGATTCTTTGCGAGCGTCAGCGCCACGACAAACGGCGGTTTTGATATTACGGGAAATTCACTCGTCCCGTTCAGACATGACTATTTCGTGCAGTTTATTACGATGATTCTGATTATTTTCGGTGCGATCGGTTTTCCGGTGCTCGTAGAAGTAAAGGACTTTTTGTTTTCAAAACAGCGCAGATACTCATTCACGCTGTTTACGAAAATTACGACCGTTACGTTCGGAATGCTCGTTTTGTTCGGAGCCGTGGGCATTTACGCGCTTGAAGCAAGCCATGTCATGAAAGGGAAAAGCTGGCATGATGTTTTATTTTTATGTCTCTTTCAATCAACCGCTACGCGAAGCGGCGGGCTTGCGACAATTGACATCAGCCAGCTGTCGGCGCCGACATTATTTTTCATCTGCGCCCTCATGTTCATCGGCGCATCACCGAGCTCGGTCGGCGGCGGAATCCGTACGACGACGTTTGCGCTTAACCTTCTTGCCCTGTTTCATTTTGCCCGGGGGAATAAAGCGGTCAAGGTCTTTAAACGCGAGCTTCACCAGGCTGATGTCATGAAGTCGCTGGTCGTTACGATGATGGCGATTCTGCTCGTGTTCGGATCGACGCTGATTCTGGCCGTGACGGAGACAAATCAGACGCTGCTCGGACTGCTGTTTGAAGTGTGTTCCGCATTCGGAACGACCGGCCTGTCGCTTGGGATTACTCCGCATTTAAGCGACATCGGAAAATGCGTCATCATGATTGTCATGTTTATCGGCCGGATCGGCATTTTGACGTTCCTTTATCTGATCGGCCGAAAAGAAATCGAAGCAAATTATCACTATCCGAAGGAAAGAATAATTATCGGCTGACACCGCTTTTCAGAAAGCGGTGTTTTTTATTACCGTAAAATGGATGAGTGGAAACAGTTTCTTTGGAGATTCTACTTGTAAAGAGGTGACGTCATTGTTTGCCGTATTTTGGAAGTCGGTAGTTATGATAGCGGTCGGTACCTTTTTATTGCGGATTGCCGGACGGAAATCAATCAGCCAGCTGTCGGTGACCCAGACAGTCATCATGATTTCGATCGGCTCGATTATTATTCAGCCGTTTATTGAACATAATTTATGGGAAACTATTTTCGCGGCGGCGATTTTTATTGCGGTATTAATCCTGATGGAATATTTAGAAATCAAATCAAGCTTTTTTGAGTTTTTATTTTCAGGAAAAACCGTCGCCGTTGTCAGAAACGGAAAAATCATCCCGGAAAACTTAAAAAAAATGCGTTTTACCGAAGCTCAGCTGTCAATGAGGATCAGGCAGGAAGGCCTCGGAGACATTCAAGATTTTAAATATGTGCTGCTTGAGCCGAACGGACAGATCGGCTATGAACTCATTGATGAGGCCAAAAACGTGACAGTGCGCGACTTGAAAAAAATGCTTGATGAATTCAAAACAGATTTGCTGACAGAAGGAGGAAATCAAATGAAACGCAAAGCAGCAAAGAATGAAGCTTTGACCAACAACAACACACCGACTGAGAGCATGGACAAAGATGCATACAAAACACAATATGACGGTGATCCCGGACTGAGAGGCGCAAACCGCAAATCAAAACACGGCAAACAAGGAGGCGAGTAACATGACGAAAAAAAACCGCCACAGCAAAGACATGCAAAACCATAAAAAGCCGATGGACCCTAAATTGCTTGAAGAAGAGTTTGCAAGCGAGCTCGGTGATTATAACGCCGGAAAATGGATTGAAACGCTTGAACAGACGAAGCCAAAGAAAAAAGAAGACGGCAAACAATAAAAAATACCTCTTAGGCGATAACGCTTAAGAGGTATTTTGCATTATTTCGAATAAGCACCGTTTCTTGTTCCTTTCACCGCTTCAAGCCAGCCGGTGATCCGCAGCTCAATAAACGGCTGTGCGGCCGTTTTCACCGCATTGCTGGAGAGAATGGACGTAAGAGCGGCCGTTAAAATTAAGAGCATGACTAAATTCTGATAATCAGACAAGTGATCTTCAAGCCCGATCTGCCGCAGCGTTTTTATAATGAATCCATGCAGCAGATACACGTAAAACGTTCTCGTACCCCATTTCGTAAAGAAATAACGCTTTTGCGGAACGAGCGCCAAAAAGCTGAAAGTGGCGGCAAAGGCCAAAACATACCAGCCGATGCGCGACAGACCGCTCAACAGCGACACTGTGCCGAATGTAGAATAAGGCTCCGAACCGAACAGCCACGAGTAATCAAAATCAATACACCAGCATAAGAGGAAAACAATCCCCAGTACGCCCGCGGCAATCTGCCTGCCTCTTTTAGCCCGAAGCAAATCAAAGTGCTGTTTCTTTAAATAAAACCCGACAAGAAACATCGGTAGAAAAACAAACGTCCGTGAAAGACTCAGCGTGCTGCTGATAAAATCAAGATACCCGATCATGACGGCAAGCCCGCAGCTCGCCCCAAGCGCCCACATTTTCGGCAGCTTCGTAAAGGGGTAAAGCAGCAGATTCCAAAAGAATAAGCTGACTAAAAACCAGAGAGACCACTGCGGATCAATCGGATTGACGCTTGCCATGCTTTCATCCTGAATCAAATAGTAAAAAACTGAGTAAATGCCCTGAAAAATCAAGTACGGAATAATCAGCTTCACAGCCAGCTTCTTCACATAACCTTTCCGCTTAAAGTTTTTTGCGAAATAGCCGGAAACCAGGATAAAGGCCGGCATATGAAAAGTATAAATGAATTTGTAGAGATGAAGCATAAACTCATTTCCGTTAATAAATGACCGGAGGATATGGCCGAACACCACCAGAAAAATCAAGATAAACTTGGCGTTGTCAAAGTAACTGTCTCGCGATTTTGTCATAGCATCACCTTCTCTTCAAAAATCATCCACTGCATGATTATTTCCTGTTGGTGTTCATTTTAAAATAAAAAACAAAAAATTGAAGGAGGACAAAAGGGATTGTTAGGATGATGTAATGGGGAGGTAAGGATCGTAGAAAAAGACTTTAACTTGTCATATCATTGAAATTTTCTGAAATGTATAGGGCGAATGAAGGAAGATGAGGTATTTTGTAGAAATATTGAAGGATAGGTTTTTGAAGAAGGAGTGTACTGAATGGCTGAAACTCTGGATTTGCAAACAAAAGAGTCGCTGAAAGAGCAGCTGAAGCGGATGAAAGAGGAAAATGACCGCCTGAAGAGTGATTTGAACCGGTATCACGTGATTATGAATAACACGCTTGATGCCATTTTTATATGCCGTAAGGAAATGAAAATCGTCCAGGCGAACGAGGCTGCGGCCCGGATGATGCAGATTGAGGCAGAGAACCTCATTAACCGCTCCGTCCTGGATTTTTTATATTCCGTGCCTCAGGAAGAACTGAATAAGGCCGTGAAAAAGTTTTTAAAAAAAGGCCATCTGTGGAAAGAGGTGCCGATTAAGCTTGACAGCGGCGCGACGAAATACATTGAATTCCTCGCCAGAGACGGAATTGGGGAGGATTATTTTTTTGTGGTGATGAGGGATATCTCCTCTAAAAAAATATTAGAGCGCGAATTCTCCATGAACGAGCAGCTGTTTAAAGATTTGTTTGACAGGGCTGTCGACGGCATCGTGCTGTTTGATAAGGACGGCGGGTTTATTGATGCGAACCTCTCTTTTTGCAAAAGCTTTGAGATCGGCCAGAATGAATTGTCCCATCTGTCGCTCCGCCATTTTACCGACGGAGAAAACAAAAAGCATCTGAAAGAAATCTGGGAAACCCTCCGCAGAAAAGGAAACGCCAAAGGAGAACTGCCCGTCAAGCTTCGGTCGGGCGAAGAGAAGCTGTTTGAATTTACGATTACGTCCAACTTAATCAGCGGGTTCTACATGTCCATTATGAGGGACATAACAGAGAAACGGTTGATGGAATTGAAACTTTTTAAAAGCGAAGAGCGATTCCGCGAAATTTTTGAAAACGCCATGGACGCGATTGTCATTTGGTCTGATGACGGAAAGATTGCCAAAGCAAACGAATCGGCGTGCCGCATTTTCGAACTGCCGATGGATAAGCTGGTGGAGACGAATTTATGTACGTTTATCGTTGATCCGCAGAAAAAATATAAGCAGATTAAGAAAAAATATGAAAAATACGGGGAAATCCGTGAAGAAATGCTGTTTCAGATGGCAAACGGCCAATTTAAAGAGCTGGAATTCACATCAAAACGAACCATACTTGAAGGTCAGCATTTAACCATTTTAAGAAATGTCAGCGATCGTAAGCGGATGGAAAAGGAATTGCGGGAAAGCGAGCTGAAATTCAGAAAAGTATTCAACGGCTCAATGGACGGCAAGGTCTTATTTGACAACCAATTCCGCATTATTGACGCGAATCCTCTCGCAAGCCGTATACTCGGTATGCCGGATGAGGAGCTGAGAGCGTACACCGTTCCGGATATTCTTTCTTTATTTGATATTGAAAACGCGGGTGTTCCCGCCAGAAAGATTGATTTAGAAGGAATGGATAATGAAATCCCCTTCCTGTTAAGCAGCAGCGACAGCCGCAAACTGGAATTCTCCTTCAAAAGAAATATCATTCAAAATATGAATCTGGCCATCTTTAAAGATGTCACAGAGGCCAAAGAGCTTGAAGAGAGGCTGCGGAAATCCGATACTCTTCATGTTGTAGGGGAGCTGGCGGCGGGCATCGCCCACGAAATCAGAAACCCGATGACGGCGCTGAAAGGGTTCATTCAGCTTCTTCAAGGAAGCATTGAAGGCGAATATTCTCTGTACTTTAACGTCATTACCTCAGAATTAAAACGCATCGAGTCTATCATCACTGAATTTTTAATTTTAGCGAAACCCCAGGCGATATTATATGAAGAAAAAGACGTGACGCAGATTATGAAAGACACGGCTGATCTTCTGAATGCCCAGGCCAATCTTGTCAATGTGCAGATCCATCTGAACCTGACCGGAAACATCCCGCCGATTTACTGTGAACCGAATCAATTAAAACAGGTGTTTATCAATATTTTAAAAAACGCCATTGAAGTCATGCCGGGCGGCGGCAATATCTACGTGACCATTCAGTCTTCTGATCAAGACCACATTTTGATTTCTATTCAAGATGAAGGAACAGGCATTTCCGAAGACAAATTAAAACGTCTGGGTGAACCATTTTACACGACAAAAGACAGGGGAACGGGTCTCGGTCTCATGGTCAGCTATAAAATCATCGAAGAGCATCAGGGACGCATTCATGTGGAAAGTGAAGAAGGGAAGGGCACCGTTTTTCATTTGACGCTTCCGATCCGGCAGAATACCGAAGAAAGAAGGAGCGGGGAATGATCTGTTTTACAAGTGTGAGAGCGCCGTTTGGAACCGTCATCATAACAGAGGAAGAGAGCTTTATTACCGGCCTGTTTCTCACCGGGGAAGATTTTGAGGAATGGCGGAAAGACGCGCCCGGCGTAAAGCCGTGCGAAACCGCTTTGCTGTCGGAGGCGAAACAGCAGCTGGCATCATATTTTTCAGGAGAAAGAAAGCAATTCTCTCTGCCTCTGAGACAAAAAGGCACACCCTTTCAGGAAAGGGTATGGAACGCGCTGACGATGATTCCTTACGGGGAATCCCGAAGCTACGGCGATATAGCTGAAGCGATCGGGAAACCGAAAGCGGTGCGCGCCATCGGACAAGCCAATAAACGAAACCGGCTGCCGATTTTGATCCCGTGCCATCGGGTAATCGGCAAAAACAGCGCCTTAACGGGATACGCGGGCACGAAGACGGATGTAAAAGCGGTGCTGCTGAACATCGAACAAATATCCTATAAAGAAAAATAAAGCGTATGGCACGTTCCGTTTTTTCACGTCCGACATATCATTTTATTAAGTGAAAAAAGTTGGTCTGATGAAAAAGGAGGACGAAGCCTGATGAAAATGAGCCGTCCGCAAAAGATAGCCGGTTATGCAGAGCTGTTTTTTAAAATGCATCTCATTACAGCCGTCCAAAAAGATGAAGTGATTACATTGTGCAGACAAAAAAACCGCTGACATTGCCTGAGGCAACATCATCAGCGGTTTTTCAGCTCAGCTGGCAGTCAGCGAATAATTGTTCAATTTCTTCCGTGTAAGAGCCGGTCACAATTCCTTTCTCGGTTATAATGCCGGAAATCAGGCTGCCCGGCGTGATGTCAAAGGCCGGATTGAAGACCGGCACATCTTCGGGAGCGGTGCGTATGCCGGAGATCTGTCTGACTTCATCCGGATCTCTTTCTTCAATCGGAATCTGATCGCCGTTTTCAATCTGCAAGTCAAATGTCGAAAGCGGTGCGGCAACAAAAAACGGAATTTGAAAGGCGTTTGCCAAAATAGCGAGGCCGTACGTTCCGATTTTGTTGGCCGTATCACCGTTTTTTGCAATTCTGTCAGCGCCGACAATGACCGCAGAAATATGTTTTTCCTTCATTGTATGGGCGGCCATGCTGTCCGTAATGAGCGTGACATCAATTCCGCCCTGCATCAGCTCCCACGCCGTCAGCCGTGATCCTTGGAGAACGGGTCTTGTTTCACATGCGTAGATATGAAGGCCGAGATCTTTTTGTTTCGCTAAGTAAAAGGGAGCAAGCGCCGTACCGTACCGGCTTGTGGCAATCGAGCCCGCATTGCAGATGGTCATGATCTGGTCGCCTTTTTTAAAAAGGTGCAGCGCATTCTGGCCGATCATTCGGCATGTTTCTTCATCCTCAATCTGAATTTGAATGGCTTCATGAACGAGCGTTGTCTTCGCTTCATTGATTGAGATCGCATCCCTGATGGAATCCGTCAGTCTGTCAAGCGCCCACGCAAGGTTGACGGCAGTGGGCCTTGAACTGTTTAAATATGCTTTGACATCCGCGAACTGACGTCGGAAATCTGAAAGGTCGCGGGCTTCAAACGACTTGGCGGAGAGCGCGAGTCCGAACGCCGCGGTTATACCGATGGCCGGGGCGCCCCTTACTTTCAGCGTGACAATCGCGTCGAATACATCTTCCTTTGTTTTAAGTTCCGCATATTCAGTGACGTCGGGAAGCTTTTGCTGATTTAAAATGCGGATGTAGGTTTCTTTCCATTCTACAGAACGGGGGATGGCAAATTCATTGGTCATGCTGCATCATTCCTTTACACGGAGCTTAAATTGGTCCAGAACCTCGGTGATATGCTTCAGTTTTTTTCTGTTTTCGATATAATAGGCGCCGATGTCAAGCGCCAGCTTCTTCCGTTCGATTCGTTTGTCAAACGGAGTGATTTCATCTAAGTCAGCCACATGGGCGAGTCCGATCGTGCGCCGGATCAATTCGCATCCCGCAAAACCGACCGCTTCCTCAAACGCGTTTTTCAGTGTGTCTTCCAGCAGGTGTCTGCGGGAAGGCAAGCAGTCTTTCTCCCATGCTTCACTGAATGTTTTCACAAATGTATCCCATACGGCGGCAGTATGATCATATAACGGCTGTCTGTCGTCACCGTCGCGGCTGAGGGCGTTTAACAGCAGATTGGCGATAAATTGGCCGATGTCAAACCCGATCGGTCCGAAGAAAGCAAACTCGGGATCAATCACCTTTGTTTCATGTTCATCGGCGAAAATGCTTCCCGTGTGCAGATCGCCGTGAACCAATGTTTCCGCGGAATTCAGAAAGATGGCTTTCAATTCGTCAGCGCCTTCTTTCAGCCGGGAATTGTTCCAAACTTTTTCTGCGTATGGGCGCAGCTCCTTTTCAAAATCGTTTGTCTCATGGTCGAGAAACGGTTCTGTAAACACAAGCCTTTCCGTAATATTGCAAAGCTCAGGATTTGTAAACTGCTTTGCGAGCTGCTGCTTTACTTTCGCATCAAGCGCATAATCAGATGAGTAAAACAGCGTTTTCCCTAAAAATTCACCGATATGAACCGATAAGTTCGGATAATGCTGCCCTTCCAGCAGCCCTTTTCTTGAAATTCGCAAATGCGAGAGGTCTTCCATTACCGTGACGGCCATTTCAGTATCGGAATAGTAAACGGCCGGAACGAGGTGCGGCACGTGTTCGCCCTGGCGGATGAGGGCGCTGCTTTCGATTCTCGCCCGGTCAATGGTAAGCGGCCAGCTTTCACCGACGACTTTCGCGTAAGGGATTGCCTGTTTAATAATCAGTCCTTTTTTGTTTTCTTTATCGTAAACATGAAAGACGTAATTTAAATTGCCGTCGCCGATTTCACGGCATGTCAGAGTGCTTTTGCTTTGGAATAAGCCGAGCTTGACGGCTAACGCGGCGGCGGAGCTTTCTGTTAATTGTTCATAAAGACTTGCTTTAGTTGCTGACATGGATTTACCCTCCAATTATGTAGTGGCAGTAAGAGATCGTGACGGAGAATACGCCCGAAAAAAAGCCTCCTTCTCTGAAAGAGAAGGAGGCTGAAACAGTGCAGTCCGCCTCTTATCTCTCAGATAACATCTGATGGAATTAGCACCGTGCCTTATGAGACAATCGTCTCGGCGCAAAATGTACGCGCCCCATTTCACAATGGAATTACGGTCGGTTGCTGTTGGGGTCAAAAGGCCAATCCCTCGCCCAACTCTCGATAAGAGAAAAATATATTGATTTGTATCACAATTCGGATTAATCAGTTGATGAAAATATTAGCAGGTGCCGGATATTCTTGTCAACGTTTTTTTGAAAATTAATATAAATCACGCCGTAAGTCTTGGAAAACCGGAATGGTTCCGCGAACGGCCGCGCTTTCTGACACATCGATTTCCGCTCGGACTGCGCCTTCCGTCCGGTCTCCTTCGGCTAAAATCCGGCCCCACGGGTCAATAATCAGGCTGTGGCCGGCAAATTCATTATCGGGATTGGACCCCGTGCAGTTAGAGGCTGCGACAAAACATTGGTTTTCAATTGCTCTGGCGATAAGCAGGTTTCGCCAATGATCAAGGCGGGGCAGAGGCCATTCCGCAGAGATAAACAGGACATTCGCGCCCTGGGACGTATGCTTTCTGATCCATTCGGGGAAACGGATATCATAGCAGATCAGCCCGGCGCACTTGACACCGTCAAGCTCAAAGGAACCGTCGCTGTTTCCTGCTGACAAGTAAAGGTGTTCATCCATCAGCTGAAACAGATGGGCTTTCTGATACCGCTTCACGATCTGTCCGCTGTTATCGGCGATGTACATGGTGTTATAGACATTTTCGCCTTCTTTGACCGCAAAAGATCCGGCAACGAGGTGTACGTTGTATGTTTTTGCCGTTTCTTTAAGCCATTGTTCTGAAACTTTGCCGTTTTCATCCGCCAGCTGGTCTAGACGTGTGAGATCATAGCCGGTCGTCCACAACTCAGGAAGCACGATTACATCCGCATGGCGGCTTTCTTGCTCAATCAAAGATTCTGCTTTTTTAAAGTTTTCTGAAGGATTTCCGTATGAAATATCAAATTGCAAACAGGAAACGGTCCATTTCATTTTTTAACACCTCAAGTTTCTCTTTACTTTTTTTATTTAACCATATATGATGATGGACTATCATTTCAAGACATTTTTAGAAGGTGAAAATATGAACTTTGAAATCTCAGATGTACTCAAACAGCTGCCGGAACAATTTTTCGCATCATTGGTGCAAAAAGTGAATCAAAAGCTGAAAGAAGGCAGAGACGTCATCAATTTAGGGCAGGGAAACCCTGATCAGCCGACGCCACAGCATATCGTTGAAGAAATGAAGCGCGCCGTCGAAAGGCCGGAAAATCATAAATACTCATCATTCCGGGGCGCTTACAGCTTCAAAAAAGCAGCCGCTGCATTTTATGAAAGGGAGTACGGGGTCACGCTTGATCCGGAAACGGAAGTCGCCGTGCTGTTCGGAGGCAAGGCGGGACTTGTTGAGCTTCCGCAATGTCTTTTAAACCCGGGAGATACCATTCTGGTGCCTGATCCCGGATATCCTGATTACTGGTCGGGCGTCGCCCTTGCGAAAGTGAAAATGGAAATGATGCCGCTGACGGAAGAAAGAGGGTTTCTCCCTGATTACAGCGTAATTCCTGAAAAGGTGCGGAGCGAAGCGAAGCTGCTGTATCTCAATTATCCGAATAATCCGACCGGCGCTGTGGCGACTGAGGCGTTTTTCGAGGAGACGGTCGGCTTTGCGGAGCAAAACGGCATTTGTGTCGTTCATGATTTCGCGTACGGAGCCGTCGGCTTTGACGGGCATAAACCGCTGAGCTTTTTGCAGACCGAAGGCGCAAAAGAGACGGGAATCGAAATCTATACCTTGTCCAAAACGTATAATATGGCGGGCTGGCGGGTCGGCTTTGCCGTCGGAAACGCTTCTGTCATCGAAGCGATCAACCTTTATCAGGATCATATGTTTGTCAGCCTGTTTCCCGCAGCGCAGCAGGCGGCGGCAGCCGCACTTTTAGCGGATCAGGCATGCGTCGCGGCGCAAAATGACAGATATGAATCGAGACGCAATGCATGGATTAAAGCCTGCCGCGATATCGGCTGGGATGTGACGGCTCCGGCGGGCTCTTTTTTTGCATGGCTCCCTGTGCCTGACGGTTATACGTCACAGTCGTTTTCAGACCTGCTGCTCGAGAAAGCGGATGTCGCGGTCGCTGCCGGAAACGGGTTCGGAAAATGGGGGGAAGGCTATATAAGGGTCGGTCTTCTGACAAGTGAAGAAAGACTTAAAGAAGCTGCGGAACGGATCGGGAAACTGAATCTTTTCACCCGAAAAAGCATTGACATATCTGGATAACAATGCGATAATTCAAAATACTTTATAAAATCATTATTCTTATCAAGAGCAGGCAGAGGGACGAGCCCGATGAAGCCCGGCAACCGACTGATAAAGCACGGTGCTAATTCTTGCAGCAGGAGCTGAGAGATAAGATTCGGACATAACACGAAGCCTCTTTCTGCTCATACGGAAGAGGTTTTTTTATGTTTTGCGAAAGAAAGAGAGGCGTTCACGCATGAGCGAAGTATTGGCAACATATCTTCTGACAGACACAACGGACAGTGAAAAGCGGGCGGAACAGATTGCGGCGGGGCTGACGGTAGGCTCCTGGACTGACCTGCCCCTGGTGAAGCAGGAACAGCTCAGAAAACATAAAGGGCGGGTCGTAAAAGTTGAGGAGAAAGAAGGAACCTCAGAAAACGAAACACAATCCGTCATCACCATTGCCTATCCCGAGGCGAACTTTTCAAGAGATATTCCGGCCGTCCTGACGACGGTATTCGGAAAGCTGTCACTGGACGGAAAAATAAAATTGACTGATCTTGAATTTTCCGAAGGGTTTAAACGCTCCCTTCCCGGGCCGAAATTCGGTATATACGGCATCCGCAAACTGCTGGGCGAATTTGAAAGACCGCTTCTGATGAGCATATTTAAAGGCGTGATCGGACGGGATCTCGCCGACATTAAAGAACAGCTCAGACAGCAGGCGCTCGGCGGCGTGGATCTGATTAAAGATGACGAAATTTTCTTTGAAAATGAACTGGCTCCGTTTGAAACCCGCATTATCGAAGGAAAACAAGTCCTGAAGGAAACCCGGGAGGAGACGGGGCATAAAACGCTGTATGCCGTAAACCTTACGGGAAGGACCGCTGAATTGCGGGATAAAGCGAGGCGCGCGGCAGAACTCGGGGCGGACGCGCTTTTATTGAATGTGTTCGCTTACGGTTTAGATGTGATGCAGAGCCTTGCTGAAGACAGGGAAATCCCGCTTCCGATCATGGCGCATCCGGCAGTCAGCGGCGCGTTCACATCATCTCCCGTATACGGCTTGTCGCATGCGCTTTTGCTCGGCAAGCTGAACCGCTATTGCGGCGCTGATTTCAGTTTATTTCCGTCACCTTACGGATCCGTTGCTCTTCCGAAGGAGTCCGCGCTTGCAATCCATGATGAATGTGTAAAAGACGATGTCTTTCATCCGTCGTTTGCCGTCCCGTCAGCAGGCATTCACCCCGGTATGGTGCCATTGTTGATGCGCGATTTCGGCATCGATCACATCATCAATGCCGGCGGAGGCATTCACGGCCATCCGAAAGGAGCCGAGGGCGGGGGAAAAGCGTTCCGCGCCATCATTGATGCGGTGCTTGAAGCGCAGCCGATTGAAGAAAAAGCCGCGTCGTGCAAAGATCTTCAGCTCGCATTAGACAAATGGGGAAGGGTGGAAGCCGTATGACCCGCACACCGCTGATTATTTGTGATTTCGACGGAACGGTCACCATGAACGACAACATTGTCAGCATGATGAAACAATTCGCGCCTCCTGAGTGGCTTGAATTAAAAGACGGTGTTCTGTCTAAAAGCATATCAATCCAAGAAGGAGTCGGACGGATGTTCGGACTGCTGCCGAGCAGCTTAAAAGAAGAACTGACCGGCTTTATTCTGAAGGATGCGAAAATACGGGACGGCTTTTTGGATTTTGTCTCGTTTGTCCGGTCAAATGGCCTCCCGTTTTATATCGTAAGCGGGGGAATGGACTTTTTTGTGCATCCGCTTTTGGAAGGGATCGTAGAAAAGGAGCGGATTTTCTGCAATCATGCATCCTTTGACAATGAATATATTCATATAGACTGGCCGCACGCCTGTGACGGAGACTGTACCAATCAATGCGGCTGCTGCAAACCGTCAGTCATCCGTAAGCTATCCGATCAGCAGAAATTTCTCATTATGATCGGTGATTCGGTCACGGATGTCGAGGCTGCAAAGTTGTCCGATATGTGCTTTGCGAGAGATTATCTTTTGACTGAATGCAAAGAACTCGGCCTCCGGCATCTGCCTTTTCAAGATTTTTATGAGGTGAAAACAGGCATTGAAAACATCGGGGAGGTGCAGGCATGGCTGCAAAAGAAGAACGCTGGCGCGAACTTGCCGAGGTAAAACGCGAGCTGGCCGAAAGAGACTGGTTCCCGGCAACGAGCGGGAATCTTTCCATCAAAGTATCCGACGGGCCGCTGACTTTTCTCGTTACGGCGAGCGGAAAAGACAAACGAAAAGAAACAGACGAAGATTTTCTCTTAATCGATGAGTACGGGAAGCCCGCTGAGACCGGCCATTCTTTAAAACCTTCAGCGGAAACGCTTCTCCATACTTACTTATACCAAAAGACAGACGCGGGCTGCTGTCTGCATGTCCATACCGTCAATAATAATGTCATCTCAGAGCTTTACGGGGATGAAAAACAAATCACTTTTCAGGGGCAGGAGATAATTAAGGCGCTCGGATTATGGGAGGAAAACGCGTCCGTGACCGTTCCGATCATTGACAATCCGGCGCACATCCCGGCATTGGCCGAAAACTTCGCGCACCATGCGGACGCCGGATCAGGCGCGGTGTTAATCCGCAATCACGGCATTACGGCATGGGGGCGGACCGCATTTGAAGCGAAAAGGGTGCTGGAAGCCTATGAATTTTTATTCAGCTGTCACCTCAAGCTTCTGTCACTTCGGCCGCAACTGGTAAAATAAAAGGAGGAATAGAAAATGGCGACCATCAGAATTCATGACGAAAAAAATACGCTCATTGAACATCAGGAAGAAGTAGCGCGCTTCTTAGACGAACAAGAGGTGATCTATGAGCAGTGGAACATTGAAAAACTTCCGTCTGAGCTTTCGGAAAAATACGACCTAACCGAAGATGAAAAAGAACGGATTCTCGCGGCGTTTGACACGGAGATTCAGGACATTTCAGCCCGGCGCGGATATCAGTCTCAGGATGTCATTTCTTTATCAGATACCACGCCGAATCTTGATGAATTATTAAAAAATTTCCAAAGAGAACATCACCACACGGATGATGAAGTCCGCTTTATCGTCAGCGGACACGGCATCTTCGTCATTCAAGGCAAAGACGGCACATTTTTCGACGTCCGTTTAAATCCGGGAGATTTGATTTCAGTTCCGGAGAACATCCGCCACTACTTTACGCTTCAGGAAGACCGCCGGGTCGTCGCAATCCGAATCTTCGTGACGACTGAGGGCTGGGTGCCGATTTACGAAAATGAAAGTGTGCAAAACTGATAGACGCCCGAACCTCTCATGCCCCGCCGGCATGAGAGGTTTTTTATTGTAATATAAAGTCAGCTGTGGCTGTTTTTTAAATCTTGAATATGCCGCATTCTGTTTATATCATTACCCGAATGGGTATTATTCTCGTATTCATGCTAAAGATTCCAATATGAAATGAAAAAATAAGTTATTTAGTAAAAAAATGTTTACAAATAAAGTATAATCTGTAATAATGCTCAATAACCCAATCAAACTTGTTTCCTATTCTTTTAGCGGTGAGGGGTGAAGTGAATGGGCAGTTATTCTGAACAAGAAAAATTGCTTGTATCTATTGATAAAAAAAGAAAAATGATGATAGATGCGGCTAACAGGCAAGGGTTTACAGGATATGACACGATCAGGCACAGCCAGGAACTGGACTGTCTGATGAACGCGTATCAGCAGCTGGTAAACCGTGATCGTACACATCACCAAGGAATACAGGGCCTTGTGAAGAAAATAGGCTTGTTCTCCCGCGGTGACGTCATGCCTGCATATGAAGCAAACAAATGATTGATGATAAAACAGATAACGAAGACTGAATGCGCTTCCTGATCAAGCGCTGCATCCGAAAGATGACCGCGTACAGTCAGCAGATTTTTCCGCTGGCACGGCTCACGAAGCGCCTCGTACTATCTGCCGGCTATGATGCCGTTCCTCTCGTATATCCTCTTACACATATTCTTCTTTAAATAAAAAACACCCCGATCCAGGGTGTTTTTTTCATCGAGAAGCGGCAGGGAGGGTAATGGTGACCTCTGTGCCCTTATCGACTTCGCTTTGAATGTCAATCGAACCGCCGTACATCAGCATGATTCGTTTACATACGACAAGGCCGAGGCCGGTGCCTTTTTCCTTTGACGTTACAAACGGAAGAAAAATGTGCTCAAGCATATCTTCAGAAATACCCATTCCGTTGTCGGCCACCTTAATGACTGCTTTATGATCGCGGGCTTCTAAATAGATGGACAGCCGGCCGCCTTCCTGCATGGATTCCAGCGCGTTTTTCGCGACATTTAAAATCACCTGTTTAATATGGTCTTTCGTGCAGTTGACCTTGAGCGGCCGATTGACGAGTATCTCCACATTCACTTCCACATTGTATAGATTCCCTTCAGAATAAATAATCGGCATAATCTCATCAAGAATATCCTGCAGCGAGTTCACTTCCAACCGTTCAGCAGTGGGTTTTCCAAGCACTAAAAACTCACTGACAATCTGATTGATTCGTTTAATCTCCTGCTCAATAATTGAGAAATACAGCTGATCTTCCTCCGATTTGTATTTTTTCTGCAAAAGCTGAATGAAGCCGCTGATCCCTGTAAGCGGGTTGCGGATTTCATGGGCGGTGCTGGCGGCAAGCGTTCCGATCAGCTCCAATTTCTGCGCTTCATTTTGAGCGCGCTCCAGCTGGGTCTTGCGCTTAAGCAGATAATATTGAACGAGGATGAACAGAATATTCAGCAGCACGGCAATACTGGACATCGGCAGCAGCACGCTTTTGGTCAGCTCGTTCAGCTCAACCGGTTTCGGATAAACATTGATATTCCAATTAATATCATCCAGATAGCCGCTGACCGGTTTCACACCTTCTGATTGATCAGCCCGTCCGCTGGCAAATATCACTTTATTCTGATTGGTTGCCTTGACATAAACGTCAGGGCTCAGCATATTGATCATATTTCTCAAATAATCGACTTGTATGGCGGCTACTAAATAATCCGTGACTTCCCGTTTTGCGTCTAACACCGGCACGCAGATCGTGAAGATGCGCTGGCCTGTAATTCTGCTGGAGTAGTCATTTGTGATGACCGTTTTTTTCGTCTTTTTCGCCTTCGTAAAATACGGTCTGTCGGCCAAATTCACCTTTGATTTCAGATCAGTCGTGCTTGCGATGACATCACCTTTGGAATTCAGCATATACAGTCCGCTGAATCTGGGTTCATCCTCAAAAGCCTGATCGAGAATGTCAATGATCTTTTCTTCATTGACAGGCTTATCGACAGCGATCGCAAGTGTTGTCATCCGGGCTTTTGTTTCACCGATTAAATAATTGAGCTTATTGCGGTGAAGGTTGAGCATCATACTGGCTTCCTGTATGTGTTTATCGGCTATTTTCTGCTTTTCTTTTTCATAAATGAAAAAGCTGATAATAAGTGCCGGGATGATCACCAATATGAGATAAAGCTTGATCTTTCCCCGGGCACCTTTAAATGTATTCACTCTGCATCGCTCCAACATTACACTTGAATAGAGGTATTATATCATTTTTATACTTCTTTAATAAGAAAAAATAACCAAAATGATAGAAAAACAAATTATTTTATTAAGGTCTGACAAAAAGAAGAGAAATTTTGGAAACATTTTTGTTGACATTTTTCATTTTGTTTATTAATGTTTCTCTGTAACGGTTTCTTTTGTAAAAGGATGATTGAATGTATGACGGATAAAACAGAAAACTCATTGAAATTATTTATTGTACTGTCACGTGCGTACCGATCTATTAACGACCATATGAATAAACATATTCATAAGCACGGTCTGAACCCGACGGAATTTGCGGTGCTTGAGCTGCTGTACCACAAAGGCAACCAGCCGCTTCAGCAGATCGGCGACAAAATTTTATTAGCGAGCGGAAGTATTACATACGTTGTTGACAAATTAGAGAAAAAAGAACTTCTCATCAGAAAAGCCTCGCCGACTGACAGAAGAGTGACTTTCGCACAAATTTCCGAAAAGGGAATCCGTCTTTTGGACGATATTTTCCCCGATCATGCTGAAGAAATTAAAGAAATGATCAGTGTGCTGAGTGATGAAGAGATAGAAATGTGTACGGAAATGCTGAAAAGAGTGGGGTTAAACGCTAAACATTTTCATCAGAAATAAAAAAGGAAGCCGTTTGAAAGGCTTCCTTTTTTATATTACTGATTTTGGTCAGTCGCGGCGTTTCTAGGCTGTATCAATACCTCGACGCGCCTGTTTTTGCTGCGCCCTTCAGCGGTTTTGTTCGACACGGCCGGTTTATACTCTCCGAAACCTTTGGCGCTGAATACTTTTGCGTCAAGTTTCGGGTTTTCCGTGAGAATAGCCATGAAGTTGACGGCCCGCATGACGCTTAAATGCCAGTTAGATTGATATTGTGAGTTTTTAATCGGCACATTGTCCGTATGTCCGCTGATGATAATGTTCCTTGGCGGATTCAGCACAAGGAGATTCGAGATTTCCTTCGCAAGCGGAATATCTTCCTGACGGATATCCGCCCGTCCGGAATCAAAAAAGATACTGTCTTTAATGGTAATTAAGAGTCCTTCTTTAGTCAGCTTTGTTTCCAGCTGAGTTTCAAGCTTTTTGTTTTTTATAAATTGATTGACTTGCTTTTGCACGCCTTCAAGTTCTTCGCGGTCGGCTGCTTCTCTTTCTTTCTTTTTCTGTTCTTTATCTTTTTCCTTTTCCTTGTCTTTTTTTAACTGATCAATGCCGTCTTTTTCGTTTTCAGGAGGGGTGACGCTTGAATATTCAAGAACACCCGTGCCTCCGGTAAACACGGCGTTAAATGATTTAGACAGCATTTGGAATTTCGCCGCATCGACCGAGCTCATGGCGAACAATACAATGAACAGAGCCAAAAGAAGGGTGAGCAAATCCGCGTACGGGATCAGCCAAGACTCATCCACATGCTCGTCATCATGCTTCTTCTTCTTTTTTCTCGCCATTGTTTGCCTCTCCTTCTTGTTCAGCGACTTTTGCGCGTTCATTCGCAGGAAGATACATGAGAAGTTTTTGTTCGATCACTTTCGGGGCCTGTCCTTCAAGCACTGACAGAACGCCTTCGATCATGATTTCACGCAGTTTGACTTCCTGCTTTGATTTGCGTTTCAGTTTGTTGGCGAAGGGATGCCAAAGTACATACCCTGTGAAAATCCCGAGAAGGGTGGCGACAAACGCCGCACTGATGGCATGTCCGAGCGCCTCGGTATTGTTCATGTTGGAAAGAGCGGCGATAAGGCCGATGACCGCACCCAAAACGCCGAGTGTCGGCGCATATGTGCCGGCTTGTGTAAAGATGGCTGCGCCGGCCTGGTGTCTGTCTTCCATCGCTTCAACTTCCTCAGTCATAATATCTCTGATAAATTCTGCGCTTTGTCCGTCAACCGCCATGCTCAGGCCGTTTTTCAAAAATGCGTCATCCACGTCTTCAATGCTTGCTTCTAATGCGAGCAGACCTTCACGTCTGGCGATTTGCGCCCATTGAGAGAACATAGGAATTAATTGCGCAATTGTCAGCTGTTTGTTTTCTTTAAACAGCACTTTAAAAAGGGCAGGCACTTTTTTGATTTCTTTTCCGGGGAATGCGATGATCACCGCAGAAATCGTACCGAACAAAATAATCAGAATAGCTGCCGGGTTAGCGAGTGCGCTTAAGCTGACCCCTTTCAGCACCATGCCCACGCTTAAAGCAATCACGGCGAGGATGATACCGATAATCGATGTTTTATCCATAGTTTTCACCAAATCCTTTATACTAGCTTTCTATGGTTAATATCGGTGGCAGTGCATGGAACTTTAGGGTGATTGAGAAATTGTTCCCGAATTCTTCACAGTTTCTCCCTTCCGGCATGGAGAAATAACAAAAAAGCGGCTCCCCGCGAGGAGGGAACCGCTTTTTTGTTATTGTGCCCGGACTTTGATGCCGTCCTCTTCCATTACGACATGGAAGGCTTTGATTTCATTGTCATCCAATAGAAGATCTGTCATTTCGTCCTCGATCAATTCTTGGATGGTTCTTCTGAGCGGGCGTGCTCCGAAAGCGGGGTGGTAGCCGATTTCAGCGATTTTTTCTTTCGCATCATCGGTGACGCTCAGGCTGATGCCGCGCTCTTTTAATGTGTCTTCAAGCTCTGTGAGAAGCAGGCTGACGATTTTCACGAGATGTTCTTTTTTTAGGGATTGGAATTCAATAATGCTGTCAAACCGGTTTAAAAACTCCGGTTTGAAGAACGCGCTCAGTGAATCAATCAGCGTTTGTTCTTCCATGACGCTCTCTTCAGATTGGAATCCGACTTTCACCTGTTTTTCGCCGGTTCCAGCGTTGCTAGTCATAATCAAAACGGTATCTTTGAAGCTGACCGTTCTGCCCTGGCTGTCTGTCAGACGGCCGTCCTCCATAATCTGCAGAAACATATGCTGGACATCAGGATGGGCTTTTTCAATCTCGTCGAGCAGCACGATGCTGTACGGATTGCGGCGCACTTTTTCCGTTAATTGACCGGCTTCATCGTGTCCGACATATCCCGGCGGTGAACCGATAATTTTTGATACGGCGTGTTTTTCCATGTATTCACTCATATCGAGACGGATAATGGAATCTTTTGTACCGAACAGTTCATCTGCGAGTGTCTTTGATAACTCGGTTTTTCCGACTCCGGTCGGTCCGACAAAGAGGAAGGAGCCGACAGGTCTGTTTTTGGATTTTAAGCCGGCGCGGCTTCGTCTGACCGCTTTTGCCACTTTTTTCACGGCTTTTTCCTGACCGATGACACGCTGATGAAGATGCTCTTCAAGTTCCTTCATTTTGACTTGTTCATCAGCCTGGAGTTTTCCGACCGGAATGCCTGTTTTCTGTTCAACGATGGCTTGAATATGCTCCGCACCGATTTCAGGTGAAGAGGCCGGTGTTTCATGCGCCAGCTGCTTTTCCAAAGCCGCTTCTTCATCACGCAGTTTCGCGGCAAGCTCATAATTTTCTTCATGAAGCGCTTTTGTTTTCTCCGCGTCAATTGCTTTGAGTCTCTCAGCCGCATCTTCTTCATTTACGGTATCAAGCTCCAGGTTCGCCTTAGAGCCGGCTTCATCTAATAAGTCGATCGCTTTATCCGGCAGGTGGCGGTCCTGAATGTAACGGGATGAAAGCGTAACACAGGCGTTTATTGCTTCATTGCTGAATGTGACGCCGTGGTATTTCTCGTATTTATCTTTAATGCCTTCCAGAATGCTGATGGCTTGTTCTATTGTAGGCTCGTGAACCATGACAGGCTGGAAGCGTCTTTCAAGCGCCGCATCTTTTTCAATCTGGCGGTACTCTTTCAGCGTTGTCGCCCCGATGACCTGCAGCTCGCCTCTGGCAAGCGCCGGTTTCAGGATGTTCCCGGCATCCATTGATCCCTCGGCAGAGCCGGCGCCTACGAGAAGGTGAATCTCATCAATGAACAAGATGACGTTTTTCCGTTCTTTTAATTCGTTCATTAATTGTTTCATTCTTTCTTCAAACTGGCCTCTGATCCCTGTATTGGCGACGAGAGAAGCGACGTCAAGCAGGTAAAGCTCTTTGTTTTTCAATTTGTTCGGCACATCGCCCTCAGCGATTTTAAGCGCGAGGCCTTCTGCAATAGCCGTTTTACCGACGCCCGGCTCACCGATCAGCACCGGATTGTTTTTATTCCGGCGGTTCAAAATTTCAATTACGCGCGCCACTTCATTATCGCGGCCGATCACAGGGTCAATCAGACCTGCTTTTGCGCCGTTTGTGACGTTTTGAGCGAGCTCGTCGAGCAGGCCTTTTTCAGGGCCGGACTGCTGTTTATTTTGATTGGGAGCGAAACCTTGCTCAAACGGGAATCCGAATGATTGCGGCCCCATGCTCATAGACGGTTTTCGGGTTAATTCTGTATAACATGTTTCACATAAAACGAATTGTTTTTGAATGGAATTGACTTGCATGTTCAGGCGAATCGTCGCCTCGTTTTTCTGACAATGTTGACAACGCATTTGCCAAAACCTCCTCGAAAAATGTTTGATCATCTTTGACCAAATGGATTAGAAAATAAGGCCGAAACTTTGACCTTCTTTGATTATTAGTATACTCTGACCTTCTTTGACTTTCAAGTATTTTGTTTCAAACCCCGAAAAATAAATGTTTACAGCATGATAAGTGATATTCGTGAGGTTTGATTATTTTTGACCAATATAGTCAGAAAGGAAATGGAGTGATTTGACCTTTCTTGATGAAGAGTATACGCCGGCCCTTTTTTTCTTTCAATATTTTTGCTTAGAGGAGAGAGCTGAATCTGTTTTCTCCGGGGAAGGACGATTTGTTCGTCTTTTCGGGAGACTTGTCTCATAAGCATATATAAAGGCCTGGACAAATATGCGCTTAGCCGGAGGGTGAAATGGGACAAACAAAAGGTTCTGCAAGTCAGCTTGCATTTGTATACGTAGGCACGGTTGTAGGAGCCGGTTTTGCCACGGGACGGGAAATCGTTGAGTTTTTTCTGAAGTTCGGCTGGATCGGTCTGTTCGGTATCGTGGTAAGCGGTCTGATGTTTACATATTTAGGCGCCAAAATCATGATCATCTCCAAACGGATTCATGCAGCATCTTATCAGGAATTGAACACATATTTATTCGGCCAGTCCATCGGCCGCGCCGTGAACATGTTTATGATGTTTATATTGCTGGGAGTGACCTCTGTCATGCTGTCCGGAGCTGGAGCGCTGTTTCATGAACAGCTTGGCTGGCCCGCACAAGCGGGGATCCTTCTGACGATCGTACTGAGCCTTGCCGTCATGACAAGCGGTGTTAAAGGTGTGGTCGGCGTCAATATATTGGTTGTGCCGCTTTTAATTTCTTTCTCTTTTATCGTGACAGCTGATTCATTTGTATTTACAAGCACGAGAAACGCGGACGAATGGGTATGGCCTGACAAGTGGAACTGGCTTTTGTCCGCCGTCTCTTACGGCGCGTTAAATTTATCGCTCGCCCAAGCCGTCCTTGTGCCGCTTGCGAACGAAATGTCTTCAGAGAAGGTGATCAGAAGGGGAGCTTATTTAGGCGGCGTTCTGTTGACACTGGTGCTTGCCGCGAGCTTCTTATCATTATCGGTGCTGCCGGATGTGCTGGAGTTTGACATTCCGATGGCTCAAGTCGTCTATTCGTATTCGCGTTCGCTTCATATCATTTATTTGTTTATTATTTTCGGGGAAGTGTTTACGTCGGTTATCGGCAATTTATACGGATTGGAAAAACAATTAAACAGTTTTCTTCGTATAAAAAGTACATATATTTACGGCGGCATTTTGGCGTTTGCTTTCATTATCAGCCAAATCGGTTACGGGCAGCTGATTTCCACCGTTTATCCGGTGTTTGGGTATGTGAGCCTCGCTTTCATCGGCGCATTGATTTGCAAAAAAATCCCGAAAGAAAAATAAGGATATAAGGAAAATGTCTGTATTTTTTGGGAATTCCCCTTCTTTTTTCCTGCCATTTCTGTATAATGAATTGGGAAATGATGGGGAGGAGTAAGAGATGAAGGATCGACGTGTATTATTGGGATTTATTTTTATTTGTATCGGAATTGTATTTTTTTTACAGAAGGCGGGAGTTATTCATCTATCCGCAGGTTCGGCGTGGCCGTTTCTTTTCATTATAATGTCCGCAGGATTTCACGCCGGATTTATTTTTGCGAAAAAAACGACTGAACAGGCGGGACTGCTCGTTCCCGGCGGTATGTTTCTTGTGCTGGGCTGCCTGTTTTGTTTTGAGACCGCAACGGGATGGACGTATTCAGGCGTGACGTGGCCTGTTTATATATGGGCGCCTGCTCTCGGTCTGTTTGAGCTGTGGTATTTCGGCGGGAGAAAGATCGGCGTATTGATTCCTGCTTTCATCCTGACAGCCGCGGGAGCACTATGCTTTGCCGGAATGCTGATGACGGGGCTGTGGCCGCTTTTGATCATCGCAGCCGCGCTTTTGTTTCACGCCGCTGCCTTTATGCAGCCGAAAAAAAGATCGGGCCTTCTTATTCCGGGCGGCATTTTGCTTGTGACGGGCGGCTTGTTATGGTTTGAAACGCTGACGGATTGGACATACGCAAATGTGACATCGCCTGTCTACCTCTTTGCCGTTGCATTCGGGCTGTTTGAAGCCTGGCTGTTCGGCAGAAGGCAAAGAGGGCTTTTGACTGCTGCGGCGGTTCTGTGCGCCGCGGGCATTTTCGGCATATTCACCAATGCAAATGAAGTCATCAGCGAACGCGGCTGGCCCGCTCTCATTCTGTTGCTGGGCGCCGCTTTTCACATTCCGATTTTCGGCCCGAAACCTGTCAAAAACGCGGGGCTTCTCGTACCGGGCGGCATCTTATTGATTACGGGGATCTTGTTTGTCTTTGAAACGGCAACCAATTGGTCCTACTCCGATGTGACATGGCCTGTTTACCTGTTGGCAACGGCATTCGGTTTATTTGAGCTGTGGCTGTTCGGCGGGAAACAGAAGGCGCTGCTCATTCCGGTTGCGGTGCTGACCTTGACAGCACTTTGCTTTATGATGACGTATCAGCCGATCATTCCGGTTTCTGTTTTCTGGCCTGCTTTATTTGTTCTGATCGGGATTGCGCTGATGGTATTTCCGGGGAAGAAACGCGGGGTTTAAACCCGCTTTTGCAGCCTGACACAGGGTTCAGGCTGTTTTTTTATTGTCACGGGAAACAACATTATGGTATGATAGCAAAAGTGAAAAAAGAAGAAAATCCGTATTGATGCGGGAGAGGTTCTAGCTACACCCTCTATAAAAAACTAAGGACGAGCTGTATCCTTGGATACGGTTTTTTTATGTTTTTTAGGGCGCCTTCTCCGAAAAAGGCGCTTTTTTTATGGAATGATAGATAAGGGAGAGAAAGACATGAAAAAAGAAAAAGCGGTTGTGGTGTTCAGCGGAGGCCAAGACAGCACGACTTGTTTATTATGGGCTTTGCAAAACTTTGAAGAAGTGGAAACTGTTACATTCCATTATAATCAGCGTCACCAAGAAGAAATCGATGTGGCAAAATCGATTGCCGAAAAGCTCGGTGTCAAAAACCACTTGCTTGATATGTCTCTTTTAAATCAGCTTGCGCCGAATGCGCTGACAAGAGATGATATCGAAATTGAAGCGAAGGACGGGGAATTGCCGACAACCTTTGTACCGGGACGCAACCTTGTATTTTTATCCTTTGCATCGATTCTTGCATATCAAATCGGTGCGCGCCACATTATTACCGGTGTTTGCGAGACTGATTTCAGCGGCTACCCGGACTGCCGTGACGAGTTTGTCAAATCCTGCAATGTCACCGTCAATTTGGCGATGGAAAAGCCGTTCGTCATTCATACGCCGCTTATGTGGCTGAACAAAGCAGAAACGTGGAAACTTGCGGATGAGCTCGGCGCGCTTGATTTTGTAAAGAATAATACACTGACTTGCTATAATGGCATCATTGCGGACGGATGCGGCGAATGCCCGGCATGCCTGCTCCGCAATAAAGGATATGATGAATATATGAAAATGAAAGGAGAGCGGAACTAATTGCTTTCTCAAATTTACCCGCAGGTTCAGCATCCTTATTCGTTTGAGTTAAATAAGGACATGCACATTTCAGCCGCGCACTTTATTCCCCGCGAAAGCGCAGGAGCGTGCAGCAGAGTCCACGGGCACACGTATACAGTAAATATTACCGTTGCGGGGGATGAACTGGACGATTCAGGCTTTCTCGTGAATTTCAGCGTGCTGAAGAAATTGGTGCACGGCGCTTATGACCATACATTGCTGAATGACCATGAGGAATTTTCTGATGATGACAGATATTCACTGCCGACGACCGAGGTCGTGGCCAAAACGATTTATGATAAGGTGCAGTCCTACCTCGAAACACTGGAGAATCAGCCGGTCTGCGTGCAGGTTTTTGTCAGGGAAACCCCGACAAGCTATTGCGTATACCGCCCGAAAAAAGGTGATAGGAATGGCTAAAGGAATTCCGGTATTAGAAATTTTCGGACCGACGATACAAGGGGAGGGCATGGTTATCGGCCAGAAAACCATGTTCGTCCGCACGGCGGGCTGCGACTACTCCTGCAGCTGGTGCGACTCCGCTTTTACATGGGACGGCTCAGCCAAAAAAGATATCCGCTGGATGACAGCGGAAGACATTTACCGCGAGCTGAGAGAAATCGGCGGAGACGCCTTTTCTCATGTCACCATCTCAGGAGGAAACCCGGCGCTGTTAAAGCAGCTTGACGCGCTGATTTTGCTGCTGAAAGAGCACGGGGTGCGCGCCGCTTTAGAAACGCAGGGAACGGTCTATCAGGATTGGTTCACAATGATTAACGACCTGACGATTTCACCGAAGCCGCCAAGTTCGGGGATGACAACCGATTTTGCAAAGCTCGATCACATTGTGTCTTCGCTTGATGCGGCAGAAAGGCTTAACGCGGTCAGCTTAAAGGTCGTCATTTTTAATGATGAAGATCTGCAATTTGCGAAAACCGTGCACAAGCGGTATCCGAATATTCCGTTTTACCTTCAGGTCGGAAACGATAACGTCCATACGACGGACGACCGGGCATTGATCGCACATCTGCTCGGAAAATACGAAACACTTGTTGATAAGGTTTCTGCCGATTCGGATCTGAATCTCGTCAGAGTCCTGCCTCAGCTGCATACATTGCTTTGGGGCAATAAACGGGGAGTTTAATAGAAAGGGAGATTTATATGACAAGAAAAGAATCAGAATTAGAAGGAGTTACGCTCCTGGGGAATCAAGGGACAAACTATTTATTTGAATATGCGCCGGAGGTTTTGGAATCATTTCCGAATAAACACGTGAACCGTGATTATTTCGTTAAATTCAACTGCCCGGAATTTACGTCGCTTTGTCCGAAAACGGGACAGCCGGATTTTGCAACCATCTACATCAGCTATATTCCGGACGAAAAAATGGTGGAAAGCAAATCGCTGAAGCTGTATCTTTTCAGCTTCCGCAACCACGGAGATTTCCACGAGGACTGCATGAACATCATCATGAATGATTTGATCGAATTAATGGACCCCCGCTACATTGAAGTATGGGGCAAATTTACGCCAAGAGGCGGAATCTCGATTGACCCGTATACAAACTACGGCAGACCGGGAACAAAATATGAAAAAATGGCCGAACATCGGATGATGAATCATGATATGTACCCGGAGACGATTGATAATCGGTAATTATTCCGTTGTGTGATACGGAGTGTGACCCGCACTAAGCTCAATAAAAGTGTGACCTGAGGTGCAACCTGAACTGTGACTTTTATGCAGTGGAAAATTGATAGTACAGAAGCAGATTAAGGCGTACAATTTGTACGTCTTTTCTTTTTTATCCGAAAGAAAAAATGCCTATCTAAAGATCATAGGCATTAAATATTATTATCAATATTTTCATTTATTTTTTGGCTAAGTTTCTGAACCTTCTCTTTAACATTTGAAACAGCTCTTTTTTGAATTTCATCAAAGTTTTCCTGAATATAGTCCGTGACACTTCTTATTAGAACTTCACTTTCAAAATTGAATATCTCATTTATTTCTGACTGTTCTTCATCTGTTAGGTGATGGTATTGAAGTATTTACTTCAGCAGCTACATCAATCCTCACTTTAGTTGTTCTGGTTGTACAATTTCATATTCACCTTCTGCATACTCTTGCTCCGCATAATGGCTTCCCCATTGACAGAGCTCCTGCAAGATAGGTTTAAGAGATTCTCCAAGTTCAGTGGATGAATATTCAACCTTCGGCGGTACTTGATTATACATCTTTCTGCTCACAAGTCCACTGGCTTCAAGCTCTCTAAGTGTTTGAATCAGCATTTTCTGAGTTATATTTGGGATCATGCGCTTTAATTCACTCGTTCTCTTTGGTCCATTCATTAAAAAGTATAATACAAGTCCTTTCCATTTTCCGCCAATGACTTCCTTTGTCACTTCAAACCCACAGCTAAATTTTTTCATGTCTAAAGCTCTCCATTCCACATTTATTACTTTTTAGTTACTATATCACAAAAAAGTGGGTACTTCCGATAATGTGCTTACTGAAGGATACTATATCTTGTAAGTTGTTCTTCAAGTACTTAAAGGTACTAGACATAAAATAATATGAATTCTAAAGGAGTGTTAAGTATGGGTAAATTTGAAGGTAAAATAGCGCTTGTAACGGGTGGAACAAGTGGGATTGGTCTTGCTGCAGCACAAAAATTTGTAAACGAAGGTGCATATGTTTATATCACGGGACGCAGACAAAACGAACTTGATAAAGCTGTTAACCAAATTGGCAAGAACGTAACCGGTGTTCAAGGTGATATTTCTAAGCTTGAAGACTTAGACAAACTATATGACATGATAAAGCAGGAAAAAGGTAAGTTGGACATTCTTTTTGCTAATGCAGGCATCGGCAACTTCCTTCCATTAGGTGAAATTACTGAAGAGCAGGTTGATAGAACGTTCGACATTAACGTTAAAGGAACCATCTTTACTGTTCAAAAAGCGTTATCACTATTCCCGGACAAAGTAGGTTCTATTATTGTAACGGGCTCTACTGCTGGATCAATTGGCAACCCAGCGTTTAGTGTATATGGAGCTTCTAAAGCAGCATTAAGAGCACTGGTTCGCAACTGGATTCTTGACCTAAAAGGTACTGAAATCCGTGTAAATGTGGTGAGTCCAGGAGCTATTCTTACACCTGCATACGATGAGCTTTTTGGTGATGCACTTGAAGGAGCAATGGAAAATGCCAGAAATACTGTTCCAGCTGGAAAAGTTGGGACACCTGAAGAAGTAGCAAACGCTGTATCTTTCCTTGCTTCAGACGAAAGCAGTTACTTGACGGGTGTTGAATTGTTCGTAGATGGCGGGCTAGCACAGGTATAATTTCACTGCGCAGAGATTACAAATAGTCCCCAAAAAAGGTTAAAATCAATCGTTTGGTAAGGTGTGAAATTGGTGTGACTTCATGATTAATGCTAGAGCAAGTACTTATGGGACAAGACTTTGACCTGCCTTTTCTTCCACGAGGACTGCATGAACATCATCATGAATGATTTGATCGAATTAATGGACCCCCGTTACATTGAAGTATGGGACAAATTCACGCCTAGAGGCGGAATCTCCATTGACCCGTATACAAACTACGGCAGACCGGGAACAAAATATGAAAAATGGCCGAACAACGGATGATGAATCATGATATGTATCCGGAGACGATTGATAATCGTTAATCACTATAAAAGCGTGCCTATTATGACTTTTATGCAAATAAATTGCTATTGCAGAGGTAATGTAAGACGTACAAATGTGTACGTCTTTTTCTTTTAAGCACAAAAACAATTTATTAACGAAAGTATTTTGGCAGAAAGGCTAACAAAATCAAAGGAAAATATGTTGTAGATTGCTTTCTTTTTTTGTGGGGCATCCATATCCAATCACGTTATCTTGCACTTGAACATTTTTTATAGACTGGTACCGCGACAAATTATTTCTCTTCTACATACCAATAAAGTAGACATTAAAAAGTGAAAGAGAGGGCGAAAATGTGTGAAAATTCTTTTCCTCGAGAGTCATCCCATGTGGCTCTATGGTTTACCAAATGGGTTTAGGGAAGCAGGACATACCGTAATGATTTCCGGTCCTGTAAGTCGGGAAAATATCACTGAAATGATAGACGAATTTAAACCAGATCTAATAGTATCTATGGGATGGACACCAGAGCATTCAAGGGAAAAGCAGGCCTGGATTCGCAACGCTACTAAAAAGGTGAATATCCCTCTCGTTTATTGGGCAACTGAAGACCCGCTGCACACTCAAAACTTTACTATCCCGTTAATTAAAAAGGTGAAACCAGATTTTGTTTTCACGGTTACGCCTTCTCTGTGTAAAACTTATGAAAGCATGGGGATTAAAGCAGCTCACTTAGACTTTGCATTTCACGAAAGTATACATCACCAGATTAAACCATTAGCAAAATACAGTTGTGATATAGCAGTGGTGGCTAATGCTTACCCTAATTTTCTTGAAGAACATCCGGAAGTGTTCCGTTCGTCCTCTTTAAAAACGCTTATTCGTCCTCTTATACGGAAGGGTATTCGCATTGATTTTTGGGGGAGAAACTGGGAAAAAATGAGTAAATATATAGGAAGAGAAATTCCCCGCAATTGGATCCATGGATACCTTGATTATACTGAAGCATATAAAGTCTACAGTTCAGCAAAAGTCGTTATCGGTTTGCAAAACTGTGAAAGCCAACTTACGCAACGCACCTATGAGATTCTTGGTTCCGGGGGGGTTTTATTGACATCGGATACACCAGCAGTTCGAGGTAAATTCAAACCTGGCCGCGATCTCATCGTTTCTTCCTCCTCAAAAGAAACATTGGAAAAGGTTAAATACTATTTGAATCATGATAGCGAGAGAAAAAAGATTCAGATAAACGGTAAAAAGGCTGTAAAGAATGATTCCTATCGGCATAGAGCCGAGAGAATGCTTGAGGTGCTAAAAAGCAGAGGAATTATAAGAAACTTAGGGGAAACCATTCATTATGTAGATGTTCTCAAAGAAAAATACGTGATCCATCATGTTACTCCCGGTGAAACATTATCAATAATTGCCAGGAAGTATAATGTTTCTTTGCAGCAACTCATGGAGCTTAATCATTTCAAATCAGATCAAATATATGCTGGACAAATCATTAAGATTAGAGCGAAACTGTTTAGAAATATTGATAACAAATTTTTCTAAAGGAGAGTAATATGAATGAAGGGGAAAATACCTAAAATAAGAAATCAAGCGAATAAAGTAAAAAGAACGCCTCGTTATATGGAATTTCCCGTAACATACGAAGTATATCATGTGGAATCCGGCGATACATTATGGACGATTTCTAAATCCTTCAATATCCCGGTACAACAACTTATGAATCTTAATAAGCTTTCTTCAGATAGAATTTATCCTGGACAAATTATAAAGATAAGAGAAAGATAATTTTTGAGGTTTCGGAAACGAATCAAATTGAACTGACAATCCTCATTTTTTTATTTGTGGGGAACTTGATATTTTTGGGGATGAAGGGGTTATGAGATGTTTCAAATGAGCTATTTCTATTCTGGATTAGGATGGGATTTTATTCAACACGTTGATCAAACGAACGGAGTATTAAATGTTGTGTCTCCTGATTTTTTCTATATCAGAAAAGATGGATCATTACTTCTCCGTTCAGCTAATCCCGATGTGATTAAAGCTCTTCATAGAAGAAAATTAAAAGTAGTTCCTTTTCTAAGCAATCATTGGGATCAGGATTTGGGACGATTTTCATTAATGAACCGAGTTCTTTTAGCTAAACAAATTTCTCATGCAATAGAAGAACTGGATTTGGACGGAGTTAATATCGATATAGAAAACCTTACAGAAAAAGATCGGAATTCATTTACAGATTTTGTTAGATTGGTAAGAGAAAGTATTCCTAGACATAAAGAAGTATCAGTTGCAGTGGCGGCAAATCCTTTTGGCTGGACAAAGGGCTGGCACGGATCATATGATTACGAGTATTTAGCTAAATATGCAGATTACCTTATGATTATGGCCTACGATGAAAGCCACCTTGCTGGACCTACTGCAAGTGTAGGATGGGTGGAAAAGTCCATTCAATATGCTCTGACCCAAAAAATCTCTCCTAAAAAACTAGTTTTAGGATTGCCATTCTATGGCCGCTGTTGGATGAAAGGCCAATCTGCCTCTCAAGCCATTCCCCTTTACCTTGTTGACTCATTAGTAAAAAGGCATAACGGGACAATTATTTTTGACACAAAGAGTCAATCTCCAAAAGCTATTTTTACTGTCAATCACGATAACAAGGGGCTGTTGCCTTCGGGAACATATACATTATGGTTTGAAAATGAACAGTCACTCAGAGCAAAAATAAAACTCGCTCAAAAATATAATCTGAAAGGTCTTGGCAGCTGGAGTCTTGGACAAGAGGATGCGTCAGTCTGGAATACAGTGTTTAAAAATATATAATGATTTATAGTTCAAAGCAAAATTCGAAGATAATTGCAATGAATCTCTATCCTGAATGGATGCTGGTTTATCTAAAAAACATGATGAGAATTGATTGACCACTCTCATTAAAAGATGGGGAAATTCAAGGCGCCAAGGTACGTGGAGAACCATGACTTGTTGATAATCGACCATATAGTTTCTCCTCAGAAATGAGGGGGTTTTACATAAAAAAGACGAGCGAATCCGGGGGGAATTCCACTCGCCGCTTTCTAATGAAAAGACGGGTGCTGGATGGCAGCTCGTCTGTTTCATTATAAAATAGGGAACATACGTTTGTAAAGGCCTGCGCTGTTTTTTCTCATTCGGAGCGGATCAATTGTAAAGGAATGGTCAGCATGATAGCATGTCCTGTAAAAAGAAGGAGTGTTCGTTATGGAGCCGTTAGAGTTAAACGGTGTAAGACTGAAAATGTATGATTGTAAAGAAAGTGCGGGTGAAAACGGCCGCATGATTTCATTTATATTGAAGGTGACCTCTGAAACGTATCATGATATTGCCGTCCTTTTGTATGAAAAAACATTTGACATCAAGGCACCCAAGCGTGGGCTTGAATTCCGCGGTAAAATAACCAACTACTATACATCCGTCACTAATCTTTACAATAAAGATGAGACCGATGATTTTTTTGTAGAAATGACCGAGATCTGAATTCATTTGAAAAAGCTGCCGGGCGGCAGCTTTTGTGCGGGATATGTAAATGGTTCGGATTGTTCGGGGGGGTTAATAGGAGTCTCTGATGATTTTATAATTCTTATGGTTGACGACAGTGAGGGAATCTAATTCAAGGTCACGATAATTATCCATGATGGTTACATCAACGATGACGGAGTTTTCATTTACTTTTTCAACAATACCGGTTAATCCGTTTTTAAATTCAATGACGTTTCCAACCTTAGCAATTTTCACGAGCTTCCTCTCCTTTATCATAAATCCTGTTTGAAAATATTTTGCAGTATTTTCTTTAAGAAGTAAAGCGATATGGGTATCAGCCCGCTCAATCATTGTCCCGGCGGGGGAAAGATGGTATATTGATTTTCGGGAAAAAGCCGAGAAAAGGAGGCTGTGTTCGTTGCTGCCTGAGGAAATTTCAGAATGTATCAACCAAATGCGCACCGGTGAAATCAAAGAATTCAGGGTGCAGAAAGAACATTTTCTTGCATTTCGAGCAGTTTTATCGAAGCAGGAAGATTTTAAGCATTTCCGCGGTATTGCACAGCAGGGCGGAGATGTTGTATTTCAGTATTTAGAACAGCCAAGAAGCTGACGGCTCCTCACACTTGAGGAGTCTTTTTTTTGTTTTTTGGTTTCTCATTTCATCTTGCTGTAACAGATGTAAACAAAATGTAAAATCCCTCCGATGGATACTTTTACTGCTATTTGGTTAATGTTGTGAAAATGACGGCTGTTTTCCTGCCAATAACAAGGCTGTTAACGAACTTCTTCCATCATAAAAGCTGATTGGGAGCACTGGAAAATCTTTAACCGTGAATTTGCGCACAGCTCTTGTTAAGGTAGTGAAGTATTTAAGGAGGAAATCGTATGACGACAAAATTTGCTGCCTTGGCTGTCTTTTTTCTATGTTTTATGCCTGCATCAAAAATTGAACATACAGAAGCTCTGTTTACTTTTGCGAAGAAGCCAAAGCAAGAACCCAGCACACTGGTTGCTGATTTAAATAAAAAAAGCTCGGTTCCGAAGCTTTCAAAAACGGATCATAAGCATTCTATCCAACCGATAAAGCTGTCATCTCACCAAGAGAAGAAGGCAAAACCGGAAGAGACGGCTTATCAGCCGCCGAAAAAAACGTATTCCCGCGCTGACAGACAACTTCTGTCACGTCTCGTTCACGCAGAAGCGAAAGGTGAATCTTATAAAGGGAAGGTTGCGGTAGCCAGCGTAGTGCTGAACCGTACTGAAAAAAACGGCTTCCCGGATACCATTCGGGGTGTGATCTATCAAAGGAATGCATTTGAACCGGTAGCAAACGGAAGCATTAATCAAAAGCCGGATAAGGATTCCATCGCCGCCGCAAATGAGGCGCTTGACCATCCGGGAAGAGAAACGGACGCGTTGTTTTTCTACAATCCGAAAACGGCATCTGACCACTGGATCCGTTCCCGAAAAATTATCGAACGGATCGGCAGACACGTATTTGCGATGTAAGCATAGCGGGATAAAAAATATCCCGGCTATGCTTTTTTCAATTTTGAGAAATCGAAAATATTTTCAGAACTTGTCTCATATGATGATGGAAGAACGAGAGACAAGGAGAGACACCATGAATCGATTTGTGAAAGGGATCATTCTTTTATCCATCGCCGCCTTTTTCGCGGAATGTCTGGAATTTGTCGTGAATATGATACTGGCGCGGGAGCTTGGCGAGCATGGGATGGGACTTTACATGAGCATTCTGCCCACCATTTTTTTGATTATCGTCATCGCCAGTCTGGAGCTTCCGATCTCCATTTCAAAATTCATCGCGGAATCCAATCAGAAGCTGCATGAAAGCATGCTCCGGCATGCCTTCAGAATGACCGCCGTTTTTACCGCGTTTTCAACCGCGGCCGCAAGCATCGCGCTGCCGTTCATTCCTGTATTCGATACGTATCACCCGTTTATTAAAGGGATTGTCATCGGGCTGATTCCAGTCGTCGCTTTTACATCCATCGCCAGAGGTTATTTTATGGGTGTGCAGCAAATGGGAAAAATCGCGGTTGCGAATGTCATGAAAAAAATCATTCAAGTGCTTTGTCTGTTTATCTTTTTTCAATGGTACTCTTTTGAAATTGATATGGCCGTGCTCATTTCATTATTTGTGCTGGTCGCAAGCGATGTCGTGGTGTTCGTTTACTTGTATACGCAGTTTATTTTGGCGAGGAGGGCGCTTTCCGGCCATCAGCACATTCATCTTCGCGGCAAGGACGTGCGGAAACGCCTCCTGGCCGTATCGATCCCGACAACGGGACTTCGTATATTTCATGCGGTGACGAATGCCATTGAACCCTTTTTAGTGAAAGGAGCGCTGCTGGCGTCCGGGGCAGCCGGGACAGCCGCGATTGATCAATACGGCATGCTTGCCGGTGTTGCGATGACAATCGGTTCGTTTCCCGCATTTATCGCCCATTCGCTGATGGTCGTCATGATTCCCAGCATTTCAGAAGCGTATGCGCTGTCCCAATATGATATTGTGCTGAAACGGCTGAGACAAGCGATTTTTATTACATTCGGCTACGGCATTCCGGCAGTCTGGGTCATGTTTCAGTTCGCGGGCCCGCTGACCCATTTGTTTTTTCAGTCTCCGGAAGCGCAGTATTATTTGCAGCTTTTGTGGCCGTTTTTTCTTTTTCATCTGTTTGTGATGCCGCTTCAGGCCTGTCTGATCGGTATCGGCCACGTGAAAACGGCGTTTTATCATAACGTATGGAGCAGCATTGTAGGGCTTTCGATGATGTATGTGCTCGGTTCTATGCCGGAATTGCAAATGCTCGGCATTATACTCGGCATGAATACCGGCATGATTCTTCTGACAAGTTTACATTACGCGACGATCTGCAAAGACCTCGGTGTCTCCGTGTTTTTGACGGGCGGCGGAAGAACAGCGCCCCGGATCGAAAGCTGAAAAGGCTGATACATTTCAATAAGGAAGGGCAAGCTATCCGAAACGCGTGAAAGGAAGATCATATGCATAAAAACCGCCTAATTGTATGTGCAGTCCTTTTGATAGCTGCCGCCGTCTGGATGCCTGAAGCAAAAGCCTCATCAGAAAAACAGGCAGTTCCCGCCGTGTTTCTGATGAAGACGATTGAAGGAGACGAGATATCGATTCCGAATAAAGGGCAGAAAACGATTTTGCATTTTTGGACATCGTGGTGTCCGCCGTGCAAAAAAGAACTGCCTCAGTTCCAAACGTATTATGAACAGCATCAGTCCGATGATGTAAGCCTTGTAACGGTAAATTTGATGAATGCCGAGCGAAACAAAAATACCGTTCAAAACTTTGTCAGTCAGCACCATCTCACTTTCCCGATTGTTCTTGACACGAAAGGCGAGCTTATGAAGGAATACGATGTCATGACGATTCCCACGTCATTTCTGCTGAATGAAAAAGGAGAAATCGAAAAAAAGATCGTCGGTCCGATGACCGCCTCACAATTAAAAGAATGGTCAGAGAAATAAAAAGGTGCTGGAGGAATTCCTCCAGCACCTTTTTTGCATATAATGAACAGCTGAAGAAACGCTAATGATAATTATTATCAAAAAGAAATTAAAACAATTATAATTGAAATCTTCCGCCGGCATGCTATAATAAAGAAAACACTGCGATAACACTGTGAAAATGCTGCCTGTCAGGCGGCTGTTTTGCTTTTATCGGGGAATTGAAGATGATTTGCGTTCTCAATTAGAGAGGAGAATTCATAATGAATGAACAAGTGATGACACAAACCCATTCACAACAGCACATACAAGAAGAGCGGGCGGGAAAAAAGTGGCTCCAGCATGCAGAACTCATTGCGGCGCTCGTATCCGGCGTCCTTATTCTTGCGGCCTGGTTTTTTACCGAAACAAAAGGCCTGTCCGTCACTTTGTATATCCTTGCCTTCCTGATCGGGGGATTTGCAAAAGCGAAAGAGGGAATTGAGGATACCATTGAGACGAAGGCGTTAAATGTGGAACTGCTGATGATTTTTGCGGCTGTCGGCTCCGCCCTGATCGGTTATTGGGCTGAAGGCGCTGTTCTTATCTTTATTTTTTCGTTAAGCGGCGCGCTCGAAACATATACGATGAATAAAAGCAGCCGTGATTTAACATCTTTAATGAAACTGGAACCGGAGGAAGCGACACTGCTTGCGGAGGGACGGGAAAAGCGGGTGCCGGCTGCTGAACTTAAGATCGGTGACATGATCGTCATTAAGCCGGGCGAACGCGTAGCAGCAGACGGGATCATTGAGTCTGGCGTGACGAGCCTCGATGAATCGGCGCTTACGGGTGAAGCGATGCCGGCGGAAAAAACAGCCGGAGATTCTGTGTTTACAGGGACGGTAAACGGAAACGGCTCCTTAACGGTCCGTGTGACGAAAACAAATGAACAGTCTTTATTCAGAAAAATCATCCGGCTGGTGGAATCAGCCCAAAACAGCGTGTCACCGGCTCAGGCATTTATTGAGCGGTTCGAAAGTGTCTATGTCAAAGGCGTGCTGTTAGCCGTGGCTTTGCTTTTATTCATTCCTCATTTCGCTTTAGGCTGGAGCTGGAGTGAAACCTTTTACCGGGCGATGGTGTTTATGGTGGTCGCCTCCCCGTGCGCGCTTGTCGCTTCTATTATGCCCGCTGCGCTTTCCCTTATCTCAAATGGGGCCCGCAACGGATTATTGGTTAAAGGAAGTGTGTTTTTAGAGCAGCTGGGAAGCGTACGGATGATCGCATTTGACAAAACCGGCACGGTCACTAAGGGACAGCCGGCAGTCGCGGCATTTCAAGCTGCGGAACATGTGAGTGAAGATGAGATCATGCAGGCGGTGTATGCGATGGAAAAGCAATCAAGCCACCCGCTTGCAAAAGCGATAGCTGAATTTGCCGAAAGCCGGGGCGCCGCGCCCGCAGGACATCTATCGATTGACGAGACGTCCGGATTCGGTGTTCAGGCTGAAATAGAAGGCGTCAAATGGATGGTCGGAAAAGCGGGGTTTGCAGGTGAAGATGCGGCAGATGCTTTTTTGCAAACATCGGGAAAAGAATTAAAGGATAAAGGTTTTACACTGGTCTTTGTTAAAAAAGATGACCGGATTGCGGGCTGCTTCGCCTTAAAGGATCAAATCCGACCTGAAGCCAAAGCCGTGATGGCTGAGCTTGAATCACTGGGCATTAAAACAGCCATGCTCACCGGCGATCAGTCTGAAACTGCGGCTGCCATTGCAAAAGAGGCGGGCATGACGACGGTTGTTGCCGATTGTCTGCCGGACCAAAAGGCAAAAGAAGTGAAGAAGCTGAAAGAAACGTACGGCACAATCGCCATGGTGGGGGACGGCATTAATGACGCGCCCGCTCTGAAAACCGCTGACGTCGGTATTGCGATGGGCGGGGGGACGGACGTGGCCCTTGAAACGGCTGACTTAGTCCTTATGAAAAATGATCTTCACAAGCTTGTGAAAATGTGCAGACTCTCAAGGAAAATGAACCGGATTATTAAGCAGAATATTGTTTTCTCGCTCTCGGTCATCTGCCTTTTGATCTGCGCTAACTTTCTGCAGGTGATGGAACTGCCCTTTGGCGTGATCGGGCATGAGGGGAGCACGATTCTGGTCATTCTGAACGGACTGAGATTATTAAAATAAACATGACAGCCGCACATCGGGCGGCTGTTTTTTAAATGTTCGTTCACAGCATAAACGCCAGAAAACTGATAGAATGAATAAAGAGTCACTTTGGTAAGGAGGAAAAGCAAAAAATGAACAGATTAGAACGTGTTTCATCTTGGCTGAAAAAAGAAGGACATGATGCGGCGTTTATACATACAAAGGAAAACGTATTTTATTTAACTGATTTTTACACGGATCCGCATGAGCGGTTAATGGGATTGTTCCTGTTTCAGGAACAGGAGCCGTTTTTCGTTTGTCCGGGAATGGAAGCCGGACAAGCCCGCAACGCCGGGTGGGAGCATGATATTATCGGCTACGGCGATCACGAAGATCCGTGGGAGCTGATCAAAGCCGAGCTCACAAAACGAAATGTGCGGCTTGATTCCATCGCGGTTGAAAAGGATTCGATCTCTCTTTCCCGCTCAGAACAGCTCAAACAAGCTTCAGGGGGCGCGGCATTTGTTTCGGCAGAAGAAACGCTCAACCAATTCCGTCTCGTGAAAGATGAGAAGGAAATCAGCATTCTCAGGGAAGCGGCAAAGCTCGCGGATTACGGAGTTGGAGTCGGTGTTGCGGCGCTCAAAGAGGGTGTGAGTGAAACCGAAGTACTCGCGCAGATTGAGTTTGAGCTTAAGAAAAAAGGCGTGCAGGGCATGTCATTTTCAACGATGGTGCTGTTCGGGGAAAAATCAGGCCAGCCCCATGGGAATCCGGGTGCAGACCGGTTGAAAAAAGGCGATTTCGTTCTGTTTGATCTGGGCGTTATTCTTGACGGCTACTGTTCAGACATTACGAGAACATTCGCATACCAATCAATCAGCCCGAAACAGGAAGAGATTTACGAAACGGTGCTTAAAGCTGAACAGGCGGCGCTTCAATTAAGCAAACCAGGCGTCAGAATCGGCGATCTCGATTTAAAAGCCCGCGGCATTATTGAAAAAGCCGGATACGGAGACTATTTCCCGCACCGCCTCGGCCACGGACTCGGGATTTCGGTTCACGAATATCCATCAATGAGCAGCGCGAACGACACACTCCTCAAAGAAGGCATGGTATACACGATAGAACCGGGGATTTACGTGCCGGATGTCGGCGGCGTGCGCATTGAAGACGATGTGTTCGTCACAAAAGACGGCGCCGAAGCATTAACGCAGTATCCGAAAGAATTAACGATTCTGAAATAAAAAGCTTTGTGATAAAAAAGGACGGTTCTGGTACGCAGCGTCCTTTTTTATCACCTTTTAAATGAAAAAATCATCAAAATGCTGAAATGGTTTGATGTCATGCTTTTCATTCAGGGGCCGCATGGCAAGATAACTGCCGCCGACTATGGCGAGACACAAACCGATTAAGCAAAGAATCCCCATCGCTGTTCTTCTCCTTTCAAACGAATAGGCTGTTTCTGTTTCTAGCTTACTGTATGAAACGCATTCCAGATCAAGGGAAAAAAGAAAGGGGGACGCCATGGCTACGATCAGAGACATTGCCGGCGCTGCCGGGGTTTCCGTTACAACGGTTTCAAGAGTATTAAACGATCATCCTTATGTAAGTAAGGACAAAAGAGAAAGAGTGAAAAAAGCGATGCAATCGCTCGGATATACGCGCAACATTCATGCTGTGCATTTATCCAAAGGTTTTTCCGATATGATCGGCGTTGTGCTTCCGTCGGTGAATCTTCCGTATTTTGCGGACCTTGTTGCAGGTATTGCCGAGGCTGCCGAAGCGTCAGGCGTGCATCTTTCTTTATACCAGACAGATTATCAGCAGCAAAAAGAACGTTTTGCCTTATCACAGTTACAGGAGCGCCAAGTGGACGGCCTGATTATCTGCTCCAAAGCAATTCCTGATGAACATCTGCTTACCGTGAAAGAACCGCTCATCCTCTGCCAGTACACTGATGCGGCAGGGCTTTCCTCCATCAGTAATCCGCATCGGGAAGCATTTCGGCACGGTCTGGATTATCTGATAGAAAAGGGACACCGGAAAATAGCGATCAGCCTGGCCAGAAAAAAGGGAAAAAACAGTCAAGTACGCATTGCCGCATACAAAGAGGCGCTGAAGAAGATCGGGCAGCCTTACAGGGAAGAGCTGGTTGTGGAAAAGGCGCTGACGCTGCTTGACGGGAAAGCCCTTTTTCATAGATGGAAGAGCTGGGATGACAAACCGACTGCGCTGTTTGCGGCGAATGATCAAGTATCCGCAGGTCTTTACCTTGAAGCCAAGGCAAACGGGACGCGCATCCCGGAAGAGCTTGCGATTTTGAGCATCGACAATCATGATATCAGCAAGATGTTAGGTATTTCCACAATAGATATACAAACAAAAGAAATGGGAAAGCAGGCTTTTCACATGCTTGAGAACCGGATCAGCGGCGGGCCTCCGGCAAGGAAAGTTCTTGATTACCGCCTTATTGAACGATCAACCGTCTAAAAAAAGAATTGACGCGCTTTCCGTTCGTTTTGTACGATATGAGGTATTGAATGACAAAGGAGCTGAGGATCATGAAGGGGTCCTTTACAGTTGAAAAGGTATTAAATAACAATGTGCTCATCGCAACACATGATAGATACAGTGAGGTCGTCTTAATCGGAAAAGGGATCGGCTTTGGAAAAAAACAAGCGGATGTCATTGAAGATAAAGGGTATGACAAGATGTTCATCTTAAAGGATGAAAAAGAACAAAAACAATTTAAAAAGCTCCTCGGTTATGTGGACGAGACACTTGTCGACATCTCCAATGACGTCATTTATCATATCAAGAAGCGGACAAGCCAACCGTTAAATGAGCATATCCATATTGCGCTGACTGACCATATCGCCTTTGCGGTAAAGCGGCTGCAGCAGGGTTTTGACATTAAAAACCCGTTTCTCATGGAAACCGAAACGCTTTATCCGGAAGAATTCCAAATTGCCCGTGAAGTCGTCGGCATGATTAATGAAAAGACGGGAATCTGCCTTCCGGAAGGAGAGATCGGATTTATCGCTCTGCATATCCACTCCGCCCTGACGAATCGGCCCCTTTCAGAGGTCAATCAGCATTCACAGCTGATGTCCCGGCTCGTTCAGGTGATTGAGGAATCTTTCCAGATGAAAGTGAATAAAGAAAGCGTCCACTATTTGCGGCTGATCCGGCATATCAGATTTACCATAGACAGGATTAATCGGGAAGAGCAGACAAAAGAACCAGAAAAGTTAATGTTATTATTGAAAAATGAATACCCGCTATGCTACAATACTGCTTGGAAACTGATAAAAATCTTGCAGCAAATACTGAAAAAACCAGTTCATGAGGCGGAAGCGGTTTATCTCACGCTTCATTTGTACCGATTAACCAATAAAATTTCATAATTTCAGTTGAAACCTTAAAAACGTGTCACTGATTCGATCAGGCATGAGTGATTGAGGGTAAAAAACGGGAAGAACGGTCCCGTTATTTTGCACACCCTTTTTACTCATGCCTTTTTTGTTGTGTAAAAGGGCAAATGTAAACGGTTAAACTGAAGACTTGCGCCAGTGAATTCGTTGTCATGAATTTTCGCTGTAAGGTCACACTAGCTAACAGAGGAGGTACATCTTTTATGTTTAAAGCATTATTCGGCGTTCTCCAGAAAATCGGCCGTGCTCTTATGCTTCCGGTTGCGATTTTACCGGCTGCGGGGATCTTGCTTGCGTTAGGGAATGCCATGCAGAACAAAGATATGATTCAAGTCATGCATTTCTTAAGCAATGATAACGTTCAGCTTGTGGCGAATGTCATGGAAAGCGCCGGCCAAATCGTATTTGACAACCTGCCGCTTCTTTTTGCAGTAGGGGTTGCGATCGGTCTTGCCAACGGAGACGGTGTTGCCGGAATCGCGGCTATTATCGGATACTTGGTCATGAACGTATCCATGAGCGCCGTGCTTATGGCAAACGGCAGTATTCCGTCTGACAAAATTGAACGGGCAAAGTTTTTTGCGGAAAACCATCCGGCCTATATTAACATGCTGGGGATACCCACTTTGGCGACGGGCGTGTTCGGCGGTATTATCGTCGGGGTTCTGGCCGCGTTATTGTTTAACAAGTTTTATAAAATTGAACTTCCGCAGTACCTCGGATTCTTTGCGGGTAAGCGGTTCGTCCCGATTATCACATCAATTTCCGCATTAATTCTCGGTCTTATTATGTTAGTGATCTGGCCTCCGATCCAGCACGGTCTGAATTCTTTCTCCACGGGTCTTGTGGAAGCGAATCCAACCTTGGCGGCCTTTATTTTCGGGATGATTGAGCGGTCATTGATTCCGTTCGGTCTTCATCACATTTTCTACTCGCCGTTCTGGTATGAATTTTTCAGCTATAAAGATGCGGCCGGAGACATCATCCGCGGAGATCAGCGGATTTTCATGGCTCAGATCAAAGACGGCGTACAGCTGACGGCGGGAACATTTATGACGGGGAAATATCCGTTTATGATGTTCGGTCTTCCGGCGGCAGCGCTTGCAATCTATCATGAAGCGAAGCCTGAAAAGAAAAAACTTGTAGCCGGAATCATGGGTTCTGCCGCTCTGACAAGTTTCTTAACGGGAATTACCGAGCCGCTTGAATTCTCATTCTTGTTTGTGGCTCCTATCCTGTTTGCGATTCACTGCGTATTCGCGGGGCTTTCCTTTATGGTTATGCAGCTGCTGCATGTAAAAATCGGTATGACCTTCTCAGGCGGTCTGATTGACTACTTCCTGTTCGGAATTCTGCCTAACCGGACGGCTTGGTGGCTTGTCATTCCGGTCGGCTTAGGATTAGCCGTCATTTACTACTTCGGTTTCCGGTTTGCGATCAGAAAGTTCAATCTGAAAACGCCGGGCCGTGAAGAAGAGGCTGCGGATGAAGGTGCGGGCGCCTCAGGCGAAGCCGGCGACCTTCCTTATGAAATCCTGCAGGCAATGGGTGATCAGGAAAACATTAAGCACCTTGACGCTTGTATCACGAGACTTCGCGTTACGGTCAACGACCAGAAGAAAGTGGATAAGGCCCGTCTGAAACAGCTTGGCGCCTCAGGCGTTCTTGAAGTCGGAAACAACATTCAGGCCATTTTCGGCCCGCGTTCTGACGGTTTAAAAACACAGATGCAGGATATTATCGCCGGACGCACGCCGCGCCCTGAACCGAAAGTATCCGCGCAAGAAGAAGTCAGCCAGCAGGTTGAAGAGGTTATCGCAGATCCGCTCCGAAACGAGCAGGGTGAAGAAGTGTTCGCTTCTCCGATCACCGGCGAAATCCATCCGATTACCGATGTGCCTGACCAGGTGTTCTCAGGAAAAATGATGGGTGACGGTTTTGCGATTCTTCCTGAAGAAGGAATCGTCGTATCGCCTGTCCGCGGAAAAGTGCTGAATGTTTTCCCGACAAAACATGCGATCGGCCTTCAGTCTGACGGCGGAAGAGAGATCCTGATTCATTTCGGAATCGACACAGTCAGTCTGAAAGGCGAAGGATTCACTTCTTTTGTTTCTGAGGGTGACCGGGTTGAACCGGGGCAAAAGCTGCTTGAAGTTGATCTTGAAGCGGTTAAACCTCATGTTCCTTCATTAATGACACCGATTGTCTTTACAAATCTTGCCGAGGGTGAAGCGATTTCCCTTTCGGCCGAAGGTACCGTAAAACGGGAACAAAAAGATATTGTGAAAATCGGAAAATAAGCATATAAATACGCCGTGCTTGTCAGATGACAAGTACGGCTGTATGATATAATATTGTGTAGTAAAATAGCTTTAATTTAAAGGAGAATGATAATCATGGCACAAAAAACATTTAAAGTAACAGCAGATTCCGGAATCCACGCTCGTCCTGCGACAGTTCTTGTACAGACTGCAAGCAAATACGATGCTGACGTAAACTTAGAATATAACGGCAAAACAGTAAACCTTAAGTCAATCATGGGCGTTATGTCTCTAGGTATTGCTAAAGGCGCTGAAATCACAATTTCCGCTTCAGGCGCTGACGAAAACGATGCTCTTAACGCTTTAGAAGAAACAATGAAAAGCGAAGGACTCGGCGAGTAATGCAAGAATTAAAAGGAATAGGCGCTTCAGCCGGAATTGCGATTGCGAAAGCATACCGGCTTGAAGAGCCGGACTTAACGGTTGAAAAGAAAAACATTGCTGATGCTGCGGCTGAAGTAAGCCGTTTTGATGAAGCGATTGTACGTTCTAAAGAAGAGCTTGAAAAAATTAAAGAGCATGCTTTAAAAGAACTGGGACAAGACAAAGCTGACATTTTCTCCGCGCACCTTTTAGTTCTGAGTGATCCTGAGCTGTTGAACCCGGTAAAGGAGAAAATCAGCACAGATTCAGTCAATGCTGAATTCGCTTTGAAAGAAACAGCTTCCATGTTCGTTACTATGTTTGAATCAATGGATAACGAATACATGAAAGAGCGTGCGGCGGATATCCGTGACGTAACAAAACGTGTGACGGGGCACCTGCTGGGCGTGGAAATTCCGAACCCGAGCATGATCTCAGAAGAGGTTGTTATCGTGGCTGAAGATTTGACACCGTCTGATACGGCGCAATTAAACCGCCAGTTTGTAAAAGGTTTTACAACTGATATCGGCGGACGCACTTCACACTCCGCGATCATGGCCCGTTCGCTTGAAATTCCGGCTGTTGTCGGCACAAAAGCGGCTACAGGGACAATTGAAAACGGTGTTACGGTAATCGTAGACGGCATCGATGGTGATGTGATCATCGATCCTTCCAGTGAAACGTTAAAGAAATATGAAGAAAAGCACAGTGCTTACCTGGCGCAAAAAGCTGAGTGGGCGAAGCTCGTCAATGAACCGACTGTTTCTAAAGACGGCCATCATGTAGAGCTTGCCGCAAATATCGGCACACCTGACGATGTAAAAGGCGTTCTTGAAAACGGAGGAGAAGCTGTAGGGCTTTACCGTACGGAATTCCTTTACATGGGACGCGACCAGCTTCCGACGGAAGACGAGCAGTTTGACGCTTATAAAACGGTTCTTGAGCGTATGGAAGGAAAATCAGTTGTCGTGCGGACATTGGATATCGGCGGCGACAAAGAGCTTCCTTACCTGCAGCTACCTAAAGAAATGAACCCGTTCTTAGGCTACAGAGCCATCCGCCTTTGCCTTGAAGAGCAAGAAATCTTCAGAACTCAGCTTCGTGCGCTGCTTCGTGCAAGTACATACGGAAACTTAAAAATCATGTTCCCGATGATTGCGACAGTAAACGAGTTTAAACAGGCGAAAGCGATTCTTCTCGAAGAAAAAGAAAAACTCGTCGAAGCCGGCGTAGCGGTTTCTGACGATATTGAAGTCGGTATGATGGTAGAGATTCCGTCTACAGCCGTGATCGCAGATCAGTTTGCCGCAGAAGTTGACTTCTTCAGTATCGGAACAAATGACTTGATCCAATACACGATGGCTGCTGACCGCATGAACGAGCGCGTAGCTTATCTGTATCAGCCATACAATCCGGCGATTCTCCGTCTGATCACCCTTGTTATTGAAGCCGCTCACAAAGAGGGCAAATGGGTCGGCATGTGCGGAGAAATGGCGGGAGACGAAATTGCGATTCCGATTCTTCTCGGCTTAGGCTTAGATGAGTTCTCGATGAGCGCTACATCCATCCTTCCGGCAAGAACGCAGATCAGCAAGCTTTCTAAAAAAGAAGCTGAATCATTCAAAGAAACAATCTTGTCTATGAGCACGACAGAAGAGGTTGTCGCATTCGTTAAAGAAACATTCAATAAGTAATACAACAGCCAGATGGTGTAAGCCGTCTGGTTTTTTTCATATTCGGAAAAAAGGGGGGAACAATAACTTTCAACAGGAGGGATTATCATGACAAAATCATTTGCAGCGGGGGATACGGTCTATGTGATTTACCGCAATCCGCATGCGGCCAATGTTGCCCATATTAAAGAGGCGGAGATCGTCCATCACCCGTATCATGAGGGAGAATTGTCTCTGTTTTTATACGAAACCTATCATCCGCTGGCCGAAGATGACGCGGTCTTTTCGACATATGAGGAAGCGGAAGCGCTTTACAGCGAGCTTTTTGAAGAAGACCGGTATCATTGATCAAAGGAAATGTTTACAACGCATATTCACTCTCTTTTAAACGGAAAGTAACAACATGAGAATATGTAAAGGGAGTGTCTGTCTATGCTGAAGCCGTTTGTGCCCCAGCTTGTTTATATTGAACCGAGAGCGCTCGAATACCCGTTAGGACAAGAGCTGAAGAATAAGTTTGAAAACATGGGGCTTGAGATCAGAGAAACGACATCGCATAATCAAGTCCGGAATATTCCGGGAAAAAATCATTTGCAGCAATACCGGAACGCGAAATCAACATTGGTAATCGGCGTCCGGAAAACACTGAAATTCGATTCTTCAAAGCCGTCCGCCGAATATGCCATTCCATTTGCGACGGGCTGTATGGGGCATTGCCACTATTGCTACCTGCAGACGACGATGGGGTCAAAGCCCTACATTCGGACATATGTCAATGTGGAAGAGATTCTGGATCAGGCTGATGAGTATATGAAAGAACGGGCGCCGGAATTTACAAGATTTGAAGCCTCTTGTACGTCTGATATCGTAGGAATCGATCATCTGACACATACATTAAAAAGAGCCATTGAACATTTCGGACAAAGCGAATTGGGACAGCTCAGATTCGTGACTAAATTTCACCACGTCGATCATTTGCTTGATGCAAAACATAACGGAAAGACTAGGTTCAGATTCAGCATCAATGCGGATTATGTCATTAAAAACTTTGAACCGGGAACTTCTCCGCTCGACAAACGGATAGAAGCCGCCGTCAAAGTCGCTAAAGCGGGCTATCCGCTCGGTTTCATCGTGGCGCCGATTTATATTCACGATGGCTGGGAGGAAGGCTATAAGGAACTGTTTGAGAAACTTGATGCGGCGCTTGATGAAGACGTTCGGCATGACATCACATTTGAACTGATCCAGCACCGTTTTACAAAACCGGCCAAGCGGGTGATTGAGAAGAACTATCCGAAAACAAAGCTTGAGCTTGATGAAGAAAAGCGCAGATACAAATGGGGACGCTACGGAATCGGCAAGTATATATACCAAAAAGACGAAGAGCATGCTTTAAGGGAAACACTGGAATCTTATATCGAAACCTATTTCCCGAAAGCGAAAATCGAATATTTTACGTAAGGCGGAGCTGTCGGTACGACGGCTCTTTTTTTGCTGCGCCAAATGGCGGAAATTTTTGATATTTATTTCAAGGTTTATTCATTTTCTTGGCCGAAAGACCGATATAACTCTCAGGAGGGGATGGTTATGTTTAAAAAAATGCACATCAAAATTGCTGTGTTTGTATCGGCAATGCTTATCGTAACGGTTGTTTTTTTAACGGTTTCTTCATATTTGACATTAAAGCCGATGATGACGGAGGAAGCAAAACGTACGACAGAGAATGTCACCAATTCACTCGGTCAGAACATTGAGCTTCAGCTGAAAAATGATGAGACCGTATTAATGAGATTAGCAGGCGGTGAATTGTCCCGGTCTTTTTTATCAGATGGGAACAAAGAAACCGCGCGGCTTTTTAATGATGAGTTAAAACAGATCGGACAGAATGACAAATATGTCGCGCTTGCGTATGTCGGAACCGCAAACAAACAAATGTTTACATATCCAAAGGCCGACTTTGCCAAAGACTATGATCCGACAAATAGAACGTGGTATAAGATGGCGGCCGAAAAACCCGATAAGGTTGTCTGGACTGACCCTTACAAAGATGCAGTAACGGGAGACATGATCGTGACGGCGTCAAAAGCCATTCAAAACAGCGGAACCGTCGTCGGAGTGGCGAGCTTAGATCTGAAGCTGTCCTCCATTCAGAGCATGGTCAACGAGCAAAAGGTACCGTATAAAGGATTTGCGTTTTTGGCGGATGAAAACGGCTCTCTTCTGGCGCATCCGGAAAAACAGGGAAAAAATATTTCGGAAGATCAGACGTTAAAAGACCTCACTGCGGATAAAGAAGGCATCAAAGAGCTGCAGGGGAACATGGTCGTCTACCAAACGGTAAAAGAAACGGGGTGGAAAGTCGGAACGCAGTTTGAAAAAGATCAGCTGATGGGAGTAGCCGATAAAATGAACACGGTGAGCATTTTTATGTCACTGATCGCCCTTGTGATTACGATCGGTCTCAGTTATTTCCTCGCAAAAACGATAACCGGGCCGATTCAGCAGCTGATTGCCAAAACAAATTCAGTCTCAGCGGGAGATTTAACCGTCCGCGCTCAGACGAAATCAAAAGATGAAGTAGGCGAGTTAACAAAAGACTTTAACCAAATGGTTGAAAATATGAAAGAGATGGTCGAACAGGTTAAGGCCTCCTCAGAAAATGTGTCTGATACATCTGACCAGCTAACCGTCATTTCACAAGAAACAAATGAAACGAGCGGACAAATCGCAAAAGCGATAGAGGAAGTCGCCGCCGGAGCGACAGAGCAAGCGTCAGAGGTTGAGACGATCAATGAAAAATCAGAAAATCTCTCGGTCAAAATAAAAGGAATCGCAGATCGCGCAGGCAGCATAAAACAACTCTCAAAATCTTCAGAGGATGCCAGCTACAAAGGATTGGACGCGCTCGGGCAGCTGCTGATGAAGTCAAACGAAGCCAATTCAGAAACGAAAAAAGTAGAGGCAATGCTGAATGACCTGGAAGAACAAACGAAAAACATAGAAGAAGTCGTGACGGCAATATCCGCCATTTCAGACCAGACGAACCTCTTGGCGCTGAATGCGAGCATTGAAGCCGCAAGAGCGGGAGAAAGCGGCCGGGGCTTTGCCGTCGTCGCGGAAGAAGTCCGCAAGCTTGCTGAACAATCAGCTCTTTCTTCCGGCCATATCAGTGAGACGGTCCGTCTGATTCAATCAGAGACAAAAGAAGCGTCACACGCGATGATTGAGGCAAGCAGAATGAATGATGAACAAAACAGCGCCATTCATGAAACGGGTGAGGTCCTCAATCTGATTACGACGGAAATGCAGTCTCTCGTTCAAGGTATAGATCATATTTACAATGACATTCAAAAAATGAGTGAAGAACAAGCCGCGATTCAAGAAGCGATTCAAAGCATCTCCGCCATTTCTCAAGAATCTGCGGCAGCGGCGGAAGAAGTGAATGCTTCTACTGATGAACAGCTCGTTACGCTTGAAAAAGTAAAGCAATCGACTGATATGTTAAAGAGCGCGAGCGAAGATCTGATCAGCGCCATTTCTAAATTCACCTTGTAACGCGGACTCTATCAGCCTATAATATGGTAATATAGACATGAAAGAGTGATATATGTATCGCATCAGGGGAGGGAAGCGCAGTGAACAAAACGGTCGGATTTATCGGTTTGGGCGTCATGGGAAACAGTATGGCATCGCACATTTTAGAAGCGGGCTATCCTGTTTTAGTCTACACGCGGACGAAACAAAAAGCGGAAGAGATTCTGAATAAGGGAGCGGTCTGGCAGGAGACGGTCAAAGACCTTTCAGAGAAAGCTGACATTATTATTACTATGGTCGGCTATCCGAGTGATGTCGAGGACATCTATCTCGGCGAAAACGGCATTCTCCGGCACGCAAAAGAAGGGGCGTTTGTCATTGATATGACGACATCAAAACCGTCTCTGGCGAAAAAGATTGCGGAGCAGGCCAAAGAAAAATCCATTCACGCTCTGGATGCACCCGTTTCCGGCGGAGACATCGGCGCGCGGAACGGAACGCTTGCCATTATGGCCGGAGGAGAAAAAGAAGCGTTTGAAGCATGCCTGCCGCTTTTCTCCGTTATGGGGGAAAACATTCAGTATCAAGGTCCGGCCGGCAGCGGCCAGCATACGAAAATGTGCAATCAGATCGCGATTGCAGCGGGAATGGTCGGAGTGGCTGAAGCGATGGCTTACGCTGAAAAATCCGGTCTGAACCCGGAACAAGTGCTGAAAAGCATTACAACCGGAGCGGCTGGCAGCTGGTCATTGTCAAATCTTGCTCCCCGTATGCTGAAAGGTGATTTTGCGCCCGGATTCTACGTGAAACACTTTATTAAAGACATGGGAATCGCCCTTGAAGAAGCGGAGCTCATGGGAGAAGAGATGCCCGGATTGGCGCTCGCCAAATCATTATACGACAAGCTTTCCGCGCAAGGTGAAGAAAACAGCGGAACTCAAAGCATTTATAAGCTTTGGGTGAAATAAAAAAGATTGCCCGCAGGGGCAATCTTTTTTATTATTTATTTTCCGATAAATTGCTGTGTCCAGATGTTTCCTGATTCTACGTAACCGACACCGATTTGAGTGAACTCAGGATTCATGATGTTCTTTCTGTGGCCTTCACTGTTCATCCAAGCTTTGACAACGGCTTCAGGAGTCGGCTGGCCTTTGGCGATATTTTCACCGGCGGTTTTATAAGTGATTCCGAAAGATTTCATCATATCGAAAGGTGAGCCGTAAGTCGGGCTTTGGTGATCGAAATAGTTTTTGTCTTTCATATCTTGTGATTTTGCGTGAGCTGATTTGCTTAGTTTATCATCAATCTGCAGAGGTTTTAAGCCTTGCTTTTGTCTCTCTGCATTTGTCAATTCAACGACTTTCTTTTCGTACGCACTGACAGATGAAGGAGTTTTCTCGCTGCTGTTGTTTGTGTTATCTGTCTGCTTTGCATTGTCAGCAGCCTGGTTTTGCTGGTTTTGATCGGCTTTCGGTTTTTCAGCAGCTGCCGGAGCCGTTTTTGCCGGTGTTTCTTTTTGAACGTCTTTAACTGTCATATCAGAATGCTTTGCGTGTTTTTGCAGCTGCTGTTTCAGTTCTTTCTCATTTTTAACGTTCAGCTTTTTCACGCTCGTTTTCATATGTAGTTTTTCAACAGCCTCTTGAAGAGTCAGATGCTGTACGGTGTTTCCTTTTTTTACGGTAACGACGTGCTGGCATGACAGCTCTTTGGCAGATGCCTGCTGAATGCCTCCGAATGTAATTAAACTGACTGCCGCGGCGGCAGATAAGAGAAATGCTTTTTTCATAAGTTTATAGCCTCCCAGAGAAGTTGTTTTTTTCTACATGAAAAATCTTATCACAGCTTTTTTGTCATAATGCAGGCAGCCATTTCCTTTGACAACAAACGTTTGTCATAATTGTAATTGAGCACAGAAAAATGGCTTTATATCAGGAAAAACGATCTGTATTTATTTTTTAAAATCCGTTACATCTCTTCAAATTATTTGAAGTGTTAGATATATTTTAAGATAATTTGATCTTGACAGTTTTTTTTACCCGTTTTTGCTGTAACAACTTTTACAAAAATGTTACAATTAAAATCTGTTTATGTAAATATATTCAATGATTTGAGAGGTGTAACAGAAAGTGGCTGAAGTCGCGCGCGAACCAAAGAAAAAAACGAAACGTTACAGAGCGCTGAGAATGAATCTCTATTTTTTGATTGTTTTTCTTCTCTTTACGGCACTGATTTTTAAACTCGGCATCGTCCAGATTGTCGAAGGGGATAAACACCGCCAGGATGCGGAGAAGGCAAATGCAAAAACCGCCTATTATCCGACACCGCGGGGAAAGATGTATGACAAGCGGAACAGAGTGGCGGTTGATAACCAGGCTGTGCCTGAAATTGTATATGTTTCTACCTCAAAAACCTCGGCTAAGGACAAATTGAAAACGGCAAAAAATCTCGCCGCACTGATTCATATTGATACTGAATTTATGAAGGATCGAAATATCATTGATTACTGGCTTGCCGCACATCCGAAGAAGGCGGAAAAGCTTATGAAGGATTCAGAAAACAGCCTGAAATCCCAAGAAGTATACAAACGCCAGATTGAACGCGTTCCGAAGCAGGAGATTGACGCGATCAAAAAAAATAAAAAAGAGCTGGAAATCGCGGCGATTTATACGCGTTTTTCAAGCGGCAACGCCTATCAGCCGCAAGTCGTCAAATCAATGGACCCGAATAAGCTGAACGGAAACGGAAACAGCGGTTCACTGCTTGACGAGCATGAAAACAACAAGCAAAAACCGAAAAGCGACCTGACATATGAAGAAGTTTCCGTCGTATCCGAGCACCTGAAAGAGCTCCCCGGCATTGACGTGATCAATGACTGGACGCGGAAATATCCATACGACAAAACGCTGTACTCTCTGTTCGGCGGTGTGACGACACCGGAACAGGGATTGTTGGGCGAACGGAAAGATTATTATGTCACAAGAGGCTACTCACTGAATGACCGGGTGGGAAAAAGCTACATTGAATATCAGTATGAAGACTATTTAAACGCACATAAAGAAAAAGTAGAGTATGTGGAAAACAGCAAAGGTGAAGTCGTCAGCCAAAAGCCCGTCGATGAAGGCAGCAGAGGCTACGATCTGCAGCTCTCGCTCGATATGGAATTACAGTCGAAAGTCGAAAAAGTCATTGAAAAAGAGCTGAGAAGAAGCCGCGCTGCAGGCAACTATATGGTTGACAGAGGATTTGCCGTCATGATGGACCCGAACAACGGGGATATTCTCTCAATGGCGGGGAAACGCATCGATCTCGAAACAAATAAAACACAGGATTTTGCGATCGGAGCATTTACGACCCAATATGAGATGGGCTCTTCTGTTAAAGGAGCGACTGTTCTCGCGGGTTACCAAAGCGGCCTCCCGCATTATAAAACGTTTGTCGATGCACCGCTTGTATTTAAAGGCGACACGAAAAAACAATCGTGGACACAAATGGGAGCCATTACTGAGCTGACTGCGCTGCAAAGAAGTTCAAACGTGTATATGTTTCATGTGGCCATGCATATCGCCGGCATTACTTACGTCCCGCACGGTACGCTGCCTGCCGGATTAGACGATATTAAAAAAATGCGCAACTACTACGCCCAATTCGGTTTGGGTGTGAAGACCGGGATTGATCTTCCGCAGGAATCAGCGGGCATGCAGTCAAATCCGCAAATGGTCGGGGGATTGCTGCTTGACTTTGCGATCGGACAGTTTGATACGTATACGCCGCTTCAAATGGCTCAATATATTTCAGCCATCGCAAACGGCGGGTATCGCGTCCAGCCGCGGATCGTCACAAGCATTCATGAACCGGACAGCAAAAACAAGATTGGAAAAGCGATTGAACAGCGAGATATTAAAATTTTGAACAAAGTAAATAACAGTCCGAGCGATTTTGATCAGGTTCATAAAGGAATGAAATTGGTCACAAGCTCACCTCAAGGAACGGCTTATTCAACATTCCAAGGTTCCGGCGCTGATGTTTCCGGAAAAACGGGAACCGCGGAGACGCACTATTACGGCACGAACAAAAACTGGTGGGGGAAGTACACGTATAACCTGACCTTTGTTGGCTATTATCCGTCAGAACATCCAAGAGTGGCATTCAGCGTCGTCGTTCCGTCTGTTCGAAATGATAAAGATCATGTAAGCAAAAACATTGCCAAGGGAGCAATTGACGCTTACAAAGAACTTGAAAAGAAATACAATAAAAAATAACAAATGAAAGGGCGGCCGAACATTTCGTGCGCCCTTTCTTTCATTCAGGAAAATTGACGTTCACAATAAGAATAGAAGGAGAATGCTCATTTTTTAGCGAATCAATCTAGTGGAATTTCTTTTTATATCAGTCCGTGTCCAGCCTGCAGTGCGAGTATAATGCAAAGGAGGGATTCTGTGGAACAGGATACTCAGCATGTCAAACAGTTTCAATCGAAAACCGATCTTCATGCCGTTTTGACGTCTAACGGGCGTATTATGTATATTTCTGCAAACTGCAAGTCGTACTTCAGTTATTCTCAGGAAGAGATGATCGGGTCATTTCTCAAAACGTTCCTGCATGAAGAAGATCAATTTTTGGTTGAAAGTTACTTCTATAATGAGCATCATTTGATGCCTTGCACCTTTCGTCTTATTAAAAAAGATCATACCATCGTATGGCTTGAAGCGGGTGTGGAAATTGTCACACCGCAAATGGAGGGGACGGATCGGGAAATCATCCTCAAAATCAAGGTGCTTGAGGAGAAGACGCCCCGCCGGCCTTATATGTATGAACAAAAGAAGCAAAAGGCAGAACAACAGTCGGAAGATGCGGCTGGAAACGGCGAATTCGAGCGTCTTGTCGAAATGCTGCCGAATCCTTTATATGTCAGCATCAACGGCACAATCGCCTACGCCAACAACGCGATGCTTGCCATGCTGGGAGCCGAAAGCAAAGACGAGGTAATCGGCAGGCGCTCTTATGAGTTTATTGAAGAAGAGTATCACGACATTGTGAAAAACCGAATTGTGCGGATGCAAAAAGGAATGGAAGTCGGAATGATCGAACAGACGTGGAGAAGGCTCGACGGCACGCCCGTTCATTTAGAAGTAAAGGCGGCACCGACGACATATAAAAATCAGCGGGCGGAATTGCTGCTTCTGATTGATATTTCTTCACGGAAAAAATTCCAAACGATTCTGCAAAAAAGCAGAGAGCGTTATCAGCTCCTCATTCAGAATTCAATTGATACGATCGCCGTGATTCACAATGATAAATGGGTATTCATGAATGAGTCGGGCATTTCGCTGTTTGAGGCTGAAACCTATGAAGATTTAATCGGGAAAAACGTCTATGATCAGCTTCATCCCTGCGATCATGACGGCGTGAAACAGCGGATCCAAAATATTATCAACCGAAAGACCGAGTCAGAAATCATTAAGCAGTCGTGGTTTACCTTTAAAAACCGGCTGATCTACACGGAAATGGTCTGCATTCCGACGACGTTTTTCGGAGAAACGGCCGTGCAGGTCATTCTGCGTGACATTTCTGAGCGGAAGCAGACGGAGGAATTAATGCTGAAATCAGAAAAGCTGTCTATTGCAGGGCAGCTGGCGGCGGGAATCGCTCACGAAATCCGCAATCCGCTGACGGCGATCAAAGGATTTTTACAGCTCATGAAGCCGACGATGGAGGAAAACGAACATTACTTTGAAATTGTGTTTTCTGAATTGAGCAGAATTGAATTAATTTTAAGTGAGCTTTTAATGCTTGCCAAACCTCAGCAAAACGCCGTGAAAGAGCGTGTAAACTTAAAGAAAATTATAAGTGAAGTGACCGCTCTTTTAGAGACGCAGGCAAATCTTAAAGGGATTTTTATCAAAACGGATTACGAAAATGACAGCATGTATATTAACGGTGATCAAAATCAGCTGAAACAGGTGTTTATCAATCTGATTAAAAATGCCGTTGAGTCGATGCCGGATGGGGGAACGGTTCACATCATCATGACAGAAGATGAGTATTCCGTTAATGTGACGGTGAAAGACGAGGGTGACGGGATACCGGAAAACGTGCTGAAACGAATAGGCGAACCGTTTTTGACAACGAAAGAAAAAGGAACCGGCCTGGGGCTGATGGTCACATTCAACCTTATTAAAAACCACCAGGGAGCTATCCAAGTAGACAGCAAACCGGATAGAGGCACGGCCTTTCATATTACATTCCCGAAACAATAAAAAACAACGGCGTTATGCCGTTGTTTAAATAGTCTGCATGGATTCTCTCGTTTTTAAAATAAATGCTTCCAGCCGGTCCAAGCCTTCTCTCAATGTATCCAGTGAATATGCGAATGACAGCCTCACATACCCTTCACCCAACTTTGAAAACGAGCTGCCGGGCACAAGAGCCACACCTGCATCCTCTAAAAGAGCCATACTAAAATCAAACGATGACATTCCGAATGACTTAATGGAAGGGAAGATATAAAATGCGCCTGACGGCTTTACGACGTCAAGCCCCATTGAAACAAGACGGTCATATACATAGTCAAGCCGCTTTTTATACTGTTCTCTCATAATAAGCGCATCATCAACACCGTTTGTCACCGCTTCAAGAGCCGCTTTCTGAGAGATTGAAGACGCGCATGTCACACTGTATTGGTGAACTTTTAAGATGTGCTTGGCAATTTCTTTCGGTGCGAAAATGAAACCGATTCTCCAGCCCGTCATGCTGTGTGATTTTGACAGGCCGTTGATGACGATCGTCTGGTCTCTCAAATAAGACGCGATCGAATAATGCGGTCTGTCATAGGTTAATTCGCTGTAAATCTCATCAGACAGGACAAAAACATTTCTGCCCTTCAGGACGGCTGCGATGTTTTGCAGCTCTTCCTCAGACAATGTCACTCCGGTCGGATTTGACGGATAAGGAAGAATGACGCATTTTGTTTTTGGTGTCAGCGATTCTTCAATGAGCCGCGCCGTCAGCTTAAATCCGTGTGTCGTCGTATCCACATGGACCGGAACGGCGCCCGACATGCGGATGATCGGTTCGTAGCCCGGATATATCGGTCCGGGGAGAATAACTTCATCGCCCGGAGATAAAATCGTCCGCAAAGACGCGTCAATCGCTTGGCTTGCCCCGGTTGTGACGATGATTTCAGTTTCAGCTTCATAATTCAAATCAGCTTTTTTCTTCATATAAAGCTGTACGGCCTGTCTCAGCTCAAGGCCGCCCGCATTCGGAGTATATGCCGTTGCGTTATCGTCGATTGCCTTTTTGGCAGCCGCTTTGACATGGTGCGGCGTGAAGAAATCCGGCTGACCGATCGTAAGCGAAATGACATTGTCGTGCTGAGCTACAAGATTTGAGAATTTGCGAATTCCTGAAATTTCAATTTCTTTTACATTCGGATTAAGCAAATGTTCCATAATTCATCACCTTATACTATATATTGAGTTTCTCCTATTTTACCACTAGCTGAGCATTTGTCATCTTTTTATTGAACTATCCCGAGTATATGTCCGATATGTGAAAACATACCTTCTTTCAGAAAAAAATAAGACAACCAGCTGAAATGATTGTCTTCATTGTATCATGATCTATCTATTGTGATATGTGGCGAATGTCATTAATACCCGTATTCAAAGCTGACGTCTTCCCGCCATAAGATGTATGGAGCGGGCTTGTCGGGACGCTCTTTCGTCTCTTTTTTCATTTGCAGGTAAGCCGTTTTGCTGATATCTTCTAACACCGTCATTTGATCTTGGTCGAATATGACTACTGTACCCATTTATTACACCCTTCTTCCTGAAAAATCCTTGACTATTTTACCACTCGATGTCAAAAAGTCAATGGGATATCAGAAAAAAGCATTTTTTTATAAAGAGTTCATGGCCAGTTGGACCGAATACATTCACTTTTTCCGTTTCCAGCCGATATATACAGTACAATACTGAATGCGGATAGCGAGGGATTGAATTGTCTTTACAACAATACGATATTTTATTGGATTCAGGCACAAACGAATTAGAAATCGTCAAATTTGAAGTAGGCGTCAATACATTTGGCATAAATGTGATGAAAGTCCGGGAAATCATTCAGCCGGTAGATGTCACATCTGTGCCTCAGTCTCATAAAGACGTAGAAGGGATGATTAAGCTGAGAGGCGAAATTCTTCCCGTCATCAGTCTGTATACCTTTTTCGGCGTTGATGCCGAAGGAGCAAAAGACGATAAATATATCGTAACGGAATTCAACAAGCGGAAAATCGTCTTTCACGTCGGTTCCGTTTCACAAATCCACAGGGTGTCCTGGGAGGCGATTGAAAAGCCGACTTCCTTGAACCAGGGCATGGAGCGGCATTTAACGGGAATCATCAAACTGGAAGAGACGATGATCTTTCTGCCTGATTATGAAAAGATCATTTACGATATTGAATCGGCATCCGGAGTTGAGACTTATCATGTCCATCAGGAAGGATTTGATGAAAGACGGGCGGGTAAAAAACTGATCATCGTTGAAGATTCTCCGCTTCTGATGCGTCTTTTGACGGATGAGCTGACTGAGGCGGGGTACAGTGAAATCGTTACGTTTGAAAACGGAAAAGAAGCGTATGATTACGTCGTGGAACTGACGGATAACGGAGCAAACCTGTCAGACCATATTGACATGATCATCAGTGACATTGAGATGCCGAAAATGGACGGGCATCGTTTGACGAAGCTCCTTAAGGATAACCCGCAAAGCTCTGATGTGCCGATTATGATTTTCTCGTCCCTGATTACGGACGACCTGCGCCACCGGGGCGAAGTCGTCGGAGCGGATGAACAGATCAGCAAGCCTGAAATCAGCGAGCTCATTAAAAAAGTGGATACGTACGTGATTGAATAGAAAAAAGCCGATGCATGACGCATCGGCTTTTTTTGCGGCGGAATTAAAAATAACTCTCACCAAGTTTTTTAAATACGGGTTTATGATAAGCGGGCTGCTGCCTGTTGGCGGCAAGCGGTTTTTCCTTTAAGCCCACATATTTTTGCAATACGTTTTTCGCTTTTGTCAAAGACATTTGTGCTTTAGGATTGCGGTACGATTGATTTAACGTACCTAAATGCGGAAGATGCTGGAAGTCTTCTTTTGTTGGAGGCATGTGAAAATAGTAGTCTCCGATAGAGATAAGTACGTCTGACTGCTGTTGGCTAAACCTGGGATTATTTGAAAAGTGAAGCCCTATTTTTTTCCCTTTGCCTTCTTTCACAAGCTTTTGTAATGCCCGTTTTTTCAGCAGATAAAGGTATTTAGGGTTGGGGGCGGTTTTTGCATGGCGGTTCACAGTATAAACAGCTTTTGAAAGATTCTCGATGGTTGGCTGCAGCTCTTTCGAATAAGCGTGGTCGTCCATTATTTCTCTCCTTTGCATTGATCAAGTTCATATATAGATTATACTTTTTTAGCGTTGAAATGCAAATATTGATTATAAAAATACGCCTTTTTCTGATGAAAAGGGCGCATCTTTTTCCTTTATTAGACAGGTTTCGCATGTTTTTCAGAATCAGCCTTTAATGATTGCTGCACATCGATCTCTGCTGCCTCGGCGCTGTATTTCGGAAGAGCGATAAAATAGAACACAAATACCGCTAAAATCACGATTCCCATGCCGTAATAAAGGTAATCAATATTGGTAACGAATTTCGGAAACAACAGGGCGACCAGTCCGAGTGTAATCGATTGGGCAAACATCATAAAAGGATCCTGCCAGCCGCTGACCCGGCCCATTATTTTCGGATGAACGATTTTCGGCATCCAGCCGCCGATGGCGATATTGACAGGGCCGATGCACATGCCGAGGACGAAAGCCGCCGCATAATAAATCCACAGCTTATCCGTATAGCCGAGGACAAAAATGAGCAGTCCGGCTGCCAAAATAGGAATCGACATCAAATGATGCGGTTTGACTTTTTTTGCGATCATCGTTCCGATCACACTTCCTGCAAGCAGGCCGAAGCCGAGTGCGACGGTGAAGATGGAAGTATGTGATTCGTAATGATCAGGCGCAAGTCCGTATTTCATCGTAAACATCGGCAGTACGGCAAAGCCGCCGTTGACAAAACCAAAGATAAAAAAGCCGAAAATAAGGGAAGCAAGCAATTTGTTTTTAACAATATATACGATCCCTTCCTTAAAATCAGCGACCGAGTCTTTCAGAAACGAATCTCCCCATTTAAAAGGGCCGTTCGGCTGACGGGCTTCTTTCGGAATGCGGCACGCGCGGATCAGAAAGCCTGATACAATAAAGCTGACAAAATCAAGGATAATGGCTCCGTGAATACCGATCGTTTTATACATAAACGCGCCTATACCGACGCCGAATACCATGAAGATGCTGAACAGGATCTGGTTAAGTCCCGCCGCTTTCGCGTAATGCTCCTTAGGCAGAATAGCTTGTACAAGGCTGGCTTCCGCCGGGAAAAAGAACTTGGTCACGGCGCTTCTGATGAACAAAATACAGAACACGAGAGGGATGCTCCCGGTGTATAATGCGGCAAACAATACGATCGTCAGTCCGGCTCTGATCCAGTCACAATTCTCTGCGACTTTTTTTCTGTCAAGCCGGTCAGCTGCGACACCGACAATCAGAAATACGAAAACTGTCGGCAGTGAATACATCAGCTCAGCCAAAGTCGTGTATGCCGGCTGGTTTGAAAAATGGTCCAGCAAGTAAAAAGCGAAAGCCATATTACCTACAGTCGTTCCCATTTGAGAAGCGAGTGCTGCGAAAAAGAGACGGACAAAATTGCGATTTTTAAATATATCCATAAACACGCTCCTTACCCTAAAGGTCCCACTGTAATATATTATCATCAGCTCGTTCCATTAACAAATAAGATCTTTCTATCTTATAATAGTCACCCTTGTTCCATTAGGAACGGCAGCGGCAAGTTCAGTGACGTCCTGATTGTACATCCGGATGCATCCTTTTGATACCGCTTTGCCGATGGAGGAAGGATTATTTGTTCCGTGAATGCCGTAATGAATTTTAGAGAGGCTGAGCCAATAAGCGCCGAACGGGCCGCCGGGCTTAGGCTGGCGGTTCACGATGTAAAATTCTCCGGTCGGCGTGGTCGTCAATATTTTTCCGACTGCGATGGGGTACGTACGGATGAGCCTGCCAAGGCGGTATAACTCCAGTTTCTTCGCTCCGATATACACGATGATGGAGTAGGGAATGGTGGATGGGTCGGGAAGATTCGGTATGATAATATGCTGTCCCGCGTATATGACCGATTGGATTGAGGGATTTGCCTGAAGGAGAGCAGCAGTGCTTATTCTGAAGTCTTGCGCAATGCTTGAGATGGTTTCTCCTTGTTTCACTTGATATGTCAGCAGTTTCATCACCCTCCTTTTTGCTCTTTTCCATATACATATTACGGAGGGGGTGTCTGTGCATCAGGATAAAAGTCTTATTTTTGTACGGTTTTTAATGTGAACAGCGTGATTTCCGGTCTGGCTAAAAATCGATACGGCAGTCTTGTCGTACCGAGCCCGCGATTGACGTAAACGGCTGTGTCATGCAGCGTATACATGCCGTCGGTATACGTTTTTCCGTAAGGAGGCGTAATGAGAGGGCCGAAAAACGGGAGCTGGACCTGGCCGCCGTGAGTGTGTCCCGACAGCTGGAGGTTTACGGGATATCCGCCTATCTTGAGAGCGGCATCAGGCTCGTGGACGATTAAAATGGAAAACGCATCTTCGGAAAGGCGTGACAGGGTGCCTTCATAATCGGGTTTTCCGAGCATTACATCATCCAAAAACGCGAATTCAATCCGACTTCCGTCTGTCAGCTGCACCTGACGGTAGCCGTTTCGAAGCACTTGAAAATCAGCCGCTTCCATCAGAGCCTTGTACGTGTTCGTACCGTAGCCTCCGTGGTCATGGTTTCCGTAAACACAAAGTTTGCCGAAGGGAGCTTCAAGATTTTGCAGCACGGCGAGTGCATGCTGGTGATCATTAAATAAATGCGGCTTATCAATTAAATCTCCCGTAAAGATGAGCAGATCGGGTTTCAGCTGATTGATCTTTTCCGCTGCTTTATTCAAGTCACCGGATGTAAACACATCACTGAGATGCGTATCGCTGAATTGAACGATTTTAAAATTGTCAAAACCGCGGGGGATCAGGCGGCTGGTGATTGTATGCCGGGTGATCTCAATCATGCGCGGTTCAATATACCGGGCATAGCCGTAACCTCCGCAAGCCATTGCGAGAGCTGCACCCAAAATGCCGAATCCTCTTTTTAAAAATGTTCTTCTGGTCATTTTCTCCATATGTAAAACCAACCTTTGTCAGAGTTGTTCTATTATATCATCAGCTTGGCTGAAAAATCCCTTCTCAGCATGTAATGACGCGGAAAGACATCTATGATAAAATTATGAATGATTATTCATTCAATTTAAAGGGGTGGGTTTGTTATGGATAAGAAAGCGGTAATCATTACAGGCGGTTCAAGCGGCATGGGAAAAGCAATGGCGAAAAAACAGGCTGAATTAGGATGGCATGTCATGGTGACAGGGAGGAACCATGAAGCACTTGAGGAAACAAAAAAAGAAATTGAGACCTTTGAGGGGCAGGTCGCCTGTTTTCAAATGGATGTCCGTTCTGATTCCGCCGCTTCAGACATGATTACAGAAGCGAAAAAAGTCTTTGGCCGGCTCGATGCGCTGATTAACAATGCGGCCGGCAACTTTATTTGCCCGGCAGAGAAGCTGACGCCCAATGGATGGAAAGCTGTTATTGAGATTGTTTTAAACGGCACATTTTTCTGCAGCCAAGCAGCGGCAAGGCATTGGATCGAGCAGGAGCAGAAGGGCGTCATCTTAAATATGGCCGCTACATACGCATGGGGAGCGGGAGCGGGTGTCGTTCATTCCGCTGCAGCCAAAGCGGGGGTATTGTCACTGACAAGAACGCTGGCCGTTGAATGGGGGAGCAAATACGGCATCCGCACAAACGCGATAGCCCCAGGCCCGATTGAACGGACAGGGGGTGCGGAGAAGCTGTTTGAATCGGAAAAAGCGGTGTCCCGCACTATGAACAGTGTGCCGCTCGGCCGGCTGGGCACACCGGAAGAAATCGCCGCGTTGGCAGCGTTTTTGCTATCTGATGAAGCGTCCTACATAAACGGGGATTGTATCACAATGGACGGGGGGCAATGGCTGAATCCTTATCCGTTTTAATTTTTCATATATTGATTATTTTGCAAAACAAGCGAACGTTAAAGCCGCCGTTCGCTTGTTTTATTTTCTATTCAAAATTATGATATAATTTTGAAAGATTAAGGGGCGATTAATTGAAGAAATTATTAAAATGGTTCGTTGTACTATTTGTAAGCAGTTTCGTTATCATCTTTAATATTTGGTACTTTATTATTTGTGCTTTTACTCCGGAGTATTATCAAAATACCAATCTTACATCTGATGAAATAATCAGATTTGAAAAGCTATATCACATCGATTTTCCTGATGAAACGAAATTTATTAAAGCCAGGGAGTATTTGAGTGGGCTCGGAGGCGATACATCGGCTGTATTATATGTGTCTCTGCCAGCCAAGCTGGCGGAAACAATTTTATCTGATTATACGTATATGCCAATACATCATACTGATCATGCGGGTTCAATGTATGGAGTTGACGTTTCCGAGAGTGTTGGCGGGTTAACAACTCTTACATTTGGCACTTTAGATAAAAAAGGAACTTTCTTTCAGTTGGAACATGTGGATGATTGGATATATAACAGAACTGATTGGAGCCATTATTTTTGGACAGCTGCCGGTTATAATGCTCTTATATTTATCCTTTTATTTGTGATTGTGAAACAAATGAATAACGTCCTTAATTAACCGGTCTGAAGAGTGATCTTAAAAATGTCCCCCTTTTATACTAAGCTGCGGCCATACTGCCTCCTTTTCCCCTAATCTAAACATTTGTGGTGCTGATATAATTGTGTATAATCAGACAAAGATAGAGAAGCAGGTGATAACATGTTGGACCCACTTGATATACTGACGAATATTGATGATGTCATTCCGTATTACCAAGCGATTTTTAACGCTGAGGAACAAAGAGTCGTAGGCTACGAAGTGCTTGGGCGGATTTTGGCAGATGCGGAGATTGAGAGCCTCGGGCCGTTTTTCTTAGATTCCGGCATTCCGGAAGAATATAAGCTTGAGGTCGATGACAGAGTCATCAGGCAGGCGCTGGAGCGGTTTAAAGAAGCTGACCGTGATCTGTTGATTTTTATCAATCAGGATGCGAATGTATTGATGCTTGACCACGGCGAAAGCTTTCTTGAGCTTTTAAAAGAATACGAAGAGCAGGGCATTGAATTGAACCGTATTGTGCTTGAGATCACCGAGCACAATTTCGAAGGCGACATTGAACAGCTGTACCATATGCTTGCCTACTATCGTACATACGGCATTAAAATCGCGGTGGACAATATAGGTAAGGAGAGCAGCAACCTGGACAGAATCGCGCTCCTTTCACCGGACCTTCTGAAAATCGATTTGCAGGCGCTGAAGGTATCTCAGCCGTCACCATCATATGAGCATGTGCTGTACAGCATTTCATTGCTGGCGAGAAAAATCGGAGCCGCGCTGCTGTATGAAGATATAGAAGCTGATTTCCAGCTCCAGTACGCATGGAGAAACGGAGGCCGATTTTTTCAAGGCTATTATCTGCAGGCGCCGAGCGGCGATTTTATAGACCGGAGCCTGTTAAAAGCACGCTTGAAAACGGAGTTTCAGCAATTTATCACGAGAGAAAAAAAGAAGCTGGAAACGGTATATGAACACTCTGAGAATTTTTATAAGCGGGTCAATCAGGCAGTTTCCGAGCTGAAGAAAACCCATCAGGCCGACGATGAGTTTATTAAAAAACTGGCGGAAAACCTGACCGACTGCTGCTTCAGAATTTATATGTGTGATGAAGAAGGCTATCAGCTGACGGGAAATGTGTTCAAGCAGTCCGGCGAATGGCTTTATCAGCCTGAATACATGGAGAAAAACTGGAGCTGGCGTCCGTACTTTTTAGAAAACATCATGAAGATGCGGAATTCAAGAAAAGGTTTTTTCAGTGACCTGTACAGTGATATTGAAACAGGTGAGATGATCAGAACCTTTTCATACCCGATGGATGACAATATGTATTTATTTATCGATCTGCCTTACTCTTATTTATATGAACAGGACGGGTTACTTTAAAGCGGCTGTGTATGCCGCTTTTTTTGTTCATTCGAAAAAAGTTTTAAAAAACGATTGACAATGATACTGATAATCATTATCATTTAGTTATAGAGAGAAGTTACTCTCTGTTCCCCAACCCCTCTATCAGATCAAGATCCGAAAAAAACTTGGCGCTACCCCCGCCAAGTTTTTTTATGCCGTCTCGCATAAAAAGGCTTCTCCTTACATACATCTGATAATGGCGGCTCAAAAAGCGAAAAATTATTTTTGAAAGGTGTATGACATTCCGAAAAAAGCTTCAAACTATTCGAAAACACGGTTTTCCCGTTTATTTCTTTTTGAAAATCCAGCGGGAAAATGCCATCCCGGTCTACTTTATGGTATGATGCTCTGTAGAACTTGTATTATAATAAATACTTGTTGATTTGAAGTTGTTTTTTGAAAGGAGTCTTTTTTTAGAATGTCACAATTAATGGGTATCATCACGCGGCTGCAAAGTCTGCAAGAAACAGCGGAAGCGGCTAACGAGCCGATGCAGCGTTATTTTGAAGTTAACGGCGAAAAAATTTGCAGTGTTAAATATTTCGAAAAAAATCAAACGTTTGAACTGACGGTTTTCCAAAAAGGTGAAAAACCTAACACATATCCGTTTGATAACATTGACATGATTTCTATTGAAATTTTTGAGCTCCTTCAGTAATTTGATTTGATTTTTCAGGCTGACCAAGCTTCCGGTCTTCCGCAAGCGGAGCTTTATAAAATTATGCAAAGGAACGTGCTTGTTCGTTTGGTTGTAGACTCTGGAAAGAGGAGTGTCCGTACATGGCTGATTCTTTTCTGTTTTATAATCTTTCTGAGGCACAGATGACCTTTCAAGACGTGACGGAGCGGCTGAAACGCTTTGTCAATAAAGACCCCCGTTCAGCATACGTGCTGTCTGTAGGGACTGATTCACAAGTTTACCGCGACTTCACAAAGTTTATTACAGCTATACACTTGCACCGTACAGGCAAGGGAGCTTGGGGCTGTTTGAAAAATCATGATCTTGCAAGACCGATACATAGCCTTCGCGAAAAAATTTCGCTGGAAACCGCGTTCAGCCAGGAGATGGCTGCGCATATCCTCGACGGCCGTCTTATGGAACTGACAGATTTGCTCTTGCCTTTTACGGATGAAGGGGCGGATCTTTCATTTGAAGTGCATCTGGATATCGGTCAAAAAGGACTGACAAAAGAATTGATACAAGAAATGACCGGCCGCATTACCTCGATGGGCATTGAAGCGAAAATCAAGCCCGATTCCTGCACAGCATTCAGTTATGCCAATCGTTACACAAAATAATATTTCATACAGAATCCGCAAAATGTCGAATTATGCGGTTGACGATTTTTTTCTGTTTACTTATTCTAGCGGTAGAGCTGAAAGCAAATTTCACATTGCTTTCAGAGGTATTCAGTTAAAAATAGGGGGCCTGATTACGTATGAGTCTTATCAGTGAACGATTTACGGAAGAAGAACAGAAACTTCTGCTGAATATCCTGATCAATCAAGAATATGCCATTGAGCTTTTGACCAGCGAAATCAATGATATAGAAGCAGGGTCAAAAAGCGTTGATGGAACCACTTATAAAAAACTCGTAACGCTCTATGACCGTTTTCGGAACGAAAATTAATCAGCGGCCTATAAATTGATACTCGATTGCAAAGAGTATCTTTTTTATTGACGGAAACTTTTCGACAAAAAATGATAATGTTTATATTATTGCAATATAGGGAATACATGCTTTGATGAAAAATGTAAAGGGGTCGAAGTGACATGATTAGCTTACAATCAGATCAGCTTCTTGATGCAACAGTCGGACAATTTATGATCGAGGCGGATAAAGTGGCGCACGTTCAAGTCGGAAACAACCTTGAACATGCTCTATTAGTGCTGACGAAAACCGGCTATACCGCCATTCCCGTCCTCGACGCTTCGTACCGTCTGCACGGTTTGATCGGGACAAATATGATTATGAACAGCATTTTCGGACTTGAACGGATCGAGTTTGAGAAGCTGGACCAAATTACGGTTGAGGAAGTCATGCTGAAAGACATTCCCCGTCTCCACATCAATGATCCGATTATCAAAGGGTTCAGCATGGTCATTAACAACGGCTTTGTCTGCGTTGAAAATGATAAAGGCGTCTTTGAAGGCATTTTCACGAGAAGAGTCGTGTTAAAACAGTTGAGCAGTCATATCAGATCATTGAATAAGTAGGCTCGCACGATCAGCCTATTTGTTCTTTTGCATGCCGGAAAAAGAAAACGCATACATATGAGTGGCGCTTGCCTCGGCAGCCTTTATTTTATTAGAATGGTAGATAAGAAATACGAAAGGCATTGAAAAGGAGGACGACATGCAGCTTCAAGAGCTTCATATGCTCGTAGTTTTAGCTGAGGAATTAAACATGAGGAAGGCTGCCGAACGGTTATTCGTGTCACAGCCGGCTCTGTCCCAGCGATTGCAGACCATTGAAAAAGCCTGGGGAACAAAGATCTTTCTAAGATCTCAAAAAGGACTTACGGTAACGCCGGCAGGAGAAAAAATCATACAATTTGCAAATGACGTCACGGATCGGCAAGAAAGAATCAGAGAAAACATTGATGAACTTGAGGGTGAGATTCACGGCACATTAAAGCTTGCCGTCGCCTCCATTATCGGGCAGCACTGGCTTCCGAAAGTGTTAAAAACATATGTGGAACGATATCCGAATGCAAAGGTCTCTCTCATTACAGGGTGGAGCAGCGAAATGCTGAAAAGTCTGTATGAAGATCAGGTACATATCGGCATTATCCGGGGAAATCCTGAATGGAAAGGCCGGAAAGATTATTTAATGACCGATCATTTATATTTGGTTGATACGGAAATTTCCTGTATTGATGATATAGCCCATACCGATCGGCCGTTTATCCAATTCAAAAGTGACAGTACATATTTTCAGGAAATTCAGCATTGGTGGCATCAAAAATTCAAAACCTCGCCGAAACAGACCATCCTTGTCGATCAGATTGAAACGTGCAAGCAGATGGCGCTGCACGGGATCGGTTATGCCATTCTGCCGTCAGTCACCTTGGAAGAGGAAGATAAAGTAAATAAAATGCCCCTGCTTGATACAAAGGACCATCCGATCGGCCGTGACACATGGCTGCTCGGTTATGAGCCGGCATTTGAATTAAAACAGGTGCAGGCTTTTGTTTCTGTCATTAAAGATATGCTGAAGCAGGAACGCCCATTTTAGAAAGACAGCAATCATGCTGTCTTTTTTTATTTTTTATTGACAATGAAAATCATTATCATTTAAAGTGTTATATATGTTAATGAAAATCATTATCAATTAAGAGGTGGTCATATGCAGAAAGCATTAATGATATACGCAAGCATGTCGGGGAATACAGAGGATATTGCCGGCATTATAAAAGAAACACTGAGCGGGCATCAGATAGCAGTTGACTGTCTCGACATGGACGAAGCAGATGCGGATTCTCTCGAAGCGTATGATTATGTTTTTGTCGGCACGTACACATGGGGGGACGGTGATCTTCCTTACGAAGCGGAAGATTTTTACGAAGATATCCTGCACAGCCAGCTCAACGGACTGAAAACGGCCTGTTTCGGTTCAGGCGATCACGCCTACCCGAAGTTTTGCGAAGCGGTGACACTGTTTTGCGATGCGTTTGAACAGGCCGGAGCCAATTTATATCCGGAAACGCTGAAAATTGAGCTGGCGCCCGAGACGGCTGAAGATCAAGAATGCTGCAAAGAATTTGTCCGCGGTTTTCTTGCATGGGCCGCTCACCACGGAGACCGGTGCCATGTTTCATAAAGGCGCGACGGCTGTCATGGCATCAGTATCTTCGGGATTTTTTGTCGCAGTGAAAGGCGAAGGTATTTTTCATTTTTCCGCAGAAGAAGGCTGGAAAAGACTGTTCCGAGTGAAAAGCAGAATTCATGTGCTGACTTACATAGGACCTTACATATTCGCGGCTGGAGAAAAAGGCGCCGTCCTCAGATCAGCCGATCAGGGAAAGACTTGGACGGCCTCCCGGTTTCCGACCAGCGCCTCCGTATGGGCCGTTGCCGGGCGGAATGACGGGTTTGTCTGTGCGCACGGCACATACTGCCTCTACTTATCTGATGATTTCGGCGTCACTTGGCATGTGGCTAAGCCCTTTTCACAATTAAAGGAGCCGCCTGTCATCCGTTCGCTTTGTTTACACGGTCAGACGATTTATATCGGCACCCGGATTCATATGAATCATGGCGGCATTTGGGCGTATGATCTGACGGAAGAACGCATCCGGCGTATAAGCCGCGAAAGGCAGCGCATGACGGCTTCAATGATGATGTATCAGAATGACTGGCTCATTGCAGCAAAGGGCGCGGCAAAGGGAGAACGGGGCGAGGTTGCCGTCCGAAACGTACGGACGCAAGAGGAGTTTGCCATTACAGCCGGGACCGCCGTACGGGAAAAATCATTTCTCGACGTTTCTGAGGATAACGGGATTATTTATGTCACATCGTCACAGGACGAAAACGGATTTTCGCGTATTTATCAAGCTGATCTCGCCGCCGGTGAATTAAAGTGGTTTGATACGATCCGCGGTCACGGATGGCGGGTGGCCAACCGGGAAGAAAACTTTTTTTGCGCGGGCCTTTACGAAAGTAAGTTTGTCAGACCGTATGAGGCGGTTCGGCTCGCACATTAGTTTTTATGCATAAAGGAGAGACGAAGATGGGGAATGTATTGCTTGTTTACGCCACAATGTCAGGAAACACCGAGGCGATGGCGGATTTAATTGAAAAAGGGCTGATCGAAGCACAAGCATCCGTAGACAGATATGAAGCGATGGATCTTCATGCCGAACTTTTTAATGATTACGAGTATATTTTATTAGGCACATATACGTGGGGAGACGGGGATCTTCCTGATGAAATGCTCGATATTGCTGAAGATATGGAAAACCTGGAGTTTACGGGAAAAACATTTGCTTTGTTCGGTTCCGGAGATACGTCCTATGAGTTTTTTTGCGGGGCGGTTGACGAATTGGAAAAAGTAATCAAAACCCGCGGCGGGCGGGTGGTGCTGCCGTCGGTCAAAATTGAAAACAACCCTGAGGGCAGTGAGGAAGAAGAGCTCCGGGAATTCGGAAGACAGTTTGCCGCGCTGTGCAGCCAGCCGGCAGAATAAAGGCTTGTTCCTTTTTTTCTTGTCTTTGTATCCTTCCTTTGTTACAGTAATGAGGTAGAAAATCAGAGGAGGACAATACATATGAAAATGATGGATGCAAATGAAATTATTTCATTTATTCAAAATAGTACAAAATCAACGCCTGTAAAAGTGTATGTAAAAGGCGATCTTGAAGGAATCAGCTTTGGCGATTCCGCTAAAACATTCCTGAACGGCCAATCCGGCGTCGTTTTTGGCGAGTGGGCTGAAATTAAAAGCGCAATCGAAGAAAACAAAGACAAAATTGAGGATTACGTCATTGAAAATGACCGCCGCAACTCTGCGATCCCGATGCTTGATTTAAAAGATGTTAAAGCGAGAATCGAGCCCGGCGCTATTATCCGCGACCAAGTCGAAATCGGCGACAATGCCGTTATCATGATGGGTGCGTCTATTAATATCGGTTCAGTCATCGGCGAAGGTACGATGATTGATATGAACGTTGTTCTCGGCGGACGTGCGACTGTCGGCAAAAACTGCCACATCGGAGCGGGTTCTGTATTAGCGGGCGTTATTGAGCCGCCTAGCGCTAAGCCTGTAGTCGTGGAAGACGACGTTGTGATTGGCGCAAATGCGGTTGTGCTTGAAGGCGTAACAATCGGTAAAGGCGCGGTTGTCGCTGCCGGAGCCATCGTTGTAAATGACGTCGAGCCATATACCGTTGTAGCGGGAACACCTGCGAAAAAAATCAAAGATATTGATGAAAAAACAAAAGGCAAAACAGAAATCAAACAGGAATTACGCCAGCTGTAAGGAATGGTTTGATAGAATGGGCGTGGATGATAAAATCCACGCCTTATTCTTATCTCAAGGAGGAATACATATGGAAAAAGAGCGGCTCATTGCCATCCGAAGAGATCTGCACCGCATTCCGGAGATCGGCTTTCAGGAATATAAAACCCAACAGTACCTGCTGAATCTATTGAACCAATATCCGGAGGAAAGAATTGAAATCGAAACTTGGAGAACCGGCATCTTTGTCAAAGTCAACGGCACGGCTCCGGAAAAAATGCTCGCCTACAGAGCGGATATAGACGCTCTGTCGATTGAAGAGCAGACGGGGCTTCCGTTTGCATCTGAACACCCTGGTTTTATGCACGCATGCGGCCACGATATGCACATGACCATTGCGCTCGGCATTATTGATCATTTTGTCCATCATCCCGTCAAACATGATCTGCTCTTTTTATTCCAGCCGGCTGAAGAAGGACCGGGCGGAGCGGAACCGATGCTTGAAAGCGATGTGCTGAAAAAATGGACGCCGGATTTGATTACCGCTCTCCATATAGCACCTGAGCTTCCTGTAGGCACAATTTCCACCAAAAGCGGATTGCTGTTTGCCAATACGAGCGAACTCGTCATCGATCTTGAGGGGAAAGGCGGGCATGCGGCATATCCGCATACAGCAGACGACATGGTCGTCGCCGCGAGCACGCTTGTCACGCAGCTGCAAACGGTCATATCCAGAAATACGGATCCGCTTGACAGCGCTGTGATAACTGTCGGAACGATTACGGGGGGCACGGCGCAAAATATCATCGCAGAGCATGCTCATCTGGAGGGAACTATCCGGACGCTTTCCGAGGAATCAATGCGTATGGTGAAAAAGCGGATTGAAGAGCTTGTCAAAGGAATTGAAATCGGCTTCCGATGCAAAGGAAAAGTCACGTATCCGTCCGTTTATCATCAAGTTTATAATACAAGCGGCCTGACCGAAGAATTTATGCAATTTGTCAGCGATCATCAGCTTGCTGACGTGAGAACGGCGAAAGAAGCGATGACCGGAGAAGATTTCGGATATATGCTGAAAAAATATCCCGGCTTTATGTTCTGGCTGGGGGCCGATTCATCCCACGGGCTTCATCACGCCAAGCTGAACCCGGATGAAGATGCGATGGAAACCGCGGTAAATGTCATGGTCGGATATTTTTCGAAGTATGCCAATTAAATCCGAAAAGAAGAATAATCTAACAAAAATTGAGCATTCTACATAACGGAGGTGTTCAATATGACGAAAAAAATTGGAATTGAACAATCTTTATCGGATGTAGAACAGGCGTTAAAACAAAAGGGATATGACGTAGTGATGATGAAGACTCCTGAGGATGCGAAGAATTGTGACTGCTGTGTCGTAACCGGACTTGACAGCAATGTCCAAGGAATTGCCGATACGTCAACTCAGGCTCCCGTCATTACGGCTTCCGGAATGACCGCCGACGAAATCTGCAGCGAAGTGGAAAAAAAATTTCATTGAAAAGAAAAAACCGAAGCTTACGCTTCGGTTTTTCTATTCGGCGGAAGCGGCGTTTTTAAAACGGTCGAGCGCGATTTTCATTTCTCTCCGCAGTACGCGTTCAACCCGCCATTGCTCCATATTTTCTGTTTTGGCAATGATTCTGATCACCATTTCTGACGAGCTTAAATCCTGAACCCCGATGACGTCCGGCCCTTCCTTAATCTGCGGGAGCTCAGCGGCTGCTTTGTCACACGCGGTTTGCAGGATTTGAATGGTTTCATCAAGATTTTTTTCAAGCGGCACTTTAATATCGACAAGCGCCTGCATCGTTCCGCGGGAATGGTTGCTCACATTCGTAATGCCCCGGTTGGGAAGATAGTGAAGCGTGCCGTCAAAGCTCCGGATTTGCGTCGTACGGAGACCGACCTGCTCGACAATGCCGCTGTAGCCGGCAACCGTAATATAATCGCCGACGTCGATCTGTTTTTCCAAAAGGATAAAAAATCCGGTGACGATGTCACTGACAAGCCCCTGAGCCCCAAAGCCGACTGCGAGACCGACCACGCCGGCGCCGGCAATGAGAGCGCTCGGATTGTAGTGAAATAAATCCAAAATCATTACGATAAAAACGAAAATCAGGATGTATCCATATACATTAAGCGCGAGGCTTCGCAAAGTATAAGCGCGGCCTGTGGAGAGGTTGTTTTGTTGCTCGAATTTCTGAAACAGATGCTTGATCAGCTTTTTTCCTGCCGCCCGGAAAATAAAGTACGCTAAAATAATGAGAGCCAGCTTTATGATGAAAATCCCGGCAGATGTGAGAAGCCCGGCCCAATCAAAGTGTTTTAAATCAATCATAGTGATGTCTTCCTTTCAAGTCTTTTGCGGAAAAAGCTAAAAGTCATATACCCGTTTTTAAAATAAGATAAACCTTTTAATAGAAACCAGTTAATTCATTTATGATTTGTTCATATTGCCCGGTTTCAATATCATCATTTTTGTGAAGATATGAACTAAGGAATCGCCACACTCATTTTAACATGGTGATTCAGCCAAATCATATCCTTTGGAGGGAAAACAGGAGAACGTTGCCCGGCGAAACTGAAAGCCCCGGCAAAAAACCTTTTTCATAAGGAGGGAAATAAGATGAAATTACGTCAGCAAATGCCTGAATTGACAGGCGCTAAAGCATGGATTAACAGAGAAGTCACGAAGGAACAGCTGGTCGGCGGAAAGCCGGCACTGATTCACTTCTGGTCCGCCAGCTGCCGCATGTGTAAAGAAGCGATGCCTGAGATGAACGAATTTCGTGATAAATATAAAGATCAGCTGAATGTGGTGGCCGTTCACATGCCCCGTTCCGAAGACGATCTTGACCTTGAGAAAATCAAGGAAACAGCGGCTGAACACGATATCTCTCAGCCGATTTACGTCGACAGCGATCATACGCTGACTGAAGCATTTGAAAATGAATATGTGCCGGCTTATTACCTTTTCGATAAAACCGGACAGCTCCGCCATTTTCAAGCGGGAGGAGGCGGGATGAAAATGCTTGAAAAACGCGTCAGCCGAGTACTTTTAGAAACGGAGCAGGCTTCTGAGTAATCGGGACAATCTCCGCCGGACTATTGTCTCGGTTCTGCAAACCCTTTGCCGTTTAGGTAACAGGGTTTTTTTGTGCCTATTGGATAAAAAATTCCAATATGACATGTGCGGCTTTAAAATAAGAGAAACAGCCGTAAACACGCTGTACCGCTTGTTTTATCGATATCATTATCTTTTACATATTATAGTCGAAAATTGTAGATATCACGCTAATTTTCATTAAACAAGTAATTTCAAGTTATATTTTGAAATGGTTGAATAAATTGGAACTTTGTCCAGAATCCCCTATATGATAAGGGATTTTTGTATATAAAGTACCATTTTCAGAAAATAAGCAATTTTTCATAGAGTAAATAAAATAGTAAAATGATAAAATAATAGTTGATAAAATTACTTTTGTAATCTAATATCTTAATAAAAGCGTTTAAATTTTTGACAGGGGGTTTTACACATGTTTAATGAAAGAGAAGCGCTGCGCTTACGTTTAGAACAATTGAACGAAGCAGAGGTAAAAGTCATTCGTGAATATCAAATAGAACGTGATAAAATATATGCAAAACTGAGAGAATTAGACAATACAGGCAGCCTGTCCGATACAAAAAAAGAGTTTCGTCCGGAGAAAAAAAGTGACTCTCTCCCGGTGCTTGCAGAGCTTGCAGCACAGGAAATGAGAAGCTATCAAAAGCCGCAGGCACAGCCTCAATCCTCCCAGCCGCAGATGCAGTCTATTACGTCTCTTCCTGCCGGCATTCCAGACGGTTCTACAAGAAGAAGAAGAGGGACGGCGAGACCGGGATCAAAAGCGGCAAAACTGCGCGAAGCAGCGATTAAAACATTGAAACGCCACAATGCAGCGATCAAAAGTTCCGAACTGCAAAAGGAAATTGAAAAGGAAAGCGGCCTTGAAATTCCTAATATGACAACATTTATGCAAAGCTTAATTAAAATGTATCCGGAAGTGAAAAAACCATACCGCGGCCAATATATTCTTGAGGGAGAAATTTCTCAGGAAACACCAGAAACGGCAAATGATACGGCTGCTGAATAAAACAGTAAAAACTGCTTGCGTTACTCAAGCAGTTTTTTTGCGCTTTCCCGCTTATTCTGCGGAAGTGACGCATCTTTTCCAGGCTTTTTTTCAAGCTTGACGACATATTTTTGGAAAGGCTTTTCGCCGTCAGCACGTTCTTTCAACGCATCCAGTTTTTCATCAAACGACTGATCGCGGGACTCTGATTGTACAAATTGTTTTTGCAGGGAGATGACTTGTTCGGTAACGGCTTTAAGCAAGTCTTCTGCCTGAACAGTCTCTTTGGAAACAGAAGGGATTTCCAGAGCTTGTTCCGCCGGTTCCGCCGTGCGGCTGTCAATATCAGCAAAATGGCCGGCAATCCAAGCATCACTTTCGTCCAGCTGCCGTTTATACGAAAGAATGGTTTCTTGAAATAACTTTTCTTTCGTTTTTTCTATTTCTACAAGCCGTTCTTTTGTTTCTAGTATTCGATCTCTCATATGATTAATTTCTATTTTAATATGTTTGAGCTGGTATTCTTTTTCTATCATTTGTGTTTGGAGCCGGGTATTTTCGTCTGCAGCGGCATGATAACGCTGTTTCATATCTTCGTGAGAAGTCCGTTCAGTTTGAATGGCGGTCTCAAGTGAGCGGATGCGGGTATGTAAGTTTTTATTTTCTTCTTCAAATTTTACATTTGTAAGATGCAGACGGTGCTTTTCTTCCATCTCATTTTTCCGCCGAAACGTTTCCTGCTGAAGCAGTTCTTGCAGAATGACGATTTTATCGAGCAGCCCGGCTCTGATTTCATGCAAAGAACGTTCCGTGTCACTTGTCTGTTTGTGTTTTTGAGCCATGGCTTCCAATTCGTCAGAAAGCTTGTGAAGCCGCTCTTTAATATTGGCGTTTTCCTCCTGAAGCTTATTATTTTTCTGATGGAAGTAGCTTGCTTCAAATTCTGAAATTAATTTTCTGCATCTGGAAAGTTCGGATTTCAAGTAAAGGTTCTCTTGAGAAGTGTCGTGGAAAAACGGACCGGATATTTTCATAAGAACCATCTCCCTCATGATGTTAACACTACAATATGGGAAAGGATCAACGGCTATTCCTCTTAATTAAACAGACAAGCACCGTAATATTGTATTTCGGCTGAGGCGTTTGCTATGCTTTTATATAGAATGGGAGAGAGATGACATGAAACGGGTGAATGTAATATTAGCAGGGGGAGCTTCCCGAAGATTCGGAGAACCGAAAGCTTTTGCAAAGTGGAAGGGCGGCATGTTTTATGAACAGGCGAAAAAAGCCTTCGGCGGCGGAGAAACGGTAATTATCAGCCGCCCTGAGCATATAAAAAAGTTCTTATCAAACAGAGAGCGGCATGTTTGGGCCGATGAGCCGCGGTTTCGGGGAATGGGCCCGCTTGCCGGCATATATACGGCAATGAAACAAACGGAAGGCGAAACATATACGGTCATATCCTGTGACACGCCGCTCGTGACAAGAAAAACGATGGCTGCGCTTGAAATGAAGCTGACGGGAAATCTGGACGCTGTCATACCGGTTTGTAAAAACAGAGAGCAGCCCCTCTTGGCTGTTTACCATAAACGGGTGCAGGATGTGCTTTTTGATCAGCTGACACAAAACAAACTGAAAATGACAGACACGCTGAAACGGCTGTCTGTCTGTTATGTGCAGGCTGAAGACATCGGCGCCGGGCCGGAGGAGTTCGCTAATATCAACACACAGGATGATTACACCAGACTTTTGGCGCATGTCGAGTCTTCAAATCAGGACTGATCGGGAAGAAACATGGTATGATGGAAATAAAAATGCAAGGGGACAACACAGATGGAAGAGCGCTATTCGCGGCAGACAAGATTTAAGCCGATAGGGGAAAAAGGGCAGCAGGCGCTGGCTGACAGCAGTGTCCTGATTGTCGGAGCCGGAGCCCTCGGAACAGCCGCGGCAGAGGGTTTGGCAAGAGCCGGAGCGGGCCGTATGGCGATTATTGACCGGGATTATGTGGAATGGAGCAATTTACAAAGACAGCAGCTGTATACAGAAGAAGACGCGAGACAGCGCCTGCCGAAAGCAATGGCGGCCAAGGCGCGTCTTTTGGCGGTAAACAGTGATATACATATCGATGCTTACGCGGCGGAAGGTACGGCGGAAACGCTCGAACCGCTGATCGAACAAGCGGATTGCATCGTGGATGCGACAGATAATTTTGAAACGAGAATGGTCATCAATGATCTGGCGCTGAAAACGAAAACACCTTGGATTTACGGTGCCTGTGTCAGCAGTCAGGGAATGTGCATGACGATTATTCCGGGGGTTACGCCGTGTTTATCCTGCCTGTTTGAGCAAATGCCCGTGGGCGGAGCGACATGTGATACAGCAGGTATCATACCTCCGGCGGTTCATATCGTCTCTGCTTATCAGCAGGCTGAGGCGCTGAAATTGCTGACAGGAAATCATGCGGCGGTAAATCGGCGCTTTTTCACGTTTGACGTGTGGAATAACACCAATATGAGCATAAATGTGGATCAGATCAAACGGGATCATTGCCCTTCCTGCGGCGCGGAGCCCGTATATCCGTATCTGCAGCCTGAAAACAGGCCGAAAGCAAGCGTGCTGTGCGGAAGAGACACCGTTCAAATCAGATCGGAAGCCTTAAAGAGGCTGGATAAAGAAGAGCTTGTCAAACGTCTGAAGCAGATCGGTAAAGTGGAAGCAAATGAATTTCTGCTGCACATGGCGTATGAGCGCTTCAGGATCGTTATTTTTCAGGACGGACGGGCTTTGATTCATGGTACAAACGATATAAAAGAAGCAAATTCAGTTCTGGCCAGGGTGATCGGACTGTAGGAAGGGGAGATATTGCTATGCTTGAAAAAAGAACGCCGATTCAGGTGGACGAAGCAGTCCGCCGGGTGAGCCGGTATAAAAAACAGGGGGATACCGAATGGGTGGCGCTTGAGGACAGTCTCCACCGCTATTTGGCGGAGGATGTTAAGGCGGATCATGATGTGCCGGCCTTTAACCGTTCCCCGTATGACGGGTTTGCCATCAGGGCGAGCGATTCAAAAACGGCTTCCCGTGACAATGCCGTCACCTTTGAAGTCATTGACCATATCGGAGCCGGCGCCGTATCGGAAAAAAAACTCGGTCCTTATGAAGCGGTCCGCATTATGACGGGGGCGCAGATTCCAAAAGGCGCGGATGCCGTAGTGATGCTTGAGCTGACAAAAACGTTTTCTGAAAACGGGACGAATTACATGTCAGTGAAACGCCCTTTCCATGCGGGCGATAATATTTCATATCAAGGAGAAGATGCGAAAAAGGGCAGCTCGCTATTAAAAAAAGGGACGAAAATCACGCCGGGCGTAACCGCTCTTTTAGCAACCTTCGGCTATGCTTCCGTTCCCGTGGTCAGAAAGCCGGTTGTCGGCATTATCGCAACGGGGACCGAGCTTCTTCATGTCAGCGATCCGCTTGAGCCGGGGAAAATCCGCAACAGCAACGCTGCGATGGTGTATGCCCAGGTCATTGAAGCGGGCGCGGTGCCGCTGAACTTAGGGAAAATCTCCGATGATTTTGATGACAGCTATGATGCGGTGAAGGAAGCTATGAAAAAAGTTGATTTTCTGATCACGACCGGCGGCGTGTCAGTCGGCGATTTTGATTTTCTTCCAGACATTTATAATAAGCTCGGAGCGGAAGTTCTTTTTAACAAAGTGGCAATGCGCCCGGGAAGCGTGACAACTGTCGCCCGGGCCGATGACATGCTGCTGTTCGGCCTTTCAGGCAATCCGTCCGCATGTTATGTCGGATTCACCCTGTTTGTCAAACCGATGATTCAGACGTGGCTTCTGAATGAAAAACCTCATTCCGGATGGGCGGAAGCCGTGTTAACAAACGACTTTCCGAAACCGAATCCGTTTACGAGATTTGTGAGGGCATTTGTTTATCATAAGGACGGAAAGATGATGGCGTCACCGGTCGGTCTCGACAAATCAAGCTCAGTCACATCTCTAGCCGAAGCAAACGCGTTTATCCTTCTGCCGGGAGGAACGAGGGGATATGAAGCGGGCCGGACGGTTCACGTGCTCCTCATCCGTGATGAGAATGGAAGTGAATGGCCGTGGTCAATTCTTTCCCGATCGTCCAGATCGTAGGTTTTCAAAATAGCGGTAAAACAACGTTTATTGAACGTGTGCTGAAAGCGGCGCCGAAAGAGTGCGATATTGGATGTTTAAAACATCACGGACACGGCGGAGAACCGGAACCTTTTTCTGACGGAAAAGACTCGGAGCGTTTTTCAAAAGCCGGAGCCGCGGTTACGGCAGTAGAAGGGGACGGCGTCCTGCAGCTTACGGCGCGAAAAAAATGGGATCTGGCGGGTTTGATCAGTCTGTATGAATGTCTGGGAATTGACGGTCTTCTCATAGAGGGATTTAAACATGCGCCGCATCCGAAAATCATTATGATCAAAGACAGCGAAGATTGGCAAAAGCTGAAGCATTTGGAGCGCGTGATCGCGGTTGTCAGCAGAAATACGGAGCATATGCCGGCAGATGCAGGCATGCCCGTATTCCATGCGGACGATCCGGCTGCCATGATGTTTGTGCTTTCGCAGCTGAAAGGGGAATCTGCATAAATGGAACGTTTTCAAATTACAAGGGAACCTATCATTGCGGAAAATATCGTAAAAAAAGTTGAAAAGCGTGAAGCCGGCGCCATCACAACGTTTATCGGCACGGTCAGAGAGTGGACTGCCGGACGGCGGACGGTGCGTCTCGAATATGAAGCGTATGAACCGATGGCTGTTCAAATGCTTTCTCAAATCGGCGATGAAATCAGCGCGAAATGGGAAGGAGCCGAAGCTGCAATCACTCACCGTGTCGGCGTCCTTGATATCGGAGAAGCAGCGGTCGTAATCGCCGTGTCTTCACCGCACAGAAAGGCGGCATATGAGGCGAATGAATATGCAATTGAACGGATAAAACAGATTGTGCCGATATGGAAAAAAGAAATCTGGGAAGACGGCGAAGAATGGATAGGCGATCAGCTGGAAACAACGCCCTATCCGAACGGAAAACCGGATTTGGATAAAGGGGAATCGCGATGATTAAAGTATTATTGTTTGCCGGGCTTGCGGAGCAGGCGGGAACACCGGTCATTGAACTTGACGAAAAAGAGACGGCGGCGTCTGCTGTAAAAACACTGTTAAAGGAACGGTACGGACTTCAGACGATTGACAATGCCATGATCGCAATCAATGAAACATATGTAAAAGACAACAGCATCGTAACAGAAGGTGATACCATTGCCTTTATCCCTCCTGTAAGCGGAGGGTGAAAAAAGAGCCGGATGTGCATCATTGCCATCCGGCTTTTTTGTATATAGGCGCTGAATTCCAGAGAATATTTAAATGGGATTTAAAGGGATTTGCGATTGAGCTGGTTTTGACTGCATGAATAGGCTGAAGACAGTGCCTTCACAAGGCATTGAACCTCCCGTCATACCGGTCTGACAATGCTTTTTTTTACATAATTATGGAACGTAAAGCTGAGAATTTGTGTTACAATTTAGCATAAATACGCAAACGGCAAAAAAATTGAAACTTCTCTCAGCCTAAAGCGTACGTATAAACAGAATAATACATAGGAGGCATCAGCAATATGGAACCAAACCTGGAAAAAAGCAATACGGCCGTAACGGAAAAGCCGTCAATTTTCGGCGTCATTACAAGTCCTGTTGTGCAGTTTAAAAGATTAAAAGAAAAGCCGGTCATCGGCATTCCTCTCCTGATTGTCATCATTCTTATCGCGGCCGGCAGTATTTTGCGCGGGCTTGGGATGAATTATGAAGAAGTGCTGAACAGCTCATCTCTTGACGGTTTGACGGATGATCAGATTGAAATGACCAAAACCTTCGCTAAATTCGGCTCGATGTTCGGAGGAATCTTCGGGGGCATTATCGCTCTGTTTATCGTTCCGCTCATTTACTGGCTGTGCGTTAAAATTTCAGGCGGCGTGACAACTTACAAAAAAATGCTCTCACTCAGCCTGTTTACGGCATTTATTACCAATATCGGCTTAGTTATTAACGGTCTTGTCACTTATTTTACCGGTGCGGGCTCATTGTATGCCGTTACATCTTTGGCGAGTGTCATACCGGCCGGAGACGGCGTCGCGGTCTTTTTAAGCGCGTTCGACATTTTCAGCATCTGGAGCTATATTCTGCTCGCTTTGGGACTTCGCTATACAGGCGGCATTTCGAAAAAAGCGGCCTGGACTTCCGCGATTGTCCTGTTTGTTATTATGCTTTTAGTTTCGGCAGTCGGAGGACTGTTAAGTTCAGTGACAGCAGGTGTATAACATGAAAAAAATTTGGATCGGAATCGGCATCGCCGTAATTGTTGCAGTATTCATCGGTATCAATATTTATAAGTCTGCCGCTCCCGCGGGCGGCAGCGCCGGGAAAAAAATCGAAACCGGAACCATGGAAAACAGAGAAATCTCCTCTACGGTTATGGTTCCGGGAACACTTAAATTCTCTAAAGAACAGTATGTTTTTTATGAAGCGGATAAAGGAACTCTTGATAAAGTGAAAGTAAAAGAAGGCGACAAAGTAAAAAAAGGGTCGTCGTTAGTCACATATACAAATGAGCAGCTCAATCTTGATAAAGAACAAAATGAGTTGACAGAACAATCAAAACGGATGCAAATCGAACAAGTTGAAGAAAAACTCAGAGCATTAAACAGCAAGGAACAAGATCTGGCAAAACAAGTGGGAGAAGCGGAAGCCAAAAAACAAATTGAATCCGAACGGACTGATCTGCAGCTTCAGCAAAAAACGGCGGAAATCGAATTAAAGCAATCTGATTTGCAAAAGCAGTCTCTTGAAAATCAGGTGGCGAATCTCAATGTTAAGAGTGAGATGGACGGGACGGTAATCTCGGTAAATCAAGAAGCGGCTTCTAAAAAATCGGATATTCAAGAACCGGTTATACATATAGGAGACCCGGAACACCTGATCGTTGCCGGCAATTTGTCCGAATACGACACGCTGAAAGTGAAAAAGGGACAAAGCGTTACAATTACCTCAGACGCCATTCCAGGTAAAACGTGGAAAGGGAGAGTGGCGGCTGTCGGCCTCGTTCCTGATCAAAAGTCAAGCGCTGCTTCGGGGGAAAGCACGGAACAAGCCGTCCAGTATCCGTTTCAGGTTAAGCTGATCGGAAACCTTCCGGAAGGCAAACCGGGATTTAAATTAATTATGAACATTGAAACCGACAAACGGAAAGCCGATACGCTGCCGTCCTCCGCAGTCAAAAAAGACGGAGATGAGCACTGGGTCTTTACGGTAAAAGACGGGAAGGCCAAACGCGTGAAAGTTAAAGTCGGCGATACCGCAAATCAGCTTACGGAGATAAAAGAGGGGCTTTCAAAGGATGATAAAGTCATTCTGAATCCGGCTGACGGTTTGACTGACGGAACGGATGTGAAAGCATAGATGATTCAGCTTTCAAAGGTGAAAAAAAGCTATCAGATCGGCAAGGAGACGTTTGATGTTCTCCGTTCAATCGACTTGACGATTGAAGAAGGAGAATATGTGTCAATTATGGGACCGTCGGGATCGGGAAAATCTACGATCATGAATATCATCGGCTGTCTGGACAGACCGACGTCCGGCAGTTACAGGCTTGCGGGCGAAGATGTTTCTTCATGCACTGAAAAAGAGCTTGCGGCGGTCCGGAACAAATCAATCGGATTTGTCTTTCAGCAGTTTCAGCTGCTGCCGCGATTGAATGCAAGAAAAAATGTCGAACTCCCCATGATCTACGCCGGTATCGGCAAAAAAGAGCGTGAGGAACGGGCTGAGCATGCGCTGGAAAAAGTCGGTTTGGCGGATCGGATGCGTCACATGCCGAATGAGCTGTCAGGCGGCCAGAAGCAGCGTGTCGCGATTGCAAGAGCCATCGTGAACGAACCGAAGCTCATTTTAGCTGATGAACCGACCGGCGCACTGGATACGAAAACAAGCATTTCCATTATGGAGCAGTTCACAGAGCTTAATGCAGAGGGCGTGACCGTGGTGCTCGTCACTCATGAGCCTGAAGTGGCGGACTGTACAAACAGAGTGATTTTCGTCCGTGACGGCATGATCGTTTCCCGCGATGCTGAGCAGAGGAGAGTGGGGGAATGAGCCTGTTAGAAAATCTCCGGATGGCCCTCAGTTCCGTAAGAGCTCACAAGCTGAGATCGATTCTGACAATGCTCGGAATCATTATCGGCGTCGGTTCAGTAATTGTTGTTGTGGCTGTCGGCCAGGGCGGAGAGCAAATGCTGAAGCAATCCATCAGCGGGCCGGGCAATACGATTGAATTGTTTTACATGCCCAGTGATGAAGAATTAACAGCCAATCCGAACGCCTTACAGGAAGCGAGTTTTACAGAAGAAGATATTAATGGATTAAAAGGAGTGGACGGCGTAAAGCAGGTTGTCGCTTCCGCGGTAAAATCCATGACGGCCCGTTACCATGAAGAAGACACGGATATTACGCTGAACGGCATTAACAGCGGCTACATGGACGTAAAAAAGCTGGACGTTCAAGATGGACGGACATTTACGGATAATGATTTTCTTTCCGGGAAAAGAGCAGGAATCATCTCGAAAAAAATGGCTGAAAAGCTGTTCGGGAAAACGTCTCCGCTCGGAAAAATCGTCTGGGCCGGCGGACAGCCCGTTGAAGTAATCGGCGTACTGAAAGAAGAGAGCGGCTTTTTATCGTTAGGACTCAGTGAAATGTATGTGCCGTTCAACATGCTGAAAACGTCTTTCGGTACTAACGACTACAGCAACGTTTCCGTTCAGACGGAGTCAGCTGATCAAATCAAATCAACAGGAAAAGAAGCGGCCCGTCTCTTAAATGACAATCACGGTACAAAAGAGGCCTATCAAGTCATGAATATGGAAGAAATCGCGGCGGGAATCGGCCAGGTCACGACCGTCATGACGACGATCATCGGTTCGATCGCCGGTATTTCTCTCGTTGTCGGCGGGATCGGGGTCATGAATATTATGCTCGTATCAGTGACGGAACGGACAAGAGAAATCGGCATCCGCAAATCGCTCGGTGCCACGAGAGGACAGATTCTGACACAATTCTTAATTGAATCTGTTGTGCTTACATTAATCGGCGGCTTAATCGGAATCTGTCTCGGCTACGGGGGAGCATCACTCGTTTCCCTTATCGCAGGCTGGCCGTCGCTCGTTTCCTGGCAGGTGGTTTGTATCGGTGTGCTGTTCAGTATGCTGATCGGTGTCATTTTCGGCATGCTGCCCGCCAACAAAGCATCTCGCTTAGATCCGATTGAAGCGTTACGGTATGAATAACCGGCACCCCATGCAGTCTGCATGGGGTTTTTTTGTGTTTTAATGATTGCATGAATATAATAGACTTTTTTCATTTATGATAAAAAGAAAATGTCATACAATTGTCCCCCTTTTTGTCGAATTTACAGTTTACAAACCCTATGTACATACGTTAATATGAACAAATGTGAAAGATTTTGATAGTTATTGAATGAATTTGAGTGATTTTAGTTGCTAGAAGTAAAAAAAGCGTTTACAATTATCTTGCAGCCGAAATGAATACGTTTCCAAAGGAGGCGGAATATGCTCACTCCTGAAAGGTATCAGCTGATTATTGATCAGATTGAAAAGCGTGATGTGGTGAAGATTCAAGAGCTGATAAGCATGACAAATGCTTCTGAATCAACGATCAGAAGAGATTTATCAACACTCGAAGAGCGCGGATTTTTAAAGCGCGTTCACGGCGGGGCGTCTAAACTTTCCAACAGCAGGCAAGAACCCGATATGCTTGAAAAATCCTCCAAAAACCTTCAGGGTAAACTGAAGATCGCAGAAGAAGCGGCATCTTTATTAGAAGAAGGTGACTGTATTTATCTTGATGCGGGAACAACTACATTGCACATGATTGATTTTATAGATCCATCTAAGGACATTGTGGTTGTCACAAACGGAGTTATGCATATCGACGCTTTAATAAGGAAAGGGATTCCCTTTTATCTTCTCGGAGGATATGTGAAGCATAGAACAGGTGCGATGATCGGCGGCGCCTCATTAACCGCGGTCAGCCAGTACCGTTTTGACAAAAGCTTCCTCGGGGTGAACGGCGTGCACATTGAAGCCGGCTTTACAACACCCGATCCGGATGAGGCTCTTCTGAAGACAAAGGCTGTGAGACAGGCGAAAAATGCGTATGTTTTAGCCGATCCTTCTAAATTCGGAGAGATTTCTTTCGCAGCGTTCGCCGCCTTGGGCGATGCCGCTATCATTACCACTGAAGCTGAAGAACTTGCATTCGATAATTACCAAGAAAAAACTGTCGTAAAGGTAGTGAAACCATGATTTACACTGTAACCCTCAATCCGTCTGTTGACTATATCGTTCACGTTGAAGATTTTGCCGTAGGCGGTTTAAACCGTTCCAGCTATGACACGAAGTATCCCGGCGGAAAAGGCATCAACGTTTCGAGATTACTGAAAAGACACCATGTGCCGTCAAAAGCATTGGGGTTTGTCGGCGGATTTACCGGAAATTATATCACGTCATTTTTGCAGCAGGAAGGTCTGGAAACGGCTTTTTCTGAGGTGGATGAAGACACGCGTATAAATGTAAAACTGAAAACGGGCGATGAAACGGAAATTAACGGACAGGGCCCGACGATTTCAGACGAAGTGTTCAATGCCTTTTTAGAACAGTTCTCCGCTCTGGAAGAGGGAGACATCGTCGTTTTAGCGGGAAGCATTCCTTCTTCCCTGCCGCATAATACGTATGAAAAAATTGCTGAGGCATGCAGAAAGCAGAATGCCCGGGTAGTGGTGGACATCTCCGGTGAAGCGCTGATGAAAGCGACAGAAATGAAACCGTTTTTGATGAAGCCGAATCATCATGAGCTTGGGGAAATGTTCAATACGGTCATTGATTCAGCCGAAGCTGCCGTTCCTTACGGTAAAAAATTGATTGAACAAGGCGCTGAACATGCGATTGTTTCGATGGCTGGCGACGGTGCGCTTTTATTTACGAAAGAGGCGGTTTTCCTCGCCAATGTTCCTAAAGGAAAGCTTGTCAATTCGGTAGGCGCGGGTGATTCCGTCGTCGCGGGATTCCTTGCGGGAATTTCAAAACAGCTGCCTTTGGAAGATGCGTTCCGTTTAGGAGTTGCTTCCGGAAGCGCGACGGCATTTTCTGAAGAACTCGGAACTGAAGAGTTTGTACAGCAGCTTCTTCCTGAAGTTAAAGTCACACGTCTATAGAGGAGGAAAGAAAAGTGAAGATAACTGAGCTGTTAACAAGAGATACAATTCATCTCAATATAGAAAGCAAAGAGAAAGAAAACGTTATCGATGAAATGGTGACAGTGCTTGACAAAGCCGGCAGATTAAATGACAGAGAGGCTTACAAAGCAGCCATTTTAAATCGTGAAAGCCAAAGCTCGACGGGAATCGGCGAAGGCATTGCCATTCCTCATGCGAAGACGGCGAGCGTCATTAACCCGGCCATCGCATTCGGCCGTTCAAAAGATGGTGTGGATTATGAATCATTAGACGGTCAGCCGGCACACCTGGTCTTTATGATTGCGGCAACCGAAGGAGCGAATAATACGCACCTTGAGGCATTATCAAGACTTTCAACGCTTCTCATGCGTGAGGAAATCCGCAAACAGCTTCTTGAAGCTGAATCAGAAGATGCGATCATTGACATCATCAATCAGCATGACAAAGATGACGATGAGGAAGAAGAAGAGCAGGAAGAACAGGCAGCGCCGTCAGGAAAGGGCAAAATCCTTGCCGTTACGGCATGTCCGACAGGTATCGCCCATACGTTCATGGCAGCTGACGCACTGAAGGAAAAAGCGAAAGAGCTCGGCGTTGACATTAAAGTCGAGACAAACGGCTCAAGCGGTATCAAACATAAGCTGACGGCTCAAGAAATTGAAGACGCGCCTGCGATTATCGTGGCGGCTGATAAACAGGTTGAAATGGAACGCTTTAAAGGCAAACATGTTCTTCAAGTGCCTGTAACGGCCGGTATCAGACGTCCTCAGGAACTGATTGAAAAAGCCGTTAACCAAGATGCGCCGATTTACGAGGGCAGCGGCGGAGGATCTTCCGCTTCAAATGAAGACGGCCCGAAACAGAAATCAGGCACAAGCATCGGAAGTACTTTCTATAAACACTTAATGAGCGGTGTCAGCAACATGCTGCCATTTGTCGTCGGCGGCGGAATTCTCGTTGCGATTTCATTCTTCTGGGGAATTCATTCAGCTGATCCGAAAGACCCGACATACAACACGTTTGCTGCAGCACTGAACTTTATCGGCAGCGATAATGCGTTAAAACTGATCGTTGCCGTTCTTGCCGGATTCATTGCAATGAGTATTGCGGACCGTCCGGGATTTGCGCCGGGTATGGTCGGCGGATTTATGGCTACGCAGGCGAATGCCGGATTCTTGGGCGGACTGATTGCCGGATTCTTAGCAGGTTATGTCGTCATCCTGCTGAAAAAGCTGTTTGTCTTTATCCCTCAATCTCTTGACGGATTAAAACCTGTATTGATTTATCCGCTGCTCGGTATTTTTATCACAGGAGTTCTGATGCAATTTGTCATAAACACACCTGTCGCAGCGTTCATGAATTTCTTAACAAATTGGCTTGAGAGCCTTGGAACTGGAAACCTTGTTTTAATGGGTATTATTTTAGGCGGTATGATGGCTATCGACATGGGCGGCCCGCTTAATAAAGCGGCGTTCACTTTCGGAATTGCGATGATCGATGCCGGAAACTATGCACCGCATGCGGCCATCATGGCGGGCGGAATGGCTCCGCCGCTTGGAATCGCACTGGCGACAACATTCTTTAAACACAAATTCTCTAAACGTGACCGTGAAGCCGGTATTACGTGCTACTTCATGGGAGCAGCTTTCGTTACAGAAGGCGCCATCCCGTTTGCAGCGGCTGATCCGCTTCGCGTCATCCCTGCAGCCGTTGTCGGTTCTGCGGTAGCGGGCGGGTTGACAGAGTTTTTCCGGGTAACGCTTCCTGCACCGCACGGAGGAATATTCGTTGCATTCATTACGAACCATCCGCTGCTGTACTTAATGAGCATCGTGATCGGAGCGATTGTAACGGCGGTTATCTTGGGAATCGTCAAAAAACCGGTTGCAGAGAAATAAACAAAAAGCGTCCTTTACGGGCGCTTTTTTCAATCATGTACGCATAGAAGCGTTATGTATTTTATGATGAGTTATGATAAAGTAAAGATGGTACATGAACTGAAACAGTGATCGTCTAGGAGGAACCACGTTGACTGAAGAACAAAAACCTACTTCTGAAAAATCGGTAAAAAGAAAATCCAACACATATTGGGAATGGGGAAAGGCCATCATCATAGCAGTCGCACTTGCGCTGTTAATCCGCCATTTCCTGTTTGAACCGTACTTAGTGGAAGGATCATCAATGTACCCGACATTACATGACGGTGAAAGGCTGTTTGTCAACAAAAGCGTCAATTATATCGGAGAAATCGAGCGGGGGGACATCGTCATTATTAACGGCGATACATCGAAAGTCCATTATGTAAAGCGGCTCATCGGAAAACCTGGAGAAACGGTGGAAATGAAAAATGACACGCTTTATATAAACGGCAAAAAAATCGCAGAACCGTACCTCGCGAGCAATAAAAAAGAAGCGAAAAAACTGGGAGTCAACCTGACGGGAGATTTCGGCCCCGTAAAGGTTCCGAAAGGCAAATACTTCGTCATGGGCGACAATCGGCTGAACTCAATGGACAGCCGGAACGGACTCGGTTTAATTGCCGAAAACCGGATCGTCGGCACCTCGAAGTTTGTGTTCTTCCCGTTTCATGATATGCGTCAGACAAAATAAAAACGCCGCGCTGCCCGATTTGGACAGCAGGCGTTTTTTATTTGGCAAACGAGGCGGCGACGGCGATGAACATTACCGTGGCCAGCACTGATCCGACAATGGCCAGAACGCTGAAAAAAAGATTCACCTGCTGCTTCTCTTTGCCGCGTTTTTCAAGCATCCGTTTTGAAAAGAGATGCGAAAACGTATAAATGAGGGCGATTCCGACGTACAAGCCGATGTCACGTGCCGTAAAGCCTGTGACGGCCAGAAAAACCCCGGTAAAGAAAATCATAAGACAATATTCTGTGAGTGTTAAAAGCTTCAACTTGTTCCTCCGTGATGAATATGTATATATATCTATTGTATCACAGCGCTCCGGGTTTGCCTGCATCTTTTCAAACCCGTATATTCGCAGGGAAACATTTCTCTTCCCCTTTATTCATGGTATACTTTTAATGATGATAGACACGATGGAGGATTCTAAATGATTGCTGTAAATAATGTGAGCTTGCGTTTTGCGGATCGCAAGTTATTTGAAGATGTCAATATTAAATTTACGCCGGGCAACTGCTACGGATTAATAGGCGCAAACGGTGCCGGAAAATCAACATTTTTGAAAATTTTATCCGGTGAGCTGGAGCCGCAGACCGGCGATGTCCATATGAGCCCGGGCGAACGTCTTGCCATTCTGAAGCAGAACCACTTTGAATATGAAGACTTCGAAGTGCTGAAAGTCGTCATTATGGGACATAAACGTTTATACGAAGTCATGCAGGAAAAAGACGCGATTTATATGAAGCCTGATTTTTCAGATGAAGACGGCATCCGCGCCGCTGAGCTTGAAGGAGAGTTTGCGGAATTAAATGGATGGGAAGCTGAAAGTGAAGCCGCTATTTTGTTAAAGGGCCTGGGCATCTCTGAAGACCTGCATACGAAGAAAATGGCTGACTTAGGCGGTTCAGAAAAGGTGAAAGTGCTTTTGGCACAGGCGCTGTTCGGCAAGCCGGACGTTCTGCTGCTTGATGAACCGACCAACCACTTGGATCTGAAAGCGATTCAGTGGCTGGAAGAGTTTTTAATCAACTTTGAGAACACAGTCATCGTCGTATCCCATGACCGTCACTTTTTAAATAAAGTGTGCACGCACATCGCCGATCTTGATTTTAATAAAATTCAAGTGTACGTCGGCAACTATGATTTCTGGTATGAATCCAGCCAGCTTGCTTTAAAGCTTTCTCAGGAAGCCAACAAGAAAAAAGAAGAGCAGATTAAACAGCTTCAGGAGTTCGTGGCCAGATTCAGCGCCAACGCCTCTAAATCAAAGCAGGCGACATCAAGAAAGAAACTCCTTGATAAAATCACGCTTGATGATATCAAACCGTCATCACGTCGTTATCCTTATGTCAATTTCACGCCGGAACGTGAGATCGGAAATGACGTGCTGCGGGTTGAAGGCTTAACAAAAACGATTGACGGGGTTAAGGTGCTTGATAACGTCAGCTTTATTATGAACAGAGAAGATAAAATCGCTTTTACGGGCCGAAACGAACTTGCCGTTACGACATTGTTTAAAATCATTTCCGGGGAAATGGAAGCAGACAGCGGCACATTTAAATGGGGTGTGACCACTTCTCAGGCGTACTTCCCTAAAGACAACAGCGAATATTTTGACGGCAGCGACGCGAACCTTGTTGACTGGCTCCGCCAGTACTCGCCGCATGACCAAAGCGAAAGCTTTCTGCGCGGTTTCTTAGGACGCATGCTGTTCTCAGGAGAAGAAGTCAACAAAAAATCAAACGTCCTTTCCGGAGGAGAAAAAGTGCGCTGCATGCTTTCAAAAGCGATGCTTTCCGGCGCGAACATTTTAATTCTGGATGAACCGACAAACCACTTAGATTTGGAATCCATTACGGCGCTTAACAACGGCTTAATCAGCTTTAAAGGCGCTATGCTGTTTTCATCTCATGACCATCAGTTTGTACAGACAATTGCCAACCGCATCATTGAATTAACGCCCAAAGGCATTGTTGACAAACAAATGTCTTATGACGAATTTCTTGAAAACACGGATGTACAGAAAAAGCTTGAAGAGCTATACGCGTAATAAAGAAGCAGGGGAGACTCTGCTTTTTTATTTATGAAAAACGTTTTCAATCTTCTGACTTCCCGTTACAATAAATGAATACATAACTTGAAAAGAGACGGAGGAATGCATCATGAAGTTTTTAGTTGTCGGAGCTGGGGGAGTGGGCGGATATATCGGCGCGCGTCTTGCAGAAAAGGGAAATGACGTGACGTTTCTCGTCCGCAAGAAACGGGCGGAACAATTACAAGAGACGGGATTGACCGTCAAAAGTGAAAAAGGTGATGTTTCAATCAAGCCGAAATTAATCATGGCGGGCGAAGAAGGAGCATTTGACGCGGTTATCATCGCTTCAAAAGCGTATTCTTTGCAGGACGTCATTCGGGATGTCAAACCGTTTGTCAAACCTTCGTCGGTCATTATTCCTTTTTTAAACGGATACAGGCACTATAACCAGCTGTTTGAAGCTTTTTCAAAACGGCAGGTGCTGGGCGGCCTCTGCTTTATTGAGAGCGCCCTTAACGACAAAGGGGACATTCTTCATACGAGCGCTGCCCACCGCTTTGTTTTCGGTGAATGGAACGGGGAACGCACAGAACGTATGAATGAGCTGGAAAACGCATTTGCAGGTGTGAAAGCGGATGTCATCATCAGCCGGGATATTGAAAAGGACATTTGGAAAAAATATATGTTTATTGCCGCGCAGGCGGGAGTGACCACTCTGTTTCAACAGCCGGTCGGACCGATTTTAGAAACAGAAGGCGGCCGCAACACGGCAAAGCGCCTCTTTGCTGAAATCGGCGCCATTTTCAAGGCTGCCGGCATCCCGAAAGATCCTGATCTGGAAGAAGAGAGTTATCGCACATTGACAAGCATGTCTTTCCATATGAAATCGTCGATGCTGAGAGATATGGAAAAGGGCAGGGTGACGGAAGGTGATCATTTACACGGATTTTTGCTTGAGAAAGCGAAAGGCTTGTCAGTTGATACACCTGTTTTGGAAACCGTCTGCGCCAACTTGCAAATGTATGAAGCGAAATAAAAAAAGGAGGCCTGATCGCCTCCTTTTTTTATTAAAATGCCCAGTTTCCGTTTCTGAAGATCGGTTCTCTTTTGCCGTCCGCGGTAATGCCGTCGATATTCATGTCTTTGGAACCGACCATAAAATCTACGTGTGTAATGCTTTCATTTAAGCCCTCTTTGACAAGCTCTTCCCGTGTCATTTGTTTGCCGCCCTCAATATTAAAGGCATACGCACTGCCGATCGCCAAGTGGTTAGAGGCGTTTTCATCGTACAGTGTGTTGTAAAATAGAATATTTGATTGTGAAATCGGTGAATCGTACGGCACTAAGGCCACTTCACCGAGATAGTGTGAGCCTTCATCGGTTTCGACGATGCCTTTTAAAATCTCCTCGCCTTTTTCAGCTTTCACATCGACAATGCGGCCGTTTTCAAAGGTAAGAGTGAAGTTATCAATAATGTTGCCGCCGTAGCTCAGCGGTTTCGTGCTGGAAACCGTGCCGTTCACCCCGTCACGCTGCGGGAGGGTGAAAACCTCTTCTGTCGGCATGTTGGCCATGAATTCGTGCCCGCTCTCATTCACGCTTCCCGCGCCTGCCCATACATGTTTTTTCGGCAGTTCAATGGTTAAGTCTGTTCCTTCAGCCTGATAATGCAGGGCGCTGTAATGTTTTTTGTTTAAGTGTTCCACTTTTTCATGAAGGTTTTGATCATGTTTTTTCCATGCTTCCACAGGGTTTTCTTCATTTACGCGGGTCGTTTTGAAAATTTCTTCCCATAAAAGCTGAACGGCTGTTTCTTCCGGCTGATCCGGGAACACTTTTTTCGCCCAGCCTGTTGAAGCCGCTCCGATCACCGTCCAGCTGACCTTATCTGATTGAATATATTGTCTGTATGTATGCAATGCTTTTCCGGCGGCTTTTTGGAACGCTGCAATCCGTTTGCCGTCAGTGCCTTTTAACAGGTCGGGGTCGGATGAGACGACAGAAATAAACGCAGCCCCTTTTTTCGCGAGCTCTTCTTTTCCTTTTGCTTCCCATTCAGGATACTCTTCAAACGCTTCAAAAGGTGCCATCTCGTATTTTAATCTGGACAGTTCATCGTCCTGCCAATTTACGGTGACGTTTTTAGCGCCTTTTTCATAAGAATGTTTGGCAAGCAGTCTGACAAGTTCCCTGACATCAGTTGAGGCATTGATTACGACATGCTGTCCTTTTTGGACATTGACGCCGACTTCTACCGCCAGCTGAGCATATGTATGTAACTTTTCAGTAAACGAACTCATCGTTCATTCCTCCTCATCGGTTTTTCTCATCATATCAAATATCGCCTCATAAAGGAAAGAAAGGAGCACAAACGAAAAAGACACAGCTTTTGCTGCGTCTTTACGGGTGATTCAGTTTTACGGCGCCGCCGGCCGGAGAATGGGGCATATTGGCCAGTGAAATGCTCATACCCCCCAAAATAATTCCGCTTAAAATGACGGCTACTGCTACGCGTCTTCCCACATCTCTAAGCATATGCTTCCTCCTTAATGTTTCTCCAGTTCTCACAATATGAGCCGGCCGGAGAAAAAAGAAGCACAATCTTATTATTTAATCGCTTTTTGCAGTTTGTCGATGACGTCTAATGAACGCCCCGTGCCGATAGCCACTGATTCAAGCGGATTCGCCGCCAAATGAACGGGAACGACGATTTCATCTGTCAGCCATTCTTTCATCCCGTTTAAAAGGGAGCCTCCGCCGGTTAACACGACGCCGCGGTCAACGATATCACCGCTGAGCTCCGGCGGACAATCTTCAAGTGTCGCTCTGATCGCTTCAAGAATATGCAGGAGCGACTCACGCATCGCGTGCTGAATTTCATTAGACTGCAGTCTGATTGTCTTCGGCAGACCGGTTACAAGGTCACGCCCGCGGATTTCCATCGTTTCCGGCACATGTTCGATCAATGCAAATCCGATTTCCATTTTCACTTGTTCTGCCGTACGCTCCCCGATCAGCAGGTTGTATTTTTTTCTGACGAACGAGGCGATATCTTCATCAAGCTGGTCGCCGCCGATTCTGATCGAATGGCAGGATACGACGCCCCCGAATGAGATGATGGCGACTTCAGTCGTACCGCCGCCGATATCTACGACGACGTTTGCGACCGGCTCGTCAACAGGGAGGTCGGCCCCGATTGCAGCGGCTACGGGTTCTTCAATCAAGTGAACGTTTTTCGCTCCGCAGTTTTTGACAGCGTCACTGATGGCGCGTCGTTCAACGGCTGTTGAGCCTGAAGGCGTGCAGACGACGACATTCGGTTTGCGGAAAGTCATTCCGATTTTTTTTCCGGCTTTTTTCATAATGTGTTTTAATAAGTCAGTTGTCATATCATAATCAGCAATGACACCGTCTTTCATCGGCCGAACGGCGACGATTTTCCCCGGCGTCTTTCCGATCATGCTTTTGGCATCCGTTCCGATGGCAAGCACCGCTTTCGTTGTTGTATCTACAGCGACAACGGAAGGCTCGTTTAAAATAATTCCTTTATTTTTACTGTAAACAAGTATATTAGCGGTTCCTAAGTCGATTCCGATCTCAGTTGATTGAAACATGTTTTCACCCAATCCCTATCCTGATTTAATTGATTCTACATTTAAAGTTTCTGAGAAAAACCACGATTTTTGGGGGTTTCCGCCGGGAATGAAATGTTTTTGTAAAAAAGGAGGGAAAGTCTGTATCCCATATTTCAAAAGGATTTTCTTTTGTAAAAAAACATTCAGTTCCGGATGCTGAGAAACTTTTGCTCCGTTCCTTTCGTCTACGTTTATGAAGGATTTTCCTTGGACATAAAGAAGAGACATTAAAGGAAGTAGGGGATTTCTATGAAATCAATTGGTGTAGTAAGAAAAGTAGACGAACTCGGGCGTATTGTCATGCCGATTGAATTGAGAAGAGCATTGGATATCGCTATTAAAGATAGTATTGAATTTTTCGTTGACGGAGACAAAATTGTCTTGAAAAAATACAAGCCGCACGGCATTTGCTTAATGACGGGGGAAATTACTCCCGAAAATCAGGAGTACGGCAACGGCAAAATTATTTTAAGTCCTGAAGGAGCGAAAATGCTGCTTGAGGAAATCGAGGAAGCGTTAAAAGATAGATCATAATCAGCAAAAAGGGCGGAGCATCATTCCGTCCTTTTATTATGAACTTGTGCAAAAACTCACGGGAAAAGTAAGCGAACCTGCTCAATTAATTGGGAATAGTTATCATTTTTTAGTCAATAATGCAGTCAACAATGTTACAATATATGTAGAAATGCTAGCGGCAGGTGGGACTATGGGAAAATATCAAGCGCGTATCATTTCCTTAATCTTGGCAATGATTTTTATTATGTTTTGGGATTATTTATTTTATATGATTGAACGGAATCCGATTAACTGGCCAGTTGACATCACCTTTACCGCCGTCACATTAATCAGCGTCTGGCTGCTGGCTTATTATGTGGATAATAAAAAGCAGCTGCTGACGGAGCTGAAGGACAGCGAGCAGAAAGCAAAGGCGCTTTCAGATGAGAAAAACCGGATCATGGACAATTTGCAGGAAATCGTTTTTCAGACGGATGCTCAAGGGAATATTACATATTTGAATCAGGCCTGGACGGCGATTACGGGCCACTCCATCAGCGAATGTATGGGCACGATGTATAATGATTATTTTATAAAAGAAAAACATATTATTGATTATATTATCTCCCAAATCAAGCAGCAGTCCCCGTCAGGAATGTTTACGGCCAAATATATTAAAAGAGACGGCTCGATCTTTTGGGGAGAAGTCCATTATAAGCTGTATTATGACCGCAGACAGAAATTTGTCGGAAGCCTGGGGACGATGTCTGATATCAGTGAACGGAAAAAAGCGGTCGACGAGCTTCTGGAAACGAACGAACGCCTTGCCATGCAATCTCAAAAGCTGGCCATTGCCGGGGAGCTTGCGGCAGGAATCGCCCATGAAGTAAGAAATCCTTTAACATCAGTCAGCGGCTTTCTCCAGCTGATGAAAGCCCAGTATCCGGAAAGAACGGATTATTTTGATATTATTTTTTCGGAGATTAAAAGGATTGACCTCGTGCTGGGGGAGCTGCTTCTGCTCGCCAAGCCGCAGACCGTGACGTTTACCGCTCATCATCTCAACCATATTTTACGGCAGGTGGCGACGCTTCTTGACACGAACGCGGTGCTGTCGAACACTGTGATTGAGAAGGATTTCAGGCAGACTGAGTCCTGTATGGTCAACGGTGACGAAAACCAGCTGAAACAGGTATTTATCAATATTATTAAAAATGCGATTGAAGCGATGCCTGACGGCGGGAATATTCATATTTATACAAAACGGGATGAAGAATACGCGGTGATCAGCATACAGGATGAAGGAAACGGCATGTCGAAAGAAAAGCTTGAAAACATCGGGAAACCGTTTTTCTCAACAAAAGATCAGGGAACGGGTCTCGGGCTTCCGATTTGTTTACGAATTCTGAAGGAGCATAATGGTAAACTTAACATTAAGAGCAAAAATGGAGAAGGCAGTACGTTTCAGGTGATTCTGCCGTTAGAAGCGGCTGCTGTCCAAAAGGAGGAAAAATAACTTGCTTCTTTTTGTATACGGTTTGTTACGGAAGCGTGAAGAAAATCATGAACTGCTGAAAGGCGCTCCGTGTGTGTGCGAGCAGGCTGCGATAAACGGCGTGCTGTACGAAACGGATAAAGGTCAGCCTGCGGCGTCTTTAGCAGAAACAGCTTTTGTGTACGGGGAATTGTATGAAACAGATCATCAGATGATCCGTAAGCTGGATGCGTATTATGCTGATTTTGATCGAAAAGAGGTTGCCGTGACGACGGATGCCGGGAATAAAACCGCCTTCGCATATGTCGTAAAGCCCGACCAGTGTGCCTCATTCAGCCGTATCAAGAGCGGAGACTGGAAAGAATACCGTTTTATGAAACGGGAGGATGACAGTCCGGTTTATTATTTCGCATACGGCTCCTGTATGGACAATGCCCGGTTTAAACAGGCGGGGGTCGACCACTTTTTTGCCGAGCCGGTCGGAGGGGCGGTTGTTGAAGGGTATTCGACGAGATTCACATTAAGGCGTCCTGACGGTTCCAGAGCCGATCTTGTTGAAGACGGGGGACGAACTGAAGGCGTGCTGTACAAGCTCCCGTTTGAAGCGGCAACCTATCTGTACAAAAGAGAAGGTGTTGATAACCACACATACCGTCCCGCGTTCATAGAAGTGTGTGCCGGCGGCCGTGTATACAGAGGCGTCCTGACATTTCTCGTTCTTGATAAAGCTGAGGAAATTGCGCCTCCGGGTCACTATCAGGAAGAAATCGAACGCGGAGCGGATTTGTATTTATCGCCGGCCTTTTCAGAAAAGCTTAAACGCTATATGAACTCATTGCCGAAAATGTGATACTATTCCTATTAGAGATATTGTTTAAAGGAGTACTGTTATGAGAAAAGAGTTTGCCGTTATCGGTCTCGGACGCTTCGGCGGAAGTATTTGCAAAGCATTAAGTGAAGAAGGCCTTGAGGTCATGGCGATGGATATTGATGAAGATAAAGTAAATGAATACGCCAAAATCGCATCACACGCGGTCATCGGCGATTCAACCGATGAATCAGTGCTGAAAAACTTAGGGCTGCGCAACTTTGACCACGTCATTGTGGCAATCGGCGAAAATATACAGGCGAGCATTTTAACGACGCTGATCTTAAAGGAACTCGGCGTGAACACGATCACGGTTAAAGCGCAGAACGATTATCATGAGAAAGTGCTTGCGAAAATCGGGGCCGACCACATCGTCCACCCTGAACGTGACATGGCAAAACGCATCGCCCACAACATCGTATCAAATAATGTGCTTGATTATTTGGAGCTGTCCGACGAACACAGCATTGTGGAGATCGTGGCCAACAGCAGGCTTGCGGGCAACACACTGCTTGATCTGGACATCCGGGCGAAGTACGGCATTAATATCGTGGCCATCAAGAGAGAAAAAGAAGTGATCGTATCTCCGCTGGCGACTGAAATGATCCAAAAAGAAGATATTCTCATCGTTATCGGCTCTCTTACGGACATTTCCCGATTTGAAAAAAGAGTGCTTCACACAAAGTGAAAAGCCGTCCGTAAAAGGACGGTCTTTTATTATGTCAGAATAGAAAGACATTTATCATGTAAGCGGTATATTCTGCAATTTTTATTGACTATGATCAGGCGATCCGATAGCATATTGTACCATATAAAGAAAAAGAGGAGGCCTCATTTTGAACAAAGAAACACTGGCTGAACGGCTGAATGTATCAGCCGGCAGACAAAAAGCCGATACCGTCATTAAAAACGGAAAAATCATGGATGTATTTAACCAGGAATGGATTTCTGCAGATATCGCCATTACGGGCGGAGTGATCGTCGGGCTGGGCGAATATGAAGGGGAAGAAGTCATTGATGCAGAAGGTCAAATGATCGTTCCGGGGTTTATTGACGGACATGTTCATATCGAGTCCTCTATGGTTACTCCGATTGAATTTGCTAAAGCCGTCCTCCCACACGGAGTGACTACTGTCATTACTGATCCTCACGAAATTGCGAACGTTTCCGGAGCAAAAGGCATTTCTTTTATGATAGAGCAGGCGAAAAAGGCGCCGCTGAACATCCGTTTCATGCTTCCTTCCTGTGTTCCCGCCGCTAGCTTTGAACGCTCAGGAGCCGTATTAAAAGCCGAGGATTTAAAGCCTTTTTATCAGGAGAAAGAGGTGCTCGGGCTTGCGGAAGTAATGGATTATGTATCTGTTGCGGAAGGTGAAGAGGATATGCTTCAGAAACTGCTTGATGCCAAGCGTCACGGAAAACGGATCGACGGGCATTTAGCCGGACTGTCTTCAGATATCATCAATATATACAGAACCGCAATGGTGTCAAATGATCATGAAGTGACGACAAAAGAAGAAGCGCTGGACAGAATCAGACGGGGAATGTACGTCATGCTGCGCGAAGGATCGGTGGCAAAAAATACGCTCAATGTGCTGCCGGCGGTGAATGAAAAAAACGCGCGGCGCTTTTTCTTTTGCACGGATGATAAGCATGTAGATGATCTGCTTTCAGAAGGAAGTGTGAACCACCAAGTCAAAATGGCGATAAAGGCGGGACTTGATCCATTCCTTGCGTATCAACTCGCCAGTTTAAATGCGGCTGAGTGCTACGGTCTTGAAACAAAAGGGGCGGTAGCGCCGGGTTTTGACGCAGATCTGCTGTTCATTTCAGATGTACGGGAGGCTGCCGTCACGAAGACCATGGTCGCCGGCCGGACCGTTGCCGAGAACGGACGCACGGTTTATGAACAGTCTGCCGGTTCCTATTCGCCGGACCAGGCGCTGTTGGATACAGTGCGGCTGAAAGCGCCGCTGACTGAATCGGATTTTCATATACCGATTCAAGAGGGCAAGAAAATGAATGTAATCGAAATGATACCGAATCATTTGGAGACGAGAAAAAAAGAAGTGCCTGCACCGTCTGCTGACGCGTTTTGTTCTGATACAGAAAATGATTTATTAAAAATCGCCGTCACAGAGCGGCACAGCGGCGAAAAAATGATAGGACTCGGGATTGTACAAGGGTTCGGGTTAAAAGAAGGCGCCATCGCCACAACCATTTCTCACGATTCCCATAATATCATCGCCGTCGGTACAAACGATGCCGATTTGGCAAAAGCAATCAACAAGCTCCGTGACACTGGAGGAGGATTAACAGCCGTGAAAAACGGAGAATTGCTTCACTCCGTTCCGCTTCCGATCGCCGGGCTTTTGTCTGATAAGTCGGCGGAATGGGTCAATGACAGCTTGGGCGTGCTTCATGAAAAGCTTCCTCTGCTCGGATTCACCGGTGATTTCAATCCGTTTCTCACATTATCGTTTTTAGCGCTTCCGGTGATTCCGGATATTAAAATGACAGCAGCCGGTCTGTTTGATGTCAAAGCCTTTCAGCATATTCCGCTGCAATAAAAAAACTGCACTCATTACGAGTGCAGTTTTTTTTAGACCTCCATAATGATCGGAAGGATCATCGGGCGGCGTTTTGTTTTTTCGTATAGGAACGGAGCAAGTGTATCGGTAATTTCGTTTTTAATTTCGGACCACTGCGTTGTTTTCCGATCCATAACTTTCTCCAAATGGTTCGAAATCAGCTGCTGCGCGTCATTGATCAAATCACCGGATTCTCTCATGTATACAAAACCTCTTGAGATTAAATCAGGCCCCGCCGAAACCTTAAAGTCATCCATATTGATGCTGACAACAACGATAACAAGGCCTTCTTCTGAAAGAATGCGGCGGTCGCGGAGCACGATATTGCCGATATCACCGATTCCGCTTCCGTCAATGTAAACGGAGCCGGACGGAATTTTGCCTGCCACAGCGGCTTCTTCGCCTTTGAGGGCCAGCACTTCGCCATTATCCATGATAAAGCAGTTTTCTTCGGGTATGCCGCAATCAGTCGCGAGTTTGACGTGCATTTTCTGCATTCTGTACTCACCGTGAATCGGCATAAAGAACTTCGGTTTGATCAGGCGGAGCATTAATTTCTGCTCTTCCTGTCCGCCGTGTCCGGATGTATGAATGTCATTCAATGAACCGTGAATGACTTCTGCGCCCGCACGGTACAGCTGGTTGATGGTGCGGCTTACGCTGATTGTGTTTCCGGGAATCGGAGAGGAAGAAAAGACGACCGTATCTCCGGGATTAATGGAAATCTGCCGGTGCGTCCCGTTAGCGATACGTGATAACGCCGCCATCGGTTCACCTTGGCTTCCCGTACATAAAATCGTTACCTTATTGGCAGGCATACGATTGATTTCGTTATGCTCAATAAACGTATTTTTAGGACAGGTAATGTAACCGAGATTTTGTCCGATTTCAATAGCCGATTCCATACTGCGTCCGAATACGGCAACTTTTCTGCCGTTTAAAACGGCTGCTTCAATCACCTGCTGAAGACGGTGTATATTCGAAGCGAATGTCGCAAATATAATTCTGCCGTCCACTTTCCGGAAAATATCGTGAATGCTTTCGCCTACGCGGCGTTCTGACATGGTGAAATCAGGAACCTCACTGTTTGTACTGTCAGAAAGCAGGCATAAAACGCCTTCTTTCCCGATTTCAGCCATCTTTGTCAAGTTTGCCGGTTCGCCTACCGGTGTGAAATCGAACTTAAAGTCCCCGGTATGTACGATATTGCCCGGCGGTGTTTTGACGACGATTCCGTATGAATCCGGAATGCTGTGTGTCGTTCTGAAGAAGGATACTGACGTCTTGCGGAACTTCACGATGTCGTCTTCACCGATGATATTTAATTTGGTCTGTCTTAACAGCCCGTGCTCTTCAAGTTTATTCCGAAGTAAGCCGATCGCGAGTTTACCGCCGTAAACGGGAATATTTACTTGTCTGAGCAGGTACGGAATACCGCCGATATGGTCTTCGTGACCGTGGGTGATAAACAGACCTTTAATTTTATCTTCATTTTTTACTAAATACGTGTAATCGGGGATTACGTAATCGATGCCGAGAAGTTCATCTTCCGGGAACTTGATTCCCGCATCAATCAGTACAATTTCATCCTGAAACTGCACCCCGTACGTATTTTTCCCGATCTCGCCCAATCCGCCGAGGGCGAAAACGGCAGTCTGGTCATTTTTTACAAATTTCATTCCGCTCATAACTCCAATACTTTAAAATTTTCGCTCTGCTTCTCATATTCTAAAAAAGCACCGTCCACAGGCTGAACAAATTCAATGTTGTATTTCTGATCTTTCAGTTTCGTTCTGACGTCCCGTTCTGAAACGCCCTCAATGTAAAGTGAATCTGTTTTTTCCCGAACAGGTACTTCGTCAGCCTTCTCTTGATAAAATACCTTATAAATCATCCAAATCTCTCCTTAAATGCCGTATGTTAGACTCGCTTATTCTATTATATTCGAAAACGGATTATAAGGAAAGTCTCGAGCAAAAAAGGGACTTTCAAAAAACGAAAGATCCCTTCTACGCGATGACTTTTTTCCGGAGCATTCCGCCCCACTGTCTTCTGAGTTTCTTCCGTAATCGGCGCAGCATCGTATACCTCCTTTAAAGCCCTTTATAGCAGTAGTATGCGGAAAAAATGAATTTGTTTTCGTGGGTAAAACTGGAATTTCATCAAGGCGGTTTTCCGGAAGAAAAACTTTCTGTATGATGATATTGAAAAAGACACGACTGATAAACGGGAAAAAGGAGAAATTGACATGAAACCAAAATTGATCTTTTTTGATATTGACGGCACGATCTATGACCATGATAAACATATTCCCGATAGCGCAAGAAACGCCGTGAAGGCGCTTAAAGAAGCTGGCCATCACGTTTTTATCGCCAGCGGAAGGTCCCCGTTTATGGTAAAACCGATTCTGGAAGAGCTTGAGATTGAATCATTTATTTCATACAACGGCCAGTATGTCGTATTTGAAGGTGAGGTCATTTATAAAAATCCGCTTCTTGAAGATGCGGTTGCGCGTTTATTAAAGCAGGCGGCAGAAGGGGAGCACCCCGTCGTATTTATGGCGGAAGACACGATGAAAACGACCGTCCCCGGACATCCGCACGTCTCGGAAGGAATCGGCAGTCTGAAAGCGCCTTATCCCGAAGTTGATGAAACATTTTATAAAGGAAAAGAAATTTATCAGCTGCTTTTATTCTGCCGCGGACATGAAGAAAAAGCATATGCCGCTTTTCCGGAGTTTGATTATGTCCGCTGGCATGAATTGTCAACGGATGTGCTTCCGAAAGGCGGTTCAAAAGCGGAAGGCATTAAAAGAGTGCTTGAGCGGCTTCCGTACGGCGTAAGTGACACTTATGCATTCGGCGACGGACTAAATGATCTTGAGATGATCCGTTTTGTCGGCACCGGGGTGGCGATGGGAAATGCGGTTCCGGAATTAAAAGCTGCCGCTGATTTCGTCACAAAGCCGGTGGATGAGGAAGGAATCAGCTGGGCCGTCAAAGAACTGGGCCTTTTGAAATAAAGAAAACCGGCACTTTGGGAAGTGCCGGTTATTTTTAACGGTCAATGGCAATGGCGTTTTCAGGTTCTTTGAACGGATTTTCTTTATCAATATGGTCGTAAAACATCACGCCGTTCAGATGATCGATTTCGTGCTGAAACACGATGGCCGGAAAACCTTTGAGGCGGATGTCAATCTGTTCTCCTTCAAGCGTCACCGCCTTTACGCGGATGCGGGCGTAGCGCGGCACATAGCCGGGAATGGGTTCGTCTACCGACAGGCAGCCTTCTCCGCTCGTCAAGTAGCTTTTTTCCACTGAGTGGCTGACGATCTTAGGGTTAAAAAGAGCATAGCTGTATAAAGTGCCTTTCGCATCTTCTGCATGGACGGCGATCATCCGTTTTTTTACGTCTGTTTGGGGAGCGGCAAGACCGACGCCCGGACGAAGCTTGTATTTCTCGGCTAATTCAGGATTTTGGCTGTTTTTCACAAACTCAATCATATCAGCAAGATGCTGTTTTTCTTCGTCAGAAGCGGGAAGCTGTACCTCTTCAGCGATCTCTCTGAGCGCGGGATGTCCGTCTCGTACAATATTTTCCATAGTAATCAAGAAACTTCACTCCTAAAGCTTAATATGTAAATTATAGCGAATTTCTTTATCGCGGCGCAATGAAACAATTGGCCGGCCATAGCAGGCCGGCCGATGTCATGGTGTATAATGTCAGCAGCCGCAGCCTAAATAAGCGGCACCGACGATGATTAATAAGATAAACAATACGACGATTAATGCGAATGTGCGGCCGTATCCGCCGCCGCAGCCGTAACCGTAACCGCCGCCATAACCATATCCGCCGCCGCAACAACCGCCGCCAAATCCGCCGCCAAATCCATATCCGTACATAAAAAAACCTCCTCTTTTAATTACGCTGACCCTCTGTCAGCAGGGCCGGCGTCTACTATAAACTATGTAAAAGCCAAAAAGATGTATGGTCATCCGCCCTGTTTTCTCAATTTTTTACGCAAGTATTCTTTGAAAGCACCGTAAGCGTCTTTACACGGTCACGCCAATTACAGCTCAGCTATTGTCAAAAAGCGTTCGGGCTTCTATAGTGGAAATTGTCAAGATTGGGGGATTTTAAGTGAATATGATTCAAAAAAAGGTATTAGCAGGAATCGGAGCGCTCGGCGCCGCAAGTATGCTTCTTGCCGGCTGCGGGGGAAAAGATCCGGTTGAATCGCTTCATGACTCGATGGAAAAAGCCGTTCAAGCGGAAAAACCGTTTCAAAAAGAGCAGAAAACATTAGAAAAATTGGAGAAAAAAGAGCATAAGCTATACGACAGCGCGGTTAAACTGAATATGGATGATTACCAGAAAATTGTCACACTGTCTGATCAGGCTCTGAGCAATGCAAATCAGCGAAAAAAACATCTGAAAGCAGAAAAAGACAGTATTGATGATTCAAAAAAAGCGTTTGAATCCGCAAAAAAAACTTCTCAAGAAATAAAGGATAAGAAAGTAAAAGAAAAAGCCGGGCATGCTGTCGCTTTAATGGGGAAAAGGTATGCATCTTATGATCTTTTGTACAAAAAGTACGAAAAAGCCATATCACTTGATAAGGACCTTTATAAGCTGATTAAAGATAAAAAGCTCACATTAGCGCAGCTGGAAGAGCAAATCAGCAAAGTAAACTCAGTTTACGAAAAGGTGCATAAACAAGCAGATGAGTTCAATCAATTTACTAAAGACTACAACAAAGAGAAAGAACTATTATTCCGCAAATAGTATAGTGAAGGCATATCGGCATGGGCTGATGAACTGATAACAACCGAGTTCAGCCGCCTGTAAAAAGGCGGCTGAAGAATTGGTATATACGTGTGTTTCCCATTGACAACAAGTAAATCATGGTATAATATTTATTTAGGGAAATATTCACATAAAACCAATCGTTGTTTCGGCACGTTGGAATGTTTTTATTATATTGATATATATAAAACAGAATGAAAATGTGATTTTAATTATCAGAAAATTCTATCTATTTATATTTACGGCGATATGATATTTGTACATGCTTTTTGCTTTTAAACCTTTATCCGGCATAAAGGTTTTTTTATTTTGCTTAGTAATGCTTATTAAGTAAGGGTGCTGAGAGTAAACGACAATTTTAAAATTGAAGTGAAAAACGTTAATCAAAATCGGAACGAAAAGAAACGGCAGAAATACGGAACAGGAGGAAAACAAATGCTTGCTTACGTCTTTCCCGGACAGGGAGCGCAGTTTAAAGGAATGGGCAGAGACTTATTCGATGAATTCAGTGAGCTCATTAAAAAGGCAGATCATATTTTAGGATACTCCATAAAGGATTTATGCCTTTCAGATGAAAAAGAGAGGCTGACTGATACGAAGTATACACAGCCTGCAATTTATACAGTGAGCGCACTGCAATATTTAAAGGGTTTAAAAGAAGGTCATACCCGCCCTGATGCTGTTGCAGGACATAGTCTTGGTGAATATACTGCGCTTTTTGCGGCCGGCGTTTTTAATTTTGAAACAGGTCTCCGGCTGGTTGCTAAAAGAGGCGAGTTAATGAGTGAGGCTTCCGAGGGCGGAATGGCTGCCGTGATCGGACTGGATGAGCATCACATAAAAAAAATACTTCAAAAGTATGAACTCGGCCAAATAGATATCGCCAATTACAATACATCTTCACAAATTGTGATAGCAGGGGCTGCAGAAGAGATAAAGCGGGCAGCCTCTTTTTTTGAAAAAGAAGGGGCGAAAGCTTATATCGTATTGCAAGTCGGCGGAGCTTTTCATTCTCGTTTCATGGAAAGTGCACAGCGTGAATTTGCGGAATTTATCGAGGAGTTTCATTTTTCTGAATTGAATTTCCCGGTCATTTCCAACTATACGGCAAGACCTTATAAACAAGAAGATATCAAACGGAATTTAATTGAACAAATAACAAACTCGGTAAAATGGACTGAAAGCATCAGGTATCTAATGGGACAAGGCGTCACTCTGTTTGAAGAGATCGGTCCTGGAAACATTCTGACTAAATTAATTCAAACCATACAAAGAGATGAGGAACCGCTTACTATCAGTGCGCCGGAAGACAGTCTCTTTTTTTCTGAAGGGAACAAGGACAATTCGGAAAGCGGGAAAGAGCATAGCCTCTTGGCCGAAAATATAGAGAGCGGTGCAGCTTCACCGGTGTCCCGATTGGGTGATCAATCTTTCAAAGAAGATTACGGTTTGACATACGCGTATTTGGCAGGTGCGATGAATAGGGGGATCTCTTCTGCTGAAATGCTGATCCGCCTCGGGAAGAAAGGAATGCTGGGGTTCTTTGGCACAGCGGATTTACCTATAAGGGAAATTGAACAGGCCGTTATTTCTATTAAGAAGACACTCAAAAATGGCCAGCCCTACGGAATGAATCTGCGATTTGAGCCGGATCATCAAGATAGAGAAAAGGAATTGATAGATTTATATATCAAGCATGACGTACGAGTAATAGAAGCGTCTTCGTATCTTTCCGTCAGCGCACCATTAATTTATTACAAAGCGCATCAGTTGAAGATAGACAAAAGCGGCAGGGTCATACCTCATAATCGGATCATTGCCAAAGTTTCACGGCCGGAAGTTGCGGCCGCATTTCTGAGTCCGCCTCCTCCAAGTATCGTAAAGAGAATGTGTCAGCACGGTATGCTGACGGAAGAGCAGGCGGAGTGGCTCAGCCGTATTCCGGCAGCAGACGATATCATTATTGAAGCAGATTGCGGAAGTAATACTGAACAGGGCTCATTGACGGCGATGCTGCCGTTTTTTGTTAACCTGCGGGATGAAATGATGGAAACACACAAATACGCAAGGAAGATAAGGATCGGGGCTGCGGGAGGAATCGGGACTCCCGAGTCTGCCGCGTCTGCTTTTTTAATGGGCGCTGATTTTATTATGACGGGATCCATTAATCAATGTACAGTTGAAGCCGAAACAAGCGGTTTTGTTAAAGAAATGCTGAGTGAGACAGGAATATGCGATACTGCTTATGCGCCTTCGGAGACTCTGTTTGAGTTCGGAACAAAGGTTCAGGTGCTGAAAAAGGGCACGCTGTTTCCGGTCAGGGCAAATAAATTATTTCAAATCTACCAACAATATGAGTCGTTGAGTGAGATAGATGAAAAGACAAAGATTCAGCTCGAAAATGATTATTTTAACAAGACTTTTGATGAAATCTACGAAAGCATATTAGAAAAACAGCCGAACCTGGCCCAAAAAGCTGAGCGCAATCAAAAATATAAGATGCTGTTACTATTTAAGTGGTATTTGCAGAGAGGATGTCTGCTTGCTTTGGAAGGGCAGGAAGAACAAAAGGTGAATTTCCAAGTTCATTGCGGCCCGTCTTTAGGCGCTTTTAATCATTGGGTAAAGGGCACGGATTTGGAATCATGGAGAAACAGACATGTCGATGACATTGGTGAAAAATTGATGAATGAGACCGAAAGTCTGCTAAGGCGCAGATTGGATACGTTATTTCTACACTAAAGAAGGAGCGGGTGGAGGCCAATGGTTCATTTGAATAAACAGAGTGCGGATATCGCGATAATCGGGGTTGCTTGCAGATTCCCCGATGCAGATCATTATCATGAATTCTGGGAAAACATAAATAGCGGCAAAGATTCCATCCGGGAAGTGCCGATTGAACGGTGGGATCCCGATCTTTATTATTCAGCTGATATCAGTATACCGAACAAAACAATCAGCAAGTGGGGAGGTTTTATTCATAAAGCTGACCATTTCGACCATAAGTTTTTTAATATCTCTCCCCGGGAAGCGAAAAACATGGATCCTGAGCAAAGAATCCTTTTAGAAGAAACTTGGCGGTGCATCGAAGATTCCGGGGTTTCTTTGCAGGATCTCCAGCGTAAAACCACTTCTGTTTTTGCGGGTATTATGAATTCTGACTACCGGCAGACAGGTCATGCTGAATCGGAAATCGACAGTTATGCCTGTTTAGGAAGTTTCGAAGCTATGCTTTCCAACCGGCTTTCATACACATTCGGTTTGACCGGAAAAAGCATGTCTGTAAATGCCGCTTGTGCATCATCGCTTGTTGCTTTACATGAAGCGGTTAAGTCATTGCGGACAAAAGAAAGCGATTATGCAATCGCATCGGGAGTAAACTTGAATTTCCAACCCGGAAAATATATTTCTTTTTCTAAAGCCAGAATGCTGAGTCCTGACGGCAAATGTAAAACTTTTGACGCAGCGGCGAACGGGTACGTTCCCGGAGAAGGGGCAGGCGTTGTATTGCTGCAGCGCCTTGGTGATGCAGTAAAAGCCGGTCACCATATATACGGGATCATAAAAGGGACAGCTGTTAATCATGGCGGTAAAACCCGTTCCATAACCGCTCCCAGAGCAGAAGCGCAGTGCCGGGTCATCTCAGAAGCTTTACACAACGCTGCTGTCGATGCTGCGACGGTTTCTTATGTAGAAGCACATGGCACAGGTACATCTCTGGGCGATCCGATAGAAATAGAAGCATTGACAAAAGCGTATCGGCAATATACTGAGGATACTCAATATTGCAGGATCGGAAGTGTGAAAACAAATATCGGTCATACAGAAGCAGCGGCGGGAATGGCCGGATTGATAAAAGTTCTAATGATGATGAAACACCGGAGGGTGCCGAAAAGCCTGAATGTACATACGGTAAACCCAATTATACAGTTTGAAAAAACACCGTTTAGGCCGGCGCTTGATTCAAGTGATTGGAAGGCGGCAGACGGGGCTCCGCTCAGGGCGGGAATCAGCTCCTTCGGTTTTGGGGGTGTCAACTCTCACGTCATCATCGAAGAATTTATACATACAAAAGACGAATCTGACAGAAAAGGAAGGGTACCCTTCCTTTTTTCCGCTAAAAGTGAAGAAAGCATGAAACAAATGATACATCATTGGAGAACCTTTGCTGACGATTCTGAGGAATTTTGCAAAATATCAAATGAAGTGATCAGCAGCACCCTTTTAACAAGGACATCGTTTGATTACAGGGCTGGTTTATTGGCAGGCAGCAAGGAGGAATTTAAAAATCAGCTTAAAGAGGGATTAAGTTTTCGGAGGAAACAAGATTCTGAATGGGCGCTTGCCATCGGTGACTTCAAATGGGAAAGTTATAAACAATTTGCCGTTTTGAAACGGGTGTTCCCTGATTTAGAAAAGAACGTAAGGCCGGTGCTGAAGGGTATACCAACATTGCACAGTTCATTTAAAAGAAAATGGACGCCTGAGAAAATCCGCTTGTATTCTTTAGTTATCAATACGGAAATCATAAAAAGTATCCTGGCATCCGGTTTTAAGCCAAGCCTCATTACAGGCGCCGGAGACGGATATTACGTCGCTCTTGCAGCAGCGGATATCATCAAAATTGAAAAGGCCATTTCTGTCATCACAGGCGCTGAAAAACCTTCGCACATATCCTGTGAGCCGCCGTCCATGCCATTTGTCAATCCGTACACTTCAAAAACGTACCCGCCGGTTCGATTAAATGAAGAATATGTAAGGGTGCTGCTGAACGGTCTGAGCTTCCCGGCTGATTTTGCAGACCGCCTGTACGGGAAAACACGGCTGCTTCTTGAGCACCAATATACGTTTAAAGGGTTTTTAGAAGAGTGGGATAAAGCGGGGAAGACTCAGGAAATCGAGATTTTATCTTATATTGTGAATCGCACGGCGGATAAAAGAAACGCATTGCCGGCTGATGAGGAAGCAGCGATCATGGCTATCCTTGCCTCTATGAGAAGACTGTATAAGAGATGGGATTTAACAGATTATGATGGATTCTTTAATAATGATTATGTTCTGGAAATATTAAATTTACTGGATGAAGGAATCTTGTCTAAAGAACTTTTTCTGAGCATTTTATTGAAAAAGCAAGACGGAATTAAACAGGCTGTTGCTTGTATTAATGAGCAGCCGGCAGGTTTTTATGATAAAACTCGTTTTCCGTTGATGACAGAATACAATCAAATGGATGCCGTGTCTCAGGAGATAGCTGACCATATGCCGCTTCACACGGAAGAAAAGGGAACGGAGCCGGATGTGAATATTTCTGATTTTTCAGTTTTTCAATTCGGATCGCTCCCTCCATCAGCAAAACTAAACAAAGCGGCTGCTTTTGAAGCGGACAAACCAGCCGATGAGGCTCTATATCATTCATTTATGCAAATGTGGCTTTCAGGAGAAGAGATTGAATGGGCGAAACTAGGTGATGATCATAAAAGAAAAGCCCCGCTTCCGCCTTATCCGTTTGAGCGCTCTCAATTTTCTTTAAACCCTCAGCCGGTAAAATCAGACGCGGCTTTTTCAGAAAAGAAGAATCAGGCACTTTATACGCCGGTATGGAAAGAAACCGCAATTGAGAATGAAGCGGGCAGCCGACAAGCTTGTACTATTTTGTTGTTCTCCGGGAATAAAGACTATTTTGAAGAGCTGAAAAAAAGAGAGAATACGTCCGCATATCTTATTATGCCCGGTGAGCGTTTAGAGCAGATAAGCGACAGTGTTTTCACGATCAACAGGCAGCGTCCCGAAGATTATCAAGGTGTCATTCGTCTGTTAAAGGAAAAAGGCGCAGCGCCCGATGCAATTTTGCATACGTGGTCTGAAAAACAGCCTGAACTGGAAGACACACTCGAATCAGGAATTTATTCCGTGTTTTATCTGACTAAGGCTTTAATCAGCGAGAACCTTATAAATAAAGTAACGTTCATTTATACATTCAGCGCGAATCAAAAAGAAAAATTGCCGTATTTTGAAGGTATGAACGGTTTTTTAAATTCGGTAAAACAAGAATACCCGCAGCTGCATTGTAAGACGGTTTGCTTTGAACATGATTCTGCATCCGTTTCATTTTCAGAGAAGGCTGACATTCTTTATAAAGAAATAAATACAGCGCCTGATCGGCATCTTTATATCAAGTACAGAGGCTGCGTAAGATATGCACGGATGTTAGTGAAGCAGAGAGAAACAAACAGAAAGACCGTTCAATACCCTGAAAAAGATAAAGTGTATTTAATTACAGGGGGATTCGGGGGGATTGGCAGTAAAGTCGCTGAATATTGCGCGAAAACTGAAAGATCCACCATTATTCTATCGGGGCGATCTGCTTTAAACGGAGATAAGCAGAAACATTTAGAATACCTGAACAGCTTTAAAGCAAAGGTTTATTATATACAGGCGAATATATCCGATAAAGAAGCGGTAAAAAAAATGATTGACGGTATTACCGTTCAGCATGCAGGTCTTCATGGCATCATTCATTGTGCAGGAGTTATCAGAGACTCGCTGCTTTTTCGAAAAACAAAGCAGGAACTTTCAGAGGTGATTGCTCCGAAAGTTCATGGTGCATTGAATCTTGATCATGCAACGAAGTCGCTGGAATTAGATTTTTTCGCCGTTTTTTCTTCAGTCGTCTCTATTGCAGGGAACGAAGGCCAGTGTGATTATGCATATGCAAACGGCTTTTTAGATCATTTTGCCGAATATCGGGAACAGAAACGGCAAAATTCTCTGCGCAGCGGCCGCACGCTGACAATCAATTGGCCTTTATGGCAAGACATCGGAATGGGGGCGAACCTGTCAGGTCAAGGGCGGACGTCTCTTTTTCATGGTTCCGGGCTCGAAGAACTTCCTGCTGAAGACGGAACGCAATGGTTTTCGCGGATTGTAACTTCGGGTCAGCTGCATAATATTGCAGTCTGCGGTGATCATGAGCGCTTTGAACAATTTATGCGGCAGAGATTTTTGACGGACGAAACAGAGACAGGCAGTGCCATTCCTTTGGCTCAAGGCGATATTTTGGATCAGACAGTTTTGTTTTTAACCAATATCATCTCCTCTGAGGTCGGTGCAGAACGGGAAGAGATCGATCAAGATGTGCATCTGGCTGAATATGGAATGGATTCGGTTATGATTCATCAATGCAACACAAAGCTGGAGCAGTCACTGGGAGCAATTTCGAAAACGCTTTTATTTGAATTTCATACAATCAGAGATTTAGCGGATCATCTTATAAAGGAATATCCGGATCGGCTGGGGCGTTTATTTTCACGGGAGGAAAAAGGAAAACAGATTCAGAGCATTACCCCCGCCAGGCCGGAACAAAACATCACTGCACCTGCGGCGGAGGAAAAAGAACATCTTGACGGGATAGCGGTAATCGGTATCAGCGGCCGTTATCCCGGGGCTGAAAATATTGAAGAATTGTGGGAGCTTCTATCAAAAGAGAGAACCGCAATCACAGAAATTCCGAAAGAACGATGGAATTATGAGACCTACTATGATCCAGACCCCGCTAAAGCGCATGAGGGGAAAATTTATTGCAAATGGGGCGGATTTTTAAAGAATGCTGAATCATTTGATTCTTTGTTTTTCCAAATATCGCCGAGAGAAGCAGAAGCGATGGATCCTCAGGAACGAATATTTCTCGAAACCGTGTGGAAAGCATTTGAAGATTCGGGATATACCATTGAAGGGTTGAGAAAGCAGACCGAAAAACATGTCGGTGTATTTGCGGGAGTGACGACCAATTCTTACAAGCTGCTCGGCGAAAGAATACCGACGGACAAAAACGATGTACTTCCAAATTCGTTCCCATGGTCTCTCGCGAACAGAGTGTCTTACACATTTGACTTTACAGGTCCCAGTGTCCCTGTAGATACGGCTTGTTCTTCATCCTTAACGGCAATTCACATGGCTTGCCAAAGTTTAACAAAGGGTGAGTGCTCGGTTGCGGTTGCGGGAGGAGTAAATTTGTATCTTCATCCTTCTGACTATTTATACCGATGTCAGATGGGAATGCTTTCAAAATCGGGAAAATGCAGAAGTTTTGGAGAAGGCGGCGACGGTTTCGTGCCCGGGGAAGGTGTAGGGGCCGTTATTCTTAAACCGCTTAAAGATGCCATACGTGATAAAGATACTGTGTACGCAGTCATTAAAGGAACGGCAATTAATCATGGCGGAAAGACAAATGGCTATACGGTGCCTAATCCTGCCGCACAGGCGGATTTAATTCAAGGAGCTCTTAAAGCGGCCGGTTGGAGCGCCAGAAGTGTCAGCTTTATTGAAGCCCACGGCACGGGAACGCCGCTGGGTGACCCGATTGAAGTCCGAGGCCTAACCAAGGCGTTTAGAGCTTATACCGAAGATGTTTCATATTGCTCTCTCGGATCGATTAAATCTAACATCGGCCACCTGGAAGCGGCCGCGGGTATTGCCGGCCTGACAAAGATTATCTTACAAATGAAGTATAAAAAAATAGCCGCAACACTGCATGCTGAACGGGTGCATCCGGATCTTTATCTGGAAGAGACACCTTTTTGCCTTCAGCAGGAAACCGCCGACTGGATAAAACCCGCGAATGAAAAACATTCTGACAGCAAATATCCGCGGCGCGCGGGATTAAGTTCTTTCGGAGCGGGCGGGGCAAATGCTCATATCCTTGTGGAAGAGTATGAGTCTGCTGCTGACTGTCATACGAGGCGTGAGGAAAGTGAGGAACTTATCGTACTCTCAGCCAAGCATTCACTGAGTTTACGGGAATCAGCAAAACAGCTGGAGGAATATCTTCAAAAGGCCCGTCATAAGCAGGGCGAGTTTTTACAGCAAGCGGGAACAAACAAGCCGCTTCACCTTTCTGATATTGCGTATACCCTTCTTGAAGGGCGTGAAGCCATGCCGGAAAGGCTTGCTGTCATTTCAAATAATATCGATGATCTCATGTTGAAATTAAATCACTTTTATAATGGAATTGACGATCACGAAATATTTAGAGGGAAAAAACTGAATCATAAACGCGGACAGCGGCAATCGGATCTTCCGCTCAAATCCGGCAGCACCACATTAGCCGAAATGGCTGAATTCTGGGTATCAGGAGGCAATTTAAGCTGGGATGACTTCCGCACCGGCAGAAAACCGGCAAAAATTGCCCTGCCGACTTACCCTTTCTTAAAAAACAGACTGTGGGTGTCAAATAAGGCGCAAACAACATCAGCAGCCGGTACAGCTCCTTTATTTGATTTTTCAGCAGGTGAGTGCCGATTTTATAAAACGCTTTCAGATTCTGAATATTATGTAAAAGACCATGTTGTGCATGGGAATATGGTTCTGCCCGGAGCGGCAATCATCGAAGCGGCCAGAGAAGCGGGAGAGAGGCTGTACGGAAAATCAGTTATAAAACTGAGTCAGGTTGTATGGGCGGTTCCGATAACCGTTGAAAAAGAAAAGACGATAATGATAGATCTGCTGCCGAATCAAAAAGACGGCAGATTTGTGGTGAAAACCGATATGCAACCTGAAGCGGCAGTTCACTGCCAAGGAAACATTATCACATGCGGAGATCAAGATGCCTCTCATACAGAGCATTTTCAATTGGACAGCTGGTTAACCGGACAGAAAAGATTAATCAGCGGCGCTGAGTGTTATAGGACCTTCCGGCAGAGCGGTTTGGACTATGGAACCAGTTTTCAGGTAATAAAACAGCTGTTTATTCATGAAAATGCTGTTCTTGCACGAATATCACTTCCTGAGAGCATTCATAAAAAATCCGGCACGCTGCTGGAACCGTGTTTATTGGATGGCATTTTTCAATCCACAACAGGGTTTACGTCCGGTCAGGAAGACGATCACACCGCATATTTGCCTTTTGAATTAGGTGAGCTGGAGATTCTTCACGCACCTTCGGCAAACGGCTATGCTTACATTACAGCTGCCGATGAAAGACAACATGATGATGTCAAAAGGTTTCATATACTATTTATGGATGAAAACGGATCTGTAAGTCTTAAAATAAAAAACTTAGCGTTGAAGACATTAAGGGCTGCACCGCAGACTCAGGATGAGCGGCATTCAGTTAAGTATTACACTGATATGTGGAAGCGGGCCCCTCTGCTTCACCAGCCTGAAGCCAGCGGTTTAAACAGCTGCCTTGTGATTTCGCTCCGTCGGGATATATCAGAACCGCTGATCCGCCAGGCATATAAAGATATCGGCCTGAACATGATCTTTGTCCGCCATGGCGGCAGTTTTCAAGAAAAAGAAGCTGATTCCTTTGAATTGAACAGCGTCAAAATTGACGGCTATCAGAAATTGCTGGCGATTCTTAAAGAAAGACAAGTGACAATTGACCGCGTCATTTTAATCGGGATGAGCCCTGAAACGGGAATTGAGCAGAACATTCGTGAAAAGCTGGAAGAGGCTGTTTTGCCGGTTTTCAATGTAACGAAAGCTCTGTTAGCAACAATCCCAAGACATAAAATCCTGATATCACATGTATTTTTCACAAGGGAAAATCAAATCTTACCTTATCAAATGGCAATCAGCGGCTTTTTTAGGTCGCTTCATTTAGAACATCCTATGTTGTCCGGTAAAAATATTGAAATACACAGCGACGAAATTCAGTTACAGCTGAACGCCGGTCTGCCTGAATTAAAAAACCTTGTGAAAGAAACAATCATCAGCGATGAAACTTCAGAAATCAGATACAGAGATGGAATCAGGCAGGTAAAGCACTCTGCAGAAATTGAAAGTGCCGAGCCCCCCGAAAAGACGGAAGTAAAAGAAGGGGGAGTTTACCTCATTACAGGAGGAACAGGCGGTCTGGGACTGATTTTCGCCAGACATCTTGTGCGAAAAGGGAGAATAAAACTTGTCCTTATCGGCAGGTCAGAGCTTTCTGAGGAAGCCGTAAGCAATGTAAAAGAGCTCGAAAAAAACGGATCAGAGGTTTTTTATGTAAGAACCGATATTTCTGATAAGGAAAATGTCAATAAACTGATACAACTCGTCAAAAACAAATTAGGTCCTGTTAAAGGAATTATTCACAGCGCCGGTGTGATAAAAGATTCATTACTCATCAATAAGCGTGAAGAGGATCTCGATTCAGTTTTGGCCAGCAAGGTTTACGGAACAATATGGCTTGACCGGTATACAGACAGAGAACCTCTGGACTTTTTTGTTATGTTTTCATCTATCAGCGCAATAATCGGGAATGCCGGACAAACTGATTATGCTTATGCAAACCGGTTTATGGATTATTTTGCGGAAATGAGAGCGGCGGAAAATAAACCTGGAAAAACAGTCTCGATTAATTGGCCTTTATGGAAAGAAGGCGGTATGCAAATTGATATTCATTCAGAGAAGTTCCTTTATGACCGTTTCGGAATGCTGCCTCTGGGAAAACGGGAAGGCCTTGCAGCATTTGATCAAGCAATGACAGGGTGTGAACATCAAATAATGGTATTTAGCGGTAATGAATTAAAGCTGGAACGAATGATAACGATTGACAGCGGAAAAAGTGATCCGGCAATCGCCGACGAAAATCACGAACCGAAAGAGCTGTCAATAACTGAATCTTTAAAAAGCACTTTGACGCGCATCATCACCGGCGTATTAAAAATTGAAGAACGGGAATTTGATTTTGAACTGCCGATAAGTGAATACGGATTTGATTCAATTATGTTTACAATGCTGGGCAACGAATTAAACGAAACTTTAGGAATATCAATGATGCCGTCAGATTTTTTCGGTCTTACTGATTTTAATGAACTTCTTGAGTTTTTAAAGAGTGAGTATTCCGAGGAGCTTCATCTCTGCGGTTCTTTTTCTTCAGATGAATCTGCGGCGAAAGACCGGAGAGAAAATCTGATTGAGGGCATCGCAAAGATGATGTCAAGTATTTTGAAGATTGACAGAAAGGAAATAGAAGAAGAGACTTCATTCGGCGAGTACGGATTTGATTCGATTACGTTTACCAGACTCGGAAATGAAATCAATCAACAATATGGTACGGAATTATTGCCGTCCATTTTCTTTGAATGCAATTCACTGGCTGAAATAACTGATTATGTAATCGAGCAATACGGAGAAATTCTTTTTGCTGAGACAGAATCTTTTTCTGCAGCTGACGAAAAAACATTGTACAGCACGCCTCCGCCGGAAACCTATGAACATTCCCTTGAGCCTGAAAGCAAAAACAGGCAAGAGGAAAGACATATGAATGAACCGGTTGCAATAGTGGGAATAAGCGGCCGTTTCCCCCAAACAGATTCGCTGGAAGACTTTTGGGAAGGAATTGAAAAAGGGCGGGATATGATTACAGACATTCCTGAAGATCGTTGGGACTGGAAAGAGTTTGACGGCGATCCGATCAGGGACGTCAATAGAACAAAAATAAAAAAAGGCGGATTTATCAAAGGCGCGGACAGTTTTGATCCGTTGTTTTTCGGGATTTCTCCCGCCGAAGCAGAATTAATGGATCCCCAGCAAAGAATTTTTATGGAGACTGTATGGAAAACAATAGAAGATGCGGGCTATAAGCCGTCTGATTTGGCAGGGACGAAAACCGCGGTGTTTGCAGGGGTCGCCACAACGGATTATGCTGAACGTCTGAATGAAAATGGCGTCTCTGTTCAGGCGCAGACCGCAACCGGTTTAAATCATTGTATATTGGCAAATCGTATTTCTTACCAGCTGAACCTGACGGGTCCGAGCGAACCGATTGACACTGCCTGTTCAAGTTCGTTAGTTGCACTCCATCGTGCGGCTGAGGGGATTCAAAGAGGCGATTTTGAAATGGCGATTGCAGGCGGAGTGCATATTATGACAAGCCCTACTCTGTTTATAGCTTTTGATAAAGCAGGTATGCTTTCCAAAGACGGAAAGTGCAAAACGTTCGATAAAAGCGCTGACGGCTATGTAAGAAGTGAAGGGGCGGCTGCAGTATTGCTTAAGCCGCTCAGCAAAGCACAGGCAGACGGTGATCATATATATGGTTTGATTAAAGGGTCAGCTGTAAATCACGGCGGCCGCGCCAATTCTTTGACTGCTCCGAATCCGAACGCACAGGCGGACTTATTAACCGAAGCTTGGCGGAAGGCGGGGGTCAGCCCTGCCACTGCGGGATATATAGAAGCGCATGGCACAGGGACAAGTCTTGGCGATCCGATTGAAGTAAACAGCATCATAAAGGCATTTAAAACGTTATATCTAGAATGGGACATTCCTTTTGCGAAACAGAAATGCTGCGGAATCGGGTCTGTGAAAACAAACATCGGCCATCTCGAAACCGCTGCCGGAATAGCCGGAGTGATGAAAGTGTTACTGGCATTTAAATATCGCAAACTTCCGGGACTCGCCCATTTTTCAGAACTCAATCCATACATCAAACTGGAAAATACGCCATTTTATATCACAGAAACCGCTCAAAAGTGGAATCCGATAAAAGATAAAGAGAACAACGATCTGCCGAGGAGAGCGGGTGTCAGCTCATTCGGATTCGGCGGTGTGAACGCGCATATTGTTTTAGAGGAATATAGGGAACCTCAAAAAGAAGTGCCGGAAAACAACGGTAACACACATATTTTTGTTTTATCTGCGAAAAACAAAGATCAATTACTTGAGTATATCCGGCATATGGTTCAGTACTTGGATCGCGTGATTGCCGGTGAGATGACCGTTAATGCCAGTGACATGGAATTTACATTGCAAAACGGCCGGGAAGCAATGAACGAAAGAATTGCCGTATGTGCAGCGAGTCTGACTGAGCTGAGAGATAAATACGTCAGCTTTCTTGATGACAGCAGGGTGCAAAAAGGCGTATTTATAAGCGAAAACACTGAAGAGCCCACAGCTGTTTCTGAATATATGATTGAGGAGGCTCTTCATAGCGGAAAAGAGGAGCTGCTCGCACAATGGTGGGCCAATGGAGCCGAGTTTGAATGGAAGACAATCGGCAATAAGAAATTGAATAGAGTGCCGCTGCCAACTTATCCGTTTGCAAAAGAGAGTTATTGGTTCACCCCGAAAAAGAACAAAAGCGAGGTTAAGGTTAATAGCAAAAGTCTTCACCCATTAATCAGCGAGAATGTCTCAACATTAAAGAAACAAGCATTTAAAACTGTTATTTCCGGAACTGAATTTTTCGTCACTGATCATCTTGTTTCAGGAGACTATGTGCTGCCAGGAGCCGCTTCGCTTGAAATGGCTCTTGTTTGTGCGGAAATAAGCGGAGAAAGTGAAGTATATAAAATAAAAGACGTGATGTGGAACAGACCTATATTATATAAAGGAAAAACGCTGCACATTTATACCGACTTGGAAATGAAACAAGATAAGTTGAACGTAACGATATGTAAAGAGGGTCCGGATGGCGTGCAGCAAATCTGCACACAAAGTGAAACAGTATTCGGGGACATAAACAACAATGCTGAGTATGTCGATATTGATAAGTTCAAACGCAGCAGTAAGGCTGTCATAAGCCGGGAAGAGTGTTATCACCGCTTCAGTCGTATGGGCCTGACATATCATAGCAGTTTTCAAACGTTGAAAGCCGTATATCGCGGTGATATGGAGTTAATGGCAGAATTGGAGCTTCCGGCTCATTTAGCGAACGGGTTTTCACATTTTACACTTCATCCTTCATTAATTGACGGCGGTTTTCAAGCGGCGGCATTTTTGTTAAGAGATAATGAGAAAGACGGCTTATTTGTTCCATATTCACTTAGAGAGCTTCACATTAAGAGGGCGCTTACTGCCCGATGCCATGTCTCGGTGAGAGAAACCGGTTTTTATACGTATAACATTGATTTTATTAACGAGAGCGGCGAAATAGCCGTGAGCATGAAAGACTTTTCTGTCAGAAAAGTGACCGGGGGAGAATTAACCGCAGGACGTAAAAATGAAGATCAGGAAATTCTCTTCTTATTAGAACAATTGAAAAACGGTGAACTTTCTGCTGACCAAGTTTATCAGCTGCTGGAGGGAAAATAGTGCAGATCAAACAAATACTTTCCTTAATTGAAGAACAGCAAATGTCTCCTGATGCAGGACTGGAGCTAATTCGCACTTACAGAAAAGAACAAATGGAAAAAAAGGCGGAGCCGGAATCACAAGCTCCGTCCCCAACCATTTTCTTTAAGAACGATTGGGTAAGAACAAATAACATTGATATGCCGAATCAGCAGGCACCGGGGAATATGCTGATTTTTGATCAGGATAACCGTCTTTTTCAGCATGCCGAGATGATGATTGGAGATCATAACCGTGTCATTCTCGTTACGCCAGATTCTGATTATAGAATTGAACGGAATAGATGCACAATCAATCCTTCTGATGAAAATCATGTCGAAATGCTGCTGTCTGATTTGGCTGAAAACGGATTTACACCTGATGTCGTGCTTTATTTATGGAACGGAGAAATCAGAGAATTCACTGAAAAATCCGTTAATGAAACTCTTCGCAGAGGGATCAACTCGCTCTTTTTATTATCAAAAGCTATAATGCGGAGAAACGAACCTGTTACGTTATTGCATATTTATTGGACAAGCGGTCCGAATCAGCCGTTTCATGAAGCTGTCGGAGGGTTCATGAAAACGGTAAACATGGAAAGCTCTAAGCTTAAAGCGAAAACCATACAGATACGCCATGAGGATTCTGACAAAAATCCTCCGGTTTCCGAGATGTGGGATGCTGCAATCAGTGAAATACAGCGCTTTCAAACGGATGAATGTGAGATTTTAATAGACTCACATACTCGTTATGTGAAAGGGCTGCGGCCTATTGATATTCCGGAACACGATCACGGATCTGTAACGTATCAAAAAGGCGGCATATATATCATTACCGGAGGAGCCGGAAAACTCGGGCTGCTGTTTGCGGAACACATCGCTAATGAAAACCAAGCCGTGATTATACTTACAGGCCGTTCTGTTTTAACCGCTGATCAAAAAGAACGGATCAGTAAGCTTAATGAGAGCGGCTCTATTGTTGAATATCAGCGGACGGACATCACAGATCGAACAGAGGCAGAGCGATTCATTTTCGGCGTTAAACAGCGGTACGGCAGCATAAACGGGATCATTCATGCTGCCGGCATCCTTCGTGACTCATTTCTTGTAAATAAAAGTCTCAGTGATTTTACGGACGTACTGAAACCGAAAGTTTACGGGACAATCTGGCTGGATGAGCTGACAAAAGACGAAGATCTTGATTTTTTTGTTCTCTTTTCTTCTTTTTCCGCTTATGGAAATGCCGGCCAAAGTGACTATGCGTACGCAAATCATTTTATGGACAGTTTTGCAGTGCTTCGATCTCAGCTCTCCCGAAACGGAAAAACCCTTTCAATCAATTGGCCGTTATTGAAAGATGGCGGGATGAGTCTCGACAGCAGTGGAATCAACCAAATAAAAGAAAAATACGGAATGACTCCGATGCGAACTTCCTCTGTTTTGGAAGCGTTTCTGAAAATGCTGCGGTCTTCATTTACCAGCTTAATGCCTGCAGAAGGAAAGCGGGATAAAATGATAAAAGCGCTTTCGATTCAAAGAAATACAGCTGCAGCAGATCAAGATACACTCACGGCGGAACACGATGAAGAAGAGGAACATGCTGCGAAAGAAAAAGTAAATGACTATTTAATCAAGATCATCAGCGGTGTCTTGAAAATCCAAGCTCATAAAATAAATGCGAAAGACTCTTTTGAGAAATTCGGAATCAATTCACTTATGATCATGTCACTTATTTCAAAGCTTGAAGATACTTTCGGGGATCTTCCCAAAACAATCTTTTTTGAATATCAGAACATTGAAGAGCTTTCAAACTTCTTCCTAACATCTTTTAAAGAAAAAGTGCTTAAGGCCGCAGGGGCAGCTCCGGTAACAAGAGTGCCGAAGAAAAGAGAAAATCTGAGTAAAAAACAGCACCGGCAGCAGAGGGTTGCATCTGCACCGAGCATGGTTCAGCCGGGTGAGGATATTGCCATTATCGGTGTGAGCGGAAGATATCCGAATTCGGATACTCTTGAGGAGTTCTGGGAAAACATTGCCGGAGGGAAAAACTGTATTATTGAAATCCCCGAGGAACGTTGGGATTTCAGATCGAATTACAGTCCTGACAAAATGGAGAAGGGAAAAATCAACAGTAAGTGGGGCGGTTTTATCAGCGGTGTTGATCAATTCGATCCGCTGTTTTTCCACATTTCTCATAAAGAAGCTGAGCTGATGGACCCTCAGGAGCGAATTTTTCTCGAAACCTCCTGGCATACGTTTGAAGATTCTGGATATACAAAAGAGAAGCTTGACGGTATGAAAGCCGGTGTGTTTGTCGGAGCCATGTACGGACAATATCAATTATTCGGCGCAGAAGAAACTGCGCGGGGCAATCCGATTGCGCTCAGTTCCTTCTTTTCATCTATTGCGAACAGGGTTTCATACTTTTTTAATCTCTCTGGTCCGAGCATTGCACTGGATACGATGTGTTCATCATCGCTGACGGCCATTCACTTGGCATGTGAGAGCATTAAAAGAGGGGAAAGTGAAATTGCGCTTGCGGGCGGCGTTAATGTGTCCATACATCCCAGCAAATACCTTTGGCTGAGTCAAGGTAATTTTGTTTCCACCGAAGGATTGTGCAGAAGTTTCGGAGAGGGCGGAGACGGCTATGTCCCGGGAGAAGGTTCGGGCGCCGTCCTTTTGAAACCTTTGGAAAAAGCAATTGCTGATCAGGATCATATATACGGAGTAATTAAAGGAACATCTGTAAATCATGGCGGAAAAACCAATGGATTTACGGTTCCGAATCCGAATGCACAAGCTGAGCTGATTGCTGAAAATTTCAAGAAATCGGGCATCAGTCCGCGTTCCGTCAGCTACTTGGAAGCACACGGAACGGGTACCTCGCTCGGAGATCCGATTGAGATCGCAGGATTGACAAAAGCGTTTGAGAAATTTACGGACGATAAACAATTTTGTGCAATAGGCTCAGTGAAGTCTAACATCGGACATTTGGAGTCTGCTGCAGGAATAGCAGCCCTTACAAAAGTTCTTTTACAATTTAAGCATCAGAAATTGGCGCCATCCATTCACTCGGAACAGCTGAACCAAAATATCCGATTTGAAAAGACGCCTTTTTACGTTCAGCAGAAAGAAGAAGAGTGGCGGAAAGAATCAGGCGCCTCCAACAGGAGAGCAGCAATCAGTTCGTTCGGAGCGGGCGGAGCAAATGCCCATGTCATTGTGGAAGAATATCAAAACCATGCGGACACACAAACAATAAGCGGTCCGTTTGCCGCAGTTCTCTCTGCCAAAAATGAAGACAGGCTGAAAGAATACGCCCGGCGCCTTCTGCAATTCACAGAGCGGGAGACAAAGGTCTCGGCAGCTGATATCGCTTTTACATTGCAGACATGCAGGGAACCGATGGAAGACAGACTTGCTGTTGTAGCTTCCGATTTGCCGGAACTAAAGGAGAAACTGAGAACTTTCTGTACTGAAGGAACAATTGGGGAGGGCGTATACAAAGGGAATGTTACGAAAGATTTTGATAAAGTCTTTATCTTTCATGATCAAAAGATGAAAGATAAATTCCTCGAGGTGATGATGGAGACAAAGGACTTGAATCTTCTTGCAAAATTATGGTCTTTCGGGGCTGATATTCAATGGAGAGAGTTATATGAAGAATATACCCCGCAAAAGGTCAAGCTTCCTTTATATCCATTTGCTGAGGAGTCTTACTGGGTGCCTCGAAACCAAAGTGCAACATTTCCGGAAATATTGCCGCGGCAGTCTTCACTGCACCCGCTTCTGGATTCGAATGAATCTACTCTGGAACAGCAGTTTTTTAAAACGACATTAAGAGAAAAAGAGATTTGGTTAAAAGACCACATCGTAAAAAACAAGAGCATTCTCCCGGCAGCTGCTTTTCTTGAAATGGCATGCGCAGCGGGAACGCGGTCATATCGAAAGAAAAAGGTCACTCGTTTAAAAAACGTGATATTTGCCAGACCGGCCATGCTTTTGCAAGAGAGCCTGACCATTTACACTCACATTTCCGTAAAAGACGGCAGCATATTATTTAACATCTCACCTGATGAGGATGCTGCTGTAAGGACTGGATTTGTGACGGGGGAATTAGATTATGATCATCATTACAGTGATAATGATATAGAGAACATCGACAGACAAGAGATGATAAACAGAAGTGCTTTTGTCCGTGAACAAGATGAATGTTACGAGTATTTTCGGGAAAACGGGTTCCTGTATGGGCGCGCTTTTCAGCCGATTCAACGTTTATGGGTCGGAAAAACAGAAGCGGTTGCACACTTATTGCTGCCAAAAGAAGCCGCATATGCTCTTGAACATTATACATTGCATCCGTCTTTAATTGATGGGGCTCTGCAATCTTTGTTCGGCATTACGGACGGAAGAGAAGAGGCATCTGTTTATGTTCCTTTTTCAATAGGAGAGATTACGATTCGGAAAAAAGTTTCAGCAGAATGCTGGGCTCATGCGCGTAAAACAGGCCAAAAAGGTCAATCCGAGCTTATTTACGATATTCAGCTGCTTAATGAACAAGGAGAAAGACTTGCAGGTTTGAAGGATGTAACCATTCGTAAAAAAGAAACGTTTTCCGCGGAGGCACAGACTCGTGCAACAGCGGATTCCAATGGAAAGAACGAGAGAGTAAAAGAGCTCCTCAGACAATTAAAAGCGGGCGAACTGACTGCGGAGGAAGCAGATTATGCGCTGGAACGTATGCAGGATTAGTTTATCATTTTGCGGCAGTGCCATTTGTAAAGGGGATGAAGATTTTTATGAAAGAAGCCCGTCATATTAGAAAAAAAGTACTTTCTGACATAGAAAGCGGCATCATTTCTTTGGAAGAAGGAGTAAAGCGGATACAGCAGCTTGGTTCTCATTCCGCAGGGGGTAACGGACAGGCGATATATTATCAGACGGTCTGGCAGCGGACAGATCTCAGCATTCATGTAAAAGGCGGCCGACGTGAGGGCAGCCTTTTATTATTTGATAAAAATGAAGATGTGAGTAAAGAACTTGCTGCATTGCATGATACAAGGGTTATCTTGGTTAAGCCGGGGAAAGAGTTTCGAAAAACCGGGGACGGTGTATTTGAAATCGACCCCCGCTCTGAAAGAGATTACATAAACCTGTTAGGATGGCTTATAGAAGAAGAGAAGTCAGATATACGGGAAGCGGTGCATTTGTGGTCAGACATGCCGTTTGAAAAGACAGAGAGAGCGATTCGTGAACAATGCGACAGCGGAGTCTATTCTTTGTTTTTACTACAACAGGCGCTCTTCAAAAATAACTGCCGCAAACCGATCAAACTGTTATATGGATATTTTTCGCATCTTTCTGGAGAACAGCCTCTTTACGCGGCGGCAAGCGGATTTTTGCGGACATTGCAGCTGGAAAATCCGTTAATCTCAGCAAAAAGCATTGAGATGGAGCAGTCAATAGCAGCTGTTCACGCAGCTGATATCATACGCAATGAGCTGAGTGATTTCCAGCCTTCAGATGTAGAGATTCGTTATAAAGACATGCAGCGTTATGTCAAACAGCTCAAAACGTATGAACCCGAAAAAAATTCCCGAAGCGGAGATGTGCCGCTGAGAGAAAATGGAGTATATATTATCGCGGGCGGCGCGGGCGGATTAGGATTTACCTTTGCGGAATATTTGGCTTTTCAAACAAAATGCTGCCTTGTTTTAACGGGGAGATCTCCGCTTTCAGATCATATAAGAAAACAGCTGAGACGATTAGAGGATGCCGGTTCGTCAGCTGTTTATGTTCAGGCTGATATTACCAATAAGGAAGAAGCCGAATATGTAGTCAAAACAGCCAAAACTTCTTATGGAAAAGTAAACGGGGTCATTCAGGGCGCGGGAATCATCCGTGACTCTTTCCTTCTTAACAAGTCACGAGAGGAATTCGATCAGGTAATCAGACCGAAAGTATTGGGTACGATGTGGCTGAATGATGCTGTTGAGAAAGAAAATCCTGACTTTTTCATTTGCTTCTCCTCTACTTCCGCAGTGTTGGGAAATGTCGGGCAATCTGATTACGCGTTCGGAAACAGTTATATGGATCATTTCATGAATATGCGTTCTGCCCAGGATTCTGATACGATTTCTCTCTCTCTGAACTGGCCGCTGTGGAAAGAAGTCGGCATGCAAGTGGATGAGCGCACGGTAGAGACAATGAAAAAGGCGGGTTTTTATCCTTTAGAAAAAGAGGAAGGTAAAGAAGCGTTTGCAGTCGCATTGTCCTCCGGTTTTTCGCAATTTACTGTATTTTACGGAGATGAGCAAATTGACAATCATGTTCAGCAATTATATGAACGAAAAGACAATATTCAGGCAGATGAAGGAACAGGGAGAAATATCGAATCATTTGATTCAGAGAAACTGAAAGCTGAAACATCTGATTTCATCATAAAAGTGATTGCTGCAGAATTCAGGATGCCTGCGGACAAAATAGATGCAGAAGAGGCATTGGAAAAATACGGACTTGATTCCGTTATGATTATCAATATGACGAATGAGCTTGAAAAACATTTCGGCGCGCTCTCAAAAACGCTGTTATTCGAATATCAGACTGCGGCAGAATTGTCACAGTATTTCGTTGAGGAGCACAGGGATACTCTTCTTCATAAACTCCGGTTAGGAGAAAACGGGAGCAGCACCCCATCTCAGAAGAAAAAAGATCATGAACAGACAGCCGAAGTTAACGGGAAACAGAAAATCCAGATGAAAAATCAGGTGCAGCAGGAGAAGTATCATGACAATGATATCGCGATTATCGGTATCAGCGGACGTTACCCGATGGCAAATGATCTTGATACTCTGTGGGAAAACTTATTGAACGGTAAAGACTGTATAACTGAGATACCTGAGGATCGGTGGGATTCGGGGCTGCACTATCAGCCTGCGGCGGGCGACGAAGTAAAAAACCAAAGCAAATGGGGGGGATTTATTGACGATGTGTATCATTTTGATCCGTTGTTCTTTAATATTTCTCCTGCCGAAGCTGAATTAATTGATCCGCAGGAGAGACTGTTTTTAGAGACGGTTTGGCACACCATAGAAGATGCGGGGTACGCAAAGAAAACGCTTGAACGAAAAAACGTCGGTGTTTTTGCAGGGGTTATGTACGGCCACTATCAGCTGTACAGCGTTGGTCACGAAGCGGCCGTTTCTTCCTCATATGCATCAATCGCCAACCGGGTATCGTACTTCTTTAATTTCAGCGGACCAAGTATTGCTTTGGACACGATGTGTTCCTCATCATTAACGGCTGTTCATTTTGCCTGTGAAAGTTTAATCAGGAATGAATGTGAAATTGCAATTGCAGGAGGCGTCAATTTATCCATTCATCCTCATAAATATGAACTCCTGACTCAAGGCGGATTTTTATCCAGTGATGGCCGGTGCAGAAGCTTCGGTTCCGGAGGAGACGGCTATGTGCCGGGAGAAGGGACAGGTGCCGTGCTGCTGAAACCTGTAAAAAAGGCTATTGCGGACGGTGATCAGATTTATTCAGTTATTAAGGCAACAGCCATCAACCACGGTGCTAAGACGAATGGGTATACCGTGCCGAATCCCAAAGCTCAAAGTGAGGTCATTACGAGAGCCTTAAAAAAAGGATTTATTGATCCAAAAAGCATCAGCTATATAGAAGCTCACGGAACAGGCACCGCCTTAGGAGATCCGATTGAAATCACCGGTCTGACCAGAGCATTTTCAGATGCCGAACGCGATAAGAAAACATGCGCGATCGGATCGATTAAATCAAATATCGGACATCTTGAGGCTGCTGCAGGCATAGCGGGCATTACGAAAGTTATTCTTCAAATGAAACATAAAACGATTGTTCCGTCACTGACTCATTCTGCTGAATTGAATGAAAATATACCGTTTCAAAAAACACCTTTTTATGTACCGGACAGTGCCGAAAAATGGGAGTCATCCGTTCCCAGGCGTGCCGGAATCAGTTCTTTCGGGGCAGGAGGAGCTAATGCCCATGTTATTTTAGAAGAATTTGCGGATGAAGCTATCTCTCCTCTCGCGGCTGAAGAACCTGAACAGCTTTTATTTGTTTTTTCTGCAAAAAATGCCGACAGGCTGGCAGAATATGCAAAACGCGCAAAAGAACATATAGCAGCCAGAGATTATCCATTAGAAACACTTAGAAATACAGCATTTACTTTACAAACCGGCAGAGAAGAAATGCCGCACAGATTGGCTGTTATCGCCTCCACAAGAGATGAATTGCTTAAAAGACTGACAGATTATATTCTCGGAAACGCGACGGATCATATTTTTACAAGCGGCAAAGACACAACAGAAGCTCAAAGGATGAATAAAACTGAGATTGAAGAAGCAGCCGCAAACAGGGATCTTGTGAAGATTGCTGAATACTGGGTTGGCGGTAACGGGATAGATTGGCCGTCACTTTATAAAGATGCCACTCTGAGACGGGTATCAGCACCCGGATATCCATTTGCCAAAGAGCTGTGCAGAATAGATGCGCAAAATATGGTTAGCCGCCGGATGAACGTTAATAACGATCTGCACCCTTACATTTCATGCAATATATCTGATTTTAAAGCACAGAAGTTTCTTATCAATGTAAGCGATACCGGTTTGTATATAAAAACAAAGTATCAAGACAAGGAAATGTTTCCGTTTCTCAGCCAGATTGAAATGGCGAGAGCTGCCGGAGCGATGGCTTCAGGGAATCCGATTATTAAATTAACAGAGCTCTCCTTTAGAGAACCGATGTTACAAAGCGGAAGCAATGAGCAGATCCGGATTGTATTAACCCCGGATAATCAGGGTGCATCGTATTCTATAGAAAAACAGAGCGACTCATCCATTTATTCCTCAGGGCGGCTCGAATTAGAAGGCGGGGCGTACGAGAACGGAAATATTCATCTTGAGCCGATTCTGTCTCAGCGCGCAGACCGCATACCGTATGAAGCGTTTTATCAGCGGCTTGCCGAATTCGGATACAGCTGCAGTGACAGTCTGAAAGCGGCAGAGCAATGCGTCAGCAGGAACGGACAGGTGCTTTTAAAAATAAAAGCAAAGGCCGGGCCGAAAGGGTGCATAATCAAACCGGAAGTGATTGAGAGCGTATATCAAGCCGTCATATACCTTGCGGGGGAAAATGCCGGAGAGCTCCCGGAAAACATTAAAGAATGTACGATTTTTGATCATGAGACTGAACCCGTTTATGTATATGCAGAACAAACTGGAGAAAGCGATTCGGCTTATGATGTGTATGTATTAGACAATGCCGGCGGGATTTTGATGGAACTGAGCGGGCTGGTTTTTGGCGAAAAGCCTAATAAAAATGTACGTTTTTATGAGCATAAGTGGGATCAAAAAAACCCTCTGATTGAAAAGAAAGATAGGGAGCCAAAAACAATTCTGGTCTTTGCAAAAGCTGAAGCATTGGCTGGGGCTCTGAAAAATCAATCAGACAGCCGTGTCATTCTCGTCACGCCGGATCAGCGGCAGACCGATCAAAATCTGCTGACATTCTGTGTAAACCCGGAAGTGACATCAGATTACATTCGTTTATTCGAAGAACTGGATAAAAAAGGGTTTTCTCCTGATGTCATCTTGCACACGGGAGAAACATTTTACGCGGGTGACCACCTTCTCAGCGGCCTGGAATCAATTTTTTATTTATTAAAAGCCCTGAGCGCCCGCAGTGACGCCTCTCTTTATCTTCATTCTCTGCTTCTTGTTCACTCTTTTAAAGAAGGCGTGAATGATCCGTATACGGGCGCTCTTGCAGGCTGTTTAAAAACGGCGAATATGTTGGTGCCATCCGCAGAAAATGTGAAGTCAATCGGTTTTTCAGAACGTATATCAATTGAAAAAATGGCTGAATTTTGTCTTAACGAAATGGTTTCAGGCATGGAACGGCAGGCGGAAGAAGTTAAATATATAAATGACAAGAGGTTTGTTAAGACATTAAAGGAGTATGTATTCAATCATACAGAGCACTCTCATCAGCTGAAACAGGAAGGGATTTACCTCATAACGGGCGGTTTGGGCGGTCTGGGCCTGATTTTCGCAAAATATTTGGCCTCTCAATATCAAGCAAAATTAGTATTGACGGGAAGGTCACCGTTAACTGCTGATAAACGCCATAACATGGACCGGCTGCAGGCGCTTGGAGGAGATGCGGTATATTATCAAGCTGATGCCGCAGATCAAAAGACGATGGGACGGGTCATAGAAGAAACGAAACGGACTTGGGGCTCCATTCAAGGCGTTATTCATTCAGCTGGTCATGCCGATGATCGGTTATTTACAGAGATGAATCTGGATGATTTTTCAGATGGCATGACTGCTAAAATTGAAGGCACGGTATGTTTAGATGAATTAACGAAAGATGAGCCGCTTGATTTCTTTATCGTATTTTCTTCTATTTCTTCGGTCTTCGGAGATTTTGGACAGGTTAACTATGCGTTGGGCAATTATTTTCAAGATCAATATATAAATTGGAGATCCGAACAGAGCCGCCGGCAAGAGAGACAAGGCAAGAGCATTTCGATTAACTGGCCGTTGTGGCGTAAAGGCGGAATGCATTTAAACAAAGAAGCTGAAGAAGCATATCTTTCCGCATCCGGGTTTGATTATTTGGAAACGGAAGAAGGGATAGCGGCTTTTGAGACGATTTTGGCAAGTGACTGCCCGCAAATTTCGGTTGTTACCGGGGATGCCGAAACGACACCAGCAAGAAAAGATCTGCCGCATCAAAAAGTAAATACGCTTCCGGTTCGTCAAGAGGAAATTTCTTATACAGCACCGGCTTATACAGACAATGTCCTGGAAGAACTGAAGCAAATGGTGTCGGAATTATTGAAAATTAACATTGAACAGCTGGATACGGCAGAGAATTTCGGCAATCTCGGCTTTGATTCTATCAGTTTGAAAACATTAGCTGTCCGACTGAATAAAAAATACAAGCTTAAGCTGACACCTGCCGTTTTCTTTACTTACAGCCATATAAAGTCTCTTTCAGAATTTCTAAACAGTGAACTGCGTACTGTTGCAAAAGGGAATACAGATGCAGAAAAAAACATTTCTGAAAAAAGGAAAGTAGTGCACGCTGGGAAAACCACCGGGAAAACCGTGAAGCCGCCGCGAAGTTTTCCGTTTGAAAAAAAGACAACAAGACAGGCTGACCATCATCCGGAGAAGCAGCCGGTTGCCATTATCGGGATGAGTTGTGTTTTTCCGGGATCAAAAAATGCAGATGAGTTTTGGATCAATTTAATCAATGAAAAAGATTTGATTCAGGAAATTCCCCCGGATCGCTGGGATTGGAAAAAATACGCCGAAGGCAAAGGAAACAGCGAAGTACATTCGAAATGGGGCGGCTTTATCACAGATGCCGATAAATTCGATGAGGCGTTTTTCAATATTAATCCGCGGGAAGCAGAACTCATGGATCCTCAGCACAGAATTTATTTGCAGGAAACCTGGAAAGCGATAGAAGATGCGGGTTACAAAGCTTCAAAGCTGTCTGGCAAAAATATCGGGGTGTTTACGGGCATTCAATTTAATGATTACCGCCAGCTGCTGATGAGGCATTCGGACGGGGCGCATGCGTTTGCGGGAACTGGAAACAGCCAGGCGCTCATCAGCAATCGTGTATCCCACTATTTTAATTTCAGAGGTCCGAGTGAGTCCATTGATACAGCCTGCTCAAGCAGTCTTGTAGCAATCCACAGAGCTGTGCGCTCGATTCAAAATGGTGAAAGTGAGCTGGCGGTAGCAGGCGGGGTTTCGCTGCTTTTAGATCCAGTCACGCATATGTATACTGATAAACTCGGTATTTTGTCTAGAGACGGCCGGTGTAAGACATTTGATAAACTTGCCGACGGTTATGTCCGCGGTGAAGGTGCAGCTGTTCTGTTATTGAAACCATTGCAAGCGGCAATGAATGACAGAGACAATATTTACGGAGTTCTGAGAGGAACCGGAGCAAATCACGGAGGAAGATCTGCTTCATTGACCGCTCCGAACCCGGAAGCTCAGGCAGAACTGTTAACGTCTGTTTACAAAAATGCCGATATTCCTGTTGATACGATATCTTACATTGAAGCACACGGAACCGGGACAGAACTGGGAGATCCGATTGAGATTGAAGGCTTGAAAAAAGCGTTTGGATCTTTTGAGCCGCATCCAGGAAAGAATCATGATCAATATTGCGGCATCGGTTCAGTAAAAACGAATATCGGTCATTTAGAGCCCGCCTCTGGAATGCCGGGGCTGATTAAAGTATTACTATCCATGAAGTATAAAACACTGCCTGCCACACTACATGTCAATGAACTGAACCCTTACATTCAATTAAGCGGAACACCGTTTCATATTGTCAATAAAACTATGAAGTGGGCCAGATTAAAAGATCGAAAAGGAAATGAAATTCCGCGCCGCGCCGGAGTCAGTTCCTTTGGATTCGGCGGGGCAAATGCTCATGTCATCGTGGAAGAATTCGAATACGGACAAGATAAAGCAGTAACTGGCGAGCGGGAACAAATCATTGTTCTATCGGCCAAAACAAAGGAAAGACTGATGGTTAAAGCCAAAGAGTTAACAACGTTTTTACATGAAGAACTATCAGTTCAATTCAGTCAGCAAGAGGTGCAGGAACGTGATTTGCAAGAGGCGGTTCGGGAAGCGGCAGCGGGTATCCTGCGTTTAAATACCGCAGATATAGATGCAAAGACACCTCTTTCGGAATTCGGATTTGATCCGTTGGCTTATTCCGAATTAATCTCTTTTATAAACCAAATGTACGGCACAGAAATATCACTTGACATATTTCAGGAATTAAAGACACTGAGCGAGCTGTGCCGCTATATCAGCAGCATTCGGAATCGATCAGCTGATAAACCGCATAACGGCAATTTTAGAGAAAAGTCCGGAATCGGTCTTGAAGAAATAGCATATACACTGCAAACCGGAAGGGAACCATTTGAATGCCGCCTTGCGATCACTTGCTCGAATACCGGAGATCTTCTTGAAAAATTAAACGGTTACATCCAGGGGAGCAGGCTGCAAGGTGTTTATGAAGGAAATGTAACGGATTTTGATAGTCTGCACGCTCCTTTATTCGGCGGCCCCGAAGGTCATGCATATGTTCAATCACTGATTCAGCAAAACAAGCCGGCCAAACTGGCTCAGTTGTGGACGATCGGTTGTGAAATCAGCTGGGAAGACTTGTATGAGGAGGAACTCAAACCGGTTAAACTGTCTCTTCCTCTCTATCCTTTCAGCAAGAACAGACATTGGATTCATTTAAATAAAGATGAAGCGCAGAAGGCTGAGGCTTTCTCGAACACTGAGCTTCACAACTCAAATAAAGATACAGCAGATGGAGAAATCATGTCGCTTCTTGAAAAAGCACAAACAGGTGAGATGAATACGAAAGAGACGTCAGAGCTGATAGAGGAGTTGCTTTTCCATGAATGAAAAAACGATGCAAATTGAGCAAATCGTGAAAAAGGTGAAAGAATGCAGCCTGACACCTGAAGAAGGGCTGGAATTAATTAAGAGCTTGGGGAAAACCCATCTATATGAAATGGTATGGGATAGATATGAATTTAAAGGCAGTAAAAAATTCCCGCATACGAAAGAGCCAATTTTATTTTTTGGCGAAGACGACAGCATGTATACCGTAATGAAGAGACAGCTTGAAGGTTATGAGGCGCCTTTCATTTACGTGACTTCCGGCGAGCGTTTCGAAGATTGCCGGAACGGTCGTTTTACAATGAACTTTGCAAAAGATGAGGATTATGATGCGTTATGCGGGGTTCTGCGTTCTCAAAATATAAGACCCCGCCATATTATTCATTTTTTAGCTGCCGGGCTCTTCAAAAATACAGAAGATGCAATGAGAAAGCAGCTCAATAAAAGTCTGTATTCCTTGTTTCAAATGTTTCAGGCCTTCATGGCGAACAAACTTTGTCCGAAAGCAGAAATTTTGTATCTGTATGAAAATGCCGAGGGCGAGGTTCAGCCGATTTATAACGCGGTTGAAAGTTTTCTTAAGACCGTACAGGCCGAAAATCCGAATTTCACATGTAAGGCTGCAGAGCTGAAATCAATGTTTGACGAGCCGTTTACAAAGCAGCATATTGCAGATGTCATCTCTTTTGAATGGAACAATCAATGTAAAACGGACCACTTTACCTGCTATGAGCCGAGGCATTATTATAAAAGGCAGCTTCAAAAAGTAAAAAAAGAAGATGGGGAGAAACATAGTTTCAGTGTAAAAAAGAACGGTGTGTATTTAATTACGGGAGGAGCCGGCGGTCTCGGGTATCTGTTTGCTGAATATCTGGCGAAACAGGCAGAAGTCAAGCTGATATTAACCGGGCGTTCCCCGGCCTCCCGTGAAACGGCGCAAAAATTATGCGCTCTTGAAAATCTCGGCGCTGAAGCCTTATATGTCCCGGCAGATATTTCAAATGAAAAAGAGACGAACGCTTTGATTAAGCACATTAAGCAGACATTCGGAGAATTAAACGGAATTTTGCACAGTGCCGGACTTGTTAAGGATGCATTTATCATAAAAAAAACGAAAGAAAGCATAGAAGAAGTTATAGCGCCTAAAGTATTCGGAACCGTTTGGCTGGATAAAGCAGCTGAAGAAGAGCCTCTAGATTTCTTCGTTATGTTTTCATCCCTTTCGGCCGTTCTGCCTAATGCGGGTCAAAGCGACTACGCCTTCGCTAACGGATGTATGGACGGATTCACCCAGTATCGAAGCATTAAGGGACGTCCCGGGAAAACACTTTCTATTAATTGGCCGTTATGGGATGCGGGCAATATGACAGTCGGGCCGGGAGAGCTGCAGGCTTTAAGACATGCAGGGCTGGAACTTTTATCCGCCCAAGCAGGGCTTGCCGCTTTTCAGGACAGTATGAGCCGCTCTGCTTCTCGGCTGGCTGTTATCAGCGGAGACAAAGATAGAATAAGTGAATTACTCTCAACTAATCATAAAGAAATAGAGACTGTGCCTGAAAACAACAGTAACCTGCCGCAATTACATGAAAAAGATCTGAAAAAGCAAACGGTCCGTCTTTTAACAGAGATCGTCGGAGCGGAAACGGGAAGACCGGCGGACAGTATTTTACCCGAGGATACGTTTGACCGTTACGGAATTGATTCTCTAACGATTTTAGGTCTTAACTCCCGTCTGGAAAAATATTTTGGAAGAGTGTCTAAGACTCTTTTCTTTGAATACAGCAGTGTTGAAGAGCTGTCAGAGTATTTTCTTGAACACTATCAGCATGAGTTGCAGAAGGCGTTTTTACCGGCAGCCGAACAGCGAATTGATCATTCGGCGCCGGCGAAACGGGAGAAGCTTTCCGTTTCCCGCACACCATCCGCACCTTCCGAGGAAGATATTGCGATTATCGGTATAGCCGGCCGCTACCCGATGGCGAAAGATGTGGAACAGTTTTGGGAAAATATTTCTTCCGGAAAAGATTGTATAACGGAAATACCGAAAGAGCGCTGGGATTTTCGGAAATATTATCACACAGGTGACAATGCCCGTCATGACAGCAAATGGGGAGGTTTTATAAAAGACGCTGATAAATTCGATCCGCTGTTCTTCTCAATTTCGCCCCGTGATGCCGAGTTAATTGATCCTCAGGAACGGTTATTTTTAGAGACAGCATGGCACACGTTTGAAGATGCGGGTTACACAAAGAAAAAGTTGAAACGGCATAAGACAGGTGTATTTGTCGGTGTCACCTACAGCCACTATCAGTTATTTGCAGCCGGTGCTTCAGATGATGAGGAACGTCAGGCGCTCTTGTCTTCTTATTCGTCTATCGCAAACCGGGTATCATATTTCTTTGATCTGCACGGGCCCAGCCTTGCAATTGATACAATGTGTTCTTCTTCACTTTGTGCTGTTCATTTTGCATGTGAAAGTATAAAAAGGGGAGAATCCACCCTCGCTATTGCCGGAGGAGTGAATTTATCCTTACACCCGGATAAATATACTTTGCTTTCACAAAATCATTTTGTTTCAAGCGATGGGCGTTGCAGAAGCTTTGGAGCGGGAGGAGACGGATATGTGCCGGGAGAAGGAGTCGGGGCCGTTCTTTTGAAATCGCTTTCTGCCGCGAAGGCTGACGGGGACAGGATTTACGGTGTGATTAAGGGAACATCTGTAAATCACGGCGGAAAAACAAACGGATACACTGTGCCAAATCCAGGCGAGCAGGCAAACGTCATCAGTGAAACTCTTGATAAGGCGGGGATTGATGCAGACAGCATAAGTTATATTGAAGCGCATGGCACCGGGACATCTTTGGGAGACCCGATTGAAATTTCAGGTTTAACCAAAGCTTTGCACAGCTCGAAAAGCGATTATCGTTGTGCAATTGGTTCGGTTAAGTCAAATATCGGACACCTAGAGGCTGCGGCGGGAATTGCTTCTATCACAAAAGTGCTGATGCAAATGAAGTATAAACAGCTTGCTCCTTCCCTTCATTCCGATAACTTAAATCCTAATATTGATTTTGAGGAAACACCGTTTTACGTGCAGTCTGAACTGACTGATTGGGAGACGCCGCAAAATCAAGCCAGAAGGTCAGGCATCAGTTCGTTCGGCGCTGGAGGATCTAATGCCCACATTATCATCGAAGAGTATAAGAATGAAGAAAAGATGGAAACGGTAAAGAGCAACAATACGCAAATTATTCTGCTTTCTGCCAAAAATGAAGAACGGCTCAGACTCTTGATTGATGCATATATAAATGAACTGGAGCCAAAAACGTCACTAGCTGATGCTGCATACACCTCGCAGACCGGGAGAAACGCTATGGAAGAGCGGCTCGCTGTTGAGGTTAGCAGCATTGACGACCTTCGCAATAAGCTGACGATGTATTTGCGGTCAGATCATAAGGTAAACGGTTTATATAGGGGAAAGTCCCGCCGAGGCGCTTGTCAAAAGAATGCCCTGTCAGCCGCCCACTTTAAAAGTGCAAGAGAAATGGCCATTCACTGGGTGAACGGAGGAGACGTTCAATGGGAAGAGATGTACACTGCGGAATTACCGAAGCTTGTCTCTCTTCCTGCTTATCCTTTTGAACGGAACAGATATTGGGTGCCTGTTGCAAAAGCTGCACAGAAACAGAAAAAAACAGGTGTACCGCAAAGTCTGCCCCATGCACCGATTGACTTATCATTTGATGTATTAAAAAAATCGTGGAAAAAACAAAAGGCTGCGCCTTCCGCTTTTACGAAAGGACAGGTGATGATCCTGGCTAATAGTGAAAGTGAGCGGCTTGCATTCGAATTGTTTGATTCAGATCCTCTCATTGAATCCGCTGTCATTTGTGCAGATAACTGGGATCATTCGGATGGGGAAGCCAAAAAAACGGCTCTAGCGGTCATAGAAGAAAATCCGGAAATCATCGGCATGATTGACCTGTCAGATTTGCGGAGTGATCAAAACGGGGCACGCACCGGCACAATCGGGAAGCTGACACTGCTGCAGGAAATCATAAAGACACGTAAACAGCTTTTCGTTTTACATGTGACCAGAGGGCTGCAGACATTTCTGAATGACAAGCCGTCGTTAGCCGGAGCCGAAACAGCCGGACTATATAAAATGCTGAGTGCGGAGTATCAAAAGATAAAATCAAAAACAATAGATGTAGACGGTCATGTCGGGACTGCGGCGGAATTGAGACAGGTAATCACAGATGAAGCTTACGCTGACGGGCTGTATAGTGAAATCTGCTACCGCAACGGTGAACGTTATATTCCATACGTCGAGAAATTACATGCAGCGGAAATAAACCGGAAACTATCCGGTCTGCCAGTATGCCGTACGGATCAAACCCTGGTTATTACAGGGGGAACAAGAGGGATCGGAGCAGAACTTGCCAGACATTATGCCGGCAAGGGAGTCAAAAAACTTGTGTTGATGGGAGTAACCGACCTTCCGGAATCTGATAAAATAGCCGGCTTGTTAAAAGACACCGATGAAAAGTCACCTCTTTATTCGAAATTACAACTGCTGCATGAGTTGGATCAAAAGGGAGTTCAGGTGGAAGTGTATTCCGGGCCGCTCACGGAAAAAGAAACATTACATCGCTTCTTTTCAGAGGTGAGGATGAAGTTCGGCAAAATCGGCGGGGTGATTCATTGCGCTGGTGCAGCCAATCATTCGAATCCGGCTTTTATTCATAAATCTGATCAAGAAATAAGAGAAGTATTTGAGCCAAAGGTACAGGGGATGCAGGTACTTCATGACATTTTTATTGATGACGAACTTGATTTCTTCATTTTGTTTTCATCTGTTGCGAGCGCCTTTCCTTTATTAGGCGCCGGAACAAGTGACTATGCCGCGGCGAACGCTTTTATGGATTACTTTGCGGCGTATCAGCATGCAGCCGGCAGAACATATTATCAATCAATTAACTGGCCGAGCTGGAAGGACATTGGGATGGGCGAGGTGACAAGTCCATCATATCAGGCACTTGGTTTACTTTCACATTCAACAGAAACAGGTATTGCCATGCTGGATGAAATGATGACGATAAACGGATACCCATGCCTTATACCGGCAAAGACACATCCGGAGAAATTCATGCTGCAGCAGCTGCTTCAGACAAGAATTCAAGCTGCTAAAAATAACCCGGATGCTGAGGAAAAAGTGATTTCTGGTCAGGGAGACAATGAAGCTATAATCAGGAAGTTAATGGAGATTTTTTCTGCGGAGCTGAAAATACCTTACGGGAATTTAGATCAGGATACGTCTTTTGCGGATTACGGAGTTGATTCAATCTTACTGGTTCAGCTTGTTAAAAAAGCGGAAGATGCATTTCAAATAAAAATTGAACCATCAGCTTTTCTGGAGTATCCGAGTTTTTCACAACTAGGCGTCTATTTAAACGAATTATTTGCAAGTGAGGGGATCAGTCCTCAAATTGACTCAGAAAACATTGAGGTTCGGAAAAAAGAGCAACATATAAATCAAAATGCTTCCGAAGTACGGGACAGCGGATCTCAAATACAACAAACCAGTCTGAACCAAATCGCTATTATCGGAATGGGCTGTGAGTTTCCGGATGCTCCGGACACAGAAACGTTCTGGACAAATTTGAAGAAAGGACAAAATAGTGTCCGCGAAGTCCCGGGGTCGCGATGGGATATTTCTTCATACTACTCTGACACCTATGAAAAGGGAAAAAGTATCAGTAAGTGGGGCGGATTTCTTCAAGATATTGAGTCTTTCGATCCCGCGTTTTTTAATATGAACAAAAGTGAGGCATCAGAGCTTGATCCGTTAATCAAAAAATGCCTTGAGGTCAGCGTCCAGACATTGAGAGACGGCGGCTATACAAAAGAAGAAGTATCAAACAAAGAAGTCGGCGTCTTCATCGGTTCGCGGACCGGGACGTTTATGTCCAAAATAGGTTCCCCTTCAAAAAATACGATCGTGGGTATAGGACAAAATTTCATAGGCGCGCATATCTCACACTTTTTTAATCTGAAAGGACCGAATCTGGTTGTAGACACGGCTTGTTCTTCTTCATTGGTCAGCGTCCATCTTGCTTGTCAAAGCCTGATGTCAAAAGAGTCAGATATGGCGATTGCGGGCGGAGTTGACATTTTGCTGGATCAAAAGCCTTACGTCATGCTGAGTGAGGCTCGGGCGCTTTCACCTGAAGGAAAATGTCATACATTTGATGAGAAGGCAGATGGATTTGTACCGGGAGAGGGATGCGGCGCAGTCCTTTTGAAAAGACTTGATGACGCCCTTGCCGAAGGTGACAGAATTTACGCGGTAATTGACTCATCCGCGGTTAATAATGACGGACAGACAATGGGAATGACAACACCTAATCCGAAAGCGCAAAGCGCAGTGATAAAAAAAGCCCTGAAAAAAGGCGGAATTGATGCAGATACTCTCAGTTATGTCGAGACGCATGGCACCGGCACGATGATAGGAGATCCGATTGAATTAAAAGCGCTGACTGAAGTGTTCCGGGAGGTTACGGAAGAAACGCAATTTTGCGGAGTAGGCAGCGTAAAAACGAATTTCGGACATTTAATGAGCGCAGCGGGGATAGCGAGTATTATAAAGGTTGCCTTATCCATAAAAAATCAGATGCTCCCGCCGACATTACATTGTAAAACGCCAAATCCGCGTTTTAAATTTGATCAATCGCCATTCTTTCCGAACACGTCTTTAAAAGAATGGCGTCCCAGAAAAGGGGTTTTGAGAGCCGGAATCAGTTCTTTTGGATTCGGGGGCACGAACGCACATATGATATTGAGCGACAGCCATCTCACATTAGGATATGGAGAGACAAAAAGACACCCGCTTTCTCCGGTTATATTCAATAAGGAGCAATGCTGGATTGACAATGGAGAAACTCCAGAAAAGGAAGAGTCAGAATTGCTGATTCCTTTACTTGATTTCAAAGAATTATAAAGAAAAGAAAAGGAATGAGACAGGTGGCCAGTAATCAAAACTATCAGTTCACATTAACAATTAAACATACGGACTATATTGTCAGGGATCACCGGGTGCATGGCACCCGGATTATACCCGGTGTCACATTTTTAGATATGATATACCGTATGGCGCTGAGCAAAGGTTTGCCTATTGAAGAACTCGAGTGTCAGAATATTTTGTATTTGGAACCTGTAGCAACAGCGGATACCTTTGACAGAGAAATCCGCATCCTTTTTCAGGGATTGGAACAGGGATGGGAAATTCAGGCGAAGAGCAGAAAGGTAAAAGATGACCGCATCCTGGATGAAAGCTGGGATGAGAATATGACCTGCAGGCTCATGCAGAAATTCCCGGAAAGCATGAGTTCAATTCATATCGATGAAATCAAAAATGCCTCCGTCCGTGAAGCCGATATGGAGATATGTTATGACTATTTAAAAAAGGTTGATATAGAGCATTTTGAATTTATGAAGAGTCCGGGGAAGGTTTATGCGTCTGATCATTCTGTACTTGCAGAGTTGTCGCTCAGCCAAATTGCCAATCAATATACCGGCTATTTTCAATTGCATCCCACTTTTCTTGATGCGTCTACCATCATATCGATCCTTTATCAGGCATGTCCCGAATATTTTACACAAGGATCTCCGGCAAGCCGGATGAAAACGTATATTCCCATTCATATTGAATCTTTCCGTATGACGAAGCGCCTGGAAGACAGGTGTTATGTGTACATAGAGAAGCAAGACCAAAATCATGATTCAGGGGATGTCATCCAAGTAAGTTACGGTTTGTACGATGCATACGGGGAGATGATCGCTTATTTTACGCGGCTGTCTGTGAAACATATTCGCTCAAAAGATTTAATTGAAAACCTGAAGCAGACTCGTTTGGAAACTGAAGCGGCTTCTCAGCCAAAAGACAGCCTGATCAGAAAAGATTCAATCATAAATCGAAGCGAAAGCATCGAGACACACCTTAAAGAATTAATATCCGGGGTTTCAAATATAGATCTGCGTGACATAAGGACAGACATTGGTTTTTATGAACAGGGCCTGGATTCAGCTTCTTTGCTTGCCATTGTTAAAGAACTTGAAAACAAAACAGGGGAACAGCTGTATCCTACACTCCTGTTTGAGCAGAAAACGATCCGGGAACTCGCCGCGTATATTAAAGAAAATCAAAGAATGTCCAGTTATTTCTTAACGCGAAATCAACCGGCTGAAAAGCCTGACATGAAAGAAAGTATGAACGAAAATCTTTCCGCTCTTATAACAGAAGGAGACATTCAGCAGCTGATCGCAGATATCAAAGGGACTGCCCCTGAAACACTCTCTGTGGTAAAAGGTTTTTATGAACAAGGCCTCGATTCCGTAACACTTATGCAAGCCGTAAAGGCACTGGAAGAGAAAACAGGCAGGGAACTGTACCCTACTTTATTGTTTGAGTATCCGACGATTCAAAAACTTGCAAACTATTTTGCAGAGAGCGGCGAAAAAACTTCCGTTGAAAAAGACCTCCCTCTTCATCATGGAGAGAATCATACGGCTCTGACCTATTTAACGCCGCATTGGAGACAAAAGGCTGCCGCTTGGGACCCGAATTGCGGAAATAAAAAGAAAAGAACATGCCTGCTGTTTCAATATGACAGAGAGCTTTTTCATTTTATGCGGGAAAATGCTGAAAATGGATTCGAAAATACACAGATCATTCTCGTTTTATCAGGGAATCGTTTCTCCTATCACGGAGACGGTGTTTATGAGATAGATCACAGGGAGGAAGCTCACTTTGACAGGCTTGCAGCTGATCTGAAAAAAAGGGGGCAAATGCCCGACACCGTGGTTTACGGGTGGCCGGAAGGGTCATTTGCCGGCCCGGAAAAAATAAGTGAACAGCTTTCTAAGGGGGCTTACCCGCTATTCTTTTTCAGCCGGGCATTGATGCGCAGCAAGACGGAAAAAAAGGTTGTATCGCTTTTCCTTTATCCGGCGGATCATAAAAATGATCAGCCGCTTTATGCTTCAGTCCATGGCGCAGGGCAGTCTATTGTGCTTGAGAACCCGAAACTGGCCCTTAAGACAATCGGGATGTCAGTTTCAGACAAGTCATCGTTGCCGGAACTTACAGCTGAAATCATCAGAGTCGAATCTACGGAAGCGCATCCGGGAGAAACCGATCTTTATTATGAAGGAAATGTGCGCTGGGTCCGTGCCTTACGGGAAGCAGAACCGGCTCCAAACTCAGATTTCTCCTTTAAAGAAAACGGAGTATACATGATTACAGGAGGGGCCGGCGGCTTAGGCCTTATATTTGCAGAACATATCGCAGCCCAAACGAAAGCCAATATTATTTTAGCGGGCCGTTCTGAACTTACGGAAGACAAAAAGAACAAAATCAGCCGAATGAAAGCAGGCGGTTCTTCGTTTCAATATATAAGAGGTGATTTTTCAGATAGCCGCGATGCAGAGCGAATCATAAAAACCATTAAAAGGAAATTTGGGGAAATCAACGGTGTGATACACAGTGCCGGTGTGACGCACGACGCTTTATTGATTCAAAAATCAAAAGATGAAATTCAGGAAGTAATCGCTCCGAAAATAAATGGGACGGTCTTATTGGACAGCTTGCTGCAAACCGAACCTTTGGACTTCTTTGTGATGTTTTCATCAAGCACCTCGATGTACGGGAATATCGGACAGACGGATTACGCATTGGCCAACCGCTTCATCGATCTTTTCGCTGAGTGGCGTGAAGGAATGAGGCGGAAAAAAGAACGCTCCGGCGTCTCAGTAGCCATCGGCTGGCCGCTATGGGAAGACGGCGGCATGAAAGTGGATAAACAAACTGAAAAATGGATGAAACAAAAAATCGGTATGGTTCCTCTTAGTAAAACCAATGGGATCAAAGCTTTTCAAGATTCACTCTCTCTGAACGCATCACAGCTGATCGTGTTTGAAGGTGACAAAGAAAAATTGGAATCTGCACTTCAAGATACCTTCATAGAGGATGAAAGCCGTGAGATCCAAATAAATGAAACAGCTGATACAAGGCATGAGGACATTGCCATTATCGGATTAAGCGGGAAGTATCCGATGGCTGAAGACTTACCTGAATTTTGGGAAAATTTAAAGAGCGGAAAAGATTGTATTACAGAAATCCCGCCTGACCGCTGGAATATGGATGATTTCTTCAGCGAAGACAGAGATATGAAAGGGAAGTCTTACAGCAAGTGGGGAGGTTTTATCAGCGGAGCCGATCAATTTGATCCGCTTTTCTTTCATATTTCCCCAAGGGAAGCAGAACTTATGGATCCCCAGGAAAGGCTCTTTTTAGAAACGGCCAAACATTGTTTTGAAGACTCAGGGTACCCGAGAAACATGCTGGAAAAGATGAAAGTCGGTGTATTTGTCGGTGCAATGTGGGGCCAATATCAACTATTTGAAGGAGAAGAAAATGGAGTGGCTTTCTCGCCGGCGTCCGTCTATTCTTCAATTGCCAATCGGGTGTCTTATTATTTTCATTTAAAAGGTCCGAGTTTGGCTCTGGATACAATGTGCTCTTCATCACTGACCTCTATTCATTACGCATGCCAAAGCATACATTGCGGAGAGAGCGATATGGCATTAGCCGGCGGAGTGAATTTGTCAATACATCCGAATAAATATAAGTTCCTCAGCATGGGACAGTTTCTATCAAGTGACGGCAGATGCCGGAGTTTTGGAAAAGATGGAAGCGGTTATGTTCCCGGAGAGGGAGTCGGGGCCGTATTGTTAAAACCATTGAAAAAAGCAATAGACGATCAAGATCAAATATACGGTGTGATTAAGGGAAGCGCCGTTAACCATGGAGGAAAGACGAGCGGGTATTCCATACCGAATCCGGATGCGCAGGCGGAGGTCATTTCAGAAGCGCTTCGTAAAGCTGACATTGATCCGAATACCGTCAATTATATTGAAGCGCATGGAACGGGTACGTCATTAGGCGATCCGATTGAAATTCAAGGACTGAAAGATTCCTATCAATTGAACCATCCTTGCGCCATCGGTTCGGTGAAATCAAATATCGGACATTTAGAATCTGCGGCAGGAATCGCTGCGGTAACGAAAGTGCTTCTCCAAATGAAGAATAAGCAGCTTGTTCCTTCTCTGCATTCCGATATTGTTAATCCGTTTATAGATTTTGATCAGGTTCCTTTTCAAGTGCAGCGGAAAGCGGCTGAATGGAATATTCCGCAAAACAGCAATGCTGTTCATCCTTTGAGAGCCGGGGTAAGCGCTTTTGGGGCAGGAGGAACAAACGCGCATCTTATATTGGAAGCGTATGAGCCGCCAAAAGCTTTTGATCATCAAAGCGGCCGAGTGATCTTTGTTTTATCGGCTCAAGACAAGCAACGGCTGATAAAATATGCGAAGGTTATGGCTGATTTTCTATCAGAAAATGAATCGAAGGATAACAATCATAAACTGCGTCTTCAGGATATTGCCTATACACTTCAGACGGGACGCGATCATATGGAAGAACGGCTGGCGATAGTGGCAGATTCCGGGCGGGTCATTGCTGAAGAGCTTTCAGCTTATACCAGGGGTGAAAAAAGCAGCTTAAGCTATACCGGTAATACATTCGAATCAGAAGTTCACAATGAAATGCCTCACGTTTGTTCAGATTACGCCGAAGCAGCATCCAAATGGGTAAATGGAAGAAAGATAGATTGGGAGACTTTTGAGGTGAATCGGAATGCTCGCAGGATTTCTATTCCGGGACAACCGCTGATCAAACAGCGGTATTGGATAGCGGAAAAAGGGGAAACGCTTGTTTCAGCGGATATGAGTAAGCCGGGTCACCCTTTCTTGGGGAGTAACACGTCCGATTTTAATCAGTTCAGTTTCACGAAAAAAATCACCCGTAATCATCCGTTCGCACTAAGTCTGTCTGAAGGAAACGTGTCCTTTTTCCCTTATGCATCTTTGGCTGAAATGGCTATCGTCAATGCAGCGGCGGCATTTGGACAACCAGTTCAAACATTGACTGATTTATTGTGGACCGAAAGCATGAACGGAATGACTGATATAAGGGAACTGATGATTACGCTGACGCCTGAGCGCGACTTTGCGCGGTTTGACATATATGCAAACACAAAAAATGAGAATAAAGTACGTCTTGCCAGGGGAAATGCGCATATTGTTAAGCCTGAAAGCGGTATGCTTCCTGAAGCGCTTGATATTGCTGAAGTCAAATCAGAAATGACTGAACATCCGGCTGAAGCGCCTTTTGTCATTGAATCAGCGAAAAACAGTGACGGAATGCTGTCGCTTCATTCATTGCCGGATGAGCTTTATGCAAAAAGAGAGAATTTTACGATCTCTCCTGAAGCGCTTGAGTCCGCGATTCAAGCCAGTGCGTTTTTTGTCAGCGGCGAAACCTTCCCGGATTTGATCGGAATGGGAGCGGCGGATGTCTATCACCCTCTCGCTCAAAATTTTTATGTCTATACTCAAAAAGAGAACCGGCAGAACAGCCGTGATGTAACGTGTCATATGACATTTACAGATGAAAACGGAAGCATTCTGGCAGAGTGCAGAGATGTGAGATTCAGATATGGTCATGAAAAAGACACTGTTCAGACGGACGACGAACTCATTCGTCTCCTGCGTCAATTGGAAACCAATGATATTGATCAGAAGGCTGTATTGAAACAATTAATGGGGGAAGAATGATGAACGGAAAACGTGAACAAATCAGCGATATTCTTGATCTGATTCAATCAGGACAGATATCGGCTGACGAAGGCTATGCCCGTGTGACATCCATTCAGAATCAAAAATCACGGGCATCGAACCATCCGCTTTTTTATTACAAGCCGGAATGGACTGAATCGTTCATTCCGAGTAAGAAGAGCGTACCCTTGACGGGATTGCTCCTGATTTTTGCAGAAAATGAACGGCAAATACAAGAATTGAGCGGTTTGTTTAAGGACTGTACTCTCTTGTTTGTTATCCGCGGAAAAGAATTTGCTGTTTTACATGATGATACGATTTGTATGAACCACGTGAAAAAAGACGATTATCTAAAGCTGTTCCGATACATTCATGATCATTATCAGCTGCCCGAAAAGATTCTTCACTTGTGGTCTGATTCTCAGGCTGACATGAGGAAGGAAGGTATACAGAAACAATTGGAAAACGGATTGTTTTCTCTTCTGTATATTACACAGGCGCTGATTGAACTAAAATGGAAAAAGATAATAAAGCTGACGCATATTTTTCAAACAGAGAATAAAGAACAACTGCCGCTGCATCATGCTCTCGGCGGATTGGTGAAAACCGTTCACCAGGAACACCCCAATTTTCACTATCAGATTATCAATATCACGCAATCAGAGGGTGCGGGAGCCGCTCTTCCAGCAATAGCGGATATATATCAGAGAGAGTGTGACGAAAAACGGGATATCCATTTTGAAGTGCGCTATGAAAACGGCAGACGTTTTACGAAAAGCTATAATAAAGCCGGCTCATTCGATTTAACCCAGCCGCTGAAACATCATGGGAATTATCTGATTACAGGAGGCCTGGGCGGTCTCGGTTATATTCTGGCAAAACATCTGTCGGAAAAATGGAAAGCGAATCTCATATTGACGGGGCGCTCTGATTTAACTGAAGAGCAGGAGAAAAAGATCGAATATTTAAGAAGTTCAGGTTCAACAGTTGAATATATCCGATCTGATGTTTCAAAACAAAGTGATGCTGAACGGATGTTTGCTTTTGCAAAAGAGCAGTTCGGCACCTTACATGGAGTATTTCACAGTGCCGGCGTACTCCGTGACTCTTTTATCTTAAGAAAGACAAAAGAAGAAATTGATCAAGTCACAGGTTCGAAAGTTTATGGCACGCTGTGGCTGGCGGAAGAAATCAAAAAAATGAAAGTTGAATTACTTGTCTTGTTTTCATCCACATCCGCAGTCTTCGGCTCAGCCGGCCAATGTGACTATGCTTTCGCCAATGCCTGTTTGGATCAGTATGCAGCAGTTATGACCGCAAAAGAGTCTGCCGAAAGGATAGTGTCAGTCAATTGGCCGCTATGGACTTCCGGCGGGATGAATATTGACGATGAAGGAATATCCTACATGAAACAGGAACTCGGTCTTGACCCGTTAGATGACGGTGACGGAATACAGGCTCTGGAGAACAGCTTGTGTCAATCATCTGAACAGCTGATTGCCCTGAAAGGCCGTAAAGAAAAGATTGAGGATGTGCTGAAGCGTGCCGGCACAATCAGCTTACATTCAGACCAGCAGGAAGATGCCGATTTGCAAAACGATGAATTAAGACAAAATATCATCAGTTATCTGAAAAATATAATGTCAGAGGAATTGAAATTACCGGTCTCACTCATAGATGAAAAACAATACCTGGAGAAATACGGCATTGATTCAGTAATGATCATGCGTCTGACCAAAAAGCTGGAGCAAAGTATCGGCAGATTGTCGAAAACATTATTTTTTGAATATCATTCAATATCTCAGTTAGCCGAATATTTCCTGAGTCATCACAGCGAACGAATGATGAAACTGCTGAAACCGGCCGGCACATCTGAACTTGTCTCATATCAAAAAAAGCCAAAAAGAAAACCAGTGGAAACAAAAGCGCCGGTACGCTCTGAAGGAGAAGATTCAAAAGAGCACATGGCGGCCGATCCCCTTTCTGCTGATATAGCCATTATCGGTGTCAGCGGCAGGTATCCGGGCGCGGAAAACATCAGGGAGTTCCAGAATGTGCTGATGAATGGACGGGATTGCGTAAGCGAAATTCCTGATGACCGGAAGGAAATGCTGGAGGGAAGCTGCTATAAGTGGGGAGGTTTTCTGAAAAATCCAGACCGGTTTGATCCTTTATTTTTCCGGATATCACCGAAAGAAGCGGCTTTTCTTGATCCTCAGGAACGTCTCTTTTTAGAGACAGTGTACAATACCATAGAGGATGCGGGTTATAAACCTTCAGATCTGACCCGCAAAAAGGTCGGAGTATTTGCAGGCGTCACATATGGAAGCTATCAATTTTTCGGCGTTGAAGAATCACTTAAAGGAAATGAACTGGCCGTCGGGTCTCCATTTTCTGCAATAGCAAACAGAATATCATATTTCTTTAACTTTAAGGGGCCGAGTATGGCGGTTGATACAATGTGTTCATCCTCTCTTAACGCCATTCACTTAGCCTGTGAAAGTATACGAAGAGGAGAAAGCACACTTGCTGTTGCGGGCGGGGTCAATCTTACGCTTCATCCCAATAAATATACATTATTAAATCAAAGCCGCTTCTTTGCAAGTGATGGCCGATGCCGTACATTCGGCGAAGGCGGTGACGGTTATGTACCGGGAGAAGGAGTGGGATCCGTACTTTTAAAGCCGGCGGCGGAAGCGGTAAGGGATGGAGATCATATTTATGCGCTGATTAAAGCGACAGCGGTCAATCACGGAGGGAGAACAAACGGTTTTACGGTTCCTAATCCAAATGGTCAGTCTGAACTGATACAGGAAGCGCTTCAGAAAGCTTGTATTGACCCTCGTACAATTAGTTATATTGAAGCTCACGGAACGGGAACTTCTCTTGGAGACCCGATTGAGATCACCGGGTTAACAAAAGCGTTTCGGGAATTTACGGAGCACACTCAATATTGTTCCATCGGTTCTGTCAAATCAAATATCGGCCATCTTGAGGCCGCAGCGGGAATTGCCGGTTTGACAAAGGTTCTTTTGCAAATGAAACTGAAAAAACTGTTTCCTTCCATCCATGCGGAGACGTTGAATCCAAATATCGATTTTAAAGCATCTCCCTTTTATGTACAGCGGTCATTGCAAGATTGGAAGAAACCAAAACTGCAGGAAAACGGAAAAACAGTAACTGTTCCGAGAAGAGCGGGGATCAGCTCATTCGGAGCGGGAGGAACGAACGTTCATATCATTATAGAAGAATATGAAGAAACAAACGTCTCAACAGAACATGTTGAGAACGAACCGCATATTGTCCTGTTATCTGCCAAAGACAATGAACGTCTTCTTGAGTATGCCGAAAACATGAGAGATTTTATCCAACGTTCACTAAGTCCTGAAGTAAAGGATAAGCAGCCTGATATGAGAGAAAAGGTGTATGAAGTACTCAAACCGTTTGTTTCGGAATTGCTTCATATCCATCCGGAAGAAATTAATATTGCTGATCACCTGAGTGAATTTGGCGTAGGGCCTTTGGAATTAAGCCGGATGGCGGATTTTATTAACGAAATGTTTCATATTGAACTCACGATGTATGAATTAACTGATTGCCCCTCCATTCAAGCGGTTACTGAATACTTATTGAAGGAATATGCCGGAGCGATAAGAAACCTGTTCCCGAATGAAGTGATGGAAGGCAGCCAATCGGAAAGCGTCGTTTTACGGGATCTGGCATACACTACACAATCGGGCAGAGAAGCGATGGAGGCCAGAGCGGCGATTACCGGTACGTCTCTTAAAGAAATGAAAGATAAATTATTTGAGTTTTGCCGCGGTGACAAGCAAGTTCCAGGCGTATATGTTCATCAGCAATCAGCAGATGCATTTGCTGAAAAAATGAAGGTGTTAACGGAAGGCACAGCAGGTGAATTGTTTGTAAAGACTATTATTGAGAACGGTGATGCGGAAAAGCTGGCTCAATTATGGGTTTGGGGGGCGGATGTCGACTGGAAATCCGTTCATCAACATTTACAGCAGCCGGGTAAACGGATCTCAATTCCGACTTATCCGTTTGCAAAAGAACGTTATTGGGTTCCGTCCAGGACTAAGAAGACAGAGATCCCTCAGCATTCTTTTCAACATCACTTGCAAAAAAAATGGAGGGAGAATCCGTTTGTAAATCCATCCGAAACAAAAGAGTACGGACTGACAGTAGCATTTGTAAATCAAGACACAGAATCAATTGCCCGCTCTATTTGTTCGGATATAGATCAGGAGAATCTGATTGTCATAAAACATCACTCTTCATTTATAAAACACTCTGATCAAATGTTTGAGTGTTCTTTATTAGATGAAAACCACGCATACGACGTTATCCGTGAGATCTTCTCGGGCGGTGAGCGGCAGATCCAAAATATAATTGATTTCTCAGATATCGGAAACCAGAGTGACAATCAGAACGGCATCCCATATGGTAAATTCTTATTTATACAAGAAATAATTAAGCGGAGTAAAAAGGAAACACCATTATCCATTTTACAAATCACCAAGGGCTTGCAGGTATTTAAAGCGGAAAAACCAAAGCTGACGGGGGCAGAATCAGCGGCTTTTCTGAAAGCCCTTTCTGCGGAATACGGTTTTGTTCATGTGAAAACAATAGATATAGACAGCATGAAAGAAACGCATGAGCTGAAACAAATCTTTGAGAATGAAAGGCAATGTACCGGAGAGAATGAAGTATGCTACCGCAGCGGCGTCAGATATGTTCCGTATTTTGAAGAAGAAAGAATCCATACCGGCGGGCCTGTTTCATTTCCTGCGGATAAAGCCGTCGTGATTACCGGCGGGACAGGGGGCATTGGCAGAGCAATAGCTGAAGATTTGGTGAAACGGGGAGTGAAAAAACTCGTGCTGACGGGTACGCGTCCATTACCTTTGCGAAGTGAATGGGATCATTTGCTGAAAGAGGGCAGACAGGACGAAAAGACAGTCAGCAATATAAAACTGTTTCAAAGTTTTGAAGAGAAAGGTGTCAACTATCTGTATTACAGCGGTTCTCTCACAAATGAAGAGAAGCTGCGTTCATTCTTTCACCAAGTAAGCCTTGAATTTAAAGATATAAGCGGTATCATACACTGTGCCGGACTGCACAGCGGCGGAAATCCGGCCTTTATTCATAAAAGAATGAGTGAATTTAAGACGGTGTACGGGCCGAAAGTCACTGGACTTCAAAATTTGGAGCGGATTTTTAATAATAGGCCGCTGGATTTCTTTATTCTATTTTCATCAATTGCAGCACAGTCACCCAAACTGTCGAAAGGAATGACTGATTACGCGTCTGCAAACGCATATATGGACTATTTCGCGGCTTATCATTTTCAAAAGGGGAGAACGTATTTCACGTCAATCAATTGGCCGAGCTGGAAAGAAGTCGGAATGGGTACTGTGACGAGTCCTTTATATGATGAATTGGGACTGAACTCTCTATCCACACGGGAAGGACTGGCGATTTTGTATCATGCACTGGAGAAAAAATCAGCCAATATCATTCCTATCGTGAAAAAAGGAACAGTGTTTCATGCAGACAGTCTCCTGAACATCAATAAAACCGGCGGAGCTTCGGTTCCAGTCCGAAGACAGGAGACTCCCGACACTTTTGATCATTCAGAAGGGCTTGTCAGTGAACTTTCTGCCGTATTTGCCGAGGAATTGAGCATTCCCCTTGAAAAGCTTAACCCAAATACGGATTTTCAGGAATACGGTGTGGATTCTATACTTCTTGTCAGCATTATACATCGAATAGAAGCAATGATTCAGAAAAAAATTGACCCTACTGTGCTTCTTGAACACAACACGATTCATGGTCTTGCGGAATATATCGGTAAGACGGCGCCGCCGTTGAAGAAACAAATCGAACAGACTGATTCTCAAAGCAGCAATCAGCAAGATATGCAGTCTGTGACGAGCCGAAATACAGAACCGCAGACGGCTTCCTCTGCAAAGATAGCTGTTATCGGAATCGGATGTAAGTTCCCTGGAGCGGCTGATAAAGAGGAATTTTGGAACAATCTGAGAAAAGGGAAGAATCATATTAAAGAAGTACCTGATTCCCGGTGGAATATAGAAGAAAATTACTCTCCGGTGCAGCAAAAGGGAAAAAGCATCAGCAAATGGGGAGGATTTATCAATGGAATCGGCAGCTTCGATCCGGAGTATTTCCGCATGGAAGAGGAGAAAGCCATCCAAACGGACCCGCTGATAAGACATTTCTTAGAAACGAGTGTACAGACTGTACGGGATGCCGGTTATGAAGAAACGGAATTATCGGGAAAAAAAGTCGGCGTATTTGTCGGTTCCAGAATGGGCGGCTACGGTCACAAACTGCCGAAAGAAAGCAGCAGCCACATCGTCGGGCTTAGTCAAAACTTTATTGCTTCACATGTGTCGCATTTCTTTAATTTTCACGGTCCAAGCATGGTTTCTGATACCGCTTGTTCTTCTTCATTAGTCAGCATTCATTTAGCCTGCCAAAGCATAAAAAACGGTGATTCAGAGATGGCGCTGGCAGGAGGGGCGGATCTGCTTTTGGATGAAATTCCTTACCTGATGTTAACAGAAGGAGGAGCTCTTTCGCCGGACGGTCAGTGTTTTACTTTTGATGAAAGGGCAAACGGTTTTGTACCCGGAGAGGGTTTTGGCGCTGTTCTGTTAAAACCGCTGGAGAAAGCGAAAGCTGACGGAGATCGGATATACGGTATCATTGAAGCATCAGCTATTAATAACGACGGTGCGACAATGGGAATTACGACCCCGAATCCTAAGCTTCAAGAGCAGGTTATTCAAGATGCATTTGAAAAAGCCGATATCACTCCCGGATCAGTCAGCTACGTCGAAACTCACGGCACAGGCACGATGATTGGAGATCCGATCGAGCTTCAGGCTCTGACAAAAGTATTCCGAAGAGACACAAACAAAACGCAATTTTGCGGAGTAGGAAGTGTGAAAACCAATATCGGACACTTATTAAGCGCTGCCGGAGCGGCAAGTTTCATTAAAGTGATTTTATCAATATGGCATAAGGAAATTCCGCCTACATTGAATTGTGAAACGCCAAATCCCCGCTTTGAATTTGAAAAGTCGCCTTTTTATCCGAATACAGAGCTGAGAAGCTGGAAGGATGGAAAACGGAGGGCGGGCATCAGCGCTTTCGGTTTTGGCGGAACAAACGCCCACCTTTTGGTAAGCGGCCTGGATGATTCATATCATTCCGTCAGAACTCCGCTGCCTCCTGCCGAGTTTGTCAGAAAAGAGTACTGGCCGGATTCAAATCGGAAAAAACAAATCAAACAGAATAAAAAACGGCTTCTTGAAATTATTGATGAAACAGAGTAGCACCTGCTCTGTTTCTTTACTTTGTAAAAGAAGAAAGGTTGTCGAGTTGCATGAGGTTCAGCGTATTAGTCAAACATGACGATTATATTGTTTCAGACCATGTCCTTCATCAAGTGCGTACGATACCCGGCGTAACGTATCTGGATTTAATAACACGATTTTTAGCTGAGAAAGGGATATCACCCCGAAGTTTTGAAATCAAACATGTTTTATTCCGTGAACCTGTTGCGACGTCAGTCCATTTTGATAAAAAAGTCACCTTCCAGTTTACGGAACAAGAAAACGGCTGGCTTGTTGAAATAACAAGCAGGAAATGGGTCGCTGAAAAGGCGGAAGGTGAAGCGTCAGTCAACTTGCAGGCGGAAATCATAAGAAAAAATGCGATAAACGAAAAGACAATTTCAATCGAAGAATTAAAGAAAGGGGCCGTCCGGATTTCGGATGCTGAAGCCGCCTATCGTAATTTGCGTAGAGGCGGCCTGATTCATAAAGATTTTATGAAATTGGAAGGTACGGTATATGAAGGTGAAAATTATATTCTGGGAGAGGTTAGTTTAAGCGGACTTTCAAAAGAATATACAGATGACTTTTACATGCATCCCGCATTTTTGGATGGGTCTCTCAGCTTGTTGGGAATCCTTACATCAGACTTGCCGGATGAAGGAACAAATGCGTTTATCCCTATATATATTGAGACATTCCGGGCACTGCATAAAACAACTGGGTCTTGTTTTGTGTATATTAATAAAACCAGTATAACGCAGCCGCCTTCTAAAGACATTTTATATGCGGACATAGAAGTATACAGGCCTGATGGAGAGCTTGCTTTTTATTATGAGCGATTCGGTGTGAAAAGAGTCAGAAATGAAAATTCAATACAAAGGCTGGAGCATTCCCAAAAAGCTAAAGAGGTCGGCAGCGCAACGAAAAATAAAGAAATAATCAGAAATAATTTGATCCAAGAGATAGCCGGCATGATTGAAAAACCTGCTGAAACAGTGAAGAATGATATTTCCTTTTATGAGATGGGCTTGGATTCTAAACAATTATTAGACTTATCCAAAAAGTTAGAACTGATGTTAGGTTCAAAGCTGTACCCGACTTTATTATTTGATTACTCCACAATCGGTGAATTGACGGAATTTCTGCAGGAGAAATACGGAGCTAACATTACAGACTCTATCTCTGATACAGTTCAGCACCAAGACAGTCATAAAACATTAACAGATGAGCTGTCATCCATTATTGGAGAGGTTACAAACACACCGCCAAATAAAGCGGACAAACACCAATCTTTTTACGAACTGGGTCTTGACTCAAAACAGCTGCTGCATATATCGAAAATGCTCGAGGAAAGATTGGATACACAATTGTATCCGACATTGCTTTTTGATTATAACAATATTCATGATTTAGCGGCTTATTTAGAAGAAAAATATGATGTGCGTAATACGCCGGCCGCAGCTTTTAAAGAAAAAACGCAAACGAAAGAGCCGTCTGAAAAGCCGGTGCTTGATTCCTTGTATTTACAAAAAGAATGGATAGAATCGCCATTAAAGTCCGGAGAAGTACCTAAGGAAAATACATTGATTTTCGATTTCGACAGTTCATTGAGTGATGAAATCCGAAAGTACATCGGCAGTGAAAATGTTATTTATGCGGAAGCCGCCGCTGAATATGAAATGGTAAATGAAAAGCATTATAAAATTAATCCGGAGCAGTCTGCTCATTACACCAGACTGTTAGAAGATCTTAAAAAGTCCGGAGCGTTTCCGGCGTCAATCATTCATTACCTGTCAAAAAAAGCTTATACTGAGGCAGCGTTAGATTTGACTCACAGCTTTTATTCAATCCTTTATTTAAGCAAAGCGTTGATCCGTCAAAAAACAAAAGAAAACATCAACATTTTGTACGTACATGACAAGGGTCAATATACAAATCCGGTTTACGCCGCGATTGGAGGCTTTTTTAAAACGCTGAATGCGGAGCAGCCGAATATAAAGTGTAAAACGGTTGAGATTTCTTCAAGACAAACCATTGAAAAAGCACCTTTGCTTCTCAATGAATTAAGTGCCGGACATCATCAGGCTGTGAAATATGACGGCGATCAAAAAAGGCGGGTGACAGCATATAAAGACGCTTCGCCGCAAACAGGACAAAAGGCCGCCAAGTTTGCAAAAAACGGGGTGTATCTCATCATCGGAGGATTAAGCGGCATCGGCTGGATTATTTCAGCGTTTCTTTATGCAAATCACGGAGCCAGCGTTATCATTGCCGGGCGATCGAAAATGACAGCAGACATGGAAGAAAAATTAGACAGCATCCGATATGACGGGGCAAGCATTTCTTATATCCAGGCTGACATGTCAGATAAGCAGCAGGTCATCAAGTTAGCGGAAAAAATTCATGCTGATTATTCCGAAATCAACGGGGTCATTTACAGTGCAGGCGTGTTAAAAGACTCTCTCATTATGAATAAAACAGACGCGGAAGCTCAAGCGGTGCTGCAATCAAAGGTCAATGGTGTGATTCATTTGGATGAAGCGCTCAGAGATATGCCTTTAGACTTTTTTGTTTTGTTTTCTTCCATCTCCTCAGAAATCGGAAGTCTGGGTCAAGCCGATTACGCCTACGCCAATCGTTTTCTGGAGCATTTTGCCGAGTGGAGGGAATGTATGAGAAAGGCGGGGGGAAGATCAGGAAAAACCATCGCTGTAAATTGGCCTTTCTGGAAAGAAGGAGGCATGTCAGTTGATCCCGGCATTCAAGATATTATGAAAATGGAGTACGGACTTCACCCCTTAGAAAATACTGCCGGAATCAAAGCTTTTGAACACTCGCTTCTCGGCCGAGGCCACCAGCTGATCGTGTTATACGGAGAAAAAGAAAAAATACAAAACGATTTCAAGCCGTTATCCGCCCGTTCAGCACCGCCTCTGGTAAGAGATTCAGCGATTGCAGCCGATTTTGATGCTTCGTCAATCGTTACGGAAGAAGCTGAAAGTCCTTTCCGAATACTCGGCACAGCTTCCAATCGTCATCTCGACGATTATTTGCATTATTGGAGCAGACTGAAGAAAGGAGCCCTTCAGCACAATCAAAGCGATGCCGCAAAAAAACTCATCGCTTTTTACCAGACAGAAGAAACGGAAACCGTTCATTTTCTGGCAAACACAGAAAATGCCCGGCAAATGGAAATATTGATGAGCGGTAAGGGTGAAACAATTTTACTGATTTGCGGTTTTGCTACCACTGCTTACATGTGGAAAGAACAAATGAAGGAGTGGGCAGATCAATTTAATGTAATTGTCATACACACACCGGGTTACGGGCTGAGTGAGGGGAGCGCCGATTTTACACTGAGCGGGCTGGCTCAGACTTTTATCGAAGTGCTGAACGAGATAGGGGTTGCTTGGCCGATCCACATTGCGGCAGCTTCTTGGGGAGGCATGATAGGGCAGAGGATTGCCTATGAATACCCTGAAAAAGTAAAAACGCTCATTCTTTCCGGAAGTTACACCGAATACGAAGAAGACCCTGAAAGCAGTGTCGAGGAAAAACTGAAAAATGATTTTATAGCTATAGGAAAATCACATGAATATGAAAGTTTATACAGTAATCAATTCCTAAATGCTTCTATTGAACGTTTTATGAAGATACATCAACAAGAAGGCTATTCTACGATCGGCTTTTTAAAAGACATTCATACAAGAACGCTTATCCTTACGGGTGAGAAGGAAAGCGTAGTTGATCAGAAAGAAACAAAAAGGCTGCAGAACCTGCTGAGCAATGCAGAATTAAAGAAAATTAAGGGAGCGGGGCATCTTCCGAACATCACACATCCGGAAGAATTTAATAAAGCGGTGTCAGAATTCATCAAGAAATCAGTAAGTAAGGGATGAAAACGATACATACAGTACAGGGGGAGAAAACAATGAAACAAACAATAAGCAATCCGGCATTTGATATGAAACAAATTAACGCTCTTAACGGTCATTATCAGACGATGATAGACAATGGAGATCTGCAATGTGCGAGTTATATGATGTCAAGAGGAGGTGAGGTTTTTGCAGCTGAGTCGTTAGGGGAATTTACCGGCGGACAAAAAGAAAAGCAAACATTTCAGCTTGATACAATCAGAGAAATCGGTTCTTTGACAAAAGTGTTTACCGCTGTAGCCGTCATGCAGCTCGTCGAAAAAGGTTTGCTCGATCTGAAAATGCCGGTCAAGCTCATTTTGCCAGCGTTTGATAAACCGGGTTTCGGAGACATTAAAATTTTGCACCTTTTGACTCATACGGCGGGATTAAGTTTTGAGCTGGATATTCAAAAGGCTGAAGGCATTGACTTAACGAATGAGGAAGAATGGATAAACTATCTGGTCAGTACGCCTTTGGAGTACGGAGTGGATGAAGCATGGAACTATTCCAGAACCGGTTTTGTTATACTTGGCATCATTATTTCAAAAGTAACAGGCGTATCCTACGAACAGTATGTAACAAAGCATATTATTGAAGCGCTCGGATTAGAAAGAACGTATTTTTATGTGCCTGATGCTTTAAAAGAAGAAGTTTGTGTGATCAATGAGCACGAGTGCGTACAGCTGGAAAAAAGTCATCACCCGTATTTTCCGAATAAAGCGACCAGCGGTCTGTACTCTTCATTGCGAGATATTTGGAAGTTAGCTGAAATGTTTAGAAATAAAGGCAGATTGAAAGATAAGAAGCTGCTTGGAAGAAAAACAGTCGAAGCGATGCTGAGAAATCAAATAAAGCCCGGTCTTCCTTTTTACTTCTTCGGAGCGCCCAGAGAGGAAGGCGGCTTTGGTTTAGGCATTAATTTGTGGCCGGCCGGTGACCATTATTTCATGACAGAAGGCACCTTCTCACATCTTGGAATGGGGTGGTGCGGCATGTTTTCTGATCCAGCCGAAGATTTTACGTATGTATTTTTCACTCCGATTTCCGAGTTTCACCCTCATGCCGTGCTGACGCCGCTGAATATCGTGTGGGCGGGTATTGAATAATTGTCAAAAGCGTCGTCCCGTCTGTTCGGCAGGCGGGACGATTGCTAACTGCCCGTTTTTATCCCGCGGCATCTTTTCAAAGCCTGCCCCGAAGTTAAATAACTTAATTTACTCTTTGTAATTTTTTTTAATTATAGTACAGTAGAGCATTTTTATAATACAGTTTAAAGTCTTTTATAGTACAGTTTGGCGCAATATGATCTTATGTTTTATAAGCGGTTTCAAAATGAGGTTATAAATAATTGACGGCTTTGTTTAATTACTGTAAACTATGGTTGTTGATCATATTGTACTAATAAAAAATCTTTTTTTATTAGTACAGTTTAAACGTCATTATCTTTGCTTAAGCGCTATGTGAATTTCTGAATGATTAATTTTAGAATTGCAGAGCATGATAAGACTGTTTTTAATACGGATGGCTAAACGGTATCCTAACCCTGTTAAATCAAAAGAAGAGGTGGTTTAAAAAATGGCTGCAAAGACAAAAACTTCAATTGTTGATAGCAAAAAACAATTTGATGCTATTAATAAGCAGTTTGAAACGTTCCAAATTTTAAATGCTGAAGGAGAAGTCGTAAATAAAGACGCAATGCCTGATCTTTCAGATGATCAGTTAAAGGAATTAATGAGAAGAATGGTGTATATCCGCATTTTAGACCAGCGTTCAATTTCTCTTTCCCGTCAAGGACGTTTAGGTTTCTATGCACCGACAGCGGGCCAGGAAGCTTCTCAAATTGCATCACACTTCGCGCTTGAACAGGACGACTTTATCCTTCCGGGTTATCGTGACGTTCCTCAGCTGATTTGGCACGGTCTTCCTTTACACCAGGCATTCCTGTTCTCAAGAGGCCATTTTAAAGGTAATCAGATGCCTGAGGGAGTAAATGCTTTATCACCTCAAATTATTATTGGTGCTCAAATTATCCAAACCGCAGGTGTAGCTTTAGGTCTTAAAAAGCGCGGTAAAAAAGCGGTAGCTATTACTTACACTGGTGACGGCGGAGCTTCTCAAGGTGACTTCTATGAAGGAATGAACTTTGCCGGAGCATTTAAAGCGCCAGCGATCTTCGTTGTTCAGAATAACCGCTATGCGATTTCAACTCCTGTAGAAAAGCAATCATCCGCACAGACAATTGCCCAAAAAGCAGTTGCCGTCGGTATTACAGGTGTTCAAGTAGACGGAATGGATGCACTTGCCGTTTACGCTGCAACCGCAGAAGCACGCCAGCGCGCAATTAACGGTGAAGGTCCGACTCTGATTGAAACTCTTACATTCCGTTACGGACCTCATACAATGTCCGGTGACGATCCGACTAAATATCGTACGAAAGAAATAGAAAATGAATGGGAGCAAAAAGACCCGCTCGTACGTTTCCGCAAGTTCTTGGAAAACAAAGGACTATGGTCTGAAGAAGAAGAGAACAAAGTGATTGAACAGGCCAAAGAAGAAATCAAACAAGCTATCAAAAAGGCTGACGGCGAATCAAAACCGAAAGTAACAGAGCTGATTGAGAATATGTTTGAAGAGCCGACGTTCAACTTGAAAGAACAACTTGAAATTTACAAAGCGAAGGAGTCGAAGTAAGCCATGGCGCAAATGACAATGATTCAAGCGATCACTGATGCGTTACGCACAGAACTGAAAAACAATGAAAACGTTCTGCTTTTCGGGGAAGATGTAGGCGTTGCCGGAGGCGTATTCCGTGCAACTGAAGGCCTTCAAAAAGAATTCGGTGAGGACCGCGTATTTGACACGCCGCTTGCTGAATCCGGTATCGGCGGTCTCGCTCTCGGTTTAGGCCTGCAAGATTACCGTCCTGTTATGGAAATCCAATTCTTCGGATTCGTATATGAAGTAATGGATTCAATCTCAGGACAAATGGCTCGTCTCCGCTACCGTTCCGGCGGACGCTGGACTTCTCCGGTGACAATCCGTTCTCCATTCGGCGGAGGGGTTCATACACCTGAACTTCACGCTGACAGTTTGGAAGGCCTTATCGCTCAGCAGCCGGGTATTAAAGTTGTTATCCCATCCACTCCTTACGATGCAAAAGGACTGTTGATTGCCTCTATCAGAGACAATGATCCGGTTGTTTTCTTAGAGCATATGAAACTTTACCGTTCTTTCCGTCAGGAAGTTCCTGAGGAGGAATACACAATTGAGCTTGGCAAAGCTGATGTGAAACGCGAAGGTACTGACCTTTCTATCATCACATACGGCGCGATGGTTCATGAGTCGCTTAAGGCTGCTGAAGAGCTTGAAAAAGAAGGCGTTTCTGCTGAAGTTATCGACCTTCGCACTGTAAGTCCGCTTGATATTGATACGATTATTGCTTCTGTTGAAAAAACAGGCCGCGCAATTGTCGTGCAAGAAGCTCAAAAACAAGCCGGCATCGCTGCCAACGTTGTAGCTGAAATCAATGACCGCGCGATTCTGAGCCTGGAAGCTCCGGTTCTGCGTGTTGCGGCGCCTGATACAGTATTTCCTTTCTCGCTTGCTGAGAGCGTATGGCTTCCAAACCATAAAGACGTTCTTGAAACTGCGAAAAAAGTTCTTGAATTTTAATCAGGCATCATAAAAGACGGTAAAGAGAGTCCTTTTCTCTTATGATGAAGGAGTCTGTTTACTAGGTTCAATGCTTGCGTATGCATAACTAAAATTTGCTTAATCAACTAGGAGGTCGAAAACTGTGGCATTTGAATTTAAACTTCCGGATATCGGGGAAGGTATCCACGAAGGCGAAATCGTAAAATGGTTTGTGAAGCCGAACGACGAGGTAGAAGAAGACGATGTTCTGGCTGAAGTGCAAAATGATAAAGCAGTGGTAGAAATTCCTTCACCTGTTAAAGGAAAAGTATTAGAATTAAAAGTTGAAGAGGGAACAGTTGCAACTGTTGGACAAACGATTATTACGTTTGACGCACCTGGTTACGAAGATCTTCAATTCAAAGGAAGCCATGATTCAGGAGAGGCGAAAACTGAGGCTCAAGTTCAGTCGTCTGCTGAAGCAGGGCAGGACATCTCTAAAGAAGAGACTCCTAAAGAGCCTGCAAAAGAAACCGGCGCAGGACAGCAGGACCAAGCGGAAGCTGATCCGAACAAACGCGTGATCGCGATGCCTTCCGTACGCAAATATGCCCGTGAAAAAGGCGTGGATATCCGTAAAGTAACAGGTTCAGGCAATAACGGACGTGTTGTAAAAGAAGATATCGACAGCTTTGCAAATGGAGGAGCGGCTCAAGAAGCGGCACCGCAAGAAACAGCTGCACCTCAGGAAACAGCTAAACCTGCAGCGGCTCAGGCTCCTGAAGGCGAATTCCCTGAAACACGCGAAAAAATGAGCGGTATCCGTAAAGCGATCGCGAAAGCAATGGTGAACTCTAAGCATACTGCACCGCACGTAACTCTTATGGATGAAGTTGACGTAACAAATCTTGTTGCTCACCGCAAACAGTTCAAACAAGTTGCTGCTGATCAAGGCATCAAGCTGACTTATCTGCCTTACGTCGTCAAAGCATTAACATCCGCTTTGAAAAAATTCCCTGTTTTAAACACATCGATTGATGATAAAACAGATGAAGTGATCCAAAAACATTACTTCAACATCGGAATTGCAGCGGATACCGAAAAAGGCCTGCTTGTGCCGGTAGTGAAAAATGCCGACCGTAAAGCCGTTTTCGAAATCTCTGATGAAATCAACAGCCTTGCTACAAAAGCGCGTGAAGGCAAGCTTGCACCTGCGGAAATGAAAGGCGCTTCTTGCACGATCACAAATATCGGTTCTGCCGGAGGCCAATGGTTCACACCGGTTATCAACCACCCAGAGGTTGCGATTCTCGGTATCGGCCGTATTGCTGAAAAAGCGATCGTCCGTGACGGTGAAATTGTAGCTGCTCCTGTCTTAGCTCTTTCTCTCAGCTTTGACCACCGTATGATTGACGGAGCAACTGCACAAAATGCGTTAAACCACATCAAGCGTTTACTGAACGATCCACAACTTATTTTAATGGAGGCGTAATGTTATGGTAGTAGGAGATTTCCCTATTGAAACAGATACTCTTGTGATTGGTGCGGGACCAGGCGGCTATGTAGCTGCCATCCGCGCTGCTCAGCTTGGACAAAAAGTAACAGTCGTTGAAAAAGCAACTCTTGGAGGCGTTTGTCTGAACGTCGGCTGTATTCCTTCAAAAGCGCTCATCAATGCAGGCCATCGTTACGAGAATGCAAAACATTCAGATGACATGGGAATCACTGCTGAGAACGTAACGGTTGACTTTACAAAAGTCCAAGAATGGAAAGCTTCTGTTGTAAATAAGCTTACCGGCGGTGTTGCAGGTCTTTTAAAAGGAAATAAAGTGGACGTTGTAAACGGGGAAGCTTATTTCGTAGACAGCAACTCTGTCCGCGTAATGGATGAGAACTCTGCGCAAACATACACATTTAAAAACGCGATCATTGCTACCGGTTCTCGCCCTATCGAATTGCCAAACTTCAAATATAGCGAACGCGTTCTGAACTCTACAGGCGCACTGGCGCTTAAAGAAATTCCGAAAAAGCTCGTTGTTATCGGCGGCGGATATATCGGTACTGAGCTTGGAACAGCGTATGCGAACTTCGGAACTGAATTGGTTATTTTAGAAGGCGGAGATGAAATTCTTCCTGGCTTCGAAAAACAAATGAGTTCCCTCGTTACCCGCAGACTGAAGAAAAAAGGCAACGTTGAAATCCATACAAGCGCCATGGCTAAAGGCGTTGAGGAAAGACCTGACGGCGTAACAGTTACATTCGAAGTAAAAGGCGAAGAAAAAACGGTTGATGCTGATTACGTATTAATCACTGTCGGACGCCGTCCGAACACTGATGAGCTCGGCCTTGAGCAAGTCGGTATCGAAATGACTGACCGCGGTGTCATTAAAACAGACAAGCAGTGCCGCACAAACGTACCGAACATTTACGCAATCGGTGACATCATTGACGGACCTCCATTGGCTCACAAAGCGTCTTACGAAGGTAAAATCGCTGCGGAAGCTATTTCAGGAGAGCCGGCTGAAATCGATTACCTCGGTATTCCGGCGGTTGTATTCTCTGAGCCTGAACTGGCTTCTGTCGGTTACACTGAAGCACAGGCGAAAGAAGAAGGCATTGAAGTCGTTGCAGCTAAGTTCCCGTTTGCAGCAAACGGACGTGCGCTGTCTCTTAACGAAACTGACGGCTTCATGAAGCTGATCACCCGTAAAGAAGACGGTCTTGTAATCGGTGCGCAAATTGCCGGCGCAAGCGCTTCTGACATGATTTCTGAATTGAGCCTGGCGATCGAAGGCGGAATGACTGCTGAAGATATCGCGATGACAATTCACGCTCACCCGACATTGGGCGAAATCACTATGGAAGCTGCCGAAGTAGCAATCGGAAGCCCGATCCACATCGTAAAATAATGATGTAACAAAGAAACAGCCCCCGTTTGTAAAAGCGGGGGCTGTTTTTATTGTGCAAGCACATGCTGCATAGGTTTGATGATATCCTCTTTTTTCTTTACGGATCCCTCAATCTTCATGACCACATGCCGATGATTGATCACCATCAGCGCAGGGAACGTATTGATTTCCTCTTCCCATCCCTTTCTGTTGTCATAAACCTTCATTTGATCGACATGATGGGGATATTTCTTTTCTAAATCAAGAATCGCATCGTAATAAGGAACTTCTTTATCTATATGATTTTCATCGGAAAAAAACAAGATTTGAGTGTGATGAATGCTGTCGATCCGGTTATTTTTGAATGGAATGACAGTAGAAACCGAACAGCTTGACAGAACGAACAGCATCAAAAAAAAGGGAATCACCGTACGGTAGCGCATCTATCTTACTCCTCTGTTTTATATAATATATTGGTTCATCCATTTATAAGGACTATATTAAGTGTATCACGAGAGGTGAAAAACCTAAGGCTTGTTACTGAATTGTTATATAATTGAAACCGTTTTTAATGAAGAAATAATACGTGTGACAACTTGTACAGCCGATGTGTAAAAAAGGCACATTGTTTTTCGTGAGAGCGCTGTTTTTTCGTTATACTGGGGGCAAAACCATATCAGGAGGGATTGTCATGTATAAAGCCGCTGCAGCCGTCATATGTATGTGCTTACTCGCCGGCTGCCAATCAAATGAAAAGATGCAAACAAACAAACCCCATTCTCAAGCCGCGGCCAATCATGCCAAACGGGAAAACCATCATACAAAAGAGAAAAAACAGAAGGCGGAGCCCCGTTACTATATCAATCCGAAAACCTTTTCTGTGGAAAAAATGGATGAACAGAAAGAAAAAAAACCGATCGCATTGGTAACGATCGATGACGCGCCTGATCAGCATGCCGCTGAGATTGCGGACAAACTGCATGATCTCAATGCGTCAGCGATCTTTTTTGTAAACGGACATTTTTTGAAAAAAGATGAAAATAAGAAAGCGCTTAAGCATATTCATGAGTTAGGTTTTATGATCGGTAATCATACAATGACTCATCAAAACTTAAAAGATCTTTCCGAACAAAAACAACGGGAAGAAATCATTGGCGTCAATAAAGCGGTTGAAAAGGTAATAGGAGAGAAACCCGCATTTTTCAGGGCGCCTTTCGGAAGCAATACGGACTACAGTGACAGACTTATAAAAAAAGAAGGTATGGTGAAAATGAACTGGACCTTCGGGTATGATTGGGATCAGAAATATCAATCCAAAAAAGCGCTTACCGATATCACACTGAACAGTCCTTATCTGCGGGACGGGGCCAACATATTGATGCATGACCGGAAATGGACGGCGGAAGCCATGCCGGACATTGTAAAAGGATTGCGTCATAAAGGATATACTGTGATTGACCCTCGAGCTATAAAAAGACCGTAAAAAATAAATGTGTTATACAATTTATCGGTTGACATATTAAATGTGACATAATAATATAATAACAACAAGTAAAAATTAAGCGTTTTCAAATTCTGAGAAATGGGGAATGACAGATGGGTACAATTGTTTGCCAAGACTGTAACGAAGCGATTCATTACTTTGAGGATGAGAAGGTCACGACGTTATACGGAACATGCTGCGGACAATGCCAGTGTCATCTTGAAGAAGAGTAAAAAGCGTAAAAAGGCCCGAAACGATTTCGTTTCGGGCTTCTTTATGTTTATTGGATGGCTTTTTGCTCTTTGATGACTCTGATCATTTTAAGCGTTGCATCTTCGGGACCCTGCACAGGAAGGCCGGCGTCCAAGTTTTTAAAAATGTAGCTGATATTTTCTTCAGTAATGATCTCGCCCGGAATAAAGATCGGAATTCCCGGCGGGTACACCATGACAAACTCTGCGATGATCCGTCCCGCGGATTCTTTTAACGGAATGACTTCCGTATTTGCGTAAAACGCGTCTCTTGGCGTCATCGCTAACAGAGGAATTTCAGGAAGCAGAACCTCGGTTTGCTGATGAGCATAGTCATTGGCGGAAGCCTGCTTTGAAATGTCTGTAAGCGCGCTTACAAGACGGTCGGCATCTCCCGCTCTGTCGCCGGGGGTGAAAATACATAAAATATTATACAAATCGGACAGCTCGACTTCGATATTATATGATTCGCGGAGCCATTTTTCAACGTCATGACCCGTCAGGCCGAGGTTTTTGACCGAAATGATTAATTTAGTCGGATCATAACTGAAGGCAGCTTTAGACCCTGTGATTTCTTCACCGACACAGCGGATGCCTTCAATTTGATTGAGGCGTTCCCGTGTCTGATCCGCCAGCAGAATCGTATCTTCTAGAAGATCGCGGCCTTCTGTAGCGAGGCGTTTTCTTGCGACATCCAGTGAAGCGAGAAGCAGATAGGATGTTGACGTTGTCGTCAGCATGCTTAAAATCGACTGTACTCTTTCTTTGGAAACAAGACCTTCTCTCACATTTAAAATGGAGCTCTGCGTCAGGGAGCCACCCAATTTGTGCACGCTTGTGGCTGCCATATCAGCGCCCGCCTGCATGGCGGACAGAGGAAGCTTATCATGAAAATGAATATGCACGCCGTGCGCTTCATCGACAAGCACAGGCACATCGAAAGAATGCGCGAGCTTTACAATGCTGCTTAAGTCAGCTGCCACACCGAAGTACGTCGGATTTATGACAAGCAGGCCTTTTGCGTCAGGGTGCTCCGTCAAAGCCCGCTCGGCGGACTCAAGCGTAATGCCGTGAGAAATTCCGAGCTCATCGTCAATTTCCGGGTGAATAAAAATCGGCACCGCTCCGGAAAATACAATGGCCGACATAATGGATTTATGAACGTTTCTCGGGATGATGATTTTATCTCCGGGTCCGCATACGGCCATGACCATCGTCATAATGGCGCCGCTCGTCCCTTGTACGGAAAAGAAGGTATGGTCTGCGCCGAATGCTTCCGCGGCCAGATCCTGGGCTTCTTTAATGATGCCCTTTGGCGCATGTAAATCATCCAGAGGTTCGATATTAATTAAATCTATGCTTAACGCGTTTTCTCCGATAAATTGTCTGAATTCCGGATCCATTCCCGCGCCTTTTTTATGGCCCGGAATGTGGAATTGGACAGGCTGTCTGTCCGCGTGCTTTTTCAGTCCGCTGTACAGGGGTGTTTCATGTTGCGGCAATTGTTTTCCCACCTTTATCATAATACCTACGGATTAGTTTGTATTACATTCAGTTTTATTACCCGTTTTTTAAACGTAAAACAAATGAATTATATTATGAACTTGAAAGAAAGTAAAGAACAATTTATGATCTATGGAAGATGCTTATTTTGAGCATGATGATAAAGGAGTGAAGACATTTGGAATATCAATATCCGATGAATGAGGACTGGACGACAGAGGAGGCCGTGGATGTTATTGCTTTTTTTCAGCAGGTGGAAAACGCCTATGAAAAAGGAGCTGACCGAGACAGGCTTCTGAATGCGTACCGCCGCTTTAAAGAAATCGTTCCCGGGAAAGCGGAAGAAAAGAAAATCTGCAGCCAATTTGAAGCTGACAGCACCTATTCCCCGTATCGGACTGTGAAACAGGCGAAACAATCAGATCAAGCGATTATCAAAATGTAGACAAAGCGAGCCGGCAATCGGCCCGCTTTTTATGTTATGAGACTTTCTGAGTCAGTGTGTATAAAAAGGAAAGCTTCCTAAAAGTATCTTCAATGGTTTGCAGGAATTCATTGTTGTTCATGTTGATCACGTCTTCTTTTTGCAGCTGAATGCCGCACAAAAGCTCTGCTTTTTTCACTGTCTGCAGGCGTTCAAATAATGTTTTCAGCTGCTCCTGATCCATGTCGGACTGCTTGTACGCACCTGGCTTCGTATGATCCGGCGACCATACAAAATGACCGGGAATCTGTTTTGTGATGTCCTCCTGCTTCGCTTCCAGCAATCTGCCGTATTCCTCTTTTATCGGAGATTCATAAATGATGGCAAACCATACAAACATATGAGTGTCCCATAAACCGATCTGAAAGTGAGGGAGTTTCTTATACCCGCGTTTGCTGTTGGCAAAGGCAACCCAGCTGTCAGCCGGCGGGTTGACAGATCTTCTCGCGTGCTTGGCGACATGCGGGAACATTTCATCTCCTGTCAATGCTGACAATGTCGGTGCGAAATGCTCTCCTAACAAGGTCAGCTTCGGGCGGACTTGTTCTTTTAACACCTCCATGCGCGGATCTAAACCTTCTATTGTAAATGTATCGAAGTCTTCTTTTGTAAAACGCATCTGAGTCATCTTTTTCCTCCTTATCGTAAGTATTCATATTTTACCACAGCCGCCGCCGGCCGCAAAAACATTGAGAACGTTTGAACCGAGAGGATTGGTGGTAAAAAACGAATAGGTAAACACACAATTTTAAGAATGTTGTTACAGCCGAATATAAGTTTCCATACGATATAAGAAGTATCATTAATAAATTGGAAAAATGGGATGCTTTTTTAACAAATGATCTCTGGAAGGGGCGAAAGACAATGAGGCAAGTGGTGAAGGAAGGATTCAGGGAGGAAAAAAATAACCGTGTAGCTGTCTGGAGACTAGAGGTTGATTATGAATTGGCAACCCTGTATGAGGCCATGCAAAAAGAGAATGAAGATCAAATCGATCTCAGCAAAAGAAAACTGGAACGTCTCAGAAAAGAATGGATTCGGCTTAACGGATAAAGAATAGTAAAAACGAACCGCAGGAAATGGTTCGTTTTTACGTGAGAAGGCATTTTTTTCATTTTCCTTGCTTTTTCATCGCCTTTATCAGTATGCTATAGAATAAGCTATACATAGAAAAGAGGTACACGGTATGACAAATTGGACGGAAATTGATGATATCGCAAAACAATGGGTAAAAGAAGCCGGAACGAGAATCAGACAATCCATGCAGGAAAGCTTGACGATTGAAACAAAATCAAATCCGAATGATTTAGTCACAAATATTGATAAAGAGACGGAACGCTTTTTCATTGACCGTATACAGGGAACTTTTCCCGGACACCGGATTCTCGGAGAAGAAGGGCAGGGAGATAAGCTCCGCTCCCTTGACGGAATCGTCTGGATCATTGATCCGATTGACGGGACGATGAATTTTGTCCATCAAAAGCGGCATTTCGCGATCTCCATCGGCATCTTTGAAGACGGAAAAGGCAAAATCGGCTTAATTTATGATGTGATGCAGGACGAACTGTATCACGCATTCAGCGGAAAAGGGGCTTATCTGAACGACACGCCGCTTGCTCCTTTAAAAGAAGCTTCCATTGAAGAAGCCATTATTGCAATCAATGCCACATGGGTGACGGAAAACAGAAGGATTGACCCGAGTATTTTGGCGCCGCTCGTAAAACGGGTCAGAGGAACGCGGTCCTACGGCTCGGCGGCACTTGAGCTCGCCAGTGTTGCGGCCGGCCGCATTGACGCATACATTACGATGAGGCTCGCGCCGTGGGATTACGCTGCCGGCTGCGTGCTGCTGAACGAAGTCGGGGGCATTTACACGACCACAGATGGCGAACCGTTTACGTTTTTAGACAACCACAGCGTGCTTGCGGGCAATCCGGCAATACATAAAATTATCTTTGACGACTATTTACATGCTGACAGGTAGAGATTTTGAAGAAGAAGATCTCGGGTTTCTGGAGCAGCTGGCGGCTGCACACCCGGTGTGGAAAAACGAAGAGTTCGGAACAAAAAATGCGGCGGAGTTTATGCTTGCATACTCCATGTACAATGGAACGTGGCTCGTATGGGAGATTGACGGCGCTCCTGCCGCCGTCAGTTTTCATTTGGAATGGGCGCCTTCAAACGGAAAACCGTGGCTCGGAACCGTGGCCGTCGCTCCGGAGGCAAAAGAGAAAGGAATCGGACGCGCGGTCATTGAAGAGATTGCGGGCCGGCTGAGAGGGGAGCATAAAGCGATGTTTTCAGCCGTTCCCCTGGACAGGCAGGAATGGGTTTTGTTTTTAAGCCAATGCGGCTTTGAACAGCTTAAGCTTGAAAAAGACGATCGGGAAAAGACATATATGATCATGGTGAAGCCATTGTGAAATGTTTCAGATATAAAAAAGAGACCGGATTTCTCCGGTCTCTTTTTTTGTTTACAAGCCGACCGCATTCCAGGCCGCTTCTACGCTTGCAGCGTCTTGAGAGCCGTAAAGGTCCCGCGCTGATTGAATCAAAGCTGCTTTTGCATCTTTAAAGTTTGATGACGGAGTGAGATATACCGTCAGTGCGCGATAGTAAATCTGCTCCGCTTTTTTCACGCCGATTTTTGTAATCGTGTTGTAAGCGGCTTTGTTCGGAATTCCGCTGTTTGTATGCACGCCGCCGTAGTCGCCGGCATCAGTGTTCGGAAGGTTTTGATAATTTTTGTAATGATCGGGCTGTCCGTATTTTGTCGGAGTGGATAAACTGCGGAGAGCCGGCTGGCTGACCGTAATATCTTCACCGATATCCCAGTCCTCAGTATCGTTGAAGTATCCGAATACATCAGAGAAGGATTCATTTAAAGCGCCCGGCTGATTTTCATAGTTCAGGTTGGCTGTTTCCTGTGTAACACCGTGTGTCATTTCATGGGCCGTTACGTCCATTGAACCGGAAAGAGGCGAGAAGAATGAGCCGTCACCGTCACCGTAAATCATTTGGTCGCCGATCCAGGCCGCGTTATTGTATTTGCTGCCGTAATGAACGGAAGATACGATTTTGCCGCCTTTATTGTCGTAACTGTTGCGTTTAAACGTCTGATAGAAATAATCGTACACTTTGCCGAGATTGTAATGCGCATCAACGGCAGCGCGCTGAGAAGAAGTTGTGAACTGGTTGGTAGTGCTTGATACGAGCGTGCCCGGCAGGTTATACTGTCGATTTTGCAGATCGTACGTAATAATTTGCGTTCCAGTAGGTTTAGAAAGATCACGCATTACATATTTGCCGCTTTCAGAAGAAATATTTAATGAGACCGTTTTTCCTTTAAGAGTCGTACCTGTTCCGGTTGCAGCGGCATGCTCCACTTTGTTTTGCTTTTTCAGGACTTTCCCTGTCTCCGCATCAACGGTTACTTCCCAGTTAGCTGGTTCCGGTTCGATGTAGCGGATGGTTACATCATAGGCGAGGCGGTATTTACCGTCTTTTGTGGCCGCTGCTTTCAGCTCGGCTTTGTTTTTGTTTGCAACGTTGCCGTTAGAGACGGCTTCAGGTGATTTGCCGATTGCTTTAAAAGCATGATCCAGCGCCTGATTTGCAGATAATTTTTTGCTGTTTGCCGTTTTGGCAGAAGCATCGTTGTTTAATTCACCGTTAATCGCATAGACATTGTTGGATTTATCGACGTGAATAATGACTTGCGAGTCTTTCACAGGCACACCGTTAACGACAGGCACATAACGGAAGTGCTTGTAGCCGAGATCATCGGTCGTGTGGTCAATCAGCTTCAGTCTCTCAGAAGGGTTGCCTTTGAAGACTTTGCCGTTTTGTTTCAAGTATTGCTTGATTGCTTTGTCACTGACTGAAGGCAACTCAGACTGCACCAAAGAATGCTTCGGCACAAAGTTCGTCAGGTTTTCTTTAAGCTGAGGATTCTCAGCGGCCTGAACACCCGGAAGACTGATAGTTAAACTCATAAAGGAAGCGGCGACAGCAACAGACAATTTCTTACCTAAACCCACAATAAATCCCCCTTTTTGAAAATAATGAAAACTTATATTGTTATAATAAACCAGCATTCTCTCATTCTGCAATATAAAACTAGACTCCGCTGATGAATTGATAGAATCGTCCCGGAAAGGCTTCCGGCGGCCAGCATCGGGGGATAAGCCGAGAGGCACGTGTTGAATCAGACATGAGTCGAATGATGCGATTTATTCTGAAAAAAATGACAAATGAAGTCGGGAAAAATGATAGGGGAAAAATGTTCCGATCTGTAAAACTTTTTTTATAGCCGTTTGTCTAAATGGGTGAGGCCTTAATAAACGAAAAGGATTGTTTCAGATGTCAGAGATTTTCAGTCATTTTATTCAGCATTTCGACAGGTATTTCAAGAGCTGTCTTACGAAGAGATTGCTGATGTTTTGGACTGGAGTCTTTCGAAGGTGAAGAGCACCCTGTACAGGGCGAGAATGCAGCTGAAACAGCACTTGGGGGAAAAAAGGAAGGACGGACAGATATGACTTGCTGTTTAGTGAGAGATTTACTCCCTTTATATATTGAAGGCGATTGTGAAACAGAAACGGAGCGGTTTATTTCCCGCCATCTTGAATCATGCGGTAAGTGCGGGAGTTTATATCATATGATGAAGGAGCCGCTTGACCTCGGCAGCTCTGAGATGAAGGCGCCATCCTGTTATGCAGAAGAAGAAAGGCGGTTTAAGGAACGGTATTACGGAAAGCTGCTGATAAAAGCAGCCTGTTTGTTCGGCGCTGTTTTCTTTATCATGCTGGTCCTTAAACTGCTGATTTAAAAAAACGCCCGGCTGAATGACCGGGCGTTTTAATCCGTTTACTCAGCCGGATGAAAGGCTGTATAAATGCCTTCAAGCAATTCCTGGGGCAGTGAATTAAAGAATCCGGCACATAGCTTTGCTTCTTTTTTTCCTGCTCCTGCTTTTTCAGCAAGGTCCTGATCAAACGTATACACACCGTCTTCTTCAATCAGCGCAGATTGAAGGATATGAAGACTTTGGGAAAAAGCGGTGAACAGCTGATCAACGATAAGGGCCTCTTTTTCCGTAAAGCCGAGCTCCACCGCTTTTTCTTTATTAAATGTATATTCGCCGTCCGTTTTCTCAATACATTGAGAAAGAACGGTTAAAAATTCGGTTGAACTGTCCCACAGCTTTTGAATGATCTGGGCTTGTTCTTGATCTAATCCCAATTCAACCGCTTTTTCGCCATCAAAATAATAGACACCGTCTTTTTCGTAAATCGATTGGCTGATGATGTCAATGAGTTTTGCCGCGTCTTCCGGTGTTTTCTCTGCGGAAGCCTGCAGGACATGCGGTTCATTTGCCTGAATCGTTTTTGCGCCGGCAGAATCAAGCGGACTGAATGCAAGCAAGGCGGCTGAGGCGGTTGCAGCAGCAGTTACAGCGGTTTTCTTCAAAAAAGATGTTTTCATTTCATTCTCTCCTTGTCATGTGTATTTGCTTACAGCCACAAGTATAAAAAGACAATGATGGAATTGAAATAGGAGGTATGGTATTTTCTGCATAACGATGCCGGACTATTTCTGACTGCATATTCTGAGGGAATCTGCTGATGTAACTAGAGTGGGAGCTGTCATTTCCGGCTTCCTGACTAGGCGGCGGGGGAGATAAGCCTTACATCTGGAGCCTGTTTTGAGGATGTAAAAAAGCCTGAATCTTTGATTCAGGCTTCATAAGATATTGTCTTTCCATGTTTACGGAATTTTGCAAAGGGTCATGCTTTTAATCAAGCAGTCCCTGTTCGCGCATTTTTTTCTTTACAGTGAAACCGCTTCCCATCATGGCGATAACAAGAACAATGCTTCCGATGATGCCCCATGCGCTTTTCTCAGCGATTGATACGCCGATCAGCATCATGCTGAAGACTGCTGCGAATGCAAATAATAATAATAGCCAATTCAATTTTTTCATATTTCCATCCCCTTTAACGTCATACTTTCAGTTTACAGAAAAACGTAACGCTTTTAAAGAGGATGTGTGGTATAATATGAAAGTTATCTAATTTTTTTAGGAGATGAAAATGTGAAACTTCGAAACGATCTTCGCAACATCGCGATTATTGCCCACGTTGACCATGGGAAAACGACTTTGGTAGACCAATTGCTTCACCAAGCCGGAACATTCCGTGCCAACGAAAATATTGCCGAACGCGCAATGGATTCAAACGATCTTGAACGTGAACGCGGTATTACAATTCTTGCGAAAAATACTGCGATTAACTATAAAGATACACGCATTAATATTTTGGACACTCCGGGACACGCCGACTTCGGCGGAGAGGTAGAACGGATTATGAAAATGGTTGACGGCGTTCTGTTAGTCGTTGACGCATATGAAGGCTGCATGCCGCAAACCCGTTTCGTACTGAAAAAAGCCCTTGAGCAGAACTTAAATCCGGTTGTCGTCGTAAACAAAATCGACCGTGATTTCGCCCGCCCGGAAGAAGTCATTGATGAAGTGCTTGATTTGTTCATCGAGCTTGACGCAAACGAACAACAGCTTGAGTTCCCTGTCGTCTACGCTTCTGCGATTAACGGAACGGCAAGTCTGGATCCGAAAAAGCAGGACGAAAATATGGAATCACTGTATGAAACGATTCTTGAACATGTCCCTGCCCCGGTAGATAACGCCGAAGAGCCTCTTCAATTCCAAGTGGCGCTGCTTGATTACAATGATTATGTCGGCCGTATCGGTATCGGACGCGTTTTCCGCGGCACGATGAAAGTGGGTCAGCAGGTTTCATTGATGAAACTTGACGGAACGGTAAAATCATTCCGCGTAACGAAAATCTTCGGTTTCCAAGGATTGAAACGCGTGGAAATTGAAGAAGCGAGAGCGGGAGACCTCGTTGCCGTTTCGGGCATGGAAGACATCAACGTCGGTGAAACGGTTTGTCCGGCTGACCACCATGAGCCGCTGCCGGTTCTGCGCATTGATGAGCCTACGCTCCAAATGACATTTGTCGTAAACAACAGCCCGTTTGCAGGCCGTGAAGGCAAATATGTCACAGCCCGCAAAATTGAAGAGCGTCTGAACGCGCAGCTTCAAACAGACGTCAGTCTTCGTGTCGAACCGACTGCATCACCTGACGCATGGGTTGTTTCAGGACGCGGTGAGCTTCACCTGTCCATTTTAATTGAAAACATGCGCCGTGAAGGCTATGAGCTTCAAGTGTCTAAACCTGAAGTTATCATTAAGGAAATCGACGGCGTAAGCTGCGAGCCTGTTGAGCGCGTGCAGATTGATGTGCCTGAAGAGCATACCGGTTCTGTTATGGAATCAATGGGTGCGAGAAAAGGCGAAATGCTTGATATGATTAATAACGGAAACGGCCAGGTCCGCCTGATCTTTACCGTACCTTCACGCGGACTCATCGGCTATTCTACTGAGTTTCTGTCACTGACACGCGGTTTCGGGATCCTGAACCACACGTTTGACAGCTATCAGCCGATGCAAAAAGGCCAAGTCGGAGGCCGACGTCAGGGTGTGCTCGTTTCCATGGAAAACGGAAAAGCGACATCTTACGGAATTCAAGGTATTGAAGACCGCGGCGTCATCTTCGTTGAGCCCGGAACAGAAGTATATGAAGGCATGATTGTCGGCGAACATAACCGTGACAATGACCTTGTCGTCAATGTAAGCAAAATGAAACAGCAGACAAACGTCCGTTCCGCTACGAAGGATCAAACGACTACGATTAAGAAAGCGCGCATTATGTCGCTTGAAGAATCACTCGAGTACTTAAACGAAGATGAATACTGTGAAGTAACGCCGGAATCCATCCGTTTAAGAAAGAAAATCCTGAATAAAAACGAACGTGAAAAAGCGGCGAAAAAGAAAAAAACAGCAGGAATGTCTTAATCACTTGCAGAATTTGAAAAGGTAGAACCCGAACGGAAAAGGGGAGGGGGATCCTTTTGAATGAAGTAAGTGAACGGCTGTCATTCTTTGCGGCTCTTTACCAAGTGGATGAGCATCCGCTGACGGGAATGTGGCTGTTATACGGAACGATCGTCGTGCTTTCGGTAATTGTATTTAAACTCGGCTTTGCCAAACGGCTGCCGGTGTTGAAGGCTGCGGCAGTTTATCTCTTCCTCGTGCTCGGCTGCACCGTGCTGACTTTTTTCGGTGTGTTTCTGCCGGTCGGAGAAGGGCTTGTTGTCGCCGCCTTGATTTTGATCATTTACAAAATCCGTCTGCACCAGTCCAAAAAAAGCCAGTCAGCTAAACCGCAATAAAAAAATGACCTTGCCTTCCGGCGGGTCATTTTTTATTCGGTTTATTTTTTCAGTTTATCTTTTTTCGCTTTTTGTCCGGGATGAAAAGAAAAGTGTCCGGTATTCAGCCGCGCCTCCGTTTTGACTTTGATTCGGTCATGGCATTCCCGGCACATATATGTATGAATCGGACGATTGCGGAGGCGTTTGGCTGTCAGTGTTTCATCATCAATTTGTTCGATTTTGTCGCAAATGGAACATTTTACTCTCATTGATTTTTCACCTCTTTCACTATGACAAGCATTATATCATGGATGCCCCTCCTGCCAAAGGGAAAGAAAGCAGCGCCCTTCCTTTGGAGCGGGCGCTGCTTTTTACCGGCGGTTTTTCATATGATGATCCGATTGATCGTTCTGTTCGTTCTGCAGCTTATTCTGGTCTCTTTCGTTCAGCTGATCATCATTCGATTGAGTCGGTGATTCTTTTTCATTGTCGGTCACATCATTAGGGACTTCCGGCATGACACGGCCGACGATGGCGGCAAGTTCGTCCAAAATGCCTGAAACGGGGCGGCCGGCCTTAATGTCGCTGCCCATGCCTCTCAGACGGGAAACCGTATCAGGATCAGCCACGACAACGGCATTGGCGCCGTAAGGATCGTTTTTTAACGCCTGGGCAACCGTGTATTTAATGCTCTCCACTTTGCTTCTTTCTAAATTGTCATCCACATCGATACCGACAACGGAGTATCTTCCGAGTACAACCGCGGTGGCATCTGAAATGCCGGGGATTTTTTCGGTTACCTCGACGAGATGCTTAGCGATGTCTGTCCGGCCGGGATTTTCAGCTGTCTCAGGAGCCGTATTTTTCACATGGATCGGTTTTGCATCGCGCTGATCGGCTGATTCGTTCTGAATATTGCGGCCGCGGCCGTCCTGTACAGCAGTGCAGCCGGTAAGGATAAACAAGGCTTGTATGATAATGAAAAGAATTCGCACGTCAGATTTCCTCCTTGAATGCTTTCATTTATTTTATTGTTGAATTAACCTTCTATCTTTATTCACCAAATCATATATTTTAGCAGGCATCCCCGTTTTTCGCGGAAAGAGAAGCACACGATGGGCTTTGATCCTTATTTCAGGAGGCTGAGACTTGAGTAAAATTTATGTGTTAGATACGAATGTACTTTTGCAGGATCCTAACGCCATTTTTTCCTTTGAAGAAAACGAAGTTGTCATCCCCGCCGTCGTGCTGGAAGAGGTCGATTCAAAAAAGCGGTATATGGACGAGGTCGGGAGAAATGCGAGGCACGTATCTAAGCTGATAGACGGGCTCAGGGAGAAAGGAAGGCTGCACGAGAAAGTTCCGCTTGAAAGCGGAGGAACGCTCAGAATTGAACTGAACCACCGGTCATTTCACCAGCTCCAAGAAATTTTTATCGAAAAAACGAATGATAACCGTATTTTGGCGGTGGCGAAAAATTTAAGCCTTGAGGAGGAAACGAAAGAAAACGGCCGCCTCGTCATCCTGGTCAGCAAAGATGTGCTTGTCAGGGTAAAGGCGGATGCCATCGGGCTTTTGGCGGAGGACTTTTTAAACGACAGAGTCGTTGACCATGATGAAATATATAGCGGGTACAAAGATATATTTATGAATAAAGAGCGGTTTGCCTCGTTTTATAAAGACAAACAAATTTCAGTCAAGGAGCTTCAGCAGCATCAGGTTTATCCGAATCAATTTGTGCTGATGAAAGATGAATTAGGAGGATCTTCGTCTGCGGTCGGCATGACAGATAAGAAAGGCGAGACCGTAAAAAGACTCGTTTTCGATGATGAGCACGTATGGGGTATCAGGCCGAAGAACGTCCAGCAGACAATGGCGCTTGAACTCCTGCTGAGGGAAGATATCCCGCTTGTCACCCTGATCGGAAAAGCGGGAACGGGAAAAACCTTGCTTGCTCTCGCGGCAGGGCTTCTGCAGACGGAGGATCTCGGTATTTATAAAAAACTGATCGTCGCGCGTCCCATCGTCCCGGTGGGAAAGGATATCGGATATTTGCCGGGCGAAAAAGAGGAAAAGCTCAAGCCGTGGATGCAGCCGATCTTTGATAATCTTGAATTTTTATTCAATGCGAAAAAGCCGGGTGAACTTGAAGCGATTTTGGCAGGAATCGGATCGATTCAGGTGGAGGCGCTGACATACATTCGGGGAAGAAGCATTCCGGATCAGTTTATTATTATTGATGAGGCTCAGAATTTGACGAGGCACGAGGTCAAAACGCTTTTGACTCGGGTGGGAGAGGGCAGCAAAATTGTCCTGATGGGCGATCCGGAGCAAATAGATCACCCATACTTAGACAGTTTAAACAACGGACTTGCTTATGTGGTAGAACGGTTTAAAGAACAAACCGTCTCCGGCAGCGTGAAGCTTGTGAAAGGTGAAAGATCCGGCCTTGCACAGCTTGCAGCCGATTTGTTATAAAACTTCGATTTCTGTGACGCCCGTTATCGGTTTTTCTAAGTCTCCGTCCACGTAAAAATGGACCGGGCCGCCGTCTTGAAGGGGTTTCCCCGCATCGCTGAAATGCGCGATTGCGTCCATCGCCTTTTCAAGCGCCACTTCGGTTCTTTCTGATTTTGAAATAAATGCGCACAGGACAGCGCTTTCTTTCGGCTCGGCATTTGCTAAAACAGCGCCGAGCTTCATGGCGAAGCTGCCGTTCATCAGTCTTTCTTTTTCATAACGTTTTTCGCTTTTTAAAGTCGGCGGCGAAATGCGCCCTTCTCTGATCACCCGTTCCGGATCAAGCGTATGCTCCTGGGTTTCTGCAGAGCCGTCCGGATGAACGGGCTGATTTTTTTCAAACGGAAACTTACGGTCATCGAAAATCCAGACACTCGGATCAATTGTAATCGGGTATGTAACATTGCCTTTTACTTGAATAACGCTCATGGTGAAGCCCCCCTTTACTTAAAGTATAAAAGTTTTCGCATGAATTGTCACTTTGCGTCGCAAATTAGATGTATACAACGGCAGCGAAGTGAGGATGATCGACATGGTATGCCGGCATTACCAAGAGCTGGACGCATTAGTTCAAGAAGCGAAAAAAAGGACCGAAGAAGGCAAAGTGGCAGACTATATTCCGGCTCTGGCTGAATCTGAACAAGACAGCCTTTCGGTCACGATTTATCATGCGGAAAATACATGTCTGACGGCAGGAGACGCCGACCGGACATTTACGCTGCAGAGCATTTCGAAAGTGCTTTCTCTGGCGCTCGTACTGATGGATTACGGAAAGGAAAAGGTGTTCAGCTGCGTGGGTCAGGAGCCGACCGGCGACCCGTTTAATTCCATGATTAAGCTTGAAACAGTGAATCCGGGCAAGCCTTTAAATCCGATGATTAATGCGGGCGCTCTCGTCGTAACGGGTTTCATTAAAGGGCATTCGCCGAAAGACCGCCTGGATTACCTGCTCGGATTCATCAGAAGACTTGCGAATAATCAGGACATTACATATTGCAGACATGTCGCGGAATCGGAATTCAGTTCATCCATGATTAATCGGGCCATGTGTTATTACATGAAGCAGTATGACATTTTTAAAGGCGATGTTGAAGAGGTCATGGATTTGTATACAAAACAGTGCGCAATTAAGATGAGCAGTCTGGATTTAGCCAAAATCGGCTGCGTATTCGCCCTTGACGGCAAGCATCCGGAAACCGGGGAGCAGGTCATTAAAAAAGATGTGGCGAGAATCTGCAAGACGTTTATGGTGACATGCGGCATGTACAATGCGAGCGGGGAATTCGCGATTAAGGTCGGCATTCCCGCTAAAAGCGGCGTTTCGGGAGGGATCATGGGCATTTCGCCGTACAACTTCGGAATCGGTATATTCGGCCCGGCGCTTGATGAAAAAGGCAACAGCATCGCGGGTGTGAAGCTTTTGGAAATCATGTCTGAGAAATACAGGCTGAGTATTTTTTGAAACATTTTTTATCATAACATCTGCTTAAATCCTCTTGCAATTTCATCTGATACCCTTTATGATAAATAGAAGAATTAGGTACTCGCCTGGGGAACGGAGGGATACTTTTGGCTTCAGAGATTATAGTTGACCATCAGCAGAAAGCATTCGAGCTGTTGAAGTTAGATGCTGAGAAGATTTTGAAGCTGATCCGAGTACAAATGGATAACTTAACGATGCCTCAATGTCCTCTGTATGAAGAGGTCTTGGATACTCAGATGTTCGGACTGTCGAGGGAAATCGATTTTGCTGTCCGCCTGGGATTAGTTGACGAAAACGACGGCAAAGAGCTGCTGGACAGACTTGAAAGAGAACTGTCTGCTTTGCATGATGCGTTTACAGGAAAATAAATGATCAAACTCAAACTATTCAACGGTTTGGGTTTTTTTATAACCGTAAACCGTTTTTTTGCATCTTCTTTTCGTAAGACGGTCTCTTAATCTGCATTTCATCCGAAAAACTATAAAGAAACTGCGTAAAATGTTTATGAATTATAGTAAAATATAATACGCAATAGGTATTAAACGTAAGCTTTAAGCAGGAAAGAGGATGTTATGTTTAAAAGAATGTTAAAATCTTACGATTATTCATTGATATGCGCTATCATTCTGCTGTGCAGTTTCGGATTGGTAATGGTATACAGCTCAAGCATGATTACCGCCGTTATGCGTTACGGCGTGAGCAGCGACTATTTCTTTAAACGGCAGCTGTTCGCCGTCATCGCGGGGTTTGTGCTGTTTATCATCGCGGCCGTTTTTCCGTACAAAGTGTTCGCCCATCAAAAGATTCAGAAATTCATACTGCTTGCGTCAGTGGCTGCGCTTTGCGCGCTGTTTGTTTTCGGACATGTTGCCGGAAACGCGCAAAGCTGGTTTAAAATCGGCGGAATGGCCATTCAGCCGGGGGAATTTGTCAAGCTGTCCCTGATACTGTACCTTGCCGCGGTATACGCAAAGAAACAAAGCTATATCGATCAGCTTTTGACGGGGGTTGCGCCGCCGGTGATCGTCACCGTAGTCATTTGTGCGCTTATCGCCATTCAGCCTGACTTCGGAACGGCGATGATTATCGGCCTGATCGCGTTTTGCGTCATTATGTGTTCGGGCTTCAGCGGAAGGACCCTGCTCAGGCTGGTTCTCATGGCGGGAATCGTATTGCTCCTTGTCAGCCCGATCATCTATCTGAAATGGGACGATATTTTGACACCCGGGCGTATGAGCCGGTTTGAAAGCCTTGAAAATCCATTTAAATACGCCAGCACATCAGGCCTGCAGATTATAAATTCGTATTATGCGATCGGCTCAGGCGGTTTTTTCGGTCTCGGTCTTGGAGAAAGCATTCAAAAATACGGTTATCTGCCTGAATCGCATACAGACTTTATTATGGCGGTTATTTCAGAGGAGCTCGGCATTTTCGGCGTCCTGTTTGTCATTGTGCTGCTGGCTTTTGTGGTGTTGAAAGGTTTTTATATTGCGAGAAAATGTGAAGATCCGTTCGGAAGCCTTTTGGCAATCGGGATATCCAGCATGATTGCGATTCAGACCTTTATCAATCTCGGCGGTGTCAGCGGTTTAATTCCGATCACAGGTGTTCCGCTGCCGTTTATCAGCTACGGGGGCTCATCGATGTTTTTGTTATTAACGAGCGCCGGTATATTGGTGAATGTCAGCATGCATGTCAAGTACTCAGAAAAGAAGAAAAAGAGGGAGCCCGTTCCGTCTAAGGGGGTAAAAAGACGGCAGACGGAAAAATCTGTGTATCTCTAAAAAACAAGTGTATACACAGGGCGGATATTCCTTTATTATAAACTACATATTTATTAGGCCAAGGGGGAGAAAAGTTTGTCACAACAATCCATCCAAAAAGTGTTAGTAGCAAACAGGGGAGAAATTGCGATCCGGATTTTCCGGGCGTGCACAGAATTGAACATCAGAACGGTAGCCGTTTATTCAAAAGAAGATTCGGGCTCCTATCATCGCTATAAAGCGGATGAAGCTTATCTAGTGGGAGAAGGCAGAAAACCGATTGACGCGTATCTTGATATTGAAGGGATTATTGAGATCGCAAAAAGAAACGGCGTAGATGCCATTCATCCGGGCTACGGATTTCTCTCTGAAAATATCCAATTTGCGAGACGCTGTGAAGAAGAGGGCATCGTATTCATCGGACCGACGTCAGCGCATTTGGATATGTTCGGAGATAAAGTAAAGGCGAGGGAGCAGGCAGAAAAAGCCGGCATCCCCGTTATTCCGGGGAGTGACGGACCGGCTGAAACATTAAAAGATGTCGAACAATTCGCAAAAGTCCACGGATTTCCGTTTATTATTAAAGCATCGCTCGGAGGCGGAGGGCGCGGAATGAGAATCGTCCGAAGCGAAAGCGAATTGAAAGAATCGTTTGAGCGGGCCAAATCAGAAGCGAAAGCCGCATTCGGAAACGATGAAGTGTATGTTGAAAAACTGATCGAAAATCCTAAGCATATTGAAGTTCAGGTGATCGGAGATAATGAAGGCAATGTCGTCCATCTGTATGAGCGGGACTGTTCCGTTCAGAGACGCCATCAAAAAGTCATTGAGGTGGCGCCGAGTGTATCTTTGCAGCCTGAATTAAGGGACGAAATCTGTGAAGCGGCTGTGGCGCTTGCGAAAAATGTCGGCTATATCAACGCGGGGACCGTGGAATTTCTCGTAGCGGACGGTGAATTTTACTTTATTGAAGTGAACCCGCGCGTGCAAGTGGAGCATACGATTACGGAAATGATAACGGGGGTTGATATCGTTCAGACGCAAATCCTCGTCGCGCAGGGCCACGGACTGCACAGCCGTGCCGTCAATATCCCTGAGCAGAAAGACATTTTTACAAACGGGTATGCGATACAATCACGTGTGACCACTGAAGATCCGCTGAATGACTTTATGCCTGACACGGGTAAAATTATGGCTTACCGCTCAGGCGGCGGCTTCGGCGTCCGCCTTGATACGGGAAACAGCTTCCAGGGCGCCGTCATCACGCCTTATTATGATTCACTGCTCGTCAAGCTGTCGACATGGGCGCTGACGTTTGAACAAGCATCAGCGAAAATGGTCCGCAACCTGCAGGAATTCAGGATCAGGGGCATTAAGACCAATATTCCGTTTCTTGAAAACGTGGCAAAGCATGAAAAATTCCTGACGGGCCAATATGACACATCGTTTATCGACACAACGCCTGAGCTGTTTGTTTTCCCAAAACAGAAGGACCGCGGAACAAAAATGCTTTCCTATATCGGCAATGTCACGGTGAACGGTTTTCCGGGAATCGGGAAAAAAGAAAAACCTGCATTTGATAAGCCTCAGACCGTTACGTTAGGTATCGGGGAAAAGCCGGCAAGCGGTACGAAACAGATCCTTGATGAAAGAGGCGCTGAGGGGCTTGCAGACTGGGTGAAAGAGCAAAAATCCGTGCTCCTGACCGATACAACGTTCAGGGATGCCCATCAGTCCCTGCTTGCAACCCGGATCAGATCCAATGATTTGAAAAAAATCGCGAATCCGACGGCTGCCCTGTGGCCTGAACTGTTCAGCCTTGAAATGTGGGGAGGCGCGACATTTGATGTAGCGTACCGTTTCTTAAAAGAAGACCCTTGGAAACGCCTTGAAGATCTTCGCAAGGAAGTGCCGAACACATTGTTCCAGATGCTGCTTCGTTCATCAAATGCCGTCGGTTATACAAACTATCCGGACAATGTCATCCAAAAATTTGTCCGGCAGTCAGCGGAGTCAGGTATTGACGTATTCCGGATCTTTGACAGCCTGAACTGGGTAAAAGGGATGACGCTGGCCATCGATGCCGTCCGTGAAACCGGAAAAGTGGCGGAGGCTGCGATTTGTTACACGGGAGATATTCTTGATAAGACCCGGACGAAATATGATTTGCAATATTATCTTTCTATGGCGAAAGAGCTTGAGGCGTCTGGCGCCCACATTCTCGGTATTAAAGACATGGCCGGTCTTTTGAAACCTCAAGCCGCATACGAACTTATCTCAGCGCTGAAGGAAACGATTGATATTCCCGTTCATCTTCACACGCATGATACGAGCGGCAATGGCGTCTTTCTCTATGCCAAAGCTGTTGAAGCGGGTGTGGACATCGTGGATGTCGCCGTCAGCTCAATGGCGGGTCTGACTTCACAGCCGAGTGCAAGCGGATTTTATCATGCGCTTGAAGGAAACAGCCGCCGTCCTGAAATGGATGTCCGGCAGGTGGAAAGACTGTCGCAATACTGGGAATCCGTCCGTCAGTATTACAGTGAATTTGAAAGCGGGATGAAGTCCCCGCATACTGAGATTTATAATCATGAAATGCCGGGCGGCCAGTACAGCAATCTGCAGCAGCAGGCAAAAGGAGTCGGCCTGGGTGATCGCTGGAATGAGGTGAAAGACATGTACAGCGTCGTCAACCGCATGTTCGGCGACGTGGTGAAAGTAACACCTTCTTCCAAAGTCGTCGGAGATATGGCGCTTTACATGGTGCAAAACAATTTAACAGAACAAGATGTTTATGATAAAGGCGAAACGCTTGATTTTCCGGATTCAGTCGTTGAGCTCTTTAAAGGGCAGATCGGCCAGCCGCACGGCGGATTTCCGGAAAAACTGCAAAAGCTTGTTCTGAAAGGACAGACGCCGATCACGGTAAGACCGGGTGAGCTGCTTGAACCGGTATCTTTTGAAGGTATTAAAGAAGAATGGAAAGAAACGCATCAGATGGAATTGAGTGATCAGGACGCAATCGCGTATGCTCTTTATCCGAAGGTGTTTACTGAATATGTTAAAACGGCGGAACGCTTCGGTGATATTTCCGTATTGGACACACCGACTTTCTTCTATGGCATGACACTCGGTGAAGAAATCGAAGTGGAAATCGAGCGCGGAAAAACGTTGATCGTGAAGCTTGTATCTATCGGTGAACCGCAGCCAGATGCGACACGTGTCGTTTATTTCGAATTGAACGGCCAGCCGCGCGAGGTGGTCATTAAAGATGAAAGCATTAAATCATCCGTACAGGAAAAATTAAAAGCAGATCGGACAAACCCAAGCCACATTGCGGCATCTATGCCGGGAACCGTCATTAAATTGTTAACGGAAACCGGGGCAAAGGTAAATAAAGGCGATCATCTGATGATTAATGAAGCGATGAAAATGGAGACGACGGTACAGGCGCCGTTCTCCGGGACGATACAGCAGATTCATGTGAAAAACGGTGAACCGATTCAGACAGGCGATTTACTGATCGAAATTGAAAAAGCGTAAAAAATGAACATAAAAAACCTGATCCTCCCCCGTGTGCGATCAGGTTTTTTAGATGTAAAAAGGCCGAAGCTCTGATGCTTCGGCCTTTTCATGTGCCTCAGATGTTCCGCTGTTTTGATTCATAGCGGAAGCGGGCGATTAATAATAAGAAATAGCATAAGACGCCGAACAGGCCGGCAATAAAGAGCGAATGGGCAAGTGCAAAGCCGGTGGCCATTTCTGAATAAACAACCATGATTCCGGAGAGCGCCTGTAATACAACAAAGGCAAGAGCCGCTATCCAGCCCCCAAGAATCTGTTTTTGGTCTTTGTAAGAGCGCACCGCATGTGCAAAAGCGACAAGAATCCATACGAACAGAAGCAGCGCTGCCGTTCTGTGGCCCATCTGCACCCATTCCTGAAAATGGGACGGAAGCCCGTGATTCAGCCTGCTGCAAAGCGGAACGTCAGGGCAGGCAAGGCTTGATTTCGTATGGCGCACATAAGCCCCCGTATAAACGACGATATACGTGTAAATCGAAAGGCCGATCATATGAAACTGCATTTTCCTGCCGATTCTGAGCGGCTTGACGAGCTTTTTGTCTGATTTATCAGCTTCAAATATGAGCAGCGTCAAAATCAGAACAGAAGCGAAAGAAATCAGCGATATGCCGAAATGAAGCGCCATAACGAGCGCATTTGATCCGAAAACAACCGCTAATGCGCCGAGAAGCGCCTGTAAAAATAAAAAGATAATGGACATAATGGCGAGAAAGGTTGTTTCACGGAAAACAGGCGTGACTTTTCTCCATGCCCAAAAAGCGAGACTCAGCACGAGAACGATTGAGACACCGCTTGCGAGTCTGTGGCTCCATTCAATGATAGAAGCGGCGTTAAGCTCCGGGAAAAACCGGCCGTGGCAAAGCGGCCACTGCCTTCCGCATCCGAGACCCGATCCTGTCTTTGTGACAAGAGCGCCGCCGATCAGCACGACGAGCATAACGAATGTCGTCAGCACGCCGAGCGCTTTCAAAGCTTTATTCATTTTACATTCACCTTCTTAACAAACTGGACAAAATGATATACGTACCAAGTGTAAGCGAATATGTGTTTTGTGGCAATTCTCAATTCTGTTTGTTCACAAAAATATAATAGAATCAGGACTTCTTAGATAATGGGGTTGATTATTCCAGATGGGTCTGATAGAAATAAAGTAACCGCTTTATTATGAAACCGGCGGATTTGGTAAAATTCATAAAAAGTTCACAAATAAATTCCTGTTTCTCGTTTAATATTTAAGAGGATGTTTTTTTACAGGTCATTATCTTGTATGATAGAGTTGCAGGTCTTAAAAAACCTGCTTTAGGTTTGTAAGGGAGGTTTACGTTATGGCTAATTCCAGAATTTTAAACGATACAGCTATAGACGGACAGATTGAAGAGACGACGGCATGGAAGGATTTCCTTTCGCTTATCAAAATAGGAATCGTCAATTCGAATTTAATTACGACTTTTACCGGCATGTGGCTTGCGTTACATATATCCGGTCTGAGTTTTTTAGGCAATTTAAACACCGTGCTTCTTACATTAATAGGATCTTCTTTGATCATCGCCGGTTCTTGTGCGGTTAACAACTATTACGACCGTGATATCGATCATTTAATGGAACGCACGAAAGTAAGGCCGACGGTAACCGGAAAGATTCAGCCGAATCAAGCGCTGTGGTCAGGAATTTTACTCATTGCTTTAGGACTTATCATGCTTTTGATGACCACCGTGATGGCAGCAGTCATCGGTTTTATCGGCGTGTTTACGTACGTTGTTCTTTATACAATGTGGACGAAACGCCGTTATACGATTAATACGGTTGTCGGAAGTGTATCAGGCGCCGTGCCGCCGTTAATCGGCTGGACAGCGGTTGAAGGGCACATCGGTGTTGTCGCGTGGGTTTTATTCATGATTTTATTCATCTGGCAGATTCCGCACTTTTTAGCGCTTGCGATTAAGAAGACGGAAGATTACAGAGCAGCGAATATTCCGATGCTTCCGGTAGTGCACGGCTTTGAAGTGACGAAAAGACAGATTATCGTCTGGGTCGCATGCCTGCTGCCGCTTCCGTTTTTCCTCGGCAGTCTCGGTCTTCCGATCGTCATTCTCGGCACTTTGCTGAATGTCGGATGGCTTATTCTCGGACTGATGGGATTCCGTATGAAAAACATCATGAAGTGGGCAACTCTTATGTTTGTCTATTCGCTTAATTACATGACCATTTATTTTGTAGCGATGGTGGTCTTTACGCTGTTTTAATTGAATAATGAGCTTGTTTGATCGCCAAAACAAACAATGACAACTAGTAAACGCCGCCTTGACCTTTTGTTTAATCAGGCGGCTTTGCTTTTATACATAGATGGAATTTTAAGTAAAAAATCTCATATTTTAAGAAATGAGGAAAAGAAGTATTTCGGCTGGAAGCAGATTTACTGCTTGTGCATCTCGTACTGATTCAAAAAAGGGGTTGGGTGAAATGTTAAAGCGTTGGCGTCTTTTATCATTATTAGCCTTAGTGCCGCTTTTATTGAGCGGCTGTGGAAAACCGTTTCTGTCCACACTCAAGCCTGCCGGCGAAGTGGCTGATAAACAATATGATCTGACGGTGCTCAGCACACTTATCATGGTTGTCGTCGTTGCGGTCGTAGCAGTTATTTTCTTTTACGTCATTGTGAGATTCAGACGGTCGCGTATAGGGGAAGACACGATACCGAAACAGGTGGAGGGGAACCGTTTTTTAGAAATCACTTGGACCGTTATTCCGATCTTGCTTCTGATTATTCTTGTCATTCCGGTTGTCATCGACACATTGGCGCTGGCGGATACGTCGCCGATGGATAAGAAAAACCGTAAAGCAGAGGATGCGCTCGTGATTAATGTAAGGGCGAATTTATACTGGTGGGAATTCGAGTATCCTGATTACGGGTTTGTGACAAGTCAGGAGCTGATCGTTCCCACAGATGAACGCGTCTATTTCAAGCTGAAGTCCTCAGATGTGAAACACTCTTTCTGGATTCCGTCAGCCGGGGGAAAAATCGATACGAATACGGATAATGATAATACTTTCTTTCTGACCTTCGATTCTAAACGCAGCAAAGAAGCGGGAGAATATTTCTTCGGGAAATGCGCAGAGCTGTGCGGACCTTCACATGCGCTGATGGATTTCAAAGTGAAGCCGCTGCCGTCAAAAGAATTTAAACAATGGACGAAAGCGATGAAAAATTATAAGCATACAACAGATTCCGGTTTAGCTGCGCAAGGAGAAGAGCTGTTTAAGGAAAAAAACTGCCTGAGCTGTCATGCGGTTGAGCCCAATGATAAACGGGCTGAAGCGGCAAGAACGGCTCCGAACCTCGCTACCTTCGGTGAACGGGTCAAAGTGGCCGGCATTAAGGATGCGAATAAAGAGAATATAAAAGCCTGGCTGAAAAATCCGGACAGCATTAAACCGGGCAATAAAATGACAGGCACTTATCCGAAGCTCTCGGACGCTGAAACGGATGCGCTGTATGAATATCTAAAAGGGCTGAAAGCTGAGAACAAGTGAGGACAGGGAGATATCAGGGGGGAGGTCGTAAATGATGAATACGCTTACAGGACAGCAAAGAAAAAGCTCTTTGCTTTGGGATTATTTGACGACGGTTGACCATAAGAAAATCGCGATTTTATATATGATCGCCGGGGGATTTTTCTTCGTCGTCGGCGGACTTGAGGCCATGCTTATCAGGATTCAGCTCTTGAGGCCGGGGAACGATTTTATGGGTGCTCAGCAGTTTAATGAAATTATGACGATGCACGGCACGACAATGATCTTCCTGGCGGCGATGCCGCTGTTATTCGGGCTGATGAACGCGGTTGTGCCGCTGCAGATCGGGGCGCGTGACGTTTCATTCCCATTTTTGAATGCGCTCGGATTTTGGCTGTTTTTCTTCGGAGGCATCTTTTTGAATCTGAGCTGGTTTTTAGGAGGCGCTCCTGATGCAGGATGGACGTCGTATGCGTCGCTTGCGCTGAATTCGAAAGGGCACGGCATAGACTTTTTCGTGCTCGGCCTGCAAATATCAGGCTTAGGTACGCTGATTGCGGGGATCAATTTTCTCGCCACGATTATTAATATGAGGGCGCCGGGTTTGACGTATATGAGACTGCCGCTGTTTACGTGGACGACATTTGTGGCGTCGGCACTCATTTTATTCGCATTTCCTCCGCTCACCGTCGGTTTGGCGCTGATGATGCTGGATCGTTTGTTCGGAACGAATTTCTTTAATCCTGAATTGGGCGGCAATACGATAATCTGGGAGCATCTGTTTTGGATTTTCGGGCATCCGGAAGTATACATTTTAATTCTTCCAGCCTTTGGGATTTTTTCAGAAATCATTCCCGTATTTGCGAGGAAACGTCTGTTCGGTTATTCGTCTATGGTCTTTGCGATCGTGCTGATCGGCTTTCTCGGGTTCATGGTTTGGGTTCACCATATGTTTACGACGGGACTCGGACCGATCGCTAATGCGATATTTGCGGTTGCGACGATGGCGATCGCGGTGCCTACCGGCATTAAAATTTTCAACTGGCTTTTGACCATCTGGGGAGGAAACGTCAAATTCACGACGCCTATGCTGTATGCCGTCGCCTTTATTCCTTCTTTCGTACTCGGAGGAGTCACGGGTGTCATGCTGGCGGCCGCAGCGGCAGATTATCAGTTCCACGATACGTATTTTGTCGTAGCGCATTTCCACTATGTCATTATCGGCGGCGTTGTGTTCGGCATCCTGGCGGGCGTGCATTTCTGGTGGCCGAAAATGTTCGGGAAGGTGCTTCATGAAACGATGGGGAAAATTTCGTTCGTCTTATTTTTTATCGGGTTTCATCTTACCTTCTTCATTCAGCATTTCCTCGGTTTGATGGGAATGCCGCGGCGCGTTTACACATATCTGCCCGGCCAGGGGCTTGATACCGGCAACCTGATCAGTTCAATCGGCGCGTTTTTCATGGCAGGCGCGGCTGCTTTACTCGTCGTCAATATTATTTATACCTCAATAAAGGGGAAATACGTCGGGAACGACCCGTGGCTGGACGGTCGTACGCTTGAATGGGCGGTCTCTTCGCCGCCGCCGGAATATAATTTTAAACAGCTTCCGTTTGTCCGGGGACTTGACCCGCTGTGGATTGAAAAGCAGGCCGGAAATGAAGGGATGGCGCCTGCAGAGCCTGTAGAGGACATTCATATGCCGAACGGCTCCATCATGCCGTTTATCATATCTTTCGGGCTGTTTGTCGCAGCGTTCGGGTTTTTATACCACTCCGATTATTCATGGGGGCTTCCGGTTATCTTCATAGGGCTCGGCATCACATTCTTTACCATGCTGCTTCGCTCTGTGGTCGATGATTACGGCTATCATATTCACAAAGAAGATCTGCCGAATGATGATAAAGGGGTGAAGGCGTAATGCAGCTGCAGGAAAAAATGACGGCTGAAACCTTTCCGGCTTCTCCTGAAAAAGCAACGCTGGAGGGGAAAAATAAGTTTTTGGGATTTTGGCTGTTTCTCGGCGGGGAAACGGTTCTGTTCGCCTCGCTATTTGCAACATTCCTTGCTTTACGGGAATCTAAAGCCGGAGGGCCGTCAACGGCTGAGATGTTTGAGCTGCCAATCGTATTTATCGCGACGATGCTTCTTTTAACGAGCAGCTTAACGAGTGTGTATGCGATGTATCATATGAAAAATTTCTCCTTTAAAAAAATGCAGGTGTGGCTTTTGGTTACCGTTTTATTGGGAGCAGGATTTTTAGGGGTAGAAATCTATGAATTTATGCATTACACTCACGAATTCGGCTTTACCATTACAAGCTCTGCGCTCGGCTCAGCGTTTTACACGCTCGTCGGCACACACGGAGCACACGTGGCGTTCGGGCTGTTGTGGATCAGCGCGCTGATGATCCGGAATGCAAAAAGAGGGCTCAGCCTTTATAATGCGCCGAAATATTATGTGGCCAGCTTATATTGGCATTTTATCGATGTCGTGTGGGTCTTTATCTTTACCGTTGTATATTTGATGGGGATGGTGGGATAACGATGGACGATAACAAAAACAGAGGGACTGTCAGTACGGATCTCGAATATCGAAAAAAGAAAAATGCCGAGGAGATGAAATATCAGGTCATATCCTTCGGTTTGATGATCGGCCTTACGCTTGTCGCGTTTTTGACGGTGGCTGCTGACGGCATTGCCGGATGGTTTACGATGCCGTTTCTGATCCTGCTTGCGGTCATCCAGGTCATCTTTCAGCTGTTTTACTTTATGCATATGAGCCAGAAGGGGCATGAAGCGCCGTCATTATTTCTGTATTCGGGAATATTTGTCGCGTTTATCACCGTGCTTGCATTTGTCACGATTATTTGGTGGTAATCGGGGCGGCGGGGAGTGAGAGATTTGATTAATTTGGAAATGTTCGGGTTTCGCGCAATGTGGAGCCCGTATGTGTTTTGTATAACTGCCGTGATAACAGGTGTTTACTTTTACTGGTGCAGCCGGCATAAAGGACGTGTGGCCGCTAAGGAGAAGGTGCTGTTTGTGCTTTCTGCGCTATTTTTTTACGCGGCTGCGGGAAGTCCGGTTGATTTATTGGGCCATGTGATGTTCAGCGCCCATATGGCGCAGATGGCGGTTCTGTTTTTAGTCGTACCGCCGCTGTTGATTTCCGGAATTCCCGGCTGGGCATGGAAAAAACTGATCTTCCGTCCTGTCGTAAAGCCGCTGTTTTCGTTCTTTTCAATGCCGCTTATCGCATTAGTGCTGTTTAACGGTATTTTTTCACTGTATCACATCCCGTTTATATTTGATTTCGTCAAAACGGATTCGCTGTATCACACGCTGATGAACGGACTCATCTTTGTAACGGCGTTTTTTATGTGGTGGCCGCTTGTGCATAAGGTGGACGGTCTGCCCCGTCTCAGCGGTTTAATGAAGCTGGGGTATATTATGGCAGACGGGATTCTGTTAACGCCGGCCTGCGCGCTCATTATGTTCAGCGGGGCGCCCATGTATGCCACGTATACAGATCCGGCGGCTTGGGCCGAAGCAATGAAGCTTTGCGTTCCTTTAGATTTGCTGGAGGAGATCCCTTTATCCGGGCCGGAGATGTTTAACACGCTTCCTCCTCTGGAAGATCAGCAGCTTGGGGCAGTACTGATGAAAATCATTCAAGAAGCGGTCTACGGAACATATTTGGCTGTCATCTTTTTTCAGTGGGTCAGAACGGAACGGGAAAAAGATACGCTGTCAGAGCCGCCGTATATCGAGCATACCGTCTCATGAAAAAAAGTACAGCAGAATATGCTGTACTTTTTTATTACATTTGCACTGTTTTTAATGACTCTTCCAATTCAAGCAGTAAAGCTTTGCTTTCAGCGACGACATGTTCCGGAAATTCTTCAGCGCTGCCGTATTCTACGCCGTGCGGATAATAATGCTTTCCTAAAAGAGGGGCCTTCAGCTGAATCACGGCCCGGCTGCCGCCGACATCGCCCTCTTTTGCCGTTCCTTGAATCCGCAGATAAAATGTCCCCTCAGGTACTGAAAACTTTTTGTCGTAAGTCACTCTTTCATAATCCCATTGTCCAGCCAGAATGAGCCCTTTACCTTCCATCAGATCATTCAAGCGGCTGAGCTCCGCTGTTACCCCTTCAAGACCGCTGTTTTCAAACTTCAAACCTTCCCCCTCCTTTTAAAAATGCCCTTTCCTGACAATCATAGTATGAAAGCGTTACACTTTCAATGATTCATACGGTGAAAGTATGCAAAAAGAAAAATTTGACGACAATAGTAGCAGAAAAAAGGAGGAATTCCGCAATGACAAAGATCAATAAGCTCATGACGTCAGACTTGCAATATTGTACAGTATTAGATAATGTATATGAAGCTGCGGTGAAGATGAAAGACGCAGATGTCGGCGCCATTCCGATAGTGGATGAAGACGGCGCCACACTTGTCGGGATCGTGACAGACAGAGATCTCGTATTACGGGGAATTGCTTCAAAAAAGCCGAACTCTCAAAAAATAACCGACGCAATGACAGAGCGGGTTATCAGTGCAGAGGAAGACGCCTCTGTGGAGGAGGTGCTCCATTTGATGGCTGAACATCAGCTCAGAAGAATTCCCGTCACAAAGGATAAAAAACTGGTCGGCATTGTTACGCTCGGCGATCTTTCGTTGGCCGAGCAATCAAATGAGCAAGCAGGCCGAGTGCTGTCTGACATTTCTGAAGACGGCGGTCCGGAGGGGTTTATCCATTAAACATAAATCACGGACGATGCAAATAGGCTGTACTGTATAAGAGTAAACAAAAACAGAACGGTTTGAACATATGGGGGTGAGAGGTTGAAAAATATCGCAAGGGCTCTCGTTATCCTTTTGCTTATTTACGGAGCGTATGTTCTGTTTATACAATATGGATCGGCTCCTCAGAAAAAGACGGATCAGGAGGAGCCTCAGGTTTCCAATGAAGAAGAGAGCGGAAAACGGCTGAAAATGCCGTCATCCGGACTGCTTTCTCTCATGGGGAAATCTGCCGCCGATGTGAAAAAGAAACTTGGGGAACCGTCCCGGAAAGATCCTTCTGCCTACGATTACGAGTGGTGGGTGTACAACCAGGGGAAAGACCAATACGTACAAGTCGGTATTTTGAATGATAAAGCCGTGACTTTATACGCTTCGGGAAGCGGCATCAACGCAAAACCGTTTAAGATCGGCGAATCGACGGGCGAAGTTTTTAAAACGACGCAGGTTTCTCCTTTTGTCAATGTGACTGACAAGGGAAACACGTATCGGTTTGAGTTTTCCGAAGAAGATATCAATACCCGTCCCACCGTCAAGATAGGCGGAATGTATGTTCAGCTGTACATGGACAAATTTGACGGGAATCTGTCAAGCATCAGGGCATTTGATGCGGAAACACTTGTGAAACAAAGGCCGTATGAAGTCATGTACAGAGGAAAGCTGACAGAACCCGAGCCTGTTTCTGATAAAAAATGGAACGACATTGAACGAGCGAGTGAACAGCAGATTCTCGATATTACAAATGTCATCCGCGTGAAACACGGACTTGCAAGGCTGAAATGGGACGAAGGCGCCGCAAAAGTGGCATTCGGTCACAGCAAGGACATGAAGGATAACAAGTATTTCTCTCACGTCTCAAAGAAATACGGGACTCTGAAGGACCGCTTGGAAAAAGGCGATGTGAAATACCGGGAGGCCGGTGAAAATATTGCCTACAACTATGTGGACGGTCCTGCAGCCGTGGAGGGCTGGCTGAACAGCGAAGGCCACAGAAAGGCGCTGTTAAGCCCGGATTATACGCACCTCGGTGTCGGCGTTGATCAGAAGTATTATACGCAAAACTTCATCAAGCCTTGGCAGTAAAAAACCGCAGAGGGGCGCGTCCCCCGCGGTTTTTTTATGTTTTTTCGCGAGCGGTGCTCCTGCTGAAAAAAATATACCTGCTTTTTTTCGCAATTTAGGCGAACATTAAGGCGCATGAACCGATACATTATAGCAGGCAAAACTTTTCGGAGGGGGTGAGAATTGTGGCGAATCAGCAATCACGGCAATCAATCGATGATTTTAAACAATTCGTAAAAAAGCATCCCAAACTGATCCAAAATGTTCGCAAGGAACAAAGAAGCTGGCAGGAAGTCTATGAAAACTGGGTTCTTCTGGGCGAGGATGATCCGATATGGGACCCTTTTAAAGACGAGGCCGTTCAGCCTTCTTCCGACGCGGAAACCAAACAGGAACCAGCTGAAAAAAACGATTTCGTTTCAAAAATGGTCACTGCCGTCAAAAAGATGGATATCAACCAAATGAATGAGCAGATCAATAAAATGAGCCAATCCATTTCATCATTGCAAAGCCTTTTAAGCCAATTTTCGGGGAGCAGCACGAAGCAGCCCCGGCAAGGCTCCGGACAACATCCTTTTTCGTTCAGGAAGGATTAAAGAAGGGGATCGTGTATGCGAAAAGAGGTTCAGGAATTCATATCCGCAGATGAGGAACGGAAACGGTTTATACGGCAGCGCCCCGTCTGGTACCGCAGACTTGCGAGAAAACCGGACGATCTCAATTCCTTTCAGCTTGACATGATGAATTTTTATGAAAAGACGATACCTCATCGGGTAAGCCAATTCTCAAACGGGATTCAAATGGCGCAGATGATGATGCAGATGGTTCACGCCATGCGTTCACAGGATTAAAAAGCGTTTAAACGCCGCATTTTCCAATTGGGTGGTTTCATGGTAAACTAGCAACTGGAGGTGCGTATTTATGTATGCAACAATTGAGTCCGTCAAGCTTCAAAGTGAAGCGGAGCAGCTTGCCGGCATGATTCTGCAGTCTGAGACGGCTGAAAATTACCGCGATTGTTACAAGCGTCTCCGTGAAGATGAAGAGGCAGGGCGGATCATTCGTTCTTTTATGAGCGTTAAAGAGCAGTATGAGGATGTGCAGCGCTTTGGCAAATACCATCCTGATTATAGAGAGATTTCCCGCAAAATGAGAGAAATGAAGCGGGAACTGGATTTAAACGATAAGGTGGCCGAATTTAAAAAAGCGGAGACTGAGCTTCAGTCGCTGCTTGACGAGATCAGCATTGAACTCGGAACGGCCGTCTCGGAGCATGTAAAAGTGCCGACGGGGAATCCTTATTTTGACGGCCTGTCATCCTGCGGCGGCGGGTGCGGTTCCGGCGGCGGCTGCGGATGCAAAGTTTCCTGACGAGACGGCCGTCTCGTCTTTTACATAAAATGAACAGAAAGTCAGGCGGGTGATCATGATGGAAAATAAGCGCCAAGGCATAATCGTATATCTGCATTCCTTAAAACACAGCAAAATGCTGAGAAAATTCGGCAACGTTCATTATGTTTCCAAGCGGCTGAAATACGTTGTGCTGTATTGCGATATGGACCTAATCGAAAAAACAATGGAAAAGATTTCTTCTTATTCTTATGTGAAGAAGGTAGAGCCTTCTTATAAACCTTTTTTAAAGCTGGAATTTGAATCAAAGCTTGATAAGGCGAAAGAGTACGATTATAAAGTCGGTATATAAAAAAATCCCCGCAGATACCTGCGGGGTCCTTCTATTCCTTAACAAGTTAAGGAGAAGGAAAAGGGAGAGGAGAAACCGGAGGAAGAACTTATGGGGAAACGTAAGTCTTCTCCGCGGTTGGCAACAACATCATTCATTGATGCTGTTACACGTAGTCTTGACAGGAATGTGAATATGTATACACGATTTCACGTTCATTGTTTGAAAGAATGCTTTATGATAAGATAGGGATTGTTTTGATACATAACGGCTCAGCCGATGAGTAACATCAAAGTTTTCAGAAAAAGTGGTGTGAATAATGAGAGTAATTTCCGGTTCAAGAAAAGGACGAGCCTTAAAGGCTGTGCCGGGCACATCAACAAGGCCGACGACGGATAAAGTAAAAGAGTCTATTTTTAATATGATCGGTCCGTATTTTGACGGAGGAACGGGGCTGGATTTATTTGCGGGGAGCGGCGGTCTCGGGATTGAAGCGCTGTCGCGCGGATTTGACCGCTGTATCTTTGTGGATCGTGATTTCAAAGCCATCCAAACGGTAAAAGCGAATATCAAAGCGCTTGATCTGCTGTCTTCAGCGGAAGTATACCGCAATGATGCAGAGCGGGCCCTCTATGCCGCGGCGAAACGGGAAAAAGGTTTTGACGGAATTTTCTTAGATCCTCCGTATAAGGAACAAAAGCTGAAAGCGCTTATCGAAATGATTGATGAGCAGAACATGCTGAATGAAGACGGTTTTGTCGTAGCCGAGCATGATAAAGCCGTTGCGCTTCCTGAAGCCGTCGGCGCGCTTTCTGTAACAAGAAGGGAAATTTACGGGCTTACAGGAGTGACGATATACCGAAATAGGGGGTAATGATGTGGCAAGTATAGCTGTATGTCCCGGAAGTTTTGATCCCGTCACCTACGGACATCTGGACATTATCAGACGGGGGGCAAACGTGTTTGAGCAGGTGTACGTATGCGTGCTCAATAATTCTTCTAAGCAGCCGCTGTTTACAGTTGAGGAACGATGTGAGCTGTTAAGAGAAGTGACAAAAGACATACCGAATGTTACGGTCGAGACGTCACAGGGACTGTTAATCGACTATGCGAAAAAAAAGCGGGCGAAGGCGATTATCAGGGGGCTCAGAGCCGTTTCTGACTTCGAATATGAGATGCAGGGGACTTCCGTCAACCGCGTGCTCGACGAATCAATAGAAACTTTTTTTATGATGACGAACAATCAGTACTCTTTTTTAAGTTCAAGCATCGTAAAAGAAGTCGCAAAATATAACGGGCCTGTTTCAGAGTTTGTTCCTCCGGAAGTTGAACAGGCGCTGATGCAGAAATTTAAAGGATGAGAAGCGCTGATTGGCGTCTCATCCTTTTTTTGTCCGTGCTGACAGCCTGTAACAATAAATCAATGCGTATACGGCGAGAGCTGTCAGCGTGATGGCGGGACCGGTTTCAACAAGTGTATTCCATCCGCTGACGGCAGCAGATACCGCTTCCTGATCGCGGAAAGGGAGGAATACGGACTGGTAAGGTTCGTCCAATGCAAGGTAAAGCGGCTTCCACAGTAAGAGAATAAAGAGTGCGGCATAAATGCCCTGAAGGATACGCGCCGCGAAAAACGGTTTAAAGCGGATATCTGTTTCCGATAAAATGCCGGCTACCTGGGCCTGTACGGAAAGGCCGCTGAACCCGAGAATAAAACTCACAATCATGGCTTTCGGCAGCAAGGCGGCATCAGCTTCACTGGCCAGCTTGCTCCCAAGTGTAATTTCAAACATTCCGCTGATAAGAGGGATGTCCAGATTTGCCGGAAGATGAAAAAGCGAAAGCAGCGCGTTTGTAAATACAGAAAGCACATCCATGACTTGTACGATTGATAATAACCGGCTGAAAACCGAAAACAATATAATAAAACCGCCCACCATCAGCAAGGTTTGTACAGAAGAGGTGACGGCGTCGCCCAAAATTTTTCCGAGCGGCCGCTTTTCCGAAAGCCGCGCCTTGTGGAGGGCCAGAAATGCTTCCTTCAGAGAAGGGAGAGCGATCGTCTTTTTACCGGTATACGCCGCTTCTTCTTTCCGTCCGTATGAACGCATCGTTAGGCCGACGGCGATGTTTCCGAGATAGTGAGCCGATGCCAGCAGAATGCCGAGAGACGCGTTATGAAAAAAGCCGACTGCCACAGCCGCAAATATAAATAACGGATTGGATGAATTGGTAAAAGAGACGAGGCGTTCAGCCTCTACTCTGGAGATTTGTTTATCCTGGCGCAGCCGTGCAGTCAGCTTCGCGCCGGCCGGATTGCCTGAAGCCATGCCCATAGCCAGTACAAATCCGCCGACCCCCGGCACTCTGAAAATGGGACGCATAAAGGGTTCGAGTAAAAGGCCGACAAATTTGACAATGCCGAATCCGATTAAAAGCTCAGATAGAATAAAAAACGGAAGCAATGAAGGAAAAACGACCTCCCACCACATGGAAAGACCGGTTTTGGAGGCTTCGAATGAGGCCTGAGGGTGTGAAATAACCGTCGCCGTCAAAAAAATGAAAAACAATGAAATCAAAAATGTATGAAACTTAGACAAATTCATTCTTACCTCCCCGATGCTAAAATTGCACACTGACATTTATATCATGATAAAATATAGAACAGACCTTAAAGGCGGCCGGGCAAGTACCTATTTGTCATCCTGTACTAATATACGAGCATAGGGGTTCAATTTAGACCATAGAATTCATGTATAGGATGTCTATTAGGGGGTTCGTCGCGTTGGCCAAACCTACAATCGGGTTAGCGTTAGGTTCGGGAGGGGCAAGAGGCATCGCTCATCTCGGAGTGTTATCCAGTTTACATAAGCATCAGATTCCAATTGATATGATTGCCGGCAGCAGCATGGGAGCGTTAGTCGGGAGCTTTTATGCGGCCGGGCATGACGTGGCCACGATGAAAAAAGTCGCTAAAGCATTTAAGCGGCGGCTGTACGCGGATTATACGATGCCGAAGCTCGGATTTTTAAAAGGAGACCGCATCAGGCAGCTCGTTCATGCCTATACGTACGGCAAGCCGATAGAAGAACTGCGGATCCCGCTCGGCATCGTGGCCTGCGACCTTCAGACCGGCGAAAAACTCGTTTTTACGAAAGGTTCAGTGTCCGAAGCCGTCCGCGCGAGCATCAGCATACCGGGCGTTTTCGTCCCGCAAAAAATGAACGGACGTATGTTAGTCGACGGCGCGGTGGTCGACAGAATCCCGGTTTCCGCCGTAAAAGATATGGGTGCTGATATCGTCATCGCCTCTGACGTATCCCGGGTGAAAAAAACGGAAAAGGCGGCACATATTTTTGATGTAATCATGCAAAGTATGGATATACTGCAAAATGAATTGGTCCGTCACCAGACCATTGCCGCAGACGTCATGATCCGCCCTTCTCTTGAATCATTCAGCTCAAGTTCTTTTGCCAACATTGATCATATGATCACAGCGGGCGAAGAAGCCGCAGACCGGATGATCGGCCGGATTAAACAAGAAATAGAGAACTGGGAGGGCTAACTCATATGAAAGCAAAACATTTTCGCTGGGTGTTTATCATCCTGATCTTATTAATCGCTGTTACATTTATTAAGCTTCCGTATTACATCACACAGCCGGGAGAAGCATCAGAGCTGAGACCGCTGATTAAGGTGGACGGAGGCTATCCTGAAAAAGGAAGCCTTTCCTTGATGACTGTCAAAGTAGGCCCCGCCAATCCGTATACATATCTTTGGGCGAAAGTGCATCCTTACGAAGAAATCGTCCCTGATGAAAGCATAAAAGAAGAGGGCGAATCGGACTCGGATTATATGAAGCGCCAGCTGCAAATGATGAAAAGCTCCCAAGAAAACGCGGTCATTGCCGCTTATCAAAAAGCCGGGAAACAGGTAAAATACTCATTTAACGGCATTTATGCCAGTTCAGTCGTCTCTGACATGCCGGCAAAAGGAAAAATAGAGGTCGGTGATAAAATTATCAGCGCGGACGGGAAAACATACGAATCCGCTGAAAAGCTGATTGATTATATCAGCAGCAAAAAAGCGGGGGAAAAAGTAACGTTTCACATTGAACGGGACACGAAAGAAAAGACCGTTGACATTGTGCTGAAATCATTCCCGGACGACCCGAAAAGAGCGGGAATCGGTGTCGCATTATATACGGACCGGAACGTGAAAGTGAAGCCGGATCTTCATTTCAGCATTGAAAACATCGGCGGGCCTTCTGCGGGTCTCATGATGTCTTTAGAAATTTACAACCAGCTGACAAAACCTGACGAAACAAAAGGCTATAATATAGCCGGAACGGGGACAATCGACGTGGACGGCAAAGTCGGACCGATCGGCGGAATCGATCAGAAAGTCGTCGCCGCAGACAAAGCGGGAAAAGATATTTTCTTTGCGCCGAATCAAAACGGAGCTGAAAATTCTGATTACAAAAATGCGGTAAAAACGGCGAAAGCGATCAAGTCCGATATGAAGATTGTCCCTGTCGACACCATGCAGGACGCACTTGACTATTTGGATCAGCTGAAAGTAAAAAGCACCTGATACAGACAGGTGCTTTTTTTACGCATTCAAAAAACGCTTTTCGTCTTCATCATAGCGGATCGGCGCTTGTGAAAATTCCTGTTTCTCAAACAATGTGCGTTCAGGTTCGTTTATCGGCAGGCTGTAAACCCGTCCCGCCAGTATGTCCAGATCCAGAGCGGGATGAGAGAAAGAAGAGAGCTTGCTGACGAGAGGTGCGGTAAGCTCTTTTTTCTTTGCCGACAGGTACGCCTGTCCTTTTTTCGTCATTCCGAGAAGACGGATATAAGGAGCGCTTGAAGGCTGCAAGAGCCGATGCATGTCTTCTTTTTTCGTCCGTGTCAGAATGTGCGTGTTCATCCGTTGCAGCCTCGTCCACGTGTATCGTTTTGTTTTCAATCGTTCCATCATTTCGCGATAGGATCGGGCTTGTCTGATGGTGCGCAGAATTCTGTGCTCAAGGCCTTCTTCCACTTCATAGATTCGGCTCAATTCTTCAGCGGAAAGAGTGCTGAGGCTGTATTTTACATATGAAAAATAGTCTTCCGTGCTGTGCCATATGCCGTATGAATTTCTGTATGCCTCCAGCTCACGCGCAGACGCTTCCGGGAGAAAGCTCCTTGCGGCCGCCGTTCCTTTTTCTATCAGCGCTTTCCGGATGCTTGTTGCGCTGGCTATCCGGCTGTTATCTCCGGGAAGCTCGGCGTCATGATACTGGGAAGCGATTCTGGCTGTCGTATAAGGCTTCATAGCGGAACAGGAGGCGTGTATCGCTCTAACGTAGTGAAAACCGAGAATATTGTTCGGCTTGGACAAATCGAGCATGTCCCGCCCTTTGAATATGTGTGAAAAAGCTTTTGAGGCGGCGGCCGGATAGCTGAGACCCTTTTTCAGCTCCTCTTTCAGAATCAGGCTGCAGTCATCTTCCTTTCGGCTGAACGCTTCAGACGCTTCAAGAAAGGATTCGATCCGCCCGTTTTCGCTGCCGAAAAACAAGCTGCTGCATCCTAAATGATGAAGAAGCGAAACGCTGCCGCGCGCGAATAATTCCGCTTTTTGTACGGCATATATATAAGGGAGCTCAATGACGATATCCACGCCGTTTTCCAGCGCCATTTTTGTCCGGGCCCACTTTGAGACGGCGGCCGGTTCCCCGCGCTGCAAAAAAGGGCCGCTCATCACTGCCGCCGCGACGCTGCTGTCCGTTTTGATTTTTGCTTGTTCCGCATGATAGCGGTGTCCGTTATGAAAGGGATTATATTCAACAACCAGGCCGACTGCTTTCATATTTGTCCCGCCTTTCTTGCTATGTTTTGCTTCGTGTGGTACATTTGCAAATGAAGTGCATATTTTAGTCCGTTTCGTTTAGTGTATGCATAGCCTATCCGGCTGTCAACGATTGCATGACGGCGGCATTATGCTGTAAAGAAAAAATATTGACAAAAACATTCTGAAAAGCTATAATCATGTTTGTTGCTTTCCTGAGGTGATACAAATGAAATGGACGATTTATCAGCTTCATCAAATGGCGAAAAAGAGCTTTGAATTTGATGAAACAGTTGAGTTAAATGAGCTGACAAAATTGAATTCTGACATCCGCCGCATTTCTCCCGTCCGGGTGAAGGGCCGCGCGGAGATTGAATCCAAGCAAGTTTCGTTTGACTTTACGATTTCAGGCGAAATGGTTTTGCCGTGCTCAAGAACTTTAGTTGATGTGCCGTATCCATTTACAATCGCGACAAAAGAACTGTTTAGATTTCATAAGTCGGATGATATAGAAGATGAGGACGTTCATTTTGCTGAAGACGATACCGTCGACTTAACTCCGATCATAAAAGAAGAGATTCTTTTAGAAATTCCTATGCAAGTCTTTTGTGAAACTGAACAAAAAGAAGGAGCCGCTCCCCAAGTGGGGAAGGATTGGCAAGTGATTTCTGAGGAAGACAAGAAAAATCAAATCGACCCCAGACTTGCGGATCTGAAAAAGCTCTTAACACAAGATGATGAATCTTAACTCTTTAAGGAGGTGGGAATAATGGCTGTACCTTTTAGAAGAACTTCTAAAATGAAAAAAAGATTGCGCCGTACACATTTCAAACTAAATGTACCTGGTATGACAGAATGCCCGTCATGCGGAGAGATGAAATTGTCTCACCGTGTATGTAAAGCATGCGGATCATACAACGGCAAAGACATAAATGTTAAAAGCAATTAATGTATGAAGAAAAGCGCGGGAATCTCGGTTCCTGCGCTTTTCTTTTTTTTGCCCCTCCGGCCTGCTTCCACCGAAAAAATTGTAAGCCCCAGTAGTCTATCTAATCTATCAGCGGCATATGTATGAGGTAAATGAGCAAATATGGAGGGAGATACGATTGACGATAACGAGACAAGACGCGTGGACGCAAGATGAAGATTTGCTGCTGGCCGAAGTGGTGCTCAGGCATATTCGGGAAGGCGGGACCCAGCTTTCCGCTTTTGAAGAAGTCGGCAGAGCGCTGACGAGAACGGCTGCCGCCTGCGGGTTCAGATGGAATTCTTATGTCAGAAAACAATATCAGTCAGGGATAGAACTGGCGAAAAAACAGCGGAAGGAATTAAGAAAGCAGATCGGGGTGCATTCCGCCAATCTGCCGGGAACCGTTAAACAGCCTCCGATCCGCAGGGCGGAAGGAGAAAAAGAGCTGTCCATTGATGATGTCATTTTGTTTTTGCAGCAATTTAAAGAGTCGCCAGCCGCAGCGGATGTGCGTCATGAAAAAGAAAAACTCACAGAACAGCTGACCGCGCTGCAAAAAGAAGTCGAGGATCTGCGTGAGGAAAATGAAAGCTTGAGAAACAAGCTGGAGATGACGGAAGAAGATTATAAAGCGTTAATTGACATTATGGACAGAGCGAGAAGGATGGTCAATTCAAAAGAAGACGACAGAAAATCGGCGCAGAGCCTGTAAAATGAACCGGCCTGGGGGCGGCGGCCCGGCCGGTTTTTTATTATGCCGTTTCTCCGGATGTCATTTCACCGTCCATATCGGGATGCCAGATATAAGGATTTTCTCCTTTATCACGCGCCATATCATATTTAACGGGCTCAAAATTCATCTTATCCCAGAAATCTGCTGATTTCATGCGTGAATTTGTCCTGATCGGCATTCTGAAGGATTTTGCAAAATCAACAAGCGCTTTTCCGTATCCGTTGTTTTGATAGCCCGGAAGAACCTCAAGCTTCCAAAGTTCCAAAAAGTCCTGACGCTGATCAAAATACGGATTCGCGCCTCCGTTTACCTGATATAAACTCATTCTCGCCACTAGTTTATCTCCGAAGTAAATCCCGTAAAAAGGCGAGGTGCTGTCATTTTCAATGATATTATCCTGAAGATCTTCAAGCATCGACAGCTCCTGCATCCCGTATTCCTTAAACCTTTTAAATTCTTCGAGTGTCTTAAAGTTGATGAGCAGTCGCTCTATTTTCAACACAAACTCCCCCTTTGTTGTGTTCTACCATTATTGTAAACGCTTTAATTGAAAATTCCAACTATAATATGCTTGCCAGTCTTTTTGCTCAAAACGAAATTGAAGTAATTTGCGGCGGCTTCTGCTATGATAATATGGAAAAATGCAGATATAGGGTGTGACAGTGTGAAAATCGGAATTATCGGCGGCGGAGCGGTAGGCCTTTTATGTGCTTACTACTTATCGTCCCGCCATCAGGTAACGGTCATTACGCGGCGGACGGAGCAGGCTGATGCGATTAACTCAGGCGGTATACGGCTTTTGAAAGACGGAATAGAATGTACGGCGGCATGCAGAGCGCAAACCGGCCTCACTTCCGGATTCGACCTCTTAATCGCAGCCGTTAAACAGCACCAGCTAAGGGCTGTGTTGCGGGATCTTGAGACGATAAAAGGGACGAATGTGCTGTTTTTGCAAAACGGCATGGGACACATACACGACATTAAAGATTGGCATACGGATCATTCGCTTTATGCCGGCACAGTTGAGCACGGAGCAAAAAAGATATCAGATCATGCCGTTGAACATACGGGAGCGGGAGCCGTAAGATGGAGTGTATTCAGCGCATCCCGGCCGGAAACGCTCAAAAGCATCTTTTCCGGCATGCACCGGGATTTTCCTGTATATGATGAAAACGACTGGTATCGGCTGTTAACGGGAAAACTGATCATAAATGTATGCATCAACCCGTTAACTGCATTGCTGCGCGTGAAAAACGGAGAGCTGTTAAGAAATGACGCTTACAAAAAATATATGAGAAACGTGTTTGAAGAAGCGGAGACAATACTTGGCCTCGCCGATAGAGAAAAAGCTTGGAACAAAGTTTGCGAAGTTTGCAGACTGACGGAAAAAAATCATTCTTCCATGCTCGTCGATATCATGGCAGGCAGGCGGACAGAGGCCGATGCGATTATCGGCTACCTTGTAAAAGAAGCGGAAAGCCGCGGATTGCCGGCCGTTCATCTCCCGTTTTTACACCGCAGCATAAAAGCGTTAGAAAGAAACTGAAACAAAGTCTTTTGAGGTTTTCCGGTAACATGCTATACTCATTTCGGAAACCTAACTATTTATTGGAGAAAGGAAGTTCCAGACAGATGCAGCTAACTGAACTTTCCATCAAAAGTCAAAATAAGTTTGTGCAGCACTATATAGATGGAGAAAACATGTCTTCATTTTTTGATTATGATATTCATTCAGAGGACGTATGGCAAAAGCGGCTTCATGACCTGTCTTCGCGGCCGTTTGCCAGAGAAGAATTAGCGGATTATTTATCCTCCTATCACGAAAAATTTCACTCCGCCGCCATGCAGGCCTCCATCGAAAAACTGAGAGATCCAAAAAGCGCAGCGGTAGTAGGCGGCCAGCAGGCCGGTCTTTTAACGGGGCCTCTTTACACCATACATAAAATTATCTCCATTATCGTACTTGCCAGACAGCAGGAAGAGGCGTTGCAGATTCCTGTCGTTCCGATTTTCTGGGTGGCGGGTGAAGATCACGATCTGGAAGAAATCAATTTTGTGCATACGTCAACAGAGAATAAAGGTCCGGTGAAACAGAAACTGCCGCAGTCGTACTGGAAAAAAACATCGGCGGCTAAAACCGAGCTTGATCAGGAAAAATGCGCGGCTTGGATTGATGAAGTGTTCGCTGCTTTTGAGGAGACGGATCACACAAACACACTCCTTCAAAACGTGAAGCGATGTTTACGCTCATCAGAGACATTCACAGACTTTTTTGAACTGTTGATCGCCGACTTGTTTCAAGAAGAAGGCCTTATTCTGATGAATTCGGGAGATCCGGGGATTAAAAAGCTGGAAACGGGTATGTTTCAGCAGATTTTAAAACACAATCATGAGTTTGCCAAAGCCGTGTCAGACCAGCAGCGTCTTATGCGGGAAGCCGGTTATCACCCGATTATTGAATCGGACAAAGATCAGGCCAATCTGTTTTACGAACATGAGGGAGAGCGTTTCTTAATTGAAAAAGAAAACGGCGTTTTTGTCATTAAGGAGCTTGACCTGAAGTGGACGAACGACGAGCTTCATACCCATATGGAAGAAAAACCGGAATGTTTCAGCAATAACGTTGTGACAAGGCCGCTTATGCAGGAGTTTCTCATCCCGACTCTGGCGTTTATCGCGGGACCGGGGGAGATCAATTATTGGGGTGAGCTGAAGCAGGCTTTCTCATTAATGGGCTTTCGCATGACCCCGGTAGTGCCGAGACTGAACATTACGTTTCTTGAGCGCCATATTGAAAAGAAGCTTTCAGAACGGAATATCCCGCTTCAGGAAGCGATCGAACACGGCACCGGACACCTGAAAGACACTTATTTTGAAGAGCAGATTCCGGAAGAGTTTTCTTCTGTAATGGAACAGGCGAAGTCGCAGATTGAAGCTGTCCATAAACGCGCAAGGGACGAAGCGCTGAAGGTCGATTCAAGCCTTGAGCCGCTCTTACAGAAGAATGCCGCCTTCATTCAAGATCAGCTCTTGTTTTTAGAACGGACGGTAACGAAAAGAATTGAAGAAAAAGAAGGCTTTGTGCTGCGTGACTATGAAAGAATCCAAAACAGCATCAGACCGCTCGGCGCTCCGCAGGAACGGATTTGGAATGTGATGTATTATCTGAACCGCTACGGTCCAAAATTCTTCACAACCTTCAAACATCTGCCATTTTCTTTTCAAAACCAACATCAGATTGTCAAACTTTGAAATAAAGTTTTAAAGAACCCTGAATAGTTCAGGGTTTTTTTTTATGTGTAAACAGTGTAAAATGAGGTTGTGGAGAGAAGTGGCGGATAGTGGTGAGTTTAGGGGAGGAAGTGGGGGTCCTTATCATGTTTATGGGTGAATACCGGCATACTGTTGATGCAAAGGGCCGCATGATCGTACCCGCAAAATTCAGAGAAGGCCTCGGTGAGCAGTTTGTGCTGACCAGAGGACTGGACCAATGCCTTTTCGGCTATCCGATGAATGAATGGAAGCTGATTGAAGAAAAGCTGAAGGCTCTGCCGCTTACCAAAAAAGACGCCCGCGCATTTACCCGATTCTTTTTTTCCGGTGCGACCGAATGCGAACTGGACAAGCAGGGAAGGGTTAATATTGCGTCATCTCTTCTGAATTACGCAAAACTGGAAAAAGAATGTGTTGTCATCGGGGTTTCCAATCGAATTGAATTGTGGAGTAAGGTAATATGGGAACAATACACAGAAGAGCAAGAAGATTCATTCGCTGAAATTGCTGAAAACATGATTGGATTTGATATATAATGGATCTTCGTGCATCACAACAACAACTGACAATTCAATTCATTCCTGATAAAGGTGGGACCGACACAAATGTTTCAGCATAAGACAGTACTTCTTCGTGAAACCGTCGACGGTTTAAATATCAAACCGGACGGAACCTATGTGGACTGCACCCTTGGCGGCGCCGGGCACAGTACATATTTATTGCAGCAATTATCGGAAAAAGGACGCTTGATCGCCTTTGACCAAGATGACACAGCACTTGAAAACGCAAAGAAAACATTGTCCGAATACAAAGGACAGCTTATTCTGGTGAAAAGCAACTTTCGTTATTTAAAAGAGTGTTTACATGAACACGGCATTACGAGTGTCGACGGAATTCTATTTGATTTAGGAGTATCCTCTCCGCAGCTTGATACACCGGAACGGGGATTCAGCTATCATCATGACGCACCGCTGGACATGAGGATGGACCAGTCGGCCGCCCTTACGGCGAAAGAAGTCGTAAATGAATGGCGGTATGAGGACCTTGTGAGGATTTTCTTTAAATACGGAGAAGAAAAATTCAGCAAGCAGATCGCCCGAAAAATTGAAGAGGCAAGAGAAAAATCGCCTATTCAAACAACCGGCCAACTGGTCGATCTAATAAAGGACGCGATACCGGCTCCGGCAAGAAGAAGCGGAGGTCATCCGGCCAAACGTGTATTCCAAGCCATTCGAATCGCCGTAAACGACGAGCTTCAAGTATTTGAAGAGGCCCTCTTGCAAGCGATAGAGGTGCTGAAGCCGGGCGGAAGGGTGTCTGTGATCACTTTTCACTCGCTGGAAGACAGAATGTGCAAGACGACATTCAAGGAAAAATCATCACTTCCCGAACTGCCTCCGGGTCTTCCCGTGATACCGGAAGAATTTGAACCGGAATTAAAGCTGATTACGAGAAAGCCCATTACGGCATCAAAAGAGGAGCTTGAAGAAAATAACCGCGCCCGGTCAGCGAAGCTCCGCATTGCGGAGAAACGAAAATAACGGGCAGCAAATGACAACATTAAAGGAGGTCATCAGCCTATGAGCAACTTAGCTTACCAGCAGGAAAAACAACAACGGCCAGTGATAAGTCCCGAAAAAAAGGTGATTGTCAAAAAGAGGGCTTCCATTACACTCGGGGAAAAGGTGCTGCTCGTCCTGTTTGCCATTGCCGTTCTCTCCACATCAATGTTTATCGTATCAAAGGCATACGCGGCGTACCAATCCAATATTGAGGTGCAAAAACTGGAGGAGAAAGTATCTGAGAAGAATAAGCAGATCGGTGATCTCGAAAAGACGGCTGCTGACTTAAGCCAGCCGCAGCGCCTGATGGATATCGCCAAAAAGCACGGTTTGAATCTGAAAGATAAAAAAGTGAAAAACATACAGGAATGATAACCCATGCCGAAAAAAAATAAGTTTATGAACAGAGGAGCAGCGATACTCAGTATTTGTTTCGCTCTCTTTTTCTTTGTCATTCTCGGGAGAATGGCGTACATTCAATTAACCGGTAAAGCAAACGGTGTAGAACTTGCAACAAAAGCGACCGAGCAGCACGAAAAAAAGCGGACGATAGAAGCGAGCCGCGGCTCTATTCTTGACCGGAACGGCAAAGTGCTTGCAGAGGACACGGCGACATATAAACTCATTGCCGTGCTTGATAAAAAGATGACGACCGACAAGAAGCATCCTCAGCATGTCAAAGACAAAGAGAAAACGGCGGAAAAACTGGCGACCGTTATCAATCTTGATAAAAGCAAGATTCTGGACATCTTAAACAGGGATGGCGCGAAGCAGGTGGAATTCGGTTCAGCCGGCCGCGATATCTCTTATGCGAAAAAACAAAAGATCGAAAAAATGAATCTTCCGGGTATCTCTTTCTTAAGAGATACGAAGCGCTACTATCCGAACGGCATATTTTTGTCAAATGTTCTCGGCTATGCCGATGTGAATGAAAAAACAAACGAGATACAAGGCTCTTTAGGGCTTGAAAAAATACTGAACAACTATCTGACGGAACGCGACGGATCCGTCACTTACGAAAGTGATAAATCCGGCTGGAAACTTCCGAACAGCAAAGAAAAAATCACCGCACCTAAAAACGGTGACAATGTATATTTAACCATTGATCAGAAAATTCAAACCTTTTTAGAAGACAGCATGACGAAAGTAGCGGAAAAATATAAACCGAAAAAAATTATGGCGGCTGTCGTAGAACCGAAAACAGGCAAAGTGCTTGCGATGGGGCAGCGTCCGAGTTTTGACCCGAATATCAGAAACGTCACCAATTATTACAACGACTTAGTGTCGTACGCGTATGAACCGGGATCAACGATGAAGATCTTTACGCTTGCCGCGGCGATTCAGGAAAATGTGTTTGCCGCAAACGAGAAATATAAATCAGGAACATATAAAGTGGGAGGCGGACCTGTTAAAGATTGGAACGATGGCGCCGGTTGGGGTATGACAAGCTTCCATGACGGCCTCATGAGGTCATCGAATGTTGCTTTCGCCAAACTGGCCAACGAAAAACTGGGGTTTGACCGGTTTAATGAGTACCTGCACAAATTCGGGCTCTATCAAAAAACAGGGATTGATCTGCCCGGTGAAGTATCAAGTAAAATTAACTACAAATATGATTTTGACAAAGCGTCTACTGCTTACGGCCAAGCATCGGCGATAACGCCGATCCAGCAGCTTCAGGCCGTCACGGCGATTGCCAATAACGGCAAAATGATGAAACCTTACGTCATTGATCATATTGTCGACCCCGATACGAAAAAAGTCGTCAAGCAGACAAAACCCGAGCAGGCAGGCACGCCGATTTCAGCAGATACGGCTAAAAAAGTCCGGAATCTGCTCGGAGAAGTCGTGACGTCAGACATCGGAACGGGAAAACCTTATAAAATTGAAGGATTTGACGTCGCGGGTAAAACGGGAACCGCACAAATTGCCGGGACGGGCGGATATTTAAGAGGAACGAGCAACTATGTGTTTTCATTCATGGGCATGGCGCCGAAAAATGATCCTAAGCTCGTCATCTATGTAGCCGTGCAGCAGCCGCAATTAAAAGCGGGGCAAAGCAGCTCTGATCCTGTCGCGGAAATCTTTAACCCGACGATGAAAAACAGCCTTCACTACATGAATATCGAACCGACGGAAAAAACAGATTCCGGTCAGGAAGAAACGAAAAGCCAAAAGATGCCTGACCTGACAGATAAGACGGTCAAGAGCGCTGAGAAGGAAGCGAAAAATGAACATCTCACACCGATTGTCATCGGCAGCGATGTTGCCGTAAAAGAGCAGTATCCGACAGCCGGAGAAGATGTGATCACCAATCAGAAAATCTTCTTAAAAACAGACGGAAAGATGACGATGCCGGATATGTCCGGATGGTCGAGACGGGAAGTGCTTCAATTCAGCAAAGTATCAGGCATTCACATCGATGTGAGCGGTGAAGGTTACGCTTCAAGCCAAAGTGTGAAAAAAGGCAAAGAACTGAAAGAAAATACCGTGATCAAGGTGAAATTTAAAAATCCTGATTAACGGGACAGAGAAGTCCGCGGATGCCCGCGGGCTTCTTTTTTATGCGCCGCCGTTCTATGTGTCCAAGCTGAGGCATAAATTGAAACAAGCCTAAATAAGGAGTGGACGGTCCCTTGCGCGTTTCAAATGTAACGGTTCGAAAACGTTTATTACTGGTTTTGCTTTTTGGCGTAATCATTTTTTTGATCATTGACAGCAGATTAGGCTATGTCCAATTTGTGATGGGAGAAAAGCTGACTTCATTGGCTAAGGATTCCTGGAGCCGGAATTTGCCGTTTGAGCCTGAGCGGGGAGAGATTCTTGACCGAAACGGCGTGAAGCTGGCTACTAATAAAAGCGCGCCGACCGTCTTTGTCGTACCGCGCCAGATCCAAAATCCCATCAAAACGGGCAAGCTTCTCGCGTCAGTTTTAAATATGTCGGAAGAGAAGGTCTACAAACACATTACTAAGAAAACCTCCATAGAAAAAATCTCACCCGAGGGGCGGAAAATTTCCAATAAAAAAGCGAAAGAAATCAAAGCGCTCGACTTAAAAGGGGTTTATGTGGCTGAAGACAGCATCCGCCATTATCCGTACGGAAGCTTTTTGTCCCATGTTCTCGGTTTTGCCGGTATTGATAACCAAGGCCTTCTCGGATTGGAGGCTTATTATGATGATGACTTAAAAGGTGTCAAGGGATCCGTAAAATTTTATACGGATGCCAAGGGGAAGAAAATGCCTGATGAAGCGGATGATTACACCCCTCCGAAAGACGGACTTGATATGAAACTGACGATTGACGCCAAGGTTCAGACGATTATAGAAAGAGAGCTCGACAATGCAGCGGCGAAATATAACCCGGACGGAATGATTGCGGTCGCAATGAATCCGAAAAACGGGGAAGTGCTCGGCATGTCAAGCCGTCCTGATTTTGATCCGGCTGACTATCAATCGGTGGATCCGTCCGTTTATAACCGGAACCTGCCGGTATGGAGCACATATGAACCGGGTTCGACCTTTAAGATTATTACGCTTGCGGCGGCTCTTCAAGAGCAAAAAGTAAACTTGCAAAGAGACCACTTTTATGACAAAGGGTTTGCCGAGGTCGACGGCGCCCGCCTCCGATGCTGGAAAAAGGGCGGCCACGGTTCGCAATCTTATCTTGAAGTCGTTCAAAATTCCTGCAACCCCGGGTTTGTACAGCTGGGGGAACGGCTCGGAAAACAAAAGCTGTTTCAATATATTAAGGACTTCGGCTTTGGAAAGAAAACAGGCATTGATCTGCAAGGGGAAGGAACGGGGATCTTATTTCCGCTTGACAGAGTCGGCCCGGTTGAACAGGCGACAACCGCTTTCGGACAAGGGGTTTCCGTCACGCCGATTCAGCAGGTGGCAGCCGTTTCCGCAGCAATAAACGGCGGAACGCTTTATACTCCGTTTATCGCCAAAGAGTGGGTTGATCCCGTTACGAAAAAAACCGTTAAGAAACAATCGCCGATTGCGAAAAGGCAAGTTATTTCCCAGGAAACGTCAAAGCAGATCAGATATGCTTTAGAAAGCGTCGTCGCTCAGGGAACGGGGCGGAATGCCTTCGTGGAAGGATATCGCGTCGGCGGAAAAACAGGTACCGCACAAAAGGTCAAAGACGGCAAATATCTCGAAAATAACCATATCGTCTCTTTTATCGGTTTTGCGCCGGCTGATGACCCGAGCCTTGTCGTGTATGTCGCGGTTGATAATCCGAAAGGCACGATTCAATTCGGGGGAACCGTCGCCGCGCCGATTGTCGGAAATATGATGAGAGACAGTCTGCCTGAGCTCGGCGTGAAACCGCGAAAAAATCAAATCGAGAAAAAATATCAATGGAACGACACAAAAACAATAGAGGTTCCGAATGTTGTAGGGATGTCTGTCTCTGATCTTGAGTCGCTGCTTGTCAATTTGAATATTGACTCCTCAGGAAAAGGAAGCAAAATTGTGAAACAATCACCTGCAGCCGGAACGAAAGTAAAAGAAGGCTCAAAGATCCGTGTTTACTTGAGTGAAGAATGAGTCTTTTTGAGGCAGCCGATTGTTTTCGGCTGCCTCTTATCATAAAGAGAAAAAAAGAAGATAACTTTTAAGATTAACTGGATGTATCCTTTTATTTACGCTAAAATATGAACTGTATGTTTAAAAGCCATTCTGACTTTTATAAACGGTTATCATGATAAAAGAATGAATAGAATTTCTGAGAGGTTTGATACAATGAAACTTACAAAGCTGCTTACATATTTAATGGCCGAACCTGTTCAAAATGACTTTCATGACCCTGACATAACTTCAATTGAGATGGACTCCAGGGAAGTGAGAAAAGGGAGTCTTTTTGTGTGTATAAAAGGGTATACGGTAGACGGACATGATTTTGCCCAAAAAGCCGCAGAAAACGGCGCAGCGGCCATCGTTGCCGAGAAAGAGCTTGACGTCGATGTTCCTGTCATTATTGTCCGCCGGTCACAGCGGGCGCTCAGCGTTCTTTCTGACGCGTTTTACGGGCAGCCGACAAAGCAGCTTCAGCTTATCGGCATCACCGGCACAAACGGCAAAACATCAACGACGCACATGGTTGATGAAATTTTCAAAAAAGCGGGAAGACAGACCGGTTTAATCGGAACGATGTACATTAAAATCGGGGATGAGACATTCCCGGTCAAAAATACAACGCCCGAAAGCGTCACACTGCAAAAAACGTTCAAGAAAATGAATAATGAGCATGTTGACACAGCTATTATGGAAGTGTCGTCTCACGCTCTGTCACTCGGCAGGGTTCACGGCTGCGATTATGATATCGCCGTATTCACGAACCTGACGCAGGACCATTTAGATTATCACAAGACGATGGAAGACTACAGACAGGCTAAAAGCCTCCTGTTTTCCCAGCTGGGCGGCTCCTTTAATCACGAAAAGCCGAAGCGGGCCGTTTTAAACGCAGATGACAAGGCCAGTGCTTATTTTGAAAAAGTGACGGCGGCGCACATCCTTACATACGGAATCGAGAATGATGCCGATGTCATGGCGAAACAAATCGAGATCTCTGCGCAAGGCACAAGCTTTGAACTCGTTACGCCAAAAGGAACAAAGCAGATCACGGTTTCACTAGTCGGCCGCTTCAACGTGTATAACGTACTGGCTGCAGCGGCGACAGCGATCGCAGCGGGTCTGCCGTTTGATACGATCACAAGCGCTCTTGAAGAGCTGCAAGGTGTCAGAGGCCGGTTTGAACTGGTGAATCACAATCAGCCGTTTCCTGTGGTCGTCGATTACGCGCACACGCCTGACAGTCTGGAAAACGTCCTGAATACATGCAAAGATATGACAGAGGGCAAGCTTTTCGTCGTCGTCGGCTGCGGCGGAGACCGGGACAAAACGAAACGCCCGAAAATGGCGGAAATTGCGGTGCGGATTGCCGACGAACCGATTTTCACTTCAGATAACCCGAGAAGCGAGGACCCGCTGGCCATATTAAGAGATATGGAAAGAGGGGTAGAAGGCACTTACTATCACAGTATCGCAAATCGCGAGCAGGCTATCTTTTTTGCCATTGCCAACGCGAAAAAGGGAGATGTGGTTCTGATTGCCGGGAAAGGGCATGAAACCTATCAGCAGATCGGCAATGAAACATTCGACTTTGATGACGCCGAAGTAGCGGGAAGAGCTATTGTTGAGCTGAATAAAAAGTAAAACAGGAAAGAGTGTTAGAATGAGGGAAATGAAAAGAATTACGGGGACACAATGTGAATATGATAAATACGTATGTCGTTTGAACGAAACGGGAGGAGAAAAGAGCAATGCTTGAGCAAGTGATTTTATTTACAATAATAATGGGATTTTTAATCAGTGTTCTGATATCTCCGATTCTTATCCCGTTTTTAAGACGTTTAAAATTCGGCCAAAGTATCAGGGAAGAGGGGCCGAAATCACATATGAAAAAATCAGGGACGCCGACGATGGGCGGGGTCATGATTATTGTATCCATCGCCATTACGGCGATTGTCATGACGCAGAAATTTTCGCATCTGAGCGCGGAAATGTTTCTTCTGCTGTTTGTCACGATCGGATACGGCCTGCTCGGCTTTCTGGATGACTATATTAAAGTAGTAATGAAACGGAATCTCGGATTGACGTCGAAGCAGAAATTGATCGGCCAGATCATTATTGCCATTGTATTTTACGGAGTATATCATTATTGCCATTTTTCAACCGGCATCAGGGTGCCGGGCACACATCTGTCAATCGATCTCGGCTGGGGATACTTTATCCTCGTTCTCTTTATGCTTGTCGGAGGTTCAAATGCCGTCAACCTGACAGACGGTCTGGACGGTCTCTTGTCCGGTACCGCGGCTATCGCATTCGGCGCTTTCGCCATCCTTGCGTGGAACCAGTCACAATATGACGTTGCGATTTTCTCGGTTGCCGTTGTCGGCGCCGTTCTCGGTTTTCTTGTATTCAACGCCCATCCCGCCAAGGTATTTATGGGGGATACCGGTTCGCTTGCGCTCGGAGGAGCGATCGTGACCGTTGCCATTCTGACGAAGCTTGAAATTCTGCTCGTCATTATCGGCGGAGTATTTGTTATTGAGACCTTATCTGTTATCTTACAAGTCATCAGCTTTAAAACGACAGGAAAACGAATCTTTAAGATGAGTCCGCTTCACCACCATTACGAATTGGTCGGATGGTCTGAATGGAGAGTTGTCGTCACATTCTGGACTGCGGGACTGCTGCTTGCCGTTTTAGGAATTTACATCGAGGTGTGGTTATAAGTGGAAAACGAACTTTTTTTGCAAAAACAAAACTTTCTGGTCCTCGGACTGGCGAAAAGCGGATATGCGGCTGCGTCGATTCTTCATGAAAAAGGCATTAACGTCGTCGTGAATGATCAAAAAGCCTTTGAAGAAAACGAACCTGCCCAAAGGCTTGCGGAAAGAGGAATTGAAGTCATCTGCGGTGAGCATCCGACGTCACTTTTTGATCAGCATCACATTACCATTCTGATCAAAAATCCCGGAATCCCGTATGAAAATATCATGGTGGAGGAAGCGCAAAGAAGAGGCATCCCGGTCTGGACGGAAATCGAGCTTGCGTATTATATCACCAATGCAAAATTCATCGGCATTACAGGTTCAAACGGGAAAACAACAACGACGACCCTGATTTATGAAATGCTGAAAGCTGACTCGATAAAGGCGCTGATCGCAGGGAATATCGGCACTGTCGCCAGTGAAGTGGCTTATCATGCTGATGGTGATGAATGGATCGTCACAGAGCTTTCTTCGTTCCAGCTTATGGGGACTCATGCGTTCAGACCTGAAATCGGCCTGATTTTAAATGTGTTCGACGCTCATTTGGATTACCATCACAGCCGTGAAAACTATGAAAAAGCCAAGCAGAACGTGTATCTTCATCAGCTTGAGAGTGATACGGCCATCGTGAATCAAAGCGATGAAACAGTCGTGCGGCTTGCCGAAAGCGGAAAAGCCGGCACCGTTCCGTTTTCAGTTCACCAGGAACTGTCAAGCGGCGCATTCATTAAAGACGGTATGCTGATGTTCGGCGATGAAGCGATTCTGCCTGTTGATGACATCGTACTGCCGGGCGCGCACAATTTAGAAAATATTTTAGCCGCTGTAGCCGCGGCAAAAACGGCGGGCGCGTCTAATAAAGCGATTCAGAAGGTGCTGACAAGCTTTACCGGTGTCAAACACCGTCTGCAGTATGTAACTGCGATCCAGAATCGTAGATTTTATAATGACAGCAAAGCGACGAATATTTTGGCCACAAGCAAAGCGCTCTCCGCGTTCAAAGCACCGGTTATTCTGCTTGCAGGCGGACTGGACCGCGGCAACGGTTTTGACGACCTGAAACCGTATATGGACAATGTCAAAGCGGTCCTGACGTTCGGACAGACAGCGCCGAAGATAGAAAAACTGGGCAATGAGCTGGGAATACAACATGTCAAACGTGTCGATAATGTTGAACAAGCAGTATCTGCGGCGTTTGCGCTCTCAAATGAAGGAGACGTCATCCTCTTGTCACCCGCGTGTGCAAGCTGGGATCAGTTCAAAACATTTGAAGAACGCGGTGACATGTTTATAGATGCCGTGCATATGCTTAAGTAAGGGCTTGTCTCTGTTCATCGGCAGCCCTAAATGACTTATGCTTGGGGTGTCGATTGCTTTGACTACTAAAAAAACAGCGCCTGATTTGTTATTAGTTATCATTACGTTATTGCTTTTAACAATAGGATTAATTATGGTCTACAGTGCAAGTGCGGTATGGGCGGATTATAAATTTGACGACTCGTTTTTCTTCGCGAAAAGGCAGCTGCTGTTTGCGGGGATCGGCGTCATTGCCATGTTTTTCATAATGAATGTGGATTATTGGACATGGCGCACATGGTCGAAGCTGCTTCTGATCATTTGTTTTTTTCTGCTTGTACTTGTGCTGATTCCGGGAGTCGGAATGGTGCGGAACGGTTCAAGAAGCTGGATCGGAGTGGGAGCGTTCAGCATTCAGCCTTCGGAGTTTATGAAACTCGCGATGATTGCGTTTCTGGCTAAATTTCTTTCTGAAAAACAGAAGAATATTACGTCATTCAGACGCGGATTCGTTCCCGCGCTCGGAATCGTGTTTTCTGCATTTATTATTATTATGTGCCAGCCAGACCTGGGAACGGGGACGGTAATGGTGGGCACGTGCATCGTGATGATTTTTGTTTCCGGTGCGCGAATCGCTCATTTTGTGTTCCTCGGACTCATCGGTTTAAGCGGATTTGCGGCACTAGTTCTGTCCGCTCCTTATCGGATTAAACGGATTACCTCTTACTTAAACCCATGGGAGGATCCGCTTGGAAGCGGATTTCAGATCATTCAGTCGCTCTATGCCGTAGGTCCGGGCGGTCTGTTCGGGATGGGGCTCGGCCAAAGCCGGCAAAAGTTTTTTTACCTGCCGGAGCCGCAAACCGATTTCATTTTTGCTATTTTATCTGAGGAACTCGGCTTTATCGGCGGTTCGCTCATATTGCTGCTGTTCAGTATTTTATTATGGCGGGGCGTCAGGATTGCTCTCGGCGCGCCGGATTTATACGGAAGCTTTGTCGCCATCGGTATTATTTCTATGATAGCTATTCAAGTCATGATTAATATCGGCGTTGTGACGGGGCTGATCCCGGTAACAGGAATTACGCTGCCGTTTTTAAGCTACGGAGGCTCATCACTGACGCTGATGCTCGCAGCGGTCGGCGTGCTTTTAAATGTCAGCCGGTACTCGAGGTATTGATCTGTATCTTGCCTCATCACTCATGATTTATTCGTTATCTATAAAAAAACAGACAACATCAATAACCCTGTCCTAAAAAACAGGGTTATCGCTATGTGATTAAGGGGGACATACGAATGCGTATTGCAGTAAGCGGAGGCGGAACCGGAGGACATATTTATCCGGCCCTGGCCTTTATTAAAGAAGTTCAGCGCCGGCATCCGGATGTGGAATTTTTGTATATCGGAACAGAGAACGGTCTTGAGAAAAAAATTGTTGAACGGGAAAATATCCCGTTTCGCGCCATTGAAATTACAGGTTTCAAACGAAAACTTTCTTTTGAAAATGTAAAAACCGTCATGCGTTTCTTAAAAGGCGTGAAGAAAAGCAAATCATATTTAAAAGAGTTTAAACCGGATGCCGTTATCGGTACAGGCGGCTATGTATGCGGTCCGGTCGTATACGCGGCGGCAAAAATGGGAATTCCGACGATCATTCATGAGCAAAACAGCCTGCCCGGCATCACAAATAAGTTTCTCTCGAAATATGTTAATAAGGTGGCAATTTGCTTTGAAGAGGCAAAATCGCATTTTCCTGCTGAAAAAGTTGTGTTTACGGGAAACCCGAGAGCCTCTGAAGTCGTCTCAATTAAGACAGGCCGCTCGTTAACTGAGTTCGGGCTGAAAGACAATCAAAAAACGGTGCTCATTTTCGGCGGAAGCAGAGGCGCGGCTCCCATTAACCGTGCCGTTATAGATATGCAGGAAGAATTGAAAACGAGACCTTACCAAGTGCTTTATATTACCGGGGAAGTGCATTACGAGAAGGTAACGGCTGAGCTGAAAGGCGGAAAAGCCGCTGATAATATGGTGACAAAACCGTTTTTGCACCAAATGCCGGAGTACTTACAATCAATTGATGTCATTGTGGCCAGAGCCGGAGCGACGACGATTGCGGAAATCACCGCTCTCGGCATTCCGAGCGTGCTTATTCCGAGCCCGTATGTGACAGCCAATCACCAGGAAGTCAATGCGAAGGCGCTCAGCCAGCATGACGCTGCAATCGTACTGAAGGAAACCGAGCTCACCGGAGAAAAACTGATCGCTGCGCTGGACAAAATCGTCATGAATGAAGAAACCTTAAAAGACATGAGTGAGCGGACAAAATCACTCGGTGTTCCGGATGCGGCAGCCAGACTGTACAGTATCATGGAAGACATAAAAAAATAGAGCAAATGGAATGCGGAGGTTTATGATGGAGAACGTAATTCAGGAATTAAGAGACCGCGAAGTCGGCAAAGTGCTGGAACAAGAACCGCTCGCGAACCATACAACGATGAAAATCGGCGGTCCGGCGGACATTTTGATCATCCCCAACCGTGTGGAAGCGGTCAAAGATATTATGGATATTGTGAAGAAACATGATCTGCCATGGACGGTTATCGGACGGGGTTCAAATCTGCTCGTGCTTGATGAAGGCATAAGAGGAGTTGTCATCAAGCTGGGAGCGGGTCTGGATCATTTGGAGATTGACGGTGATCAGGTGACAGTCGGAGGCGGCTATTCGGTCGTCCGGCTTGCGACTTCCATGAGTAAAAAAGGAATGTCCGGTCTCGAATTTGCAGCGGGCATTCCCGGATCAATCGGCGGAGCCGTCTATATGAATGCCGGGGCGCACGGATCTGATATGAGTGAGATTCTTGTGAAAGCCCGTATCTTATTTGAAGACGGCACAATCGAATGGCTCACGAACGAAGAGATGGATTTCAGCTACAGAACGTCTGTTTTGCAGAAAAAACGCCCCGGCGTCTGTCTCGAGGCAGTTCTTCAGCTTGAGCAAAAGGAACGGGAAGCCATTACGGCGCAAATGCAGCAGAACAAAGATTACAGAAAAAATACGCAGCCGTATTCGAGCCCATGCGCCGGAAGCATATTCAGAAATCCGCTGCCGGATCATGCCGGAAACCTCGTTGAAAAAGCGGGATTAAAAGGACATCAGATCGGCGGAGCAAAAGTGTCCGAAATGCACGGGAATTTTATCGTCAATGCCGGCGGAGCGACTGCCAAGGACGTTCTTGATCTGATTGAATATGTGAAAAAGACAATCCGTGAGCAGTATGATGTTGACATGCATACAGAAGTTGAAATCATCGGAGGGAATCGTTAAAAGGTTCTCTGATTACATGAGCTCATGTGATATACTTTTAACAAATGTCAAACGGCATCACAGCATGCCGTTTGTTTTTCAATCAGACGAATGTCAAGCTGTTTCATTCTTAGTGAGGTGGACAGGCAGTGAACCCAAATCATGAAAGAGAAAAAATCGTAAATATTGAAGAGCGGATTCCGAAAATCAAAGAGCAGCGGAAGCAAAAAGCAAACCGCCGGCTGATTTCATTCATTGTGCTCTTTTTTATGATGGTGCTGATCATCGTGTACTTGCAGATGCCGATCAGCAAAGTGTCTTCTGTCACCGTTTCCGGAAACGAAAACGTGTCTGTAAAAGAGATCAACGCGCTTTCTGATATACATAACGGACAAACCGAGTTCTGGAGTCTGAACAAGAAAAAAACAGAAGAAAAGATTGAGCAGAATAAGCTGGTGAAAAAGGCGGAACTTTCAAAAGTATTTCCTAACAAAGTCAGCATTCACATTGAAGAATATAAGACGATCGCGTATCTGCAGCGACATGATGTGTATTATGAAGTGCTCGAAAACGGCACTGTGCTGCCGAACGAAGTCACGCCGGATGACGCGGGCCCGATTTTGGTTGACTGGACAAACGCGAAAAAGCGGGTCAAAATGGCGGAGCAGCTTGATAAGCTTTCCGGTTCGCTTAAGCAGTCGATTTCTGAAATCTATTATACACCGGTAAAAATGGATCAGGACCGGATCAAGCTGTATATGAACGACGGGTATGTAGTTACCGCTTCTATTAAAACGTTTGCCGGCCGGATGAAGACCTATCCTTCTATCGTTTCCCAGCTGGACGGCGGGAAAAAGGGGATTATCCACTTAGAAGTCGCTACGTATTTTGAAGAATTCAACAAAGGTAAATCCGGCAAGAAAAAAGAAAATGATTAATAGTTCTAAAGAACTAATTTAAAGGTGATTCAAAAGAATCTATTACAATCAGCAGGGCAGCCGATATAACCGATAGCGGAATCATTATGACTATGTTTGTTTTTGCCCGGGATATGGCTGCCGGACAAGCGGAAAATTCTCAATGCAATGGGCGTGTCTTCTGCAATGAGCATTGCATTTGGAATTTTCCTCCTGTTTCTTCTTTTTTCGGATGTTTCTGGCAATATCTATAGCTTTTCTGGAGGTTCATCTTAGTGTAGACTAATGGAAAGCGGATATATTTGCATCTGGATTGCACAGTATGGCACCGTGACAGGAAATCTTACGGTAAGGTGGGCCGTCTCTAAAAAAAATAAAAAAAATACGATATAAAAGAGGATATACATAGAATATAACGAATAGTTTCATTAAACATAAATTGTGAGAAATCAGATAAGAATTTGTTGATGCTGTTGTTTTTGTTACACACTTGTAAAGCCACATTCATTGTATTGTTGTTCCGCAAATAATAGAATAGAATTTGATCGAAATGTGAGGAGGTGCCATAGAATGAACAACAATGAACTTTACGTCAGTCTTGACATCGGTACGTCCAATACAAAAGTGATCGTCGGAGAAATGACAGATGATTCCCTTAACATTATCGGAGTGGGAAATGTACCGTCTGAAGGGTTGAAAAAAGGCTCAATCGTTGATATAGATGAAACCGTTCATTCTATAAGAAAAGCGTTTGACCAAGCTGAAAGAATGGTAGGTTTTCCGCTGAAAAAAGCCATTGTCGGCGTTAATGGAAATTATATTCATATTCAAGATACGAACGGCGTTGTCGCTGTTTCCAGTGAAAACAAAGAAATTCACGTTGAAGACGTCCGCAGGGTAATGGAAGCGGCACAGGTCGTGTCAGTTCCGCATGAGCAGCTGATCGTAGACGTCGTTCCGAAACAGTTTATCGTTGACGGAAGAGACGAAATTACCGATCCGAAAAAAATGCTCGGCGTGCGCCTGGAAGTAGAAGGCACGCTGATTACCGGCTCCAAAACGATCTTACATAACTTACTTCGCTGTGTGGAGAGAGCGGGCGTTGAAATTACTGATATTTGCCTGCAGCCGCTTGCGGCCGGTTCGGCGGCTTTATCAAAAGACGAAAAAAACCTCGGAGTCGCCATGATTGATATCGGCGGCGGCTCGACGACGGTGGCGGTATTTGAACAGGGGCACCTGAAGGAGACAGCCGTCATTCCGCTCGGAGGCGAAAACATCACGAAAGATGTATCGATCGGATTGCGCACTTCCACCGAAGAGGCTGAAAGAGTAAAAAAACAATTCGGACATGCATTCTACGATGAGGCTTCAGAAGATGAAGTATTTGAAGTCACCGTCATAGGAACAAATCAAAAGCAATCTTTTACACAGCAGGAAATTGCCAATATTATTGAAGCAAGAGTGGAAGAGATTCTTGAGATTGCCGCAGCCGAAATTGAGCATATGGGAATTACAGATCTGCCCGGCGGCTTTGTGCTGACCGGGGGACAGGCCGCAATGCCCGGAGTGCTTTCATTGGCACAGGAAGTGCTGAGGCACAATGTAAGGGTCGCAAGCCCGAATTATATCGGTGTAAGAGACCCTCAGTATATGACGGGTGTCGGCTTGATACAATTTGCCTGCCGAAATGCCAGAATTCAGGGAAGAAAAATAGGCTTTCATATGCCGGAAGAAGCCGTGCAGGAAATCGCGGTCTCTCACGAAGAAGAACATCATCAGCGGCCAGAGGCGCAGCAGCGTCCAAAAGCAAAACAAAAAACACAAGCCGAACACAACAAACCGAGCAAAATGAAAAAACTATTAAGCATGTTTTGGGAATAGATTGATAGTCATTCGGCAGATTAGGAGGATTTAGCATGTTGGATTTCGAAACAAACATAGACGGCTTAGCATCAATTAAAGTAATCGGAGTAGGAGGCGGCGGTAATAACGCGGTCAACCGAATGATTGAAAATGAAGTGCAGGGTGTAGAGTACATTGCGGTAAACACGGACGCGCAAGCTCTTAACCTGTCAAAAGCGGAAGTGAAAATGCAGATCGGGGAAAAGCTGACCCGCGGTCTCGGAGCGGGAGCGAATCCGGAAGTCGGCAAAAAAGCCGCTGAAGAAAGTAAGGAACAAATCGAAGAAGCGCTAAAAGGTGCTGACATGGTGTTCGTTACAGCCGGAATGGGAGGCGGTACCGGAACGGGAGCCGCACCGGTTATCGCGCAAATCGCAAAGGACTTAGGCGCTTTGACTGTCGGTGTCGTAACAAGACCGTTTACATTTGAAGGAAGAAAACGTCAGCTGCAGGCTGCAGGCGGTATCACGGCAATGAAAGAAGCCGTTGACACACTGATCGTTATTCCGAATGACCGCATTCTTGAAATCGTCGATAAAAACACACCGATGCTTGAAGCATTCCGTGAAGCTGATAACGTGCTTCGCCAAGGGGTGCAAGGTATCTCTGACCTCATCGCGACGCCTGGTTTAATCAACTTGGACTTTGCCGATGTCAAAACCATCATGTCCAACAAAGGTTCAGCATTGATGGGTATCGGGATCGCTACGGGCGAAAGCCGTGCTGCTGAAGCCGCCAAAAAGGCGATCTCCAGTCCGTTACTGGAAGCGGCAATCGACGGAGCGCAAGGTGTTTTGATGAACATTACGGGAGGTACAAACCTGAGCCTCTACGAAGTGCAGGAAGCAGCCGATATCGTCGCTTCTGCATCCGACCCTGATGTCAACATGATTTTCGGTTCAGTTATCAATGAAAATCTGAAAGATGAAATCGTCGTCACCGTTATTGCGACCGGTTTTATCGAACAGGAAAAAGATGACTCAAAACCGCAGCGTCCGACTTTAAACCAAGGATTGAAGTCTCAAAGCCAAAACGCTGCGAAACGTGAGCCGAAACGAGAAGAAACACAGCATCAAAACACGGTGAACCGCCATACATCACAGCCGGCGGATGATGCCCTCGACATTCCTACATTTTTAAGAAACCGCAACAAACGCGGCTGATGTAAAAAAGGACAAGACCACATGGTTTTGTCCTTTTTCTTTTGTGCACTGTCTTCCTTCCTATCCCCATGATCTATACAGTGAAAAAAGAAACTTTATACCTATGACGAATTGATTGTTTTGTAATTTCATACGGCTTTCTACAGAATGTGACAATATCTGGATGGAAGATTGTCTACATTTAACGTACAGCATCGAAATGACAAACGATTCCAATTATGAAGGAGGGATACACATTTTATAGGCGTTACCAAATAAGGGGGGATACGATTGAAGAAAAAAACAAGAAACAGATGGACAGGCTCCGTTTTAAGCGCGATTGTCGTCAGTTCCCTGTTGTTTCCGGGTGCAGCCGGAGCGAACAGCACACCGGCGGCAGTTTCTTTCACCAAAGATCTTTCTTCCTCTAAGAGCATTCAGCATAAGATTTCCGATTCAGTCAAGAAGCGTTTTGAAAAAAATGATAAAGTCACGTTTCTTATCAAATTTAAAGAGAAAGCCAATACGAAAAAAGCGGTCAAAGAAGCAGAAAAAAACGCCAAGTCTCAATCGCTTTCCGCAGCAAAAACCGAATATCAAAAGCGGTCAGCCGTCGTTTCTTCTTTAAAACTGGCGGCTCATGATGCGCAGCAGAATCTGAAAACATATTTGGAAAAACAAAAAAAGAAAGGCAAGGCTGATCACATCCATTCCTATTATATTGTCAACGGAATGGCAGTCACTGCTTCGAAAGAGGTAATGGAAAAAGCCGCCTCATTTCCTGAAGTAGAAAAAGTTCTTCCGAATGAAAAACGTCAGCTTACTCAACGACAATCAAAAGCTCCTTTTCAAATGAAGAAAAAACAAAAAGAGATCAAAGCAAAGGAAGGCATCGAATGGAATATCAGCCAAATTGATGCGCCGCAGGCCTGGGCTTCAGGATACGACGGAACCGGCACGGTTGTCGCCTCCATTGATACGGGAGTTCAGTGGGATCATCCGGCGCTTAAAGAAAAATACCGGGGTTACGATCCTGAAAATCCCGCAGCGCCGAATCATGAAATGAACTGGTATGATGCCGTGTCCCATAAAGACGCTCCCTACGATGATCTTGAACACGGCACTCATGTAACAGGGACCATGACGGGTTCAGAACCTGACGGCTCAAATCAAATCGGTGTGGCTCCGGGGGCGAAATGGATCGCAGTAAAAGCATTTTCAGATGACGGAGGAACTGATGCCGATATTTTGGATGCTGGTGAATGGGTGCTCGCGCCTAAAGATAAAAACGGCACGCCCCATCCCGAGATGGCGCCGGATGTTGTTAATAATTCCTGGGCAGGCGGTTCGGGAATGGACGAGTGGTACCGCGATATGGTGAATGCGTGGAGAGCGGCAGGGATTTTTCCGGAATTCTCTGCGGGAAATGAAGACTTATTTACACCGGGAGGACCGGGGTCAATCGCAAATCCGGCCAATTATCCTGAAGCATTTGCGACAGGTGCGACTGACATCGACAAGAAACTCGCTGATTTCTCGCTTCAAGGCCCCTCACCGTATCATGAAACAAAACCGGACATTTCGGCTCCGGGAGTGAATATCCGTTCTTCGATTCCTGGAGGAACATACGAAGGCGGCTGGGACGGAACTTCAATGGCCGGGCCGCATGTGGCGGCGACGGCGGCTTTGTTAAGGCAGGCGAACGCCTCTATTACGGTCGATGAAATGGAAGACGTTTTGACGCGCACCGCCGAAAAGCTGACAGATTCCGTTTTTCCGGAATCACCGAATAACGGTTACGGCCACGGTCTCGTTAACGCTTTTGATGCCGTTTCTGCCGTAACGGACGGAATCGGAGGCGTAGAAGGCAAGGTCTCTTCTGCGGGCGAAGATCACAATCCGCCCAGCTTTCACCATGAACCGGTCTCAGCGGCTTACAAAGGGGCAAACCTTCCGTTAACGGTTACAGCAGAAGACGATGTAAGCGTAACTGAAGTCATCCTTTCCTATCAGTTTGATGAAGGAGAGTGGAAAACGACAGCCGCCGTTCAAAAAAGCGGTGATGAAAAAAAGGGAACATACCAGGCGGAGATTCCGGATGTAACGGGAAGCAAGGTAAGTTATAAATGGACCATAAAAGATTTCGGAGGTCATTCTGTAGAATCTGATACGTACCGGGCTGACGTGAAACCGAGCATTACGGCGGGATACAAAGAGGATTTTGAATCACAGCCGGCGGGCTGGTCCAGTTACGGGACACATGACCAATGGGAATGGGGTATCCCGGGTTCAGGGCCCGGCACCGCATTTTCCGGAGATAAAGTGTATGCGACGAATCTGTCCGGCCCTTATGCCGATTCAGCCAACATGAATTTGGTGATGCCTCCGATTCAAGTTCCGGAAACAGGACGGCTGTTTTTGCAATTTAAAAGCTGGCACAAGCTCGAAGAATTTTTTGATTACGGGTATGTGTTCGTTCTTCCGGAAGGAAAATCAAATTGGGAGCAGGCGGCCGTTTACAATGGTGACTCCGCAGGATGGAACGATGCAGAGGCGGATTTATCTGCGTATAAAGGCCAAAACATAAAGCTCATGTTTAATATGCAGTCTGACGAAGTACTCAATGAAGACGGATGGTATATCGATGATGTCCGGCTTTCAAGCAGCCCTCTCGGCAAGGCGGCTAAAAAAAGTAAACACAATAGACAAACACCTCCCGGCCACCTGAAGAAAAAAGCCGTCAGTCCGAAACAGGCCAAACCGGCAGTGAAATCACCCGGAAAAAGAGTGAAACGTGAAACAAACCTCCTCCCTCTCAGAGCGCAAATCAGTGTCGCCGAGACGGGGAAATCCGTATATTCCGACCCTGCAAGCGGAAGCTACAGCCTGTCACATAAGGCGGGAAGCTATACGCTGAAAGCCGAGGCTTACGGATTTAAGTCCGCTTCGAAACAAGTTTCTATTCAATCGGACAAAACCGCACAGGCAGACTTTACACTGGAGCAAATGCCGTCCGGCACGCTAAAAGGAACCATCACCAATCAGTCAACAGGCGAACCGGTAAAAGGGGCTGCGCTTTATGTGGCTGAGGATGCCGCAATTGAACCGGCGGTGACAAACGATAAAGGGGAATATTCGCTTAAGGCGTACGAAGGCTCCTACACAATCAAAGTAGCGGCAAAAGGCTTTTACAATAGCGAATTTTCCGTTGACATCAAAGGAGATGCTGAAAAAAACGTCAAGCTTAAGCCGTATATCGGTTATGAAGGGGAAATTGCCTATGATAACGGAACGGAAGAAGCCGCGCTGTCATATTTTAAAGCCGGCAGCAAATCTGCCGTTAAGATGACGCTCAAAGACGGAAAAGAACACGGGATGCTGACGGGAGGCCTTTTTAAATTTTGGGGCGCCGACTGGCCTGATCCGGGCGGTACCGAATTTCAAGCAGAAGTATATGATGCATCCGGCCCTGATGGAGCTCCAGGCAGCAAAATTGCCGGCCCGTTCCAAGCTGAAGCGCTTCGAAACGGCGAATGGACCAAAGTGGATCTCAGCTCAAAAGGAATCGCGGTCGGAAAGGATTTTTATCTTGTGTTCCGCCAGACGAAACCCGATCCTTATACACCTGCCCTGTCATCTGATGACGGCAGTCCGTACTCGAACAGAAACTGGCAATACCTCGACGGCCGCTGGTCTAAAACCGATAAATCAGACGGAAACTTTATGATCAGGGCTTTGGTCGACTACGAAGCTTCTGTGCCTGACATAACGTCGCCTGAAGACCGGTCATTTACAAACAAGAAGTCAATCACGGTGAAAGGAACGGCTTCACCAAAAACCGCTGTCCGTCTTACCAATAACGGTAAAACCGCCGCAGAAACGAAAGCAGATGCAGACGGCAATTTCCAGGCCGGCGTCATACTCACTAAAGATGCCAATCGACTGACGGCAGCATCTGTGACAGACAGCGGGTCAACCGATGAGTCACGCCCTGTCACAGTCATACTGGATGAGGATAAGCCGGATGTGACGATTGACAGTCCGGCAAACGGTGATAAAACAAATAAAGAAGCAGTGACCGTAAAAGGAAAAGTGCACGACGCCCATTTAAAATGGGTAAAGGTGAACGGAAAAAAAGCTGAAGTAAATAACGGTTCTTATCAAGCGAGAACTCTTCTGGAAAACGGCAGCAATGAGATCAAGGTCACGGCCTCAGATGAAGCGGGTAACAAAACAACGAAAAAGACGGTAATCGATGTCAATTACAATGCTCCCGTCATTTCCGGATTGGTTCCCGGAGCGGATAAGGAATTAAAAGCCGGAGAATCAGTGAAAATCGCTTTTTCAAGCGGAAAGAAATTAGACGCTTCCTTCGTTATCCGTCTGCCTCTGACAAACGCCCGGGCAGGGAGCCAAAACGCAACAGAGCTTCCGCTGAGAGAAATTTCTCCGGGACGATATGAGGGTTACTGGACGGCGACTTCTTCCATCAAAGCAAGCGGAGCAAAAATTGACGTTATCGCTAGAGATGACTACGGAAATGAAACGAGACAGACGGCTAAAGGAAAACTTTATATCAATGAGTAAGACAGAGCGCTGCCAGATCACGGCAGCGCTTTTTTAGTTGAAGCGGACAATAGGAAAGCAACCCTTTCGGCCCTCGACAAATAAAACGGTTATCCCTTAAAAATTGTACTTTACCCTCAACATTAATTGACAGACTTTCCCACAGAGCTTGCTTTATACTTATGAAACAAGAGAGAGAAACAGATAAGTAAGACAAAAGAGGAAAGGGGTCAGATGTGAAAATCTATCTGGATGTCATTTGGCTGTTGAACTTTTGTTTTGATTCTCTTTTGCTTTTATTGACCGCCTTTATTTTAAAACGCCAGGTAAAAAAAAGAAGAGTGGCCGCCGGCGGTTTCATCGGGTCAGCCATTGTGCTTCTGATGTTTACGCCTGTTTCTCCCTTTGTGGAGCATCCGGCGGGAAAAATGGCGTTTTCAGTAGTCATCGTGCTTGCGGCTTTTGGCTTTAAACGGTTCCGATACTTTTTTCAAAATTTGTTCGCCTTTTATTTCGCGACTTTTCTCGTCGGCGGGGGAATGATCGGCGTACATTCCCTGCTGCAGACAGAATCAATTGTGCAGCAAGGCGTAATGGTCACAAGCCAGACCGGGTTCGGCGACCCGATCAGCTGGATGTTTGTAGTTATCGGATTTCCGGCCATATGGTTTTTTTCGAAAAAGAGAATTGAAGACATCGAGACGAAGTCCATTCAGTACGATGAACTTGTCATGGTGCAGGCGGAATTCAGCGGACAGACAATCCGCGCGAAAGGATTGGTGGATTCCGGGAATCAGCTGTATGATCCGCTGACGAAAACGCCGGTCATGATCCTTCACATTGACAAATTCGCTCCGATTCTCAGCGAAAAGGAAACGGACCTCATCAAATCCGCCAGTCCGCTTGAAGTGATAGAGCAGCTTGATGATTCGTTCCGCCATGCGGATAAGCTGAGGCTGATTCCATACAGGGGCGTCGGCCAGGACAATCAATTTTTACTCTGTTTAAAGCCGGATTACGTCACGATTTTAACAAAAGACGAAATGATCGCTTGTGAAAAATGCCTGATCGGCATCAGCACAAAACCATTATCCGCGGACGGTGAATTTGACGGAATCGTTCATCCGAAGATGCTGACAGGGAAGGCTGTAAAACATGTTTCCTGACGAAAAGTCTGTTATTCATCATACTCAAAACGCGTTGTATTTAGAAGGGGGAGGAAGATGAAAAAACTTAAGCTGCGTCTGACATATTTGTGGTATAAATGGCTGATGAAACTCGGACTGAAAAGCGATGAAGTGTATTACATAGGAGGAAGCGAGGCGCTGCCGCCGCCTTTGTCTAAAGAAGAGGAGCAGGTGCTCTTATTAAAGCTGCCGAGCGGGGATCAGGCGGCGCGGGCCATTCTGATTGAGAGAAACTTACGTCTTGTCGTTTACATTGCCCGCAAATTCGAAAATACCGGCATCAATATCGAGGACTTAATCAGCATCGGCACCATCGGTTTGATCAAAGCGGTAAACACTTTTAATCCGGAAAAGAAAATCAAACTCGCCACCTACGCGTCGCGATGTATCGAAAACGAAATTTTAATGTACTTGCGCCGAAACAATAAAATCCGTTCAGAGGTGTCCTTTGATGAACCGCTGAATATTGATTGGGACGGAAACGAGCTGCTGCTTTCGGATGTGCTCGGCACAGATGATGATATTATTACAAAAGACATTGAAGCCAATGTGGATAAAAAACTTTTGAAAAAAGCGCTTGAGCAATTAAACGAAAGAGAAAAGCAGATTATGGAACTGCGTTTCGGGCTTGTCGGAGAAGAAGAAAAAACACAAAAAGATGTAGCCGACATGATGGGGATTTCACAATCTTATATCTCCCGGCTCGAAAAGCGGATTATCAAAAGACTGAGAAAAGAGTTTAACAAAATGGTGTAAAATTTTTTCCATCTGACAGCCCTTACTGCTGCAAGGATTGCCGCAGCCGGATGTTTATTTCTGTAAAATGGCGGTGCATATTTTTCCCACCCGAGGAGATACTTAACGTTGTACAGCAGCTCCTAGTGGGAGGGAAAAACGTGTCAAGAAATAAAGTCGAAATTTGCGGGGTGGATACCTCCAAATTACCGGTGCTCAAGAATGAAGAGATGAGAAAGCTGTTTAGGCAATTACAGGATGAGGGCGATGATTCAGCGAGGGAAAAGCTTGTAAACGGCAATCTGCGCCTTGTCTTAAGCGTCATTCAGAGGTTTAACAACAGAGGAGAGTATGTTGATGACTTATTTCAGGTCGGCTGCATCGGACTAATGAAATCCATTGATAATTTTGACCTAAGCCATAATGTTAAGTTTTCAACATACGCTGTACCGATGATCATCGGAGAAATCCGCAGATATTTGCGGGATAATAATCCGATCCGCGTCTCGAGGTCGCTTCGCGATATCGCATATAAAGCGCTTCAAGTAAGAGAGCGGTTAATCAGTGAGACAAGCAGGGAGCCGACAGCAGAGGAAATCGCTAAAGTTCTTGAAGTGCCCCATGAAGAAATTGTGTTTGCCCTTGACGCCATCCAGGATCCGGTTTCACTGTTTGAGCCGATTTATAATGACGGCGGCGATCCGATTTACGTGATGGACCAGATCAGCGATGAGCGCAATAAGGATACACAATGGATTGAGGAGCTGGCTCTGAAAGAAGGCATGAGAAGACTGAACGAACGGGAAAAAATGATTTTGCGAAAGCGCTTTTTCCAAGGGAAAACCCAAATGGAAGTCGCTGAAGAAATCGGCATATCCCAAGCTCAGGTCTCAAGGCTTGAAAAGGCAGCCATTAAACAAATGAATAAGAATATCCATCAATAACGGAAAAAGCCTTTAAACCTTGTTTAAAGGCTTTTTTCATGCGATGGTTTACGTTTGCAAAAAAGTGATGTATTCTAATGTGTAAAAGTTTTTAGAAAATTTAAATAAAGTAAACGGGGGAAACTGCAATGATTTTACAGCTGGACAGTGTGTCATTAAAAAGAAACGGGAAATGGATTTTGAAAGATATCAACTGGCGCGTCGAGAAAAACGAGAATTGGGTGCTGTACGGATTAAACGGAGCCGGAAAAACGGCTTTGCTGAATATGTTATGCTCTTATTACTTCCCCACTTCAGGAGAGATGCAGGTGCTCGGCCATCAATTCGGCAAAACAGAGCTCGGTGACAGGCTCAGAAGGAAAATCGGCCTTGTTTCGGCAGGTCTTCAGCACAAATTATATGCCGCGGACTCCGCTTTTGAAATCGCCCTCAGCGGCGCGTACGCCTCAATCGGGCTGTACGAAACTCCAAGTGAGCAGGTAAGGGAAAAAGCGATCGGTCTTCTGAAGGATTTGGGCGCCATCGGTTACGCCGACAGACGGTATGAAACATTATCACAAGGGGAAAGACAAAGAGCGCTGATTGCGCGGGCGCTTATGGCTGATCCGGAACTGCTGATTTTGGACGAACCCGTGACGGGTCTTGATTTTATGGCAAGGGAGCAGCTGCTGGACACGATTACGTCGATCGCCGAAAAAGAAAATGCGCCGTCCATCCTTTATGTCACCCATCACGCTGAAGAAATTCTGCCGGTATTTGATCAGGCGCTGCTTTTAAAACAGGGCGAGGTGTTCGCCTCCGGGAAAATCAGGGACATGCTTTCTGACGAGCGGCTTACAGCGTTTTTCGATACGCCTGTCAATGTCTTATGGAACAATGGCCGCCCGTTTTTAACACGTGCAAAAGAGGCATCATCCGTAAAATAACATAAATTCACCCTGGGGGTGCTGCCATGCGGCTGAGAGAGACGTTGTCTCAACCCTTAAAGGACCTGATCCGGATCATGCCGGCGGAGGGAAGCGGTGAAAAAAGCGGAGGAAGATCCGTTTTTCACCCGTTTCATTTCATGAATGAAACGGTTTTTTTGATACAGCCAAAGGGGAGATTTCCAATGCATCAGATTGATATGCTGTTACACCAGGCGGAAAAACGGCGGAATGACTTCATACATATTGCTGAAAGGTTGATAGCCTTTCCGACTCCGGCCCCGCCAGCAAGAAATACGGCAGAAGCCCAAAAGTGGGTGGCCGGCTTTTTAAAAGAAACGGGCTTCTCGGTCGATATGTGGGATGTGTATCCGGAAGATCCGAATGTAGTCGGTGTTTTAAAAGGGACAGATTCAAGCAGGCATCAAAGCCTGATTTTAAACGGACACATTGATGTGGCAGAAGCCGGGGGCGAAGACTGGCACTCTGACCCGTTTCAGCCGATCGTAAAAGACGGCATGCTGATCGGAAGGGGCGCCGCTGATATGAAAGGGGGTTTGGCGTGTGTTCTTTTCTCTCTGAAGCTGATCCATGATGCCGGCATTGAGCTTCCGGGCGACCTCATTGTACAGTCTGTAATCGGAGAAGAAGTCGGTGAGGCGGGGACGCTGGAATGCTGCAACCGCGGCTATCACGCGGATTTTGCGGTTGTTGCGGATACGAGCAGCCTGCATATTCAAGGGCAGGGCGGTGTCATCACCGGCTGGATAGAATTGAAAAGCAAACAAACATTTCATGACGGCATGAGGCGCAATATGATTCATGCGGGCGGAGGCACATTCGGAGCGAGCGCCATCGAAAAAATGGCAAAAATCATCACTGCCTTGGGAGAGCTGGAGCGCCACTGGGCGGTAACGAAAAGCTATCCCGGCTTTGCGCCCGGCACCAATACGATCAACCCCGCCGTCATTGAAGGCGGAAGACACGCAGCGTTTGTCGCCGATGAATGCCGGTTATGGATCACCGTCCACTTTTATCCGAACGAAACGCACGAACAAGCAGCTGCAGAAATCGAAGACTATATTAATCGTGTCGCTGACAGTGATCTGTGGCTCAAAGAAAACAGGCCGGTGTTCAAATGGGGAGGATCTTCGATGATTGAAGACAGAGGAGAGGTGTTCCCGGCGCTGGAAATCGACCCGGATCATCCGGCAGTTTCTGTCTTGGCTGCATCACACTCAGCCGTCAGAAAACAGGAGCCCGTCATTGATGTTTCCCAAACCGTAACTGACGGAGGGTGGCTTTATCATGCCGGGATTCCGAGCGTCATATACGGTCCCGGCGATTTAAAAAACGCCCACTCCGTAAACGAGGAAGTGTCCGTTGATGAGCTTATGGACTATACGAAAATTATGCTGAGATTTATCCTCGGCTGGTGCAGCCGCAAAAAAGATTGCCCGAGGTGACAAGGTTCAGCCAGGCCGTTCATATAATAGGAAAAAGAACGGGCAAAGGGCGTGATACGGATGATCAGCATATCTGAATTTCAAATAAAAGATGTGGTAAACGTGTCGAACGGAAAAAAACTCGGAAGCATCGGTGATATTGATATTAACGTGACAACGGGAAAAATTCAGGCGATTATTTTAGGCGGCAGCGGAAAAGTTCTCGGTTTTTTCGGAAAAGAAGAGGAAATGATCATTCCTTGGCGAAATATAGTTAAAATTGGGGAAGATGTCATCTTAGTGCGTGTAAACGAACCAAAGGGGGGAGCGTAATCCTCCCTTTACTTGTAAAAAGCCGGAAATCTCAATGTTTCCGGCACATTTATTTATCTCATTTTTCAATCAGCCGCTAAACGTATGCTTAAAATTGTGTTAAAATGAGTGGGAAATTACGCTTTTTTAATGTTTGTCGAAAGGTTGGATCTCCATGAATACATATCACCCGTTTAGTCTTACCACCCCCTCGGCACTCATGATAGAAGACTGGAACTGTGTGAATCAGCTTAACACGAAGGTCATCGCCGGATTCACGACGAAAAACGGCGGGGTCAGCAATCCTCCGTATGAGTCATTAAATACCGGATTGCACGTCCGGGACGAAGCTCATGATGTTGTGACAAACCGTGAAGTCATAGCGTCCTTATGCGGTACTGATCTGGATTCCTGGGTGTTCGCCGACCAGACACATGAAAACCGCGTCCGGCGCGTGACAGCCGGGGATAAAGGAAAAGGGGCGAGAGACTATTCTTCCGCATTCCGCGGGACGGACGGGCTCTACACGAAAGATGCGAATCTTTTTTTGGCCCTTTGTTTTGCGGACTGTGTGCCCTTGTATTTTTATGACCCGGTGAAATCCATTATCGGCGCTGCCCATGCCGGATGGAAGGGGACGGTCAAACAAATCGGACGCATCATGACGGAACGCTGGGTAAACGAAGAAGGCTCCCGTTTAACAGATATTCAGGCTGTCATCGGTCCGTCCATCAGCGCGGGAAGCTATACAGTCGACGACCGCGTCATCAATGAAGTGCGGGCGCTGCCTTTTACGGCTGAATCCGCCATATGCGAAACGGAAAAAGGCCAGTATCAGCTTGATTTAAAAGAGGTCAACCGTCTTCTTCTGATACATTGCGGTATTCCGGAAGAAAACATTTCAGTCAGCGGTTTATGCACCGAACGAGAGCGTGAACTATTCTTTTCACACCGCCGCGACAAAGGAAAAACGGGACGCATGATGTCCTTTATCGGAATGAAGGAGGCGTAAGATCTTGCGTGTTGCTGATCAATTACGACATATAAACGAAAGAATAAACGAAGCATGTAACAGATCGGGCCGAAGCCCCGAAGATGTTACCGTCATCGCGGTTACAAAATACGTATCAGCCGAAAGGGCTCAAGAGGCCGTTGATGCCGGTATTACAAGTCTGGGAGAAAACCGGGATGCCGAGCTTATCCATAAGCAGGAAGTCATCAAAGGCAGCCCGGAGTGGCACTTTATCGGCAGTCTTCAGTCCAGAAAGGTGAAGGCCGTCGTTGACCGTGTATCTTATATACATTCCTTAGACAGACTGTCATTGGCAAAAGAGATTGAAAAACGGGCGCAGCATGCGGTTCGCTGTTTTGTGCAGGTGAATACTTCGCTTGAGCCGTCTAAGCACGGTTTGAAAACAGAGGAGGTCATCCCCTTTATCAGAGAGCTTTCTGAGTTTAGAAACATTTCTGTAGAGGGCCTGATGACGATGGCTCCCCTGACAGACGATACAGAAACGATCAGAGCCTGCTTCCGGCAATTGCGTGATCTGAGGGATCAGGTGCAAAAACTGCATCAGACAAACGCACCGTGCCGGGAACTGTCAATGGGCATGTCAAATGATTATGAAATCGCTGTTGAAGAGGGCGCAACTTTTATCAGAATCGGCTCTTCATTAGTCGGAAATGAACCGGGGGGTGTAAACAAATGAGCATGAAAAATAAACTGAAAAACTTTTTCTCAATGGATGAGGAGGAGTACGAGTATGAATACATTGAAACGGAGCAGGATCATCCGGAAGAGCATGAACAGCAGAAAGATAAACAGCCTGCTTACGCTCAGAAGCCGCAGGGCAAGCAGAACGTAGTAAGCTTGCAAAGTGTTCAGAAATCCTCTAAAGTGGTGTTGAGTGAACCGCGTGTATATGCGGAAGCGCAGGAAATCGCCGATCATTTAAAGAACAGGCGGGCGGTTGTCGTCAATCTGCAGCGCATCCAGCATGATCAGGCGAAAAGAATCGTCGACTTTTTAAGCGGTACCGTCTACGCCATCGGCGGCGACATTCAGAGAATCGGTTCAGATATTTTTCTGTGCACGCCTGATAATGTCGACGTTTCCGGCACGATTTCGGAGCTTATAAATGAAGACGAACATCAGAGGTGGTAAAGCAGGATGATTCTTTATCAAATTTTTTCCGTTCTGAGTTATTTAATTTACATCTACTCGTTTGCCCTGATCATCTATATCTTTATGTCATGGGTGCCGAGTACGAGAGAAACGGCGGTCGGACGGTTTCTCGCAGCGATTTGCGAACCGTATTTAGAGCCGTTCAGAAGGATCATTCCGCCCATTGCCATGCTGGATATATCCCCGATTGTAGCGATTATCGTGCTTCGGTTTGCCACGACGGGACTTTGGGGCCTATACCGCATGATCGCAATGTATACTTGAATGCGACAGTTTGATACGGGCTTGGCACCAGCCAAGCCTCTTTACATAGAAAGGAAAGAACATGAGCGATATTTACCAGCACTTCAGACAAGACGAGCGGCCTTTTATTGATCAGGTGCTTGAATGGAAACAGATTGTCCTGGACCAGTATCGGATGAAGCTGACTGATTTCTTAGATCCCAGAGAACAGGTCATTGTAAAAGCCGTTATCGGCGACGCCTGCGGTCTTGCGTTTTTCGGAGGATATGACAGAGCTGAGCGCAAACGCGCGATTTTATACCCTGAATATATGGAACCTGAACAGGATGATTTTGAGCTTCGGGCTTTTGACGTTCAATACGCTGAAAAATTCGTCAGCATTGACCACCGCTCTCTTCTCGGATCATTAATGGGGATCGGCTTAAAGCGGCAGAAATACGGCGATCTGATTTTCTCAGAGGAAGCCGTGCAGCTGATCGTCTCCGGTGAAATCGCCGATTTTGTCAGCACTCAGCTGACCAAGGCGGGCAAAGCGCCGGTAAAGCTTGAGAAAATCGAGCTTTCCGCTCTTCACATTCCCGCTTCAGATGTCGAAATAAGGGATGACACGGTTTCTTCATTGCGTCTCGACGCCGTCTGCGCTTCAATGAGCAGGCAATCCCGCCAGAAAGCGCAGGCGCTTGTGAAAAACGGGCTCGTTAAGGTGAATTGGAAAGCCATTGAAGATCCGTCTTATCAGGTTGCTGAAGGGGACATGCTCTCGATTCGCGGCTTCGGACGATGCAGTTTGGCAAAAGTTGACGGAAAAACGAAAAAAGACAAATGGAAAGTTACATTTGAACGGCAAAAATGAGTCGTTTTTTCAGTTTTTTTCTCCATCTGTGCCGTATTTGTTTTATAATGTGAACTAGATAACCGTACTGAAATGTAAAAATGGAGGTGGCAATATGCCATTAACGCCGAATGATATCCATAACAAAACGTTTACAAAAGGTTTTCGCGGATATGATGAAGATGAAGTAAATGAATTTTTAATGCAGGTCAGAAAAGATTATGAAATCGCACTCCGTAAAAAAACGGAGCTTGAGGCGAAAGTGAACGAGCTGGACGAAAAAATCGGCCACTTTGCCAATATCGAAGAAACGCTGAATAAATCAATTCTCGTAGCTCAGGAAGCCGCAGAAGACGTAAAGCGCAACTCGCAGAAAGAAGCGAAGCTGATCGTCCGTGAAGCAGAAAAAAATGCTGATCGCATCATCAATGAGTCGCTTTCCAAATCAAGAAAAATCGCAATGGAAATTGAAGAGCTGAAAAAACAGTCTAAAGTCTTCAGAACACGTTTCCAAATGCTGATTGAAGCGCAGCTCGACCTGCTGAAGAACGATGATTGGGATCATCTGCTGGAATACGAAGTCGACGCGGTATTTGAGGAAAAAGAATAATTTTCTGATTTTCTTGACATTCTCCGGCCCGTTCGAATATAATACGTTCATAAATTCAGATGAAAAGACGATTGAAAGGGACCGGCATGACTCAAAACAGGCTATAAAGCGACCCGGGGAAGGTGAAAGCCCGGGATGGCCGGAATCATGCAGATCAGCCCTTTAGTTTCCTTTCTGAACCGAGAGTAGGATAGGACGTTCCATCACGTTACGATGTTCGAGAGGAAAAGACGGATGATCCGTTTTTTCTAAAAGGGTGGTACCGCGAGATAAGCTTTCTCGTCCCTTATGGGATGAGAGGGCTTTTTTTATTTTCTGAAAAATGTTGTGGAGGAATGAAAATGGATTACAAAGATACGCTGTTAATGCCGAAAACAGATTTTCCGATGCGCGGAAATCTGCCGAATCGTGAGCCGGACATGCAAAAAGACTGGGAGGAGCAGGACATTTACCGTCTTGTTCAAGAACGGACGAAAGACCGCCCGAAATTCGTGCTGCATGACGGACCTCCTTATGCAAACGGAGACATCCACATGGGCCATGCCCTGAACAAAATCCTGAAAGACTTCATCGTCCGCTATAAATCAATGAGCGGCTACAACGCACCGTACGTGCCGGGCTGGGATACGCACGGACTGCCGATTGAAACGGCGCTGACGAAAAACAAAAAAGTAAACCGGAAAGAAATGTCAGTAGCAGAATTCCGCAAACTATGTGAAGAGTACGCTTGGAAGCAAATCGAGGGACAGCGTGAGCAATTCAAACGTCTTGGTGTCCGCGGTGACTGGGAAAACCCATACGTGACATTAAAACCGGAATACGAAGCGCAGCAAATCCGCGTATTTGGTGAAATGGCAAAACGAGGCTACATTTACAAAGGCCTTAAACCGGTTAACTGGTCACCTTCAAGTGAGTCTGCTCTGGCTGAAGCCGAGATCGAATATCAAGACAAACGTTCAGCATCTATTTACGTCGCTTTTGGTGTAAAAGACGGAAAAGGCGTTCTTGAAAACGGCGAGCGCATCATCATTTGGACAACAACGCCTTGGACAATTCCGGCGAACCTCGGAATCTCAGTGCACCCTGATCTTGAGTACAGCGTGATTGCAGTAGGTGAAGACCGCTTTGTCGTAGCAAGTGCCTTAGTCGAAAGTGTTGCATCAGCATGCGGATTTGATCAGTATGAAGTGACAAGAACGGTCAAAGGAAAAGACCTTGAGAACATTATCGCTGAACACCCGCTATATGGCAGAGACTCTCTCGTTATGCTTGGTGAACACGTAACAACCGATGCCGGAACAGGCTGTGTTCATACAGCGCCAGGACATGGGGAAGATGACTTTATCATTGGCCAAAAATACGGTTTAGATGTGCTTTGCCCGGTCGATGAAAAAGGTGTAATGACAAGCGAAGCTCCTGGGTTTGAAGGCATGTTCTATGATGATGCAAACAAAGCGATCACACAGCAGCTCGATGAAAAAGGCGCACTTGTGAAGCTTGAATTCATTACTCACTCTTATCCGCATGATTGGAGAACAAAAAAACCAACCATTTTCAGAGCGACAGCGCAATGGTTTGCGTCTATTAAAGATTTCAGATCAGACCTGCTGGATGCCATTAAAGAAACCAAATGGGTTCCTGAATGGGGTGAGCAGCGTTTGCACAACATGGTTCGGGACCGCGGAGACTGGTGTATTTCCAGACAGCGTGCGTGGGGTGTGCCGATTCCGGTATTTTACGCTGAAAACGGAGAACCGATTATTACAGATGAAACCATTGAACATGTTTCTGAATTGTTCAGACAGCACGGATCAAACATTTGGTTTGAAAAAGAAGCAAAGGATCTTCTTCCGGAAGGCTTTACGCATCCTGGCAGCCCGAACGGCACATTTACAAAAGAACAGGATATCATGGATGTTTGGTTTGATTCAGGCTCTTCACATCAAGCAGTGCTTGAAGAACGTGATGACCTCGTTCGCCCGGCTGATTTATACCTAGAGGGATCTGACCAATATCGCGGCTGGTTTAACTCTTCTCTTTCTACAGCAGTAGCCGTAACAGGAAAAGCGCCGTATAAAGGTGTGCTCAGCCATGGGTTCGCACTGGATGGAGAAGGACGCAAGATGAGTAAATCAATCGGTAACGTTGTTGTTCCGGCTAAAGTCATGAAACAGCTTGGTGCCGACATCTTAAGATTATGGGTATCGTCAGTGGATTATCAGGCGGACGTTCGCGTGTCTGACGCCATTCTGAAGCAGGTCGCGGAAGTATACCGGAAAGTCCGCAACACGTTCCGCTTCCTTCACGGCAACCTGTTCGATTTCAATCCAAGCGTCAATGCCGTGGATGTAAAAGACCTCCGCGAAGTGGATCAATATATGCTGATCAAGCTGAATAAGCTGATCGATAAGGTGAAAAAAGCGTACGATGAATATGAATTTGCGGTTGTTTATCACAGCATTCACAATTTCTGTACGATTGAGCTCAGCTCCTTCTATCTTGATTTTGCAAAAGATGTTGTGTACATCGAGCATGCGGATCATCCGGACCGCCGCAGCATGCAGACGGTCTTCTATGAAACGCTGCTGGCGTTAGTGAAGCTGACGGCGCCGATTCTCCCGCACACGGCGGATGAAATGTGGTCTCACTTATCATTTGTTGAAGAAGCGAGCGTGCAGCTGACAGATATGCCGGAAACCATTGCTGTTCCGGACAGTCAAGCGACAGAAGAAAAGTTCGACCGCTTCATGGAGCTTCGAAACGACGTACTGAAAGCTTTGGAAACAGCCCGTAACGAAAAAATTATCGGAAGATCATTGGAAGCGAGCCTGACTTTGTATCCGAACAAAGAAAACCGCGACCTCTTGTCATCCATTAAAGAAAACATCGCGCAGCTGTTTATCGTCTCAGAACTGACAGTAAAAGACGAAAGTGAAGCGCCGGAAAACGCGCAAAGCTTCACAACAGGAAAAATGACCGTAGAAAAAGCGGAAGGCCAGATGTGTGAACGTTCCCGCGTAATTTCTAAAGATGTCGGAGCCAATCCGAAATATCCGACATTATCACTGCGCAATGCGGAAATCGTTGAAAAATATTATCAAAAATAATAAATGAGAAAGCGCCCGGTGACAGCCGGGCGCTTTTTTTACATGCCACTAATGTCATCGATTAGAACGACAGGAAAAATCTTATGGGCTTCAAATGGCGCTCTGGGGGCAACAATAAAGCCATAACATCAAGAGCAGGAGTTGTGATGAATGAATGATCAACTGACCGCAATCCACACGGAGCTTCTCATGATGAAAGAAGAACTTCAATCAAGATTATTCGAATATTCTTGCTTTCAAATGTCAGCATCTGTTGAACCTTCAATGAACGACCAAGAAGCAACTCTGATCTATCATATAAAAGAAGAACTTCAGGACGTTCTTCTTGCCCTGTCTAAGTTTGAAAACAATACGTACGGTTATTGTGAAAAAACAGGCGACCCCATTCCGATTGAAAAACTTGCGGTGCTGCCGACGGCCAGAACCGCTGATGATTTTTATTATCCCGCTCAATTTGAAAAGAAAACCCTTCCATATTGGGAACCCGGAGATTATGCATATGATCAGGCGCTGTATGAATGACAGCGTCTGTTTGCATGCGCTTATGATCTGCCTTTACTCTGGCATCTTTTACTGATAAAATTCATAAAGGATAAAAGTAACTGTATACTGGAGGAACGTGTGTGCTTTATTATCTAATCGCTCTTTTTATTATTATTGCCGACCAATTGACCAAATGGCTTGTTGTCAGCCATATGGAATTGGGACAAAGCATACCTGTCATCGATCAGGTGCTTTATATCACATCTCATCGCAACACGGGAGCGGCGTGGGGTATTTTAGCCGGCCAAATGTGGTTTTTCTATGTCATTACCATCGCCGTGATTATCGGAATCGTTTATTACATACAGCGTTATGCAAAAGGGCAGATGTTACTCGGAATTTCTCTCGGCTTAATGCTGGGCGGTGCGGCCGGAAACTTTATAGACCGGGCGGCGCGCCAGGAAGTGGTGGATTTTATTCATGTCATCATCGTGGATTATCACTATCCGATTTTTAATATCGCGGACTCCTCACTGTGCGTCGGTGTAATACTTTTATTTATTCATATGCTGTTTGACAGCGGGAAAAAGAAGGAGCAATAACATGAATCAATTTGAGATAACCGTTCAGCCTGAACAAAAGAGCGAACGGATTGATAAATTTTTGGCTTCAACGGGAGAAAACTGGTCACGCACTCAAGTGCAGCAATGGGTAAAAGAGGGACTGGTATCCGTTAACGGCAAATCCGTAAAAGCGAATTATAAAATGCAGCCCGGCGATCAGGTAAACGTCACCATTCCTGAACCGGAAGAATTGGACGTGCTTGCAGAACCGATGGATTTGGACATTTACTATGAGGATCAGGACGTCTTGGTTGTGAACAAACCGCGGGGCATGGTTGTACACCCGGCGCCCGGCCATGTGACAGGGACGCTTGTAAACGGACTGATGGCTCACTGCAACGACCTTTCCGGCATTAACGGCGTCATGCGTCCGGGAATCGTCCACCGGATTGATAAAGATACTTCCGGTCTGTTAATGGTCGCTAAAAACGATATGGCGCATGAATCACTCGTTAATCAGCTCGTCAATAAAACCGTGACCAGAAAGTACACAGCGGTTGTCCACGGGGTGATTTCACATGATGACGGAACGATTGACGCTCCGATCGGGAGAGATAAAAAAGACCGTCAAAGCATGACCGTAACAAGAGAAAGCAGCAAAAACGCCGTCACGCACTTCCACGTGCTTGAGCGTTTTCAAGATTTCACGCTCGTAGAGTGCCGGCTTGAGACCGGAAGAACGCATCAGATCCGTGTTCATATGAAATATATCGGGTTTCCTTTGGCGGGCGACCCGAAGTACGGACCGAGAAAAACCATTGATTTCAATGGTCAGGCGCTTCATGCCGGAATATTAGGTTTTGATCATCCGCGGACGGGCGAATACATTGAGTTTGAAGCGCCCCTTCCTGAAGATATGAAAAAACTCATTGAAGATTTAAGAAATAGCCATTGACAGCGACTTTCTTTTCTGAAATAATAAAAACAAGCTGAATAGATTCTTTAACACAGTCCAGAGAGGCTGAGAAGGATAACGGATAGGACAGAAGAGATACGCATGTGTCTTCGTCCTGGAAAGGAACCCCTCTATGCTCTGGCAGGAGGGGTTTTTTCTTCTTATATACGAATGGAGAGGTGTCACGAGTGAATCAAAAAGCTGTTATTCTCGACGAACAGGCGATCAGGCGGGCGCTGACAAGGATAGCCCATGAAATGATCGAACGGAATAAAGGAATGAATGACTGCATTCTTGTAGGGATTAAAACAAGAGGCATTTATTTAGCGAAGCGGCTGGCCGAGCGGATCGAACAGATTGAAGGGAATCCGGTCACCGTCGGGGAAATCGATATCACCCTTTACCGTGACGACCTCACGAAAAAAACGAGCAATGAAGAGCCGCTTGTGAAAGGCGCGGACATTCCGGCCGATATTACAGACCAAAAAGTCATTGTGGTTGATGATGTGCTTTATACCGGTCGGACGGTGAGAGCGGCGATGGATGCCCTCGTTGATGTCGGACGGCCGTCATCGATACAGCTTGCCGTGCTTGTCGACAGAGGGCACCGGGAGCTGCCGATCAGAGCGGACTATATCGGGAAAAACATTCCGACCTCAAAAGCTGAAAAAGTGATGGTTCAGCTGAGCGAAGTTGATCAGACTGATATGGTCGCCATTTACGAAAATGAATAATCACCCTTTTTAAATGCATTCCAGAGAGTTTGCGAAGAGGATTTTAAAACACAAAGCCGGGCGGATCGACGCGGCCAGGTTTTGTATGCCTCTTTGCGCAAAAAGCAAAGAGGTTTTTTTATACCATTTGAAAGTCAACCGGGAGGAAAACGCCATGAGTAAGAAAAAAGTAAACCTGGGAGTCAGGGACGTCCCCAATCCATTGTCTTGGCTGTCATTCAGCCTGCAGCATTTATTCGCCATGTTCGGTTCAACCATACTCGTGCCGAAACTGGTCGGAATGAGCCCGGCAGTGGCGCTTGTCACGAGCGGAATCGGGACACTCGCCTATCTCTTGGTGACAAAAGGCCAGATTCCCGCTTATCTCGGCTCATCATTCGCCTTTATATCACCGATTATCTTGGTGAAGGCGACGGGAGGGCCGGGGGCTGCCATGGTCGGCGCTTTCCTGGCGGGAATTGTGTACGGCCTGATCGCACTGCTCATCAGGCAGCTTGGAACGGGGTGGCTGATGAAGCTATTGCCCCCGGTGGTCGTCGGGCCGGTCATCATCGTCATCGGCCTCGGACTGGCAAGCACAGCCGTCAATATGGCAATGTATGCCGATCCGAATGCAAAGGAACTCGTCTACAGCTTGAAACATTTCAGTGTAGCCGGCGTCACTTTGGCCATCACCATTATCTGCGCCATCTTTTTACGGGGATTTTTAAGCCTGATTCCGGTATTGATCGGCATTATAGGCGGCTATCTGTTTGCGCTGACACAGGGCATCGTCAATTTCCAGCCGGTCATTGATGCAAAATGGTTCGCCGTTCCTGAATTTATCATCCCTTTTAAAGACTATACGCCGTCAGTGACATTGGGCATTGCGGCTGCGATGGTGCCGGTCGCTTTCGTGACGATGTCAGAACATATCGGCCATCAAATGGTGCTGAGTAAAGTTGTCGGACAGGATTTCATTAAAAAGCCGGGACTGCACCGCTCCATAATGGGGGACAGCGTAGCGACGATCATCGCTTCGTTAATCGGCGGCCCGCCCACGACAACATATGGCGAAAACATCGGTGTACTGGCAATTACGAGAGTTTTCAGCGTCTTTGTCATCGGCGGCGCGGGAGTGATTGCGCTGTGCTTCGGATTTATCGGAAAAGTTTCGGCGCTGATCAGCTCTGTTCCGTCCGCGGTTATGGGAGGCGTTTCCTTCCTGCTCTTCGGAATTATCGCCTCCAGCGGCTTAAGAATGCTGATTGACAACAACATTGATTATGAAAACAAGAGAAATTTGATTATCACATCCGTCATCCTCGTGATCGGCGTCGGAGGGGCTTTTATTCAAGTATCAAAAGGCGGATTCCAAATATCCGGCATGGCGCTTGCGGCAATCGTCGGAGTCATCCTGAACCTTATCCTGCCGCATGCAAATGAAGAAGACGCGATTGCATCAGAAAAACAAAATCATATGTAAAACCTTTTAAAGAAAGTCCAGAGAGGCTTGGAAGGGTTATAACGGGAAGAAGCTGTACGCTGCTTCTCTCTTTAACCGCACCCCGAGTCTATAGACCGGGGTGTTTTTTTACGGCCTTCAAGCGGAAACGGAGGAGAAAAACATGAATCATTTAACGGCGATGTCTGAACTGAGCGCGGCTGAAATTACAGAACTGCTGCGTGAGGCAAAAGCGATAAAAGAGGGAACAGTCCGCCCCGAACTCGCGGGAAAATTTGTTGCGAATCTGTTTTTTGAACCGAGCACGAGAACGCGGTTCAGCTTTGAAGTGGCGGAAAAGAAACTCGGGATGAACGTGCTCAGCTTAGACGGCACGAGCACAAGCGTTCAAAAAGGCGAGTCCTTATACGATACGGTCAAAACACTGGAATCAATCGGAGCGGACGCCTGCGTCATCAGGCACAGCACGGATGAATATTACAAAGATCTGACCGGCAGAGTCAATATTCCGATCTTAAACGCCGGCGACGGCTGCGGCCAGCACCCGACTCAGTCATTACTCGATTTAATGACGATTCAAGAGGAATTTGAGACCTTTCAGGGCCTGACGGTTTCCATTCATGGCGATATCAAACACAGCAGGGTGGCAAGGTCAAATGCCGAGGTGCTGACAAGGCTCGGCGCACGCGTGCTGTTTTCAGGGCCGCCGCAATGGCAGGATGAGAAAAACGCCTTCGGCACCTGTGTACAGACGGATGAAGCCATACAAGCTTCAGATGTCGTCATGCTGCTCCGCATCCAAAATGAAAGGCATCAGACAGAAGCCGACCAAAAAGGCTACCTGGAAGCATACGGGCTGACCGCAAAGCGGGCGGAGAGCATGAAGCGGCATGCCATCATCATGCATCCCGCACCGGTGAACAGAGGAGTCGAAATTGACACAACATTAGTGGAATGCGGAAAATCAAGAATCTTTAAACAAATGGAAAATGGCGTGTATATCAGAATGGCAGTCTTAAAAAGAGCACTGCAAACCAATGTAAAAAGGGGAGAAGCGGCTTATGTCTTATCTCATTAAAAACGGCTGGATGTTAAATGAACAGGGAGAAAAAGTGGCACAGGATATCCGGGTAACGGGTGAATTCATTTCGGAAACCGGGCTTCTGACAGCGAAAGACGGAGAAACGGTGATCGACGCTGACGGACTGTTCGTTTCACCGGGACTCGTAGACCTTCATGTCCACTTCAGAGAACCGGGCGGCGAGAAAAAAGAAACCATTGAGACGGGCTCTAAAGCCGCGGCGCGGGGCGGCTTTACCACAGTCGCAGCCATGCCGAATACAAGACCGGTGCCGGATACGAAAGAGCAGATGGAATGGCTGCAAAACCGGATCAAAGAAACCTCATCTGTCAGGGTTCTTCCTTACGCATCCATTACGATCAGACAAACCGGCGAAGAAATGACAGATTTTGAGGCGCTTCATGACGCGGGCGCATTCGCCTTCACCGATGACGGCGTCGGCGTTCAGACGGCCGGAATGATGTATGAAGCCATGAAACGGGCGGCTTCAATGAATAAAGCGATTGTCGCTCATTGTGAGGATAACTCACTTATTTACGGAGGGAGCGTGCATGAAGGATCTTTTTCAAAAGCGAACGGCCTGAACGGCATACCTTCCATTTGTGAAGCGGTACATATCGCCCGTGACGTGCTGCTGGCGGAAGCGGCGGGCTGCCATTACCACGTGTGTCATATCAGCACGAAAGAATCCGTCAGAGCCGTAAGAGACGCAAAAAAAGCGGGAATCCGCGTGACGGCGGAAGTGTCGCCTCACCATCTGCTGCTTTGTGACGAAGATATCCCGGGACTTGATACCAATTTTAAAATGAATCCGCCGCTTCGCAGCAAAGAGGACAGAGAGGCGCTGATTGAAGGGCTTTTAGACGGTACGATTGATTTCATCGCCACTGACCATGCGCCGCATACAGAAGAAGAGAAAAACACGGATATGAAGCTTGCGCCTTTCGGTATCGTCGGTTTAGAAACAGCCTTTCCGCTTCTGTACACACATTTTGTGAAAAACGGGGCGTGGACGCTGAAGCAGCTGGTTGATTTCATGACGTCAAAACCTTGCGAGGCATTTGATCTTCCGTACGGAACGCTTGCACCGGGGGCGCCGGCTGACATCACCCTGATTGATCTGGAAAAAGAAGCAGCCATTGACAAAGATACATTTTTATCTAAAGGAAAAAATACGCCATTCAACAAGATGAAGTGCTTCGGCTGGCCTGTTGCAACGATGGCTGCCGGTAAGCTTGCATACGAAGAAGGGAGACTCGTCAAATGAAAAGAAGACTAGTGCTGGAAAATGGAGCGGTATTTGAGGGTGAAGCATTCGGGAGCCTGGAGCATACCGCGGGTGAAGTCGTATTCAACACGGGAATGACCGGTTATCAGGAAATTTTATCAGACCCTTCTTACTGCGGGCAGATCGTGACGCTGACGTATCCTCTGATCGGCAACTACGGAATTAACAGAGATGACTTTGAATCCATCACTCCTTTTGTAAAAGGGCTGATCGTAAAAGAACTGTGCGAGCTGCCTTCCAACTGGCGTTCGGCTTACACGCTTGACGAGTATTTGAAAATGAAAAATATCCCCGGCTTACAAGGGATTGACACGAGAAAGCTCACAAGAATGATCCGCACGGCCGGCGCATTAAAAGGAACGTTTGCTTCAAGTGAGGAGAATGTCGGAGAGGTTCTTGCAAGGCTGAAAGAAACGGAACTGCCGAGAAATCAAGTCGCTCAAGTATCTGCGAAAACGGCATATCCGAGTCCGGGCCGCGGCAAACGCATCGTACTCGTCGATTTCGGTATGAAGCACGGCATTTTAAGAGAGTTAAACAAAAGAAAATGCGATGTCATCGTTGTGCCGTACAATGTAACGGCGGAAGAAGTGCTTCAGCTCAAGCCGGACGGCATCATGCTTTCTAACGGACCCGGAGATCCGAAAGATGTGCCGGAAGCCATTGAAATGATAAAAGGCATACTCGGGAAGGTGCCGTTATTCGGAATCTGCCTCGGCCACCAATTATTTGCACTGGCATCCGGAGCGGAAACGGAAAAAATGAAATTCGGACACAGGGGTTCCAATCATCCGGTTAAAGAGCTTGCGACAGGGAAAGTCGCTTTAACCGCCCAAAACCACGGATATACAGTTTCTTCAATAGATGAGACAGAGCTTGAAGTGACGCACATTGCGATCAATGATCAAACGATCGAAGGACTCAAGCATAAAACATTGCCGGCATTTACGGTTCAGTACCACCCTGAAGCTTCACCGGGGCCGGAAGACGCCAATCATTTATTTGACAGATTCATTGACTTGATCGAAACAACTGAGAAAGAAGGGGAAGCGGTATGCCAAAACGCGTAGATATTAAAAAGATTTTAGTGATCGGATCAGGCCCGATTATTATCGGACAGGCGGCGGAATTTGATTATGCGGGCACACAGGCGTGTCTCGCTTTGAAGGAAGAAGGCTATGAAGTCATTCTCGTCAACTCGAATCCGGCAACGATTATGACGGATACTGAAATGGCTGATCGGGTATACATAGAGCCGCTGACGCCGGAGTTTCTCACGCGTATTATCAGAAAAGAACGGCCGGACGCCATCCTGCCGACTCTGGGAGGACAGACCGGACTGAATCTTGCCGTCGAGCTGTCTGAACTCGGGGTTCTTGAGGAATGCGGGGTGGAAGTGCTCGGCACAAAGCTGTCCGCCATCCAGCAGGCGGAAGACCGCGACTTATTCCGTACGCTGATGAATGAGCTGAATGAACCGGTGCCGGAAAGTGAGATCATCCGCACTTTACAGGAAGCCGAGGAATTTGTCGGCCGGATCGGGTTTCCGGTTATCGTGCGCCCCGCTTACACATTAGGCGGAACGGGCGGCGGCATCTGCTCGAATGAAACAGAACTGAAAGAGATCGTCGAAAACGGATTAAAACTCAGCCCCGTCCATCAGTGCCTTCTTGAAAAAAGCATTGCCGGTTACAAAGAGATCGAATATGAAGTCATGAGAGACAGCAGAGATCACGCGATCGTCGTCTGCAACATGGAAAATATCGATCCGGTCGGCATCCATACGGGCGACAGCATCGTCGTTGCCCCGAGCCAGACTTTGAGCGACCGGGAATACCAGCTTTTGCGCAATGTTTCATTAAAGCTGATCCGCGCGCTCGGCATTGAAGGCGGCTGTAATGTTCAGCTCGCGCTCGATCCCGACAGCTTCCAATATTACATTATCGAAGTGAATCCGCGGGTGAGCCGCTCATCTGCCCTTGCCTCAAAAGCGACGGGTTACCCGATCGCAAAGCTTGCGGCGAAAATCGCAGTCGGGCTTTCTCTTGATGAAATGATGAATCCCGTAACGGGAAAAACATATGCGGCTTTTGAGCCCGCGCTTGACTATGTCGTTTCTAAAATCCCGCGCTGGCCGTTCGACAAATTTGAGTCGGCAAACCGCAGGCTCGGGACGCAAATGAAAGCCACCGGAGAGGTCATGGCCATCGGACGCACCCTTGAAGAATCGCTGTTAAAGGCGGTCCGCTCACTGGAAGCCGATGTCTATCACCTGGAACTGAAGGATGCGGAAGAGATTTCTGACGGGCTTTTGGAAAAACGGATCAGAAAGGCCGGAGATGAACGGCTGTTTTATCTTGCTGAAGCGTTCAGAAGAGGCTACACAGTCGAGCAGCTTCATGAGTTTTCTGCAATTGACGTATTCTTTTTGCACAAGCTCTGTAAGCTGGTCGCTTTTGAAACAGAGCTGAAAGCGGAAAAAGGCAGCCTTACCGTCCTGCAGACAGCGAAGGAACTCGGTTTCTCCGACAAATATATCAGCCGGGAATGGAACATGCCGGAACAAGAGCTGTATCAAATGCGAAAAGAAGCAGACATCAAGCCTGTATATAAAATGGTGGATACATGCGCGGCGGAATTTGAATCAGAAACCCCGTACTTTTACAGCACATATGAGGAAGAAAATGAGTCTGAGATTACTTCAAGAAAAAGCGTCGTCGTCCTCGGTTCCGGGCCGATCCGTATCGGACAGGGCGTCGAATTTGACTATGCGACCGTTCATTCTGTCTGGGCGATCAAGCAGGCAGGCTATGAAGCGATTATTATCAACAACAATCCTGAGACGGTGTCCACTGATTTCAGCATATCAGACAAACTGTATTTTGAACCGCTGACGGTAGAAGATGTCATGCACATCATCGATTTGGAGCAGCCGGAAGGCGTTGTCGTCCAATTCGGCGGCCAGACGGCGATCAATCTTGCGGAAGAATTGAGCGCCCGCGGCGTCAAAATCCTCGGCACATCACTTGAAGATTTAGACCGTGCGGAAGACCGGGATAAGTTTGAGCAGGCGCTTGAGGCGCTGAATGTGCCGCAGCCGCTCGGAAAAACCGCTGTGTCGGTGAACGAAGCGGTCAAAATTGCCGCATCCATCGGCTATCCGGTACTTGTCCGCCCTTCGTATGTGCTCGGCGGCCGGGCGATGGAAATCGTCTATCACGAAGAAGAGCTGCTTCACTATATGAAAAATGCGGTCAAAATCAACCCGCAGCATCCGGTGTTAATCGACCGTTATCTGACGGGGAAAGAAATCGAAGTCGATGCCGTATCTGACGGCGAAACAGTCGTTATTCCGGGAATTATGGAGCATATCGAGCGGGCCGGCGTCCATTCAGGGGATTCAATCGCCGTCTATCCGCCTCAGTCTTTAAGCGAAGACATTAAGAAAAAAATCGAACAATACACTGTAGCCTTGGCAAAAGGCCTTAACATCATCGGGTTGCTGAACATCCAGTTCGTACTGTCGCAAGGTGAAGTGTATGTGCTTGAGGTAAATCCGCGGTCAAGCAGAACCGTGCCGTTCTTAAGCAAAATCACAAAGATTCCGATGGCGAATCTGGCGACAAAGGTCATTCTCGGCCAAAAGCTTGCTGATTTCGGCTATCAAGAGGGGCTGCAGCCTGAACAGCAGGGGGTATTCGTGAAAGCGCCTGTCTTCTCATTCGCGAAGCTGAGAAGAGTGGATATTACGTTAGGCCCTGAAATGAAGTCGACGGGAGAGGTCATGGGCAAAGATTCAACCCTGGAAAAAGCGCTCTATAAAGCGCTGATTGCTTCTGGCATTCAAATCCCGAACTACGGCTCAGTGCTGTTGACTGTTGCCGATAAAGATAAAGAAGAAGGACTGCTGATCGCGAAGCGGTTCCACGCCATCGGCTATAAAATCTTGGCGACGGAAGGAACGGCGGCTTATTTAAAAGACGCTCAGATTCCGGCTCAAGTCGTCGGAAAAATCGGCGAAGAAGGGAAAAATCTGCTCGATGTGATCAGAAACGGCGAAGCGCAATTTGTCATCAATACGCTGACAAAGGGCAAACAGCCGGCCAGAGACGGCTTCAGAATCCGCCGCGAATCCGTTGAGAACGGAGTCGCCTGCCTGACATCTTTAGATACGGCCGAAGCCATTTTGCGGGTACTGGAAAGCATGACATTCCGGGCGGATCATATGCCTGCATCCGAAACCAATCAAAAGGCGGCAGTCACGATATGAAGAAAGCGCATTTGACTGTTCAATCCAACTTAGAAATTGCCGACCGGATTTATAAGATGGTGCTGAAAGGAGAGCTTGTCCGGCACCTTACCGAGCCGGGTCAATTTCTTCATCTGAAGGTGAGTGACGCGGTCACGCCGCTATTAAGAAGACCGCTCAGCATTGCGGACGTCAATTTCGCCGCGAATGAAGTATCCGTTATCTACAGAGCTGACGGTGAGGGAACGCGTCTTTTGTCCGAGAAAAAAGAGGGCGGCAGGATAGACGTTCTCGGCCCTCTCGGCAACGGATTCCCCATCCGGCGGATTGAACCCGGCAAAACCGCGCTGTTAGTCGGAGGCGGAGTGGGGGTTCCGCCTTTGCAGGAACTGTCAAAGCGCCTGACGGAAAAAGGCGTAAACGTCATTCATGTGCTTGGATTTCAATCAGCAAAGGATGTTTTTTACGAACAGGAATGTCGTGCGTACGGAGACACCTATGTGGCGACGGCTGACGGCACATATGGAGAGAAAGGGTTTGTCACCGATGTCATCCGTGAAAAGCAACTCGAATTCGATGTCCTGCTAAGCTGCGGACCGACACCGATGCTGAAAGCTCTGAAGCAGCAGTACGGCCATAAAGAGGTTTATCTTTCGATGGAAGAGCGGATGGGCTGCGGCATCGGAGCCTGCTTCGCCTGCGTATGCCGCACGGGTGAAAGCGATACATCCTATGTAAAGGTCTGCCTTGACGGGCCGGTATTTAAAGCTGAGGAGGTGGCGCTGTAATGTTAGAGGTGAATCTGCCGGGTCTCCAATTGAAAAACCCGATCATCCCCGCTTCCGGATGTTTCGGTTTCGGGAAAGAATATGCCGGATTTTACGATTTATCATGCCTCGGAGGCATTATGATTAAAGCAACGACGAACGAAGCCCGCTTCGGAAATCCGACGCCGAGAGTGGCGGAGACAAGCGCGGGAATGCTGAATGCCATCGGTCTGCAAAATCCCGGCCTCGAGCATGTGCTCAATCATGAGCTGCCTTGGCTCGAACAATTTGACACGCCGATTATCGCAAATGTCGCCGGTTCTCAGGTGGACGACTATAAAGAAGTGGCCGAGCACATCAGCCAAGCGCCGAATGTGCATGCGCTTGAGCTTAACATTTCATGTCCGAATGTCAAAACGGGGGGGATTGCTTTTGGTACTGATCCCGTTATGGCGGCCGAACTGACAAAAGCGGTGAAAGAAGTTTCCGCAGTGCCTGTGTATGTGAAGCTTTCGCCTAATGTCGCAAACATAACCGAAATTGCCAAGGCGATTGAAGCGGCCGGTGCTGACGGTCTGACGATGATTAATACACTCATCGGGATGAGGCTCGATCTCAAGACGGGACGGCCGATCTTAGCAAATAAAACGGGCGGACTGTCAGGCCCGGCGATCAAACCGGTCGCCATCCGGATGGTATACGAAGTCAGCCAGGCCGTTCAAATCCCGATTATCGGGATGGGCGGCGTTCAGACCGCAGAGGATGCATTAGAATTTCTTCTTGCGGGAGCGAGTGCGGTTGCCGTCGGCACGGCAAACTTCGTCAATCCGTTCGTCTGCCCGGAAATCATAGAACAGCTCCCCCGTGTGCTGCGCCAGCACGGCTTTCAATCTGTAAGTGAATGCATCGGAAGGAGCTGGAAACATGAAAAACAACCTGCCCATCATCGCGCTTGATTTTGCATCAGGGGAAGAGACTTTAACGTTTTTAGACTTGTTTGAAAAGGAAAGACTTTTTGTCAAAACGGGGATGGAACTTTTTTATCAGGAAGGCCCCGCCATCATTCACCAATTAAAAGAACGGAACTGTGATATATTTTTAGATTTAAAGCTTCATGATATCCCGACTACGGTCAATAAAGCGATGAAGCGGCTGGCCGGCCTCGGCGTTGATCTCGTCAATGTGCATGCGGCAGGGGGCGCACGCATGATGCGCGCGGCCCTTGAGGGACTTGAAGAAGGCACGCCGGCAGGCAGCAAACGCCCGTCTTTAATCGCGGTGACTCAGCTGACCAGCACTTCAGAGCAGGTGGCGAAGGAAGAGCTTCTGCTGCATAAGCCGCTGTTAGAAACGGTTGTGCATTACGGCAAAATGGCGGAAGAGTGCGGGCTGGACGGAGTGGTATGTTCGGTACATGAAACAAAAGCCATTTATGAAGCGGTCCGGCCTTCATTTCTGACAGTCACACCGGGCATCCGCACGGCCAGTGACACAGCTGACGATCAAGTCCGGACGGCGACTCCGTCATTTGCGAAAGAAAACGGTTCGTCAGCCATCGTCGTGGGCCGCTCAATTACAAAAGCGGAAAACCCCGTTGAAGCATATGAAGCAATTAAACTGGAATGGGAGGGCGTTCGCCGATGAAACAGGCTATCGCAAAACATCTATTACACATTGAAGCTGTCTTTTTACGCCCGAATGAGCCGTTTACGTGGGCGAGCGGCATTTTATCACCGATCTATTGTGACAACCGTCTGACATTGTCGTATCCAAAAGTGAGAAATGATGTGGCGGACGGGCTTGGCAAACTGCTGAAAGAGCATTTTCCCGAGGCGGAGATGATCGCGGGCACTGCAACGGCGGGCATTCCGCATGCTGCGCTTCTCGCAGATCGTACAGGCGCGCCGATGTGCTACGTCAGAAGCAAACCGAAAGCGCACGGCAAAGGAAATCAAATAGAAGGCGCCATTAAGAAAGGACAAAAAACAGTCGTGATTGAAGACTTGATTTCTACCGGAGGCAGCGTGCTTGAAGCTGCGGCGGCCCTTCAAAGAGAGGGCGCGGAAGTCCTCGGCGTCATTTCCATTTTTACATACGGACTGCCGAAAGCAAAAGAAGCCTTTAAAAAAGCGGGTCTTCCTTATTACTCGTTAACGGATTATGACACGCTGATTGAAGTCGCGCTTGAAAACGGAACGATTCATTCAGATGACATTGAGAAACTGAAATCATGGAAACAGAATCCCGAGTCAGAAGATTGGTTTAAAAAATAATGACAATAAAAACAGGCCTCAGGGCCTGTTTTATTATTCCTATCAAAAAACTCGGGTTGACTTCTGTTAGAATTGTGCTAAAATTTAGTACAAATCTAAAAAGCTTATCAAGAGCGGCTGAGGGACTGGACCGATGACGCCCGGCAACCTGCGTGTCATGCAAGGTGCCGCATCCAGAAAAATGCACAGCATTTTGAAGATAAGGGCTATACCGGGTCACTGTCTTTCATTCCGCTGGATTGAAAGTTTTTTATATGAAAAAAAGATTGAGGGATAAGACAACCGGCAGAAAACAACAGCTGTTTGATTGTCTCCGGGAGGAGGAAAGGAAAAATGCTAACGTATGACACATGGGAAGAGCCGGCGATTACATTTCCGGAAGACGATTCCTATAAAGGCGCGCTGTCCGTTTTAAAATGGGCATACGGCCACTACGGAGACCAGCTTGTTTACGCGTGCAGCTTCGGGATTGAGGGCATCGTCCTGATCGATTTAATTTCTAAAGTAAAGAAAGACGCGGAAATCGTGTTTCTCGATACGGGTCTTCACTTTAAAGAAACATATGAAACGATCGAAAAAGTGAAAGAGCGTTACCCGGGACTGAACATTATCCTGAAAAAGCCAAGCCTTACTCTTGAAGAACAGGCCGAGGCTCACGGAGATAAACTGTGGGAAAGAGAACCGAACCAGTGCTGCTACATCAGAAAAATTCTGCCGTTAAGAGAAGCGCTCGCAGGGCATCCGGCATGGCTGTCCGGCCTTCGCCGGGATCAAGGGCCGAGCCGGGCGAATACGAATTTCCTGAATAAAGACGACAAGTTTCAATCGATTAAAGTATGCCCGCTGATCCATTGGACATGGAAAGACATCTGGAGATATACTTCCAAGCATGAGCTGGATTACAATATCCTTCATGATCAGGGGTATCCGAGCATCGGCTGTGAACCGTGCACTTCACCTGCGTTTACCGCGGAAGATTTGCGGAGCGGCAGATGGAACGGCATGGCGAAAACAGAATGCGGACTGCATGAATAAAGGAGCTGCACGATGGAATTAGCCGCTATTTTATTCTGCCTGTTTTTTGCCATGAATATCGGAGCCAGCGGAGCCGCGGCTTCAATGGGAGTCGCTTACGGGTCCGGCGCAGTTAAAAAGAAAACGTATGCGCTGATCATCTGCGCGGCCGGAGTCCTGTCAGGGGCGGTTATCGGCGGCGGAGAAGTCGTTAAGACGATCAGCGGCGGAATCATTCCCGAACAAACCATTACGCTCACCATTGTCTGCATTATTATCGGATCGGCGGCGCTATCGTTATTCACGGCGAATGTGCTCGGCATTCCGCTGTCGACGAGTGAGGTCACTGTCGGGGCGATTGTCGGTGTCGGCGTCGCGTACAAAGTATTGTTTTTACAGCATCTTTTAGTCATCGTGAGTTTTTGGGTGCTCGTACCGTTCGTCGCGTTCTGTTTCACGTTTCTCGTCTCGAAGGTATTCAGTTCTCTGAATATTCGAGTCATTTCGAATCGGAAACAGAAGATTTTGGGGATTGTGCTGCTGATTGCGGGGTTTTGGGAAGCTTTTTCAGCCGGAATGAACAATGTCGCAAATGCGGTGGGCCCTTTGGTTGCTGCGGGCGTGCTCAGCGTGTCCAAAGGAACGCTGTACGGAGGCATCTTTGTCGCTCTCGGCGCTCTGCTTTTAGGACGTAAAGTGCTTGAAACCAACGGGAAAAAGATTACGAGATTTTCAGCCGGAGAAGGCATACTGCTTTCAGGAACCGGCGCGGGGCTTGTCATTATCAGTTCCGTCTTCGGTCTGCCGGTCCCATTGGCGCAAGTCACATCATCATCAATTATCGGTATCGGAATGGCCAAAAACGGGCCGAACGTTTTTCATAAAGAAGTCGTGAAAACGATGCTCAAAGTATGGGTCGTTTCGCCGTTTTTGTCACTGTCGATTTCGTATTTGCTTGTCTCCCTGCTGTTAAAAGGAGATTACTATTCCATCTTTATGATGGCCAGCGTGCTTTTGGCAGCTGGCGGAGCCGCCAGTCTGATGAAAGCCATCCGAAAAGAGAAACGCTCTGTCCATGAACAAGGCGGAGGCATTTAACTATTAATCTGAGTTTATTTATCTGTTAACTGGGAGGAATCATGTATTATGAGTTTAGCACCGCACGGAGGAACATTAATTAATCGGGTAAATGAGCAGTATGATCTTACATCCGTCCAAAAAGAAATTGAGCTTGATTTGATTTCGTTCGCTGATTTAGAGCTGATCGGGATCGGGGGGTACAGCCCGATTGAAGGATTTTTCACAGAAAAAGATTACGTGTCAGTCGTTGAAAATATGCGTCTGGCATCCGGGGTTGTCTGGTCCCTGCCGATCACGCTTCCGGTCGATTCAGAAAAAGCGGCTGAGCTTGCCGTCGGCGACACGGTGAAACTGACTTACGGCGGAGAAACATACGGTGTAGTCGACATCGAAGATATTTATACGCCGGATAAACAAAAAGAAGCCGTTCACGTATATAAAACCGATGATGCCGCGCATCCGGGCGTGAAAAAATTATTTTCACGCGGCGATACGTATGTCGGCGGGCCGATCACATTAGTTAAAAAAGCGTCAAAGCAGTTTCCCGAGTTTACATTTGAACCTGCCGATACAAGACGAAGCTTCGAAGAAAAGGGCTGGAAAACCATCGTCGGTTTCCAAACGAGAAATCCGGTCCACCGCGCCCACGAATATATCCAAAAAACCGCGCTTGAGACGGTTGACGGCCTGTTTTTGAACCCGCTCGTCGGTGAAACAAAATCAGATGACATTCCGGCGGATGTCAGAATGGAAAGCTACCAGGTGCTGCTCGATCATTATTATCCGAAAGACCGCGTGTTCCTCGGCGTGTTTTTGGCGGCTATGCGGTATGCGGGGCCGAGAGAAGCCATTTTCCACGCGCTTGTCCGCAAAAACTACGGCTGCACGCATTTTATCGTCGGCCGCGATCATGCCGGCGTCGGTGATTACTACGGCACATATGAAGCGCAAGAGCTGTTTGATCAATTTACAGCGGATGAACTCGGGATTACACCGATGAAATTCGAGCACAGCTTCTTCTGCCAGAAATGCGGCAACATGGGAACGGCCAAAACATGCCCGCATGACAGAGAAGACCACGTCATTCTTTCAGGAACAAAGGTCAGAGAAATGCTGCGAAGCGGCGTCATGCCGCCGGCGGAATTCAGCCGTCCTGAAGTTGTCGAGGTGTTGATTAAAGGGCTGAAAACGAAAGAAGAAGCAGGCGTTTCTTAAGGAGGAAAATAGAGTGACAAATCGTGATATCGTGTGGCATGAAGCCTCAATAACGAAAGAAGAATACCAGCAGAAAAACAAGCATAAAAGCTCTATCCTCTGGCTGACGGGCTTAAGCGGTTCAGGGAAATCCACGATTGCAAACGCCGCAGCGCGCGAGCTGTTTGAACAAGGCTATCAAGTCATCGTGCTTGATGGTGATAACATCCGCCACGGCTTAAACAAGGACTTAGGTTTTTCTGATGATGACCGCAAGGAAAATATACGCCGCATCGGGGAAGTGGCGAAGCTTTTCGTTCAGCAGGGAACCATCGTCATCACGGCTTTTATTTCTCCGTTCCGTGAGGACAGAGATCAGGTGAGAGAGCTTGTGGCGGAGGGCGAATTTAATGAAATCTATGTTAAATGCGACCTCGATATATGTGAAAAGCGCGATCCGAAAGGTTTATATAAAAAAGCAAGAAATGGTGAAATTCCGTTCTTTACGGGGATCGACTCACCGTATGAAGAGCCGAAAGCGCCTGAGCTCGTACTTGATTCAGGCAAATGTGAACGCGAAGAATGCACCGGAAGACTGGTTGACTTTGTGAAAAACAGCTTAGCATAATAGGTCCAAAAAGGCCGCGCAATCAGCCGGATATCCCCCGCAATGGCGGGATATGGTAAAATAGCTGAAGTGCGGCCTCGCGGCTGTTCTGGGAAGATTTCAAAACGGATCGGGGAGACATGCTATGGGGAAAGTATTTATCGTTGGAGCCGGTCCGGGAGATCCGGACTTATTAACGGTGAAGGCAATGAAAGCCATACAGAAAGCGGATGTTATATTATATGACAGATTGGTAAGCAAAGAGATTTTACAATATGCCGGAGAAGAAGCGGATCTGATTTACTGCGGAAAGCTCCCGGATTTTCACATTATGAAACAGGATACGATCAACCGTTTCCTTGTGAAGTATGCGAAAAAGGGGAAAACCGTTGTAAGGCTCAAGGGAGGCGACCCGTTTGTTTTCGGCCGCGGAGGCGAAGAAGCGGAGGCTCTCGCACAAAACGCCATTCCGTTTGAGATCGTTCCCGGCATTACATCAGGAATCGCGGCTGCTGCTTATGCCGGCATTCCCGTGACGCACAGAGAGGCGAGCTCCAATGTCGCATTCGTTACGGGACATTATAAACAAGAAGACGACTTTGAAGAAAAATGGAAAGCGCTGGCGACGGGTATTGATACGCTGGTGATTTATATGGGAATTAAAAATATCCGGCAGATTGAAAGAATGCTGCTGGAAAACGGCAGAAACGCCGGCACCCCGGCAGCCTTTATTCATTGGGGAACGACGGACAGGCAAAAAACAGTCGTCTGCACCGTCGGCACGCTTTCAGACACAGTGATAAAAGAAGAAATCAAAAACCCGAGCTTAATTGTTATCGGCGATGTCGTCAATTATCACTGCAAACTGGACTGGTATGCATCTGATCAGAAAAATCTGGATTTGAGCGAGGCGTTGTAAATGAAGCAGGCGATTTTATACATCGGGCACGGAAGCAGGCTGAAAAAAGCGCAGACAGAGTCGGCGGCGTTTTTAAAAGGGTGCATGCCGCACGCTGACGCTCCCATTCAGGAAATTTGTTTTTTAGAACTGCAGGAACCGTCTATTGAAGCGGGATTTGAAGCATGTGTCAGACAAGGCGCCACTCATATTGCGGCCGTGCCTTTACTGCTGTTGACCGCTGCCCACGCAAAACATGACATTCCGGCTGAAATCGCCCGTGCGGCGGCCCTGCATCCCGATATAAAAGTGACATATGGTGTTCCGATCGGAGTGGACGATGAAGTCGTAAAAGCGGTGCATCATCGCATTGAAGATACCGGAGTGCCCATTGAGCAGGCGAAAGTGGTGCTGATCGGAAGAGGAAGCACAGATCCGGCAGTTAAAAACGCAGTCAGTGAGATTGCCGGAAAACTTGAGGCGATTACACCTGTTAAAGAAGTCATCCCATGTTTTTTAACAGCATGTGACCCGCACTATAAAGAAGTGTTTGCCGGCCTTGAAGAGGATGACGGAGCACCCGTTTTTATCGTTCCATATCTTCTGTTTACCGGGCTTTTAATGACTGAGATTGAACGGGAAGTTCAAAAGCTTCAAACGATCAATCAAAATGTTCATCTCGCTTCATACTTAGGTTTTCACCCGCATATTAAGCAGGCGTTTTTGAACCGTGTGACGGAAGCTGTTCGAAACCCCGGCGGTCAGTTTGATTTTAAGGGGGGACAGTATGCTGCCTCTGCACATTAATTTAAGCGGAAAAAGAATTATCATCGCGGGCGGTGGCAATGTTGCCTTAAGAAGGCTCAAAACGGTGCTTCCGGAAGGCGCGGATATTACTGTAATCAGTCCCGATGCCCTGCCCGAAATTAAACAGCTGGCGGATGAAGGACGTATCCGCTGGGTTTCCCGTAAAATTGAAATGAAGGATCTTGCGCCCGCTTTTTTCATCATTGCCGCGACAAATGACCGCAGCGTGAATCGGGAGATAGCCGAGGGCGCTTCTGAAACGCAGCTGGTCAATTGTGTAAGCGAGGCTGAACGGGGCAGCGTGTATATGCCGAAGATCATCCGCAAAGGGCGCATTCAAGTATCCGTATCAACAAGCGGCGCAAGCCCTGCACATACGAAAAGACTGGCTGAGGACATAAAGCCTCTCATTACTGCTGATTTGGCTGAAGAAGTGGATCGATTATTTGAGAAAAGAAGAAGACCATAGAAAACACCTTGTCTGTCATCAGGCAGGGTGTTTTTTATACTGTCCTCACAGTCCCCGAATGTGAACAATTCAAAACGAAAGCGGGCAGTTTGAACGGTATATGCCGGCAAGCGGTCAGGATTGCGAAGTGATGCGTAATATCTATCTGATCCCCATGCCGCCTGGATTCCGCCCGCATACAAGGAAAGGTCAGAGACCCGCCCGGATGTGCTCAGGTGCGGCGAGGGAAGGTGACAGTATCCGCCGCCAAATCAAGGTGTGACCGCTTTAATCAGAGACGGCCCCGGCGGATCAGGCAGACATGACGGGAAACTGATCAGATACTGTATAGATCGGTTCTGACGGCTGGGAGAGTTTCATCTCCGTTTATACGTAATAAAAAACACCTCCAAGCTGAGTGCGGGTTTCAGCTTGGAGGTGCGTTTATTTTTTCAGCCGTATGACAAGGTCGGCATCAGGTGTGACAAATACGGTATGCTGGCTGTCATAGGTGACAAATCCGGGCTTTGCGCCGTTTGGCTTTTTCACGTGTCTGATTTTTGTATAATCAACGGGAACGGAGCCGGAATCTTTCGCTTTGGAAAAATAAGCGGCGATCGCAGCCGCCTCCAGTATGGATTGTTCATCTGGATCGCTGCTTTTAATCACAACGTGGGAACCCGGAATGTCTTTCGTGTGGAACCATAAATCATCCCTTGCGGCAGCTTTTGTCGTTAAGTATTCATTTTGTTTATTGTTTTTGCCGACAAGAATCGTCAATCCCCGTGAAGATTCATATTGCTCCAAAACAGGAACGTGCTGCTTCTGTTTTTTCTGTCCTCGCTGCTGTTTCGGTCGCAGATATTTGCCTTCCACAAGCTCTTCCCTTATTTCGTGAATATCCTTTGTGGAGGCGGAGGAGAGCTGCTGGATCAGCTGATCGAAATAAGCGATTTCCTCCTCGGCCAGACGGATCTGTTCTTTTACCACCTCGACGGAATTCTTCGCCTTTTGATACTTTGTAAAATACATCTGCGCGTTTTCTGACGGTGTTTTGTTCGGATTTAAAGGGATGGTCACCGTCTTACTTTCTTCATCATAATAATTGATGACTTCCGCTTCTTTGTCACCTTTTTTCAGCATATACAAATTTGCCGTCAGCAGTTCGCCGTATAGCTGGAATTCCTTCGCATTTTCTGAGTAGTCGAGCGTCTTTTCCAGCTTTTTTATCTTATTGGCGTTCTTTTTCCGTTCGTTTGCGACAAACCGCTCGAGATCCTGAGCCTGCTGTTTGACGCGGTCGCGTTCCGCCTTGCCGAAATAAAACCGGTCCAACAGCTCACTCAGTGAGTGAAAGGTGCGCTCTTCTCCGTTTACATGTGTGAGAGACAGGAGATAAAAGTATTCCTTTCCGCCGGCTGTCGTAATGTTCGGTGTAAACCTGCAATCTTTCACGGCATGGAACATTTCAATCAGCGTCTTCGGCAGCGTTATTTTGTTAGCGAGGCCCGCTCTGTGCACGGCTTCTTTTGCAAACAGCGGAGAAACACCGGAGAAATGTCTGACGATCTGCTGGTCAAGCCGTCCTTCCTGAAAACTGAGATAACGCAAAACGTCCTCTTCATCCGCGGCAAGCGGCGAAATTTTTTCCTGAGCGGGAGGAAGCTTGTAATCATAGCCCGGCAGAACGGTCCGGTAGCTGTTCATCGACGGAGATAAATGCTTCAGTCCGTCGATAATTGCTCCTTCTCCGTCAGTCAGGATAATATTGCTGTGCCGTCCCATAATTTCCACATACAGCGTTCTGACGGTTTCGTCGCCGATTTCATTTCTGCTTTTTATCCGGAATATCATAATCCGGTCTAATCCGGCCTGTTCTATTTTCTCAATAAATCCGCCTTCTATATGCTTTCTGAGCAGCATACAAAACATCGGCGGCTCGCTCGGATTTTCATAGGCCTGGTTTGTCATGTGCACCCGTGAATAGCTCGGATGCGCCGATAATAATAATTTATGGTTTTTTCCGTTAGCGCGGATATGAAATATCACATCGTGCTTAAAAGGCTGATGGACTCTCGTAATCCGGCCTCCGGCGATCCGGCTGTTTAATTCATGTGTCATTCCGTATGTAAACATGCCATCAAAAGACATATAAAACACCCTTTCCTTCTTCCTGCATTCGATAATTATAGCATGAAAAGGGACGAGTCAGAATAAGCTTGTTTACAGAGTGACATCTCTAAAGCGAGGCAGGGGAGTGGACGAGAAGAATGAAGTTTCATGAAATGGGACAAACCGATTTGCTGAAAGCAACAAATACGTCCATTAAACAGGGGTTGACCGAAAAAGAGGTGAAAAAACGCCTTGAAAAGCACGGGCCGAACGAGCTTCAGGAGGGCAAGAGGACACCGGCGATCGCCGTGTTTTTCGCCCAATTTAAAGATTTTATGGTGCTCGTGCTGCTGGCGGCAACCTTAATATCCGGGTTTTTAGGCGAATATGTAGATGCCGTAGCGATTATGGCGATTGTATTTGTCAATGGGGTTCTCGGTTTTTTTCAAGAGCGGCGGGCGGAAAAGTCCTTACACGCATTAAAAGAGCTGTCAACGCCGTATGTGTCAGCGTTGCGGGACGGGAGCTGGAAGAAAATTCAGTCCAAGGAGCTCGTTCCCGGCGATATCATGAAATTTTCAAGCGGCGACCGGATTGGCGCGGATGTGCGGATCGTTGAAGCGAAAAGCCTTGAAATTGAGGAATCGGCGCTGACCGGGGAATCAATTCCGGTGGTTAAACAAGCTGATAAACTGAGAAAGCCGGATGTTTCGTTAGGCGACATCAGCAATATGGCGTTTATGGGTACGATCGTAACGCGCGGCAGCGGTGTCGGCGTCGTCGTCGGTACAGGAATGAATACGGCAATGGGCAAAATCGCCGATATGCTGGAATCCGCCGGCAGCCTTTCAACACCGCTGCAGCGAAGACTTGAAGAGCTCGGCAAAATTTTAATTATCGTCGCGCTCCTTTTAACGGTATTGGTCGTTGCAGTCGGCGTCTTACAGGGACATGATCTTTACAGCATGTTTTTGGCCGGGGTGTCATTGGCCGTCGCCGCGATTCCGGAAGGGCTTCCCGCCATTGTTACGGTGGCATTATCAATCGGCGTCCAGCGCATGATCAAACAAAAATCAATTGTCAGAAAGCTCCCGGCGGTTGAAACATTGGGCTGCGCCTCTGTCATTTGTTCTGATAAAACCGGCACGCTGACACAAAACAAAATGACCGTCACCCATATTTGGTCAGGCGGCAAAATTTATAAAGTGTCAGGCATCGGCTATGAGCCGGAGGGCGTTTTCACCCGAGATGAGCGGGAAATCAAGCCGAAAGATGAGAAGATTCTTGAACAGATGCTGGTTTTCGGCGCGTTGTGCAACACATCCGAAATCGCACTGAAAGACGGCCGTTATGTACTCGACGGCGATCCGACAGAAGGAGCGCTGCTGACGGCTGCAAGAAAGGGCGGCTATTCAAACGATTGGCTCAGCGGGCACTACCGCGTGGTTGCCGAGTTTCCGTTTGACTCCGTCCGCAAAATGATGACCGTCATTGTAGAGGATCAGGAAAAAAAGCAGTTCGTCATCACTAAAGGAGCGCCCGATGTGCTGATTGACCGCTCGTCACATCTGATGCACGGCGCAAGAAGTACGCCTTTTTCAGAAGAAAAGAAAGCAGAAACGGAAGCGGTTCTGAAAGAGCTGGCGTCGCAAGCTTTGCGTACGATCGCGATTGCTTATAAACCGCTTAAGCCCGGAGAAAAGCCGACAATGGAGCAGGCGGAAAAAAATCTGACGATGCTCGGCTTGTCAGGCATAATTGATCCGCCCCGTCCGGAAGTCAGACAGGCGATTAAAGAATGCCGTGAAGCCGGCATTAAAACGGTTATGATCACAGGGGATCACGTCGAAACGGCAAAGGCCATTGCAAAAGATTTGCGTCTTCTTCCGAAAAAGGGGCGTGTGATGGACGGGAAGACGCTGAATGAGCTTACGGACAAAGAACTTATCGAAACGGTCGATGATGTCTACGTCTTCGCACGCGTGTCGCCTGAACATAAATTGAAAATCGTCAAAGCGTTCCAGGAAAACGGACACGTCGTCGCCATGACGGGAGACGGGGTTAATGACGCGCCGGCCATAAAGCAGGCAGATATCGGTGTTGCCATGGGCGTGACGGGAACGGATGTGGCAAAGGAAGCCTCTTCTCTCATTCTGGTAGATGATAACTTTGCTACGATTAAATCAGCCATAAAAGAGGGACGGAATATCTATGAAAATATAAGAAAATTCGTCCGGTATTTGCTCGCCTCCAACGTCGGTGAAATTTTAGTGATGCTGTTTGCGATGCTTCTCGCTCTGCCGCTGCCGCTCGTTCCGATTCAGATATTGTGGGTGAACTTAGTCACTGACGGGCTGCCGGCGATGGCCCTCGGTATGGATCAGCCGGAAGGAGATCTGATGAGGCGGAAGCCGCGGCATCCGAAAGAAGGAGTGTTTGCGAGAAAACTGGGCTGGAAAGTCGTATCAAGGGGGTTTTTAATCGGAGCCGCAACCATTTTAGCGTTTATCATCGTCTATCACCGCAATCCTGAAAATCTGCCCTACGCACAGACCGTTGCATTCGCGACTCTTGTCCTGGCTCAGCTTATACACGTGTTTGACTGCCGGAGCGAAACGTCTGTTTTCTCCCGGAATCCGTTTGAAAATATCTATCTGCTCGGGGCCATCATTTCTTCTATCTTCCTGATGGTCATCGTCATCTATTATCCGCCGCTGCAGCCGATTTTCAAAACAGTGCCGATTACGCCGGGCGATTGGATGCTGATTATCGGTATGTCGGGCATACCTACTTTTTTGCTGGCGGGTTCACTTTTGACAAGAAAAAAATAATTCCATATGATATAATCTTAGGGGTAATAGCATGTCTATTGCCCTTTTATTTTGATAACGGGAAAGAATTGGGTGTTTCATATGATACGGAGTATGACAGGCTTCGGCAGCGCAAGCAGCACAAAAGGCGATCTCTCGGCAACCGTTGAATTGAAATCCGTCAATTACCGGTTCAAAGAAGTGAACGCCCGCCTGCCACGGCCTTTGCTATATGTAGAGGATAAGCTGAAACAAACGATATTGCAGCATATACAGCGCGGAAGAGTAGAGCTGTTTCTCACTGTAAACAGTGACGCGCTCATAAAAAGAAGCCTGAACATCGATTGGGAGCTCCTTGATGAATATGTGAGCGCCGCACGCGTCATGAAAGAGCGCTACAGCCTGGCCGCAGAACCCGATGCAATGGAGTTCTTTAAATTTGAACATATTGCGCAGATACACGAAGAACAGGTGCGTGATGACAAGCTTGAAGAAGTCATCAGGGAAGCCGCTGAGCTGGCTGTAAAGGAACTTTGTGACATGAGGGAAAAAGAAGGACGGCTTTTGGCGGAAGACTGCTTTCTGCACATTGAGCGGCTTGAGACGCTGTCCGAACAGGTAAAAGAGCGCGCTTCGGCCGTTGTTATTCAATATCGCGAGCGTCTTTACGCCCGAATGAAGGAATGGACGGAGGATGCGCTCGACGAAAGCCGGCTGATCACGGAATGCGCCATTTTCGCCGATCGTTCTGATATAACGGAAGAAATTACCAGATTGAAGAGCCATTTTGTTCAATTCCGTGATATATTAAAAGAAGGCGGGGCAGTCGGCCGCAAACTTGATTTCCTTGTTCAGGAGCTTAACCGAGAAGCGAATACGATCGGCTCAAAAGCCAATGATCATCAAATCACAAAGCTTGTCGTTGAAATGAAAAGTTCTATTGAAAAATTGAAGGAACAAGTGCAAAATATAGAATAGCGACTGTGCGTATTGTTTACAGACGGCCTCTTCAGGTTACACTAGAGACGTCTATTTTACAGGGGGAACGTAGAAGATGACGATTAAACTGATTAATATCGGATTTGGCAATATCATCTCCGCCAATCGGATGATTTCGATTGTCAGCCCGGAGTCTGCGCCAATAAAGCGAATGATCCAGGATGCAAGAGACCGCGGAATGCTAATAGACGCTACATACGGACGAAGAACCCGTGCAGTTGTCGTCATGGATAGTGATCACATTATCTTATCTGCCGTCCAGCCTGAGACAGTTGCACACAGACTTTCTGTGAAAGAAGAAATTATGGATGAAGGGCAGGGGTAATTGCCGCATGAAAGAAAGAGGGTTATTAATCGTTCTCTCAGGTCCCTCCGGAGTTGGAAAAGGAACGGTTCGGCAAGCAATATTTTCACAACAGGACACGAAATTTGAATACTCGATTTCAGTCACGACGAGAAACCCGAGAGAGGGCGAGGTCGATGGCGTCGATTATTTCTTTAAATCTAGAGATGAATTCGAACGCATGATTGAAAACAACAAACTGCTTGAGTGGGCGGAATATGTCGGCAACTATTACGGAACGCCCGTTGATTATGTCGAACAGACGCTTCAAGAAGGAAAAGACGTCTTCTTAGAGATTGAAGTGCAGGGCGCGCTCCAAGTGCGGAATGCATTTCCGGAAGGCCTGTTTATCTTCTTAGCGCCGCCGAGTCTTTCTGAGCTGAAAAACAGAATCGTGACAAGAGGGACTGAAACCGACGATTTAATCGAAAACAGAATGAATGCCGCAAAAGCTGAAATCGAAATGATGGACGCGTATGATTATGTCGTTGAAAACGACGATATCCAAACGGCTTGTGATAAGATTAACGCAATCGTTCTCGCCGAGCACTTAAAACGTGAACGCGTCGCTCCGAGATATAAGAAAATGCTGGAGGTAGAATAACTTATGTTAGATCCGTCAATTGACTCTTTAATGAATAAATTAGATTCTAAATATACGCTGGTGACCGTGTCTGCAAGACGCGCGCGTGAAATGCAGATCAAAAAAGACCAGCAGATTGAACATACCATTTCTCACAAATATGTAGGCAAAGCTTTAGAAGAAATTGACGCGGGCCTGCTTTCGTTTGAAAGAGAAGACAGCGAATAACAAGCACACGTAGCAACCTATCTCTACATAGGTTGTTATTTTTTTCCGTTTGGGATTTGTCCAATGCTTTCATAAAGGGGAGAAGACTTCATGAAAAACCGAAACATTTTGCTATGCGTAAGCGGAGGAATTGCCGTTTATAAAGCTTCCGCACTCACGAGCAAGCTGGTTCAGGCCGGCGCAAACGTCAAAGTGATTATGACTGAGTCCGCGCGTGAGTTTGTTTCTCCGCTGACATTTCAGGCGCTGAGCCGGAATGAAGTATATACAGATACATTTAATGAACAAAATCCGAAGGTGATTTCTCATATTGATGCCGCTGACTGGGCGGATTTAATTATTGTCGCGCCCGCTACGGCAAATATCATCGGCAAGCTTGCCAACGGAATTGCTGACGATATGCTCACAACGACGGTGCTGGCGGCTGAGGCCCCGGTCTGGGTGGCGCCTGCGATGAATGTCCATATGTATGATCATCCGGCGGTGAAACGGAACATCTCTGTGCTTTATCAGGACGGGGTCCGCTTTATCGAGCCGAGTGAAGGCTATTTGGCATGCGGATATGTCGGCAAAGGAAGGCTGGAGGAGCCGGAGCTTATTGTTGAGCGTGTCAGAGAGCATTTTAAGTTTAAGGAGCCTGAAGACGATGCGCCGCTGAAAGGAAAACATATTGTCATTACGGCCGGTCCGACGCGCGAAGCCGTGGACCCTGTCCGCTTCTTCACAAATAAATCCACCGGCAAAATGGGCTACGCCGCTGCTGAAGCCGCCGTCCGTCTCGGGGCGCGGGTGACGCTGATTTCAGGCCCGGTGTCAATAGAGCCGCCAGTCGGGCTGTATCAGTTTCTTCCTGTGCAATCGGCAGCCGATATGAGAGAAGCCGTGCTTTCTGTGTTTGATTCATGCGACATGGTGATTAAGACGGCGGCCGTGGCCGATTTTACGCCGGCGGCTGTTTCTGATCACAAAATGAAGAAGAAAGACGGTTCGCTCGTGATCGAATTCAACCGTACGGCAGACATACTGAAAGAACTCGGCGAACGGAAAACACACCAGCTGCTGGTTGGTTTTGCGGCTGAAACGCAAGACGTCGAACGCTATGCGCGCAGAAAACTCGAACAGAAAAACCTTGATATGATCGTTGCGAATGATGTGAAAGCAGAAGGGGCCGGATTTGGCACGGATACGAATGTCGTCACCTTCTATTTCCGGGACGGAAGAAAACGGGAGCTTGCGCTTATGTCTAAACTTGACGTTTCCTTTGAAATGCTGAAGGAAATGACCGCTTTGAAAGCCGAGGACCGAAAACCCGTATGAATGTAGCAGAAGTCATTGTCGATGTCAGCTCCAAAAACATTGACAGACCCTTTGATTACAAAATTCCCGATCATTTAAAAGGGATGATCGAAGTCGGCATGCGGGTGATTGTCCCGTTTGGCCCGCGCAAGCTTCAAGGATTTGTGACCGGTTTGAAAGATTCGTCTGAATTAAACGGCGGCTCAATGAAGGAAGTCGAGAAGCTTCTTGATTTGACGCCCGTTCTGACTGAGGAACTGATGCAGCTGTCTTCATGGCTTTCTGACAAAACGCTGTCGTTTAAAATCACGGCGCTTCAGGCAATGCTGCCCGCCGCACTGAAGGCGAAGTACGAGAAAGAGCTGAAAGTCGTTGACGAAGAAGCGCTGACACCGGACATTAAACAGCTTTTCAGGAATCAAAAAAGTCTTCTGTACTCGGATATTACCGATGAAAGCATTCTTTCGTCACTTCAAAAATTCGTGCGCAAAGGAAGCATTGATGTCACATATAAAGTCGCCCAAAAAACGAATAAAAAAATGATCCGCATGATCGAAGCGGGGGCGGACAAAGAAGAACTCGCCCGGCACGCAGATTCATTGACAAAGCAGGCTTCTAAACAGCTCGCCGTGCTTACTTATTTTATCGGCGGGGGAGCAAAGATTTCCGCGGCCGAGCTTTGCAAAAAGACCGATTCCAGTTCCGCGACGCTGAAAACGCTTCTTAAAAAGGGGCTTCTTACGGAAAGCTTTGAGGAGGTTTACCGCGATCCTTATCAGGACAGAATGTTCAAAAAAACAGAGCCGCTCTCTCTTACAGAAGAGCAGCAGGCCGCTTTTGAGCCGATTAAACAAGCTGTAGCCAATCATGTCCATCACGTCTTTTTGCTTCACGGCGTCACGGGAAGCGGCAAAACGGAAATTTACCTGCAATCCATTGAAAAAGTGCTGGCAAAAGGACAAGAAGCCATCGTGCTCGTTCCGGAAATCTCGTTGACACCGCAAATGGTCAACCGTTTTAAAGGCCGCTTCGGCTCACAGGTTGCGGTCATGCACAGCGGATTATCCACAGGTGAAAAATACGATGAATGGCGGAAGATTCAGCGCAAGGAAGTCCGGCTTGTCGTCGGAGCCAGATCGGCCATCTTTGCCCCGTTTGAAAATCTCGGCATGATCATTATTGATGAAGAGCACGAATCTTCCTATAAGCAGGAGGAAATGCCGCGGTATCATGCAAAGGACGTAGCCATCCGCCGGGCCGAGCATCACAGCTGTCCGGTCGTCCTCGGGAGCGCCACGCCGACATTGGAGTCATTTGCGCGGGCGAAAAAAGGCGTTTATGAGCTGCTTCCGTTAAAACATCGCGTAAATCGCCAGCTCATGCCTGACGTTTCTCTCGTTGATATGAGAGAAGAACTGAGAAACGGCAACAGATCAATGTTTTCAAGAGAGCTGATGGAACAGCTGGAAGAGAAGCTTGCAAAAAAAGAGCAGGCCGTCCTTTTTCTGAATAAACGGGGGTATTCCTCGTTTGTGATGTGCCGGGACTGCGGTTATGTGCCGCAATGTCCGCATTGCGACATTTCAATGACTTATCACCGCTACGGACAAAGGCTGAAATGCCATTACTGCGGCCATGAGGAACCTGTACCGGGAACATGCCCGGAATGCGGCAGCGAACATATCCGCTTTTTTGGCACGGGCACGCAGCGTGTGGAGGAGGAGCTTACCAAAGTGCTGCCTCAGGCGCGCGTGATCAGGATGGATGTGGACACCACTTCAAGAAAAGGCGCCCATGAAAAACTGTTGTCAGCGTTCGGTGAAGGGAAGGCGGATATCCTGCTCGGTACGCAAATGATCGCAAAAGGGCTTGATTTTCCGAACGTGACGCTCGTCGGAGTATTAAGCGCAGATACGACGCTTCACATCCCTGATTTCAGGGCCGCGGAGAAGACATTCCAGCTGCTGACGCAGGTAAGCGGACGGGCCGGGCGGCATGAAAAGCCGGGAACGGTGGTCATTCAAACGTATACACCGTCTCATTACAGCATTCAGCTGACGAAAACGCACGACTATGAAACTTTTTTTCAGCAGGAAATGGCGCACAGAAGGGCCCAGTCATACCCGCCTTATTATTACGTGGCGCTGGTGACCGTTTCTCATGAAGAAGCGGCAAAAGCCGCGGTCACCGCAGAAAAGATTACAAACTATTTAAGAGCGGGATGCGGGCCTGATACGAAAATTCTCGGGCCGGCGGCTTCCCCGATCGCCAGGATCAAAGATAGATATCGCTATCAATGCGTGATAAAATACAGACAGGAAAACGAGTTGCAGATTCAGTTGAAAAAGATACTGGAGCACTATAAACGCGACATTGCGCAAAAGCATGTCATGATTTCAATCGATATGAATCCGTACATGCTGATGTAACATTAGTTTTTGGAGGGCAAAATTTTGGCTGTAAAAAAAATCGTCACACACCCGGCGGAGGTTCTGGAAACACCTGCCGATGAAGTGACAGTGTTTGATAAAAAATTAAAAAAACTGCTTGACGATATGTACGATACGATGCTCGAAATGGATGGCGTCGGCCTCGCCGCGCCGCAAATCGGCATTTTAAAAAGAGCGGCCGTCGTGGACATCGGTGAAGAAAGCGGCCGGATCGACCTTGTAAATCCGGTTATTCTTGAAAAGAGCGGTGAACAGACCGGAGTCGAGGGCTGCTTAAGCTTTCCAGGGGTCTACGGCGATGTCACCCGCCCGGATTACGTAAAGGTAAAAGCCTATGACCGTAAAGGAAAACCGTTTGTTTTAGAAGCGGAGGGTTTTTTGGCCAGAGCCGTTCAGCATGAAATGGATCATTTAGACGGCATTTTATTCACATCAAAAATTACGGCTTACTACACTGAAGAAGAACTGGCAGAAATGGAAGGATGATTGGATGACAAGGATCGTTTTTATGGGAACGCCCGATTTTTCAGTTCCCGTCCTGCGCACGCTTATTGAAGGCGGGTATGAAGTGGTTGGTGTCGTTACGCAGCCTGACCGCCCGAAAGGCAGAAAAAAAATCATGACGCCCCCTCCTGTAAAGGCTGAAGCTGAACGTCACGGCATTCCCGTGCTTCAGCCCGAAAAAGTAAGGCTTGAAGAAGAAATAGAAAAAGTGCTCAGCCTGAAGCCGGACCTGATTGTTACGGCGGCATTCGGACAGATCCTGCCCAAGCAGCTGCTGGACGGCCCGAAATACGGCTGTATCAACGTACACGCGTCACTATTGCCTGAATTAAGAGGCGGAGCGCCGATACATTATTCGATTCTCCAAGGCAAGAAGAAAACGGGCGTGACGATCATGTATATGGTTGAAAAGCTTGATGCGGGCGATATGATTTCGAAAATCGAAGTGGAAATTGATGAAACGGATAACGTCGGCACGCTTCACGACAAATTAAGCATAGCGGGGGCAAAGCTTTTGTCAGAGACCGTCCCGAACGTCATTTCCGGAAATATTAAACCGATCAAACAGGACGAATCAAAAGCGACTTACGCGCCTAACATTAAGCGTGAGCAGGAGCGGATTGATTGGGCAAAGCCCGGAGAAGAGATTTACAACCAGATCAGAGGTTTAAACCCTTGGCCTGTCGCCTATACAACTTTGAACGGTCAAAATATGAAAGTATGGGCTTCTGAAAAAGTTGCGGCAAAAACTGAAGCTGCGCCCGGAACAGTCATCCGCACGGAGCAAAACGGCATTGTCGTCGCATCAGGAAACAGCACCGCCCTTTTAATCACTGAACTGCAGCCGGCGGGAAAAAAACGGATGAAGGGCGAAGATTTTGCAAGAGGCAAAAATGTGCAGCCCGGTGACGTGTTAGGAGAAGCAAATGAAGAAAATTAATGTCCGGGAGCTCGCCCTTGAAGCGCTTGAGAAGCTTGAGCAAAATCAGGCATACAGCAACCTGCTTCTTACATCGGTTATCAAAACGAACACGCTCGGCGATCAGGACAGAGGACTGCTGACAGAGCTTGTCTACGGAACGCTGCAAAATAAAATCGCCTTAGACTACATGCTGAAGCCTTTTATCCGAAAGCCGAATAAAGTGAAGCCATGGGTGATTCAGCTGCTTCGTCTGTCCGCGTATCAAATGGAGTATTTAGAAAAAATACCGGATCGCGCCGCCATTCATGAAGCGGTTGAGATCGCCAAAAAACGCGGGCATAAGGGCATTGCGTCCTTTGTCAACGGCATCCTCCGCTCCCTGCAGCGTGAAGGGGCGCCGTCATTCGCTGAAATTGAAGACCCGGTTCTCCGTCTTTCCACAGAGACAAGCCATCCCGAATGGCTCGTAAAAGAGTGGGTCGAGGCGTACGGCTTTGAGGCGGCTGAAAAGATCTGCCGGATTCATCTCATTCCGCCGAAGCAGACGCTCCGTGTCAATCACATAAAGAGCGACAGGGACACGGTGCTGAATGAGATGGAGAATGCCGGTCTTGAAGCTGAAGCCGGAGACCTTTCTCCTGATGCGATTAAGCTTTTAAAAGGAAGCATCGCGAACACGGCATTTTTCCAAAACGGCCGGGTATCCATACAGGATGAAAGCTCAATGCTTGTCGCGCGGGCGCTGGACCCGAAGCCGGGCGAAACCGTTTTAGACGCATGCGCCGCACCGGGCGGAAAGTCGGCTCACATTGCGGAACTGATGGAGAACGAGGGGAGCCTCACATCGCTTGATCTTCACCGCCATAAAGTGAAGCTGATTAAAGAGGGCGCAGAACGGCTCGGGCTTACGATCATCGACGCGCAAACGATGGATGCGCGAAAAGCGGGAGAGGCCTTTGGCGCAGAACGGTTTGACCGTGTTCTCGTTGATGCCCCTTGCTCAGGTTTCGGCGTCATCAGAAGAAAACCCGATATGAAATATACGAAGACGCCGGAGGACAGCAGACGGCTGTCAGAAATCCAGCTCGGCATTTTAAGGGAAATCGCCCCATTAGTAAAAAAAGGTGGCACACTCGTATACAGTACGTGTACAATGGATCGGACAGAAAATGAAGAAGTTATGCATGCGTTTATACAAGAACACCCTGAGTTTGAACCCGATTTGTCTCTTGAAAAGCGGCTGCCTGAAAAGGCGAGACCCTTTGTTCAGGATGGAAGCCTTCAAATTCTTCCGCATTATTTCGGAACAGACGGTTTCTTTATTAGCAGCATGAGAAAGAAGGGATAAAAAATGACACAATTAAAAAAGACAAGCGTACGGAAAGAGCTGCGGACTGAGCAGCCGTCCATTTACTCTTTTGAATTAGATGAAATCAAACAATGGCTGACCGAGAATGGCGAAAAGCCGTTCCGCGCAGCACAGATTTTTGAATGGCTTTATGAGAAGCGGGTTTCTTCATTTGATGAAATGACAAACCTCTCAAAAAGTCTGCGTGAAAAACTCGAGAGCAATTTTGTGCTGACAACGCTGAAAACGGCTGTAAAACAGACATCTCAAGACGGCACGATGAAATTTTTATTTGAGCTTCATGACGGTTATACGATCGAAACGGTTTTAATGAGACACGAGTATGGTAATTCTGTATGTGTAACGACACAGGTCGGCTGCCGGATCGGCTGCACATTTTGCGCGTCAACGCTCGGCGGACTGAAACGGAATCTTGAAGCGGGAGAAATCGTCGCTCAAGTCGTGAAAGTGCAAAAGGCGCTTGATGAAACGGATGAACGCGTCAGCTCAGTCGTCATCATGGGAATCGGAGAGCCGTTTGATAATTTCAATGAAATGCTCGCTTTCTTAAAAATCATTAACCACGATAAAGGGCTGAACATCGGAGCGCGTCATATCACAGTTTCCACCAGCGGAATCATTCCGAAGATTTACGATTTCGCCGATCAAAAAATGCAGATCAATTTCGCGATTTCTCTGCATGCTCCGAATACGGAAATCAGAAGCCGTCTGATGCCGATTAACAAAGCCTATAAGCTTCCTGACCTTATGGAGGCCGTCAAATATTACATCGAGAAAACAGGCAGACGGATCAGCTTTGAATACGGGCTGTTCGGCGGCGTAAATGATCAGGTCGAACATGCAGAAGAGCTTGCAGAACTGTTAAAAGACGTGAAATGCCATGTCAATTTAATTCCGGTAAACTATGTGCCTGAACGGGATTACGTCCGCACACCGAGAGATCAGATTTTCGCATTCGAAAAAACGTTAAAATCCCGCGGTGTAAATGTCACGATCAGAAGAGAGCAAGGCCATGACATTGACGCGGCCTGCGGTCAGCTTCGCGCGAAGGAGCGTCAAGACGAGACGAGGTGAAGAGGTTGATTACAGCCTTGAAAACAGATACAGGTAAAGTCCGCCGGCATAATGAAGATGCGGCGGGCATTTTCACAAAAGAAGACGCGGTGCTTGCGGTTGTCGCCGACGGCATGGGCGGTCATCTTGCCGGAGATGTAGCGAGCAGGATGGCGGTTGCGGCGATGGAAGAGCAGTGGAACCGGACCGAAACGGTTCCATCTCTGCCGTCTGCTTGCGAAGATTGGCTGAAAGACCGGATTCATGAGGCGAATGTCAAAGTACATGACCACGCTAAAGCGAATGAAGAATGCCGGGGAATGGGAACCACCGTTGTTTGCGCCTTTTTCACCGGGAAGTTTGTCACTGTGGCTCATATCGGTGACAGCCGGTGCTACCTGCTTCAAGAGGGGGAATTCACTCAGCTGACTGAAGACCATTCGCTTGTGAATGAGCTGGTCAAGACGGGGGAAATTTCGAAAGAGGACGCCGAGCACCATCCGCGGAAAAATGTATTGACGAGAGCGCTGGGGACAGATGAAACCATCAGTCCCGACGCCCGTTCTTTTGAACTGTCTGACGGCGATCAGCTGCTTTTATGCTCTGACGGACTGTCAAATAAAATAGAAGATCACGAGATCAAACAAATGCTTCAAGCCGAATCTGATCCTCAGGAAAAAGTAGACCTTCTCATCAGCAAAGCGAATCAAAACGGCGGCGAAGATAACATCACGGCTGTGTTGATTGAGTTTTCCGCAGATGCAAAAGAGGGTGAAGACAAGTGCTAACCGGCAAGCGGATCAGCGGGCGTTATCATATCCTCCGGCCCATTGGCGGCGGCGGAATGGCAAACGTTTTTTTAGCTGAGGACATCATTCTCGAACGTGAAGTCGCAATTAAAATTCTGCGGTTTGACTTTGTGAATGACATTGATTTTATCAGGCGTTTCAGAAGAGAAGCACAGTCGGCATCAAGCCTCGATCATCCGAATATCGTCAGTATTTACGATATCGGGGAGGAAGGCGATATTTATTACATTGTCATGGAATATGTGGAAGGCATGACATTAAAGGAATACATAAACGCACACGGACCGCTTCATCCGAAAGAAGCGCTGTCTGTTATGGAGCAGATCGTCTCGGCCATCGCCCATGCCCATCAAAACCATATCGTGCACCGGGATATTAAACCGCACAATATATTGATAGATCATTTAGGGCATATCAAGGTGACGGATTTCGGCATCGCCACAGCGCTTACGTCTACGACAATCACACATACGAATTCTGTGCTGGGCTCGGTTCATTATTTGTCTCCGGAGCAAGCGAGAGGCGGTCTGGCAACGAAAAAATCAGATATTTACGCGCTCGGCATCGTGCTGTTTGAGCTTTTAACAGGTAAAATTCCTTTTGACGGAGAATCAGCCGTCAGCATAGCGCTAAAGCATCTGCAAACAGAAACGCCTTCCGCCAGAAAGTGGAACCCTTCCATTCCGCAGAGCGTCGAAAACATTATTTTAAAGGCAACCGCTAAAGACCCGTTTCACCGCTATGAAAGCGCCGAGGACATGGAAGCGGACATCAGAACGGCTTTTGACGCCGGCAGGCTGAATGAACAAAAATTTTCCGTGCAGGATGATGAGGAAATGACAAAAGCCATTCCCGTCATTACTGACGGCGCAAAAGCCGCGCCTCAGGCGGAAACGCCGGGGGAGACAGATGATAAGGAACAGCAGCCCGCCAAAAAGAAAAAACGGAAATGGCCGTGGGTTTTGCTGGCCGTCTGTTTCATTTTCATTATGGCAGCTGTTCTTGCGGTCACCGTGTTCCCGTCTTTGTTTATGCCTAAAGATGTAAGCGTCCCCGACGTACGGGGCATGAAGTACGAAAAAGCGGAAGCCCTGCTTGAAAAGAACGGGCTCCGGGCGGATCCTGATATAACGGATATTGAAGATGAAAAAATAGAAGAGGAATTAATGGTCAAAACGGACCCAAAAGCGGGGTCTACCGTTAAAGAAGGCTCTTCTGTAAAACTGTACAAAAGCCTCGGAAAACCGAAAACCCAGCTGATCGACGTGAAAGGGCGGCAGATCGGCGACGCAAAAAAAGCGCTGAAGGAAAAAGGCTTCAAACATGTCAATGTCAAAGAAGAGAACGATGACAGCGAGGCCGGCACCGTAATTGATCAGAACCCGTCAGCCGGCACCGACATGGTTGCAAGCGACGATGAAGTCAATCTAACGGTCAGCCTCGGCCCGGCGGACGTTACGCTGAGGGACTTAAAGACTTACAGCAAAGAAGCGGCTTCAGGGTATCTTGAAGATAACGGCCTGCAGCTTGTTGAAAAACAAGCCCATTCAGATGACGTGCCAAAAGGACAAGTCATGAAACAAGAGCCGGCAGCCGGCACTGCGGTTAAGCCGGGAAGTAATGTTGAAGTGACGTTCTCGCTCGGACCTGAAGAAAAACCGGCGAAAACGGTAAAAGAAAAAATCAGCATTCCTTACGAACCCGAACATGAAGGGGACGAGCTTGAAGTGCAAATCGCCATCGATGATAAGGACCACAGCATCTCTGATACGTATGACTCATTTAAAATAAAAGAGCCGACTGAAAAAACAATTGAACTGAAGATTGATCAGGGACAGAAGGGGTATTATCAAGTGATGGTCGATCATAAAGTCGTCAGCTACAAAACGATTGAATACCCGAAAGATAATGACTGACAAGGAGGGACCCTATGCCTGAGGGCAAAATTATAAAAGCGTTAAGCGGATTCTATTATGTCTTGGATGAATCACAGGACAAGATCATTCAATGCAGGGGCCGGGGCATTTTCAGAAAAAATAAAATAACGCCCCTGGTCGGCGATTATGCCGTTTATCAGGCTGAAAATGATAAAGAAGGCTACCTGCTGGAAATCAAAGAACGAACAAACGAGCTGATCAGGCCGCCAATTTCAAATGTCGATCAGGCCGTTCTTGTCTTTTCTGCCGTTCAGCCGGCGTTCAGCACGTCTTTATTGGACCGTTTTCTCGTCCTTGTGGAAGCCAACGGCATTCACCCGATCATCTGCATAACCAAAATGGACTTAGCTGCAGACGGGGAATCGAAAGAGGCGATACTTTCTTACGTGCAAGACTATCAGGCGATCGGTTATGACGTATATGTGACGTCATCAAAAGAAAACAGCGGCTTAACAGGCATTGTGAAACACTTCGAGAACAAAACAACGGTGTTTGCCGGTCAGTCCGGAGTCGGAAAATCTTCGCTTTTAAATGCGATCAGCCCGGAGCTTGAGCTGAAAACAAACGAGATTTCCGCGCATTTGGGACGCGGAAAACATACGACGCGCCATGTGGAGCTCATTCATACATCAGGCGGTCTGGTTGCGGATACTCCGGGGTTCAGTTCGCTTGAATTTACCGGCATTGAGGAAGAAGAGCTGGGCAGCACGTTCCCTGAGATCAGAGAAATAAGCGCCTCTTGCAAATTCAGAGGCTGTCTGCATCTTAAAGAGCCGAAATGCGCGGTAAAGCAAGCGGTGGAAGAAGGAGAGATTCAGCCGTACCGCTATGAGCATTACAAAGAATTTATGCAGGAAATAAAAGAGAGAAAGCCGAGGTATTAATATGATTAAGGTTGCGCCATCAATTCTTTCCGCCGATTTTGCTTCACTGGGCGAGGAAATTAAAGACGTGGAAAAAGGAGGGGCGGACTATATCCATATTGATGTCATGGATGGCCATTTCGTCCCTAACATTACAATCGGGCCGCTTATCGTTGAAGCCGTCCGTCCGGTGACTGATCTGCCGCTGGATGTCCATCTTATGATTGAAAACCCGGACCGCTACATCCCGGCATTCGCAAAAGCCGGTGCGGACATCCTTTCCGTTCATGCTGAAGCGTGTCCGCATCTTCACCGGACCATTCAATTGATAAAAGAGCAGGGGGTAAAAGCGGGAGTTGTGCTCAATCCGCATACGCCCGTCCACATGATTGAACATGTGATCGGGGAGCTTGACCTTGTGCTGTTAATGACGGTTAACCCCGGTTTTGGCGGACAGCGCTTCATTCATTCGGTTCTGCCGAAAATCCGTCAGGTCAAACAGCTGGCTGAGGAGAAAGGCCTGTCTGAGCTTTTAATCGAGGTGGACGGAGGCGTTAATAAAGAAACAGCCCCTTTATGCACTGAAGCGGGCGCCAATCTGCTTGTTGCCGGGTCTGCCGTATATAATCAGCCGGATCGGAAAAAAGCCATCGCTGACATCCGAAACGCGTAATAAACATGCTGAAAAAGAGCCCGGTGAAAGCCGCCGGCTCTTTTCGCGTCTAAGAGAGAGGAAAACATATGAAGACAATCAATATCGTTGCGGGCGGCCCGCGGGAGCTTATTCCCGATCTATCCGAATACACTGACAGAGATACGATGTGGGTCGGAGTCGATAAAGGGACGGTTGCTCTTTTGGAAGCCGGAATCATTCCGCAGGAAGCTTTCGGTGATTTTGACAGCATTACGGAAGAGGAGCTCATGCAGATTCAAAAAGCGGCGCCGGCCCTCCATGTGTATCAGGCGGAAAAAGATTATACCGATCTTGAACTCGCCCTTGACTGGGCTTTACAAATAGAACCGGAAACCATTCGGATATTCGGTGTGACGGGCGGAAGAGCCGATCACTTTTTAGGGAACATCCAGCTGCTGTATAAAGCCTTACATAAGAACACCGATGTCGAGCTGATCGACCGGCAGAATGACATTCAGATGTTCGGGCCCGGCCGTTATACAATTGAAGAAAAAGCGCGCAGACGCTATATTTCTTTCATTCCGTTTACGGAAGCGGCAGACGGCCTGACACTCGACGGTTTTAAATATCCCCTTGATAATTGTCATATTCCTCTGGGTTCCACACTATGTATTAGTAACGAACTCATTCATTCACGAGGTACTTTTTCGTTTGCAAAAGGCATATTAATAATGGTAAGGAGCGCGGATTAGAAAAGCGGCTTCTGCCATATGCGGAAAAAACCATGAATCCTAAAGTGATGAACGCAGCGGATACGGGACTTATAGGAGGGGACAAAATGAAATTTTATACCATTAAATTGCCGAAGTTTTTAGGAGGAATTGTCCGGGCGATGCTGGGCTCATTTAGAAAAGAGTAAGCCCAAGAAGCTGAAATTGCCCTCTTTGAACGCATAAAAAACGCCTGCCGCATAAAAGGGCAGGCGTTCATTTTTGCTTATACACGTTCAACTTTACCGGATTTTAAAGCCCGGGCAGATACATACACTTTTTTAGGTTTGCCGTCAACGAGGATGCGGACCTTTTGAAGGTTGGCGCCCCAAGTACGCTTAGAAGCGTTCATTGCGTGAGAACGGTTGTTTCCGGCTTTTGTTTTTTTACCTGTAATAAAACATTTACGTGCCATTTGTTTCCCTCCTAACTGCGCGAAACATCTTTTCAAACATAGTGTCTCAGATGCTTTCGTTATACAATACTTTAAATAATTTACCACAGCTAAAAACCGTTTGCAACTATTGTTTCCCTTACTTTCAAGAAAAATCACTTGACATGTAAAACCAATCACATTTCCGCGCTGAAGGCCGCTGTCTGTATCTTTTCTTTTCATAATGGGATACATATAGTAGAATAATGATAACTCTATGCACCTGAAGGAGGAACCTGTGTGTCCATTGAAATGAAGACAAAATACGGACAGATTGATATATCCAACGAAGTCATCGCAATGGTTGCCGGAGGCGCTGCCATTGACTGTTACGGAATAGTGGGGATGGCCTCAAAAAACCAGATTAAAGACGGTTTGTCTGAAATCCTCCGGAGAGAGAACTTCGCAAAAGGCGTACATGTCCGTCAGGAAGCCGAACAAATACATATCGACATGTACATTATTGTCAGCTACGGCACTAAAATATCCGAAGTAGCCCACAATGTTCAGACGAAGGTAAAATACACAGTAAATCAAACAATCGGACTTGCAGTTGATTCTGTAAATATTTATGTCCAAGGCGTACGAGTAACGAACCCGTAGTGAGGAGGATGAGTATTGTCTAGACGAAACTTAGATGGGAGAGCTTTTGCGGCAATGATTCTGGCGGGGGCTGAGACATTGTCTCAAAACGCATCCGCGGTGGATGCGCTGAACGTGTTTCCCGTGCCTGACGGCGATACCGGAACAAATATGAATTTATCGATGTCATCCGGTGCAAGAGAGGTAGAGCACATTGACTCACCCGACATCGGCAAAGTCGGCATCGCCCTGTCAAAAGGCCTGCTTATGGGGGCGAGAGGAAACTCAGGGGTGATCTTGTCCCAATTGTTCAGAGGTTTCACAAAGAGCATTGAAAACAAAAACCAAATAGACGCCAAAGAATTTGCCGCAGCACTCCAAGCGGGAGTGGATATGGCATATAAGGCGGTCATGAAACCGGTTGAAGGAACGATTTTAACCGTGGCCAAGGATGCGGCTAAAAAAGCGGTCGCCTCGGCTAAAGAAGAAACCGATATCATTGCTCTCATGGAGGCCGTTATTGAAGAAGCGGAAGCGTCGCTGAACCGCACGCCGGATCTGCTTCCTGTTTTAAAGGACGTCGGTGTCGTTGACAGCGGCGGAAAAGGTCTGCTTTGTGTATATGAAGGCTTTTTGGCTGCTTTAAAAGGAGAGGCCGTACCGAAAAAAGCGGTTCTTCCGGCACTCGATGATATGGTGAATGCCGAGCATCATAAAAGCGCGCAGAGCATGCTGAGTACAGAAGACATTGAATTCGGATTTTGTACGGAAGTGATGGTGAGGCTGGATCAAGATAAACGGACGTTCAAGGAAGAGACGTTCAGAAACGAACTGAGCCGTTTCGGCGATTCATTGCTGGTCGTGGCTGATGATACGCTGGCGAAAGTTCATATTCATGCCGAAGAACCAGGGAACGTACTCAATCTCGCACAGCGTTACGGCGATTTGATTAAAATTAAAATTGAAAACATGAGGGAACAGCATACTTCAATCATCAGCCAAGAACATGATGAAAAAAAGCCGGCCGGCGTTATGAAAGAAGCCCGCAAGCCTTTTGGCATCGTGACTGTGGCAATGGGAAAGGGCATTTCTGAATTGTTTACGAGCATCGGCGCTTCACACGTAATCGAAGGCGGCCAGACAATGAATCCGAGCACGGAAGATATTGTTGAAGCCGTTCAGTCTGTCAATGCGGAGACGGTTTTCATTCTTCCGAACAATTCCAATATTGTGATGGCTGCCAATCAGGCGGCGAGCGTGGCTGAAGAAAATGTCATTGTCATTCCGGCAAAAACGGTCCCTCAAGGCATGACCGCCCTGCTTGCGTTTAACCCTGACCAGCCGGCTGACGTAAATGAAGCCAATATGCTTGAGGCCATCCGGAATGTGAAAAGCGGACAGGTGACATATTCAGTCAGAGACACCCATATCGACGGCAAAGATATTAAAAAAGGTGATTTTATCGGCATTTTAAACAGTTCAATTATCGGCAGCGCCGAAGATCGGATAAGTGCGGCGAAATTGCTGCTGGATGAAATGATCGGGGAAGAAGATGAAATCGTAACCATCTTGTACGGAGAGGACGCGCCCGAAGAAGAAGCTGAGAAACTCGCTGAGTATATTGCAAGCGTCTGTGAAGATATCGAGGTTGAAATCCATAGCGGCAGACAGCCTCTGTATCCATATATATTTGCGGCAGAATAGAAGGGCTTATCAGGCCCTTCTATTCTTATGCCTTTATTTACCTGCGGCAGTGCGGCAGTGTGCCTGCTTGCCAATTGAGAAATGTTCAATTAGTCTAAAGAAAAGCGCTGAATGAAGTGATGTTAAGGAGGAGCAAACCAGCATGAAGTATAGAAGCGTTTTTGATATTATCGGCCCGGTAATGATCGGTCCGTCCAGTTCACATACCGCAGGCGCCGCCCGGATCGGCAGAGTGGCCAGAAGCTTATTCAGGCGGGAGCCCCGCCGGATCGTTGTGTCTTTTTACGGATCATTTGCGGAGACGTATAAGGGTCACGGCACTGATGTCGCGATTATCGGCGGCCTGCTTGATTTTGATACATTTGATGAACGGATTAAAACAGCGATTCAAATTGCGGAAGAGAAGGGCATATATGTAGAGTTCCGTACAGAGGATGCCGTGCCCGTTCATCCGAATACGGCGCGCATCGTCATTTCTGATGATGAGGGAGAGCTTGCCCTTACCGGTATTTCCATCGGCGGCGGAAAAATAGAAATCACGGAGCTCAACGGCTTTGAGCTGCGTTTGTCCGGAAACCATCCGGCTATTTTAGTCGTTCACAATGATAAATTCGGCACGATTGCAGGCGTTGCCAATGTGCTTGCGAAATTCTCCATCAACGTCGGACATATGGAAGTGGCGCGTAAGGACGTCGGCCAGCTTGCGCTGATGACGATTGAGGTCGATCAGAATATTGAAGAAGAAGTGCTTGACGAGCTTTCAACACTTCCTAATATTATACAGGTTACTAAGATAGCTGACTAAAAAGTCAGGAGGAAAATGACATGTTTCGTAATGTAAAAGAATTAATAGAAATCACTCAAGAAAAACAAATTCCGATTTCGGAAGTGATGATCACGCAAGAGATGGAAGTGACGCAAAAAACGCGGGAAGAAATCTTTCAAGGAATGGAGCGCAATCTCTCCGTCATGGAAGCAGCTGTTGAAAAAGGGCTGAAGGGCGTCACGAGTCAGACCGGTTTAACAGGCGGAGATGCCGTGAAACTTCAGGCATATATCCAATCGGGAAGAAGCCTGTCGGGCAATCTGATTTTAGACGCCGTTTCTAAAGCTGTGGCGACAAATGAAGTCAATGCGGCGATGGGAACGATCTGCGCTACACCGACCGCCGGCTCTGCCGGGGTCGTGCCGGGAACGTTATTCGCCGTAAAGCATAAGCTGAACCCTACGACAGAACAAATGATCCGTTTTCTGTTTACAGCCGGCGCGTTCGGTTTTGTCGTAGCAAATAATGCGAGTATTTCAGGAGCGGCAGGAGGCTGTCAGGCGGAAGTCGGGTCAGCATCAGGCATGGCAGCGGCTGCGATTGTGGAAATGGCGGGCGGAACGCCTCAGCAATCAGCGGAAGCAATGGCGATTACACTGAAAAATATGCTCGGTCTCGTATGTGACCCGGTCGCCGGATTGGTAGAAGTGCCGTGTGTCAAACGAAACGCAATGGGAGCATCCAACGCAATGATCGCGGCGGATATGGCGCTGGCCGGGGTTACAAGCCGCATACCTTGCGATGAGGTGATTGACGCGATGTACAAAATCGGCCAGACAATGCCGACAGCACTGCGTGAAACGGGACAAGGCGGTTTAGCCGCGACACCGACGGGAAGAGAATTAGAGAAAAAAATTTTCGGAGGAGCGCTGAAATCAAGTGACACACCATCAGCAAACTAGTATAGCGGAAATTAAGGGCATTGGGCCGGAAACAGAAAAAACATTGCACGAACTTGGTATCTATGACATTTCTGATCTTCTGAATTATTTCCCTTACCGTTATGACGACTATGAGCTGAGGGATTTAGAAGAAGTAAAACATGAAGAAAGAGTGACGGTAGAAGGGAAGGTTCATTCAGAACCTTCTCTTACCTATTACGGCAAAAAACGAAACAGGCTGACATTCAGGGTGCTTGTCGGCAATTATTTAATTACCGCGGTCTGCTTTAACCGTCCCTACTTAAAAAAGAAACTGACGTTAGGTTCTGTCGTCACGATATCCGGGAAATGGGATAAACACAGACAGACCGTTTCCGTGCAGGAATTAAAAAACGGTCCTCATCAAGAAGATAAAAGCATTGAGCCTGTTTATTCCGTTAAAGAAAACGTCACCGTAAAAATGATGAGACGGTTTATTAAGGAAGCGCTGCAGCATCATTTGGACAGTGCGGCTGATCCGCTTCCTGAAAAATTGAGAATCCGCTACAAGCTTCCTGACTACAAACATGCCCTGCAGACGATGCATCAGCCTGAAACGAGGGAATCGTTACAGCAGGCAAGACGCCGGTTTGTTTACGAAGAATTCTTATTATTTCAGCTGAAAATGCAGGCGTTCCGTAAAGCGGAAAGGGAACAGTCAAAAGGCATCAGCCATGTGTTTCCTGCTGAAAAGCTCGCCGATTTCACAGACAGCCTGCCGTTTTCGCTCACGACCGCACAGACGCGCGTGCTTCGGGAAATTACCGCTGATATGACATCCCCTTACCGAATGAACCGTCTGCTGCAAGGTGATGTCGGATCAGGGAAAACGGCCGTCGCCGCCATCGCTTTGTACGCTGCGATTTTGTCGGGGTATCAGGGGGCATTAATGGTGCCGACTGAAATTCTGGCCGAACAGCATGCAGATTCTCTCGTATCGTTGTTTGCAAATGAAGATGTAAATATCGCGCTTTTGACGAGTTCTGTCAAAGGAAAGCGGCGCAGGGAGCTTTTGGAGCGGCTTGCTCTCGGAGAGATTGATATTTTAGTAGGGACCCATGCTTTAATCCAGGATGAAGTGGAATTCAAAGCGCTGAGCCTTGTTATTACGGACGAGCAGCACCGGTTCGGGGTCGAACAGCGCAAAAAACTCAAGAATAAAGGTCAGGATCCGGATGTGCTGTTTATGACAGCCACCCCGATTCCGAGAACGCTGGCCATTACCGTCTTCGGAGAAATGGATGTTTCCGTGATAGATGAAATGCCCGCGGGGCGAAAACAAATCGAAACGTATTGGGTGAAACACGACATGCTGGAGCGGATTTTGGCTTTTATAGAAAAAGAGCTGAAGCAGGGAAGGCAAGCCTATATTATCTGCCCGCTCATTGAAGAGTCGGATAAACTGGATGTACAGAATGCGATTGACGTATATAACATGCTGTCTGACGTTTACCGCGGTAAATGGAATGTCGGCCTGATGCACGGGAAGCTCCATTCTGATGAAAAAGATCAGGTGATGAGAGAATTCAGCGCCAATCAATGTCAGGTACTTGTGTCAACAACTGTCGTAGAAGTCGGCGTGAACGTGCCGAATGCCACGATTATGGTCATCTATGACGCCGACCGTTTCGGGTTATCTCAGCTCCATCAGCTCCGCGGCCGGGTCGGGCGGGGAGACCACCAATCTTTCTGCATCTTGATGGCAGATCCGAAATCCGAAACCGGGAAGGAACGGATGAGAATCATGTCGGAGACAAACGACGGCTTCGAGCTGTCTGAAAAGGACCTTGAACTGCGCGGCCCCGGTGATTTCTTCGGAAAAAAACAGAGCGGTATGCCCGAGTTCAAGGTGGCGGATATGGTTCATGACTACAGAGCTTTGGAAACGGCCCGCCAGGATGCGGCCAATCTGGTGTCTTCAGAGGCTTTTTGGAAAGATGACGAATACCGCATGCTGCGCGGTCAATTACTTTCAAGCGGCGTCCTGGAAGGGGAGAAATTAAGCTGATTCTGCAAAATTCGGCGGCTTTCAAAAAACAATCATTGCATTCCAATCTATGAGATTATATACTACTATTAGTACCTAGTCTTAATTGTCCGGATGGTGTTTACAGATGAGAAGAAGCAAGAAAGAACGCCAAAAATTATTGCAGCAGACGATCAAATCGACACCCTTCATCACAGATGAAGAATTAGCGGGGAAATTCGGCGTCAGCATTCAGACGATCCGTTTAGACCGCTTAGAGCTCTCAATACCGGAGCTGAGGGAAAGAATTAAAAACGTGGCAGAACAAACGCTTGATGATGAAGTGAAATCACTGTCTTTAGACGAAGTGATCGGTGAAATTATTGATCTGGAGCTTGACGGCCAGGCCATTTCCATATTAGAAGTAAGACGCGAGCATGTCTTCAGCCGCAATCAAATTGCGCGGGGGCATCATTTGTTTGCGCAGGCGAACTCACTCGCCGTAGCCGTCATTGATGATGAGCTGGCGCTGACCGCAAGCGCAAATATCCGCTTTACAAGACAGGTGAAAGAAGGCGAGCGCGTCGTTGCGAAAGCCAAAGTGACGGCAGTCGAAAAAGAAAAAGGCAGAACGGTAGTTGAAGTCAACAGCTATGTGGGAGAAGAAGTCGTGTTCTCCGGCAGCTTTGACATGTACCGTTCAAAACAATCATAAAGGTGGAGCATGCATGAGAATAGCTGTAGATGCAATGGGAGGCGACAACGCACCCAAAGCTGTTATTGACGGAGTAATGAAGAGTATTGAGGCATTTGACGATCTTCATATTACGCTGGTCGGTGACAAGACAACGATAGAATCACACTTGCCAACAACATCAGACCGCATCACTGTGTTGCACGCCGATGAAGTGATTGAACCGACGGATGAACCGGTCCGCGCCGTACGCAGAAAGAAAAACTCTTCTATGGTGCTGATGGCGCAGGAAGTGGCTGAAAACAGAGCGGACGCCTGCATCTCAGCGGGGAATACGGGCGCACTCATGACAGCGGGACTGTTTATCGTCGGCAGAATTAAAGGAATCGACCGGCCTGCGCTTGCGCCGACGCTTCCGACCGTTTCAGGCGACGGTTTCCTTCTTTTGGACGTGGGAGCCAATGTCGATGCCAAACCGGAGCATCTCGTCCAGTACGGAATTATGGGATCTGTATATGCCCGGCAGGTTCTCGGTATCAGCTCGCCCCGCGTCGGATTGTTAAATGTCGGCACGGAAGAAAAGAAAGGAAACGACCTGACAAAAAAGACGTTTGAATTATTAAAAGAAACAAACGTGAATTTTGTCGGAAACGTTGAGGCGAGAGACTTGCTCGAAGGCGCTGCTGACGTCATTGTCACAGACGGCTTTACGGGCAACGTCACGTTGAAAACATTGGAAGGTTCAGCGTTATCGATTTTCAAAATGCTGAAAGATACACTGACTTCAAGTTTTGTTTCTAAGCTCGCAGCGGGAGTGCTGAAGCCGAAGCTGATGGAAATGAAACTGAAAATGGACTATTCTGAGTACGGCGGGGCGAGTCTTTTCGGTTTGAAAGCGCCCGTCGTTAAAGCGCACGGCTCTTCTGACGCACGCGCTGTTTACCATGCGCTGCGCCAGGCGAGAGAAATGGTCAGCCAAAACGTGGCCGCATTTATAGAAGAAGAAGTAAAAGAAGAAAAAACAGATGAGTAGTCTGGAGGTTACCGCATCATGAGTAAGATTGCATTTTTATTTCCCGGACAGGGATCACAATATATCGGTATGGGAAAAGACCTGTACGAACGCGAAGAAGCGTCAAAACGTATTTTTGATGAAGCGGATGAAACGCTTGAAACAAAGCTGAGCTCGCTCATTTTTGAAGGCGACGCCGAAGAATTAACCCTTACATACAATGCGCAGCCTGCGCTGTTGACAACGAGCATCGCCGTATTGGAAAAGTTTAAAGAATCCGGCATCACGCCTGATTTCACCGCCGGCCACAGCCTCGGAGAATATTCGGCGCTTGTTGCGGCGGGAGCGATGACATTTAAGGATGCCGTTTACACGGTAAGAAAACGGGGAGAATTCATGAATGAAGCCGTGCCGGCCGGAGAAGGCGCCATGGCCGCTATTCTCGGCATGGATGCGGAGTCCTTGAAAAAGGTAACGGATCAAGTGACGGAAAACGGTCATCTCGTACAGCTTGCAAACTTGAACTGCCCCGGCCAGATCGTCATTTCCGGAACGGCAAAAGGCGTGGAGCTGGCTTCAGAAGAAGCGAAAAACAACGGAGCAAAACGGGCAATCCCATTAGAAGTAAGCGGACCGTTCCATTCTGAATTAATGAAGCCGGCAGCGCAAAAACTCGAGGAGGTGCTCAGCGCCTGTGAGTTAAAAAATGCGGCTGTTCCCGTGATTTCAAACGTTTCGGCTGACGTTATGACAGAAAAAGACGATATCAAGAAAAAACTGATCGAACAGCTGTACTCACCTGTTCGCTTTGAAGAAACCATTAACAAACTGATTGACGAAGGCGTCACGACGTTTGTTGAAATCGGGCCGGGAAAAGTGCTTTCAGGCCTTGTGAAAAAAGTGAACCGCCGCCTTAAAACAATCGCGGTTTCTGACCATGAAACCATCGAACTGGCGATTCAAACGCTGAAGGAGGAGAATCAGGATGCTTAATGAAAAAACAGCAGTGGTAACGGGAGCGTCCCGCGGAATCGGGCGGGCGATCGCGCTTGATCTTGCGAAAAACGGCTGTAACGTAGTAGTCAACTACTCCGGGAATGAAGCGAAAGCGAACGAAGTCGTAGATGAAATCAAATCTTTGGGCCGAAACGCGATCGCGGTAAAAGCCGATGTATCAAATTCCGAAGAAGTACAAAACATGATGAAAGAGGCTGTCGCTGCATTTTCTTCAATTGACATTCTCGTGAACAATGCGGGGATCACAAAAGACAATCTTCTGATGAGAATGAAAGAAAATGAATGGGATGACGTCATTAACATTAACTTAAAAGGTGTATTCAACTGCACGAAAGCCGTGACAAGACAGATGATGAAACAGCGCTCCGGCCGGATTATCAACGTATCATCAATCGTCGGCGTCAGCGGAAACCCCGGCCAGGCGAACTATGTGGCGGCAAAAGCCGGTGTAATCGGCTTAACGAAGTCATCAGCCAAAGAGCTTGCGAGCCGAAATATTACGGTCAACGCCATTGCTCCGGGCTTTATTTCCACGGATATGACGGACAAGCTTTCTAAAGAAGTCCAAGATGAAATGCTGAAGCAGATTCCGCTCGCGCGTTTCGGTGATCCTTCCGATATCAGCAGCGTTGTTACGTTCCTTGCTTCTGAAGGATCGCGTTATATGACGGGCCAAACCCTTCATATTGACGGCGGAATGGTGATGTAAAGATTTGTTTTTAAAATTTCATCCTAGTTTCTCTAGTTTTTTAAAAACGAATCCTCTATAATACTTGAGGGGAGGTGAATTGCTATGGCAGATACATTAGAGCGTGTAACGAAAATCATCGTAGACCGCCTTGGCGTTGATGAAGCTGACGTCAAACTTGAAGCTTCTTTCAAGGAAGACTTAGGTGCTGATTCCCTAGATGTAGTTGAGCTTGTTATGGAACTTGAAGACGAGTTTGATATGGAGATTTCTGACGAAGATGCTGAAAAGATTGCAACAGTCGGCGACGCTGTGAACTACATACAAAACCAGCAATAAGCTGATGCTAAAAGTCCCGCCTGACAGCGGGGCTTTAGCCCTTTAATCGTTCGGTTACCGGCGTCTGACGCTGTACGCGCTGCCGATTCCGTTTACGGCGGGGAGCGCGGTGAACCTGATGTGCCTATGGAGGTTACTATGTCAAAACACTCACATTTTAAAGATAAAAAAAAGTTCTATAAAAAAATAGAGCAATTTAAAGAGTTCCAAGAACGGATTTCGGTTCATTTTCAAAACGAGAAACTTTTGTATCAAGCATTTACACATTCATCTTATGTGAATGAGCATCGGAAAAAGCCGTATGAAGACAATGAAAGGCTTGAATTTTTAGGTGACGCTGTTTTGGAACTGACGATCTCCCAATTCTTATTTGCCAAATACCCGGCCATGAGTGAAGGAGATTTGACGAAGCTGAGAGCCGCTATCGTATGCGAGCCGTCACTCGTCTCACTTGCCCATGAATTGTCATTCGGCGATCTTGTTCTCTTGGGAAAAGGAGAAGAAATGACGGGCGGCAGAAAGCGTCCTGCGCTTTTAGCGGATGTGTTTGAAGCGTTTATTGGCGCACTGTATCTGGATCAGGGCCTTGAGCCGGTTCAGCAATTCCTGAAAGTGTACGTGTTCCCTAAAATAAACGATGGTGCTTTTTCTCATGTGATGGATTTCAAAAGCCAGCTTCAAGAATTTGTACAGCGGGACGGAAAAGGATCGCTTGAGTACAAAATTCTCAATGAAAAAGGGCCTGCCCACAACCGGGAATTCGAGGCGCTTGTCTCTCTTAAAGGTGAGGCGCTCGGTATCGGGAACGGACGTTCCAAAAAAGAAGCCGAGCAGCATGCGGCACAGGAAGCTCTTGCAAAAATGCAAAAACATCATACGAAACAATAAAATCCCCCTGTTTCCCTAGGGGGATTTCAGTATGTCTGCGCCTGATATAAGCGGGTGATTATGATAATATTGAGATACTTATACGATAAGGAGGATCTGGGATGTTCCTCAAACGTTTAGACGTTATAGGATTTAAATCATTTGCAGAACGGATATCCGTTGACTTTGTAAAAGGCGTCACGGCCGTTGTCGGTCCGAACGGCAGCGGAAAGAGCAACATTACCGAAGCCATCCGCTGGGTGCTCGGCGAACAATCAGCCCGCTCGCTTCGGGGCGGAAAAATGGAAGATATCATTTTTGCGGGAAGTGATTCGCGCAAGCGGCTGAACCTTGCCGAAGTCACGTTAACGCTTGATAATGAAGATCATTTTCTCCCGATCGATTACCACGAAGTCAGCGTGACGAGACGGGTGTACCGTTCCGGAGAGAGTGAATTTCTCATCAACAATCAGCAGTGCCGTTTGAAAGACATCATTGACTTATTTATGGACTCCGGGCTCGGAAAAGAAGCATTCTCTATTATCAGTCAGGGGAAAGTCGAAGAGATTCTCAGCAGCAAAGCGGAAGACCGCCGCAGTATTTTTGAAGAAGCGGCCGGCGTGCTGAAATATAAAACAAGAAAGAAAAAAGCGGAAAACAAACTGTTTGAGACGCAGGATAACTTAAACAGGGTGGAAGATATTCTCCATGAGCTTGAAGATCAGGTCGAACCGCTGAAAATCCAGGCATCAATCGCCAAAGACTACTTAGAAAAAAAGAAAGAGCTTGAGCATGTCGAAATTGCCCTTACCGCCTTTGACATCGAACAACTGCATGGCAGATGGTCGGGTTTAAAAGACAAGGTGCAGGCTGCTAAAGAAGAAGAATTGGCGGAATCATCGGCTCTATCCGCAAAAGAAGCGATGATAGAAGAGACGAGAGATAAAATCCACGCGCTTGATGAATCCGTCAACGAACTGCAGCAGGTTCTGCTCGTGACAAGTGAAGAGCTGGAAAAGCTGGAAGGCCGGAAAGAAGTGCTGAAAGAGCGCAAAAAAAATGCCGCGCAAAACCGGGAACAGCTTGAGGAATCCGTTACACATTACACGAACAAAGAAGCCGAACTGAAAGCCGACATTGAAAAACAGTCTGCCGTCTATGATAAGCTGCGTGCGGAAGTGAAGCGGTTAAACGCCCAAGTGAAAGAAAAGCAGCAGGCTCTCAGTCTGCATAATGAAAATGTAGAAGAGAAAATTGAACAATTAAAAAGCGATTACTTTGAATTGTTAAACAGCCAGGCGTCGATTCGCAACGAGCTGCAGCTTTTAGATGACCAGATGTCCCAATCTGCGGTCCAGCAGGCGAGACTGACCGCAAACAATGAAAAATATCTTGAAGAACGTAACGATATTGCAGTCCGCAAAGCGGCGTGCGAAGAAGAATTGGCTGCCGTTGAAGAGGATATTCACAATCAGGTCGTCCGCTTTCGCGAAGTCCAGACAGCATATGAACAGAAAAAACGCCAATATGAAAAGAAAGAATCAGCGCTGTATCAGGCATATCAATTCGTCCAGCAGGCCAGATCCAAAAAAGATATGCTTGAAACGATGCAAGGCGATTTTTCAGGATTTTACCAAGGCGTAAAAGAAGTGCTGAAGCAGAAAGAGCAGCTCGGCGGCATCCGCGGCGCCGTTCTCGAACTGATTGCCACCGAACAAAAATATGAAACGGCGATCGAGATTGCACTCGGCGCAGCGGCGCAGCACGTTGTCACAGACGATGAGCAGGCGGCGCGGAAAGCGATTCAATATTTAAAACAGAATTCCTTCGGCCGCGCGACGTTCCTGCCGCTTACGGTTATGAAACCGCGCCAGCTCCAAACCCGTGATGAACAGACGGCTCAGAAGCATCCGTCTTTCCTCGGCACAGCGAGCGGGCTTGTCACATATGATGCCGCGTATCGGAATGTCATTCAAAACCTTCTCGGCACCGTGCTGATCACTGAAGATTTAAAAGGTGCGAATGAACTGGCCAAGCTTCTCGGGCACCGCTACCGCATCGTGACGCTTGAGGGCGATGTCGTCAATCCAGGCGGATCAATGACAGGCGGCGCGGTCAAAAAGAAAAACAATTCTCTGCTCGGCAGAAGCCGTGAGCTTGAGACGGTGACTGCGCGGCTTGCCGAAATGGAAGAAAAAACAGCTCTGCTCGAAAAAGAGGTCAAAACGCTGAAGCAGGCCATTCAAGAGCTTGAACATACGCTGAGCGGTCTCCGTGAAGACGGTGAAGCTTTCAGAACAAAGCAGCAGGATGTAAAAGGCAGGCTGTATGAACTCGAAGTTGCTGAAAAGAACATCAATACCCATCTGGAGCTTTACGATCAGGAGAAAGCATCACTGACGGAAAGCAGCCGGGAAAAAGAGACGCGCAAATCAGCTCTGGAAGAACAGCTGAGTGAGGCATCCGGCCAGCTGAAAGAGCTTGAGGAAGAGATGGAAAGGCTGACAAAACAAAAGCAGACCCTATCCTCAACAAAAGAAACGCTCTCTCATGAACTGACGGAATGTAAAGTGGCTGCTGCGAAAAAAGAACAGGCTTGTTCGAGTGAAGAAGACAACCTCAAACGGCTGAAAAAAGAGCTTGAAGAAACGCAGCTCGCTCTGAAAGAAACACGGGAAGATTTAAGCCTCCTGACCTCAGAGATGACGTCCAGCACAAGCGGTGAGGAGCAGCTTGAAGAAGCAGCCCATCACAAGCTTCACGATAAAACGAGAACGATCGAATTGATCGCCAGCCGGCGCGACCAGCGTGTGAAGCTCCAGCGGGCTCTTGATACGAACGAGCTTGAACTGAAAGAGATGAAGCGTCTGTATAAGCAAAAAACAGACATTCTGAAAGATGAAGAGGTAAAACTCGGCCGGATGGAAGTTGAGCTTGATAATCTCTTGCAGTATTTACGTGAGGAATACAGCTTATCCTTTGAAGGAGCAAAAGAACAATATCAGCTCGAACTCGAGCCTGAAGAGGCGAGAAAACGGGTCAAACTGATCAAGCTTTCAATTGAAGAGCTCGGAACGGTCAATCTCGGCAGCATCGATGAATTTGAAAGAGTAAACGAACGGTATCAGTTTTTAACAGAGCAGAAAAATGACCTGACGGAAGCGAAAAACACACTGTTTCAAGTCATTGAAGAAATGGATTCTGAAATGACGAAGCGATTCCATGAAACGTTTATCCAGATCCGTTCTCAATTCAACGACGTGTTCCGTTCTTTATTCGGAGGAGGACGGGCTGAACTGAAGCTGACTGATCCGAATGATCTTCTTAATTCCGGGGTGGACATTATCGCGCAGCCTCCGGGCAAAAAACTGCAAAACTTAAATCTTTTGTCAGGGGGAGAACGGGCGCTGACTGCCATTGCCCTTTTATTCTCCATTCTGAAAGTAAGGCCCGTGCCGTTCTGCGTCCTTGATGAAGTGGAAGCTGCGCTTGATGAAGCCAATGTATTCAGGTTTGCGCAATATTTAAAAAAATACAGCGGCGACAGCCAGTTTATCGTCATCACCCACAGAAAAGGCACCATGGAAGAAGCGGATGTCCTCTACGGTGTTACGATGCAGGAATCCGGCGTTTCCCGAATGGTTTCGGTCAAACTGGAAGAAACAAAAGAATTCGTTCAGTAACGAGGAAAGAGGTTGAAAGATGAGCTTTTTTAAAAAATTAAAAGAGAAAATCACGAAACAGACAGACTCCGTCTCTGAAAAATTTAAAGATGGTCTTGAAAAAACAAGAAATTCCTTCTCAAATAAAGTGAACGAACTTGTCTCCCGCTACCGGAAAGTCGACGAGGATTTCTTCGAGGAGCTTGAGGAAGTGCTGATTGGCGCTGACGTAGGTTTTACAACCGTTATGGAGCTGATTGATGAGCTCAAAAAAGAAGTGAAGCTGAAAAACATCCAGGATCCTCAGGAAGTGCAGTCCGTCATTTCTGAAAAGCTTGTCGACATTTATAACAGCGGCGACGAACAGATTTCTGAATTAAATATTCAGGACGGGCGCCTGAACGTTATTCTGCTTGTCGGGGTAAACGGCGTCGGAAAAACGACAACGATCGGAAAACTTGCCCATAAGCTGAAGAATGAAGGCAAATCCGTTGTGCTCGCTGCCGGAGACACCTTCAGAGCCGGGGCGATTGAACAGCTTGAAGTGTGGGGGGAGCGTACAGGCGTGCCTGTCATTAAACAGGCTGCCGGAAGCGACCCTGCTGCGGTTATTTATGATGCCGTACACGCGGCTAAAGCAAGAGGAGCGGATGTGCTGATTTGTGATACGGCCGGCCGCCTTCAGAATAAAGTAAACTTAATGAAAGAGCTTGAAAAAGTCAAACGCGTCATCGAACGCGAAGTGCCTGAGGCTCCGCATGAGGTTCTCCTTGCGCTGGACGCGACGACAGGCCAAAATGCGATGGCGCAGGCGAAAGAATTCTCCAAAGCGACGAATGTGACGGGTATCGCGTTAACGAAGCTTGACGGCACCGCTAAAGGCGGTATCGTCCTGGCGATCCGCAATGAGCTTCACATCCCCGTGAAACTGGTCGGCCTCGGAGAAAAGGTTGACGATCTCCAGCGGTTTGATGCAGAATCTTACGTATACGGTCTCTTTTCTGATTTAGTTGAAAAAGCCGAGGATTAATGAATAAAAAACGAGTATAAAATGGACGGTTTTATACTCGTTTTTTTATACGCATTGATAGATCGGAATGGAGGGGGCAATTGTTGGACAAATGGCTGAAAGCTGAATTGGAAAGTAAGATCGGCGCGATAAACCATATGTCGCTGTTGGATGAACAGGGAGGCACTTCAACCGTTCGAAAAATAGTGGCCGGCCAAGACGCATTTCTGCTGAAAAGTTCTTTTCAACAGAAGTATCGGGAATGGTTAATGAGAGAAGCCTTCGTTTTACAAAAACTGGCGGAAACTCGTCGTCTGCCTGTTCCTATTTATTATGGGATGATACAGGAACAGCATGCCAGCCATATCATCATGTCATTTGAGGATGGAATCACCCTGACTTCGGCTTTAAGAAAAGCAAAAGGGGATACTGAAAAGAAAAAGCTGATCAAAAGTTTCGGCCAGTTTCTGCAACGTCTGCATGAAACCGAAATGGTCCCTGGTTTACAGCCGGAATCAGACTGGCTCGATCTGCAAATCAAACGAGCCGGGGAATATGTCAAAAAAGGACAGGCTGAAGGAAGTGCAGAGCTTTTGAAGGAATTGGACAGGTACAGGCCTGTTCCTGTTCAGCAGACAATGATTCACGGTGACTGCACGACTGATAATGTGCTGGTGAAAGACGGAGAGGTCTATCTGTTTATCGATGCTGCGGGAATATCGGCGGGAGATCCGCGATATGATGAATCATTAGCGATCAGTCATTTTGTCACAAATGAAGCATGCCTCAATGCTTTTTACGAAGGCTATTGCCGCTATCGTGTATCAAAACAAGAATTCGAGTATTTTAACGACGGTCTATATGAATTTTTTTAAAAAAACTTATTATGTAAAAAGAGCATCCTGCTTTGACAAGATAAAAACTTGACACACGCTCTGAAACCATGTAAACTAAGTTTTTGTAAAGGGATTTGACTTAACAAAGGGGAGAGCTCAAATGTCGCTCGAAAAAACGACGAGAATGAACTATTTATTTGACTTCTATCAGTCGTTGCTGACGTCAAAACAAAAGAGCTATATGTCGCTTTATTATCTGGACGATTTCTCCCTTGGTGAAATAGCCGAAGAGTATGACGTTTCAAGGCAAGCCGTTTACGATAACATCAAACGGACTGAAGCGATGCTTGAACAATATGAAGAAAAACTGCTCCTTTTTAAAAAGTTTCAGGAGCGTAAAGAAATGTTTACAAAGCTGAAAGAGCTTGCTTCCGGTTTGCAGGAAGAGGAAAAAATGACGGCTCTGATTGAAGCGCTTGAGAAATTAGATTAGGAGGCGGCAAACAATGGCATTTGAAGGATTAGCCGACCGACTGCAAAAGACGATTTCAAAAATCCGCGGAAAAGGAAAAGTCAGCGAACAAGACGTAAAAGAGATGATGCGTGAAGTTCGTCTTGCGCTTCTTGAGGCTGACGTTAACTTTAAAGTCGTAAAGGATTTTGTGAAAAAAGTAAGTGAACGGGCTGTCGGACAGGACGTTATGCAGAGTCTGACACCCGGTCAGCAGGTTATTAAAGTCGTAAAAGAAGAGCTTACCGAGCTGATGGGCGGCGAAGAAAGCAAAATTGCCGTCGCCAAACGCCCGCCGACCGTTATTATGATGGTCGGGCTCCAAGGTGCCGGTAAAACGACAACCACGGGGAAGCTTGCCAACCTGCTGCGCAAAAAACATAACCGCAAACCGTTGCTCGTGGCTGCGGATATTTACCGACCCGCCGCGATTAAACAGCTGGAAACACTGGGGAAACAGCTTGATATGCCGGTCTTTTCGCTTGGCGATCAGGTCAGCCCGGTGGAAATCGCCAGACAGGCGATTGAAAAAGCGAAGGAAGAGCATCATGATTATGTGATTTTAGATACCGCCGGACGGCTGCACATCGATCATGAACTGATGGATGAGCTCTCCGGCGTAAAGGAAGTCGCAAATCCTGAGGAAATTTTCCTTGTCGTCGACTCAATGACCGGTCAGGATGCGGTAAACGTCGCCAAAAGCTTTAATGACCAGCTCGGTTTAACGGGCGTCATTTTAACAAAGCTTGACGGGGATACCCGCGGAGGTGCGGCGCTTTCTATCCGCGCGGTCACCGAAACGCCGATTAAATTCGCCGGAATGGGAGAAAAGCTCGATGCTCTTGAAGCGTTCCATCCCGAACGGATGGCATCCCGGATTCTCGGAATGGGTGACGTGCTGACCTTGATTGAAAAAGCTCAGGCGACCGTTGATGAAGACAAAGCCAAAGAGCTTGAGCAGAAAATGAGAACGATGAGCTTCACGTTGGATGATTTTCTGGAGCAGCTCGGCCAGGTCCGAAACATGGGGCCTCTTGACGAACTGCTGCAAATGATGCCCGGCGCAGGCAAAATGAAAGGCTTAAAAAACATCCAAGTCGATGAAAAACAGCTGAATCATGTGGAAGCGATCATTAAATCAATGACTGTTCTTGAAAAAGAACAGCCGGATATTATTAACGCCAGCCGGCGGAAGCGGATTGCCAAAGGAAGCGGAACATCCGTTCAGGAAGTCAACCGTCTTTTAAAGCAGTTTGAGGAAATGAAAAAAATGATGAAGCAGATGACCAACATGTCAAAAGGGAAGAAAAAAGGCTTTAAATTACCTTTTATGTAATCGGTTATACATGATAAAACCGTTGTTAAGAAAAAACACTTTACAAACACTTTTATCATTGTTAATATACTATCTTGTTGAAATATTTTCGGAGGTGCTAGTAAAATGGCAGTAAAAATTCGTTTAAAACGTATGGGAGCAAAAAAATCTCCTTTCTATCGTATTGTTGTAGCAGATTCTCGTTCACCGCGTGACGGCCGTTTCATCGAAACAGTCGGCACATACAACCCGGTTGCAAAGCCGGCTGAAGTGAAAATCAACGAAGAGCTTGCTCTTAAATGGCTTCAAACAGGAGCTAAACCTTCTGATACAGTCCGCAACTTGTTCTCAAGCCAAGGAATTATGGAAAAATTCCACAACGCTAAACAAGGCAAGTAATGACTGATCAGAACTTGGAAGATTTGATTGTCAGCATTGTGGCTCCGCTTGTCGACCATCCGGAAGACATAACGGTCACAAAGGAAGAGACTGATCAAAAGATTGCGCTGCGCTTATCTGTCAATAAGTCAGATACCGGTAAGATTATCGGAAAGCAAGGCCGGACTGCAAGAGCGATTCGAACCGTCGTTTTTGCAGCTGGCGCACAGTCTTCTAAGAAAGTTCAATTTGAAATATTTGACTGAAAAAGGGAGAGGGCCGGCACCTCCCCTTTTTTTACACGTAAAAAAGGCAAATGAACAGAAATATGTTGGAAGAGTGGGGAGTCTGGTCCTATGCAGATTATTCACAGGGTAACCGTTATGCAGGTTCTGACCGAGCAAAGCAAGGAAAAGCTTTTGGCCTCTTTTGCAGAAAAAAAGCAAACGCTTGAACGAGAATGCAGCCAGCTCTATTTTCAGCTTAGAAAACATGAAAAAGATCAGCAGAATCCCGATGTAGCAGAATCTTTTAAAAAAGCCATTGAGAAAAGACAAGACAAAATCAAAATGATCGATTTCCAAATAAGCCAGACAGAGTCGCTCCCGCTTGGAAGCGAAGTGAAGGAAAAGGAGATCGATGCGCTGCTTTCAATCAATGTCGGTGATAACTGGCATGAAAAAACAGCGGCAAATACCATCGTCATAAAAGACGGGGTAGTAATTGAAATCCGCCCGAGGTGATAATATGACAAACAGATGGTTTAATGTAGGCAAAATTGTAAATACCCACGGCATTAAAGGCGAAGTGCGGGTCATTTCTAAAACGGACTTTGCCGAAGAACGGTACAAGCCCGGCAATACGCTCTATTTGTTTGCGGAAGGGGTTGCGGAGCCAATCAAAGTAACGGTCAGCGCCCACAGGCTTCACAAGCAGTTTCATCTGCTGCAATTCAAAGAAATGCCGAGTCTCAATGAAGTCGAACACCTAAGAAACATGGTGATCAAAGTCCCTGAAGAAGACTTGGGAGAGCTTGAAGAAGATGAATTTTATTTTCATGAAATCATCGGCTGCGAGGTTGTGTCAGAAGACGGGGAACTGATCGGCACAGTGAAGGAAATCTTGACGCCAGGGGCTAATGACGTATGGGTGGTTGCAAGAAAAGGCAAAAAAGATGCGCTCATTCCGTATATTGCTTCTGTGGTAAAGGATATTAATATAAATGAGAAGAAAATTAAGATTCATGTAATGGAAGGGTTAATAGACGAATGAAAATCGACTTTTTAACACTGTTTCCCGAAATGTTTCAAGGGGTGCTCGGCTCCTCCATTCTGCAAAAAGCACAGGAAAAAGAGGCTGTCCGTTTTGACGTCATCAATTTCCGGGCTTTTTCGGATAATAAACACCAAACGGTTGATGATTACCCGTACGGCGGGGGAGCCGGGATGGTGTTAAAGCCGCAGCCCGTATTTGATGCGGTTGAAAAGCTGACAGCCGGTACGGACGCCAAGCCGCGCATTATTCTCGTCTGCCCGCAAGGTGAGCGTTATACGCAGAAGAAAGCCGAGGAGCTGGCACAAGAGGAACATCTCATGTTTATTTGCGGACATTATGAAGGGTATGATGAACGGATCCGGGAACATCTTGTCACTGATGAAATCTCCATCGGGGATTTTGTGCTGACCGGGGGAGAGCTCCCTGCCATGATGATTGCCGACAGCGTTGTCAGGCTTTTGCCGGGCGTCCTCGGAAAAGAAGCATCCCACGTGGAGGATTCCTTCAGCACGGGGCTTTTAGAGCATCCTCACTATACGAGGCCAGCAGATTATAAAGGCTTAAAAGTGCCTGAGACCCTTTTGTCGGGCAACCATGCCAAAATACAAGAATGGCGAAATAAAGAATCAATCAGAAGAACCTTTTTAAGACGTCCGGATCTTCTTGAAAACTATCCTCTCACTGATGAGCAAAGAAAATGGATTTCCGAGTGGGAAAACGAATAGATTCTATTGCGCAGGCGATGAAGATATGATAAGATACTACTTGTGGCTTAAGGAGGCTTATCCTTCAGAAGCTTGAAAACGATGTTCCGCTGTGCCTTGCAGTTGTGGCCAAGAGCATCTGTTGGAAGGAGTTGAAAACGATGCAAAAACTAATTCAAGATATCACAAAAGAACAGCTTCGCACTGATCTTCCTGCGTTCCGTCCTGGTGACACTTTACGTGTACACGTAAAAGTTGTTGAGGGTAACCGTGAGCGTATCCAGATCTTCGAAGGTGTTGTGATCAAGCGTCGTGGTGGTGGAATCAGCGAAACGTTCACAGTTCGTAAGATTTCTTACGGTGTTGGCGTTGAACGTACATTCCCTGTACACACACCAAAAATCGCGAAAATCGAAGTTGTACGTTACGGTAAAGTACGTCGCGCTAAGCTTTACTACCTGCGTGAACTTCGCGGAAAAGCGGCTCGTATTAAAGAAATCAGACGATAATGATAACGAACGAAAAGAGCTTGTTACCCGTAACAGGCTCTTTTTTTATATGAAATTTGTAAAAGCGGAACAAGCAACGTAAAATACATAAGAGATCATCGGAACATCCGGTTCCGGTAAATAAGGCAGGTGTCGAAGTCACATGACCATTCAATGGTTCCCGGGCCATATGGCTAAAGCGAGACGGGAAGTAACAGAAAAACTGAAATTAATTGATATCGTATACGAATTGGTGGATGCGAGAATCCCGATGTCATCGAGAAATCCGATGATTGAGGAGATTTTAAAAAATAAGCCGCGCATTATGCTTTTAAATAAAGCCGATAAGGCGGATGCGGCTGTGACTGCACAGTGGAAGGACCACTTTCAGGAACAGGGCATTCCCTCTCTTTCAATAAACTCCGTTAACGGGCAGGGACTGCATCAAATCGTGCCGTCCTCGAAAGAGCTGCTGAAAGATAAGTTCGATAAAATGAAAGCAAAAGGTGTTAGGCCAAGAGCAATCCGCGCATTAATCATCGGCATTCCAAATGTCGGCAAGTCTACGCTCATTAACCGGCTGGCCAAAAAAAACATTGCCAAGACGGGAGACAGGCCCGGCATTACCACTTCACAGCAGTGGGTAAAGGTAGGCAAGGAATTAGAGCTGCTCGATACACCGGGAATTTTATGGCCTAAATTTGAAGATGAGCTTGTCGGCTTGCGCCTGGCGATCACCGGGGCGATTAAAGATACGATTATCAACCTGCAGGATGTGGCCGTCTTCGGGCTGCGCTTTCTGGAAGAGCATTATCCCGACCGCTTGAAGGAGCGCTACGGACTTCAGGAAATCCCTGAGGATATCGCCGCTCTTTTCGACGCGATCGGTGAAAAACGCGGCTGTTTGATGGGCGGCGGAATGGTTGACTATGATAAAACAACGGAAGTCATCATTCGGGACATCCGGACGGAAAAATTCGGCAGGCTTTCATTTGAAACACCATCAGAATAAAGACGCGCAGCGATGCGGGTCTTTATTTTTTCCGCAGAATACCGATATACATAATGTAAGGGAGAAGAGAACGTGAATACATTAACCGTAAAAAGCGTAAAAGAACGCCTGCAAGAGGTCAGGGACGAAAGCGACCCCTTCCTTGCCCAATGTGAGAAAGACCCGAGAAAAAGCGTACAGACGCTTTTAGAGCAATGGCTGAAAAAGCATGTGAAGGAAAAAGCTCTTAAAGAGCAATGGCTGAACATGACGGCATACGAAAGACTGTCATCCAAAAAGGGCTTCCGCCTGATTGCGGGTGTTGACGAAGCCGGAAGAGGGCCGCTTGCCGGACCGGTTGTCGCCGGCGCCGTCATTTTGCCGGCAGAATGCGAAATTCTCGGTCTCACGGACTCGAAGAAATTGTCGGAAAAGAAGCTCGAGGAATATTACAGCCGGATCACGGAAGAAGCGGCGGCAGTAGGAGTCGGCATTGTCCATGCGGACGTCATTGACCGGATCAACATTTATGAGGCCGCGAGACTGGCGATGGTAAAAGCCGTCAATGCTTTAACGGAAACACCTGATTATCTGCTTGTTGATGCCATGACCCTTCCCCTTGACATTCCGCAGTCATCAGTTATAAAAGGGGATGCCAAAAGCGTGTCAATTGCCGCCGGAGCCTGCATCGCAAAAGTAACGCGGGACCGTCTCATGGCTGAGTACGCCAAAACCTACCCCATGTACGGCTTTGAAAAAAATAAAGGCTACGGAACGAAAGAACATCTTGAAGCTCTTCAGGCATACGGACCGACAACTATTCACCGAAAAACGTTCGCTCCCGTTCAATCTTATTGTTAGAAAAGAGGCTTAAGACATGAACATAAGCGGCGAAATCCAAGCGGCTTTCAGACAGCTGACGGCGGAAATCCCTCCGGACCGGCAAGACGGCGGTAAAGACAGCGGCTCTCAAAGGCTGCTGTTAGGGAAGGTTCTCCGTTTGCTGGACGATCAAAGCGCTCTTATCCAAATCGGCGGCCGGACGATGCAGGGAAAACTTGAAACCGCCCTTCGTCCGCAGGCGTATTACTGGTTTTCTTATGACAAACAGCCGGCGGAAAAAACGGGCCGGCTTCATGTCATTGACCAATTCGAAGGAAGCCCGAAAACCGTTCAGGAAGCGGCGGGAAGACTGTTAAACGCTCTTTCTGTCAAACCGGGCCCTGTGTCTCTGCAGATTGCCGAAACGTTTATGCAGCAGAAGCTGCCGATGACGGAAAACAGCCTCAAAGCTTGCATCCGCTGGGCTGAATCGCTTCCGGCCGCCGAATTGAAAAAAGCGGCGGAAACAATCGTATTTGCGCTGAAACGGGAACTGCCCGCACATCCGGAAGTCTTGTCAGCCATTCATGCCGTTAAATATCCGGTTCCGACCCGGCGCCTCCTCTCAGGACTGCTTCAGGCAATCAATCAGGCTCCGCAATCGGCAAAAGAGCTGTCTGTGCTCAAAGAGGCGGTTTCTGACGTGTTAAACGCGGAAACGGATCTTCATGCAGAACGTCTCCTGAAGAAGCTTGCCGAGACTGCACGCATGCCGCTCTCAGAAACCGGGCTGATGGATGAAGGAGAACGGACGGAATCAAAACAATCACCATTTGTCCGAGAGACTCGTGAAAACGGAAAGGCAGTCTCAAGCCAGCCTTCTCCTTCGAGTGCACGGGCAAATCCGGAACTTCCTGAAAAAACGGCAAAACAGATTATAGAGAAATTAATGACATCGGCAGAAAAAACTGAAAATCGTCCTGTAAAAGTAACGGCGGAGATCATTAAGGCTTTCATTTCTCAAGAAAAAACATTTAAAACAGCACCTGTTCTTCAAAACGCACATCTGACAGAACAGGAGGCGGCTGTTTTTGAAAAAGCCGCTCAGCTCACCGAATTGAAATATGCAGAAAAACATGATGTATTAAGCCTTTTGCAGAAAATCAAAAAAGGACTGGGCACACGTGATGAATTATCATTCATTACAGCGCTTGAAAAAGGCGTGTCTCCGCAGCCGGAGAAACAAGCGCTGAAAACAGCCCTCCAAGCCGTCCGGACGCTTCAAGAAGCGCCCCAATCCGTTAAACAAGAGGCGGAACCGCTTATTCATAAATTAAACGGCCAGCTGTTTATTGAGCAGCATAACCCTTCTTTTACGCAGATGGTGCTGTCATTTCCGCTGGGAGCGTCCGCGTATGAGAATGACATCACAGTTCTCTTTAAAGGACGGAAGAAGCCGGACGGAAAACTCGATCCGTCACATTGCAGGCTCCTGTTTTTGCTGCACCTTGAAACACTGCAAGAAACCGTTGTGGACTGCATGATTCAGCAAAATGTAATGACCATTACGGTTGAGACTGATTTTGAGCTTCAGGCGGCCATCGACCCTCTCGTACCGGCTTTAAAAGAAGCCGTAAAAGAAACGGGCTTCAGCCTGTCAGGCGTCACGGCTAAAAAACGGCGCCCGAAAGACCAGAGCGCTCTTGTGGAAGAGTTTATAGAAAAAGACGGCGGAAGAAAAGTGGATGTGAAAATATGAAAGAGCAAACGCCGTTAAGAAGAGCTGTCGCCCTGCATTACGACCGGCAGAAAGACCAAGCCCCGAAGGTTGTCGCAACAGGCAGGGGGCACGTGGCGGAAAATATTATAAAAGAAGCTGAGAAGGCGGGGGTTCCCATTCAGGAAGACAGAACCCTTGTCGAATTAATGCGCCATTTGACGGTTGACGATCAGATACCGGAGGCGCTCTATGAAACCGTTGCCGAAATTTTTTCATTTGTTTACAGACTGGACGAAACCCTGAAAAACGAAAAATAAGGACCATTCATTTCCCGGACTCCATTTAAATTTATATTTTCAATAAAATAAAAGTTAGAATGTTTGGAAGGATATAAAGATTTTGTTTTGAACCCTAGACAATTCTTCCAGTATTATATAGAATGAAAGCGCAGTCTATTTTTAGTTTTGCTACATAAGTTAGGAGGATGGGAAATGAATATCCATGAGTACCAGGGAAAAGAAGTCCTCAGAAAATACGGGGTGTCTGTTCCTGAAGGTAAAGTGGCTTTTACAGCAGAGGAAGCAGTTGAAAAAGCAGAGAGCCTGTCAAGCTCGGTTTATGTCGTAAAGGCGCAAATCCATGCTGGCGGCCGCGGCAAAGCTGGTGGGGTAAAGATTGCAAAAACAAAAGATGAAGTGAAAGAGTATGCCGAAGAACTGTTAGGCAAGACGCTCGTCACACATCAAACGGGTCCGGACGGACAAGTAATAAAACGCTTACTTATTGAAGAAGGCTGCGATATTAAAAAGGAATACTATGTCGGGCTTGTACTTGACCGCGCTACTTCAAGAATCGTTTTAATGGCGTCTGAAGAAGGCGGAACGGAGATTGAAGAAGTAGCGGAAAAAACACCTGAAAAAATTAAAAAAGCGGTAATTGATCCGGCTGTCGGCCTTCAGGGCTATCAGGCAAGGGAAATTGCATTCGCAATTAACATCCCGAAAGAGCTTGTCGGCAAAGCCGCTAAATTTATGCTCGGTTTATACAAAGCATTTGTTGAGAAGGACTGCTCCATCGCCGAGATCAACCCTCTCGTCGTTACGGGGGACGGAAACGTCATGGCGCTGGATGCTAAGCTGAACTTCGACAGCAATGCGTTATACAGACAAAAAGACATTATGGAATACAGAGATTTAGATGAAGAAGATCCGAAAGAAATCGAAGCGTCAAAATACGATTTAAGCTACATTTCCCTTGATGGAAATATCGGCTGTATGGTAAACGGCGCGGGTCTTGCAATGTCTACTATGGATATCATTAAACACTACGGCGGAGAACCTGCAAACTTCCTTGATGTCGGGGGCGGCGCAACCGCAGAAAAAGTTACGGAAGCTTTTAAAATCATTCTTTCCGATCAAAACGTAAAAGGAATTTTCGTCAATATTTTCGGAGGCATCATGAAGTGTGATGTCATCGCCGAGGGCGTTGTTGAAGCGACGAGACAAGTCGGATTGACATTGCCGCTGGTCGTGCGCCTTGAAGGGACAAACGTAGATTTAGGAAAGAAAATCCTGAATGAATCAGGCTTAAACATCACATCTGCGGAATCAATGGCAGACGGCGCACAGAAAATCGTATCCTTAGTTTAGGAAAGAATGAAAGGCAGGGGACCAGATAATGAGTGTTTTTATCAATAAAGATACAAGAGTTATTGTACAGGGGATTACAGGTTCTACCGCTTTATTTCATACAAAGCAGATGCTGGAATACGGCACGAATATCGTTGGCGGTGTAACACCTGGAAAAGGCGGAACGGAAGCGGAAGGCGTACCGGTATTCAATACGGTCGCAGAAGCGGTTCATACAACGGGCGCAGATGCGTCAGTTATTTACGTGCCGGCTCCGTTTGCGGCGGACGCAATTATGGAAGCGGTTGACGCGGAAATTGATCTTGTCATTTGTATCACTGAGCACATTCCGGTTTTGGACATGGTGAAAGTGAAGCGTTTTATGGAAGGCAAGAAAACGAGATTAATAGGGCCGAACTGCCCTGGTGTTATTACACCTGAAGAATGCAAGATCGGCATTATGCCGGGATACATTCATAAAAAGGGTCATGTAGGCGTTGTGTCCCGTTCAGGAACATTGACATACGAGGCCGTCCATCAGCTTTCAGAAGCCGGCGTAGGCCAATCTACCGCTGTAGGGATCGGCGGCGACCCGGTCAACGGCACGAACTTTATTGACGTGTTAAAAGCGTTCAACGAAGATCCTGAAACACATGCAGTCATCATGATCGGAGAAATCGGCGGCACAGCTGAAGAAGAAGCGGCTGAGTGGGTGAAAGCGAACATGACGAAGCCTGTTGTCGGCTTTATCGGCGGTAAAACCGCGCCTCCGGGAAAACGCATGGGCCATGCGGGCGCCATCATCTCCGGAGGAAAAGGCACGGCAGAAGAAAAAGTCAAAACGATGAACGCCTGCGGAATTGAAGTCGCGGAAACCCCTTCTGTAATGGGTGAAACGCTGATTAAGGTGTTAAAAGAAAAAGGCTTATTTGAAACGTGCAAAACGCACTGATCGAAGCAGGGGCAGCCGTAACGGCTGTTCCTGTTTTTGCTGAAAAAAAGAGGAGGTTTCCAGATTTGGATCAAGCATCGCGATGTTTAATGGTCTGCAGTATTAATCAAATCATTTCCCCGTCTCTTCTATTAAAATGGTGGAAAGCTGATCATTCTCTGTCTTTTTTACCGGATCCGCATCCATTAACTGTTTTATCAGAAGGGAAAACAGCCCCGGAAGCAATTTTTCGGGAAATAGAGCGCAAGGATCCGAAACTTGATGAAGTTCTGTCCGATTACCGCCGCGAAGGCATTACTGTCATTCCGATTTCATCAAGCCGCTATCCAACATGGCTTAAAGCGATTTATGATCCGCCGGCTGTCTTGTATGCAAAAGGGAACACGCTGCTTCTTGAAAAAGGCAGAAAAATCGGGATTGTAGGAACGCGGAAACCGACGGAAGACGGAATAAAAGCGGTTGGGCATCTTTCCGCCGAACTCTCAAAAAAAGGCTGGGTCATTGTAAGCGGGCTTGCATCCGGTATAGACGGATTGTCTCATAAGGCGAGCATCAGGGCAAAAGGGCTTACGATCGGCGTGATAGCCGGCGGATTCCATCACATCTATCCCCGGGAAAATCTCCTGTTAGCAGAATACATGGCTGAACACCATCTCCTACTCTCAGAACATCCTCCTGAAACAAAGCCGAAAAAATGGCACTTTCCGATGAGAAACCGCATAATCAGCGGACTAAGTGAAGGAATTGTGGTCGTGCAGGGAAAAGAAAAAAGCGGTTCATTAATCACAGCTTACCAGGCTCTCGATCAAGGCAGAGAGGTATTTGCCGTTCCGGGTTCCATATTTAATCCATATTCCGGAGGACCTATAAAACTCATTCAAGAAGGGGCGAAAGCTGTATTATGCGCAGAGGATATTGACGGAGAGCTGACCGCCCGATGCGTTCAGTATATGGAACCCTTTTGAAATATCGTTTGACAAACGGTATTGTAATATTTAATAATAGTGAGGATTTAAAGTTGCTCATTATTTTCATGTATAAAATGACGTTCATCATAAAGAATGAAATGTTGAAAGCCATAAAAAGGCAGCTCTAAAATGAATTGATACTTGAAAAGAGAGAGAACACCTCTTGAGGGGGATGAAAATGTCTGATTATCTAGTCATCGTGGAATCGCCGGCAAAGGCGAAAACGATTGAACGTTATTTAGGGAAGAAATATAAAGTCAAAGCTTCAATGGGACATGTCCGGGATCTTCCGAAAAGTCAAATGGGAGTTGACATCGAACAGAACTTTGAACCGAAATATATTACGATCCGCGGAAAAGGCCCTGTTTTAAAAGAATTAAAAACAGCGGCAAAGAAAGCAAAAAAAGTCTATCTCGCGGCCGACCCCGACAGAGAAGGGGAAGCGATTGCATGGCATCTCGCACACAGTCTTGATCTGGATCTCAGCTCGGACTGCCGGGTCGTCTTTAATGAAATAACGAAAGATGCCATTAAAGAATCATTTAAACATCCGCGCATGATTAATATGGATCTTGTCGATGCGCAGCAGGCGCGCCGCATACTAGACAGACTCGTCGGATACAAAATCAGCCCGATTCTTTGGAAAAAAGTAAAAAAAGGCCTCAGTGCGGGCCGTGTGCAATCCGTTGCGCTCCGGCTGATCATCGACCGGGAAAAGGAAATCAACGACTTTAAACCTGAAGAGTACTGGACGATTACCGGCTCATTTTTAAAAGGAAAAGAGACATTTGAAGCCGGATTTTTCGGGAAAAACGGCAAAAAGCTTCCTTTAAAAAGCGAAGAAGACGTAAAAGCCATCCTTGCTCAGCTGAAAGGCAATAAGTATACAGTTGACAAGGTTACGAAAAAAGAGCGCAAACGAAATCCCGCTCTGCCGTTTACAACGTCCACTCTGCAGCAGGAGGCTGCAAGAAAGCTGAATTTCAGAGCGAAGAAAACGATGATGATCGCGCAGCAATTATATGAAGGAATTGATCTCGGCAAAGAAGGGACAGTCGGGCTCATCACGTATATGAGAACGGACTCAACGCGGATTTCCAATACAGCCGTTGAAGAAGCGTCAGCTTTTATTGATCAGGCGTACGGAAAAGAGTACTTAGCGGGAAAACGGAAACCGGCAAAGAAAAATGAAAACGCTCAAGATGCCCACGAAGCGATCCGCCCGACTTCGGTGCTCAGAAAACCTGCCGACTTAAAAGCGGTGCTTGGAAGAGACCAGCTCAGATTATACAAGCTGATTTGGGAGCGCTTTGTTGCAAGCCAGATGGCGCCTGCCGTCCTTGATACGATGAGCGTCGATCTCAGCAATAACGGATTGACATTCCGGGCAAACGGAAGTAAAGTCAAATTCGCCGGCTTCATGAAAGTCTATGTAGAGGGTAAAGACGATCAGCTGGAAGAAAAAGACCGCATGCTTCCGGACCTTAAAGAGGGAGACACGGTTTTATCGAAAGATATTGAGCCTGAGCAGCACTTTACTCAGCCGCCTCCGCGTTATACAGAGGCGCGCCTGGTTAAAACGCTTGAAGAACTGGGGATCGGCCGTCCTTCGACATATGCGCCGACTCTTGACACCATCCAGCGCCGCGGTTACGTGGGATTAGACAATAAACGGTTTGTGCCGACTGAGCTTGGGCAGATCGTGCTGGATCTTATCATGGAGTTTTTCCCGGAAATCATTAACGTTGAATTCACGGCTAAAATGGAAAGAGATCTTGACCATGTTGAAGATGGCCAGACAGAATGGGTTCAAATCATTGACAGCTTCTATACTGATTTCGAAAAACGCGTGAAAAAAGCGGAAGCCGAAATGAAAGAAGTGGAAATTGAACCTGAATACGCCGATGAAGATTGTGAGTTATGCGGCTCCCGGATGGTTTATAAAATGGGCCGATACGGCAAATTTATGGCGTGCTCCAATTTCCCTGACTGCCGGAATACAAAACCGATTGTCAAACAAATCGGCGTAAAATGCCCTAAGTGCCATGAAGGAAACATTGTCGAACGAAAATCAAAAAAGAAACGCATCTTTTACGGCTGTGACCGTTATCCTGAATGCGACTTCGTATCTTGGGACAAACCGATTGAACGAAAATGCCCGAAATGTGAAAATATGCTCGTAGAGAAAAAGCTTAAAAAAGGCATACAAGTCCAATGCGTCGAATGCGATTATAAGGAAGAACCACAGAAGTAGCGGTGAGCAGTGCCTTGCTCACCTTCTTTGTGTGGAAGGGACAAACAACAGGAGATGAAAAGAAATGAACCAGCAAACAGTTAATGTAATCGGAGCAGGCCTTGCCGGAAGTGAAGCGGCATGGCAGCTTGCAAAACGAGGAATTCAAGTAAAACTATACGAAATGCGGCCCGTCAGGCAGACGGCAGCCCATCATACTGATAAATTCGCCGAACTGGTATGCAGCAACTCCCTCCGTTCAAATACACTCGCCAATGCGGTAGGCGTATTAAAAGAAGAAATGCGGGCGCTTGACTCGGCAATCATTCAATCTGCTGATAAATGCTCGGTTCCGGCCGGGGGAGCGCTTGCTGTTGACCGTCATGAATTTGCGCAAAGCGTGACGGATCTCGTGAAAAACCATCCGAACGTAACGGTTCTTACTGAGGAAGTAACAGAGATTCCGGAAGGTCCGACGGTTATCGCGACCGGACCGCTTACCTCAGAATCGCTTTCACAGCAGCTGAAAGAACTCACCGGAGAAGAGTACCTGTATTTTTATGACGCGGCGGCGCCGATTGTCGAAAAAGACAGCCTCGATATGGAGAAAGTGTACTTAAAATCCCGTTATGACAAGGGAGAAGCGGCGTACTTAAACTGCCCGATGACAGAGGAAGAATTCGACCGTTTCTATGAAGCATTGACGACGGCTGAGACGGTACCTTTAAAAGAATTCGAGAAAGAAATCTTCTTTGAAGGCTGCATGCCGATTGAAGTCATGGCGAAAAGGGGCAAGAAAACGATGCTGTTCGGACCGATGAAACCGGTCGGACTGGAAGATCCGAAAACAGGCAAGCGCCCTTATGCAGTCGTTCAGCTCAGACAGGATGACGCGGCGGGAACGCTTTATAATATTGTAGGTTTTCAGACACATTTAAAATGGGGAGACCAAAAAGAAGTGCTTAAACTGATCCCCGGCCTTGAAAATGTTGATATCGTCAGATACGGCGTCATGCACAGAAACACATTTATCAACTCGCCGAGCCTTTTGAACCCGACATATCAATTTAAACAGCGGAACGATCTGTTTTTCGCGGGCCAAATGACCGGTGTAGAGGGTTATGTTGAATCTGCCGCTTCAGGTCTTGTAGCGGGAATCAATGCCGCCAAACTTGTGCTCGGTCAGGATCTTGTGACATTCCCGCAGGAGACGGCGATCGGAAGCATGGCTCACTACATTACGACGACAAATCAGAAGAACTTCCAGCCGATGAATGCAAACTTCGGTCTCTTAAAAGAATTGCCTGTAAAAATTAAAAACAAAAAAGAACGAAATGAAGAATACGCTAAACGCGCAATTGAGACTATTCAAACTATTTCGAAAACGATATAGCTTTTCATTGCAACTTCGATGCATTATATGATACCATTTAAAAGCCCTTCGGAGAGGGAGGTCTTCATAATGACTGAGAATGTTAACTTTTTTTTAAAGTTATTCGTTGAATATTTACAAATTGAAAAAAATTATTCACAATATACTATTGTGAATTATGTTAATTCGATTGAAGAATTTGGGATGTTTCTGCATGCTCAAAATATAAATGGAATGAAAGAAGCTGCATATCATGATGTGAGAATATTTTTGACAGAGGCTTATGAAAAAGGCCTGTCAAGAAAAACAATCAGCAAGAAAATTTCAGCTTTGAGAAGCTTCTATAAATTTTTAATGAGGGAAAAGCTTGTTGAAGAGAATCCGTTTCAGCTTGTTCATCTGCCGAAACAAGAGAAACGGATTCCGAAGTTTCTTTATGAAAAAGAACTTGAGGAACTATTCGCTGTTTCAGACAGAAGTCAGCCGTCAGGGATGCGCGATCAGGCCCTGCTTGAGCTTCTTTATGCGACCGGAATGAGGGTCAGTGAGTGCTGTACGCTCACTGTCGGCGATCTTGACCTGTTCATGGATACGGTGCTCGTTCACGGGAAAGGCAAGAAGCAGCGCTATATCCCGTTCGGCTCATATGCCCGTGATGCGCTGGAGCTGTATATCAACAGCGGAAGGCAGTGCCTGCTTGAAAAAGCAAAAGAGCCTCATGATGTGCTGTTTGTCAATCAAAGAGGCGGCCCGCTGACCGCCAGAGGAATCCGGTATATTTTAAGCGGGCTTGTAAAAAAAGCATCCGGCACTTTACATATACACCCGCATATGCTTCGGCACACGTTTGCGACTCATCTGCTGAATGAAGGGGCTGATTTAAGAAGCGTCCAGGAGCTTTTGGGCCATTCCAATCTGTCTTCTACGCAGATATACACACATGTATCGAAGGAAATGCTGAGAAACACATATATGTCCCACCACCCGAGAGCTTTTAAAGAAAATTAAAAGGAGGCCCTTCTCATGTCATCTTTTCATGCGACAACGATTTTTGCCGTCCGGCATAACGGGAAAAGCGCTATGTCAGGAGACGGCCAGGTCACATTCGGTCAGGCTGTAGTCATGAAACATACCGCGAGAAAAGTGAGAAAGCTGTTTAACGGAAAGGTTCTGGCCGGATTTGCGGGATCTGTTGCAGACGCTTTCACACTTTTTGAAATGTTTGAGGCGAAGCTTGAAGAATACAACGGCAATTTAAAACGTGCGTCGGTTGAGCTTGCGAAAGAATGGCGCAGCGATAAAGTGCTGCGCAAGCTGGAAGCCATGCTGATTGTCATGAACCAGGATACCTTGCTTCTCGTATCGGGAACAGGTGAAGTGATTGAGCCGGATGACGGCATTTTGGCAATCGGCTCCGGCGGAAACTACGCCCTGTCAGCAGGAAGAGCGCTGAAAACCTATGCCGGAGAAAATCTGTCCGCCAAAGATATTGCAAAAGCCGCTTTGAAAATCGCGGGCGAGATTTGTGTGTACACAAACGATCAGATCATTTTGGAAGAACTTGAATAGAAAGGACTTGAGGCGCATGGAAAACAAACCGTTAACACCGAGACAAATCGTAGATCGGTTGGATCAATACATTGTAGGACAGCAGGATGCGAAAAAAGCTGTCGCCGTGGCATTAAGAAACCGCTATCGCAGAAGTCTTCTTGATGAAAAACTGAGAGACGAGATCGTTCCCAAAAACATCCTGATGATGGGCCCGACCGGGGTGGGGAAAACAGAGATCGCCAGACGGATCGCCAAGCTTACCGGTGCGCCATTTATAAAAATTGAAGCGACAAAATTTACAGAAGTCGGCTATGTAGGCAGAGATGTCGAATCAATGGTCAGAGACCTCGTTGAGACATCCGTGCGGCTCATTAAAGAAGAAAAAATCAGCGAAGTGAAAGAACAGGCTGAAGAAAATGCAAACAAACGTATAGTGCGGCTTCTCGTTCCGGGAAAGAAAAAACAAGCGGGTGTGAAAAATCCATTTGAAATGCTCTTCGGAGGAAACCAGGCGGCAAATGATGATGAAGCCGACCAGCAGGAAGAAGCAAGCCTTGAAGAGAAAAGAAAGCGCATGGCGCATCAGCTCGCATTGGGAGAGCTCGAAGACCATTACGTCTCCGTAGAGGTGGAAGAGCAGCAGCCGTCGATGTTTGACATGCTGCAAGGCTCCGGGATGGAGCAGATGGGCATGAATATGCAGGATGCGCTGAGCAATCTGGTGCCAAAAAAGAAAAAACGCCGCAAAATGACGGTCAGAGAAGCAAGGAAGGTTCTGACCAATGAAGAGGCAGGCAAATTAATCGATATGGATGAAGTCGGCCAAGAGGCCGTGTTAAGAGCTGAAGAGGGCGGCATTATCTTTATTGACGAAATAGATAAAATCGCAAAAAACGGAGGGGCTTCTTCCTCAGCAGATGTATCGAGAGAAGGCGTTCAAAGAGATATCCTTCCGATTGTCGAAGGATCTACCGTCGTCACGAAATACGGCTCCGTCAAAACAGATCACGTGCTGTTTATCGCAGCCGGGGCATTCCATATGGCCAAACCGTCTGATCTGATTCCGGAGCTGCAGGGCCGCTTTCCGATTCGTGTAGAATTGAGCAAGCTGACGGTAGATGATTTTGTGAAGATTCTCGTCGAACCCGATAACGCGCTGTTAAAACAATATCAGGCTTTATTGCAGACAGAAGGTATATCTCTTGAATTTTCTGACGAAGCTATTCGTAAGATCGCCGAAGTGGCTTATCATGTGAATCAGGATACGGACAACATCGGAGCGAGAAGGCTTCACACGATATTGGAACGTCTCTTGGAAGACCTGTCGTTTGAAGCGCCGGACGTGACGATGGAAAAAGTCGCCATCACGCCGCAATACGTTGAAGAAAAGCTCGAAACGATTGCAAACAACAAAGATCTAAGTCAATTTATATTGTGAAAATTTAATAAGAGGAATTCTAGGAGGATTATTTATCATGGCTTTACTACAAAAAACACGAATTATTAACAGCATGCTGCAGGCTGCGGCAGGCAAACCCGTAAACTTTAAAGAAATGGCTGAAACGCTTCGTGACGTCATTGATTCTAATATTTTCGTCGTCAGCCGCAGAGGAAAGCTTTTGGGCTACTCTATTAATCAGCAGATTGAAAATGACCGCATGAAAAAAATGCTTGAAGACCGCCAGTTCCCGGAAGAGTACACGAGAAATCTGTTCAATGTTCCGGAGACGTCTTCAAACCTTGATATCAACAGCGAATACACGGCGTTTCCTGTGGAAAACAGAGACCTGTTCCAAGCGGGCTTAACAACGATCGTGCCGATCATCGGCGGAGGAGAGAGACTGGGCACGCTCATTCTGTCCCGTCTGCAGGATCAATTTGAAGATGATGATCTCATTCTTGCTGAATACGGAGCAACCGTTGTAGGAATGGAGATTTTAAGAGAAAAAGCGGAAGAAATCGAAGAAGAGGCGCGAAGCAAAGCGGTTGTTCAAATGGCGATCAGTTCTCTGTCTTACAGTGAACTTGAAGCGATTGAGCATATCTTTGAAGAGCTTGACGGAAACGAAGGCTTGCTTGTGGCAAGTAAGATTGCGGACCGTGTCGGCATTACGCGTTCAGTAATCGTTAACGCGCTGAGAAAGCTGGAAAGCGCAGGCGTCATTGAATCCAGATCACTGGGAATGAAGGGGACGTACATTAAAGTTCTGAACAACAAATTCCTTATTGAATTGGAAAACCTTAAATCTCATTAAGACAAAAGCAGGATCCCTGAAAATGGGGGTTCTGCTTTTTTTATGGACAATAGGTGAAAAGTTGCAGTTTAAAGTTGCTTATTGGAATCTGATCTGAGATAATCCATCTTGCTGTGTGAAAAAAGGAGGAAGAAACAGAAATTGGGCTATTTTCAGTCTTATATTAAACAAATCCTTGTAGTACAAATATTCTAGGACTTAATACCTACATGCAAAATAGATATAATTGAGCACTTTTTTTTAGCCTAACTTCATAGACTTTAAGCCTGTTATTTCTTACAATAAGCATATGGTTTTACAATTCTCGACAAGGATTTTTAGGAGAAAAATATCTGAAATGGAGGTAAGTGGATTTGGACTTATTTTCTGGAACTATACAAAATCTTGAGAATGCCTTGGGGAGAGCGGACATTAAGCAAAAAGTCTTAACTAATAATATCGCCAATATAGATACACCGAACTATAAGGCAAAAAAAGTCTCTTTCCGAAATTTGTTAGATCAGGAAACATCCAATCTTGAGGCTGTAAAAACCGACTATCGGCACGTTGACTTTACGGGTTCGGGGGACGATTATTCTATCGTGTCCAGCAGTGATACATCGTACCAGCAAAACGGAAACAATGTCGATATCGACAAAGAAATGACAGATTTAGCCGAAAACCAAATTAATTATCAGGCTTTGGTTGAAAGAATGAGCGGCAAATTCAATTCTCTGAAAACCGTCTTGACAGGAGGAAAATAATGAGTGGCTTTCAAAGCTTAAATATTTCGGGTTCCGCTTTAACTGCACAGCGTGTCCGGATGGACGTCGTATCGTCCAACCTGGCCAATATGGATACAACGAGAGCGAAGCAGGTAAATGGCGAATGGGTGCCTTACAGAAGAAAGCTGGTATCTCTCCAATCCGGAGGCGAATCATTTTCGTCCCTTTTACATTCCAAGATGAACGGAACAGGAAGCGCGGGAAGTGGCGTAAAGGTATCTGGTGTTACGGAAGACCCGTCCGCTTTTAATCTCGTTTATGATCCGGAGAATCCTGATGCGAATAAAGACGGATATGTACAAAAACCAAATGTAGATCCATTAAAGGAAATGGTGGATCTTGTCAGCAGCTCGAGATCATATGAAGCAAACGTAACTGCATTAAACGCTTCCAAAGGCATGCTTTTGAAGGCGTTAGAAATCGGAAAGTAAGGTGATGTAAGTGGTTAACGCTATTACTCCTTTTCAGCTTCAACAAACCCAAAACACTCAAAACGTAACGAATCAATTAAACCAAACTCAAAAAACTGATTCTTCAAACCAAACAAGCTTTTCGGAGCTTTTAAAAAACTCTATTGATTCGTTAAATGAGTCACAAGTAAAATCTGACCAAATAACGAACGAACTGGCTGCAGGAAAGGATGTAAACCTTGACGAGGTCATGATCGCTGCCCAAAAAGCAAATATTTCTCTGACGGCCGCTACCGAATTCCGCAATAAAGCCGTGGAAGCCTATCAGGAAATCATGAGAATGCAGATGTAGTGGTCAGATTGAAGAGAATGACTGGAATGACCGGGGGTTAACATGAATCGTACTCTAATGCAAATGAAAACCAAAACGGCAGCGTTTTGGAACAACAGATCAAAAACACAGAAGATACTCATGGTAAGCGGCTTGGCCGCATTCATTATTTTACTCATCGTCGTTATTATTTTTACTTCGTCTGAAAAGATGGTGCCTCTTTATAAAGATTTGTCCGCGGAAGAAGCGGGGAAGATTAAAGAAGAGCTCGATACGAAAAAGGTGTCTTCTGAACTTGCTGACGGCGGCACGGTCATTAAGGTTCCTGAGAGCCAAGTGGATTCGCTTAAAGTCCAGCTTGCCGCGGAAGGCCTGCCGAAAACGGGATCAATTGATTATTCGTTTTTCGGACAAAATGCGGGCTTCGGCCTGACGGATAATGAGTTTGACGTTTTAAAGGTTGAGGCGACTCAGACCGAATTGTCAAACCTGATAAATGAAATGGACGGTATTAAAAGCTCGAAGGTCATGATCAATATGCCGAAAGAAGCCGTGTTCGTCGGTGAAGATCAGCCGGCAGCGTCCGCATCAATCGTTTTGCAGATGAAACCGGGCTACTCGCTTGATCAAAACCAGATCAACGGGCTGTACCACCTCGTTTCTAAAAGTGTTCCGAACTTAAAAGAAGATAATATCGTCATAATGGATCAAAATTCTACATATTATGACAAAAGTGACAGCGGTGCAGGGTCCGTTTCTGACAGTTATGCTTCTCAGCAAGGTATTAAGTCGCAGGTCGAAAAGGACATTCAAAAACATGTTCAGTCACTGCTCGGCACAATGATGGGGCAGGATAAGGTCGTTGTTTCCGTGACGGCGGATGTTGACTTCACGAAGGAAAAACGCACTGAAGACACTGTCGAACCTGTCGATAAAGATAACATGGAAGGCATAGCGGTAAGCGCCGAAAAAGTTGCGGAAACGTATAAAGGCGACGGCGCGGCCAACGGCGGCACGGCCGGAACGGGAAGCAATGACACCGCGAACTATGCCGAGACAAACGGCGGTTCAAACAGCGGGGACTACGAAAAAAGCAGCAATAAAATCAACTATGAAGTCAACCGCATTCATAAAGAAATCGCTGAAAGCCCGTATAAAGTGCGTGATTTAGGCATTCAGGTCATGGTGGAGCCGCCTAATCCGAAAAATGCCGCTTCCTTATCAGCACAGAGACAGGCTGATATACAGAAGATTTTAGGAACGGTCGTCAGAACGTCTCTTGATAAAAACGAAACGCAAAATCAAAACCTGACAGACAATGATATCAACAATAAAATCGTTGTATCCGTTCAGCCGTTTGACGGAAAAACAAGCCTGAACACAGATTCGGCACAATCTTCAGGTCTTCCGATCTGGGTATACATTACAGGCGGCGTACTGCTTGCGGCCATTATTCTGCTTATTATTCTCCTCATCAGAAAGAAACGCTCACAAGAGGATGAATACGAAGAATATGAATATGAAACACCGCCCGAGCCGGTTCGATTGCCTGATATCAACGAAGAGAAAATTGAAACGGAAGAAACAGTCAGACGAAAACAGCTTGAAAAAATGGCTAAAGAAAAACCGGAAGACTTTGCTAAATTGCTTCGAAGCTGGCTGGACGAGGATTAGGGGGAATGGAAAATGGCGAAACGTGATCAGAACAAGCTTACAGGAAAACAAAAAGCAGCCATCCTCATGATTTCCTTAGGCCTTGATGTATCAGCTTCTGTGTACAAGCATTTGTCTGAAGAAGAAATTGAAAGATTGACACTCGAGATTTCGGGAGTCAGAAGCGTCGATCATCAAAGAAAAGATGAAATCATTGAAGAATTTCATAATATCGCAATCGCTCAGGACTATATTTCACAAGGCGGTTTAAATTACGCCCGCCAAGTGCTTGAAAAAGCGCTCGGAGAAGACAAAGCGGTAAGCATTTTAAACAGGCTCACCTCTTCTTTGCAGGTAAAGCCGTTTGATTTCGCGAGAAAAGCGGAGCCCGAACAGATTTTAAATTTCATTCAGCAGGAACATCCGCAAACGATGGCGCTGATTTTATCCTACCTTGACCCGGTGCAGGCCGGACAGATTTTGTCTGAGCTGAACCCGGACGTTCAGGCTGAGGTGGCAAGAAGGATTGCGGTTATGGACAGAACGTCTCCTGAAATCATAAATGAAGTGGAGCGGGTCCTTGAACAAAAGCTGTCCTCCTCCTTTACGCAGGATTATACGCAGACCGGCGGCATAGAAGCCGTTGTTGAAGTGTTAAACGGCGTAGACAGAGGAACGGAAAAAACGATCCTTGATTCATTGGAAATCCAAGATCCTGAGTTGGCGGATGAAATCAAAAAACGGATGTTTGTCTTTGAAGATATTGTCACCCTTGATAACCGTGCGATTCAGCGCGTGATCAGAGACGTTGAAAACGACGACCTCCTGCTTTCATTGAAGGTTGCGAGCGAGGAAGTCAAAGAAATCGTCTTCAGCAATATGTCACAGCGTATGGTTGAAACGTTTAAAGAGGAAATGGAAATTATGGGGCCTGTGCGTTTGCGTGATGTGGAAGAGGCGCAATCAAGAATCGTGGGCGTCGTCCGCAAGCTGGAAGAAGCCGGAGAAATTGTAATCGCGCGAGGCGGAGGAGACGATATTATTGTCTAATATCATTAAACAGCAATCATCATTTTCTCCTGAACAAAAACGGCGCAAGCTTTCCTTGCAGGAAGTCAGGAAAACACATTCCCATCCAGACCGGGAGGAACCCGAAAATCCGGAGGCTCTCATGGCTTTTGCCAAAGCAGAAGCCGACAGGGTGTCTGAAGAAGCGAAAAATCAATTAGAGCACACTCTTCTGCAGATTGAAGAAGAGAAAAACCGCTGGGCGGAAGAAAAACAAAGATTGATAGAAGAAGCAAAGGCAGAAGGATATGAAGAAGGCATGGCATTGGGAAAAGCCGAGGCTCAAGCTGAATACGCCAATCTCATCAGCCGGGCCAATGCCGTTATGGAAATGGCGAGACAGTCAGTCGAGGAAAAACTGGAAAGCGCTGAGGAAGAGATTATTGAGCTTTCCGTTGCGCTCGCTAAAAAAGTATGGCGGCAAAAAAGTGATGATAAAGAGGCTTTCCTTCTGCTGGTCAAACAGGTAGTAGCCGAAGTAAAAGATTATGATGACATCTCCATCTATGTGGACCCTGAATATTATGAGACGGTTCATCAGCATATGGACGAAATTCAGCAGCTGTTATACAAAGAATGCAGATTAAGCTTATATGCCGATGAAAAAGCCGCGAAGGGAACGTGCTCGATAGAAACTCCGTTCGGACGTGTTGATGCAGGCATAGACACCCAGCTGATGCAATTAAAGCAAAAACTTTTAACGGCGCTTGAGGCGGGAGCGGAGCAATGAAGACACAGTATTTAATAGACTCAATTGAAACAGCGGATCCGTACAAGCGCTACGGCAAGGTTAAACGGGTCATCGGGCTGATGATTGAATCAAAAGGGCCCGAAAGCTCAATCGGAGATGTTTGTCTCATTTATCCGAAAGGCCATGCGAAAAAAGCGATTAAAGCTGAGGTTGTAGGCTTCCAAGATGAAAACATTCTGTTAATGCCTTATCTGGAAGCGGCCAGTATCGCGCCGGGCAGCATTGTGGAGGCCACTGGCGAGTCGCTCCGCATCAAAGTAGGCGCGGGTTTAATCGGACAAGTTGTCGACGCGTTCGGCGAACCTCTTGACGGCCGGGCGCTTCCGAAAGGTTTGTCCCCCGTTTCGACGGAACAGCCGCCGCCAAACCCGATGAAACGCCCGCCGATACGGGAAAAGATGGGTGTCGGCGTCAGATCGATTGACAGTCTGCTGACGGTAGGAAAAGGGCAGAGAATCGGGATTTTTGCCGGAAGCGGAGTCGGAAAAAGCACCCTGATGGGAATGATCGCGAAGCAGACTGAAGCTGATTTAAACATTATCGCACTCGTCGGGGAACGGGGGCGCGAGGTGCGTGAATTCATCGAGAAGGATTTAGGTGAAGAAGGCCTGAAACGCTCGATAGTCGTAGTCGCGACCTCTGATCAGCCTGCCTTAATGCGTTTGAAAGCGGCGTATACGGCCACCGCCATTGCAGAGTACTTCCGGGATAAAGGCCGGAATGTGATGTTCATGATGGACTCCGTGACGAGGGTCGCGATGGCGCAGCGGGAAATCGGCCTGGCAGCGGGAGAACCGCCGACAACAAAAGGATATACACCTTCTGTGTTCGCTATTTTGCCCCGTTTGCTGGAAAGAACGGGCGCGAATGAACAAGGAACGATAACCGCTTTTTATACGGTTCTCGTAGACGGAGATGACATGAACGAACCGATTGCCGATACGGTGCGCGGAATATTAGACGGGCATATCGTTCTCGATCGGGCGCTTGCCAACAAAGGGCAGTTCCCGGCCGTGAACATCCTGAAAAGCATCAGCAGGGTCATGTCTAATATTTCAGACACAGCGCACAAAGAGGCGGCCAACAAATTCCGCGATCTTCTGTCAACTTATCAAAACTCTGAAGATCTCATTAATATCGGAGCTTACAAAAGAGGATCATCAAGAGAAATTGATGAAGCGATTCAGTTTTATCCGCAGCTTATTCAATTTTTAAAACAAGGAACGGAAGAACCTGCTCAATTGGAAGACAGCATTGCGGCATTGACGAGTCTGACTGGAAAAGAGGAATAAACATCGTGGCATACCAATTCAGATTTCAAAAGCTGCTGGAATTAAAAGAAAATGAAAAAGACCAAACATTGACTGAATACAGACAATCGGTTTCTGAATTTGAGACAGTGGCTGAAAAACTATATGAAAATATGAGCAAAAAAGAATTGCTCGAAAAAGACAAAGAATCAAAGCTGAAATGCGGGATGAGCGTTCAGGAAATGAGACATTATCAGCAATTCGTTTCCAATCTTGAGAACACCATCTATCATTATCAAAAGCTTGTCATCATGAAACGAAATGAAATGAATGAGAAGCAGGAACAGCTCACCGAAAAAAACATTGAAGTAAAGAAATTTGAAAAAATGCGGGAAAAACAATTTAATATGTTCGCACTTGAAGACAAAGCTGCAGAGATGAGGGAAATGGACGACATTTCAATCAAGCAGTTTATGATTCAGGGGCATTAGGAGCGAATGAAATGGCCGATAAAGAAAAGAGATCTGGAAAGTTCGGTTCAATCCTGCTTTTTATCATGATCCCGCTGATTTTTCTGATCATCGTCGCAAGCATCATCCTTTGGGCTGCCGGCGTTGATGTGATGAAGCCGATTCAGGAAACAGCCGCTAAAACGCCTGTTTTAAAAGAATTGGTTCCCGAAACGAAAGAAATGAAAAGCGCGGCGGAAAAGCAGAAGGCAGACAGAACGGCTTCTCTTGAAAAGACCATAAAGGAACAAAAAAGTGAAATTAACATTTTGAATAAAGATTTAGACACAAGCAAGTCCGAAATCGATAATCTGAATCAGAAAATCCGTTCACTGAAACAGGAAGCTGAACAGCAGCAGAAAACGAAGACGGATGAAACGAAAAAAGACGCTGCGGATTCAGCCGGAAAAGATAAAATGATCAACATCTATAAAAGTATGGACAGCGGTAAAGCGGCAAGCATTATCGTAAAGCTGAAAGAAAAAGAAGCCCTCGATATTTTAAACGGATTAAGTAAAAAGCAGCTTGCTGAAATCTTGACGAAAATGACTCCTGAACAAGCGGCTAAATATACAGAAAAACTATCCGCTGACGGAAATAAGGAGTGATGTAAGTTGAAGCTGCTTGAATTAACGGGTAATCGTACGCAGACTGTGCAAAACAGCAATGCGAAGATGAATGTAAACAGCTTAGGTCTATTTCAGAACTGGCTCCTATCGGAAATCACTTCTCCCCGGCAGCCCGGAGATGAAACAAAAACAAGTGACGCAGAGCTGAATGATGCCCTATCGAAAATCGGTGATTGGCTGAAAGCCGGCCCGGAAGATAAAGAATTGGAGCTAAAAAAGCTGCTTGAGGCGGTAAAAGCTCTTGAAGGAAAGCAGACGGCTGAAACAGCTCTTCCTTTATTGAAACAGCTTGCCGAATCTGTAGAAGACATGTTAGCGGGCAAACAGCATGGGGCGAAGCCTGAAACGGATGAGCCGGATTCTTCCGCAAAAGACGGGGATTCCGTCAAGGATGCGCTTGAGAAGGGTCTGCTTTTCATTCAAGAAGCCGTATCCCAGCTCTTCACATCTCAGCAGGAACTGCCGGACAGCGCGCAGGCAAAGGCGGTTTACCAGGAAGGCGCCCGTTTATTAGAGGCATTGAAAAAACAAGGCGTCCCAGACCGCGTGATTCAAGACCTGCGGCAGACATTTTTTCCGAAAAACGAATCTGCATCTAAACTTTACTCCATGACAGCCGCTGAGCTGAAGAGCTTTCAAAGCGTCGCGGAGCAGCTTGCGGGCCTTTCTCAAAAGGGAACAAAGGAATGGGATATGGCTGAAACTGAGCTGAAAGCTTTTGTGTTATCTCAATCATCTGAATCATCCCAAGAGTCAGCCGGGAAAACAGAACAGCAAAACGGCGGCACGGTTACTCACGCAAAGGCGCCTGACAGCAAATTGTCTGCACATATACTGTTTTCGGGAACGAGAAGCCTTGCCGGCATTCAGCAAACGTCCGCAGGAGCTGAACAGCAGCCGGCAGAAAATAAACCGTTAACGGATCAGGTCATCAGCGGCTGGAAACAGATGAAATACACGCCTTTCGGGAAAACAACCGGAAGCTTTACGATTCGTCTTAATCCCGAGAACCTCGGATTTGTCACAATTAAGGTGACAAACGAAAACGGGATGTTTCAAAGCAAAATAATCGCATCCAGCCAGTCCGCGAAAGAGCTGCTGGAACAGCATCTTCCTCAGCTGAAACAGTCGCTTCCGAATATGTCGGTCCAGGTCGACCGTTTTACAGTCCCGCTTCAAAGCGGGGATCAGCAGCCTGTTTACGGGCAGACGGCCGATCACAATAAACAGCAGCATCAGGGACAGAGAGAGCAGAAGAACCAGCAGCAGTCAGGCGATTTCGGAGATATGCTGGAGGAGCTTTCTCTCAATGAAATGGAGGAAGAATAGTTGACATCAGTAAACTCGGATTATGCCGCGGCGGGCGCTTCAACCACTTCAAGCGCGAAGAGCACCGCCGCAGTAAACAGCAGCACGAATTTAGGGAAAGACGAATTTCTGAAGATCTTAATGACACAGGTTCAAAACCAGGACCCGCTCAATCCGGTTGATGACAAAGAATTCATCAGCCAGATGGCGACATTTTCTTCATTGGAGCAAATGATGAATATGAATACGACGATGACTAAATTTGTAGAAAATCAAGATCCGTTTACGATGTATGTGAACTGGATCGGCAAAAATGTCACATTCAGCGACAGCGACGGGAAGGATCAGACAAGCCCGGTCAATTCAGTCAAGCATTCAAACGGCAATTACGTGCTCGTGCTTGAAAACGGCAAAGAGGTCAGTCCGTGGAATGTCACGGCCGTCAGCGAAACATCTAAATAATAAGAAACTCAGGGGGAATTTAACATGTTACGTTCATTATATTCCGGTATCAGCGGCATGAAAAACTTTCAGACAAAACTAGATGTAATCGGCAATAACATCGCCAACGTCAACACAGTGGGATTTAAGAAAAGCCGCGTTACATTTAAAGATATGATCAGCCAGACAGTCGCCGGCGGTTCAAACGTGACCAATTCAAAACAAATCGGCTTGGGTGCCGCGACTTCTTCCATTGATGTTGTTCATTCAACCGGCGCCCCGCAGGCTACACAGAATAAAACCGACCTAGCCATTGACGGAGACGGCTACTTTCAGATTAATACAGGTGCGGGAATTGTTTACACACGTGCGGGGAATTTCGGAAAGGACAATCAAGGAAACCTTGTTACGACTGACGGATACTATCTTGAAAAAATCGGCGGCGGCAAAATCAATATTCCGACTGATGCGAAAGATTACAGCATCGGTGCAGACGGAACCGTTACATACACTGATGCAGGGGATGAGGTTCATGATGCCGGACAAATCGGTCTGGTCACGTTCCCTAACAGCGCCGGTCTGGAAAAAATCGGAGGCAACCTTTACAGAGAATCATTAAGTTCAGGAGCTGCAAGCGCAGTCACCACTCCGGGCGAAAACGGAACAGGTAAGCTTTTGGCAGGCTATCTTGAAATGTCAAACGTAGATCTGACAGATGAATTTACCGAAATGATCGTTGCTCAGCGCGGTTTCCAATCAAACTCAAAAATCATTACGACTTCAGATGAAATCCTTCAGGAGCTGGTTAATCTGAAACGGTAAGGAGGGAGGAGAGGCGGTTAGGCCGCTTCTCCGGATTGCATGATTCAAGTCACCCGTTTAAACGGCCAGCCTTTTACGCTGAACGCGCTGTTTATCGAACAGATTGAGTGCTTCCCCGACACGACGATTACACTGTCCAACGGCAAAAAGTTCGTAGTGAAAGAACCGGAAGAAGCAGTTCTCAAAAAAGTCATATCGTTTTACCATAGCATACAAATATTTTCACTGGATCAGGGAATAGAGGAAGAAGAATGAAGAAAAAATTAGTCATCATTTTGCTGATTATTTTAATTGTCATCGCCGGCCTCGGAACGGCAGCATATTTTGTCGTCAGCGGAAATTCCGGCAAAGATAAAAAGCCGACAATTGACGAAGTCGTTGCAGCCACTGTGTCTGTCGACGATATCACGACAAACTTAAAGTCTGACAGCATCATCCGTATCGGCATCAAGCTTGAAACCGACTCGGCTAAAGCGAAGGAAGAACTTGAAAAACGCGATTTTCAGGTGAAAGACAACATCATTTCCATTTTAGCTGACACAAGCGCCGGAGAGATTGAGGGAGATAAAGGAAGAGAAGCGTTTAAACAATCATTAAAAGAGAAAGTAAACAGCTATCTCCAAGAAGGAAAAGTTCAGAAAGTGTACATTACCTCCTTTAATCTGCAATAAAAACAAATTTGACAGAATACGGAGGTGAAGAAAATGTCAGGAGAAGTTCTCTCCCAAAATGAAATAGACGCACTGCTTTCCGCCATTTCCACGGGTGAGGCGGATGCGGAAGAGCTGAAAAAGGAAGTTAAAGAGAAAAAAGTAAAGGTATATGATTTTAAACGGGCTCTCAGATTCTCGAAAGATCAGATACGCAGTTTAACCCGGATACATGATAACTTTGCGAGGCTTCTCACAACACACTTTTCCGCCAAGCTCAGAACGTATATTCATATATCCGTCAGCTCAGTTGACCAGGTGCCGTATGAAGAATTTATCCGTTCCATACCGAACATGACGATTTTAAATTTATTCGATGTTCATCCGATGGAAGGCAGAATCATGATGGAGGTTAATCCCACCATCGCATACGCAATGCTTGACCGCGTCATGGGAGGCATCGGCATCACTCATAACAAAGCTGACAGCCTTACGGAAATTGAAACGAATATTATTTCTAACTTATTTGAAAATGCACTGGGCAACTACAAAGAAGCGTGGCAATCGATTGCTGATATTGACCCTGAAATGACTGAATTTGAAGTGAATCCTCAGTTTGTACAGATGGTTTCCCCAAATGAAACAGTCGTTGTCATTTCTCTCAATACGCAGATAGGTGAAATCAGCGGTGTCATTAATCTTTGTATTCCCCATGTCGTACTTGAGCCGATTATCCCTAAGCTTTCCGTACATTATTGGATGCAATCAGACCGGAATGAAGCGAAGCCCGAAGAAACGAAGTTGCTTGAAAAGCGCATCATGACGGCTCAAATTCCCGTTGTGGCTCTCTTGGGCGCTTCTGAACTGACAATAGAAGAATTTTTAAGTTTGGAAGTCGGGGACTGTATAACTCTGGACAAATCAGTGACTGATCCTCTTACTGTATTGGTCGGAAACAAACCGAAGTTTTTAGGGCAGGCCGGCCGGGTGAATCGAAGACAGGCAGTGCAAATTTTAGATCACGACATAAGAGGTGAACAAGATGAACAATAGATTATCTCAAGATGAAATCGATGCTCTTCTTAACGGCACAAGCAGTCAGTCAGAGGATACAGAACAGCCTCAAGGGGCGAACTTGTCTGAACTTGAGCGCGATGCGATCGGAGAAATCGGGAATATTTCGTTCGGCAGCTCGGCTACGGCGCTGTCCACTCTTTTAAATCAAAAAGTGGACATTACGACACCGAGTGTGACCGTCATTTCAAAAAGCAAAATCAGTGATGAATTTCCTCATCCGTATGTTGCCATTGAAGTGAACTACACAGAAGGCTTTGACGGCAGCAATTTGCTCGTCGTCGAACAAAGCGACGCGGCCATCATCGCGGATTTGATGATCGGCGGGGACGGCCGGGGCGCCGATCCGTCACTCGGTGAAATCCACCTGAGCGCCGTGCAGGAAGCAATGAATCAAATGATGGGCTCGGCTGCTACGTCAATGTCGACCGTGTTCAGTAAAAAGATTGACATTTCTCCGCCAAGGGTTGAACTTCTGGATGTGACGGAAGAAAAAGGGACCGACAGAATACCTGAGGATGACCTGCTCGTAAAAGTGTCATTCCGTCTGAAAGTCGGCGAATTAATCGATTCGAGCATCATGCAGCTTTATCCGATTACGTTTGCGAAAGATCTGATCGCAGACCTGATGACTGCAGACCAGCATGAGTCAGAGGCCGCAGAAACTGTATCAGAACCTCAGCAAACATACGAAACGCCGCAGCCGGAACCTGCCATGCAGCCGGAGCCGCAGGCAAAACCCGAGCTTCCGAAGAGACAGGGAACCGCAAAAAAAGCTGCTCCTGTTCAAGTCGCTCCGGTAGAATTCCAGGCGTTTGATCATAACGAAGCGGCGCAAGGATCAAGGAATAACCTTGATATGCTGATGGATATTCCGCTTTCCGTTACGGTTGAGCTCGGCAGAACGAAGAGAAGCGTCAAAGAAATCCTCGAACTTTCTGCGGGAAGCATTATTGAGCTTGACAAGCTGGCTGGTGAACCTGTTGACATTCTGGTCAACCAGCGGATCGTGGCAAAGGGCGAGGTCGTTGTCATAGAAGAAAACTTCGGCGTGAGAGTCACTGATATTTTAAGTCAGGCAGACCGCCTTAACAATTTAAAATAAGCGAACATAGAGGAGAGAAACAGATTATGGCACACAGAATTTTAATTGTAGACGATGCAGCATTTATGAGAATGATGATCAAAGATATTTTAGTGAAGAACGGTTTTGACGTTGTAGCTGAAGCTTCAGACGGAGCGCAGGCAGTCGAAAAATTCAAAGAGCATTCCCCCGACCTTGTGACAATGGATATTACAATGCCTGAAATGGACGGGATTACAGCTTTAAAGGAAATTAAACAAATCGATCCGCAGGCGAAAATCATCATGTGTTCGGCTATGGGCCAGCAGTCAATGGTTATTGACGCGATTCAAGCCGGCGCAAAAGACTTTATCGTGAAACCGTTCCAAGCGGACCGCGTGCTTGAAGCTATTAATAAAACATTAAGCTAAAGGGTGTACGACTGTTGAAAAAGAGTCATGGTTTACTAGCTTTGATTTGTTGTTTCGTTTTACTCAATGTACATCCGTTCCCTGCTTTTGCGGCGGAGTCTGACAATTCCACCGTCAACGAATGGTTTGACAAACAATCAACAAACAAAACAGAGAAAAAAAGCGATACATCGAAACAAACGGCCGATCAAGAGATAGGGGATGCTTCTGCATCTTCTGTCTCCGCTTTTGATTTTGTAAAGATGATTGGGGCGTTATTATTCGTCATTCTGCTGATCTATGGATTTGTCAAACTGATGAATAGAAGAAACCGTCTGCTGAAGCCGTTTCAATATGTAGAAAATATCGGCGGAACGTCAGTCGGCCAAAACCGTTCCGTGCAGCTGATCAAAGTGGGAAACAGCGTTCTCGTAGTCGGTGTGGGCGAAACGATACAGCTTTTAAAAGAAATTGAAGATGAAAAAGAGCGCGAGGCGATTCTGAGCCAATACGAAGAGTCGATGTCTTCAAAAGTGGAATGGACCAAGCTCGTAAATCCGCGTAAGGATGGAGAAAAAAAACCGCAAACGATGCTTCCGTCGTTTTCAAAAGCGCTGAAAGAACAGCTGAACGAGCTGAAACAAAGCCGTTCTGAAGGAAAGAAGAAAGGCCCTTATCATCATGAATGAATTTATTAATCTTTTTAATTCAAGCAGTCCGACCGAAGTCAGCTCCACTGTTAAATTACTGCTGCTTTTGACTGTCTTTTCAGTAGCGCCGGGGATTCTGATTTTGATGACCTGCTTTACGAGAATCGTCATCGTCCTGTCTTTTGTAAGAACCTCACTGGCGACGCAGAACATGCCTCCCAACCAGGTTTTAATCGGCCTTGCGCTGTTTTTGACGTTTTTTATTATGGCGCCGACTTTTTCAGAGATTAATAAGGAAGCCTTAACGCCGCTGATGGACAATAAAATCAGTCTCGATGAAGCATATACAAAAGCCGAGAAGCCGATTAAAGAGTATATGAGCAAGCATACAAGGCAGAAGGATCTGGCGCTGTTTATGAACTATGCCAAAATGAAAAAACCTGAATCGATTCAGGATATTCCTTTGACGACGATGGTGCCCGCTTATGCGATATCAGAACTCAAAACCGCTTTTCAAATGGGCTTTATGATTTTTATTCCGTTTTTAATTATCGATATGGTCGTGGCGAGCGTCTTAATGTCAATGGGAATGATGATGCTACCGCCGGTTATGATCTCTCTGCCCTTTAAAATATTGCTTTTCGTTTTGGTCGATGGATGGTATTTAATCGTGAAATCTTTGCTTGACAGCTTTTAGGGTAGGTGCTAATTGTGAGTTCAGAATTTGTAATTTCCATGGCGGAAAAAGCCGTATATGTAACACTAATGATCAGCGGGCCGCTGCTTGCGATCGCGCTGATTGTCGGTTTGCTCGTCAGTATCTTTCAAGCGACAACTCAAATCCAGGAACAGACGCTTGCGTTCATTCCGAAAATCGTGGCGGTGATGCTTGGACTGATCTTTTTCGGTCCTTGGATGCTGTCGACGATTCTTTCGTTCACAACTGATCTGTTTTCTCATCTGAACCGATTTGCAGGGTAGAATCAAATGAATTCCATCATTGATTTATTTCCCGCTTTTTTATTGGTCTTTATCAGAATCTCTGCTTTTTTTGTAACGGTGCCGGTGTTCGGACATCGGAATCTGCCGGCGGTTCACCGAATCGGCTTTGCTTTTTTTCTTTCGGTGATCTGCTTCAGCACGCTGAAACATGCGCCGGAAATAGAAATAGGGGAACAGTATATGCTGCTTGTCATAAAAGAGGCCGTTGTGGGCTTGAGCCTCGGGCTGATCGCTTTCATGATGATGACAGCCATTCAGATAGCAGGTTCCTTTATTGATTTTCAGATGGGCTTTTCCATCGCCAATGTCATTGATCCGCAATCAGGAACGCAAAGCCCGCTGATCGGACAATTCGTTTATACGCTGGCGCTGTTATTTATGCTCAGCATAAACGCCCATTATCTTTTATTGGACGGGATTTATTACAGCTTTCAGTATATCCCGCTTGATCAGGCATTTCCGTCGTTTGGAAATGATCACTTTGGACTTTTTATCGCAAAAAGCTTCAATGCCATGTTTATTATCGCTTTTCAAATGTCTGCGCCGGTTGTGGCCAGTCTGTTTTTAGTTGATTTGGCGCTCGGTATCGTGGCGAGAACGGTGCCGCAGCTGAATGTTTTCGTTGTCGGGCTTCCTCTGAAAATAGCCGTGAGCTTTATTATGCTGATCGTTTGTATGGCGGTGATGTTTGTCGTTGTCCGCAACATCTTCAGCCTTACCGTTGAAACCATGCGGAATCTATTGGCATTGGTCGGTGTGACATGATGAGGCTCAGACTGAATCTGCAATTCTTTGCCGGTGAAAAAACGGAGAAAGCCACGCCGAAAAAACGGAAGGATACAAGAAAGAAAGGACAGGTCGCGAAAAGTACGGATGTGAATACAGCCGTTTCTTTACTGATTATCTTTCTTTCGCTGATCGCGCTCGGTCCTTATATGCGGGACAGGCTGCTGTCCTTTATTAAAACGTTTTATACGAAATCGATATCTTTACATCTGTCAGCATCTGCCGTGCATGAACTGTTCGTGGATACGGTGAAAGATATCAGCCTCATTCTCGCGCCGATTATGCTGGTCGCGCTTGTGGCAGGTGTCGTGAGCAATTACATGCAGGTGGGTTTTCTGTTTTCTGCGGAAGTCCTCAAGCCTGACTTGAATAAGCTCAGCCCGCTGAAAGGATTTAAGCGGATTTACAGCATGAGGGCGATTGTTGAACTGGTCAAATCCATTTTGAAGATTACTGTGGTCGGTTTTGCCGCCTTTATGGTGCTTTGGCTGCATTATGGCGATATTCTTCGCCTTCCGCTTTTAACGCCTGCGGAAGTGCTCACTTTCGTTTCCAAGCTCACGCTTTGGATGGGGCTTGCGGGATCAGGGGCTTTAATGCTGCTGGCCGGGCTTGATTACTTATATCAGCGTTTTGATTATGAGAAAAATATCAGAATGTCAAAGCAGGATATAAAAGATGAATACAAAAAATCGGAGGGTGATCCGATTATCAAGTCCAAAATTAAGCAGAAGCAGCGGGAAATGGCGATGAGGCGGATGATGCAGGAAGTGCCGAAAGCGGATGTCATCATTACCAACCCGACCCATTATGCGATAGCTTTAAAATATGATGAAAAGAAAATGGACGCCCCTTACATTGTTGCAAAAGGGGTCGACCATCTCGCATTAAAAATCAGACAGATCGCCAAAGAACACGATGTCATGACGATTGAAAACAGACCGCTCGCGCGTGCGTTATATGATCAGGTTGACATTGACCAGGCTGTGCCGGAAGAGTTTTTCAAAGTCATTGCGGAAATTTTGGCTTATGTATATAAAACGAAACAAAAAGTATAGTGAATTTCAGATTCAAAAGGAGAGAAAAACAGCATGTCAACAAGAGATTTATCGGTTTTAATAAGTGTTGTCCTCATTGTGGCAATGCTGGTGATTCCATTCCCTCCATGGTTGTTAAGTATTTTGATCATCATTAATATCTCTCTTGCGTTGATCGTGCTTCTCACCACAATGAATATGCAAGAACCGCTGCAATTCTCGATATTCCCGTCATTGCTGCTGTTATTGACGCTGTTTCGGCTTTCGCTCAATGTGTCGACGACACGTTCGATTCTTTCTCACGGAGAAGGGGGAAAGGTTGTTGAGACATTCGGGAATTTCGTTGTCGGCGGAAATGTGCTGGTAGGGCTTGTTGTCTTCATTATCTTGATTATTATTCAGTTTATCGTCATTACAAAAGGCGCCGAGCGGGTATCGGAAGTGGCGGCGAGATTTACGCTCGATGCGATGCCCGGAAAGCAAATGAGTATTGACGCGGATTTAAATGCCGGCATGATTACGGAGCAGGATGCAAAGCACAGACGTGAAAAAGTCGCCCGGGAAGCGGATTTTTACGGCGCCATGGACGGTGCGAGCAAATTCGTCAAAGGGGATGCCATCGCGGGTATCATCATCGTGATGATCAATATTATTTTCGGAATCGTAATCGGAATGCTGCAGCAGGGGATGAGCATACAAGAAGCTGCGTCTCACTTTACAATGCTGACGGTCGGTGACGGTATCGTTTCTCAAATGCCGGCCTTGCTCATTTCAACGGCTACGGGGATCGTCGTGACGAGAGCGGCATCTGAAGGAAACCTCGGTCATGATATTACAGGCCAGCTGTTTGCTTATCCGAAGCTCTTGTATGTAGCCGCGGGAACTGTACTTTTGCTCGGTCTTCTTACACCGATCGGCATTCTGCTGACGGGGCCGATCGCCGGTCTGCTTGCATTCGGCGCTTATATGCTGTCCAAAGCGGATAAGCCGAGCGAAGAAGAGGAAGAAATTCTTGAAGAAGAGGCTCAGGCGGATGAACTGAAAAGCCCGGAAAGCGTTGTGCAGCTTTTACATATTGATCCGATTGAATTTGAGTTCGGATACGGACTCGTACCGCTTGCAGACGCGGGGCAGGGCGGTGATCTTCTTGACCGCATCGTCATGATCAGACGTCAGCTTGCGCTTGAATTGGGACTTGTCATTCCGGTTGTGCGCATCAGAGATAACATCGCGCTCCAGCCGAATGAATACAGATTGAAAATTAAAGGCAATGAAGTCGCTAAAGGAGAGCTCCTGCTGGATCATTACTTAGCGATGTCACCGACGCCTGAAGATGACGTCATTGAAGGAATTGAAACGATTGAACCGTCGTTCGGACTTCCCGCAAAATGGATCAGTGAAGCTGCAAAAGATGAAGCGGACATGCTGGGGTATACAGTTGTTGATCCGGCGTCAGTCGTATCTACGCATATTACAGAAAAAATTAAGCAGCACGCCCATGAACTGGTCGGCAGACAGGAAACCAAGCAGCTGATCGATCATCTGAAGGAAAATTATCCTGTGCTTGTTGAGGAAGTCACGCCAAACCCTCTTTCTGTCGGCGATATTCAAAAGGTGCTTGCCAAATTGCTGAGAGAAAAAGTTTCAATCAGAAACTTGGTGACCATTTTTGAAACTCTTGCCGATTACGGAAGATTAACGACAGATTCAGATCTTTTGACAGAATACGCGAGACAGTCGCTTGCCAAACAAATCACGGCACAATATGCGAGAGAGCATGAAACGCTGAAGGTCATCACATGCTCAGGCCGGGTGGAAAAAGCGATTGCAGACGGGGTACAGCAGACTGAACAGGGCAATTACCTGTCACTCGACCCTGAGGTTTCAGACAGCATCATCCGTTCTGTCGCTAAAGAGGCCGAGCAGCTTTCCATCCGCCAGGAGTCGGCGATTCTGCTTTGCTCGCCTGCTGTCAGAATGTATGTAAAACAGCTGTTAGAACGGTATTTCCCTGATCTTCCGGTTCTTTCTTATAATGAGCTGGAAGCAAATGTTGAAGTACAGAGCATTGGAGTGGTGGATATTTAATGAAAATAAAAAAATTTACAGCCGCTTCAATGCAGGATGCCGCGAAGCAAATCAAAAAGGAACTCGGCAATGATGCCGTTATTTTACATTCCAAACAAGTAAAGAAACGAAAATGGCTGGGGCTGCGGTCGCAGCAGGCCGTCGAAGTGATAGCGGTTTTAGATCGTGACGTCAGGGAAGCGAGAAAAACGCCGCCGGCTGCCGCTGAAGAATTGAAAAAGACGAAAACGGCGGAGAAAGCTGAGCCTGTTCAGCCGCCGCGTCTTCCGGATCAAAGTATTTCCGGCGAACTGGCGCATTTTAAAGAAGTGCTCCCTGAACCATTAAAAAAAGCCGAGAGACTATTGAAGCAAGCCGGGCTTCCTGATCATACGCAAAACGCCGTACTCAGTGAATTGCTCCGTTCTTCAATTGTTTCCGGAGATTTAACTGAAGATAATGTCAGCTCAAAACTGCAGGATTTGTTAGTGAAAAAGCTCCCTTCGGCAGACAGGTGGCAGGAAGGGATTCAATCAAAATACGTCGTGCTTTTCGGTTCAACCGGGGCCGGCAAAACGACTACACTTGCGAAACTCGCGGCCTCATCAATGCTGACAGAGCATAAAAAAATTGCCTTTATGACGACGGATACTTACCGGATTGCCGCGGTCGAGCAGCTGAAGACATATGCGGAGCTGCTTCAGGCTCCTCTTGAAGTATGCTATTCAAAGGAAGAATGTCTGAAGGCACTGGAAAAATTCGCTGAATATGACCATGTTTTCATTGATACAGCCGGTAGAAACTTTAAAGAAGAGCAGTATATTACGGAATTACAAGAGATGATTCCGTTTGAATCAGGCTTACAATCCTTTCTCGTATTATCCGCATCTGCAAAATATGAAGATATGAAACAGGTGCTGAAACAGTTTTCAGGTGTGCCGGTCAATCAATTCATTTTCACGAAAACGGATGAAACCGCCTCACTCGGCTCCGTGTTTCAAGTGCTGTCGGAATCAAGAATCGGCGCCGCCTATTTGACAAATGGACAGGATGTGCCTGAAGACATCCTATCGGCTTCACCAAAAGAGTTTGTAAGGATGCTTTTGACATGAAACCCGATCAGGCAGAGTCATTAAGAAGGAAAATGAGAGAGCGGCAAATGATCAAGCCGGAGCTTTATGAGAAAAAAGCGAAGACATTAGCCGTCATCAGCGGTAAAGGCGGCGTCGGAAAATCTAATTTAACATTAAACATGGCAGTTGCCCTGCAGGAAAAAGGAAAAAAAGCACTCATCATTGATCTTGACATCGGAATGGGCAACATTGATGTGCTGATCGGCGCTGCTTCTTCCCGCACCATTATTGATGTGATGGAGAATCGGCACGCATTGGCTCAATCACTGTCCTCCGGTCCGAAAGGCCTTCGCTACATATCCGGAGGAACGGGGCTTGAGGCGATCTATCAAGCAGACAGAGAGAAGTGGTCGGCTTTTATGAATGGTCTTTCCGCTGTATTAAGCGATTTTGATTACGTTCTGTTTGATATGGGAGCGGGACTTTCAAAAGAGCAGCTGCCGTTTATTTTATCGGCGGAAGACATTCTCGCCGTGACAACGCCTGAGCCGACGGCCATTATGGATGCCTACAGCGCGATCAAACATCTTTTGCTCGCGGATGAACGGCTGACCGTAAACATTGCCGTCAATCGCGCCCGCGCCCAAAAACAGGCGCTGGACACGTACAACCGCCTTTCTCATGCGATTCACATGTTTTTAGGCGCGGAGGTGCGTTTCGCCGGCTCCATACCCGATGACCCGCTAGTAAGTCAAGCCGTCATTGACCAGGTGCCTTTTTTAATAAAAAATCCTCAAGCAAAAGCCAGCAGGTCCGTCCGTCTTCTGACGGATGTCTTGTTTCAAACGGAAGAAAACAAACCAAGAGAAGAGAAACCGGCATTTATTGAGAGATTATCTTCTTTTTTATTGAGGAGGACTTTACAGTGATTCGTGTGCTTGTCGTTGATGACTCAGCTTTTATGAGAAAGATGATTACCGATTTTCTGGCTGCGGAAGTGCAGATAGAAGTCATCGGGACAGCCAGAAACGGGGAAGAGGCGCTGAAGAAAATAGAGCTTCTCAAACCGGATGTTGTCACGCTTGATATTGAAATGCCGGTCATGAACGGAACGGATACATTGCGGAAGATCATCAGCATATATAAACTTCCCGTCATCATGGTATCGAGCCAGACACAGCAAGGGAAGGACCGAACGATCAACTGCCTGGAAATGGGCGCTTTTGATTTTATCACCAAGCCTTCCGGAGCAATTTCACTTGATCTTTATAAAATTAAAGAGCAGCTGATTGAGAGGGTGATTGCAGCCGGGCTGTCCCGCGCACAAAAACCTGAGGCGGCAGTGAAAGAGTCTTCTATCCCGGAACGTCCGGCTTTGGCGGGATTTGAAAGACCGAAAGTAAGATCCGCCAAGCAGGCCGTATTCATCGCGACCTCTACAGGCGGACCGCGGGCTCTGCAAAAGGTGATTCCGAAACTGCCGAAGGATTTAAAGGCGCCTGTATTTGTCGTTCAGCACATGCCTGAAGGCTTCACCGCTTCACTTGCAGACAGACTCAACCATTTGTCAGATATTCAGGTCAAAGAAGCGGAAAACGGTGAAGAAGCGAAGGACGGATGGGTGTACATCGCGCCCGGCGGAAAAAATATGACGGTTGCAGAGGAAGGCGGAAGGCTCCGCATCATTCTTGACGTTCATGATACGGAAAGCCGGCATAAACCGTCAGCCGATTATTTGTTTCGGTCGGCAAGCCGCTTATCCGATTACGAAAAGGTAGCCGTCATTATGACAGGCATGGGCAGCGACGGAACCGAGGGCGTAAAAGAAATGCTCAGAACAGGCAGCGTTAAAACGATTGCGGAATCGGACGAATCCTGTGTTGTGTTCGGAATGCCGAAGTCAGCGATAAAGGCGGGCCTCATTCATGAGATTAAACATGTGGAAGATATCGCGGCATCCATCACCGGATGTGTGAAAAAAGAGAGGGTGTGAATCAATTGGATATGAATCAATATTTAGATGTCTTTATTGATGAAAGTAAAGAGCACTTACAGACATGTAACGAAAAGCTGCTGCTGTTGGAAAAAGATCCGGCAGACCTTCAGCTTGTGCATGACATCTTCAGAGCTGCCCATACGCTGAAAGGCATGAGCGCAACGATGGGATATACAGATCTGGCGCATTTAACCCACCTGATGGAAAATGTGCTGGACGCCATCCGCAACGGAGAAATGCCCGTTACATCAGATTGGCTGGATGTGCTGTTTGAAGCGCTTGATCATCTTGAAGAGATGGTGCAGTCCATTATTGACGGAGGAGACGGCAAACGTGATATTTCTGAAGTGAGTGCGAAGCTCGACGTAAATGCGGTGCATGAGACTGCGGCTTCAGCCGAAACAGCAGAACCGCCGGCTTCAAAACAACAGGCTTCAACTGAATGGAATTATGACGAGTTCGAACGGACTGTTATTGAAGAGGCGGAAGAGCAAGGATTCAGCCGCTATGAAATAACGGTTTCCCTGAATGAAAGCTGCATGCTCAAAGCCGTGCGCGTGTACATGATATTTGAAAAGCTGAATGAAGCCGGGGAAGTCGCAAAAACAATACCCGCCGCGGAAGTGCTTGAGACGGAAGATTTCGGAACGGATTTTCAGGTGTGTTTCTTAACAAAGCAGCCTGCTGAAGAAATTAAAGAACTCATCAGCGGCATTTCAGAAGTGGAGAATGTCGAAATTTCTGCCGGTGCGCCGTTAAAAACGGCCGAAAAACCGCAAGCGGCTGAACCGGTGAAGGAAGCTCCGGTTAAAAAGGCTGAGAAACAGCCTAAGCCGCAAGCGAAAACGGAAGAACAGCCGAAGCATCACAGCGGCTCGAAAACGATTCGCGTCAACATTGAAAGACTGGATTCTTCAATGAACCTTTTTGAAGAACTTGTCATTGACCGCGGACGTCTTGAGCAGATCGCCAAAGAGCTTGACCACAATGAGCTGACTGAAACCGTTGAACGCCTGACCAGAATCTCGGGCGACCTTCAGTCTATTATTCTTAATATGCGGATGGTGCCGGTAGAAACCGTCTTTAACCGTTTCCCGAGAATGATCCGCCAGCTTCAAAAAGAATTAAACAAGAAAATCGAATTGTCCATCATCGGAGCTGAAACGGAGCTGGACCGCACGGTGATTGATGAAATCGGCGATCCGCTTGTTCATTTAATCAGAAACAGCATCGATCACGGCATTGAATCGCCTGAAGTGCGGGTGAATAAAGGAAAACCGGAATCAGGTCATGTCGTGCTTAAGGCATATCACAGCGGCAACCACGTCTTTATTGAGGTTGAAGATGACGGGGCCGGCCTGAACAGAAAGAAAATTCTTGAAAAAGCGCTCGAGCGGAGTGTAATCACCGAACGTGATGCTGAAACGCTTGAAGATAATGAGATTTACGAGCTTATTTTTGCTCCGGGCTTCTCGACTGCCGATCAAATTTCTGACATTTCAGGGCGGGGCGTCGGCCTGGATGTCGTAAAAAATAAACTCGAATCACTCGGCGGCTCTGTCAGTGTCAAATCCGCGGAAGGTCAAGGTTCTCTTTTCAGTATCCAGCTTCCGCTGACACTTTCAATTATATCCGTTCTTCTCATTAAACTGGAAGAAGAGACGTTTGCGATACCGATTTCTTCTATTATAGAGACGGCTGTTATTGATAAGAAAGATATCCTGCAGACGCATGACAGAGAAGTGATTGATTTCAGAGGCCAAATCGTTCCGATCGTCTATCTGAAAAAAGAATTCGGCATTACGGATTCAAAACAGGATGCCGATCAGTTCCATGTCATCGTCGTGAAAAAGGGCGATAAATCCACTGCTTTTGTCGTGGACTCTTTTATCGGACAGCAGGAAGTCGTACTGAAATCACTCGGCGACTATTTGACGAACGTCTTTGCGATTTCCGGCGCTACGATTCTCGGAAACGGAGAAGTGGCGCTGATTATTGATTGCAATGCGCTGATCTACTAAAACGACACGAGGAGGTGCCCGAATGACTGCTGAAATCAAAACAGGTGAAAAAATGATTGTGTTTATGATAAACGGGAAAGAATACGCTATCTCAGTTTCCCAGGTGAAATCAATTGAAAAGTGGCAAAAACCGACGAGGGTCCCGGGTGTGGAATCTTATATCCGCGGCGTTATCAATCTGCGCGGAGTGATTACCCCGGTTCTTGATTTAAGAAAACGTCTGAATCAGCCTGAACAGGACATCACAGAAGAGACTCGGATTATCATCATTTCTTATCGTGACGCCGATGTCGGATGGGTCGTGGATGAGGCCAATGACGTCATCACCGTGCATGAAAATGAAATCGAATCCGCGCCTGAAAGCCAGACAAAGGAAACGGATGTGTGGATTAAACAGATCGTCAAGCAAGATAACAGGCTCCTCAATATTATCGATGCGCATGCGGTGCTGGATAAAGGTGCTTCGGCATCTGCGTCCGGAGAGCCTAATGCTTAAAGGGGAAAAGACAACATGAGTAAGTTTGAAGCGATCAAAGAAGAGCAGATGGATATTTTGCGGGAAGTCGGAAATATCGGGGCGGGTCACTCGGCTTCTGCAATGGCTCAGCTGCTGAACAGAAAGATAGACATGGAAGTGCCGTTTGCGACTTTATTGACATTTGATGAGCTCGCTGATTTTTTCGGCGGGGCTGAAACGCCGGTCGCCAGTATCTTTTTAAGAATGGAAGGCGACATGACCGGCTCTATCTTTCTCATCATGCCTTTCCATCAGGCGGAACAGTTTATCAGAGAGCTGATCGGAAATCCGGATTTTGATATTGACCAGTTGGGTGAAGATCATTTAAGTTCTTCTGCTTTACATGAGTTCGGCAATATTTTAGCAGGTTCCTATTTAACGGCATTGGCTGATTTGACAAAGCTTGAGATTTACCCGAGCGTGCCGGAAATCTCACTTGATATGTTCGGCGCGGTTATCAGTGAAGGGCTGATGGAGCTCAGCCAAGTCGGAGAGCATGCCATTGTCGTGGATACTTCTATTTTTGACCAGGGCAGCCGGCAGGAGCTCAAAGCCCACATGTTTATGCTCCCGGACTATGATTCTTTTGAAAAGCTCTTCGTCTCATTGGGTGCGGCTTTATGAGCCGTGCGGAAGCCGCAGTCGTTAAAGTGGGGATTGCGGATGTTCAAGTCGCGCGTTACCCGGATAAAATCCGGACCTCGGGACTCGGTTCATGCGTAGGGCTGGTTTTATACGATAAAGACAAACAAACGGCAGGACTCGTTCACGTCATGCTGCCGGACTCCGGTTTATCAAAAACGGCGGAGCTCAACCGTGCAAAATACGCGGACACCGCCGTTAAGATGACGATTGATATGCTTTTGAAAGCCGGCTGCCGCAAGTTTGCCCTGAAGGCAAAACTCGCCGGGGGAGCGGAGATGTTTAAGTTTAAAATGACAAACGACCTGATGAAAATCGGTCCGAGGAATGTAGCGGCCATCAAAGAGCAGCTTTCATTGTATAACATTCCGGTCATCAGTGAAGATACGGGCGGCTCAAGCGGCCGGACGATTGAATTTGAGCCAAAGTCCTGCATGCTGCACATTCGAACTGTTAAACAAGGTGAAACAACGATTTAATAAAGGTATGAGGTAGGGGGATAACAATGCAATCCTTGAATTATGAAGATCAGGTGCTTTGGTCGCGCTGGAAAGAGTGGAAAGATCCTAAAGCCGGTGATGATTTAATGCGCCGTTACATGCCGCTGGTCACATATCATGTCGGCAGAATTTCCGTCGGACTGCCGAAATCGGTGCATAAAGACGATCTAATGAGCCTTGGTATGCTTGGTTTATATGATGCCCTGGAAAAATTTGACCCCGGCCGGGATTTAAAATTTGATACCTATGCCTCGTTTAGAATTCGCGGTGCAATCATCGACGGGCTGCGTAAAGAAGATTGGCTGCCCAGAACTTCACGGGAGAAGACAAAAAAAGTCGAAGCGGCGATCGAAAAACTTGAACAGCGCTACCTTCGGAATGTGACGCCTTCAGAGATCGCAGAAGAGCTGGGGATGACGGAGCAGGACGTAGTATCAACGATGAATGAAGGGTTTTTTGCCAATCTCTTATCAATTGATGAAAAGCTTCACGACCAGGATGACGGTGAGAATATTCAAGTGATGATCAGAGATGACAAAAATGTGCCGCCGGAAGAAAAAATCATGAAGGACGAGCTGATCGCTCAGCTTGCGGGCAAAATTCACGAGCTCTCTGAAAAAGAGCAGCTTGTCGTCAGTTTATTCTATAAAGAAGAACTGACTTTGACCGAGATCGGACAAGTCCTGAACCTTTCGACGTCGCGGATTTCACAGATTCATTCAAAGGCGCTGTTTAAATTAAAGCATCTGCTTGAAAAAGTAATTCAATAATGAACTCATGGTTAGCGAGTGAAAAACATGTCAACACTATTATGGCTTTTAAGCTTTGTGCTTCACGGCGTACTGCTTTATGCCGTCATTATTCTGTACACGAGGTTTTCAGCCCTCAAGGAGACGGAGCGCCAGCAGAAGAAGATTCTTGAAGAGACGGAAAACACCCTTGCAGCGTTTCTGCTTGAGCTGAAAGAAGAAAATGAAAGACTCGAAGACGCAAAAAGCCGTCAAGCGCCGGACGCAGAAGACGCCGAACCCCGGGCGGAACCGAAAGAAGAGCCTGATATTCCGGACCACATGGAAAAGCTCATCAGTGCAACGGAACGGGCTGAAAGTGATGAAAACAACGGTGCGTATTCGTTTGAAGAACGTGTTTCAGAATTATATGAACAAGGGCTCACCCCCGCGGAAATCGCCAAACGGATGCAGAGCGGAAAGACAGAAATCGAGCTGTTTTTAAAATTTCGAGGCAAAGCTGTAAAGGATTCTTGATTGTCGCATAAAGCTGTGTTATATTATGTCTTGGTGTTAAATACACACGCTTAACGATTTATGCAGAGGGTGCTGCAAACGGCAGTTCTGCACAAAAATGACCTAAGCGGAGGAAAAAAACCATTTTATTAGGAGGAAATCACATGTCAGTTATTTCTATGAAACAATTGCTTGAAGCTGGTGTTCACTTCGGCCACCAAACACGCCGCTGGAACCCAAAAATGAAGCGTTACATTTTCACGGAGCGTAACGGAATCTACATCATTGACCTTCAAAAAACAGTGAAAAAAGTAGAGGAAGCTTACAACTTCACGAAAAACCTTGCTGCTGAAGGCGGAAAAATCCTTTTCGTCGGCACAAAAAAACAAGCTCAGGATTCTGTTAAAGAAGAAGCTGTACGCTCTGGCATGTACTATGTCAACCAACGCTGGTTGGGCGGTACACTGACAAACTTCGAAACAATCCAAAAACGCATTAAGCGTCTGAAAGACATCGAGAAAATGCAAGAAAACGGTACATTTGAAGTACTTCCGAAAAAAGAAGTTGTTCAATTGAAAAAAGAATTAGAGCGTCTTGAAAAATTCCTCGGCGGAATTAAAGACATGAAGGATCTTCCTGATGCATTATTCATCATCGATCCTCGCAAAGAGCGCATCGCTGTTGCGGAAGCTCGCAAATTGAACATTCCTATCATCGGAATCGTAGATACAAACTGTGATCCTGATGAAATTGATGTCGTAATCCCTGCAAACGATGACGCAATCCGCGCTGTCAAACTTCTTACTTCTAAAATGGCAGATGCTATTCTTGAAGCGAAGCAAGGCGAAGAAGAAGCGGAAGCTGCTGAAGAGACTGCACCTGAAACAGAAACGACAACTGCGTAACCTAATCAAAAGGTGATAAGAGGGACTGCCTTTTATCACCTTTTTTCAAGAAAAATGTATCTATACATATCTTGTTTACACATATAAGGAGGAATTCAAATGGCTATTACTGCACAGCAGGTAAAAGAACTGCGTCAAAAAACAGGCGCTGGTATGATGGACTGTAAAAAAGCATTGACTGAAACTGACGGAGATATGGACAAAGCAATCGACCTTCTGAGAGAAAAAGGAATTGCGAAAGCGGCTAAAAAAGCTGACCGTATCGCTGCTGAAGGTTCTACTCTTATTAAAACTGACGGCAACAAAGGCGTTATCTTAGAAGTAAACTCTGAAACTGATTTCGTTGCGAAAAACGAAGGCTTCAAAGAGCTTCTGAACACGCTTGCTGACCACCTTCTTGCAAACGCTCCTGCTGATCTTGAAGAAGCAATGGGTCAAAAGATGGAAAACGGTTCTACTGTTGAAGAATACATCACAAGCAACGTTGCTAAAATCGGAGAGAAAATCACTCTTCGCCGTTTTGCTGTTATTACAAAAGAAGACAGCGAAGCGTTCGGTGCTTACCTTCACATGGGAGGCCGCATCGGCGTATTATCCGTTCTTAGCGGAACAACTGACGAAGATCTTGCAAAAGACATCGCGATGCATGTTGCAGCGGTAAATCCTCGTTACATTTCCCGCGACCAAGTGTCTGAAGAAGAAGCAAACCATGAGCGTCAGATTCTGACTCAGCAAGCTCTTCAAGAAGGCAAACCGGAAAACATCGTAGCTAAAATGGTTGAAGGCCGTCTGAACAAATTCTTCGAAGAAATTTGCTTATTAGACCAAGCTTTCGTTAAAAACCCAGACGAAAAAGTGAAACAAGTTGTGGCTGCGAAAAACGCATCTGTTAAAACTTACGTCCGCTACGAAGTTGGAGAAGGTATTGAAAAACGCCAAGAAAACTTTGCTGAAGAAGTTATGAACCAAGTGAAAAAATAATGGCGGAAAGCCTTGGCGAATCTTTCGCGGCTTTTCAGGCAGTATAGGGGACACTACTTGTGTTCCCTATTTTTAAAACTATATTTACAAACCTTTTTTTCTCTTGCATAATAGGAAACGGCAATGTTTACACTTGGAGGTTATTATGGAAAAACCAAAATACAATCGTATCGTTTTAAAGCTTAGCGGAGAAGCATTGGCAGGAGAGCAGGGAAACGGCATTAATCCGACTGTCATCCAATCCATCGCTAAACAGGTAAAAGAAATCGCTGAGCTTGACGTCGAAGTGGCCGTAGTCGTAGGCGGCGGCAACTTATGGCGCGGAAAAACGGGCAGTGACTTAGGAATGGACCGTGCGACGGCCGATTATATGGGCATGCTTGCTACTGTCATGAACTCACTTGCCCTGCAGGACAGCCTGGAAACGCTCGGAATTCAGTCCAGAGTGCAGACATCAATTGAAATGCGTCAGGTCGCTGAGCCTTACATCAGAAGAAAAGCCATCCGCCACCTGGAGAAAAAACGCGTTGTTATTTTTGCCGCGGGAACAGGAAACCCTTATTTCTCTACGGACACAACCGCAGCGCTGCGTGCCGCTGAAATCGAAGCGGACGTGATCTTAATGGCAAAAAATAATGTCGACGGTGTGTATAATGCTGATCCGAGAAAAGATGAGTCAGCCGTTAAATACGAAAAATTATCTTATCTCGATGTGTTAAAAGACGGGCTGGAAGTCATGGATTCTACGGCTTCTTCACTATGTATGGATAATGATATTCCGCTGATCGTCTTTTCTATTATGGAAGAAGGAAATATTAAGCGTGCCGTAATCGGCGAATCAATCGGAACGATCGTAAGGGGGAAATAACGTTGTCAAACGAAGTATTAACACAAACAAAAGAACGCATGGAAAAAGCGGTTGCCGCTTATTCACGTGAATTGGCGTCAGTCCGCGCAGGACGTGCCAACCCATCTCTATTGGATAAAGTGACAGTAGAATACTACGGTGCCCAAACACCTTTAAACCAGCTGTCTTCCATCAATGTGCCTGAAGCGCGTATGCTTGTTGTCACACCGTATGACAAAACGGCAATCGGCGATATTGAAAAAGCGATTCTGAAAGCTGATCTTGGCGTAACGCCGACAAGTGACGGCACAATTATCCGCATCGCGATCCCGGCTCTGACGGAAGAAAGACGTAAAGAACTTGTCAAAGTCGTGAAAAAATACGCGGAAGAAGCGAAAGTAGCAGTCCGTAATGTCCGCCGTGACAGCAACGATGACCTCAAAAAACTTGAGAAAAACGGAGACATCACAGAAGACGAGCTTCGTGCTTCCAGTGAAGACGTTCAAAAGCTGACAGATGAATATGTGTCAAAAATTGACAGCGTCACAAAGGACAAAGAAAAAGAAATCATGGAAGTTTAATGAAAAACTATGTACAATAGATAATGTGAAAAGACCCTCTCATGTTTACAGGGGGTTTTTTTGTTAATACTGTTGATTACATTGATCATCAGCAACGCAACCTTTTTGGGTGACGGAGGAATCTCATGCTCAACATACTCAAAAATTGGAAGAATCAGCAGAATGCGGCTTCCAACTTAGAACGGTATACAAAAGAAGACATACTGAAGGGTGAAATTCCCGCACACATTGCCATTATTATGGACGGAAACGGACGCTGGGCGAAGAAGCGTTCACTCCCTCGGATTGCAGGACATCATGAAGGAATGAAAGTGGTAAAAAGGGTGACAAAGCTCGCAAGTCAGCTCGGCGTTAAAGTTCTGACTCTTTATGCGTTTTCAACGGAGAACTGGAAGCGCCCGAAGATGGAAGTCGACTTTTTGATGAAGCTTCCGGAAGAGTTCCTGAATACGTATCTTCCTGAATTAATAGAGGAAAATGTACAGGTGAAAATTATCGGAGATGAATCCGCGCTCCCTTCTCATACGTACAGGGCGATTGAGAAGGCCGTAAAAGATACAGAACAAAATGACGGGCTGATTCTCAATTTCGCTTTGAACTACGGCGGACGCACGGAAATCGTCAATGCGGCAAAAGCACTGGCTGAACAGGTGAAAAGCGGCACGCTGAATATCGAAGACATTGATGAAGCGCTCTTTTCCGGGCATTTAATGACAGAATCAATCCAGGACCCGGAGCTGCTCATCAGAACGAGCGGAGAAATCAGATTGAGCAACTTTATGCTTTGGCAGGTGGCTTACAGTGAATTTGTTTTTACAGATGTCCTGTGGCCCGATTTTAAAGAAGATCACTTTCTGCAGGCAGTGGGAGAATTTCAGCAGCGGGGCCGGAGGTTTGGCGGAATTTAGAGGATGGTGGAAATGAAACAAAGATTGTTAACAGGTGTTCTGGCAGCGGCATTATTTTTATTTTTGGTTATTTTCGGAGGATTGCCGTTCACCGTATTTGTTTACGTGATGGGAAGTATAGCGCTTTTTGAGCTTTTGCGGATGAAAAAGCTCAGATTTTTTTCTTTTCCGGGTCTGATCAGCCTCTTGTTGTTATGGCTGTATATGATGCCGGACAAGTATCATTTTTTCGATGCGAAAATGGAAGTAACGATTTTCGCTGTATTGATTCTGCTCAGCTATACGGTGCTCGTGAAAAACACCTTTACGTTTGACGAAGTCGGGTTTATCGTTCTCGCGACGGTATATATCGGACTGTGTTTTCATTATTTTATTGAAATCAGAAACATTGAAACAAACGGGCTTTTGTATATCTTTTATGCCTGCGTTGTCATATGGTCAACGGACTCAGGCGCATATTTCGTCGGAAAGTCGCTCGGGAAGCGGAAGCTGTGGCCCGAAATCAGCCCCAACAAAACAGTGGAAGGGTTTCTCGGCGGTATTGTCATCGCCCTTATTTTTACGGCTGTTTTTCAGCTGTTTGCGCACCTTCCGATTTCATACCCGGTTCTTTTGGTCATCACGCTTGTTCTGTCTGTATTCGGACAGATCGGGGATTTGGTTGAATCAGCGCTTAAGCGGCACTATGATGTGAAGGATTCGGGAAAAATCCTTCCCGGGCACGGCGGCATTTTAGATCGATTTGACAGCTTTTTGTTTGTCATGCCGTTCTTATACTTTCTGCTTGCGCTTTTTTCATGAGAAAGGCTAATATGAAAATAAGACCGATCTGGACGCATAGAATGGGAGTGGCATTTTGAAGAATATTTGTCTTTTAGGAGCAACAGGATCAATAGGGGAGCAGACGTTAGACGTATTGCGCATGCATCAAGATCAGTTCCGTCTCGTCTCGATGACTTTCGGTAAAAACGCCGAGAAAGCGATCCCGTTGATCAGAACGTTTCAGCCGAAATATGTAGCAGTCGGCGACATGGATACATACCAAAAAGTGAAAGAAGCGTCTTTTTCTCATGAATGTCAAATCGGCATCGGAGAAGAAGGCCTGATTGAAGCGGCAGTCATGGACGAAGTGGATATCGTGGTCAATGCGCTGCTTGGAAGCGTCGGTTTAATCCCGACTTTGAAAGCGATTGAACAGAAAAAAACAATTGCGCTTGCAAATAAGGAAACTCTCGTCACTGCCGGGCATATAGTGAAAGGACACGCAAAACGATACGGTGTTCCTCTTCTTCCGGTCGACAGCGAACATTCCGCTATTTTTCAAGCCCTGCAAGGCGAACAGAGCAAAAATATCGAGCGCCTGATCATTACGGCATCCGGCGGCAGTTTCAGAGATAAAACGCGGCAGGAGCTTGAGTCTGTAACGATTGCCGACGCCCTTAACCACCCGAACTGGTCGATGGGCGCAAAAATTACGATTGACTCGGCTACAATGATGAATAAAGGACTTGAAGTCATTGAGGCGCATTGGCTGTTTGACATTCCGTATGAACAGATTGACGTTCTATTACATAAGGAGAGCATCATTCATTCGATGGTTGAATTTCACGACAGAAGCGTCATCGCCCAGCTCGGAAATCCGGACATGAGGGTGCCGATTCAATATGCGCTGACATATCCGGACCGTCTGCCTCTGCCTGAAACAAAAAGGCTTGAATTATGGGAGATCGGAAGCCTCCATTTTGCGAAAGCTGACTTTGAAAGGTTCCGCTGCTTACAATTTGCCTTTGAATCAGGTAAAATAGGGGGAACGATGCCGACGGTTTTAAATGCGGCCAACGAAGAAGCCGTTGCCGCTTTTCTTGCCGGACGGATTTCATTCTTATCGATTGAGGACCTGATTGAACAAGCATTGGACCGCCACAGCGTAATTCAGGATCCGAGTCTTGCGGATATCCAAGAAGTGGACAAAGACACCCGGGGATACGTTAATTCAATACTCACATAAGGTGGTATGTTCGTGAATACAGTTATCGCGTTTATTATTATTTTCGGAACGCTCGTTTTTTTCCATGAGCTCGGGCATTTATTGCTCGCCCAAAGAGCGGGAATCCTTTGCCGTGAATTTGCGATCGGCTTCGGCCCTAAAATCTTTTCATTTAAAAAGAATGAAACCGTGTATACGATCAGACTCCTTCCGGTCGGCGGGTTCGTCCGCATGGCCGGTGAAGACCCGGAGATGATCGAAGTCAAACCCGGTTATACCGTCGGGCTTCTTTTTAATAAAGATGACGAAGTGGAAAAAGTCATCATTAATCAAAAGGAAAAATATCCCGACGCTTTAATTATTGAGGTGGAGACGGCTGATCTTGAGCACGAAATGAAGATTACCGGGTACGAGCAGGGGAAAGAAGATGAACTGGCGGGCTTTACTGTCAGTCAGACCTCCTTTTTTATCGTAGACGGAGAAGAAGTGCAGATTGCGCCTTACAATCGACAATTCGGGTCTAAACCCGTATGGAAGCGGATTAAGGCGATTGCTGCCGGTCCGATAATGAACTTCATCTTAGCGTATGTCATTCTCGTCATGCTCGGATTCATTCAAGGCGTGCCTTCGAATCAGCCTGAGCTCGGGAAGCTGACAGACAATGGACGCGCAGCGGCTGCCGGTTTAAAAGAAGGCGACTATATCCAGAGCATTAACGGTGAAAAAATGATGTCATGGACCGACATCGTGACAGCGGTAAAAGAAAATCCCGGAAAAAAAATCGATGTCGCCGTCAAACGGGACGGCAAATCGTTTCATATCTCGGTTACACCTGAAGCTGTAAAAGATGAAAATAAAAAAACAATCGGCCGCTTCGGCTCTTATGCGCCGACTGAAAAAGGCGCGCTTGCAGCGATTGCCTATGGCGCGACATCTACCGTTGATGTCACAAAAGCGATTCTGACCAATCTGAGCAAACTTGTGACAGGCCAGTTTAAGCTTGATATGCTTTCGGGTCCTGTCGGCATTTATGATATGACGGATCAAGTTGCAAAAACCGGTATTATCAACCTATTCCAGTTTGCGGCGTTTTTAAGCATCAACCTGGGAATTGTCAACCTGCTGCCGATACCGGCGCTTGACGGCGGGCGGCTGCTGTTTTTATTCATTGAAGCAATCCGCGGCAAGCCGATAAACCGTGACAAGGAAGCATTTGTCGTATTTATCGGCGTAGCTTTCTTAATGCTTCTTATGCTGGTTGTCACATGGAACGATATCCAGCGTTTATTCTTATAATTGACTAGTAAAAAATCAGAGGTGCGAAGACATGAGACAAAGTTTGACGCTTATTCCGACCCTGAGAGAAGTGCCGGCTGATGCTGAAGCAAAAAGCCATAAGCTTCTGCTGAGAGCGGGATTTATCAGACAAAATACGAGCGGGGTTTACAGCTACATGCCCCTGGCTTACAGGGTCATTCAAAACATTCAGAAGATCGTGCGTGAAGAAATGGAAAAAATCAACGCGGTGGAAATGCTGATGCCGGCCCTTCAGCAGGCTGAAACATGGCAGGAATCAGGCAGGTGGTATACGTACGGGCCTGAATTAATGCGTCTGAAAGACCGCCACGGCCGTGAATTTGCTTTAGGCGCGACACATGAAGAAGTCATTACTTCTCTCGTGCGCGATGAGGTGAAATCTTATAAGCGTCTGCCGCTCACTCTTTACCAGATCCAGTCTAAATTCAGAGATGAAAAACGCCCGCGTTTCGGGTTATTGCGCGGACGCGAATTCATCATGAAAGATGCGTATTCTTTCCATGCTTCTGAAGAAAGTCTGGAGGAAACATACCAAAACATGTACGGCGCATACAGCAGCATTTTCGCACGCTGTGAATTAAACGTCCGTCCCGTTATTGCCGACTCGGGCGCGATGGGCGGAAAAGACACGCATGAATTTATGGCTCTTTCTGAAATAGGGGAAGATACCATCGCTTATTCTGATGGATCCTCTTACGCAGCCAATACGGAAATGGCGGAAGTTGTCATGAACAGCGAGCCGTCAGATGAAACACCCGAGGCATTGGAGAAAATTGATACGCCTAATGTCAAAAGCATTGAAGAGCTCGCTTCGTTCTTGCAGATCGAGCCGAGCGCCTGCATCAAATCAATGCTGTTTAAAGCTGATGACCGATTTGTTCTCGTGTTAGTAAGAGGCGATCATGAGGTCAATGACGTGAAAGTGAAAAACCTTCTGAACGCGGAAGTGGTTGAGCTTGCGTCTCATGAAGAAGTAGCCGAGAAACTTGGCACGGAGCCGGGATTTGCGGGGCCGATCGGCGCTGCCGGCGACATTGAGATTTATGCCGACCAAGCCGTGAAAGTAATGGTAAACGCTGTTAGCGGCGCGAATGAAAAAGACCGTCATTACCGAAACGTAAACATCGAACGTGACGCGTCAGTAAAAGCATATGCCGATCTTCGAATCATTCAGGAAGGCGATCCGTCACCTGACGGAAAAGGCACGATCCGTTTCGCTGAAGGGATTGAGGTCGGACAAGTCTTTAAACTCGGCACGCGTTACTCTGAAGCGATGAATGCGACATACCTTGATGAAAACGGGCGTGCGCAGCCGATGCTGATGGGATGTTACGGAATCGGCGTGTCCAGAACGCTTTCAGCCATCGCTGAACAGCATCACGACGAAAAAGGCTTGATCTGGCCGAAAAGCGTTGCTCCGTATGACCTTCATATTTTGGCGCTGAATATGAAAAACGAAGCGCAAAAAGAGCTTGCTGAACAGCTTTACGGCAAATTCCAGGCGGAAGGTTATGAGGTATTATACGATGACCGTGCTGAACGCGCAGGCGTGAAGTTTGCTGATTCTGATCTGATCGGCCTTCCGATCCGCATCACTGTCGGAAAACGTGCCGATGAAGGCATCGTAGAAGTGAAAATCCGCAAAACCGGTGAATCTGCCGAAGTTTCAGTGGATGAGCTTTCTGAATTTATCAAGACGAAGTAATCACCATAACGAATCATACAAAATCATGTTAAAATAGAGAAAAAAGAAGGTACCTCATCACCTGCGGAGGTACCTTCACTTATGATGTTTTAAGGGAGGGATACTGTCTGAATGGAACAGTTATCAGTAAACAGAAGACAGTTTCAGATTCTTCTGCAGCAGCTTAATATGACAGATGATACCTTCATGACATACTTTGAAGACGGAGAGATTGATAAACTGACAATCCATAAAGCAGAAAAAGCCTGGCATTTCCAATTTCGCTTTAAGGCTCTTTTGCCGTATCAAATATATGATTCATTCATGATGAGGTTAACACAATCGTTTGCTCACATCGCCCGTGTCACATCGTCTGTTCAGGTCATCGACCCTACAGTGACAGAGGAGCTTGTACAGGATTATTGGACACGCTGTATTGAAGAGCTTGAAGGAACCTCGCCGCCGATGGTGGCTCTTTTGAATCAGCAGAAGCCGAAGCTCAAGGGAAACAAACTGATCGTGAAAACAAAAACAGATACAGAAGCATCTGCGCTCAAAAATAAATACAGCGCACTGATTCAGCACAGCTACCGCCAATTCGGCTTTCCGGAACTGCAGCTGGATACCGAAATTTTCGTATCTGACCAAGAAGTCCAGAAATTCCGCGAGCAAAAGCTTGCTGAAGATCAGGAGCGGGCGATGCAGGCGCTTATCGAGATGGAGAAGAAGGAAAAAGAGGGCGATGAGGATCAGGCACCGTCCGGACCGCTTGTCATCGGCTATCAAATTAAAGAGAACGAAGAAATCCGGACGCTTGACAGCATCATGGATGAAGAAAGAAGAATTACGGTGCAGGGGTTTGTGTTTGATGCTGAAACACGCGAGCTGAAAAGCGGACGCACGCTCTGCATTTTCAAAATCACGGACTATACAAACAGCATTTTAGTAAAAATGTTCGCCAGAGAAAAAGAAGACGCCGCTTTGATGAAAACGCTGAAAAAAGGCATGTGGGTGAAGGCGCGGGGAAGCATTCAAAACGATACATTCGTCAGAGATCTCGTCATGATTGCAAATGACGTGAATGAAATAAAAGCCAAAACCCGTGAAGACACCGCTCCTGAAGGCGAAAAACGGGTTGAGCTTCATCTGCATTCTCCGATGAGCCAAATGGATGCTGTAACGGGCATCGGAAAGCTTGTCGAACAGGCGAAAAAATGGGGACATGAAGCGATTGCGTTAACTGATCATGCCGTTGTGCAGTCTTTCCCGGATGCCTATTCCGCCGCGAAAAAACACGGCATTAAAATGATTTACGGAATGGAAGCCAATATCGTAGATGACGGCGTTCCGATCGCATACAATCCAGCTCACCGTCTCCTGGAAGAAGACACATACGTTGTCTTTGACGTTGAAACGACAGGTCTGTCCGCAGTGTATGACACCATCATTGAGCTTGCCGCAGTCAAAATAAGAGGCGGAGAAATTATCGATAAATTCGAAGCGTTCGCCAATCCGCACCATCCGCTGTCAGCAACGACGATAGAGCTTACCGGGATTACGGACGACATGGTCCGCGACGCTCCCGATGTCGTTGACGTCGTCCGGGATTTTAAAGAATGGATCGGCGATGACGTGCTTGTGGCTCATAACGCCAGCTTTGATATGGGATTTTTAAATGTGGCGTACAAGCGTCTTTTGAAAACGGAAAAAGCGAAAAATCCGGTCATTGATACGCTGGAACTCGCGCGTTTCCTGTATCCTGAGTTTAAAAATCACCGCTTAAATACGTTATGTAAGAAGTTTGATATCGAATTAACCCAGCATCACCGAGCGGTTTTTGACGCTGAAGCAACGGGCTACCTGCTGTTGAAAATGCTCAAAGATGCCGCTGAAAAAGACATTTTTTATCATGATCAGCTGAATGAGAATATGGGACAATCCAATGCTTATCAGAGATCAAGACCTTATCACGCTACATTGCTTGCCGTAAATGAGACCGGCCTTAAAAATCTGTTTAAGCTCGTGTCCATTTCTCATATTCAATATTTCTACAGAGTGCCGCGCATTCCGAGGTCGCAGCTTAATAAATACAGAGAAGGTCTGTTAATCGGCTCTGCCTGTGACAGGGGTGAGGTCTTTGAAGGCATGATGCAAAAATCTCCTGAAGAGGTTGAAGATATCGCATCCTTCTATGATTATCTTGAAGTGCAGCCGCCGGAAGTATACAGACACCTTCTGCAGCTTGAGCTCGTCCGGGATGAAAAAGCGCTGAAAGAAATCATCGCCAACATTACGAAGCTCGGAGAAAAATTGAATAAGCCGGTCGTGGCTACGGGAAATGTCCACTATTTAAACGATGAGGATAAAATTTACCGGAAGATCTTAATATCTTCCCAAGGCGGCGCCAACCCGTTAAACAGACACGAACTGCCTAAAGTGCACTTCAGAACGACAGATGAAATGCTGGAGGCTTTCTCCTTCCTCGGTGCGGAAAAAGCGAAAGAAATCGTGGTTGACAATACGCAGAAAGTCGCTTCGATGGTCGATGAGATCAAACCGATCAAAGACGATCTGTACACGCCGAAAATTGACGGGGCTGATGAAGAAATCCGTGAAATGAGCTATCAGCGCGCCAGAAGCATTTACGGTGAAGAGCTTCCCGAAATTGTGGAAGCGAGAATAGAAAAAGAATTAAAAAGTATCATCGGTCATGGGTTCGCCGTTATTTATCTCATCTCTCATAAGCTTGTAAAACGGTCTCTGGATGACGGTTATCTCGTCGGCTCCCGGGGGTCCGTCGGTTCATCGCTTGTGGCGACCTTAACGGAAATCACTGAAGTGAACCCGCTCGCTCCGCACTATGTGTGCCCGAGCTGCCGATATTCCGAATTCTTTAATGACGGATCAGTCGGTTCCGGTTTTGACCTGCCGGATAAAAGCTGCCCGTCTTGCGGCACACCTTTGAAAAAGGACGGGCATGATATCCCGTTTGAAACGTTCTTAGGCTTTAAAGGTGACAAAGTACCCGATATCGACTTGAACTTCTCAGGTGAGTATCAGCCGCATGCCCATAACTACACGAAAGTATTGTTCGGTGAAGATAACGTGTATCGCGCTGGAACGATCGGCACCGTCGCGGAAAAGACGGCTTACGGATATGTGAAAGGCTATGCGGGCGACCACAACCTGCACATGCGCGGCGCGGAGATCGACCGTCTGGTGCAAGGCTGCACCGGGGTTAAGAGAACGACCGGCCAGCACCCGGGGGGGATTATCGTTGTCCCGGATTACATGGATATTTACGATTTTTCACCGATACAATTCCCGGCAGATGCGACGGGGTCTGAATGGAAAACGACTCATTTTGACTTCCACTCCATTCATGACAACCTGCTGAAGCTTGATATATTAGGGCACGATGATCCGACCGTCATCCGGATGCTCCAGGATTTAAGCGGAATTGATCCGAAGACGATTCCGACAGATGATCCGGAAGTTATGAAGATTTTCCAAGGTACAGAATCGCTCGGCGTTACTGAAGAGCAGATCGGCTGTAAAACGGGGACGCTCGGCATTCCTGAATTCGGGACGCGATTTGTGCGGCAGATGCTTGAGGATACGAAGCCGACGACGTTCTCCGAGCTTGTCCAGATTTCCGGGCTTTCTCACGGAACGGACGTATGGCTCGGCAATGCGCAGGAACTGATACACAACAATACGTGTGAACTGAGCGAAGTGATCGGCTGCCGTGATGACATTATGGTTTACTTGATCTATCAGGGCCTTGAGCCTTCACTGGCCTTTAAAATCATGGAATTCGTCCGTAAAGGCAAAGGCCTGACGCCGGAATGGGAAGAAGAAATGAAAAAGAACAATGTGCCGAACTGGTATATTGATTCATGCAAAAAAATCAAATACATGTTCCCGAAAGCTCACGCCGCCGCATACGTGCTGATGGCGGTGCGGATTGCCTATTTTAAAGTACATCACGCGCTTTTATATTATGCTGCGTATTTTACCGTCCGCGCAGATGACTTTGACATTGATACAATGATTAAAGGCTCGACCGCCATCAGAGCGGTGATGGATGATATCAGCTCTAAAGGGCTTGATGCTTCGCCGAAGGAGAAAAACCTCCTTACCGTGTTAGAGCTTGCGCTTGAAATGTGTGAGCGCGGCTATTCCTTCCAGAAGGTCGATCTATACCGTTCGAGCGCTTCGGAATTTATCATTGACGGCAACAGTCTCATCCCGCCGTTCAACTCAATTCCGGGACTCGGAACCAACGCCGCTCTCAATATTGTGAAAGCGCGGAAAGAAGGGGAGTTCCTTTCAAAAGAGGATCTTCAAAAACGAGGAAAAGTGTCAAAAACCATTTTAGAGTATTTAGACCGTCACGGCTGTCTTGAGTCGCTTCCGGACCAAAATCAGCTGTCTCTGTTTTAAGCTTTGTGCACAGCCTCCGAGCGGAGTTTGATTTGCATTAAATATATGGTTATGGTATAGTTTTATTGGAAATGCTAACGATTACCGAGGCAAAGAGTGGGGAAACCCGCTCTTTTGTATTGAACAGGCAATTTTGCCTCGACATGTCCATCGTTTTCTCAATGCCCCTGCTCTTTTGAAGCAGGGTTTTTATGCAGAGGAACGGCTGATATGATATCGACAGCACAAGGAGGAAAAACATGAGCAAAAAAGTGACTGATACCGTTCAAGAAATGGCTCAGCCCATACTGGATGACCTTCAGCTTGAACTCGTAGACATTGAATTTGTCAAAGAGGGTCAAAACTGGTTCCTTCGCGTGTTTATTGATTCCGAGAACGGTGTTGATATTGAGGAGTGCGCCAAAGTCAGCGAAGCGTTAAGCGAAAAGCTGGATGAGGCCGATCCGATCACCCAGAACTACTTTCTTGAAGTATCTTCTCCTGGAGCCGAGCGTCCATTAAAGAAAAAAGCCGACTTCGAAAAATCACTGGGCAAAAATGTGTACATGAAAACGTACGAACCGATTGACGGTTTAAAAGTGTTTGAAGGCAAATTGGCTGAATTCGATGGACAAACTGTTACAATAGAGATGACGGTCAAAACAAGAAAGAAACGGGTCAATATTCCGTATGAAAAAATAGCTAACGCAAGATTAGCTGTAACATTTTAATGAATGAAGTATTAGTGTTTAAGGGGGGAGACCGCTAACATGAGCAGTGAACTATTAGATGCTCTCACTATTCTTGAAAAAGAAAAAGGCATCAGTAAAGACATTATCATCGAAGCAATTGAAGCTGCCTTAATTTCCGCGTATAAGCGAAATTTTAACCAGGCGCAAAACGTACGGGTCGATCTGAACCGTGAGACGGGCACGATCCGCGTGTTCGCAAGAAAGGATGTCGTAGACGAGGTATACGATTCAAGACTTGAAATCTCGCTTGACGACGCCCAGCACATCCATCCGAACTACCTTGTCGGAGATGTCGTTGAAATAGAAGTAACGCCGAAAGACTTCGGCCGCATTGCTGCGCAGACGGCGAAACAAGTGGTGACGCAGCGTGTCCGTGAAGCTGAGCGCGGCGTGATTTACTCAGAATTTATCGATCGTGAAGAAGACATCATGACGGGAATTGTACAGCGCTTAGACAGCAAGTTTATTTACGTGTCTCTCGGCAAGATTGAAGCGCTGCTGCCCGTCAATGAACAAATGCCGAATGAGAGCTATAAACCGCACGATCGGATTAAAGTATTTATCACAAAGGTCGAAAAAACGACAAAAGGGCCTCAGATCTATGTATCAAGAACGCATCCTGGTCTGTTGAAGCGTCTTTTTGAAATCGAAGTGCCGGAAATTTATGACGGAACGGTCGAACTGAAATCCGTTGCCAGAGAAGCGGGCGACCGCTCTAAAATCTCCGTCCGCACTGATGATCCTGACGTTGATCCGGTCGGTTCATGCGTCGGTCCTAAAGGCCAGCGCGTGCAGGCGATCGTCAATGAACTGAAAGGCGAAAAAATTGATATCGTCAACTGGTCTGACGATCCGGTTGAATTTGTTGCCAATGCGCTCAGCCCGTCTAAAGTGCTGGATGTCATCGTCAGCGAAGAAGAAAAAGCCACGACTGTCATCGTTCCTGATTACCAGCTTTCTCTGGCAATCGGAAAAAGAGGGCAAAACGCCCGCTTAGCTGCGAAACTGACAGGCTGGAAAATCGATATCAAAAGTGAAACGGATGCAAGAGACCTTGGCATCTATCCGAGAGAGCATGAAGAAGATGACGATTTAGAGCCGCTCTTTATGGAGCCTGAAACAGCCGAATCGGATGAATAAGAGGTGACTTTAGGTGAATAAGCGAAAAAAAATTCCTCTGCGCAAATGCGTGGTAACGGGGGAAATGAAGCCTAAAAAGGAACTGATCCGAATTGTCCGTTCTAAAGAAGGAGAGATTTCAGTCGATCCGACCGGAAAGAAGAACGGGCGGGGTGCCTATATCACCCTTGAGAAAGAATGCATCTTAGCTGCGAAAAAGAAAAACACATTGCAAAATCAATTTCAATCACAAATCGATGACCAGATTTTCGAAGAATTGCTGGAACTGGCGGAAAAGGTGAAAAAATAACATGTCTGGAATGGAATGGTTTCCCTTGCTGGGTCTGGCCAATCGAGCTCGTAAGGTCGTGTCGGGCGAGGACTTGGTTATAAAAGAAATTAGAAATGCGCGTGCAAAACTTGTTCTGCTGACAGAAGATGCATCTGCGAATACTGCAAAAAAAGTATCCGATAAATGCAATTATTATAAAGTGCCTTATAAAAAAGTCGAAAGCCGCGCTGATCTCGGCCGCTCTATCGGCAAGGAATCACGTGTCGTTGTCGCCGTCACTGACCAAGGTTTTGCGAATAAGCTGATCAGCTTGCTCGATTAATATTTTTGGGGGTGAACGAATGGCTAAAATGAGAGTTTACGAATATGCAAAAGCCATCAATGTTTCAAGTAAGGAAATTTTGACTGCGCTGAAAAACATGGATATAGTAGTAAATAACCATATGGCAATGCTTGAAGAAAAGACCATTAAGCAGCTTGATGCGAAATTTAAAAAAGGCGGCGCCGGCGTTACATCTCAGAAGCCTGCGGAAACGAACAAAAACAAGCCGCAAGGGATTAATCAGCAGCCTGCTGGGAATCAACCAAACAAAATTCGAGACGGAAAGAAGAATGACGTGCAGAATAATCAATTTAACAAAAACAAGAAGAATAACAACAACAACAAAAACAAAAACAAACGCAATCATAACAACAAAAATCAGTATCAGCAAAAACCGCTGAAGCCGAAAAAAGAGCTTCCTGAGAAAATTACGTTTTCCGGCTCTTTAACAGTCGGAGCTTTAGCCGAGGAACTGGGCAAAGAGCCGTCTGAACTCATTAAAAAATTGATGCTTCTGGGCGTAATGGCTACCATTAACCAGGAGCTTGACAAAGACACAATCGAACTGATCGCATCTGAATACGGTGTAGAAACAGAAGAAGTGATTGTGCTTGAAGAAACTGAGCTTGAAAAATATGAAGAGGCTGACAAAGAAGAAGATCTTCAAATCCGTCCGCCTGTCGTGACGATCATGGGCCACGTTGACCACGGGAAAACGACCCTCCTTGACAGCATCAGAAAAACAAAAGTTGTTGAAGGTGAAGCCGGCGGAATCACCCAGCATATCGGGGCTTACCAGATCGAAGAAAACGGCAAAAAAATCACGTTCTTAGATACTCCGGGACACGCGGCGTTCACAACAATGCGTGCGCGCGGTGCGGAAGTAACTGATATTACCATTTTAGTCGTAGCGGCTGATGACGGCGTTATGCCGCAGACAGTCGAAGCCATCAACCATGCGAAAGCGGCTGAGGTTCCGATTATCGTTGCCGTGAATAAAGTGGATAAAGAAAGCGCGAACCCTGACCGTGTCATGCAGGAGCTGACTGAATACGGACTCGTTCCTGAAGCATGGGGAGGAGAAACGATTTTCGTTCCTCTGTCCGCTCTTACAGGCAAGGGAATTGACGAGCTTGTCGAAATGATTCTGCTTGTCAGTGAAGTGGAAGAGCTGAAAGCCAATCCGAACCGTCAGGCAAAAGGAACGGTTATTGAAGCTGAGCTCGATAAAGGAAGAGGATCTGTCGCGACACTTCTCGTTCAAACGGGAACATTGAATGTCGGAGATCCGATCGTTGTCGGAAATACATTCGGCCGCGTGCGGGCCATGGTCAATGATCTCGGCCGCCGCGTGAAAACAGCCGGACCGTCCACACCTGTAGAAATCACGGGCTTAAACGACGTACCGCAGGCTGGCGATCAATTCCTCGTCTTTAAAGACGAAAAAACAGCCCGTTCTGTCGGTGAAGCACGCGCTTCCAAGCAACTGGAAGAACAGCGCAGCGACAAAGCGAAGCTGAGCCTCGATGATCTGTTTGAACAAATTAAACAAGGCGATGTCAAAGACATCAATTTAATCGTAAAAGCTGACGTTCAAGGTTCAGCCGAAGCGTTAACAGCCGCTCTTCAAAAAATTGAAGTAGAAGGCGTAAAAGTGAAAATCATTCACACAGGCGTCGGTGCGATTACGGAATCAGACATCATTCTCGCATCTGCTTCAAATGCAATCGTTATCGGGTTTAATGTGCGCCCAGACGGAAATGCTAAGAGCACGGCTGAAGCTGAAAATGTAGATATCCGTCTTCACCGTATCATTTACAAAGTCATCGAAGAAATTGAAGCGGCGATGAAAGGAATGCTTGATCCTGAATACGAAGAAAAAGTCATCGGTCAGGTTGAAGTGCGCCAAACATTCAAAGTGTCGAAAATCGGCACGATTGCCGGCGGATATGTAACAGACGGCCACATTACACGTGACAGCGGACTCCGCCTGATCCGTGACGGCGTCGTTATCTTCGAAGGCGAAGTAGACGTTCTGAAACGCTTCAAAGATGATGTGAAAGAAGTTTCACAAGGATATGAATGTGGTATTACAATTAAGAAATACAATGACATTCGCGAAGGCGACATCATTGAAGCGTATGTCATGCAGGAAATCGAAAGAAAGTGATCGGATTTGCGGAATGTGAATGCATCATTTATGATGCGGGATCATTAAAGGAGAAACGAGCCGTTCTGAAGCGGATTATAACGAGGGTTCAGAATAAGTTCAACGTGTCGGCCGCAGAAATCGGCTATCAGGACACTTGGCAGCGGACCAGCTTCGGAATCGCCGTCGTCTCCTCCTCTCACGTTCAGGCGGAAAAGGAGATCCAGCGCGTACTCGCGTTTATTGACTCCTTTCCCGAAATAGAACGGACGATCACTAGAACAGAGTGGTTTTAACTTAGAGGTGATTGAATTGAGTATGAGAGCAAACCGTGTCGGCGAGCAGATGAAAAAAGAGCTCGGGGATATTATCAGCCGAAAGCTGAAAGACCCGAGAATCGGATTTCTCACTGTAACAGACGTACGTGTTTCAGGTGATTTACAAATAGCGAAGGTGTATATCTCCGTTCTCGGCGGAGAGAAAAAGAAAGAGGAGGCGCTGAAAGGGCTTGAGAAAGCGAAAGGGTTTATCCGTTCCGAAATCGGCAGCCGAATCAGACTCCGCAAAACGCCTGAGCTTGAATTTGAATTTGATGAATCAATTGAGTACGGCAATCGTATTGAAACATTGATTCACGAACTGCATTCAGATAAACCGTCTGAATAACAAGGAAAGAGGATGGGCGAGTGTCGTCTGTCCTCTTTTCTGCGTTTTACGGGATACAATTGATAACAAAGGAGCGAAAGACATATGGTTAACGGAGTTCTCCTTTTACATAAACCGGTCGGCATGACTTCTCACGACTGTGTAATGAAAATAAGAAAACTGTTAAAAACAAAGAAAGTCGGACATACGGGAACGCTTGATCCGGAAGTGTCAGGCGTACTGCCGATCTGTGTCGGACGGGCCACAAAGATTGTTGAGTACGTCACCGACAAGTCAAAAACGTACGATGCTGAGATCACTCTCGGCTTCTCCACATCGACCGAAGACCAGACTGGAGAAACGGTCAGCGTAAAACCTGTCAAGGAGCCGCTGAAAGAAGCGGATATCAAAGCCGTTTTAGACGAACTGAAGGGACCGCAGGAGCAAGTGCCGCCGATGTATTCCGCTGTAAAGGTCAACGGGAAAAAGCTCTATGAATACGCCAGAGCCGGTATTGAAGTGGAGCGGCCGAAGCGGAATATCACGATTGAAGATATCGCGCTCACTTCCCCTGTCACTTATAAAGAAGACACAGCATCATTCCGCTTTACAGTCACGTGCTCAAAGGGCACTTACGTCAGAACATTGGCGGTGACAATCGGTGAAAAACTCGGCTATCCCGCGCATATGTCGCATCTCATCCGCACCGCTTCCGGTGATTTCAGTCTTGATGAGTGTTTCACGTTTGAGGAACTTGAACAGCAGGTTTCAGACGGCACGGTTGCAGAGCATGCCGTGCCGATTGAAAGAGCGCTCAATCATTTGCCGAAATGGGTCATAAGTGATACATTAGCTAAGAAAGCTGAAAACGGGTCAGTGTTTGACATCCCGGCGGAATTTTCTGCAATGACAGCTGACGCCCGTATAGCGGTCTGTACTGAAGACGGAGAATGTGTGGCCATTTATATGCCGCATCCTTCAAAAAAAGGACTGCTGAAACCGGCTAAAGTGCTCATGCAAAAAAGCGAACAATAAGAAAAAAGGTGACCGTTCTGTGAAGACGATACATATTTCTCATCCGCATCATTTACAAAAAGAAGAGCAGCCGGCGTCTGTCATGGCGCTCGGCTACTTTGACGGCGTTCATTTGGGACACCGGAAAGTAATCGGAACAGCCAGACAAATTGCCGAAGAAAAAGGCCTGTCGCTGGCCGTTATGACGTTTCATCCCCACCCTTCCCATGTGTTGGGCAGGGACAAAGAGCCAAAGGATCTGATTACGCCGCTTGAAGATAAAATCAGCCAGATCGGGCGTTTAGGCGCTGATGTGCTGTATGTCGTAAAGTTTGATGAAGCGTTTGCGTCTCTGTCTCCAAAACAGTTTGCTGAGGAGTATATTTTAGGGTTAAACGCGCGGCACGCTGTGGGAGGCTTCGATTTTACGTACGGAAAATACGGAAAAGGCACGATGGAGACGCTGCCGGACGATTTAAACGGCAAGGCCGGATGCACGACTGTCGAGAAACAGACCGAGCAGGACAGAAAGATCAGCTCCACTTATATCCGGTCAGCGCTGCAGGATGGTGACGTTGAACTTGCGCACACTCTTCTCGGCCAGCCGTATTTTATCCGGGGCACTGTGATTCACGGAGACAAAAGAGGCCGCACCATCGGTTTTCCGACCGCGAATGTCGGCCTGCACAACAGTTATATCGTGCCGCCGACAGGCGTGTATGCAGTGAAAGCCGAAATAAAAGGCGAGGTGTATGAAGGCGTCTGCAACATCGGCTACAAACCGACCTTTTATGAAAAGCGTCCCGATCAGCCGTCAATTGAAGTACATTTGTTTAATTTTCAGCAGGATGTATACGGAGAAGACGTTAAAATCGAGTGGTACAAACGAATCCGAAGCGAACGGAAGTTTAACGGCATCGATGAACTGACGGCTCAGATCGGGAAAGACAAACAAGAAGCGATCCGTTTTTTCAGCAAATAACGGAAAAAACATCAAAAGTACACAAATTTTCTTCTAAAAGATTTGCATATGGGCGCGATTTTTAGTATCATATGTTTCGTAGTCTTAAAACCATTGCTTGGCAATCCGAAGTCACCGACGGTTGCTAGGTAACTGGGGCTAATTATGATATGGAGGTGAAACAGGATGGCAATTACTCAAGAGCGTAAAAATCAACTCATCAGCGAGTTCAAAACACACGAATCTGATACTGGATCTCCAGAAGTTCAGATCGCTATCCTAACAGACTCAATTAACAACTTGAACGAGCATTTGCGTACTCACAAGAAAGATCACCACTCACGTCGCGGTCTTCTTAAAATGGTAGGTAAACGTCGTAATCTTCTTACGTATCTGCGTAATAAAGACGTAACTCGTTACCGTGAGTTAATTAACAAACTAGGCTTACGTCGATAATCGTAAAAAGCGGGAGGATTCCCGCTTTTTTATCGTATTAAAGCGAAAAAAATAATAATAAAAAAACAATGAAATCCTTTTACATACTACTTTGACATTGATATGTTCAATTCATTTCGTTCATAATAGGAGTAATTGATTATTTCACACATTAAGAGAGGAGCTCGTAATCGAATGGGACAAGAGAAACATGTCTTTACCATAGATTGGGCCGGCAGACAGCTTACAGTAGAAGCCGGCCAGCTTGCCAAACAGGCAAACGGCGCTGTCATGGTCCGCTACGGCGATACTGCAGTGCTCAGCACAGCAACCGCATCAAAAGAACCGAAACCGCTAGATTTTTTCCCGCTTACCGTTAACTATGAAGAAAGATTATACGCAGTAGGTAAAATTCCGGGCGGTTTTATTAAAAGAGAAGGCCGTCCAAGTGAAAAGGCCGTTTTAGCCAGCCGTCTGATCGACCGTCCGATCCGCCCGCTTTTCGCAGACGGATTCCGTAACGAAGTACAGGTCATCAGCATTGTCATGAGTGTTGATCAGGACTGCTCATCTGAAATGGCTGCAATGTTCGGTTCATCACTCGCTCTTTGCGTTTCCGATATCCCGTTTGAAGGCCCGATCGCGGGTGTGACGGTAGGCCGCATTGACGGGAAATTCGTCATCAATCCGACGGTTGACCAGCTTGAAAAAAGTGATATCAACCTCATCGTTGCAGGCACAAAAGACGCCATCAACATGGTGGAAGCCGGAGCGGATGAAGTTCCTGAAGAAATCATGCTTGAGGCGATTATGTTCGGTCACGAAGAAATTAAGCGCCTGATCGCATTCCAAGAAGAAATCGTCGCAGCAGTCGGCAAAGAGAAAACAGAAATCGAACTGTATGAAATTGACGAAGAGCTCAGCGAAAAAGTAAAAAGCCTTGCGGAGCCGGATCTTCTCAGCGCCATTCAGGTTCACGAAAAACATGCTCGCGAAGACGCGATCAATGAAGTGAAAAATGCAGTTGTCGCGAAATTCGAAGAAGAAGAGCATGATGAAGATACGATTAAAAAAGTGAAACAGACACTGTCTAAACTCGTGAAAAACGAAGTGCGCCGTTTGATCACAGAAGAAAAAGTCCGTCCGGACGGCCGCGGCGTTGATCAAATCCGCCCGCTTTCTTCAGAAGTCGGCCTTCTGCCGAGAACGCATGGCTCCGGGCTGTTTACGCGAGGACAGACGCAGGCGCTCAGCGTTTGTACATTAGGCGCCCTTGGGGACGTTCAGATTCTTGACGGTTTAGGCGTGGAAGAATCAAAACGCTTTATGCATCATTATAACTTCCCGCAGTTCAGCGTAGGGGAGACAGGCCCGATGCGCGGACCGGGACGCCGTGAGATCGGTCACGGTGCTCTTGGAGAGCGTGCGCTTGAGCCGGTCATTCCGAATGAAAAAGACTTCCCGTATACGGTCCGCCTCGTATCCGAAGTGCTTGAATCAAACGGTTCCACTTCACAGGCCAGCATTTGCGCGAGCACGCTTGCCATGATGGACGCAGGTGTTCCGATTAAAGCCCCTGTTGCGGGTATCGCGATGGGACTTGTGAAATCAGGCGAGTACTATACGGTATTAACGGATATTCAAGGGATGGAAGACGCCCTCGGTGACATGGACTTTAAAGTAGCCGGCACGGAAAAAGGCGTGACAGCGCTGCAAATGGACATTAAAATTGAAGGCCTTTCAAGAGAAATTCTTGAAGAAGCGCTTCAGCAGGCGAAAAAAGGAAGAATGGAAATCTTGAACAGCATGCTCAGCACGCTTGGTGAATCAAGAAAAGAACTTTCTCAATATGCGCCGAAAATTTTAACGATGAACATTAATCCGGATAAAATCCGTGACGTTATCGGACCGAGCGGTAAACAAATCAACAAAATCATTGAAGATACCGGTGTTAAAATTGACATTGAACAAGACGGCACCATCTTTATTTCTTCTACTGATGAAAGCAGCAACCAAAAAGCGAAAAAAATCATCGAAGATCTTGTCAGAGAAGTCGAAGTCGGCCAGCTTTACCTCGGTAAAGTCAAACGGATTGAGAAATTCGGCGCTTTTGTTGAAATCTTCAGCGGAAAAGACGGTCTCGTTCACATCTCTGAACTAGCGCTCGAACGGGTCGGCAAGGTTGAGGATGTTGTGAAAATCGGTGACGAAATCCTTGTGAAGGTAACTGAAATTGACAAACAGGGACGAGTGAATCTGTCGCGTAAAGCAGTGCTGCGCGAAGAGAAAGAAAAAGAACAGGAACAACAACAATCTTAAATGAAAACCTAACAAGGAGCCTGGGAGACCCGGCTTCTTTATTTTGAGAAAGACAACAGACGGGTTCTACCTTGTCCTCCTCATACATAATGTGTGGTGAGGGGGGAAGGACATGTTGAAAAAATTCGTGCCGTTTGCCGTTTTTTTATTTCTTTTTTTTGTTTCGTTTGAAATGTTAAAAAATCCGTATACAGTTGATTACATAGACGCAATGAAAAAAGACGCTGTAACTGTGTCAGCATCAAAAGATCCGCTCTATGAAGAATTACTGCAAAAAGCGTCAGAGTATGAAGTGAAGCCGCAAGACGCGCGGATTGATAAAATATGGAAGAGTATACCGGGATATAACGGTTTAAAAGTCAATGTGGAAAAATCCTATAAACAAATGAAAAAGGACGGAGAATTTCACGAAGACGGCCTTGTCTATGAGCAGGTAAAACCGAAAGTCCATCTTGATTCTCTCGCGCCCGAACCTATTTATAAAGGAAATCCCGACAAACCGATGGTCGCTTTCCTGATAAATGTCGCCTGGGGAAATGAATACGTGGAGCAAATGCTGCCTATTCTGAAGCAGCACCAGGTCAAAGCAACTTTCTTTCTTGAAGGGAAATGGCTGAAAAACAATCAGGAACTGGGGAAAAAAATAGCGGCAGACGGACATGAAATCGGAAATCATTCATACAATCACCCTGATATGAGCAAACTGACTTCAGGAAGCATTTCCGAACAGCTTGACAAAACCAATGCACAAATCAGCGAGACGCTCGGCATGAAGCCGAAATGGTTTGCGCCGCCAAGCGGCAGCTTCAGAAAAGCCGTGGTCGACCTTGCGGCGGAAAAAGGAATGGGCACCATCATGTGGACCGTTGACACCATTGACTGGCAAAAACCGTCTCCCGCTGTTTTACAAACAAGGGTGTTGAGCAAAATACATAACGGAGCCATGATTTTAATGCATCCGACTGATCCGACTGCGAAAAGCCTGGATACACTGATTGCAAAAATCAAAGAAAAAGGCTACGCGCTCGGCTCAGTGTCTGACTTAATGGATGAAAACAGGCTGATGAAGTAGCAGGCGGCAGTTGCCTGTCTTTGAATAGGAGGAACAGACTTGATAAAACGCTATACATGCCAAAACGGTGTAAGAGTTGTGCTTGAAAATAATCCAACGGTGCGGTCTGTGGCAATCGGCGTCTGGATCGGGACGGGGTCACGTCATGAAACGCCGGATACAAACGGTATTTCGCACTTTCTTGAGCATATGTTTTTTAAAGGAACAAATACCAGATCCGCACGGGAAATCGCAGAATCCTTCGATCGGATAGGCGGCCAAGTGAATGCCTTCACTTCAAAAGAATATACGTGCTATTACGCCAAAGTTCTGGATGAGCATGCAAACTACGCACTTGATGTGCTGGCTGATATGTTCTTTCATTCTGCTTTTGACGAAGATGAGCTCAAAAAAGAAAAGAACGTCGTATATGAAGAAATCAAAATGTATGAAGACGCGCCGGATGACATTGTCCACGATCTGCTGAGCAAAGCGACATACGGCAATCATTCGCTCGGCTACCCGATTCTCGGGACGGAGGAAACGCTTTCGTCATTTAACGGCGATTCTCTCAGACAGCATATGGATGCCTTTTACACGCCGGACCGCGTCGTCATTTCTGTCGCCGGAAATGTAACGGAACAATTCATTAAAGACGTGGAGAAATGGTTCGGTACATACGAAGCGAAGGGCAAAGCAAGCGGCATCAGCGAGCCTGAGTTTCATTATGAAAAGCTGACCAGAAAAAAAGACACCGAACAGGCGCATCTCTGTCTCGGTTTCAAAGGCCTGAAAGTCGGAGATCCGGACATTTACGATTTGATCGTCTTAAACAACGTGCTGGGCGGAAGCATGAGCAGCCGTCTTTTCCAGGATGTGCGCGAAGATAAAGGACTGGCCTATTCTGTATACAGCTATCACAGTTCCTATGAAGACAGCGGTATGCTGACGATTTACGGAGGCACCGGCGCGAATCAGCTCGGACTTCTGTCTGAAACCATTCAGGAAACGTTATCGGTTCTAAAACGTGACGGTATCACCCCGAAAGAGCTGGAAAACAGCAAAGAGCAAATGAAGGGGAGCTTAATGCTCAGCTTAGAGAGCACAAACAGCAAAATGAGCCGGAACGGGAAAAACGAACTCCTGCTCGGAAAGCATAAGACCATGGATGAAATTATCACTGAATTAAATGCGGTCAGCCTGGAAAGCGTCAACGGCCTCAGCCGCCGCTTATTTACGGATGATTACGCACTATCGCTCATCAGCCCGACCGGCAATATGCCGGCTTCATCTTAAGCGGAAAAGCAGTCTGCCTCTATACGGGGCAGGCATTTTTTTTTGCTCCGGGTCATATAGTACAAGGGGGTGGCTATCATGAGGCTCAGTGAACTGTCAGGTAAAGAAATAGTGGACATTAAACGGGCAGAGCGGCTCGGCGTGCTCGGCCAGACCGATTTGGAAATTAATGAACAGGACGGACAAATTACCGCGCTGTTGATACCGACGGTAAAATGGTTCGGATTGCGAAAACAAGGCCACGACATCCGCGTCCCCTGGAACCATATCCAAAAAATCGGGTCAGACATGATCATTTTAGACGTTCCGGGGGAGATCACGCCTCCCGAAGAGTAGATCTTATTCATTTTTTGCAAGCACCGGCTCATACAGCCGGTGCTTTTTTTATGAAAAAGACGCTGTACATTCACCGCCCTTTCTCTTCGCACATACGATGAAGAGGAGGATGACACTTAAAAGATCCAGTAACTGTAAAGAAGGTGAACGTTTCAGATGTTAACCGGATTGACAATTGCGATCATTGGCGGTGACGCAAGACAGCTTGAGATTATAAGAAAGCTGACAGAACAGCATGCCGATATTTATCTTGCAGGGTTTGACCAATTGGATGACGGTTTTACAGGAACCGTCAAATGCAAAATCGATGAGATTCCCTTTCAAAAAATAGACAGTATCATCCTGCCTGTATCGGCAACGACCGGAGAAGGCGTTGTTTCCACGGTTTTTTCAAATGAAGAAGTGGTATTAAAGCAGAGCTATCTTGAGCGGACACCGGAGCATTGCGTCATTTATTCAGGCATCTCCAACGCGTATCTTGAGGGGATCGCCAGCGAAGCGGGCCGCAAGCTTGTGAAATTATTTGAGCGGGACGATATCGCGATATTCAACTCGATTCCCACTGTTGAAGGAACAATCATGATGGCGATTCAGCATACGGATTATACCATTCACGGATCAAATGTCGCCGTTCTCGGCATGGGGCGCACCGGTATGACGATCGCCCGGACGTTTGCGGCGTTAGGGGCGAAGGTAAAAGTGGGCGCGCGGAGTTCGGCTCATTTGGCCCGTATAACGGAAATGGGGCTTTCTCCTTTTCAACTTGAAGAGCTTACTGAACATGTAAATGATATTGATATCTGCATTAACACCGTACCGAGCTTGATTCTGAATCAAAGCGTTTTATCGCGCATGACGCCGAAGACCTTGATTTTGGATTTAGCATCCCGTCCGGGCGGAACGGATTTCAAATATGCTGAAAAACAAGGCATTAAAGCGCTGCTTGCTCCGGGTCTTCCGGGAATTGTGGCCCCGAAAACAGCCGGACAGATTATTGCGAACGTATTGAGCAAGCTTTTGGCAGACTTAAAGAAAGAGGGGGAATAACCATGTCTCTGAAAGGGAAAAGAATCGGATTCGGATTAACCGGATCGCACTGCACATATGAGGAAGTTTTTCCGCAAATAGAGGCGCTTATCAGTCAAGGAGCTGAAGTCCGGCCGGTCGTGACGTCAACCGTTCAATCGACCGATACCCGCTTTGGGGAGGGGGGAGATTGGGTCAGAAAAATTGAAGAAGCAACAGGCTTTGAGGCGATTGATTCCATCGTAAAAGCGGAGCCTCTCGGGCCGAAACTTCCGCTCGACTGCATGGTCATCGCCCCCTTAACCGGAAATTCAATGAGCAAACTCGCGAATGCGATGACTGACAGCCCCGTCCTTATGGCTGCGAAAGCCACGATCCGCAACGGCCGCCCGGTCGTGCTCGGAATTTCGACAAACGACGGACTCGGTTTAAACGGAACGAATTTAATGAGGCTGATGTCTGCAAAAAACATATATTTCATCCCGTTCGGCCAGGACGACCACGTGAAAAAACCGACATCGCTCGTCGCCAGAATGGATCTCCTTCCGATTACGGTAGAAAAAGCTCTTTTGCACCAGCAGGTTCAGCCGGTGCTCGTACACCACCATGAATAAAAAATCATGATGACAGAAAATCATTCCCGAATAAAAAAATTCGATCAATCCGTGACTATTCTATGGTAAAATAAAACGTAAAATGCAAAGTCAATTCAACAAATGATGCTTAATTGGCGGAAGGAGTTTTACAGATGGGAAGAGGATTACACGTAGCAGTTGTCGGAGCGACGGGAGCCGTAGGACAGCAAATGCTGAAAACACTGGAAGACAGAAACTTTGAAATCGAAACACTCACACTACTATCCTCAAAGCGTTCTGCTGGTACGAAAGTAACGTTTAAAGGCGAAGAATATACAGTGCAGGAAGCCGTTCCTGAAAGCTTCGAAGGCGTTCATATCGCGTTATTCAGCGCCGGCGGAAGCGTATCACAAAGCTTGGCGCCTGAGGCTGTAAAACGGGGAGCCATTGTGATTGACAATACCAGCGCATTCCGTATGGACGAAAATACACCGCTCGTGGTGCCTGAGGTGAACGAAGGTGATCTGCACAAACATAACGGCATTATCGCCAACCCTAACTGTTCAACGATTCAGATGGTGGCTGCGCTTGAACCGATCCGCAAAGCGTACGGATTGAAAAAAGTCATTGTATCTACTTACCAAGCTGTGTCCGGGGCCGGCAATGAAGCGGCGAAGGAATTGTACAGCCAGACAAAGGCGATTTTAAACAATGAACCCGCAGAACCGTCCATTATGCCGGTTAAAGGCGACAAAAAGCATTATCAAATCGCATTTAACGCCATTCCGCAAATTGATAAATTCCAAGATAACGGCTATACGTTTGAGGAAATGAAAATGATTAATGAAACGAAAAAAATCATGCATATGCCGAATCTGGAAGTGGCTGCGACATGTGTCAGACTGCCGATTGAAACAGGGCACTCAGAATCTGTTTACATTGAGCTTGACCGTGATGACGCAACCGTTGAAGATATTAAACAGCTTTTAAAAGAAGCTCCGGGTGTTACGCTTCAGGATGATCCGGCGGAGCAGCTTTACCCGATGCCTGCTGATTGCGTCGGCAAACGCGATGTATTTGTAGGAAGAATCCGTAAAGATTTGGACAGAGCAAACGGTTTTCATTTGTGGGTTGTTTCTGATAACCTGTTAAAAGGCGCCGCTTGGAACTCAGTCCAAATCGCGGAAAGCCTGCAAAAACTGAACCTCGTATAAAACAAACGTATTTTCTATAGGCGAACAGAAGAGAGTAAGGCTCTGCCTGCTCTCTTCTGTTACGTCAGACTAATTTGGAGTGAAAATAGTGAAGATCATTGTTCAAAAATTCGGCGGAACATCCGTAAAAGATGACAAAGGCCGCAAGCTTGCGCTAGCACACATTAAAGATGCCATCAGTGAAGGTTATAAAGTTGTCGTTGTCGTATCGGCGATGGGAAGAAAAGGAGACCCGTACGCGACAGATTCTTTAATCGGGCTCCTTTACGGCAGCCAGTCCGACATTTCTCCGAGAGAGCAGGATATGCTTCTGTCTTGCGGAGAAACGATTTCGTCCGTTGTTTTTTCCAGCATGCTGAAGGAAAACGGCATAAAAGCCGCAGCTTTAACAGGAGCCCAGGCCGGCTTTTTAACCAATGCCCAGCATACTGACGCCAAAATTATAGAAATGAAAACAGAGCGGCTTTTCGCTGCACTCGCCAGCCATGACGCTGTCGTTGTCGCGGGATTTCAGGGAGCGACTGAAAAAGGCGACACGACGACGATCGGCAGAGGAGGAAGCGATACTTCAGCAGCGGCGCTCGGCGCGGCGGTAGATGCTGAGTTTATCGACATTTTTACGGACGTGGAAGGCGTTATGACAGCCGATCCGAGAATCGTGGAAAATGCTAAGCCGCTTCCGAACGTCACATATACGGAAATCTGCAACCTTGCCTATCAAGGCGCGAAAGTCATTCATCCGCGCGCGGTGGAAATCGCCATGCAGGCAAAGGTGCCGATCCGCGTGCGCTCCACTTATTCAAAAGACAAAGGCACTTTGGTGACGTCCCATCATTCGTCTAACATCGGCAGCGATGTATTCGAACGGCTGATCACGGGGATCGCCCATGTGAAAGATGTGACGCAATTTAAGGTTCCCGCCAAAATGGGGCAATACAACGTTCAGACTGAAGTCTTTAAAGCAATGGCAAATGCCGGAATCAGCGTAGATTTCTTTAACATTACGCCGAGTGAAATCGTATATACCGTAGCCGGCAGTAAAACGGAAGCCGCGCGCAGCATTTTGGCTGAATTAGGATATGAGCCGACAGTGACGGAGAGCTGTGCGAAAGTGTCGGCGGTCGGCGCCGGAATAATGGGTGTTCCGGGTGTCACGTCTAAAATCGTCTCCGCACTTTCTGATAAAGGCATTCCGATTCTGCAATCTGCCGACAGCCATACGACGATCTGGGTGCTCGTTCATGAAAAAGATATGGTAACGGCCGTAAATGCGCTGCATGAAGTGTTTGAACTTTCAAAGTAAATGTGATTGAATCATGATGAGGTGAAAAAAATGAATGTCGGAAATATATCTACAGCGATGATTACCCCCTTTGACAGTAAAGGGAATGTAGACTTTCAAAAACTGTCTACATTAATCGACTATTTGTTGAAAAACGGCACGGATTCTTTAGTTGTCGCAGGCACGACCGGCGAATCTCCGACACTTTCAACGGAAGAAAAAATTGCACTCTTTGAATTTACAGTCAAAGAAGTGAACGGACGCGTGCCTGTTATTGCGGGTACGGGAAGCAACAATACGAAAGACTCCATTAAACTGACAAAAAAAGCTGAAGAAGCCGGCGTCGATTGCGTTATGCTTGTCACGCCGTATTATAATAAGCCTTCCCAAGAGGGGATGTACCGTCATTTTAAAGCCATAGCTGAAGAAACGTCTCTTCCTGTGATGCTTTACAACGTGCCGGGCAGAACGGTCGCTTCGCTTGCGCCGGAAACGGCCATCAGACTTGCGGAGATACCGAATATCTCTGCGATTAAAGAAGCGAGCGGCGATCTTGATGCCATTACGAAAATCATTGCCGAAACACCGGAAGATTTTTACGTCTATTCAGGTGATGACGGGTTAACGCTTCCTATTCTCGCAGTCGGCGGAAGAGGAGTCGTGTCAGTGGCCAGCCATATTGTAGGTTCTGACATGCAGCAGATGATTAAAAACTATACGAACGGGCAGACGGCAACCGCGGCACTGATTCATCAGAAGCTTCTGCCGATCATGAAGGAGCTCTTTAAAGCGCCTAATCCGGCTCCGGTCAAAACGGCGTTACAGCTGAAAGGCCTTGATGTCGGATCTGTGCGTCTTCCTCTTATCCCGCTGAATGAAGATGAACGTCTGAGCCTGAGCAGCGTCATCAGCGAACTGTAAGAAAAAATTTATACAGTTAAAATACGCGGTCATTCTCATTTTTATCGTGAGTTTGACCGTTTTGTATACATATTGGTTTTCCCTAAACCTTCCGCTTCTTCTTGTTTTCTAAAATTGATATCAGTTATAATAGGAACAAGTGATGATGGACGGGTATGAGACTAGGAGGATACAGATTTTGAAAAAGAAAAATACAGAAAACGTCAGAATTATCGCCCTTGGCGGCGTCGGAGAAATTGGGAAGAACCTATATGTCATTGAAATTGACTCAGACATATTTGTAGTGGATGCAGGGCTGATGCACCCTGAAAATGAAATGCTCGGTATTGATGTCGTCATTCCGGATATTTCCTACTTAGTAGAACGGGCTGACCGCGTGAAGGCCATCTTTCTGACACACGGGCACGATGAAAACATCGGAGGCGTCTTTTATTTATTGAACAAGCTGTCGGTGCCGGTATACGGAACGAAGCTTACGCTTGCATTACTGAGAGAAAAACTCAAGCAGTACGGGCATAATCGAAAAGCTGATTTGCGTGAAGTTCACTCTAAATCAGTCATTACATTTGAATCAACGAAAGTATCGTTCTTTAAAACGATTCACAGTATTCCGGATTCAGTGGGAGTCAGCTTCAAAACATCACTTGGCTCTATTGTATGCACGGGAGACTTTAAATTTGACCAGACGCCTGCTTATCACCAATCATGTGATATTGGCGAAATTGCCAAAATCGGAAACAGCGGCGTGCTCGCCCTGCTTTCTGACAGCGCCAATGCGGAGCGCCCGGGGTATACTCCGTCAGAAGCATATGTAAGCGGTGAAATTTCCGATGCGATGAACAATTCAGAAAACCGTGTCATCATTGCTGTATTCGCGTCTAATATCAACCGGATCCAGCAAGTGATACAGGCTGCCGTCCAGAACGGCCGCAAACTTGCAATCGCCGGAAAAAATCTGCAAAACGTGCTTCAGCTTGGGCGCAAGCTCGGCTATATTGAAGCCGAAGATGAAATGTTTATTCCTGTGCAGGATGTGAAAAAATATCCGAAGCGGGAAGTGGCAATTGTTACAGCCGGAAGCCATGGTGAGCCGCTGGCCGCTCTTACGCGGATGGCCAAGCAGGCGCACAAGCAGCTTAACATTGAAGAAGGAGACACCGTTGTCATTGCATCAACACCGATTCCGGGGCATGAATTGATATATTCCAAAACCGTCAACCTGCTTGCCCGAGCCGGCGCTCAAGTCATTTTCGCCCAAAAGCGCGTGCATGTGTCCGGTCACGGTTCGCAGGAAGAATTGAAACTCATGCTTAATTTGCTGAAACCGAAATATTTAATTCCGGTTAACGGTGAATTCAGAATGCAAAAAGCGCATTCCAAAATCGCAGAAGAGATCGGCATGAAACGCAGCGACATTTTCTTGATTGAAAAAGGTGACGTCGTTGAATTCCGCGGCCAGAATGTGAAAATCGGGGATAAAGTCACGTACGGAAACGTTCTGATTGACGGCCTCGGAGTCGGCGACATCGGCAACATCGTGCTGAGAGACCGCCGCTTATTGTCACAAGACGGCATTCTCATCGTCGTGATTTCACTCGATAAGCAGAAAAAGAACCTCGTATCAGGTCCTGAGATCATTACGCGCGGTTTCGTATATGTCAGAGAATCAGAAGGTTTAATTGTACAAGCTACTGAGCTCGTCCGCTCTATCGTGACTGAAGCGACGGAAACATCTGCCGTAGAATGGTCCACGCTGAAACAAGCCATGCGTGATGCGCTGAATCAATTCCTTTATGAAAAAACAAAACGCAAGCCGATGATCATTCCGATCATTATGGAAGTATAATGTATACAAAGCCGGAGCGCATGATGCTCCGGCTTTGTTTTTGTTCATGTCCCGGATGGAAATCATCATCTTTGTTCATAATACAAAGAGACATTCGGAAAGGGTGAAAGATAAAATGGATCATCGTATGGAAAACACCGAAGAACAGCAGCCCGAAAAATCAGATGCGAAAGACAGCATTATGAGCAAAATTCAGCAGCTGGGAGAGACATCTCTGCCGCAAATGTCCCAAGATAGCAATATTCACTGCCTGACGATCATCGGCCAAATTGAGGGGCACGTCCAGCTCCCGCCGCAAAATAAAACAACCAAATATGAACACGTCATTCCGCAAATCGTCGCCATTGAGCAAAATCCGAAAATCGAAGGACTTCTGATCATCTTAAACACCGTCGGAGGCGATGTGGAAGCGGGGCTTGCGATTGCGGAAATGCTCGCATCCTTATCAAAACCGACCGTCTCAATCGTACTCGGCGGGGGACACTCGATAGGTGTGCCGATCGCCGTGTCATGTGATCATAGTTTTATCGCGGAAACAGCGACTATGACCATTCACCCCGTTCGGCTTACAGGTCTGGTTATCGGGGTTCCGCAAACATTTGAATACTTGGACAAAATGCAGGAGCGGGTCGTCAACTTTGTGACCCATCATTCAAATATTTCCGAAGAAAAATTCAAAGAGCTGATGTTTTCAAAAGGAAACTTAACCAGGGACATCGGGACGAACGTAGTCGGGAAAGATGCGGCTGATTACGGATTAATTGATGCCGTGGGCGGCGTCGGACAGGCGATAAAAAAGCTGAATCAGCTGATTGAGGAACGAAAGAGCGAGGAAGGAAGGATGATTCAATGATCCTTTATACCGTCATGCCCCAAGAAGTCGTTTACGGTCAGGATATAGAGCAAAGCGTGCATGAACAGGTAGATTACGCCGGCGTGCCGCTGCTAGTTGAGATGAAGGGAAATGAAGCTGAAGTCGTACAGATTTTAAGTACGAACCCGATGGATTTCTTGAATCCGGACATCGCTCCGGGACAAAAAATCAAGCTGAAAATCTAACCGGCATTCAGTCCGTTTCTCGGGGGCAAAATATGCTATAATAGGGGAATCCTACAGAAAAATGCAGCCGGCAAAAGGCTGCTTTTCTTCATGATGTATGATTTTACATTTTTTAACGCAGTAAGGTGATGAGTGTGGCAAAGAAAAAACGGAAATCTAAAAAGAAACAAGAGAGTAAGCTCAATCTAAAATACGAACTAAGCGGACTGCTCTGTGTTGCAATCTCAATTATTGCTGTTTTGCAGCTCGGCGTTGTGGGACAGACATTTGTGTACTTGTTCCGTTTTTTTGCCGGAGAGTGGTTTATTTTATGCTTAATTGCGCTCTTCCTTCTCGGAATTTCGCTGTTTTGGAAAAAGAAGAGTCCAAGCCTTTTAACGAGAAGAAAGACAGGGCTGTACTGTATTATCGCCAGTATATTGCTGCTGTCTCACGTGCAGCTCTTTAAAAATCTGTCTCATCACGGGTCGATTCGGTCGGCAAGTGTCATCGGCAACACGTGGGAGCTGTTTATGATTGACATGAAACAGCAGGCTGCTTCCCCTGATTTGGGCGGCGGCATGATCGGCGCGGTACTGTTTGCAGCTTCCCACTTTTTATTTGCATCAACGGGTTCACAGATCATGGCGATCGTGCTGATCTTAATGGGGCTGATTCTTGTAACGGGCCGTTCACTGCAGGAAACGCTCAAAAAGTGGACGAGCCCCGTCGGCCGGTTTATCCGCGGTCAATGGCAGGCATTTCTTGAGGATATGAAGACGGTCAGAACGAATATGTCTTCGCCGAAAACAAAAACAAAATCGGGCAAAAAACAAAAACGGGTTCAAAAGAAAAAAGAAGAGCCTGAACCGGAGGAAGAGGATGAGGAAATCATTTCGCCGATCATCCATTCAGAGCCGATTATTTCAAGCTTTTCAGACCGTCAGGAAGAGCCCGCCGAACCGCTGATTCCGGAAAAAACGCAGGAGGCTGCACAAGCGGCAAAAGATGAGCCTTCCGGCGGCGCTCAAGACAGTGGCGAAACGGCTGCGGCTCCGCCGATGACGTTTACAGAGCTTGAAAATAAAGATTATCAAATGCCTTCATTGGACATACTGGCTGACCCGAAACATACCGGCCAGCAGACCGATAAGAAAAACATTTACGAGAATGCAAGAAAACTCGAACGGACTTTTCAAAGCTTCGGCGTAAAGGCGAAAGTGACGCAGGTTCATCTCGGTCCGGCGGTCACAAAATATGAGGTGTATCCGGACGTCGGGGTCAAAGTCAGTAAAATCGTGAATCTGAGCGATGACCTCGCGCTCGCGCTTGCCGCGAAGGATATCCGGATCGAAGCGCCGATTCCGGGTAAATCGGCAATCGGCATCGAGGTGCCCAATGCTGAAGTTGCGATGGTTTCGTTAAAAGAAGTGCTTGAATCCAAGCTCAATGACAAGCCGGATGCGAAGCTTCTGATCGGCTTGGGACGAAATATTTCCGGGGAAGCCGTGCTTGCCGAACTGAACAAAATGCCCCACCTGCTCGTAGCGGGGGCAACGGGAAGCGGAAAAAGCGTCTGTGTCAACGGTATTATTACGAGCATTCTGATGAGGGCCAAACCGCATGAAGTGAAGATGATGATGATTGACCCAAAAATGGTTGAGCTGAATGTGTATAACGGCATTCCTCATCTGCTTGCGCCGGTCGTGACAGATCCGAAAAAGGCCTCGCAGGCTTTGAAAAAGGTCGTCAATGAGATGGAGCGCCGCTATGAGCTGTTCTCCCATACGGGTACGAGAAATATAGAAGGCTATAACGATCATATTAAGCGGTCAAATGCCGAAGAAGAAGTCAAGCAGCCTGAGCTGCCATACATCGTCGTCATCGTTGACGAGCTTGCCGATCTGATGATGGTCGCTTCTTCCGACGTGGAAGATTCAATTACGAGACTTTCACAGATGGCGCGGGCGGCGGGAATTCATTTGATTATCGCGACACAGCGGCCTTCAGTCGACGTTATTACCGGTGTTATTAAAGCCAACATCCCGTCAAGAATCGCCTTCAGTGTCTCATCTCAGACCGATTCACGGACAATTTTAGACATGGGCGGCGCTGAAAAGCTTCTGGGGCGCGGAGACATGCTGTTTCTGCCTGTAGGCGCAAATAAGCCGGTGCGTGTGCAAGGGGCATTCTTATCCGATGAAGAGGTTGAGCATGTCGTTGATCATGTCATTACGCAGCAAAAAGCGCAGTACCAAGAAGAGATGATTCCGGAAGAAGTTTCGGAAACACACAGTGAAGTAACGGATGATCTCTATGACGAAGCGGTCGATTTGATTATCGGCATGCAGACGGCATCAGTCTCCATGCTTCAAAGGCGGTTCAGAATCGGATATACGAGAGCTGCCCGTCTGATTGACGCAATGGAGGAACGGGGCGTCGTCGGACCGTATGAAGGAAGCAAACCGAGGGAAGTACTATTATCTAAGGAACAATATGATGAGCTCTCTTCTTAAAAAGGAGAGAGTTTTCACTGAAAATGATATCACCAAAATCATTCCTATTTATTTTTTTATCAAAACATGATATAGTTGTCCCAATTGTTCAATAATTTATGAAAGTGGTTTACGGAGGGGAAACATGTCTACAAAAGCTGACAATCGTCACTTGTATCTAAAAGTGATTGAGCGAATCAAAGAGGATATACAAAACGGAATTTACACCGAAAAGGAAAAGCTTCCTTCTGAATTTGAGCTTTCAAAATCAATGGGTGTCAGCCGGGCAACTCTGCGTGAAGCTTTGCGTATCCTTGAAGAGGAGCATGTGATTATCAGAAGGCACGGTGTGGGCACTTTCGTCCATACAAAACCGCTGTTTCTTTCAGGTATTGAACAGCTCAACAGCGTGACGAAAACGATTCAGCAGGCGAACATGGTACCGGGTACGATTTTTTTGTCGTCTCAGGTCATCACGCCGTCTGATGAAGATATCGCTAGATTCCGGCTTGAGCCTGAGCAGGAGCTTTTTTATGTGGAACGCGTGAGAACGGCAAGCGGCACTCCGGTCGTTTACTGTTTAGATACGATTCCGATGCACATTCTGCCGAATTCTTTCTGTCATGAACAGGAATCTATTTTTGATCTTTTGGAAAAAAACTCCGGATCTTTGATCAGCTATGCCGTTGCTGATATCGAACCGATCGGATATCACGATACGATTTCACCGGTTTTGGAATGCGAGCCGGAGACGGCGCTTTTATTGCTGAAGCAAACCCACTATAATCAGAATGATGAACCTGTGCTGTATTCATTAAATTATTTCCGGGCTGATAAGTTCAGTTTTCATGTTGTAAGAAAACGTTTTTAAGACAGACGCGTCATGTGTCTGTTTTTTTATTTGCCGTTTCAGTACATACTTTGTTTTCTGCAAGGCACAATAAAACAGGAAACAACCAAGTATAGTGAATGGGTGAATAAGTTGAGTAAGAAGAAAAATGGAACGAAAAATATCATTGCTCTGGCTTCTGTACCGCTCGTGATGACACTCGGGAATTCCATGCTGATTCCTGTGCTTCCGATGATTGAAAAGAAGCTGTCCATATCGTCTTTTCAAGTATCGTTAATTATAACGGTCTATTCGATTGTGGCGATTATTTGTATTCCGATTGCCGGATATCTGTCCGATAAATTCGGAAGAAAAAAGGTTCTTCTGCCTTGTCTTCTCATAGCCGGTGCGGGCGGAGCGCTTGCCGCGATAGCTTCCACCGCGTTCAAGCATCCTTATCCCATTATCTTGGCGGGGCGGGTGCTGCAGGGAATCGGTTCGGCAGGAGCGGCTCCTGTAGTGATGCCGTTTATCGGTGATTTATTCAAAGGGGATGATGAGCGGATTACCGCGGGGCTCGGCGATATTGAGACGTCTAACACTGCCGGGAAAGTAATAAGCCCGATTCTCGGTTCGCTCTTGGCTGCATGGTTTTGGTTTATGCCATTTTGGTTCATTCCGTTTTTTTCGCTCATCAGTTTTTTTCTCGTATTGTTTTTGGTGGCAAAGCCGGAGGAACAAAAAGAAGCGCCTTCTATTTCCGAATTTGTGAAAAATGTCGGCCGCATATTTAAGCGTGACGGACGCTGGCTCTTTACGGTTTTTATCATCGGCTGCGTGATTATGTTTTTGCTGTTCGGGGTTCTTTTTTATTTATCAGACTCACTGGAGAAGAAATACGGCATTGACGGTGTGGCTAAAGGAGCGCTTTTGGCAATCCCGCTTTTATTTCTATCCGTCAGTTCATATATAGCAGGCAGGAAAATCGGAAAAGACCAAGGCAAAATGAAGTTTTGCATCGTTTTCGGAATGAGTGCCGTGACACTGTCGTTTATCGGCCTATGGTGGAATCACAGTTTTTATTTATTATTTATCTTTTTGTGTGTCAGCGGTATCGGTATCGGAATGGCATTGCCGGCTTTAGACGCTGTCATCACAGAAGGCGTAGACAACGAGGAATCGGGAACCATCACCTCATTTTATAACAGCATGCGGTTTATCGGAGTAGCGGCGGGACCGCCGATCTTTGCTGCCCTGATGTCAAATGCAGGCTGGCTGATTTTTATTTTATCCGCTTTTTGCGGCATTGTGTCTGTATTTTTAGCGCTGTTAAATATCTCATCACAAGCAAAAGAAAAAAAGGAATCATTAAAGACGGTGTAATCTGCACTGTCTTTTTTTATTTTATTTTGAAGATTGACATGATACCGTCAAGTCGTTATCCTTTTTAATAGTTAAACATATTAACTACCGGAAGGAGGGGGAAAAGGTGCATGAAGAAAAAGTAAAGCAGCTGATTCAGCGTTATTCCGATGTATACCTGCACGTCTTAAAAAAAATTGACAGCATTATCGCTGAAAAAGTGAACAAAGAACTGACATTGGATCAATATTACATCCTCCGCTATATTATGCTCAATCCCGATTGCAAATCAATTGAACTGGCCGCGGTGTGCCACGTCAATAAAAGCGCCATTACATCTATGACGAACCGCCTGTATGAAAAAGGCTACATCAATAGAGAACGCAGCCAAAGCGACCGCCGGAGCATACTTTTAAATGTCACGGAAAAGGGGACGGAAGTATTTCACCGTGTGGAGCGGCGGATTGAGGAACTCGTCCGTTCATATATTATGTATTTTGATGAAGACGAGGCGGAGATGTTCGTAAATACATATGAAAAATTATATCGATTGATGATGACTGAGGAGGATCAGCAGACATAATGAAAAACATTATCCGAGCCCGCTGGATCATCGCCGCGGTGTGGGTCGCCGCAACGGTGATATTTATGCTTACAGCGCCTGATATGGCTGAATTGACACGGGAGAAAGGGCAGATTTCCGTACCGGACGGATATTCCTCTTCTTACGCCCATGAATTGCTTGATGAAATGTCTGATTCAGATGCACCGTCTTCTTCTGCCGTCATCGTATTTCACGAAAAAGGCTTAATGACAGACAAAAAAAATCGTCTGGAAGAAGCCGTCAGCACTTTGTCTGAACATAAAAAAGCGCTTCAGATTAAAACGGTGACTTCATACTTCGGGGAGAAAAATGACGACATTAAAAAACAGCTGCTCTCAAAAGACAGACAAACGATGCTCGTTCAGCTGCAGCTTGATACATCCAAAAACGATATCATCGAAATAAAAAATAAAATTGATAAACAGCTGAAACCGTACGGCGTATCATACGGCATTACAGGCCAATCGCTGATCGACGAAGATGTGTTAAAAAGCTCACAGGACGGCTTGAAAAAGACTGAATATATAACGGTCGCTTTTATCCTGATCGTGCTGATCCTTGTATTTCGGTCAGTGGTCGCTCCGTTCGTGCCGCTTTTATCAGTATTGATATCTTATTTAGTCAGCCAGTCGATTGTCGCATTTTTAGTCGATCAGCTGAATTTTCCGCTCTCAACTTTTACGCAGATTTTTATGGTTGCGATTATGTTCGGGATCGGCACAGACTACTGCATTCTGCTTCTCAGCAGATTTAAAGAAGAACTGTCGCATGGCGCTGATATAAGAGAAGCGATCGTCGTCACCTACAAAACGGCCGGAAAGACGGTTTTGTACAGCGGCGGTGCGGTGCTGATCGGATTTGCCTGCATCGGATTTGCGACATTTAAGCTGTATCAGTCGGCAGCGGCCGTTGCGGTCGGTGTCGCGGTGCTCCTGCTTGCGCTCATGACGATCGTGCCGTTTTTTATGGCTGTTTTAGGAAAAAGCCTGTTTTGGCCTGTTAAGGGCGATATTTCCCATCCTCAAAGCAAAGCATGGGAAACGTCAGGGCGGTTTTCATTTAAAAGGCCGCTCATCAGTCTTGCAATCGTTGCGGTATTCACCGTCCCGCCTATCCTTCTTTACAAAGGGTCGCTGTCTTACAACAGTCTTGACGAAATCGGGGATAAATATGAATCCGTCCGCGCGTTTAATAAGATTTCAGACGCATTCGGCCCGGGAGAACTTCTTCCGGCCACAGTCGTCATCAAAAATGATGAGACATTAAATACCGAAAAACATCTGATTGATATCGAAAAAATCAGCAGAGAACTTGAAAAAACAGAGGGTGTAAAAACGGTCAGAAGCGCCACGCGCCCCGCTGGAAACGGATTGAATCAATTATTTGTCACAAATCAGGCAAAGCAGCTTCAAGAAGGGCTTGATAAAGGCAATACAGGACTTGAAAAAATCACGGATGGATTAGGGCATGCCGCAAAGTCGTTAGCTGATTCACAGCCGCAGATCGAAGAGTCGGGCAAAAGCGTCAATCAGCTTATTGACGGAACATTGTCTCTGAAATCCGGGCTTTCTGATATAGGAGAAAACCTGAATAAACTGCAGGCTGGCGTGAACGAGAATAAAGCCGGCGTCGCCCAGATGAGAAAGCGGATTGAAGAGCAAAAACAAATGCTGACTTCACAGCTCAAACAAAACAGCGGTCTCGCTTCAGAAACGCAAAACGCTTTAAAATTGGTAAAAACCGTCCTGCCGATGAAAGATGAAGCCAGCAGACAGCTTGCCGATTTGAACAAGCAGCTTGCCCGGCTGCCGTTTGCAAAATTGGAAGCGTCAATACCGTCAGTCAAAACCGATCCCTCTTACCAAGAAATCAAATCGGCCTTTACGGGTGTACAGTCAGCCGTTTCCAAGGCAAACGCGGATGCAGAAGCGTTTTCTAAACAGGTCGACAGTCAAAAGGCTCATCTGCAGCAAGCGGAAAAACAATTTGCCCGACTGGCAGCCGCTCAGAAGAAGATTGACACTCAAATTAACGCAATGATCAACGGTCTGACCAGTATTGAAAACGGTCTGCAGCAAGTGTCAGACGGACAGGGGGCTCTCGCAGGACAAATGCCGCGCCTTGAATCGGCGGCAGGACAGCTCGCCGAGGGCCAGAAAAAAATGAAGAGCGGTCTCGGTGATTTTTCTTCCCGGCTCAGCGAACTTTCTTCCGGCCTTAACGACAGTGTAAAAGGGCTTAAGAAAGTATCAAGCGGCATGATGGGGGCGAATGATTACCTGGGTGAGCTTCACAAGGCGTCAGACAAAGAAATGACAGGCTGGTTTGTGCCGAAAGACGCGTTGACAAACAGTGATTTCACAAGCGTGTTTAATACGTACATGTCAGATGACAGAAAAACGACAGAATTGACCGTCGTTCTTGATAACAATCCTTACTCAAATACGGCCATTCAAGATATTCAAGCGATCAAAGCGAGCGTAAAAAGGGCCATTCCGAACACGGATCTGAAGAATGCTTCCTTCGGCGTTTCGGGAGTCTCCAGCATGAATGCCGATCTGAAGGAAGTATCGGATTCAGACTTCAAACGGACGGCCATGTTTATGCTGGCGGGAATTTTTCTGATTCTCATCGTGATGCTGCGCTCCCTCATTATGCCTGTTTATTTAGTGGCGTCGCTCGTACTGACGTATTTCGCATCCATCGGCGTGACGGAATACATCTTTACACACTTCTTCGGGTATCCGGGCGTAAACTGGGCCGTGCCGTTCTTCGGCTTTGTCATTTTGATGGCTCTAGGCGTGGATTATTCCATCTTTTTAATGGACCGCTTTAATGAGCTTAAAAAAGAAGGAACGGAACCCGCAATGATCAGCAGTATGAAAAATATGGGTTCCGTCATCATTTCTGCGGCCATTATTTTAGCGGGAACCTTTGCGGCCATGCTGCCGTCAGGCGTTCTTTCCTTATTACAGATTGCAACCGTGGTATTAACAGGCCTTCTCATGTACGCAATTGTCGTCCTTCCGTTTTTTGTACCGGTCATGGTGAAAATATTCGGAAGAGCCAACTGGTGGCCTTTCAATTTGAAAAAATAACGTTCAATGCCTCTGCCTGTTTTCGGGCAGAGGTTTTTTGTTTCCTTATAAATCCTCCAGTTGATATAATTACATCTGCGTACTCTTTTTTGCGAATGCTGAAATTTGGTCATAATACATACTATGAAAGAATGAACGAAGGAGGTTTCACATGACTTACGTAAATGAAATGAAGTCAAAGCACGGCGGGATCACCGCCCACATCGTAAAGACCGAGAAATTTAAAACCGTTTCGCTGACGTTTAAAATGCTGGCTCCTTTAACGAAAGAGCTTGTAACAAAAAGGGCGCTGTTTCCGCATGTGCTTCTGCGCGGAACAGAAAGCCGCCCGAAAACCGCTGATCTGCGGTCTTATTTTGATGAACTGTACGGCACATCCGTTTCAGCTGATCTGACAAAAAAGGGAGAACGTCATGTCATTACGTTCAGACTTGAGATTCCTAATGAAAAGTATCTGAAGGACCGCACACCGTTATTGGAAAAAGGCCTTCAGCTTTTATCAGAGCTTGTCTTTTCGCCCGCTTTGGAAAACGGCGCCTTCCTGCCCCTTTATGTCACGCAGGAAAAACGGACGCTGAAACAGCGGATTCAAGCCGTATATGATGATAAGATGAGATATTCTAATCTGCGTCTCGTTCAGGAAATGTGCAAAAGCGAACCGTATGCCCTTCACGTCAACGGCGAGTTCGATGATGTTGAACACATTACACCGCAAGATTTGTATGAAGCCTATCAAAAAGCCATACGCGAAGATCAGCTGGACCTGTACGTCATCGGCGATGTTGATACTGATCAGGTGAAAACGGCCGTTGATACGTATTTTAAAACGGAAGAACGGGAGCTGCAGCCTTTTGAAAGAAGCGCGGCGAATGAACAGCCCGATCCGAAGGAAGTCATTGATGAAGAGGACGTCAAGCAGGGCAAGCTGAATATCGGATTCCGGACCAATACGACATATACAGATCCGGATTATCCGGCATTGCAGGTGTTTAACGGGCTGTTCGGAGGTTTCTCTCATTCAAAGCTGTTTATAAATGTCCGTGAAAAAGCGAGCCTCGCCTATTATGCAGCCTCAAGGGTGGAAAGCTTCAAAGGGCTTTTGATGGTCATGTCGGGCATTGAGGTGAAAAATTACAAGCAGGCCGTCACCATCATTGAAGAACAGTTTCAGGCTATGCAAAACGGTGACTTTTCAGAAGATGATATCGCCCAAACGAAAGCCGTTATTAAAAATCAAGTATTAGAAACCATTGATACGGCATACGGCTTAGCGGAATTTCTGTATCAGCAGGCCTCAGCCCAAGTAGAGATACCGATCGAAAGATTCCTTGACAATATCGAGAAAGTGACAAAAGAGGACATTATCAATGTCGGAAAGAACATTAAGCTGGATACGACTTATTTCTTAAAAGGGACGGGGGGAGCATCTTGACTAAACCGATAAACTTCGAACAGCTTCAGGAAACGCTGTATCATGAAAAAATGGCAAACGGCCTTGATGTCTATGTGCTGCCGAAACAGGGCTTTAATAAAACATACGCTGTGTTTACGACAAAGTACGGTTCCATTGACAATCAATTCGTTCCTTTAAATAAGGAAGAAATGGTACACGTCCCTGACGGAATCGCGCATTTTCTGGAGCATAAACTGTTTGAAAAAGCGGACGGCGACGTGTTTCAGGACTTCAGTAAGCAGGGGGCGTCGGCAAATGCCTTTACATCATTTACACGAACCGCTTATCTGTTCTCCAGCACTTCTAATGTGGAGAAAAACCTGGAAACACTCGTAGATTTTGTTCAGGACCCGTATTTCACGGAAAAATCAGTTGAAAAAGAAAAAGGCATCATCGGCCAGGAAATCAATATGTATGATGATAATCCGGATTGGCGGCTGTTTTTCGGCCTTATCGAAAATATGTATAAAGACCACCCCGTGAAAATTGACATTGCCGGAACGGTGGAGAGCATCTCTCATATTACGAAAGATCTGCTGTATGAGTGCTATGAAACGTTTTATCACCCGAGCAATATGCTGCTCTTTATCGTCGGTCCCGTAGATCCTGAAGCGGTCATCAGCCAGGTGCGGGAAAACCAGGAGAAAAAGCCGTTTACAGACCAGCCCGAAATCAAACGTGAAGAAGTTCAGGAGCAGGAAGCGGTTTTCCGCCGGGAGCAGGAATTAAAAATGAACGTGCAAGGCTCAAAATGTCTTGTCGGTTTAAAGGCGAAAGACCCTTATAAAACGGGGCGGGAGCTGTTAAAGCACGAGCTCAGCATGAACCTCATGCTTGAATGTCTCTTCGGAAAAAGCTCACCGCATTACGGTGACTTGTACGACAAAGGCTACATTGATGAGACCTTCAGCTTCGATTACACGGCTGAATACGGATTCGGTTTTGCCTCTGTCGGAGGAGATACACCGGAGCCGGATAAGCTCGCTGACGAATTAAAACACATGCTGCTTGATGCAGAATCAGCCGTGACTGCGGAAAAACTTGATCTTGCGAGAAAAAAGAAGATCGGGTCATTCTTAAAAGCGCTCAATTCGCCTGAATATATCGCCAACCAATTCACACGCTACGCCTTTTTAGATATGAGTCTGTTTGATGTCGTAACCGTACTGGAGCAGATTACGCTGGATGACGTAAAGCGGGTCATTGAAGAAGAAATATCAGAAGACAGGCTGACAGTCTGCAAAGTCGTGCCAAAATCATAACAAAAACATCCCTCACGCCCTGAGGGATGTTTTTCTGGGGAAAGAAGGAGTATTGATTGATGAAACAGACAGCGCTCGTAACCGGAGCAAGCGGCGGAATCGGACAAAGTATAAGTGAAGTCCTCGCAAAAAACGGATATGACGTCCTCTTGCATTATCATTCTAATAAGGAAGCCGCACACAGGCTTGCGGAAAGGCTGAGCGCATCATTCGGCGTAAAAGTCTCCGTTATTCAGGCGGATCTGTCCTCACCGGATGGCGCGGAGACACTCAGCCGTTCCGTTAAGCAGCCTGTGGATGCTCTGATATTAAACAGCGGCAAAAGTCATTTCGGCCTGATTACGGACGTTACGGATGACACGGCGCGGGAGATGGTGCAGCTGCATGTAACGAGTCCGTTTCTTTTGGCGCGTAATCTGATGCCCGGCATGATCCGGAAAAAAAGCGGGGGCATCGTCGCGATCGGTTCCGTCTGGGGAGAAACAGGCGCATCGTGCGAGGTATTATACAGCATGGTCAAGGGAGCGCAGCATTCGTTCGTCAAAGCGCTTGCCAAAGAGCTTGCTCCGAGCGGCGTCCGCGTGAATGCGGTCTCGCCGGGTGCCGTTGACACAAATATGCTTGATCAGTTCACGTCTGATGAAAAAGAAGCGTTGGCAGAGGAAATTCCCGCGGGCCGGCTGGCAAAGCCGGAGGAAATCGCCGAAGCGGCGGCCTTTTTATTATCGGACAAGGCTTCCTATATTACGGGGCATATATTATCCGTAAACGGCGGCTGGCACTGCTGAAAAAAATGTGTGTATAGTTTGCATCTGTACGGACAAAATAATTTTGTAACAACAGATGAAATGGAGGAACCCAACATGTCAGTATTAGAAAACTGGGATAATTGGAAGAATTTCCTTGGCGACAGATTGAACTATGCGCAGGAAAAAGGGATGAGTGATGAAACGATCACTGACCTCGCTACAGAAATCGGCGGTTACCTTGCGAACGAAGTCGACTCGAAAAACCATCAGGAAAAAGTGCTTGCTGATCTTTGGAGCGTTGCTTCTGAAGATGAACAGCGCGCCATCGCAAATATGATGGTGAAGCTTGTTGAAAATAACAGCACTCATTAAGAGGGGGGATTTCTCCTCTCTTTTTTTATGTTTTCCTCTATAGAGCAACATTCTTCTTTCTAATTAGAGAAAAATGTTTTATGATAAAGGAAGGTAAAAATTTGCCACAATGGAGGGGGTATATCATTTGGCAAAGCTCGAATGGTATTTTGAATATGAAATTCAAGTGAACCGCCCCGGCCTGCTCGGGGATATTTCATCTCTTCTCGGGATGCTGTCAATTAATATTGTCACAATTAACGGTGTCGACCTTTCCAGAAGGGGAATGCTGCTCAGATGCCGGCATATAGATCAAATTAAACGATTGGAATCAATTTTAAAAACAATGGAGACCATTAAAGTAACGAAGCTGAGAGAACCGAGGCTTCGCGACCGTCTCGCAGTCCGCCACGGAAGATACATTCAGCGTGATGCCGATGACAAAAAAACCTTCCGTTTTGAAAGGGACGAGCTCGGTCTTCTGGTTGACTTTATGGCCGAGCTGTTTAAAAAAGAAGGGCACAAACTGATCGGAATCCGGGGAATGCCGAGGGTCGGAAAAACGGAGTCCATCGTTGCGTCAAGCGTTTGTGCCAGCAAAAGATGGCTTTTCGTATCATCAACGTTGCTAAAACAAACGATCCGGAGCCAGCTGGTTGCCGATGAATACAGCACGGAAAACGTGTTTATCCTCGACGGCATCGTTTCGACAAGACGGGGATCTGAGCGCCATCTTCAGCTCGTCAGTGAAATTATGCGGCTTCCGGCGACAAAGGTCGTGGAGCACCCCGATATTTTTGTTCAAAATTCGGAGTATACGCTCGATGATTTCGATTATATTATCGAACTCAGAAATGATCCTGACGAAGTTATTACATATGAACATGCAGAAGAACCGCAAATATTTGATCAGACCGGTTTTTCAAGCTTTGATTTTTAATATTGGAAGGTGTTTGTTGTGACAGAATTAGCAATCCGGCTTAAAGAAGCCAGAGAGGAAAAAGGGATGTCATTGGATGAACTCCAGGCGGCGACGAAAATTCAGAAAAGATACTTAACCGCTCTGGAAGAAGGCAATTATGACGTCATTCCCGGCAATTTTTATGTGCGGGCGTTTATCAAGCAATACGCTGAAGCTGTCGGGCTTGATTCAGATCAGTTATTTGAAGAATATAAAAAAGACATCCCTAACACGTACCATGACGATGTGTCGGAAAAAATCTCCGGTCTCGCCATGCAAAGGGAGCTTCCTAAGTCCGCTTCAAAGGCGGCGGAATGGCTTCCGACCGTCCTTGTCGTCATCGGTGTCATTATCGTCATCGCGATCATTTATGCGATTATTCAGCTCGGAATGAGCAAATCCGGGCAGACAGATGGAGATAAGGCAGTCACCCAAAGTGAGAGCAAGTATGAGATTCCTAAGGATTCTGCGCTGAAAAACGACGGCAATACAAATGACGAAGCGCAATCTGACAGCAAAAAAGACAAAAAGGACACAAAAGCGTCAGAGCAGAAGAAAGAAAAAAGCAGTGAAAAGACGGAGATCAAAGCGGCCGGAACGGAAGGCTCGGCTTCTTCATACAACGTCTCCGGGGCAGATAAGTATAAGCTTGAACTGATTGCTTCTGACAGCGCATGGATCCGCGTCCGTGATGACAGCGGCGGTTCTTTAAAAGAAGGAACGCTGCAAAAAGGCGAAACCTTTAAAAAAGACGTCACGGATCAAAAGCAGATTGAAATCCGCACGGGCTATGCCCCTAACCTGAAAATTAAAATCAACGGAGAGGTTCTGTCCTATGAACTCAATCCGCATGATGTGATGGCGCAGACCATCACAATCAAGATGAAAAAATAAAAGGGGAAAAGTCATCTGAACGATTAAGATGACTTTTTCTTCACGTCCGAGTACATATATTGGAGGGGCTTTATGTTTAACTTACCGAATAAAATCACACTGGCAAGAATCGCTTTAATTCCTGTATTTATGATTATCATGCTTGTTCCTTTTCAGTGGGGCAGCGTTCATATAGGGGATGAATCGATTCCGGTCGCGCATCTTACGGGAGCTGTTTTGTTCATTATCGCATCAACGACTGACTGGGTGGATGGCTACTATGCCAGAAAACTGAACCTCGTGACAAATTTCGGGAAATTTTTAGATCCGCTGGCTGACAAACTGCTGGTGTCCGCGGCATTAATTACGCTTGTGCAGTTTGACCTTGCGCCGGCGTGGATGGTCATCATCATCATCAGCCGCGAATTTGCCGTAACGGGATTAAGACTTGTGCTGGCGGGAACGGGGGAAGTTGTAGCCGCCAATATGCTGGGGAAAATTAAAACATGGGCTCAGATCATCGCTGTTGCCGCGCTTTTGCTGCATAATCTTCCGTTTGAGCTCGTTTCTTTCCCGTTCGGCGATATCGCTTTATGGGTGGCCGTGCTCTTCACAGTCATTTCCGGCTGGGATTATTTTGCGAAGAACTGGGATGCGTTAAAAACATCTAACTAAGAAAGAAGGACTTAAAGATGGAAATAGCAAAAAAAGCAGAAATCATTGCAGTCGGTTCGGAGCTTCTGCTCGGCCAGATCGCCAATACGAACGCGCAGTTTATCAGTAAAGAGCTGGCGGAAATCGGTGTAAACGTGTTTTATCATACCGCTGTCGGTGACAATCCGGAGCGGCTTAAGCAAGTCATCCGAATTGCCGAAGAGCGCTCAGACCTGATTATTTTTTCAGGCGGCCTCGGACCGACCAAGGACGATTTGACGAAAGAAACCATTGCAAACACACTGGGGCGTCCGCTCGTTCTGAATGACGAAGCATTCCGGTCGATCGAAGAATATTTCGCGAAAACAAAACGGACCATGTCGCCGAATAACCGCAAACAGGCGCTCGTCATTGAGGGCTCAGACGTTTTGGCGAATCATTTCGGCATGGCGCCTGGAATGCTTGCAGAGCACGGCTCAAGGCTTTATATGCTGCTTCCCGGGCCGCCGAGCGAGCTGCGTCCGATGTTTGAAAATGAAGCGAAGCCGCTGCTTCTTAAAAGGCTCGGTTCTAATGAGAAAATCGTTTCAACCGTGCTGCGGTTTTTCGGAATCGGTGAATCCCAGCTTGAAGCTGATTTAGAAGATATTATTGATGCGCAGACGAACCCGACGATTGCGCCGCTCGCTGCTGACGGAGAGGTCACGCTGCGTTTAACGGCGAAACATGCGGACGAAAAAGAAACAGAACGGCTTTTAAAAGAAACGGAAGCCGCCATTTTAGAACGTGTCGGTGAATTTTTCTACGGATATGATGATACGTCTCTGGTGAAGGAGCTTTCAAAAGCATGCAGACAAAACGGAATTACGATTTCTTCTGCCGAAAGCTTTACAGGCGGCCTGTTTTCAGAGTGGGTGACTGATTTAAGCGGTGCGTCTCAACTATTTGCAGGGGGCGTTGTCTGTTATTCCGACAGCGTGAAACAGCATGTGCTCGGCGTGAAAGCTGAGACGCTCGCAGAAAGCGGAGCGGTCAGCAAAGAGTGTGCGAAAGAGCTTGCAGCCGGTGTGAGAAAGCTGACCGGAAGCGATATCGGCATCAGCTTTACCGGGGTGGCGGGTCCCGACCCGCAGGAAGGGCATGCGCCGGGCCGCGTCTTTATCGGCATTGCGGCGGAAGGAAAAGAAGAGGTGCACGAATTTAACTTTGCCGGCTCAAGAACCGGAATCAGAAAGCGCGCCGCTAAATACGGCTGCCATCTCATTTTGAAAATGCTGGATCAAAAATAAAGTTTTAAAGAGGCGTTTTCTCTGATTTTTAAGTTTTACAAGGGAAATTATGCTCTTTTGCAGAAAAGCGAACGCGGAAAAAATCCGAATATGCGTTCGCTTTTTTCTTGGCAAATGCCAGTAAACAAGGTATAGTATATGTAGTGGCAAGATAAAGGAGGAAAAAATAAATGAGTGATCGTCAGGCAGCCTTAGATATGGCTCTTAAGCAAATAGAAAAACAATTCGGCAAAGGTTCCATCATGAAGCTCGGAGAAAAAACGGATACAAGAATTTCAACGGTGCCAAGCGGTTCCCTTGCACTTGATACCGCTCTCGGAATAGGCGGATACCCGCGCGGACGGATTATTGAAGTATACGGACCTGAAAGCTCAGGTAAAACGACTGTAGCGCTTCACGCAATCGCTGAGGTTCAGGAAAAAGGCGGACAGGCAGCATTTATTGATGCTGAGCATGCTCTTGATCCTGTTTACGCGCAAAAGCTCGGTGTCAATATCGAAGAGCTTCTGCTTTCTCAGCCGGATACGGGAGAGCAGGCGCTAGAGATTGCTGAAGCGCTGGTGCGAAGCGGAGCTGTTGATATCGTAGTCGTTGACTCTGTTGCGGCGCTTGTTCCAAAAGCTGAAATTGAAGGTGACATGGGTGATTCACACGTCGGTTTACAGGCGCGTCTCATGTCTCAGGCGCTCCGTAAGCTTTCCGGCGCCATCAATAAATCTAAAACAATCGCAATCTTTATTAACCAGATTCGTGAAAAAGTCGGCGTTATGTTCGGAAATCCGGAGACGACACCGGGCGGCCGCGCGCTGAAATTCTATTCTTCCGTGCGCCTTGAAGTGCGCCGTGCCGAGCAATTAAAGCAGGGCAATGACGTGATGGGGAATAAAACGAGAATTAAAGTCGTAAAAAACAAAGTCGCTCCTCCGTTCCGTACGGCTGAAGTGGACATTATGTACGGTGAAGGAATCTCCAAAGAAGGGGAAATCATCGACCTTGGAACTGAACTGGATATCGTGCAAAAAAGCGGTTCGTGGTATTCTTATGAAGAAGAACGCCTCGGTCAGGGCCGTGAAAATGCCAAGCAGTTCTTAAAAGAAAATAAAGACATCATGCTGATGATTCAGGAACAAATCCGTGAACATTACGGTTTAGACAATAACGGTGTTACGGAAAAATCGGAAGAAACTCAGGAAGAGCTTGAATTTGAAGAATAAAAAAGCACGATCAAAAGGGCGGAATAAGCAATTTCCGCTCTTTTTTTGTGTGTTTAAAAAAACACTGGCTGTTTCGGAAAATTTTATCTGAAATGTTATAACTTTTTTCACCCTTCACTCGTCTAACATCATGGCGAAAGTTGAAATTATATCTGAGGAGGAAAAAAGATGACGAGCCCCCGCCGCACAAGAATTAACAAAAAAAGAAAGAAGAAGCTTATGAAAACGGGAGGGCTGTTTCTTTTTCTGCTGCTTGTCACTGTTTTTATTATGATCTGGACCGTCACGGCGCATCACCGGGAGAAGGAATCCGTTAAAAACGCTCCCGCCGCTCAATCTGATACTTCAAAAGACCAGACTCAACAGAAAAAAGAAAAGACGCAAAAAGAGAAAACACCTAAATCAATCGATCACAATAAACAGATCAGCAATTACTTGCAACAGATCGGGTTCAGCGGCACGGCAATGATCGTAAAAGATGGAAAAGTTGTGCTGAAAAAAGGCTTTGGCTATGCGGACCGAAAACAAAAAATTAAAAACAATCCGGAGACATCATATTATATCGGTTCTTCACAAAAAGCGTTAATCGCGACGGCTGTCCTGCAGCTTGAAGAAAAAGGGCTGCTGCAGACGAGTGACCCCGTCAGTACATACTTGCCGAATTTTCCTAACGGCACGCGCATTACATTGAAAAACCTGCTCAATCATACGTCCGGCATAAGCGGGCATATTGAGGGACAGGGACCGATTTCTCCAATTGATTTAATCAAGGATATAGAATACCGCGGAATTAAACGGCAGCCCGGGGTTTGGGATTACAGGGATTCCAACTATTCAGTGCTTGCTTATATCGTATCTCAAGTCAGCGGGGAGTCTTATGAACAATATATAAAAGAACACGTGTTCAAACCGGCCGGAATGAAGCATGCCGGATTTTACAAAACATTTGTCAAAGCCAAATATCCTGCCGTCGGCTACAAAGTCGATGAGAGCGGCAGTCTTGTAACGCCGCACCTTCTGGACTTATCGCAGCTGTACGGGGCGGGCGACATGTATATGAGCGCTGAAGATCTCTATAAATTTGATAAAGCGATCGTAAATGGTACGCTCCTTTCAAAAGAAAGCTTCACAAAAATGTTTACAGCAGGAAGCAGTGCCGCTTACGGCATGGGGTTTTACATTGATCCGGGAAGCTATTCCAATCACGGTGTTATGCCCGGTTACAACATTTTGAACAGCTTCAGCCATTCGGCAAGCAAATATGTCATATTACTGTCAAACATTCAGAATAACGCCAAATTAGGACAGGTAAACAATAGAATTTACCAACTGCTTAACCAGCCGGACTGACAGAGCCGTCATTCACGAAAAGCGGATGAAGGTATGGTATGATATATACATGGGCGAAGATCCAAGCTGAAGGCGAATCGTTAAGCTGGCAAGCTTGACAAGTATTTCCGACACAATTACAATGAAGTTGTAACATTTGTTTTTTTAACATGATTGTTAAACCATTTAAACTTGACAAGGGCATGAGAGACTCATTCCCTGTGAAGGTTCTGTATGTTGAGAAAATCAGACAATGTACATGCCGGCACTTATTTAAGCAAAAACCAAGTTCATAGCAAGAGGAGGTGAAAGTATGACCCCAATGACGGTTCTCATCTCCATTTTGCTGACTCTGCTCGGTTTAGTTGTTGGCTACTATGTTCGTAAAACCATTGCCGAAGCAAAGATTGCGGGCGCACGCGGTGCTGCCGAGCAAATCCTTGAAGATGCAAAGCGTGATGCTGAAGCACTGAAAAAAGAAGCTCTGCTTGAAGCAAAGGACGAAATCCATACACTTCGAATAGATGCTGAACAGGAAGTTCGTGAAAGACGAAATGAGCTTCAAAAACAAGAAAACCGTTTACTTCAAAAAGAAGAAAATCTTGACCGTAAACATGAAGGAATTGATAAACGGGAAGCGATGTTGGAGAAGAAAGATCATTCTCTGAATGAACGACAACAACATATTGAAGAGATGGAAAGCAAAGTGGATGAGATGATTCGTATGCAGCAGTCAGAACTCGAACGCATTTCGAGCCTGACACGGGATGAAGCGAAACAAATCATTCTTGACCGGGTTGAAAATGAGCTTTCACATGACATCGCCATCATGACAAAAGAAACCGAAAACCGTGCGAAAGAAGAGGCAGATAAAAAGGCGAAAAACATTCTGTCGCTTGCTTTGCAGCGCTGTGCAGCAGATCATGTTGCCGAAACGACGGTATCGGTCGTCAATCTTCCGAATGATGAGATGAAAGGACGTATCATCGGCCGTGAAGGGCGTAACATTCGTACGCTTGAAACGCTTACAGGTATTGACCTGATTATTGATGACACACCTGAAGCAGTCATTCTTTCCGGATTTGATCCGATCAGACGGGAGACGGCAAGAATCGCTCTTGATAAACTCGTTCAGGATGGCCGTATTCACCCGGCGCGCATTGAAGAAATGGTTGAAAAATCCCGCCGTGAGGTAGATGACTATATCCGGGAAATGGGTGAGCAGACGACGTTTGAAGTCGGCGTTCACGGACTCCACCCGGATCTGATCAAGATCCTCGGCCGGTTGAAATTCCGTACAAGCTACGGGCAGAACGTACTGAAACATTCAATGGAAGTTGCGTTTTTAGCAGGTTTAATGGCTTCCGAGCTTGGAGAAGATGCAAAGCTTGCCAAGCGGGCCGGTCTTCTGCATGACATCGGAAAAGCAATTGACCATGAAGTGGAAGGAAGCCACGTGGAAATCGGAGTGGAGCTTGCGACCAAATATAAAGAGCATCCAGTCGTCATTAACAGTATTGCGTCACACCACGGAGACGAAGAGCCGACATCCATTATCGCCGTTCTGGTCGCTGCCGCTGATGCACTGTCAGCCGCAAGACCGGGCGCGAGAAGTGAAACGCTCGAAAACTATATCCGCAGACTTGAAAAGCTTGAAGAAATCTCCGAGTCTTACGAAGGCGTTGAAAAATCATTTGCGATTCAGGCCGGCCGTGAAGTTCGCATCATGGTGAAGCCGGACTCCATTAATGATTTAGAAGCCCATCGTTTGGCACGTGATATCCGTAAACGAATTGAGGACGAGCTTGATTATCCGGGCCACATTAAAGTGACCGTAATCAGAGAAACTCGAGCCGTAGAGTATGCAAAATAAAGTGATGCTTAGCGCATCACTTTATTTTTTTGAGTCCCTGAAAAGGAAGGAATGGAATGTATGAGAATTTTATTTATCGGAGATGTTGTCGGTTCCCCTGGCCGCGACATGGTAAAAGAATATGTCCCGAAACTGAAAGCGAAACATAAACCGCATTTTACAATTATTAACGGAGAAAATGCAGCACATGGAAAAGGACTGACAGAAAAGATCTACCACAGCCTGATGGAAGCGGGAGCAGATGCCATTACAATGGGAAACCATACGTGGGATAAAAGAGAGATCTTCGACTTTATTGATGATGTGCCGCATCTTGTCCGGCCGGCGAATTTCCCGGAAGGTACGCCGGGCAAAGGCATTACTTATATTAAATCGAACGGAAAAGAGCTTGCCGTCATTAATTTACAGGGGCGGACGTTTCTTCCGCCGCTTGATGATCCGTTTGCTAAAGCGGATGAATTAATAGAAGAAGCGAAAAAGCGCACGCCGTACATTTTTATTGATTTTCACGCCGAAGCGACAAGCGAAAAAATTGCGATCGGCTGGTACACAGACGGAAGAGCCTCTGCCGTGGTAGGCACCCATACACACGTGCAAACGGCAGATAACCGTATTTTGCCGAAAGGAACGGCATATATTACTGATGTAGGCATGACGGGTCCGTACGACGGAATTCTCGGTATGGACAGAGAAACGGTCATCAAGCGGTTTAAAACCAATCTTCCCGTCCGGTTTACGGTGGCGGAAGGTAAAACTACGCTGAGCGGAGTGCTCATTGACATCGACGATCAAACGAAAAAGGCCGTAAATATCGAACGGATATTAATCAATGATGACCATATGTTCTTTGAATAGGTGATCATGTGTTTATTTTATAAAAATATTAAAAGGAAAAGCAGGAATATAGCAACTTCTTAGTGAATATAGTAGAAATGGAAGGTAGCCCGCTATTTTTGAAAAGCATTGTGGGGATGGCTTTTTGGATAGCAACATCTAATAATGATTGTTCTAATGAACACTCACTTATCCATTGTAAAACTAAGGGGGAGCAGAAATGGAAATCTTAAAAGTTTCAGCAAAATCAAGTCCAAATTCAGTAGCAGGCGCGCTTGCCGGTGTATTGAGGGAACGCGGAGCCGCCGAAATTCAAGCAATTGGGGCGGGTGCCTTAAACCAGGCTGTTAAAGCGGTTGCGATTGCCAGAGGCTTTGTCGCGCCAAGCGGCGTAGATTTGATTTGTATTCCGGCTTTTACAGATATACAGATTGACGGAGAAGAAAGAACGGCGATTAAGTTAATCGTCGAACCCCGTTAAAAACAAAAACATGACATTCTCAACCTGCTTGCGTAAGGCGAGCGGGTTGTTTTTATTGTTGTCATATTTTCTCACAATATTATATTAATAGTACGAAGAGATGATAAATGGCTTTATTCATATAATATTCAAAAAAAATCCCGCCCATTTTTTCGGACGGAAGCAGTTGTTTTCTTGGAGTGGACACTGGTGTTTACCTCCTTTTTATCTCATGTTACAATCCAGTTATTACAGTGTTTTTTCGAGGAGGAGTGTACATGTTGGGAGGAAAGATGAAAGCTATCGTCAAAAATGAAAACGCTTTCGGAGCAACTCTGAAAGAAATTCCCATACCTTCCATTAATGAGAATGAAGTTCTCATTAAAGTACAGGCCGCATCTATATGCGGTACAGATGTGCATATTTATAATTGGGATCAATGGGCGCAGAAACGAATCAAAACACCTCAAGTATTCGGACATGAATTCAGCGGTATCATAGCGGAAACGGGCAAGCACGTCACAAATGTCAAAATAGGTGACTACGTTTCGGCTGAAACCCACTTCGTCTGCGGTACTTGTGTTCCTTGTTTAACAGGAAAACATCATGTGTGCACCCATACAAAGATCCTCGGCGTAGATACAGCCGGTTCCTTCGCTGAATATGTCAAAGTGCCGGCTCGAAATGTTTGGGAAAATCCCGCTGATATGGACCCAGCCGTCGCTTCTGTTCAAGAGCCGCTTGGCAACGCGGTGCATACAGTGCTGGAAAGCAGCCAGCTTGCGGGCGGTTCCGCTGCAATTATCGGCTGCGGACCGATCGGGCTGATGGCGGTGGCGGTGGCTAAAGCGGCCGGTGCATCCCGTATTGCGGCGATTGATAAAAATGATTACAGGCTGGCTCTTGCGAAGAAATTGGGAGCTGCGATCACCATTTCAGCTGATAAGGAAGATCCGCTTGAGGTGATCGACACCTTAACAGGCGGAGAAGGGATCGACCTTGTCTGCGAAATGTCAGGCCACCCGGCAGCTATCGCACAAGGATTAAAGATGGCGGCCAACGGGGGAAGGTTCCATATGCTGAGTCTGCCGGAACGTCCGGTGACGGTTGACCTGACAAATGACGTGGTGTTTAAAGGACTTACCGTCCAAGGCATCACAGGCAGAAAAATGTTTGAAACATGGCGGCAGGTATCGCACATGCTTGAATTCGGCCTTGTTGATCTGACGCCGGTGATCACGCATCAGTTTCCGCTTGAAGACTTTGAAAAAGGGTTTGACCTGATGAGAAAGGGCCAGTGCGGCAAAGTCATTTTGATTCCATAAGGGGAGGGTTCTATAATGAAAGAATTTGAATTTCTAAAAGCAGAGCTTGATAAAATGAAAGAAAATAAAACGTGGCAGCAAATGAAACAAATTGAAACGAAGCAGGGTCCGTCGGTGGAAGTCAAAGGGGAAAACGTGATACAGCTTTCATCGAACAATTATCTCGGTTTGACGTCGCATCCAAGGCTTGTCGAAGCGGCCAAACGCGCCGCGGAAGAATTCGGAGCGGGTACGGGGTCCGTCCGGACAATCGCCGGAACATTCACCATGCACAATGAGCTGGAGAAAAAATTGGCAAACTTTAAAAAAACAGAAGCGGCACTTGTTTTTCAATCGGGGTTCACAACGAATCAGGGCGTCTTATCAAGCATTCTTACAAAAGAAGATATCGTGATCTCTGACGAACTGAACCATGCTTCCATTATTGACGGGATCAGGCTGACGAAAGCAGATAAAAAGGTGTACCGCCATGTTGATATGGACGATTTGGAAAGGGTGCTGAAAAAATCAATGAATTACCGCATGCGCCTGATCGTCACCGACGGCGTATTCTCAATGGACGGCAACATCGCTCCTTTGCCTGACATCGTCAAACTTGCAGAGGCGTATGATGCCTTTGTGATGGTCGACGACGCGCATGCTTCCGGCGTACTCGGAAAAAACGGTAGGGGAACGGTTAATCACTTCGGGCTTGACGGAAGAGTCCACATACAGGTGGGCACATTAAGCAAAGCCATCGGAGTGCTTGGCGGTTACGCCGCAGGGTCGCAGGTTCTGATCGATTACCTGCGCCATAAAGGGCGTCCTTTCTTATTCAGCACTTCTCATCCGCCTGCGGTAACGGCCGCATGCATAGAAGCCATTGACGTCCTGCTGGAAGAGCCTGAGCATATGGAAAAGCTATGGGAGAACACGGCGTATTTCAAAGACAAACTGGTTCAAATGGGGCTGACCCTCACAAAAAGCGAAACACCGATCGTGCCGATATTAATAGGGGAGGAAGAAAAAGCCCAGGCATTATCAGACCTTTTATTGACCCGCGGCGTCTTTGCACAAAGCATCGTGTATCCGACGGTCGCCCAAGGAAAAGCGAGAATCCGCACCATTATTACGGCGGAGCATACAAAAGAGGAGCTTGACCGGGCGCTGGAAGTAATCCGTTCAGCCGCAAAAGAGCTTCAGCTTGTGTAAGGGGGAAATGATTCCCTCTTTTTTATTTCTTATTGATTCTTATTCTCAATAAGGTGTACAATAATAGGCTGGCGGTTGTGCCAAACGCTTTTAACCAGTATACTTGAGGGTGGAAGTTTCGGTTGAAAGGAGACATTCGAACATGAATGAAAAGCAAAAGCAGGAAAGCGGACAAGTGAATCCGGCGGACAAAACATCCGAAAAGGATTACAGCAAGTATTTTGAAGCCGTATATATTCCGCCTTCTTTAAAAGATGCGAAAAAACGGGGCAAAGAATCCGTTCAATATCATAACGATTTTAAAATCTCAGAAGAATTTAAAGGCCTCGGTGAAGGCAGGAAATTTTATATCCGCACGTACGGATGCCAAATGAACGAGCATGATACGGAAGTCATGGCGGGTATTTTTATGGCGCTCGGTTATGAAGCGACAAATTCGGTTGATGACGCGAACGTTATTTTATTAAACACTTGCGCTATCCGGGAAAATGCTGAAAACAAAGTGTTCGGAGAGCTCGGCCATTTAAAGGCGCTCAAAAAAAATAACCCGGACCTGATTCTGGGCGTCTGCGGCTGCATGTCACAGGAAGAATCAGTCGTAAACCGCATCCTTAAGAAGCACCCGTTTGTCGATATGATTTTCGGCACGCACAACATTCACCGTCTGCCGGAACTGTTATCAGAGGCATATTTATCAAAAGAGATGGTCATTGAAGTGTGGTCGAAGGAAGGGGATGTCATTGAAAACCTTCCGAAAGTCCGCAACGGGAAAATTAAAGGCTGGGTCAACATTATGTACGGCTGTGACAAGTTCTGCACATACTGCATCGTACCGTATACCCGCGGAAAAGAGAGAAGCCGCCGTCCTGAGGAAATTATCCAGGAAGTCAGAAGACTTGCAAGCGAAGGCTATAAAGAAATCACACTGCTCGGTCAAAACGTGAATGCGTACGGAAAAGATTTTGAGGATATGACGTACGGTCTCGGTGATTTAATGGACGAACTGCGTAAAATTGATATTCCGAGAATCCGATTCACGACGAGTCATCCGCGTGACTTTGATGATCATCTGATCGAAGTGCTCGCCAAAGGCGGCAACCTTCTTGACCATATCCATCTTCCGGTTCAATCAGGAAGCTCAGCGATGTTAAAAATGATGGCGCGCAAATATGACAGAGAACGCTATCTGGAGCTTGTCGGAAAAATTAAAGCGGCGATGCCGAACGCTTCACTGACGACCGATATTATTGTCGGTTTTCCGAATGAAACCGATGAACAATTTGAAGAAACGCTTTCGTTATATCGCGAAGTGGAATTTGACAGCGCATATACGTTTATTTACTCTCCTCGTGAAGGCACGCCGGCAGCGAAGATGAAAGACAATGTTCCGATGAGGGTCAAGAAAGAACGTCTTCAGCGCCTCAATGATTTGGTGAAAGAAATTTCAGCCAAAAAAATGAAGGAATATGAAGGCAGGACTGTCGAAGTATTAGTTGAGGGAGAAAGCAAAAATAACCCTGACATTCTTGCCGGCTATACGGAAAAAAGCAAGCTCGTCAACTTCAAAGGGCCGAAAGACGCCATCGGCAAGATTGTACGCGTCAAAATCGAACAGGCGAAAACATGGTCGCTTGACGGTGTGATGGCAGGAGAAGCAATCGAGGTGAAATAATAATGACGCTTTACTCTAAGAAAGACATTGTACAGCAGGCTAGGAACCTTGCGAAAATGATTTCTGAAACAGAAGAAGTTGATTTTTTCAAACGCGCCGAGGCGCAGATTAACGAAAATGAAAAAGTCTCTGCGATTATTAATCAGATTAAAACCCTGCAAAAGCAAGCCGTTAACCTGAAGCACTACGAAAAGCTTGAAGCGCTGAAACAAGTGGAAAGTAAAATTGACGCCCTGCAGGAAGAACTTGAAGGGATTCCGATCATTCAGGAATTCAGAGATTCCCAGATTGAGGTCAATGACCTTCTTCAGCTTGTCGCACATACGATCTCAAATCAGGTGACAAACGAAATCATTACATCTACCGGAGGCAACCTGCTGACGGGAGAAACCGGTTCAAAAGTAAAACATTCGAATAACAGCTGTTCTATTTAAACACAGGGCCTTCATCGGCCCGTGTTTTTTTGCTGTTTGAGAACTAATTGTAATATGTACTAAATTTTCATTGACTCACCGTTTTGTCCCATTTTACTGGAAAGTTTTATCATACTTAAAAGTAAAGTTTCTGGGCAGGGCTGCATACAATGAAACAGAAACTTTGTATTTTTATATTTTTATTATAAAAATGCACATGAGACAAATGCCCAGCATAAGATAACACGAAGAAGAACAAGGAGGCCTGCCGGAATGTCTGAATACAGGGAAATTATTACGAAAGCGGTAGTTGCGAAAGGAAGAAAATTCACCCAATGCACCAACACGATCTCACCTGGAGAAAAACCGTCAAGTATATTGGGCGGCTGGATTATCAACCACAAGTACGATGCCGAAAAGATCGGGAAGACTGTAGAAATTGAAGGGTATTATGATATAAACGTCTGGTACTCTTACGCCGATAATACAAAAACGGAAGTTGTAACCGAGAGAGTAAAGTATGTCGATGTGATTAAACTCAGATACAGAGACACAAATTACTTAGATGACGAACACGAAGTCATTGCCAAAGTGCTGCAGCAGCCGAATTGTCTTGAAGTCACCATTTCTCCTAACGGAAATAAAATCGTGGTTCAGGCAGAGAGAGAATTTTTAGCAGAAGTGGTCGGTGAAACGAAAGTCGTCGTCGAAGTCAATCCTGACTGGGAAGAAGACGATGATGATGATTGGGAAGACGATCTTGATGAAGAATTAGAGGACATTAACCCTGAATTTTTAGTCGGAGATCCTGAAGAATAAGTTGAGGCTAGGGGAGTTTAACACCCCAAGTCTCTTTTTTATATATAAAGATATCACTCTTTTGTTTATGTTATAATGGGATTCGGATAAGAGAAGATACATAGTGAGGGATTAAATGATGGCTAGTTACACGCCTATGATACAGCAATACTTGAAGATAAAGGCAGAGCACCAAGATGCCTTTTTATTTTTTCGGCTTGGTGACTTTTATGAAATGTTTTTTGAAGATGCAAAAAAAGCGTCACAAGAGCTTGAAATTACACTGACAAGCAGAGACGGAGGTTCGGCTGATAAAATTCCGATGTGCGGCGTGCCTTATCATTCCGCGGCGGCTTATATTGAACAGCTGATTAAAAAGGGCTATAAAGTGGCGATCTGTGAACAGACGGAAGATCCGAAGGCGGCTAAAGGCGTTGTAAAAAGAGAAGTCGTCCAGCTGATCACACCGGGAACCGTGATGGATGGAAAAGGCATCCACGAGTCGGAAAACAACTTTATCGCTTCCGTTTCCGAATTTCGTGACGGATACGGTCTCGCTTTATCGGACTTAACGACCGGAGAAAACCTGGCCGTATTTATTGAGCGGATTGAAGATGTCATGTCAGAAATTTACTCAGTCGGCGCAAAGGAAATTGTCGTATCGAGCAAGTTTAACGAACATACAGCTGCTCAGCTGAAAGAACGGTGCGGCGCCACGATTTCCATCGAAGACGGGGAAATAACAGAACGCATTGAAATCGCAAAGCACTTGCCGGGCGAAGAGCTGACAGAGACGTTTATGCGTTTATATACGTATTTGCAGAAAACGCAAAAACGGAGCCTGGATCACCTGCAGCCGGTTCAAGTATATGAATTGGAAGAAGCGATGAAAATTGACCTGTATTCAAAACGGAATCTTGAGCTGACGGAAACGATCCGTTCGAAAAGCAAAAAAGGGTCATTGCTTTGGCTTTTAGACGAGACGAAAACAGCGATGGGCGGCCGGCTTCTCAAACAATGGATTGACCGCCCGCTGATCAGGGCATCCCAAATCGAAGAACGCCAGGAAATGGTCGAGACGCTGATCAATCATCTGTTTGAGCGTGAAGATCTGCGAGAGCGCCTGAAAGAAGTATACGATTTAGAACGTCTGGCGGGCCGGGTCGCATTCGGAAACGTCAACGCAAGGGATTTAATCCAGCTGAAAGAATCTTTAAAACAAGTGCCGAGCATCAAAGAGCTTGTAGGGTCTCTTAACCATAAAAAAGCAAAAGAACGCGCCGGCTTGATTGATCCGTGCGGAGATTTGCTTGACCTGTTAGAAGATGCCCTTCATGAAAACCCGCCGTTATCGTTAAAAGAAGGCAATTTAATTAAAGACGGCTATCATCAGAAGCTCGATGAGTACCGTGACGCCAGCAAAAACGGTAAAGACTGGATTGCCAGACTGGAGCAGCAGGAACGCGCTTATACGGGCATCCGTTCATTAAAGGTCGGTTTCAATAAAGTGTTCGGCTATTATATTGAAGTCACAAAAGCAAACCTTCATCTGCTTGAAGACGGACGGTATGAGCGGAAGCAGACCCTCACAAACGCCGAACGGTACATTACGCCGGAATTGAAGGAAAAAGAAGCGCTTATTTTAGAAGCGGAAAACAACATCTGCGAGCTGGAATATGAGCTTTTTGCCGGACTGCGTGAAAAGGTGAAACAATTTATTCCGCGCTTGCAGCGTCTTGCCAAACAAATGAGTGAGCTGGACGCACTGCAATGCTTTGCTACGATCAGTGAAAACAGGCATTACACAAAGCCCGTCTTTTCTGATAATGAAGTAAAAGTCATTGAAGGGAGACACCCCGTCGTTGAAAAGGTGATGGACAGTCAAGAATACGTCCCGAACAACTGCCTGATGGGCGATTCGCGGGAAATGCTCCTGATTACGGGTCCGAATATGTCAGGTAAAAGCACGTACATGAGACAGATCGCACTTCTATCGATCATGGCCCAGATCGGCTGTTTTGTGCCCGCGAAAGAAGCGGTTCTGCCGATTTTTGATCAAATCTTCACGAGAATCGGGGCAGCGGATGATTTGATTTCCGGACAAAGCACCTTTATGGTGGAAATGCTGGAAGCGAAAAACGCGATTGTGAACGCCACAAAAGACAGCCTGATCCTGTTTGATGAAATCGGCCGCGGGACATCAACGTACGACGGAATGGCGCTGGCACAGGCGATTATTGAATATGTCCATGATCATATCGGCGCTAAAACACTGTTCAGCACGCATTATCATGAGCTGACGGTGCTTGAAGATAAGCTTCCTCAGCTGAAAAACGTTCATGTGCGCGCAGAGGAATATAACGGAACGGTCGTGTTTCTCCATCAAATCAAAGAAGGAGCCGCAGATAAAAGTTACGGCATTCATGTCGCCCAGCTTGCCGAGCTCCCGGACGATCTGATCAGCCGCGCGCAGGAGATTTTGAAACAGCTTGAGCAGACGGGAGATAAACCGGAGCTTCCGGCGGTATCTGAGAAAAAGTCCGCCGTCAGAGAAGAACCGGCACAGCTGTCCTTTTTTGCTGACGGTGAAAAAGAACAGAAGGCACCGGCAGTTTCTAATAAAGAAAAACAAGTGCTTGAAGCTTTTAAGTCAATCAATATTCTCGATATGACGCCGCTTGAGGCGATGAATGAAATGTACAAGCTGCAAAAAAAATTAAAATAGAAAGAGGTGACGGACTTGGCAAAAGTCATCCAGCTCTCAGATGAACTCTCGAATAAAATAGCGGCCGGCGAGGTGGTCGAACGGCCTGCCTCAGTCGTTAAAGAATTGGTGGAAAACGCCATCGACGCAAACAGCACAGTCATTGAAATCGACATAGAGGAAGCGGGGCTTTCGTCGATTCGGGTGCTCGATAACGGCGAAGGGATGGAAACCGATGATTGCAAGCGGGCTTTCCGCCGCCACGCGACCAGTAAAATCAAAGATGAAAACGACCTGTTCCGGGTGAGAACACTCGGTTTCCGCGGAGAAGCTTTGCCAAGTATCGCGTCTGTTTCTCATCTGGAAATAAAAACGAGTATCGGCGAGGGAGCGGGAACCCATCTCATTCTTCAGGGCGGGAATATCATTTCTGAGCAGAAATCCTCCAGCAGAAAAGGAACGGAGATTATCGTTACCAACCTGTTTTTCAATACACCCGCCAGATTGAAATATATGAAAACCGTGCATACGGAGCTCGGCAATATTACGGATGTTGTCAACCGGATCGCTCTTGCGCATCCGGAAGTATCGATCCGTCTCCGCCATCAGGGGAAAAATCTGCTGCAGACAAACGGTAACGGGGATGTGCGCCATGTGCTGGCCGCAATTTACGGGACGGCGGTTGCGAAAAAAATGATACCGCTCCATGTCAGCTCGCTTGATTTTGAAGTCAAGGGCTACATTGCGCTTCCGGAAATCACGCGTGCATCCAGAAACTACATGTCATCTGTCATTAACGGAAGATACATTAAGAATTTCCCGCTTGTAAAAGCAGTGCATGAGGGCTATCACACACTTCTGCCGATCGGCCGCCATCCGATTATGTTTATCGAAATTACGATGGACCCGATTTTGGTCGATGTCAATGTCCATCCGTCGAAGCTTGAAGTCCGCCTCAGCAAAGAGACGGAGCTGCATGAGCTGATCCGTGACGGGATAAAGGAAGTGTTTCAAAAGCAGCGGCTTATTCCGAGCGCCCAGCTCCCGAAAAAATCCGCGCCGGCACCGGCCAAAAACGAACAGCAATTTATGACATTCGAGGAAAGCGCGCCTGAGCGGAAACTTCCTGAAAAAACGCCGGAGCCGTCTTACTCACCAATGAAGCTGAGTTCGGTCGTAAAAGAGCCTGAGCCGGTAATAATAGAAGAAGAGATCCTCCCGAATGAAGCGGATCACGATGTGCCGCCGGAGATCGGCATGCCGGAACCGGAAGCGCCTGTTTCCGATACTCCGGAACCGGAAGCTGTCGCTGAAGAAATACGGGAAGAAAGAGTTCCGGTGATGTATCCGATCGGCCAAATGCACGGGACATATATTTTAGCCCAAAACGAAAACGGCTTGTATATCATTGACCAGCATGCTGCACAAGAACGGATTAAATACGAATATTTCCGGGAGAAAGTCGGGCAGGTCGAGCCTGAAGTGCAGGATATGATCGTGCCGCTCACCTTTCATTATGCGGCAAATGAAGCGCTGATCATTGACCAGCATCAGCATGAGCTTGAAAGCGTCGGAGTATTTTTAGAAGCATTCGGCACGAACAGCTACATCGTCCGCTGCCATCCGGCCTGGTTTCCAAAAGGGGAAGAAGCTGAACTGATTGAAGAAATCATTCAGCAGGTGCTTGACGCCAAACAGATCGATATTAAAAAACTGCGGGAGGAAGCGGCCATTATGATGAGCTGCAAAGGCTCAATCAAAGCGAACCGCCATTTGCGAAACGACGAAATCAAAGCGCTCTTGGACGATCTGCGCCGAACGACAGACCCGTTCACATGCCCGCACGGCCGGCCGATCATAATTCATCACAGCACGTATGAGATGGAGAAGATGTTTAAGCGTGTGATGTAGAAGGATTCTGTGAGGGATTTATCTCTCGTGCCCACATTTTGCCCACTGATTTTAGCTGTTTAGGTATTCATCAAACTGATTAATGCTTTTTTGATTGTGATTCTGCAAGATATGGATATAGACATCAGCTGTCATTTTCACATCCGTATGACCGAGTCTCTCACTTGCAAATTTGATATCTGCACCACTTTCTAGCAGCATAATGGCGTGTGTGTGTCTCAAACCATGTGGAGTAATGTGGTGCAGATCAGTTTTCTTTAGCAAGGAATCTATGACTTTATCAATTCCAAACGGTCCAAGGTCATCTCCCTTATGGTTGGTAATAAAAAAGGGAGACTGGTTATAATTATCACCGTGTTTTATTTTATTTTTTTCTTGCCATTCCTTAAACTTTTTCATCTCTTTAATTAAAGTGTCATCGATGCTTATAGTTCTAACACTTTTACGGGTTTTAGGTGCTATGATTCCAAACTCGTTCTTAGATTTAGCAATCCTTAAAGTTTTGTTATTAAAGTCAATATCGGACCAATATAAAGCAATGAGTTCACCTTTTCTTAAGCCGGTCCTTAAAAGAGTTAAAGCGATCATGTAATGATGATATTTAGAAGATTTTGCTGCCTCCATAAAGACAGATACTTGTTCCTTGTCCAGGTAATTGTCTTTAAGCATTCTATAATCCGAATCTTTTTTTATAGAAATGTTTTGATATTATCAGGAATTGTCTTAACCATCTTACTAAAGCCGCAAGCTGATGAGCGGACTGAATAACTTCAAATACAGATTCACAGCAGACCGCAATCATATTGCGGTTTTTCCATTTGTGCAAATTACGGGGATAGTAGTAAAATCAAATAAAAGAAAAACAGGGGAGGACTAAAAAACTTAATCGTGTAGCTTTAAAATAAAGATGATTATGTAAAACAAAGTCCGATAATTTATAAAAAAGTTTGATAGAATCACATTAACAATACAGATTTTTAGAATTCAACAAACGGTCCATTTAATGGCACAATTAATTTGTGATGCAAGTTAAAATTTGTTATCATCAATAACAATAGAATTAAACTAAAGATTATTTAAACAGCATAGAAAGGGGGGGGAAATGCTTTGAATATAAATTTAATATTATTTGTCTCATCAATTAATCAAGAACCTACAGAGGAAAATACTCAAACATTAGTGAAAACATTTGAATCTGACTTTCGCCCTCAAGTAGGAGATATAATTGACGATCCTGGATTTGATTCAGGTTTCCATAATGGATACGAGGTGGTAAAAGTTACAATAAATTATACTTCAAATGAGTGCCTTGTTTCACTGACGCCGTTAGCAATTGAAGTTGAAAAAATTAGTGTTGAAGATTATATAAAAAAGCTTAAAACACATGGGTGGAGTATTCAGTCTAGGTAGCACTCAGCAGTTTTTATTATAAGGTACTATTCCTCAGACTGCGCGTTTGTTGAAGATTCTAGACATAAAATGATCAAACTTTTTTATAAAACGATGATTGAAATGAATATAGAAAAAACGTGTTTTGATCAATCTTTTTTTCAAAACACGTTTTTTCTATTTGTACTTTTATCAAGGTTTATTAAGTTCATTTAATCAAACTTTATTTTAAGGCTACAAATCGCTTTCTCCCCGCTTAAATTAAAAGCCCAACTTTTTAGAGTTTGGGCTTTTTTAGATGATGCAATTTTGTATTTTGTCTTACGGAACCTCTCCTTGTCGCATGAGACTTTTTACAACTGCACGTAAATCTATTTCGCTTTTTCCTGTTTTTCTCTTTAACTGGCCTTTTACATCGGTAGCTCATGTTAAGTATAATACGGTATATTTCCTTTCAGAGTCAGCATATCTTTCATTCCCTTAAATTAAAAAGTTAAGACTATTTCTTAGATATAAACATCCGCTATATTTATAATAGGGGTTCGCTTAAATTTAATTTTGTAACCATTCTCGGTCCACTCATCATCATATTTATTATCATCAAAAAAGGAGGCTGCTCTCTTTATGTCTAACCATGCTAATTTAATAAAAATATTTACCCAGAAAACTATTAGAAGCTCTGAAATATCAATGTTTTGAGTAATCATGGTTTATTGTCAAAAAACTAAAATAACAGTACGTATGAGATGGAGAAGATGTTTAAGCGTGTGATGCAAGAACAATGATTTATGTGAGACTAAACCGTTATTTGCCCACAAGCAGCCTTACTAGTTTGAATGACCCAGCCTGTCAGAGATAACTTTTGAGTTTTTTAATTTCTGGTATAATTGTTGCATCTGTATGCCGTAAATCATGAAAATAATTTGTTTAACATCCAGCTGCTTTTCTTTCATATAAAAATTGTTTATGGATAGTATTTGGGGTGACAGCGCAGCATCTTGTGTTTGGTGTAACCGTCTATATGTCACTGCATTAATAGTGAAATAATGGAGAAAACGATTCCTTAAAATCTTAAAGTTATCTGTGAAGAACCAGATGACTACCCTGAGTTATATAGATGGGTACCTGCTTTTCCAAATTCACAGGGAGGAGATGGAGGGGGAATTTAAATAAAATTCGAATTTGGCAGGTTATACTATCCGCAAGTTAGTCAAGGGGGACTAGTAATTAGCCCCCCTTACATTTAGTTCTTCCTGCGGTTTTTTCTATTTTTGATCAAACTGAAAACCACTAAGAGAACCACACCGATAGCAACGATATAAAATGAAATTTCTGCTGCTGCGGTATTAATATTCTTAAGAACAAGGATAAGCCCTATTAAAACTATAGGAATAATGTAAGTTAGAATTTTTATAGCTTTTGGGCTCGGTTCAGCGTTACTTTTATCTTCCATAGTTACCTCCTGTCTTAACACTTTAGAAATAATCACTTTAAAGCTTAACACAGGATAAATTTGTTAAACACCAACAATAGTCCCGTTTAAAGGAAAAGCATAAGAGTTTTAGTAATCCACCAAGCGGCTGTTGGGTTCCCAGTTACTTTTAAAGCACCCGCATAGCACGCATCTTCAACCGCACCAGTAAAATTGTCGATGGTATTAAGAATTATTTCAAAACCGCCGATTCCGCCCATAGCAGCTTTAACCTTAGTAGGTATTGCATCCCAAGCTGCTCTGAGTGCTTTTACAGCCCAGGACAATTTACCTTGAGCAGTAAACTCCGACCCTTGTTTTTCTTTAACAGTTTTAACAGCTTCTTTAAGTTGATTTGTTTCACTTTTGGTTAATTCAAAGTGTTTAGCTATTTCGTCAAGACTAACGTTATCTTTCGGTAATTGTGCAGTTTTATGTAAGACTGCTTCGTTTTGGTATTGGCTTTGTATTGTTTGATTAGTTTGGACTTCTTTTTCTGCTGAAACAGCTCCTGCTAGTGGAACTAATGAAAAAATAGATACACTTGCGACAGTGGACATAATAAGACCTTTAGTTACAGACTTTTTCATTGTTAATCCTCCGTTTAATCTATATTATTGTTTTTTGATCTTCTCTGGAAACCCAAGATAACCAATATTGTAAAATGAGTAATGTTTTATCGATAATGTTTGGATTTGATAATTTACCGGAGAACCAATCAAATCTCTAAAGGCAGGTTCAATCTTAGTAAACCTGGCTTCAAGTTCAATTCTAATTCTGTTTCCTGCCAAAAACTTTGTTTTATGATTTAATACATACCTAATTACAACTTTTATAGATTGAGAAACACTTTAATTTGTAAGAAAATTTGTTTTATCTCCTGAAAAGTGATGCATAATTCATAGCTGTTTATTTAGAATCTGTAGCCCGATTGTTTGACAACATATAGAGAGAAAAGACTAAAGACCCTGTAAGTAAAATGCTTTTTGAAATAGTATGAGCCTCCAATATTAAACAGAGCTTAAAATGTTGATTTTCGGTTTATTCTCTGTTTTTGGATTGAACACAGTTAATTACTCCTCCTTCCTTAGTTGCTATTCTAGCAATATGGATTTTTTAGGTAAATAGGTATATCGTACCTAAATGGAAAATATTATAAGTGTAAATAATAGAATTATATATAAAAGTATGGATCTATCTCATTCTTATAAACGTATAATATTCGATTATTTGACAAGGAGATCAGATGTTTTTGTTAATTCTGATTAAAGATTTATTGGACAATTGAAGAAGATAAATGAGGTTTATCTTTTTACTGTGTAAATCAAAATTAATATAAAATCATTAAGTAAAAGTTTAGGCGAAAATATAGCAACTAGACTAGCTGTTCTAAAAGTATGTTGATCCCTGCCTTAAGGGAAGTCCCTAAGAATTTTAATTTTTATAAAACCTCCTTTTGGTAATCTGGATATTTTATGATCAATTATTGGGGCAATTGTTTTATCAGTTGATGTTGCGCCTGTTTGTTCAATTTGATCAAAATATGCTTAAATCATTGGGTAGCAGATCAAATATTAATCGTCTTCAACTGACGTCTTTTTTCATGCGCGACGCTTTCGTGAATTGTTGCAGCTAGACTGGTTTTTGAACGGTTTTCTCGCAAAAGAAATGAGTGTAAATTACGCTGTACTTTTCTAAATCTAATTATGTTAATGTCAACATAACGTTGCAATTCGGTATTATCTTGAAGAAAAGGATTGAGATAATAATCTTGATTGCGGGTCATTTCTAAAAACTGATCATCCCCTTCGGCCGCTTCGGCAATTGCTTTTCAAAACAAAAGCTCAATTTGTTTTCTTTTTATCCGAAACTCATATCCATTCTTGATTTTCTGAATAAAATTCCCTAAAGAATTCATCTAAATGAACATCCTGATTTCCTTATATATCAGCATAGCAATTTGTAAAAAAAGTCCAGACTGGTGCTTTTGGCGGGAGCAGAAAGTTTTTTTATCTTTACCGGAAAATCCATGGAAAAACGTGGTGTCATCTGGTAAAGTGGTTACAGTCGGCTGGGCGGCGGCAGCAGTCTGCCCGGATCTTTTAAATGGGAATGGTGACAATGGATCATACATATGAAGTGCATCAAATCAAAACTTATCACCAGATGTGGTCCAACTATTGTTATATTATCGCAGACCGCTCAAAAAAATCTGCGATAGCGGTGGACCCGTCCTGGGAAATCGATAAAATAACCGATAAACTGCATGAATTGGATGTTGATTTATCAGCTATTTTATTAACACATTCGCATTATGACCATGTAAACTTGGCGGAGCCGCTTCAGCAAATCTATCATTCTGATATATACATGTCGTCGGCGGAAATCGATTTCTATCAATTCCGGTGCAGAAACTTAATAGCGCTTGAAGACGGCCAAACCTTTGCGGCCGGAGGGTTTATCATCAGAAGTATACTGACCCCGGGACATACGGCCGGGGGAATGTGCTATTTGCTATCTGATCATCTTTTTACCGGTGACACCGTGTTTACAGAAGGGTGCGGTATATGTGAGGACAGGGGCAGCTCAGCTGAAGATATGTTTCACAGTATACAGAGGATCAAAGCCTCCATTCCGCCGCATGTGCGTGTGTATCCGGGGCACTCCTTCGGGGAGAAGCCGGGTCAAAAAATGGAGAGTCTTTTGAAAAACAATATTTACTTTCAGATTGAAAAAAAAGAACATTTTGTGAATTTCCGCAACAGAAAAAATCAAAAAGGGCTGTTTCATTTTAAGTAATGTGTGATTTAGTTCTTTCTAACTAGCTTTTCTTTTGAGGCAAAGAAGTTCTGAAATGGAATGGTAGTTATTACTAGATTTCTGGTGATGAATGGCTGAGTAACGGGAGTTTGCGGAAGAGAACGCCGGGCAGGCCGGATGGGACATTCTGCTTACGCCTGTTCCGAAAGCCCTGAGCCCGCCTTTCGACAGGGAAAAATAGGCATTATTCAGGAGTTCGCATAGGATAAATTAACTTGACATGGTATTTTTGTGAAGTTACTATCAACTTGAACATGCTTCTTATCTGAATCCGAGAAAGGATGGCTGAGAAAATGATCACATACTTATTCCCCGGACAAGGTTCTCAAAAGCAGGGAATGGGGAGCTCATTGTTTGATGAATTTAAAGACTTAACGGAGCAGGCTGATGAAACACTCGGATATTCCATGAAACGGCTTTGTCTTGAGAATCCGTATTCCAACCTTCACAAGACGCAGTTCACCCAGCCTGCTTTATATGTTGTAAACGCGTTAAGCTATTTGAAAAAAATCCAAGACAATGACATAAAGCCGGATTATGTGGCCGGCCACAGTTTGGGAGAATATAATGCGCTGTTTGCAGCAGGTGCGTTTGATTTTATTACCGGCCTGCAGCTTGTCCGTAAAAGAGGCGAATTAATGAGTATGGCCACTGACGGAAAAATGGCCGCTGTTATGGGGTTAACTGCAGCTCAAGTGTCAGACGCCCTTCAAACGCACGGATTACATACGATTGATATTGCCAATATGAATTCTCCTCACCAAGTTGTCATATCCGGACGCAAAGAAGACATTGAAAGAGCCAAAACCGTATTCGAAGGATTAAAAGACGTTACGATGTTTCATCCGTTAAACGTAAGCGGCGCTTTTCACTCGAGGTATATGAGTGAAGCAAAACAAGAGTTCGAAAAATTTTTACAGTCATTTCATTTTTCTGCTATATCAATTCCTGTCATTTCTAATGTGCATGCCAGACCTTATGAGCAAGACGGAATCCACTCCGTTCTGGCCGATCAGATCGACCATTCAGTGCGATGGAACGACAGCATCCGCTATCTGCTGGACAAAGGGCGGATGGAATTTGAAGAAGTCGGCCCGGGCCATGTGCTGACAGGACTTATTCACCGCATCAAAAAAGAAACTGAAGCTTCACCCGCCATGTAGCGGAACGCAAGTCAAAATTCTTATCTCACACAATAGTGCCAGCCATACAGCATCACGACCACTTCACCTGCACACGACATCACGAAAAACTCACAAATCAATATTTTGAAAAAATAAAGAGCAAAAAGGAGAACAAATGAACCAGCCAATTGTTTTCATGTTTTCTGGACAGGGTTCCCAATACTATCAAATGGGGAAAGAGCTGTTTGCACATAACGCCGCTTTTCGGCAGAAAATGCTTGACTTGGACGATTTTGCAGTCAGCCGTTTCGGTTACTCTGTCCTTAAAGAGATGTATCATACAGGCAATCGTCTGTCTGATCCATTTGACCGCCTTCTTTTCAGCCATCCTGCCATTTTTATGGCTGAGTACGCACTTGCATATGCTTTGGAGCAAAGAGGCATACGTCCCGATTATGTGATCGGAGCAAGCCTCGGAGAGTATGCAGCGGCCGCTGTGTCGGGCGTGCTGAGCGCCGAGGATGCTTTAGATTGCGTGCTGGAACAGGCCCGAATCGTTACGGAAACTTGCCGTAACGGCAGCATGCTTGCGATACTGGGTGATCCGGCTTTATATCAAGATGATCCGCTGCTCGGCGAACATAGTGAATTGGCATCTGTAAACTATCATTCTCACTTTGTCATCTCGGGGGAGCGGGAACATATCAAAAAGATCATGGACGATCTGAGAGAAAAGCAGATTCCTCATCAGCTATTGCCGGTATCTTACGGGTTTCACTCAGCGCTGGTTGATCAGGCGGAACAGCCGTACAAGCGCTTTTTAGCTCAGAAATCAATCCGGACTCCGTTTATACCGTACATCTCCAGTGCGACCGGAGAGGCTGAGACCGATATACAAGCGGACTTTTTCTGGGATATCGTAAGAAAGCCGATTCGATTCCGCGAAGCGCTTCAATTCGCAGACAGCCGCCAAAAAGGATTCTATATCGATGCCGGGCCTTCCGGAACATTGGCCGCATTTGCCAAACAGATTCTTCCCGCAGGATCGGCTGAACGCATCCGTGCCATTATGACGCCGTTTCATAAAGAACAAACACATTTGCAGCAAATCGAAGACAGCATTTTATCACCGCGCGGAAGGAGACTGTAAGATGATCAGCTTTGTTTTTCCAGGCCAAGGCTCGCAAAGAATAGGGATGGGGGAGGACCTGTTCGGCCGCTATCCTGAATTAACCGCAAAGGCCGATCACATTCTCGGATATTCCATTCAGGAGCTGTGCCGGGACGGAGAACGTCTCAATCAGACTCAATTCACTCAGCCGGCGCTCTATGTCGTCAATGCCCTCAGTTATTTGAAAAAAACAGAAGAAACCGGCTTGAAACCGGATTTTACCGCCGGACACAGTTTGGGCGAATATAACGCGTTATACGCTTCGGGCGCCTTTGATTTTGAAGAAGGCTTACAGCTGGTCAAAAAAAGGGGCGAACTGATGAGCCGCGCAAAAGGAGGCGGCATGGCAGCGGTGATCGGCCTGACTCATGAGCAGGTGACGGATGTTTTAAGAGAAAATCACTTGGATATGATTGATATCGCCAACATGAACACACCGCAGCAAATTGTCATTTCCGGATATAAAGAAGATATTGAAAAAGCAGCATCCGTTTTTGAAGCCGTAAACGGCGTAAAAATGGTTCACCGCTTAAATGTCAGCGGCGCCTTTCATTCCAGATACATGCTGGAAGCGAAGGAAGAGTTTTCACGGTTTATTGAATCTTTCCATTTTAAGCCGCTGTCCATCCCGGTCATTTCAAATGTGACGGCAAGACCCTATGAGCAGAGAGAGCTGAAAGAGACACTCACCGGACAAATAACGGGATCGGTGAACTGGACAGACAGCATCCGTTTCTTAATGGGAAGAAAGAACATGAGCTTTGAGGAAATCGGTCCCGGAAAAGTGCTGACGGGGCTGATACAAAGAATTACGGCTGAAGCGGAGCCGATAACAGATGAAATCAAAGTCCCGGCTGAGGCTGGAAAAAGCTCAATTACGGCGGCGTCTTTAGGAAATGAAGAGTTTAAGCGCGATTATCAATTGAAATACGCCTACTTGGCCGGCGGCATGTACCGCGGAATTTCTTCGAAGGAAATGGTCGTCAAACTGGCCGAAAAAGGAATGATGGGCTTTTTCGGAACGGGCGGTTTGAACATCGCGCACGTTGAGGACGCCATTTTGTCAATTCAGCATGAGCTTCGTGACGGCGGTTCCTTCGGCATAAATGTTGTACATAACATGAAGCATACAGATTCAGAAGAAAAAATGATTGATCTTTTACTGAAGCATGGGATTCAGAACTTGGAAGCATCAGCGTTTTTAACGGTTACTCCCGCTTTAGTAAGGTTTCGCGCTAAGGGGTTAAAACGCGGTGCCGGCGGACAAATAATAGCGCGTCAGCGGATTATCGCCAAGCTGTCCCGTCCGGAAGTAGCGGAAGCGTTTCTCAGCCCGGCGCCTGATCACATTCTGCAGAAACTTGCAGCCGAAAACAAAATTACCGCTGAAGAAGCAAGTCTGATGAGAGAAATACCCGTTGCGCATGACATCTGCGTAGAGGCTGATTCAGGCGGCCACACTGACGGCGGAGTTGCTTACAGTCTCATGCCGGCGATCATCCGTTTACGAGATGACATGATGAAAAAATACCGATACGGCAAAACCGTCCGCGTCGGAGCCGCAGGGGGAATCGGAACGCCCGAGGCTGCCATGGCCGCATTTATGCTCGGCGCTGATTTTATTGTGACCGGATCTATTAACCAATGCACCGTTGAGGCAGCGACGAGCGGCCTCGTAAAGGACCTCCTGCAGCAGATGAATGTACAGGACACGGCCTACGCGCCGGCCGGCGATATGTTTGAATCAGGCAGCAAGGTGCAGGTATTAAAGAAAGGGCTGTTCTTTCCGACCCGCGCCTCTAAGCTGCATGAACTGTATCAGCGTCACCGCTCAATTGAAGAAATTGATGAAAAGACACTCAGACAAATAGAAGAGAAGTATTTTAAGGCAAGTGTAAGCAGTATTTATGACAAAGTGAAGGCTCATTATTCGCATGAAGACATTTCAAAAGCCGAACGGAATCCGAAACAGAAAATGGCGCTCATATTCAAATGGTATTTCAGGCAAAGCTCTGCTTCGGCGATTAAAGGAGACCCGGATGCCAAGGTAGACTTCCAGATTCATTGCGGCCCGGCATTAGGCGCCTTTAATCAATGGGTGAAAGGTACGGAGCTGGAGTCCTGGAAAAACCGCCATGCCGATGGTATCGGCATGCGGCTTATGGAAGAGACGGCCTCGCTTTTGAATCAGAAGTTAGGTTCATTTTTGCAAACGTGTTGACAAGACGAAATGATAGATTGAAAACATGGAATATTCATAAAAGATGAAACAGGGAGGAACTGACAATGAGTAAAGAAAGAATCTTTGAATTGCTGCAGAACACAATCTACGAGGTTTTACCTGATTTAGAAGGCGAACAGCTTTCGCAGGAAGACCGGTTAGTTGATCTGGGGGCGGATTCAGTGGACCGCGCCGAAATTATCACGATGATGCTTGAAGAATTATCACTGCAGATCCCGCGTGTTGAGCTGACGGGAGTGTCAAACATCGGCGAATTGGCGGCAAAGCTTTATGAAAAGGTACAGGCTGTCTGATAAAACGGTGAAATAATCGGAAACTCAAAATTCATATTGGAGGCGAAGTTCATGGCGGCTGCCGGAATAGAAGCGATAAATGTGTTTGGCGGGACAGCATACCTTGATGTCATGCAGCTGGCGGAGTACAGAAACTTAGACCCTGCCAGATTTGAGAATTTACTGATGAAAGAAAAAGCGGTGGCGCTTCCGTACGAAGACCCCGTTACATTCGGCGTTAACGCGGCAAAGCCGATTATCGACCGATTGACAGAGGCTGAAAAAGACAGAATCGAGCTGCTGATTACCTGCTCGGAGTCCGGCATCGACTTCGGAAAATCACTCAGTACATATATTCATGATTACTTAGGCCTCAACCGGAACTGCCGTTTATTTGAACTGAAACAAGCCTGTTATTCAGGAACGGCGGGTTTGCAGATGGCGCTTAACTTTATTTTGTCGCAGACATCCCCCGGAGCGAAGGCGCTTGTCGTCGCGACGGATATTTCCCGGTTTTTAATTGCCGAAGGCGGTGATGCGTTAAGTGAGGATTGGTCTTACGCCGAACCCAGCGCCGGAGCGGGTGCCGTCGCCTTATTGATCGGTGAAAATCCAATTGTATTTCAGGCGGATGCGGGCGCTAACGGCTACTACGGCTATGAGGTGATGGATACATGCCGTCCGATCCCGGACAGTGAAGCCGGTGACGCCGATTTGTCATTGATGTCTTACCTCGATTGCTGTGAACAGACATTTCGCGAGTACAAAAACCGTGTGCCGGGCGCTGACTACAAAGAGACGTTTCACTATCTAGCCTTCCATACACCGTTTGGCGGCATGGTCAAAGGGGCCCACCGGACGATGATGCGCAAGCTTGCAAAAGCGAAAAACGCTGAAATCGAACAGGATTTTCAAACCAGAGTAGAGCCGGGGCTCCGCTACTGCCAAAGAGTCGGAAACATTATGGGAGCAGCCTCTTTACTGGCTCTTGCAAGCACGATTGACCAAGGGGCATTTGACACTTCTAAGCGGATCGGCTGTTTCTCCTACGGCTCCGGATGCTGTTCAGAATTTTACAGCGGCGTTGTGACGCCTGAAGGGCAAGCGCGGCAGCATTCTTTCAAAATAGAAGAGCATCTGAACAACAGATACAGGCTGTCCATGGAAGAGTATGAAGAACTGTTTAAAGGCAGCGGTCTGGTGAAGTTCGGAACCCGAAATGTCAAATTGGATATGAATATGATTCCGAACATTTTAGACCATCATGCCGGGAGCCCTCGTTTATATTTGGAAGAAATCACGGAATTTCATCGGAAATACAGGTGGATATCGTGACCTATGAAACGATAAACGTCCGTTTTCAGCAAAATGTCTGCTTCATCACCTTTGATCGGCCTGAAGCCAACAATACGATTAATGAGCGTTTAGTGGAGGAATGCCTGCATGTTCTTTCTGAATGTGAAGACTCCGTGACCTCCGTAGTGCTTGAAGGGCAGCCGGAGGTATTTTGTTTCGGGGCGGATTTTGATGAGATGTACCGGAAAATGAGGCAGGGAATGCAGCATGCGGAATCGCAGGAGCCGCTTTACCGTTTGTGGCTGGCATTAAAATCCGGGCCGTACATCACAATCGCCCGTGTCCGCGGAAAAGTAAATGCGGGAGGTGTCGGTTTTGCCGCCGCGTGCGATATCGTCATAGCAGAGGAGAATGCTTCGTTCAGTTTATCTGAACTGTTATTCGGACTTTATCCAGCCTGCGTTCTGCCGTTTTTAATTCAAAGAATCGGATGTCAAAAGGCGCATTATATGACGATCATGACAAAGCCCGTGCCGGCACGCCAGGCGCTTGAATGGGGACTTTGTGACGTATGCGTCCCGGACTCAGCAACAGAGCTGAGAAAGCATTTGCTGCGCCTCCGCCCGCTGTCGAAAAAAGCAGTCATCCGCTATAAACAATACATGGATTCCTTAAACGACCTTGTTCATCGTTCGAAATCCATTGCTCTAGCCGAAAATCAAGCGATGTTTTCAGATCCGGATAACCAATCAGCCATCACCCGTTATGCAGAAACGGGGCGGCTTCCTTGGGAAACGGAGAACAGTTAGGAGGATATCATGCCGAACGCCGCAGTTGAACTGCTCGAAATTGAACCGGATATTATCCAAGTGACAATGCAGGATAAAGCCCATAAAAACGCCTTCTCCAAAGAACTGACGGATGGATTGATGGAAGCATTCACCCGTATAAAAAAATCGTCAGTCTATAAAGCTGTGATTTTAACAGGATACGGCCATTACTTTGCTTCCGGAGGCACACAGGAAGGCCTGCTCAGGATTCAGCAGGGCATCACGAAGTTTACGGAAGACCGCATGTACTCTTTGGCGCTGGAATGTGATATCCCCGTCATTTCCGCCATGCAGGGACACGGAATCGGAGGCGGGTTTGTCATGGGGCTTTTCAGTGATTTTGTCATTTTAAGCAAAGAAAGCGTGTATACCGCAAACTTTATGAAATACGGTTTCACCCCCGGAATGGGCGCTACCTTTATCGTTCCGGAGAAGCTTGGGGCAAGCCTCGGCCATGAAATGCTGTTAAACGGCGGCCACTACCGCGGCGGTGACCTGGAGAAAAGAGGGGTGCCTTTTCCGGTGCTTCCTCGGCAGGAAGTACTAGACTATGCGCAGGAATTGGCCCGTGAGCTTGCGGAAAAACCGAGAAACTCTTTAATTACATTGAAAAGGCACTTGGTGACGCCGTTTCGCGAGCAGCTTCCGGCCGTCATTGAGAAGGAGTTAATCATGCACGATGAGACGTTTCATGATGATGAAGTGAAAAAACGAATCACGACGATGTACGGAGTATAAGACATACATCTTACATACAGATGAAATGGAGGCAGCTCTATGAAAAGTGATATGAAGGCAAGCGGGTTACTCAAGCCATCTGTCAGCTATGGAAAATCATTGCGGCTTTCAGCGGACCAGCCGATGACGATTCCTGAAGTCCTGCACAAAACCGCCGCGGCAGCGGGAGATCAAAAGGGCATCTCATATATACAGCCTGACGGAACCAAAGTGTACCAGACTTACAGCGGCCTGAAAAAGATCGCTCTTTCGATTGTGAAAGGGCTCCGCCAATCAGGAGTGAAGGCTCAGGATGAAGTCATATTACAGCTCAGTGACAATTCCCAGCTGATTCCTGCTTTTTGGGGCTGTGTTTTTTTAGGAGCGATCCCGGTTCCGCTTGCGGCCGCTCCGGCTTATACAGAAATGAACAGCGGGACGCAAAAACTGAAAGACGCCTGGATGCTTTTGAATCGGCCGTATGTCATCACAAGCCGTGACGTGCTGCCGGAGATGACTGAATGGGCGGAGGAGCAGGAGCTTTCCGGGTTTTGCGCTTTGGCGGCAGAAGATCTCAGTGCGCATGAAATGGATACGGACTGTCATCATCCCCGTCCGGAAGATTTGGCGATGCTGCTTTTGACCTCGGGAAGCACGGGCACGCCGAAAGCCGTGATGCTCAGCCATGAAAACATCGTCTGCATGGTCAAAGGAAATATTCAGATGCAGGGCTATACAAGTGAGGATGTCACGTTTAACTGGATGCCTTTTGACCATGTCGGCGGCATCGGAATGCTTCATCTGCGTGATGTTTATCTCGGATGTGAGGAAATCAACATACCGAGCGAATCCATTTTGATGGACCCTTTAAAATGGCTCGACCTGATTGATCATTACCGCGCTTCGGTCACGTGGGCCCCAAATTTTGCCTTTGGGCTGCTTGCTGATTTTGCAGAAGAGATTCAAACGCGGAAATGGGACTTATCTTCCATGCGTTACATGCTGAACGGCGGGGAGGCCGCGGTTGCGAAAGTCGGACGCAGAATTATGGAGCTTTTAGAGCCGCACGGTCTGCCGGCTAATGCCATCCGTCCCGCATGGGGAATGTCCGAAACGTCTTCGGGCGTTATTTTCTCAGATGAGTTTACACTGGAAAACACGAATGACGACGATCGTTTCGTCGAGATCGGTCTGCCGATCCCGGGATTTAATATGAGAATTACGGATGACCGCAATCAAGTGGTGGAAGAAGGAGAAATCGGCCGCTTCCAAGTGTCGGGTCTGACTGTAACGAGCGGATATTATGAGCGCCCGGACTTAAACGAGAGTGTCTTTACAGAAGACGGCTGGTTTGAAACGGGAGATCTCGGATTTCTGCGTGAAGGCCGCCTGACGATAACGGGGCGCACGAAAGATGCCATCATTATCAACGGTGTGAATTATTACAGCCATGCCATTGAATCAGCCGTTGAGGAATTGCCGGAAATTGAAACGTCATATACAGCGGCATGCGCCGTCCGGCCGAATCAAAGCACGACAGATGAGCTGGCGATTTTCTTTGTGACATCTGTTCCGTTGGATGAGAACCGTATGACGAAGCTTCTTCATCACATTCACCAGCACGTGACACAGAGAATCGGCGTTACCCCTGATTATCTGCTTCCGGTCGCAAAAGAAGACATTCCTAAGACGGCGATCGGGAAAATCCAGCGCACTCAGCTGAAACATTCATTTGAACAAGGGCAATTTGATTCATTACATAATAACAGACAAGAAGGCGGCAATTCAGACACGGCTTCTGCAGAGAAAGAAATTGAACGGGATTTTATCCGTTTTCTGAAAGAGGAACTTTCCATCGCGGATGAGCTCGTTGATCCAAATACACCGTTTCAAAGTCTTGGCGTCAATTCCATCAAGATGATGAAACTCGCCAGATCAATTGAAAAAACGTATCACATCCGGCTGACGGCAAGAGAGCTGCACAAAAACCCGACGATTGGCGCTTTAGCGGCTTATACTGCTGAAAAAGCGGCAAACATGTCAGCGGACCATCATCCCCAAAAAGCCGAACCGCCGGCAGAACGGGAGAGACGGCAAACGGCGCCAGCGCTTTCAGAAGTCCAAAAAGGGCTGTGGACATTGCAGAAAATGTCGCCTGAAACGACTGCATACCATGTCCCGCTCTGTTTCCGATTCACATCCGGAATCGACAAAGAGAAACTGAAACAGGCGTTTCAGCTCGTATTAAAGCAGCATCCGATGCTCAAAAGCGCCGTGAATGAAACAGACGGCGGGTTTTATTTCATAGAAGCGGCAGATCCTTTTGTATTCTCGGAAGAAGATATTTCTGACGTCAATGAATCACAAATATCCGCTCTGATACGGAAAAAAGTGAAAGAGCCGTTTGTCAAAGAAGGCGGGCCTTTGCTGCGCGTGCAGCTGCTTTCAAAATCCGCCGAGGAACATTATCTTTTGACGGTCATTCACCACATCGTGTTTGACGGCATTTCATCCATTACATTTATTCACAATCTGCTGGATCATTATCAGGCGCTGCTGGAGGGAAAAGAAGAGTTTACAGCTGCCGCTCCCGGTATTCATCCCGATTTCGCGGCTTGGGAAAAGCGGTATTTAGCGGGTGAAGAAAGCAAAGCTGCCCGCGCTTACTGGATGAAACAGCTTGAGGGCGATCTGCCTGACCTTCAGCTTCCGCCGATGCGCACGGAAAGCAGTGTTCCGGAGTTTACAGAAGATACGCTGACACGCCGTCTTCCCGAACGGCTGCTGAATAATATAACGGCGTTTGCCGCATCCCGTTCGATTCATTTGTCTACCGTCATGCTGAGCTGCTATATGGTGCTTTTAAGCAAATATACGGATAAGGAAGATATTGTGACAGGCATGCCTGCAATGGTCAGACCCGAAGAACGCTTTGACGGAGTGGTCGGCCATTTCCTCAACATGCTTCCCATACGGAGCAGAGCCGGACGAAAAGAAACATTTGCTGACTTTGTTCAAAAGGTGCAGGATGCCGTTCTGGACGGACTGGATCACTCCTTTTATCCGTTTCCGAAAATGGTGCGTGATGTGCATGCAAAACCCCTGCAGAACGCTTCGCCTGTTTTTAGCAATGCCTTTTTCTATCAGAACTTTCTGCAGCATTCGAGCTATCAATCGATGCTTGATGAATACAAGGAATTCTCCTGTGAGTTTGTAAAAGACATTCATCAGGAGGGGGAATATGATCTTGTATTTGAAATGTGGGAAGAAGCATCAGGCATGGATCTTACGATTAAATACAGCACCGAATTATTCGACGAAGCAGGGGCGGCCAGACTTTTCAGCCAATTTGTACAGGCTGCTGAAGCTTTGACGGCGAATCCGGATACGCCGCTTGAGAACGTTTCTCTCATGACAAAAAGAGAGGAGCACATGATTCTTAATACTTGGAATGAGACAAGCCGTGAATATCCGGATGCCTGCTTCCATGAATTATTCGAACGTCAGGCGGCAGAAACGCCGGACGCTTGTGCGGTTGTGTATGAAGAGCAAAAGCTGACGTACCGTGAGCTTAATGAAAAAAGCACGAAGCTGGCGCTCTATTTGCAGGCGCACGGTGCAGGCCCTGATGATCTCATCGGCATTTATACAAACCGTTCATTGCACATGGCTGTCGGCCTTCTCGGCATTTTAAAAGCAGGGGGAGCGTATGTGCCGCTTGATCCTTCTTATCCCGCTGACAGATTGGAATATATGATCGCCGACAGCAGGATTTCAATGTGCCTGACGACAGCTGATTTAGAGCACTCTTTGAACTGGGGAGGCGTGCAGACAACTGCCATTGACCGCGATTGGTCTCATATTGAAAGTACAGCCGCGGAAAGAACGTCGCTGAAGCGGTTAGTGACACCTGACGATCTGGCGTATGTCATTTACACGTCGGGCAGTACGGGCAAACCGAAAGGCGTGATGATTCCGCACCGGGCGCTGACCAATTTCTTACTCTCGATGGCGAATGAACCGGGGCTTTCGTCCGAAGACAAACTGCTTGCCGTCACGACATATTGCTTTGACATCGCGGCACTGGAGCTTTACCTTCCTTTAATCAAAGGAGCGGAGTGCAACATCTGTAAGACAGAAGTCACAAAAGACGCACGGAAGCTGAAAGAGCTGATTCAAGAGTACAAACCGACGATCATGCAGGCGACCCCGTTTACGTGGAAAATGCTCTTTCATTCCGGATGGTCAAATGAAGAAAATGTGAAAATCCTTTGCGGCGGAGAGGCGCTTAGCGAACAATTGAAGCAGCAGTTTCTCGATACGAAAAGTGAGGCTTGGAATATGTTCGGGCCGACAGAGACGACAATCTGGTCCGCGGTGCAGCGGATAACGGAGAATGAGAGCGCGCTTACGATCGGACGCCCGATCGCCAATACCCGCGTGTATATTATGGATTCCGGTCTCAACCCTGTTTTAGAAGGGGTGCCGGGAGAACTTTGTATTGCGGGAGACGGATTGGCAAGAGGGTATTTCAACAAGCCTGAGCTGACAGATAAAGCTTTCGTCAGCCACCGGCTCGAACCGGGATCAAAGCTTTATAAAACAGGCGATATGGCGCGTTTTCTTCCCGGCGGCCGCATTGAATACATGGGACGGATGGACACCCAAGTCAAAATCCGCGGCTACCGCATTGAACCCGGAGATATTGAGAGCAGGCTGAATGCCCATCCGGCCGTACAGGAAAGTGTAGTGGTTGTGAACAATCACTCCGGAAATGAGAAGCTTTGCGCGTTTTATATCCGGAAAAACGGAGAGCCGCTTCCGTCTGCAAAGGAATTGCGCAATCATTTGAAACAAGCGCTGCCGGCCTATATGATGCCAGCTTCGTTTATCCGTCTTGAAGAGCTGCCGCTTACGCCGAACGGAAAAGTGGACCGCAAGCTTCTTGCTGCCCGCGATCTGACGGAAAAGCAGCCGGACACACAAACATTTTCATCATCTCATATCCAGCAGGCGGTGCTGGCGATTTGGCAGGATGTATTGAAAAGCAAAGATATAGAGCTTGATGACCGCTTTTTTGATGCGGGGGGAGATTCGCTTCTTGCCGTGACTGTCACTGACCGGATGACGCAGGAACTGGATTGTGAATTCAGTGTAACGGAGCTGTTTGAATACGCGACGGTAAAAGACATCAGCCGGTACATCACAGAACAAAAACCGAAAGAAACCGTTTTGGCTCCTGTGCCGCAAAAGAAAGTGAATACAGAAGATCGGGAACACCCGGCGGGAGAATTTCCCGATTATTACGAGGACAGCCTTGCGGTTATCGGTATATCCTGTGAGTTTCCGGGAGCGAAAGATCATTACGAATTTTGGAATAACATCAAAGAAGGCAAAGAAAGCATCACCTTCTTTTCAAAAGAAGAGCTCCGCCGATTCGGTATTTCTGAAGAACTGGCTGATCATCCCGGCTTCGTTCCGGCTAAATCAGTTTTAGAAGGGAAAGAAATGTTTGATCCCGGTTTCTTCGGCTTTTCACCGAAAGATGCGGAGTATATGGACCCTCAGCTGAGAATGCTTTTGCTCCATTCATGGAAAGCAATCGAGGATGCGGGGTATATCTCCAAAGAAATTCCGGAAACAAGCGTGTATATGTCTGCCAGCACAAACTCTTACCGCAGCCTGCTGCCGGAGGAGACGACAGCACAGCTGGAAACGCCGGATGGCTACGTGTCATGGGTGCTTGCCCAAAGCGGTACGATTCCGACGATGATTTCTCATAAACTCGGGTTGAAAGGGCCGAGCTATTTTGTTCATGCCAACTGCTCATCTTCGTTAATCGGCCTGCATTCGGCTTTTCAAAGCCTGCAGTCCGGCGAAGCCAAGTACGCCCTTGTCGGCGGTGCGACCCTTCATACGGAATCAAGCGCCGGGTATGTTCATCAGCCGGGGCTGAATTTTTCGAGCGACGGGCATATTAAAGCGTTTGACGCGGACGCTGACGGAATGATCGGCGGTGAAGGGGCCGGCGCCGTGCTCTTGAAAAAAGCGTCTGATGCGGTTAAGGACGGCGACCATATTTATGCGCTGCTGCGCGGAATCGGCGTCAATAACGACGGAGCGGATAAGGTCGGATTTTATGCGCCGAGCGTCAAAGGACAAGCTGAGGTCATTCAGAAGGTCATTGATCAGACGGGCATACATCCCGAAACGATCGCGTACGTCGAAGCTCACGGCACAGGAACAAAACTCGGCGATCCGATCGAACTGTCCGCACTTCAATCGGTGTACGGTCGATATACAGATAAAAAACAATACTGCGGCATCGGTTCAGTCAAAACAAATCTCGGGCATTTGGATACAGCGGCCGGAATGGCGGGCTGCATCAAGGTTGTCATGAGCTTATATCATCAGGAAATCGCGCCGAGCATCAATTACAAAGAGCCGAATCCGAATCTTCATTTAGAAGACTCTCCGTTTTACGTAGCGGGAGAAAAGAAAGAGTTAACCCGTGAGAACAGAGCGCACCGCATGGCTTTAAGCTCTTTCGGTCTTGGCGGAACAAACACACACGCGATTTTTGAACAATATCCGGATGCATCCGAAGCAGCAGACGCTGCCGGTCCGTTCATCATTCCGTTGTCTGCCAGAAAAAAAGATCGTCTGAAGGAGTACGCAAAACAGCTGCTGGCTTTTCTGGAAAGAAAAACGGACGCCGGCCTCGCTGATCTTGCCTACACGTTCCAAGTCGGAAGGGAAGCGATGGAAGAGCGCGCGGCCTTTATCACAAGCGGCATTGCGGAGCTGAAGCGGCAGCTTGCCGATTTTATCAATGATAATCCGGCTGTAACAGGCTGCTTCAGAGGAGAAAAACAGCAGGCGAAAGATATTGCCTGGCTTTCTGATGATGATGACAGCGCTGAACTCATTGAGAAATGGCTTGCGAAAGGAAAAGGACCGAAGCTCTGTGAAATGTGGAGTAAAGGCGTCGCCATTAATTGGCACAAGCTTTACAAAGACAAGCATCCGAAACGAATCAGCGTGCCGGTCTACCCGTTTGCAAAGGAGCCGTACTGGCCGAAAAAAGCAGAAAAGAACACATCTGCCGCACACACCGGAGTCTCAGTTTTACACCCGCTCGTGCAGCAAAATACGTCAGATTTAACCCTTCAGAAGTTCAGCTCACGGTTTACAGGCTCAGAATTTTTCCTGAAGGATCATGTGGTCAGGGAAAAAGCGGTGCTGCCGGGAGCGGCATATTTGGAAATGTCTTATGAAGCGGTAAAACGGGCGCTTGGCGGCTTATTAAAGGATCGAGACAGAATAACGCTCCATCATACGGTCTGGATGAAACCGATCGTCGTTCACGAACAAGAGCGCCAAGTCCATATTGCGCTGTTCCCTGAAGAGGACGGCATCATCTCATATGATATTTACAGCGTCAACGCTGACGGCGAAGAAGTGCTGCACAGCCAAGGACGGGCCGAAATCATTAAGGCTGAACGAGAGCCTGAGGCCGACCTTTCTGCCATACAAAACAGATGCAAAGCGGATATTCTTGATCCGGCGGCCTTTTATCGGGAAGGCAGGAGCAGGGGGATGTTCCACGGAAAAGCCTTCCAAGGCATTAAGTCCGCCTTTATCGGCGAGAAAGAAGTGCTTTCGGACATACAGCTTCCGGATTCTGTTTCTCACACGAACGGAAAATTTACGCTTCATCCGAGCATCATTGATTCAGCTATTCAGACGGCGACGATCTGCATTATGCAGGAGTTTTCCGGACAAAAACTGATTCTGCCGTTTGCGCTGGAATATCTTGAAGTCATCAAAGCATGCACACCGGCTATGCGGGCGCATGCACGCTTCAGTGAAGGATATCAAACCGGTGATTCCGTGCAGAAAGCCGACATTGACCTGTTCGACGAAACAGGAGCGCTTTGCGTGAAGGTGAGAGGATTCTCTACGAGAGTGCTTGAAGGCGATGCAGAATCGGCTCAGCGGCTATCAGGCTCGGAAAAGGTCTTGTTTGCACCGGTCTGGAAAGAAGCCGCCGCATCCGAGAAAGCTTCTGTCCATGCTGATGAGCATTTGATCATACTTTGTGAAGATGCCTGCCGTATAAAAGATGAAGCGGCATCCGGCCTGAAAGACGCCGAACTGCTGATTGCAGAAGGTGAGGGTGAAACAGCCGCTGAACGCTTCCAAAGCTATGCGCAGACAGTCGCCGAGCACATCCGGCGGATCATCAGCGAAAAAAGGCAGGGCCGCATTCTGATTCAGACCGTTATTTCAGCAGACGGCAGCCAGCAATTGTTTGCGGGGTTAACAGGTTTGTTAAAAACAGCCGAGCTGGAATACGGAAAACTTGACTATCAGCTCATCGAAATGGAATCAATCGGCGAAATGCCGGCTGTCGCTCAAAAACTGAAAAACGACAGTCATCGGCCGCAGGATAAACATATCCGTTATAAAGGAGAAAAACGGTATGTGAAGGCTTGGGAAGAAATGCATCCCGCAGGGGGCGGCATCGTCTGGAAGGACGAAGGCGTATATCTGATTACCGGAGGCGCAGGAAGCCTGGGCTTGATGTTCGCAAAAGAAATCGCAGGTCGCGTAAAACACCCGAAAATCATTCTGACGGGCCGCTCAAATCTGGCAGAAGCCAAACAGCGTGAGCTTGCTATGCTTCAGCACTCAGGCGCAAATGTCGTCTACAAAAAACTGAATGCGGCGGACCGGCGGGAAAATGAAGCGCTGATCAAAGAGATTACGGCGGAATTCGGAAAGCTTAACGGAATTATTCACGCTGCGGGAGTGATACAAGACCGCTTCCTGCTGCAAAAAACGAAGGAAGAGTTCAGAGAAGTGCTTGACCCGAAAGTGATCGGAACCGCTTATTTAGATGAAGCCAGCAAAGACTGCAATCTTGACTTTTTCGTATTGTTCTCCAGTGTTTCCGGCGTTCTCGGCAACGTCGGGCAGGCTGATTATGCCGCCGGCAACGCGTTTATGGATGCATACGCCGCTTACAGGCAATCCCTTACGGAGAATGGCCTGCGGCACGGAAAAACGGTCGCCTTTAACTGGACGCTGTGGAAAGATGGCGGTATGCAGGCGGGAGACGAGACAGAGAGAATGATGAAAAAAGCTTTCGGCATGGTTCCGCTTCAAAAGGCGTCAGGCCTGGCTGCATTTTATGAAGGAATGGCTCAGGAAAAGCCGCAGCTTTTAGCAGCTGAAGGACACGCAGCAAAATTAAAACAGTCGTTCCTGTCCGTTTCTGAAACTGAAAAGCCGCAGGTGGAGAAAATAGAGCCTGTATCCGCCGTTTCGGGAGACAAATGGCACGGTGCGCTTATCAGATTGGTCAGTTCAATTTTAAAAGTCGGCCAAGACGAGATTGATATAGATACGGAACTGAGTGAATACGGTTTTGATTCCGTATCGTTTACCGTCTTTACGAATCAATTAAATGAAGCGTATCAGCTGGAGCTGGCGCCGACGATCTTCTTCGAACACGGGACGATCCGCAGTTTAGCAGAGTATTTGACGGATGAGGCAGAAGCCGGCCTTCCTTCTCAGCCGGAAGAAAAACACGATGCAGAAGAATCTCTTCAAACGCTTCACACCGCTTTGAAAGCCATGGTAAGCGGCATTTTAAAAGTTGACCGTGAGGACATTGAGACAGATACGGAATTGAGTGAATACGGTTTTGATTCCGTATCGTTTACCGTCTTTACGAATCAATTAAATGAAGCGTATCAGCTGGAGCTGGCGCCGACGATTTTCTTTGAGTACGGAACGATCAGCGGTCTCGCCGGATATTTGGCAAAAGAGCATCCGGGCCGTTTCGGCGAAAAGAAGAAAGAGTCTCGGAAAAAAGAGCAGCCAAAAGCCCAAAAACCGAAAATGCAGCGGAAAAAGCGCTTCGCAACGGTAATGAACGCTGCGGCAGCGGCACAAGAGCCGCGCCGCTTTGACCCGGTTGCCATTGTCGGAATCAGCGGCCGATTCCCGGGTGCAAAGGATATAGAGGAATTTTGGCGCAATTTGAAAGAAGGAAAGGATTCGATCACAACCATTCCGAAAGAACGCTGGGATTGGCAAGCGTTTGATGGCGACCCGAATCTTGAAAGGAACAAAACGAATATCAAGTGGGGCGGCTTTATCGACGGAATAGCTGAATTTGATCCGCTGTTCTTTGGGATTTCACCGCGGGAAGCCCAATATTTAGATCCGCAGCAGCGGCTGTTATTGACTTATGCATGGCGGGCGATAGAAGATGCGGGCTGTAAGCCGGAAAGCCTTTCCGGTACAAATACGGGCGTCTTTATCGGCACCGGAAATACCGGTTATAAAGATTTGTTCACAAGGGCAGGTCTTGCGCCGGAAGGACATGCGGCGACAGGCAGCATGATTCCTTCCATAGGTCCGAACCGTTTGAGCTATTTGTTAAATCTTCACGGGCCGAGCGAGCCGATTGAAACAGCATGCTCAAGCTCGCTTGTGGCGATTCACCGGGCGGTATCCGCTATAGAAAACGGAGAATGCGACATGGCGATTGCCGGGGGAATCAACACGATTCTGACGGAAGAAGCGCATATCAGCTACAGCAAAGCAGGCATGCTCAGCAAAGACGGAAAATGCAAAACCTTCTCCAAAGATGCCAACGGGTATGTCAGAGGAGAAGGCGCGGGAATTCTGATGCTGAAGAAACTGACAGATGCAGAACGTGACGGCAATCCGATTTACGGTGTGATCCGCGGTACGGCTGAAAACCACGGCGGCCGGGCGAATACGCTAACCTCGCCGAATCCGAACCTGCAGGCTGATTTATTAGTGAAAGCATACCGGAAAGCGGGAGTGGACCCGAGCACCGTTACGTATATTGAAGCGCACGGTACAGGAACGGAATTGGGCGATCCGATTGAAATAAATGGTCTGAAAGCGGCGTTTCACGAGCTGGCGAAAACAAATCAAGAGCCCGAAGTCTCCGGTCACCGCTGCGGCATCGGTTCGGTCAAAAGCAATATCGGCCATTTAGAGCTTGCCGCGGGAGTATCAGGCGTCATGAAAGTGCTTTTGCAAATGAAGCACAAAACGCTGGTGAAAAGCCTGCATTGCGAAACGATCAATCCGTACATTCAGCTTGATGACAGTCCTTTCTACATCGTGCGGGAAAATCAGGAATGGACGGCAGCAAAAGATAGAAACGGAAATGCCATTCCGCGCCGGGCCGGGGTCAGCTCATTTGGCATCGGCGGGGTCAACGCCCATATCGTCATTGAAGAGTATGTCCCGAAAGCAGCCGCTCAGCCTGAGCACAGCCCGGAAAATCCGGCAATCATCCTTTTGTCCGCCAAATCAAAAGAAAAACTGTTTGAACAGGCGCAGCAGCTGCAAAAAGCGATCCGTCAAACGCCGTATACAGACCAAGACTTGGCGGGCGTCGCTTATACGCTGCAAACCGGAAGGGACGAAATGGAAGAGCGCTTGGCCATTCTTGCAGCGACGATGGCAGAATTGGAAACAAAGCTGGAAGCATTTACGAAAAATGAGAAAAACATCGCCGGGCTGTATACCTGCCAGTCTCACCGCAATAAAGATACGTTTGCCTTGTTCACGGCCGATGAAGATATGGACATCGTCATTGACGCCTGGATTAAAAAAGGCAAATTCGCCAAGCTGGCAGAGGTATGGGTGAAAGGCGGCGTATTGAATTGGAACCGGCTGTATGAAAAGGGTACGCCGCGTTTACTCAGTCTTCCGTCTTATCCGTTCGCAAAAGACACGTATTGGGTGCCTGAGAATCCTGACAAAAAGAAGGTCCATGCAGAGGAACGGATGAAACGTATTCTGACGAAACAATGGGAACTGAGCCCGATCGAACTGGGTGAACCGTGCCCACGTTCCGTTGCGATTTTGACAGGCGGGGGCACGATCAATCTCGCTGAAGAGATCGCAGCGCACATGCCGAATCACCGTATCATCACCGCATCAGACCTTACCGGTGAATATGACTGGCAGGCGTTTGACGGAGTCATCGACCTCCTCGGCGCAGCGAAAGAAGATTCTCAAGACATGGCCGGAATCAAATGGCTTCAGCAATTGATTGAGCATGGGCATAAAGAAGGGATGACACTGCTTTGTGTCACGAAAGACCTTGAGTCACTAGATAAAGAAGCCAATCAAACAACAGGAGCAAAACGGGCCGGTCTGTACAGAATGCTGGCATGCGAGTACGGTCATCTGTCTTCAAGGCATCTCGACCTTGAAGGAGCGCTTTCGGATGACAAACTGGCGAAGCAGATTGCCGATGAGTTTCATGCCCGCACTGATGACGCGGAAGTTTGCCGGAGGGACGGCTTGCGCTACCGCGCTGTATTAAGCGGCTCAGAAAATATGAATATGCAAGGCGAGAGAATTGATTTTCCGGACAACCATGTGCTTCTGATCACCGGAGGGACGAGGGGGATCGGTCTTTTATGCGCACGCCATTTTGCCGAACATTACGGAGTGAAAAAACTGGTGCTTACAGGCCGCGAGACCCTTCCGCCGCGAAGTGAGTGGACGGGCGGACTGAATGGGGTGACGGCTTCTGTAAAAGCGAAAATTGAAGCTGTTCTCGACTTGGAATCCAAAGGGGTACAAGTGAAGGTTTTGTCAGTCCCGTTAGCTGATGTAGCTGTGCTGAGACAGGAACTGAGTCAGATAAAACAGACGCTCGGACCTATCGGCGGCGTGATTCACTGCGCGGGTGTGACCGATAAAGAGACGCTCGCATTCATCAGAAAAACCGATGAAGACATACAGCGCGTGCTCGAGCCGAAAGTAGACGGGCTTCAGGCGTTATACAGTGTGCTCAGCGAAGAGCCGCTGAAGTTTTTCGTCTTGTTCTCTTCCGTGTCAGCTGCGATACCGGCGCTTTCGGCAGGACAGGCCGACTATGCCATGGCCAATGCGTATATGGACTATTTTGCAAACTCATACAAAGAGCAGCTGCCGATCGTAAGCATTCAGTGGCCGAACTGGAAAGAAACCGGAATGGGCGAAGTAACGAACAAAGCTTATAAAGAGAGCGGGCTATACAGCATCACGAATGCAGAAGGATTACAGCTCCTTGACGGCATACTTCTTGAATCAGCAAGGGGCCCGGTGCTGCCGGCCGTTCTGAATCCTAAGCTGTGGAAGCCGGAGCGATTCCTGCGGCGGAGCAGGCAGGATCAGCCAATGAGTCCGGCTATGGTAAAACCGGCGGAAAAAACCGCTTATACTGCCGCAGACAACGCTCAATTAACAAGGAAAACAGAAGAATGGCTGAAAGAATTATTTTCTGAAGAGCTGCGGATTGACCAGGATCAGCTTGAGACAGACGTATTATTCCAAGATTACGGAGTGGATTCCATTATTCTTGCTCAGCTTCTGCAGCGGATCAATCGGAATCTCTCGGCATCGCTTGACCCGTCCATTCTGTATGAATATCCGACGATTCAATCTTTCGCAAATTGGCTTCTCGAAGGATATACAGAAGTTTTGTCAGAACGGTTTGATTTGGCGGCGGAGCCTGTTAACAAGAAGCCGGCTGAGCCGTTGATTGAAACACAAGCCGTTAAGGTGCAAGAAGAGCCGGCCGGAAAACAGATTCACCGGGAAGATATCGCGGTCGTCGGCATGTCCTGCCGGTTTCCGGGAGCGGCTTCTTTAGAGGCGTACTGGTCGCTTTTGGCTGAAGGCCGTTCGGCTATCCGTCCTGTTCCGGCTGAACGATGGGGGTTGAAGACGCCTTATTACGCGGGAATGCTTGATGGAATTCATCAATTTGATCCGGACTTCTTTTTACTGGCTGAAGAAGATGTAAAGGCAATGGACCCTCAAGCTTTGGCCGCTCTGGAAGAATGCCTTAACCTGTGGCATCACGCGGGCTATACGCCGGATGAGATAAAGGGAGAAGCAATAGGTGTGTATCTCGGCGGACGCAGCCGTCACAGACCGGGTGAAGATAAACTGCTGGACGCGAAAAACCCGATCGTCGCGCTGGGCCAGAATTATTTGGCCGCCAATCTCTCTCAATACTTTGATATGCGCGGCCCGAGCGTTGTCCTCGATACGGCTTGTTCTTCTGCTTTAGTCGGAATGAATATGGCCGTGCAGGCTCTTGTAACAGGAGAAATAAAAGCGGCCGTCGTCGGCGGCGTGAGCCTGTTTGAATCAGAAGAAACCCATAAATTATTTGAACAGCGCGGCATATTAAGTAAAGCGCAGTCGTTCCATGTATTTGACGAACGCGCCGATGGAGTCGTGCTGGGCGAGGGTGTCGGAATGGTTCTATTAAAAACCGTGTCTCAGGCCATTGAAGACGGAGATTCTATCTATGCCGTAGTGAAGGCGGCATCCGTCAATAATGACGGAAGAACGGCAGGCCCGGCTACGCCGAGTCTGGAAGCGCAAAAATCCGTCATGAAGACGGCTCTTGAAAAAAGCGGAAAACAGCCGGAAGACATTACTCATATTGAAGCGAACGGTTCAGGCACGGTCGTGACGGATCTGTTAGAACTGAAGGCCATTCAATCCGTCTACCGTTCAAAAGACGCCGGCCCGCTCGGAATCGGATCTGTGAAACCGAACATCGGGCACCCGCTTTGCGCCGAAGGAATTGCAAGTTTCATAAAAGTTGTTCTCATGCTGAAAGAAAAGAGCTTTATCCCGTTTTTATCAGGCGAGCATGAAAATACACATTTTGATAGAGAAAAGGCCAATATTCAGTTCAGCCGCACTCTGGCAGACTGGCCGTCACCAATGCCGGCGGCAGGAATTAACTGCTTTGCCGACGGCGGAACAAACGCTCACGTCATTGTGGAAGCGTGGCAGGAAGACGAAGGGCGCCGAATCAAGCGCCATCCTTTAACACCGCCTGCATTAAATAAGCGGCTGATTTCGCCGGACAGCAAAGAAGAAACGAACGAAAAAGCTGCGGCAAACATCTGGGATACCTATGAAGTGGAGGTTTAACGTGAAGAACTTCAATAAGCAAATCACTTTATCGCTGAAAAATCCGTTTATTTTACATCATGACGTTTACGGACAAAAAGTCCTTCCGGGATTGGCTTATATTGATATGTTTTATCAGATTTTCAAAGAGCGCGGCTATTCATACGACGGGCTTCAGCTGCGCCATTTATCCATATATCAGCCGCTTATTGCGAAAGAAGACAGCGCCGTCAAGCTTACGGTTGAATGTACAAAGGTAAAAGAAGGGCGCTGGAAACTTACCGCAAAAGGGGCTGAGGTCAGCGGCGGACGAGTCCAGCCGGAAGAACGTATTTACGTCAAAGCGGAAATGCACGAGACAGCACCTGCAATTTTCAGTGAAACGCTTGATCTTGACTCTGTCAAACGCGAGGCGCAACGCACCATTGATTTAAATGAGCTTTATGCACAATGCAGAAGCCAGGAATTGGTTCACAGCGGATATATGAAAGCGGAAGGAGAAGTGTTTGAGGAGCGGGACGGCGTCACCTTTGATGTATCGCTCGGAAAAGACGCGATGGGACAGGCCGGAGGGTTTTTGTTCCATCCGACTCTTCTTGACGGAAGCGGCGTCGGTGCAAACCTATTGATCTCATCGCTGTTAAATGGGGAAAAGAGGCTGTTTCTGCCTCTTTTCTACGAATCTTTTACAGCTTCCGAACCTTTGCAGAGCGGCTGCATCACGAGAATCAAACGTTCGTCGCTTCGGCAGGAAAAGGAGCTCATTTACATTACACTGGAGTTTTTTAACGCATCCGGCCGGAAAGTAGCCGAGCTTAAAGATTTCACAAGCAAGCTCGTGCGGGATGCCGAGCTGATCAATACAGAACGAAAGACTGCTGAGAAGTCTCCGGAAAAAGCCGGTTTACCGGAAGTTGCGGCATCGCTTGAAGGCGGACACCCGCATGAGGAAGCGGAACGGTATGTCATGAATTTGATGGCTGAAAAAATCGGCAAGCCGCTTGAACAGATTGATTCTCAAGTCGGCTACTATGAAATGGGGCTGACATCGTCCGGACTGCTTGACGTCGTCGAAACGATCAGCGAAAAAATCGGCGAAACTCTTTCTCCGACTTTGCTGTTTGAATATACGACGGCAGCAGAGCTGGCAGCTTTCCTGACTGAGCAGTACGGGAGCCATTTCAGCGCGTCTCCGGCAAAGATGGAGAAGCCGGTTGAGCCGCAAACAGAAAACAGGCGGAAAAGCAGTGTGCCGCTAGATGAAGATATCGCAATTATCGGCATGGCCGGCCGCTATCCGCAGGCCGAAAATATTCATGAATTCTGGGAAAACCTGAAAGAAGGAAAAAACTGTGTCACCGAAATTCCGGAGTCTCGCTGGGACTGGCGCCGGTTTGAAAATGTAAAGTCGCCTTCCGGAAAGAGCATTTCAAAATGGGGCGGATTTATTGATGATCCGGATTGTTTTGATCCCCAATTTTTCCGGATTACGCCGCGGGAAGCTGAAACAATGGACCCTCAGGAACGGCTGTTTTTACAAACATGCTGGGAAACGATTGAGGATGCCGGATATACGCCGAAGTCGCTCGCAGAGGCGCGCGGACGGAATAAGAGACAGCGCGTCGGCGTCTTCGCAGGGGTGATGCATAAGGATTATACGTTGGTCGGGGCTGAGGCTTCTTCTGAAGATCATGTATTCCCGCTTTCTCTTAATTATGCGCAAATCGCAAACAGAGTTTCATATTTTTGCAATTTTCACGGGCCGAGCATGGCGGTCGATACGGTCTGTTCATCTTCGCTGACTGCGGTTCACCTTGCTGCGGAAAGCATTCGACGCGGGGAATGTGAATCGGCGGTTGCCGGAGGGGTCAATTTGTCGCTGCATCCGAATAAATATCTGACATACGGTTTATGGGACATGTTTTCAACAGACGGGGTTTGTCATACATTCGGGAAAGACGGAGACGGCTATGTACCGGCTGAAGGAATCGGTGCCGTTTTATTAAAACCGCTGCGAGAGGCGGTAAAAGACGGAGACCGGATTTATGCGGTGATAAAGGGCAGTGCCGTCAACCACGTGGGGACAGTGAGCGGAATTTCCGTGCCGAGTCCTGTCGCGCAGGCCGATTTGATTGAAGAATGCCTGGACAAAGCGGGCATCGATCCGCGCACGGTCAGTTATATTGAGGCGCACGGGACGGGAACTTCTCTCGGCGATCCGATCGAGGTTCAAGGCCTTGTCAAGGCGTTCCGCCAGTACACACAGGACAAACAGTTCTGTTCGATCGGATCAGTGAAGTCCAATATCGGCCATGCGGAATCGGCTGCGGGCATCAGCGGCTTAAGCAAGGTTGCCCTGCAGCTTCACCATAAAACTTTGGTGCCGTCTCTTCATTCGGAGGAGCTGAATCCGTATTTAGATTTTGAACAATCACCGTTTTACGTCCAGCATCATACCGAAGCATGGCAGCAGCCATCAGTGACGGAAAACGGAAACGAAACCGTATATCCCCGGCGTGCGGGCATCAGCTCTTTCGGGGCGACAGGTTCAAACGTGCATCTCATTCTGGAGGAATTTATCCCTGAAGAATCACACGGAACAAATGCTGAACCGGCAGAAGAACAGACATTCATTTTCCCGGTTTCAGCCCGGAATGAAGAACGGCTAAAAGAGTACGTTGCGAAGCTGTCTGCATTTATTCATCCCGGCCTGCCGCTTGAGGATGCGGCGTATACACTTCAGATCGGCCGTGAACAGATGGAGGAGCGGGTTGCGTTCACCGCTCAGGATATGACACAGCTCAAAGAGCGGCTGGAAGGCTTTCTGGCGGGTAAAACGGTCAGCGGGTGCTGGCGGAACCGAGCCGATAAAAGCAAACAGGCAGAGCTTGCTCCGGACTTGATACATAAATGGCTTTCTTCCGGGAGACTGGAGATGATTGCCGAAAAGTGGGCCGGCGGAGGAACGATGGATTGGAATCTCTTGTACGGTGAAAACAAACCGAATCGGATCAGCCTGCCGACATATCCGTTTGAAAAAATCCGGTATTGGGTGCCGAAGGCGGAGAAAAGAGAATCGCTGCCGCAAAAAAATGCAGGCATGCTGCATCCGCTCCTGCATGAAAATGTATCAAACATGTCAGGCGTCCGTTTTCGGTCCTCGTTTAGCGGCGGAGAATTCTTCCTGAAAGATCACGTCGTCAAAAACGAGCGGACGTTACCGGGCGCGGCTTATCTGGAAATGGTCCGGGCGGCCGTGGAACATGCGGCAGAAACGAAGGAAGAAGGAACAGTCCGGCTGAAACATGTCGTATGGATACGTCCGTTTACAGCGGCGGATGAGTCCGCAGAACTGTATCTCCGTCTTTATGACGAAGAAAATGGGGAGATGGGATTTACGGTTTACAGTGAATCGGCTTCCTCGGAACAAGAGCCCGTTCTCTATGCGCAAGGAAGCGCGGCGTTTGCCCGAACGGGCGAACCGGCCAAAATCGAGATTGACAAATTAAGAGAGTCACGCCGTCTGATCACACCTGACGCTTGCTATCAGGCATACAAACAGATGGGGATTGAATACGGGGATGCTCACAAAGCGGTCACGGAAATCTATGCAAAAGACAGCAAAGTGCTCGCGAAGCTCTCACTCCCGTCATCTATTTCTCATACAAAAGATCAGTTTGTCCTCCATCCGAGCCTTTTGGATGCGGCCTTCCACGCGACAATCGGGTTAATGCTTGACAGAGACGGGACTGACATACGGCCGATGCTGCCGTTTGCTCTCGAACAGATTGATGTGTTGAAAAGCTGTAAAAGCAATATGTGGGTTTCCATTGCGTACAGCGGCGAAAGCAAGCCTGAAGATGCCGTGCAGAAGCTGGATATTGATGTATGTGACGAACAAGGCAATGTATGTGTGAAAATGACTGGTTATTCCGCACGGGAAATTGAAACGGATAAAACAGATACACTATTTTTTGAACACATATGGGAAGAGAAGACCGCTGTACATGAAGAAGCGCCGATCCATTTCAAAGCCCGTCACGTGATGATATCTGACCGGTTTACGGATCAAATGAACAGCATACAGACAGACTTCAGCTGTCATGTGCTCCGTGATCAGCATAAGAGTGAAGACGAACGGTTTGAAGCTTGTGCGCTTCAGGCGTTCGAAGAAGTGAAGAAAATCCTCGCTTCAAATTCCGGCGGGCGCGAACTCATTCAGATTGTCGTGCCTCAAGAAGCGGATACGCAGCTCCTTTGCGGCTTAACGGGGCTTTTGAAAACAGCGGCGCTTGAAAACCCGAACCTGACCGGCCAGCTGATTGAATTGGAGCCGGACGTCAAGGCAGACATTCTGTCCCGATATGTAAGTGAATGCAGCGCTCATCCTGATGACAAGCATATTCGCTATGAAAACGGCAGGCGCTATACGGCACAATGGCAGGAAACGGGTCTTGAACAGTTCGGCGCCGAAAAGCCGTGGAAGGATAAAGGTGTTTATCTGATCACAGGCGGTGCGGGCGGACTCGGATTTTTATTCGCCAGAGAAATCGCCCGGCATGCAAAAGACGCCGTTCTTATTTTAACGGGGCGTTCTCTGTTGGATAACCGTAAAAAAGCCCAGCTTCAAGAACTGTCCGATCTCGGCGCGCAAGCTGTGTACAAACAAACGGACATGACGGAAAAACAAGAAGTTCAATCGCTCACAGCGGACATCTGTCGGCAGTACGGCGGATTAAACGGTATCATACACAGCGCCGGAACGATAAAAGACAACTATATTCTGAAAAAACACAAAGATGAAATCCGTGATGTACTGGCGCCGAAAGTCTCCGGACTGGTTCATCTTGACGAAGCGGCAAAGGACATTGAGCTTGATTTTCTGATTCTTTTCTCTTCCGGAGCCGGAAGCGCCGGAAGCGCGGGCCAGGCTGATTATGCGATGGCCAATGCGTTTATGAACGCCTTCAGTGAAAAAAGAAACCGTAAAAAAGCCCGAAATGAACGCTATGGACACACCCTTTCAATCTGCTGGCCGCTTTGGAAAGACGGCGGCATGACGGTTGATGCTGAAACGGAAGCCATGCTGACAAAAGAAAGCGGCATGGTCCCTATGCAAACAGAAAACGGCATTCAGGCTTTATACCGCGGGTGGGCGGCAAACACATCCCAAGTCATGGTGACGGAAGGCTACGCCGCAAAAATCCGGACGTTTCTGAAAAAATCAGCGGATGATCAGCCGGATAAGGGCAGCGAAACGGAAGAACCGGCGGGTCTTACAGCAGGCGGAGAGAACATGCTTGCAGAAAAAACGGAGCATTTCTTGAAACAAGTGCTTTCGGAAGTGACCAAACTTCCTGTCGGCAAAATTGATGCCAAGGCGCCTATGGAAGATTACGGAATTGATTCGATTATGATTATGCATTTGACGGGCCGGCTGGAAAAGAGCTTCGGCTCATTATCAAAAACATTGTTTTTCGAGTACCAGAATATCGAATCGCTGGCGCAGTATTTTATGAAAGCACACCGGGACACGCTGCTGGAAGTGACCGGGATGAAAACAGAAGAAACCCCTGCAGCCAAACCTGCGCTGTCTGAGAAAGCGAAAGTAAAGCCCGTTTTCAAACGGAATGAAGGCAAAAAAGGCTTTGCGCAAGTCCGTCCGGAAACGCGGGAAAATCAGCAGCTGACAGAGCGTGAAGATATCGCGATTATCGGTATATCAGGACGATATCCGCAGGCCGAAAATCTACAGGAATTTTGGAAGAATTTGAGTGAAGGCACTGACTGCATAACCGAAATTCCAAACGATCGCTGGGATCACAGTCTTTATTACGACGCTGATAAAGATAAAGAAGGCAAGACGTACGGAAAATGGGGAGGATTTTTGAAAGACGTGGACAAATTTGATCCGCAATTCTTCTCTATTTCGCCCCGTGATGCAAAATTGATGGACCCGCAGGAGCGGTTATTCCTGCAATGTGTCTACGAAACGATGGAAGATGCCGGTTACACGCGCAAAAAGCTCACGGAAAAATCGGTTGATTTGCTTGGCGCCAATGTCGGTGTTTACGTCGGCGTCATGTACGAGGAATATCAGCTTTACGGAGCCGAAGAACAGGCGCGCGGAAAATCGCTTGCGCTGACCGGAAATCCGTCATCAATTGCGAACAGGGCTTCCTATGTATTCGGTTTTAACGGCCCGAGCATGGCTCTGGATACGATGTGCTCTTCTTCTTTAACAGCCATTCATCTGGCATGCCAAAGCTTGCGGAACGGGGAATGCGAGGCAGCATTTGCCGGGGGCGTCAATGTATCCGTTCATCCGAATAAATATTTGATGCTCGGCCAGAACAGATTTTTATCAAGCAAAGGCAGATGTGAAAGTTTCGGAGAAGGCGGAGACGGTTATGTGCCCGGTGAAGGAGTGGGCGCCGTACTCCTTAAGCCGCTTTCTAAAGCGAAAGCGGACGGTGATCATATTTACGGCCTGATCAAAGGAACGGCCGTGAACCATGATGGAAAAACAAACGGGTATTCCGTACCGAATCCGAACGCCCAAGCCGCGGTGATCAAACAGGCGTTAAAAGACGCGGGAACCGATCCGAGGGCGGTCAGCTACATCGAAGCCCACGGCACCGGGACTTCACTCGGCGATCCGATTGAAATCACGGGTCTGACAAAAGCCTTTTCAGAACAAACACAAGATAAACAGTTTTGCGCCATCGGCTCAGCGAAATCCAATATCGGGCACTGTGAAAGCGCGGCGGGCATCGCCGGGCTGACGAAGGTGCTCCTGCAAATGAAGCATAAGCAGCTAGCACCGTCATTGCATTCCCGGACGCTTAACCCGAATATTGATTTTCTCGCTACGCCGTTTAAAGTGCAGCAGACGCTTGAAGAGTGGAAAAGACCGGTCATAAATGAAAACGGAGTAAATAAAGAATTGCCGAGAACCGCGGGGCTTTCCTCATTCGGAGCCGGCGGCGTCAACGCTCATATCGTCATCGAAGAATATTCCGCTGATGAGGATAAGGAGACGGCTTATGCCGCGCCTCATCCGTCGATGATCGTCCTTTCCGCGAAAAATGAGCAACGGCTTCAAAAACAGGCGAAACGTCTTCTTGATGCACTGCGGAGCGGGCGTTACCGGGAAGCGGATCTGAGCCGGATTGCATATACGCTTCAAATCGGCCGTGAACCGATGGAAGAGCGTCTCGGAATGATTGTCAGCAATTTGCGCGAGCTTGAAGAGAAGCTTGACGAATTTACGGGCGGCAAGGAGTCAATTGACCAGCTCTACCGGGGACAAGTCAAACAGAATAAAGACACGATGGCGCTGTTTGCGGCTGATGAGGACATGGAAAAAACCATTGAGGCGTGGCTTGAAAAAGGCAAAGCCGCAAAGGTATTAGAGCTTTGGGTGAAGGGCCTTCCGCTGAATTGGGATAAGTTGTATCAAATGGGCAGACCGCAAAAAATCAGTCTCCCGGCCTACCCGTTTGCAAAAGACAGTTATTGGATCGACATATCAGCAGATGCCGCTGTCAAAAGACCGGCCGAAACACAGTCTGCGCCGATCGCACCGGCGGCCGCCCCGGAACCGGTCATTGAAGTAACAACTCTTCACGAGGAGACTGCCAAAGACAAACCGTCAAACATTACACTGCAGCCTTTGAGCGGCGCGAAACCGAAAAGAACCGTACAGCCCGCTTCCCGTCCGGCGGTTTCCGCTGAAAAAGTAAGTGCCGTATTGACCGAAAGTTTGGCAGACGTTTTATATATGGATGCCGACGATATCGACGCAGACGACACATTTATTGATATCGGTATGGATTCAATTACCGGTCTTGAATGGATAAAGGTCGTTAATAAAACGTACGGCACGTCCCTTACGGTGACGAAAGTATATGATTATCCGACAATCCGCCAGTTTGCGGCTTTCTTGCAAAAAGAGCTCGGGACAGAACCGATCCTTGAGGAAGCAACCGAACCGCAGAAATCAGAGGCCGTGAAAAAACCGTCAAACATCATGCTGCAGCCTTTAAACGCTCATAAGCAGCATGTGACACAAGCAGAAGCGGATATTCTGGAGGCGATGTCTGAAACGGCAGCTTCCGCCGAACCGGAAGAACCGATTGAAGCGGTGCATGACGAGTTATCAAAAGCACTGGCTGATGTATTGTACATGGAGCGGCATGAAGTAGATATTGATGAGGCCTTTATTGACTTGGGTATGGATTCGATTACCGGTCTTGAATGGATAAAGGCCGTCAATAAACGGTACGGCACGGACTGTAACGTAACGAAAGTGTATGATTATCCGACAATCCGTCAATTTGCCGATTTTCTGCGTACGCAGCCGTCCGTCCGCGGCAGAAAAAAACAGGCGGTTCCCGTACGTCCAAAGCCGCTTACGCAGCAACATGCCCCGCAGGAGAAAACACCTGCCGAGCCGGAGAGATTAACGATTCAAAAGGAACCTGAACCGGTGCAGGCCAAACGGGAGCCTAAAGACGAGATAGCGGACGCGATAGCCATCGTCGGCATGTCGGGAAAGTACCCGGATGCGCCGGACCTAAAGACGTATTGGGACAACTTAGCCCGTGCGAAAAACGCCATTCGCGACATTCCGCTTTCCCGCTGGGATGTAAACAAATACTATGATCCGGCCTTAAACAAGAAGGGCAAAGTATACTGCAGATCAATCGGTATGCTTGACGGCATTGAAGAGTTTGATCCGCTGTTCTTTAATATATCTCCGTCTGAAGCGGAACTTATGGACCCGCAGCACCGGATATTTTTACAGGAAGGTTTTAAAGCCTTTGAAGATGCGGGTTACAGCTCAAAAGAATTAAACGGGAAAAATTGCGGCGTTTATTTGGGGATTATGAACAATGAATACGGCATGATGTTAAACAAACATCAGACAGGAGGAAGCGCGACGGGCAACAGTTTCAGCATCGCGGCGGCCCGCCTGCCTTATTATCTCAATTTGAAAGGGCCGGCCATTCCGATCGATACGGCATGCTCTTCATCTCTCGTCGGGACTCATTTGGCGCGTCAGGCGCTGTTGAATCATGAAATTGACATGGCGCTTGTCGGCGGTGTGACCTTGTATTTAACGCCTGAATCATACATCAGCATGTGTGAAGCAGGAATGCTGTCTCCTGACGGCCAATGTAAAGCATTTGATAACAGTGCGAACGGATTTGTGCCTGGCGAAGGCGCGGGGGCGCTCATTTTGAAGAGGCTGAAAGATGCGGAAGCCGATCAAGACCATATTTACGGAGTCATTATCGGATCTGGAATTAACCAGGACGGAAAAACCAACGGCATTACCGCACCAAGCGCGAAAAGCCAAATGGATTTAGAGCGCCAAGTGTATGAAGCGCACAACATCCACCCTGAGAGCATCACCTATGCGGAAATGCACGGCACCGGCACAAAGCAGGGGGATCCGATTGAATTAGAAGCCCTGTCTTCTGTATTTAAGGAAAAAACGGATCGCAAACAATTTTGCGCCATCGGTTCGGTTAAATCGAATATTGGGCATACGTCGGCGGCGGCAGGTGTAGCAAGCGTCCAGAAGGTTCTGCTGTCGATGAAGCATCAGCAGCTTGTGCCGACCCTACATTTCAGCACGCCGAATGAACATTTTGATTTTGATGACTCGCCTTTATTTGTCAATACCGAACTCAAACCTTGGGAAACAGGCGGAGCACCGCGGCGGGCCTGTGTCAGCTCATTCGGCTACAGCGGCACAAACGCTCATCTCGTTATCGAAGAGTATCAGCCGAAAGACCGGGGAAGCCGTAAGCCTGATGAGACAAACATTTTTGTGCTGTCGGCGAAAAAAGCGCCTCAGGTAAAAACCTATGCCGAGTCTGTGATCGAATTTGCAAAAGCCAATCAGAATATCAATCTTTCAGATATGGCATACACGCTTCAAACCGGGCGTGATGCGATGGATTACCGTCTTGCGGTTACAGCCGGTTCGAGAGAAGAACTGGTCAGCCGTTTAACCGATTTTATAAACGGAAATACGGGTGAAGGGATATATGAAGCCCATATCAAAACGGCTAAAAAAGAAATCAAAGCATTTGAAACGGACGATGACCTGAAGCAGCTTGTGAGGTCATGGTTCGATAAGAAAAAATACGCCAAAATAGCGGAATTGTGGGCCAAAGGGCTTCAGATGGACTGGGACAGACTCTATCAAGGCGAAAAACCCCGCAGAATCAGTCTGCCGGCTTATCCGTTTGCGAAGGAGCCGTACTGGCTGCCTGAGCCGAAAGTCATACCGCAGGAAACAGAAGACCGGCGCGAGGCTGTGCTTTTAGAAAAGCAATGGGTTCCGTGTGAGATCGATTCGGCCGGTGAGAAAAGCGGCAGGACGGTCATGATTCTGGCTGATGCAAGAACAGCGGAGCTAGCCGAAGAGACTGCAAAGCATATCGCTGACTCATTCATTCTCCCGGTCGATTCGGCTGACACTGCAGCTAGCGATTGGAATCACATAGATGGCACAATCGATCTGACGGGATGCGGAGACGAAGACCCTTCACTGGAAGGGATCAGCCGGCTCCAGACTCTGATTGATACAAGCCGCCGGCAAGCGCGGCCGCTGACGCTGCTATATGTAACAAAAGGCTTGGAGCCATTTCAGCAGAAAACGATTCAACTTGCAGGAGCGGCAAAAAGCGGCCTGTACAGAATGCTTCAAAATGAGTATCAAAACGTGACGTCCAGACACATGGATGCCGATACAGATACGGATCAGCAGACGCTTGCCAAACAGATTGCAGATGAATTTTCGGCGGACTGCACAGAACCGGAAATCTGCCGCCGAAACGGACAGAGATACCGTGCTTTATTCAGGGAGATTCCAAGCGGGAAGCGAGCAGAACATAAGCCCGCACCGTTTCCTGAAGACCATGTGCTTTTCATTACCGGAGGCACGAGGGGACTGGGTCTCTTATGCGCCCGCCATTTCACAGAAAAACACGGCGTGAAAAAAGTAGTTCTGACAGGCAGGGAGCCGATTCCTCCCCGTCATAAACGGTCAGCCGTTAAGACGAGGCTGAAAGAGAAGATACGGGCGATTGAAGAGCTTGAAGCAAAAGGAGTGCAAGTGGCGGTGATCAGTCTGAAATTGTCTGATCATGATGCGGCGGCAGCGGAAATTGAAACGATCCGGCGCACGATGGGACCGATCGGCGGCGTCATTCATTGTGCGGGATCGGTTAATTCAGTAAATCCGGCGTTTATCAGAAAGACTGCTGACGATATACAAGAAGTGCTGGAACCGAAAGTCGCCGGGCTTCAAACATTAAGCAGCCTTTTCACAAATGATCCTTTGCAATTTTTCGTCTTATTTTCTTCAGTATCTGCAGTCGTTCCGGCGCTCGCGGCGGGACAGTCGGATTATGCGATGGCAAATGCGTACATGGATTATTTCGCGGCGGCTCATCAGCATCAATATCCGTTAGTCAGCATTCAATGGCCGAACTGGAAGGAAACCGGATTGGGTGAAGTCCGCACAGAAAGCCTGAAGCAGACCGGGCTGCTGGGACTGTCCAACGCGGAAGGACTTGACTTGCTGGACCGTATTTTATCTGAAAACATCCGCCCGTCCGTACTGCCGGCTATCGTTGATCGGAGCGAATGGCATCCTGACAGGCTGCTCTGTCAAGAGAAAACACAAAAAGCCGTAATAAACGGCAAAGCCGCTGAAAAACATTCAGACAGAGAACTGCTTCTTGATACGAAGGCGTGGCTTGTGAAACTGTTTTCCGATGAGCTGAAAATCGCTCCGGAAGAACTGGAAACAGACGAACCGTTTCAGGATTACGGAGTTGATTCGATCATTTTAGCGCAACTTTTACAGCAAATGAATCAAGCGCTCAAAGAGGACTTAGATCCGTCTGTTTTATATGAACATCCGACGATTGACGCGTTTGCCGAATGGCTTGTATCCAATGGACAGCCGCTGCTTGCAGAAAGGGAGGAACCTGATACAGAAATCTTGGTTCCGGCTGCCGTACAAACGGTTCATACTGAACAAAAGCGTGATGCCGTAACTGAAGACATTGCCGTCGTCGGAATGAGCTGCCGTTTTCCGGGAGCGGAATCGTTAGAACAATATTGGGACTTGCTGAGAAGCGGCAGGTCCGCAATCGGCTCCGTCCCGGCGGAACGTTTCGGATATGCAAATCAATACGTTGCGGGATTGATTGACAATATGGATCACTTTGATTCCGAATTCTTTTTCATTCCGGAAAACGACGCGAAAGCGATGGACCCTCAGGCATTGGCGGTGTTGGAAGAGAGCTTGAAACTTTGGTGCCATGCCGGCTATTCCCGTGAAGAAATCAAGGGTATAGAGGCCGGTGTGTATATCGGAGGCCGAAGCCAGCATCAGCCTGATCCTGAAATTCTTGCGAATACCCGCAACCCGATTGTTGCGGGCGGGCAGAATTATTTAGCGGCAAACGTTTCGCAATTTTTTGATCTGCGCGGGCCGAGCATCGTGCTTGATACGGCTTGTTCATCGGCTTTGACAGGAATGAACATGGCCGTTCAGGCACTGAGGAGCGGCGATATCAAAGCGGCGGTAGTTGGCGGTGTCAGCATGCTGAACACGGATGCGGCGCACCGGATGTTCCAAGAGCGCGGGCTGTTAAACGAAAAACCGGCATTTCACGTATTTGACAAGCGTTCAGGCGGAGTTGTCCTCGGTGAAGGCGTCGGCATGGTGCTGTTAAAAACAGTAAGCCAGGCGCAAAAAGACGGCGACACGATATACGCGGTCATTAAGGCCGCCGCCATGAACAATGACGGCAGAACGGCAGGCCCGTCAGCTCCTAATATGCAGGCGCAAAAAGATGTCATGCAAAGCGCGCTTTTCAAAAGCGGCAAAAAGCCGGAAGACATCAGTTATATCGAAGCAAACGGATCGGGTTCCGCTGTTACTGATTTGCTTGAGCTGAAGGCGATTCAATCCGTATACCGCTCTGGCCAGCATGTTCCGCTCGGCATCGGGTCAATCAAGCCGAACATCGGGCATCCGCTTTGCGCAGAAGGCATCGCAAGCTTCATTAAAGTCGTATTAATGCTGAAGCATAAACAAACGGTTCCGTTCCTCTCAGGAGATGAACCGATGCCGCATTTTGATATAAAAAAGACAGATTTTCATTTTCATAAAACAGCCGGCGAATGGGATGCAGCCAGACCGTCAGCAGCCATCAACTGCTTTGCCGACGGCGGAACGAACGCCCACGTCATTCTGGAAGCTTGGGAAGAAAAAGACACCCGAATGAAAAGAAAGCCGCTGCCGGTACCGTCATTAAGACGTAAGGCTCTGGTAAAAGAGCCTGACGCACCGGCGGAGAAACAAGAGCTTCCTGCGAAAAAAATGTTTTGGAAAGCATTTAAATGAGAGAGGAGTGGGAAGGAATGATATCGGAAAAAATCAATATCTCACTGGATCATCCCATCATGAAGGGCCATATGGTCTTTGGCGAAGCGGTATTGCCCGGTCTTGCTTATATCGATTTGATTTATCAGGTTTTTCAGGAACACGGTTATGTATACAATGAGCTCGAATTGAAGCACGTTACGATTTATCAGCCTTTAACCGTCAGTGAAACGGCTGCAATCATTCTGACCATTCAATGTTCTGATAGCGGAGATGGAAAGTGGCTCATCTCCCTTTCAGGGCAGAAACAGCAAGGTGACGAGCTGTCAGACAATATACAATATGCGACGGCTGAAATGGTGAAAAGAGACGCTGTGACATTTGACGAAACCATTGATTTCGGCGATGTGAAGCAGTCAGGCAGATCTCTGAATCTTGATGACATGTATAACCGATGCCTGGATCATGACTTGGTTCATTCCGGCATGATGAAATCGAACGGACGATTGTACGAAACAGAAGGCGGAATGCTGGCTGAGCTTTCTTGCGAAGAAGGAAAAGATTTCTTTTTATTCCATCCGGCACTTTTGGATGCGAGCGGAATCGGGGCGAGCGGTTTGCTTTCTGAAACAAACCGGCTTCATCTGCCTTTATATTATGAATCGTTCACGGCCGCCGACAGGCTGCAATCTGAGTGCACGGCGCGTATCGCCGCTTCCGGCGTCCGTCAGGAAAAAGAACTCACAACGATGACGATCGAGTACTTCAGCCGATCCGGACAAAAGGTGGCGGAGCTTAAAAACATTACGGGAAAAGCGGTTCGGTTCGAAGAAGACGAGAATACAGCCGAACAGAATCAACAGGCTGCAACTGAGCCGGAAAGCGCAGATGAAAAAGACATCATTCTGTTTTTAAAGAAGCTTTTGGCTGATAAGCTTGGGCAGCCTTGGGAGACGCTGGACGTTCTTGCAGGCTACTATGAGCTTGGGCTGGATTCATCTTCTTTGCTTGAGATTGTACAGGATATCAATAAAAAGACGGGTGCGGACCTCGCGCCCACTCTTCTCTTTGAATATACAAATATAAAAGAACTCGCAGCCTATCTGAAAAAGACCGTTTCATTTGAATGTGCGGAACGTGCAGCCGAACCACAACGGTCTGAAGCTGAAGCACCGGACGCGCCAGAACATCATAAAAACACCGGAGACATCGCGATTATCGGAATGGCCGGCCGCTATCCGAAAGCGAAAAGTGTGGCGGAGTTTTGGGAAAACCTGAAGGCAGGCACGGATTGCATCACTGAAGTTCCGAAGTCCCGCTGGGATTGGAAAACATATAAAAACGTAACGTCCCCGTCAGGAAAAACAGTATCAAAATGGGGCGGTTTCATTGACGATGCCGACTGCTTCGATCCGCAGTTTTTCAGAATCTCACCGCGTGAGGCGGAAACGATGGACCCGCAGGAGCGCCTGTTTTTAGAAACATGCTGGGAAACGATTGAAGATGCGGGGTATACGCCTGAAACGCTGGGAAATAAAGGGGAAAAACAGCATCCGATCGGCGTATTTGCAGGGGTGATGCATAAAGATTATTCCTTAATCGGCGCAGAACAATTATCTGAAACTGATCCTTTTCCGGTTTCACTGAATTATGCGCAGATCGCCAACAGAGTGTCCTATTATTGTGACTTCCACGGGCCGAGCATCGCGGTGGATACCGTTTGTTCCTCATCATTGACCGCCGTCCATCTGGCCATTGAAAGCATCCGCCGCGGCGAATGTGAGGCCGCGCTTGCGGGAGGGGTGAACTTGTCGCTGCACCCGGCGAAATATCTCAGCTACGGAAGCGTGGGCATGCACTCAAGTGACGGCCGCTGCCGTACATTCGGCGAGGGCGGGGACGGCTACGTTTCCGGAGAAGGAGTCGGTGCGGTATTGCTGAAGCCGCTGGAAAAAGCCGAACAAGACGGCGACCGCATTTACGCGGTCATTAAAGGAAGCGCCGTTAACCACGTCGGGAAAGTAAGCGGAATTACCGTCCCGAATCCTGCTGCACAGGCAGAAGTCATTAAGGCCTGTCTGAAAAAAGCAGGTATCAGCCCGCGGACCGTCAGTTATGTGGAAGCCCATGGCACAGGTACTTCGTTAGGAGACCCGATTGAAATTGAAGGTCTGTCAAAAGCGTTCAGCCAAGGGACGCAGGATCAGCAATTTTGTTCCATCGGTTCGGTCAAATCAAATATCGGTCACGCAGAATCAGCGGCGGGGATCAGCGGGTTAACAAAAGCGGCGCTGCAGCTTCATCACAAAACGCTTGTCAAATCACTGCATTCTGCGGAATTAAATCCTTACCTGAAATTTGAGGAATCTCCTTTTTACGTACAGCAGCAGACTGCTCCGTGGAAACAGCCGTCAGCTGAAGAAAACGGTAAAGTCACACATTATCCGCGCAGGGCCGGGCTCAGTTCCTTCGGTGCATCAGGTTCGAATGCCCATATCATTTTAGAAGAATACATTCAGCCTGAACAAAAAGCGCCTGCACCTGAGAACGATGCAGCAAAACTCATCCCGCTGTCAGCAAGAAATAAAGACAGGCTTCTGGCCTATGCGGAAAAACTAGCCCGATCGCTTTCAGAAAAGACGGTGCTGTCTGAACTGGCTTATACTCTTCAGACAGGACGTCAAGCAATGGAGGAGAGAGCTGTCTTCCTTGTAAATGACATCCGCGACTTGAAGCAAAAGCTGAATGATTTCGTAAAAGGAAACGAAAACATCCCCGGTTTATGGCGCGGACAAGCTGAGCTGCCGGAGATGAGCGAAGCCGCTCCCGAGACGGACGATCCGAAACGGCTTGCCGCGTTATGGGCAGAAGGGAAAATAATAGATTGGAATAAGCTGTACGCTTCGGGTAAACCGCGTAAAACAAGCGTTCCGACTTATCCGTTTGCAAAAGAACGCTATTGGATTCCGCAGCAGAAAAAACAGGAGAAAAGCCCGTCAGGCACAGTGCTGCATCCGCTTTTACAAGAAAATACGTCAGATTTTTCGCAGCAGCGCTTCACGTCTCTTTTTACGGGAGATGAATTTTTCCTATCTGACCATGTCGTCAACGGACAAAAAATACTGCCGGGCGTCGCCTATTTGGAAATGGCCGCAGAGGCGGTCAAAAAGGCCGCTGTCGTGACGGAAAAAGGCCATAGCGTCACACTCAGACAGGTTGTTTGGGTCCGGCCGGTCATGATTGAAGACAAACCGAAAGAAATACATATTGCCCTTTACCCAGAAGATAATGGTGAGATTACCTATGAAATATACAGTGAGGCAGAAAACGGCGAAGATCCGGTTATTCACAGCCAGGGTGAAGCGGTCATTACCGAACCGGGAAGCGCCCAGATTGATATCGAGTCTGTCAAAACTTCCTGCAATTTAGGAATTGTGACTGCGGAAGAATGTTACGGTGCTTTTGAGAAGATCGGTCTGGATTACGGAGAGGCATACAGGGGCGTACAGCAATTGCTGATCGGAGAAGACCGATTATTGGCCCGTATTTCACTCCCAGCAGCCGTACATGACAAAAAAGAACAGTATACGCTTCACCCGAGTATGATGGACGCCGCTTTTCACGCATCCGTCGGTCTGCTTGTCCGATCGATACATGACGATGCAGACAGCCACGAGCTTTCTTTGCCGTTTGCGATGCAGGAAGTGGAAGTGTTCGGACCGTGCCCTGAACATATCTGGTCATATATCCGGTATACAGAAGGCAGCAAAGCAGATGACAACGTAAGAAAATTTGACATTGATATGTGCGATGATGCCGGTACGGTTTATGTCCGGATGAAAGGCGCGTCCGTCCGGGCGCTTGACACAAGCCAAACAGCGGGCGGAGAAACCTCGGAGGCGCCTGTCGGCCATACGATGCTGATTCCGGCTTGGGAGCCTGTTGCGCTTGAAAAAGCCGGGGAAGCAGCGGCGGATAAGCAGACGGCAGTATTCGGCGGAACGGATTCGAGACATACGCGCATAAAAGAACACCTGCCGAACGCTTCCTATTATCCGATCAGAGGTACGGATGATATCACATCTCTTACGCACATGCTTGAAGGACAAAAAGAACTGGAGCAAATCATTTGGCTTGCTCCGCAGGCTGAGAGTGCGGACAGCCTCAAAGAACAGGAAAGAAACGTTCTTCATGTGTTCAAGCTGATGAAAGCATTACTTGCCTTAGGGTACGGAGAAAAACGTTTGGACTGGTGCATCGTCACAGCAAATGCCCAGCCGTTTTCGGATCAAGACAGCGCCGACCCGTCACAAGCCGCAGTCAGCGGACTTGCCGGAACAATGGCGAAAGAATATCCGCATTGGCATATCCGCATGATTGACACAGAAACGGACGGCAGCTGGCCGATCGAAGAGGCGCTCAGTCTTTCTGCCGGGAAAAACGGTCAAATTTGGGCGTACCGCAATCAGCAACTGTTTGAGCGGCAACTGATACCGCTTGACAATATGCCGAAAAACGGCACGCTGTACCAAACAGGCGGGGTTTATGCCGTGATCGGAGGCGCGGGGTATCTTGGCGAGGCATGGAGTGAATACATGATCCGCCGCTACAAAGCACGCATCATTTGGATCGGAAGAAGCACACTGAATGATTCCATACAGGCGAAACTCGACCGGCTCAGCGCATTCGGCCCGGCGCCTGAATATGTTTCCGCCGATGCCGCCGACAGTGCTTCCTTAGAGAGGGCTTATCAGTTCATAAAAGAGCGCCACACAAAAATAAACGGAATCATCCACTCGGCAATGGATCTGTCTGAGCAAAGCTTAAATAATATGAAGACAGAAGAGTTCAAATCGGTGCTGCGGGCAAAAGCCGATGTAAGTGTGTCCATGGCGGAGGTATTTGGACGGGAGCCGCTTGACTTTGCGCTCTTCTTCTCCTCGCTTGTGGCATTTATTCATAACGTGAAACAAAGCCATTATGCCGCGGGATGCGCTTTCAGTGACGCATTTGCGAAAGAACTTGATCAGACATGGAATTGTCCGGTCAAAGTGATGAATTGGGGCTATTGGGGCAATAGCGAAGCGGCTGAAGACGGGGATTTTATTCAGCTGATGGATCAGATCGGATTGGGATTAATCGAACCGGACGCTGCAATGGAGGCGCTTGAAACCCTTATGACGCTGCCGGTTGATCAGGCGGCTTTCATTCATACGACAAAACCGGTCGCAGTCGAAGGGATGAATGAAAGAGAAAAGATTTCCGTTTATCCGCCTCAGCCGCTTGTCTTTTCACAACAGCCGAAGGTCGCTCCGCCCGGCGCACGTCTTGTTAGAGAGGCTGAACATCAGGAGCTTGATGATTTTCTGTATCAGCTGTTGATCGCCCAGCTTAAAGAAGCAGACTTGCTGACGCCGCAAAGCCTTAAAGCGTATGAGCCCGAACATGAATACTTTAAAAAATGGCTCAATCAAACGATCGCTTTCCTTCTGGAACATGGCTATCTGGAAGGGAATGCGGATTCATATAAACTGTCGGCGCGAGCCGAAAACACAACCGCCGCGCTATGGCAAAAATGGGAGCGGGAAAAAGAGGAATGGCTCAATAACGCCGATACAAAAGCGATGACTGTTTTAGCCGAGACGATGCTTAAAGCACTGCCGGACATTCTGCGCGAAGACGTGCCGGCGACAGATATCATGTTCCCGCACTCTTCAATGGAACTTGTTGAAGGAATTTATAAGCACAATCAAGTCGCGGATTACTTTAACAGCGCCCTGTCAGATACATTAACGGCTTATGTGAAAGAAAACATCAGCAAACATTCAAAAGCCGAGATCCGCATACTGGAAATCGGAGCGGGCACAGGCGGCACAAGCGCAGGCATATTTGAAAAGCTTAGGCCGTATCAAAACCATATAAAAGAATACTGTTACACCGATGTATCGAAAGCTTTTCTCGTGCATGCGGAGACGGAATACGGCAAACGGAATCCTTATCTGACGTATAAGCTTTTTAACGCAGAAGCGCCGCTTGCCGGCCAGGACATAGAGCCGGGCGCATACGACATCGTCGTTGCGGCCAATGTGCTCCACGCGACGAAAGATATCCGCCAGACGCTGAGAAATGCCAAAGCCGTTTTAAAAGACAATGGTTTGCTGCTCTTAAATGAAATGGCGGGAAACAGCCTGTTCCCGCATATTACTTTCGGACTGCTTGAAGGCTGGTGGCTGCATGAAGATTCTGCCCTTCGTATTCCGGGGTGCCCGGGCTTGTATCCGGAAAGCTGGAAGCGCGTGTTAGAAAGTGAAGGCTGGCATTCTGTCTTCTTCCCGGCAGAAGCGGCACATGAATTAAGCCATCAGATTATAGCGGCAAAAAGCAACGGCATTGTTCGCCAAAAAACGTTTAAAGCAGGGGCCGGAAAACGGACCTCTCCGCCAAAAGCAGCACATGCGCCGGAACTTCAGGCGCAAACAACGGTGCAAAAAGGCGACACGTCTTTAACAGAAAAAAGCACCGAGTACTTGAAAACGTTAATCGGAGAAACATTAAAAATTCCGCCGGCTCAAATTGATCCGAAAGCGCCGCTTGAAAAATACGGAATTGATTCTATCGTCGTCGTACAGCTGACAAACGCGTTACGAAATGTATTGGACCAAGTCAGCAGCACTTTATTTTTTGAATATCAGACGATTGAGGCGCTCGTCGCTCACTTAATCAAAACGAAAAAAGACGCGATGATCAAACTGACGGGACAAACGCCTGTTCAGGAAGAACGGAAGGCATCACCAGAACCGCAGGCTGTACAGCCTGCTAAGCCGCTTCGCACTGACTTCCGGCGGAGGGAAAAACGGGCAGCCAAAGAGACCGTCCGGCAAAGTTCGGTTCGCGACGTGGCCATCATTGGTGTTTCAGGACGCTACCCGCAGGCAAAAACAGCGGCTGAGCTTTGGGCTAATATTAAAAAAGGAAAAAACTGCATAGAAGAAATCCCGCGGGAACGCTGGAACTGGCAGGATTACTACGATGAAGAGAAAGGTAAAGAAGGCTCTATTTATACGAAATGGGGCGGCTTCATTGAGGATATGGACAAGTTTGATCCGCTGTTCTTTCAGATTTCTCCTTTGGAAGCGGAGCGAATGGATCCGCAGGAGCGATTATTTTTAGAAACGGCGTATGCGAGTATCGAGGATGCCGGCTATACGCCTGACAACCTGTGCCAAAGCAGAAAAATCGGTGTTTTTGCCGGCGCGATGAACAAAAACTACCCGACAGGCTACGGCTATTGGTCCATTGCCAACAGGGTATCTTACCTTTTTGATTTCCAAGGGCCGAGCATTGCCGTTGATACAGCCTGCTCTTCTTCTTTGACGGCCATTCATCTGGCGCTTGAGAGCATATACAGCGGTTCAAGCGAATGTGCGATTGCCGGGGGCGTAAACATAGTGACCGACCCGATCCATTATATGAATCTGTCAGTCATGAACATGCTTTCCGCAGGCGATACGTGCAAATCGTTCGGAGACCGCGCGGATGGTTTTGTCGACGGAGAAGGGGTAGGAGCGGTCGTATTAAAGCCGTTGGACCGGGCGATTGCCGATAACGATCACATTTACGGTGTAATTAAAGGAAGCACCATTAACAGCGGAGGCAAAACGAACGGATACACCGTTCCGAATCCGAATGCGCAGGCCGCCTTAATAAAAGAAGCTTTCGAAAGGGCAAACGTCCCGGCGCGCACCGTCAGTTATATTGAAGCCCACGGTACGGGGACCGCATTAGGAGATCCGATTGAAATCGCCGGATTAACGAAAGCATTTGAAGAGGATACAACAGATAAACAGTTTTGCGCCATCGGCTCCGCAAAATCAAATATCGGTCATTGTGAAAGCGCCGCGGGCATTGCGGGTCTGACAAAAATACTATTCCAGCTCAAAGACCGCCAAATTGCGCCGTCCCTGCACGCGGAACAGCTGAATCCGAATATTGATTTCGCGTATACGCCGTTTGCCGTTCAGCAGGAGCTCGGTGAGTGGAAACGTCCCGTCATCGGCGGCAAAGAGCTTCCGAGAAGGGCGGGGTTAAGCAGCTTCGGCGCGGGAGGAGCAAACGCCCACCTCGTCATAGAAGAATATACGGCAGACAAAGAGCCTGATGAGATGCCGGCAGATCAGCCCGCCATCATCGTCCTGTCCGCGAAAAACAGCGAACGGCTCACTGAAAAAGCAAAACAGCTCAGAGACGCCATCCGTGAAAAAAGATACAGCGGCCGCGACCTTATGAGCATAGCCTTTACTCTTCAGACTGGCCGGGTGCCGATGGAAGAGCGTCTCGGTTTTATCGTCCATTCACTTCATGAACTTGAGGAAAAACTGAATGGATTTATCGCCGGACAAAACAGCGCCGGACTGCACCGTGACGGCACGGAAGAAAACAAACGGATGCTTGCCGTATTTTCGGCGGATGATGATATGGAAACAATCATAGACGCTTGGATCAGCAAACGGAAATATTCTAAGCTGCTTGAGCTTTGGGTAAAAGGATTGGACATCGATTGGGCGAAATTATACGGAGACCGTCCTCCGGCCCGCATCAGCCTGCCTGCTTATCCGTTTGCGAAAGAACGCTTCTGGCATCAGCAGCCTGTACAAAGCAAGGCCGCGTCCGTTAAGGCGCCGGCTGATGAAAATGATCCGGCGGAACAATTTGAAGTAATGGCTTTTAGAGAAGTTCTTAAAGAACAGGCTCTGCCGGCTGCCGGAGAAAAGAGAATCAAAACGGTGATTTCTTTCTTATCTGATCAGAAGAAGCAGCAGGAAGCCGTCTCTGTGATCAAATCGTATGACAGTGACATTGACGTTATTTTTATCGCTCAGGGAGACCGGTATGAGGCCTTGTCCGCCGGCCGCTGCCAAGTGGTGCGGGAAGATCCGCAATCATATGTGAACGCTTTTGCGGATATTCAAAAAGAGTACGGTGAAGCTTCTGCCATTTTGTATTTATGGGCGCTTGAAGATAAAAGCTGCATCGAAGATTATTCATGTATTGTCCATATTCTCAAAGCAATGGCTGAGACCGGTCTTCAGCCGGAAAGGCTGTTATTGGCGGGGGAATATGCATCCGGTCTGGAAAGGTGCTACTTGGAATCATGGATCGGCTTTGAGCGTTCGCTCGGCATTGTTCTTCCGAAAACAAGTGTTACCGGCCACTTCAGAAAAGCCGGTGCGGCCATAACGGACTGGATGAGAACCATTTGGGATGAGCTGAAAGCTGAAACAGACCATACCGTTTTCTTGGAAGAGGGAAAACGATATGTCTATCACACCGAACCAACCGGACTAACGAAAGAAAACGGCAGGATCAGAACCGGCGGAACATATCTCATTACAGGCGGATTAGGAGGGCTCGGCTGCTTATTTGCCCGCCATCTCGCCCGGAACTACCAGGCAAATGTCATTCTCACGGGGCGGTCGCCGATCAATGAAGAAAAGAAAGAAAAAATGAAAGGCCTGGAAAATCTCGGCGCGGGTGTTCTTTACGCTGAAGCCGATGTTTGTGATCCGATCGGAATGGGCGACTGCATCAAGCGCGCGAAAGAACGATTCGGAGCCATTCACGGCGTCATTCATGCGGCGGGCATCGAAAGCAGAACATCCGTCTTTGAAAATGAAATCGGGAATTTCCGCAGTACGCTTGAACCGAAAATAAACGGAAGCCTGCTTCTTGACGAGTGGCTGAAAAACGAAACGCCTGATTTCATCTGCTACTTTTCATCCACATCGGCTGTTTTAGGAGATTTCGGCTGCTGTGATTACGCGGTCGCGAACAGGTTCCAAATGGCGTATGCCCGCTATAAAAACGAACAATCTGAAAGCGGAAACGCTTTTGTCATAAACTGGCCGGTCTGGAAAAACGGCGGAATGGCCGTCGGCGGTGAAGAGACGACGGGCATGTACCTGAAATCAAGCGGCCAGCGCCTGTTGGAAACAGATGAAGGCATTGAGCTGTTTGAGCGCATCATTTCTCAAGACAACACCCAGTGCCTTGTCATTGCCGGCAAAAGAAGCCGTGCCGAACGATTTTTAGGCATACGGCGGGACGATTCATCAAAACCGGATGCGCTTTTGGAAACCGTGAGCCGCCGCATCCCGGAAGAAAGCACGGAAAAACGGCTCGAAGCGGATTTGAAAGAGCTGATACACAGTCTGCTGAAAATATCTAAAAATAAACTCGTCCTGCATAAAAACTGGGCGGAATTCGGATTTGATTCCATCTATTTAGCCAAATTTGCCGCTCTTTTGTCGAGTCATTACGGCATTGAAGTCACTCCGGCGTTATTTTACAGCTATGCCACGCTCGGAGACGTCATCAGCTATTACCTGACAGAACACAAAGAAACGCTCGAAACGTTTTACCGAACGGAAGAAACCGAAACAGAAGCCGCCGCTCCGGATAACAAGGAGTATACGGATCAGGAGATCATCGCCATGATGAAACAGGTCTCTGAGGGGACATTAGATTTTAAAAGAGTGCAAGACATCATAGAAGGGAGTAAGACCTATGAATCATAAAGAACTTCTCGATGCCTACAGATCAGGAACGCTCACCATCGCTGAAGTAGAACAAAAGCTTCAGGCTTTCAAGCGGACAACTGCAAAACGTCCGCTTTCTGAAGGCCAGAAAGGTTTGTGGATGCTTCAGAAAATGTTTCCGGAGATGAGCGCATATAACATTCCGTTATGCTTTCGTTTTCAAAAGCTGGATATCGAGACATTCAAAAACGCCCTTTTGTCCGTGCAGCGCCAGCACCCTATTTTGACCAGTGTGATAAAAGAGGAAAACGGCCTTCCGTATCAGATAGAAGATACGGATCGGCATTTTCCGATTGAAGAAATGGATCTTTCTGAATTAAGCGGGCGTGACGTTCTTTCGTTTATTAAAGAAAAAGCAAAAGAACCGTTCGCGCTTGAAACCGGGCCGCTCCTTCGCGTTCATGTATTCCGGCGGGCGAAGCGGGAGCCGATTGTGTTAATCACCATTCACCATACCATTTTTGACGGCGTCTCTCTTATGACGTTTATGTCGGCGCTGCTGGACGCTTATGTGAAAGCAAGTGAAGGCAAAGAACCTGTCATGGTTCAGCAGGCCGCAGATTATCATGATTTTGTGAAATGGGAAAAAGAGCTGCTGGAAAGCGAAGCGGGAAAAACGCATCTCTCTTATTGGAAAAAGCAGCTGGAAGGACCGCTGCCGGTGCTTGAGTTTCCGTCGGATTATCCGAGATCATCGGTTCAAACTTGCAGAGGGCAGGCGTATCAGCGCTTGCTTCCTGATGAACTGAATCGGCAGATTAAAGTGTGCGCCCAAAAACATAATGTCAATGAATCCGTTGTGTATCTCGCTATTTTCAAAGGACTGCTCTATCAATATACGAATCAGGAAGATGTCATCGTCGGCATGCCGACGATGGGGCGCTCTGAGGCTCAATTTGAGTCTGTCATCGGATACTTTATTAATATGATCGCGGTCAGAAGCAGGGAGACGGGCGCCAAATCTTTTACGGCATTTTTGAAGGAGCTGCAGCTGACACTGGCAGAAGGGCTGGACCATGCCGCGTATCCGTTTCCCGCGCTTGTCAAAGAATTGAAGACGGAACGCTCGCCTGCGGTGTCGCCTGTTTTTCAAACCGCGTTTTTCTATCAAAACTTCTTCCGGACAGAAGGAGCGGAAAAGCTGGCGGAACTATATCAATCACTCGGCATTGAAATGATAGAAGACATTCATCAGGAAGGCGAATTTGAGCTTGCGCTTGAAGTCTATAAAAAAGAAACGGGAACCGTCCTGCAATTTCTGTACAACCCGGATGTCTACAGCCCTTCTTTCATCGAACGAATGGCGGAGCATTATATGAAACTGGCAGAAAAGGTGCTTTCTGATCCGGAGATCGCTTTTGAAGCCTGTTCCGGTCTGCTCAATCAAAAACGGGATGAAAGCCGTTCATCCCATCAGCCGAATGAGCGCTGCATTCATGAAGTGTTTGCGGAAAAAGCCGGACGCCACCCTGACAGAGAAGCCGTCACATTCGGTGAAAACAGTCTTACAAATCGCGAATTAGATGAACGAAGCACGGCGCTCGCTGTGTACCTGCAAGAAAAGGGCGTCACACCGGAATGCCCGGTCGGCATTTGTACGGAGCGTTCTTTTGAGATGGTCATCGGCATCCTCGCCATTTTAAAAGCGGGAGGCGCGTATGTACCGCTGGACCCGGCTTTTCCAAACGAACGGATGGCGCACGTGTTGACTGACAGCGGCGTGTCAATCGTATTAACGCAGGAAAAGACGCGCGGCATGATTGAACAGTTGGCCATCGGCGGTGTAAGCACGGTGGAAATTGAAAACAGCGGACGTTCTGTCAGCGGGGCAAAACTGACGCCGCGTTCAAAACCGCATCATCTCGCTTATATTCTATATACGTCCGGAAGCACGGGAAAACCGAAAGGCGTCATGGTTGAGCACAGAGCCATCATGAATACGCTGCAGTTTTTGGAAGCTGAGTATCCGGTCGCACAAGAGGATGCCTATCTGTTAAAAACGAATTACGTATTTGACGTTTCGATTTCTGAATTATTCGGCTGGTTTATCGGAAACGGACGGCTTGTCATTTTGCCGCCTGGTGCAGAAAAAAATCCGCAGCTTTGCATGGAATATATCCAAACCCACCAGGTCACGCATCTGAATTTTGCGCCCGCCGTGTTTAATGTATTTCTGGAAACGGTAAAGCGGCATACGGCATTTACAGAAGACGGCCCTGTGAAATATGTGATGGTGGCCGGAGAGGCGTTTCCGAAAGATTTAGTTAAAAAGTCAGTTTCCATCTTCAAACATGCCAGAATTGAAAATATATATGGCCCGACGGAAACATCCATTTATGCCGCTTACTACAGCTGCGGCCAAAAGGAAATCACAAGCAGGAATACGCCGATCGGGAAACCGATTCACAATACGCGGCTTTATATCGTCGATGAAAAGCTCAGCCCCGTCCCTGACGGTGTGGCCGGGGAGCTTTGCGTGGCCGGCGCCGGTCTGGCCAGAGGCTATTACAATCAGCCTGAGCTGACGGCGGCATCATTTATTGATAATCCGTTTAGTGAAGGAGAAAAACTTTACAAGACAGGTGATTTGGCCAGATGGCTGCCTGACGGAAATATAGAATATGCCGGCCGGATTGACAGTCAGGTGAAAATTCGCGGCTTCCGCATCGAATTGGGAGCGATTGAAACGAAATTGAGCGAACATCCGGATATCCTTGACCAGGCGGTTGTGGTTCAGGAAAAGAACGGACATAAAAAGCTGATTGCTTATTATACGGCCCGCTCCGGTCATACGGCAGACGAAAAAGCGCTCCGCAACCATCTTTTATCAAGCCTGCCGGATTATATGGCGCCTGCCCATTTTATCCGCCTGGATGCACTGCCGTTAACACCGAGCGGAAAAGTGAACCGCAAAGACTTAAAACAGCGCAAGGTAATCGTTCACCGGTCTGAAAAGACGGGCAGACTGCCGTTATCAGAAGCGGAAGCGAAAGTGACCGCAATATGGGAAGACCTGCTGAATACGGCGGGCATCAAAATCGAAGACGGCTTTTTCGATGTGGGAGGCGACTCGCTTCTGGCTGTTGCGGCGGCAGAACGCATTAAACAGGAGCTGGAATGCGATTTTACCGTCACGGATTTATTCGAACACTCTACCATTCAGGCGATCAGCCGATTTATTGTTGAAACAAAACAGGCGGCTGAATCAGAGGCGTCCTGCCAAGATGAGAGAGAAAGAGAACAAACACCGCAAAACGGGGTGCCGTCTTACTTTGATGACAGTGTGGCAATAGTGGGGATTTCCTGCCAGTTCCCCGGCGCGAAAAATCATCATGAGTTTTGGAAGCAGTTAAGAGAAGGAAAGGAAAGCGTCCGGTTCTACTCGGAAGAAGAACTTCGGGAAGCCGGCGTGCCTGAAGATTTGATCGAAAATCCCGACTATGTGCCGGCATTATCGACGATAGAAGGAAAAGATCTCTTTGACCCTGAGTTCTTTCACATTTCTCCGAAAGACGCAGAATTTATGGATCCTCAGCTTCGGCTTCTGCTGCTTCATTCTTGGAAAGCCGTCGAGGACGCGGGATATGTATCGAAAGAGATTCCGAAGACAAGCGTATATATGTCGGCAAGCAATAATTCGTATCGGTCGCTTTTGCCGGAAAAAACGACAGAAGGCCATGAATCTCCCGACGGCTATGTGTCATGGGTGTTAGCGCAGAGCGGTACAATTCCGACGATGGTTTCCCATAAGCTCGGATTAAAAGGGCCAAGCTATTTCGTTCATTCCAATTGCTCATCATCATTAGTCGGTCTTTATTCAGCCTACAAAAGCATAACGAGCGGAGAATCGGAATACGCGCTCGTCGGCGGAGCAACTCTGCATGCAGCGACCAGCATCGGCTATGTGCACCAAAACGGATTGAATTTTTCAAGCGACGGGCATGTCAAAGCATTTGACGCTTCAGCCGACGGTATGGCGGGCGGAGAAGGAGCGGCCGTCATTCTGCTGAAAAAGGCGTCACAAGCCGTTCAGGACGGAGATCACATATACGCCATGCTCAGAGGCATCGGTCTGAACAATGACGGAGCGGATAAAGTCGGTTTTTACGCACCGAGTGTAAAAGGTCAGACTGACGTCATCCAGCATGTTTTAGACAGCACGAATATTCACCCGGAGACGATTTCCTATATCGAAGCGCACGGCACAGGAACGACATTGGGTGATCCGATTGAAATGTCCGCGCTGCAGCAAGTGTATAAACGTTACACGGACCGGGAGCAGTATTGCGGGATCGGCTCCGTAAAAACGAATATCGGACATTTGGATACAGCAGCAGGTCTGGCCGGGTGCATCAAAGTCGCCATGAGTTTATATCATCGGGAGCTGGTGCCTACCATTAATTACACGTCACCGAATCCGAATATCAAATTCAGCGGTTCGCCGTTTTATGTGGCGGATAAGAGAAAACCGCTGCCGGAGAGGGAGACGCCGCACCGCGCAGCGTTAAGCTCATTCGGACTCGGAGGAACAAACGCACACGCCATTTTTGAACAGTATGAAAACAAAACGATCAGCGGATCAAATGACGGACAGCCGCCTTATATCGTTCCGCTGTCAGCGAGAAATAAGCAGCGTCTTACTGCCTATGCATCTTGTTTATCCGGCTTTCTGGATGAAGCCGAAAACGATGTTTCCTTGCATGATCTGGCATTTACGTATCAGACCGGACGTGAAGCGATGGAAGAGAGGGCCGTTTTTATCAGTCATGATCATCACGATTTGAAGCGTCAGCTGCAGGATTTCATCAACGGCAATGACCAAAACATCTTACGGGGCGAAAAAGTGAGAAGCAGAGAAGTGTCAGCTCAGGAGATGGAAGAGCTTGCGGCATGTCAGACACGGGATGAAAAGCTGAAAGCACTGGCGGCGCTCTGGGTTGAAGGAGCGCGTGTCGATTGGGGCTTATTGTATCCGGATTCCGCGCCGCAAAGAATCAGTGCGCCGACCTACCCGTTCGCAGAAGAGCGCTTCTGGCCGGAAGAAACGGTGAAGCAAACGGATACCAAACTTTTGCATCCGCTGGTACATCAGAATACATCCGTCTTGCAGGAGCAGCGGTTCAGTTCGGAATTCACGGGAAAAGAGTATTTTATTGCCGAGCATATCATTAAAGGAATGGCGATCGTGCCGGCTGCCGTTACCCTTGAGATGGCACGGGCCGCGGTGGAGAAAAGCATCGGCGGGGCAACAGAGGAATCTCTGGGCCTGCGCTTAAAGAATATTGTATGGGTCCGCCCGGTGATAGCCGATCAGGAGGCTGTCCGTGTCCATATCGGACTTTATGAAGAAGAGGACGGACAGATTCAATACAGAATGTACGGGGGTAACGATTCTATCGGTGAAGAAGCTCCTCTTTATAATCAGGGCATCGCTGAAATCATCCGGAAGGAACCGGAGGAAGCGGCGGATATTGAGCAGCTGAAGCGCCGGTGCACGCAGGGAACAATCGAATCTCAAGCGTTTTACAAAGGAATGATCGGTGCTGATTACGGGCCGGGTTACAAAGGGGTGCAGCTTGTATACAAAGGCGAAGACCGGTTGCTTACTAAATTGAAGCTTCCTGAATCCGTCTCTCATACAAAAGCTGATTATATCCTTCATCCGAGTATGATGGACGGTGCGCTTCAGGCCGCCGAATATTTGCAAAACGTGACGAGAGCGCTGCTTGCAGAAAGCGGGGAACCATTCAAAGCCGCATTGCCGTTTGCTTTAGAGGAGCTGGACGTTCTGAATCCGTGCGCTGATGATATGTGGGTGCACGTCACATTCAGTGCGAACAATAAAGCCGGCGATCCTATCCAAAAAGCCGATATTGATTTATATGACAATAACGGCGGGCTTTGTGTGCGGATGAGAGGTTTCTCAACACGGATCATGGAAGAAAACGCGGGTGCCGGCGTTTCGGTCAGCCGTACGGACACATTGCTCGCTGAACCGGTCTGGAAAGAGCAGACGGAACCGGCCGATCACGAGCCTTCATATGAAGAGCATATCATTTTTCTTTGTGAGTACGATGAAGCCGTAAAACAAGCTGTCGAAGCAAAGCTTGAACATGCAAGCGTCATTATCTTGGACGAGCGTCCCGCATCTATTGCAGAGCGGTATCATTCTTATGCGGGCCAGCTGTTTGACCATATCAAAACCATAATGAAAAGCAAGCCGAAGGGCCGCGTTCTTTTTCAGGCTGTTACGCGGTCAGCAGGCTTACAGCGGGTGTTCTCAGGCATTACCGGCCTCTTCAAAACCGCATGCCTTGAACATTCCAAGCTGATCTGTCAAATGATCGAAGCCGAGGAGGAAGAAAGTGCTGAAGGTATAGCGGAAAAAGCGTCCGAAAACCGTATGCATGCCGAAAGCGTCCATGTGAAATATGAAAACGGCAAGCGCTTTGCCGCTGGTTGGGGAGAAATGGATATACCTCGAGCGGAGCCGGACATTCCGTGGAAAGACGAAGGCGTTTATCTCATTACAGGAGGTGCGGGAGGTTTAGGTCTGATCTTTGCAAAAGAGATCGCAAACCGTACAAAAGATGCCGTCATAATACTAACCGGCCGGTCCGCTCTCAGAGAAAAGCAGAAAGACATGCTGGAAACAGTACGTGCTGCCGGCGCTTCTGTTTTCTACGAGCAGACTGATGTCACGGACGAAGCAGAAGTATACCGATTGATCCGCAATATCCGCAAACGGCACGGCAAGCTGGACGGGATTGTTCACAGTGCCGGCATTATAAAAGACAACTACATGGTGAAGAAGACGGCAGAGGAATACCAACACGTTCTCGCTCCGAAAGTGAAGGGCCTTGTGTATCTTGATGAAGCGTCACAACATGAGAAATTAGATGTCTTTATTGTCTTTTCATCCTTATCAGGTGTGCTTGGAAGCGTCGGCCAGGCTGATTATGCGTCTGCAAATGTCTTTATGGAGATGTATGCCGAGTACCGCCGTTCTTTACAAGCCGCGGGACAAAGATACGGAAAGACGCTTTCTGTCAGCTGGCCGTTATGGAAAGAAGGCGGAATGCAGGCAGGAAAGCAGACGGAAGATATGCTGATGCAGGAGGCGGGAATCGCACCGCTCGGCACAGATGCCGGCATCAAGGCTTTATATCAAGGCTTGATGAGCGGGACAGCCCGGATGACGGTTCTTGAAGGAGATGTGAAACACATGAAAGCAAAACTGTTCCGCAAAGAGAATGATCATCCGGAAACAGAGACCGGCGTACGTCATGACATTGATGCTGACAGCCTGCTTGAAAAAGTGAAGCATCTGTTAAAACAGCAGACGGCCTCATTGTTAAAAGTAAACATTGACAAAATTGATCCTCATGAAGAAATGACAAAATACGGGCTGGATTCTATCTCGATGACTGAGTTTACGAACCAGTTAAACAAAACGTACCGGCTTACGTTAACGCCGACGATTTTCTTTGATCATCCGACAATCCATGAATTTGCCGTTCATTTAATCAGTGAATACGAAGAGGAATTTGCCGGACGGTTTGCGGTAAATACAAAAACGGTTCAATCGGCAAGACCGGTAAAAGAGACTCAAATCACGCGCCCGGCCGTTAAGCGGCGCCGCACTCTGCCTGAGACACTTCCGCAGACAGTGCAGCGGGACCAAGGGCCGGAACCGATCGCAATCGTAGGCATCAGCGGGATTTTCCCGATGGCAGAAGACATTGAAGCTTACTGGCAGAACCTGAAAGAAGGCAAAGACTGCATGACCGAGATTCCGAAAGACCGCTGGGACTGGCGGGACTATTACGGGGATCCCGCAAAAGAAGCCAATAAAACAAACGTCAACCAAGGCGGGTTTATTGACGGAATTGCTGAATTTGATCCATTGTTTTTCGGGATTTCACCGCGGGAAGCGGAGCAAATGGACCCTCAGCAGCGACTCTTGCTGACGCACGCGTGGAAAGCGATTGAAGATGCCGGATATGCGTCAAAGAGTCTCTCAGGCACAAAAACAGGTGTGTTTATCGGGACCGGAAATACCGGCTACGGTTCTCTTTTAGCCAATGCCGATGCGGAGATTGAAGGGTCATCCGCGGCGAATACAAGTCCGTCTGTCGGACCGAACCGTGTCAGCTATACGCTCAATCTGCACGGGCCGAGCGAACCGATTGATACCGCCTGCTCAAGCTCGCTCGTTGCCATACACCATGCCGTTTCTTCAATTGAAGAAGGAACGTGCGACATGGCTTTGGCGGGAGGAATCAATACGATTGTTCTTCCGGATGTGTATATCAGTTTTGACAAAGCGGGCGCGCTGAGTAAAGAAGGAAGATGCAAAACGTTCTCTGATCAGGCTGACGGTTTTGCCCATGGTGAAGGAGCCGGTCTCTTTTTCCTCAAAAAGCTGAAAGCCGCTGAGGCGGATGGGGATCATATTTACGGCGTCATTAAAGGAAGCGCGGTGAATCACGGCGGCCGCGCGGCATCTTTAACAACGCCTAACCCGAAACAACAGGCGGAAGTCATTAAAGCCGCATACAAAAAAGCGGGCATTGATCCGAAAACAGTCTCTTATATCGAAGCGCACGGCACCGGAACAGAACTGGGAGATCCCGTTGAAATTAACGGCCTGAAACAAGCGTTCAGCTCGTTTGCAGACGGAAAAGAGAAAGCGGCCGGCTATTGCGGCTTAGGGTCGGTCAAAACGAATATCGGCCATTTATCCCTTGCCGCGGGAGCAGCGGGCATTATTAAAATTTTGCTGCAGATGAAGCATCGGACACTAGTAAAAAGTCTCCACTGTGAGACGGTAAATCCGTACATTCAGCTTGAAGACAGCCCGTTTTATCTGGTGCGGGAGACAATGGAATGGAAGACGCAGACGGACGAACGCGGAAACGAACAGCCTCGCCGCGCGGGCATCAGCTCATTCGGCATCGGAGGCGTAAATGCCCACGTCGTCATCGAAGAATACATTCCAGAAGACAGAGAGGAAGCAGATGATTCTCATATCGACCCATGTCTTTTCGTTCTGTCCGCCAAAAATGAAAAACGCCTGAAAGAGCAGGCAAAACAGCTGAAACGTGTGCTTACTGAAAAACGGTACAATCAATCCTCCCTCGTTTCTATGGCATATACCCTCCAAATCGGAAGGGACGCCATGGAAGAACGCCTGGCGGTTATTGCCGGATCTGCAGAAGAACTGCAGGAAAAACTGTCACAGTTTATCACTGGAGATAAGCACGCGGACTTGTACAGAGGAAGAATAGACAAAGGCACGCTGCAAATGCTGACGGAAGATGAAGAAATTCAAGAAGCCGTTGAAAAATGGATGGCACGCGGCAAATACGCGAAGCTGCTTGAATTATGGGTCAAAGGGCTGAACGTCGATTGGGCGAAGCTGTATGGAGACCGGCCGCCTAAACGCATGAGCCTGCCGTCGTATCCTTTTGCAAAAGACCGCTATTGGGCGGCAAAAAGCACCGGAAAACACGAAAAAACAAGCACTGTATCTGCCGGAAAACAAGACGCGCTTCATCCGCTTCTGCACAGAAATACTTCAAATCTTGCAGAACAGCGGTTCAGTTCAATCTATACAGGAAAAGAATTTTACCTTGCGGACCATGTTGTAAAAGGCGTACCGATTTTACCGGGAGTGGCACATCTTGAAATGGCGCGCGCAGCAATGGAACAGGCATCTGAAGTTCCGGCCGGACAAGGAAGCGTCAAGCTTAAGAATACGGTTTGGGTGCGGCCGATCACCATTGAAGACGAGCCGGTTCATGTCAACATCCGTCTCATTCCTGAAACGGCAAATGACGTTCAATTCGACATTTACAGCGGCCGGGAAACAGATCAGCCGTCCGTTTACAGCCAAGGGGCAGTATCAGTCCGCCCTGACGCCGAGGCTCCGGTCATTGATCTCCAAAAGCTGAGATCACAATCCGCCGAGACACCGTTTTCTGCAGATGAAGTGTACGATATGTACCGCAAAATCGGTTTTGATTACGGCCCGGCTTTCCGGGGTGTCAAAGCGATTTATACAGGTGATGATTTCGTATTGGGCAGACTGTCACTTGATGCGGCTTGTGCGGACACGGTACAGGAGTATGTCATGCATCCGGGCTTAATGGACTCTGCATTGCAGGCATCAAGCATATTAACCGGAACAAATGATGAAAAACTGATGCTTCCGTTTGCGGTTCAGGAGCTTGAAGTATTCAGCGCATGCGCTGCCGAGATGTGGGTTTACGCCAGACTTTCTGAAGACCACAAAGCCGGCCAGATTGAAAAACGCGATCTTGATATTTGTGATGAAAACGGCAAGGTTTGCGTAAGGCTGAAAGGTTTGTCATTCAGAACGGCTGAAAAAGAATCTGAGAAAAAAGAAAAAGCTCCGGAAACGCTCATGCTTGAGCCGGTATGGACCCGAAGCGATGAAACTGCTACTCAAACGGAACCGGTTTTTGCCCGGCATATCGTGTTGCTTTGTGACACAGACGCCGGATTGAAACAAGCCGTTGAAGCCGCGGGAGCTGAATGTATTGAAATGACCTCCCGGCACGGGAAAGCGGCGGCGCGCTTCCGTGATTATACAGGACGGATATTGGAGACGCTGCAAAAACTGCTGAAGGAAGAGACGGATGGAGACGTCCTTATCCAGACGGTTCTCTCTAAAACAGATAAGCATCAGCTGCTCTCAGGCGTTTCAGCTCTGTTAAAAACAGCCGGCCTGGAACATAAAAAACTGAAAACCCAGCTGATTGAAATAGAACCGGCGGAAAACGGCAGAATCACAGACATCATCAGAGAAAATAAAACACGGGCTGATGACAGCCATATCAAATATGAAAACGGCATCCGATACAGCGCAGATGTCAAAGAAACGGCCGTGTCCGGCGGCAAAATACGCATTCCGTGGAACGACGGAGGCATTTATCTCATTACCGGAGGAGCCGGGGGCTTAGGCTTTATTTTCGCGAAAGAAATCGCCCGCAAAGTCAAAGAGCCGACACTGGTTTTGACAGGCCGTTCCGCTTTAAGCGAGAATCAGCGGATGCAGCTGCAAACGCTTGAATCACTCGGAGCAAAAGCGGAATACAAGCAGGCTGACGTAACAAACGCTCAAACTGCGGCAGACCTGGTCAAAACAATTGAAACGGAATATGGCGGCCTTCACGGCATCATTCATAGCGCGGGTGTGATGAAAGATCAGTATATCGCAAAGAAGACAACCGAAGAGTTTTACAGTGTACTGGCCCCTAAAACGGACGGATTTGTCAACCTTGATGAAGCAACCGAGCATTTAGCGCTGGACTTTTTCATCGTTTTCTCATCCATTTCCGGCGTCACCGGGAATGCGGGACAGGCGGATTATGCGGCGGCAAACGCATTTATGGACAGCTATGCGGCATACCGCAACGCACTGGTTACCGCAATGTACCGCCACGGTCACACATTGTCGGTCAATTGGCCGCTTTGGAAAAACGGCGGAATGCAAGTCAATGAAGAAATGGCGAAGCTCACCGAAAAAAGAACCGGTGTAACGCCGATGCGCACTGAGACCGGAATAGAAGCTCTTTACAAAGCATGGAGCACGGGGAAAACAAGCGTGCTCGTCATGGAAGGAAACCGCGCCGTAATGCGGGAAAAGCTGCTTCAAAAGACTCCCGCAGCCGCTTTTGCACCGGTTAAGAAAACGGAGGAAACGCCTGCGCCGAAAGACCTGACGGCAAAACTTCAGGAATTGCTGGCAAAAGAGGTTTCCGGGCTTCTGAAAATAAACATTGAAGAAATCGATATCGAATTGGAGTTCAATCAATACGGATTTGATTCCATTACGCTGACGGAATTCGCCAACAAGCTGAATGACACTTATCAGCTTGATCTGACACCGACCGTATTTTTTGAATATGCGACGATTCAAGCCTTGGCGCATCATTTAGCAGAAGACTATCAAACACAATTTGCCGGCAGTACACAGCCGAAAGAAGAAAAACAAAGCAGCGTAACTGATGATGACGGTATCAGACTGGCAGGGAACAAACGATTTGCAAAAACTGCCGTACAGCCTGTTCAGACGGCGGCTGAACATAAACCGGAACCGATCGCCATTGTCGGCATGAGCGGAGTGTTTCCTAAGGCCGCAAATATTGATGAGTATTGGCGCAACTTAGAAGAGGGAAAAGACTGTATAACAGAGGTGCCGGCGGATCGCTGGGACTGGCGTGAGTATTACGGTGACCCGCTTAATGAAGCCAACAAAACTAATGTAAAGTGGGGCGGATTTATTGACGGAGTTGCGGATTTTGATCCGCTGTTCTTCGGAATTTCACCGCTGGAAGCCGAACAGATGGATCCCCAGCAGCGCTTGTTAATGATGTATGCGTGGAAGGCGATAGAAGATGCGGGATATTCCGCTAAAAGCCTTTCCGGCACGAAAACAGGCCTGTATATCGGCACGGGGAATACCGGATACGGCTCACTGTTTTCCGACCTGGATATCGGCGGTGCGTCAGCCGCAAATATGAGTCCGTCAGCGGGGCCGAACCGCGTCAGCTATATGCTTAATCTGCACGGGCCGAGTGAACCGATCGACACGGCTTGTTCCAGCTCGCTGGTCGCGATTCATCACGCCGTATGCGCCATTGAAAACGGGAACTGCGATATGGCGATCGCCGGCGGCGTGAATACCGTCGTCACTCCGCAAGGCCACATCGCTTATGACAAAGCGGGTGCGCTGAGCAAAGAAGGGAAATGTAAAACATTCTCCGACAGGGCGGACGGATTTGCTGTCAGTGAAGGTGCCGGAATTCTGTTTTTGAAAAAGCTGTCAGAAGCGGAAAAAGCGGGCGATCATATCTACGGCGTCATTAAAGGCAGCGCGGTCAATCACGGCGGACGTGCGAACTCCTTGACGACACCGAACCCGAAAGCCCAGGCGGAAGTCGTCAGAACGGCTTATGACAAAGCAGGCATTGATCCGAGAACCGTCACTTATATAGAAGCGCATGGAACCGGAACGGAGCTTGGCGATCCGGTCGAAATCAACGGCCTGAAATCCGCCTTTCAAAAGCTGTACGAAAAAACAGGCGATTCCGCCGTTTATGCGAGTCACTGCGGTCTGGGTTCGGCCAAAACCAATATCGGCCACCTGTCACTGGCAGCCGGTGTCGCGGGTGTGATCAAAGTGCTGATGCAGATGAAGCATAAAACACTTGCAAAAAGCCTCCACAGCGAGGTCATCAACCCGTATATCAAGCTGAAAGACAGTCCGTTTTACATCGTACAGGAAAAAAGAGAATGGACGGCATTGAAAGACGAAAACGGCAATCATCTGCCGCGCCGTGCGGGAATCAGTTCTTTCGGCATCGGCGGCGTAAACGCCCATGTCGTCATTGAAGAATATATCCCGAAGGTAGAAAGAAAAACAGCTGTTTTCACACACTCTCAAATCTTTGTGCTGTCGGCCAAAGAAGAAGAGCGTCTGCAGGAACAGGCGCAGCAGCTGGCGCAAGCTTCTTTTACGGATGCGGATCTTGCCGATGTTGCTTACACGCTTCAGCAGGGGCGTGATGCCATGGAAGAAAGAGCGGCCATTATCGCTTCCTCGGCTGAAGAACTGCGGGACAAGCTAAAGAGCTGTGCGAAAGGACGTTATGATATAGCGGGCATTTATAAAGGAAAAGCGGGTAAAACCTCCCTGAAATCCATTCTGGCAGGCGCAAACGGCGAAGCGGATATCGAAGAGCTGATAAGCCGCCGAGAGAATGACAAGCTTGCGGAATTATGGGTGCAGGGCGCGGATATTAAATGGGACGGCTTATATTCTGATATCAAGCCCCAACGGATGAGTCTTCCTGCTTACCCGTTTGCGAAAGAGCGGTACTGGATCACGGACAACCGGCCGAAAGCAGAGAAACCGCAAGCTGTGCCGACGTCGCGGGTACTGCACCCGCTGCTTCACGAAAATGTATCAGATTTAACAGAGCAGCGGTACCGATCCGAATTTACGGGACAAGAGACGATTTTCACCGATCATCTTATTAAGGGCAAGCCGGTTATGCCGGGCGTTGCCTACTTGGAAATGGCTAGGGCGGCGGTTGCTCAGGCAGTCAAAGGGCAAAAGGAACGTCCGTCTGTCACCCGCCTGAAAAACATCGTTTGGGTTCGGCCGATCGAAGCGGGAAACCGCCCGATTGAAGCGCAGATCAGCCTGAACCCGAGGGAAAACGGTGAAATCGTGTATGACATTTACACGGATTTACAAACAGAAGCAAGCGGCAGGCAGATACACTGTCAGGGCGCTGCCGGCATTCTCAGCGCCGGGGAGGCTCCGCACCGTGATATAGGCGCACTGAAAGCTCAATGCGGCCTCAGTATACTGACTTCTGAACAGTGTTACGGCTTATTCAGCAAAATCGGCATTGACTACGGTCCAGGACAACAAGGAATTCAGCAGATTCATATCGGAAGCAATCAAGCATTAGCTGAGCTCCGGCTGCCTTCCTTCCTCGAAGAAACGGCAGATCAATACGTTCTTCACCCGTGTATGCTTGATTCAGCTTTGCAAGCGACAATCGGTCTGAAGCTGCACGCAGATGATAACCAGCTGTCACTGCCGTTCGCCCTTGAGGAACTGGACATTTTCAGCCCGTGCACGACAAGTATGTGGGCGTATGTCAGCTCCCGGGGAACGGATGAAAAAATACAGCGTATGGACATTGACTTATGCGATGAGACAGGCCGGGTCTGTGTCAGAATTAAAGGGATTTCTTCCAGAATGATGGAAGGCCCCGCGCCGGAAACATCATTAAATGGAGCAAACCTTCTGGCTCCGGTGTGGGATATCGCGGAATTCCGTGATCAAAGCCCGGCATATAAGACGGAAGAGGTTGTCTTTATCGCGGGGGATGAGGAAAGCGCGGCTTTTCAATTGCATCATCCTTCTGCGAAACGGCTTCATATCAACCCGGAAGATAAAATAGAGGCTGTTGCGGCTGAACTGAAAGCAACAGGGTCTTTCGGGCATATCGTATGGATCGCTCCTTTTCACAGCGCTGATGACATGGTAAAAGCTCAGGATGCGGGCGTCATCCAGATGTACAGAGTGATTAAGGCCATGCTTGCTTTAGGATATGGAGACAAGCGAATCAGCTTGACTGCAGTCACAATAAAAACACAGTCCGTACAGCCGGCGGACATTATTGATCCGGCTCATGCAGGCATTCACGGGTTGGTCGGCTCGCTCGCAAAAGAGTATCCGAACTGGCAAACAAGGCTGATTGATGCCGGCTGTCCGGAAGATGTTTCAAAGGCGGAGCTGTTCTCAGCGCCGTTTGATGAGCAAGGCAATACTTGGGCGTACCGGAACAATCACTGGTACAAACAGCGCCTCATTCCTGTACAGCAGCCGGTGTCAAGCCGGCCCGCCTACCAAAAAGGCGGCGTTTATGTCGTCATCGGCGGCGCGGGGGGCATCGGCGAGGCATGGAGCGAATATGCCGTGAAAACATATCAGGCGCGAGTCGTTTGGATCGGCAGACGAAAACATAACAGCGCCATTCAGGAAAAAATCGACAGACTCAGCCAATTCGGCCCGGCGCCGATTTATATTGAAGCTGACGCGGCAAATCCGAATGAGCTCACACGTGCGTATGAAACGATCAAACGCACGCACCCGCAAATTAACGGAATCATCCATTCCGCAATTGTTTTAGAGGATCAGAGCCTGGCAAATATGCCGGAAAGCCGTTTGAAAAGCGTGCTCGCTGCGAAAGTCAATGTCAGCGTGAATATGGCCCGCGTGTTCCAAAATGAGCCGCTGGACTTTGCTTTGTTCTTCTCATCTGTTCAATCATTTGCACGAGCGGCCGGACAAAGCAATTATGCTGCCGGATGCAGTTTCAAAGATGCCTTTGCCGCTCATTTGGCTAAAACGCGGCCGTATTCGGCGGCAGTGATGAATTGGAGCTACTGGGGCAGTGTCGGAATCGTATCATCTGCCGACTATCAAGAACGGATGAAACAGGCGGGAGTCGGATCAATTGAAGCGCCGGAAGCAATGGCGGCGCTTGAACGATTGCTCGGCGGCCCGTTGAATCAGTTCGTCATGATGAAACAGGCGGAAGAGCCGGAGGAAAAACCGGAAGAAATGATAGAAGTATACCCTGAACATCACGGCTCGGCGATGCAAAAACTGCGAAGCTATCAGCCTAAAGTAACAAGACATGTACAACAATTGAGTTAAGGAGGGGACGGCTTTGCAAAACACTGAAGATCTTCTTTACAAACTATTGGCAGGCCAGCTGAAATCTGTCGGATTTTTTACGGAAAACGAAACGCAGCCTGTCATGCAGGGGTTTTACGGCAGGTGGCTGGAAGAAAGCATCTCCATCTTGGTGCAAAAAGGCTTTTTGAAACAGTCAGGCAGTACGTATGTGTTAACAGGTCCGATAGAGCGTGCGGACGTTCTGTGGCAAGAATGGGATGAAAAGAAAGCTCCTTTACTCAAGGACAGCAGCAAACAGGCGATGATCACCTTAGTGGAGACCGCTCTCAGAGCTTTGCCGGATATTTTATCCGGCAGAGTTTCTGCCACTGATGTTCTGTTTCCTGATTCCTCAATGGAATTGGTGGAAGGAATCTATAAAAACAATGAAACGGCAGACTATTTTAATGAGGTGCTCGCTGACACATTGACGGCTTTCATTGAAGAACGCCTGAAAGAAGACCCGGACGCGGAAATCCGGATATTAGAGATCGGAGCGGGGACGGGCGGGACGAGCGCGGCCGTGTTCAAAAGATTAAAAGAGTACAAACATCATGTGAAAGAATATTGCTACACCGATCTGTCAAAGGCCTTTTTCATGCATGCTGAAAAAGAATACGGTCCCGACAATCCGTATTTGACTTATAAGCGGTTTAATGTGGAAGAGCCCCCGGCTTTGCAGGGTATAGAGGCGGGCGCATATGACGCGGTAATTGCGGCAAATGTGCTTCACGCGACAAAAAATATTAGGCGGACACTTCGCAATGCCAAAGCGGTGCTGAAAAAGAATGGGATTTTGCTATTAAATGAGATTAGCAGCCATTCGGTTTATTCTCACCTGACATTCGGTCTTTTGGAAGGCTGGTGGCTGTATGAAGACGCCGAACTGCGCATTCCCGGATGCCCGGGGCTGTATCCTGAAGCGTGGCAGTCTGCGCTGGAAAGCGAGGGATATCGGTACGTTACATTTATGGCGGAATCGTCACACCACCTCGGCCAGCAGATCGTGGCGGCAGAAAGCGACGGCGTCATCAGGCAAAAGCAGCCGGACGCGCAGGCGGTTGAAGAAACTGCGGCTTCCAAAGAGCCGGCTGATGTCACAGAACCGTCTTTCTCAGTCACAGACCGGACTGTGCAATTCATAAAAGAAACGTTAGCCAAGTCCATAAAGCTTGCTCCCGAGCGCATTCAGCCGGAAACGAGCTTTGAAAAATACGGCATCGACTCCATTTTGCAGGTGAATTTTATCCGCGAACTGGAAACATTGACGGGCGAGCTGCCGAAAACGGTCTTATTTGAACACACGAATACGAAAGAACTTGCCGAGTATTTGCTGGAAACTTACCCGGATAAGCTGCAACAGGCATTCGGAGCCGAACAAGCGCCTCCTGAAACAAAGCATCCGGAACCTGCAATGAATGAACCGGTGCCGCTTGTCACGGAAACGCGGCGGTTTATCACTGAACAAAAAGAGCCAAAAGCGCCAAAGCCGGAAACAGAAACCGTCACCGTTAATCGTTCTGATTGTGACGACATTGCCATTATCGGCATCAGCGGCCGCTATCCCGAGTCTGAAACCCTCGATGAGCTGTGGGAGCATTTAAAAGCCGGAGACAGCTGTATTACGGAAGCTCCGGAAAACAGATGGAAATCCGGTCTTCTGAAAACAATGGCAAAAGAAACACGAAAAGAAGAACGCAAAACACGGTACGGCGGATTTCTGCAGCATATTGACGCTTTTGACCATCACTTGTTTGACATCCGGGAAGACCATGTGATGGAGATGACGCCTGAGCTCCGTCTAAGCCTTGAAACCGTATGGGAAACATTTGAAAACGGAGGCTACTCGTTAGAAAGAGTAAACGAATGGCAGGAATCAGACAGCGGCATCGGTGTATTTATGGGCAGTATGTACAATCAATATTTCTGGAATATCCCGTCATTGGAAAAAGCTGCGCTCAGCTCTAACGGAGGGGATTGGCATATCGCCAACCGCATTTCCCACTTTTTCAATTTAACGGGCCCGAGCATGGGCGTTACGACCGCATGCTCCAGCTCACTGAGCGCCATTCATCTCGCCTGTGAAAGCCTGAAGCTTAACAGCTGTTCCATGGCGATTGCCGGAGGGGTCAATCTCACGCTTGAACCGTCTAAATATGATGCGCTCGAACGGGCGAATTTGCTTGAACAGGGAAGTGAAAGCAAAAGCTTCGGAACCGGCACGGGCCTGATGCCGGGAGAAGGAGTCGGGGCAGTGCTCTTGAAGCCGCTCTCCAAAGCGCTTGCCGACAAAGACCATATTTACGGGGTCATTAAAAGCAGCGCGTTGAGCCATAGCGGCGGAAGGCAGATGTACACGGCTCCGGATCCGAAACAGCAGGCGAAGCTCATGGCGTCTTCCATTGACAAGGCCGGAATCAATCCGGAAACAATCAGTTATGTTGAATCAGCGGCAAACGGCTCTGTATTGGGAGATCCGATTGAGGTCATTGCCCTGACAAATGCGTTCGCGCAATATACTGATAAAAAACGTTTTTGCGCGCTTGGATCCGTCAAGTCAAATCTCGGCCATTTAGAGGCGGCTTCCGGCATGTCCCAGCTCGCGAAAGTGCTGCTGCAAATGGAGCGGGAAACATTAGTCCCGACGATTAACGCAAAACCGCAAAATCCGAATATCAACCTTGAACAAACGGCTTTTTACCTGCAGGAAAAAAACGAGTATTGGGAGCGTATGAGGGATGCCGAAACGGGGGACATCATACCGCGGAGAAGCATGATTAATTCCTTCGGGGCAGGCGGGGCATATGCAAATCTCATCGTAGAAGAATATATCAGCCCGAATTCCGATCAGGCCCGTCACGGCGATGAGGAATATATTTTCCCTGTGTCAGCGAAAACAAAATGGAGTTTTGAAGCCTATCTTGACAGACTGGCGGCCTTTTTAGAAAAGACGCCATCTCTTCATCCGGCCGCCATCGCATCCGCGCTGCAAAAAAGAACGCATCATTCGGAGTATCGGGCGGCATTTACGGCTTCCTCCATTCAGGAACTGTTGGAAAAGCTGGCCGCTTACCGTATGGATCAGCGGAATCTCAATTTCTCCGATTCTGATATTGGCCGACGTGCGCGGCAATGGGAAAAAGGAGAGAATATCGCGTTTGATCAGTTGCAGCAAGAGCACGCCGTTCATCTGCCAGCCTACGCTTTTGACCACGGGACTTCTTTTCAATTCGGTGAATCAGAAAACGCTGCCGGCGTTCAGGCGGTATACAGTGATGACGATCCATACGTGAAAGGGCATCAATTCAGCGGAGAACCGGTACTCGTCGGCGCTACATATAACAGTCTGGCAGTCGATCGCTTTTGTGAAATTTTCCCTGAAGCGGAAGGAGGACAAATTAAAAAACTGAATTACGCGAGCCCCATTACCGTAAAAAAAGGCGATCGCATCGAGCTGAAAACAGAATCGAAACAAAATGGAGATGGATTTGAACTGAGCATAATGCACCGCAGCCGCACGTCTCCTGATTGGAGCATAGCGGCGTATGCCGAGTGCAGCCCGTATCTGTTTCAAAAGCAGCACGCGGATCTGGCGGCCATTCAGCGCTCTTACCGGGAAGTGAGCCGGATAGATGAGTTATACGGAGACGGAACGGGAACCGTCGTGTGGGGAGAAGAATTTAAAACGATCACCCGCCTGTACAAAGGCTCTGATGCCGTTTTAGCGAAAGTGAACCTGAACAATAGCGACTCACAACGAGCGCATCATTATGCCGTAAATCCATTAATCGCCAACAGTGCTTACTTGGCCTCGCTTTCTTTATTGGATCAAACGGAGGCGGAAAGCTATCTGCCGTTCGGCATTAATTCTGTCACCTTCAGCAGCCCTGAAGATCTTACCGATTGCTGGCTGCACATCAAGCTGGCCAAACAAACGGGGGAAATGATTCTGATTAACGCAGATGTCATCAGCAGCCGATCGGAAGTGGTGATGCGTTTTGAAGGCTATGCCCTGAAACGGTTCCGCCCGAAAACCGAACAGATGAATCAGCCGGCCCGAACGGCTGTTAAGAATGCGGGAGCACCGATTTCTGCCGGCAGTCTGACAGATGATATCCGCAGCTACGTCCTTGGCAAGCTCGCCAAGATGATGGATGAACCCGGGCCATCTCTTCGTTCTGACGCGAATATCATGGAATTGGGACTTGATTCAGCGAGCCTGATCGGGCTGACAAAAGAGATCGGCGAAGAGGCGGACATCGATGTGAATCCAACATTGTTTTTCGAGTATCCGACCGCGGAGGAGCTGACCCGCCACTTCGCGTCAGCATATGAGAGCAAGTTTTCTCAATTGCTTGCCGATCATAAGCATTTAGAAGAGGCCAGGGTCACGGAAACAGAAGAGCGCACTTTACCGAGGAAACAGCATACGCCTTGTGATAACGCCGATGTCAAGCAAGGAATCGCGATTATCGGTATGTCAGCTCAGTTTCCGCAATCCCCGGATATCCAGTCTTTTTGGGAGCACATCGTAAACGGGGATCACTGTATTACCGAAATTCCGGCGGACCGCTGGGACTGGCGCCGTTACGCCGGTGATGAGAATGACACGAGTCTCAGATGGGGCGGTTTTATTGATGGTGTCGGCGAATTTGACCCGCTCTTTTTCGGAATTTCTCCTAAAGAGGCATCACAAATGGGGCCGGAGCAGTTTCTGCTTTTGATGCATACATGGAAGGCAATGGAGGATGCGGGCCTGACAAATAAGGCGTTATCAAGCAGACCGACAGGCGTTTTCGTTGCCGCGGGCAACAGCGATCCGAACAATGGAACAGCCATTCCGTCCATCATTCCGAACAGAATATCATATGCCTTGAATTTACAAGGACCGAGTGAATATTACGAGGCTGCCTGCACGTCAACCCTGGTGGCATTGCACAGGGCGGTTCAATCAATACGTCATAACGAATGTGAGCAGGCTGTCGTGGGCGCCGCCAATATTCTGCAGTCGCCGAAGGGCTTTATCGGTTTTGATTCAATGGGGTATTTAAGCAAAAACGGCCGGGCGAAATCGTTCCAAAAAGATGCCGATGGCTTTGTCAGAAGCGAAGGGACGGGCATTATCATCATCAAACCGCTTGAGGCGGCAATTGAAGACGGCGATCATATTCACATGGTCATTAAAGGAACAGGAGTGTCTCACGGCGGTAAAGGCATGTCGCTTCACGCACCGAATCCGGCGGGAATGAAGGCCGCGATGAAAAAAGCGTACGAAGACACCGATGTTGATCCGCAAACCGTTACTTATATTGAAGCGCACGGCATTGCCTCCGAAATGGCAGATGCGCTGGAGTTTAATGCAATCAAAGCGGGTTACGGCGAGCCTGCAAATCAAGAGGAAAGCGCGCCTTGTTATATCAGCACCGTGAAACCTTGCATCGGGCACGGCGAACTCGCTTCCGGACTGGCCGCCCTTATAAAAGTGGCGATGGCCATGAAGCATCATACCATCCCGGGCATTCCCGGATTTACAGCTGCAAATGAGCAAATGGCCATTCAGAAAAGCCGCTTCCGTTTCACCGAAGACAATCAGGAATGGACACAGCTCACCGACCATACGGGCAGACCGATCCCGCGCCGGGCCGCAATTAACAGCTATGGCTTCGGCGGCATGAATGCGCATGTCGTCTTGGAACAGTACAACCCGCGCCATAAGGACAAAGAATCTGCGCAAGAACCGCAGCTTATCGTGCTTTCTGCTAAGAGCGAAGGGCGTCTTAAGGCGGCCGCAAGTCAGCTGGCTGATTTTGTGCAAACTGGAGATACTCCGTCATTGCGGGATATTGCTTATACGCTTCAGACCGGCCGTGAGGCGATGAACTGCCGCCTGGCACTCGTTGCCCGCAATCAAGATGAATTGCTGGAAAAACTGAAAGAGTACAGAGCATTTTCCGAAGAAGGCAATGGAATGAAAAGCTTCTTTACAGGCAGTCAGCAGACTGGATCAGGAGATATCGGCGTTTTACTGGAAGGGACTCTCGGTACAGTCGTCACAGAGACGCTGTTGGCTGAAAACAATCTCGAAAAGCTTGCATTTTGCTGGGTGAAAGGTGCGGATATACCGTGGGACAGACTCCACCAAGGCAAATCTGTTCAAAGAGTGCCGCTTCCGACATATCCTTTTGAAAACCATAAGTATTGGAACGGCGGTCAGTCAGAAGACATCAGCCTTGCACCGGTTTCACAGAATCCTCAGATCCGCTGCGGGAGCGCGGCTGACATTGTGGCAGACATTTTGGGGATGAAGGCAGCGGAAATTGATCAAAATAAGCCGCTGACTGAATACGGCTTCGATTCAATCTCCTCTATTCAGCTGTTGAAGAAACTTGAGGACGGAGACAGCCGCATCAGTCTGGAGGCTCTTCAGAAATGCAGCACTCTTCAGGAGATCGGCATGCTGTTAAAAACGAACCAATCGCAGGAGGCGGGCCGAAATTTTCCAGAACTCGTCAAGCTGAATGATAGAGAAAAAGGCCGTCCTGTTTTTTGGTTTCACGGCGGAACGGGAGGCGTGGAAGCATACCAGCCATTCGCCAAAAAGAGTCAGCGTCCTTTTTACGGCATCCAGGCAAGAGGTTTGACAGGGAAAGAGCCGCTGCAAGGAATCGAAGAGACGGCCGCTTCTTATAAGAGAATCATCCAAGCGGTACAGCCGAAAGGCCCTTATGACCTCGGCGGATATTCCTTGGGCGGCATGCTTGCATATGAAACCGCGCGCCTCTTGCAGGAGGAAGGTCATACGGTAAAAAGCGCCGTCATGATCGACACCCCGTACAGTGAAAAATGGAAAGAAAGAAAACCATCTGTTAAGTCAGTCATGCTGCAAACGATCAATACGATGCTTACAGCATATCTTAAGCCTGAAAACCTTGAAGAGGCATTAATCAGCAGAGAAGACATTACCGTCCAGGCTGAGGAAGAAGAAGTATTGAAAGAATTGATCGGCCTTGCCAAAAAGCGCGGTCTGCCAAAATCCGAAGAAGCAATCCGGATGCAGCTGGAGCAAATGATGAAGACGCAGCTCGCTTACGGAATGGAAGAGTATGACATGAAGCCGCTGCCTCATCCGGAAGCGCTGCAATGCTACTACTTCCGTAATAAAAGCGGTTTGTTCCTCGGAGATCTTGAACGTTATCTGACAGCAGAGGAAGAACAAATTCCGTTAGACCATGGTGCGTATTGGAAAGAATGGGAACGCCAGATGAAACAGTTTCACCTGCTGGACGTTCACTCTTCCAATCATGTCACGATGCTGTCGGAACCAAAGCCGCAAAACGCCATTAAGGCATTCTGTGAAAAACTGTACGCAAACAAAGGAACGATAAGCGCAAATTTCCTTAAATCTTTCAGAAAAAAGCTGGACGAAACAAATGAGTTGGTAAAACGGTAATAGAGAACGGCCGGAGCAATCCGGCCGCTTTTTTTATCCATATAGAACTAAATTTACTATGTACTAAATTTTCATTGTTGTATTGATTTCTGTTTATAAGACATTAAAAAAACCCCCGATAAACAGGGGGGCGATATTAAAATCTGACAGGCAATGTTTCAAGCCCTCTCAAAAACACATTTTTTCTCCATGTTACATCCTCGGGCGCGCCTTTCAGCTCTATATTCGGAAATCGTTTTAAAAGCGCAGTAAAGGCAATGGATGCTTCCATCCGGGCGAGCGGAGCCCCCAGACAAAAATGAATGCCGAATCCAAAAGAGATATGACGGTTCGGTGTTCTCGCTATATTTAATGTATCAGGATCATCAAAATATTCCGGGTCCCGATTGGCTGAACCGATGCCGATAAATATCATATCGCCTTTTTTAATGGAAACATCTTTATAGGTGAAATCTTCAATCGCCCATCGATTTGCCATCATGATGACGGGAGAGGTATAACGCAAAAGCTCTTCGACCGCCGTCTGGATATTTTCCGGCTGCCGCTTTATCTTCTCCATCTGGTCTTTGTGCAGAAGAAGCGCCAGGGTGCCGGAGCCGAGAAGGTTAACCGTTGTTTCAAGCCCGGCAACGACTAACAAAAACAGCATGGAATACAGCTCTGATTCACTTAGCTTTTGGCCGTCCTCTTCAGCGTAAATAAGCTTGCTTGTCAAGTCTTCACCCGGATGTTTTCTTTTTTCTTCGATCAGTGTTTTCATATATTGTTTAAATTCTTTGAGAGCCTGGTTGGTCGCATCTTGTCCGCTTTCTGACGTGTCGACCATTGCGTTTGTCCACACTTGAAATTTGGCGCGGTCCTCTTTCGGAATCCCGAGCAGTTCGGAAATGACGATAAACGGAAGCGGTGCGGCGAAATCTCTCATGATATCAGGATCTGCTTTTGTTTCCATTTCATCCAGCAGCTCTTCTGTGATCTGCTCTATCCCGGTGCGAAGCTGCTCAATCATCCGGGGAGTGAACCCCTGATGCACCAAAGAGCGAAGACGTGAATGATCCGGAGGGTCTTTTGCCAGCATATGATCTGAGACAAAATCGATATCTTCACTGACATTCAGCTTCGCGATCAGCTCCTTCGGCATGACCCGTTTTACATCTCTCGTAATTCTGCCGTCTTTTAAAAACGCCATACAATCATCATAACGCGTGATGAGCCAAGCCGGAAAGGTGCCTCCGAAACGCTGCAGTTCGAATTTATGTATGGGGTCCTGCGCTCTGAATCTGCTTAAAACCGCAAAAGGGTTTTCGTGAAACTCGGGTGAGTGTGGGTGAAACATTGTTTTTTCCATCTGGATTTCCCCGCCTTCATGTTTTTGAAAAGACATAACAAACAGCCGGTGCCTGCCGACCGGACGGCATTCCTCCTTTTATCTGCCGAAGACACTGATCACAACGGCTCATAAGTATGTCTAAAATATATAAGGAAACAGAAGCCGGTTCAATAGACAAATCGTAAAGCCGCCATTTTCGTTGATTATCAACAAAACAGCAAACTTTTTTTGCCATTTCATCATGTGTGTTAAATCCGGCTAATATACATATTTACGCTTCATATCAACTTCTTAAGGAGGATGTGAATGAATGCGTTTATGAAATGGGCGGCAAGTCTGCTTTTGGTGATCTCTCTTCAGTTCGGCCTTACGGGCGCCGGTATCCATTCGGACAGTGCTGCTCATGCCGCATCCCGATACGATCAGGTGCTGTATTTCCCGCTGTCAAAATATCCGGAGACGGGAAATCATATAAAAGACGCCATTTCGGCAGGTCATTCTGAGATTTGTACAATTGATCGGGGCGGAGCAGAGAATAGAAGGAAAGAATCATTGAAAGGAATTCCGACAAAGCCCGGGTTTGACCGTGATGAATGGCCCATGGCAGTCTGCACAGAAGGCGGGGCGGGGGCTGATGTCAGATATGTAACCCCGTCGGATAACCGCGGGGCCGGTTCGTGGGTTGGAAATCAAATGAGCGGATATTCCGACGGCACGAGAGTATTATTTATCGTTCAGTAGCTTCTCCGGTTCGCCGGAGTTTTTTTATGCTCTGAAAAAGCGGCACGCCGGCTGGACATATGAAATGGCAAAGAGTAAACTTATATGTTGGAATCAGCATGAGAAAGGATTGGATCACATTGACAGTGACTACATACCGAAATATTGCACTTTTACTTCTTTGTTTAACAGCGGGAATTGTGGATGTGATCGGTTATTTAAGCCTGGGACATATCTTTACCGCCAATATGACGGGGAACATCGTTCTGTTCGGCCTGGCGATCGGCAACTCGTGGCACCTTGCCGTACTCAAATCGTTAACCTCGTTAATCGGATTTATTGCCGGCGTTATTGCCGCGGCCCTGCTTGTGGGCAATAAAAAGAAATCATTCTGGCCCCCTGCGGTAACTGCCGCTTTAGCTATTGAAGGAGCTGTTTTGCTGCTGTTTGCTTTGTTCTCCTGCTTTTTTGCAGATGCCATTTCTGTTTATGTGCTGATTATGCTGCTCAGCTTCGCAATGGGAATGCAGACGACAGCCGCGAGAAAACTTGGTGTAGCGGGGATTTCCACGACCGTATTAACGGGAACGCTCGCTAATTTTTTTGAAGATCTCACCGCAAGGTTTTACAAAGCGGACAAGCGGAAGCAGTTTACGAGAGATGCTGTATTGCGCGCGCTTGCCTTGGTGCTGTATTGCTTTGGGGCGGTCATCGGTGCATTCGCTGAACCGGATTATAAGTTTGCCGTGATCTGGCTCCCGATTATCATTATTTTAGGCATTATGCTTTGCGCATTCACGATGTTCCACGGATATTCAGAAGAAAAAAACCAATAAAAAAACGCCGCTGATTCAGGGCGTTTTTTCTTTTTATTGCTCTTTCCGGGTCCCGATTGTATAAACGGCCCGATCTGTATGTACCTTTAATCCGTCTTGCTCCTTTTGGATGGTGATGTCGCCGAGCAGAGGGATTTCATACGCATCTTGGGGAAGCGGGACATTTCCTTCCTCCGTATAGGTTGTGCCGTGCCCTTTTAAGACGAGTTCTTCGTCCGCTACATAGTCATCGGGATGGTTTGTCCGGCGGACGAGAACATCATCAAGTTGAAGCATGATCTGGTCCATATCAGAAATCTCGTTTCGGCTGTCTGTCAGCTCTCCTTTTCTGATATCAAGCGTTTGTCCGATCTGTTTTTGCAGCCATTCAGACAATTCGGTGTTTGTAAGTGCCATTGTGATTCCTCCTTTTATCTACACCATACTTATTCCCTATTTTTTTAGAAATACACTGCCTTGCATTGATCTTTTTTTCTGACAGCCGGTTCTGAAGCGTTCCGAGTTCCTTCATTATAAATGTTTCATCTGTTCACCTGAAAAACGGAGTCATCTGCAGGTTTAGACGACCCCGTTCTCATGATAAAAAGGTTACTCTTTCGGCACGGCGTTTTCAGCGTTAACTGCGCCCGCTCCGTAAATGTTCGGATCTTCATTTGTCCATTGATCCGGACTTTGTTTGATCAGTGTTTTCACTTCGTCAGGCGAAAGCTGCGGGTTCTGCTGAAGGATTAAGGCGGCAATTCCCGCACAGATCGGAGTGGCCATGGACGTGCCCGACAGACTGAAATACAAGGAGCCTACACGGTTTGATTTCTGTAATTTGTCAAGGTATGAACGCGGAGAACGGAGAGATACGATATCGACCCCGGGCGCAAGAATGTCAGGCTTCTCTTTTCCGTACACCGTCGGGCCGCGGCTTGAGAAAGAAGCGACCGTATCGTCCTCATTGCTGGCCGTATCATTGTCATCATAGGCGCCTACCGTGATGACCTTCTCGCTGACACCGGGGCTTGAAATCGTTTGAGCTTCCGGACCGGAGTTGCCCGCGGCGACGCAGACGACGATTCCTTCATTCCATGCCTCCTCAACGGCTTTGACGAGCGGGTCGTCCGTTTCTTTATCATATCTGAGCGCATCTCCGCCCAGTGACATGCTGATGATTCTGATCGGATTCTTTGTGTGTTCTTTATTATATTGTATGCACCATTCCACACCTTCAATGATATCAGCCAAGGTTCCTGATCCTGATTTGTTTAAAACCTTGACTCCGATCAGATCAGCTTCCGGCGCCGGCCCCTGATATTTACCGGAAGATGAAGCGCCGCTGCTTGCGATATCACCGGCGCAATGGGTGCCGTGTCCGTTGTCATCATACGGTTCTGTCTTTTGGTTGACAAAGTCCGCAAATCCGATAACTCTGCCTTCTAAATCGGGATGCTGATAGATTCCGGTATCAATAACGGCGACGGTTACGCCTTTTCCTGTTAATACGGTGCCGTTACGGGTCACTTCTTTTGCATGAGACGATTCAGCTGCCGTATCAAGGAGCGCTTTTACTTCACGGTTTAAATAGATTTTACGGATATCCCGGCATTGCGAAAGAAGCATGTGAAGGGCGGATGGAGTGACTTCGGCGCTGCAGCAATTGATTGTTTGAAACTGCTTTTTTATGGTGCAGCGTTTTTCTTTTGATAAGACCTGTCCTGTGCTGTGAAAACCGGATTCATGGCAGCCCTCTTCAAATTCAATGATGACTGACATTTTCTTTCTGTTTTTCACCTTTTTTTCGAAAAACTTGTGCAAAAAGCAAGGTGTCCATTTGAAAGGTTTATATAACTGTAATACGTTTTCTCTGAGCGGCCAGTCCAGCTTATGAGCATTTGACCGCACCATTTGTACCATTGAGTAACCAAACATATATACTTTTCCTCCCATTCTGGCGATTCTCTCTATACCATATGAACAGGCCGTATGTTCGGTCAGTTTGTTTGTCCTTCAGGAGCGCTGGTTACTTGCGGCTTTTTCAGGAGAAGAAATCGAGTTGAAACGGAACTTTTGTTCGTTTATAGTGAAGCCGGCGGAAGGAGGTATATACATGAACATAATATTGAGACATTCCTTGGAAAAACAGCTTCCGATTGATATTATATATATGAAAAAAGACGGCTCCATTTCAAAACGGACCATTATGATAAAAAAAGGGGATGAGCGGGCTGTAACGGCATTTTGCTGTACAAAAAGGCAGATGAGAACTTTTTTGACGGGCTCCATTCTGTCCTGTGCATTTGCTTCGGGAGGCGGATATTCATTTTTAAAAGCGTATTCTTGATGCCGTCCGTTTCCGGCCGTGAATCTCCCGCCCCTGAAAATTCGGGCGTTCCTCCCTTTTTTTTTGCCCTCTCTCAACCTTTTTTCACTGATGTCCGGCATTTGAGCGCTTGAACCGTGACAATCCATTGATTTTTCGAAACCGGGAAGTTTTTCACTGATGATAATGTTAATAGAATGTTAAGATAAGACCTATTGACAAAAATCCATATAATGAACATGTCATTTTTCAGAAAGGAGCAAAGAAGGAGAGCTGATGAAAAGAATTTTACTTAATGTCATCATTATCGTAGCAATGGTCTTACTAATAAGATGTGCTCATTATGCGTCAGACCCTGATCCCTCGAATTCTTCTGATACATACACAGATTTTAAAGATTTGGCTGAACATGAAGACCCCGATGATTATCATATATCGTACAATAAGCGAAAGGGGAGCCCCGTATTGATCATGTCGCCGCACGGAGGGAGAATTGAGGGCGGGGTGAGCGAGATCGTCCGCTCTTTCAGAGATGATTATTCAACCTATCTGTTTGAGGGATTAAAAACGCATGATAACCAGACTCTTCATATTACGAGCACCAGGTTCGATGAGCCTTCAGCAGTCGAAAGCATTAAGCAGCACCATTATGTTATCGCAGTTCACGGTTATAAAGGCGACGAGAAAAATACTCTTGTCGGAGGAAGCGACCGGAAGCGGGCGAAAAAATTGGTGAGAGCTCTCGAACGAAACGGATTTTCTGCAGAATTGGCAACCTCAAAAACCGGTCTGGCCGGGGTTGACACCGAAAATATCAATAACCAGGCGCAAACCGGGCTGAGCATACAGCTTGAGATCAGCAGAGAACAGCGGGAAGCGTTTTTTGATAATTTTGATTACCGCGAAAGGGAATTCACAAAAACGGAGGAATTTTACCGGTTTGTCCGTACGATAAAAAGAGTGATCAATCAAGAGTATTCGTAAGCTTAAAAAAAGACAAACGAGTGAAAGATGAGTAAACTGAAAAAAAGGAGGTTTGTCCCTTGGCAAAACATCACTTTTATTTAAAAGCAAATTGGCCCGGAAATCGCAATGACGTCGGCGATATTAAAAGCGGCCGGCTGGAAACGGCTGTGTCCATTCCTAAGGAAATGGACGGACCCGGAGAAGGCACAAATCCTGATGAAATGCTGCTTGGAGCGGCCGCGACCTGTTATATTATAACGCTTGCGGCGATGATGGAAAGAAGCGGCCTGGATAAAGAAGATCTACATATGGAATCTGAAGGAATTGTAGACGTCACGAACGGTGTGTTCACGTACCAGAAAATCATTCACCGTCCGTTTATATTATTAAAGCCGGGTGCAGCCGAAACGGACTTTACGCTCGCCAGGAAGTTAGCGCAAAAAGCGGAGTCCTCATGTATGATTTCACGAGCGGTCCAAGGAAACGTGGAGATGGAGCTTGAGGTTGAAGTAAAAGCTGCCCGCGCTTGACGAGTTCAAACGGTCAGCTCCGGGCCGTTTGATTTTTTTTAGCTTTTTGAGACTTGGAACGGTTCAGCAGGATGACGCCCGTGATGACCAAAACAAGCCCGATCATCATTTTGACTGTCATGGCCTCCTTAAAAACAAAAAAGCCGACAATTGCCGTTAAAGCGGTGCCGACACCTGACCATGTCGCATATGCGGCGGATAAATCAAGGCTTTTCAAAGAGAAGCTCAAAAACATAAAAGAGGCTCCGATTCCGGCAATGACGCCGAGAGCGGGCCACAGGTGCGTAAAACCGTCCGACAGCTTCAGCATCGTGCTCCCGAACACTTCTGATACAATGGCTAATGCCAAGCAAAGTAATCCTTTCATCAGCATGCCTCTCCTTTCTACCAATTCATCAAAATGACACCGGCTAATAAGAAAAAGAGTCCGATGACGGCCTGCTTGTCCAGTTTTTCATGAAACCATTTCGCTCCGATAATGGATGCGAGCACCGTTCCGGCTCCGCTCCATGTTGCATAGGATAAGCTAAGCGGAATGAGATTCAGTGTCAGTGAAAGCATATAAAAGGCCAATGAATAGCCTGCCACTACAAGCGCGCTCGGCAAAAACCGCGTAAATCCGCGGGAGACCTTCAGCATGGCCGCGCCGATTGACTCTGATAAAATAGCAATTGTGAGGAAGATATAACCCAGAATCATATCAAATCCCCCTCTCATCATAATCCTTATGCCTTTTGTTTAAGGCAGTAAAATAAAATAATATCCGAACTTTGCCCGCCAAGTCAAGACATTAGGCCTATATAAAAAGGCCCCCGGGGAGGAGCCTTTTTGATTCGTCAATAGTAATACGGATAACCTCCGTACGGATAGCCGTAGCCGTAACCCCCGTACAGGTACGGATTGAATAAAGCGCTTCCGACAAGCCCCCCGACAAGCCCTCCGACAAACGGTCCGCCGTAAAAACCAAACGGCCGTCCGAATCCATAACCAAACCAAGGCCGGCCAAATCCAAAACCCGGCCGTCCGAATCCAAATCCGAACCCGGGACGTCCGAATCCGAAGCCCGGCCGTCCGAACCCAAATCCAGGCCGCCCAAACGGTCTCATATCACTATCTGCTGCGTATGTGTATTCTTCATTCATAATTAAGGTACCTCCAAGAATAAATTTGAGATGATAACAGAGTATTCAGCCCACCAATTTTTGATTGGGCGTTTATCAAAAAAATAAAGGAGTGAGCTTTTGTGGGCCTGTATCAGTCCGATTGGTCAAAAAAACCTCCGCACACACACGCATACCGGGCGGTTACGGATGTAGTGCAGGGGCATTACCATTTGATCGAAGGCTTTTCGCAGCCGGAGAACGGCAGCAATACAGATGAGCATACACATTTCTATACGGGCATCACCTCGTTTGAAAACGGCCATTTTCATAGGTATTACGGCATTTCCGGCCCTGCCATCCCGAGGGTTGACGGAACACATTACCATGAGCTTTCAGAGACCACCTTTGCCGCCTACAATGAGCCGATTCAGATCCAGCACGGCGGCGTCGTTTACGATCCGCGGGAGGAAGGACGGAAAACGCACCGCCATACACTCAAAGGAAAAACGAGAGAGGTTGTCGGAAACGAGCCGATCGGGTGGTAGCGACGTTTAGCGCTCAGGAAAAAGGGCAAAATGGATAGGTGCCTGAAGAAATGAATGCTATAATTAGGGGGAGATTTATAAAAGAGAGTGATACATATTGAAAAATAAAAAACAGCCTGTCGTCATACTTGTCGGACCGACGGCAGTCGGAAAAACAAAACTAAGCATCGGACTCGCGAAAATGCTGAATGCGGAAATCATCAGCGGAGATTCCATGCAGGTATATAAAGGGATGGACATCGGAACGGCCAAAGTCACCGAAGAAGAGACAGAAGGCGTGCCGCATCACCTGATTGATATTTTGGAGCCGTCCGACACTTTTTCAACGGCGGATTATCAAAAAATGGTGAGGGGAAAAATCACCGAGATTGCCGATAGAGGAAAGCTGCCGATGATTGTCGGAGGGACGGGTCTGTACATTCAGTCCGTGCTGTATGACTATACGTTCACGGAAAACTCCGGCGACCCTGTATTCCGGGAGCGCATGGAGAAATTGGCGGCTGAAGAAGGGGCGGAAGCGCTTCATGCCAAGCTTGCGGCAGCCGACCCGGAAGCGGCGGCAGCCATTCATCAAAACAATACGCGAAGAGTCATCCGCGCGCTCGAAATCTTGCATGTATCGGGAAAAACAATGTCAGAGCATCTTAAAACCCAAAAACGGGAGCTGCTTTACAATGCGGTTCTTATCGGTCTTACAATGGACAGAGAAGTGCTGTACGGCCGGATTAACGAGCGCGTTGACCTGATGCTGGAAACCGGCCTTCTTGACGAAGTAAAGCGGCTGTATGATATGAATATACGGGACAGCCAATCGATTCAGGCGATCGGCTATAAAGAGCTGTATGAATATCTTGATGGAAAAGTGCCGCTCCCTCAGGCTGTGGAGCAATTAAAACAAAATTCAAGGCGATATGCGAAACGCCAGCTGACCTGGTTTCGCAATAAAATGCCCGTTTCATGGACAGATATGACGCCGCCTGTTGATATTGAGCAGAAAAAAAAGGAAATTTTCCAGTGCATAGCAGGAAAACTGGAAATTTAATCGAAACAGTATTGTATTGAGAACCAAGGAGGACGAAACATGAAACCGATTAATATTCAAGATCAGTTTTTGAATCAAATCCGAAAAGACAATACGTTCGTCACGGTGTTTTTACTCAACGGCTTCCAGCTTCGCGGCCAGGTAAAAGGCTTTGACAACTTTACCGTTTTGCTCGAAACGGAGGGGAAGCAGCAGCTTATTTATAAACATGCCATCTCCACGTTCGCCCCGCAAAAAAACGTCCAGCTTGAGCTTGAATAGACTTTTTGAAAAAGACCATGAACAATGGTCTTTTTCTATGCGCATCTGTATATTGCAGGCTGTATATCGGAAACATAAAAGGGGGTTCGGAAAATCGTGTTCGAAAGTGAAAATGAACTGAGAAGAATCAGGATTACGCTCGTTTGGATCGCTGTTTTTTTGCTGTTTGGAGCTTGCAGCAATCATGAGACGGTGGTGACGGATGATGACGGCGGCTCAACGGATACCGAACCGCAGACAGAAGGCATGGTGCAGCTGGAACATAATCGTTTCGGCATCGTTGAGGACGGTTACTTAAAAATATACCGCTATGATGAAAAAACGAATAAAATCGAACTGAAAAAAGAAACGGCGCTGGATGAGCTTGAATAAATTTCACAAGCGTTCGAATTTACAAAGCGGGCCGCACAAGCTACACTAAGTACTGACATTGATCATGCAGAGGGTGAGACGATTGAAACACAAGGTGATAATCAACCATTGGGAAGAAACTTGTGAAGATGATTCCTGCTATGAATATGGAACCAGCATCATCGTTGACGGCAAAGAACTGATCAGAGAGGCTTCCATCACAAGCGCTCTGAAAGCCGTACTGAAAGAAATCGGTGCTGATGTGGAGATTGAAGAAACCGTTGAAAGCGAAAAAAAATGTGATTCTTACAAAAAATAAGAATAAAAGTCTAGACTACTAAGCAGTTTTTTTTCATGTTATGATAGACATCGGCTTACACATGACACCTTGAGTAGGATGAGAGATGATTCTCGTTCTGCTCTCTTTTTTGGGCGTTAATCGGGCCGGAGCCAAAGTCCGCTCTTTCAAAAATATGAATTTTTTATAAATCGATCTCAATATGTTGTGTTTTTCTGAGAGGTTAGTATACTATATATAGTGTTAAGAGATTCATTATTTTTGATAGGTCGTGATAAGGATGGTTCAAATCATATTTGATTCAAAGACAGGGAATGTTCAGCGTTTTGTGAATAAAACAGACTTTCAGCTGATCCGCAAGGTGGACGAAACGAACCACGTGGACACTCCGTTTGTTTTGGTCACCTACACGACAAACTTCGGCCAGGTACCGGCATCAACACAATCATTTCTCGAAAAATACGCCCATCTCTTATTAGGAGTCGCTGCGAGCGGCAACAAAGTATGGGGCGATAACTTTGCAAAAAGCGCCGATACCATTTCAAGACAATATCAGGTGCCGATCTTGCACAAATTTGAACTCAGCGGCACATCTAAAGACGTTGAATTGTTTACTCAGGAGGTAGAAAGAGTTGTCACAAAATCAAGTGCCAAAATGGATCCAGTTAAATAACGAAATCATGATCCAACAAGATGGAAAATTCCAGTTTGATAAAGATAAAGAGGCTGTACATAGCTATTTTGTTGACTATATCAATCAAAACACAGTTTACTTTCACGATTTGAAAGAGAAGCTGGATTATTTGATTGAAAACCAATACTACGAAGAGGAATTCTTAAGCCTTTACTCTTTTGAAGACATTAAAGAAGTGTTTAAGACAGCTTACGCAAAGAAGTTTCGTTTTCCTTCCTTCATGAGTGCGTTTAAATTTTATAATGACTATGCTTTGAAAACGAATGACAAGAAAAGAATCCTCGAGCGTTATGAGGACCGAATCTCAATCGTCGCGCTGTTCTTCGCAAACGGCGACACTGAGAAAGCAAAAGAATATGTAAACCTGATGATCAACCAGGAATATCAGCCGAGTACACCGACATTTTTGAATGCCGGCAGAAAACGCCGCGGAGAACTGGTGAGCTGCTTCTTGCTCGAAGTCAATGATTCCTTAAACGATATTTCACGGGCGATCGATATTTCCATGCAGCTGTCCAAATTGGGCGGCGGGGTTTCTCTTAATCTGTCCAAGCTTCGCGCGAAAGGCGAAGCGATTAAAGATGTTGAAAACGCCACAAAAGGCGTTGTAGGCGTCATGAAGCTTCTTGATAATGCGTTCCGTTACGCTGACCAAATGGGCCAAAGACAAGGCTCGGGCGCGGCGTATTTAAATATTTTCCACCGCGATATCAATGATTTTCTTGATACGAAAAAGATTTCTGCGGATGAAGATGTGCGCGTCAAAACGCTTTCTATCGGTGTCGTCATTCCGGATAAGTTCGTTGAGCTTGCACGTGAGGATAAAGCGGCTTATGTATTCTATCCGCATACGATTTATAAAGAATACGGCCAGCATATGGACGAAATGGACATGACGGCGATGTATGAGGAGCTTGTCGACAACCCTCGTGTCAAAAAAGAAAAAGTGAATGCGCGCAAATTGCTTGAGAAGCTTGCCGTTCTCCGTTCCGAGTCAGGTTATCCGTACATTATGTTCCAGGACAACGTAAACAAAGAGCATGCGAATAACCACGTATCAAAAGTGAAATTCTCGAACCTTTGCTCTGAAGTGCTTCAGGCCTCACAGGTTTCGGCTTACACAGATTATGACGAGGAAGACGAAATCGGCTTGGACATTTCCTGCAACCTTGGTTCATTAAATATTTTGAATGTCATGAAACATAAATCGATTGAGCGCACGGTGAAACTCGCGACGGATTCCCTGACTCATGTATCTGAGACGACGGATATCCGCAACGCGCCGGCAGTCAGACGCGCGAACAAAGCGATGAAGTCGATCGGTTTAGGCGCCATGAACCTTCACGGCTACCTGGCCCAAAACGGCATCGCGTATGAAAGCCCGGAAGCAAGAGATTTCGCGAATACGTTCTTTATGATGGTGAACTTTTATTCCATTCAGCGTTCAGCTGAGCTTGCGAAAGAAAAAGGCGAAACGTTTGAGCATTATGAAGGCTCCACTTATGCAACGGGAGAATATTTCAATAAATACATCGAAAAAGAGTTCTCACCGGCATACGAAAAAATCGCTGCGCTCTTTGAAGGCATGCACATTCCGACAATCGAAGACTGGAAAGAGCTGAAGGCGTTTGTCGCTGAAAACGGCATGTACCACAGCTACAGACTGTGCATCGCACCGACAGGTTCCATTTCCTATGTCCAATCCAGCACGGCGTCCGTTATGCCGATCATGGAACGGATCGAAGAAAGAACATACGGAAATTCAAAAACGTATTACCCGATGCCGGGGTTAGCGTCTAATAACTGGTTCTTCTACAAAGAAGCTTATGATATGGACATGTTCAAAGTGGTGGATATGATCGCGACAATCCAGCAGCATATCGATCAGGGAATCAGCTTTACCCTGTTTTTGAAAGATACGATGACAACTCGTGATCTGAACCGTATTGATCTGTATGCCCACCATAGAGGCATCAAAACCATTTACTATGCAAGAACGAAAGATACCGGGCAGGACAGCTGTCTTTCTTGTGTCGTTTGATTAAAGGAGAGTTTACAGTGACAAAAATTTATGACGCAGCAAACTGGTCAAAGCATGAAGATGATTTCACCCAAATGTTTTACAACCAAAACGTAAAGCAGTTTTGGCTTCCGGAAGAGATCGCATTAAACGGCGATCTTCTCACTTGGAAGTATTTGGGTAAAAATGAGCAGGATACGTACATGAAGGTGCTCGCCGGCCTGACACTGCTTGATACAGAGCAGGGGAACACGGGCATGCCGATTGTGGCCGAGCACGTCGAAGGCCATCAGCGAAAAGCGGTTCTTAATTTCATGGCGATGATGGAAAACGCGGTGCACGCAAAATCATATTCAAATATTTTTATGACGCTTGCTCCGACTGAAACGATCAACGAAGTATTTGAATGGGTAAAGCAGAATAAATATTTGCAGAAAAAAGCGCAAATGATTGTCGGGCTTTACAAAGCCATTCAAAAAGATGATGAAATTTCACTGTTCAAAGCGATGGTTGCTTCCGTCTATCTGGAAAGCTTCCTTTTCTACAGCGGTTTCTATTATCCGTTATATTTCTACGGACAAGGAAAACTGATGCAAAGCGGTGAGATCATTAACCTGATCCTTCGTGATGAAGCGATTCACGGCGTGTATGTCGGTCTCCTTGCTCAGGAAATTTATAATAAACAGACAGAAGAGAAAAAAGCAGAGCTTCGTGAATTTGCGATTGACCTTCTGAATCAGTTATATGAAAATGAGCTTGAATATACAGAGGACTTGTACGATCAAGTCGGACTCTCACACGATGTAAAGAAATTCATCCGCTATAACGCCAATAAAGCTTTGATGAACTTAGGGTTCGATCCTTACTTTGAAGAAGAGGATATTAATCCGATCGTATTAAACGGATTAAACACCAAAACAAAATCACATGATTTCTTCTCCATGAAAGGGAACGGCTACAAAAAGGCGACGGTAGAACCGATTAAGGACGAAGATTTTTATTTTGGCCAAGATGAAGAGCAGATATAATATCTGCTCTTTTGGCTTGAATGGAGAGGTAAGACAGGAGGAACGGGCATGAATAAAATGGATGAAATCATCTTGGCTGCACCGCGGAGTGACGTCTTTCAAAACGAAATGCTGACATTTCAGGGAGTCAACAGCGAGGATGAACGTATCGTAAACATTATGGCTCAAATTGAGGCGCATTTTTTTGAAATCAGAAGAGGCGACGCGGAAGAGGACCCGCGATTTAAACAGCCGATTCCGTATGTCGTCATCCGCCGCGATGGTGAGGTGTTTGTGTATGAACGGCTTGCGGGCGGAGGGGAATCGCGCCTCCATAATAAGCTTTCTCTCGGCTTCGGCGGACACATGAACCCTATGGAAGGGGCGGCTTCATTTTCGGAAGTGCTGAAACAGAATACCGACCGGGAGCTGGCGGAAGAACTGTACATTCGTGAGGAGGACAAACAAAACATTGTCACACTCGGCCTGATCAATGATGATGAAAACGATGTAGGGAAGGTGCATATCGGCATCCTTTCTGCGCTCCAGTTAGCGTCTGCGGCACAAGTCGAAGTGAAAGAAAAAGATCAAATCGCCGGGCGCTGGATGAAACTGAGCGAACTGAAAGAGGAAAATGTGTATCAGCGTCTTGAAGCTTGGTCTCAGTTTGTCGCCGATATACTTCAATAACAAAAAACCCCGTTCGTCCCAAAAAAGGGAGAGCGGGGGTTTTTTCATTTAGTCTTGCACAATGAAGGCATCAAATCCGGCTTTTTCGGCCCGCGCGGCCAACGCTTCAGCGTAATCTTTGGAAGAGAATGCGCCGATCTGCACTTTAAATAAGCCGCCTTTTGGAAGCACAATCGCGTCAAAACCTTTAGACACCGCATCGGCGGCAAGCGCATCAGCATTTGCTTTCACTTTGAATGCGCCGATTTGCACTTTATATAAGTCAGCCTTTTTTTTTAGAGCGAAAGCTTGCTCCAAGCCCTTGGCATGTCCTCTTGCAAGGCTTTCAATAAAACTGGCTGTTTTCAGTTTGTTTGCATCAGCTGACGTATCAACAAAACCATTCTCCGTCAAAATTGCCGGCATACTTGTCTCCCGCAGCACATGGAAGTTGGCTGTTTTTTTTCCTCGGTCATTAAAACCCGATGCTTGAATCACTTGCGTGTGCACGGCTGATTGGTAAGTCGAGGTCGGCGCTCCGACACCGGGGTAAATATAGCTTTCGAACCCGGTTCCGCCTCCTGAGTTAATATGAATGGATAAATAATAATCTGCGCCCCAGCTGTTGGCGGCATCCGTTCTTTCCGTCAGGCTGACTGTCTTATCGCTTGTCCTGCTCATCGTGACAGAAACTCCTTCATACTCATTCGTCAGAATCGTGCGCAAAGCCAGCGCGATCTCCAGCGTGACCGCTTTTTCCTGAAGTCCGTTTCCGGTTGCACCTGAATCAGTTCCGCCATGACCGGGGTCTATAAAAATTTTAACCATTCTCCATCACCTCATTACAGCATATGATGATATTCAAATGGTGCTTGTACGGCTGTCATTCATGAAAAAAATGAGAAATATACCCAACATTTCCCGGAAAATAAAAATAAATGGTTTGTCCTCCCGTTTCTGCTGAATACAATAAGAAATGAAAAATATTTCTCGGGAAAGCGCAAGATTCAACATCATTCCCGAAGAGAACGGAAAAAGTGACAGATAAAGAGGAAAACGGGTCTCATGATGATAGGCGGATGTCACGGAACCGCTTCATCATGAGTAAGATAAAGAGAGAACAGAGAGGTGAGCATGTTGGAGCGCGCTGTAACCTATAAAAATAACGGACAAATTAACATCATTCTTAATGGCCAAAAGCAAGTGCTGACAAATGCGGAAGCTGAGGCGGAATATCAGGCCGCCCTGCAAAAAAATGAAGCCAAGCACAGCATTCTGAAAGAAATTGAAAAAGAAATGAACACATTAGTGGGTATGGAAGAAATGAAACGCAACATTAAAGAAATTTACGCGTGGATATTCGTCAACCAAAAACGGGCCGAACAAGGGCTGAAAGTCGGAAAACAAGCTCTTCATATGATGTTCAAAGGGAACCCCGGCACCGGGAAAACCACCGTCGCGAGACTGATCGGCAAGCTTTTCTTCGAAATGAACGTGCTTTCCAAAGGACATCTGATCGAAGCGGAACGTGCCGATCTGGTCGGTGAATACATCGGACACACGGCGCAAAAAACGAGAGATCTGATTAAAAAATCGCTCGGGGGCATTTTATTCATTGATGAAGCATACTCACTTGCAAGGGGCGGAGAAAAGGATTTCGGTAAAGAGGCGATTGATACGCTTGTCAAGAACAAGGTTTTAACTTTTATGTCACTTCTAAGATCGGCATCCCTAAACCAGAAAGCAATTACACATATCAGTGGGAACAATACTCAGGTAAGCTTGAACAAATAAAAAGACTTCACTTCGATGAACTTAAAACAGTGGGGGAAATATCAAAGGAGCTTAATATTCCAGACTGGAGTATTTTGAATCTTTTTAAGGCGAAAAAAGTGGACAAGCTTTCTTATTCTGAATTGTCAAAGAGGAGGAGAGCAAAGGATTTTGATCTGCTTTACGATCTGCATTTCAACAAAAAAATGAGTCTAAAAGAAATTGGCCGGAAATATGATTATTCACCTCCCTATATCCGTCAAGTTTTTAAGGATCAAGGAATCAAACACTTGGCGTTTAAAAATCAGAATAAGAATTAAATAAATTAAAGCTGACAACAATGACTGGAAATTCGTTTTGTATATCTGGGTAAAGACAACCGCCTAAATTCTGAAGAAGAGACAGAGATGATGATATCTCTAAAAGAAAGTTCTTTATAAAATCCTCATTTTAACGAAACATTTTTAGATCAGCTTGCTTATTAATCTAATTTAAAGTATTCTAATTGATGTATCATAGGGGTTTAACAGCCACTATAGACCACAGAGTCCCTCACAGCGCTCTGTGGTTTTTTATTTAGATAGAATATACCCAAATAAAAAAGAAGCCTCAGAGGGCTTCAAAATGATTAATTCTTCTCACATGCAAAGTTGTCATTGTCGCGATCCATTTTAGATGTATAGGCAGGGTGAGTGCTTGGTACACCATGTGGATATTTCTTTCTCAACTCTGTACAGTTTGCAAAGTGTTCTGCTCCTCCAGTAGAAGGGGAGGCTTGTGTAGAGTTAGAAGAGCTGCTTGATGCTGAACTGCTTGAGTTCGATTGATGTGTCTCTGATTGGTGTGTTGTAACGGACTTTTGAGCCGGTTTAGATTCACTTACTGATTTCTTCGGTTTAGATACGCAACCATTAAATCCTTTATCAGTTGAATAGCCATTCTTACTCCAAATCTTCAAGTCCTTATCTTTAGCAACTTGCTCATCTTTCTTATACGTGTCTAAATACTTCGTGTTCGGCTCATACACATAAGCTACTCGTGCTAATCCTTCTTTAAGAAGTGTTTCTTGAACAGATTTACCGTCTACATAAACGTAAGCCAGCATTCTGCCATACTTGTCTGTACGATCTCCTTTATCAAACTCCAGTTGAAGTTTGCCGTTATTGACTAGCTGCTTGTTTCTTGCTGAAGCATCCTCACCATATGGTTGCACACAAGAGTTTGGCTTTTTAGTTTCAGGAGTGTCAACCAGCAAATAACGAACTGTTTTGATTTCGCCTTTATAGTTAACTTTAATTGTGTCTCCGTCAACTGTTCTGTTAAGCGTTACATCGACCAGCTTTTTCTTATTTTCAGATTTCTTTTTATCCGACGAATCCTTCTTTGAAGCATTTTCGGCTTTTTCATTCTTGTCATTATTGCTTTTGTCGTTTGCTTGGGTGTCTGCCTTTGTCTCTTTTGCATTCTTTTCTTCTTGCTGCGTTGTTTTAGCTTTATCTGAATCTGTTTTATCTGTAGAAGCAGAATCAGACCCACACGCAGCCAAAGAAAAGCTTAGAGATAATGCGGCAATACCTAACAACCATTTCTTCATTGTAATTCCCCCAAATTTGTTTGTTCTGTCTCTATATCGGACAAACCTTCCTAATTATAAATATAAAGCCAAAGATTGTAAATTTGATTTTGTCATTTTAAAACACTCAAATAAAGTTGTGTGGTAAAATTTAGTGGTCTAAACCTTAGAGGAGGGAAAGTTATATGGAAGAAGGGAAGTTAATTCAAATGACTCTTAATGGAATAAAGGAAGCTGTTTCTAAATACGGAACATTCCCTATGTTTCATCATGGAGGGTATGTCATGGAAGATGCTACTTTTCATTTCAAAGATCCTGCTAGTCCTCAAGAAATTAGCGATATAGAACAGAAGCTAGGTGTTACCTTCCCTAATGACTATAAAGAGTTTTTGTTACAGCACAATGGGATGGAAATGTTTGATGGGATTGAAATACTTAGCTTAGAGGGAATCATTGAATATAATGAGGTTCAAGATTTCCCAGAGGGATACGTTTTAATTGGATATCATTTTGATGGAAGATATGTCATAGACACAAACAAATCAAAAAATGGATTAGGTTATATGCTATATCTAGACTCAATTGATGATATTGAAGATGCGATTAACTTAGATTCGAATTTTGAAATATGGTTTGATATGTTAGTGTCTTCTAATGGAACGAAATATTGGGAAGTGAATCCGAATATCCGAGAGTATTATAAACTGGTTTCAGAATAAAAAGACTCCGCATAGGAGTCTTCATCTACAATTTTACTTCTTTTTTGTATAAGAAGCCCACCATGGATTTACTTCTTTCCTGTGAAAATTCACATCGATAGGAATTAAATTGCTTGTCTGATTTCCTCCACCGTACTCTCTAGGTAGTTGATGATGAATCTCAAATTTTACCCAAGTTTTTTTGCCGTATTTTTTATCATACCAGTTCCTATATGCTTTGCGTTCTGTAGTTCCCCATTTTACTCTTTTATCGCTAGGCACCCATTTAATAAATGCATTAGATGGAGCTAATATATTTAATCCTGATTGCTTATCTGTGTAATTGGAGGGGAAAACATTCCCTTCATATTCGTTAGGTATAATCCTTCAGTCCAGGATATCGTTCTAACAGTTGGTTTTTTCCCTGCCCAAGTAGCAATTGCGCCGCCAGTATACTTCCAAAATGTTGTTTTGTTTACATTAATAAATTGATGAACTTCCGATCCCTTTTTCACTTGAGTCCCTACAAAGGTCTTTCTAATAGTATGGGGGCAAGTAAACTGTTTGTTATAATAGCCACTCTTACATAAACCCTGATGTACTTCTGCTGACGCAGGAGGAATTCCTACTATTTTTGAAATTTCAACTCCGTGCATCACTTTATTAACTTTTCCACCTAAAAAAGTGTGACTGAAATAGATAATACTTTTTGCTTTTTTCTCAACAGTTTTCCGTTGGTTTTCAGAGGTGACTTGTCCAGATGATGTCTGATTACCATCTTTGTCATAAGCTATATAAGTTTGGTATGAATTTTCAACATCCATTCCTTGTTCCTTGGCGATTTTTTGCAGCTTACTTTCTGATCCGGCTAATTCTCTTTTAGATGAATCGGTGTTTTGCGGTTTTTCATTTACTGTTGAGATACGTTTGTTAAGGTCAATGCCAGTTGCATTATTGTCAGTGATTTCTTTGTTTGCCGTTGCCTTTACATCATAGAGGGGATAGCAAGAGAATAATAAAGAGAGAGCTATTACAACTAACCAAATGCTTTTTGACACATACTTCATAATGGTTTTACACTCCTTTTTCTTCTGTTTAAACCTGTTATGAGTATCTGAGGTGTAAATAAATAATATATTTTACAATTAATACCTCCTTTCGTGAGGATAGTATCACCTTTTCCATTTTTTATCAACTGAATTAAGCCTATTTTAAGATTTTGTTAAAGTACAAATCTCCTAAGAAAGAGACCTTCAACAAAACGAAGAAGCTCTCCTTACATGTGATTTAATGTGGTAAAATTTAGATAAGATTGAGTGGGAAGGAGACGGATATGAAAGTATTTGAAGCATCCTCGTTAATTTCAGCAGCTGAAAAGCGAGCAAAAGAATACGATCAGATTAGAGAACAATTTATTAATCTCAGAAAAGCATTTCAAGGAATGGCTGATTTAGATGACAGTGAGTTTTCGGGCAAAGGTGCTGATAACATCAAAGCATTCTTTCAAGACCACGCCGGCGTCACAGACAGCTGGCTTGATCTGATCGATATGAAGATTGCGTTTCTTAACAGTATTTCAGGAAAAGTAGCTGATGCCGGATTGGCCGATTCGTTTGTGGAAGAGTCCTTTTTAGAACACGAGCTGATTCATGCGAAGAATAAATCAAAAGCCATCATGCAAGAGCAACGTAATGAAATGAGGGATATTCTTAATGAGATAAGTGATATCATTCATCTAGATGTTTTCTCTACAGAGGATGTCGATCAAAAGCTGGATTCAGCAGACAAGAAACGGGACAATACCATACATAAGCTCGGAAAGCTCGATCATGATCTAACGAAGGAATACGCAGAAACCGAGGCAAACGAACATTTCATTCAAGCAGATTTTCAACAGCTCCAAAATGCCACGGGTAAGGGGAAAAATGCAACACCACTTCACTATAACGCCAAGGCGTACAGAGAAAGTGACATACATAAGAAAAAAGGCGAGATTGCAAGACACTCAGACACATATTTAACGTTTAAGAAGGAAGAAGCGAAAGAGCGGGAGATCAAGGAACTGAAGAAAAAGCTCGCTGACGGAGTAACTGATCCGGATGAATATTTGGAAATTGCGAAGAAGATCGGCTATGAAAACCTTGAACCTTCCCAGCAGCAATATGTCATTCAGCTTGAACAAGCAAAACAGCTGGAAGAAGCCGGAGAAGTGACTTGGGATATTTTAAAAGGTGTAGGCATAGGGGCGTATGATATTGTTAAGGATACGGTAGTTGGTGCCAAAGACTTGGCAGTTGGTACTTGGGAATTTTCACAGCTTTCTGATGAGCAGAAGCTATTAAAAATAACTGGTACCATAATTGAAACACCTACTTATGCTAAAATTATTTGGAAAGACTTATCTGATTCTTGGAATGATAAAATGGTCAATGGTGATGCTTATTCGAGAGCGCACTATCTAACTTATGCTGTTGGAAGTCTTGTTGGATTAAAAGGTGGGGGCTCTATTCTTAAAGGGTCAAGTAAGTTAGCTACAACTGGAGCAGCCAAGGTTGATAAAGCCTTAGGAGCTGGAGAAAAAGCAGTTACTAATAGCGTAAAGACTGGAATTCATAAAGGGAAAGTCTTCAGTAATTCTTTTTCTATAAATAATAATCAATTGGCATATGCAGGTATCCTTCAGGATATAGAGAATACTCATAATGTTAAAAACACATCAATATTAAAAGAAGCGATAGACGAGAAGAAGAGTGTGCTTTATAAATCAGCTGGTAGCGATGACTTTATAGGAACATTAAAAGGTGAACAGGTTCTTTTGAAAGATGTTAAAGTTAAGGAAATTAGTTACACAAAGAGAAGCCCAGAAGATACAGCAATACTTAGAAGAAAGTTCAACAGTTCTATTAAAAAACAATTTTTAAAAGGTCTATCAAATGACCCTAATAAAGTTAAGAAACTCAAGAAGGCTGGCTTAACAGATAAAGATATAGCCAGAATGAAAGATGGTCTCAACCCTAAGGGATATCAAGTTCACCATAAACTTCCTTTAGATGACGGTGGCACAAACGATATGGATAACTTGATCTTGATCAAAAACGACCCTTACCATAAAGCAATAACTAATGAGCAAAATTCATTAACAAAAGGTTTAACACCAGGAGAAACAAAGAAAATTAATTGGCCTATTCCTAATGGTGAAATATATCCAAGTGAGAAATAAGGAGGCAGTTTTATGTGGATGAATTTATTGGAGGAAATTCGAAAAACTGAAGAAAAGTATGGAGATGAATTGAATTCTCCTGTTACAGACAAAGAATTAAGAAATTTTGAAGAAGCAGTATTAGGTAAGTTCCCTATAAATGAAATTCCTTCAGGATATAAAAAATTTCTTCAAACCGTTAACGGATTAGATTTTAATGGCTTGGTAATCTATGGGCTGGATAAAATATTTTTGGAAGAAGAAAATGATGAAGAAGTTTATGGTTTTATTGAAACAAATGAACAATGGCACGAAAATGACGAACAGAAAAAATACCTGTTTTTTGGTGATTCAGATACAGCTTGGTATTGCTTAGATGTGATTGAGAATGAATATTTGGAGCTTGATAAACCCTCTGGAACGTTGATGAACAAATTTGATGATTTTAACACCATGCTAGCTGATGCATTGAAATTTAGCTTAGACAATTAAATAAAAGTAATACAAAGGTGTGGATATGTTAATCAAAAAGATTGCTTCTACATCAGACTGTCGGTTGTTTGAAGCTGATGGTCTCCCAGTAATAGGCGAGAAGCATCAACTACCAAAAGATATTAGGGAATTTTATGAACAATGTGGTGGAGCAGTTTTATATGAAAATGCGGATTATCCAATATATATAGTAAGTCCACATGAGTTTAAATTGGCTAACCCCGTTATTGTTGGGGAACTTTGTGAAGAAGATATTTCATCCGAGTGGTATATTGTTTGTACGGATGGAAAAGGAGAATATCTGACAATTGATTTAAATGAAGATCGTAAAGGTAAGTGTTACGATAGCTTTTTTGATCGACATGGAATTGTTGGTGAAACACAGGTAATAGCCACTTCATTTACTGATTTAATACAGCGATTGCTTGAGAATAAGGGTAGGCACTGGTATTGGTTAAGGGGTGAATTTATATCATTAGGCTATGCGTATGATGGTGTAGAAATTGAATAATCCAATAAACAAAAGTTTTGCAAATCATTTCAATGGTTTCATTTAATGTGTTATAATCAAACTGTAAAATACAGACTGGTTACAGTGTATTTCTTTAATAAGAAATGCATAAAATAAAAAGACCAGGGTGCTACCAACACCCCAGCTTTGTACAAAAAGCTGCCCATCAAAGGGCTTGCTCAGCGGTTATTCGTGATAGACCTCTTCAGGATTCCAGTCTCAAGGGAGGTCTATTTTTTATTTATATACGTCAACAGGGCGATTATAAACGATCCGAATGCAAGCATTAACATTAATGCCTGAAATGTTGACATAAGCATCACCCCCTTTCGTAGGGGATGAGCAAGACTCCCTTGAGTGAGCAAACTTAATGTACAGGAAACATTATACACTAGTTCCATTTATATGTCGTTAAAAACCTCATACAGTTACCTAAACGAAAAGAACCATGTTAGAAATAGGTTCTTTTTTTGTATTTAAGTTAAATATCTCGCTGGAATTACCGATAAATAACATGTGAAATAATACCAAGGAGGTTGTGAAATTGAAAAAAGTATTTAGTTTAGTAACAATTGTACTTCTTGCTGTTGCAACGATGTTTTCTATTAACACATCAAAAGCAGAAGCAGTTGAAGCAACACCGCTTTACAGTCTTCAGATTCTTTCTGTCACATCGGATGGAAACGACTTTGTATGGGAGCCTATTACAAGCAGCAAGCCAAATGCAACAAATGTTTTGAAAGGTGACAAGCTGCATATTAAAGTTCGCTTTATGGGCTATACAAATTCGACCGTTATTAAAGCAAAGGATGGGAGAAATTTGTTATACAAAGGTGAAGCGAACATATACAAATATGACCCTATACTTGGACAAAACAAAGTTGTGATAGGATGGGACAAATACATTGAAATTCCAATGAACGAACTTCCTTCAAATGAGATTCAAGTTGAAGGTCTTGGGAAAAACATGAAAATCATTTATAGCAACGTTGTAAAATTCGAGAGAGGGTGAATGTTATGGAAGGTCTAAATAACTCTTACAATATTACGAAAGATCCGAAATTTTTAGCGTTTTGCAGTTTAGCGACAGAAGGTGCAGGAATTAGTTCGAATCAGCAATGTTCAATTGGTTTTAATGAATTCAAAGAAGCGCTGGAGAATGGCAAAGTAGTTGATAATAAAAACCTTAAAAGCAGTTCAGAGTTAAATCACCAGTTTGATTACTGGAAGTCCAGAATAACTGGGGGACGAGCTGTAACTGAAACTGATAATCAAGTGTTAGATATAATCAAACAAGCATACAATCTTGGAATGGTTACGAAAGATAATATGCTTTTGAGAAATCAAGCAATTAACGCTTATAAAACATCTATTTAATTTAAAATTAAAGCCCCTTCCTACAGGAAGAGGCTTTTGCTTTGCAACTTATTCTTTAAGTTTAATCTAAAACCATAAAGTCTTGCACTTTTGTTTCTTCTTCAGGTAAATCAAATTCATCAAGTTTCTTTTTAGTACGGATATTAAAAATCCCCATATAGCCACCAACCCCTTTTTTGTTTTCCTCTTGTGAAATCACATAAAGTTTTTGATCTTTAAACTTTGCATTCATATATGGAAATTTTAAATCGAATTTTTTAAAAGAAAAATCCTTACTGTACTCAAGTAAGCCGGCGTATCCGGATTTATTAATATATGTAACGTAAAATTTGCCACTTTTTTTGTCGTAATACACTGTGTCCGCTTGTTCGAGATCATCAGGATATTTAATGAATAGTCATTTCCAACAATTACATCGAACTATTGTTCTTATTTATATTGAATAAAGAACATTTGTTCTGTTAATATTAGATCAATAAAGGAGTGATTCAAAATGCTTAGAGATCGAGGGGCGATCAAATGGACTTCCATGATGCTTCCAGAACATTTAACGCAATTAAAACAGGACTTGTTAGATGTTTCTAAAATGGAGAAGCCATCTTTAGATGAACAACAAATTGAGGAGATTGACATCTTGGTTTCTGAAGCAATGGCATTGAATAAAGAACTGAAGTTTAAACTCTTTAAAGAAGGGGTTGCTGAGGACTTAATCGGTACAGTTCAATATCTCAATTACGAACAACACAAATTACACGTAAAAGATCAACACGATCAAACCGTATACATCACCATGAATGACATCATAGGAGTTGCTTACAATGATTGATTACTCACAGTTTCCACGTAAAAATATACTTTGTGTAGATATGAAATCCTTTTATGCTTCGGTTTCAGCTGTAACAATGGGATTGAATCCAATGACATGTTATCTCGCTGTAGTCGGGAATACAGAAAGACAGGGAAGTGTTGTCTTAGCAGCATCTCCTGCACTTAAAAAAGATTATGGAATCAAGACTGGCTCCCGGTTATTTGAGATTCCAGATGATCCAAGAATTCACATAGTAAATCCGCAAATGAAACTTTTCATCAGAGTTTCAACTGAGATCACTAAATTGTTTTACAGGTTCGTTCCTGAAACATGTGTGCACACGTACTCAATTGATGAATCTTTTTTAGATGCAGGAAAAGAAAATCCAGAAGCCATGGCAGAGGCGATTCAGAGCAGTATGAAGAGAGAGTTCGGCTTAGTTTGTACTGTTGGTATTGGTGACAATATGCTACTGAGTAAGTTAGCTCTTGATTTAGAGAGCAAGAAAACAAAGACTGGGATTGCACGGTGGAGATATGAAGATGTTCCTAAAAAGCTTTGGTGTGTTCATCCGTTATCTGAAATGTGGGGAATAGGAGGGAGGATGGAGAGGAATTTAAACCGGATGGGGATTTCAACTGTTGGTCAATTAGCTAATTATCCATTAGAGCTGCTTGAAAAACGATTCGGCATTATGGGCAATCAGCTTTATTATCATGCTCATGGAATCGACCTTTCTGAAATTGGAGCTCCTTTGATGCAGGGACAGATTAGTTACGGGAAAAGTCAGATATTACTTAGAGACTATACGAAGAAAGAGGACATAAAGGCGGTTCTCTTGGAGATTTGTGAAGAGGTTGCACGAAGAGCACGGACACATAATAAAGTAGGGCGTACGATCAGCTTAGGAATTGGTTACAGTAAAGATGAGTTCGGCGGTGGCTTTCACAGAGCTAAAACAATTGATTTACCTACAAATATCACAATGGATATTTATCGATATTGCTTGATGCTTTTTGATAAATTCTATGCAGGCAAAACGGTACGAAGTGTTTCAGTTACCTTATCCAATATTGAGGATGATGTAAATCAACAATTAAGTCTGTTTGAAAAAGATAATGAGAAGAGAAGAAAGCTTGGATTTGTTATGGACGGGATAAGAAACAAATACGGATCTAAAGCGATCTTACGAGCTGTTTCTTATACACCTGGAGGCACAGCTTTGCATAGAGCAGGTTTGACGGGTGGACATAAATCATGAGAACAGAGAGTCGTTCCCTCTGTTCTCCTTACAAAGTCATTAGTTTTTCACGTTTCGGCTCTTTCAGCAACCTTGAACGTATCATTTTGTTGTTGGAGATAGGAAGCACCCACTGTTCCGGCAACGCCGAATAATAGAACTGCACAAATAAATAGCTTAGTTTTCATATTGCTTCTCCCCTTTTGATTTGTCTTCTTGCTTCATTTGCCAAACGATAAAATTCAACTGCACCCCAAGCATCCTGTTTTCCAGTGAGAAAATCTGCTACAGAGACACCATAACTTTCCATGTCAGGGTATATACTTCTTTCTTTGAAGAACTCGAATGTTTTCCTAACTAAGTCTAAATCATAGTCCAAGAAAAGTCCTTTAACCATTTTTAACTTTTCAAGTACCATTTCATTGTTATGCCGTTCAGCCAACTGTTTGGCCTGTTCATAAAATCTTTTTGCGTTTTCAATGTCATTTTGCCTTCCCTTTAAGAAGGAGATAACAAATAATGTTTTAGCAGCGTAATCATGATTTTCCGGCTCAATGATTTGAAGTGACTTATTAAAGTGAAAAAATGCTTTATCAAGTTCTTCCATTTGATTATAACATAATCCAATATTAAACAGTGCTGAACGCATCAAATGCCCACGATTCTTTTCACTTTTGTTTAGCTCTACTGCTTCCTGATACGCTTTGTATGCTTGCTTTAAAGCTTCATCAAACTTCATACTGTCCAATAAATTACCAAATATGACGAATTGACAGCGTACCTTTTGTACCCCGTATGTAGGGTTACCGTCAATAACAGGTTGCTTTTTAAATATATCGTAAGCCCTCATGGCATAATTCATTGAAAAATAAGTCTGCTTCATGTGGTAATACACTTCTGATAATTTAAAATAAAATTCAGCTTTTTCAACTTCAATATCTTCGCTCTCGATTGAATCCAAATATCTCTCAGCTTGTCTATAGTGATTAAGGGAGAATGCCAACTCCTTTTGTCTAAAATAGAACATGCCCATGAAAAAATAATAGTAATATTCGAGCATTCCTGTTAAGTTTTCATGGCCTTCATATGCTTTTAACTCACCATAATTTTTCTCAATGTCTTTTATAGCATTAGGATACATATATGCCAACATTAACTTATGTCTAAACTCAAGCAGGGAGTAGTATAGTAAAACATCTTGATTTTCTTCCATAATTTTTATTTCCTGCATAACTTCTTTCCGCATTTCTTCTGCTCTACCGACCCAATTCTTTTTAATAGCCACATACCAATGATTCATCTTTGTTGCTACTAAATCATAAGGAATGACCTTTTCACTCTTCAAGTCCTAAACCCCTTTCATATCCATTTTATTATATAGTTGCATTAGAGGAAAGAAATGTAAAGGGGATTTGAGTGAAAATTAAAAACAAATCAATAATTCGATTTTGAACGAAACGAAAAAAATACCCTCCTCGTTAGAGAAGGGTACGTGATCAGTTTGCTGTTGCTTTCAGTGAGGCAAGCCACTCATCTAATGTTCCTGAGAAACCTTGTTGAACGGCTAATTCATATGCTGATTTTCCATCTTTACCAGCAGCGCCAGTAGCACCTTTAACCCCGGCTGCACCTGTAGCTCCAGTGTCGCCTTTTTCACCTTTTAATGATGCTAACCATTCCTCTACAGTTCCTGAAAAACCATTGTCTACTGCAATATCATAAGCAGACTTCCCAGTGACAATTGAGACATTAACCATTGGATTGAAGAAACTCATTTATGCGCCCCCAAAAAGTTATATGTTATTCCTGACTCAGAAATCTTGAAGCTTGTGATAGGTGAATCATGAGCGTCCATTTGAAAGCCTTGCCCAGCTCTTAAATAGATAGGATCACCACCATTGATTGATACGTGGCATTCCTGATCATTCGAAAAGCTGAACTTATAGAAAGAATATTTAATCGTCCAGGTTGCAGGTGGGGAAGGGATCACTTCATGGTTAGATTCTGACTGCTCAAGCATGGGACTTCCGATATATCCAGATCCTATTTGCATGATCAAAAATCATTCCTTTCTTCTTGAAAATGAAAAAAAGGGGAGATAAACTCCCCAAGTTATTTTGGTTCTGTATATTCCATTGCTTGATCACTATCTGAGATACCTGTAGTGGTTGGATCCACTACAATTCCCATGGCAGTTAAAAATGTTAACAGTGCATTAAATTTCTCAGTGAGATCATCACTAAACACAGAAATATCGTATCCAAAAGCTGATGCAATTGCTTGTGCGAATAAAAGAGTTGCAGAGAAGATTGCAACCAGGAATGTTTTCTTTTTAAGTCTTACTTTCCAGTTAATTTTAGTCATTAAATCGTCTCCTGTTCATTTTATTTAAGCCCAAAATGTATGAGTAACCAGGCTGCGACAATAGTCGCAATTACACTGGGCAGTACCTTAAACACAAGGTCTTTAGTAAACTGAGAGGGATCAATTTTGCGAGTAGAATCAGAGCGTTCCAATATTTCAACTCGATTGTCCAGTTTTTCATATGATTTACTCAGATTTTTTAAACTGTTGCTCATTTCGTTCAGAGTGCTGAATTGTTCTCTCGATTGTGCTTGAGAATCCTTATTAATTTCGACTTGCTGCTCAACAAGCGTAGCAATACGACCAATAACATTTGTTCTTTCTTCAAGAGAGTCAATTTTGTTATCAGTGTGCTTAGCTTTTTCTTCAAGTGCACTTAATCTTGAAATGGTGCTTTGCTCAAAGTTATCCATTTGTCACCAACCTTTATAAAATAGAAAGGTGACATTACATCACCTCCTAAAATAAGAGGATAATCATTGATATACCTCGATCAACAATCATCCTCAAAGATATTTAAATATATTTAGATTTTTGACCCAAACTGACCTGAGATGTAGCCGCGTTTACCTTTATAGATCACTTCCCAGTAACCTTTAGCATTGTTTGAACCTTTCACTGAGCCAGAAATGCTGAGTGTGTCACCTAGCTTTACAGTGCCGAGGTTCTTTGCTTTGTTTTTATCGGGTCTGTCCATAACGATTGCAGCGCTTTGTACACCGACAATTTTAATTTTGCCTACAGATTTGATACCACTGCTTTTAGGCTTAGAAGTGGATTTAGGCTTTGGGGTTGATTGTCCAAGTTCAGCATCACTTTTAATGTACTTCACATTTACGTAACCGCTGTATGTAGCACCTTTAGAGTTTGTATATTTGATATATCCCCAACCATTTTGAGTTGATCCTTTTTGGTATTGGACAGTGGAGCCTTTAGGAAGGGCAAGTACAATAGAGGAGTTCGCATTGCGCTGAGTTCTCACATTAAGACTGTCTGCAATAACTGTGTTCTTAACATAAGAGCCATTTGTTTTAACGACTTTTGTTGGCTTTGAAGATGAGGAAGAAGTTTTTCCGCCGAGTGCTTTCAATTCAGCAGCAATAGAAGCTTTAACAGCATTCCAACGTCCTTCATCAAGAACTCGATGTGGGCAATACTTGCCAGACCAGTCTTGATGCTTTTTAACTCGATCTATGCCCCAGCCACGTTCTTTAAGGAGTTGTGCAATAAACTTAATAGCCAATGCTTCAGCTTTTTTATAGCGCTCTCCGCCTGATTTAGAGTAGCAAACTTCTACACCGATTGACTTGCGGTTTCCAGTCCCGTATTCACCATCACCACAATGAAAAGCATTTCGGTTTGTTGGGAGTCCTTGAACTACCTCTTTATCGTCTACAGCGAAGTGATATGATACTGTTTCATTATTATTTCTCATATAACTGATCTCATTATTTGCGCTTGCGTCGTTTGCTGTATTGTGGAAAGTAATATACTCAGCTGTCATAGCATAGGGGCCTTTGATTGAATATTTTTCTGGGGATACTAACATTTGTCTCGCTTGAATAGACATATTAAACATCTCTCCTATTTGAGCACAAAAAAGAGAGAAGGGGACAAATCCCAATCTCTCTTTATCTCACGTATGCTCTTGTTATCTCTGTTTTTGAATGTTGTAAATTGAATAAAATTTATATTTTAACTAGAACATAATCACCTCCTTTAGTTTCAAAGGATTACTTAATTAAGCATATAGCAATGCCATAGCCAAGCTTGTCTGAATATGGAGTTACAATCTCCATAGCCTTCCAGGAGTAAAATCTGTCTTCTGTTTTTGTGCCGATGCCATAATTGCCTTCAATCCGATCTCCAACAGAAACGGTGTTGTCCACTTTCACATAAACCTGTCCAAGCAATCCTACTATATTCCATTCAGGGCGTTCTTCACGAGGGACGTAATCTATTTTTTCAATCCACTCAGGGTTTACTTTAGGCAGTTTCTTAACATCACCGGTTTCTGGGTTGACCACATCTTCATATATGTATCCACCGAATTCATTCTTTAAATATCTACCTTGCCAGTGAATATCAGCTCCGCCTAAAATAGTCCCTGCAGTTTCGGAAATTACTCCGTGTACATCTTCACCTTTTCTCGCCGGGCGAATTTTAGCTCCTTCAAGAGTGACAATTGTTCCTGTTGGTATTGCTTTTCCGTCTAGGCTTTCAAAATACTCAGCGTAATCACTGAAAGTGGCTCCGCCATTCATCTTGCCGGTAGATGTTATGTCTCCGTTCCAGGAGTTTAGCATCCATTTGATATTCGCTCTGGACGGGGTAGAACCATATCCACCAACCACCATATAGCGATCATTTGCACCGAGTTTGACTCCTCCCGAAGATAAGATAGTTCGTGAGACATTGTCGCCTTCAATGTGGGATTCGTTTGAAGACATGACTGTGCTACGCGAACCGCTAACGGAACTTGCTCCGGAAGAGGAAAATACTCCTGTTCTAACCCCAGTTGCTTTTGCTCCACCAGTGGTCCCTATAACAGCAGAAGCTTCACCTGATACTTCAGGTTGTCCAGTAGACGCTGCTATTAAGCCGGTGCTAGATTTGGGTGCTCCAGAAGAGGTTGCAATCCTTGTTCCGCCTTTTATATTATTTGGTACAAAAGTGTAATCAACTCCTGCAATTCTGGCAGCCTTTTTGTATTTTTCCACTGAAATTCCCATAAGGCTTACCTGAGAATTAGAACAATATACACCAATACTGTCAGCTTTCCCATCACCTATTAAACTTGCATTAATAAGCTTTACATTTTCTGTGCCACTGCCAATACGCACGCCGATTCTCGCCGATTCAAAACAATTCACATTTGAAATATTTACATTATCTGATTTTTGATCCCCACCGTATACATAAATGTCAGCTCCAGATGTTTTGAAGTTAGAAATAGAAAGATTGTTTAAATTGATGTTTCTTGATTTAAATTGTGTAGCGATTGCGGGATTTCCTTTGTAATCATAAAAAGGGTCTCCAATTGCGTTAAAGTTTGAAATGTTGACATTTCTGTAAGCTGAGATTACTAGTGCTCGTGGGCTCAACTCTTTATAAAGGTCACTAAAAATTGGGGACTTCGCAGTACAGTTAACAACATTAATGTCGAATGCACTAGTGGAAATTTTATCAGAAGCACGATGAAAGCCGATGTGTCTAAAATCAAATGCACGAATGTCATTCTCTGAGTAGCAGTTGATTAAATTAACGTTTCTTGCTGCAGGCGCTCTATTGTGGGCTTTAACTTCAAAACCTCTGCAGTTTTTTTGACTGTTGCAGTTCACCAGCCATACGTTTCTAGAACCGTCGTCGATTTCAAAACCATTTGAATTTGATGAGCCTTTGTCATGAGCAGACCCATTGGCATTGTATGCGTGACAATTAGTGAAGTAGATGTATTCAGAATAGTGAGTTGTGAAGCCATCGTCACCGAAATTAGTTGCAGTACAGTTTTCAATCCAAACATATTTACTGCCCTTCGGTTGATAATAATCAGCGCCATCTGAAGAAGTGTTCCAAATAGGAGAGCTTACATCAAAACCATGAAGACCGGGATTTCGGGCATTGACGTTTCTAACCCGAACAAATTTAGAGTTAACAATACCCACACAGTTTGCATTTGTCCCGTTTGTGATGGTGTTATCCTTTTTGTCTAAATTCCAATCGAGGTCTAAGTCTTCAATTAAGATATATTCGTTTCCGTTAGTATAGTCACTGTTGGTAAGAACGCAAGATGTTCCAGCAGCTGTAGGATGAAGTTTGATAATAGACCCTGATCCAACACCATAGAGTCTGACATAAGAGGGAATATGCAATCCTTGAACCATATAAATACCTGCAGGAACAAAAACTTCTCGCTTCCCACTTGCAAAGGCAGCTTTAAAAGCTTCAGTGTCATCAGTGACACCGTCACCCTTAGCTCCAAAATCCTGAACATTGACACTTCGTCTGATAAATTCATTTAGGACTTTATCAACAATTGTTGCACCGGATGCAGGGATTTTTGAAATGTCTCCAATAGTGTTTGTGATATCTGTTAAGCCAGAATCGACTGTACTTATTACGTTTTTAATATCCTTAGAAGCTTTATCAAAAGCCTCTTGAATATCGTCTGCAGTATATCTAATATTATTTGATTTTAACCCGATAGCATCAATGGGTATCCATTGCTCTGTTTCTTCGTCCATATAACCCATTGTGTTTACAGGAATTAAATTGTCGTTCAATATATACTCCTCCTTATCCTTTTCTAATCCAAACCATACTTCCGTCAGGGGGTTCTACAGAAGGTTTTATCCTCATCTTTTTGGGAGCATTGTTCGTTCTCAACCATACTGACCTGATGTTGTAAGGCTCTACATAGCTAGAAACAATGTTGAAACCATCATACTTATCTGAGACGCTAATATTTATCCAGTCAAAACCATCCCATCGATATTCAATGCCTGTTTCTTTTACAGTGACAGTCCAACCAATTTGAGGGGAAGGATAAGTGCTTAATAAATCCTGATAGGTGTACACAAACGGCAAGTAAATCTTCCTAGTGTTCTCAACTACATACTCATAATCTGATGTTGCTTGTCTGCACCAATTTGTTATTTCAACACATCGCTTGGTGACACGTTCACATTCAGCAATACGTTCGTTGATACGAATAATGGCATCTTCAGCATCATCAATTAAGCCTTGAAGTGTTTCAATGACCATATTTCCTTGCCGTTTAATCCAAATTCTTGAGGCAGGGAAGAAGGATGCACCTTCTCCTTGATATGTAAAAGTAAGTGATTTGCCTTCATTTGAACCATTGAAGAAGACAACTCCCATAAGGTAATCAACCTTAAAGTAGTTGTCTTCTAATTCACCATCTTCAATTTCTCGCCATTCTTTACTGTCACCACTAACCTCGACTCTGTACTCACGGTTAGGTACTTCTGTAAGTAAGACTCGACCATTGTAAACAGTTAAAGTTTCACTATAGCTTAAATAAGGGTCATCGATTGAACCCTTCCTTTTTTGAGAAAGGGTAGGGTCGTTATAGAGCTGAGGAAAATCCAAACTAAATTCACCGTCCTTTCTTATTGTGTAATTGATTTGAGCAATTCTTCCAAGTGCGCGACTCTCTCTTCTAAACTCTGCAGTCTTTTCTCTCTAAGCTTTTTTCCATTTACTCCTAACAATTCCCATGATCACTATGTATACAATCGCAATACCAACAGTTACATCCTCAATTTTTATAAAAAAGCTATTCAAAATTATTAATAAAAACGCTAGTACTGACGCAAACCAGTGTATAGATTCATGTTTTTTGTCACTCATTGCTGATCCCCTCACTCTTTCTGTTAAACACTTTATATACCAAAATCCATCATGACACAATTTCTACTATGGGATCAAGTGGTAAAATGGTATATAATTTACAAGGTATTTTTAAGTAAAAAAGGGGTATTTTCGTATGAAAACGGTCAAGTCTTTGCATAAAAGTCATCTGTTTAGTGGAAAAATAGTCCATAGAACATTAAAATTGAATGATAAACATCAAAAAAGGAGATGGCCATGAAACTAGATGGATTAGAAATTCTTCATCAGAATATGAAAGAAAACAATTTGGAACGTGTGAAGTTTGATTTTAGAAAAAACGGAAAACTTTTTAAAGTGATCTTCTTAGCTGATATTGACCCATATAAACTTTTAATTGGTGTACGTTCTGAATTATTTTGCCTTTCCGTGTCTGTAAGTACTGACTATGATATAAAGCCCTCTATTGACAGAGACCATTATAAGGCTTTAGTTGAGATTTTAGGATTACAGTACGATCCGAATAATCCTTTTAAACCAAAGTACTTTTTCGAAGAATTAAATATTCAGATTCCTGAAAGGGTTAATGTTAATTCAAGAGTTGCAATTCACGAAATAGCTGAATTGAATCGTCCAGCTTATGAAGATGGAGAGAAGATTTATTTCAAAGGGTGGAAGGATAATAATATCAAAGGTGAAAAAGTGCAAAATCTGCAAAAAACTAGAGAGTGTTTAGGTGAAGAAGCCTACCAAATCTGTAAAGAACATAATATTAGTAGTGTATGGACGAAGCACAAGGCAGAATCAAAAGAGTTCTATTTGTATAAAGTATAAACATTTACAGTTATTTATGAAAGTTATACAAACATGTCTTAGCCGAGAATCATTAAGGGAATCTTTCCTCATTTTAGAAGGAAATAACCGTTTTTTGTCGAATAGTATAAAGTCCTGTTATTCTAAGATGATGAAGAGGTGATTACTTTGACAACAAAACAATACATTCCCTTAAATGAATCCGGTAAACGGCCGGTTCCTCAAGCTCCAAAAGTTCATAAAGGCAGTAGTGAGACAAGGTCGGGTCGGAGAGATACTGCGTCTGCACCAAGACCGCCTCAAAAATAATTACTTAATAATATGTTCGGTATTATCTAACTCATTAACTACCAGCCCTGATTTGGTATCAACATAGGTTCTTTTAACAGGATACTTATATCTTTCGTATGCTTGTTTCCATTCATCAGGTTCTTGTAAAATTAATGCACGTTCCGCCTCAAAAGGGCGGGACATATTTGAAATAGCTCCATACATTCTGTTATCTGGATTATTTAAATAGTACATTTCTACTATCAGAGAAGGAGTCTTTTTTTTCTTTTCATTGTCACCTTTTTTGTTTTCTTTAAAAGCAAGAAAAAAAGTGTCCCAAATGGACGTGGTCTCATCTAAAACAACCATATTTCTAAACAATCTAATTTTGTTAATCACCCAAAGGAAAATGTTGTATAAAGAGACTGCCCAAATAGCTGAGACAAGCAAGCTTGAGAATAGTGTTATAATTGTAAAGCAGGTTAAAAAGCGAATATCCTCGGCGTTGTTCTTAATATCTTCCACAGTCTTCATGTATGACCACCATTGCCCGCTCTTGGCAAGAATATTCATAACCCATATGTTTATCGAAGAAACAGGAATCCACAATAAAGCTGATAAACCAACAAGTTCACCAGCATTGTGTTTAACTGCTGGATTTATACCGAATATTTGTATCCAAAAGTAAGCTAATAACCCTGGTAAAGAAAAAATGAGTACTGAGATTAATTGTTCCATTTATTTTACCCTCTCCTAATTGTTAATTTAATTTATTATAACCTACATTACGGAGCGACTTCTTTATATTTCCATTGTAAAATCAAAAAAAGACGCATCCAATAAGGATAAGCCTGTTTATTGTACATGCCTATATGCTTCCCAGATATACTTGATGTTTAATTTATTCCCTCTTTGATTACTGTCTGAGCCTGTTATAAATCCTAGTTCATTTATGCTTCCGTAGGTAGAGTTTCCTCCAATTAGGGATATTCCCATTTCATTTACCTGATACGTATAACCTCCTGTCTCATCAATTAATAGCATGGAATCATTAGAAGACACTGGCCACACTTTCACATGTGTTGGAGTGAAAGGCAGCAATATTTGTTTACTAATTGTTCCATCACCCACATACGTTCCTTTGGCCATCTGAGGAACATCAGAGGATAGCGCATATTCTGAGTGTAGTTTACCCCCAAGAAACTCAGCGTTGCCATCTATGGAACCTGTAATGATTCCTTGGTCATTACGTACAGGTATTGTATTAGGCGTGGATAGCGTTGAAGTCGTGTAACCATTTAATGAATCAGCCGATCCCGCAGAAGACACAATCCACTCTTCGCCATTAAAAAGCTCTTGTTTATTAGTCTTTGGATCGATCCAAATCGTTCCCGCTTCTGGCGCAATGGGCTTTGTCTCTGTAGATATTGTATAAAGTCCGTTAACTTTTCCATCGAGACTTCCTTTCACTTCAACGGAATTAGAGGGGAGGTAGGGGTTTTCTGATTTAACACTTGAGACTACAATGTCAGATCTAATATATCCATCAGTAGCAATATTGGGATCAACGCTTCTATATGCTTGTACTCCAAATGTGTAATACTTGTTAGGAGTAAGGCTTGTGAAAACCGCTTTACGTTTTTCTCTATCAACAGTCAAGCTATTTTCATGTGCCATTGTTGCTCCAAACATGTATTGATCCGGTAAATCGCTGGCATATGCAATTATTCTGAAGCCGTCTATATTATTTTTATCAATTGTGTAATCATCGGGGTATTCCCACTCAACCGTAATGTCAACAGAACCGTTATCATTTACAATGTGTGACAAAGTTTGTTTAGAGGATAGGGTAGGGGGATCAACAGGAGTAGAAATTTGATCATTTCTCTGCGTGAAATTGTAATACACTTTTTCGTAGTCCAGTTTTCTTTGATTAAATTCGGAAGCTGCTTTTTGAGTTTTGTATCGGGACTTGATTTGTTTATCCAGGGCACTTTCTGCACGCTTACCATTCGTTATTGACAATGCCATAGTTGAATCATCATGATTAATGACAATCTGCGTTATCGTTGCTTTTACATTTATGCCGAGCTCTTCATTGACAACCTGAACGATATCCCCTAGATCAAATTTATCCCAATAAAATTGATGATCAATGCACTTGAAGAAGTTGTATACGCTAAGGTTTGTTATATTAATGGGCGGAGAACTTTTGGTTGCCATTTCTTTTAGACCAGCTTCATATAAATCAGATTCATCAAAGATATTGTCATTCGTCCAGGTATCTTCATATGTGATCTTGGACAGTTCACTCATTAGCTTTTCCCCGAAAAAATTCTCTTGGGATAACAATCCTCTAAGGTTTTCAGTGTCAGTTGCATTTTTCGCAATGCTGCTGATTACATTTTCAATTTCTTTCTGGTTTTTGTTTACCTCTACAAGTTTATCACTCAGTTGTTTGTTAAGATCATCAATTGGATCCTTTGCGCTCTTAGCAACTTCAATCTTATCTAAAATCTGTTTTCTTTCAATTTCAAGTGCTGCTTTTTCTGCTTCTAATTGCGATCTTTGTTTATCAAGTTGTGTTTTTTCATTCAAAAGCGCTTTGAATCGTGTTGAATTCTCATTTATTAGCACATTATAATCTAATATCCGATGTGCCAGTTCATCACTTATTCGTTCACTTGATCTTATTACATTTCTATTTTCATCACGCTCAAAAGGGTATAGGAAAAATGAAAAGTCATCTAAATAGGGCTGTCCTGTTGGATTAACTGAGTTTATTCCAATTCCATCTTTACCTACAACTCTAAGTCTTGTAACAACTTCTTCTAGGTCGTCCGGATCTGAAACATCAATCAAAAATTGCCCTGGTTTAAACTTTACATGTTTAAATGTGGACAGCTCTTCTTTCTTATGGAAGTGTATAATTTCATTCTTAGTGTCAAACTTCAATGTTGCGTCGAATGTTTCAGCGATCTTAAACAAAAGGTCAAGCCGGTTTGTACTGGTTTCATCAAATGAGCGGCGTTTAATATTAAAATCCTCATAAACATAGCCAATATTCCATCCAGTTGTTTTTAAACAATCCTTAGCAGCTTCAGTTAGATTTCGAGATAAGTTTTCATACGCATCAATTTTCTTTCTGTATAGGAGATAGTGAAGACTTTTACAGCTTACTCCTATCCGTTTAGAATCGCTTGCTTGTTTTCTATCCACGTTCGTAATGACATACCAATGTTCTTCATTTTTATAATTAGCTTTAATCAAGAATCCCACTTTAAGAATATCCGCAATATGATTGCGTTTCTTGACATGACGTTTTAGAATAGTTGTCGGAATTTCAAATGAAAGTTCATTATAGCCGCTCCCAAAATTTTCTGTTGTGGAGGCGGAAAAGAAGGGGAGGACGTTGGCTATTTTTATTTTATTTGTGGTTGTTAATGACAGCTTTAATTTATCGACCTTAATATTTCTATTTATTCGTTTTCTCATAAGCCAGCCTCCGTTTAATTGTGTGTGCATTGATACGTGAAGGTTATGTGACATCCGCCTTCGACTTTAACTCTATTTACTCCATATACAAGCCACAAATACTCTTCATTACAATTTTTATATCGTGAATTGCCGTATTTGTCTGACTGAATGGTTTCATACTCTCCATCAATCATAATTTTCTCCCCATCTTCAAGGTTGGTTATGGTGAGTGGTTCTCCATTAAAGTTAGAAAGATTGGATAAGGTAATATCTCCGTTACCTTTTTTAACTATTGTGATTTCAGGGGTTATTTTAATTCTGCCCGTGTTTCTTATCTCAACAGTTTTATAGTCATTAACGATTTGATGTAGGCTAGTAATGGGACTATATTTATAAGGGGAATCACATCTCATGTTTAACTCTAAATACCCTTCTTTCAAGCCGTTATGAACTATTTCAGTCACATCTACAGGGAGACAATAATAAACATAGTCTTCAGGCATAAAGGAGAGCGGCTGATAGTAATCAACATCCAACCAATCTACAATTTCACTAATTTTCTTTTCATCCCATGATTCACTCATCCAAAAGCGGAGTTTGAGCTGTCTCGGTTCTCGTTTCACTCCTTCAAAATGCGGTATATCAATACCTGCTACTGACGTCTCATTTATTGAGCGGCTGCTTAAAAATTCTTCTCTAAATAAACCGTCATCAACCGAACAATTGACTATGCCAAAGTCGGTTGATCGTCTTCCGTTATACATGAAATACATTTTTTCACGAAACATAAGCTACCTCCAAATAAAAGAGCCGATTCTAAGACCGACTCTAAATGATTAAAATTCCATGCCATATTGTTTTTGTCTTTCGTTTAGTTCTTTCATTACCTGATTAGTAATCTGTTTAGGATCATTAATCCCGTGTAATGTAACATGATTGTTGAATACAGGGGAGATGTTTTTGGTTGTTTCCTTAGTATTATTGAGTGTCGAAATCGGTTTACCAATGCTTTGAATAGTCGGGATCAAACTATTAGATAGGCTCGATTGGTTAATATTCGGAATTATCGATGGAATAGAGGTGATCCCTTTGTTAATCAAGGCTGCTAATTTCCCACCTTGTCCCCATTTAGGTGTTTCATTATTCAAATCGTTATCAGACAGATTGCGAACTTGCTTTACAGTTTCAAGCATATTTTCAGTATCTGTTTTATTTAGGATAAGCTCTTTATCATGAAGGAAGGCGAGCTTACCTGCACCTAGTCCTGTTCCTGTATATCCGCCTGATGCAAAAGAAGATACCTTTTTTCCAGTTTTATTGCCTTTGGTCACAGTATTAAGGGCATTAGAGGCTTCTTTAAGCTTATCGATAAGGTTATTAGAGATGCTTTTTCCTATGGACTCCATATTGCTGTTAATGAACTTAGAGAATTCATTAAGCTGCTTAGAGATGTCAGTGATTTTCCCGTTCATGAGTTTGTCTTCAATTTTCTTGAATTCTCTTTCATCATTTGTCAGGTTATCATATTTGTCATTTATGGCATCCTGATCTTTTTCAAGCTGATCCTGCAGCGATTCTTTTCGTTTGCTGTTCTCACGATCTTTAAGAAACTCATCTAAATCAATCTGTTGTTTTTCTAATTCCTTTTTCAGATCATTATAATCAGACTTGCCTTTTTCGGAATCATCGAGTGCAAGCTTGTTTAGTTTATCTTGTATTTCCTGAATTCCATCTTGTTTCTCTTTTAACTGCTTTTGAAATTTAGCTTCATCATCAGTTTTATCAATCTCATCAATCAAGTCTTGTGTAGCTTTTTGGTGCGCTTTTAATTCGATATCACGCATCTTTTCGTACATCTCTTTGTAGATGGAGACAACTTCATCAGCAAGAGATTTATAGATGTCCTTGATCGATTTTTTGGTGTTATAAAGCTCAAGATTATAATCCTTCTGCTTATCTTTCCAATTTTCGATTTCCTCTGTGATTTGTTTCTGGATGTCAGGAAAGCCCTTTGCTGCTTTTTTCTGTTCCTCTAATTGCTTGATGTATTTTTTGGCCTCAGCCTGTTGTTGCTGTACTAATTTGACTTGCTGACTGTAGTACTTAACTTTGTCTTTGTCTTCTGTAGTCATCTGAATCTTGTTGTCAACATCTTTAAGCTTGGATTCAGTTTTCTTGGTTGATTTCTCTATACCGTTAAGTGTTTCATCAACTTTAGATTGGATGAGCTGTCCCTGAAGTTCTCTTACTTCTTCTTGGAAATTGATGAGATCAATCTTAGCTTGTTTTAATTCTTCAGCAAGTTGCGCTCTTTGAGCAGAATTCAGAGTTTTGTTTGTTTTGATCTCTTTTTCAATGAAAGAAACCTTCTGACTCTGAATCTTTTGCTGTTCAGTTAAAGCTTTTTTCTGATCGTTTGTATACTTGCGGAATTCTTTACTGTCGCTCAGATAATGACTAGCGAGCGCTTTGTCTTTAGCGATTCTTACATCAAAATCACCAATACGCTTGTCATATTCATCAAGTTTCGATTGAACGATCTCATATCTGAGCTCTTGTATCTGATCGTTTACTGAGTCAATATCACCTTGGAGGGAGAGGAGGTCGGATTTAGCTTGCGCTATTGCCTGTTGTCGTTCTGCTTCGGCTTGGGATGCATCTGAAATAGATGTACCGACACCTTTTAAATACTTCTCGGGGTCAATAGTCTTTCCGTTTTCCTCAATTTGAAGATGAAGGTGATTTCCTGTTGAATTACCCGTACTACCAACTTTACCGATGGTCTGACCAGCTTTAACAGTTTGACCGGCTTTAACAGAAGGGGTATCAAGCATATGCATATACTTAGCAACTTTTCCATCATCCTGCTGAATGACAACCCAGTTACCGGCAGTCTTACTATAACCAGCAATTTGAACTTTTCCACTCTGAACCGATTTAATTGCGGTTCCAGCTTTTGCTGCAAAGTCGATACCTTTATGTGGAGTTGATCGGTAAGCGCCATCTTGCGCATTATATTTAGAACTTATTCTAAACGCACTGTTCTTCGTGTAGTAGCTTGCAATGGAGGAATTAGCAGAAGTCATTGACTTAGTGTAATTAGACATGATCTTCTGAACATAATTCTGCGTTTCTTTGAAAGGAGGGACTCCACCATATTTAATCACATTACCAGGGCCTGCGTTATAAGCAGCAAGTGCTTTCTCAACATTGCCACCAAATTTGCTTAGTTGTTGGGCTAAATATTTCGTGCCACCCATAATGCTCTGATAAGGATCATAAACATTGTTTACACCTAAGCTTTTGGCAGTTGAAGGCATCAACTGCATTAATCCGGCTGCGCCTGCTCCAGAACGGGCTCTTGCATTGAATCCTGATTCTTGCTGGATTACAGCTGCAATTAGAGCTGGATCAACACCATATTTACTTGCGGCAGAATTAATGTAGCTGGAGTATTTACCGGAGTAAGACCCGCCACCGGAAGTATAAGAACTACCAGAAGATGAACCAGTTGAGAGGGAAGAGGTCACAATACCGTATTGTGCAATGTTCCCTGACTTGATTTGATCCTTGAGGAGTTTGGCTTGCTCCTGCATAAGCTTTTTCTTTTGTTGGAGAGCTTTGATTTCTTTCTGCAGGGCATTTCGATAACTTTGAGAATACTTTGGATAGTCGTTTACTTGCTTATTGTACTTTTCGACTTCAGCGTTGACTTTCTCCAGAGCTTCCTTGTATTTATCAGCCACGTACATAGATGTTTTAGTTTCTTCATTAGCTTTCTCTTGGCCATCAGAGTAGTCCTCAAGAGAAGTACCAGCCTCGTTGAGAGAAGATGAAGTTATATCGAAAATCTTGTTCATGTTCTCAAGACTATCTACGAGCTTTTTATAGTTTTCGTAGTTCTGTTTAGCACCACTGACATGTTGAATACCGCCATTGTTAATGTTCTTTAAGGCGTTGTCATAAGCATTTTTGAATTCAGCAAGTTGCTGTTTGGCTTCTTTCAACGAGCTAACAGTAATCGGATCTTTAGAGTGGTTCTTCGACATTTGAGCCGTATATTCGTTTGCTTGAGCTAAAATTAATTCCTTAACAGCTTTAATTTTATCTTTATAGGAGGCAACAAATTCATCTCTGCTTTTTATTACAGCTTGCCGGTTGATGTTAACCATGCCGTTTTGAACAGAAATTGCCTTTGAAAGACTCTTTTCTTTCTGAACAAGTTTCATTGCTTCAGAAGCTGATATGCTTTTACCTTCAGCCATTTTTTCAAGAAGGTTATTGTAAATTGAAACTTTATCTGCAACTTCGTTATATCCTTCTTCTTGAAGGACAGAAGCAGCGTGATCGCTTTGTTTGGAATTTACCAGGTCATCAATTACATCTAATGTTGCTTCGACGTCGCCTTTTACTTCTTTGAGCTTGTCAGATAAGTTCCCGACTTGCTCACCTAATGCATCTACACCTTCACCATTTTCATCCCATGTTACTTTTGCAGTTTTTGCTGAATCATTTGTAGAGTCAATAGCAGTTTTAAGGTCATCATAAGACAATGTTAGGCTATCTGTTTTGTCACTGCTGCTCATGTATTGATTAACAAGCTCCTGAAGGCTCTTAGATGCGGAAGCAAATCCGTCTTTATCGCCAGAGTTCAGTGCTTCTTGTATTCTTACCAAGTCATTAGAAACAGTTTTAGAAAAGGAGGTTAGTTCATCAGCGCTGAGCTGCGAAAAATCAATCTTACTAAATGCATCGTTAATTTCTTTCTTTATGTTCGGGTCAATCTTAATTGAGTTATAAGCATCTACAGTTTTCTTAACTTGTTCTCTTATTTCAATCTGAACACCAGATAGACTTTGGCCTAGTTTTTTGATTTCTTCCTTTGCTTTAACACCTGCATTTTTGTAATCATCATCACTAGAGAAAGGATTCTCCAGGAAAGACCAAACAGATTTACCTTTTGAGTACGTATTTGCCATTTTCTCGTACTGATTGATCTGTTCTCTTAATTTGTCAAATTCTTTGAGCTGGTCTTTGAAATCACTTTTAGTACTTGTTTTGATATCTTCTTTGTTTAATTTGGCTAAGTCTTCGGTGTACTTAATGGCATCCTTTAATGCCTCATTGTTTTTAATAATAGCATTGCCCTGAGAATCATAACCAGAAACCAGCATAGGAAATGTTTGTGCTAATTGTTGTGTTACTTGTAGATATTCTTGTTCTTTTTCAGGTGATAAAGAGCCTGATTCCTTAGCTTTTTGAAGGTCTTGATATTGACTTATTAGTTTGTCAGTTTCATCTTTATTCGTTGTAATTGCTTCAATACTTGTAGACTTTGATTGCTCAAAATCCTCTTTAGCTTGTTTTAGCTTTGAATAAGATGATATAAGTTTTTCAATTACTACCCCAAGACCAACCATTGCAGCCATTGGAAGAAAACTACCCGCTAAGAATGCTCCAGTAGTCATTGCTACTTTTTTAAGCCCGGCTAGGGACGTACTAAACGCAGTTACAATTCTATTCCAAATAACTGTTTTGGCAGACGCAGTAGTTACACCTACAGTTACAGCATTAAAGTTGAGCGCTAAATTCTTAAGAGTGGCTCCCATTGTCATTCCTGAAGTAAGTGCACTTGTACGGAGGGAAGTGTTGAAAAGCATAACTGCAGCTGTAGCGGCTCCTATAACTTGGGGAAGAAGTCCAACTGATTTAGTTATTTGGGCACTTATTTGCATTAAACCTTTAAGCGCATCTGCAAAAACAACAATGCTATCTGATATGAAAGCTTCACTTGAGGCAACCGACATTTCTGTAAATGCATTTGACAACCTGTTTAATCTTGCCTGTAAGCTGTCTGCGTATTTCTGTTGCTCGCTCCATGCACTCCCAGCGGAATTAGCGGCAGTCGTTGCGGCATTCTGGGCAATAGAGAAATTATTCATCATTGCATTAAATCTTGAAAGCTGATAAATACCGGCTACGCCTATTGAGGTATTTTGCTTTTGAGCATCACTCAGAGTGTCCCATTTTTCTGCAACTTCGCCGATAAGGTCACTTGCTGACTTAGCTTCTCCACCCGCAGTCTTTACAGAAATTCCGATCTGTTCTAAGGCTTTAATTGAGCTATCATTGTTTCCAATTCGTGCGAAAATCGTCTTTAATGAGTTACCAACAATGTTTCCTGATTCACGAGTGGTACTTCCAATTGCTGTAGTGTATCCAATTAAATCATTTAATTCAACACCAAAAGTAGAAGCAGTACTTCCTGCTTTTCGAATTGAGTTGGCTAGATCAAGAGTGGTTACAGCATAGTTGTTATCTACTTCATTTAGCTTATCTGCGACTGAAATAGAATCATTAGCTGCAATATTGAAGTTTAACATTGCGGCAGTTAAAGTGTTAACTGTGTCGTCAGGAGTCAAGTCAGAGACGTTTTGAAGTACCTGAGCGGTTTTTGTTAGAGTGGACAGTTCACTTTCATCGAACCCCATTCGCCCGAAATCGCCAGTCATTTGGAGTATGTCAGTGATCTTGTTTGAAAGGGTGTCTCCTAGGTTTATTGATTCCTCGAGTAGCTCATTGTACTTATAATCAGGCTCATTCATCACACGTCTGATGTTTGTCATTAGAGTATCAATTTCAACAGCCTGAGATACCATTTCCTTGAGTCCAGATATAGCGCCGTAGAACAAAGAACCAGAGATTAAATATGTAGACATACTTTTGAAAGCTTGCGTTAGCTCCGCACCAAAAGACGAGGCTTGACTAGCTGCTGCTTGCGCATTTGAAGCCAATTCCCTGTATTGCATGTTCAAGCTTTGCATTTGAGCTCTGATATTGCTTCCGCCGGCACTTACATTAAGGCTATTAACTGCATTGAGGTACTCTTGGATAGCTTGTCTATTTCCAGCGCCCATCGTATCGCCATAACGCGTATTAAGGTTTTGTGCGTTTACCTGCGCTTGGCGTTGATAAAGCTCAATAGTTTTTCGGAGTTCATTATTTTTAGCCACAGCAGCAGACTTATCATCGAGCATTTTAATTCTGTTTTGTAATGCTTCAATTTGTTGTGCTGTTTGAGCAGTATTTAATTTCCGTCCAAGGGAAGAGAGGGTGGTGTCAGTTACAATTCCTTGCTGTCTAAGTTTTTCTAAATCCAGCTTTAATTGTTCAATAGCTTTTCGTTGCTGATCATAATTCGTTGTAACTTTTGCCGTTGTAGCGTTTGTTTTTGGGTCAGTTGTATAGGTAATATCGTCAAAGCCATTGCGGTTCTTTTGAGTAACCCTCGTCGTTTGTCCTTGAGCATTCTTTTGCTCTGTTTTCTTCTGTGCCTGACCAAGCTTTTCTGTCGCTTGAGCAAGCCTGTTAACTTCTTGCGTTTGTTCACGTAATGATTGATTACGATTGTCTATGGTCTTTGTTTCTCGCTGAATGATTTCGCCATTTTTCTTATATTGCTGCGTCAGCTTTTCGACAGTGCCATCGGCATTTCTGGTAACCGTTGTGGTTTCTTTAACTGTTTGATTGAAGGATTTGAGATGTTTTTGATAAGTGTCAACTGCAGAGGAGAAATCGTTGAGAGTCTTTAAAGCAGAGGCATCAATATTGGTCTTTAAATTGAGGGAACGAAGCTTTTTCTCTAGAGATTTAATTTGCTGATTTAACTGTTCGACAGTTTTTGAAGAAGTATCAGTTTTAGGTGTGAGTATGATCTTTAAATTTTGACTCAAATATAGGTCACATCCTTTCGAATAGGGGAGAGTGATTTTTAGGGCATATAAAAAAGCCACTCATTATTGAGCGACTTTGTTTGCTTTCCGTATTGCTATCTCCATAATCCCTTGCCATATTTCAGCCTTTGATAATGCATCTTTAACTTTTGGATCATCCTGTTTAAACCCTTTTACATTTTCTAGGCCAAATTCATCTTTGCTTGGCAGAAAATCAAATCTGTAAATAGGGGAGGAGAAATCATCGAGCTTTAATTTTAAATCAATTTTTTTGAAGTACTTTGTTTCTGTCTTATTAGAAGATAACCCACCAACTAATGCTCCAATACTTCCTGCTGCTAACCCACCAACAACAGCACCTGCTATTTTACTTCCTTTGGACACTTTTGTAACTGTGTTATCATCAATTGAAACCTCAGCTTCAATGATTTTTTCAAAGGGTATAATTTTTTCTTCTAGCTCTCCATTTTGATTGAACATATGGATTGCAAATTTATCTTCTGGTTCAACCAATGTAAGTTTTGTTGTTTTATCTGGATTTAAAATGCCCTTGTACTGAGCAGGGAAGTTCCCGGCAGCTTCAATTTCAACCAACTTTTTTTTCTCAATTTCTTTCTGTTTGTCTGTTCCAAAGTCTCCAATTATAAAAAAAGCAGCAATGATCAATAAAATAACTATTGCCCAGATCATCCAACCACCACCAGTATTATTTTCCTACATTATACCATGATTTCCAAAAGTGTAGAACCAACAAAGGGGAGAGTCACTTTCCTTTTTCGGACTTAATCTGCTCGAGTAATTCTTTAAAATATGTTGCAGTAATAACAATATCCCTATCCTTTCGTACAATGAAAAGTAGGAGAAGGCAAATGGATGTTGCGATTAGAATATACCAAAGCAAATTAAAACTAAACATAATTCTGAGAGATAGTAAGCATGTTCCTATGAGCACACTTCCAACTGTCCACATTTTTGTATGATCGAAGGATGCTTCAATTCGAGTCATACGAGAAATAGCTAAAGTTAAATCTGATGAATTAAGTGATTTCAGGATTTGAAATTTGCGTTTTTGTTCTGAGTAAGGTTCGCCTGAGTGGGGGAATTCCTTTTGTATATATTTGATTAGGTCACGACTATCCATCTGTACTAAATTGTGTTTAAGTATGGTCTTATTCATATTTTTCACCTCTCCATATTATCGTCAAATATGGAAATAAGTTTAAGGTTTTATCCATAAGCAAAACCCCTCAATCGAAGGATTTTGATTCTGCATAAAAGAGGGATTTCATAAAGAATGTCGCTAAAGCAAATCAATTGATATGTCTCCCAACAAGCTTTTCTTAATCTTTCCGTATTCAAGTTTACCGGTGTTTGCATTGTAAACAAGAACTTTACCGTCACTGATCTTGGATTCATCAATCTGTTTAGACCCGAATTGATTCTTATCTGCTTTAGTATCAAGCAGCCTAGTTAATTCAGCTACAGCTTCGTTCAATTCATTAATTTGCTGTTGCATATTCTCAATTGAACTTTGGTGAGGATTGAAGAGACTCATAATGTTTACGAGAAGATTTGATTCTTTTCTTCTTTAAAATCACGAAGGTCGTAATGCTTAATTGTTGTAGACACGTCATTATGCTGTGCAACATATTTACTCACGAGCTCAATCTTAATTTTCTTAACTTCAAGAAGGTAAGTAATACAGGAGGCCTTAAAGAGGTGAGGGTTAATGCGGCGACCGAGGATATCAGAAAGAACATCAGAACAAAAATAGTCAGCCCAACCCTCTGACATTTGTCTTGGTTGGCCACCGTACTGTGTAGTAAATAGATATTCATGGTCATATCCCCGTTGTTCATGCCAAAGCTTCAAATATTCCAGAGCTTCTGTGTTAATCATGTAGTCGAGGGGTTTTCCTTCGCCTTTTCCTTTTCCGAGAACTTTGTGAGCCATGACATAAGATCGGCCTTCAGGTATCTCATAATTCAGGATTTCGGTTTTAAACTGAATGATTTCAGCTCTTCTGGCACCTACATTAAAGGCAGTAGCTAACCAAGCCATCCCCAAATAGTTTTTATCTTCTTCAAGCACTTTCATCATTGTTCTGTATTCATCGTAAGTAACCTTTACTTTTTCATACGTGGTTGTTTTAGGGATGGCAGGGAGACCTCTTGTAAAGTTCCTGAATGATTTGTAATTATCGTCATCTTCAGCAACAACATTTTCAATGTAGTTATTTAAAGAAGATACTCCAGCCTTTTTTAAAGCTATTCCACTTGAAGACATCCCTCTATTTTTCAGGAAGCTTTGATATCTGATGAAATCCCTTTTAGATATTTTGTAAAGCTTCTTCCCATTCAAGGAATTGTGCACCCACCAGAAGAACTGACGAAGAGAGGAGTTGTATTGCTTCCTGGTTTTATCTCGGAATGAGTGGGCGTCAAGAAACTCTTGAGTTAAGCTTCTATGCTCGTCATCAACCTGACCCCACATTTCATCCGTGACTTCGGGCAACTTTTCGGCTCTAGAGCGCATCATGTTTTGTTTTATTTCTCTGGCCATTAATACACCACCGTTATTCTGTTTTAATACCACTTGTATATAAATCTTTTTTCATAGCAGCAACCAATCGCCCATCTTTTAACGATTCAGCGGTATTCTTCATAAATGGGCGAGGTTTTCCATAACCATAACCGTATTTATCTGGATACGTATATCCTTGACCAGTCTCAACAACCGTGGCAACATCCTTACCGTTGTCTTCACGAGTATTGTCTAATGAAATTCCGTTAGATTCGTTTTGAATGACGAAGGAGTCCTTCAAAAGAGACGTACGTTCATATGCAAGAGGGTCGTATGTGTCATATACATCAGATTGCACATGCTCTTGACCCGTTTTAATCATCGTATTTTTTGTGCTGGATTGCTTTTGAACGGCTTGCTTTGCGGCAAATTCAATTAGTGCTGCTATTTCTTTTATGTTCTTGGCCATTATTCAGCCTCTTGTTCATTTTCAATCTCTTCGACCTTATTAAGGATAAGATCATTTATTTCTTCTTGAGATATGTTTGACAGTTTGTCTAAATTCTCTTGCATCATCTTTGTTGCTTCTCTAAATTTCTTCATGCTTTCTTCAGGGAAACTACTAATAATCAATGGGAAAAATTCAGAGTCCACAAGCTTAACAAACCACTTTACTTTGTTTTTGATATCACTTGGAATACCCAAGTCTGTAAATTCTTTAATTAATGAAAAGAATCCCCATTGAACAGGATTAATATCTTCAAACTTAATTCCAGCTTCTTTTGCCTCTTCTTGATCCGTAATTAATTCAGTAAGCATTTTGGTTAAGCGGGTAGGGGAGAAGTAAGGGTAAATATAAACATGAACGTCATCAGTAAGTTGCACTCGTTCTTTCTTGTCATATTTGCTTACACTTTCTTCGATCAACCCAAGATTTAATTTTTTCGATGCCATCTCATTTCCTCCTTATATATCCTCTGAACTCATTAAAAAAGACACCTCAAAAGGGGAGAGGTGTCTAAATAAAACTTGTATTTTATTTATAATCTTCTTTTAGAACTTTTTCTGTATAAGCTGGGTTATTTGTAAAAAGTCCATCAACTTTCAACTTAAGCATTTTGGGTGTGAGTGTTCTTTCTCTATCAGCATTAAAAAACACATGTACTTTCATATTGTTTTTGTGGACTAAATCAACAAAACCTTTATCAACCAATTTGGCATTAGGCCCAACAACATTTGAATATTTTTTTATTTCGTTTAGCTTTGATTTGCTCATAGGCTTAATATCTTCATCTTTCAAAAGTTGAACAAGAGGAACATCGCTGTCTAGCTTATGTAACTTCTTTAGACTTTTGTCACTAAATGACTCTAAAACAACTTTGTTATTAGCGATTAGTTTATATTTAGAGAGTATGTCAATTAATTTTTTCTCCATTACTAATTTGCCTTTGTTGTTTGTTCTAGTCTCGATATAATATTTTGTAGTTTGTCCAAATTTTTTAATGATCTCTTCAATAGTTAATATCTTTTGTCCTTTTCCAGTACGTAGCTTTTTAATCTGATCTAGTGTAAGATCCTCAACTTCTCCTTTGCCGTTTGTGGTTCTATCAACAGTCTTGTCATGGTTTGCGACTAGATGACCGTCTTTGGTTTGTCGTAAATCAATTTCAATGTAGTCTGCTTTGTCTTTTATTGCTCGTTCATAAGAGAGTAGGGTATGCTCTGGCTCAATTTCCGATGCGCCTCTGTGTGCAATCATTAGCGGCTCGTATTGTTTACTGCTTCCTTTTCCTAATCCCGTAGCTGATGTTTCTACTTCGTTAAATGAACATCCCCCAAGCAAGACTAAAGCACTGATGAATGTTATAAAATTTATTGTTTTCATAACCTAAAATTATCATAATTAGGTAGTTGGTTCAATATATTTCTTTCCAACAATTTCTTCGTACTGTTCTGGTGTGATTTTTCCTTTGACTACAGCTTGTGCTACACGATATTCGTCCCACACACCATTGCCATCGTTGTAATAATCTTTTATAAGTTCATACCAATTCATTTAAAGTACACCATCCATCATTAGTTGATATGTTAAATCACTTAATTGTTTTTTAACTTTTTCAGCTTCCGATGGCTCGGGGTCAAGGGGTTTTAAACTGTCAATGTATTCTTTGGAGGCGGACTCAACCCATTTTTTCGTTTTGGGACTGAATTTAGGAATATAAAGACCATCGGATGGAGCTATAGTAGTGCAATTATCAGGAAGCGGACTACCATCTTCAAGTACAACAGGGGATTCGTAAATATAATTTTCGTCATATTTGTATACTTGCATCATAATATTCTCCCTACACGGCCTTAAAACTAAAGCCTAAGCTAATGTAATCATTGGGTTTGGAGGTGTTTGAGCTATTTTCTATGATAACTTTTCCGTCAGTGTCAACAAGCGCTCTGTGAGTTTGCGGGACACCTGACATTCCCGCTTGGGAAGCTACACCAACCCACTGAAACGCTCTTCCAGGTCTGTAACCCTCAGGTAGGGTGAATGCTGCCACTCCAAAGCCAATTGTTCCTTTTGCAATAGCACCCTCTACAAAGACAGTTCCTACAGCGTCCTTTGTGTATCGAGTTTTAAACACTGTTTGATCTGTAGAGTTAGCATCAGTGTAATTAACCCATCCATTCTGTAAAGTAGGAGTGTACCATGTCGTAGAGGAAAGCTTGGTATCGGTATAGGTTTTAGCTGAGTTGAGTGCAGTAGTAGCTCTTGTTTGTGCTCCGTCGGTCGTTTCATGTGTTTGCCATGAAGTCCAAGTTGAATCACTCTTTCTAAATCGGAAATAACTATGAGTTCCGTAATATGCTTCTAAAGCAAATTGGGCTATTGTATCACCATAATTCATGACAACCAAATAGACATTGGACAAGTTAGCAGGGGAGTGGAGCCCCTGGTTGGCGATTAAATAGAACCCCGTGGTAATCAAATCATTGTATTCCGTTTTTTCGGAACTGTCTTTGTAGTTTACTTTTCCATCATCGGCAGTGAGTTTGAAAAGTTGAGCAGCGTTCCATTTATCCCGTTCAGATTTTTTGATATGGACATTAGTATCATTAAGATGATTGTCAAAGTCATTTTTAGTAGCTTGTTTTACATTGTCTACATTCCCAAGCCCGACCTGTTCAGCAGTAACCTTGTGTGGGTTTGATTGATCGTTAGTATGTTCAGCTAAAAAAGACTTCGACCTGTCATCTGAGCCGTTCCAATAACTGCGCTCATCCTTTGTGATATGTCTATCTAGGTCTGCATCGTGAGCATCAAAATCGGTTTTCGCTGCTTGTTGAATATTATCAACCTTAGACAAGCCAACTTGGGTTTTAGTAACTGAATGGGGATTTTTCTTATCGTCGAGATGGCTATCAAAATTCACTTTTGTGGCTTGCTCTTCATTGATTACATTTGATAATCCGACTTGTTCTTTTGTGACTTGATGTGGATTCGCATTGTTTTGAATGTGCATTTTTAATTCGAAGTTCTGCTTTTCCATAAACTCATCAACTTTGTCATTCAAACGTTTTTCATGATCAGACATATGAGATTCAGTTCTGAAAAATTGATCTTTAAGATTATTAATTTGCTCATTGTTTTGTTTGAGTTGACCTACAAATTTGCTACTACTCATTAACTCACCGCAATTCCTTTAATCGTTACATCTCCATTTACGGAAACAACCTCAACCATGAATTTGAAAAGCCCCGCAATATCGAAATCCCAGTTTTCATTTGTATTCAATGTGCCCGTACCTAATTGAAAATCAGTTTTGTTTGTTCCAGCAATTTCTGTCTTTTCACCATTTTCATCTACGGCAAAGAATTTTATTTCTCTTGAAGTTGAGGAACCAGAGATCTTAACAGTAATATCCCGATAATGTGATACTACAAATTCTTCACCTTCAGACGGGGCAGTTGTTGCTTCGTGGAATGTAAAGGTTGCTTTATCTGGAATGGTTTTTAAAATATTTGCATCGGTTTCTGTCAACAACTCCACCTCCTAAATCTGTTTAAAAACTGACTTTTATTTAAAAAGGAGAGGGGAAGAATCCCCTCAAATTATTTAGCCTCAAATACTCTTACGTCTCTGTCAGTACCGTCATTAATCACATAGACATAAAGTGTTTTACCAGCAGCGACAGGAACTGAAAAAGGTTTGTCACCTGCTGTCAATGGGATACCTGTATCAGCAGTCACAGTAGAGTTTCCAATATAAATCGTGCCTTCTGCAGGAGGATAAATAGTAAGTGCTGTTCTGTCAGTGATACCTGCGGTAACTTTTTGAGCTGTTGAAGTAACAGTGAATTTATCCGTTTTAAATGAGGAGAAACCGGGATCTCTTTCATTCAAGGTCACGGAAGGGGATTGTACTTGGATCTCTTTGATAGCATCCAAGCCAGCTTGAGGAAAGTCAACTTGTACTGGTTTTTCTTGTGATTTTAGATGAATGTCGGTAATTGGTTTACCAGTTCCATCGTCTCGAGCTGAAGTGTAAATGTCTCCGTCTTTGTTTAAAAGTGCCAAGATATCAAACTCCTAACGTTATTTTGTTTCTTGCGTTGTTCCAATGTCTACACTGCTTTTCGATGCCGCATCTTCTTGTTCCGTTTTAACTCCTTTTGTCCCATCTGGGTTACGCTTAACACGTGCAAAAGTACCGATCTTGCCATTGTCATCAGCTAATGCTCGGTAACCAATTTCTGGTGTGTAGGCTTGCCCAGCTTCTAAAGACATGTCTGCTTCACCAGAGAAATTAACTTTAGGCAACTGGATATAGAGATCACTGTAAATTTTCGATGTCTTTGGATCGTACTCTAGTGTGTGAATTTCGAAGTAATAGTTCTCGGAGAATTTTTCACCACTAATTTCAACTGTTTCTGCATCAACTTCAATTTGATAATGAGCTGTTACAGCGTTCCCTTTAGTAGCAAACGTTTCAGGAACAGTAATTGTTTTGTCTGAAACACTAAATTCTTGTTGATCTCCGTCTTCATTTGTAAGTGAGACTTTGGATAAAGGAGTATACGCGATTTTGACCGTTCCAGAATCATCTACAACAAGACTTTCATCTTCCCATACAGAAATCGTCTCATTTTCAATTTTTACACCTTGCTGCATTGCCATAAAATCAAGATCAAAGAAAGCATTTTTTACATTACCTGAAACTTCTTTGCTTGAGTTGATGACATAAAGGTCTCTATTTCCCCATCCACCTTTTAAAAAGTCTTGTTGGACTTGTTGCGAGAACTGAGTCATTTGCGTTACAGAAGATGCAACGACTTTATGGTCACTAAGCCTTTTGGTTAGCACCTTACCAACTTCATGGATAACTGTTTGTTTTGCCAAGTGTTTTCCTCCTAATTTAAAATGAAAAAGAGACTGAAAGTCAGTCTCCGAATAATTGCTCTAAGTTTTTAGCATCTGCTGTACTGAGGTGGTGCTTTTCTTCTTTATACATATCAACATGACTATTCCAGTCACCGATTTTCACATCAGCTGAAACAGTGGCAAATAACGCAGAAGTGTTATAATTCATTATTTCGCCCATTCTGTAATATGACAGGTACAATTGATAAATTGTCATATCGGCTACCTCTTGATATGTATATCCATTAAAAGCAGCCACACAGCTGGCGATGTCCTTTAAATCATTTTGAGAATCTTGAAGCTTTAATTGATTATTTAAATCATGAAACTCCTGCAATTCATCATTCTCAACAATTTTCTCTTCAGTCAAGCAATGCATCTCTAATATCAATTTTCTAACATTATTAAATGCTTTCTGATCAATAAGATGTAGTGATTCTTTGTCCACAAATACTTTGCTAAACACTTTAAAATAAGCTTGGTTAAATTCAGGTAAGTAATCATGAACAATTTTGAAGAGGCTGTTCTTCTTCAATTCGATAATTAAATCATTTAATGAACCATCATTGTTGATTTTTGAAAAGTTTCTGATGATTTCCTTCTTGCTCATTTTCATCATATTTAGCTCGCTTATGTACTCTGGGTAATCTCTTAAGTGGATAAAGCTTATTGCACCGACTTCAGTATTAATAGGCCTTCCTAAAAAGAAAAAATCCTTTAACACATTCATTTACTTGCTCCGAAAGTAAATATCAATTTGTATCCCAAATACCCTTCAGGTGCGTTCGATATGAGCAGTCTTGTGTATTTAACATTTTTACCGATACCAGCAAAATTTTGATTGAAGAGCATGTCACAAACACGATCCGTAATTTTCAGGTTCCTGAATTCAGTCTCTTCATAGGTGTTAATGTGTGTATAAACATCAATCATCAAATCTTGATCTAGCAGCATCACACTTTGGGTTGAGGGTTTAGGGATTCCATTACCAAGATAGACACAAAGCCTGCAAATTGGTTGATCGGTTAAATCATCAGTTTTGGGAGCACGTTTGATTATGGAGTTTAATATCGATGGGGAATCATCAACTGGATCATAATAATTTTCCAATGTCTGAACGTCAGGGAGAGAAGAGGAGAGAGGGTCATCTTTATAATATAGAAGACGATTCAATTCTGTGTCATTTATAATAGTTCTGAATACAGTTGTCATATGTTCGACCATCATACTCATTCACTATCACCTCCAACTTTCTTTTTGGCTATAAGTCTAATTGTTCCGATGTCTCCATAGACCTTGGAATAGTCTATATCATCAACACGGAATTCCTCACCATAAAAAGAAAGAAAAAGACCCTTCTTTAATTTTTCATGTTTTAAAAAGGGGATGGTGACATGTGCTTGCCCTTCAGGAATATTTATAGCCAATTCTGATCCAATTGTTGAGGTTGTCCGTTCTAAAACACACGGGATGTCAATCTTCTCACCAGGCACTTTAATCTTTATCGGTCTCCCTGTAACTTCATCGATCTTTCCGGAATCAATTAGTTTGTCAGAAGATGTTAGACTAATTGATGAATTACAAAGCCGCATAGTAGCACTGTCATTCATTTTGTTATCGGTAGGGCGTGAATTAACTAACCAGTAACTACCGTCATACAAAATCAAGTCACCACGATTTAATAAACCTAAAACTGTAAGGACTTTTTTTGTTTCACTGTCCTGAGTGGTTTGAATTATTACCTGTGCAGGCTTGCCATTCAATTTAATATCGTAAGTTTCAGGTGAATTTGCTAAGATTTCTTTGAAAATTTCATACTTGTTTGAATTAAACTCTTCATTTTCCCAGCCACTCAAATAATTTGAAGAAGAGGTAAGATACCAATCTACAGACACCGAACCACCTCAATCAAAATTATTTACTTTTAGTTTGCTCATTTTTTTTTCAATCTCATCGACAAGATCTTCATAGGATCTATTAACCTGAGCTTTAGTATTAGATAAACCTGTCAATTGAATATCTCTTCCTACAATGTTGTTTAATTTTAAGGCTCTGTCTCGATATCTTCCTAAATAATCTTTGTACATGAGTCTTCCTAAAATTTGAATTTGAGCAGGGGAGAGGGGTTCTTTAAAATCTTTTGTTTCTTTATCAAAACCCAGTTCAGTTAAATCTGTTTCATATTCACCAATAGCGTTCTTGAAAAACTGATACTCAAGTCCATCTGGTAATATTTCATTTGACTGAAACTTTGAATGGAAAACGTTTATGATTTCATCATAGGTAGTCAAGATTTAACCCCCTTATGATTGAGTATCAAATTTAAATCCAGTGTATTCTTCAATGAACTTAATCTTAGCGTAGTCATTAATCTTTTCTTTTTTAGCCACATCAAACAGCTGAGCTTTTTCAGACTCAAGTAAAATTTCTTTTTGAACATTTTCTTCGAAGGCTTTTTGTGTTTTATACCCCAAGATTTGTTTAATCCGTTCTACAGTAACAACTTCTTGCTTATCGTCTTTATCATCAGTCTCAAAACCTAAGTGTACACGGGTTTCTTTGTCATCAATATAGATTTTGGCATGAGTACCTTGACCGTCAGTTCCAGTGAATAGCGAGGTATTGTCATAGACTTGGGATTGCACTTCTCCAGCTGTAATCTGTCTAATCCCATTGGCTGGCAATCTGAAGTCTCCGTGAGTGTCAATCTTTCGGAAATATAAATCCCATGGACATAGGTTTTTAATTGTGATCTTTTTATCTAAATTAAAAGACATGTAATCCCTCCAAAAATAAAAGGAGGGACACAGCCCTCCTAGATTTTAAATTGTTTAAATTTGTGGTAATTCATATTTTGTGTCTCTGATGAGACCAATTTGATGTTCTTGTCCTTTTGCTACACCAGCCCCAATTTCCATATCAAAACGAGTAATCTCTGTTCCAGTAATAATGTCGTTACCATTCATTGAAGTAAGTCCGCCTTTTTGGAATACTTGAAGAGGGGATTTTTTACCTTGAGGAACGAAGAAAAGAAGTCCTTCAGGAAGATATGTTTTGAAGTTGTCGCCGGCTTTATTTAATTCAGTAAGATTATAAGCGTTAGGTAATTCTACAACAGAAGAACCTTTATAAGTGTTAAGCAATCCTGTTCTTCGGATCTCATCCATCACAGATTGAGGGAGCTTAGTGCTTGAAGCATCTCCGGCTACAGCCTGAAACCCTGCAAAGTCATTTAACTGAGAAACAACAGAAAAGTCACCAACAATAGAAGGTTGTCCAAATCGGCGAATCTTTGTGATAATATCGTCTACAGATGATTTGGTGATACCTTCAGTTTCAGCAAAGTATTTAACGCCTGTTGCATTTTTAATTGCATTGAACATTTCATTTACAACATAGTACATTGCTTTGTTCATCATATCTGTTTGAACTTGCTCCATGCCTTCTGCTACTTTATCGAGGTTTCCACTTTGAATCTCACGATAGTTAACAGCATAGCCAGAAGAAATGGTTTGAGTTCCAATTGGATATTCGCTCCAAGTTGTAGTAGCGAACGGTACGTCACCGCGGGAAGCTTGGAATTGGCTTCGGATGGATTCATGCGCGTATGTTGTCATCATTGGTTGCTGATCATAGCCAATAGTTCTAAATGTGCCCATAAAATCAAATAGCTTAATTGCTGAAATAAGCTTAGGCTCAATGGCATAACGCACAATTGTGTTGATCTCGGCTTTAGCTACAGGGTTGCCCATAAGAGCTTTGGAAGCTAGTTCCTTCACATGGGTCATAGCAGCATTGGCTTTTGCTCCAAACTTGGAAAGATCTTGACCTGTTGCAGCTGCAGAAAAGATTTCTACAATAGGGGACTTAGCATTCAATTTAGCATTTGCATAATGGTTTGAGTCTTTTTGAACATTATTTAATTCAACTGTAAACATTAATAATTACCTCCAGAATATTAATTAAGCCTGTACTGTTAGGTACAAACCTTTTCCGCCAAATGTATTTTTCTCTAAGACTTTTAGAGATACTTTAAACTCCGCAACGTCATCTCCAGCTTTAACCCATTTACCTGTTTTGTCCGCAGCAGGAACCAATACGTCATCTTTAACAAGCGCATCATAATCAACTACCACGTCTGAGCTGAGTTCAATTGGCAGTCCTTTTAAGTCTGCTAAATTAAATGCAAGGACATATTCACCTTTTAGAACTTTGAAGTCTTCTTTATTGCGAATTTCAGGTTTATCAATAATGTTTCCAACAACATACACATCACCTTTTGCAGTTGAAGATGCGCCTGGCGGGAATGCGTTACCAGAAGAATCGTTAGGGATTACGGCTAAACCAGGGACTAAATCGACACTAGCCTTGCAGCGTGGATTATTTCGTACTTGTTTGTAAGCACCAATTGTTCCGAATTTGAACATTGAGTATTCCTCCTAAATTTTATAAAAGTGTTATTTTATCTTAATAAAGATCATCAATTGTCACTGAACCTTGTTGCCCAGAATCACGAACGTCTGAATAAATATCGAAATTTTTGCTATTAGTCTCAGAGGCTTGTTTCTTTGAGCGTTCAGCGATGAAGGATCGAGCGATTGCTGAGTTGATTTCAGAAATAATTTCGTTCTTAAGCTCGATAGAAGGAGACTTAGAGAACATTTCAATTTTCTCTTTTGCGACATCCTTTTCTTCAGGGGAATATTCCTTTAAAGCTTGGTTAAGCTCTCCTTGCATCTTTTCGGCTACCGCCTTGTTTTTGAATTCCTTTAGGGAATTAAGCTCTTCATCTGCCTTGGCTTTTTCATCCTTGGCTTTTTGCGCTTCTTTTTCTTTTGCATCAGCCTTAGCTTTTTCATCCTTTGCAGCTTTAACAGCAGCATTCAGTTCTTCAGTTTTTTGCTTTAAGTCCTCAGTAAGTTTCTCAACTTTTTGATTTAACTCTCCAATTTCTTTATTCTTATTATCAAGTTTGTTGTTTAACTCAAGGACTACTTCTTCTTGAGATTTTGACATTAAATTATCCTCCTTTTGGTTACTGTTTAATTCAAGTAAAATGGCAGCGTCATCTGCAGGATCGATACCTAAAATTGCATCACCTGTAAAGTCAAACTTCATAGGTATACGTCCTTGCTCTTTCCAGCCACCTTCATATTCAATTGCATCTGAACCTTCCACAGCTGCTATCTCAACCGAGGTTTCAGGGAAATCACCATCAAACATTTTTGATTTTAACCATTGAACAAATTTAGGGTAGCGCTGGTTGTATAGGAAGCCTTCAGCTATTAACACTCTTTTTGGCTCACCATTAACATCTATAGTATCAATGTAAGCATTGGTGGTCGTACCAACCACAGCGCTGTTTTCAAAGAGCGGGGTACCGTCCTTGACTTCTGTTAACCCGTGTCCGAATGGCTCACTGTTTTCATCATCCAAGAACTCTGCGCAAATTGGCATTAACTTGATTGATTCAAGGTTAGCGTTTATGTATTTCTCCAGCCAGGTAATGCCATTCTTGTTAAACTGAGTATTGTTTTCATGAATTTCAAGAACGACCCACTTGATGTATGTCTGACCACTGGTTTTCTTCTGATTGTTAATTTCTAAAATCGTGCTTTTCAAATACTAATCACCTCCTCTCAAGAGCCAGAAGGCGTTCCGTTACTGTTATTTGTCTTCGATTTAATCGTGTTTTCATTTTTCGGATCGTCGATCTCAGGTGCGCCGGCTGACTTGTCGCTATTCTTACTCATTGTGAAAGAGGTCGCATGAACAGGGAACTTTTCATCAAAACCTTCGTCTTTTTCATATTCCATTAGGGATAAGTAAGCATCAGGATTCCATCCAGTCGCGGCTATCCAAGCAATAAGGCTACCTCGACCACTTGTATAAAGATCTTTCATGTTTTGGACTTTTTCTTTCCTGTTAACGTGAGTAAGAGGGAGGTAATAAACCTCAATATAAGAGCGAGGATCTTTGATGATATTGGCGTTTATCACCTTGTTAAACTCACTTTGAATTTGTTCTAACCAGGAGAATATTTGGGAAGAAACCATCTCGATATTGGTTTGTTGAGAAGAGTAGTTACCATCTTGCCCGTTGAGAGCAGAACCGGCAAATCCTAAATTTGTAGTAATTCGCTTAATGAGCTCGTCTTCACCTTTAACCTTCAAGAAATCCACATTGGTTTCTAACTTGTCTAATTTTGTTCCCGAAGCCAAGGAGAAGAACTTAACACCTTTAACGCTTCCTTTAGCAACTAATGCTTTTTTTATATTCTCATGCTGCTGTTCCTGTTGCTTCTGAGATAATGCAGATTTACCTTTTTGATCACCTTCAGGGAAAGTCTGATAAATTAAAGTGCTGTTGAGCTCATCTAAAATGTTCCGTTTAGTGTCAACAAAGTATTCATCATAAACCATATCAATAAATGCAGATAAACCGATTGGGCGTCCCCATTGATCTTCAATGTCGCTGCTTCCTTTAACAGCAATGGTCTTATTGTTATCAAGAACTAGCCATTTTCGATTTTGATCTTTCTTATAAGCCCTATAGCCTTGTCTAATTTCTTCTGGCCATCGTCTAAGCTTGAGCGATCTTCCGTTACTTGTGAACTTGTCAAAATAGGAGACATCAAAAGCTAACTGATAAGAGGAGTTTTTCCTGCCTATAATTTTGCAATAATCGAGAGGAAGGGGGAGAACGGAACAATTAAAGTCGTCAATAGCATTTGATTCAGTTATTGATCCGATCTCATTGTCACTTAGAGTAGTGGGGAAGGAATCATTCACCACAGAATCAAAATAATAAAAACCAGTGCCATATTTACTGAGTTTTCCTAATGCATCCCTGACAGCACTTTTGTCGCCGATTTTTCTTAAAGCCAGGTTGAATCTTTGTTTGTTCGATTTGAAACTATCCACTTTACTTGATCCCAAAATAACTCTGTCTAAAGTAGGGAGGGCTACCATGTAGTCAATAACGTTTCTATACACACCATTTGCGTTATAAAGCAATTTAGAGGCATCTCTAATCTGTTTATTGTAGGCGTTGTGGTCTTTCAGCCATGATTTAACTTTGTCGTAAGAAATGCCGTTAAATAAATCATTAAAGAACAATGAATCAAGCGGTGTTAAATTTGTATTAAACTCATATGATGGCTGTGGTTCAGGTGTAGTCATTATTCACCTCCTCAATTTCTAATTAAAAAAGAATCCAAATGAATACTCATCATCGGATTCTTCCTTTTCTAAAAATAAAGCTATGTAGTAAAGAGCGTAACTCAATGCACTGTACCTATCTTTATCAATACGTTTAACTACTTGTTCAACGCTAATTGAGTTCTGTGTTTTCTTTAGCCTTAAGTTGGCTACTTCATCAATTAATAATTGTGTTTGAATACATGTGGCCTCAACCATTATATCGTCGCTGATGACTTTTTTGCTTTTTATTTCTTCATATGGTCTCAATAATTTCAACTTTCCAGATTCAACATAATCTAAGAAAGTGGTAATAATCTTGTCATTAATCCCTTGAGATTTGAGGTTGTAAACAATAGCAGGGGAGTTTGGAACATCTGGCTTCTGATCAGTATTGATTGTTGCCCAGCATCCTAATTCTTCATTCGTTTCTGGATCTGTAACATCTTCTAGAAGTCTATCCACTAGTCCACTTCCGACTCCGTTTCCATCCACAATCACAGCTCTAACTCTTGATATAGATAGATCTTCATTACCTCCATAGTTTTTGAAAACCCTTTTAACCATGATCGATTGCTCTTTAAAATTCAATCCATTTGGTGGCTCGATTATATTTACAACCTGGACTTGTCTAATTGCATTATTGGAGTTGCGAATAATCTTCAGAACAATGATGGCTGTTTTGTTGTTTGACTTTTCACTTGAGCGGGCAACATCGACCCCAATCACATATTCATTTAATAAGAAATTCTTATTCTTATCTCTAGGGCAGGTCAGTTCTGGGTTTGTAATTGTCCTTGCTTTGATCAATTTGCTAATGTTGATAAGTGCTCCATCACTCGCACCAACCCATTTAGACTCATAGTTCATTGCAAAAGCAGTTGATGAGGTTGTAGGATCGTTTTTCTTTGCAAGTATTTGAGTCCGTGTTTCACCTCTGCCAAAGTGACAAGGTAACTCCCAGCTTGCTCCTAGAACAATTTTCCCTTTTAAATCAGCCATTTCATCAAGCATGTTTAAAATCCTGTTGAATTCATCCGATCCTCGATAGCCTGACGTTGTTAGGTAATTAATCATTCCGTTCAATTCAAAAGGGTTTACTGTAGCAAGCTTACCAATTGTTCTTCTGGGTACGTTTACTACTGGTTCAAGCACATCTTTAAATAGCTCGTTATTTAAAAGAGCTGATTCTTCAACATTTAGCCTTCTTCTACGCTGGCCTTTTGTAGACTGTGCATTTGCCAGTACAGAATAAACTCCTCCTGAAGAAAACTTAACCTCAACAGAGTCTTTAGTAAAAGAAGGTCTCCCAGCTAATTCATTTTTCATTAAAGGAAACCACTTCATAATTTCATTGTGTTTCTCTTCACTAATTGAAGCAGCGTTTTCTCTGGTTTGTGCTGACATGGCTATTGTGATATCAGGAAACCAAATAGCAGTATGGTAAATTGACATTAACTCAAGCATCGTTTTACCAAACCCACGAGGGAAAACTCCATACGTACTTACAAAACGACTCATACATCTTAGGAAAACCCTTTGATCTAAGTCTAGCCTCATGCCGCCTTTTTCTGGCTTAATTAAGTCGTACCATAAATCAGGAAACCACCTTGCCCATTGAACAAATTCAATCCATTTGTCTAAATTTCGCTCAAAAGTATCAACCTTATTTTGATTTGCTTGAACAGGGGAGTTGAATTCAGGGTCGCTGTCTAATCTTGAACTTTGTTTGGTGTATTTAAAATTATCTCTTTGAAAGTTCTTTCTCGAAGCCATATTTATAACTCCCTCATGGAAGGATCATTATCTAATTCTTGTTTCTCATAATCAGCTCTCCGTTCTTCATAAAAGTTGTAGATATCTTTATAATCAGCCGCAGGAAGACCTTTTAAGTCCCGAACATAATTCAAATAACACCATAGAACAACATCTGGTTTATCTTTTGGTTGAGAAACAAACTTCGGTAAGATAGGGATAATGTCAACTTTCTCTTCAACCATTCTGGCCAATTGACCAAATCCATCTAGACCTTGCGATAAATCAGCTTTACTCATTTGAGAAGGTTTTAATTTACCTGCTTCAGCTGTATCTTTTGCCATTGCAGCCCAGTCTTTAGCCTGTTTGAAATCTCCTTTTGCTTTTGCAAGTGTCTCGTATACTTTATTTACACAGTATTCTCGCAAGCACTCTTCATGCATTGTGGTAAGTAACTGAAAAGAGGGTTTGAGTTGAAGGAATTTCTTTTCGAAAAGGAGATAGTCGTCATCGGGGTAACCATATCCGTAATTTTCTTTAAGTTTCTCTAGATAATCTGAATCAATATTTTGCGTGGTTTGTTTCTCTTCTTCATTTGTTGTAACGTTTTTAATTTCTTCTTTTACAAATATACTGTCTTTCCAACCAGTCCCGTTAAATTGCTTTAATGAATTAGCCATAGTCATATAAGCGCTAAATGTATCAGTTTTTCTCTTTTCAGCTTGATCCCAATACAACGGATCAAATTTAACATCAATCTGTTGTAAGACTGTATATATTGATTCAATATTGTTATAATCAATGTTTTTCTTCAAGCAAGTCTTGCAAATAGGGACTTTTCCTGTCTTCTCATACAGGCTACTTCGTGAATTGTAGAACCCTGACTCTTTGTCCTTTTCTTTTTGACAAGCAGCACAGATCAATTTTTCCTTTTCTTTGGCTTTTCTAGGCATTCATTCACCTCCATGTTATTGTCCAAAACACATTTTATAAAACGCCCAGCAATAAAGAGGAAGGGGGTTACCTCAATCATCACTGGGCGTTCTAAAAAGGCGCTTAAACTAAAGAAGAGAGGACATCGTCATGATAAAATCCCCCCTTAATTTCAACGTCCAGCTCTTTAATCGTTTTTAGTTGCTCTTTGGTAACAGTGCTATCAATATATACACCATTCGCTAAGCGTCTGCCTAATATACGATTGGCCGGAATAACAACGCAACCTATACCTTTTTCTTCTCCAAGTTGTTTATAAATATTTTCTTCAGTATTCGTACCTACAATTACAGGAATATTGTTTTGTTGTGATAAAGTCATAAGGAAAGTTGTTTTTCCTTTACCGCGGTCAGCAGTGTCTACGAAAACAAGTTTTGGGGCTTTTTTGTGAAATCTACTTTGTAAATCTTTATCAACGTTCTCTATCATTGTCCATTTTCTATCTGATGGAAAAAATAATTCTCTTTCAAATAGATTTTTATGCAAGCAGCGTAAAACCTGACTGATTTCCTGATCACACTTGTGGCCAGCTTCTCTAAGTCTTATCAATGTTGCTAAATGTCTATTAAGGTAATCAAACCCTATTTTCTTCATTCTCATCAATCCTCATCGCATTATTTATTTTTAATAGTTTGTCAAAACAGTCTCTTTAACTTCATCTTTAGTTAAGTGACTAAATTTGTCCCAATCTTTTTCACGAATATTAAAGTTGAATTTACTGAGCAAAAGCTTTACATCCTCAACTGTTTTAACTTTGTCAAAGTCAATTTCTCTGTATTTGATTTTTTCCGAACGTGCAACTGAAGGCATAATTATACTCATAAAAATCTCCCTTTGGTTTGGATAAAATTAAAGTTTTATTAAAAAAAGATTAATGATTAATATACAGATTTAAAAATCCGTAATTAGATGTTGACACCTGATTTAAGGTTAACTTATACTAATTGTGTATTACAATATAGAAGGGGAGATCGTTTTATGGAAAACAAAGTTACATTATCAGATGTTGTACGTGAAAATATTCCAGTGGTTTTAAAGGATTCAAAACACCCTCTTACAGAAAAAGAGCTTCTTGAAGAACTAGCAAAAAAGATACCTGAACTAGTTAAGAATGGTGAGTATAGAAATGGTGTTCTTCGAGGTGTATTGAATAAATTATCTACACAGCCAGTCGATCGATTAGGAATTTCACGTGAAGGTAATCGAGTTAAGTATTATTTCATTACAGATAAAAAAACTGAGCTTCAAAATGTTATTAGAAATCTCATCAGCGAGATTAAAGAAAAGGAATTATTGACAGTTGATTACTTAAATGATTCACCTGAGACAATTGACTTTTTAAAAGATGTATCTACTCACATTAAAGACTTAGAGGAATTTACAAGATAAAACTATTAAAGAAGGCTACTATTAGGCCTTCTTTAATTTAATATGTAATCATACTGAATAGTCCGGCCTTTTCCAGACTCATAAATTGATAAGTTTGCTCCAGCTTTTGCACCTGTCATTAGGCTGTCACTGTATTCATCGGAACCCATAACAGAAGGGAGTTGTATTACTTGGACATTGTGAGTGGCTGCCTCACCTACAGTGAGCATATTTCCGTGGTGGAAGTGGGAGATGTACATATAATCGTAGAATTTTCGTTTCATCTGTGAAATGTCACGAATAGCATTCTTTTTGTTTTTAATCTGGTGTCCATGACAAGCAATGATTTCAAATTCAAGTAATTTAAAATCCACAATTCCTTCATCTTGAAGAAGTGTCTCAATTCGCTCATTGCCTTTGAGCATGTCGTGAATATACGTTGCAATGATACGCTCAACATCTTCTTTAGGCATTTCTGAGCGGCTTGTGTTATGCAATCGTAACTCTGTATGATTCGCAGAGGGGATATGTATGTATTTGATTTTAACGTGCTTAGAAAGCTCTCTGAGCCATTCAACTTTATACCTAGAGTATTTAATCACTTGGTCAATAAAACCATACTGAAGGGCTGTTAATTGTGATACACGCAATGCCATACCTTCAACACTGTCTGCGCCATTCAATACAACTAGCTCGTCCAAGTTTTCTTTTTTTATGTGCTCAACAGTTTCAGAAAGAATCTGATTCATCCGCTGCAAATAAATCTGTTCGTTGTATTCATTATTACAGCTTTTAAATTGCTTCCCAAAATGTTCATCACCAAATCCAAGAACAGCAGCCCTTTTTCTTTCGTTTCTTTTCAATGGATAGAAGGAAGGAGGAGGGGGAGTACCTACTTTCTCGATGGCCTCAGTTACATTTTCATAAATAAGCTCTGTTCTGCTCTTAACACTAGTTTTCTTATGTATTTCATGCTTTACAGCTTGGAGCTTTTTTCTCTCTTCCATAATTTCAACCTTTTTCATTTCCATTTCAATAAGGGAGGAGTTGGACTCTGCAGATTTCTCTTTCTGGTATTCAACACCTTCGATGAAGTTGTTAAACCACTTTCTATATGCAGATTCTCCCTTAGATTCACCGGTCTCTTTATTGATCAAATCTTTGATTTCTTCCCAATTAAGATTATAGATGTCTTTATTAGAGCAAATTCTAATTTTCCATTCTTTAAGATTTTCATCTGAGTGGCGCTTTGTTTGAATAGGATCGATCATTCAGTCACCACCTACTCAGAAAGTCCTTCAGTTTCTTGAGGAACAACATTACTATCACTTTTTAACGTGAAATCAATTGGATCTGTTTTGCTTTCAAGCTCTCTTAGGTATTTAGATAGTGAGTGAATGTGTATACCATCACCTTTATGCTCAATAATTTGATCTTCATCTACATTTACAGTGCATTTTTTAAAAGAATATTCTTTTTTACCTTTAGCCAAATTTAAGTTCCTCCAATATGTGTTTTATTTACGTACAATAAGCTCCTTCGGAAGCCCGATGATCCGAAGCATCGGTAACGTCCGAAAAGGGGATATAAAGGAGATGAAAAGATAAGTCGGATAGGCGTTGGGGAAACGCCCGAAGGAGATTATTGATAACTTGCGTACCGGAAGGCTCGTAAGCACATTCCGGATGATTGGTAAAGTAAAACGCAAGCACAAAAAGACCTTCTAACGATTTAGATGGCCTTGTTCTGATTACATTCTAACCCCGTTTCACCTACGTCAGTAGCTCACGTAGGGAACGCAAGCCTTCGGATCGACAGGGAATACGCTGATTACGGGTTCAGCGATTGAAACCTTTGTAGTCGACAAACTATAAGTAAGGCGAAAAAACAAAAGACGCCATTATGACGCCTTCAGGAACTCCTTGTACATCATGGTACATGAGCATAAAAGGCTGGTTATCGCTGTGCGAAATCCAGCTGGCTCCTTCTACACATGGCAGATGAGCTATGACAACAAATAATACACGCTTTCTGGAATGTGTTAAAAGTTCCTATTACCTTTACATCTTATATATCAAGTTTTTATGTTGCTTGCCAACTGCTCAGCCCTTAGAGTCTGAGAGCCAAGGAAAAAAATTTGAGAAGGAAAGACCCTAATAAGCCTTCTCAATGGCATTTTAAATGCTCTTGTCGGGTTACACGCCTTATTGAGAAACAAAGCGTCTCAAACGCTCGCCATTTATTTTGCACAGTTTTCTCTGACCCGTGTAAGGAGGTATGTGCATGGGAAAGGTAAGTCTCCATACAGAACATTGAAGGAGATAAAGTGAAATAAAGTGAACGTGTTGTTAAGTGAAATTGAAAAGGCAAGACCGAAAATAATCCTTTTCTGTGAAATGGGAGCGGTGATCAAGCACTCAAAAGCCATTTCACTTATTTTACGAGTATAGAAGACTCGCTAACCCGGAATATTTTTATGTGGCCGCATAATAAGCAACAAAGCTTACAAGGGTATTATTTAAAGGGGAGGGAGACGCATCTTCCTTACCTAAGTGCAAGCCGAAGCAATACACCGCAATTTATTTTTTATGCTTATTACTATGACAGGCATTCTTGCTTCAAAAGCGTTTGAGAAACTCATTCGAAAAATCGTTATTGAAGTGAAAAAAGAACTGAATCAGAATCAGTAGATTGCCGTCTACTGAGAAAGAGCCATCTATTGCCGTAGGTGGCTTAAAAGCATTAAAACTTGCCTCTGATATTGAAATTATTCAGAGATCAAACCAATACTTCTCATATATTCTTCTTCAGAAGAGATAAACAATTCAATTTGCTCATCAGTAATTTCAATTCCATTAGCTTTGGAGTTTTTGAGGATTGTCTTCTTTAATTCGTCATAATCAAATTCAACCAAAATTGACCCTCCGTCCTGAAAAGTTTAGAGGCTAAGTTGTTGCCTATAGGCATGTTTAGCCCGATAATAGCCATTCTTGTCTCTTTAAGATACAGACATCCGAGTTAACCTCGAACCCTCATAAATGACCATTATCCGACTAACCACAATGACCAGTTGTAGTTGTAAAGTCGAATTTAATGATTTTGTTCGTATGAAAGTGAGAATAGACATATTTAGAAAAAGCTTAACCCACGGTGGGGCAATACCCCGCTAATATCCACTTATCCGAAACCCTGGCATTCCAAGTCCTCAAACAAATGAATATTAGCCGAGAACTGATATCCCACATATCAGTAAACAGCTTATTATTGACGACACCCCCATGCCATCAATAAAATAACTCTAATTAACCTGGAGATGAATGCGGGAGAGGATTTGCACCTCTCATGGACAGATTTCAACAACCGTTAGCCAAATCGACTATTATGTAGCCCTGTAGTCTACTTCACAGTACCGTCCTTATGTTCGTCTAAGCGTCTACCTATTCCGCCACCACATTTATAGGGGGAGGGAGTACTAATCCTTCACTTATATTATTAAGCTTTTACTGCGTCTTTTAGAGCTTTTGCAGCCTTGAAGGCAGGTGCCTTTGTAGCTGGAATATCAATTTCCTCACCCGATTGTGGATTTCGCCCTTTACGTGCTGCACGTTCACGAACTTCAAACGTTCCAACTCCTGGAATCTTGATTGATTCACCTTTTGTAAGTGTTTCAACGATCACATTAAATACTGCTTCTACTTTAGGCGCAGCTTCTTTCTTAGTAACTCCTAATTTTTCTGCAACTTCTCCAACAAATTCTGTTTTGTTCATGTTTTAATTCCTCCTAGTGATATTGTTTATTTTTGTGTTAAAGTATAATTACGGTAACGTTTGTGCTTTTTTTGAAAAATGGGAGACGTACTCACCCTTATATGTGGAAATTAGCTTTCTTTCTCCCTTATGGGGATTATCTCAAAAGAGGCTTTCAGACCAGTCATATCAAGGGTTTAAGGCGCTTTTTTTGTTAAACTTTTTCCGGTAAAATCGCTGTATCCCTTGGGGGAGTAAGGCTCAGAGCACTTTCTAAATGCTAACAACTTCTTTTCTCTTTTTACGCATTAAATTTTTTTGATAATCCCTTCGCTCAATTTTAGAGCAATTTTGACACTTTTTATGTCTATTTGTTACGGGTTTGAATAATTTCCCACACCCTCCGCACTGATTAAACTTTTTAAAATTGCACTCTAAGTTTAACAAAATCTTTTCTCCAAAACACTCCCACAAAGTTGTCTTAAACTTGCTCTTTTTCTTGTATAGGTGTTTAACTAAAACATCAGTAACATATTGCTCGTCGCTATGAATCTTCAATAATCTGTCTTTAATGACCTTATAAACATAAAGTTTTTGTCCAGGCTTAATGTCTTCAACATTCATGAGCCATTTTTTGTTCTGGTCTAATCGTTTGTATTCACTAATAATTGCATCGTCCAATTTAATATCCTTGTTCTTAAGAAGGAAACGATAATCGAACTTTCCTGCAACAGCTGCGAAATTAATTCGGTCAGAAGGGATAATGGAGTCTAACTTATTTACTGTGCTTTCATTAATTAACTCAACGCTATGTTCTTCTTTATCCTTTGCATTGATGAAGAAGTGGGGGACTTTATTTTTTATGTAATCTTTAATTTTTTCATCAACATGATTAGGTCGGGTAGGCATGAATAAGGTTTTTGCAAAATCGATAGTAAAGTTATTTTCCATGCATAACCATTTGATCACGTCCAGATTTATATTGCCACAGTTCCATATCTTAGTGATGTTGTTGCTGTACTCCCCGATATTGATCCCATAAGCAAGCGTTAGTGCCTCATAGATGTTCTTGCTATTAATCTCTTGTTTCTGGGCTACAGACATTTCATAATACAATGGAACGATGTTTTCCATATTACGCTTGGCAATATTGACGATTAACTCATCAGAAATAATTAAGGCCTTATCCCCGTCATTGTCAAACTGCAGCAACTTAGATATCGGATCATGTATGCTTGTGTAAACACCTGGGGTAATGAACCATTTTTCATATTTCTCATCTTTTTTGTTCCATCTAACACCATGCTCTCTATATAGGTGAGGGGAGCGGAGGATGTCAATATACCCTTCATCATATAAAGAACAATGGACATCATTTCCTGAAAGTAGTCCTTTTGGATTCTGGATATTCAGAAATAACTTTTCGCAGAAAGCATACAGATCAGGACATAAATATGTATAACGAGCACCATCCACAAGCAATTTTCCTGATTTGGCATCTTTAATCATGCTTTTCTTTTTATTTTTAATAATTTCTTTCGTGTGATCATCGTTAAGAAGTTCTGGATATAGAAGTAAAGCGTCCTGAAGAGCTGTCCGATGTTTCTTTTTCTCCGTAGCTCCAAGAACTCTTAACATGGTCTCTTTATCAGTTCCCAATGTGGTTATCTCTTTTACAGTCTTTGAGCTCATCTGAATTAATTCTTCATCTGAGATATCTGTAAGTGTCTGAAGCATTTGATAAGTGAGTTTACCTTCAACAGAAGGGTCTTCTTCGTTGAGTTTAGCCCCTAAGCATCCATATTTTTTGTAATTGCCTTGATATTCTTCCCACGATGAATAATACTTCCACATTTTAAACTGACTTTTAGTGAAGATAATTTGAACATCATCTTTCACTACGTCCCATTCCTTGCCGTATATATCAGTTACTTTAAAAGCTTTGTTTTCCTCAGCAAATTTACGAAAATCAAAAGGGACTAATAAACCCTTTACCCACGGGAGCCTTACCATGAAGCTTTTACGACTTAGAGTGGGGAGTATCATTCCGCAGCCATCTGTATGCTCAATGGGAATGTTCATTGTTTTTCGTGTGATTTCGTAGGTGTCTCGGTCAATATAGTCAACAAGGCTTGATACATCCGTTTCTAGGTCGTTGACAACAATTGCTTTATCAATATCGATCTCCCAAGGGCTACTGGCGCTGTTTGATAGGGCCATATAGCTATTCCATTTGTTAATGCTGCTCCCTCCAAGGGAATTAATCTTTTCAATGCTCAAGCCACAGGTCAAAGCATCCTGATACTTGTCGTAGGTGCTTTTTTTAATGAAACATGATTTCTTTGTGCGAATTTGACCGGCGCTACTCGTGAAATAAACGTATTTTTCATTGTTATGTAAAAATCCTTGATCAATAATGTCTTTCAATACCTCAAAATGATAAGTCTGGACAACCATGATTTCCTCAGAAAGGGTGTTTTCTTTAATCCCGAGGGTTCGAGTTAACACTGAATCAAATAATGAAATCACTTTGTTGTCTCTTAAACTGTCAGTTCGAAGTGTTCTTATGTCATTATGTTCATCGAATGCGGAATAGAGGCATTCTTTAAGGTATGTAATTCTTTGCGAAATGTATTTCTTATGTCTATTATGTACACTATCTAATGTCTTAAGATAATCTCTGTATCTATAAGACTTCAAAATCCTATTATGTAATGAATTTTCTTTGTCATTATAAAATGCTGATGTGTCCACACTGTATATGTGAACTTGCTTAGACAATCCATCCTTTTTTCTTTTCAACCAATCCCCTCCGTATATTTTATTTTTACTCTAAAAGTGCTTAATATTCGCTATTAAGATATTGATTTACTAAACTTCGATATGTAAAGCTTTGTTTTTTAATCTTTCCGTACCATTTGTAATCCTGATAAAGGTGTTCTTCTTCGGGTGTTGCTGTCCCATCGACTACTTTTCCCTCAATAAACCCCATTAAATGACTAAATAAATACTGCTTTTTCATCTTACACCTCCATACTATTTTATTTTTATTCTTAAAATGATTAAAATAAAGACCACTTCATGTGGTTGTGTTTTTATTATATATTTTATTTTTACTCTTGTAAACATAAAAATCCAAAGTTAATTGGATTTAATTTCGATTAATTCAAAAAGATCGTCAACTTTACAATTTAGAATATGTGCCATCAATAAAAGATTGTATGTACTAGGGAGGACGGTTGCAAATCCCTCGCTGTCATTTTTACACCATCTAGATATACTTGCTCTTTCAGCTTTTATTTGCTCTGCTAACCAGCCTTTTTCGATACCTTTGCTGCTTAGAAATGAATCCAACTTACTTTTAACCCTATATTCCATTTAAATCATCCTTTTGCTGTTTGAATAAATTTTATAAAATGACTGGTTTACATACAAGCAGAGTGTAGTTATTTGCATTAAGATACAAAAATATTTGCATTTAAATACAAATAAACAATATAATAATCGTAGATCAACCAAGATACTTCAAAATCACAAGATATTAAGGAGGGGTCACATGGATACTTATTTTGATTCAGTAATTGACAACTTAACTCGAAATGATTTGTATATTCTAGGCTTATTGAGCGATGAAGGGGCTGATTTAAAGTTTAAATCAATTAGGAAGAAAACCATTCAAGCAAAAACTCAGTTAACTGATGCTACCTTTAGAAAGAGCATAGATCGTTTAGAGGCCTTGCAGTTTATTAATATAGTTAAAAACAGTAAAGAGCATACAGTTTTTATTACTCAATATGGACAAGAAGCTTTGAGATATCAATTAGAAGGGGAGAGGGTTTAATGTTTGGCTTTATTGGAATTGGGCAGGCCGGTGGAAGTGTAGCAGATGAAGCGATGAAGAGAGGATTTCATTCTGTCGCAATAAATTATTCACTTTCAGACCTTAATTCATTGATCAATATTCAAGATAAGCTTCATCTGGTAGGGACAGAAGGAGTAGGTAAAGATAGAAGCGTAGCAGCGAAACATATGAAAAATAACTGGGAGTCATCAATTGAGTTTATAAAGAACACAATGGAAAAACCTTCAGTACAAGTTATTTTTGTTGTTTTCTCTGCAGCTGGTGGAACCGGTTCAGGGGTAGCTCCTATATTATTAGAATTGTTAAACGAATGTCTTACTCATAAAACAATAGTTGCTGTACCAATCCTTCCTGACAACAATGAAGTATTGGTTAACCAGATGAATTCACTGGAGTTGCTTGATGACTTATCTATGCCAGAGACATGTGTTTTACCTTTGGATAATCAAATGGTTTTGAGTAAATATGAAGGGAAGATTTCTGAGAGCAGACTATACAAGGAAACAAACAAGATGTTCCTTGATTTAATTGAAGTTTTGCTCAATTACACGGATAGAGGATCAAAGATCAGTACATTAGACAGGAAGGATTTAAATCAGCTTTTTGACACACCAGGAATCATGACTATTGCTCAAACAGACCTCAATGAATTTACAAATGAGGGTAAGTATTTTGATAAGCTGCATGACGATATACAAAAGTCGTGGAACAATTCGATATTCACTCCTGTTGAGTTTACAAATGTGATGAGAGCTGGAGTTATTCTGGATGTTCATGAATTCTTAACAGAGCATATATCGTATAATGAGCTGTTTAATATCTTTGTTAATAAGATGCCCCTAGACTTATTTAAAGGACATTATGATAAAGGGAATAGGGCGATAACGATCCTTAGTGGATTAAACTGGATCAATGAGCGGATGAAGCGGTTAGATGATTTAATTGAAAATGGGAACACTGAGATTAAAGAAACAACTGTTTATAAAGCTAAGAATCGACGTAGAGAGGATTTATTTAAACCGAAGAAACTGGAGAACAGAGAATCGAAAAAGACCTCGTATATGGAGGCACTGAAGAGACTAAAGCGCTAATTTTAAAGGAGGCTGCCTACTAAGGTGGCTTTTTTATTTTGGTTTTTTATGACCCCCTTGGTGATCGTGAGCTGAAAAAGTGCTTATCGTAAATGAAGATCGGAAAGGGTTATTTAGTTGATATAGCAATGTTTTAGAGCTGTCAAAGGGGATAATAGGTATTTTGTGATCGTAAAACGTAGGCAGGAGAGAGGAAAAGTGGTCGTTGAGTTAAAAATCTGATGAAAAAGGGGAGAATGAGGGGTAGAAAAACATTGATATTTTAGGCTTTTACGATAGCGATTACGATGTGAAAATAGGCTGAAAAATGGGAAAGTGAAAAAATAAGTTGGGTGTGGAAATGGAAGTGCTAGGGGTACATTTGTTCCTGTTTTTTGGCCTTTAGATGTTAATATACCCCCTATATATTGGTATTGAATTCCCTATATAAGATACGTTATGTAGGGTTTTTATGATTTGGCTGATAAATTTAGACTTCTAACACAATTTCAAATGAAAAACAATATTTATTTTTGAAAAAATAATAAAGCGGTCAATTTAAAAGTGAATACCCATTCATTAAAAATAATCGTGTGTATAACGAAGGGGAATGAATCGAAGTGTTATCTATCCTATACAATTTTCATCTAATCCACACACCTATTTTATATTCACTCTAATCATATTCCTTCATCTCGTTACATCCACCATTACATATCCTCATCTTGCCTAATCATCTCCATCCAATTCCTTCACCACACATCATCATATATCCATCCCAAAACACACTAACAACACCATCAGAAGCATTCTAATACACCTAGAATCAATTTTAAATTAATCATAGTATCATTGGGTGTCCAATCCACATACACGCCTTATACAGCCTATAAACACCCATAAATAATGTCCGAAATAATTTAAAAAATCCGTTTTAAGAGTAAAAATAAAATGACTTTGTAGGAAAAATGTGCTATAATAGAGTTATAGGAAAGGAGGTGAAAAGAGTGCTTGAGAAAGTGGGTATAACAATTGCTTTCCTTATTCCTATCACGGTTTTGATCATCAACTGTTTAACGATAGCTGAGAAGATTCAAAACCTGATGAAGAATAAGAAAAGCAAAAAGAAAAAGCGTACACGCAAGCGACTCCGTAGCAAGAGACAACGCAAACGTATACGCCGATAAACCTCTAAAGGGGATTAAGTTCCCCTTTAGTTACTACCCATATTATAACATGGACAAGCACATTGTAAATATGAAACGATTCTCATTATGGTTTACGAACATAACATTTATTGTTTTATTCTTATTGTTCCTCGTCATCAAAGATTACTTCAGCAGCGGAACACAGTCGCTTATTACGGCTATCTTCATAGTAACGTGTATCATTATCATTTTGTTATGGATCGGTTACTTTGTTATACGCCAAAAGAAGGTAAACAAATCTAGGTAACATCATGCTATACTAAGCGTATTAGAGGTGAGCGGAATGGAAAAGATCCTTGAAGCAATACAGCAACTTTCCAGGGATATTAACACAATTAAGCAGGACGTTAAGGATATTAAAGAAACGGTTAAACGAATCGAAGAAAATGAGCCTGAAGAGGTTGTATCCATGCTTAAGATTATTAACAAGAATATTGAAAGTGACCACCGATACAATGATAAGAAATTTTCTGGACTTGAAAGACGTATTCATGATCTTGAAGAAAGAATCAACAATTGAATTTCATATATGAGAAGGAGCGGTAAAATATTTATCCGTTCCTTTATTTTTAATATTAAAGGGGGAAGTCTATATTTATTATGAATAAAATTAAAATAATTGATTCTATAATGGGATCAGGTAAGACAAGTTACATGATACAAAAAATGAATGAAGCACCTACAGACGATAAGTTTATTTTTATTACACCTTATCTTGATGAGGTAAAGAGGATCAAGGAAGCGTGTCCAGATAAGAAGTTTATTGAACCTAAGATACACAGCGTAAACGGAGAAACATTTTATAAACTGGATTCGTTACATAAGCACCTTTCAGATAATAAGAATATAGCAACTACACACGCACTCTTTAAGATGGCAAATGAGACAACAAAAGAACTCATCTATTCAGGTAATTATACTTTGATACTAGACGAGGCAATAGAGGTTGTAAAGCAGTTAAACATATCTGCAGATGACCTGGATATGTTATTTAAAAATAACTGGATAATAAATAAAGACGATCGAATAATCTGGAACATGGAACAAGAAAAGAATATGCAAAGGGAATATGATGGAGAGTTTAAACACTTGAAACAGCTTGCATTAAATAACAACTTAATATTACATAATGATTCAGTCATACTTTGGAACTTCCCTGCTGACATATTCAAATTGTTTAAAGAGGTATACAACTTAACATATCTGTTCGATGGACAGTTGCAGAAGTATTATTATGATTTAAACAATATTCCTTATGAGAAATATATGATTAAAAAAGATAAGGGAAAATATAAGTGTGTGCCTTATGATTCAGCAGCCGATAAGCACATTAAGAATAAAATTAAAATCAATATAAATGTATATGATGGTGATCTTAATAAAATCGGTGAAGAAAAGTACTCTTTATCAAAAGGATGGTACAGAAATAAAAGGGTTTTACATAAACGACTGCAGAATAATATCCTGAATTACTTTCAGAACATATGTAAGTCTAAATCAAACTTTAATATGTGGACAACGTTTATTGATTATAAACCAAGGCTTTCAGGCAAGGGATATACTAAGGGATTCATACCATGTAATATCCGGTCTACAAATGAACATAGTCATAAAAATACACTAGTTTATGCTATTAATCGTTATTGTAATCCCTTATTAGTTGAATACTTTAGCTCTAAGGGTATTAAAGTTGATGAGACTTATTTTGCCCTTTCAGAGATGATTCAATGGATATGGAGAAGCAGCATAAGAAATAATGATTCGATTTCAATTTATATTCCATCAAGAAGAATGAGATTAATGTTAATTGATTGGTTAAATAATGATTTATAATCCTTATTGCAAATAAAGCAATAAATCACAAAAAAAAGTCAACTGTCCCAAGGGTTTGAAGGGTGTGTCCCTTAAAGGGGAAGAGGGGTAATAATTAAATAAAAAATAATAAATTCGTCCGTAAAGAAAGTGCCTTTACGGCCGTCTCGTTTCAGCAAGCTGAACCTCGATAATATGTTTTTCTTTTTTAGAATAAAAATAAAATAACTATTGAATATTTAAAGTGATCATGTTAAAATTAAATCAAGTCAAAGGATTACATACATTTAGAATAAAAATAAAATTATTATAAAGAATGGAGAGGTTGAAAATGACAGCTGTTTTAAGAATTAACGAAGAGTTAAACGGGATTGAACTTTATTTTGATAGTAAACCAGAACAAGAGGTTTTAACTCACCTTAAATCAAACGGTTTTCGATACTCTGGATTCAAAAAATGTTGGTGGAGCAAACGGACAGAAAAATCAATGCAGGTCGCTAATGGTGTCACTAAACAAGAAATCTCATCTTCTAAAACAATCACAAAAACCAAAAAGAAAGCTAAGGGTGTAAATATGAGTCTGTGGGATGCAACACAATGGAGTGAATTAGAAGTAAATAAGGAACAAGAAGTAAAAGAAATGGCAAAGGAAATAAGAAAGCATATAAGACAACGTTTCCCACAATGCAAATTCTCTGTTACTACTGGGGGAAGCTATTTACATAGCACTATTAACATCAAAATCAAAGCAAGCCCTTATGAAAAAGGCTCAACTTATTTGACTGCGATTTATGATTATTGCAACAGTCTTTTAAACAATTATCGCCATTGCTACAGCCCAGCAGATCCATACACTGATTACGCAGGCAGTTACAATTTCTATGGTCGTGTTTCATTAGATTGGGAATACACAGTGACAGAACAAACAGAAGAAATTAAAGAAGATATGACACTGTTTGATTCAAAGATGGAAGAATTCGAAAGAGCCGAGAAAGCGAGAAAAGAAAAAGAACTTCAGGAATATTTAAAAGAGCAAGAGCTCAAAAATGCTGAATACAAGAGACAGCAACAAGAAGAAAAGAAGCAAGTCGAAAATATCTATAGCAGCATTGTAGTAAAACAACTGAATGAAGATCAGGAGTATTTTGTTATTGATGCACAGTTTGCCAACTTAAACAAAAATCAAACACTTGATCAATACAAAGACGAGGTTGCTAAAGGTGACTACAGACTTGAAAATGTGAAAATTACAAAAGAAGTACATTTCAATACTGAAGAAGCTTTAAGCAACTTTTCTAACTTGCTTTTAAATGATTTTGATTTTCTTGCGGAAACCGGTGGAAGTTTTACGGAAGACAACAGAATCAACTCAATGATTGATTATTACAATATGGACGATCTTGAAAAGAACACAGTCAAATGGAATTTATATGGCGTAGGAGTGTACTATGATGGGAAATTGCAATTTATTATAGACGCTCAAGGCCATTCTTATGCGAGATATGTTGGCTTAGTGGATAATGCCAAAATTGAAAAGTCAATTTCTCATAAGCAAGCGTTAAAAGAAGAAGAATTGCAGGAGTTAAAATATCAAGCGAGAAAAATAGAAGATCTTTCTAGCTCAGTCATTGAAGAATTAAATATATTTGCAACCTGGAACAATGAAGACTGGGACAAATATAAAACTTCACTCAAAGAAAAATTGAAATTGAATAATTTAAATTTAAGTAAAAATGTTATCCAACAAGCAGATGCAGAAAAATTAAAAACTGCTTTATACAGAATTCTCCATGAAGTTGACAGTATTCAAGAACAATTTAAAAATGCTGATCTTGAAAAAGGTGAAAAATATACTCTGTTTCACATATCTGATCTTGGATCTTTAATTACTGAAAGAATAACATATGACAGTTACCGGCCAACTAAATATGCCCAATATGATAATGCAGTCAAGTTGACATACCGGCCTGAAAGTAAAAGAAAATTATATTTTCGTCACTTCTATTCAGAATTATTGATGTTCAAAGGGTGGCACTCGCTGCCCGAAACAGTATTGAATAATGTAGAGGTTAAACCAGATGGAATGAAAATAATTCATAGTAAGTACCACTCTTGCGACAAAAGACAATTCGATGAGGTTTTAGGTTATTTAAATAAAAAAAGCTTCAAACCAATAATCAACACTTATAAGCCTAATCTATAAACTAATGAGGGGATGGGAAAACATCTCATTCCCTAAAAAGGGGAGCTCAAAATGTTTAAAGATAATCCGGATTTTTATCCGACACCACCACAGTTAATCCGAAAAATGACATCTAAAGTAGAATGGAAGTACATTAACTCCGTTCTGGAGCCCTCAGCAGGCAAAGGGAATTTAGTAGAAGCTATTCACAATCAATTTAAAAACACCAGCAACTATAGAAGGAATTCGAAATATGACATTGATACAATTGAACAAGATGAAAACTTACGACACATACTTAGAGGCAAAGATTACAGAGTGATTGCAGATGATTTTCTGACGTTTAACACTTACAAGAAGTATGATTTGATTTTTATGAATCCACCTTTTAGTAGTGGTGTTAAACATTTATTAAAGGCGATTGAATTAATTGAAAAGCAACAAAGATCCGGCCAGATTGTTTGCTTATTGAACGCCGAAACATTAAAAAATCCGTATTCAAATGACAGAAAATTTCTCATACGTAAACTAGAAGAAATAAATGCAGAAGTCGAATACATTCATAACGGTTTCCAGGGTTCAGAGCGAAGCACAGAAGTTGAAACGGCACTAATATACATATGCATTGAAAAGCAAGAATATAACAGCGTTCTAATAGAAGAATTGAAAAAAGATGAGTTTCATAGAATTAATGAGGATTGTAAAGCAACACAGTTGGTGAATGCAGACTTTATAAAAGGGATTGTAGAACAATTCAATTATGAAATCAAAGCGGGTTTAAAATTAATCAATGAATACAACAGTTTGAAACCCTTAATGCTGCATAGTTTCAATGATGACAGTACTCCAATATTGAAGCTGCAAATTGATAAGAATACCGAAGAAAATGACATAGAGAATGCATATATAAAACAAATTAGGGCGAAGTATTGGAATACGTTATTTAACAATGATCAATTTATGGGGCTCTTCACAAGCAATCTGAAACAAAAGTATTTGCAGCACGTTGAGGAATTAAAAGATTATGATTTTTCTTTGTTCAATATCTATACATTAAGAATTCAGATGAGTAAAGAGATGACGCAGGGCGTAGAAGATACAATACTTAACCTTTTTGAAGAATTTAGCCACAAGCATTACTATGATGAATCATCAAAAAATGTGCACTTATATAATGGGTGGAAAACAAATAAATCATATAAAATTAATAAAAAAATAATTATTCCATTGAACGTGTATAGCTGGCTAGATGGTCGGTATAATCCAACAGACTATAAGGTCTTAGAAAAGTTGAAAGATATCGAAAAAGTTTTCAATTATCTTGACAATGGATTGACAGAAGACATAAATATTGTTGAAACTTTAAATTTAGCTGAGCATTATGGGGAGACGAAAAAAATAGAGTTAAAGTACTTCTATGTAACTTTTTATAAAAAAGGGACATGTCACATCGATTTCAAAGATATGGAAATTCTAAAGAAATTTAATATCTTTGGCAGCCAAAAGAAAAACTGGCTTCCTCCTTCGTATGGCAAGATAAAATATCAGGATATGACGGCAGAAGAAAAAGACGTAATTAATGATTTTGAGGGTGCGCAATCTTACAGTGAAACGGTAAATAACGCTTCTTATTATATCCTGGATACATCGAAGCTTCTCATGCTTACATCATAATAAAATACGCACTTTTAGAATAAAAATAAAATTATTATTGATTATTTAAAATGGTCATGCTATACTTAAATCAAGTTAAAACAACAGCGGAACATGCATATTTCAAGGATAAAAATAAAATAAAATGCATATTTTAAACAGAATGGAGAGAATTAATTTGGATAAAAGTCAATTAATAAAGGTTGGCTCAACAGTATATCTTAAACCAATCAATAATGCCGCACGATATGGAAGAAAAGATATTCTAGAGAAAGTTGTGTTAAAAAAGGGAAGGAAATATTTCTATGTTGGAAATACGGGAGAGACAGAAATAAGACGCATGTTCAAATTTTCTTTGGAAGATATGAGAGAAGTGACAGAATATAGTCCTGACTGGGAGCTTTATTTATCAAAACAAGAGATTATTGATAAGGAAGAGAAGAAAAAGTTAATGTTTGATATACGATCGGTCTTTGATAGGTGGTCGACGGCTGATTTAACTCTGGATCAATTAAGAAGGGTGCATGAAATTATTTCTGAATAACAACAATTTTATACATAAAGAGGTGATCAATTGTTTTCAATGGATAAATTAAGTCTGAGACTGCTCATTGAAAGATTGAGATGGATTAAGAAAAATCCTACGCACGCTTTAGAAAGGCTCTGCTATTACGAAAATGTTATAGAAAGACAGAATGAAACTATTCGGAAGCTTAAACGGGATAAGGAGGCGTTAAACAATGGCTAAATGTAATGATTGCGGTAATGAACGCTTTTTCTACTTAGAGCTGTCGGTAGCGGCTAAACAGCTTATCGATACAACAGGTGGAGCGAGGAACGGAAAGATTTATGATGTAGACTATTCAGATTCAGGTATAGACAATATCTTCAATGAAGGGAACTTTATCTGCAAAAATTGTGACTCTAAAGATGTTTATCATGAGGATGGCGAAGGAGATTATAGGTTGTACAACAATTCTGAATAAAACAGCAGTTTTAAAGAGAGGAGAATAAAGCATGACAAAATCAAAATTAAATGAAAACATCCTTCAATTCTTACTGGACAACGGCTTTAAACTAAAGGAATATGAAGATCAGGGGTTGACATTTTATTCTAAGGAAATAAAAGACGGTCAAACATTGAAAAGATTAATTGAACATCATTATGAACTCGAGGAAGATGAAGAGATTAATACAAAAGGAGTAAGCTTTACTGTAGAGATACAGACAAATGGGGAGTCACCTCAATGGGTCTTTACTGGTAGGCATGAATTGTTTGGCATTCTTGAAGGTCAACAGCAGTTTTTTGAATATGTAAAAGAAATTAAGCCATTAATTAGTTAGGCAACTGGGTAGCAAAAGAGAGGGGAAATACAATAGCCATGAAGGTTAAACAATTGATTGATTCATTGCAAGAGATGATGGACAAAGGGCAAATAACAGAGGAAACACAGGTTCTACTCAATACATATGACGACTGCATGTACGAAGTAGCATGTGTTGAGCCACTGGGAGAGTTTGTACAAATTGAAGCTAAGATTAAATAAAACATGTACAAGAAAGGTGATTAACATGAAGAAATGGATTAAATTTGACTACGATGATGGAGCGGAAGTTTTTTATAAGATAAATACCCCTGACGCCAACGGAGAGATTACTGTTGATTTTAAAGTGAAACAGTCAGAAGAAGATATAAAAGAGTTTCAGTTATTCGATGATGAATTAGAGCAAGTATACAAACAATTACAAGAAATGAAAAAGGGGCTGTAATGGGATATAGCAAAGATTTTGCAATCAACCTTGCAAATGAGAGAGCAAACAAACTTGGATTTAAGCATTATGTTATTCATAATCCTAAAGATTACAGAGAAATTTTTGAAAATACAGGCTTTATTGTGGCACAGACGGTAAACGAAAATGAAAAGACATCTGTTGTTTATGAAACAGAATAAAAAAGGAGAGATGAACAATGGATGAGCTACTAATCAAGTGTGAAGAGTGTGAGTATAGATGGATTGGCGATGACTTTGATGAAGACTGTCCATCATGTGAAAGCGAAAATATCAAAGTTATTGGATGAAACGTTAGTATTCCAAAGCCTATTATAAATAAAAACACCATTTCATGCTAAATAGGATTCGGGCTGCCTACATAAGAACAGCCCTTGCAGTTAGCTCGCAATCCTTGTTTTGACTGGTTTGTTTTTCTTGATATTACGTAATTTAAGAGCAGGTTTTTCCACTATTCTGTACGAAAGAAATGCGATTGCAGCAGTGACAACAATTACAACTATAATCAGCGGGTAATCAGACAATGTTTTATTAATTCCAGTGTATAAGAAGATGTTGATGATCACCATGTGCCATATGAAAATTCCCATACTGATATCGTCTAACCGGTTCAGCTGCCACAATATTTTCGGCCCATTGTAACCGAACCAAATGATTGCGTAGCTCAAAGGCACAAACCATAAAAAGCTCCATAGTGTGCTGTTTATTGAACTAAGATGTATGGGGTCTACCTTAATAAGTAAAAATAAAATAACAGAAGATAAAAACAAAACATTATGTTGCGGCGACTTGCTCCATGCCTTTGCCCAGAAGATGCCTAATGTCAAATAAAACATCTGTGGCAGGAAAGAATGTAAGTACAGGTTACCGAACATACTGCCAGGCCAGAACTTTAAAATTATGAAAGAAACCAACACACTGAAGGTGGCAACAGCAAAAGAGCAAAGAATCATTTTTTTGAATCCGAAACGTTTATAAAACCAATAAATAGCTGGTAACACTAAGTAAAAGCTAATTTGAACAGGAATTGTCCAAAGTGAATCGTTAAGGCGACCTGTGCCAATATGATGGAATATGTCAGGGAAGTATTGAGGGTATAGCACAAGATTACTCAGAAGCCATATCCAGTAATCTTTTGTAGTGAATACTGTTAATGAAAGAGCTCCTAGAACAATTAACAGTACCGTGGAGGTAATAGCATAGGTGTATATTGCGGGTGCGATCCTGATAATTCGGCTCCAATAAAAATCGGTTATATTGTTTCCTTTAAGCTTGCATCTCTCATAAGAAGTGAAAAGGAAAAATGCGCTTAGAAAAAAGAAGATTGATATACCGGTGTGAAACATTGCTTTACTCTCTGGAGTATAACCAAAGACAGAAATGTTTAGATCTCTTGTAGCATGACCAACTAACACACATAGAGCAGCAAACAGCCTGATAACAAAGAAACAGTTAGAATGTTTTACGTTCATTAAAAGAACCTCTTTCCTATACCATATAGCGAATAAGCAGTAAGGGTGCCTATAAGCAGTGATGATTATATCATAAAAATGGAAGAAATGTTCTTTAAAATGAATATTTTTGTTCTTTATATAATTTTTTTGTGTGATTTATGATGATATTGATATATATAGACACACATAGATACTCATAGATACATGTATATCTTGCTGTATCACGGTGAACACAGATAAAGAAGGAGTTTCATTTCCTAGGCTAAGTACGATATAAATCATGGAAAAGAAGCAGGAAGGAAAATACAGAAAATTATGAGGTGGGTTTGGAGATGTGAATATTTTAATTTTACCCAGGAGGAGGCCTTATTAAATTTAAGTTTGAAAAATAAGAATAAATTTAAAATAAATTATTGACTATTTTAAGTAGTCGTTGTATACTTAATTTACAAGATGAAAATAAAATTATCGAATGGGAGAGGTCAACATGACAAAATATAAACTTTTCTATGGCGTGGGCGGTTCAATAAACGATATCACAAGAGATGAAGAAGCTTTTGATTTTGATAGTTATGACGAGGCTATTAATATTGCTAGGCAGCAAGCCTTTGAAGCGTTTGAAGATTACGAAGTGATTTGTAGAGTATTAAGTGTTGAAGAAAGAATGCAACAAGAAGGTTTAACAGAAGAAGAAGCCATTGCTGAGTACGAAGAAGATGTCGAATCTTTTATTGAATATGGCGCAGAAGAAGTAAAATAAAAAGTCTCTGTGATGACATCCTATTATAGACCACCCCCTTTTTTAAATGTAGTATAATTTGGAAGAAGGGGGTGGGGAAATGAAAAAGTTAGGTTTGAGCATTGCTGCTGTGTCTTTAACTTGGTGTTTGAGTAGCGGAATTGTTTCGGCTAAGATCACAAAAGATGAACATAAGGTCAGCTTTAAAATGACAGAGAATGAAACGGGCTTTTTTATGGCTGATAATACAAATGAGCAGTATTGGCCAACTAAGCTAGGATATAGGTTCACCATCTATAATGCCGAAGGATACGAAGGATGTACCTTGAATTTTAAACTGCAGAGAATTACACTGGCAGGATATGATTTTACCCTTAGTGAAAAGAATTTCACGGGTAATCATTTGAACTTGAGCGCGGCTGATAAGGTGAATGGTGATGCAAACAGAAATCATTACTTATTGATCACAAAAGGAGCCGGCTGCGGAGATGTGTGGATTAAAGGCTTTTATGGATTCGAACATGATGAGCCGGATGATGATTGGTAGGCTTAATACATAGTCAAGGTATATCCTTGACCTTTTTTATGGATATGCTGATAATTTAAAGTGATCATACATAATGAATGTGAGGTAGTAAAATTGATTAAATCAAATTTAAAGCCGATATTAGACGAAAAGAATATCAGTATTCGAAAGCTGTCCAATGATATTGACCATGGTTTTAACACAGTTAGGAAGCTTTATCACGATGAAATGGAGCGGTACCCAAGAGACCTGTTAGATAAAGTCTGTACCTATTTAAATATTGAGTTGCATGAGCTGCTAACATACAAAAGAGATCAAAATGATTAAATGTTTCCGATGTGGATTCCTTACTAAAAATAAAGGGAGATTCTAAAATGATTGAATTCAAATTAAAGCAACTAGCTGAAGAAAAAGGAATAAGCGGAATAAGGGAACTATCGAGGATTCTGGAACACGATTATAAAAGCGTACGGTTGATGTGGCTGGGTGAAATAAAGCGAGTTCCAACAGACCTTATTGAAAAAATATGCTCTTATTTTGACGTCACAATTAATGAACTGATGGAATTTAAAAAAGATGAAAATAATTAGAAAAAAACATTGATCCGTTTTAGGGATCATGATATACTAAAGTTACAAGTTAAGGAAACATTAAAAAACAATGGAAAAGAGAGTGAAGAGAATGAATAATTTAGAACAACATTTAAAAGAGCAAACGGATGCCTTTCTGGCAGATTGTTTTAATGAATTAAAACAGTGGCGGGAAACTGGTGTCCTAGAACAAGGCAAGGTTAGAAATTTACATGATACTTTTAATACGAATATCACTCAACTACATATGATAAGTGAAGTAATTTACAGGGAGTTGGCATCAAGATTCGTTGAAAGAGTCAAGTAAAACAAGGACATAACTAAGTGAGGTTTTACTGATGCCTGCAATATAGAAAATGAAGGGAAATTGCAGGCGATTTTTTTAAAATCGTACTTTTATGGAAAAGGTGAAAAATTAATAAGGAGAACATTAATGGATTTGTATAGAAAAGCTAAAAGGCTAAAAAAAGACTTATCGAAACATGAGGAAATTAATGATTCTTTGAAAGAGCTTGCATTTGATATTTTTAAAGAGTTAACAGTAAAACCTGAATTCACAGACAAAAACACCAATGATGTTATTAAGGAGGAAAAAATTAATATAAATACCTTTTCAAATAAAGAAAGGTTAGACATTTTAATTGAATGGGCTATTGAAATATATCCAATATTAAGTTTTATTATTGATAAATGCGATATTCCAATAGAAAGAACGGGTGAAGATTTAGATGTTTTTATGAAGAATTTATATTCAGAATATATTGCAGAATTGTCTAAGCTTCCACCTACAACATCATTCAACCCTTTAAAAATAACCAAGATTGAGTCTTTTGCAAAACAAATTACTAAAACAATTGATTTATACTTAGACGGATCTGTGCATCAGGCCTATGTTGAATTCGCAAAGGGGATGGAGGAGTTTTCAAAAGAGGTAAATATTAAGAACCTCTTATACAATATTGATAGTATACGTATTCCTAATGAATTATTTAGAATGAGGTCTAGTAAAACTAAAGTTCTTTCTTCTAAGGAGGACATGTTTCATATTCCCTTTGAGATAAGGGGTATTATAAAAACACAACGTTTTAGTATACCTGGATTTCCTTGTCTTTACCTTGGTAGCTCGGCTCAGGTTTGTTGGGAAGAAATAGAGAGTCCTGATTATGAAAGTATCTATACTTCAGTTTTTCACCTTGAAAATGATGAATTGAAACTTTTAAATTTGAGTATTTCACCTAAAGAACTCGCTGACAACCTTAAAAAATTTTTTGAGCTTAGTGGTGATTATAAATTTGATGATTACTTGATGACATGGATTTTAATATCTGTGTGTACAATAAGAGTGAAAAATAAAAGCGATGTTTTTAAACCAGAATATATAATTTCTCAATTTTTACTTGAATGGGTTAAACAGTCAAAGTCTTCGGAATACTGGGGAATCTGTTATTTGTCTTCTAAGATTAACAGACAAACAATTGAAAATTACAAGCTATATAAGAATTATGCTATTCCTGTTAGGCAAAGAAAAGACAGTGGACATTGTTCGTTATTGGGCGATACATTCCAAATATCTGACCCCGTAGCTTGGGAAACGTTCCAAAGTCTTAAGGACTCACCAGAATCGCTTCCTTTCAAAAATCCATTATTTCCAGAAACCGAAGGGACTCATCATGATTACCATAAAACAGAGTTGGGGAGACTAGAGGCCTTTTTAATTAGATATAGATCAGTTGTTAAAGACTAACTGTAACTGAATATCTAAATAAAACTACGATTTTAAAGGGAGAGGGAGGACATATGGCAGCCAAAATGATAACTGTATGGTACAAATACGATGATAAAGGAAACGAAGCCAAACTGAATCATATTGAAGATGGATGGATGAACGGAGAATACCCAAAGCCTTTAGATCCGTCATTCACCAGTCAAGAAGCATGGAAGAAGAGTACGTGGGAAAGGAAACATGCTTACTTAGATGAACAATATCGAGTATTGAGCGTTCCACAAGCAAATTGGATTAAATGATGATCTGAAGATTTGGAGGGTAGTATGCAAATGATCAAGGTTTACACAATAGGTCACAAGATACCAGAAAAGATTAAGTCCTGCATCTCTGAATGGAATTATTGGTCTTGGATTGTTGCTGCAAATAGTGAAAAGGGTAATAAAAGTGCAAAGAGGCTTATTGAAAAGATTGAATCGGATCCAGACAAAATTGCGGAATATAAAACTGAAGACGGAATTGAAGTTTATGTAAGCTACATGATTCCAGTGAAATAAAAAAGAGCATCAAACTAAATGCTCTTCTTCATACCACACCTACGACACTCACGCAAAAATACACCACTTTTCACTGAACTCTTGAATAAAGCGTAATCACAGTTGTCACAGCGTCCATATTTAACATCGGGATACTCCTTATAATCATATGCAACTGTTACATCGTAGCCATTAGTCTCAAAATCTTTCTCTTCCATTAAATTTCACCTACACAAAGTATTTAACACTACTATAATACCAGACGATGTATATAAGGAGGGTTTTAATTTGATTGGAATAGCATATTTCTTAATGCTCTGGCTTGGTATTGGCTTTCTAACGGGATTTAAGGCCTTATTTGTTGATCAGGTTTATGATGAAGAGTTTAAGCAGGAATTGATTGATTCATTTTCACCAGGTATGGAGCAGAATATGATTGAACTGTTCTTTAAGAATAAAATAAATATCATGGTGTTTTACATATTAATTGGATTGCTGCCACTGACCATAAAAATTGCTGGTCTGCTGAAGAGGCGTTAGCTATGCCGGTTATCGATAACTTTTTTGTTATTCAATTTGAAAATGATGATTACTTCAAGTCATTTAAATTAGATGGAAGTGGTTATAAGACATCTAAGGGGCTTCATGGCGCTTCTAAGTTCACTACAATGTCAGAAGCTTTAGTAATCGCAAACGAGCTGCACACAGAGTTTAAAGCCACTTCTGCTATAAGACAAATTGAAGTTATTACTAGGTGAGGAGTGTTCAAGTGTACTGGATTGAATGGATTGAGGATGGGAAGAAGAAAAGTATTGTTGCGGATGGCTGGGTTGAATGGGCTTCAATCCTGGAAGACCTTTATCAGCAACGATTTGAGTATGTTGAATGGAAGAGGCTTTAAAAAACAGAAGTCTAAATAAAATTAATGTAAAGGGAGAAGGTTTTAGAATGGAAGAACTAAATAATTATAGAAAATGCCTTAGCGTGAATTACGAATCCATTATTTTATTGGTAGCAACCCCAAAAGGGAAATATCCTTCAAAAAGTGTTGATTTAAAAACAAAAGAATTTGTTAATGAGATATTATATAAAGAGTATTACATTGATATTTATGAAAAAGGTAAAAAAGAAATTCTTCAGGATACAGCGTTTAAGCTTTTTACATTGCCATTAATCGGAGATTCATTTGATCACAAAGTAAATAGGACTGTTGCGAATAGCAGGGCATCTGAAGATAAAGTTGAGGCATTTTTTGTATTACAAAGTATTAATAAAGAATTTCAAGAAAACAATTCAAATATCAACATAGATAATGCAATAAAGAGAGGAGAAGAGAGTGCTAAACTCTTTTTAAATTGTTACCCATTAGGTACACATGATGTTTCCGTGATACCGGTTGAAAGAGGGAACGAAGGGGTAGAGCTATTACTTGACATGAAGTTTAAAGATAATGCCTCTGAGTACTATTTTGATTTCACATATTTTGGCGGTTGATGGACATGGATGAAACATTTATCAATAATCTAAATAAGAACAAATTTGATAATGAAGAGTTTAAAAATGGTTTTAGAGCAGGAGCTGAATACAAAGATCAAATGGAAAAACGGATACGCGATCTTGAATCAGTGCTGCTTGAGTTTATTGGGTATGAAGACGAGTGGCTACTGACAAAAGCGGGCTTAAATAAACGTACTAAGTCAGTCTTAGTTGACATGATTATTGATCAGCGTTATCTTCTTCGCACTCTCTATAACAAATTAGATGAAGAAACAAAAAAGAAGTTAAAAAGGGAAATTGAAATGTGTATTTGACCTGGTGATAAGGAGCAATAAAGATAAACTCGGACTAATATCTTTAAGGCACAGTAAGGGTTCTTATTGTGCCGGTTCAAATAAAATACGAATTTTAATCAGATAAGGATCCTTCAAAAAATAATTAGAATAAAAATAAAATAAATACTTGTAATTCTGACAACTCTAATGTATATTATAAACAAGGGAACATTAGTTGGGAAGGGGTGGAGTAACCAATGAATCTTAAGCAGAAGATTAAGAATGAATGTGAAAAAGACAACCAGCTCGCAGCAAAACTCTCAAAAATAGCAGGGTACGAAAAGGTTAATGGCTTTTACAAATTCATCAACACCCCAGAGAAAGAAATGGACAACTTAGGCGGTTTAATTAATATTGTTAAAAGCTTGTTTCCTGATAATGAAGAGCAACTTCTAAGTGATTACTTCTTATCATTGGATCCCAACAAAAAATGTGCTAGACAATCTGTTGAATACTCTGATATAAATCAATGGGATTCATTAACTGACAAGATTATTTTAAATTTATGCAATTCAAAAAATGCGACAAGTAAAGAATGGGGTAAGACCTATAATATACATAGAAAGTTAACAGAAAACAAGATATCCTTAACTGAAGCAATCAGGGAAACTGGAAAATGCAAAACAGCGGAAATGGTATTTTTCTCAAATGCAATGTTAATGTATGAATACCTAAAAATCGGTGAATTTGGATTAATGAAAAGCACAGCAAAATTGCTGGACTTTCAAGAATTAACAGACGGTTACATAAAAGGTTTATATACCTCCAGAGTAAGCTTGTTGAAAGCTAATATAAGCTTCAATGAGAACAATTTAATTGAAGCAAGAAAATATTGTTTATATGCCACTGAAACTACGAACGTGAACAGGATTTGTTTTTTTGCATATTTAACAATCGGAAACTCTTTCATATTCGAAAATTTTGAAGAGGCTAAACGGTCATATATGAATGGTGCTAAGTATGCAAGTAACACAATTCACAAAGAGATGTTAGACGGAGCATTATGTTTTCTTGCAAGCTTTTGGGACAAAGAGAATTTTTGGGTGAATTATGAATCACAGAATACTAAATACTTGCAATTGAAAGCATACCATTATATACGAAAAGGCGAAGTTGATAAAGCTAATGAGATTTTAAATGAGTTATCAATAAGAGAACAAGATGAGAATGAGATGGGATTTTATTTTTATTATAGAGGTTTAATATCTGTAGATAAATCTGATTTTTATAAATCTATACGCTGTTTCAAAAAATCAGATGACAAATATTCAGTCCAATTGCCCTTGATTGAACTTAAGAAAATGGGCGCGGACACAGAACTGTTAAGTCTTATTTCAATTTAGATCGATGCTATTGAAAGGGGGTGAGGTTGTTGAAAAAAACGATTTTAGGTGTAGCTATTATTGCGGCTCTGGCATTATCTTTTGTTGCAGGACAAAAATCAGTAAGCATTGCAGCTCCAAACGATGAAATTAGTGTAGCAAGCATTATTCGTGGGGCTTAAAAAATCACAACAGCGATACTACATAATCAATGGTTAGACGTTTGATCCAGTGGATCAGGCGTCTTTTCTAATTTTAAGAGAATGTTCCAGAAATTCATAATATAAAAAACGAGAACATGGGGGAATTAAAATGAAAAAGCGTTTCGCACAAGCACTTTCTTATGAAGACATGGCCAAAGGTTACGAAGAAATGGCACCTATTAATCTTGAAATTTCCCAGGAAGATAATCATCTTGAAAATGAAGCAGATATGGTTAGATCAAAATATAAAGCAAAGGTATCCTAATGAGGATTAAAGACAAATTAGCAGACATTTTAACACATACGTGGGGGATGTGTTTTTTGTCTTGAATAAAAATAAAATAAATCATTGCATATTATTGTAGCAACATATATAATGAAGTTACAAGATGAACGTTGTTGGGAGATGAAACAATGGAAACAACCAGTGCCACTCAAAAGGAAGAGTTGAAGATTACATCATTAAGACAATATCAATACATAAAACAACTAAAGAACTTCACACGCGTAAATCTCCACCTAGAGGATCCAGATGTGTTTACACCTAATAATGTAACTACAATGAGAAAAAATCATAAAGAATATAACCTCATTAAAGAACAAAAGAATTCTATAAAATGCATTTAAGGAGTAAAATTAAAATGAATAATAAATATTACACAGAAGAAAACAAGGCTAAAGTTTGGAAAAAGCATATGATCGTTTTAAAATTTCTAGAGCAGCCTGAGATAGCAGTTGCTTATAATGAGTTCTTACGAAGAGAAGCAACAAGTGATGAATGGGTTGGGTTCGAAGAGGAGCTTTATGAGGAATTGACGGGGATGCCAATTATAAACGTCTGTAAGGACGAGAGGGTAAATGTCCTAAACTGAATTTTATTATAGGATAAAAATAAATTAGGTGTGATAAAATGAATACAGACATCTTAATTAACGCGTTTAAAGAATACGACATGTTAAAGCAAATGAAAATCTGTAACGCCAATATAATGCTGCTGAGTAATAATCACGGTGAAAACGAATGGATTGTTGCGTGGAAAGAATTTGATCAATACTTAATGAAAAAAATGATATGAGGTGTCATTATGGAAGCTCAAAAGAAAGCGTCAACACTAAGGGATTATTCAATATTCAACAACATAAATAGGTGGTTTGATGAATTAGATTTAAGAAACAGGGATCAAAAAACTGGAGAAATTGAAAAGTCTAATACTAGAGCCACGTATGAAAGGCATATAAGAGAGTTTTTCAACCACTATGCTGCCAAGGATATTGAATATTTAACTGACAGTGACCTGGCGATTAAGAAGAGCGACCTGTATGATTATCGAACTCATTTGGCTAAAAATAAAAGCAACTCGAATTCAACAATTAACAATAAGATTGCCGCACTAAAAAGTATGATTAAGTATCTTGAATCTGAACATGATTGTGATGCATCTGTATTTAATTTTAGGCCTCTTCCAACAGAAAAGAACCCAGCAGGTTCTTTTGAAGGAATATCTGAAGCTGATGAATTTGCTGAAGCAGCGTATGTTACTGAGCGTCAGAACAGATTAATGAAAAAGATGTTTATTTTGTTTAGTGCACGCACTGGAGGGCGTAAATCAGAGGTGCTTAGAGTTGGGTGGGATGATATTACTTATTCAGAAAAGCATCAATGCTATCTCGTCAACTTTAAAAAAACCAAGCAAAAAAAGGCTAGGCCAGTTGGAATTTCCACAGCTTTTTATGAAGAGTTGTTGCTGTTAAAGCAAGAGTATGGGGAGCATGAACTGTTATTTCATAAGTTAACAGTTGATTCAATACAGGATATGTGGAATCGCGTATGTAGAGTTATGGGCATTCCAAAAGAAAGAAAGATAACTCCGCATAGTTTACGCAATACTGCAACAAACTTTTCTTACAGCGTTAATGGTGATATTAAAAAAGTTGCAGCGTTCTCTGGTCACAGCAATATCAATGTTTTGAATGATCATTATTTAAACAATGAAAGGGATTATTCTCAAGATCCAGGGGTTTTGGTTGATCAAAAAGAAGACATGTCCTTTTTAGATGATGTTACCTTAGAGCAATATAAAGAATTCTTTTTAAAATCAGACATGTATATACAGAGTAAACTTAAAATGTTTTTAAACAAGTGATACAAATAATCATATAAAAGCTTTACTTGCTTATGAAAATAATGATAAATTTAATATGATTATGTGAGGTGATAATGTGTCTGAAGTTTTGTTGACAACGGATAAACTTTATAAGTTAAAAACTGAAATAGAGGGAAGGCTTATTGATATTAAAGATGATTCCAATATGGTGAAGGAATTAAAAGCTACGATGGCGGAAAAATACAAGGCCCTCCCTGGTTATATCCAAGAAATTTTAAATAATAATGATAATAACGTACAGCGTTTAAACGAAAAAGAAGTGTACATTGTTTCAAAAGAGATGTATTCAATTCTCGGGGCGCCAGCTTTAGATCCGTCAAATTATTTTCCAACCAGATTGGCAAAAGAGCTTGAAGGTGGGAGAGTATTCGCCGGTGAAGAAGTAGTTAAGCTCCCATACAAGTTTAAAAATGTGATTAAAATCAAAGAGGATAACTATGTCACTTCCATTACTGCCAAAGAACTTAGTGAGTTATATAATAGCTCCATCCTGCAGTACAATTACAACACTCAGCGTGAAGGAAAGTATATTAAAGGCAGTCTTATTCCTGTCCCTAAAACAAACCCTAAATCAGTTGATGAGATCAAAGAATTGTTTATCAAAGGTGATTTAATTGTATCAATGTTAACTTTTAACGCTCGTCTTGGAACATCTGATGGTGATGAAGAAGTTGAATATGATCCAAGCACTCAAACCCTCACTGTAACACGCGGAACCTTATTAGATGCTCTAGATGGATACCATCGAATTTCAGGTATTGTTAAGGCCATTGCTGAAGTCCCTGAATTGGATCAACCATTCATTTTAAATGTACTCAATTACGATGAAGAAAAGGCTAAGGTTCACTTTGCTCAAATGAACACAATAAACCCAGTTGAAAAATCCAGAATTGAAGAATTAGGGCAAAAACGGTATTCTTCAACAGTTGTCGAGCAGCTTAAATTTAAAAGTGAACTTAAAAATAAAATAAGCCCACAAAGTGAAATTGGTATCGATAGCAATTTCCTTGTGACATATTATACTTTATCCGAAGCTATAGACGATGCATTTGAGTTGAAATCTCGAAAAGATGCGTTGAAAATTGCGAAATACCTGGTCGACTTTTTTGATAACCTTTTTTATGCCTTCCCAGATGAATTTCTTGAAGATGATTTATCGTCCATTAGAAAGCAATCATACATTAATCATAACGTAATGTTTTACGGTTATGTTTATTTGGCCAAGAAGATGAAGGAAAACAATGTAGAACTAAACAAGCTTGAAAGTATCCTTAATACAATTGACTTTAGTAAGAGCGGAAGAGTGTTTGAAGAATTAGGAAGACGAAATAATGAAAATCAACTGAAGACTGCTATGAAGAAGAAACTAAAGAGAATATTTTATGATGAAATTGCTGTTGTTTAAAGCTTAAAGGAGAATTTAATATGAGTGAAATGTATAATGCTGAATTGAAGGAAAAGTTTTTAGAGAAATACGAAAGTGAAGCAACAAGAAACCATTATTGGCTAAGGCTAAGGGATTTCTCAGCTACAGAAAAAATACTTCAAAAAGACATATTTAATTTTTCTTTGGAAGAGCTGCGTACGTTATTTTTAGATTTAGATAGCAAATCTATAGATTCACTAAGAGGAGCAAGAGCTGTAATTGGACAATACACAACATGGGCAATGGAAAATGGCTTGGCAAACAGTAATATTAACAAAGTGTATCAGATACAGGATGGTGACCTAAAGCAGTTTATAGACAAAAACAAAAAAACACTATTCACCAATAAAGAAGTAGAAGAGTATGTTGATTTTATGGTTAATTATCAGGATAAGGCCATGATACAGGCTATTTATGAAGGTATAGATGGTTATCAGCATTCTGAGTTACTGAATTTAACAGGTGACGATTTACTCGATGATAACAAGGTGAAGCTAGTAGATGATAAACATGGTATAAGAATAATTACTGTAAGTGATAAATGTTATGAGTTGCTTAAGCGTGCTAATGACCAAAGAACATATCATCTTAGCAATGGTTCTCCAGATAGTGGCCTTAAAAACAAATTTGCCACATTAGTTAAAAGCGAAAATATTTTTAGGCTAAAATATAAGAGTTCTAATCAGAGTATGAAAGCTGACAAATTTTTAGTTCACCGTTCTTTTAGTCAGTTTCAAAAATTTTTAGAAGAACCTTTCTTTACACCTAAAAATCTTATCAACTCAGGAAAGCTCAACATGGCGTATGAGATATATAAAGAGAAGGGTGAATTAAAAGTACCTGATTATAAAAAAATAACTCGACAATATGGATTCCTGAATAAAGACGCGGAGTTTAATTCACAATCACTGAGGAAAGTAGTGAATATGGAGAACTTAGAAAAATATTGTATCAAGTCTGAAGTAATTGAGGCTAATTCTTAATCCCTGTTACAGGGATTAACTTTACATAACTTTTAGAGTAAAAATAAAAACAATGTGAATTAACTCGTGATATTTTTAGAAAAATATCAGGATTTTGTTCATATTTTTCAGAATTCGACAAAGTTAGACAGAGACAAATTTGTACATATGCAGTAAAATAGTTCTATACCCTGAAAAGGGTACAAAGAGGTTCGCTAGGCCAAACTCCCTAGCGTTTAAGTCAATGTTTGATTTTCCATTCATAGAGATCTTCAATCGAACAGTTAAGTGCAATAGCAATGATTTTAGCCGTTTTTATATTCATGGAAGGTCTAAAGCCGTTTGCATAGTCACTTAATCTTTGCGTACTAATGCCTGTTCGCTTTGAAAGTTCTCCTAAGGACATTCCTCTACTTTCAAGGAGAATGGATATCAAACATTGTCCGATTTCAACCTCCAGCATCGGACAACCTCCTGTTATAGTATTGCTTATCATACTATATCAATTCTTTCCAAGTTTTTAAATGAAAGAAAAAAGATTTGCCACTAACTAGGTAAAAGGTTATAATTAAGTCACCAAAAAGGGAACGTAAGTTCGGTTAATTACTACCAGAGAGAGGGAAACGTATGTCAGAAAAGGATTATTTCATTCAAGGGGAGCTGTGCATACCTTTTTTCGGCAGAATAAAAGCCAAGAATGAAGAGGAAGCACTTTTGTTCGCATATCAATCAATTAAAAAGAAATTAAGAAATAAAACAGGGAAAATGGGGTTTCTTCAAAAAGATCAAGAAAAATATGAGGCACTATTTGATGTAGACATCATGTGTACAGAGGATGCAGAAATAACAACCTCTTATGCCGAAGAAATAGACGATTCGTTTGAAAATGAAGGCTATAAATCTTCTCAGCTGTTATCAATAAAATAAATGCACATACACATCTTGTCAGTCATCATGAGACATAAAAAATTGGTGACTTTTTAGTCAGACTGGAGCATACAATGGATTTTAATCTTGAAATTGACTTGAAAGACATTATGAGATCAGTTTCCATGAGTGTTGGTTCTAAGAACATACAAAGTGGAGATTACTACATAGAAATTATTTTTAAAAACAATGGGGATTGTTTGAGGATTAGAATGGATCATGCTTCAGTTTTAGAATTTAGAGACAAAATAAATGAAACTCTTTGGAAACTGGACGGCATGAAGACGTTTATGAAGACAGCAGCTTTACAGTATGAGTAAAGCTGATTTTTTTAAAATAATTTAGAGTAAAAATAAAATAAGTATTTACAACATTTGGTTGAGGTTATATAATCGAATTAGAATAAGGAAAGGAGATAGCTTTAGTTATTGATTAATGAACCAACTAATAATCAAATAAGAACAATGGTTTTAAGGAAATATGCAAAGCTCTTAGCATCATGTGAAAGGTCTTTACGCAGCATAGATAATGGTGAAATCAGAATGGCAATTGGAGACTTGGATTTTGTTAAAGACAATTTAGAGGAAATACAATACATACTTCGTGATGTTGTGAATCAGCATGAATATATTGAGGATAAAAATAAAATGTAAGTTTTATAGAATTCAGATAAAGAGGAATAACATGGGTGCATTAATCGCTAAGCAGCCGAATGGACGGTACTGCCGATTTAGTTCAGTGGTAGACTGCCCAACGCACATAAATATGACGCGTGAAGACTATTTAAATAATTTTACTGGGACAACAAAAGGAAGGGAAGATGCTGAAGATACACTTGCAAATTATCTCCGGCCGTTTCACGAAGTTATAAAGTGGTATACACCGTTGAATATGAGAGAAAAAGAGTTTGTGAAGACGCTAAAAGAAATGTGTGACGAAAACCCAAAGGAGGCACGGAAATTATGAACACAGCATACAGAGTGTGGGCCGATAGGCGATAGCGAGGAGTGAAGTAATGAAGAGTTTATGTTGTGAAACCGTGTGGGTTGGATACCTATGAAAATACTGCGCCAATCTTTGAAAAGCCTTTAAAGTTTGCTTTGCGGTCTGACATTAAAAATCTAACACAAAACACTGGCGATCATCGAAAACGTACTGAGTAAATCATGCTAAAAGAATTGATAACCAGAATGGAAAGTCATCTTCAGTCTTTCGAAAAATTAGAGTTTCTAAGAAGGATCAATGCGCGAATGGATCCATTCAAAAAAGAAATTAGAAATTTAATAGGAGGAAAAAATGAATACTTTGAAAAATTTTTCAGTTGAAAGTGGAAAAGAGTTGTTTATTTTTGAATACCAAGGAAGAACAGCAACAATTTCCACAGAACTTTTAGCTTTTGAGGGTTATACACACCCAAAGAAGGCTTGGAATGATGTAAAGGAAAGAGAGTGCTTTGAGACTGGATACGAATTTGAAACATTAGAAGGAGAAGAATTAAAAAGATTTAAGAATACTATAAAGCAAAGTGACGACCTTACTCAGGTCGTAACCAATTCAGTGACGACCTTGTATGATCAGTATAAGTCAGTTCCTAGAATAGATATTGTTTTCGAAGAGGGAATATTCGGAACAATGTATGCATCAAACTCAGGACACGCAACTCACTTTAAAAAATTTATGCGAAGAGAAGTAAGTCCCAGTTTAAGACAAGAGGGGAGGTTCGATCAGATTGAAAATGAACTAAAGAAAATTGAAGATGAGAAAGAAAGAACTCTTAGAATCAAAGTAAAAAGATATGCCGATATTGTATATCTTGACGAGAATGACTTAGTTGCATTAAATCAATTAAACACATATAAAACGGAATTAAAACTTTATTTGAGTTCTAAAGAAATTGCCGAAGTTACAGAAAAAGTAGATCAAATAGAGGCTAAACTTTCTAAAACAACTGTTCTTCGGGATGGTGATATGTCACCTGATGCAATAGCGAAAAAATTCAATGTGTTTTCTATATCGAATTTACCACATAATAGATTTGCTGAAAATCTTGCTAGAGATCTAGGGATTTATTTATCTCCTCAAGGAAATATTGGCTATCAAGATGAATACATCAGTATTAATTTAACAGACAAGGGAGGGAATACTGTCCCAGAAGTTAAGTATAGCAGAGCAGCATATAATCTTATGGTAGAACATATTGAAAAAAATGGGCTAGTCATTACTGATCCAAAGTATTTCTCAAGAGGTAAGAAAAAAGGAAGTTTTGATCATAGTTATATTTTATTTAATGGAACGAGACAAATTAAAATTAACGAAAAAACCTATAAGTATTACTGTGAATCACAAGAAACTGTGTAATTGGATAAAAGTAAAATTTTAAAGAGAAAGGAAGAGGAGTAATGATTAAAGGGATGGTTAAATATGAGCTGCTTAAAACAAGCGATGGTGTACTAAGACTGGCAGAGGATACACTTTGCGGCGGGTTTTCACTTGGTATTAGAACACCTGAAGGAGCTGATTGGAGATATATCAGTGATGAACTTGGGCAGTTGCTAATTAAAGAGCTTTCTAATAACCACAAAGATGATGGCGACCATGAAAACCAAAATTCCAACTGTTGAATTAAAGGCATGTTACACAAAGAACAGCAGACATCTGAAGAACTATCCAGACAGTTTAACAGTTGAAGTTAAATCAAAATAAAACTGAAGTTTAAAGAAAAGAAATGACTTCGGAGCCGGCAGACGCTATATTAAAATTAAGTGATTAAAGGGTAAACACAAAACTTTTGAAGTTTAGCAGGGGGCTTAGCGATGAAGATTAGACAAAGATATGAATGTGGGGCTGATAAAATTGCTATTCAGTATTCCATTGATGAAAAAGGGATGATTTCCAGCCTTAAAGAAGTGAATTGGGACTCAAGCACTGAAGCGGGTGAAATCTTACTTCCGAGAATTGAAGTTACTGACAACTGCTTTAATAAGATAATTAACAATCCCAAAATGGTCTAAGATTGGATAAAAAGACTGTTTTAAAGAAAGGGTGAGAACCGATAGTCAATTTCAAAAAACTTAGTGATCCTGAATATATTAAGCAGATGGGAATTGAGAGAAATGAACGTGAGCGGATATATCAAGAAAAGGAGACTTTAAGAAAGAAAACGGTGTGCTTCACTGGTCATAGGCCGAACAAATTGGGTGGATATGATATGAAAAATCCAACAATGCTTAAACTCAAAGAAAAGCTGCTTGAAGTAATTGAAGAATTAATCACTAAGGAAAACAAGTCCAGGTTCATAACTGGTGGAGCATTAGGAACTGATCAGGCTGCTTGTTGGTGTGTACATATTCTAAAGAAGAAATACCCACATATTAAAAACATAATTGCTACACCTTTCAAAGAACAAGATAAAGTGTGGTCTGAAGAACAAAAAATGTGGTACAAACGTATGCTTGATGTGGCAGATGAGATTACCAATGTTGAAGAATTAGATAAATATAAAGTTAGTGGAGCTGTATCAGGGGAATTTTCATCGGCTAAAATGCAAAAACGAAATGAATACATGATTGATCACAGTGAAGCAATAGTAGCTGTCTATGATGGAAGTAAAAGTGGGACAAGGAACTGTCTGAATTACGCTAGGAAAACATACTTAGGACATCAAATTTGGAGGCTACATCCGAAATGTGATTTTGAATTGGATATAAGCTATACGCCTGGATGAGGAGGAACATATAACATGAAGGAATTTAAAATTGTGAATTTAGATGGAGTTAATTGGGGATCGCATAATGATGAAACTTTAGATTTCAAAGAATTGATTACAGGAGGAACGATTGCAGTAGGCGACGTTGTTAAAGTTGAAGGACTAGGCGATTGCCCACTTCCTCTAAGGGAGAACCAATTTTGCATAACATTTAACAAAGAAAATGAATTGTTTCTTGAAGAACCATTCACTTTAGAAGAATGCAAATCATTGTTTGGTGCAGAATTTAAATATTGAATTAAAAGGATTATTTCATTGTAAGGAGGAAGGCACATAGGTTATTTAAAGCACATAATTGATACAGCCTGGTTTAATTTAGTTTGGTTTAGATGGCATCTTGGAGCGGACATAAGCGTATTTGACGGCTGCGGATGGAATACATATAGATATTTGAAGAATAAAAATAAAATAAGTGGAGGTTACAAGGGTGATCAAGAGGAATCTGCTTAGCAACCACGTTGATGAGATTATTGGTGAATATTACGCTGCTAAAGGATATTCAGTCCATAGCATTGAACACCAGGAAAATGGACAACTGATTGTTGTTACGGAACGAGTAGCTGAGGAGAAGGAACAGGCAAAGGTTGATATTGCCTTTGATTTCATACATAAAAGATTGCACAGGAAGAAGCGTTTAGCATAAAAAAGGGCAAAGAGGGATTAACACTCTTTACCGTTAGGTTTCTTTTTTAGACGATCACAGATAAATTTCATTATACTGATAGCTATTGCAACAGATCCAATTATTATTGTGATTTGAAGGATGAATATTGCTCCGAAATTTATATTCACATTGTCAAATAGGTCACTGGAAAAGGAAAGAAGCTTATGAATACCCAAGGCAAGTATGAAAAAGGAAAGGCATATTACGACAAGGGATGCTTTAGAATAATCTTTAGCATGGTCAAAATTATAAATTGCTATTGATAAAAATAATAAACCCGTAGCGATCTTGTGGGATAACGAATCATCGGCCGAAAATGATTGCGCCACAATACTGATGATTAATCCAGTAATACCGATTGTTTTATTCAAGGGATCACCCACTCGTATGTAAGTTTGGTATGAGTTTACCAATTAAAGGGGATTTTCTCAAGATGATACACATTAAAGTTAAATTAAAATCGTGATTTTAAACAATGGGAGGCAGCAAAATGAACACTTATATAGTAACCAAGGAAACAGAATACTTTAGCAATGAGCCAATTAAAAAGGTACTTTACGCGGGTTCCAATAAAGAAGTTGCCTTTAGCAAAATTGATAACACTTCAGGCAACAGACTGGTATTAGATGTTTGGTTTGATGGTATTAAGATTAAATCTTTCATCAGAATTCATAACGATGAATGGCAAGTGGGTTTTGATAAATTGGCCAATACAAAGAAAGAGATTGAAGACTACAGTACCAAACTAAAAGAGGCACAATCCTTTTTAGAAATGTTGGAGAGAGCTGAACAAGTCTAAATAAAAGATAGTTTTCAACTAAACATATAAGGATGGATCGTTATCGAAATTATAAAAATCCGATAACGATCGCAGAAGGGGTGTTAATCTCTATAACGCCTTCTTTCCTCAAAGTCATCGGGATACTCATTCTGCTTTGACTTGAATACAAACCAAATTATAGCAGCTAGCATGTAATCCATGACTTTTTCAAAAATCCAATTTGTGAAAAGATCCATAAGAATTTTCATTGCCTTTCGCCTCCTGAGACAAAAATGTCCTATCTCTCTTAGATGGCATGTGTATGACACGCATCTATTAATAAAAGAGTGAAAAGCAATACGAAAATCAAAAAAGAATTGAAAAAACATAAAAAATATAGAGGTGGAGTAAATGGCAGAAACTAAGGCGAACACAAATACAAAGATTCACGTATTGGTTGATGAAAAACTAGGTGGCACCAAGCGGGAATACATTGAGGTCGATCGGAAGGCGGAGGTTGGGGAGAATATCATAATCGTTGAAAAAGTGGATTTCGAAGAATGGTACGAAATCGGCGATATTTTTACGGTAGACCGTACTTACCACACAGCGGATGGAGCCGTGTATTGCGACGACGCATCATCCGTTAATAATACTTACGGACTTATCCATCTCTCAGAATACCGGGTACTCGAACCGACCGACATCATCCACATTAATGGAATGCGTTATGAAATGGTTGATCGCAAGGCGGAAGCGGGCGAAAAGGTTATTCATGTTTATAAAGGAGAGTCGAATGGCATTGTCCGAATTGTCCGCAAAGCCGGCGATGATGGAGTAGATGTTGATACATACGAAGATGAGGGAGAATTATATAGCGGCTTTTATCATGGACATTATTACGTTCTCGTCCCTCTAGATAAAGAGAAGACCTTTGAAAATAAAAATAGTGTATACAAAGAAGTCAAAAACTACATACATAATGAATTAGGTATTTCAAGGCAAGACGTACAAGAAATGATTAGTATAGCGGTTTCTAATGAAGTTCAGAAGATGTCAGAGTCAGGAAAACTGGATAGATTTGCGGGAGAAAAGATTGAATCACTTATTGAAGAAGGGTTTAGAAATGGAGATCGACTGCTGTATGGATTTAAAGAAAGGGTGTCACAAACAGTTTCCGATGAGGTGGGTAAACGGATTGCAAACGTGTTAAATATTAATGTGGAATTAAAGGAGGAAAAGAATTGATCAAGAACGAACGAGAAGATTATTTAAGCAGGCTTGCTGAATACGGATTAACAGAAGAAGAGGAAGAGGAAATGTCCAATATTTTAAATGATTTTGTGGGCTATGATATTTGGTGATCATATTAGAATCAAAATAAAATAGTTATTTTATAGAGAGGTGATAATAATTTTTGAGGTAACTACTGAGGATATTTTTAGCTGTAAAAAATGTGGTCATACAGTGATGTATGAGCCGGGTCTCCAGTTTGAGGTAAATTGTCACCGGTGTAATGCAATTCATATTATCAATCGTTTGCAGATAGTGCTTTTATCAGATCTAACTAATAGCAACATGTACTAAATTTTTATTTGGTGTGTAATGGCGAGTCACTAAGGAATTATGTAACGGAGAGATTAGACTCTCCAGGATTCAAAGGAAGGTATGCGTAGTTTACCATGCTTAGTCTTAAATCTGTGCTTAACCTTACATAAGATCGGTTCTATAAATACATATTCATCAGATTCAGACTTTACATGTTTCATAGAGTGGAACTTACTTCGTTCTGCGTTCGGCATGAATTCCATAAATCCAGCTGCAGTACCATCAGGATAAGACAGAAGAAACTTTATATCCTCTTTGGTGTAGCCTGTGATAAGCACATCTGTGTAATCATAGTTAATCACTTTCAGCCAGCTATGGGAACGTTTATTGATTTCATAAGGGGAGTTAGCTTTCTTTAGTACGATTCCTTCAAGATTCTTTTCTTTGGCTAGATTAAAGTAAGCTAATCCGTTTCCTTGCAGGCCTTCAATAACAAAGACATTATTATGATCAAGCTTAAGGTCTAAAAGGACGTTTTTACGTTCAGTGAGCGGCTTATTAGCGATTGAATGCCCATCAATATAAATTACATCGAATACACAGTAAACCACCTTATGGGCTGATTTCTTAGACATAAAGCGTTCCATCACGGCTTCGAAATCTGGAGCGCCTCCTGGGGTAGCAACAATGATTTCACCATCTATAACAGTTCCGTTGGGGATATCGAGATCCAACAGTTCTGGGAACTTGCTTGTTACTTCATTGTTGTGACGAGTGTAAAGCTTTATCTGATCATTAAACTTGGAGAGGATCAGTCTAATTCCATCAAACTTCAGCTCGGTAATATAACCATCGTCATCAAATGGCTCTTTGATTGAATGCAATAACATTGGCGATACAAACAATATATCACCTCCTACTTAGAACATAATAGCTAAGCGAAGGTGATATATAAAGCAAAATGACTGTGGTACTTAATGGGATTCAATGAGCTCCGGTGAGTTGTTTTTAGGTGAGTTAACTAAGGATGAAACTTGATAAGCTTCCATGTCATTAGAGTTGTACGGCAACAGTAAGCTCTGAAGATAATCAGGGTCAGTGTTTTTAGGATTTAGCCATTCCTTTTCATTCTCATCTGTAAGGATAACTGGCATCCGATCATGAATGTCTTCCATAAGCTCATTAGGCTTTGTTGTGATGATTGTGCAAGTATACAGCGGATTTCCTTCTGACGTGTTCCACTTTTCATATAAGCCGGCAAAAGCAAAGAGATTGGAGGATTTGAGCTTAATACGCATAGGAATCTTAGTCTTTGGATCAAGACGCTTCCATTCATAAAAACTGTCAGCTGGGATGATACAACGTTTGCTTACGAGTGGCTTTCGAAAGCTGGGTTTCTCGGCCAATGTTTCAGCACGAGCATTAATCATTTTATACCCGATCTTTTCATCCTTAGCCCAAGGAGGTATAAGACCCCATCTAAGTTTGCCCAGACGATTATTTGATCCATCATTAATGATTGTCAGGATGTTTTGTGATGGAGCGACATTATAGCTTGGGTTGTATTCGTCTTCAGACAAAAATTGGTCTATATTGAACTGTTCGATGATGTCGTCAAACTCAGAAAATAAAGTGAACCTGCCACACATGTTCATCATCCTTTAGGGTTTTTGAATATTGTACAGGCTTGATACACGAAAATCAAAAAGGAGGAATGTGATGAAGCAGCAAACAGTTGAGGTTAAAGAAGTGGATGTGTTAATTAGAGGGATATGGACAAAGAAGAAGTTCACTGATATTCAAAAGGGGCAAACCTTTAAGATTAAGGAGAATGGAAGAGCAAAGAAATACATAGCAAGAACAGATCCTTATTGGGATGACATGTATGAGACTTACATAATTGATTTATTGGATAAAAATAAAATAAGTGTATTAGGGTGATGTTTCTGAATTTATTGAGAGATGCACGGATATTAAGAAGAGAACTTTTCCTTGGAGCTTTAGCGTTAGTAGGTATGAACTTGTTCGTATATTTTCTATTTGGTGGTTTAACTGCCATAGACAATCAGAGGATAATAACACGAAGAATTGGAATGTTTGTTGTAAGCATTGGAATACCATGTTCTTTTATTCTAAAGTACTTGATCGTTTGGAGACCGTTAATCCGTAAGGTAATGGAAGAGTTAAAGGAAGAAGATCAGAATGAACGTACGCTCAAGAAATATGAATTTCTAAGAAAGAAATTTGATAAAACAGAGATTTATAAGGATGAAAATAGATTAAAAATGGAGGCGGAAGAATGAGAGAAATTAAGTTTCGAGGAATGAGCATTAATGGAGAATGGTATTACGGCAACCTATCAATCATTAAGCAAAGAATCAAAAGCATGGGTATTGATCCTGGTTCTTATATCTCTAATAAAGCTGGGGTTCCATTTGCTTACAGTGTGAGATCAGAAACAGTCGGGCAATACACCGGATTAAAGGACAAAAGTGAGGCCGGGCAGGAGATTTGGGAGGGAGACATTCGAAAAGACGCTTTGGGGAGAATATTTAAGGTTGTTTACGACAATGATTTAGCCGCATTTTACGGAGAATATACTAACGGTCATTATGAGTCTCTTGGCGATTGCGGGGCAGATTCTGAATTTCTCGGAACAGTCTATCAAAATCCAGAGCTTTTGGAGTCTAAATAAAAACGATATTTTATTTAAGGGGGTGATAACATGTGAGTTATCTATGTGATTTGAGTTTTAAGAATAAAACAAAAATAAAAAGGAGTGGTTGTTAATTGTTGAGGATTAAAAACAGAATAGAGGAACTGTTAAAAAAGACTAAAGGAGCAGAAAAGAGAGACTTTGGACGGTACACTCTAATCTGCACACTTCACCCTGAAGCGAAGCTATTAAAGTATAGCACAGTTAAGAAGACTTTTCCAGTCTTGGTGACTGCTCTGGTTTCATTCCTGAATCCAGTGAGTATTTTAGCAGCGGACAAGTATCGGAACTTTGAAGAGCTTAAAGCTAATGAATCCCCGTTCAATTTCAGTGTATTCTCAAAAGAGAAAGACACCGATGTATTAATTCTTGCTCCCCATGGAGGTGGCATAGAAGGGGGAACAAGTGAGCTTGCAAAGGAATTAAGCGAAGCATACTCTACATATCTTTTTGAAGCTTTAAAGACACCAGGAGCATTTGATTTACACTTAACCAGTACGAATTTTGATGAACCACAAGCACTTGAAATGTTGAAGGAACATGAGTTCACACTTTCACTTCACGGGTACGCAAGTAATGATCAACATGTTTTAGTTGGCGGCACAGATCGGGAGAAAGCTGAAGCGATAACAAACACATTAAATAATGCCGGTTACTCTGCAGAGCTTCTTGATGAGGGGACGAGGTTATCCGGTAGCAGTCCAAATAACGTGGCCAATAAAAATAAAACAGGAAAGAGCATTCAACTTGAGTTAAGTACTGGACTGCGAAAATCAATGTTTAACACCTTTTCTCTCAAAGGGCGCTCAGGAACAAGAAATGAGACCTTTTATAATTTCATTGACACTCTTTCACGGTTTCTCAGTGAAAATGTAGAAGGGAACGGTTTGACAACATGAACATGGAGCAGTCCTTATACTATTTTGTTGATGCTCTGGATTGGGGAATTGATGATAAAGGGTCAAATGCAATTGAAACAACAGAAGGAATAAACCGAGCTTTAGAGTATGCAAGCTCAAAATCATTCTATAAAGTACATATTCCAAAAGGTACCTATCTAATTGATGCTGTGAATATGTCAAGGCGGTTGCCTGAATTCGGTGGAGGTATTAATGTTCCTTCGAATATTGAGTTAATACTTCATCCAGAGGCTGTTTTTAAAGTGTTGCCTAATGATTCTCAAGGCTACTCCTGTTTTTATATTGGCCAAGCGAGCAATGTAACGATTCGTGGCGGTCAAATTATAGGGGATCGATACGAGCATGATTATTCAAAAGTAACTTCAATTAAAAGGACACATGAATGGGGATACGGAATTCATATTCATGGCAGCAGTAATGTGTTAATTGAAAATGTGCAAGTCTCTGACTGTATTGGAGATAACATTTGGATAGCAGCCGATGGGATGATGAACACTTCAGGAGCGTATACGCCTTCAAAGAATGTAACCGTTCGAAAGTGTACTCTTTTAAGAGGGAGAAGAAATAATCTGGCTACCAATGGTTGTGAAGGTCTTCTTGTAGACGACTGTGATATAGAGGAAGCTGGGGGAGATACCATTGGGCCACAATTAGGAATTGATTTAGAGGGTTTTGGAGAAAACGGAATTAAGTATGATCACCCATACAAATTAACTGTACGAAACTGCCGGTTTAAAAATAATGGGCGTGGATCCGTTACAGCTCACACAAGCGGTGAAGTAAACTTAGAAGGAAACTTTAGTGACAATGTTATCTCTTATGGATACAGCACTGATGTCAGTGTTAAGGACAACAAGATTATTAATAAGGGAAAATCCAAGAAATATGGAATTGACTCGGTGGGTGTTTCAAGCACGGAGTCAGGAAATAGAGTACAAATCAGCGGTAACACTGTAAGAGGGTTTGAAATAGGCATATGTGTAAGAGGTAAAGGGATTGATGTAACGAACAATATACTTGAAAACATCGCGGCTTGTCCGATTGCAACACATGAAGCTGAAGATGTTTTTATTTCGAATAATCATATTGAAAACAGCGATTGTATACAAGTTCAAGTGCGAAACTCAAAAGATGTGAGAGTTACAAATAATAAAGGGGGAAATACCACATCTGCTTATGCCATTAAAATCATGGATTCGAACCGTGTAAGCTTTGCAATTAATGAATTTGCAAATGTGCACGGGGGAATTTATTGTGAGAGGTCTCAATCAGTTCGTTTAATGTTGAATGACCTATTCTTAAGCGGAAGTGGATACGGCATCTTTTGGGATAAGGATTCTGAAGTGTATTTCAACAGAAATGAAATTCATAATCCAAGAAATGTTGCAATCAAAGGTACATCCGAGAAATACAGCTGTCAGATCAGTGAGAATCAGATTTATTTCTGTAAGTCATTGATTGCTATCCACCTGACAGGTGGTTCAGAACACATGTTAAACAATAATGAGATCATGTTTAATCGTTCAACAGACCAGGGATATGGAGTGTATTTGGAGAATACGGACAAAGTACGGCTTGTAAGAAATGATGCGCGGGGAATTGGAGGTAAGCTATTATCTCACCCTTATTGCACAGATAAAGCAAAGAATACAACGTTAATTCATAACACATATGATAGTGGAACGCTGAAGACAGCAGAAGGAGATGTTGTAGTCTAAATAAAATTGTAGTTTTAACAAGATTGGGAGATGGATATATGGCCAATATTTTAAGTAAAGAACAAGATGAAGCAATCCGGTATTTCAAGAACAAGCTAAACATATCGGAAAAACTGTACATATCCCTAATTAATTTTAATCTGCTTAGAGATAAACACGAAGACTTTGGCAATAGACTATATGAGCTTTATAAAACAGATCCTTATCTGTATATCAAAGCGCTCAAAGAAGGTTACGTGGTTGATCAGCCAATTGAATTTAATGAAGCAATTGTGCGGTTCTATGATGGTGAAGAACTTGCTGTAATTCATAAGACCACTGGGAAAAGATATAATGTAAATGTAAAAATGAAAAAGCTTCCTGACGGTTTTACGCTGCAAACAATGAACATGTGGTCATGGAGTGAAGTTGTTTAATTTTAGAATTTTCACTCGTTTTGATTTGTCATATCGTTAAGTGGGTACATTAAGGATGAGAAGGAAAAGGTTCTCTCATAATAATGTTAAGGGGTGTTTAATGTGTTGGTATATGAATATGGCAGAACGAAGCAAGAAGCTCTGTCTAACCTATGTAGAAAAATGATCCGTGAGTACCCAGATGAAACTTTCACAACGGACTTTGCAAAAGTTTCTGATTACGGTAATGAAGGATCAGATAAGAGATACGCAGCTGAATTTCGGGTATAGGATAGTTTGTTATACAGAAGCGCCTAAGTAAAGGTGCTTCTTAACTCTCGATATGATTTTATAAAATTACGCTGTTGGGGGTGGAAACAAGAAAATCATTCTTCAGATGCAGTCTGTACCCCAATTGTAAAGAAACTCATTAAAACTTTTCAGAATAAAAATAAAATAGTTATTGACCATGCCGTTTTAATGATGTAAGATTAAGTTATCCCAAAGAGAGAAAGGAGGAAAGAGATGAAAAAGGAATTAAAGATACTGAAAGTATCTGCCGAAGCCTTGCATACCTACAAAAATGATGTAAAAAGGAATTACAACATTGACGAAGACCAAGCAAGAAGAAAATTAACCAGGAATGTAATGTTGGTTAAGGAATTTAAACCAAGAGGAATTAAAAGAGGTCTTTTTTCTAAAACATATTCATATGGAAACTTAAAGATCACAATCCGGCATGGAACAGTAATAAGGATTGAAAATGTAAAAGGTGATCCTGAACCTTGGGACTTTCCAAAAAAGAGATACATAGAATTAAACAAGCTACTTGGTATTAGGGATTGTAAGTTTAGTAGCAAGTCTCATTATAGGCATTTTAAGAGTAAAAATAAAATATAAAATTAACGGAGGCGTTATATTGAGCAAACTTTATAATACATTTGAATTTATTGGCAACCTATTTATTTCAAAAAATAAAGAGAAATTCCATGAAATTAAGGAATATGACAGCGGATGGGTTAAGGAACGGTTAAGCTTCGCAGTTCAAGAGTCAAAAACAAACAGTGTTTTTGTTGAGATTGAAGGTGGTTACTCAAAAAGTAAACAAAATAAAGTGTTTTCATTTAGCAAGGGTACAGAAAATGAAAAAGGATCAAGACTCGAAATTCCATGGGAAGATCGGTTGAAAGAAGAAACAGTAAACATGGTTGCTGATTTTTCTAAGATCCTAATTAACTTAAACGATGAGTCAACAAGAGCCAAATTAAATGAATTGAAATTTAAAATTAGAGGGTTGGAAATGAAAGGCTCTCTTACTGAAGAAGAAAATAAAACTTTATCTACTCTCAAGGGAGAATATAAACAATTAAACGTAAACGGTGCAGAATTCATTCATGAATATGATGCTATTCAGTACTTGTCCCAAAACCTCGAAAAGCATAAAGACAATAAATTTAAAATCACAGGCAATATTGAATACAATTCATGGAATGGACGGAATTTTAGAAAGTTCAAAATCAAAACCATTGAAATTGTAAGTAGTGATACACCATCTCAACTAAGAGCCACCATGGATGTATTTTTCACAAGTGAATCTTTAGATGAATCGTCATTTGAGGAAGAAAAAAGGTACTTTGTTGATGCGTACGTACTTAGCTATGATAATCAGGCAAAAAAAGATCGATTTTTTCCTCAGCAATTAGTCATCAATGCACAAAAATTGGACTTTGAAAATGAATTACATATGAAACGGTTAGATCTCTTGAAAAACTTCTTTAAAGTTGAAAATGATGAAGTATTTCACCTTCAATGGGTTGTGAATATTTTCAGGGGTGCTGATGAGATTGAGTTTACCGAAGAGGAACTCACGGAAAGTCAAAAGGAAATGATTGCTTTAGGTTTAAACACACTGGATGACTTTAAACCTAAAGGAGGGTTATTGGGCGAAAATCGTGAAGAAAATAGACTTTTAAAACCTATTTTAAAAAAGATTAATGATTCTAATGATTTTACAGAAGGTGCCGCAACATCTACATATGAAATTGAAGATCTTACATATATTCCACAACAGATTCAAAATTCTACACCACCCGTAGAAAAAGAAGAACCTAAAGTGACTGAAGAAGAAAAAGATAATGCATTTGATGAGTTATTTGCTTGATTTGAAAAGACCTAACTAACATTTATTTAAAAACAATAAGGAGATGTTTATCCATATGGCAAGAAAATTTGGTAAAAAGAATAAAATTAAAGTTAATCCTCTCGATTATAACACTGGAATTATTGGTGAATCGGGGATCGGTAAAACAACTCTAGCTAAAGAAGTTTGCGAAAAATTAGTCGGAGAAGACGGGTATATAATCTTGAATATTGGTAAAGAGGATGGTATTGATGCCATCCCCAATGCCTCTTATGAAGATGTTCCTGATTGGACAACCTTTGATGAAATTACTAAAGATATTATTAAAAACAGAACAACAGATTATGCTGACTTAAAGGTTTTAGTATATGACACATTTGATGAGTTGATTAAAATTACAGAACCAGAAGTTATTAGACTACACAATAAAGCAAATCCTGAAAAAAGAGTGAATACCATTAAAGCAGCATTCGGTGGTTTCCAGGCAGGAGAAGACAAGGTAATTGAGTTAATTCTTGAAAAGATGTGGAAACTTAAAAAGGTCGGTATTAGCATGTTTATTTTAGGTCATACGAAGAAAAGAACAATGACAGACGTAGTTACTGGTTTGGAATATGACATGCTGACAACCAATATGACACATAAATACTTCAATGCGATTAAAACCAAGCTCCACGTCTTGGGAGTAGCATCTATTAATCGGTCAATTGAAAAGAAAACAGTAAAACAAAAAATTGGGCCTGACAAAACAGTGGGAACAGTTGTTGATGAATCAAGAATCATCACTTTTAGAGATGATAACTTTAATATTGATTCAAAGTCAAGATTCTCAGATATCACACCATCAATTCCATTAGATCCGAATGAATTTATTAAAGCAATTGAACAAGCTATCCATGTGGCTTTTGATAAACAAAAAAATAACACAAATAACATTGAAGAAGAAAGAAAAGAACAAGAGCAAATTAAAGAAATTCAAATTCACAACGAAGTTAACAACTCATCTTTTATTGATAAAGAAGAGAATGAGAGATTGGCAGAAGAGATTAAGACACTATTCCCTAATGCAACTGACGAAGCTAAGGGGGAAATGAAGAAAATTATGGATCAATTTAATATGAAAGATTTTAAAGGGGTAGACATTGTACCAACTACAGCATTCGAAAAGATAGTCGAAGCATTATCTAATTGAAGGAAAAGAGGGGGAGAGTCTCCCCCTTATCAATAGGAGAGGGTATTCTTGGCCAGAAGATGTGTATGTCAAATATGTAAAGCTAATGGAACTGTCGATACTTTTTTCAGGGTTTCTGACGATAAGGGGAAAAATAAATACTACTGTTCTAAGGATGAATATGAAAACTATATCAAGGATAAGGTGAAACGAAAAAACCTCTTAAATTACATAGCGAAAGATGTCTTGAATTATAGCGAGGGTCAAGTCATTTCTCCAATTTTTCTAAAAAAGATAGCCGAACTAAAAAGTTTTTATGATTATGAAGTGATACAAATTTGCTTTGAGAAGAACCAACAAACAATTCAATATTGGTTAACAAATAAAGAGTTTTACAATGAGTATGGAATGATTAGCTATATTTTTAAGATTGTTGAAAGTAACATCAATGATGTTTATAAGGAATGGCTACACGAGCAAAATCAGAGAATGATTGAAAAAAATCATCATCTTGATATTGCAATTGTAAATCAAACTAATATCGTTGCTTCCACATCTTTAAAACAAAACAATTCACCAAAAAATATAACAGAGTTTCTGGATGGGGAGGACGAGTATTGAACAACTTAGATTCTTATCCAAAGGAATTAGTTGAAAACAGGGGACAAATTGAAGGAAGCTTTATATTTTGTTTATGGAAAAACCCTGATTTGTATGAGGATTATAAAGACCACGTGAGGGCGGATAGAGATTTTCTAACAGAAGACGGGAAATTTTATTACTCTCTAGGTTTAGAACTGAGCAACATGAATTATAAGAGCTTTGATGATGCAAGTGTTTTCAGCTACATAGAAGGTAAAGAAACATTAAAAAATGGTTTTATTCGGCGAGGTGGAATGAAAACCATTGATGAACTCAAGCACGTACTAAACGATGAAAACGTTGAGACATACTATGATGAACTGATTAAATTTAACATGATACTAAAGCTTCATGATAAGGGATTCAATGTTTCGAACGAGCTTGATAAATTCAAAAAAATGACGAGTCAGCAATTGTACAGTTACTTTGAATTTCAATTAGATAATGTTTTTCTAGGTCGAGGTTCAGGAGTTAAAATTGAAGATCTGGATTTGAATGAAGAGTTTGTCGAATCAATTGAAAACGGGGAAGAAATGGGATTAAGCTATTCAGCTGCATGTCCATTATTGAATTATCACACGCTTGGACTTCATAAATCTAATGTTCAAATTTTTGCTGGATTTAGTGGGACAGGGAAAACAAGTTTTTGTGTTTCTTCTTATATCATGTCAATTTTGGATCAGGGTGAAAAGGTAACAATTATCGCCAATGAAATGAATAAAAGGGCTTGGCAACATATTTTTATGGCAACAATTTTAAGTCATAAACTTGGTTATTATGGTTTACCAAGAAAGAAACAAAAAATGGGCAACCTGAAGCATGAGCAAAAGGAAATGTTACAAAAGGCAATTGAATATTATGAGAAGCATTACAAGGGGCGTATCAAATTTGCCAAGATATATGATTACAGCATTAATGATGTAAAGAGAATAATGAGAAGAATGGCAAAACAAGGCTTCGGTTATATGCTTTACGATACATTTAAAGCTGAAGATGCTGCTTCAACTAATGTAACAGGTGAGCTAATTGAAGCTTCAAAACAGTTATTACAAGTTGCGGAAAAAGAGGATATTTGTATCATCATTACAATGCAATTAGCCATTTATATGGAGAATACAAGATATCTAACAGCGTCTTGTTTATCAAATGCCAAAGCAGTTAAGGAGATTGTTTCCGAGTTAGTTCTAACAAGACCTTTATGGGAAGATGAATTCCCAGGAGGAAAATTCGATGTTAAACCCTATAGATTCAAAAAAGACTCGTCGGGAAAATTTACTAACATTAAAGAAGAAATTCAGTTAGACCCAAATAAGAAGTATAGATTATTCTTTTTGAATAAGACACGGAATGACGAAGGCGATACAGTGTTGCTATACCAATTTGACGGTGCATGGAATAAATGGATTGAGCTCGGTTATTGTACTCCTAAACATCAGAGAACTACAGAGCGGACATGATTACCAAGGGACGGTGAAATCATGGACGTATATGATCTTAAGAATCACATTATTGAAAAGCCAGATTACATAGAACTTATTTTAGAAAAGACGGGGTTTTACAACGTTGATGAACGCGGAAATGAGTATAGATGTGCAAGAAAAAAAGGAAGAAATCCGACATCAGTAAAAGTAAATAAAACCACTTTAGGTGCAACCTGTTTTTCAACCAACTTAAAAGGTGACTTGATAACACTTGTTCAAAATAAATTGGGTTTATCTTTTCCAAAAACAATCAAAAGGATATCTGAAATAGTTGATTATAAAAGTGAAGAAGAATATAAACCACCTGAGTTACCATTCGGAGGTTTTTATAAGAAGATAAGAAAACTAAGTAATCCATTGGATTTGGATCTAGAAACATATTCCGATGACATTTTAGATCAATTTGTATCTGTTCCAAATAAGTTGTTTTATGAGGATGGAATATTACCTATAACCCAATCTTTGTTCCAGGTTGGTTACGATAGTGTTTCCGGAAGAATAACGGTTCCATGGAAATCTCTTAGTGGTGAATTGTGTGGTGTAATGGGGCGCCTTAATAAGAAGGAAGTTAATGATGAAGAAACAAAATGGTTGCCTATTATTTCATTTCCCAAGTCCAAAACGCTATACGGGTTTGTTGAAAATTACGGTTCAATTAGAGAAAAGAGCATTGTTATGATCGGGGAATCGGAAAAACATTCAATGTCCTTAGCAAGTAAGGGATTGAATGTTGGAGTTTCTTTAGGCGGTAGCTTTTTAAGCGAAATTCAAGCAAATCACATAAAATCAATGTTTCCGAAAAAGTCATTAGTCATGATGGATGAAGGATTAGGTGAAGAACATAGCGTAGAAATTGCCAACAGCCTAAAGTTTGAAAATTTCTTTGAAAATGAAGTTGGGTACATATTTGATCGTGAAAACAAGTATCTGCCTAAGGGATCAAAAATGGCACCAGCAGACCTTGATAAAAACACTCTACACCGTCTAATTAGAGACTGTACAGTTTGGATATGAAAAGGAGATGATTGATTGAAAGAAAAATTAAATGAATTGAGACAACAAGGGAAAAACATTTATTCCTTTTCAAAGCTCGGAACCTTTAATAACTGTGAATATGAATACTACAATACATACGTTTTGAAAAAGAAAGGCATAGATAATATTTATACCCTTATGGGTTCTGAATTACATAACGGGATTGAACAGATTTATAAAAATGAATTAAACATTGGAGAATTTAAAAAGGGATTTGAAAATAGATTAATTGAATTAGAGCTGAATGGAGTCAACTTTCCGAGTGACTCAATCGGGGACAGCTGGAAAGCAGACATTGGTCATTTCCTAAACAATTTTAATAAAATTGACAGCAAAATGGTTTTAGAGAAGCTGCTTGTATTTGAAATATCAGATGGAATATATCTTCAAGGATATGTAGATGCAATCCTGCCCAGTGAAAAAGGAAAACCGTACGTTAGTATTTATGACTGGAAGACATCAAGTAAGTTTGCCGGCAAGAAATTAAATGAAGCAGGAAGACAGTTATTGATGTACAAGCTTGCGTTGGAGCAAACAACTGACTTAAAAGTAGATAAAATCCTATGGTTCATGGTGAAATACGTTTATGTATGTACCCAAGGAAAAACCAAAGTGAAAAAGAAAATGTGTAACAGGGGTAAGTGGGTAAAGGAAATACGAATGCAGCTAGAAAAAGAGATGCGCACTCTGGAATATGATGATTTCGAAATTGACCTGTTGTTAGATAACGCAGTAAAAGAAAATAGCATAGACTGCTTACCTGAAGAGATTAAAAATAAGTATTGGCTTGAAGATTGTTTAGTTGAATACGAAGTTACTGAAGAGAAAATTAATGAACTGAAAGAATATATTACTGATACTGTTAAAAAGATTGAAAATAAAGACCGCGAAAATGAAACCCAATGGGAACCAGTGAAAATAGATAAATACAATTCCTTTTATTGTAGTGTCTTATGTGGTCACCGAAAAACATGCAAGTTTTATAAGGATTTTTTAAATAAATCATCAAATAAATTTAAGAAAAAGGATAAGACTGATTTGTTTGATAACCTATTTTCTTAGGGGGTAATGATGAGGAAGATATTCTATGACTTTGAAGTTTTTAAACATAACTGGATGGTTGTGCTGATCGATTACGATACTAAAAAGGGTAAGGTTATTGTAGATGATGTTGATGAACTGAAACGATTCTATAAGATGTTTAAAGATGATATTTGGATTGGTTACAACTCTAGAATGTATGACCAATACATTCTAAAGGGAATTTTATTGGGAATGAACCCATATTTCATTAGTTCGAGAATCATTAATGATAATGTAAAGGGATTTAATGTTGTTGGAAAAGGTTATAAAATCCCACTGAATAACTTTGACATAACAACCGGTTTCCATAGCTTAAAGCAGCTAGAAGGCTTTATGGGTTCAAGGATTAAAGAGTCATCAGTACCATTTGATATCTCAAGAGCATTAACAGAAAAAGAAATTAAGGAAGTAGTTGAGTACTGTATTCACGATGTGAAACAAACAATTGAAGTGTTTGATAATAAAAAAGAGGAATTCGAAAGCCAATTGGCCCTAATTGAAGCCTTTGATTTGGAAATGTCTATGTTTACAAAGACAAAAGCCCAATTATCTGCATTTATCTTGGGGGCTGAAAAGCAAGGAAACAGGGGAGATGAGTTTGAACTTAGATTTCCTAATACATTAAAAATTAAAAAATATAAACACATTGTTGATTGGTATAGAAATCCTGAAAATCTAGATTATAAAAAAAATTTAAAGGTGGATGTTGCAGGTGTACCTCATATTTTTGCCTGGGGAGGTTTACATGGCGCAATACCAAAGTATAAAGATGAGGGGATAATTTTATGTTGTGATGTTGCATCTCTATACCCTTCAATCATGATTGAATATGATTACATAAGTCGAAACGTGAAAAACCCTTTGAAATATACTGAAATCAGAGATACACGGTTAGAACTTAAACGCAAAAAAGATCCTAAGCAGGCTCCCTACAAGATTGTTTTAAACTCAACGTATGGAGCAATGAAAGATCAGTATAATCCACTATACGACCCGTTAATGGCAAATAACGTATGTTTAGCCGGGCAGCTGCTGTTATTAGATTTGATCGAGAAAATTGAACCGTATTGTAAACTGATTCAGTCAAATACTGATGGGTTGTTTATGAAAGTTGAAAAGGAATCTGATATTGATTTAATTAAGGAAGTCGCAAAGGAGTGGGAAACCAGAACACGACTAGATTTAGAGTGGGATGTTTATGAGAAGATTTATCAGAAGGATGTAAACAACTATATAATCATTGATAAAGACCAAAAGTATAAATCTAAAGGTGCTTATGTTAAAAAACTAAACAACCTGGATTATGACTTACCAATTGTAAATAAAGCCATGATTGAGTATTTTACAAAAGACATTCCAGTTGAAAAAACCATCAATGAATGTGATCAGTTAAGAGAATTTCAAAAGATATCAAAGGTTTCAAACAAATATATGTATGCACTCTATGGAGAAGAAAGGCTGCCTGAAAAAGTTTTAAGAGTTTTTGCTTCTAATGATGAAGATGCTAAAGGTGTTTTCAAGGTTAAAACAGAAGAACGAATTGAAAAAATCGGAAATACCCCACCGCGCTGCTTTATCAATAATGATAACGTTATTGATTTAAAAGTTCCTGATTATCTTGATAAGGAATATTACATAGAGATAGCCAAAAAACGAATAAATGATTATTTAGGAATATCGAATAGAAAGAAAACAAAGAAGGAGAAGTGATATGCATCGCCATTGAGAGTAAAAATAAAATTAAAACACACATTTTCAAGTCTGTTTATGGTATGATGATTTTAATTCCCTTAACCACTTTTTCTTACATAAGTTATGAGCAACATTTACATAAAACCGAGGGAAATGAAGACTCAATAAAAGAATCATTTTATAAGAAGCCTAGACAGATTAGGATCCCATCAAGTGAGAATATTGTCTTGCGGTTATTTAAAAAAGCTCAAACGAACAAAGAACAACAATTAAAAAAGCATACAGAGAAGATTATCTCAGCAAAACTCATTAAACCTAAGCAAAGTAAGAAAAGGCACATGAGAGGAGGTGAAAAGGCAAAGCATAGAGTTTTTAAGAGTAAAAATAAAATATACAAACAAAGAAAAGAAAACAAGGCACCGGCCGCAAAGAAATCTATCCAGGTTAAGCTGAGTGCTTATATTGCACACTGCCAAGAAGGATGCACAGGAACAACTAGAACAGGTGTTGATGTTACTCAATCAATCTATTACAAAGGGTATCGTGTTATTGCAACCGATCCAAGTGTCATTCCCTTGAATTCAATTGTTGAAATAAGCATTGGTGGGGAAACGTTCAAAGCAATTGCAATTGATACTGGTGGCGCAATCGTTGGAAATAAAGTGGACTTGCTCGTAGCAACCGAGCGTGACGCAATTAATTTTGGCAAGCAAAATGGGACAATCTCAATTATTAGTTAGGAGGCGGTTTATTGCCTAAGTTTTGGTCTTATCCAGAAGGGTTAAAAGTTATCATAAATGAGAATGCAAAGAGTGCTTGTCCTCATCATGTGGGACGGGAAGGGAAAATTATTGAGTTGCTTCACTCTGCTACATATGATTACGCAGTCAGTGATGAAACAGGTGATATTACATTCTTCAAGGAGCATGAATTAAATCCAGCTAAAGGAGGTTAATTGTATGTTTAAAAAGGGAGAGAAGGTGATTGCTGGTTTCACAGAAGAAATTGGTGTTGTTGCACAAGTTGATAAAGGACATGAGCAATTAGAAGTTGAGTATCCAGATGGCTCATATAGAGTAATTGGCTTCAGCAATGTGAGAAGGGTGGAAGATAAATGACGATGATAATTTTAGAAGGAACTGACTGCTGCTACAAATCAACAGTGGCAGATAAGCTTAGCAAAGAACTTGGATATCCGGTCATAAAGGGATCCAGCTTTGAATTAGCTAAGAGCGGTAATGAGAAGCTGTTTGAACACTTCAACAAACTGGCCGATGAGGACAATGTAATTATTGATCGATACATATATTCAAATTTGGTTTATGCGAGAAAGTTCAAGGATTACTCAATCTTAACGGAAGATCAGCAAAGGGAGATTGAGGAGAAGATTAGATATAAAGCAAAAGTGGTTTATTTACATGCTGATCCGAAAGTTATTAAGCAGCGTTTACTTGAACGTGGTGATGAATACATAAATGATCGAGACATTGAGCCGGTCTTAGAGTTATACCGAGAAGTAATGAGCGATGTAGGATTACATACATATTCGTGGGATACAGAACAATGGAATAGTGATGAGATCGTAGAAGGTTTGATTCAATTATTTGAGTAAAAAATTGAGAGAAGGAGTGAATTAACACTCCTCAGTAACTAACGTGCTTCTACTGTAATTTTAAAAATTACATAATTGTCGTTAATGTCATACGCGTAAACCAATGCTGTGCCCAATGTTGAATGAGAGGATACAACACCACTGGAACTAATGCTAATAAGGTTGCTTCCAGAAACAATTTCCCACCGGGTGTAACCTTTTAATAGAGATACGTTAGAATTCCTAAGCATGTGGTAATCAACTGTACCGAGCGGATCGCCTAGCTGCTTAACTTGGTCAACTGATTTGACAGGTGTTAGGGCTGAAGCTTGTGATGTGAATGCAGGGAGAGCTAGTGTTGTAAGCGATAGAGCAGAAACAATCAAGCCTTTGTAAAACTTTTTCATAAGAATTACCTCCTAGGTTTTGATTGTGATTACAACTTCAGTCTAGCATGTTAAATATTTGAAATGTGTGAAGTGTTTGTGAAACTGTTTAAAAGATCAATTTTATTTTATTTAGAATAAAAATAAAATATATGGAGGTTGTTTATTGAGTAAACTACGAGTAATGAGTCTTTTTAGTGGAATCGGTGCGTTTGAAGCTGCACTAAGAAACATTGGGGTTGAATATGAACTGGTTGGCTTTAGTGAAATTGATAAATATGCTATTAAGTCATATTGTGCAATTCATAATGTAAGTGAGACATTGAATGTTGGAGACATAAGTAAAGCTAAGAAAAATAACATCTCATATTTTGATTTGTTGGCAAGTGGATTTCCTTGTCCCACTTTTTCAGTAGCAGGCGATCGTGATGGTATGGAATATAAGTGTAGCAATTGTTCGCATGAGCATTTAATTACTTATGAAGATTATAAAAAGGGAGTTAAATGCCCGAAGTGTAATGCTACCTCTAAGCCTAAGGATGAACGAGGAACGCTCTTTTTTGAAACAGCTTTGTTAGCAGAAGAGAAGAAACCGAAATTTGTGATATTAGAAAATGTAAAAGGGTTAATTAATAGTGGCAATGGACAAGTGTTAAGAATAATTATTGAGACAATGAACAGTATTGGCTATAGAATTGACCTGGAGCTACTTAATTCAAAGTTTTTCAATGTTCCACAGAATCGGGAACGTATATACATAATTTGCATTAGGGAAGATTTAGTTGAAAATGAACAATGGTTTTTAGATAAAAAGCGAAACGATGTGCTGAGTAAAGCTAAAAAGAGATTGCAAGAATTGAATATAAAGAGTTTTAATTTTAAATGGCCTATACAAACCCCTGTTACAAAGAGGTTGAGAGAAATTCTTGAGGATTTTGTTGATGAAAAGTATTACTTAAATGAAGAAAAGACGAAAAAACTTGTTGAGCAGCTGGGAGCCACACCACAGCAAAAGCAAGAAACAAGGGAACCGGTAATGGTGGGACACGTGGATTTAAAAGGTCACGATGCCATCAAAAGAGTTTACTCGCCAGAAGGACTTTCACTGACATTAACTACAATGGGCGGTGGTCACAGAGAGCCCAAGATTGCAGAAAAGCAAAATGAAGTAAGAGCAGTGTTAACGCCAGAAAGAGAAGAGAAAAGACAGAATGGAAGACGATTCAAAGAAAACGGTGAACCGGCTTTTACTGTTAATACAATTGATCGGCATGGAGTAGCAATCGGAGAATACCCAAAATACAAAATTAGAAAGCTCACTCCATTAGAATGTTGGAGACTCCAAGCATTTGATGACGATGACTTTGAAAAAGCTTTTGCTGCGGGAATAAGTAACTCACAATTATATAAACAAGCCGGTAATTCAATTACTGTAACTGTGCTTGAGTCAATATTCAAGGAATTAATACATACATACGTTAATAAAGAATCTGAATAAAATTTGTCTTTTAAAGAGTAAAAATAAAATATAAGAGGTGGAGTCTGCGGTGAACTATCCAGAAAGCTTAAAAGAGAAAGCCGAAAAGATTAAAGACGAAGTAAGAAGCGGAAAATTAGACGAGGAGAAAATAAAAGCGATTGCTAAGTCTGCAGTTGAACTTTTAAGATCCGAAGAGAAGAGCCATACACATTATGCAGAAGTTGTCGGTGCAATTGCTGCAAACCTAGAAGATTTCTTTAAGTCTTATCTAAAAGAGGATTAATATAACAGGATTAAAAGAAAGGATAAAGGGATGTTTATTGAAAAGGTACTATGTTAGATGTAAAGATCACAAAGACGAAAATACGTCTTTAATAATTGAGGCGTTATCACCTGAACAGGCAAAAGAACAAGCATATGAAGTACATAAAGTAAGAGATATTTATAATGTGAGTCTGGGAGAAGGAAAGTCAAGGAATTATCTTGAACGAAAATATGCTCCATACATAAAAAATAACAACAGCAAGGCGGTAATTATCTTTTCATAAGGGAGGACGTCCGTGCGCATATCTGATTCAATAAAAGAAACACTTGTGCAAAATATAGATCAACTTAGTAGCAGAGTTGATGAGTTGTTCATTTATCTTGAAAATGAGTTGCCGTCAACATCTGAAAGACAATGGAAAACTATAGACAAAAAATTCGGTGAGATTTTTACTAAATCTAAGGAATTACAAAATTACATAAGTTGTTTATAAAGGTGAGCAATATCCCCTTGATATAAGGACTTCTGTGTTACTTAATATTCAAAATCATCAGTATTTCTTAACAATTATTTATATGATTGGTAGCATTTATTAAAGAAAGAAGGTGATTTATGAGATTGTTTGTTTGATGAGTATTGGTGCCAGATGAGAATTATATTTTTACAAAGGGGATATTTTAATGAACAATTTTTATCGAACGATCTTAGCACTAGTTGCCGTATTTGTCCTGGCCTTTTCAACATTTCCTCCGAACAGTGATGCAAAGAGCACAATCTCAACAGATAATGTCGACAAGGATAAAGTAAAATCAGAGGCAGAATTTATTGCAGATCACACTATTGATGTGAGTAAAAAGACTAAGGAAAAACTTCTATCCAAGGCAGAAAAAGCAATTGAAGACGGAGACATTAAGTATCATAAATCAAACGAAAAGGTATTTGATAATGCATCAGTTAGAGCTATTAAGTATGATGATGGCACAGTGACTTATTCAGTTTCTTATTTATACGTAGACACTGAAAAAGTAGACAGAGTCAGTTCATTTAATGTTTCGTTTGATAGCGATATGAATATTGAAGAATACTATGAAGTTGACATGAAGAAAATCAGCAGTACTCAAAATGAAATGAATTATTGGGTTAATGGTGTTAAGGATGAGGACAAGTCTGGGGTCTTTGAAACAAAACAAACTTCAGAGGACAAAGGAAGCTCATCTAACATGATGAGTGCTCAGAAGAGTTGGACTGGATGCGTATCAGATTGCTTAGGTGATAAAAATATTAGCCAATGGGCAATTACCGGTTTAGCTATTTTATGTGGAGTTTCATGCACAGCTGGTGTTCCAGCAACAGCAGGGACTGCTTGCTATGCTTGTGTAAATTCTGCTGGTATTATTGGTGTAAATGCATTCTTTGATTGTATGGAGAAGTGTAAATGATCAATATCTTAAGTAAAATACTATTTATTTTGTCTGGTTGCGCTTTGTTGATCTTTGGGATAATTTTAAAGAATGGATCAATGGCTTTTGGATTGTTTGCCTTATTCTTCATAGCAGCAATAATTGTTCGTGTATTTCATAAACGAACTCAAAACCATTAGCAGCAGCCTTACTGTACTGTAGGGGAGGAAACTCTCCTACTTTTTAAAAAATATTTAGAATAAAAATAAAATAGTTATTGATTAATTGATGAGATGCGAGTATATTAGAAATATAGGAAGCGAGGTGATGCATTGGAGTGTGTTAAATGCAAGGATCACATTGGCGAGATCGTTTATTACATAAGAATAGCTGACCACAAAGATTATAAGGAATATCCGGTACACAAAGAATGTGGGGAAGCAATCAAGACAGAATGTATTGAAAACTGTAAAGACATGAAATTAGAAAAGACATTGGAATACTTGCAGTTATTTTTAGAGTAAAAATAAAATATTCCTTTTATCGAGAATGGAGGTGATGAAATTTCATATTTAGTACTGGGTCTGATCTTATTCGGTTCAATATTCTTAGGCAATGGAATGGCATGTTTGGTTGAGAATAAGAACTTTAAAGAAGGCAAACCATTTTATCTTACGGTTTTCTTAATCGGAGGATGTACACTCATTCTTGGAGTTATTCTTACAGTGATATGAACAATGTGAAGGGAAATAGTCAGAAGGAAATATTTATAATTTCCCGGGCAAGCGCAGTATACGACAAATCAAAACAAATAATGTCTTTAGGTGATAAACAAAAAAGGAGCATAGAGCATGGAAACATTAGATGCACCAATTTACGAGATTAAGCAAGAAAGCGATTGGTATAAAACTGAGAAGAAACGAAGAGAAGATACTAACAAATTCTTTGATGAATTCGAAGCAACATACGGAATTAAGGATGGTTTTTCGTTTTATCATTCTGAGTATTTCGGGGTTCGTGCAGGAACAGAAGCATATGACCTCTTTAAAGATGAAGTGGTGAAAAACCCCACAAAATCTGGCTTCTATGCATTTAAAAAACGTTCTAAGTATTTCACAGACATAAGGTCTATGTTAGAGAAAATAGAAGAGGCAAATCCTTTCAAAGGCCATGATGTGTTCGGGAGAAATAATATAACTGCAAGCCAGTGGGTAGGTGATAGATGGTTTTTTGGCGTAAGAGATGAGAAACGTGTAGAAGGTGAAGAAGCTGTAGCTATTGACTTCAAAGATTATCTTAAAATTATCTTGGAGAAATTAGGTTAAAATTCAATTTTTATCGAGAGGAGCAACTGAAATGCAGGATAAATTAATGTCAGCAGTTCACTTTATTGAGGTCAATCGGGATGAAATGGGTGACAAGAAATCACTAAACATGCTTTTAAAAGCCGTAAAGAAAATCATCAATGAGGGAGAAAAATGAGGTTTCACATACTTGAAGAGAAACAAATGAGAGGCATCGGTTTTACAGATCACGTGAAATCAAAGTGGTACTTCATAAAATCAATTCACCCTAATATTACTTTTAATTTAACAATACATAAAAACAGTCTAAACGGTGAAATTGATGTTCTAAATGAAAGAAGTTTGCAACCATATGATTATCAGTACTACATGAATGCTTATACAAGAGAAAAACTTGAATTTCCACATATCATACATGATAAAGTCCAAGAAATTATGTCTTACTTAATTGAAGAGGGAATTATCTCAGATTACACATTAGGAAGTTACATATAAGGAGGTGGATAAGTGGGACGGCATAAAGCAACATTTGAAGGGAAGGTAATTAAGAAAAGTTGGGGGCTGGATATTCTTTGCGGTATTACTGAAAAGGAAAAAACTGAGTTCAAAGCCTTCTTCGAAGGAATTATTGATTTAGACCCAATTGAAGTCGGAGGGAAAGTGTATATCCCAGGGTTTAACGAATACGTAGTCGTAACAGACAGGCAGCGCAACATAAAAAATGAATGGACATATCAGACTGATAAGATCATTAAGACAATTGAAGACAAAGAAAGTCTTGAAAGAGCAATTAAAGAGCAAGCGGAATTTGAAGAGGAATGGCAGAAACATGTCAGACAAGAGAATCATCAAGTTGAAGAACAAAATGAAGTGAGTAAAACATCCTGGTGGAAGAGGTTAATTAAAAAAGACTAAAGGAGAGATTTTTTTGAATAAGGATACAAAAGATATTTGGAACGGTTTCTTTATCGGATCAGGTTCTCTGATTGTAGTTGGGTTACTTATTTTTGTTGAAGCATTGACTATGTCACTAGTTGTCTATTATGGATTGAATCATGTGTTAAATCCATTGCTTATTGATACATACAATATTCAAAATGTTCATGTCACTTTACCTCATGCATTTGTTATTGGTGTTTTACTCAACGTATTTGTCAAAGGTGTAAAACAGTCAGATCAAGAAAGAAACGAGAATATCTTCAAGAAAGCAGGTAAGTCTTTACTGTATTCAGCTTTTGCGTTGATTGTTCTGTATGTGAGCACACTATTTATTTAACAAGAAGAAATTCGGAATATTCAAAGCGAAAGAATTCTTTTCTTCAATCGCATGAACTTAAATACATGGAGGGTGATGTTATGGAATTAACAAAGAAGATTACAACGGCTAGAGGTACATATGAAATTAAATTAATTGCTGATGAAGGAAAGAGGGCAGGGTGGGAAATTCTAGAATGGGAGGTTAAGGATGTTGTTACAAAATGCACACTGGCTGCAGGCAATGGAATGCCTTTGTTACATGTTCCTTCTCCCTTTATAAGATTGACACTAGTTGATAAAGTTAAAAAAATTATTAGTCATGTCGAATCAGAAGAAATAGCAAAAAAGAGAAAAGCAGATGACATTACAAATGACATTAAGGAATTCAATGAATGGAGCGGAGTGCTAAACGCATAACCGGTTAAAAGTTTTATTTTAATCAAAAGTGAGTGGAAGGAAGAGGATCATGAAAAGAGAAGCAAATATTGTGTTTTACAAAGAAAAATTATATAAGTATCTCTCAAACGATAGAGTGCGTATGGGGAATTTTTTTGGAGAAGTCAGAGAAGAAAACGGAAAATTGGTTTTGGTCAATGTGCCACAATGGAAGATTGATAAAATTCAATACACTGATTTATTAAATAATCTTAAAGAAAGGTTGGTTCTAACATTACAAGAGATTGGAGCGGGGAAATCATTCTTTTCAGTTACTGATTTTGAATCTCGAGGGTTAACAAATGGGAACTATAATATTTTACTTAAGCTAGAGGAAATTCCGATTTTTATATAAGGATGATTTTAAGGAGTTGATTAGACATTAGTATAAGTCAAAGGCAGTCTCAACGTATTCGAGAAGCTCTGATAAATTCAAACACAACTGCTGAGGAAATTGGAATGGATAAGGCATTATCAGAAGTCCTCAATCTACTCAAGAGAAGAATTTTGGAGCTGGAAACTTTGTATTATCCAGAGTGGGAATATGAAAATGCAAAATTGAAGCTTGAAGAGCTTAGAGAAATGGTGAATAGAATTAATGCACTTCGAGGAACCGGGAAGGATGAACAAAGTGAATATGAAAATGCAGGAAGCGGTTTTACATCTCAACAAATATGACAGCAGTTCAAAAAGTGCTCAAGATGCACAGAAGTTGTTGGATGCTTTGAAGGATACATACGATGTAGTTGGTTTCCAGTTTAGACATTATAAAGGCGGTCTGTATAAGGTTATTGGAGAGGCTATTCACACTGAAACAGAAGAAAAGCTGGTTATATATGAAGACCATGACGGAGTTCTTTGGGCAAGACCTAAAGAAATGTTCTTTGGAAAAGTGATTATTGATGGTAAAGAGATTAAGAGATTTACAAAAATAGATTAGGAGTTGACGAAATATGATGAAATTCTTTGAGGTAAGCGATCCATATTATGCATTAATCAAGGCAAATACAAAGGAAGATGCAATGAAGCTGTATACAGAAGAAGTTGCTGATGATGACGAAGAGAATCTTAGCAAAGAAATGTATGAAGTTTCATTAGATCATGCAGTAAAAGCCTACATTCATAGAACTGGATTTGAACAAGGATTCTTCTTTAAAGATGAGATTACAAACAATTTAAAAGGCAGAGAAGAAGGCATAGTTGTAATGGATGGACATTTATTGTAAGAGAATAACTCTATAAAATCACAGTTTTAAAGAATGGAGAGAAGACATGAATAAAAAACAATTAGTAGAAGTATTGAGGACATCCTTACCAAGTAAAAGAATTTTAGATTTAGTTGACCTGGGTATAGTGCAACTCTTGGGCGAACCACTCCCTTTAAAAATGAGATCGGGCTATTCGTTATCTCAAACTGGATTAATAGAGTGGAATGAAAACAAAGGCTGTTATTACAACTATAACGAACTTTGCGGGAAAAAAGTCATTTTTGGATTCGATGCCTTTAATAGAAGAGGACAAGAAGCGATTGAAAAGTATTTGGCGACTTATAAAAATAATTAAAGGAAGGAGAAGTTATATGAGTGCAGCAAGAAAGTGGAGAGATCTCAGAAGCAAATTAATTGGATATAAGGTCTATGGTAAGTTCAATGATGTTGTTATTGACCATATTCTCAATGATATGGATAAGTTAGACGTAAGACACGAAAAAGATAAAAACAAAAAATAGAGAAAAGGGAGTTGTGGAATGGGAGCTGCTAAACGTATTGATTCAACTCAACCATATGTGAAAAAGAAAAACATTATTACCTTTACAATAGCTACTGAGAATACTCATATTCATTTAGCTGATGGGCAATCTTTTCCTGTACTTGAAGGAGATATTATTGGAACTGACCAACAGGGGAATCAATTTGTTGAATTAGAAAAGAATCTAGATGATTACGTTCCTGTTGCTGAGAAAAAGAGGAGCACCATATATGAAAGTATGGCCAAAGGTTACATGGAAATGGGAGATATTAATTTAGAAATATCTGAAGCATTCCATCATACTGAAAATGAAGCAGAAACAACCACGAACAGCTTAGTTAACGGAGCATATAAAGAATATTGATTATTACATATGAAAGCAAGACAGGTAACGTGAAAAGGTTTGCTCAAGCATTACAAAGGGAGCTAAACTTCGACATCATTGAAATTACAGATGATTTAATTGTCGAGGAAGAATTCATACATATTACATATACGATAGGCTTTGGGGAAGTACCTGAAAGGACTTTGCATTTTATTATTAAGAATAAAAATAAAATAAAAGGAGTTGCTGTGAGTGGTAACAAGGCATGGGGTGATAACTATGGCTTAGCTGGGGACAAGCTTTCAGCAATGTTCTACGTACCATTGTTATTAAAGTTTGAACTAAGTGGAACAAAACAAGACTTGCAGAAGATTAATCGGGAGGTACAACTTATTGACAAACACAATACCAAAGTGGATCAAGCTCAATAATGAGATCATGATTCAGAAAGACGGTAAGTTTCAATTTGATAAAGATAAAGAGGCCGTACACAGTTACTTTGTTGATTACATAAATCAAAATACAGTCTTTTTCCATGACTTAAAAGAGAAACTGGATTATCTGATTAAAAATGATTATTACGAAGAAGAATTCTTAAGCGAATACACATTTGAACAGATTAAATCGATTTTTAAAATTGCTTACAGTTACAAATTCAGATTCCCATCTTTCATGAGTGCCTTTAAGTTCTACAATGACTATGCATTGAAGACAAACGACAAAACAAAGATTCTTGAAAGATATGAGGATCGTGTGTCAATCGCAACTTTATTTTTCGCAAGGGGAGATTATAAAAAAGCGGTTGAGCAAGTGCATACTATGATGAAACAAGAGTATCAACCAGCTACGCCGGCTTTCATTAATGCTGGTCGTAAGCGAAGGGGTGAAATGGTCAGTTGCTTCTTACTTGAAGTAGGCGACAGTTTGAATGACATTTCACGGGCGATCGATATTTCCATGCAGCTGTCTAAGTTAGGCGGGGGTGTAGCATTAAACTTAAATAAATTAAGAGCCAAAGGCGAAGCCATTAAAGATGTGGAAAATGTAACAAAAGGTGTCGTAGGCGTGATGAAACTTCTTGATAATGCTTTTAGGTATGCAGATCAGATGGGACAAAGACAAGGGTCAGGAGCAGTTTATCTAAGTGTATTCCATCCAGACATCACAGACTTCCTGGATACCAAAAAAATAAGTGCTGATGAAGATGTCCGAGTTAAAACACTGTCTATTGGTGTAATTCTTCCTGATAAATTTATTGAACTGGCAAGAGAAGATAAAGACTTTTACATGTTCTATCCTCATTCAGTTTACAAAGAATACGGACAATATCTCGATGAGATGGATATCAATGAAATGTATGATGAGCTTGTTGAAAATCCAAGGGTTAGAAAAGCAAAGGGGAATGCTCGGAAGCTGTTGGAGCAATTAGCCATTCTGAGAAGTGAATCTGGCTATCCTTATATTATGTTTGCTGACAATGTAAATAAAGTGCATCCAAATGAACATATTTCAAAAGTGAAGTTTTCTAATTTGTGTTAACTGTAGCACCTTCGGTCAGTAATGATCGTAGCAAACCCGTCTAAACGGTGAAACTCTATTCAATAGACAATACCGTGCTAACCCGCACCTTGCGGAAATGCCGAACGACTATCGAAACCACGCATACGCGTAAGGGAGTAGAGTACATCGCAAGCATATGGCGATGGAAACGGCGGGCGGCCTTATAGGTCGATGATATAGTCTATTCTTACGAGTGATCGTAAGCAGTTCATAAGAGAACGGACGAGAGTGTTGCGCCTTTCGTTGAATATTAAAGTCAGAAGTACTCCAAGCATCACAAGTGTCAGTTTATACAGATTACGATCAGGAAGATGAAATTGGATTAGATATCTCATGTAATCTTGGATCCATGAACATTGCAAACGTAATGAGCAACCAATCAATTGCCTCAACGGTCAGAATAGCAATTGACTCACTGACAACTGTTACAAGGAAAACAAACATTGTAAATGCTCCAGCTGTTGCGAGAGCAAATACACTAATGCGATCAATTGGTCTAGGGCAGATGAACCTGCATGGTTTTCTAGCTCAAAATAAAATCGCTTATGAAAGTGAAGAAGCTAAGGATTTTGCAAATACATACTTTATGATGGTTAACTTCTACTCCCTGCAACGATCAATGGAAATTGCAAGAGAAGCAGGGGAGACGTACTACAAGTTTGATGGGTCGACCTACAAAAAAGGTGAGTATTTTGATAAGTACGTGACAAATGATTATAGCCCTAATTATGAAAAGGTTAAAAACCTGTTTGGAGATCAACATATTCCTAACATTGAAGATTGGATGAAGCTTAAAGAGAATGTTATGAAATATGGCTTGTATCATTCATACAGGCAAGCTGTTGCACCTACTGGAAGCATCTCATATGTTCAATCATCTACGGCCGGTGTAATGCCTATTATGGAGAGAATTGAGGAACGTACATACGGAAACAGTAAGACATATTATCCAATGCCAGGCTTATCGGCTCAGAATTGGTTCTTCTATAAGGAAGCGTACGACATGGATATGTTTAAGGTAGTTGATCTAATTGCAACTATTCAGCAGCACGTCGATCAGGGGATTTCATTTACGTTGTTCTTGAAGGATACGATGACGACGAGAGATCTAAATAGAATAGACCTCTACGCTCATCATAAAGGAATTAAGACCTTGTATTATGCAAGAACAAAGGATACGACCCAAGAGGGATGCTTGTCCTGTGTAGTTTAATAGGTGCCTTTACGTTTTGGTTCAAAATTAACAGGATCCCCCGGACGTCGCTTACACTTAATTTTTTTAAATATTCTCATTAAAGCGTTACAAAGTAAGCCAAATATAAACTTCAACATATATTCGATTAAATATGATAAAAGCCTATCACGCCACCATCCTTTTGAAATGACAGGGCTCTCTAACAAAGATATAAGGTTATCTAAAAAATTCACTGTCTTTCATTCCTTTCGAATGTTTAGACAGTAATATAGGAGTCTGTCAATTCAGCTTTTAAAATGAACTACATTTTTTACGAAAAAATATTTCAATTGAAAGGACATGATTAATTGACAAAAATTTATGACGCAGCAAACTGGTCAAAGCATGAAGATGATTTCACCCAAATGTTTTACAACCAAAACGTAAAGCAGTTTTGGCTTCCGGAAGAGATCGCATTAAACGGCGATCTTCTCACTTGGAAGTATTTGGGTAAAAATGAGCAGGATACGTACATGAAGGTGCTCGCCGGCCTGACACTGCTTGATACAGAGCAGGGGAACACGGGCATGCCGATTGTGGCCGAGCACGTCGAAGGCCATCAGCGAAAAGCGGTTCTTAATTTCATGGCGATGATGGAAAACGCGGTGCACGCAAAATCATATTCAAATATTTTTATGACGCTTGCTCCGACTGAAACGATCAACGAAGTATTTGAATGGGTAAAGCAGAATAAATATTTGCAGAAAAAAGCGCAAATGATTGTCGGGCTTTACAAAGCCATTCAAAAAGATGATGAAATTTCACTGTTCAAAGCGATGGTTGCTTCCGTCTATCTGGAAAGCTTCCTTTTCTACAGCGGTTTCTATTATCCGTTATATTTCTACGGACAAGGGAAGCTAATGAATAGCGGAGAAATAGTCAACCTTATTATCCGTGACGAGGCACTGCACGGCGTATACACTGGATTACTGGCTCAGGAAATCTATAGCAAAAAAACTGAAATCAAGAAAAAAGAGCTGTATGAATGGGCTATTGATTTGCTGCTCGACTTATATGAAAACGAGCTTGATTATACAACAGATTTATATGATCCAGTTGGGCTAACTCATGATGTAAAAAAGTTTATTCGTTATAACGCAAATAAAGCCTTAAATAATCTGGGATTTGACCACTATTTCCATGAAGAAGAAATTAATCCAGTAGTGTTGAACGGATTGAGTACAAAAACCAAGTCTATGGACTTCTTTAGTCAAAAAGGGAATTCTTACAGGAAGGCTACTGCTGAAGCCTTAAAAAATGAGGATTTTTATTTTGAGGATTGAAAAAGATCTGATCGGGAGCGTGTTCTCGAATAATCATGGTCAGAAATATAAGGTTCTACGGACAAATGGACAAAAGAAAAATGGAACAAAATTATTTAGAATACGATTCATAAAGACCGGATACGAACGGGACGTAGAAAAGGTTGAAATTAAACGTGGAAAAATAAAAGACCGATATGAGCGCTCAGTGTTCGGAGTAGGGTATCTTGGTGATGTAAAGATGGTAGATGTGAAGAATGTATACTCCGTTTGGAAGGGGATGCTAGAACGGTGCTACGATGTCAGTTGCCCACAGTATTCTAACTATGGCGGTTCTGGGATTAGAGTTTGTGAGAGATGGCATTGTTTTAAGAATTTTCTAGAAGATGTTTCAAAGATAGAGGGATATGATGAGTATCTTTTCAATAAGCGAAAACTCTTTCTTGATAAAGACATGAAACAACAAAGAATACCGAAAAGTCAAAAGATTTATTCCTTAGAAACTTGTTGCTTTGTCACCAGGGAAATCAATAATGCTTATCGAGATTTAACGAATGCTCGTTTGCACTTTATGGCCAAATCTCCTGACGGTGAAATTATACGAGTAGAGGGACTTCGACCTTTTTCTAAAAAGTTCGGCCTGCACCGTGCAATAATACAGAAATGCTTACGAGGGGAGCGTTCGGACTACAATGGTTGGACTTTTAAACTAATTAAGAAATCTAATTGGAAAAATAAAAGTGCTTAAGTACTTTGAGGAGGTATCAGTATAATGAGACTGATTAAATTAGAGCAACCGAATTGCAATCCCTGCAAAATGGTATCCAATTACTTAGAACAAGCAGATATTCAATTTGAGGCAGTGGATGAAACACAGAAGCCAGAAGTAGCAGCGCAATATGAGGTAATGGGTGTACCGGTAACTATCTTGCTTAATGAGCAAGGAGAAGAAGTAAAGCGGAGCATTGGCTTTAAACCTGATGAGCTTGATAAGTTAGTGAGGGAGGTTGTTTAAAATCACAGAAGAGCAAAAGTCTTTAATTAAGATTGGTGACACACTTAAGTGCCTAAAAGGTGATTGGCATTTTGAAACCAATTGCAATTACACAGTTTATGGAGATAATGCAGACAACACCGGTACACCAGTCATCTGGTGTGATGAAGTATCTCCTCATACAGTAAAGAGTTTGAATTTGGAACAGTGGGAAATCGATCAGAAAGGATCAATAAATGAGGTTAAATATGAGAGATTATAGAATGTATATTTTAGTTAACGAGGATATCAAAATCAGCAAAGGGAAGTTAGCTGGGCAGGTTGGGCATGCAGTAATGAGCTATGTATATCACAAAGCAGTCAAGCCATTAAGTGAAGGAAGAGAAATTAAAAGCCTAGATGAATATATGAAAGAACAAAAGAAAATCATCTTAAAATGCCCCCAATACAAACTTGAAGAGTTAGAACATGCAGGAGGATATACTGTTATTAGAGATAAAGGTTATACACAACTTGAGCCTAATACTCTGACTTGTATCAACTACGGCATTAAGACACCTGAACAGCTTCCCGAATGGGTGAGAAATCTTAAACTCTACAATTAAAATATTGTTGGACAAAATAAATTAAAAAACAAAAGGAGTTAATACATAATGCAAATTAAAATCAAATATCTAGACGAAACTCAAACAAGAATCAGCATAATTGATAAAGGGGATTGGATTGATCTGCGGGCAGCTGAAGATATAACAATCAAAAAAGGTGAATTCAAACTTATCCCATTAGGTGTGGCCATGGAGCTGCCAGAAGGATATGAGGCTCATGTTGTTCCGCGTTCAAGCACATTTAAAAACTTTGGCATCATTGAGACAAACTCAATGGGTGTTATTGATGAGTCCTACAAGGGAGACAATGATTTCTGGTTCTTCCCTGCATATGCATTACGGGATACAGAAATTAAAAAAGGGGATCGTATTTGTCAGTTCAGAATTATGAAGAAAATGTCTGCAGTTGAATTGATTGAGGTAGATCATCTAGGCAACGATGATCGCGGTGGGCACGGATCGACTGGAACTAAGTAATACAAGCCCTGGCTTAGATCATGATGTTTGTCCAGTGGAGGGTCTTAGCCAGGGTACAACTTAAAATACTCAAAAAATTCAACAATTATACCTACAAAGGAGATGCTGGATGAAAAAAAGATTACGTAAAAAGGCGTGGATGACAGGGAATACAAAACATGGCGAATTCATGTTTAATGTAATTGATAAGGTAAATGCAGATGGATATGTGTATTATCCAAAAGGACGCTATCATGTAGACAGAAAAGGGAACATGTACAAGTTTAAAATTTAGAAAAAAGCGAAATTGTGATGACTGAAGTTTATAAAGAACTTAGGGATACCAAAGGGATTATTTTTTCACATTTATCACATTAATGTAGGGATGTCGATTGAACGAACATCTCTATAAAAGAAGACTTTTATCTAAAACAATAAGGAGGAAAAAGATCATTAACAATAACAGTCGTAAAGATTTACAAGCAAAGTATGATGACATGCTCTTCAGAAACGGACTTTGTTTGGGATTTATTCAAAAACAAGGGCTTGAGGATAAGTTCTTTGAGCATATGAAACAAGTTGCAACTTATGAAGAAGACCAAAGGTATAGAGTTGCAGCAGTTAATTTTTTGAGTTTATTAGAATTAAATTAAAACAAAAAGGGGAAAAGATATGGAGAATACTTATCATTATTATAAATTAAACAAAGAACTACAGGCAGTAAAAGTTGTCTCTGGATTGCTTCCCAAAGAAAGCGAAGCTTATAGAGAACTGATTAAAATTGAAATTGGAATTTTGGAGGAAAAGAGAGATATTCTTAATGGCAAAGGAAAAATGAACAAACTGGATCAGGAACAAACAACAGACCTGGGAAGACAGCTAACGGATAAGCTCGCTGAAGTTTTAGAAATTGTTGAAAGGTTTAACCGTCATGGATAATCACATAGAAAAAATAAAAAATCATCTAAAAGAAATAAACAACCTTGAACAGGGTCTCAAACTTTTCAGTGAAGACGATGAAGAATATATAAGCTTATTAGCTAAGATACAACGGCTGTTTGATTTAATATCAGACGAATCAATGGAGGCCTTTAAAGAACTAACAATACATATAAGAAACACAGGTCAGAAAAGAATACAACGAGGAATTGACCGGCTACCTCATGTAATCAAAGAAAGTGTGAGTGAGGAAATCAAAGACATGAAGAGAGCCGGAGAGTTATTTGATTAGTTGTAGTTGTTTATAGGATAAAAATAAAATAAGGAGATGCATTATAATTACATATTTTACGTTATTACTTGCAGCATACTTTTTTGCACTAAACATTAATGAAATTAGATTAGTTACTCGAGGAGAACAGAACGTATACGCTAAAGTTACACATATGCTTTCTAATTCACCGTATAAAGAACTGAAGAAAAATAAGAACCTAGTGTATGTCATTACATTATTCAAGGGGATTTCGTTCATTATCCCCTTGGCTACTATTGGATTAATTACGCACGGTAACTTGCTAATGTTAGCTTGGACAGCTTTTGCTTTAATATATACCGGTTTAACAATGTTTAAAATTCTTGATGTTTTGGACGGTGACTCAAACAATAAACAAAACAAGTTCGTGTACATGCTTTTTGTTTGCGGTAATATTGTCTTCGTGATTAACTTTATTATTGGTCGTTTCATTTAGGCGTCTAATTCATGAAACGGTTCGAGCCATTTAAGCCCAGGTCTAGAGGGATGTCTTGGTGAATTCTTAACTGTGAGAAGCCTGTTGTAATGGGTTTTGATAACAAATGCCTCGTCTTTATTTATTCCTTTTAGGAGTTGTTTAACATCTTGGCATTGCTTATTAAAACTTCGTTTATCGAATCGCTTTGGACAATCACCCCAAGCAAAGATTACCTTTTTAGATTCTTTAGCTAAATTAGCTATAATTTGATGATTAGTCTTAACAGCAGTTTCATACAGACTCCTGTCCGCTTTTTGAAGCTTATGAATTATTGAGGACAATTCTGCTGAGTTTGTTTCGTAAAAAGGATAGAGATTGACAATATGAATGGATCCAACTTCATTTAATGAGTGGCTAAAATTACATAACTTAGTTATAGTGAGGTCTGATACTTCTTTGTCAGCAATACTTGGATTTAACATAATAAACACATATGAAGAGTCTAAATTATTATTAAGCTTTATTGATAAACAATATCTTGCTTCAATTGAGTCTGTTAATCTTTCGGTTTTACATTCCAGTACTTCTTTAACCACCGCTGGCTTGTATTTGTAAACAGACAAAAAGATCACCTCTTTCCATTACGTGGGCAAGAATATTTTACCAAACGATGGAATTGAAAGGAAGGAAAATATGAGTCAATTTGATAAGCAGTACAACACAATCATAAATGACATAATTAATAATGGAGTATCAGACGAAGAATTCGATGTCAGAACCAAATGGGATACAGATGGGGCACCGGCACATACACTCAGTGTAATCAGTAAGCAAATGCGGTTTGATAATTCCGAAGTACCGATTTTAACGACTAAAAAAGTCGCCTGGAAAACAGCAATCAAGGAATTACTTTGGATCTGGCAGCTTAAATCAAATAATGTGAACGAATTAAACAAGATGGGCGTACATATTTGGGATCAATGGAAACAAGAAGACAATACGATAGGTAATGCATATGGCTATCAGCTTGGTAAAAAGAACAGAATGCTAAACGGTGAAAAGGTTGACCAGGTTGATTATCTTCTCCATCAGTTAAAAAACAACCCGTCTTCCCGTAGGCATATTACAACGCTTTGGAATCCAGATGAATTAGACTCGATGGCATTGACGCCCTGTGTTTATGGCACTCAATGGCTTGTGAAAGGTGGGAAGCTACACCTAGAAGTTTTCTGTCGCAGTAATGATCTCGCGCTCGGGAATCCGTTTAATGTGTTCCAGTACAATGTATTGCAGCGTATGATCGCTCAAGTTACTGGCTATGAGCTAGGTGAGTACATCTTCAATATAGGAGATTGTCATGTATACACTCGCCATATCGAAAATTTGAAAATTCAAATAGACAGAGAGCAATATGAAGCACCTGAGCTATGGATTAATCCAGATGTGAAGGATTTTTATGATTTCACAATTGACGATTTCAAACTGATTAATTATAAGCATGGAGACAAGCTTTACTTTGAGGTAGCGGTATAATGCTATCTCTTATTGCTTGCTGCGATAAATCAATGGCCATTGGGTATGAAAATAATTTGCTTTACCATATTCCTGACGATATGAAACGTTTTAAAGAACTCACAACAGGAAAGTTGTGTATTCAGGGGAGACTCACATACGAATCAATCGTAAACATTACAGGAAAGCCACTTCAAAACCGAAAGAATATCATACTGACCAAAAATAAGGATTTCAAGCCTGATCTCTCTTCATTTGTTTATCATTCGGTTAACGATGTATTAAAGCTCATACGAGGACAATTGGATACAGATGAAGAAGTAATGGTTATTGGAGGAGGCGCTATTTACGAGGCATTCTTACCACATGCTGATAAGGTTTATTTGACGATTGTTGATTCAGTTGCTGAAAAGGCAGATTCATATTTTCCAAGGTTAAATGATGATTGGAGAGTAATTGAAAAGGATCACAGAAAAGCACAAAACAATACCACATTTAACTATTCTTTTGTGACTTACACAAAATAATTAAGAGTAAAAATAAAATAGTTATAGACTTTTGAGAAGTTGAATGATAAGATAAAGACAAGTTAAAAGCTTGTCTTTTTTTACATACTTTTAGAATAAAAATAAAATAATTAAATAGGAGTGACGATATGAAAACTGCAACAGATTATCTTGTTTCCATTTCCAAACCTCTTGTAGCAATTGAGGAGACTAAACAACGAATTCAAAATGAAATTGACAACCTTTATAAAGAGCTAGGGAAAGTTGATAAAGAGCTCAATGAATTTTATCACAAGCTAGAAGAGGACAAATTTAATGCTTCAGAGGGATATCACCTTTCGTTAAAAGGTCAAAAGATATTGAGAAAGCGAAGAAGCTTAAAACAAGAGCTCCAATTATTGAACACACTTTTCGGAAGCTTAAACAATAATGGATGGACTCTTGAATCACTGAAGATTGCCGAATATAAAATTAGCAAAAAGAAAAACAAGCATTTAAAGTATGAATCAGTTTAAAGACATGATCCACATTCACCTTGTGAATACATATTGAATCCTTATAAGGAGGTGATTAATTGCAACAAAAAGAGCGAGAATTGTTGTCAAAGAAAGAACAGCTTGAAATTGATGTTTTAGAAAAGGACGCAGCTTTACTCCGGCTAGAAGTGGAACAAGAAGATTCCAATCTCCACAAAATTGGGGAGATCGGATACCTTAAAAATATTCTTCTTTACATAAAAAAATACAGAGAAGTATTAACCATTGAGGAAGTAGAATCATTTAGAGTTATGGATGAACGAATGAAAGAAATCGTCAAAGTCCAGGATGGACAAGTAATGGTTAATGAAGAAGCTTTAGCAGCGTTTATTGAGGAAATTGAGAATCAAATAAATTTAACTTAGAGGTGTATCGCGTGAATAACAACACAAGCTTTTCAGATCAAATTGAAAAGGCTGTTAGAGCGATGCAAGATAAAAACGGCCGACCTATATGCGATCGTAATAACGAGATACAGAAAATACAGGAGATACAAGAACTAGTGAAGCAGAAGACATCAGAGTATAAAGCCTTTCATTCAGAGGTTGAGAAGGTTGTCGAGGATAACAAGTCTTTGCGCTGTGCATTAGCTGAGACTATTGCAGAGAATGAACGATTGAAGAATGACATGCCCCGGAATATATTTGCAATGTCAAAAGAATTATGCCGCATCAGGCAAGAGCTTATGGATTTGAGCGCGGATAACAGGCGATTGAAAGAAGACCGTCAGAAGTTGGTCGGAATGCTTGTGAAGTCATTCGCTTTAAACGTATCACTTATGGACGACTTAATGCCGGAATGGCGACACTTTGCGAAAGAAGAACTAGATGACTTAGAGGAGGCGTTAAAATGAAGCCGACAATCACGAAGGAACAGGCAGAGGCTATAGAAGAACTCCGATTAAGATTGAGCGATGAAGGAATATTGCTATCATATACAAATGATAGCTTAACAGTTGGCGATAATAAAAGCGGTTGTTTATATAATCTTGATTTATTAACATTAGCTGCTGCATTAATTAACGGTTATGAATCTGAACCGACACCTGAGGAAAAACTGCGGGACTATTATGAGCATATAAAAAGATCGCGGGATGAGAGGTATGTAGCAGGGGATATTGAAGCTAAACGCCATAATGCTGGAGTATTAACCGGAATACGCAATACACTTGACCTTCTCGGAATCGAAATCGAAGGGGTGAATGCTTGATGAAGCGACCAGCACCGTATGAATTAAACGATTCAATAGCAGCGCTGAAGCTCGGCGTACCTGAACACCTTTATCATCACGTTTGGTGCCTTATTTACGAAATCGAAGCATTACAAGAGGAGGCCACAAGATGATCGATAAATTGACGAAAGATCAACTCGAAGTAATCCGAAAGCGTTCGGAGAAGGCTACGGAAGGCCCGTGGCGAATCGGGAAGCAATCACCAAACGGATTAAATAATATCGGAACAATTGGCGGATTACTGACTGCACAAACAACGGATGAAGAGGACGCAAATTTCATCGCAAACGCCCGCCAAGATATTCCGTCGCTACTCGATCACATTACTTTTCTAAACGAAGTAATATCGAGCTGCCGATGCGCTGAGTGTGGCGATGAATTGGGGGAAGATTGGGCAACTAACAACGGAGTAGCGTTTTGCAATTACTGTGCTGGACTTAATTCTTTATGAAATCTGTATTTTAAAGAGAAGGTGATGCAGTGAAAGAGTCGTTGAAGAATGATTTTCAAGAGTTTGTGAGTATTGCAATAAGCTTTCTTGCTGTTTCTGGAGCAGTCTTTTGGTTATTGATAATTTCACTTGTTTTTGCTGGAGGCTATTAAAATGAATCAATCATATAAATTTAGTCTAGAAAAATTACCAATAGAAAGCTTAGAGAACCTGAAGACAGACATACAAAATAGAATTAATGATGGCTTGCGTACTGATAACAACGTATACATAAAAGACCAAAGAAGAAAACTTCGCTGGTTAGACGAAGTACACTTGTTCACTAAAGGAGGTGAATACAATGCCAGTAGTACTTTACGGATTTGGAAGAGGAGCGTAAAAAAGAGGGGATTAATCCCCTCATAAATTAATGAAATTGACCATTCATGCTTTGCTGAGCCATGCGAACCAAACGTTTTGTGATTTCTCCACCTACTGAGCCGTTTGCTCGGCTTGTTGTGTCTGCTCCCAGCTGAACACCAAACTCAGAAGCAATTTCATACTTCATTTGTTCAAGGGCACCAGCAGCTTGAGGCACAAGTAATTCATTGCTGTTGTTTGATCTGTTTTGTTGAGCCATATGATCATCTCCTAAAGTAGTATGTAAACAAGTTTGTTCAATTGTAGTGTGTGGAGATGATTTGAAAATATACACATTAAATTTGAAGTGAGGTGATTTAAATGACTATTGGTCATGGAGCATGAATTGGCACGCACTTAAACATGGAGAAAGGGAGATAAAATGAAAATCGATTATGTTTCAGATCTTCATATTAACCACTGGATTCCTTGGAACAATAACCAACTCAAATGGGAAAGGCGAACAAGGGAAATTGTTAGAAGGTTAATATCAAATGGAAATGGAGAGGTATTAATCATTGCCGGTGACTTTACTGAGTGGAATCAGCAAACACTGTGGGTACTGGATGAAGTAGCAAAGCAATATGAAAAGGTTTATTTCACATATGGCAATCATGATCTTTATTTACTCAGCAAAAATCAGCAACGAAAATATTCAGATTCATTGGGAAGGTTAAATGATCTAATTCAAAAGGCTGCAGATATCAAGAATGTCACTCCATTGATAAAGTCAACGGATACATACAAAGGTAAAGTCTTTGCTGGAGATGTCATGTGGTATCTTCCTAAAGGAAATAAAGGGTGGGATTTCTTCAAAGGAGTCTCAAATGATTCAAACTATATCAGCCTTAATGGATACAGCAAAGAAGATGGGGTAAGAGCAATGTGGAAAGAGTCAATGGACTGGTATGACACTCTTGAAAACTCTCACATTGATGTATTTGTTTCGCATGTCCCTCCTGTTCACAATCCATATTCACCATTTGAGCCTAACAGCTGCTATATGGTCGATTTGCCATTCATTAATGCTGAACATTGGGTTTGTGGACACGATCATTTACAAGCTGAGTTTGATAAAGAAGGAACGAGCTTTCACATGAATTGCATTGGGTATCCGTATGACTACGATATGTATCCACGAGTAAATGAGGTACCTGGTAATGAAGTTGACACGTATAAAACGTTTGAGCTAAAGACATTTGAGATCAAATGAAATTCTAATTTTATTAAAAAGGAGAGATTAAATTGAATAAGAGAATAAAGAAGAAGATTCGAAATAGAGTTGAATCATGGATTATTTATAAGAATCCTAATGGGTCATATAATTCATTGGGTGTAAACAAATTTGGAGAAGTACCTTCACATGCACGTCCTTTACATCCTGAATATGAAACATTAGAAGAGGTCTTAAATTCTTTCCCGAAGGGTTTTAACTTTCCTTTGGTTGAATTGACAAAAGAAGAAGAAAATATGTTGTTCTTTGACCATTATTATACAAGCGACGGTGGGTGGCATACAGGGAATAGAGATGTATGGGGTATTTGGGGACAGAGATTCTTATTGAAAAAGATAGCCGATGGGCGCTGCGAATACGTTTCAAAATAAAATGTTTTTTCGATTTTATCCAGAGAGGGGAAATGATAATGGATTACACAAACTGTTAGAAGAAAAGTACCCAATTACTATTATTCAGTATGTAAGACAGAGAGAGGGTTTAGATAAGAAAGACGATACCATGGATAAAGAAATTTTAGAAATGACGAACTCAGAAGTGTTTAGAGATGTTCTAGCGTGGAATGGCCTTCTTGGAGGATGGGATCATATAATTAAAGATTGGATTAAAATCATTTATGGAATCAACCTGGATGAGTTTGAAAAGTGAAAATTAATAAAAAGTTGATTTTTCTAATTTTATACGGAAGAGAGGGATTACTATTATGACTGGAAAAGCATTATACAATAATTCATGGTTTGAAGTTGCAAATATCAACTTTGACTCAGGGCATATCATAATTAAAAACGACAGTGAAAACTCGTTGGGTTTGAGAATAGGTGAAACACTGACACTTGACCTTGATTACGTCGATGATGTAAAAATTGGACTTTTGCTGTGAATGCATAAAATGCTTACTTAATTTGTAAAGGGAAATTAAGGTTGGGGTCGTCTGACTTTATAGGAGGAATAAAATGAATGAAATGTTTTGGCTACATCAATATGCAATATATTTAAACAATCAAATTTGGTCTTTGCGAGAATTTGGCAAACTTGAAAACATTAGATTAGAACAAGCTGAAGACATTATTGAATGCTTACCCAAAAGCAAAATTGCTTTAGAGTTTGCAAACAGTCAGCAGGTAAATTTATCGCTAACCAACTAAGAGCATCTGTGTCTGAAATAATGAAAGAAGAACCTCATAAGTGTGAGAGGGGGAATTAATAATGAGTATGCAAAGAGGAGCAAATACACCGGAGGAGTTGGCTAAATCAATTCAGAAACTCGGAAGGGAAATGCTAGAATTTAGGGACTGTATCAATGGTATTCGTGAAATTGTTATTACTCTAGATGAAGATGATGGGTCATTTACGATTACAACAGATTAAAATGTTGATTTCATTTAGAAGGGATAAACCTCAATGAAAGAAATTGAATTTGAAGAAATTAAGCAATTCGTTGAAGTAATGTCTCGGCAAGCTGGATCGACCAAGGTGATGAAAATTCACATTAGTTATGCAGAGTGGTTGGTTGCTGAAGTCGAACGCTTAAGGGGGTTAACCAGTCATGGATAATGGATCGGGCACAAAGGTAAATATTCATTTTAATAACGGTTCTCTAATTGAGGGTTTCAAAGTGTCTAGTGAACTAACCGAACCCTTGACTATATATGAACAGATAATGAATCATCCGGAAAGCAAAAAGGCAGCACTAATCAAGTTTGGCTTTGGGCAATTGTCACCAATTAAAGTTGAAAAATGGTTTAAGTCTTATAATCCGCCCAAATACTACGCATTTAGAAAAGCCGCAAACAACAATAAAGTTACTGACTTAATACTCAAGCAATGACAAAGGAACAACGGACACGCCTATTAAATCTTGAAGAGGTCTTTAATGACGAAAAGTCTAGAAAGGCATTATTAAATTTAGCTGAACAAAACACCAAGAGAAATAGGGATCGACTAACTGTTAATGAAAAACATGATTCTTGGAGGGATTAAATGAACAATGAAAACTCTGCAAAATGGTTTGATATAGACTTTGAAGTTAAACCAGGCAATAAAATTAATGGAGCTCTTTTGCGATTATTTGATCTCATGAAGGAGAGTCTGCAAATTTATTTCAATATTAAGAACTCTTCTGATATTCACGAGTTTTTAAAAATCGCGGCAGCAAAAAACCATGTTGATTATTCCTTCATTGAATGGATTAGGGGAAAGGGCATCCCAAGATTAAAGAAAATTGATTTTGAAAATTTACCAAGTAATGATCAATTTCTTGCAATGATTGAGTTCGATGAATACTGTCTTAAATGTGAGATGGATTTTAAAGAACCAGAAGAGGTAAGGAGCTGTATCATCACGATTATTAATAGTATTCAAGAATATATTAATATCTGTAACCAGTTAATCAAAGGGGGCGAGTGATCTGATCGTTACGGCTTGGATTTTGTTCGTTGCATTTGGGCTTGTGTTATTAGCAAATATGGATTCCCAAGGGGATATTAAATTTGCAGTGTATATTGGTGTATTAAAATTTGTTTCAGTATTCATTGTTGCCATTGCGGCAGGAGTGATTTGGGGAGGGTTATTTCAATGAAACTCACAAAAGAAAATATTGATCAGTTAATTGATGAATGGCATAAGAGCGATACTGATTTAAAATTACACCAGTACTTGGGACTTACATGGGAGCAATATAAGCTCTTGGTAATGGAAGATACTGAAGACATCAAATGAAGATTATGAAGAGCATTCCAAGGGTAGGTAAGATATTTAAATAAAATCGGTCTTTTATATAGAAGAATAAAGGAGTGTAAAGGATGTACGTACCATTTAAAACAAAGAAAGAACGAGATAAATACGGAGCAGAAGTTAACATTTTAACCAAAGTTAAAGATATGCAATTTTTAGAAGATGGGGAAAGCATGACAAGAAGCATGGTAGCAAATTACTTTGAGGTCAAAGATTATGAAATTAAAACATTGGTGAAAATCTACAAGCGCGAATTACAAGAAAATGGATTAGAAGTATTAACTGGTAAGGGATTAATCGCATTTAAGCAAGCATATTTATCAGACAGAAGTGAATATGATGACAGTTCTTATTCATTAGAAATCTTTTCTCCGACAGCAGTCCTGAGAATTGGCTTATTATTAAAAGATTCTGCTATTGCAGTTCAAATAAGAAAAGCAGTGCATAATAAAAATCTTCCCGTTGTTCGATATTCAAGAAACAATAACATTACAAGTATTGAATGGAGTCAAGAACTCGAAGACTTAGTTTTCGATTACACGGAACGTGGTCTTCAGGAAGGGAAAACACTAAAAAGCTTACATAAAAATTTGTCTGATATTTTAGGTATGGAAACTAGATTTATCAGCAACAGATGGTACAACAATTGGAACAACAAACTGCCACTAAAAAAGCGTCTTAGTAAAGAGTTAGAGACAGCGGTTGCTAAAGGAGAACATTTACATAAAAATGCATTAGAACATAGAGTGAATAAATTAGAAGATGAGCTAAGAACTTTAAAAAGCCAACTAGGGTTATTATTGGGAGGGATTAAATGATCGAATCCGTCTTCGAGTACTACGAAGTGACAATTTACAAGTTAGATTAAAACTAATTTTAAGATAAAAATAAAATAAGACTAGATAATTGGAGGTGGAGGATAATAACCGAACACTTTAAGAACATTCAAATACTGTTCAACAAAATGGAAAGACAAATGGGTACGGTGAAAGAAGCTCTCGAGAACAAAGAATACGAAAGAGCCCACCGTAACCTAATCAACCTTTCAGATAACAATGAAGAATTGATGCAGGAAATCAGATGGGCTCGGAAAGGGATTAAGATTTAACTTTTCTTCTTTCTTCATGGTTCCATTCGTACAGATCTTCAATTGAGCAACCAATGGCATCAGCAAAAGTCATGCCCGTAGCTAAGTTCATATTTGCTTTAGCTCCACTTATATAATCGTGGATACGTTGTCTGGGGTATCCTGTACGTTTGAAAAGGTCATCAACTGTGAGGTCATATTCAAACATTAATTCATTTAAACGAGGGCGCAGGGGCGTCCATTGCTTCATTTCGAACACTTCTTTCAATATTAATTAACATAAAACAGTGTAGCAAAGGTTTATTCTAATTTCAATTTTGGTTTCAATATTTTAGGAGAGTGATTGATTGGCAGGTACAAACCAAGGCAAAGTCTTTGAAGCAAATATAGAAAAATCAGCTGCAGATCAAAAGCTGTTCTTTTACAGAATTAAAGATGTAAATCCAGTGTTTTTAAAAGGGGGAGCTGCAGTATCAAAAAACAAATATGATTGCTTTCTGTTCTTTAAGGGATACTTGTTCCCCTTTGAGCTTAAATCAACAAAGGATAAGTCTGTATCCTTCAGTGAAAAGATCATCAAACCACAACAGATTAAACACTTAAAAGAGGCCACTCAATATCCAAACGTAATCCCTGGGTTTCTGTTTCAATTTAGAGAGCCAGAAAATAAAGTTTATTTCGTACATATCAATGATTTCCTTACATATAAGAACATAGCTGAAAAACAATTGAAACATACATATAAGAACAAAGTAAACAAAGCCAGCATTCCAATTGCAATTTGCGAAGAGATCGGCACAGAAGTCCGTTCGATGAAGAAAAAAGTTAACTATACATATTATTTAAACAAGCTTTGCGATGATTTGATTAAGAAATCCAATGCATTGGACAACCCCAATAAATCATACATTGATGGCAAGTCATCAATAGGGGTGATACATCAATGAGCAAGCGAAAAGAGTGCCCAGAGAATTACAAAGTAACCACAGAAGTAACAGAGAGTGTGTGTGAATGGATTGATGAGGTAATGGGGGGCAAGGAGTTTTATGATTTTGCTGCAATGCTTATGTACAAGTACAAAAAAGCTTAAGACTTAAGTATACCGTCGATTATGATGGTATACTTCTTAACATGTACAGACGTAAAAGATTAAACAATAGGGGGAAAGATGACCATTGCTTATATTAAAAGGTGACCAAAAATTAAATACTGAGCAGATTATGTCCCTCATTGGAAAAGTAAATGCACTAATTTATGCAAGGGTATCAACCACAGATCAAGCTAAAAAAGGTTTCTCAATTGAGTCACAGTTGGATAGGTGCAAAGAAAGGGCTATGAGCAAATTCGGTTACAAGGACAGTGAGCTGATTGCTTTAGTTGAACCAGGTGGAATGGGCGATGATCCTAATAGACCGGCTCTAAATCATGCTCTTTATTTACTCCAAAAGGGATTAGGTAAGAAATTTTTAGTTCTTCACCCAGATCGCTTAACAAGGGATAACACTTTACAAGGGGTTATTTCACGGAGAATCTGGGGGATGGGCGTTGATATTGAGTTTATCGAGTTTGAAGTGAATCCAAATGATCCTGAATCAATGCTAATGTACAACATTCAAGGATCTATTGCCCAATACAACAAAGCGAAAATACATGCAAACTCAAAACGTGGACGCCTTGCAAAAGCAAAGAAAGGTGAGTTTCCTTCATTTAAAAGGTTGTACGGTTACAAGTTTAATACGGTAACAGACCTTCCAGAGTACAATGAAGAGGAAAAAGAAATATTGTTAGAGATGAAGGATATGTTGCTAAATAAAAAATTATCTTCAAATGAAATTGCCAAAGAACTTTCCAGAAGGGGCGTGGCAGCTCCGAATGGTAAAACGTGGTTCCAGTCTACGGTAAGCAGGATGCTACAAAATGAAGACTACACTGGAGACTTTTATTACGGTAAGTCAAAAGTGGTTCAAGTAAACGGCAAGAAAAAGCAAATTGCAACACCTAAAGATGAATGGATTCTTATTAAAATTCCTCCAATGTGGGATCATGAGACCCGAGATCAAATCATTAAACAATTAAAAGCGAATTTCAAAGGAAGAAGTCGATCAACACGAGATTACTTATTAAAAGGAAAAGCGGTATGTGGTCGTTGTGGCGGGTCTTGCGGATCCGGAATAACGTCAAAAACGAAATCAGGCATTTATAAGTATTATTCATGTTGTAATAAAAGCATAAAAGCATATCAAAATGGCAAAGAACTATTTAAATGCAAAGGAAAGAACTGGAGAGTAGACATTGTAGACGAAGTTTTTTGGAAATGGTTTAAGAAACTGATTAAGAATCCGAAAAAATTCTTGGATCAATTCTTAGAAGAAGCATCTAATGAAAAAAGTATTGAGGACATAAAAATCAAGATTAATCGGTTACAAAAACAACATGAGGAAATCGATTCCGAAATAGCCAATTACGTAATCCTCTTTGGTAAAGGAAAAATAAAAGAAAGTATGTTCGATGAATTAACACGGCCATTAGAGCTAAATAAAGAACATGTTGAAAATGAATTAGAAATACTGCAATCGCAGTTAAATGCAAACAAGAAAGTGGAGGACAGAAACGAACAAACAATCAAGTACATGAATTCATTTGCAGAGATGGTTGACAAGGATTTATCAATGAGTGAAAAAAGAAATTTCTTAGACTTTTTCATTGAGAAGGTCACATTGTATGATGACGATCATATGGAGGTTGTTTGGAAGAACAAAACACTAAATGAGGACAGGAGTCAAACAGTTGATTTTACTGAGGGTGAAACGGAAGAGGCTTCTGATAATCAACATAAAAGATTAAACCGTATTCAAGCATATGGAAGACAAACAGCATGAATTTATTCTGATCCTGGCAGGGTACTCGAGAGAAATGACACATTTCCTGTCATTAAATCCCGGCCTGCAATCGCGTTTCCCTATCAGCATTGATTTTCCGGATTACTCTGTCACTCAGCTGATGGACATCGCAAAGCGCATGATAGCAGAGCGGGAGTATCAATTAAGCCAGGAAGCCGAGTGGAAGTTAAAAGATTACTTAATGACAGTGAAAAGCACGACAAGCCCCATTAAATTCAGCAACGGGCGCTTTGTCAGAAACGTGATTGAAAAATCAATCCGCGCTCAGGCCATGAGACTTTTAATGGGAGACCAATACTTAAAAAACGATTTAATGACGATCAAGAGCCAGGATTTACTTATAAAAGATGAGGCGGCAGCTCACGAATAGACCTCTCAGCCGGTTTGAGGGGTCTCTTTTTTATTTCTCTCTTTAAAACCCGCCGGATGTGTGGTATACGCCCTGCGGGTTTGGTATGATAGTACTACTGCCCAATACGACACAGAAAGGAACATCCATTTGAACGAACAGGAAGGAAAAAAAGAAACGGTCATTTTGGTCGGCTGCCAGCTTCCGCACATGACAGATGAGCACTTTGAACATTCCATGGAAGAGCTTGCTTCATTGACAAAAACGGCTGACGGAACGGTGCTGACCCGGATTACGCAAAAACGGAACAGAGCGGATGCCGCTACATATATAGGCAAGGGGAAAGTAGACGAGCTGAAGGCGCTGTGTGAAGAGCTTGAAGCGGATCTGATCATTTTTAATGATGAACTGTCACCGAGCCAGCTTAAATCACTCGCCACTGCAATTGAAGCGAAGATCATCGACCGCACGCAGCTTATTTTGGATATTTTCGCAAAAAGAGCGAAGACGAGAGAAGGAAAGCTTCAGATCGAATTGGCCCAGCTTCAATACGCGCTGCCCCGTCTAAGCGGACAAGGAATCAATCTCTCAAGACAAGGCGGCGGAATCGGGACGAGAGGACCCGGTGAGACAAAGCTTGAAACAGACCGGCGCCACATTAGAAACCGCATACACGAAATTAACGTGCAGCTTTCAACGGTTATCCGCCACAGAAGCCGTTATCGGGAGAGACGTAAAAAGAACGGCGTGCTTCAGGCTGCACTCGTCGGTTATACCAACGCCGGAAAATCAACATGGTTCAATCAATTAACAAGCTCAGACAGCTATGAAGAAGATCTGCTGTTTGCAACACTTGATCCGATGACGAGAAAGATGGCGCTCCCAAGCGGCTACAGCGTCCTTTTGTCTGATACGGTCGGCTTCATTCAGGATTTGCCGACGACGCTGATTGCGGCTTTCCGCTCAACGCTTGAGGAAGTGAAGGAAGCAGACTTGATCATTCATGTCATTGATTCATCCAATGAAGATTATGCCGGGCATGAACAGACGGTCCTCGGTCTGTTAAAAGAGCTTCAGGCAGATGATATTCCGGTGCTGACCGCCTATAACAAACGTGATGAGACACTTCCTGACTTCATCCCGACAGCGGGAGAAGGCCACATCATGATCAGCGCCAGAATCGCCGGGGATGAAGCAAAACTAAAAGCGGAAATCGAAGCTTATTTGCGCCGGGAGCTGCTGACGCCGTATGAAGTTCATGTGCCTGCCGCCGAAGGCAAATTGATGTCACGCATCAAATCAGAGACCATGATCGACAGCCTTTATTTTAATGAAGAAAATGAACGCTACGAAGTCTCAGGTTATGTACAGGAAGAACAAAGCATACTCGGAGAATTGAAGAAATTCATGTAAGGAAGGTATACACAACATGTTTGACACACTGACCCATGGCGCTCTTTTACAAAAAACCGCCGAAGAAACAGAAGCGGAAATCTCCGCCGTTCATAAAAGAATAGAAGAAATCAGTGAACGGAATGAATGGAGAGTCCTGCAAAGCTACAGAAAACATAAAGTAAGCGATACGCATTTTACGCCTTCAACCGGATACGGTTATGATGATATCGGACGAGATACACTGGAGAAGATCTATGCTGATGTGTTCGGAGGAGAGGCGGGACTCGTGCGGCCGCAAATCATTTCCGGAACGCATGCGATTTCAATCGCGCTCTTCGGTGTGCTGAGACCCGGGGACGAATTGCTTTATATAACAGGCAAGCCTTACGATACACTCGAGGAAATCGTCGGAGTAAGAGGCGGGGAGTATTCAGGCTCGCTAAAGGAATTTCAAATCGGATATAATGCAGTCGATTTAACATCAGAAGGCAGAGTGGACTTTGAAGCGGTCCGGGCTGCAATCCGGCCGAATACAAAAGTGATCGGCATCCAGCGTTCAAAAGGATATGCGAATCGTCCGTCTTTCAGAATAAATGAAATTGAAGAGATGATTCGTTTCGTTAAGGAAATCAAAGAAGATGTCATTGTTTTTGTGGACAATTGCTACGGAGAATTTGCAGAAGAGCGGGAACCCTGCCACGTCGGAGCGGATCTTATGGCCGGTTCCCTGATTAAAAACCCGGGCGGCGGCCTTGCTAAAACGGGCGGCTATCTTGTAGGGAAAGCCAAGTGGATTGAGGCCTGCTCTTACCGGATGACCTCCCCGGGAATCGGAAGTGAAGCCGGCGCTTCGCTTTATTCACTGCAGGAAATGTATCAAGGTTTCTTTCTCGCTCCGCATGTAGTGGCGCAAAGCTTGAAGGGAGCGGTATTTACCGCCCGTTTTCTTGAAAAGCTCGGCTTTACGTCAAACCCTGCATGGAATGCGCCGAGAACGGATCTGATTCAATCAGTTGAGTTTCAGGACCCTGATAAGATGATCGCTTTTTGCCAGGCGATACAATATGCTTCACCGATTAATGCGCATGTGACGCCTTATCCGAGCTATATGCCGGGATATGAAGACGATGTCATTATGGCAGCGGGCACTTTCGTACAGGGAGCAAGCATTGAATTATCAGCAGATGGACCCATCAGACCGCCTTATGTCGCGTATGTCCAAGGAGGATTAACCTACGCGCACGTGAAAAATGCGATTTGCAGCGCCGTAAATGCTTTAATGGAAAAAGAGCTGATTTAGGCCGTTTGCAATTTTCAAAGAATTTGATGTTAAGATTCCTTACATTGTGTTGACACAAAATATAACATCACCTATAATGAGACTAAGATAAGAAAAGGAGGAAATTGAGATGAGTGATAACATTCGCCGCTCAATGCCTTTATTTCCAATTGGGATTGTCATGCAGTTAACAGAACTTTCTGCCCGGCAAATTCGATATTATGAGGAAAATGGATTGATATTTCCAGCGAGAAGCGAAGGAAATAGACGATTATTTTCATTCCATGATGTAGATAAACTGTTAGAAATCAAAAATCTGATTGAACAAGGCGTCAATATGGCGGGGATCAAACAAATTCTGGATAAGGCATCTGCCGAACCGGAAGAAAAATCCGAAAAAACCGCCAAACCGATGAAGCACAATCTGTCTGATGACGAACTCAGAAAGCTTCTGAAAAACGAACTGATGCAGGCAGGCCGTTTCCAGCGGGGAAATACTTTCCGCCAAGGTGACATGTCCCGATTCTTTCATTAATCCGTTAGCAACTGTTTTGCTATATACATTTACCTTTTAGAGGAGGAGTTTTACGAAATGGCAAAGTACACAAGAGAAGACATCGTAAAATTAGTAAACGAGGAAAACGTAAAGTATATCCGCCTTCAATTCACAGACATTCTCGGAACGATTAAAAACGTGGAAATTCCTGTGAGCCAGCTTGAAAAAGCACTTGATAATAAATGCATGTTCGACGGTTCTTCCATCGAAGGTTTCGTCCGTATCGAAGAGTCTGATATGTACTTATACCCTGATCTGAACACATTTGTAATCTTCCCATGGACGGCTGAAAAAGGTAAAGTAGCACGCTTCATCTGTGACATTTACAATCCGGACGGCACGCCGTTCGAAGGTGACCCGCGTAACAACCTCAAACGGATTCTGAAAGAAATGAAAGAACTCGGTTTCAGCGATTTCAATCTTGGACCTGAGCCTGAATTCTTCCTGTTTAAATTAGATGAAAAAGGCGAACCGACGCTTGAATTGAACGATAAAGGCGGATACTTCGACCTGGCTCCGACTGACTTGGGAGAAAACTGCCGCCGCGATATCGTGCTTGAGCTTGAAGAAATGGGCTTTGAAATCGAAGCATCTCACCATGAAGTTGCTCCGGGTCAGCACGAAATCGATTTTAAATATGCCGGTGCCATCCGTTCTTGTGACGACATCCAAACTTTCAAACTGGTTGTCAAAACGATCGCCCGCAAACACGGTCTGCATGCGACATTCATGCCAAAACCGCTGTTCGGCGTAAACGGTTCCGGTATGCACTGCAACCTATCACTCTTTAAAGATAGCGTTAACGCGTTCTTTGATAAAGACGCTGATCTTCAGCTGAGTGAAACAGCAAAACATTTCATTGCCGGTATCGTAAAACACGCGACAAGCTTTACGGCTGTCACAAACCCGACAGTGAACTCTTACAAACGCCTTGTTCCGGGCTATGAAGCACCTTGCTACGTGGCATGGAGCGCGCAAAACAGAAGCCCGCTGATCCGTATCCCGGCTTCCCGCGGCATCAGCACGCGTGTTGAAGTCCGCAGCGTAGACCCGGCGGCAAACCCGTACCTGGCGTTAAGCGTATTGCTTGCAGCAGGCCTTGACGGAATCAAAAACAAACTTGAAGCACCGGCTCCAATTGACCGCAACATCTACGTCATGAGCAAAGAAGAGCGCATGGAAAACGGCATCGTAGATCTTCCGGCGACACTGGCGGAAGCTCTCGACGAATTCAAATCAAACGAAGTCATGGTTGCAGCGCTCGGCGAGCACCTGTTCGAACACTTCATCGAAGCAAAAGAAATCGAATGGGATATGTTCCGCACACAGGTTCATCCGTGGGAGCGCGAACAATACATGTCTCAGTATTAATCTCTCATTCCCTTGGCACTATTGGTGTCAGGGGATTTTTTGGTTTTGATCATAAGATTAAAAGAACAACATTTTTGGTCCTTGACCAAAATATGACCAAAAAAAATTGAAGTTATGAATCTAACTCTACAGCAGAATTCCTGCTTATAGTCATCATGTAACATTGGTTTATTCTCGAATTTGTTCTTGTAAAGCAGCAGAAAGAGAAGGCTGGTGGCGCACGATACCGGACACCGACGGGGGGCAACGCACATCGTAAAGATGGGTATTTATCGATCTTGCTTGATCAGCAGTTAAGCTTGTTTGAAAAAGATAATGAAAAAAGGAGAAAACTTGAATTTGTGATGGACAGAATTAGAAATAATACAGATCAAAAGCGATCTTACAAGCTGTTTCTTAAGCACCTGAGGCACTGCGTTGCATTGGACCAGGTTTGATAGGTGAACATAAGAATAAAAAAATGAAAATCAAGTATTTAAAAAAGATCTCCAACATTCAGAGGTCTTTTTCTTATTCGACTTAAAGAGTTATTGATATACGGATATTGGTTAAGATTTATGTTTTCTATACATTTTGTTACAGACATATACGATTAAAATAAACAGAGCATTATACAAAACAGTAGTGGTGAGATATTGAGTTCCTGTGACACCCTTATAACTCCACTCAGGGTCTTTTTTTATATCAAATATATATCCTTTGTCATCTGCTGTTTGAAGTGTGATATATGTATCGCCGCCCTTGGATTTTGTGATATTCACCCCGTAATCAATGAAGTTTGTATCATTATAATGAATAGGTAGGGAAGAATAATCAGCAAATAATTGTTTTATTTGATTAGAAGGCACAGAAATATAAAGTTTTATCGAATCATCGCCTCCTAAACTCGTTAGATATTCTTCTGCTTTTATAAAGCGGGTTTTATCTGGAAAATGTATATTGAAATTTCTTTGAAATTTTGCAATATCCGAAGAAGAAATGTTGTTTTTTTGATAATATTCCGGAGCGGCAAAGGAATTAAAGAGATGCCAACCGTTAAAAACTAAAAAAGCAGCACCTATAAAAATAAATAAAAAAACTTTGAAGAGCTTTTTCACTCTATTCACCTCTTAAGAATTGTAACATATTCTTGTTTTGATTTTTGTAAACCAATAATAAGATAGGATCCCCCTTCAAAACAAAAGAAAGGGGATAGGTGTTTAATTTGTTGCTTATCAACAGTGCCATCAGCATTTCTGGTAACCGTTGTAGTTTCTTTAACTGTTTGATTGAATGATTTGAGATGTTTTTGGTAAGTGTCAATAAAGCAGAAGCATCAATATTGGTCTTTAAATTAAGGGGATTAAGCTTTTTCTCTAAAGATTTTATTTGCTGATTTAACTGTTCGACAGTCTTTGGGGAGATATCCTTTGGGTGTGAGAATGATTTTTAAATCTTGACTCAAATATAGGTCAAATCCTTTCAATTTGGTTAACTGGTACATACAAAAAATCTTAAATTATTATGCGAGCGTACTTTTACTTTCATATCATAGTGTTTTTGTATTCCTACGAAGAGATAATTCATGTAAGAGCTCAACCGAAATCATGTTTTTTAATCATGTTTAATACGTTATACTGTGTATAGGAAAAGTTTGGAGGCTACAATGAAAAAATTATTACTAAGTGCACTTTTAATTTGCTTACTATTCGGATGCTCTAACCAAGAAGCCGAGTCTGAAAAAACAGACAAGAATTTAGCTGAAAATAATAACATTAAAAAACATAATTTGAATGATAAAGATAGGCGTTTTATAAATTTAATTAAAGGTAACAAATTTGACCAAGTTATAAAAGAAACTAGAGATTCCTATGATGATTTCACAAAAGATTATTATTTTATTGCTTCTGCATATAAGAAAATAAAATTCTTAGAAAGCAAAGAAGTATCTGTTGACAATTATTATACTTATTCTTATATTGACGCTATGTTAGACAAAGTGATCTATGTTAAAAGTCATGATAGTTTGAATTTTAAGAAAGTCAAAGAAAGCAATAGAAAAAAATTAAAATCGCTAGAGGAATCAAAGAAAATTGCTGATGAAAATAGGGAAAATGAAATTGAGAAAGAAGAGAAAATTAAAGAAATCAATGAGCGAACAGAAGATCCTCAAAATGTGAAAATTGGAATGACACCGGAAGAGGTTTTGACTAATGGGTGGGGAAGACCTTTGAGAGTTAAGACGATCATAAATCAAAAAAGGACATTGGAGCAATGGGAATACAAAGGAAACAAGTATCTTTACTTTGAAGACGGTGTTTTAGACTCGATATCATATTAAGCAATCTTAAACGATTTTTAATTTTGACAGTAATCAGAGTTGTTGAATTTTAAACATAAACAAAATCCCTCAATTGAAGGATTTTGATTCAGCATAAAAGAGGGAATTAGAGTGCCATCTAAAGCAAATCAATTGATATGTCTCCCAACAGGCTTTTCTTAATCTTTCCGTATTCAAGTTTACCGGTACTTGCGTTGTAAACAAGAACTTTACCACCACTGATTTTGGATTCATCAATCTGTTTAGAACCGAATTGATTCTTATCTGCTTTAGTATCAAGCCGCCCAGTTAATTCAACAACAGCTTCGTTCAATTCATTAATTTGCTGTTGTATATTCTCAATTGAACTTTGGTGAGGATTGAAGAGACGAGAAAATTTGATCCTTTTCTTCTTTAAAATCACGAAGGTGTAATGCTTAATTGTTGTAGACACGTGATTATGCTGTGCAACATTTTACTCACGAGCTCGATCTTAATTTTCTTGACTTCAAGAAGGTAAGTAATACAAGAGGCCTTAAAGAGGTGAGGGTTAATGCGGCGGCCGAGGATATCAGAAAGAACATCAGGACAAAAGTAGTCAGCCAAACCCTCTGACATTTGCTTTGGTTGGCCACCGTACTGTGTAGTAAATAGATACTCGTGGTCATATCCACATTGTTCATGTCAAATCTTTAAGTATTCCAGAGCTTCGGTTTTAACCGTAGTCAAGAGGTTTTCCTTCGCGTTTTCCGTTTTCAAGAACTTTGTGAGCCATGACATAAGATTGATCCTCAGTTATCTCATAATTTAGGACTTCAGTTTTAAACTGAATGATTTCAGCTCTTCTGGCACCTATATTATAAACCGTTTTTTGCTTAGGGGAGATTGCGTATGACAAGTGGAATAGCTCAACGGCTTAAATCCAAAGGACATACAGTGTGGAATTGCTGAAGAGAATCAATCAATTTATATCAGTTCGATTCAAATTCTCTGAAAAAAGAGTTGAAAAAGCAGAAAAGATTTTATAATATGAAATCAAGTTAGTTTGTTCGATCAACAAACTAATAAAACCACTTTAATTGTCCATCATGTAAAGGTCTTAAATGGGAGGGGGATAAGAGGCTCGATTTAATTGGAGGTATATAAAAAGCGAAAGCCAAGCTTTTATCCTGTTCACTGCTATCTGATCACCATTTGGATGGTGAAAATGCTCTGTGAAAGTAAACCGCTATCATTTTTTGAAAGCGCTTTTATATGCCGCTCACTGGCCGATAATTTTAAAGAAATGTTATACCATTTCATCATGTTCCTTATGTAAAGGATCGAAAAGGGGAGAAATCATGCTCAGTGAAAATGTAAAGAAGATCAGCATGGTTGAAAAAGTTGGATATGCGTCTGGAGATTTTGCATGTAATTTAATTTATGCAACAGTGTCTACGTATCTTTTGTTCTTCTATACAGATGTTTTTGGTTTATCGGCAGCAACAGCCGGTACGATGTTTTTAGTGGTTAGAATCATCGACGCTCTCGCTGATCCTTTTATCGGAACAATAGTTGACAGAACAAATAGCAGGTTTGGCCGCTTCAGACCGTATCTTTTATTCGGAGCTTTTCCCTTTGTCATATTGGCCATCCTCTGTTTTACAACCCCCAATTTTTCGGATATGGGGAAATTAATATATGCCTATATCACCTATGTCGGCTTATCGCTTACATACACCATGATAAACGTGCCATATGGCGCGTTAACATCTGCAATGACCAGAAATAATCAAGAAGTTGTTAGTATAACGTCTGTCCGTATGTTATTTGCGAATCTTGGAGGACTTGTCGTTGCATTTTTTGTTCCCTTACTGGCTGCTTATTTAAGCGATAATTCCGGCAGCGAATCTCTTGGCTGGCAGCTAACCATGGGTATTATGGGAGTTATAGGCGGGTGCCTTTTAATCTTTTGTTTTAAAAGCACAAAAGAGCGTGTCACGCTTCAAAAATCGGAAGAAAAAATTAAATTTTCGGATATATTTGAGCAATTTCGTGTTAATCGGCCTCTAGTTGTATTAAGTATTTTCTTTATTATTATTTTTGGAGTGAATTCAATCAGTAATTCGGTTGGCATCTATTACGTAACGTATAATTTAGAAAGAGCGGATTTAGTGAAGTGGTACGGTTTGTTGGGAAGTTTGCCTGCTTTGGTCATTTTACCGTTTATTCCAAAGCTTCATCAATTATTAGGGAAGAAGAAATTACTAAACTATGCATTATTACTGAATATGATCGGCCTCTTAGCTTTACTTTTCGTTCCGTCAAGTAATGTATTCCTGATACTTTCCTTTCGATTGCTGGCCGCTGCAGGAAGTCTCACTGCCGGGGGATATATGTGGGCGCTTATTCCTGAAACAATAGAATATGGAGAGTATAAGACCGGGAAAAGAATGGGCGGTCTCATATACGCTATTATCGGATTTTTCTTTAAATTCGGCATGGCCTTGGGAGGGGTTGTACCGGGTTTGGTTCTAGATCAGTTTGGATATGTGGCAAATCAGGTGCAAACGCCGGAGGCATTGACGGGAATTTTAATTACAACAACCATTATCCCCGTGTTCTTACTGGTTCTGGCCATGATTGATATTAATTTCTATAACTTAGATGAGAAAAAATATAAAAGCATGGTTCGAGAATTAGAGAATAGAGACAAAGTTTATTTGGATCATATTGACGATTTCAAAGCTTAAAACATGATGAGTCAACAGAAAATAGCTGAGGAGGAGTGCAAAATGAAGATTATCAATCCAGTACTTAAAGGATTCAACCCCGATCCGAGTATTTGCAGGGTTGGAGAGGATTATTATATCGCTGTATCTACATTTGAGTGGTTTCCGGGAGTCCAGATACACCACTCAAAAGATTTAGTCAATTGGCACTTAGTTGCACATCCATTACAGAGAGTTTCGCAATTAGACATGAAAGGAAATCCTAATTCAGGCGGGGTCTGGGCGCCATGTTTAAGTTACAGCGACGGAAAGTTTTGGCTGATCTATACGGATGTTAAGGTTGTAGATGGCGCCTGGAAAGATTGCCACAATTATTTAGTGACTTGTGACACGATTGATGGTGATTGGGGGGAGCCGATCACATTAAACAGCTCGGGTTTTGATGCTTCTTTGTTCCATGATACGGATGGGAAAAAATATTTATTAAATATGTTATGGGATCAGCGTATTGATCGGCACTCCTTTGGAGGCATTGTCATGCAGGAATATTCTGATAAGGAGCAAAAACTAATCGGTAAACCGAAAGTGATATTTAAAGGAACTGAAAGAAAGCTGACGGAAGCGCCGCACCTTTACCGTATCGGGAACTATTATTATTTATTAACCGCAGAAGGAGGAACGCGGTTCGAACATGCTGCTACAATTGCCCGCTCTGCAAATATTGAGGGTCCATATGAAGTTCATCCTGATAATCCTATCTTAACGTCATGGCATGCGCCGGAAAATCCGCTGCAAAAATGCGGACATGCATCCATTGTACAAACACATACAGGCGATTGGTATTTAGCTCATTTAACGGGACGTCCCATTCACCCGGACGATGATTCAATTTTTCAGCAGAGGGGATATTGTCCTTTGGGCAGAGAAACTGCTATTCAAAAGCTCTATTGGAAAGATGGCTGGCCTTATGTAGCAGGCGGAAAAGAAGGGAGCTTGGAAGTGGAAGCGCCTTCTATACCTGAAACAATGTTTGAAGAAACCTATCCGGAAGTTGATGAATTTGAGGATGCAACATTAAATATTAATTTTCAAACGTTAAGAATTCCGTTTACGGAGAAATTAGGATCATTAACTCAAGCGCCAAATCATTTACGATTATACGGCCATGAATCCTTAACTTCGACATTTACTCAGGCATTTGTAGCCAGACGCTGGCAAAGCCTCCATTTTGAAGCGGAAACGGCTGTTGCGTTTTATCCGGAAAATTTTCAGCAAGCTGCTGGTTTGGTGAACTATTACAATACAGAGAATTGGACGGCTCTTCAAGTCACGTATGATGAAGAACTTGGCCGTATTCTTGAATTAACGATATGTGATAACTTTTCTTTTTCGCAGCCGTTAAAAAATAAAATTGTGATTCCTCGTGAAGTCAAGTATGTCTATTTAAAAGTGAATATTGAAAACGAAAAATATTATTATTTGTATTCATTTAACAAAGAAGATTGGCACAAAATCGACATTGCATTAGAATCGAAAAAATTATCAGATGATTACATCCGCGGCGGGGGATTCTTTACAGGAGCTTTTGTAGGGATGCAATGCCAAGATACGAGCGGTCATCATATTCCGGCCGACTTCAGATATTTCCGTTATAAAGAAAAATAATTAGCACATGAAAAAGGAGATTTCTATTTTAGAACTCCTTTTTCATATTAGAAGGTGCCTTTGTCAGTATTGATTCAGAAATACGCCTAGAATAAAAAAACCCATCTTTAAAGATGAGCGTAAAACATAGAAGTATGTACATTTCAGTTATGAACCATGTCGAGAAAATGATCAATAACAATAGAGGACATTCCTAGAGCAGGGGCATTTTTTCCTAAGATAGATGGTAATAATTCATAGCTATTGTCTAGTTGGGAATAAACCCTCGATGACACTTCGCTTTTAATTGAGTGTAAAACCATAGGATGCGATTCAATGATGCTGTTTCTTAAAATGATGGCTTGCGGATTAAATGTATTTAAAATATTGGTCAGGCCTATTCCTAAATAGAAACCAAAATTCTGTAATGCCTGTAAAGTTCCAACATCATTCAGATGGGCGAGGTCTATGATATCTTGGCTGGACACTTTTTTCTCTTTCGTCTGAAGAGATGTTACTAAAGCCTTCTCTGAAGCATACAATTCCCAGCAGCCTCGGTTTCCGCAACTGCATTTAGGACCCTTAAAGTCTATTGTCATATGTCCCATTTCTCCAGAGAATCCGCCAACCCCTCTATATAAATGATTGTTGATCATAACGCCGATCCCTATTCCTGTACCGATACTTGCATAAATAATGTTATCGTGATTTTTTGCCGCACCAAATACTTTTTCTCCATATGCGCCGGCATTTGCCTCATTTTCAATAAAAACGGGCACATTGAACTTCTTTTGGATGAAAGATTTTAAGTCAATATCTCTCCAGTTGGCGTTCGGAGCGAAAACAATTTTCTGATTTTTGTCAATCAGCCCGGGCGCGCATATCCCTATACCAATAAGACCGTATGGAGATTGCGGCATATTTGCAATAAAGTGATGAATCATCTCAATTAAAATATCTTTAGTGATTTCTGGAGAATTGCATTCCAAATGGTGGTGTTGATCAAGGACGATCGTCCCTTCAAGATCTGTTAAAATGCCATTAACATAATCCACGCCAACATCTATTCCTACGGAGTATCCTGCTTTTTTATTAAAAACAAGCATGACAGGTCTTCTGCCGCCGCTTGATTGTCCCTGACCTATTTCAAATACGAGGTTTTCTTTCATTAATGTGTTTACCTGTGACGAAACAGTTGATTTATTTAATCCGGTCATTTCAGATAATTTTGCTCTTGAAATAGGAGAATTTTTAAGTATTTCGTTTAGTAATAACTTTTGGTTAACTTTTTTGACAAAGGCTTGATCAGCGATATCCACTTCATCCACTCCATTTGTATAATCTTTAAATTAAGTTGAACGTTCTGTGTTATCGTGCGAAACGCAGTACATAGCGAATCCAACCTTTATTATATCTAATGTGTTCGTAAAAAACTAAAAAAAATATTGAAAATACTGATGAGGTTATATAAGATGAAAATAAGTTAGTTTGTTTAGGCAACAAACTAATGTGCAACATGACATAAAAGCATTTGTATTTGAATGATCATTTTAGAATTTATTTTTAAGGGGGAAATCACACATGGCTCACTCTCATTCCGGTTCAGTTAACTATTTTGAAAGCGTAAACAAAGTGATTTACGAAGGGAAAGAATCCACGAATCCTTTAGCATTTAAATACTATAATTCTCAAGAAGTAATTGGCGGAAAAACGATGAAAGAGCATTTGCGATTTTCTATTGCCTATTGGCATACATTTACCGCTGACGGCACAGACATGTTTGGAGCAGCTACGATGCAAAGACCGTGGGATCATTATAAAGGCATGGATCTGGCGAGAGCGAGGGTAGATGCAGCGTTTGAGCTGTTTGAAAAACTGGATGCGCCATTTTTTGCTTTTCATGACCGGGATATCGCACCGGAAGGAAGTACGTTAAAAGAGACAAACCAAAATCTGGATATAATCGTGGACATGATAAAAGACTACATGAGAACCAGCGGCGTTAAGCTATTATGGAATACTGCAAACATGTTTACGAATCCCCGTTTCGTCCATGGTGCGGCGACTTCTTGTAATGCAGATGTATTTGCGTATGCCGCAGCCCAAGTAAAAAAAGGATTAGAAACAGCAAAAGAGCTTGGCGCCGAGAACTATGTATTTTGGGGCGGACGTGAAGGGTACGAAACTTTGTTAAATACCGATTTAAAATTTGAGCTTGATAATATGGCCAGATTTATGCATATGGCAGTGGATTATGCGAAGGAAATCGGGTATACAGGGCAGTTTTTGATTGAACCAAAACCAAAAGAACCGGCCACCCATCAATATGATACGGACGCAGCAACAACCATTGCCTTTTTAAAGCAATATGGCTTAGACAATCATTTTAAATTAAATCTCGAAGCCAATCATGCCACATTAGCCGGACATACATTCGAACATGAATTACGAATGGCGAGAGTGCATGGCTTGCTTGGCTCTGTTGACGCGAATCAGGGTGATCCGCTTTTAGGCTGGGACACAGATGAATTTCCGACAGATTTATATTCTGCGACATTAGCAATGTACGAAATTCTGCAAAATGGCGGTCTTGGAAGCGGAGGATTAAACTTTGACGCAAAGGTCAGGAGATCTTCTTTTGAGCCTGATGATTTACTATATGCCCATGTTGCAGGGATGGATACATTTGCAAGAGGGTTGAAAGCCGCCCACAAATTAATCGAAGATCGTGTGTTTGAAAATGTGATTCAACACCGTTACCGCAGCTTTACTGAAGGGATTGGTCTTGAAATTACAGAAGGAAGAGCTGATTTTAAAACACTTGAGCAATATGCGCTGAACAATCAGCCAATTAAAAACGAATCAGGGAGACAGGAGCGGTTAAAAGCGATATTAAATCAATACATTTTACAGGTATAACAAATGAAAAAAGAAGCTCCAGATCCCGCTGTAAAAAGATGCAGGCAGCCAAGTTCCCGGAATTGCCCGTCATGAAGTTACTGTTATGGCGGGCCAATTCAATGGGGATCTATTTAGAGAGGAAGGAGTGAAAAAATGAGGTATGTCATTGGAATAGATCTTGGTACGAGTGCCGTTAAAACCATTTTAGTCAATCAAAACGGCATGGTTTGTGCAGAAACGTCCAAAAGTTACCCGCTCATCCAAGAGAAGGCGGGATATAGTGAGCAAAATCCTGAAGACTGGGTGCAGCAAACAATTGCAGCATTGGCTGAATTGATTTCGATATCCAACGTTCAACCCGGGGATATTGACGGGATTAGCTATTCAGGACAAATGCATGGGTTAGTACTGCTTGATCAAGATCGGCAGGTGCTGCGTCATGCGATTCTTTGGAATGATACCAGAACGACGCCTCAATGTAGCAGAATTACCGAGACATTTGGCGATCGTCTGCTTGATATCACAAAAAACCGTGTCCTTGAAGGGTTTACATTACCTAAAATGTTATGGGTGAAGGAACATGAGCCTGAACTTTTTCACAAGATCGCTGTTTTTTTGCTTCCGAAAGACTATGTGAGATTCCGCATGACTGGCGCCATTCACACCGAATACTCCGACGCGGCGGGAACGTTACTTTTACATATGACCCGCAAAGAGTGGAGCGAGGAGATTTGCAATCAATTTGGTATGTCAGCGGAAATTTGTCCTCCGCTTGTTGAATCCCATGACTGTGTAGGATCGCTGCTTCCGAGCGTTGCAGCGGAGACTGGGCTGTTGGAAAAAACAAAAGTGTACGCCGGGGGAGCAGATAATGCTTGCGGTGCTGTCGGAGCCGGTATTCTTTCTTCCGGAAAAACATTATGCAGTATCGGGACGTCAGGAGTCATACTTTCCTGTGAAGAAGACAAAGAAAGGGACTTTAAAGGGAAAGTGCACTTTTTTAATCATGGAAAAAAGGATTCTTTTTATACGATGGGAGTCACGCTCGCTGCAGGGTACAGCTTGGACTGGTTTAAAAGAACGTTTGCGCCGAACGAATCGTTTGAACAATTATTGCAGGGAGTGGAATCTGTTCCGATAGGAGCAAATGGACTGCTGTACACTCCTTACTTAGTCGGTGAAAGAACGCCGCATGCTGATTCATCTATTCGGGGAAGCTTGATCGGAATGGACGGAGCCCACAAAAGAGAGCACTTTTTGAGGGCGATAATGGAAGGCATCACATTCTCTTTATATGAATCAATTGAACTATTCCGCGAAGCGGGAAAATCAGTTGATACGGTTGTCTCTATTGGCGGGGGAGCTAAAAATGAAACGTGGCTTCAAATGCAGGCTGATATTTTCAATACAAGGGTGGTTAAGTTAGAGAATGAACAAGGTCCCGCCATGGGGGCTGCAATGTTAGCTGCCTTCGGAAGCGGGTGGTTTGACTCTCTTGAAGAATGTGCAGAGCAGTTCATTCATGAAGCAGCTGCATTTTATCCAAAAAAACAAAATGTTCAAACATATAAAACACTATTCGAGTTGTATAAGAACATTTACGTTCACACAAAAGATCTCAATACAGCTTTAAAGAGCTTTCGACAAAAATGAAGAAAGAACCTCGCCAAATTGGCCAGGTTCTTTTTGTTTGAAAAGTCATAGTTATCCATCTTATATTATGATTATATCATGCTGAAAAGCTCTTGTCAAATTTTTTTGAAGGGGAGATATAGAATGAGTTCTTTGGTTCTCGGCATTCACGAAATTGAAAAAACACGCCCTTTGCTCGTTGGAGGAAAAGGGTTACATTTAGGGGAATTATCAAAAATTCAAGGAATACAAGTACCGGAAGGATTTTGTGTCACAACCGCAGGATATCAAAAAGCCATTGAACAAAACGATACGTTACAAGCGCTGTTGGATCAACTGACCATGCTGAAAGTGGAGAATCGGGATCAAATTGGTGAAGTCAGCAAAAAAATCCGGCAAACCATTATGGAAACAGAAATTCCTTCAGATGTAGTCAAAGCAGTTGCTTATCAACTCTCCCGGTTCGGCGAAGAACATGCCTATGCCGTACGTTCCAGTGCGACAGCTGAGGATTTACCGCATGCCTCTTTTGCCGGTCAACAAGACACCTATTTAAATATTACCGGCGTCGATGCGATCTTGCAGCATATCAGTAAATGTTGGGCGTCCCTATTTACGGATCGCGCGGTCATTTACCGTATGCAAAATGGATTTGATCACAGCCAAGTTTATTTATCCGTTATCATCCAAAGGATGGTGTTCCCACAGGCTTCGGGAATTTTATTTACCGCTGATCCGATGACCGGAAACCGAAAGCTGCTATCCATCGATGCCGGTTTTGGACTTGGTGAAGCACTGGTCTCCGGCTTAGTCTCTGCCGATTGTTATAAAGTACAGGACGGGCAAATCGTCGATAAGAGAATAGAAACTAAAAAATTGGCTATCTATGGACGAAAAGAAGGCGGAACAGAAACACAGGAGATCGCTCTTGATCAGCAAAAGATTCAAACACTGACTGATGAACAAATTTTACAGCTGGCACGTATCGGGAGACAGATCGAAGCTCATTTCGGCCAGCCGCAAGATATCGAATGGTGTTTGGACCGCGATACTTTTTATATTGTCCAAAGCCGGCCGATCACAACGTTATACCCCGTTCCTGAAGCGAACGATCAAGAAAATCACGTCTATATCTCTGTTGGTCATCAGCAAATGATGACGGATCCCATAAAACCCCTTGGATTGTCTTTTTTTCTGTTGACGACTGCTGCACCTATGCGTAAAGCCGGCGGAAGGCTATTCGTTGATGTCACACATCAATTGGCATCTCCTACTGTCAGAGAAGTTTTCTTAAAAGGCATGGGGCAGCACGATCCGCTCTTAAAAGACGCACTTATGACCATAATAGAGCGAGATGATTTCATTAAGCCGATACCTGATAAAACGGCACCGATTCCCGGCAAAGGCAATGCAGATATGCCGGAACAAGCTGAAAACGATCCGGCAATTGTTTCTGATTTGATTAAGAGCAGTCAAGCATCGATAGAAGAGTTAAAACAAAACATCCAGACGAAATCAGGAGATGATTTATTTCGTTTTATTTTGGAAGATATCAAGGAATTAAAGAAGATTCTATTTAACCCAAAAAGTTCGGTGTTGATTCGAACTGCAATGGATGCTTCATCATGGATTAACGAAAAAATGAACGAGTGGTTAGGTGAAAAAAACGCAGCAGATACGCTTTCTCAATCTGTACCCCATAATATTACTTCAGAAATGGGGCTTGCGCTATTGGACGTCGCCGATGTGATCCGCCCTTACCCAGAAGTCATTGCCTATTTAGAGAATGTAAAAGATGATCACTTTTTGGATGGGCTGGTGACGTTTGAAGGCGGGCGGGAAACCCGTGACGCTATCTATGCTTATCTCAACAAGTACGGAATGCGATGTGCCGGAGAAATTGATATGACAAGAACTCGATGGAGCGAAAAGCCAACTGCACTTGTCCCTATGATTCTTAATAATCTCAAAAACTTTGAGCCAAATGCCAGCCAGCGGAAATTTGAGCAAGGGCGGCAGGAGGCGTTGAAGAAAGAACAAGAGTTATTAGACCGATTGAAGCAATTACCGGATGGTGAACAAAAAGCCAAAGACACTAAACGAATGATCCGCATCATCCGGAACTTCAGCGGGTTCAGAGAATATCCAAAATACGGCATGATCAGCCGCTACTTCCTTTATAAGCAGGCTTTACTGAAAGAAGCCGAACAACTCGCAGATGCGAGCGTTATTCATGAAAAAGAAGACATATACTATCTCACTTTTGAAGAACTTCAGGAAGTCGTACGCACACATAAATTGGATTACCAAATCATCAGCACACGAAAAGGCGAGTATAAAGTATATGAAAAACTAGCTCCGCCGCGTGTTATCACGTCTGACGGTGAAATCGTTACAGGCGAGTACAAACGAGAAAATCTCCCGGCCGGAGCGATTGCAGGGCTGCCTGTTTCCTCGGGAGTCATAGAGGGGCGGGCACGGGTTATTTTAAACATGGAAGATGCCGATTTGGAAGATGGGGATATATTAGTTACCTCCTATACTGATCCCAGCTGGACACCATTGTTTGTATCCATAAAAGGCCTGGTCACTGAAGTTGGCGGACTGATGACCCACGGAGCGGTTATCGCGCGTGAATACGGCTTACCTGCAGTTGTCGGAGTTGAAAATGCAACCCAATTGATAAAAGATGGGCAGCGAATACGCGTTCATGGAACAGAAGGCTCTATTGAAATATTATAATAGCGGGTGTGTGCAGCACGTCACCAGATATTTCCCGCATTTTACTAAGAAAAGCCGGAACCTCTTAGAGGAGGAATCCGGTTTTTTTTATGTGAAAATGACTTAATGTGTGAACACCGCATTTTGTGGACGGACTCTTTTTAAATGAGTGTGGAAGGCCGCTAAGATACCAAACAAAAAAGATTCAGTGACTAAATCTAACAAATGACAATTTTATAAAGGTGAGTAATATCCTTTTTAAGTTCACAACATCTGTAATCCTGATGAATTAATAACGCCTTAGTTTTTTAACAACTATTTAGGAGTTTTGTTCATGAACAAGTTTTTATTCCGAATTGGATTGTTCGCCTCATTCTTTATAGCGGCAATATTGGCGCAGGCAGGGGTGGAAACTCCCCCGCTTACCAGGTAAAAATAAAAAATGTTTATCTCAGATTGGTTTTTTTAAAAAGTAAAAACGCCATAAAACTTCTTATGGCGTCTGTCCGAACTAAGGGATGCAATGTTTGGGAGACGAATATAAATCGTCAATGTGCTAGAAAAGGAATGCAGCACCTACAATGATTAACAAAATGAACAGCACAACAATCAATACGAAAGAGTTTCCGCCATAATTTCCACCGTAGTTCCCCATATTATTGCCACCTCCTGTTGTTAGGATAGTACATAATATGCCGGACGATAAAATTCGACATAGATTTAAGTCTAAATAAGAAAAAATGGATGTTATCTCTAAAATGAAGAGCTTCTAAAAATGGGAGGTTAACTGAAAGAGAGAAATGGATGGGACGGTTTGCTGTTTAAAGAGGAGGGATATGGCTAAACATGCAATAAAACTGTGTATGAAAGTGGTGAGCATGAAGTTACTTCATCATGCAGAGTCACATACGAAGAGGTACAGGGAAATTATAGTTAACGAAAATATTCATCATTTCCCGGGCAAGCGCAGTATACGACAAATCAAAACAAATCACAAAGGAACGGAAGGTACGATACAAGGAGGCTGCTTGCGGGTTTGTGGTGCAGATAAAGTTTCCGTTTCAAAAAGGTCGTATGTTTATTCGGAACTTTACGTTTATTCCTGAAGAATGCTTGTAAAAGAAAGTCGGCAAAACTGCCGACTTTCCTAACGGAATTTAGATCTCAACAGATCTCTAAAGAAACCATCGACACTATCACCGGTGCCGCTATCATATTTCAGGATGTATTCTCCTTTTTGGTTAACGCTGAATTCCTGAATGAACGTTTTCCCCGCATTTAATGTCGTGGAGGATATAAGGAAGAAGCTTCCTGATTGAGCGAGGGTATAACGATGCCGGGGCGGCTGCGGATCAACTGAAACGAAGTATATTCCCAGGCAAGGAGTATTTCTTTAACCTGAAACTTTTATAAAGCATTAACGTATTACTTTATAAAGGTAAATAAGGAGGCTTATGAATGGGATTAAAAAATTTCTTTAATACTGAGTTAAAATGCTCTATCTGCGGAAAAACATTAAAATCAGGGGATGAGATAACAGCTTATCTTACACTTCCGAGTGAGAAGAAGATGCCTGTGGGGAGAATGGATAAAGTGTTAAGCAAACACTCTGATAAGGTCTGCTGTAAAAAGTGCAGTGAGTAGGTTTTTAGTGTTATGAGGAACCTCTGGCGGGTTTCCTCATAACAAATATCAACCAATTAAATTAGAAAAAAGCGAAATTGTGATGATTAAAGTAGATAAAGAACTGAGGGATACCAAAGGGATCATTTTTCGTTTACTTTGCTTTTTTGAAGGTTTGTTTAGCTCGTGGATCACTGCACCCCATAAAAGCATGGATGCTAAAATGATAAGACTCATATGTAACAACACTCCTTTGTTTCTATAAATTTTACCATATTTATCACAAGGATGTCGATAGAACGAACATCTCTATAAAAAGAAGATGTTTATCTAAAATTGTTGAGAGATTCAGTGAACTATTATGTAGATTAAATTAGAGAAGTTCGAAAAAGGCCTCAAATTACGTTCAGTCACATCTGCGCGGTGGATGTTATGTGGCTGCAAGTGCTTAAAGGGATAGACATGCAGGAAGCATTGGAAGGTTCTATGGCTTATGCGGAAAGGGCTCATTTATATTCTGCAGATGAATTTGCGGCGTCTTATGAAGAACTGGCTTCACAGTTTGAAGAATGGATGAATAGCCAAACAGATGTAGAACAAAAAATGAACTTAAATAATTCTTGGTTAGGTTACAGAGAAACTGCTTACTCAGAAATTTTATTCCATGTTGCCAATCACGGAACTTATCATCGGGGCAGCATAACAACTATGTTAAGACAGCAGGGCTACGCTTCGGCAATGAATGACCTTGCATTATATTGGTATCAGGATTAGTTCAGAGAGTACTTGCAAAATGCATAACCGCCGAATGGTCTGTAGAGCTTCTTTTCTGAACTAAATGACAAAGTCTCATTCAGTCTGGGTGGGGCGCCGAGCAAGAATCGAGATCAAAGGCTGCCGTATCATTCCCGGCAGCCTTAATGATTAGGAAGTAAAATCGATAACCATGCGGCCGGTCACTTTACCTTGCTCCATTTCTTCAAAAATATCATTCACATCTTCAATCGGGCGTTTTGTCACTTTAGGTACAACTTTACCGTCTGCAGCAAATTGAAAAGCTTCCTTCAGGTCTTCTCTGGTACCTACTAATGAACCTACTACCTGAATTCCATCTAACACGAGACGGGGAATATCTAAATCCATTTTGTCCACCGGTAAACCGACAGCGACTACACGGGCTCCTGCTTTTACAACATCAATCGCTTGATTAAAAGGGGCTTTAGAGACAGCCGTGATGACCACAGCATCAAGCCCTAAATCGTTAGTCACTTCTTTTGCTTTAGCGACGGGGTCTTCGTTTAAACTGTTTACAACCGCATCAGCGCCTAAGCTCTTAGCAAAATTCAATTTTTCGTCGCTAATGTCGAAAGCAATTACTTTAGCGTTAAAGACATTTTTTGCATATTGAACAGCCAAGTTGCCTAAACCGCCGACTCCAAATACACCGATCCATTGACCTGGTTTAATTTCACTGACTTTAACCGCTTTATAAGTTGTTACACCTGCACAAGTAATGCTGCTTGCTGCTGCAGGATCTAAATTTTCCGGCACCTTTATTGCATAATCAACCGCTACGATTGCTTCTTCAGCCATTGCGCCGTCAACTGTATAGCCGGCATTTTTTACATCACGGCACAAGGTCTCACGGCCAGTTAAGCAATATTCACAGCAGCCGCAGCTTTCAAACATCCAGGCAATAGAGACGCGGTCACCTTTTTTCAGGCTTGTTACGCCTTCACCAATCTCAGTTACAATGCCTATTCCCTCATGACCTAAAGTGACGCCTGTAACATCCCCGAAATCAGCATTTTTAACATGCAAGTCAGTATGACATACACCACAGTATTCCATCTTAACTTTGGCTTCACCATGTCGCAAAGGACGTAATTCTTTTTGTACGATCGCTATACTTTTGTCTTTTGTTGCTACTACTGCTTTCAAATCATGCACCCCTTTCGAATATTAGCAGAAAATTTTTACTTATCTTACAATTTAGCACACTGCTCTCCTTTTGAAAACCCTTACATTTTTTGCGGACAAGTGTCTCTACAAAAGTTGAGGGAGCTATGCAGGGAGGATTATATGGATATTATGTGTCATCTCCAAATGCACAGAATTTACATATATACATAAATAGATGCGTTTTCAAAGGAGGCTTTTTTTGAGCGATAAAAAGCTGACGGAAGATAAATTTGACAATCACCGGCTCACTAACTTTTTGCCCTTTATCAGCCCTAACCCTGTTACATCATGTAATCCGGTTCAAAGATACCTTAAAATCGATAAAACTTCGTTCATAAGTCCGTTTTCCAGCGTGAAAGGAGACGTGAGTTTAAGTAGCGCCAAATGCTGCTATTCGTGCGATTGGTTCAAATACAAATCTTCAAGAGGGAGTCATTTTACATGATTTGTTAAAACAATTTGTTTCAGTCAAAGATAAGATGATCTCATTCATGGCCCTTGTTATCTTGGAAATCACACGTTCATCGGACGAAAAGCAAAATGCGAATATCCTGAATTAAATTGATGCATGAGAATTGGGGCTCCACGATGCAAGGCCAGATCAGTTTTGGGAAGAGTCAGATTTCGCTCAGGGATCCACAAAGGGAAGAGATAAAAGCTGTTCATCGGATATTTGTGGGGGAGCTGCAAGAAGGGTCGAAGGTGAGCAGGGCGGCGGATTAAAACTGACCTTCCCGCAAATTTATTCCAGAAGGACTGACAGGAGGATACAATCATAAAAATAAAATGATAAAGCTGCGGGAATGAGCCTAAAAGCTGCTCTTTTATGATGCTTCTTTAACGCTTTAATGGGAAACGCAGCACTCATGGTTCTACTGGATAAGACAACTTTTCTTATACAATTAGCATATTGCAGTTACTTATTTTTACATAACTGTTGGAAATGGTCTTTCCATCTGAGATAATAAAATTCGTCTTGATTGATACATGGGGGAGTAAGGATGGGCTGTTTTTATCAAGCGGCACGCAAACCATTTTACAAACAAATTCCTCAAGCGGTTTTTTATAACCGAAGAAATTAGTGCTTTGGATAAACGCTGTAAGAAGGACTCTCTGTTTAAATAAACGAGGTGAAAATCAATGAATGGTATAGAATTCTTAGAATCTGTGTCGCGACTTGGACAACTCATTTTGGTGTTTTCCTGCTACGCCGTTTATTGGAAATTGGGTAAAACGAAAAGGGAGCGAAGACTTACAAAATTCGAAGCTTTGCTTAGGTTCTTTGTAATGTTGGGTCTATCCGCATGGGGGCTGTCGTTTCTTGCTTTGAATTTGTGGTCGTAATCTTTCTGCCGATAGCTGAGCTTAAACTGCAGAGAATTACACTGGCAGGAGATGATTTTACCCTTAGTGAAAAGAATTTCACGGGTAATCATTTGAACTTGAGCGCGGCTGATAAGGTGAATGGTGATGCAAACAGAAATCATTACTTATTGATCACAAAAGGAGCCGGCTGCGGAGATGTGTGGATTAAAGGCTTTTACGGATTCGAACACGATGAGCCGGATGCAGATTGGTGAGCGATACACAGTCAAGGTATTTCCTTGACCTTTTTTAATGGCAATAAAATTTCTGGATATTAAGATAGTGAATTGATGATCTGCCAAAAAAACATAGATCTTTTAAAGTGATGGATATATACTGATTTTAAACAATAGGAAAAAAATGAAAAATGTATTTTTATAAAAAGCAGGTGAAATATATGGGAGCGGCGTCTTGGAGCAAAAGTCAAAGCTATACTTACACATTGGCTTTTTCAAGTTTGTCGTATGGTTTGATCTTCGGGCTATATATGTTTGTATACTCGGGTTTTGTGCCATTTGCATTGGTTACTGTAGTTATCATTGCTTTTTACGCATTTATTACTTACTTTTTGTTTGCTGTTCCTGTGCAACTATGGTTAAGAAAGAAGCCTAAAAAGTTTAGTTTGGTTCATCTTTTCATTTATACAGCAGTCGCTTTTTTAGCTGTGTTCTTGTTCTGGTACATAGATAATCCGCCAATTGATTTCACAGTTTTCAGAATGCCCATTTATTACATAATGAGCATTGTTGCTGCGTTCATATATTGGTTCTGGGACTCTATATTTCTGAGAAATTACAATGTTCACTGCAAGTAAAGCTGATGTTTCCAAAAGAAAGCGGGTGAGGAAAAATGGAGTACATTGAGTTGACTAGGGACAATATTGATGACAATCATATTTGCTGTGCATTAGGTACGAAACAATATGAGGATGCGGTAAATGAAAAGAAGAGCTGGCTCAAAGATCGGATGATTGATGGCTTGGTGTTCTATCGCCTAAACGAACGGGCAAAAGTTTTTATTGAATATTTACCTGCAGAAGAAGCGTGGGTTCCGGTAAGCGCACCTCATTTTATGTTTATTAATTGTCTTTGGGTCTCAGGTAAATATAAGAATAACGGACATGCGAAACACTTGTTAGAAAAATGTGTGTCAGATGCAAAATCCCGCGGTATGGATGGGATAGTTCATATAGTGGGGAAGAAAAAGCTCCCTTATTTAAGTGATAAGCATTTCTTTGAACATATGGGATTTGCTGTGCAAGATGAAGCAGAACCCTATTTTCAGTTGATGTCACTGACGTGGAATGAACATGCACATCCTCCTGTATTTAAAAAACAGGTGAAAAGTAATTTCGTTAATGATGAGGGAATCACAATATTTTATACAGCCCAATGCTCATTTGCAGTCGGATTGTTAAAGGATTTAAAGGAACTGACTGAAAAGAAAGGACTTCATTTTCAGGCCCGGCGAATAACGTCAAAAGATATGGCGCAAAAATCCCCGGCAGTTTGGACGACTTTCAGCGTGTTTTATAATGGGACATTTCTCACTCATGAGATGATGAGCGTGAATAAGTTTGAAAAAAAACTCAATAAGCTTGTAATGGCTTAACTTTGTTTTATTACTATTCCTCGTTTCTATATTCGATACTGAGGGTTTTTCACGAAAATTGTTCAGTACTTTTCATCGCGGGCGGCAAATGAATGATTATTGTTTTTGACAAAGATGATAGCATCCATCATTATAGTAAAAATAGATTGAGACAAGTTCTTCAACAAACGAAGAAGTTCTTTTCAAAGATCGATAACAATGAAACAGGAGACTGCAAATGCAAAAAATTGAAACCCTTCGCTTAATTTTAAGAAATTTTACCGAGAGAGATGCGCAAGGTCTGTTGGAATATTCGGCACATCCGAGAGTGAATTGCTTTCTTGATGACAGAATATCTACGTTAGAAGAAGCTGCAGCAAACGTTCAAAAAAGAAGCCGAGATGACTCTTATATTGCAGTTTGTTTAAAAGACAGTAATGATCTAGTCGGAGAACTATTTTATTTAAAAGAAGAGCCAGATACCTATTCCGTTTGTTGGAATTTCAATGCCCGTTTTGAAGGGAAGGGATACGCAAGTGAAAGTGCGAAGGCTTTCTTTGAGTATCTCTTTATGCAAAAAGAAGCAAGAAGGCTTTATGCATATGTTGAAGATGATAACTGCAGGTCACAAAAACTATGTGAAAGATTAGGAATACGTAAAGAAGGTTATTTTCTTGAATTTATTTCATTTACTGCACACGAGGATGGAACACCTAAATATGAAAACACTTACCAATACGCATTGCTAAAGAAAGAATGGTTAAAACAAAAACATAGTTAATAGAATTTGTGGGAAATAACCTCTCCTTTACTGAAAAAACCCTGCTGAAAGCAGTTTTTTTTGTATTTAGGTTACCTAGTAACGATCAAAAAGATTCAGCTTGAAGGTTGGGAAAAACATGAAAATCATTATAGCAATGTTGTAAAATTAGAGAGAGGATGATTGTGATGAACATTTTGCAGTTTAGCGACAGAAGGTGCAGGAAGTAATTCGAATCAGCAATGTTCAATTCATTTTGATGAATTTAAAGAAGCGCTTGAGAATGGAAAAGTGGTTGATACTCAAAATGTGAAAAGCTGTTCAGAGTTTAGACCTATTTTACAGTGAGACCGGAAATATTCTCTTAAACTTCTGATGTTGTTCAAAGCTGACACCTTTTGATGCTTATGTATAAGAAAATAAACCCATTGAATTATATGTATAAGGTTGGAAACGGAGGGGTTCAAAGTTGGGGCGATCTTGTGTAAAAGAAAGGATCAGGATGAATGTGACCAGCATCCACCCTGATCAATGGGGTTCACAGTGTTCTATTTCATTGTATTCCAATCGGAATAATATTACAAGGGTGAAAAAGAAATAAGCGGAATGTTTTCGGCTTCTTCTGCTTCTGGAGCGGGAAAGGGAAAGTGAGATGTTTGAATGAAAATAAATGATTATCTGAAGGAAAGGTTTCCGACTTTAAAATTAGTGCCCGGCATTTATCATCAATGGGATGTGGGAATTCATTTTTCTCTCGGCGGCAATATGTATCAATTTAATGAAAGCGGTGCTTTGAATCTTGAGTATTTTCAGCTTGTTCATCATCAAACCGCCGCACTTTTCAATGAGCTGTTTGAACATAGCGATGACTTGTTTCTTGTTGCCAACGTGTATAAGCACAAAACTCAAGGTAATCATGCGAGAAAATTAAAGGTTTATCAGCCGTTTCTGAAGTGTAAGGATGATTTATATCGGATTCAAGTGAAGACCTGTCCATGCCCGGTCGAAGAAGAATATGAAATACAGCAGTTTTCTTTATTATGTAAACGGAAAAATCTGCGTATCCCCCAATTACTTAAGGCAGCCGTCCACGAAGATTTTCCGCTGAAGCCAAGGTTCGGGGGCTGTTCCGTTGGGTATCCTGATGTTTTCTTTGTGAATATGACAAAAGATATTATTTTCTTTCTGTATGATGACAGAGGGTGTGAAGTCATTGCTCTTGATGCCGGAAGAATACGAAAGCTTTATGATCAATATCACGATTGGATTGAATTGGACTGAAAATGAACACATGAATTCGAATCCGCTTGTGCCGGCTTTGTTCTTGCCTAGTCCGGCTGCATGAGTATAATGGGCAGAATTGAAGGACGCCTGAAACTTTTTTTTCTCTCATACCGACCTTCTGCATGTTAAGCTTCTGTATTTATTTTGAACGAATTCCTATTTGTAAAACGGCTGAATAGAATAACATAAAAGCTTTTTTACACAGTGCAGGAGGAGAGACATGTGAGGGCTGAACACCGTGATTGTATGGAAATTGGAATTTATTCATTTGCAGAATTATATCCCGATCCTCTGACAGGGAAAACAGTCAGCGCAAAGCAGCGGATAGATGAATTGATGAAGCTGGCGAAACTGGCTGACGACGCAGGGCTTGATGTATTCGGTGTAGGCGAGCATCATCGTCTTGATTATGCGGTATCTTCGCCGCCGGCCATCTTATCAGCGATTTCACAGATCACTGAAAATATTAAGCTGACCAGTGCCACGACTGTATTATCCACCGCAGATCCCGTCCGTTTATTTGAGGATTTTGCAACGCTTGATCTGATTTCAGACGGCCGGGCGGAAATCATTGCGGGACGGGGCGCATTTTTAGACTCGTTTCCTCTTTTCGGTTATGACGTAGGCCATTATAAAGAACTTTTTGAAGAACACATTGACCTTTTTTTGAAATTAAATTCCGGGGAAGAATCGGTTACCTGGAAAGGACGTTACCGGCCGCCGCTGCGCGAGGCAGAGATTTCTCCGCGGCCTTTTCGCGGAAGCATTCCGCTATGGTTAGGTGTTTCGGGGACTCCGGAAAGCGCAGAACGGGCCGGGCGTGCAGGTGCGGGGTTGGCATTAGCTGTACTGAGCGGTGATCCGGTGTCATCTAAGCCGCTTGTTGACAAATACCGGGAAGCGGCTTCTAAAGCCGGTCATCCTCCGGAAAATGTGAAGGTTGCCGTAACCGGACATATGTTCATTTCAAAAACGAATGAACAGGCAATACAAGAATTTTACCCGTATCATTCAAATTACTGGTCTCACGTTCATTCATATCACGGGATCGATGAGCCTTTAACGAAGGAAGATTTTGAGCGGGCGTCCGGAAAAGAAACAGCTTTATTTGTGGGAAGCTCACAGCAGATCATTGAAAAAATCATGCATCAATACGAGTTGTTCGGACATCAGCGATTTCTCGCGCAAATCGATATAGGAGGTATGCCGTTTAAAAAAGCCGCGGAAAACATAGAACGATTAGCAGCGGAAGTAGCACCGGTTATCCGAAAGGAAACCGGCAAATCCAGCGAATGAAGTTCTGAGCAAAAGGGGCGGGCCGGTCAACCGCGGATTCGATAACAGAATCGGCCCGGCTTTTTCTTTATGATTATAAAAAACAAAGGGAAAAGCGCCAATCTCATTGCTTTTTCCTATCAAGAAAAGGAAGGTCATTTCATCCTCCATCGTGAAGTGTATACACTGAAGGGTTTTTATTAACAAAAGAGGGAGGATGATGCAGTAATGAAAGGTTTAGTAAAAGCTGCAGTTTTAACTGTTACTCTTGGTATTGGAGGCGCTTTCTATTCAAGTGATGCATCTGCACACGGGTATATAAAAGAGCCCGTCAGCAGAGCGTACATGGGAGCATTAGAGAAACAAACATTGGGCTGGACGGCCGCGGCGCAGAAATATGGCTCCGTCATTGATAATCCTCAGTCTGTAGAAGGGCCGAAAGGATTTCCGGCTGCAGGTCCGCCGGATGGAAGAATCGCGTCTGCAAATGGGGGATCGGGACAAATTGACTTCGGTTTAGACAAGCAGACTGCAGATTATTGGGTGAAACAAAACATCCGCGGCGGTTTTAACACCTTTACTTGGTACTACACGGCCCCTCATGCGACATCAAAGTGGCACTATTATATCACCAAGAAAAACTGGAATCCGAATAAACCTTTGTCAAGAGATGAATTCGAATTAATCGGAACGGTAAACCACGACGGTTCCAAGGCAGATACGAATCTGACTCATAAGATTTTTGTGCCGACTGATCGAAGCGGGTATCATGTCATTTTAGGGGTATGGGACGTTGCGGATACTTCCAATGCCTTCTATAACGTCATCGATGTAAACCTTACACAATAATCTATGAATTACTGATCGGCTGCATGTTGATACATCGGCCGATCTTTTTAATTTTAATGTGTGAATGAAAAGGGGAAAAACAGCAGAGCGCCATAAACATTTCATTTATGGCGCCGTACGATCATGGAGGTGCTGCTGACATGGATGCGGAGGTAAGAGGATTCTTAATAACCGCCGAGGAAAGAAGCCCCAACGATGATTAATAAAATGAATAGCACCACGATTAACGCAAAGGAGCTACCATAACCACCTGAGAATCCCATATAATCTCACCTCCTAAAGAGGATTAATACATATTATGCCGAAATGAAAAGTTTGATAGGGATGCTAGTTTACTTTTTGAAAAAAAGTTTTTTTAGTCTGCATATATTTTCTTCTCACATTTCTTTTAAAGGGGGACCGTAAATGCTTCCTGTAATAGAAACGGACAGACTTATTCTTAGAGAAGTTGAAAAGAAAGATGCAAAGCAAATATTTGCTTGTTTTTCAAATGCAAATGTAACACGCTATTATGGTTTGGAACCTTTTGATTCAATGGAACAGGCTGAAAAAATGATTGGCTGGTTTAAAGATCAATATCATGATAAAAAGGGAATGCGATGGGGAATCGAGAGAAAAGATGCGAAGGGAATAATCATCGGAACTATTGGTTTTAACTCTTGGGTGCCCAAGCATAAGCGGGCGGAGGTCGGTTATGAGATTCATCCGAATTATTGGAGGAATGGCTATGCTTTTGAAGCGTTGGAGAATGTTCTTTCTTTTGGGTTTGAAAAGCTTGGGCTGCACCGTATAGGCGCTGTTGTTTTCATTGAGAATGCAGCGTCTCATCAATTACTGATAAAGGCGGGGTTTCAATCTGAAGGAATTCTGAGAAGATATATGTATCAAAACGGACTGCCCCATGATACACGTGTATATTCTATACTGAATGAGATCGTTAACGAATAAATTGAAAATTCGTCGTTTTGTCAAGTGTTCTGCGGTAAATAAAAAAAGCCGATGAAGGCTTAACATTGATTAGACGCTGTAAAGCATTTTTTTTGCTGCGCTTTCTGCAGACGGAGTTTGATTGTAAGAAACGATTCCGATAATCACTAACAAGATGATGAACACCAATATGCTCCACAACACTATTTTTAAAGACTTTGACATGGTATACCCTCACTTTGAAAGACTTTACCGGGGCTGCGATCGGAGCCCGCACTTCAAGTATAGTCGTTATAACGGTGAAAAATGTGCAGTCCAGTTAAAAAAAACTTGCGGGCGCTGCCGCAAGTTTTCTCCGTATTAAGGTCTGTGGAATTCAATATGCTGATTATCACGATCGAACCACCCTCTGAATGCCCAATTGATCCAGCCCCCGTCTCCTTTGTTATCGAAGGACCCGTCTTCGAAGACCCAGATTCCGTAAGTAATACCGTCATAAACGGCTGATCCGTAAAATTGAACGCCGTTAAACCGGTCTTCATATTCTTGATTTAAATTGAACACCATGACATTGTACTTCTGTCCTGATGCGTAAAATGTTGTTTCCATGACATTTTTTACCCAGCCGGTTCGGTTTTGATCTGACTTAACCGCTTCAGCAATGCGATCTGAGATTCCGAGAACATCTACGTTTACGTTCAGCCCGGCATCAACACCTGCTGCTTTTACGTTTTGGTCTGCTGTTTGGGATAATTTACTTTCTAACGGATTTGCAACGGGTGAAACGTGAGGCGCGTTTGCGTGTTCAGACTGACTGGCTGCTGAGGCACTGGCTGTGAAAGGAATTGTTAGAGATAAAGCTAAGCATGATCCGACAATCGTTCTGGCGATTTTCATGGCTATGACCTCCTGAGGAAATTTTTAAAATTGTTGCAAATTCATGTTATCGCAGAAAAATTGACCAAGCAAAGAGTAGATTTTCTCAAAAGTCATGTCATTCTATTTGTGTTGTTTTCTGTAAATGAAATACTTTTCATTAGGCGAAAAGGGAAGAAAATAATAGAGTCTTTTTATGTATTGTGATAGGATGACCGGATTTTGGGTGAAAATAGCCCGGAGAAACGCCATAATAAGAAAAACACCCGGAGTTTACCGGGTGTAAAAAGTGTTGATATGTCAAGTTAGCAGCATTTTTTACATTTTCTTTTATAAACAACGATGTAATCATAATCAAGATGCTTTTTATCTTGTTTCTTCTTTTTTTGTTTAGGCTGTTTTGGGTGGTGATCATAATGTCCGTTCATATCCATATCCATTCCCATACCCATATCCATACTCATATTCCTCCTTTTTTCATCTGACGGTAGTATTCTATGACAGAAAGCATGGATGGCTTGGACAAATGAAACGGTATGCTGAAAAAGAGGCATCTCATTCGGTATAAAAAACAGGATCATACCCGCCCGATAGAAAAGAGAGGAGATGATCCTGATATTGAGACCCTATTTGATAACCGCAATTGCAATGCCGTACCCTTTTTCAGAACTGTATAAGGCTGTCAGTTTCAATACCTTCCAGCCTTCCGCGGCTTTAGTCCCGATTCCGTTATGAGCCGTGATATAATCTCCCGGGCTGACCGTACTGTCGACCCGTACGTAATGCCGGCCGTTGAGTCCGACAATGTGCCATTCGTCTCTGGCCGCGCGTGCTTCATAGTCAGCTTCAAGAGCCGGACTGCAGTCTGGGTTTTGTTTCGGCACGCGTACCGTTTCTCCTGTTTCCTCGTCAGTCACATTTTCGTATATGAAACCGCCGAACTCGTTTGTCAAAAAGCGGCTTTGCCATCCGAAGCTTGCGGCTCCTGAGATAAAAGCGGCTGTTTCTGAAATGACGCCGAGCATGTAATCTCCGACGTGAGCCGATTCAATTTTTTCGCCTTTCACTGTGACGATTGTCCCGGCGGGAATTGTCTGGCCGGTTACACTTTCAAAATATTCTCCGTACCCTGACAGGGAAGAGGTGACAGCTCCGGCGAACGTACCGTGGCCGCCCGCTGAATCCAATTTCCATTTGATGGACTGATGCCCTCCGGCAACCGTGTATGGTTCTTCCAATGTAATGCTTTCTGATGACAGAATCGTTCTGGAGACTTTGCTGCCCGTAATATGGGCATTGTTTGAAGCGGCGATAAATGCCCTTGAACCTTCAGAACTTGAACCTCCGGAAGAGCTGATGATCGCATTTCTGTCACCTCTGGCCGTAATATCGCCTGTTCCCGCAATAACGGCGCTTGTCGGGTTGAATGCAAAACCGGAGCTGGTCGCGAGCTGTGCGCCTCCCTTTAAATTGACGGGGATCTGATCATAAGTCTGTCCTTTTATAGATGCGGCCGCGCTGTAACCTTCCGCTTGCACCCCGAGAATGACGGCCTGACTGTTAGGGGACGTAATTCCGACGGAACCGCCGTCTCCGATCATCGTACCGTTTATAATATTTACGTTATATTGGCCTCCGCCGATTGAGATGCCTTTAGGAGATGACTTGTATATATCAAAATTTAAAATTTTAACATAATCGGTTTTATTTGATCCGCCGGATATATTGATGTCAACACCGGCTTGTGTAAAGCCGCGTATTTTAATGCCGTTGATCGTAATATTTTGACTGCGGTATTGAAGAGCTACGACTGGATTCCCGCCATAGTCGTATGAGGGATCACCAATAGCTGTGAATCCGTTTACATTAACGTTTTTATAGGCAGAGATGACCAGCGCCCTCGGGGTCACACCGTCATAGAGAGCATTGAATACCGGTTCAATCGCGGTGCAATCGGTTAAAGTAACATCATAAGCCGTCGTGCTTTCGGGATCTGAGGCCTGATGATGGCCGATATGACGAATATCAAATGAACGTACATCACGATACGAAACATGACCGATAATATGAACATTTTGAGAAGCCGGCCACAGGCTGTGCGCCTTTACCTCAATCCCGCGGATATTACCGCTCGTATAGTTATTTAAAAGCCAAACATGTTTAGAGCCGTCGTCAATTTCAATGCCGTTCGAGTTTGCGCTGCCCTCAGCATGCTCTGTGCCGCGGGGGTTTCCGGAATGGCAGTTGGAAATGAAAATATACTCGCTGTAATGGGTGGTAATGCCGTCGTCTCCGGCGCCGTATGCCACACAGTTATCAATCCATATATATCGGCAGCCGTCTTTCGTCCATTCTGTTTCAGGCAAATGATCGTAAGTCGGAGATGTAATATCAATACCATGGAGACCCGCGTTAACCGTTTCAACATTCTTAATCCAGCCGTATTGCACATTAGCAAACGTTAAACAGCTGGAAAACTGTCCTCCGGGGTTCCTGACCCCGCATTGACGATCAGGATTCCAGTCTAAAGTCATGTTCTGGACAAAAATATTACGGTTTCCATTTTCGTAATCATCGTTAGTAATGACCCATTCGTATGCGGGAGTGTCCTCATGAAGCTTAAGCACGGTAATCCCTTGTCCCTCACCGGAAATGGTAGTCCATGAGGGGAGTTTTATCCCTTGAACCAAAAATTCTCCTGCGGGAACATTTACTTTGACCCGGCCGTTCCCGATCGCTCTCCGAAAGGCTTCCGTATTGTCCCGGCCGTCAGGGACCGCTCCGTAGTCCTCCACATTCACTTCCCGGGTGATTTTATTCATAAGCATTTCGTATTCTGTATCAAGCCGTTCTTTTAAAAGTGAGGTGACCATTCCTTCCGCCGTCACCCGGGCATCTGCGATCTCAAGATTATCATCCGTTGCGGAATGCTTAATAAAATTCTGCATCCTTGCTTTGAGATGCTCCAATTCAGAGGGCTGTGCAGGGCGAGACTGCAATGGGGCGTTTAAAGACGGATCAGGAAAGTTTTTAAATTGAACCATTCTAAAGACACCTCTTTCTTTTGATATAAGCGCCCGAGGCAGGGGACAGAAAAGAGTCGCGCGCCCTTTAAGCGCTTATTCTTCAAATTCTTTATTCAGAACGAAATTCCTTTTGAAACCAAGGTGAAATTTTAAAAAAGCTCTGTTGAAAGAACGGATATAAAGCTTTGCATTATTGTAATTGCAGCTGTCATGTGAAAATGGAGGAAAAAACTGATAGGAGGGGCCCTCATTTTAGGTTTATTCTCATTGGCTTCGCAGTGCTTCCTCTTCGGCTGCATATACACCAAAATCAACATTCTTATCAGTTAAATGATATAATGGGGCACGGATTGGTCATCAATACGACTGAAATAGGGAAGCAAAAGGAGCAGCGAACATGACTTTACAAATCAAAATTAAATATTCAGATGATACGCAAACGAGAATCAGTAAAATTGAACAGGGCGATTGGATTGATCTGCGGGCAGCTGAAGATATAACAATCAAAAAAGGTGAATTCAAACTTATCCCGCTTGGAGTTGCGATGGAACTGCCGGAAGGATATGAGGCCCATGTCGTTCCGCGTTCAAGTACATATAAGCATTTCGGTATCATTCAGACAAATTCAATGGGAGTCATTGATGAATCATATAAAGGCGACAATGACTTCTGGTTTTTTCCTGCATTCGCGCTTCGGGATACTGACATTTCCAAGGGGGAGCGGATCTGCCAATTCAGAATCATGAAGAAAATGCCTGAAGTGGAGCTGATCGAAGTAGACAAGCTCGGGAACAATGACCGCGGCGGACTGGGATCAACAGGCACGAAATAAAACGAAAAAAGACTGCTTAACAGCAGTCTTTTTTTATGGAAACAGCAGTTACATTCAATTTGTGTCGGGGATTCTTGAATTGAGAAATCATACGTCACGTTCGAATTTGGCTTCGAAATAACCGGCCGCTCCGTAACCGTCTATGCCGGAGCAAATATTTGAGCCGGACGTCAGCCCAGCTCAGCATATTGATAAAATGATTTCCCTGCAGTCTTCACTCTCCTCCAAAACTGGAGAAGGGTTTCATTTTTATCATTTAAGCCTTCCGTCTCTTTGAACAGAAAGACTTTTTTAGGTTAAAGGATAGAAGTTGTTTTGATGTTTTTATTCTTCAAGATGAACGGAGGTTTTGTCCAACGTATATAATATTGTGACAAAAGTGTAAACAAAAGAAAGGATGATGTTATGGCAAAAAGGGTTAGAAGAATAGGCCGTAAAGCAGCTGGCAAAGAGGCAGAGCAGAAGAAACCGTCCAAAGTCACCCTGTTCTGCCGTTCGCTTCAAAGACTGAAGCATTTGTATTGTAACATAAACATACAAATGCCATCAATAACCAAAAAAGGAATTTTAGTTTTAATTTTACCGTTTTTGCTTCTGCCGTTCTTTCGGGCTGATGCCGCTTCAGATATTTACGGCAGTTTCGAGGAATTAAAGCTGAATGAAGATCCTTCCGATTTCTCCATTTCAACGCGAGAGCATGACCCTTCTGTCCTCATATTAGCTATACACGGAGGAGGCATAGAGCCGGGGACCAGTGAGTTAGCCAGAGAAATTGCCGAAAACCGGAGTTTATATTTATTTGAAGGGTTAAAATCAGCCGGTAATGCGGCTCTGCATTTGACAAGTTCGCATTTCGATGAACCTAAGGCCGTGCAAATGGTGAAAGAGCACTCTCATGTCATTTCATTGCACGGTTACGGCAGTGACGATAAAAAGATAAAAATCGGCGGTACGGACAGAGAACGGGCCGAACTTTTGACCGATGTGCTGAAACGGCACGGGTATCCTGCCGTTCTTCTTGGCATAAATGATCAATATGCGGGCGTCAGTCCGAACAACCTTGCCAATCAATCTTCATCCGGATTGAGTATTCAAATCGAAATGAGCACCGGCTTCAGAAAATCACTATTTGACACTTTTACGCTGAAAAGCAGAGCATCCACACAAAATGGGACCTTTTATCAATTCACAAAAACGGTTTCTGATTTTATCAGTGACAATTATTAATAAGCTCGCCTATTTTGCCGGCGGGGCTTTTTCTTTTGAAATTTATGAAACTTTAAGTTCTTAAGATCGTATACATAATTGACAGGATGAAAGAAAAGAGGTGGGCAAATGAAAGTGATGATCGGGTCTATCATTCTTCTTGTCATCATCGGATTCGGTTTATGGCTGATGCTTAGTCCAATCTTTAAACAAGTGGGAAGCGGAGCCAAAAAATTCAAAAAGTCATGGGAGGAAGAAGATCAGCATGAGCGAAAATAAGCGCGGAAACACAAAAAAAATTATCGGCGGTGTGATTATAGGTGCAGCCCTTTTAATTGCGGGCGTTACAGCGTCACTATTCATTGAAAAAATACCGAACGGTTATGTCGGGGTTGTATACTCACCGAATGGCGGGGTAAAATCCGACACATTGGACCAAGGCTGGCACTTAGTCGGGTTATTTAATAAAGTAACGGAATATCCGGTGCGTATGCAGACAGTGAATAATGAAAATATAAAAGTGGCAACCTCAGACGGTAAAAATATAGAAATGGATATCGCTTACAACTATGTCGTGCAGCCTGATAAAGTAGTCGATCTGTTTAACAAATTCGGAGCGGTAGACGTTGAAACGATTGAAAATACATATTTAAAAACAAGGCTGTGGGATGCGGCGCGAAAATCAATCAGCAAATACTCGGTTATTGACACATACGGGCAAAAATCTGCAGAAGCCGCTGCCGATGTTCAAAAGAGATTTGCTGATGATATGAAGAGTCTTGGATTTTTAATTGATGATCTGACGCTTGGCGTACCGAAGCCGGATAAAGCCACACAGGAGGCTATCGATGCAAGGGTGAAGTCTTCACAGGAACTTGAACGGACACAAACTGAAATTAAAATAGCCGAAGCCGAAGCGAAAAAGAAAAAAATTGAAGCGGAAGGGATCGCTGATTATAACGAAATCATAAAGAAATCAATGTCCGATGAAATGATCAAATATAAATGGATTGAAAAATGGGACGGAAAAACGCCGAAAGCGACAGGCACAGACTCACTGCTGCAGCTGCCGCTGGACGATCAGAAGCAAAAATAAAAAGAGAAGGAGGCGATTGCCTCCTTTTTATGTTTTTTCCTGAGGGTCTTTTTCCGGCACTAATTCTTCAGACGCCTCGGTTTGATAGCTCCATAGCGTGCTATCCGTCTCTGTTGTGTCCTGATAATCTTCGGGAAGTACATATTGCTGCAAATACCGGTGAAAAAATGCCTCAAAAACAGAAATGCAAAGTGCAGAGATAACCGATGCCGCGGCAGGCGAGACATTAAATCCGCCAATGTTCATAAGGAATATCCATAATATAATGAATGAAATCCCGAAATCAGCTGCAACGGCTGTGAAATTGCTTGTTCTCGGCAGAATCATGCAATCACCCGCAAAATAAGTGATTAAACTTAAGATCACTGTAATAAACAGAACGTTTAAAAAGGTTACTTGGTACATAAGATCCAGAACAATGTACAGTAAAGCAAGTGTGAGCGCCGTTTTAGAAGCGAAAGCAATTACGTGTTTCATTTGAACCACCTTCGTTATTTCGTTTAGTCTTCATTGTAAGCAATCCGCAAATTTTTAAACTGGTATATAGTGGTTATAAAGTATACGTTTTAATAAAATGTGAATAGACATCACAGGATTCACAAGTTAAAATATGTAAAAAGGGGGATGCAAATGAAAAAATACTGGTTATGTATTGCTGTTTTTTTATTATGTTTTAGCGGAATACACTCAGCTGAAGCGGCTACCACTGAATTCGGCTCAAAAACAAGCTTCACTTTGGAGGGAAATGCAAAAGAGTTTCATATTGAAAATCCGGGGGCTGTAGCTGCCGACGATTACTTTTTAGGATATAAGTTCACCATAATGAACAACTCTTCGTGCGGTTTAAGCATGAAACTCCAGCGGATGGCGCTGAACGGGAATTTTTATACATTAAGTTCTAAAAACTACAGCGGCAGCTGGTTAAACCTCAGTGCCCAGGATAAAAAATCAATTGATCCGTATCACAAATACAGAATTCTGGTTGAAAGTTCTTCAAACGTCTGTGGCCCCGTCTATATTAAAGGGTTTTACGGTGTAGAATATTATCATTTTGATTGAAAATAGATACTCGCTAAAGGCAGCGGGTTTTTTTATATTTAAATATAACTTATTGCACTATGTACTAAATATTCATAGATAAATTTTAATGCATCCGCCCAAAGGAAACATAAATAAAAGTAAATTCATCACGCACAAATATACAAAGTTAAAAAATGAATGAAAAGTTTCTCTAAGGAAACATTATTAGTTGACTTCAAAAGTGTGATGTCGGATAATAAGGATGTAAGTTTTTCCTCCTTAGCAGATTCGTTTCTTAAGCCAGGGCGAATCTGCTTTTTTTATGCAAAAAAAACCCCTCTTTAAGGGGTTTTTTACAATAAATGAAGTTTAATAGAATTAATGTACGGCTCTGAATACGCCGATAACTTTCCCCAAAATGCTTACGTTTTGCAGGATAATCGGCTCCATCGTCGGATTTTCCGGCTGCAGCCGCACATAATTGTCTTCTTTATAGAAGCGCTTGACCGTCGCTTCATCATCTTCGGTCATAGCTACGACGATTTCTCCGTTATTGGCCGTGTTCTGCTGTTTGACAATGACGTAATCTTTGTCAAAAATACCGGCGTCGATCATACTTTCTCCCATGATTTCTAACATAAAGACATGTTCGCCCGGAGGAACCATCCGGTCAGGAAGCGGAAAATACTCGTCGATATTTTCAACAGCCGTAATCGGAATACCCGCCGTCACTTTCCCGATGACCGGAACGTTTACGACCTGGCTTTTCGGAATGTGGACTTCTTCTTCATCCAATACCTCAATCGCCCTCGGTTTAGTTGGGTCCCGTCTGATCAGGCCTTTTGTCTCCAGCCGCGCCAAATGGCCGTGCACGGTTGAACTGGAAGCCAGTCCTACTGCTTCTCCTATCTCTCTTACAGAAGGCGGATATCCTTTCGTTTTTACCTCTTCTTTAATAAAACGCAGGATATCAAGCTGCCTTTTTGATAGCTTCGTCATATTTCGCACCTCAAAACGTCGATTTTAAGTAGATTATAGCATGATTTTCCTGACAGTACAAACATAGGTTCGAAAAAAACGATTGACAGAAACGTTTGTTCGTATATACTGAAAGGTATAAAAAGCGAACAAACATTCTTATCGGAGGTTGTTTACATGGCGAAAGAATCTATTATATTTGTCGGGCTGTTTACTGCGATTTTAAGTGCCGCTATTTTACTTGTCTCATGTGCGGGAAATGATCAGTCCCTCAGCCAATATGTTAAAATAAAGGTTCAGGACGGCGATACACTCTGGTCACTTGCGGATCATGTAGCAGAAAAGAAACACATTAATAAAGAAGATTTCATTGAGTGGGTGACGGAGAATAATCATCTCCAAACTGCTGATATAAAGCCCGGAGACGAACTTATTCTTCCGGTTAAGAAAAAGCATCCGGCCGTATATCAGCTGGCCATTGTCAATTAGAGAGGAAAGAGAGAAATGAAGGCGCTCATTTATGCCCGCGTAAGCACAAACAAAGAACAGCAGCAAACGTCATTAAAAAGACAGGAAGAGGAGCTCAGTGAGATCGCTGCTGCAAACGGCATGGAAGTCGTGAAAGTCATTTCTGAGAAAGCCAGCGGTTACGAAATGGATCGCGACGGAGTATTTGAAATGCTTGATGAAATTAAAAAATCACATATTGACGCGATATTGGTGCAGGACGAAACGAGATTAGGAAGAGGAAACGCCAAGATTGCGCTTTTGCATTGCATTTACAGGGAGAACGTAAAAATATATACGACGGCTCATAAAGGTGAACTGGCGCTTTCCGAAGCTGATTCGATGGTACTCGAAATCGTCAGTATTGTTGAGGAATATCAAAGGAAAATTCACAATATGAAAATCCGGCGGGGAATGAAAAGAGCCGTGAAAAACGGCTACAAACCTGAACGGAATCTGAAAAACAGACATGAAAACAGCGGAAAAGAAAAAAAAGAGGTTCCGGTTTCGGAAATTATCAGGCTGAGAGCCAACAAGCTTACCTTTGCAGAAATCGCAGCGACCTTAAGGGGATTCGGCTACGATGTGTCCAAAGCCACGGTTCACCGGCGGTTTCAGGAATATACCGCAGACACAGAAGGCAGCTGACGCGCATCAGTTGTAAAAAAGACTGCGTTTTAGTAGTATATAATCAACACGCACCAAAGGAGCTTATTATGATTTCTAAAGAAAAAATCGCAAGAATTAACGAATTGGCTCAAAAAGCTAAATCAAACACGATAACGGATGAGGAAAAAGCTGAACAGCAAAAGCTTCGCCAGGAGTATTTGAAAGGATTCCGCTCCTCAATGAAAAATACGTTAAAGAGCGTAAAAGTGATTGATCCGGAAGGCAACGATGTCACCCCTGAAAAATTAAAAAGAGAACAACAGAAAAATAATCTTCATTAAACAGAAAGAATACGGCAATACGTATTCTTTTTTCGTATATACTAATATCAGGATGTGATTTACGACAATTTTCAACAAGTTTATCTCAAATTTAAGCTGAAAGAGTTGAGAAAAAGTCAGCATCGCTTTATGATGAAAAGGTACAACAATAAGGAAGGGGATTATAATGGATACAATTGAAAAGAAATCAGTTGCCACCATTCGTACACTATCTATAGACGCAATTGAAAAAGCGAATTCCGGACATCCGGGCATGCCGATGGGAGCCGCTCCGATGGCATATACGCTGTGGACGAAATTTATGAATGTAAACCCGCAGAATCCGGGCTGGTTTAACCGCGACCGCTTTGTTTTATCAGCAGGCCACGGTTCAATGCTTTTATACAGCATGCTGCATTTAAGCGGATATGACCTCAGCATTGAAGACTTGAAACAGTTCCGTCAATGGGGAAGCAAAACACCGGGACATCCGGAGTTCGGGCACACAGCCGGAGTAGACGCAACGACCGGGCCGCTTGGACAGGGTATTGCAATGGCAGTGGGAATGGCAATTGCAGAACGCCATCTGGCTGAGACATATAACCGTGATTCTTTCAACGTAGTTGATCATTATACATACAGTATTTGCGGAGACGGTGATTTAATGGAAGGCATTTCTTCCGAAGCCGCTTCTCTTGCAGGCCATCTTGAATTAGGCCGCCTGATCGTATTATACGATTCTAATGACATTTCCTTAGACGGCGATTTAGACCGTTCTTTCTCTGAAAATGTAAAGCAGCGTTTTGAAGCAATGAACTGGGAAGTTCTTTATGTTGAGGACGGAAACAACATCGCTGAATTGACGGCTGCAATTGAAAAAGCGCGCCAGAATGATAAAAAACCGACTTTGATTGAAGTGAAAACCACGATCGGTTTCGGCTCTCCAAACCGTGCGGGCACATCCGGCGTTCACGGCGCTCCGTTAGGACTAGAAGAGAGCAAGCTGACAAAAGAAGCGTATGCTTGGACGTTTGAAGAAGATTTTTATGTTCCGGAAGAAGTATACGGGCATTTCAATCAAGCTGTAAAAGAAGCCGGCTCGAAAAAAGAACAGGAATGGAATGAACTGTTCGCGGCTTATAAAGAAAAATATCCTGAGCTTGCTGAACAGCTGTCACTCGGCATGAAAGGCGAGCTTCCTAAAGACTGGGATCAGGAAGTTCCCGTTTATGAAAAAGGCAGCAGCCTTGCTTCCCGCGCATCTTCAGGTGAGGTGCTGAACGGGATCGCCAAGAAAATTCCTTTCTTTGTCGGGGGATCTGCTGACCTTGCGGGTTCAAATAAAACGACAATCAAAAATGGAGGAGACTTCACGGCCAAAGACTACGCCGGGAAAAACTTCTGGTTCGGTGTCCGTGAATTTGCGATGGGCGCTGCATTAAACGGAATGGCGCTTCACGGCGGCCTCCGCGTATTCGGCGGCACATTCTTTGTGTTCTCTGATTATTTAAGACCTGCCATTCGTCTGGCGTCATTGATGGGTCTTCCCGTCACTTATGTATTCACGCATGACAGTATTGCCGTAGGAGAGGACGGGCCGACTCACGAACCGATTGAGCAGCTTGCTTCTTTACGCGCACTTCCTAACCTTTCTGTGATCAGACCTGCTGACGGAAATGAAACCGCAGCTGCATGGAAGGTTGCCGTTCAAAGCCAAGATCATCCGACAGCTCTTGTATTGACACGCCAAAACCTGCCGACGATTGATCAGCAGGCTGAAGAAGCGTATGCGGGCGTGGAAAAAGGGGCTTATATCGTTTCAAAAGCCCAAACGGAATCACCGGCCGCTCTTCTTTTAGCGACAGGTTCTGAAGTCGGACTTGCGATCGAAGCTCAAGCGAAACTGGCTGAAGAAAACATTCACGTATCTGTAGTCAGCATGCCGAGCTGGGACCGCTTTGAAAAACAATCGGCCGAGTACAAAAACAGCGTGCTTCCTCCGAATGTGACGAAACGTCTTGCGATCGAAATGGGTTCAAGCTTCGGATGGGGCAAATTTACCGGTCTTGAAGGAGACGTTCTCGCAATTGACCGTTTCGGTGCTTCAGCTCCGGGAGAAACAATTATGAAAGAATACGGGTTTACTGCAGAAAACGTGGTTGACCGCGTGAAAAAACTTTTAAACAAATAACGAGACAAAAGAGGATGAGTCAAATCATCCTCTTTTTCCTGTTTATGCGACAAAAATAGAAGGGGCGGCGTAACAGTAATAGACAATTCTTTCTTTTCTCCTTTTGTATAATAGAAAGCAATAACGAAGCGCTGTAAAAGGGGATGAGGAAATGGAACGTCATTACTATACGCACCTGATAAAGGATGAGTTTGCGAACCACTACTTCGGGCGGGAAACGGCTATGTTTGAGTTGTTTCGAGACTATCATTGGACAGACCTGACACCCCAGGAATATCAAATGACAGAAAAGCAAGTTCAATATATAACGGAACCGATTCCGGTGATACATATGCATCAGCGTCTCCAGCTGCATTTAAACCGAATGAGTTACAGCCGTTTGGATTCCATTTACCGGCTTACACTGCCCGGAGAAAAGGGCCGCGCCACCTTCATGATGAAAGACAGTTTAATTGAGATTGCGGCTTCGGGAGATTATGAGGCGGAAACGATTTTCTTTGAGATTCTGCGTAAAATCAGCCCCTGTTTTCTTGCAATGGATTTCAAGACACGGCGCTACGGGTGGTTAAATCCGGTCAGAGAAAGAAATTTTGTCTAAAAACGAGGAAAAAGAGATGTAAATGTTGTATAATAGCCTTTGGTTTAGTACACTTTAAACTAGACAACATGAAGGAGGAAATAAAATGACTTTATGGGTTGGCATCCTAGTGGGCGTTGTCGCATTGCTCATAGGTGTTGCACTCGGGTTTTTTATTGCTCGTAAATATATGATGAGCTATTTGAAAAAGAATCCGCCTATTAATGAACAAATGCTACGCATGATGATGATGCAAATGGGAATGAAACCTTCTCAAAAGAAAATTAATCAAATGATGAAAGCCATGAATAATCAAGCGAAATAATACGTACAGATTATGATATAGAGATACATGGTTATAAAAATAAAAAACCCGGAGAGGGTTTTTTATTTTGGCGTCATGTTTCACCCCAACTGCCGGTGTGCAGTTCTTTTTGATATTGTATGAGAAGGTGGTCAAGCTCCTGGCTGAGTTCTATCGTAATGTTTGATGTCATTCCGTTTGTCATGACGATTTTAAGCAGCTCTGCCCGTTTTTTTTCAATTTCATTTAATAGATGCTCTCTAATCACAGGGATATATCCTTTCATACATAAATCTTTCACCTGAGTCGCTATTATTATATCCACATTTATACTGTTTTTCAAATAAGAAGGAGTATAATATCTCGATGTCAAATTAAATTATATAAGCTTTTTCTATAAAAAGTAATCCTTCTCGGGAAAGTGTTAAAAAAATGAAATGATTTTGTCATAACTCGAAGGGAGTGTGTCATCGTGAGTTTTAATTACTTTTTGACGTTTGGGGCCGGATTTTTGTCTTTCATTTCTCCATGCTGTCTGCCGTTGTACCCCGCCTTTTTATCTTACATAACTGGTGTCAGTATGGACGAGGTGAAAACAGAAAAGGTGATGCTGCAAAAGCGCGGCCTCGTGCATACACTTTGTTTTTTGCTTGGTTTCTCCGTGATTTTTATCGCATTGGGATATGGAACTTCGTTTATCGGCAGTTTTTTTACCCAATATCATGAAGCGATCCGCCAGTTTGGCGCTATCATGCTGATCCTTTTCGGGCTGATTACTGCCGGTGTGTTTCAGCCGAAATTCATGATGAAAGAGCGGCGCATTCACTTTAAGCGCCGTCCGGAGGGGTTTATCGGTTCGGTTCTGATCGGTCTTGCATTTGCAGCCGGCTGGTCGCCGTGCAGCGGGCCTATTTTAGGAGCCGTGTTTTCGCTGGCCAATACAAATCCTTCTTCAGCAGTGCCGTATATGTTTTTATATGTTCTCGGGTTTGCGATTCCTTTTCTTGTTCTTTCATTTTTTATTACCAGAATGAATTGGATTCGCAAGCATCAGCTGCTTATCATGAAAATCGGCGGCATTCTTATGATTCTGATCGGAGTTATGCTGTTTTTTAACTGGATGAGCTACATTCTGATCGTTCTGTCAAATCTTTTCGGAGGATTTACCGGTCTGTAACGGATTAATAACTTTTGAACTATTATATACCCTTTTGTTTTTGGTACAATAAGACTAGTTAATGTTAAATATGTGGAGGGGAATATGACACGAGTTTTAGTTGTAGATGACGCCAAGTTCATGAGGGTGAAAATCAGAGAGATTCTGGAATCGGCGAATTACACAGTGGCCGGGGAAGCGGCTGACGGTGAGGAAGCTCTGGCAGTATATCAAAAAATCCGTCCCGACCTGGTGACAATGGATATTACCATGCCGGTCAAAAACGGTATACAGGCCCTGCAGGATATTTTAGCTTTTGACCCGAAAGCCCGGATCATCATGTGCACCGCCATGCGGCAGCAGCGGATCGTTCTGGAAGCGATTGAATTAGGCGCTAAAGACTTTATCGTTAAACCGTTTGAAGCATCTAAAGTGCTGGAGGCCGTTGGCCGGGTAACGGGAACGTAAACGTGTTCTCTTTTCAAATTGGTTTTTTTTATGTTTTTGGAGTATAGTATATAGTATCAAACTCCGTGCAAGCAAAGGAATGATAAAGATGATGATTATAATTTCATCCGTTATTGCAGCGGCCATGGCAATTTCCGTGATGATCGTCAGGATTAAATCCTCCGACAAGCCCGCTTCACCTAAAAAAATAATTCTCCCGCCGATTTTCATGAGTACGGGAGCGCTTATGTTCCTTTTTCCGATTTTCAGAGTGACGGGCGAAGAATTTTTGGAGGCCATTACGCTGGGCGTGATCTTCTCTATTTTTCTGATTAAAACATCTAAATTTGAGATTAAAAATAATGAAATCTATTTAAAACGGTCAAAAGCGTTTGTGTTTATCCTGATTGGTCTCTTGGTTATCAGAATCGCTATGAAATCCATTTTGAGCACGACGATTGATTACGGAGCTTTAAGCGGAATGTTTTGGATTCTGGCTTTCGGAATGATTGTCCCGTGGCGCATCGCGATGTTTTTGTCTTACCGCAAACTTTCGAATGAACTGAAGACCGCTGATATTCAGATGAATTAAAACCTTTCCGTCCGCCGGAAAGGTTTTTTATTTGAGCAGGGCTTGATAAGGAGTAAGATCAATCTGTTTTTCACGGAGATGCTTTTTTAAAAATTGATGATCACGCTTAGGAGTGGCCAGTATGTAACCCCTGATGATTAAATCACGGTTTATTTGTTCAGCTTCCTCCGCTAAGGAAAGTTCACCGATTTTTCCGGCGATTTTCGCTTTGGCTACATCCCGAAAGAGCTCCGGTACGGGGGCGACCAGTTCATCCAAAAACACCTTGTCACCCTCATTCCATAAGTGCCTGCTTTTTTCAATATAATAGTCCTGCCAATCCAGTTCTGACCGGCCGTCTTCTTTCGGTAAGCGTTTTAAAAATTTTCGAAACATAAAAAACCCGCCGATAGACAGCAATCCGATCATCACGATGACCCAAAATAAAATAAACCACATAAACCAGCCTTCCAGCATTGTTCTATCTCCTCCTTACTTTAACCATATTGTAAACGAAGACAGAATAGAAGAACACATGAAAAAAAGAATAGAAAAAATGATAGATGTCCAGTCATTTCAGTTGCTAGAACATATTCTATCGTATAGTGATTCTGCTATTTGGCCATGGGAGATTCACTTTGAGGGTATATGACTGATATGACCGGACAAAAAAAGCCGCTTCCATTGAGGGATGAAAGCGGCTTTTTTATGTTATAGAGGAAATTGAAAGGAAAAAGAGGCAGGAGTCTCATTTGGCTCCTTGTTCATGGAGACGGTCAGAATATGGTTGGTGAAATCAGTGAAAATATGTTTGTCATTCAGATAAAAAGGAAGCATCATTTGTTTGTTTAACGTCCGTTCAAGCGTTTTAACAGAGAGCATAAACTCATTCCCCGAAAGAGTGACGGTTATCGCTTGCACCTGCTTCAGCGCCGTCAGGTCGGCTTCAATGATATATTGACGGCTTGTTTCATATAGATCGATCGGCAGCGTCTCGTCATACCAAGCATACGGGTCCTCGTAAAACTGCCGCAGCCATTCTTCCGTATCATCAAATTCTTCAGCGTTTTTTGAGTGATTCATGGAAGCATCCCTCCATATTAAAAAGCCTTGCTATAACGTATGCAGAAGCTTTGAATGGGTGAATGGCACAAAAAAACAGACACGGGGTCTGTTTTACATATCGTGGCTTGTATTATGTTTTTGTCTTGTATGGTTGCGGTTTTTCACTTTTTTGCTTCCGCTCAGCGGTTCCGGCTGGCCGGGGTTATGGCCCTTCGGAGCATTTTTATGCATATCTTTACTCGTATTTTTATTTGTCATGTTAAAGCCTCCTTTTTAAGGTGTTCCGGCTATTGGTTTGTTTTTCTTTTTTTATTGTTCTGCCGTTCTTCTTCCGTCAGGACGAGCTGGTCATTTTCTATATAACCCGCGCCTTTGCCTTGGCTTTTCGCATCATTCATGCCGTTAATGACATGATTGGCTTTCCGTTTTACCATGATCATCACCTCAACATTAATATGGCTCTTTACAGCCCGTTGTATGAGGCGGAAAATCGGACAAAATTTACCGAAAATCATGCTGATAAGACGATCTTATTGTATTTAATAAAAACATTGATATTTACTTATGTATGATTTTATACTAAGATGAAATTGTGAGAAAATTGTGATGGAATGTGAACATTCATCTAAAGAACGATCTTGATCATTGAAGGGGGATTTTGGAGAATGACAAATCAGCAAAAAGTCGCAACACAAGACGTTTTCCAAGCAAGAAAAACATTTTCTTCAAATGGGAAAACATACAACTACTATTCATTAAAAGCATTGGAAGACGCAGGGGTCGGCAATGTTTCAAAGCTTCCTTATTCTATTAAGGTTCTTTTGGAATCCGTTTTGCGTCAGGTAGACGGACGCGTCATTACAAAAGAACATGTTGAAAATTTAGCAAGATGGGGTACTGCTGAATTAAAAGATATCGATGTGCCGTTTAAACCGTCACGGGTTATTCTACAGGACTTTACAGGCGTTCCGGCCGTAGTTGACCTGGCATCTTTAAGAAAAGCCATGGCCTCTGTCGGCGGAGACCCTGATAAAATCAATCCTGAAATACCGGTTGACCTGGTCATTGACCACTCCGTACAAGTCGACAAAGCCGGTACGGAAGACGCGTTAGCCATTAATATGGACTTAGAATTCGAAAGAAATGCAGAACGTTATAAATTTTTAAGCTGGGCAAAGAAAGCGTTTAACAATTATCAGGCCGTTCCGCCTGCAACAGGTATCGTTCACCAGGTAAACCTTGAGTTTTTGGCAAGTGTCGTTCATACGAAAGAGGAAGACGGAGAACTTGTGACATATCCTGATACATTGGTGGGAACAGATTCCCATACAACAATGATTAACGGAATCGGCGTCCTCGGCTGGGGTGTCGGCGGTATTGAGGCGGAAGCGGGAATGCTCGGCCAGCCTTCATATTTCCCTGTTCCTGAGGTCATCGGCGCGAAACTTGTCGGAAAATTGCCTAATGGAACGACGGCGACTGACTTGGCGCTGAAAGTCACTCAAGTGCTGCGCGAAAAAGGCGTAGTCAATAAATTTGTTGAATTCTTCGGTCCTGGTGTTGCTGAGCTTCCGCTTGCGGATCGTGCGACTATTGCCAATATGGCGCCGGAATACGGAGCGACTTGCGGATTCTTCCCTGTTGACGAGGAAGCACTTTCTTACCTGCGTCTGACCGGCCGTGAAGAAGAGCAGATCGATATTGTGGAAGCATACTGCCGCAACAACGGTTTATTCTATACGCCTGACGCGGAAGAGCCGATTTTTACAGACGTTGTGGAAATAGATCTGTCAAAAATCGAAGCGAACCTTTCAGGACCGAAACGTCCGCAGGATTTAATCCCGCTTTCCGTTATGCAGGAAACGTTTAAAAAACATCTTGTCAGCCCGGCCGGCAACCAAGGATTCGGAGCGGATGCTGCTGAAGAGAACAAAGAAATTTCATTTAAACTTAACAGCGGCGAAGATGCGGTTATGAAAACAGGGGCGATTGCAATCGCCGCTATTACAAGCTGTACGAATACATCAAACCCTTATGTATTAATCGGTGCCGGATTGGTAGCCAAAAAAGCGGTAGAATTAGGCTTGAAAGTGCCGAATTATGTTAAAACATCACTTGCACCGGGGTCTAAGGTTGTTACTGGATACTTAGTCAACTCGGGCCTGCTTCCTTACATGAAGGAGCTCGGCTTTAACCTCGTAGGGTATGGCTGTACGACATGTATCGGGAACTCCGGCCCGCTTTCTCCAGAGATTGAAGAAGCGGTTGCTAAAAATGATCTCTTGATCACTTCTGTCTTGTCGGGTAACAGAAACTTTGAAGGCCGGATCCATCCGCTTGTCAAAGGAAACTACCTTGCGTCACCTCCGCTTGTTGTCGCATACGCATTAGCAGGCACTGTGAATATCAACCTGAAAACGGATCCGATCGGTGTCGGAAATGACGGACAAAATGTTTATTTCGATGACATCTGGCCGTCCATGGATGAAATCAATTCTCTCGTCAAACAGACTGTTACGCCGGAATTATTCCGCAAAGAGTATGAAACGGTATTTGACGACAACCAGCGCTGGAACGAAATCGAAACGACGGATGAAGCGCTGTACAAGTGGGATCAGGATTCCACTTACATTCAAAACCCGCCGTTCTTTGAGGAAATGTCTGTAGAGCCGGGAAAAGTTGAGCCTTTAAGAGGACTTCGCGTTGTCGGCAAATTCGGCGATTCTGTGACGACTGACCACATTTCTCCGGCCGGAGCGATCGGAAAAGACACACCGGCGGGCAAATACCTGCAGGAAAAAGGCGTTTCTCCTCGTGACTTTAACTCTTACGGCTCACGCCGCGGAAACCATGAAGTCATGATGAGAGGAACATTCGCCAATATCCGCATTAAAAACCAAATCGCACCGGGTACAGAAGGCGGATACACAACACATTGGCCTACCGGGGAAGTGACATCTATTTATGATGCCTGCATGCGGTATAAAGATGATAAAACGGGTCTTGTCGTCCTGGCCGGAAAAGATTACGGAATGGGCTCTTCACGTGACTGGGCTGCAAAAGGAACAAACCTGCTCGGCATCAGAACAGTCATTGCCGAAAGCTTTGAAAGAATTCACAGAAGCAACCTCGTCTTCATGGGTGTGCTGCCGCTCCAGTTTAAACAGGGTGAAAACGCGGATACACTCGGCTTAACCGGTAAGGAAGTCATCGAGGTGGATGTTGATGAATCTGTACGTCCGCGCGACTTGCTGACTGTCAGAGCAATCAGTGAAGACGGTACGGTAAAAACATTTGAAGTTGTTGTCCGTTTTGACAGTGAAGTGGAAATTGATTACTATCGCCACGGCGGCATTTTACAAATGGTGCTTCGCGATAAAATGAAACAGTAGCAGAATGAACAAAGGAGAGAAAGCAGTCTGCTTTCTCTCTTTTTATGCGGGAGGCCTTGAGATGCTTGCGAAATGGCTGGGCGGAATGTTACTTATCGGGTTGTTAGTGTATGCGGGCTGGAACATTTATTCTGTACAAAAAAGTCCGAAAGAAGGGACAGAAGAAGGGATGAAAGCCCCTGACTTTACACTTGATACATTGTCAGGAAAAAGTATCTCCCTTTCTGATTATAAAGGAAAAAAAGTGCTCCTCAATTTCTGGGCGACGTGGTGCAAGCCGTGCCGAATGGAAATGCCCGATATGCAGGAGCTGCAGAAAGAATATCCTGATATTGCGGTAGCAGCCGTTAATTTTACATCCTCTGAAAAAAATATAAAGGCTGTGAAATCATTTGCTGATCATTATCAGCTGACATTTCCTATTCTGATTGACAAAAGCGGAATTAACGGAGATTTCAACGTGCTTTCTTATCCGACAACATACATATTAGACGAAAAAGGAACCATTCAGCACATTCGCGTAGGCACGATGACAAAAAAAGAAATGAAAGAAAAACTGGATCTCAAATAGAGGTTCAGTTTTTTTATTGTGAAGGGCTTAGGTTTTGAAAAATTGGAAAAAATGAATGAAAACACGGAGGTGAGAAGATTGAAAAAAATGCGAAAACGTTCTTTTCATGAATTGGTTATGGAAAATAAACGTGAGCTGATGACCAATACGGAATATTTGAATCAGCTTGAAGAAAAGCTGGAGCAGCGGTTCAAACAAAAATAACCTTTAATTTGCAGTCATGTTTGCACCTCCTTTTGCAAAATATACTCTTAAGGAGGGATGAACATGGGCATAAACAAGAAAGACGGCCAGCCGCAATACGCTCCGAGCCACTTAGGGACAAAACCCGTTAAATATAAACGCAACAAAGGGGAAAAGTTTCATGACAAGTCAAACGGACATCCGATTGTCATGCAGACGAAAGGCGAATAACATCAACAAAGGAGAGCAGACATTATGACAAACAATGATCAAAAACCAAATCCGGATGACCGTTCCGATAACGTTGAAAAGCTGCAGGATATGGTCCAGAATACAATTGAAAATATAGAAGAAGCCAAAGAATCAATGGAATTTGCGACAGATGAGGAAAAACAGCGCATTCAAGAGAAGAATGCCAGACGCAATGAAAGCATTGAATCGTTCCGCAGTGAAATCCAGGATGAATCGGCTGCAAGAGAAAACGGCTATCAATCATAATAAAAACCAGGGAAACCTGGTTTTTTTCTCTTTCCGGCTTGTTGTGATAAAATGGGGCTAATCTGATAATAAGGGAGCAGAGAACGTTGCATGTGTCAAAAAAAGAAATAGAAGTGCGTTATGCGGAAACAGATCAAATGGGCATCGTCTATCATGCCAATTACTTAGTCTGGATGGAGGTCGGCAGAACGGCGCTGATTAAGGAACTCGGATTCCTTTACAAGGATATGGAAGACAGAGGAGTGCTGTCCCCTGTATTGGATATCAGCATTTCTTATAAAAAGCCGCTCCGCTACGGAGAAACGGCTGTCGTACATACTTGGATTGAAGAATATAACGGATTTAAAACCGTTTACGGCTACCACATCTATAATCCGGATCAAGAACTTGCCATCAAAGCGACATCCTCTCATATATGCGTTGATAAAGAGAGCTTCAAACCGATTCAGTTTCGCAAGGCTTTTCCTGATTGGCATGCCGCTTACGAAAAGGCAAAAAAATAAGGAGCGGCTGCAGTTATGGCATTTGGAATTACGCGTAAGGAACTGGAAAGATGGAAGCGGGATGTATCGGAAGGGAAAATCGCTTTTTTAACGCATTACTGGCTGGACGACCGCTTTCCGGAGGCTAAGACCGTGACGAAGGCCGGTTCAAGCGATCTCAATAAACTGATCAGATGGGGAGCGGAGTACGGGCTGAAGCCGGAGTGGATTCACCATAAAAATGAATTTCCCCACTTTGACCTGCTCGGTGATACGCAAAGAAGCATATTAGAAAAAGAACATCTGACTGATCATCTCAAAAGGTTCAGGCTGTAAAAAAAAGAACGCATCCGCTGCGTTCTTTTTTTCTTACACGTAATCAAATACCGGCTCTTCTGCCTGATCTGAATATGTGACTGACAAATCGTGATTATCAAAGTACCATAAGTCGCTTTCTTCAATAAAAAAGGTAATGCCTTCAACTTCCGTGCTGGTGCCGATGTTCATCGGCCGGTCTTTTAAAATGCCGAGAGAAAAGCCTTTCTGAACGTTGCTGCATCCCCCGTAACGGACAAAGAAACGGACATGGTCGCCTGTTTCCAGATCGAGCTCTTCTTTGTACCAATCCAGCGCGCCTTTCGTTACTTTCATGTTCATCCGGAACACTCCCTTTTTGTTTCTCATATAAAGAAATTATCTCTATTATAAACGCATATGGCATTTTGATGTCAAAATTGAAGTTTCATCAAAACCATTTGATCTTCGGTTCTGTTTTGTTTATAATCCGTTTGATGTTTGCCCTGTGTCTGTAGATAACAAACGCGGTCAAGAGCGTCACTACGACTAATAAATAAGGGTCTTTTACAAACAGACAGTAAATAATCGTATAAATCCCTGTTAACATTGAAGACAGAGAAACAAATTTCGTAAGGAATAAAAATACGAAAAATACTGCAACCATCGTAACGAATAACAGCGGAGCATAAAACAGCAGGACGCCCCCTGATGTGGCTACGGCTTTGCCTCCCTTAAACTTTGCGAACACGGGGAATACATGGCCGATTACTGCTGCCACCCCTGCGAGAAGAGGATGAATGGGGACGTGCAGTAAATATGGGAGCGCCGCGGCCAAGGTGCCTTTTAAAATATCGGCTGCGATGACAACAGATCCCGCTTTAACGCCAAGCGTGCGAAAAGCATTTGTAGCGCCCAAATTGCCGCTTCCGTGTTCTCTAATATCGATCCCTTTCGCAAGTTTGCCTACGATTAAACCTGACGGGATGCTGCCTATTACATAGGCCAAAATAATCAATAAAGCAATCAACATCTACATTTCTCCTTTTCAATGTCCCTTCACTCTATTTTAACACGAGTTGTTACCGTCTGATGACAAGTTTTTTGAGAATTAAGCTGACAAAGCGCTTTTTTTGATTCCGGTGAAGCGGTCATGTACAATATATCAAAAGGAGATGGTAAAGATGCAAAATCCTTCAAAATCAGAGATTAAAGAAATTCTGGACCGGAGCAAACGGATCGCAGTCGTCGGGCTGTCAGACCGTCCCGACCGGACTTCTTACATGGTTTCCAAAGCGATGCAGGATGAAGGGTATGAAATTATTCCCGTCAATCCAACGATTGATGAAGCGCTTGGCGTTAAAGCCGTCGCTTCATTAAAAGACGTGGAGGGACCGATTGATATCGTGAATGTGTTCAGACGCTCTGAGCAGCTTCCCGGCGTCGCTGAAGAATTTTTACAGACGGACGCTCCCGTTTTTTGGGCGCAGCAGGGCCTTGCAAATGAAGAAGCGTATCGCATGATTACAGACAAAGGACGGACGGCTGTTATGGATTTATGTATAAAAGTCGCCCGCGCTGTTATAAAATAGGAACAAAAAAAGCAAAAATCCTTGGCAAATCAGGGGTTTTTGCTTTTTTATTGAAAGAATACTCTTTGCGTATGATGATGAAACAGATACAATAAAGCATGAACAGCTTTTTTAGAAACCCCTTTATACAGGGGTTTACAGTCTGTTTGCGATGGCCGGCATAAAGCTATATAATAGAAAGCGAACTCATGTTCTTATTCGCCAAAAAGGGCACCAAAAAGATGAAAAGCCGTTCGAATGTATGTCTTGCGGCCTAAAAAACGAGCCATTCGCTTAAATATGTTGCGAAATCAAGCATATTGGTTATAATTGTGAGTCCGAGGAGAATTGGACCGAAGCTTGCGCATACTGAAAAACAAAGACATGAAAACATTTAAAAAAGAAAATGATTAAGAGCAGGTTTTTTGAAAGGGGTTTGTACGTTTGGCTAGAAAACAGCAATTTGATTACAACGAAGATGCCATACAGGTGCTTGAAGGCCTGGAAGCCGTCAGAAAACGACCGGGAATGTACATCGGTTCGACGGACGCACGCGGCCTGCACCATCTGGTATATGAGATCGTCGACAATTCCGTCGATGAAGTTCTTGCCGGCTACGGAGATCATATTATCGTAACGATACATAAGGACAACAGCATCTCTGTACAGGACAGAGGACGCGGAATGCCGACCGGGATGCATAAGCTCGGAAAGCCGACGCCGGAAGTTATTTTCACCGTGCTGCATGCCGGGGGGAAATTCGGACAGGGCGGCTATAAAACAAGCGGCGGTCTGCATGGTGTCGGCGCATCTGTCGTAAACGCATTATCGGAGTGGCTGACGGTTACTATTGAGCGTGACGGATATGTGTATAAACAGCGGTTTGAAAACGGCGGCAAGCCCGTGACTTCACTTGAAAAAATCGGAACGACCAAAAAAACGGGAACGCTTACCCATTTTAAACCTGATCCGTCAATGTTCAGCGCAACGGTTTATAATTTTGACACGCTGTCAGAACGTCTGCGCGAATCGGCTTTCTTGTTAAAAGGTTTGAAAATAGAATTAATTGATGAACGGAACGGCGTAAAGGAAGTATTTTATTATGAGAACGGAATTGAAGCATTTGTCGCTTATCTAAACGAGGAAAAAGACGCTTTATGCGAAGTGGTTTCCTTTGAAGGCGAGCATCATGACATTGAAGTCGATTTCGCGTTTCAGTTTAATGACGGGTATTCAGAAAATATGCTGTCATTCGTTAATAACGTCAGAACAAAGGACGGCGGCACCCACGAATCAGGAGCCAAAACGGCAATGACAAGAGCGTTTAACGAGTATGCGCGAAAGGTCGCCCTTTTAAAAGAGAAAGACAAGAACCTTGAAGGCGCCGATATCAGGGAAGGTTTGTCCGCAATCATTTCCGTGCGTATCCCGGAGGAACTGCTGCAATTTGAAGGCCAGACGAAAGGGAAGCTTGGCACAAGTGAGGCGAGATCCGCCGCGGATGCCGTCATTTCCGAGAATCTTGCTTATTTCCTGGAAGAAAACCGCGATACGGCAACCCTGCTTGTCAAAAAAGCGATTAAAGCAAGCCAGGCCCGTGAAGCGGCCCGTAAAGCGAGAGAAGAAGCGAGAAGCGGCAAAAAACGCAAAAAATCAGAAGCGACGCTGAGCGGAAAACTCACACCGGCCGGTTCCAGAAATCCGGCGAAGAATGAATTGTATCTTGTGGAGGGAGACTCTGCGGGAGGTTCTGCAAAACAGGGAAGAGACCGGAAGTTCCAAGCCGTGCTGCCCCTTCGCGGAAAGGTCATCAACACAGAGAAAGCAAAGCTTGCAGACATCTTCAAAAATGAAGAAATCAATACAATTATTCATGCGATCGGAGGCGGTGTCGGCGCAGATTTTGAGATAGACGACATCAATTATGACAAGATCATCATCATGACGGACGCGGATACCGACGGCGCGCACATTCAAGTCTTGCTGTTAACGTTTTTCTACCGCTATATGAAACCTTTAATCGAGCACGGAAAAGTCTTCATCGCCCTTCCGCCTCTTTACAAAGTGAGCAAAGGGAGCGGTAAGAAAGAGATTATTGAATATGCCTGGTCCGACGAAGAAATGGACGGCGTTTTAAAGAAAGTCGGCAAAGGATATACCATCCAGCGCTATAAAGGTCTGGGAGAAATGAACGCAGACCAGCTCTGGGAAACGACGATGAATCCCGAATCGCGAACGCTCGTCAGAGTCAAGATCGACGATGCGGCACGGGTAGAGCGCCGTGTAACGACATTAATGGGAGACAAAGTAGAACCGAGAAGAAAATGGATTGAAAAGAATGTTGCCTTCGGATTAGATGAGGAAAGCAATATTTTAGAAAATGAAAACTTGTCGGTCGCTGAGGAGGTTTAATAGTGGCACAGCCAGAATTATTTCATGATTTACCGTTAGAAGAAGTAATCGGCGACCGTTTCGGACGCTACAGTAAATACATTATTCAAGACAGGGCGCTGCCCGACGCTCGTGACGGTTTAAAGCCGGTGCAGCGGAGAATTTTATACGCCATGCACGCAGACGGAAATACATTCGATAAAAATTTCCGTAAAGCGGCGAAAACGGTCGGAAACGTTATCGGTAATTATCATCCGCACGGTGACAGCTCCGTTTATGAAGCGATGGTGCGGATGAGCCAGGATTGGAAAGTGCGGAATGTGCTGATTGAGATGCACGGCAACAATGGAAGCATTGACGGTGATCCGCCGGCTGCCATGCGTTATACGGAAGCGAGATTATCTTCTATCGCGTCAGAGCTTTTGCGTGATATTGATAAAAATACGGTTGAATTCGTTCCGAACTTTGATGACACTAGTAAAGAACCGGTTGTTTTGCCCGCCATGTTCCCTAACTTGCTTGTCAACGGATCAACCGGGATTTCAGCGGGCTATGCGACTGATATTCCCCCTCATCATCTGGGTGAGGTCATTGATGCCGTCATTAAACGGATTGAATCTCCGGATTGCACCGTCGATGACTTGATGCAGGTGATTAAAGGGCCTGACTTTCCGACAGGAGGCATTATTCAAGGAGTCGACGGCATTCGGAAGGCTTATGAAACCGGGAAAGGCAAAATTATTATCCGCGGCAAGGCTGAAGTGGAATCCGTAAGAGGCGGACGGGAGCAGATCGTCATTACAGAAATTCCGTTTGAAGTAAACAAAGCCAATCTCGTAAAGAAAATGGACGAATACCGCATAGACAAAAAAGTCGAAGGCATTTCTGAAGTCCGGGATGAAACTGACCGCACGGGGCTTCGGGTGGTCGTTGAGTTAAAGAAAGAAGCCGATGCAAAAGGCATCCTGAATTTCTTATATAAAAACACTGATCTGCAGACAACATATAACTTTAATATGGTCGCCATACATAACCGCCGGCCGATGCTGATGAGTCTTACAGCCATCCTGGATGCGTATATTTCCCACCAGAAGGAAGTAGTGACAAACCGCTCCGTCTTTGAATTGCAAAAAGCAAAAGAGCGGCATCACATCGTTGAAGGACTGATGAAGGCACTGTCTGTGTTAGATGAGGTCATAGCGGTCATCCGGGCAAGCAGCGACAAGAAAGATGCGAAACAAAACTTAATGTCTAAATTCGCATTTACGGAGCCGCAGGCCGAAGCGATCGTATCCTTGCAGCTGTATCGTCTGACAAACACGGATATTACGGCGCTAAAAGAGGAAGCGGAAGAGCTCAGCAAGAAAATTCAGGAGCTCGAAGCCATTTTAAGTCATGATAAAAAGCTGTTAAAAGTCATTACAAGCAGCCTGAAAAAATTGAAAAAGACCTATGCTGACAGCAGACGGTCTGTCATTGAAGAAAAGATTGAGGAAATTAAAATTAATCTTGAAGTCATGGTAGCCTCTGAGGACGTATATGTGACAGTCACAAAAGACGGCTATGTAAAACGAACAAGCCAGCGGTCATTTGCCGCTTCTAACGGCCAGGATTTCGGTATGAAGGATACTGACAGGCTGATTCACCAATTTGAAATGAACACAACGGATGTTCTCCTGCTCTTTACCAATAAGGGAAGCTATGTTTATTGTCCGGTTCACCAGCTTCCCGATATCAGGTGGAAAGACATGGGGCAGCACGTAACGAACATCATCACGATTGACCGTGATGAAACCATCGTGAAAGCTATACCGGTAAAAGAATTTGATCCATCTTCATATTTATTGTTTATGACGAAAAACGGCATGGTGAAAAGAACTGAAATGACGCATTACAAAGCGCAGCGTTACTCGAAAGCGCTTGTTGCCCTTAACCTTAAAGGGGACGACGAGCTGATTGATGTTCATGTCACAGACGGCGGCAGCCAGCTGTTTATCGCCACCCGCCTCGGGTACGGTTTATGGTTCGGTGAAGATGAAGTAAATGTAGTCGGTGCCCGTGCGGCCGGCGTAAAGGGCATAAATGTAAAAGACGGTGATACCGTCGTATCAGGACAAATTCTGCATGAGACAGATTCGCTTGTCCTTGTCACACAGCGGGGAGCAATCAAGCGGATGAACCTATCTGAATTCGAAAAAACATCCAGGGCGAAGCGCGGTGTCATCATGCTGCGTGAGCTTAAAAAGAACCCGCATCGCGCAGTCGGCGTATTCGCGTGCGCTTTAGCCGACATGATCGCTGCGGAAACAGAAAAAGGCGAGAGAATCGAAATCGCCGTGAAGTCCTTGCGGGCGAATGACCGATACAGCAACGGTTCCTTCTTTACCGATGAAGATGAGACAGGGCCGGTAACAGATGTATGGCGTATCCCCGCGTCTGATGTTTAAGAGTAAAAATAAAATAAAAAAACCTCCGCTCATTGAGCGGAGGTTTTACTATTTAGCTTTCATGGCTGCCGAATAAGTCAGTGATAGCGTGAATGACTTCGATTCCCTGCCATACAAATAAATTCAGTGCAGTGAATGAAAACAACCCTAAAATCACCATTCGTAAGATAAACAACATGTTTAACAACCTCCTCATTTTATGTTACATAGATAGGCGATGTTGAACATGAAGCTCATCGAAATACGAGGACTGATAAAATTTAGCGATTAAAAAGCTTTTCTTTCGCTGTCTTCTCCGGGAAGCGGGGCGTCTCCTGTCTGATATCACGATCAGCGAGACAGAAGCGGCAAAAAGCGCCGTCAAGATATATGAGCCCGTCAGCGATTTTTTCTCATCATCAGCATTTTGGCCGGCCTTCATTTCGTGCATTTCCTGCTGGTCGGCTACCGCTTTAAAATGATGAGCAGTATCGAACGCATGGGGAATGGAGAGCAAATGAAAGCTTGCAATCGCTAAAAATAAAATAGAAGCTTTTAAAAACAAGATTTTTTTCAAATGTTCTCCCCCCTTCATAAGTCTGAATATTTTTATTATAATACCCTAATTTAAATGTAAAGTAAACATATTTATTAAATTTAAAAAATTATTATCCTGGTTAAGTATATACCATTCCATCCATCTTTTCATCTCTTTTTTCTTAAAGACCTATTTGTTATGATATGCACGCATTCCTTATGACGTGACAACATTTTTCGGGCTGTAAGATAAAAAACGGGGCATGACAGCAAAAGACGTGATGAAGAAACCGAAACATTTTCTTAAAAAAACTTCTCAACCACGGTCGTTGTGATATAATAATACTCGTTGTGTTAAAAGATCTAACATATGCAGCAAAAATGACAGTAAAAGATACGTAAAAGGGAGGTTAAACATGGAGGCTTTCATCAGTGAAATCATAAATGTTCCAAATGATTTTATTTGGAAGTATCTTGTTTATATTTTAGTCGGGATCGGATTGTACTTTACGTTCCGTTTTCGCTTTATTCAATTCCAATACTTTATTGAAATGTTCAGAATCGTCGGGGAGAAGCCGCAAGGAAATAAAGGAGTGTCTTCAATGCAGGCATTCTTTATCTCAGCCGCTTCTCGTGTCGGAACCGGAAACTTGACCGGCGTCGCGCTGGCGATTGCAACAGGCGGTCCCGGCGCAGTATTTTGGATGTGGATCGTAGCGATTGTCGGTATGGCTTCCAGCTTTGTGGAAAGCACCTTGGCGCAGCTGTATAAAGTGCGTTCCGGTGACGAATTCCGCGGCGGTCCGGCATATTACATGGCAAAGGGACTGGGCGCCCGCTGGCTCGGTATTTTATTCGCCGTATTGATTACCGTTTCTTTCGGACTTATCTTTAACGCCGTGCAGTCAAATACGATTTCTGTCGCGTTTGACGAAGCATTCCATGTGAATAAAACAGTTATCGCAATCATTTTAGCTGTATTAACGGCTTTCATTATATTCGGCGGTCTGAAACGTGTTGTTTCCGTCTCGCAATTAATCGTTCCGGTCATGGCGGGTATGTATATTCTGATCGCGCTGTATGTCGTGATTGTAAATATTACAGCGGTACCTGAGCTGTTTGTTACGATTGTGAAAAATGCGTTCGGTCTTGAACAGATCGTCGGCGGAAGCTTAGGAAGCATCATTATTATCGGTGCGCAGCGCGGCCTGTTTTCAAACGAAGCGGGTATGGGAAGCGCGCCGAATGCCGCAGCGGCTGCACATGTGTCGCATCCGGCTAAGCAGGGATTAATTCAGACCCTCGGTGTGTTTTTTGATACATTTATCGTTTGTACATCGACTGCCTTTATCATTTTATTGTACAGCTTTACGCCTAAAGGCGACGGCATCCAAGTGACACAAGCCGCACTGCAGCACCACCTCGGCGGATGGGCGCCGACATTTATTGCGATTGCGATGTTTTTATTCGCATTCAGCTCAGTCGTCGGCAACTATTACTATGGTGAAACGAATATTGAATTTATTAAAACAAGCAAAACATGGCTTAATATTTACCGCGTATTCGTCGTAGTGATGGTGGTATACGGATGTTTGGCTGACTTCCAGATCGTCTGGGACATGGCAAACTTGTTTATGGGACTCTTGGCTCTCATTAACTTAGTGGCAATCTTATTGCTGAGTAATGTAGCCTACAAGATCTATAAGGATTATGCCGCTCAGCGCAAAAAAGGTCTTGATCCTGTATTCAAGGCCGAGAATACGCCGGAGCTCAAGCATATTGAAACATGGGCGGAAGAAGAAGGTACAAGCCCCGAACGTAAGACTGCTAACTAAGGAAACATGCATACAATTTTCAAAAAACCCCTTACATTTTGTTGTGAGGGGTTTTTTTATGTGAAAAACCGGGTTATTTTTGCCGAAAACAGATTTTTTTGAATTTGTTGTATTTTTCTCTTGTGTGTGTAAGGGCTTTCATATAAAGTTTAACTAAACCGGTTTACCAAACCGATTTAGTCTTAAAGGAAAGGAGTATTAATGTGGCTTCTGATTATGGCATTTTTACGATCGGTGATGCGATGATCACCTTAAATCCCGCAAGCACAGGGCCTTTGCGTTTTGTTACCCATTTTGAACGAAAAGCAGGAGGAGCTGAACTGAATTTTGCGATTGCATGCGCCAGATTGAATCTGCACTCAAAGTGGGTCAGCAGGCTGGGGAAGGATGAGTTCGGCAGAGTGATTTATCAGTTTGCCAAAGGAGAAGGAATTGATGTGACTGACGTCTCCTATGTTGAAGGCTTTCCTACATCTTTAAATGTCAAAGAGATCAGAAATGACGGTTCAGGCAAGACGTTTTATTACCGTTTCAATTCACCAATTCTAACTCTTGCACCGGAAGATATAACAGAGAATATGTTTGCCGGCATTCACATCGTTCATCTTACCGGCGTGTTCCTCGCGCTTGATAAGAAAAACCTTGAAATTGCTGAAAGGGTGCTTTCCATCGCCAAAGCAAGGGGGATTCCCGTATCTTTTGATCCGAATATCAGGCTGAAGCTGTGGACGATTGAGGAGGCGCGTGCGGCATTTCATCAAATCTTTCCGCATACTGATATTCTTCTGGCGGGCCGGGACGAAATGAAACAGCTGACAGGTCTAGGGGAAAATGAGGCATTAGCCCGGTTTGCAGAGACCTATTCAATCAGTCAGCTTGTCATAAAAGACGGTGAAGCAGGTTCTGCGCTGTATCATGATCATAAGTGGGTTCACAAAGAGGCTTTCCCGGTTGCGCCTGTTGACACGGTAGGAGCGGGTGACGGCTTTAATGCCGGTTACCTGTACAGTTATCTGCATGGTTTTGAACCGGAAAAACGTCTGGAGTTTGCCAATGCGGTCGGTGCGCTCGTCACCACAGTTTCCGGTGACAATGAAGGGCTTCCCTATCTAGAAGAGGTTCTGTCATTTGTAAACAAAGAGACTGTGATTGAACGTTAGCAAGCACAACTTAAAAAGCGGGTGAGAAAATGAAAGCGGTTCTAGTACGGAAAGCATTTGATCTGGTGGTGACGGAATGTGAGAAACCGTCTGTTGCCCATGCGGATGATGTTCTTGTCAAGGTGAAGCGGGTCGGAATTTGCGGATCAGATTTGCATATTTATCATGGGACAAATCCGTTAGCGTCCCTGCCGAGAGTAATCGGTCATGAAGTCACAGGGGAAGTCGCAAAGACCGGTTCTCTTGTCCAGCGTTTCAAGCCGGGTGACCGGGTAGTGATTGAACCGATATCTTATTGCGGAACATGCTATGCCTGCCGGAAAGGACGTCCGAACGTCTGCAAAGCGCTTTCGGTGTTCGGCGTTCATGAAGATGGCGGAATGCGGGAATATATCGTGCTTCCGGAAAAGCAGCTGCATGCCGTTTCGCCCGATCTGCCCTGGGAGGAAGCGGTCATGGCAGAACCATATACGATCGGCGCCCAGGCCGTTTGGAGAGGCCGTGTCGAGAAGGAAGATACCGTTTTGATTCAGGGAGCGGGACCGATCGGAATCTGCATATTAAAAATGGCAAAGTTCAAAGGCGCTTCTGTCATGATAACTGACTTGAATGATGAACGCTTGGCATTCGCTGAAAAAAACGGTGCGGACGTTACCGTCAACGCGCAAAAAGAAGATCTCGTTTTGCGGGTGAACGAATGGACAAAAAATGAAGGCGCCAATGTCGTCATTGATGCCGTCTGTCTCCCCTCAACGTTTGAAACGTCCATTGACGCAGTGTCTCCGGCCGGTCATGTGGTTGTGCTTGGTTTTGATGAGAGGACTGCCGGCATTTCTCAGCTTCCGATCACAAAAAAGGAAGTCACGATAACCGGTTCAAGATTGCAGACGAATCAGTTTCCGTACATTACAGACTTACTGAATAAAGGCCTGTTAACGCACGGCGGTCTTATTACACATACATTTTCAGCAGATGACGTCCATCAAGCATTTCAGTTGATCGAACAGCACCCGGGCAAGGCGGGAAAAGCAATCATTACGTTTGATTAAAGGAGGAGCGAGAATGCTGCCTAAGTACGCCATTTACGAAAAACTTCTGCATGCACAAGTGGTGGCTGTCATAAGGGGACAAAACAGCCAAGAGGCGCTTGAAGTTTCAAAAGCGGCCATTTCAGGAGGTATCAGCGCCATTGAGCTTACATACACAACTCCTGAAGTGGAAGATGTCTTTAAGGAACTCCGGCATCAAGATATTCTTCTTGGAGCCGGTTCTGTAATGGATACAGAAACGGCGAGACACGCCATTTTATCAGGCGCCTCATTTATCGTCAGCTCTCATTTTGTAAAAGAGATAGCATCTCTATGCAACCAGTACAGCGTACCGTATCTTCCGGGATGCATGAGCGTGTCTGATATGGCTTTGGCGCTCGAAGCCGGATGTGATGTGGTAAAGCTGTTCCCCGCTAATTCGTTTGACCCTTCATTTATCAAGTCGGTCAACGGCCCTCTGCCGAATGTCCGCATTATGCCGACCGGGGGTATCTCATTAAACAGCATGAATGACTGGCTCTCTGCCGGAGCGGTCGCGGTCGGTGTGGGAAGCGACTTGACAAAAGCATATCAAAAGGGCGGCTATGAAGCTGCCGTATCCCTCAGCAAAGAATACGTCTGCCGAAAAAACGAATATACGGGGGTGTAACATGAATATCACGTTTCGCTGGTACGGCCAAGGTAATGATACGGTGACCCTTGAACATGTCAGACAAATTCCCGGGGTCAAAGGCATCGTCTGGGCTCTTCACCAGAAGCCCGCGGGTGAAGTATGGGAAAAGGAGGACATTGAGGCGGAAGTCAGATACATTCAATCCTATGGGTTTCATGCAGAGGTCGTGGAAAGCGTGAATGTTCATGAAGCCATTAAACTCGGTCATGAAGAACGCGGACAATATATTGAGCACTATAAACAGACCATTCGCAATCTGTCCGAATTCGGCGTGAAAGTCATCTGTTACAATTTCATGCCGATATTTGACTGGACGCGTACCGATATGTTCCGCGCGCTGGAAGATGGGTCAACCGCTTTGTTTTTTGAAAAAGCGAAAGTGGAAAGTCTCCCTCCGGAGGAACTGATCCGCACGGTTGAAAAATCTTCTGATTTGACGATTCCCGGGTGGGAACCGGAGAAAATGGCCCGGATCAAGGAACTGTTTGAGGCCTATCAAACGGTCGGTGAAAAACAGCTTTGGGCCAATCTAGAATTTTTTTTACATGAAATCCTTCCTGTAGCGGAGGAACACGGCATTCAAATGGCCATTCATCCGGATGATCCGCCCTGGTCAATTTTTGGCCTGCCCCGTATTATCACCGGTGAGAAAAGTTATGAAAAGTTGCGAGAGATTTCAGATTCACCCGCCAACTGTATTACGTTGTGCACGGGTTCGATGGGAGCGGATCCCGCCAATGATATGGTGAAGATCGCCAAACACTATGCGGGAGTTGCGCCGTTTGCCCATATACGAAATGTGAAAATCTGCGATAACGGTGATTTTACGGAAACTTCGCATCTTACCAGTGATGGGTCCATTGATATTACCGGTGTGTTAAAAGAATTGCACGGCCAAGACTATAAAGGATATGTACGGCCTGATCACGGCCGTCATATCTGGGGCGAACAATGCCGGCCGGGTTATGGTTTATATGATCGTGCTTTAGGAATTATGTACTTGAACGGGCTGTGGGATGCGTTCTCGTCTCATGAGAAAGGGGTGAAGGGATGAGACCGATTCATGAACGTTTATCAGGAAGAACCGCTGTCATAACAGGCGGGAGCGGTGTTCTCTGTTCAGCAATGGCAAAGGAGCTTTCAAGGCAGGGGATGAAAATTGCGATCGTCAGCCGGAATGCTGATAAAGCAGAGCGTGCGGCGAACGAGATTGCTGATGCTGGAGGAACCGCGGTTTCTGTACCGGCTGATGTTTCAGCCCGTGATTCGCTCGAAAAGGCAAAAGACGAGATTATCAGCCGGTTCGGTTCTGTCAATCTTTTAATTAACGGAGCCGGGGGAAACCACCCTGATGCGATCACTGCCAGCGAGACGTATGAAGAGGATGAGCAGGGCACATCATTTTTTGATATGGACGAAACGGGGTTTTCCAGCGTATTTTCAACCAACTTTACCGGTGCATTTCTGGCATCGCAAGTGTTTGGAAAAGACCTTTTGAAGGCGGAATGTCCCGCGATTATTAATATTTCTTCTATGAGTGCGTATACACCGATGACAAAGGTGCCCGCCTACAGCGCGGCCAAGGCGGCGATTCAGAATTTTACGATGTGGATGGCTGTTCATTTCGCAAAAAAAGGGCTGCGGGTGAATGCCATCGCCCCGGGTTTCTTTTTGACTGCGCAAAACCGTGGGTTGTTATTACAGGAAGATGGAAGTCTGACAGACCGATCCAATAAGATTATGGCACATACACCGATGAAACGTTTCGGGAAACCGGAAGACCTTCTGGGAACGCTCCTGTGGCTTTCGGATGATTCATGCTCAGGCTTTGTCACCGGGGTCACCGTTCCCGTCGACGGTGGTTTTATGGCTTATTCCGGAGTATGACAGAATCCATGTCCCTGTCAGATTGTAAACCATTTACTTCTGACTTATACTAGTGAAAAATGAAGGCAGACGGGGATGAGTCTATGAAAACCATTACAATTTCTGATGTGGCGAAATATGCAAACGTATCTAAAAGCACCGTATCTCAATTTTTAAATCAGCGCTATGACTATATGAGCGAGAAAACGAAACAAAAAATAGAAGCGGCCATTCAAGAGCTGAACTATCAGCCGAATTTCGTCGCCCGCAGCTTAAAACAGAAATCAACATTTACGGTAGGTGTGGTGGTGGCTAATATTCTTCACACTTTTTCCACTCAGGTCATCAGGGCGGTGGAAGACTATTTTCATGAACAAGGATTTCATATTATTGTCTGCAATGCGGATGATGAACCGGAAAAAGAAAAGAAATATATTGAAATGCTGCGGGCTAAGCAGGTGGACGGAATTATTATTTTTCCGACGGGCGAAAATCTCTCTTTATATGAAAAGATGAAACGTGATACGTTTCCGATCGTGTTTATGGACAGAACCATTGAAGAACTCGGGATTCCGACAGTGATGCTTGATAACCATCATGCAGCCGGTCTTGCCGTTGACCGGTTTATCGAGAGCGGCATTAAGAGAATTGCGATTATTACGACGTCCATTATTCGGGAAATCAGTCCGAGGGTAGAAAGGATTGAAGGGTATAAGAAGGCGCTTGACCGCCACGGAATGATGGTGCGGGACGAATATATCAAAACAGCCGATGCGGCTGATATTTCCAATGTTTTGTCAGAGCTGTTCTCACTTGAGGAGCCTCCGAAAGGGATATTGGCGGCAAACGATATCGTTCTTGTTGAGGTGCTGAAGTATATGAAGGAGCATGATATGGCAATTCCGGATAAGGCAGCCGTCATCGGAATTGATGAAGTTCCTTTTGCTGGTTTTTTTACTCCTCCAATTACGACGATCGTCCAGCCTGCGGCAGAAATGGCGCGAAAAGCGGGAAGCCTTCTTCTTCGTCAGATACAAGAAAAAGATGGCGGTGAAAAACGGATTCACCGCTATAAACCGGCGCTGCTCGCAAGGCAATCCGGATAACCGGTTTCATTGCATAAATCGGTTTACTCCGGCAATTTAAATGTCTGAATGTTATGAAATGAGAGGGGGATTTTATGTTCTCAAAAGATAGATTCCCTATTATTCTTCTTTTATTTTCAGCCGGGGTGATTAACTATTTAGACCGCTCAGCGCTGTCTATTGCAGCGCCGTTCATACAGCAGGATCTCACATTGTCGGCAACCCAAATGGGGCTGATTTTCAGCAGTTTTTCTGTCGGATACGCTGTGTTTAACTTTCTCGGCGGTGTTGCATCTGACCGGTATGGGGCTAAATTGACATTGTGTACGGCGATGATCGTTTGGTCTCTTTTCAGCGGAGCGGTTGCGCTTGCTTTCGGATTTGTAAGTCTATTGATTATCCGTGTTTTATTCGGTATGGGAGAGGGGCCGCTGTCGGCTGCCATAAGCAAAATGGTCAACAATTGGTTTCCTCCGTCTCAGCGCGCCACGGTCATCGGCCTGACAAACAGCGGCACGCCGCTCGGCGGGGCGATTTCCGGCCCGATTGTCGGGATGATTGCTGTGGCGTTCAGCTGGAAAGTTTCCTTTGTCCTGATCATGATCATCGGTTTAGTCTGGGCGGTCATCTGGTTTAAATTTGTCAAAGAACGGCCGGCGCCGACGGAAGACGCCCCGGCAATGAAAGCGGAGATTCAACCGCATGAGCAGCATATCCCGATGACCTTTTATTTGAAACAAAAAACGGTTCTCTTCACGGCTTTTGCCTTCTTCGCCTACAATTACATCTTATTTTTCTTCTTAACATGGTTTCCGAGCTATCTGGTGAAAGAACGCGGTTTAAGTGTTGAATTTATGAGCGTGGTGACTGTTATTCCCTGGATTCTTGGATTTATCGGTTTGGCGGCAGGCGGAATGATTTCTGATTATGTATTCAAAAAAACTGCCGGAAAAGGGGTTTTGTTCTCACGGAAAGTCATTCTTGTCACTTGTTTGTTCGCTTCCGCTGTACTGATCGGATTTGCCGGACTTGTTACCACTACCGTAAGTGCCGTTATTCTCGTTGCTTTATCAGTCTTCTTTTTATATATAACGGGCTCTATCTATTGGGCGGTGATTCATGATGTGGTTGATCAAAGGAATGTCGGATCAGTCGGCGGCTTTATGCATTTTCTTGCAAACACGGCCGGTATTATCGGGCCTGCTTTAACCGGCTTTATCGCGGACAAAAGCGGATCATTCTCCGGGGCGTTTTTGCTTGCAGGCGGATTAGCCGTTTTGGCCTCGGCTGCGGTAATCCGTTTTGTGCGCCCGATTATCATTCAAACCGCTTCTGAAGATAATAAAGACACGATACCTTATTCATAAGTCATCAAAGCCACTGAGGCTGTCCTGCCGATAACGGGATGGCCTTTTCGTTCTGCCGCTTGATCTGTTCCTATGATAATATAGGAATTGTTTACAAAAGAAGGGAAGAGGAGGGGACATGAAACAGAAGCCGATATATGTTGAAATCAATATTGCATCTGATATAGAAACGCTTTGGGAATATACGCAAAACCCGCATCTTCATAAGGAATGGGATCTGCGGTTTTCTGACATTACATATCTTCATAGGCTGCCAGATGAACCGCAGAGATTTCTATATGAAACCCGAATCGGTTTTGGGCTGAAGGTATCCGGCACGGGCGAATCAATAGGTGACATAAGGCCTCGCTCGTCAGAAAGAGTGTCTTCGCTCGCTTTTGCCTCTGATCATCCGCTGTCACTTATAAAAGAAGGCAGGGGCTACTGGAAGTATATAGAGCGGGATAACGGACAAACCGCATTTTTGACTCAATATCAATATGAAACGGCCCGCGGTCTGCCGGGAAGTTGGATAGACCGGTTTTTATTTCGTCCTCTGCTAAGCTGGGCTACCGCATGGAGCTTTGATGCGTTGCGGCTTTGGATAGAACAAAACAGACATCCGAAGATATCAGTCCGTTTCGGGTTTGTCTATGTCTTTATGTGTCTCGTATTCAGTCTGTATTGGTTTTTTCAAGGCTTTCATGATGGCTGTGCCGATGCAGAGATCGTGAGGGGAGCGCTGGAGACAGGGTTAGGGGTATTATGGCTGCTTCCCATGCGGAGAAAGTGGCTGATTCACACCGGGCAGTCAGTCTTCTTTTGTGTAACGGCACTGCTATATTCGGGCGGCGGATTCTTGATCTCATTAGGAGTACTTACAATAGCCGGCATGATTCTTAAGCTCAAGCTGCCGAGCGCCTGGCATACAAAACGAAAGAGAGAAGTGAAATGACGGATTCAATGTATGAAAAAGCGATTACTCATTATCAATCACTGCACCCGATGCTGCAGAAGCGGTACAGATTTGACGGATCACGCACGTTTTGCGGAGAAGGAGTTATGTCAGAAATAAAGGGAGGTTCTTTTCTTGTCAGAATGCTTTTAAAGACAGGTGTTTTTTTCAGATGTTTTTTCTCAGAGAGGGGAAACGATATCCCTTTCACTATCGAAAACAAAAACAGGCAAAATAGCGTGGAATGGAATCGTACCTTTTTCTTTAAAAGCAAAACGCGTTTTTTTGATGCAGTCATGGAATATGATGAGCGGGAAAACAGAATTCTTGATTACTTCGGCAAACCCCGCATCCTACTGTCTGAACTGCATTTAGAAGCGTCTTCAGACGGAGGGCTTGTTATTACATCCGGAAGGCAGTGGCTCCTGATAGGCGGAAAGAAAATCCCGCTTCCGGCATGGCTGTGCGGCAGTTCAACCGTTTATGAGGCTTATGATGAGGAAATGAATAGCTTCAGCATAAAGGTTCATGTGAAAAATCGGATACTCGGCACGCTTTTCTCTTACCGGGGGACTTTCCGGGAAACAGAGGGAGAAACATGCTGAAGCGTCATCTCATGGTAAGCGTGATTTGCTTTTTGGGATTTGCGGCGGCTGAAGCTCCGCATATATCAGCTGCTGAGACGTTTGTTTTATTTTCCGTACTTTTTTTCGTTCCTGCTGTATTCGATTTTGCTTTTCGGCCGTCAAAGACCTTAGAGAATGTGTTGTTACGGAGTTATCCTGTTGCCGCTTTATGTGCGGTGCTTGCGCTTGTCACAGACTTCAGTTTTTTTGCCGTTGTGTGGCTCATTTATACGTTTGGGCTGGCACTGTATGCTGTCCGGCGGCTGATGAAAACAAATATTCACAGAACAGAAGAGATGTCTGTTATGGCGGGTTTCATTTATTTGGCCGGGGGCGGATTCTGGTTCTTCGCATATGTCCTTGAGATTCCCGTCATGAATTTCGGCCCGCTTATCGTTCTGCTGACGGCGGTGCACTTTCACTATTCCGCTTTTCTCATTCCGATCTTTAACGGATTGCTCGGCAGGATCATACGGGAGAAACGCGAACTTTACCGGTGGAGCACGGTCATTATTTTGATTTCGCCGATCCTTATTGCCTTGGGGATTACATTTTCAAAGACACTTGATGTGATTGCTGTCGCTCTGTATCTGGCGGGTCTGTATGTAAATGCATATCTCGTCTTTAAGGCGCCGTTTGTTACGAAAACAGGCAGGATCTTGATCAGGAGTTCTTCGGCTGTGTTAATGATCACAATTGCTTTTTCTTTGATATATTCGTACGGTGTCTACCGCGAGGAGGCAACGCTCACGATCAGCCAGATGATTTGGATTCACGGGGCCGTCAATGCATTCGGCGTTATCCTGCCGGCTTTGGCGGGGTGGAGGTTGGAAAATCCGAGACCGTTTGATGAGGGCAGTGATAGAACGTTCAGCCGTATTTACGGGAAGAGAACGATAGGCAAAGAATTTTTGACTGATATTCATGCAGCAAATGACATCCATTATACCGGCCTTCTGAATCAGATGAGAGAACTGCATTCTGAAGACTTTTCAATTGAAAAACTGGCGCCGGCCGTTATTTCCTTTTATGAAGAGACAATTGATTATGACATCATGGCAAAAGTGACGTGGAGCAGATGGTTTCGTCCGTTCGCGCGCGTGTACGAGCCGTTCAGCAGAAGAGCGGGGCAGATTCACCTGTCCATGAATCCGGATTGGTATATTATGCACAGTGATATCATAGGCGTTGACTCTGACAAAGACGGCAGAAAAAATGTCCGTGCGTGGATCAGAACAAATGAAAAGCAGAAAACCGTTTTTACTGCGCTGTATTCAGAGTACAGGGCAAAAGGGGAAGGATACATGAATATATCTCTCCCGCTGCCGTACGGCCAAATGACGGGCATTTTAAAACCTTATGCGCGTAAGCAGAATCTTGTTTTGACAAGCAGACGGCGAAAAAGCGGAGCGGGTGATGAAGGGATTTACCTGCAGACGAAATGGGGGGCGTGTCATCTTCCGCTGGCAGAGACATTTCTTATTTCAGCCCAGAGCGAAACAAGCCTGAAGGCCGTTCATCATATGTGGCTGTTCGGACTGAAATTTTTAACTGTGCATTATCGGATCACTCATGCTTCCGCAGGTAACCGAATGGAAGAAAAAAGACGAAGGGTATACCTACGCTTCCGTGTATCAAACCCTTTTTGGAAACAAGGCTTTTTGGGATACAAAATAAAGAAAACGATAGCAAAGTGATTTTTAAATTTATCTTCCGGTGTGGTCAAACTTGAATACAAGACAGCACCGGATTTCTTTTTATGGAGGCTGTCCAATGAAGAAAACAATCTACATATTGTTCATTTTGGTTTTGCTCTCAATGAATATGTCAAGCTATCATTACACTCTTAACAAACAAATCTATTACACTTTATTCTCAAATAAAGAAGCATTGATAATCAATTATACTTCAGAATTTAAAAGTGAGGACTTTGTAAAGAGATTGGCCGCCTTCTCCAAAGAAAACAAAGTGAATATTTCTCAATACAATTTCTTAGATGAGAAGAGCTTAAACATCTATTCTACAAACCCTGAAAATGAACCATCAATACATAACGGCAATAAACTTGTGTCAAATTTTCTAAGAGATCATTCAAATCAGAAGATGATCGGCAGCATTTCTTTTCCACTCTCGACATGGAAAATCAGATATTTTGATTTTAACCAAATAAAGAATATAGGCATAGGAAGCAAATTTTATATTTCATCTAACGATGAAAAGGTATTGGAAAAAGCACAAAACCTTTTTGCTGACTATGGTGAAGTAAGTTTTGATGACATCACTGAGAATACTGCTTTTATGTTTAACAAAACTTTGCTTATGCTAGTGTTGCTCTCTATGCTGATTTTGTTTATTGGTGTCCTTTATTTTGTAATTAAAAATCGCAAACGGCTTCTGCTGCAAAAGTTATGGGGGTATTCCAAAGTTAAAACACTGCTTTCTTACCCAGCAATGTTTTTGAAGCCTCTAATTATAATCATATTTTGCGGCGCAATTATTGTAGCTTTGCTAGCCTTTTCTTTCAGTTTAAATGACTGGTTGGCTGCATATCTTAGAATTTACATTAGAAACGCGGTGATTGGTGCGCTTATCATGATGGTATACACCATCATGGTTACCCTCGTCTTGTATAACAACAGCGACATTAGTGGCTCGATCAAAGGCAGCACACCGATTAAAAAATTCCAATGGTTATCTGTAGGCTTTAAAATTGTTGTCACGATATTGCTTTTCAATATTGTTGCGTTTTCACTTTCTAACGTATTCGATCTCAAACAGCAGCTTGATAATCAATCGTATTGGAAAAAGACACAAAACACTTATAAGACAAGCTTTGCCAATACCGGCATCGACTATGGTGATTTAAAATTAGACAGAGAGAAAAATGTTAGAGTTCGCGCGTTGTATCATCAATTAGAGAAGCATAAAAATGCGTTTGTCATTGATGCACAAAACTATGGTTTACTAAGAAAAGACGGAAAAAAACCTGTTTATTTTTACACCTTAAATACGACAAAGAAAAATGAAATTTATTCCCCTTCTGGACGCAGCATTACAATCAGCCCTAATTATTTAAAGGTAAATCCCATTATCGGCGCTAATGGGGAAGCCATAAGCAGAAAGGAATTAAGGCTTGATTCGAATACATTGAACCTGCTCTTACCACAAAAATATGAAAAATATCAAGAAAACATCATAGAAGCATACAGGGACCATTTCTTCTTTGAAAAAGTTGAATTAGATAATATGTATAACAAGGAGATGAAGCAACCTCTAAACACACTTAAAAAAGATGAATTGAAAATCAACATCATTTATACTAAAAATAGGCAGGAGTATTTCACCTTTAATAGTCAACTTGGTGATGCCGGCAATAAAAATAACATTGTTGATCCAATAGCTGCTGTTTTCACAGATAACGTTGATCCATCTGTTATAGGTGCTTACTCAACCTCATGTTTATTCTTTTCAGATTCTTCAAAAGGCATGGCGTATGATCGCATAGTTCCTTATTTGGAGAAGACCAATACCAGAGATCTAATTGATTCATCAATTTCTGTTTATCAAGAGTTAAGCGACAATATAGCAAGAATTCAGAATCAATTCTTACAGAATTTAATTGGCCTAACAATAACGGTTATCCTGTCCGCAGCCTTTCTTGTCGCTTATATTTGGTCGTATTACAGCGCAAATGCATATCGGCTGTACCTTAAAGAGCTTTTTGGATATTCATATTGGGCCAGAAATAAAAATTTAATCATCTTTTCCCTTTTAACCAATTGCCTTATAGGTTTAGGATGCAGTATTTATTACAAAATCTTTGAATTAACAATTTTTGTTGGGCTGTTTATTGTAATCGAGCTGCTTATTCTTTATTTCCTGAGTGTCTATTTAAACAGGAAAAACATGAATAGGATCTTAAAAGGAGATAGAATATGATTACACTCAACCACATATCAAAGACGTTTGATGAAAAACCTGTTCTTTCGAATTTCTCTCTTCAGATAAAAGAAAATGAATTTGTTTCAATTGTTGGTAAGAGCGGTTCAGGGAAGACTACCCTGCTAAATATCATAGGTCTTCTTGATACTCCACACTCAGGAAATGTTGAAATTTTAGGCTTTCGAAACCCTAAACCTACAGAGGTGATGAAACTAAGGAGAGAAAACTTAGGGTATATCTTTCAAAATTATGTGCTTATGGACAATGAAACAGTATTAACAAATTTACAGCTTTCGACGGCTTATGCAAAAGACTTTAAGAAAGAAAAGTTGACAGAAGCTTTAGAAATGGTTGGTCTGGATAAAAGCTTTTTAAAGAAAAAGGTTTATCAACTGAGTGGCGGAGAGCAACAACGTGTGGCCATCGCAAGAATTATTTTGAAGCCTTGTGATATTATCCTGGCTGATGAACCGACAGGAAACTTAGACGAATATAACAAAAGCATTATTTTGTCTTTATTTCATCAGTTAAAAGGTATGGGGAAAACGATTATTTGTGTTACTCACGATCAAGAAATCGCCAATGGGTCTGACAGAGTTATTAATCTTTCATAAGGAGAGGTTCTAAATGAAACATATTACTTTTGCACTGTCTACAAGTGTCCTGATTATTATTACAGGGGTCGTTCACAGAGTAATCTTTAGAATGTTTGGCTTCCCTTTTGATCAAGCAATAATCTTCTGGGGTGGATTCGTTGTTGTTTATTTTGGGTTAGCTCTGCTTTCTTCTTTACTCTTTAGGAATTTAGGTTCAAACAGCAGAAATTACGAGGCTTAATAAGGGTTCTAGTGCCTTTCTCTGTTTATTGAAGCAACCAAGAGACGTATATGTTATATGGAACAAAAAAACCGGCCAGCGCGCCGGTTTTTTTATGTCAGTTTTTTTATGTCAGTACGTATGCATAGAGGGATTGCTGACATAAGTCCTCGAACAGTTTTAGGTGGTCACGATTACCAGCTATCATAAATAAAAGAAATAATCTGCCTAGAAAGAGTGCAGAGAAGGAATACGTAAAAATTTGTATTTTTTCTGACAATAATCCATCAGTCTGCAAAATATGACAATTTTCCCTTGAGCAAGTAGCAGGCAAACAAATCAAAAGGGGGCAATAAAAATGTTAAAGTAAATTCAAGAAGATAGCAGGAGCTACAGCACTGGTGGGGCCTTGCTAGTATCTGGAGTACAAGCGGCTGATGCAGCAACTAAACCAGGAAATTTAATCCCAATTCGAAACAAACAATTTGATGATAAGGTTGAAGAATACAGATGGCTTGGTAATGATACTGTAAGAATTTTCTTTAGAGACAGTGAAGGAAAATATTATTGGGAAGATTTTGAGTGTGTAACTACAGAAGGCGGAGTTTGTTATGTATATGAATGAAGATGTCTTATTCATAATATACACTGAAGATAAATCGTAATATGTCCTATTTTTCTTATTCTGTCTCAACAACTAAGTATACTTAAGATAACGAGACGGAATTTTCATCAAAGATTTAACTTCCTAGAATATATATTATGTAAACTAGAGATTGTGAAGAGAATATAAAAGTGGATCTATATTCTAAGAGCATCCCCTTTTTATAAGGTAATATTAAAAAACCTCTACGTCCTTAATAAATTAAATTGGTCATAAAGGTTTTTCAGTTTGAGTATTTTAATCGGTTATGTCACTTGTTGCTGGTCTTCTTGATCAAGTCCACGCCATCGTATGCCAGACTTTCCATACTTGCAGCCTTCTGCAGTATGTAATGATCAAAAAAGTTCTTCGTATAGTCTGTAACAAGATTTCGCATCTCCATGGCATCCCGTTCACCTCTAAGTTCCTTATTCACACTGGTAAACACGATGTCGCAGTAATCTAAATGCGCAGCACGATCAACAGAGAAATAATAGGTATCCATGCTATTGTTAGCGCCAATGATCGCATTCATGTTATAGTTCGGTTCAGAAAACAGCAGCAAAAAGGGTTTCTTAATGTCGCTGCCCTGAAGGCCGAACGCTCCGCTATCCAAGCCAATCCCGCAGGCGAACCGGTCGTCGTCCCCGCAAACAATCGCCGTCGTAGGCCCTCCATAAGAATGTCCGACTATGCCCATGCCGATGTCAAGCAACAATCTGCCCTTAAAGATGGAATTCAGCTCTCCAGAATCCAATTTGACAAGATAATCGGCTACATACCTTACATCTTCTGCCTGTAATTCACTATACTCTGTTAACTTGTCAAGTATCGGCAGTGTAAGCACGTTTTGACACATCTCAATGGCAGTTTCATCGTCGGGCCGCATCTCCATCTTACCTGCCAAAGCCAGCATCTCCGGATCTTCAGAAAACGCTATAATGATATCCGAAAAATCCTTTGATACATTAAACAGGCGCCCATCTTTACGCTTATACATCGTGCTATTCTGATGGCCGATGCTTACCACAACATATCCCATACTTGCCAAGTCTGTACAGATCACTGTACCCCATTCTGGAGAACCGCCCCCTTTGTATGATCTGATGCCGTGTACTCAAAATCCATCTGGGTTCGGCCGACAGTATAGCCGCCAATTGGCTCTGGAAATGCGTCATACTTTTTCATTCTCTTGTTCCCCCTTACGTAATAAAAGTGGCGGATGTGAAATACACACATTGCGCTATAAACGCTTTTCAAAACTGTGAAACGATTACATCATATGTTCAGTGAATCATAGCTACTCCTTGGCTTTCTTGAGATTGCTAACAACATTTGTACAGGCCCATATACTGTTTCAGAGTTTCATCCGCCACGTAAACCTCCTTGTATTGCTGTTTAAGATGATAAAAGCGGACATCGTTGCTGATGTCCGCCTAAAGCTTAACTAATTGGGTTCTGTTCCCCAAATCAGTTTTCCTTGATGATATAATGTGATTTTTTTCGTTGTTTTAAACGTATTTGATTGGAAAAAGGAATAATCGCCGCTTTGTGCATAATTGCTCCAGTCATCATTGTGAAGACGAAGCTGAATATTCCCTGTGCTTGCTCCCGGTGACAGCGTTCCTGTTTTAAACCCCAGTTCCAGATAGGTATCTGCACCTTGCTTAGGTTTATGCAGCGTCACAAACTTGTGGGTCAGATTGCCGCATCCCATCTGCGCGTAGTCACAGTCAACGTTTTGGCCTTTGTTTTTCGCGTTATACCAGTAACGGGCAGTGACATCTTTTAAATCAACCGTCGCATTGCCATTATTTTTTATGTGAAGCTGCGGGCGGATTTGATTGCTGTTCACACGCCCATCCCCTGCTTTGTATTGTACAGAAACGCCTTTTTCCTGTGTGGGGTTATCTTGTGCTGGCGTTTCAGGGCCGTCCTTCGTTGAATCTTTAGTACCGCGAATGTTTTCTCTTACGAATGTTCCTGAAGCAGTTAAATCTGTAAGCGGCCAGCCGCCTGTTTTAGATGCTCCCGGCTTTAAAGCCGAAGATGATTCCTGCTTATCAGAAAGATTCCAGTTCACCCAGCTGATGTTCTTGCTGTCGAGATAATTCAGCCATTCCCGCGACTGGTCTAGGAATACACCGCCATTTCCAGACGCATCGCTTGTTCCCCATTCCGTCACGAAAATAGGCGCTCCTTTGCTGAGTGCGTAGTTTGCTTTATCCCGTAAAAATTGCCCGTGTGTGCCGGCATAAAAATGAAGCGCGTACATGACGTTTGCATCTTTTAACTGGTCATCGGCAGCATCATTCACATCCTGGCTCCATGTACCGGTGCCGACAATGATGATGTTGTCTGGATCATTTTTGCGGATAACGGAAATCACTTCTTCCGCATACGGTTTAATATCACGCTTCCAGTTCACGTCACCGTTTGGTTCGTTTGCAATTTCATAAATGACGTTCGGCGTGTTTCCGTAAAGACTTGACATCTCCTTGAAAAATTCTTTTGCCTTCTCTTTATTTTGTTTTGGGTTGCCGTCATTTAAAATATGCCAGTCAATGATGACATATATCCCAAGTTCTTTTGCCGCTTCAACCGCTTCTTTTACTTTATTTTTCACGGACGGGTTGTCAATATAACCGCCATCTGCCGTATACATCGCCGCGCGGAAAACGGTTATGCCCCAATCGTCTCTCAGCCATTTTAAGCTGTCTTTATTGACGAAATCGCCATACCATTGCAATCCATGTGAACTGATCCCTTTCAGTTGTACCGCTTTACCGTCTCGGTTTACGAGCTGTGTACCTTTTATGCTAAGCTGACCATTCTTGGCTACTGGCGTTTTTGTCTCTGCTGCTGATGCCGGCGAAGGCAGCAAGCCGCCCATTGTCAATACCGCAATCAATAAACACGTAATAAAAATAGAAATTGACCGTTTCATATCTGATCTTTTCCTCCTTCGCATCATTTTGGCTCTTTCTTATGAGCTCGAACTCATTGTAAAAATCTTTCTCATGATTGTCTATCAACCTAATTTCTTGTTTTTGGGAGGTGTTAAAGTCTGTCAATTTGCTCTATCTCTATTGAATAAGACACACCTGACACATATAGAACAAAGAAAACCGGGCTGAATCGGGACTTTACACGTCATTTTTCAATCGAATCGAAAAATTAAATGTATTTCCAACGTACACACGCTGATTGCTGTAAGAAGACGAGTCCTTGTTAATTTAAGGTTGATGTAAGGTTCGGATTAATACGGGTTAAGGTTCGAGTTGTACAATAAGGTTGTACTTCAGTGAGGGATTCAGCCAGAAGAATTCCCCCTTTCAATAAATCATAGAGGTGAAAAGGTTTGAGAGAAAATAAAATGTTGTCTTCATTATGTTACTTCAGTATATTTTTTGCGCCGTTTCTGTTTCCGATTATCGTCTATTTCTTAGGCCAGGATGATGTGAAATATCATGCGAAAAAATCTTTGTGGACGCATCTGATTCCTTATTTGATTTTTGGAATTGGCATCATCGCTTCAGGTTTACTTGGTATGAATGACATCAGGCACGCCGGGCCTTTCCTGCTAGCGACGTATGCTGCTACATTCCTTGTGGCGATCTATTTTTTCATTTGGAACATTGTCAAAGGAATCAAAGTGTTTTCGGAACAATAGGAAAAAACGGTTCTGTTATTAATCAGCAGAACCGTTTTTTTGTATAGCCATTATCATAATTGTATATTTATCGTTGTCCCCTCTCCCGCGGTGCTGTGAATGGTGATGTCCCCTCCGTGCTTTTGGATAATATCCTTTGCTATGGCCATTCCAAGACCAGAGCCTGCATGCGTCGTTCCTGTATTTGTCCCCCTGTAATAGCGATCAAACACTTTTTCCAGCTCCTCTTCTTCTATCCCTTTGCCATTGTCCTTAATTGTCACATGGGTCCGTTCTTTTTGTTCAAGCTGTACAACGATCTTCACATCAGGATCATTGTGAACGAGGGCATTTAAAATGAGATTCGTGACCGCTCTCCTAATCAATATCGCATCAAGGTTCAGCATCAGCTTTTCCACGTTCGTTTGAAGTTCAATGGACTTATCCGCATATCTAGAATCGTTTAACATATCAATTAACGTTTCCCGCAGCAGCGATACAAGGTTTACCCGTTCTGTATGTAACATCACATCGTTGTTTTTCAGCCTTGTCGTTAAATTTAAATCTTCCATCACATCTTTCATATAGAGGGATTTACTCTCAATGATCTGGGCGTACTCTCTGACCTGTTCGGCTGTGAGATGGTAATTTGGATCTTTGATGATTTCTGCATAGCCTTGAATAGATGCTAATGGTGTTTTAATGTCATGAGAAATATGACTGATCCACTCTTCACGCATTTGCTCTAATTTATCTTTTTCTTTTTTGCTTGAAGATAGTTGTTCCGATAAATGATTGACATTATAGAAGACATCTTTATAAATGCCTTTAGGTTTCATGTTGATCGTATAATCTCCATTAGCTAACCGCTGGATTCCTTGAATGACACGGCCGAGCGGTTTTGTGAGCTGCCGGCTGAATAGATAGCCAATGACTAACGCGATCAATGCATCTATTGATAATAATATGATGGTTCCTGCATTGAACTTCGTCACAAATTCCTTGGTATCATATGAGAGGACAAATTTTCCGAGAGAGGGATTTTTAAACCCTATAAAGTAACTGTACTCCTTGCCGTTTACTTTTTTTCCGCCGGCGTAAATGGTTGATAATAATTGTTCATCCTTATATTTATGTAAATTTACAATTTCAATAGGCGTATATTTTTTCTTCAGTCCTTTAGGTTCTCTATCATGATAAACATCCTGTCCGTTTTCATCTAATATTTGAATCCATGCATTCTGCTCTTTTAAAGCTTTTTGGCCCTCTTTGTTTACCGTGATACCATTGTTCGATAACGTGACATATTGTCGGAATGATCTTGTGAAAGTTTCCGGTGTACTTTCTTCGTCATGTTGGCTGTTCGCCTGGAAAACGAGCCAAAACATAAAAATAAATAAATTAATGAAGACTGTAATGATGGTCACGATAATGACAGAGACCATATATCTGCCTGTTAATCGCCAATTCATCCTTATGCATCCTTTACAACAAATTTGTAGCCTAACCCTTTCACAGTGACGAGAAAGTCTGGTTTTGACGGGGTGTTTTCTATTTTCTCACGGAGCCTGCGTATATGAACCATCACCGTGTTGTCAGAACCGAAGAAATCTTCTCCCCATACAGCTTGATAGAGTGTTTCTTTACTGATCACCCGATTGGGATGCTGCAGAAAATAGGTCATAAGCATAAGTTCTTTAGGTGTTAACTCAATAGCCGCTCCATTTTTGGTGAGCTCGGCTTGTTGTTGGTTTAATTCAAATGGCCCTTTTTTTATTAGGGTTCCGGTTTGAGAAGGCTGTAAGTAAGAGACCCGTCTCAGCTGCGCTTTGACCCGGTATGCGACTTCTTTAGGGCTGAAAGGTTTTGTAATGTAGTCGTCCCCGCCGATGGCAAGTCCTACAATTTTATCCGTTTCCTCCCCCTTTGCAGACAAAAAGATAATAGGAACGTGTGAAATGTCTCTTATTTGCTTGCAGATATCATAGCCTTCACCGTCTGGCAGCATGATATCCAATATCACAAGATCGGGATTTTCTTGATGAAATTGAGCCAATCCGTCACGGGCAGTCGAAGCGGTCACTACGCGATCAATGCCTTCTCTTATTAATACGGTTTTGATCAGTTCCAAAATTTCTTTTTCATCGTCTATGATTAATACTTTGCTGTGAAGCCGTGACATATATTGATCACTCCTTGAAGTCATTGTCATTATTATACCCAATGTCCGTGTATCGTTAAAAATCAACACTTCTCTCCCACAGAAAATAAGCCAATTTTCTTTATTGAGTAAGAAAATTGGCTTATTGCGATGCTGATGCCTTTAACGCTTTACAACAAATGTTGTCACGCTTTGAGCCGGAAGATGGGCCCAAAAATGATTGTCCGTTACTTTGAGATCCGTTCCAGGTTGAAGATTGCTGCTGCTGCTCGTGATCCATCTGGATACTTGCGAAGCAGTTCCATTCTGCAACACGAAGTTTTGGTTGACCCCTGTGTTATTTTTATTAATGGCAACAATCACGACTTTATTGTCTCCTTTATAGGCTGACACGTAAACATTCGGTTCAGGATTTTTCGTTGCATCAATCCTTACATAGCCTGGGCGCACAAATTTTGAGAAATGAGCCATGTTGTATCCGCGTTTGCTGATCATCCCATCTTCTTTCATAGGGCCGTATGATCTGCGGATGTACCACCACACATAAGCTTGAAAATCTCCCTCTACCATTGAATGATGAATATGCTCTGAAACACCTAAAGCCTCAGGCCAGCGATCCGCTGAATTGTTGTCACTATTCGGATAGTATACCTCCGTCATCCATAGCTCTTTCCCTCCTCCTTTTTGTTTGAAAAGAGGATAAGGAAACTGACTGACCTGAGTGCCGTACAGGTGGGTTCCGAGGATATCCATATTCCTAAGCGCCTGCGGATCATTCAAAATGGGGTCCGATATATTTTTCAGGTATTGAAATGATTCCGGCGCAATCACGCGGGCATTAATGGAACCGGCATTCTCTCTCATGAAACGCAGGATTTCTTGGGGCGTCCACCATGTCCATTCGTGAGCGTAATCAGGCTCGTTTTGCATAGAAATCGCATACAGATTCACACCATTACTCTTCATGAAATTAACGAAATCGTTAAGATGCTGCGCGTATGCGGCGTACTTATCGTATCTCAGCCGCTTAGCTGTTGTGTCACCATTATGATTGAAAGTCTCAACCATATCGTTTGGCGGATTCCAAGGGGAAGCAAAAACGATTGCTCCATGTTTGATCGCACTTTTTGCAGTCTCCACTTCCTTGTACCAATTATTTCTATTTTCATCTACATGAATTCTTAAGACCGAAAAACCTAACTGATTCTGTCCATTGCCAAAAGCGGTCTCCCGTTGAGCCGCAGTCAAATCTCCAATCCAAGCCGGGTGGTTCATTCCTCCAAAACCGCGAATCACTTGTCTATCTGCAGATATATTAACTGTTGCATCATTTGCCGCCAAGACCTCAGCAGCGCCTGGGCCCATTAACATTACTGACAGCGTAGTGAAACATACTAATAATAGACAAATTGTTTTTTTTACGCTCGACATCATTTTTTCCTCTCCTTTATCTGTCTTTTACCGTATTAGAAAAATGTGTTCTGTCCTGCTTTTATATCACAGTACTGATGCTATTTTTGCGTAAACTGCCAATAATCAAAGTTAAACAAGTTTCCTGAACCTGTTCCGGTAAATACAAAGAATACGTTGTGCACACCGGCTGCGCCGCTTACCGCAGTTTCTATTTCTCTCCAAGATTGCGTTCCGCCTGTGGAAGGGACATTCAGTGTTCCCGCAAGCTTACCTGTTGGACTATCGAGACGCACTTCTATTTTTCCGCCAAGAGCGGATGCTACATTTGCTTTAAACGTCCTTGCACCGCCTGACCCGAAGTCTGCATTTCCTACAGCAATCCAGTCTCCGTTATGAATGTTTGTGACATGTTGATTATTGACCGGCCCGCCGGGTGCTGAGGATGCCTCTGTCAAAATCCGTCCGTTCCAGGCAAACGTTTCCGCTTCTACCCGGTGATATGGATTCAAGTTGGATAGCTGTTTGACACCTGCAAAATTTGCCGCTACCTCTTGCAGGGAGCCATCTGGATTATGCACAACCTTATTTATATGGGGAGAACGGTATCCTTTGCCGGCCCCGAACAGAGCGGAGCTGACAGTTTGAGTATGATACACCGTGTACCACTCGTTTTTAAAATTGAAAACGGCATGATGGTTGTTTCCGCCGCCTCCGAAAAATGCACCCGGATTTTTCAGAAAGTGCCCTCTATATGTAAAGGGACCCATGGGACTTGAGCTGGTCATGTAGCCGATCTCACCTGGGGGTTTATCGGCCGGGTGCGCGCCGCTGAAATTGATGCAATAGGAATAGTAATATGTCCCGTTATATTTGTGCATTCCCGAATCTTCAAACATGAAAGGCGCATCGATCGTAGATGCACTTCCGGCAACACTGGTCATATCAGGACCTAATTTTATGACTCTTGCTGTTTTAGGATTGGCCCATTGTCCCTGCGTTGGATTTGAACCGCCCGGAACGCCTCCGCCGGCATACAGGTAACCGGTACCGTCATCATCTACGAATACTGCCGGATCAAAAAGCCATACAACGCCGGACATTCCTGGTGTACTTGGCGTCACCAGCGGTTTTCCGATCGGATCTGTCCATGGGCCGGTCGGGCTGTCTGCGGTGAGAACCCCGATACCTCCGCCGCCGTTTGCGAAATAAAGGAAAAATTTATCCTTACCGTTGATCTTTTTCACCGCGGCTGACGGGGCCCATGATGCTCCTGCCCATTTGGCAATCCCCCGGCCGCCATTCATCCCATTGGCACCCGCTGCTGGAATCGCTCCGTGATCTGTCCAGTTCACCATATCCGCTGAAGATATGACGGATATTTTATTCAAATTGGCAAATGAATTATCCTTAATCGTGCCGTCGCTATTATATTCATAGTCATCGCTTGACATATAGATGTAGACTCTTCCGTTATAGGTCAGCGCAAACGGATCTGCGCCCAGATGATGGTCGATAAGCGGATTTGAATTCCCAACATGTTTTGCAATTGGAGTGCTGGCAGCATACGCAGACTTCCCAGATAAGCAGCTCAATAATAAAACAAGAACCCATAAACATAAGTTACATTTTTTCCTCATTACTTAATATCCTCCTTTTCCTAAAATAGGGGTCCTTTTGGGAATTTGCAGTGTTGGCAGCATACGACGACTTCCCAGTAAAGCAACTCAATCATAAAGCAAGAACCCATAAACATAAGCTACACTTTTTTGTCATGACTGAATATCCTTCTTTTTCCTTAAAATGAGGCTTTTCTTTTAACATTTGATGACAAATGGTCATGGAGAACGCATAACGAGGAAAGCGTTTCAAGCCTATGAGTTTACTCTCTTCTATTTCGTGCAAAATGCCGCTGACTGTCATCCAGCAACATTTTACACTGGATCATTTACATGTTGTCAAACTTCGTATTTCCCGCAAACGATCCCATTGACAGTTGTTCTTCAAGAACAAGTCCGTGATGATGCCGTTCTTCAATCCTTTTAATAATAGATCGAATGGCTTCCGCATTTTCTTCGATATTGTGAGGTTCAAAGATCGTCACGTGATCTCCTTTTAATTTGTACTCAAGATAATGCTGTGCTGTTGATTGTGTCCAGCCCCTATCATCGGTTACATCGCCGCATAGCAAATGATGGATGTTGGCGTTAACGGCGCCGGAATTGATCACTTCATTGTGGTACGCAAGATAGCCTCTGATTTTATCCTTAATCGAAGGAATGGTTAATATTTCTCTGTAATAGTCCGGAATAATGTCCATATTCAGATGGACGATCTCTTCGATTTCCTCTTCCGATAAATGAGTTACAGAAGTGGTTATTTTAGAATCCAGCATAATCACATCAGATACGGTGCGGCCTCGCTTCTCCAAAGCTTTAGCAGCCTCAAAAGCCAAATTCGATCCCGAAGAGTAACCAAGCAAAACAAAAGGCCCTTGTTCCTGAATGCGTATCATGCTTTCTGCATATCGGTCAACGATTTCTTTCTCATGAGACGGCTCTTCTAAGAAATCAGCAGCATAGACGGTGCTGACGCCGTCAAGTCTTTTCGCCATTTCATTATAAACGAGTCCATATCCGATTAAAGGCGGGAAACAGAACACAGGGATTGAATCTTCCTGGTTCAGCTTGACGAATACGTTATGATCCGTCTCGGATTCGAAAACTGCCGCTTGAATGGCGCGTGCCATTGTTTCGATGGTAGGAAAATCGTATACGGCTTGATAATGCATGTTGAGTCCCATACCGGCGTTAATTTGATGAATGAGCTGCAATACTTTAAGTGAATGGCCGCCAACGTCAAAGAAGTGATCTTTAATCCCGGGGTCAGGCAGAGCTAAAATATCCTTCCATATATCGGCCAGCTGCTTTTCAATTAACGTTCCTGGCGCTGTGTATTCGGTTCCGGTAAGCCTATTTCCCTCAGGAGCCGGCAAAGCTTTTCGATCGATTTTTCCATTAGCAGTTATCGGCATCTTCTCTACTTGTACAAAATAAGCCGGAATCATATACGCAGGCAGTTTATTCAGCAAATGACGCTTCAGTTGCGCCGTATTTAATGACTCGTCTCCTGACAAGTAAGCGCACAGCTGCTTTGAGCCCTCTTTTTCAATCGCGATGACGACCGCTTCTTTGACAGCATCGAGTTGTAATAAAGATGCTTCAATCTCGCCGAGTTCTATCCGGTAGCCTCGGATTTTCACTTGATGATCGATTCGTCCCAAATACTCGATATTTCCGTCCGGCAGCCATCTTGCCAAGTCGCCTGTCCGGTACATCCGCTTCCCTGCTTCAAATGGGTGAGCTGCAAACTTCTCAGCTGTCAGCTCCGGACGGTTCAAATAGCCCCGAGCGAGCCCGTCTCCGGCGATACACAGCTCTCCTGCCACACCGAGCGGCTGGAAATATTCCGATCCGGGCTGTACGATGTACAATTGAATGTTGGAAATCGGTTTACCTATCGGAACGGAGTTAAGCGTTTCTCCCGCTTCACATTCAAAATACGATACATCGATCGTCGCTTCGGTCGGTCCGTATAAATTAATGATTTGAGCCTCGCCCGCCGGTGTGATCATGCGATGAAACCCGGCAACGTGCGCAGGCGTCAAAGCCTCGCCGCTTGCAAATACATATTTTAATGACGCCAGCTTTCTCTTTAATTCCTCGTCGGATTTCTGCTCCATGGACTCAAGAAAAGCATGCAGCATCGCAGGCACAAAATGCATAATGGTGACATTTTTCTGCGCAATTGTATCTAAAATGACGTCAGGGTTCTTTTCTCCTCCGTTTGACAGCAATACCGCTTTAGAACCAGTCATCGACCACCAGAACAATTCCCACACCGATACATCAAAGGTGATTGGGGTTTTTTGCAGAATGACATCCTGCTTATCCAGCGGGTAATGTTCCTGCATCCAAACGAGACGGTTGATTACGGATCGGTGTTCCACCATAACCCCTTTCGGTCGGCCTGTTGATCCCGAAGTATAGATAACATAAGCTAAGTGATTCGGTCCGGCCGTCTGTTTCAAGTTTGAAGCATCTTCCAAAGAGAATCGCGGATCTTCCAGGTCAAGCACTTTTCCCGTAAAAGGCACGCTTTTTCTCAAGTGACTCTGTGCTAACAACAGCTTCGTATCCGAATCCTCCAATATATAGTGAATCCGTTCTACCGGATAGCTCGGGTCGATCGGCACATACGCGCCGCCGGCTTTTAAGATTCCGAAGAGTCCTACGATCATTTCCAAGGAACGTTCGGCCATAATCCCGACCGGCTGATCCGGCTGCACGCCTTCTGATTGCAATGTCCGGGCAAGTTGATTCGCTCTTTCATTCAGTTCCCGGTATGTCAGCTGGCTTTCCCCGTATACGACAGCCGTTTGATCAGGCGTACGCTGTGCTTGTTCCTCAAACAATTGATGAAGCGTCTTTTCCTTTGGATAATCTGCTTCCGTATCATTAAATGCCTCTATAAGGAGCGAACGTTCATCTCCCGTAAGTATATCCAAGTCTTGGACGCGAATCGCCTGACTGTTCACCATCTGCTTAATGATTTGCATAAAATGCTCTTCCATCCGCTTGACACTTGCATGATCATAGACGTTGCTATTGTATACAAAATGAATGTCGATTTCTCCAGCCGGCATGACAATGAAATTGAAATCGTAATGGGTATGCTCTTCCATATGGAAATTGATAATGTCCAGCGCGTCACGATTCGGTTTCATATGCTCCATTTGTTTCTCGACCGGATAATTTTCAAATACCATGATATGACTGATCAGCTGCTGCTTATGTTCAGTTTGAGCCTGAATTTCATACAACGGAAATGTATCATACGCCTGAGAAGCCAATGCCTGCTCCTGGCTCATTTTCAACACTTGTTCCACAGTCATTCCAGGCTGAGCGGTAATACGTACGGGAATGGTGTTGATAAATAAGCCGACCATGGATTCAATACCCGGAATTTCTGCCGGGCGTCCGGATACAACCGACCCGAAAACGACATCCTGACTGTTGTTGTATCTTTGCAGCAATAGCCCCCACGCACTTTGAATGAATGTATTCACGGTGACGTGATGCTTGCTTGCAGTCTGTCTGATTTCTTCTGACAGCTGCTTTCCGAGCCGGCATGCAAGCCTTTGTTTTTGATATTTCTTGGCTTGGTTTGAGACAGGTTCTTTCAGTAAAACGGTTTGTCCTTCATAACCGTCCAAATATTTTTGCCAATAGGCCAAAGCGTTCTGATGATCCTGGTCTTCCAGCCATTCGATATATCGGCTGTACGGGGTGACGGCTTCCCGCTCCGGTTTTCTTCTCTCAAGAAGCTCATAATAGGTTTCAAACACTTCTTTCGTAATAAGAGGCAGACACCAGCCATCCATTAAAATATGATGGAAGCTCCATATCAATCGGACTTGGTCGTCCTCTGTACGAAGGATTGATACGCGCATTAACGCATCTTGGGTAAGGTCGAATCCTCTTGCCTTATCTTTTTGTACAAAGCCGGCAATGAACTCGTTTCGTTGTTTATTCTTCATGCTTCGAATATCTTCAACAGTTATTTCGATCGGTTTTTTTCGGAATACGATCTGTAAAGGCTGATCTTTCCATTCCGTATAAAAATGAGTCCGGAGAATCTCGTGTCTTTCCGCCAGCTGCGACAAACTCATTGTAAATGCCTCAATATCCAAGTCGCCTTTGAGGTCAAAAGCGGCTTGTTCAAAGTAAGCTCTGGAAGCCGAATCGATTAAACTATGGAACAGCATACCTTTCTGCATGGGAGTTAAAGGATATATATTTTCAATGTCGCCGATATGCTGTGTTTGCTTAACAAATTGATCTAATTCCTCGATTGTTATGTCCTTCAGCGAAATATCGCTTGGCGTCAGGTGAATGTGTTCTTGAGCTGCGCAATGTTCGATGACTTCTTTTAGGCTTTTCTTTAAGAGAGCTGCACATGTTTCCATTGTTTCTCTTCGATATTGTTTACCGCTGTAACTGATGGCCAATGACAGCCGACCGTCTGAGATCATGCCGTTAATGTCAAGCGTATAGGCAATGGGGTGCCTGTCGCTCGCAATTTTCCCTCCGGAGTAAGGAGATACCTCGATTCCTCCATTTTCGAAATCTTGATCAAATTGTCCGAGGTAATTGAAGTTGATTTCCGGATGTCCGGTCCATTCTGATGCCTTCGGATGATCGGACAAATATTTCATCAGGCCATATCCTATTCCTTTTTGGGGAATCTGACGCAGCTGTTCTTTCACCGTCCTAATCCGCTGGGAGATGTCCCGGTCCGCCTGGATTTGAAGAGAAACCGGGTATTGGGTTGTGAACCAGCCCACCGTACGTGAAATATCAACGTCTTGAAAAACAGATTCCCTGCCGTGTCCTTCCAGATGAACATGAATTTCTTCATGCCCCGTCCAGCGATGAACAGCCATTCCGAGTCCGGTCAGCAATAAATCATTAATGTCAGTCGTATAGGCACGGTTCGATTTTTTTAATAAACGCTCGGTTTCTTCCTCTGTCCATTGGACGATGATCGTTTCCCGGTCTTCGGCCAGACCGGTCTCCTGCTCATTATCCTCTGGCAATTTGTGTTGCGAGATATGTTTCTGCTCAAGCCAATATTGATTTTTCGCTTCAAATTCCGGGCTTTCTGCATAACGTTTCAATCGTTCAGCCCATAACAGATAGGAATCCGTCTTCTTAGGGAGCGTGATCGCTTCTCCGTTTTGGAGCTGCTCATAAGCTGACGTTATATCCTCAAGTAAAATCCTCCACGATACGCCATCTACAACCAGATGATGAATCGCAATCAGCAAATGATCGCCATCCTGACATTGAAACAATCCCAGTTTCATGAGCGGACCATCGGCTAAATGGATGGATTGCTGAATGTCATTGGCTATCATTTCTATCGTTTCGGCAGGGTTGTTTTCTTCGAGTAAAGAGAATACGTCGAGGCTGAATAATTCTCCTTCACTGATCCCGCGGGTTCTGGCTTCGTATTCATGATCTCCCTGAACATAGACCATGCGCAAAGCATCGTGATGCTCGGCAATCTTCTTCATGACTTTCTGAAGCTTCGATTCGTCCAGCCCCTCTTTAAAATAAAGCATGACAGATTGATTATAATGGTGCGGATCAGGGTATTGCCGGGCGAAAAACCAATGCTGAATCGGCGTCAATAAGGTACGGCCTTTGATTTCCCCTTGTTCTGCGATTCGGGTAACGGGCTTAATAAAAGGAGCAAGCCCGGAGATCGTCGGGTGTTTGAACAAGTGTTTGATGTCAAGCTTATACCCGGCTTGATATAAGCTTGAGGTTACCTGAATCGACTTAATCGAATCTCCTCCCAGCTCAAAGAAATGGTCATCGATTCCGACCTGTTCTGCGCCTAATACCGATTCCCACACCCCGGCCAGTATTTTTTCCAGTTCTGTCCGCGGAGCTGTATAAGGATTGCCGGTGAGATTTCCCGTTGGAGCAGGCAGCGCCTGACGATCTATTTTTCCGTTGGAAGTAAGCGGCATCGCTGCCAGCTGTACAAAATAAGCAGGGATCATATAGGACGGAAGCTGCCGGGACAGGTGCTCCCGAATTTCGCCTGCGGTTAAAGAATGCTGTGCGGTATAATAGGCGCACAAGGATGTTTCCCCGTTGGTTTCTTGTGCCGTAACGAGAGCTTCTTGAATCGGCGGTATTTGGAAAAACGCGGATTCGACTTCCCCGATTTCAATGCGGTAACCGCGGATTTTCACCTGGTGGTCGATCCGGCCTAAATATTCGATATTTCCGTCCGGCAGCCGCCTTGCTAAGTCTCCCGTCCGGTACATTTTCACCTCTGGTACAAAGGGGTGCTGCAAAAATCTTTCCGCCGTTAATTCCGCTCTGTTCAAGTATCCTCTGGCGATGCCGTCCCCGCTGATATATATTTCTCCCGGGACGCCGGCCGGCACCGGCTTCATGTTCTTATCCAGCACGAAAATGTTCATGTTGTCCGCGGCGGTTCCTATCGGCACTGATTCCCGTCTGTCGTATTGCGGATCAAAGGAATAAATCATACAGCCGACGACTGTCTCTGTAGGCCCGTATTCGTTAAAAATTTCGATTTTTCCGCCGAATTTCCCGCTGATGCTTCGGGCGAGCCGCGTGCTTAAATTGTCACCGCCGACAATGAATTTCCGAATGGTGCACTCAGCAGGGATATTTATCTCTTTCAATAACTGCAAGTGCGCCGGGGTCAGCTTGATAATATCCGCCCTTGAATCCTGAATAATGGAATCAAGCAAGGCAGCACTGTTTTCTCCTCCGTAGACAATAATGGCATTTCCTGTAATGAGCGGAGTAAAAACAGACGTTATCGTCAGATCAAAAGCGATGGACGAATATAGGGGAAAGTTGGTTTTTTCCCCTTTGACATAGACCCGGCTGGCCCACCAAATATAATTGGTTAAGCCCTGATGCTCAATTGCCACTCCTTTAGGCTTGCCTGTGGAGCCTGACGTATAAATGACATAGGCCAAATCCTTCGTACTGCTGATCGGTTCCAGGTCAGAGCCGTCTTCGTGGTAAGAGCTTTCCTGATCGAGGAAAACCATTGTGCCCGCAAGTTCCAACTGTTTTTGAAGATGGCTCTGCGTCAGGACGATATCAGCTTGGGAGTCTTCTACTATATACTGTATGCGATGCTTCGGATAATCCGGATCAATTGGCACATAGGCCCCTCCCGCTTTTAAAACGGCCAGTATTCCCACGACCAGTTCGATCTCATGTTCGCAGATAATCGCAGTGAGCCGATCCGTCTTTACCCCCTTTTTCCTTAACGTTCGGGCTAATTGATTGGCACGTTCATTGAGCTGACGATATGTGAATTGCTTTTCTCCGTAAATAACGGCTGCTTGATCCGGTGTTCGTTTCATCTGTTCTTCGAATAACTGATAAACCGTCTTATCCCGCGGATATTCAGTTTTCGCAGTTTGATTGTCAACGAGAAGTGAATGTGTCTCCGATTCTGGCAAAATATTCACTTGACCGAGGGGGAGCTCAGGCTGAAATAATATGACAGAAAATAGCCGGTTTAAATGTCCGAGCACCTGCATCATATACTGACGATCATAGACTTGTTCATTAAAACATAACTTTATGTCAATCAAGTCTTCACCCATAGCAAACTGGAATAAAGCATCTGCAGCAGCCGTTTCTATGAAACCATCAGGATGAATTTGCTCTAGTGAAACGACTGTATCGATGATCGGCAAATGATTTGCATTGTAGTTCAGCCTCAGCTGTCCGGCCATTTTATCAAAGGGAACGTCCTGATATAAGATCGCTTCGTCCAGCGTATGTTTCAATTCATGGAAAATTGATTTAAACGTACTGCCGGAATTGATATGCTGTTTGATTAACATGAGCTGGTCTGAACGAAGATCTTCATCAGTTTCGTCTTCAAAGCTTGGAACCCCTGTAATCACGCCTTCTTCCCCCGTGTATTTGTATAAAAGGGATTCAATTCCGATCAGGAGAACCAGGTAGACGGCCATTGGCGTTTGGTTCGTCATGGTCAGGATGCGCCGTGATACATCCGCACTCAATGAACTGTGAATACAGTCAGATCCACTTGTTATATCACGCTTTACTGTTGAGTCGGACATTTGAAACGAAGGGAATGCACTAGGACGGTCTTCCGTGTGAAACATTCGGCCCCAGAACAACTCCTGTTGTTTGAATTCTGACACTCATATCCCTCCAGTTGGTTTCATTCCTGTTTTCGACTGGCGGCAGCCGCGGCATTCATGCCGGGACAGCCGCTGCCCCTGTGATTAGAAATCCAATTCGATTGTGCTTGCGAGATGTTTACTTTTGTTTACTTTTTCGCTTAATTGAATGTCTTTTAAAGGAATGGATGGGTTTCTCATAATCGCCGAAAGGATCATGACGTAATCCTTGGCCAATACAGCAATGGTTTTCTTTTTAAACAGTTTCGTACAGTAATCAAAACTGCCCTGAATCTCATCTTGATCTATTAAGAAGTTCAGCTGTAAATCAAATTTGGCTGCCGTCTCTGTTTGTTCATAAGGCCTGACTGCGAGAGAGTCCACTTCAATATCTGTTTGTTCGGTATTTTGCAGGACAAACATCGTATCAAACAATGGATTGCAGCTTAAGTCCCGTTTCACACCCAGTTTTTCAACTAATTCTTCAAAAGGATACTCTTGATGTTCAAAAGCCTTCAGCATGGTTTCTTTCGTTTCCGTTATATAATCCAAAAATGTCTTTTCCGCCATTGGAGCGGTGCGGATGGCTAATGTATTGACAAACATTCCGATAATGGGTTCCAAATCCGCATGCGGTCTCCCTGCAATAGGTGTACCGACAACGATATCATCCTGACCGCTGTATTTTGCCAGCAGTATGGAATAGGCCGAGAATAGAATCATGTAAGCGGTCGATCCGGTCAATTCTTCCAGCTGCTTTATCCCTTGGGTGACAGTCTTATCGAGCGTAAAATTGTGCCTTTTCCCATCAAAGCTTCTAACCGGCGGTCTCGCAAAATCTTTCGGCAGCTCGAATGACGGGAGCTCTTCATGAAATACACCAAGCCAATACTCTTCCTGGCTCTTGATTCGTTCTCTTTGTTCTTTTTGATGTTTCCATTCCGTAAAGTCTTTGTACTGAATACGGAGCGGAGCTAACTCTTTGCCGTCATACAATTGAATCAGTTCTTCGACAAAAATATTCATGGAGGCGCCGTCCGTGATAATGTGGTGCATGTCAAACATGAAAATATGCAGGTCTTGTTCTAACTCGATGAGTCCGACCCTGAGTAATGGAGCTTGGCTGAGATCGAACGGCCGCACGAAGGCCCGGAAACATTCCTCAACCTCGTCGGCTGTTGCTTTGTATCTTTCCATCGAAAACTCCACTTGCGATTTGATCACCTGCACCGGTTCTCCGCGGACCATTTCAAAACCGGTACGCAGCGATTCATGGCGCTGGATCAGTCTTTGGAAAGCGGTTTGCAAGCGATTCATGTCGAGTTTTCCTTCTAATGTAAGAATTCCCGGCATATTGTAGCTCAGTTCTCCGCCTTCTATTTGTGTTGACAGGTAAACCATCTTCTGCACGGACGATACGGGATAGACATCTTTTGCTTTGGCTTTCGGAATATAGTCCGGTCCGTTGGTTTCAGCTTCTGCAATAGCCTGTGCCATTTCTTCAACTGTCGGACATTGAAAGACTTCTCTTAATGAAATGTTTTTGCTGAATTGCTTATGAATTTTGGCGATGAGCGTCATCCCTCGCAACGAGTGGCCGCCCAAATCGAAAAAGTTATCTTTTACACCTATTTCTTTTACCTTCAAAACGTCTTGCCAGATGCATATCAGCTGCTCTTCCATATTCGTCCGCGGAGCAACGTAGTCAGTCCCCGTTTGCAAACCTGCTTCAGGCATCGGTAATGCTCTTCGATTTACTTTTCCATTGCCGGTTAGCGGCAGTTTCTCCAGCTGGATGAAGTATGAAGGGATCATATATCCCGGTATTTGGCCAGCAAGTTTTTCTTTCAGCTGACTGATCGAGAGTGATTGCTCTGCTGTAAAATAGGCATACAAATCGCTTTGGCCATCGGTATTTTCTTTTGCTAGGACAACTGCTTCCTGTACGTGCTTGAGAAGAGCGGCTTCCACCTCACCGAGTTCAACCCGATAACCGCGGATTTTGACTTGATGGTCCCTCCTTCCCGCATATTCAATGTTTCCCTCGGGAAGGTAACGAGCCAGATCGCCTGTTTTATACATCCGTTGATTCGAGTCATATGGGTGCGGAACAAAAGTTTCGAGCGTCAGAGACTCCCTGTTATGATAGCCTCTGGCCAAGCTCACTCCTGAAATACAAAGTTCACCGACGATTCCGACAGGCTGAAGCGTTCCGGCTTCATTCAAAATGAAAATCTCCGTATTTGAAATCGGTTTTCCGATCGGCTGAAGCTCCTGATCTGTATCAGGATCGACGGTATACATGGTCACAACATGCGTCTCCGACGGACCGTAATGATTATGCAATGTGACTTGGTGTCGTGCCAGCATGTCACGCAGCATCCTTGTTGCGATGAGCTGTTCTCCCGCAGCGATGATGTGATCCACGCACTCGGCAAACGGTTCGAAATAGTGTTTCTCTGAGGCAAGGAGCTTAAGGAACGCTGTCGGGAGAAATGCTGTTTGTATCCCGTGCGTTCTGACAAAATCATTGAGCTGCCGTATGTCACGTTTTGCCTCATTGCCGATGATAAAGAGTGTTCCTCCGCTTGAAAGCGCGGAGAACATTTCTTGATAGCAGACATCAAAGCTCATTGCGGCAAATTGCAGCACTCTGTCAAAGCGAAGCTGCGTATGATCCTGCTCATAAGCGAGCAGATTCGTCATCGTCTTGTGCTCCAGCTGAACGCCTTTCGGCTGCCCTGTTGTGCCTGACGTGTAAATAACATACATTAAATCATTTTCCGAGCAGGAAAGGTTAAGATTGTCTGTTCTGCCTTGATATAGTAACGGATCATCAAGCAGAAGCACTTCTCCTTCAAAGAGCGGCGGAATAGCGTGACCTGCACAAGTCAAAAGCACATCGGCACCGCTGTCTTTTAGCATAAAAGCCCGCCGTTTTTCGGGAAGCTCCGGATCGATAGGGAGAAATGCTGCGCCGGCCTTTAATATGGCTAAAATGCCGATGATCATATGTGCTGAGCGATCCGTGAGAACGGCAACAACCTGATCAGTGCAGGCACCCTTATCTTGAAGAACGCGCGCCAGCTGATTGGAACGTTCATTCAGCTGACGATAAGTCAGCGTCTGATTTCCAAACATGACGGCTTCATGATCCGGGTTACGCTCAACCTGCTGCTCAAAAAGCTGATGAATCGGTGTCGGAATTCGTTTTTCCCCAACTGCAGTATCGTTAAAGAGTTGCTGAATGTCTCTTTCCTCTTCCTTGGTCATCATATTTAAACGAGCCAGCTCGGCCTCAGGCTGTTTAATAATCGAATCAACCAGCTGTTCAAAATGCCCCATCATCCGTTCGATCGTTTCCGGTTTAAACAGAGCCGTCAAGTATTCCATCGTGAACTGAATACCCGCCCCTTCTTCCACAGCAGTTAAAGTTAGATCAAATTTCGCCATCGTATGTCCGTTTGGATATGGTTTGAAAGTGACGTCATTTATCTCTAACTGTTCCTGCTCCGTGTTTTGAAGCACAAACATGGTGTCAAACAATGGATTGCGGCTCAAGTCTCTGGCGATATTCAGTTGATCGATCAGCGCTTCGAACGGATAATCCTGATGTTCATAAGCTTTTAATGCATTCTCCTTCACTTCGGACAGATACTGAGAGAACGTCTTCCCTTTTTCAGGGTAATTTCTCATCGCCAATGTATTGACAAACATTCCGATAATCGGTTCCAAATCGGCGTGCGGTCTTCCCGCTATAGGACTGCCGACAATAATGTCTTCCTGGCCGCTGTATTTTGAAAGCAATAATGTATAAGACGCAAGGAGCACCATATATAAAGTCGATTCAGTTTGGGATGCCAGCTGCTTTAATCCGTCGCTTTTTTGCTTATCAAGCGTAAAATGCATTGTGGCTCCCGCAAAATCCCGTGCCGACGGCCGGATATAATCGGCCGGCAGATGAAGGACAGGAACGTCGCCGCTGTACAGCTCTAACCAATAGGCTTCTTGTTTTTGAATCTGCTGTAATCTCGCTTCGCCGGTCTGCCATACCGCGTAGTCCTTGTACTGGATGCGCAGGGGCGGTAATGTCTCTCCTTCATAAATCCGGATAAATTCTTTGATCAATACGCTCATGGATGTTCCGTCAGAAATAATGTGGTGCATATCAAACATCAGAATTCCGCGGTCAGATTGAAGTTCAATCAGCCCTACGCGAAGCAGCGGCGGCTCATCCAGGTGAAAAGGACGAATAAATTGGCGGATATAAAGGTCCGCATCAACTTCTTCCCCTTGGTACCACTCTGCTTCAAACGCCGCGTGATCCAAGACATACTGAACAGGTTCTCCGTCAGCCATTTTAAAACCGGTGCGCAAAGATTCATGGCGCAAAATCAGCGTGCGGAAGGCTTGCTGCAGCTTGTCACGATCAAGCTTTCCTTCCACAGTCATCAGTCCCAGCATGTTGTAACTGAGTTCTCCGCCTTCCAAGTGATTCAGGATGTACAACCGTTTTTGTGCTGAGGATACCGGATAATAAGGTCTTTTTTCAATTGCAGGAATCGCGGCATACCCGGTCAGCTCCGTCTTCGTGATCGTCCGTGCGAGCTGTTCAATGGTTGGGAAATGGAAGACGTCCCGCAAAGGAATTTGGACATGCATTTGCTTTTGTATTTTTGCAATCAGCGCCGTTGCCCGCAGGGAGTGTCCGCCGATCTCAAAAAAGTGATCTCTGATCCCCACCTGCTCTAGTCCAAGGACATCCTCCCAAATTGCTGTCAGCTGGATTTCTGCCGAAGTTTGCGGCGGGACGTACTCTATGCCGCTATCACGCTTTTTGACCGGAGCCGGCAATAACTGGCGATTCAACTTCCCGTTTGGCGTCAGCGGCATCTTATCCAGCTGCACAAAATGAGCCGGGATCATATATCCGGGTAAATGCCGGGCCATTCTTTCGCGAAGTTCACTGATCTGTATTGTCTTATCTGCTGCAAAGTATCCGCACAAGTAATATTCATCATCTGCATCTTTAAGGGCAGCTGCGGCGGCTTCTTGAATATCAGGAACGTTCAGCATCACCGATTCGATTTCACCGAGTTCAATCCGAAAACCTTGAATTTTCACCTGATGATCAATCCGGCCGATATATTCAATATTTCCATCCGGCAGAAGGCGGGCCAGATCACCGGTTCTGTACATTCGGTCCTCCGGTACAAACGGATCGGCAACAAATTTTTCGTCCGTCAGTTCCGGCAGGTTCAAGTAACCCCGCCCGACACCGTCCCCTGCAATATACAGCTCGCCTTGGACGCCCTTCGGCTGCAGCCGTTTTTTTGAATCAAGAATGTACATTCGGTTTCTGCCTAACGGCTTGCCTATAGGGACATAGTTTTGGCTGCGTGCCCAAGCATCGGAAGAACATTCAATGTTGAACAGAGACGCGTCTACGCAAGTCTCCGTAGGCCCATATACATTAGTAATCCCAGGCGCAGCGCCATGCTCGCCGAATAATTGCTTGAGCTTATTTACCGTCGTTTTGGAAAGAGCCTCTCCTCCGATTAAAAGATGCTGAAGCGTGACTCCCTGCAAATCACCTGCAGCTATCAAAAGCTTTAAGTGGGCAGGTGTTCCGTCAGTGATGTCAATCGAATGCTGCCGATAGTAACGGCATAAGGCAGCACCGTCTGACACTATCTCTTTCGGAACAATAAACAAGGCATGGCCTGACAGCAAGGAAGCATACATTTGCTGAACAGAAGCATCGAAATAATATGGAGCGAGCATGGCTATATTCAGCTCCGCATCATAGGCAGAGTATACTTGGCGGCTCAGCCCTTCTATCAGGTGGATGACCTGGCGATGTTCAATTAACGTGCCTTTAGGCTTGCCTGTCGTGCCGGAAGTATAAATGGCATAGGCCAGTTGACTGGACTGATAAGAGAGTGCAAGACTGCTGTCTTTTTCGTGATAGAAATGTTCCTCCATGAGATCGATACATGTTCCTGAGAAGCCGATGTCATCCTGCAGCTTCCCGCAGTAAAGCAATACGCTGATGCTTGAATCATTTAAAATATAACGGATGCGTTCAGACGGAGAATCAGGATCTATCGGCAAATATGCACCGCCCGCTTTTAAAACTCCCAAGATGCCTACAACCATCTCAAGCGAGCGTTCAGTCATAATGCCGACAAGCTGATCCGCCTGCACTCCTTTTGCCTGCAAGGTTCGAGCAAGCTGATTGGCACGCCGGTTCAGTTCTTCGTAGGTGAATTGTTTACCCTCGAATACAACCGCTGTATTGTCCGGAGTACGATGCGCCTGTTCCTCGAACAACTCATGAATCGTTTTTTTACGCGGGTAATGCATGTCATTAGACTGAAAGCGGCTGAGCAGATATTCTTTTTCTTGCTGAGAGAGAAGCTCCAAATCTTCTATTTTGACAGACGGCTGCCGCAATACTTGCTGCATGAGTTTTTCAAAATGACCTCGGAGCCGCTCCACTTCTGATTTTTCATATTCGTTTTCATTAAAACCGAAATGAACGGCCAGCTGTTTGCCAGGTATGACAACCACATTCAAATCATAGTGGGAGTGTTCCTGCATATGAAAATTCGTAATGTTCAGCTCCGTACCATGATGTCCCGTCTCTTCGACTTGCTGCCCTATCGGATAATTTTCAAAGATCATGATATGATCAATTAAGTTTTGCTTTTGTTCCGTTTGGGCCTGTATTTCGTATAAAGGATAGGTATCGTACGATTGGGAAGCCAGCGCGTTTTGTTGAACCATTTGCATCGTATCAGCAAAAGTGCTGTCCTCATCGCAGCGGATGCGAACCGGAATCGTATTGATGAACAGACCGATCATCTGTTCCACATCAGGAATTTCCGCCGGCCTTCCCGACACGACACTGCCGAAGACAACATCTGCGGACCCGCTGTATTTCTGTAATAAAATTCCCCATAACGTTTGGATCAACGTATTTAACGTAACCTGATACTGATTTGCGATCTGCTGTAATTGTTTTGTCTGTTCGTGATCAAATCGGCAGATCACATTGGCATAGGCGTATTCTTTTTGTTCATGCTGCGCTATTTTATGAAGAAGCGTGGTTTCACCTTTATATCCTTCAAGATACCCGCTCCAGTACCGCTTTGCCGCTCCCTGATCTTGGCGGTCAAGCCACTCGATATAGTCGCTGTAAGGAGCTGCCGATGGCGGTTCTGGTTCCCTTCCTTCCTGTAAGGCGCTATAATGATCAAACACTTCCTTCGTGATAAGAGACAGGCACCAGCCATCCATCACAATATGATGGAAGCTCCAAATCAAATGATATTTGCGGTCTTCCATACGGAAAATCGCTATGCGCATCAGCGGATCCCGAGCCAAGTCAAATCCTTTTGCCTTGTCTTCTCTTTGATAGGCTGCGATTGCATCCTCTCTCAGGTGCTCCTCTCTATCACGCAAATCTGCAAAATGAATTTGCGGTGTTTGCGTTTTATAGACAATTTGTAAAGGAGTATCGTTCCAGCCGCTGTAAAAACGGGTTCTGAGCACGGCGTATGTTTCAAATAATCGTTCAAGGCTTGCTTTAACCCAATCAATCTTTAACTCTCCCTGCAAATCGAACGATGCTTGTTCAAAATAAGAACTTGAGGCCTCGTCCAGCAGGCTGTGAAAGAGCATTCCTTTCTGCATCGGAGTGAGCGGATACACGTTTTCAACCTCACCTGCATGCGGCAGTTGAATGAGGAGCTGATCCAATTCGCCAATGGACATGCCTTTTAACAAAATATCGCTTGGCGTCAGTTCCGATTGTTCTTTATGAACGCAATGCGTAATGATGGTCCGCAGGCGGCTTTGAATCGTTTCCGATAACCGCATGATCGTTTCTTTTGCGTACTGTTTGCTGCTGTAGCTGATCGTAAGCTTCAGCCGGCCCTCGGTGATCATTCCGTTTATATTCAATACATACGGTCTTTCTTGATGTCCGCTTGAGTCTGAACCGCAAGAATAAGAAGATAACTGAACCCCATGCTGCTGTAAATCTTGGTCAAACTGTCCCAGGTAGTTAAAGCTGATCTCAGGATTGAGTTTCGATGGCATTCCGCCGCTTAAGTACCTTGCTATTCCATATCCGATCCCTTTATACGGAATTTGGCGCAATCCTTCTTTGGTCGTCTTGATATAATCAGAGATTTCTTTGCCCGGCTGCGCGTGCAGCACAACCGGATACAGACTTGTAAACCACCCGACCGTGCGGGAGATATCTATATCTTGTATAATATGTTCTCGGCCGTGTCCCTCTAAATGAATCGGAATTTGTTCCAGTCCTGACCAATGCGATATGGAAAGACCCAGAGAAGTTAAAAGCAAATCGTTTATTTCCGTGTGATAAGCGCGATTCGCTTGTTTTAATAAGAGCTCCGTTTCCTCTTTCGTCCATTCCACAGTTGCTGTTTTGCTGTCTTTTGCAGTTGTATGGGTTTCATGAAAATCTTTAGGCAGCGGTTTGACTTCGGTTTGTTCGATTTTTGTCCAATATTCCTGTTCTTGTTTTATGGTTTCACTTTGCGCATATTCTGAGAGTCTCTTAGCCCATAATTGGAAAGAGTCTGTTTTTTGCGGGAACTGGATCGTTTGTCCGCGTTCTGCCTGCTCATATCCGCTTGCAAAATCTTCGAGTAAAATACGCCAGGATACTCCGTCAATCAGCAAATGATGGATGGCAATGAGCAGATGATCTCCATTTGCGCATTGAAACAACCCGGCTTTCATTAACGGCCCATCACTTAAATGCATACTGCTTTGTATCTCATCAGCTTTGGCTTCAATTGTACGTCCCGGATCGGGATCTTCTTTCAGATTCAGGACTTCTAAGCGGTACAGCCCGCTTTGGGCGATTTCTTCATTGTGTGCCTCACAGCCATTTTCTGTAGTCCGGAACGTCATGCGGAGCGCATCGTGATGTTCAGCAAGCTTTTGCAGGGTTTGACGAAGCTGCGTTTCCTGAAGACCTTCCGGCGCATGCAGCATGACGGCTTGATTGTAATAATGCTGATCTGTTGTTATTTGTTCAAAAAACCAATGCTGAATAGGAGTCAGGCTGACTTTTCCTTTGACCTCACCTTGATCGGCTATACGCAGATTCTGCTTGATATGCGGACTCAATTCAGCAATTGTTGCATATTGAAACAAGTCTTTGATTTCCATTTTGTATCCTTGCTGATTTAATCTGGAGGATACTTGAATGGATTTAATGGAATCTCCGCCAAGATCGAAGAAATTATCAAGAATACTGACGTTTTCAGCGCCTAATACCGATTCCCAGGCAGAAACTAATATTTCTTCAGCTTTTGTTCGGGGAGCTTTATACTCTGCTCTGTCCTGCAGCTCGAAATTCGGAGCCGGCAGCCCTTTTCTGTTTATTTTTCCGTTAGAAGTTAAAGGCATTTCATCAAGCTCAATAAAATAAGCCGGAACCATATAACTTGCAAGGGTATGAGACAATTGTTTCCGGAGACGGGCTGCCGTTGTTTGCCCGCCGCTCACGTAATATGCACACAATTGTTTAAATCCGTGGACGTCCTCTCTGGCTGTAACGACAGCTTCCTTGATCGCTTCTTCTTGAAGCAGTGCCGCCTCGATCTCGCCTAATTCGATACGATAGCCTCTGATTTTCACTTGTTCATCTATTCTGCCCGCATATTCAATGTTTCCGTCCGCCAGCCACTTCGCCAAATCTCCGGTCTTATACATCTTCGCTCCGGGTTCAAACGGGTCATCGACAAATTTCTCCGCCGTTAATTCGGGACGGTTCAAATATCCTCTTGCCACACCAGCGCCGCTGATATAGATCTCTCCCGGCACTCCGATCGGTGCGGGTTTCATATTCTCATCAAGAACGTAAATGCTCGTGTTTGCCGCAGCGGTTCCGATCGGTACTGATTCCCGCCTGTCCTTTGCGGGATCATAACGGTAAATCATGCAGCCGACAACGGTTTCCGTCGGTCCGTACTCATTGCATATTTCAATCCGGCCTTCGAACTGTTCATGAATGCTGCGGGCTAACCGGGTGCTTAAGTTTTCCCCGCCCACAATCATTCTTCTGACAGCCGTTTGATCGGCAATGTTCATTTCTTTCAAAACCTGCAAATGGGCCGGGGTCAATTTAATGATATCCACCCTCGGGTCCCGCACAATCGATTCAAGCAGAGCTGTTTTATCCTCTCCGTCATAGACGATGATTGCATTGCCTGTGACAAGCGGCGTGAAAATAGAAGTCACCGTCAGATCAAAAGAAATTGACGAATACAATGGGAAGTTGGCTTTCTCGCCTTTTACATAAACTTCTTTCGCCCACCAAATATAATTGGTCAAGCCTCCGTGCTCGATTAGTACGCCTTTTGGCCGCCCTGTGGAACCTGACGTATAAATGACATATGCCAAATGGCTCACATCATTTATCGGAGCAAGGTCAGAGCCATCATGGTGATAAGAACTTTCATCATCAAGTAAAACCGTGGCGCCTTCATAGGCAAGCTGTTTCCTGACGTCCCGCTGCATTAAAACGATTCCGGCTTGGGAGTCATCCAGCATATACCGGATGCGGTCTTGCGGATATTCCGGATCTATAGGTACATAGGCTCCGCCTGATTTTAAAACGGCAAGGATTCCGACCACCGATTCGATGCTGTTTCTTGTGATGATGGCTACAGGCTGATCCGCCTGCACTCCTTTCGCTCTTAACGTTCGCGCCAGTCGGTTGGCCCGCTTATTGAGCTCTCCGTACGTGAGCTGCCTGTCCTTATCAATGACGGCTGCTTGATCGGGCGTACGCTGCGATTGCTCTTCAAATAATTGATGAACCGGCGTCTGCGGGAACGGCGCGGCCGTGTCGTTAAGCGTCTGCAGAAGGGTTCTTCTTTCGCCTTCCGTTAACAATTCCGCTTGATCCACCCGGATATCCGCATCTGTCACGACTTGATGCAGGATTTGCATGAAATGTTCCCGAACCCGCTCTATGCTTGCCCGCTCATACACATTTGCGTTGTATTCAAAAGAGATGTTCATCTCGTCGCCCGGAATAACAGTCAAATTAAAATCGTAGTTGGTCTGTTCTTCCATTTGTACGTTGGAAATCGTGATGGATGTTCCGTTTTGGCGGCCTATACTTTCCATATACTGATCAACCGGATAATTTTCGAATATCATTAAATGTGTAATTAAATCTTGCTTTTGCGTTGTACGCGCTTGAATATCGTACAGCGGGTGTGTCTCAAATTGTTGAGACGCTACAGCCCTTTCCTGCGCCTCTTTCATAAGCCCGGCAAACGTTGTCCCGGCTTCACATCGGAACCGGACGGGAATGGTGTTAATGAATAAGCCGATCATGGTTTCCACGTTTGGAATTCCAGCAGGTCTTCCGGATACAACACTTCCAAACACAACGTCCCGGCTGCGGTTATATTTCTGCAGCAAAACCGCCCATGCCGTCTGCAGCAGCGTGTTCAGCGTGACATGATGCTTGCCGGCCGTCCGCTTCATTTTCGAAGTGAGATCGGAGCTTATGTCACACGTCACTTTTTCAGGAACGTATCGTCCGTCTTCCGTTGCATGGTGATCCTTAGGAAGGCCGGTTTGCTCCTCATATCCTTCCAAGTACTTATCCCAATAAGCCGCGGCCTCTTTCGCATCTTGCCGGCCGAGCCATTCAATATATTGACTGTACGGAGTAATTGACGATTGTTCAGGCTGCTTTTGCTGAAGCAAAGCAAAGTAATTCTCGAAAATTTCTTTTGTAATGAGCGGCAGACACCAGCCGTCCATCAAAATATGGTGGAAACTCCAGATAAAACGGTATGTCTTTTCATCCGTACGAAGGATGAATAACCGCATTAACGCGCCTTTTTCTAAGTCGAACCCCCGCATCTTATCTTCTCTGGCATACTGCTGAATCATCGCTTCTTTTTGTGATTCCTTCATCTCTCGTAAGTCATTGAATTGAAAACCGATTTTTTTCGTTTTGAATATGATTTGGAGCGGCTGATCCTTCCAGCCTCTGTAAAAATTCGTGCGGAAAATATCATATTTTTGCGATAAGCCGTCCAAGCTTTTTGAAAATGAATCAATTTCCAGATCTCCATGCAGATCAAACATCGTTTGCTGAAAATAAGCACCTGAATTCGGATCAAATAAGCTGTGAAACAGCATGCCCTTCTGCATCGGCGTTAATGGATAAATATTTTCCGCTTCGCCTAATTCACGCGTCTGCTCCAAAAGCTGTTCCAGTTCGTCGATTGAGATGTCTTTTAACAGGATGTCACTTGGTGTGAGAGAAGTCTGCTGCCGGCTTACGCAATGTGCAATGACTTCTTGCAGACTTTCTTTCAACCCCCGGGCAAATTGAGCCATAGTAGATCTTTCGTATTGTTTGCTGCTGTAGCTCAGTGTCAGTGATAATGTCCCTTCGGCAATCATGCCGTTCAAATCAAGCACGGCCGTTCTCTCTTGGTTTTCGTTCATTGATAACCCTGTGGAAAAAGGCGAGATGCGCAAAGCCTGATGCTTCAGGTCTTGGTCAAATTGCCCCAAATAATTAAACGATATCTCCGGATTCAGCTGCAGGCTGTCGGCTTCCGAGTGCCCGGATATATATTTGATGATGCTGTAATTCATTCCTTTGTCAGGGATACGGCGCAGCCCTTCTTTTACGATCTTGATCCGCTGCGATAGGTTTTTTCCGGCTTCCATCCTCAGGACGACAGGGTACTGGCTTGTGAACCATCCTATCGTGCGGGAAATGTCAGCATCCGGAATAATCGGTTCTCTCCCGTGGCCTTCCAAATTCACGACAATGTCTTCCGTGCCTGTCCACTTGTGAACAGCCAGCCCTAACGAAGTCAGCAGCAGATCGTTGATATCCGTGTTGTAGGCGCGGTTCGCTTGTTTTAATAATTGCTCCGTTTCCTCTTTTGTCCATTGAATCGTCACTTCTTCGCTGTCTCTTAATAACGACCCTTCGCTGATAGTGTCCTTAGGCAATGGCTGAGGCTTTATACTTGAAAGCTCGGTCCAATACGCAATCTCCTCTTCCATATCGGTTTCCGCCGCATATTTGGACAATTGATCGGCCCAGGATGGAAACGAGTCTGTTTTTTGCGGGAGCTGGATCGTTTGTCCGCGTTCTGCCTGCTCATATCCGCTTGCAAAATCTTCGAGTAAAATACGCCAGGATACTCCGTCAATCAGCAAATGATGAATTGCAATCAGCAAATGATCTCCGTCCGGACATTGGAACAAACCGAGCTTCATCAATGGCCCTTTGTCTAATACCATGCTGCTTTGAATCTCATTCGCTTTATCGGCAATCGCTTGAGCTGGATCGGTTTCCCCTTTATAATTCATCACTTCCAGATGGTATAGTTCACTTTCATCTGTTCCTGTAATTCGCGGAGCGTATCCATCCGGCGTTTTTTCAAAAATCATCCTCAAGGCATCGTGATGTGACGCGATCCGTTCCATCGTCCGGCGAAGCGGAGCCACTTTAAAGCCTTCCGCCGAATATAACATGACGGCCTGATTGTAATGGTGTGCATGCGGCATTTTTTGCTCAAAAAACCAATGCTGTATCGGGGTCAGCTTGGTTCCGCCATTCACTTCTCCTTGATCAGCCACCCTGCTGACCGGTGCTACAAACTGACTGAGTTCAGCAATCGAGGGGTGTTTAAACAAATGCTTCATATCAACCTTGTATCCGGCTTGATACAATCTGGATGACACCTGAATTGATTTAATCGAATCTCCGCCAAAATCAAAGAAATTATCCAAAATTCCTATACGTTCTGCCCCTAATACTTCTTGCCAGATAGACGCCAGCAGTTCTTCTATTGTGTTCCGCGGGGCTATGTATTCGTTTTCCGCCCGCGTATTTTCGTCAGCAGCAGGCAAAGCTTTCAGATCAATCTTCCCATTGGAAGTGAGCGGAATGCGTTCCAATGGGATAAAGCGGGAGGGAATCATATAATTCGGCAGTTCCCGGGATAATTCTTCTCTGAACTGCGCAGCGGTCAAAGAAGGCTCGCCGACATAATAGGCATACAATTGTTTGGCCCCGTCTGCGTCTTCCCGCGCGACGACTGCGGCTTCACGAACGTTTTCCAGATTGAACATGGCTGCCTCTACCTCGCCGATCTCAATCCGGTAGCCGCGAATTTTCACTTGATGATCAATCCGCCCTAAATATTCGATTCTTCCATCCGGCAGCCATCTGGCGAGATCCCCTGTCTTATACATCTTTTGACCAGGGACATGCAGATGCTCCACAAATTTTTCCTCCGTCAATTCAGGCCGATTGAGGTAGCCGCGGGCCACTCCCGCTCCTCCGACATACAGCTCTCCCGGTACGCCGATCGGCTGAATTTGATGGTGCGCTCCTAAAATATAAGCTTGATGGTTGGCCACCGGGCTGCCGATTGTGATCTGTTCATCAGCGGACTGAACAGGGTGAAATGTAGATACCACGCTGTTTTCTGTCGGTCCGTATTCATTATTGATCCGAATGCGAGGCTGCAGAGAATGCAGCTTCTCAACTGTATCTGTTTCCAGCTGCTCACCGCCCACAACAACATGCTGAACATGGATGAAGTCCTCTCTGTTCATCTGTTCGATCATCGTTTTCAGAAGACGGGGAGAAGTTGAGAAATGGGTAATTTTTTCTTGTTTTATGGCATTTTGAATGGCGAAAGTTTCTTTATTCTCTTCATTAGGCAGAAGGTGCAAAGTTGCTCCTGAGATGAGCGGGCCGAAGAAATTTAAAATGAACGCATCAAAAACATACGGGTACAAGACAAGCACGCGATCCGCCGGAGAATGCTTGAAAAACGACTTCTTCCACTGAAGCGAGTTCACAATGCCGCCGTGTTCAACCATGACCCCTTTCGGCTTTCCTGTTGTACCCGACGTATAAATGACATAGGCTAAATGGCTGTGTTCCGCTACTGGTGATAACAATGAGCAATCGGCATGGTATGATGTTTCATCATTCAAATCAATCACCGGGCCGTCAAAGGCGAGGCTGTTTTTTAAATGATGCTGAACAAGGAGAACGTCTGCATCCGCATCATGAAGCAAATATTGAAGCCGCTCTTTTGGATATTCAGGATCCAGGGGCACATAAGCGCCCCCTGCCTTCCAAACAGCTATAATGGATACGATCATCTCTAATGAACGATCAGCGAGAATGGCGACTAACGTATCGGGTTGAACCCCGCAATTACGCAATGTTCTTGCCAAACGGCTCGCCTTCTCATTCAGTTCCCTGTACGTCAAATGGTCGTTTTTAAACTTGACGGCCGCATGCTCAGGCGTTCTTTCTGCCTGCTCTTCAAATAATTGATAGACTGTTCTGCTCCCGGAGAAATCTCTGACGGTGTCGTTAAAATCAAACAATAGCTTCTGTTTTTCCGCTTCCGGTAAGATCTCTGCCGTATGGATCGCGGCTTGAGGCTGAAACAGGATCACAGACAGCAGCTGATCCAAATGGGATACAATTTGATTGATATAGCGCTCATCGTACAGATTGCCGTTATAAAAAAGCTTCAAATGAATCCCGTTGTTCTCCAAATTAAAGTGAAACAGCGTATCGGTTGCAGTATCTTCTTTACATTGCAAGGAATGAATTTCGTTAAGCGAAACGACGGTATGAACCAAAGGCATATGCTCGTCATTGTATTGCACGCTCAGATGCCGGGCCATTTTTCTAAACGGCAGGTTTTGATTTTTCAGAGAATCATTAACGGCTTCTTTCAGCTGCCCGAATACGGTTTTAAATGTGCTCTCGTTTGAAAGCGTATTTTTTAAGAGGACAATGTTGTTAACGGCTGACTGGCCGGCTTTTTGCTTCGATACCGTTGGAATGCCAAGAATCAGGTTCGTTCGATCCGTATATTTATATAACAAGCATTCAATACCCGCCAATAAAATCAGATAGGCCGCCATATCGGAATGATTCGCCATTGTCATGATTCTTTGAGATACTTCCGGAGATAAGGAACGGCAGATGCATTTTTCCTGGTAGCCGGTACGGGCCAACGACGCTTTATCCGCTGCTTTAAAGTAAGGGAATGCGCTTAGGCCGTCTTCTTCATCAAACAGGTTTTCCCAGTACGTTTCTTGAGTTTTAAATACCGACATTGGAGCACCTCATTTTATATATTTTAAAGAAATAATGCTTTTCCCTAAAAGTTCAATTGAATAGAATCAAGCGCGTTCTCTTCTTCCTCATTGCTTCCGCTCAATCCGATATGTTCGATTAGAATGCTTGGCTGTTCCAAAATCTCCGATAGGATGTGTAAGTAGTCGTTTGATAAAACCTCGATTCTGCTTTTCTTAAACAGTTTTTTCGAATATTCAAACAGTCCGTGATAGTTGTCGCGGTCCGCCTGAATCGACAAGGTCAAATCGAATTTGGCAACCGGATGATGAAATGGATACGGCTTGAGTTGAAGGGAATCGAAAGTCAATTCAGCATGATCAAGATTTTGCAGCACAAACATCGTATCGAATAAAGGATTGCGGCTTGAATCTTTTGGAAGATGCAGATGCTGAATTAATTCTTCCAATGGATAGTCTTGATTTTTATAGGCGTTCAGCATGTTTTCTTTTACTTCATTTAAGTAGGCATCAAATGTTTTACGGCCCGCCGGGTGATTGCGAATGACTAACGTATTGACGAACATTCCCACGACCGGCTCTACATCCAAATGAGTCCGCCCGGCAGATGGCGTTCCTACGATAATATCTTCTTGTCCGCTGTATTTGGATAAAAGAATCGTATAGGCTGCCAATAAAATCATATACAGTGTTGCTCCTGTGTCTTCTTCCATTTGGCTTAAACGCTGTTTCAAGTGTTCGGGTATAAGAAATTCAAATGATTCGCCTTCGTAATCGCGTATGGCAGGTCGCTCATAATCCGCAGGCATATCCAGTACAGGAATATCACCGTGAAACTGATCCAGCCAATACGCTTCCTGGCTCTTGATGTTCCGTTTCTGAAGGTCCGATTGCTGCCAAACTGCAAAGTCTTTATATTGAATAGAGAGCGGGCCCGGTTTGTTCCCCTCGTAGATTCGGCTTAAATCTTTCATCAGAATATTGACGGACACGCCGTCAGAAATGATATGATGCATATCAACCACAAGCACGTGCCGCGCAGGTTCAATTTCAATCAGTCCGGCCCGCATCAGCGGCGGTTTGGCTAAGTCAAACGCTTTGATGAAATCAAGCACACGGTCTTCCGCTTCTTCTTCGCTTGCTTGAATCCGTTCTATCGTAAAGTCGACGTTCTGATGAATACGCTGTGCCGGCTCGCCTTCATATAAATCAAAGCTGGTCCGCAACGCTTCATGACGCGCGATTAATTTTCGGAAAGCGGCGTTTAACCGTTCGGGATCGATCGTCCCTTCCACATTCATGGCACCCGTCATATTGTAAGTCAGTTCGCCGCCTTCTGTGTGACTTAACAAATACATCCGCCTCTGAGCTGAAGAAACCGGATAATATGGCATTTCCTTTGCAGCCGGAATCGGTACATATCGATTTTTGTCCATGTGTAACGCCTTGTCAGCCAATTGTTCAATGGTAGGAAACTTGAATATGTCTTTGAGAGACAGATTCACATCCAGCTCTTTGTGAATTCTGGCGGCTAAGGCAGCCGCTCGGATGGAGTTGCCTCCGAGATCAAAGAAATTATGTTTGATCCCCGCATGGCTTATTCCGAGCACTTCCTTCCATAAATCTGTCAGTTTGGACTCCGTCTCATTACCCGGCGGAACATATTCAGCTGTCTGCTGCAGACTCGATTCCGGTGCAGGCAGTGCCTTACGGTTTATTTTCCCGTTGGACGTTAACGGCATATGCTCCAGACGGACAAAATAGGACGGAACCATGTAGTCCGGAAGCTTCGATGACAATTGTTCCCTAAGCTGCGCAGCCGCTATAGGCTTGTCGCTTACGTAATACGCGCATAATTGTTTTAAGCCGTCTTTTTCTTCTTTCACTGTAACCGCGGCTTTTTGCACCGCTTCCGCATTATGCATCGCTGCTTCAATTTCACCAAGCTCGATTCGGTGTCCCCTGATTTTGACTTGTTCATCAACGCGCCCAATATATACGAGATTTCCGTCCTTCAATCGCTTAGCCAAATCCCCTGATTTGTACATCTTCGCTCCCGGGACATACGGGTTTTCAACAAATTTCTCTGCCGTTAAACCCGGGCGGTTCCAATACCCTCTGGCAACACCCGGTCCGCTGATATATATTTCGCCGATTACCCCGATCGGAACCAGGTTTCTGCTTGCATTGGCCACATAAATATCCGTGTTGGCAGCCGGAGTGCCGATCGGTACAAATTCCCGCTTGTCCCGTTCTGCGTCGAACTGATAAATCATACATCCGACGACAGCTTCCGTCGGTCCGTATTCATTGAAAATGTCCAGCCGGCCTTTAAACTGCTCGCTGACACTTTTGGCCAGACGGGTGCTTAAATTTTCTCCGCCGACAATCATTTTCCGTATTGCGGTGCCGCCAGCGATATTCATCTCCTTGATGACGTGCAGATGTGCCGGGGTCAATTTGATCATGTCTATTCTTGAGTCCCGCATAATCTCAGAAAGCACAGCGCTTTTATCTTCGCCGTCAAAGACAATGATGGTATTTCCCGTAACCAGCGGTGTAAATATCGAGGTCACAGTCAGATCGAAAGAGATGGAAGAGTATAATGGGAAGTTGGTTTTCTCACCTCTTACATAAACCTCTTTCGCCCACCAAATATAATCAGCCAGTCCCTGATGCTCAATGAGTACACCTTTTGGGTTTCCCGTCGAACCTGACGTATAGATCATATAGGCCAAATCATGCACATCGCTGTCCGATTCAAGATTCGAGTGATCCTCATGGTATGAGTTTTCCTCATCCAAAAGCACAATGTCACCATCATACGGTAATTGATCCAGCAGGCTGCGCTGTGTCAACACAACCTCCGCCCTTGAATCTCTCAGCATATATTGGATCCGATCTTCCGGATATTCAGGATCAATGGGCACGTATGCGCCGCCGGCTTTCAGAACAGCCAAAATTCCGACAATCAGCTCGATCCGATGCGGGCAGATGATGGCAACGAATTGATCCGCTTGTACGCCTTTTGTCCGTAACGTCCGCGCCAATCGGTTCGCCCGTTCATTGAGCTGTCTGTACGTATACCGCTCATTGCCAAAAATAACGGCTTCATGATCGGGACTCTGTTCCGCCTGCATTTCAAACCACCGATATACCGTTTCCTTATGCGGATACGGCGTCTTTGTGCCATTACACTCCGTCAGCAGTTGATGCCGTTCGGTTTCAGACAGCATAGGAACGGAAGACAATGTCATCTCCGGCTGCTCAACAAGGCTGTTTAAAATGGCGGTATAGTGTCTGGTGATCTGTTCAATGGTGTCTTTTGTGAATCGTCCCGGTTTATAATCAAAATGCATCTCTATCTGTTGACCGGCATCTTCGATCGTGAGCATCAAATCATATAAAGAGACCCCTGGATTTCGTTCTTTCACTTTAAAAGTACATTCATTGTGCCGGATTTCATGAAATTCAATGTTTTGAAACACAAACATCGTGTTAAACAGAGACTTTCCGGTTGTTTCCCGCTGCACATTTAATTTCTCCACAAGCCGGTCGAATGGATAGTCTTGGTTTTCGAAAGCGTCAAGCGTCTGCCGCTTTACTTCTTCCAGATAATCCGTAAACGTTCTATTGGCGTGCGGCTTCGTCCGGATTCCGATGGTTTGTATGAAAATACCGATGATTTTTTCGATATCCGGATGATTTCTTCCTGAAGCAGGCGTGCCTACGACAATGTCTTCTTGTCCCGTATATTTATGAAGCAGCACATTATAGGCGGCCAGAAGCACTGTATAGAGAGTCGTTTCCGCCTTTTGCGCCAAGTCTTGAAGCGAACGGATGACATCAGGCTGTAAGGAGCATGTCACACGCTGTCCCTCAGAAGACCGTTCTGCCGCTTTGGAACCGTCTGTCGGAAGGTCAAGGATGGGAATTTCGTCTTGAAATTGTTCCAGCCAATATGTCTCCTGCCGCTTCATGGCATCGTCATTCAGCCGTTGGTTTTGCCATTCTGCGAAATCTTTATATTCAAATTCAATGTCCGGTAATGGTTTCTGATGATATAAAGCCAGCAATTCATTTGTAAGGATGTTGACGGAATAACCGTCCGAAATGATATGATGCATATCGATGAGCAGTTCGGCCTGCTCGTTTTCAATCTTGATCAGCTCCGCACGAATTAACGGAGCTTGATCCAGACGGAACGGTTTTACAAACCGGTCTGAATAGGCATCAAATTCGTCCCGGCTCATTGTCCGGACATGAACGTTAAAATCAACTTCGTTTTCAAGTTTCTGAACGATATCGCCATCTATAATGTCGAAATACGTGCGAAACGCTTCGTGCCGCTGCATCACTTGTTGAAGAGATGAGATCAGGGCCTGCTCATCGTACTTCCCTGTTATTGATATGTGGCCGAACATATTTTGCGCCAGCTGATCCGGTTCCAGTTGGTGCAGGAAATATACTCTTTGCTGTGCCGGCGATGTCGGGTAATACGCTTTTTTCTCGGCAGCCTTCATTGGGAGGTGTACGACTTTCGTTTCGTTCTGAATGAAACGTGCTAATTCCTTAACAGTCTGGTGATTGAAAAATTGTCCGATGGAAACCTTTTGATGAAATGTCTTCTGAACTTTGGAAAGCATAAGCGTCGCCTGGAGTGAGTTTCCTCCCAGAGCCAGAAAGCGATCTGATCTGCCAACCCGTTCAAGGCCGAAAAGTTCCTCCCAAATCCGCGCCAGCTGCCGCTCCGTTTCATTTACCGGCGCCTCATAGGCTTCAGTAAAATTTGCCGTATTGCTTCCTATTGAAGAGACCCGCTTCTGGTGATCGGCGTAAAGTGCTTGTAAAGCATGCTGTTCTTCATCGGAAAACATTATCATGGCGTTAAGAGGGATTGAATCTCCCTCAACCATTTTTTGCAGCAATTTTGTAAAACCCGCTCCCCACTTTTTCATGATTTCCGGACTGATGACGTTCGTATTAAAGTCGAAATCAAGAACATATTCTTGATGCGCGTCTGTTATGTTCAGAAATAAATCGTACAGGGTGCATTTTACCGGGTATGCAACGGGCTCCGCTTCAGCCTTTCCGAAATGCAGTTTTCGAAAAGGCCTGTCTAAATTAAAGATAATACGCATATCCGGCACTTGATCGTGCGGAAGCTCTCTGGCCACCACTGTCATCGGGACGGCTTGGTGCCGCATTGCAAGATTCACGCTTTCTTTCATACTGCCAAGATAACCGGATAAAGTGCTTTCTGAAGAAGACGTGTTCTTCACCGGAATCATATTGACGCAATTTCCAATCAGATCATGCTGTTTCATATGCGATTGACCTGCTGCGGGGACCCCGATCACAAGGCCTGACTGTTTGGTAAGCCGGTGCAGAAAAAGATGAAATGCACCCAGCATCGTCACAAATACGCTATTTTTCATCTGAATGCTTAATGACCTTAAAGCCTCGCTCAATGGCCGTCCAAGCCTGACGGTACACCGGTCTCCCTCATACCCGTTCGGATAACGGACAGAAGCTGTGCTCGGCAGAATTGGCTGCTGTATCGGTTCAGAGAAATGACGCCGCCAATAACGGACCCCTTCTTCATACTGGCCGCTGTCAATCTGTGCCTGCTGCCAGTCTAAGTATTGGCGAAACGAAACATCTGCCTCTTTCGGTGAAATCGGTTTTCCTTGTACGATTGCCGCGTAGTTGCTCTCCAGTTCTTGAACAAAAACGGCGATTGACCATCCATCGGCAATGATGTGATGGAACGTGAGCACAATCAGATGTTCATTGTGAGCCGATGTAAGCACATGGATCCTAAACAAAGGCTTTTGTTCATGGAAATGAAACGGCCGCTTGGCATCTTCTGTCAGCCATTTTTGGATTTCCGGCTCCCGATGTTCATGCGGGAGACCGGTAAAATCAATGACAGGTATATCTATATTCATCCGTTCCTGCACTTGCTGCACCTCGTCATCGGGATGAATCACCGTACGTAAAGCTTCATGACGGTCAACGATATGCCGGACGGCTTGTTTTAATGGTGTATGCTGCAGTTCGCCCTTCACTTTCAGCATAATGGACTGGTTTAAAGCGGCGGAAGCTTCATTCCCGTAATGGGATGCCATAACCAACTGCTTTTGTTCAGGTGAAAGCTCGCGCGTCCCGGACTTTTTACGGCCTCCGCCATCAGGGGAATCCGGGCCTTCCGGAATAAATCCGCCTCGGCGAAGATCCTCCACCGTGTCTTTCACCGCTTGAATAATATTTTCGATATCATCCGCGGTATGCGCCGAAGACAAGAAGCAGTTGCGTCCCTCCCATACATAGACCCCTTTATAGTTGAGATGGTAAAAGAACAAGTCATTATCAAGCGATGAGACAAACCGGAATAAAGAACCGAATCGAACCATGCGGATAGGCACTTGCGCTTGTTCGAAGCAGCGATTCAGCTCATCGACCAGGTAGGCTGTTTTTTGATTAAGCTGCTCATACAGATGTTCTCCTTCGGTTTGTAAATGGCGAAGGACGGCTAATGACATCCTCATGGTAAGCGGGTGAGTATTGAAGGTGCCGGCCACAAACGTGCGTTTCGCCTCGTCTTGCGGGTAGGAATCGTCCCCATACTGCCAGGTACCCCCGTCGATCGCATTCATGAACTCAGCTTTTCCGGCAACTACCCCTAACGGCTGTCCGCCGCCGATGATTTTTCCGTAGGTCACTAAATCAGCCTGAATGCCGAACCATTCCTGTGCGCCGCCGAGACCGATCCGAAATCCGGTAATAATTTCATCCATAATCAGAGCTGTTCCGGATTGCTGCGTGATCGCCCGCAATTCTTTCAAAAATGCCTGCGGCTGCAAATCCGGTCTGCGGCTTTGTACCGGCTCCACCAGTACGGCTGCCAATTCATCACCAAGACTGCGGATCACGTCCAGCGAATCGGGATTGTTGTAATGTAAAATAATCAAATCATCCATAAAGCTCTGCGGTATGCCCGGAGCCAGCGGATTCGCAGACGCAGCCCCGCCTTTTGTGCCGGCTACCCCTAATACGCCGTCAAACGTGCCGTGATAAGATCCCGAGAACGCCACAACTTTCTTTCTTCCTGTTGCCGCCCGCGCCAAACGCAGGGCAACCATGACGGCCTCTGTTCCGGAATTATAGAAAGCGACCCTTTCCACTCCGGTACATGTGCGGATCCGGTCGGCAACTTCACCGGCGACATCTGACATCGGGCCGAGCGGAGGCAATGATGAACGGGTTGAATCATCGATAACCTGTGTAATAAAGGAAGGATGATGCCCGAACAGGTTAACCCCGAATCCCATGGTGATATCGATATATTCATTTCCGTCAATATCCCACATTTTAGAACCGTCAGAACGTTCGGCGATAATCGGGTATACGATTTCCTTCCAATACGAACGGAAGCTGGACAAATTGCGGTTGTTTGCATGAGCAAGTCGGGTGTTGTCCGTATATTGTTTGGAACCTTTCGTTTTATCTGCGTATTTCTTGATGAAGTCTTCTAAGTATTGTTTTTGCCGTGCGGTATAGTGTCCCTGATCATTCAGGTTCTGAGGCTGGAAAGGAACATAGGGTTTCGCTTCTTGAGCCGCTTTCTGTTCTGCAGTGACGGTCGGAGGCCCCTGCTTGACAGAAGGAATTGATTTCTCTCGCGCTTTAGCATATTCTTTCTCATCGGAATGATGTCCGCTGTTTCTCAACAAATTAAAGCTATTTAATTGAGCTTGCAAGGTATCCTGAATTAATTGATTCTGAGAAGCGATTATTTTTTCGAGCATATGCTCTTGATGACCTTCTCTGCGATCCGATTCAGGCTGTGCTTCTGAAATGACCTGTATTTCCTGCGCCGGAACATTCTCTTGAGGGGGAGCGGATGCAAAGGACGATGGAACGGTCTCAGCCAAGTAATCTATGACACTTTGAAGGTTGTTCATCGTATCAAAAAAACGATCCATCGGGATGTCTACCCCAAATTCGTCCGCAATGGCTTTTTTGACCTGTGACAGCATGATAGAATCCATTCCGAGCCCGATAAAATGAGCATTCAGATCGAGTTCCTCCACTCTGATCCCTGAAGCGTTGCTGATTACAGTTTTCAGGAAGGATTCAATGTGCGCTTTCAATTGATTGATATTCAATGCTGCTCCTCCTTTCTTTTCGCTCTCGTTTAAGCGCAATTGGTCAGCTTCAGCCCAGCATCGGTTCCGTTCAAACGGATACAGGGGCAATGGCGTCTTTTGTACAGTTTCACCGGAATAAAGCGCGCGCCAATCGATAACGGCTCCTTGCACAAATAATTCGGCTGCGCGATGCAGCCATGTGATCCGTTCATCTTGCGTACGTAAACGCTGCTTAATCAGAGCGGCTGCTTGTTGATTCAGCTCTTCTTTATGAGCAGGCAGCATTTCCTTCATATTCTTGTAACCGATGTATACACCGGGAAGGTTTCTGTCTCCCTGAATCAGGCGGGTTAGCTTATCCGATAGTTCTTGTTTACCGGATACAATCATGGCAATGCCATGATCCAAATGAGCCCTGCCCGTACTTGCTGTATAGCAAATGGACTTTAATGAAGCTTGGCTGTCACCCGATACATATTGCAAGTACTGCTGTGCGAGTTCATAGAGTGATTTTTCAGTATGAGCGGATAAAACAAACAGGTGCGGCCCATGTTCATCCTCGGGTGCATACTCACTTTGAGAAATATATTCTTCCAATACCACATGAGCGTTTGTTCCGCTAAAACCAAATGAGCTGACTCCGCCTCGCAGCGGCTCATCACCGGATGTGAACGCTGCAGCTTCCTGGTTTACGTAAAATGGTGAAGAGTGAAAATGAATGAGCGGATTAGGTTCATTAAAGTGCGCTAACGGCGGATTTTTCTTGTGATTCAGCATGAGGACAGATTTGATCAGCCCGACGATGCCTGCCGCTTCAAACAAATGACCGATGTTCGATTTAACAGAACCAATCGCACAAAATTGTTTTTTTGCCGTATACTTTTCAAACGCTTTACAAAGCCCATTAAATTCAACCGGATCGCCGAGCTTCGTTCCGGTGCCATGCGCTTCAATGAAAGACAGTGTTTCAGGAGCAATGCCCGCGTCTTTCCAAGCCGTCTCAATGACTTCAGTCTGAGCTGCCGGATTCGGTGCTGTAATCCCGGCGGTTGTTCCGTCTTGATTCAGCGCGCTTCCCTTGATTACGCCGTAAATATGGTCTCCGTCGCGAACAGCATCCTGCAAAGGTTTTAGCAAGACTGCGGCCGCGCCTTCACCTGTGCCCGTGCCGTCTGAATCTTTGCTGAACGTTTTCGTGTACCCGTCCGAAGATTCCATATCAAGCCCGATACAGATCGGCAAGAGCGATGTCCGGATACCGCCGGCAAGAGCCATTTCACAATCGCCGGATATTAAAGATTTGCATGCCATATGAACAGCGGCAAGCGATGAGGAGCATGCCGTATCCACTGTGACCGACGGCCCTTTTAAATTTAAGAAATAAGCGATTCGGCTGGCTAACACGGAAGGAAGATTGCCCACGATATATTGATGAAGCTCCTCCGGATAATTCGCAGAAAGAAGACGTTCATAATCGTAGCCCACCTTCGAGTACCCTGCATATACCCCGACACGGCTCCCGTTCATGCTGCCGCCGGCATAGCCCGCATCTTCAATCGCATGCCATGCAGACTGCAAAAACAGTCTTTGGTTAGGGTCCATAAACTGAGCCGCTTTAGGAGCTAAACCGAAGAACGAATAATCAAAGCGGTCGATTTCATCTAAATAGCCGCCCTTCACAAACTGACTCTCATTGAACTCGCTTTGGATGGATTTTAAATAATCCGCCGCATCTTTCAGCCGGGATTCGGGGTATTCTCGAATGCTGTGCTCACCTTTTTCAAGCAGATTCCAAAAATCACTTTTCGTTGATGCTCCCGGGACATTGAGCGACATCCCGATAATGGCGATATCTTTCGGTGTCACATGGCTTGGTTTCGCTGCCGCGTCCTGCTTGATTTCAGCCCGGCTTTCAGACAGATATGCCGCTAAATCAGTGATAGAAGGATACGTAAAGAGATCTGAAACGGCAAGCTCGCGTCCGAATTTCTGTTCTATGCGCTCGGCAATCTGCGATAACTGTAATGAATTTGCTCCCATATCAAAATAACTGTCAGCGAGGTGAACCTTTTTCCCGTTGAGCACATCGGAAAAGATAGACAGCAATTCCGTTTCTATCTCATGAATGGGTGTCTGTCCGGATGTTTCCGGACTGCTCTCCAAACATTCATTGATGGCGGCAGACTCTGTTGAAAAATTCCCTGCCTCATACTGTCTGGCAAGTTCGTAGCGTTTAACCTTTCCGCTGGTTGTTTTAGGGAGTTTTCGGATCGGAAGGACTTCTTTTATGCTCCAGCCGCCCCGCTTGTACAAATGCTTTTTTATCTCTTTGACAAGCGGTGCGAATTTTTCAGGTGATTTTTTGTAAACAACAAAGAGCACAATTTCTCCGCTTTGCGTCTTTTGATCATATACACCGCAGGCGGCAACCCTTCCTAAGTCAACCTCTTCCATTTCAATCGCGACCCGTTCAATATCGTGCGGGTAGATATTTTTTCCGTTCACGAAAATAATGTCCTTTTCTCTTCCGGTTACGACTAAGTTACCACTTTCACTAATGAATCCGAGGTCTCCCGTTTTTACCCAGCCGTCAGAAGTCAGCGCTTTTTCCGTACTCTCTGGGTTGTTATAATACCCTTGCGTTACATTGTCTCCTTTGATCTGGATATGGCCGATGATTCCGTCTTCTACTCTTTCATTTGTTTCATCGGAGATCCGAAGCTGACAATAGTCAATAGGTTGTCCCACCTCGACGAATGAAGCGCAATTTTGGTCCTCTTTGCTGACTTTTACAGCTCTTTCACCAAGATTTAAATAGTCACGATGCAAATAAACGGGAACGAATTCTTCACCTAATTTAGAGAATGCTGCGCCGACCGACGCTTCCGCTAAACCGTAAACATTCAAAATGGCGGATCTTTTCAGATTGAATGCTGCGCATCTTTTCAAAAATTCGTCACAGAGCTCCGGCAATATCGGTTCTGCACCGTTTGCGATGACCTTGATGTGGGATAAATCCCAGTCTGGTTCGTTTTTCAGAAATTTAAGGAAGTAGTTGTATCCGAAATTAGGAGAGGATAGAATACTGGCTTTATGTTCATGAGCTTTTTTCATCCAAAGAATAGGTCTGCGAATAAATAACTCTGTAGGCATCAGATTTTGATTGATTCCGGTTATGAAGGGAACAAGGTGGCAGGCGATGAGCCCCATATCATGCGTTAAGGGCATCCATGATAAGAAAGAGTCTTTCGAATGAACGTGTAGGGCAGTCCCAATGGCACACGTGTTATGTATTAAGTTGTGATGCGTTAACATGACTCCTTTTGGATCTCCTGTCGATCCGGAAGAAAATTGGATAAAGGCGAGTTCATCCGCATCAGGTTCATAAAATGAAGCGGGGTAATCGTAGGTTTGATCTTGAATGACGTCAGATTTTTCGTTTAATTGATGATGGAAATCCTGTAAATCGTGTTCTGCAGCGTATTTCTTTATTTTGTCCAATACTTTTTCAGAGGCAATCAGAAAGGGATGATTTAATATATTCCAAATGCGCCAGACCTTCAGTTTATGGTCATCATCTTCTCCGATACTGACCGGAACCGGGATCATTCCTCCTAATATACAAGCCCAAAAAGCAACGACAAATGATTTGTTTTCTTGGATTTGAAATACAATTTCCTGCTTCGGCTTAATGCCGAGATGCTGTAAATAGCCAAGATACCCTTGCGCCTCTTCAAACAATTGGCGATAAGAGACAACCGTCTCGTTTTTATCGGATTCGATAAAACGGATCCCGCGATCAGAGATATTGCTTCTTTCCCGAATGACATCTACTAAGGTTTGGAATTGACTGGTATACATAGGTCCCCTCCTGGGCGCTTTATTTTAAAATCCGCAATTCTTCCCAATCCGGAAGCTGTTTAGCCTCGCAAATTAATTTGCATAAATGGATCGAATGTTCGAGTTCTTGTTCTGAAAGCACGTCTTCATGCCTTTTCATTCTCTCTTTCAGCTCTTGGATTTGCGTAAATAATGACGTCGTCATATTGGAATAAGCCGCTGAATCCTTGTTGTAATTTCGCGCAATGACGGATTGAATCATCAATTTATTCAGTTGTTTTTTGCGTAAACGGACAATATGTTTCTTTCTTTCCGCTGAATTGGAAAGCAAGTGAACATCAGATGTCTGTCCTAAGGGATAAGGTACAATGTGATTCGTTGTTTTTCTCAGCAGACCGGCTAAGACATTGTTCGGACCCATTTCGATAACTTCTGTGACTCCATGTAAAAGCAAATAATGCATCGATTCTGTCCATCTAACCGGCATCGTCATGTGCTGCTTGAGATGTTCGCTGATCGAATTTCCGCTGCTGTAAGGGCGCGCGGTGACATTTGAAATGATCGGCCATGCGGCATCCCGGAAAGAATACCGGTGTAAAACAGTCTGGAATTGTTCGGAGGCTGATCGTATCATCGAACTGTGAAAAGGCGCACTGACATTCAAATAAGTGTATGCCGCACCCTTTTCCTCCGCCATCTTGATGACACGTTCCACAGCTTGCCGGTGTCCGGAAATCACATGCTGCTGTTCTGAATTCATGCAGGCTACACCTGCCGGAAAGTCTTCCGTCGATACTTTCGAACATATTTCCTGCAACGTTTGGAGAGAGAGCTGTGTCACGGCGGCCATCGTCCCCTGCTGATGGGGATCCGCATTTTGCATAAGAATTCCCCGCTCCCTTACAAGTGTAACGGCATCCTGAAAAGAAAGGGCGCCGGCACAGACAAGCGCTGAATATTCGCCTAAGCTATGGCCTGCCAGGAAGCGGGGCTCCACCCCTATTTCCTGCATATACACTTGAAAAGCAATCACACTGACCGTTAAAATAGCGGGCTGCGCGTTCATTGTCTTTGTCAATTCATTCATATCTCCGTTAAAACACAGTTTTTTTACATCCAAGGAGATCGCATCGCTCGCTTCTTCAAACAATCTCTTTGCGAGCACAAAATCATTCCAAAATTGTTTGCCCATTCCTACAAATTGAGACCCTTGTCCAGGAAATAAAAAGGCAAGATTGTTCATGAGATTCCTCCGATCATATTGAGCAAAAATACAATATCCTACAAATTATCCCTTTATCTAACATCCTAGCATGATTATAACAAATGTGTATAGAATACTTTCGGAGGAGTTATTGTTCGTTTTCACAAACGAATTAGATATATTTATTCATAAAATAAAACATGGGGATTTCACCGAAAATCAGTCTTAAAGAGAGATGATGAAAGCCGGGGTGGAGCCTGTTACCGGCTCTTCTTCACTTAGGTCGCGCTCTTCATGTTTCATATGTTTTAGGGCTATTGGCATTATTGTGTCAGAAATTACATATTTTCTGTTTATTGTAAAAATCCATTTGTATATCTGTGAAGGATTGTAAACTGATGGCGCTTGATTATAAATGCGGTGCAAGAGATGGATCTGGATGGGGAAAATCCGCAAGGACGAAATACGCCGCAGAACATGCGAATGACCCTGCCCGGATACCGATTGACGCAGTAAATTGGCCTTTTGACTGAACAAGGTTTTCAGGCATAAAAAAACAGCCGTTCAGAGCGGCTGTTTTTAAAAAAATATAAGAACTATTGAGCGGTATACCCGCCATCCATGACTACGGCCTGACCTGTGACCCCTTTTGCTTTGTCGCTGGCCAAAAATACGGCGTAATCAGCGATTTCTTTCACTGACAGCAGCCGTTGTTGGGGAACGAGCGGAAAGATGACGTCCTCAAGCACCCGTTCGTACGGTACATTCCTTGTTGCGGAAATGTCCTTTAACTGATTGCGGACAAGCTGAGTGTCCACATATCCCGGACAAAGCGCATTGACGGTAATGCCGTCAGCCGCGCCTTCAAGTGCGCCGACTTTCGTTAAACCGATGACGCCGTGCTTGGCGCTGTTATATGCCGCTTTCCCGTGAAAACCGATCAGCCCGTTGACAGACGCCATATTAATGATTCGACCGAATTGCTGTTTTTTCATAATGGGGAATGCATGCTTCATTGCGATAAATGGCGCAGTCAGCATGAGACGAATGAGCCGTTCAAACTGTTCGGTGGGAAATTTCTCGATGGGCGCGACATACTGAATGCCCGCATTATTCACAAGGATATCGAGGCGCCCGAATTGTTTCTCGACCGTCTGCAGCATGTCGGCCACTTGCTTTTCATTTGTTACATCGCATGTGATGCTGACTGCTTCACAGCCTTCTTCTTTCAGTCTTGCCGCCGCTTCTTTCCCCGCTTGTTCGTTTATATCAGAGATGATGACGGCTGCTCCTTCACGGGCGAATTCTTTTGCGATTTCAAGCCCGATTCCTCCGGCTGCTCCTGTTACAACGGCTGTTTTTTCAATAAGCAATGAATGCATGACGGCACCTCCTTATTTTGGTCTGACCCCGTTTTTTAACGACTGGCTGACAGTAAAATGACCTTCTGTTTTCTCAAAGACCTCCTCCATTGTTACACCTTCCTGCAGTTCGGTGAGCGTCATACGGCCATCATGAAAATCGAATACAGCCAAATCTGTGATCAGCCGATCGACCACCTGCCTGCCGGTTAAAGGCAGCGTACATTCCGTTCTCACTTTAGATTCCCCATATTTATTAACGTGCTCCATAATGACAATAATCCGTTTTGCTCCGTGGACCAAGTCCATGGCGCCGCCCATTCCTTTGATCATTTTTCCTGGGATCATCCAGTTCGCCAAATCTCCCCGTTCGGACACTTCCATCCCGCCGAGGATCGCTACATCAATGTGGCCGCCGCGAATCATGGCAAAGGATTCGGCACTGTCAAAATACGAGGCTCCCTTTACTTCGGTGATGGTTTCTTTTCCCGCGTTGATCAGATCGGGGTCCTCCGTTCCTTCCGCCGGATAAGGCCCGATCCCGAGCAAGCCGTTTTCAGACTGAAGCAGGACGTTATAATCATTCGGTATCTCATTGGCTACAAGCGTCGGCATCCCTATCCCCAAGTTCACATTCATTCCGTCCTTAATTTCTTTTACAGCCCGTTTGATCATTCGTTTTCTGCTATCTCTCATTCTGTCAGCCTCCTTTATCATGCTTGCCGGACGGTGCGGCGCTCAATCCGTTTTTCATGAATCCCGCCGAGCAGCACGTGCTGCACAAAAATACCCGGCGTATGAATTTGATCCGGATCAAGCTCTCCGGCATCGACGATTTCTTCAGCCTCTGCAATCGTCACTTTGCCTGCCATTGCAGCAAGCGGATTGAAATTTCTCGCCGTCTTTCTGAACATCAGGTTGCCCAGAGGATCGGCTTTCCAGGCCTTTACGATGGCGGCGTTCCCTGTAATCCCCTTCTCCAGAAGATAGGTGCGTCCGTCAAATGTCTTATGTTCTTTTCCCTCGGCTACTGATGTTCCGACGCCCGCAGGTGTGTAAAACGCCGGAATGCCCGCCCCTCCCGCGCGAATTCTTTCTGCGAGCGTTCCTTGGGGCACCAATTCGACTTCCAGCTCTCCGCTTAAAAACTGCCGTTCAAAGGTTTTGTTTTCTCCCACATAGGATGCGACCATTTTTTTGATCTGCCGGTTTGCAAGCAAGAGGCCTAACCCCCAATCATCAACACCGCAGTTATTACTGACAACGGTCAAGTTTTTTACGCCGCTGTCCCTGATCGCGAGAATTAATTGTTCCGGAATGCCGCACAGGCCGAAGCCTCCTGCGATGAGGGTGTCTCCGTCCTTGATCAGTGCAGCAGCATCTTGATAAGAGTCCATCACTTTTCCTTTTCCCATATTCGTTTCCCCTTTCTGTTTTGGCTACACAAGGCCCGTCAGACTGTAAATGGCGATGATGACAAACACAGCGGCTGTTTTAATGACGGTAATGGCAAAGATATCCCTGTAGGATTGGCGGTGGGTCAACCCGGTGACCGCGAGCAGCGTAATGACGGCGCCATTATGCGGAAGAGTGTCCATCCCGCCGGAGGCCATCGAGATCACCCGGTGCATGACCTCCGGCGGGATGTGGAATGTATTGATTGCTTCTGTATACGCTGCTGACATCGTGCTTAAAGCGATGCCCATTCCTCCTGATGCCGATCCTGTAATCCCGGCAAGCGCAGTGGTCGTCACCGCTCCGTTGACGAGCGGATCAGTAAACGTCTGCGATATGCCGCTGCTGACCATTTTAAAGCCGGGAAGCGCCGCAATGATGCCGCCAAATCCGTATTCGGCTCCTGTATTCATTGACGCCAGCAAGGCACCCCCGATGCCCTCATTCAGTCCTTCTTTCAAATTGAAGAGGACTTTTTTCCAATCGAACAAAATCGTGGTCATGATTCCGATGAACAGTGCGAGTTCTACTGACCAGATCGCAGTGACGGAGGAAAGGTCAATCTTCCCGAACGCTTCTAAGCCGAGCGGCGCAAAATCAAATCCGTCAGGGTACCAATGCGGGAGCCACATCGTGAAGCATTTGTTCATGACTCCCACAAGGATAAGCGGAACAAAGGCGAGCACTTGCCGCGCGGGGCTGGGTTGCGGTAAAACAGGCGTATGTGTTTCATTAGCCAGACTTGAGGATTCCTCTGCAGCGGAAACTTCAGATTGAAATCCAGCATAGCCTTCTCCGGCATTGGCCGCTTTTTTGCGCCGGGATTCTAAATAAATCATTCCGGCCGTAAGCACAAATGCTGCACCAATCAGTCCGAGCCAGGGAGCGGCATAAATGTTTGTTTTAAAAAAAGCGGTCGGAATGACATTTTGAATTTGCGGTGTGCCGGGAAGCGCATCCATTGTAAATGTAAAGGCGCCCAATGCAATCGTACCGGGTATCAGACGCTTGGGAATATCAGCTTTAATAAATAGGTTTTTAGCAAACGGATAAATGGCAAACACCGCTACGAAGAGACTGACGCCGCTGTACGTTAAAATCGCACCCATTAAGACGATGGCGAGAATGGCTCTTTTTGCTCCCACAAGCTTGACGATTGTTTTTGCAATCGACTCGGCAAGCCCGGATATTTCAACAACCTTGCCAAAAACGGCCCCTAAAAGAAATACGGGAAAATACAGCTTAATAAATCCTACCATCTTCTCCATAAATATATTCGAGAAGAAAGGAAGTACGAAGCTTGGATCTGTCAGGAGCACGGCAAACAGCGCACAAATCGGGGCGAATAAAATGACTGAAAAGCCCCGGTAAGCCGCAAACATCAGCATGCCTAATGCCAATAAAATAATAACAATGTCCACAAATCCCCCTCTTTTCTGCTCAATATTAGTAAGCGCTTACAAAAAATCGAGAAAATAAAGCAAAAACATGCCGGTTTTGCACAGTTTCTGAGGCTGAAAAAATGTGCATCATGGTGAATGTTCTGTTTTGGCGAAAGAAAGGGAGACTCTTGCTGTATTAGATTGATTGGCTGAGCAGTGAGTTTTTTTAGGGATAGTGAGATGGATCAGAGAGGATTTTTGCTTTATAAATATGTATTCTTTTTTCTTTCATTTATTTCCTGCAAGAGGAACCGATAAAATCCGGCCCTCCTGCATGGTCATTCAGCCAATGACAACCGGGAGCTCTTTGAGCGACCTAAAACCAATGAGCTTGCGGTATTCAAGGCGGTGTGCAGCCAGCCGAAGCTTAGGCATCCGCTCAAACAGTGTGAGAATTGCAATTTGTGCTTCGATGCGCGCTAATGAGGAGCCTATGCAAAAATGGGCGTTCTTTCCGAATGCAAGATGCGGGTTCGGTTTTCTTTGGATATCCATTTTGTGAGGTTGATCGAATATGCTTGGATCGCGATTGGCTGCCCCTAAAAGGATATATACCTGCTCTCCTTTTTTTATGGTCTTCCCATTTATTTCGCAGTCTTCTGAGGCGGTGCGTGCCGTCAGCTGCGTGGGGCTGTCGTAGCGCAGACATTCCTCAACTGCAGTTTCAATAAGCGAGGGGTTTTCTCTCAGTGCGCTAAGCTGTTCAGGGTGTTTCAATAAAGTAAACACACCGTTGCTTATGAGGTTTACCGTCGTCTCGTGTCCGGCTATGACAAGTAAGATACATGTCGCGAGCACTTCCTCTTTTGAAAGCTGCTCCTCCATAATAAACCTGCTGATCAAGTCTTGCTGAGGGTGCGCTTTCCGCTTGTGAATCAAATCTCTGAAATATGACGTCAGCCTGCCTGCGGTGTCGCTTGCTCTGACTAACGTCTTTCTTGATCGGGTAAGATCAATGGCGTGAATGACGTCTGCCGTCCATTGTCTGAATTGATATCTCTCCTCTTTCGGCACTCCGAGTATCTCCGCAATGATAAGGCTTGCCAATGGAAAGGCAAACTCTGAAACAAGGTCCGCGGTTTTTTTGATTTGGACTTGATCCAACAAGTCATGAACCGTTTCTTTTATACAGGGGCGAAGTGATTCCGCCGTCTTTGCGGTAAATTCTTTACCGATAAGCATCCGCATCCGTTTATGGTCTGATTGATTTTTAAATAACAGCATATCGTGCTGGATATGCGATAGATTTTGATATTTCGTTGAAGCTTCCGGAAGAGGAATGCGGTTTTTAAACCGAATGTCTTTCAGAATCGCTGCCGCTTCTTTGTACCCGGTGACATACCAGCCCGGATATTTTAATACGGTTCCTTTATAAACAGGATCACTGGATCGCAGTTTGTCATAAAACGGGTAAGGGTCATTCCAAAAATCCGAATCCGCATGGAGAGACGGATGTGCAATCGATAGGTCCGCCGTCATCTTATACCTCCGTATTGCAGGCGGATTGCAGGCCGGCTTTCATTTCTTCAACGGATTCGACTTCAAAACCTAAATCATGGAGCATTTGATGATCCTCTGTTTCTTGCTGCCCTGCTGTCGTTAAGTAATCTCCGACGAAAATCGAATTTGCGGCGTAAAGTCCCAGCGGCTGCAGCGAACGAAGGTTGACTTCCCGGCCTCCTGAGATACGGATTTCTTTTGACGGATTGATAAAACGGAACAAGGCGAGCACTTTCAGGCAATACACCGGATGTAATTCGCTTACCCCTTCTAACGGAGTTCCGTCAATCGCATGCAGAAAATTAACCGGGATGCTGTCGGCGTTAAGCGCTTTTAAGCTGTTCGCCATATCAATGACGTCCTGTTTCGTCTCTTTCATGCCGACGATGACACCAGAACAAGGTGACATCCCCGATTGTTTCGCCGTTTCCACTGTATTGACCCTGTCGTCATACGTGTGGGAGGTCGTAATGTTTGAGTGATTCCCTTGTGATGTATTGATGTTATGATTGTACCGGTCTACTCCTGCCTGTTTCAGCCGCTCTGCCTGTTCCGGCTTCAGCAGACCGAGACATGCGCAGATTTTTAAACCGTACGTTTCTTTAATTTCTTTGACAGCATCAACAACTTGATCTACTTCTCTGTTTGACGGTCCCCGCCCGCTGGCGACGATACAGTATGTCCCTATATTCAGGTCGTGGGCGCGTTTTGCCCCCTTTAGCAATATATGCTTATCCACCATCCGGTAAGACTCAATCGGCGCTTTTGATATTGAAGATTGTGAACAGTACCCGCAATTTTCCGGACACAGGCCTGATTTGGCATTCATAATCATATTCAGCTTTACTTTTTTTCCGTAAAATCGTTTTCTGATATGAAAAGCGGCATGCATCAGCAATAAAAGATCCTCATCAGGACAATTTAAAATGGCCAGCGCTTCTTGATTCGTTACTTCCGCCCCGTCCAGCACTCTCTCTGCAAGATCCATCCATTGATTCATGTTTATCTCCCCATTTGTGTCAGATTCATGAAAGAGGAAACATCTATATGTTTCTCAATCATGTGTTGAATGTTTTCCGGTGAAACGTGATCCAGCTTCGGTGTGATTCCCAAAATCGGAACTTTGCATAATGTTTCAATCATGCTCGGGTTCGTCTTTTCGTCCAGCCCCGGGTTGCTCTTTACGCCGTTGATAATAATGCCGAGAACCTCTATCCCCATGTTTTTCGCATATTCAACGGTTAAATATGTGTGGTTGATGGTTCCGAGATCAGGCCTGGTGACAATCACCGCCGGCAATTCCATGGCTTTTATCAGATCACTGACTAAGTAATTTTCACCAAGCGGGACGGAAATGCCGCCTGCCCCCTCAACGATGAAACACTCATGACGATTTTTGATCTTACTCCAGTGGGCCATGACATCCGCCATGCTCACGGATTTCCCCTCAAGCATGGCGGCCGTGTACGGGGCAAGCGGCTCTTTCCATTCAAATGGCGTGATTTCTTCATGAGACAGTGCGGTTTGTGACATGTCTTTCAAGAGCGAGGTGTCACTTTCCTGATGAGTCCGCGGCACGCCGCTTAAAAACGGCTTAAACACTCCGATATCCGCCTGTTTCTGCCGGAATGCCGCGGCAAGTCCGCAAGAAACGATGGTTTTTCCGACGCCGGTATCTGTTCCTGTAACAAAAAAACTTCTCATTTGTTTATATTCAGCTCTTTTCTAATGGAATCAAATGCTTCTGTCAGCTCGTCTATATCCTGTAAGCTGCGATCCGCCGTAACGGTCAGCCTGATTCTGCTTTCGCCTTCCGGAACGGCGGGCGGGCGGATGGCCGGGGCGCAGATTCCCTTTTTCTTCAGCAGCGCAGCGGCTGAAACCGCTGTTTTTGCATCACCGATGATCACGGGGATAATCGGTGTATCTCCGCCTCTTACGGTAAAGCCCATATCGGCCAGACGCGTTTTTATCATTTTGACAGACGACTGCAGCTCACGGCGCGTATCGTGCATATCTGATATGATGTCAAATGCCGTATGCGAAGCCACACAAATTGACGGCGGGAGGGCCGTCTGAAAAATAAACGTCCGCGCCTGATTCAGCAAAAAATCAATGAAAATGTTTGATCCCGCGGCAAAACCGCCTTCCGTTCCTACAGCTTTGCTTAATGTGCCGATGACAACATCAGGACAAACACCGAAATAGTCACTGGTTCCCCCGCCGTTTTCCCCGAGTACACCGGTTGCATGCGCGTCATCTGCTATCACAAATGCCTGGTACTGCTTTGCAAGCGCCATTATGCGGTCAAGAGGCGCAATGGTGCCGTCCATGCTGAAGACGCCGTCTGTGACGATAAAGCGGCGGTTCCGAGCCTGGACGGAGGCAAGTTTTTTCTCAAGATCAGCCATATCAATATGGCGGTACACGATGGTTTCCGCTTTTGATAAACGGCAGCCGTCAACAATGCTCGCATGGTTCAGTTGATCGCTTAAAATGACATCGCCTTTTTGAGGCAGTGAGGCAAGCACGCCGATATTTGCCAAGTAACCGCTTGAAAACAATAAAGCCGCTTCCGTCTGTTTAAAGTCCGCGATTGTGTGTTCCAGTTTTTCGTGCCACACAGTATTTCCTGTCGTTAACCGTGAGCCGCCGCTTCCCGCTCCGAACCGGCTCAGCGCCGTTTGCGCGGCTGTGATCAGCCGCTCATCTTTTGACAGGCCTAAATAGTCATTGGACGCCCAAGTCTGCCGCTTTTGCCCCTTGGTTTTGAGAGCGGTTTCCTGTGTTCGCAGCGTCCGATACAGCCCGTCTCTTTTCACCGCATCGAGCCTTCCGAGGAGCCATCCGTCAAAATCCACGGCCGGTCACCTCGGCTATCGCTTCTTTCATAATGGAGATCATGGCTTGTAACTGATCGGTTGTGCTGGCAAGCGGCGGCAGAAAGGCGATGACGTCTCCGAGCGGCCGTGTCAGCATACCAAGCTCTCTCATTTTCAAGGACACCTTGTATCCCATCCGCTTTTCAGGCGGATAAGGCTGTTTTGTCCCCTTATCCTGCACAAGCTCTATGCCGCACATGAAACCGAGCTGGCGGACATCGCCGACATGAGGAAGCTGCTTCAAATCATGAAGAAATTTCGCTGCCGTTTTTGATTTTTCGGCGACTTGATCAACGATGCGCTCTGATTCGAATAAACGCAGATTTTCAATTGCCGCGGCACAGCCAAGCTGATTTCCTGTATAGGAATGGCCGTGGAAAAATGTTTTCATTTTGTCGTAGTCATCGTAGAAGGCTTCATAAATGGCTTCTGTGGCAAACGTCACAGCGATCGGCAAATAGCCTCCCGTAATGCCTTTCCCTGCCGCCATCAAGTCCGGCTGGACATTTTCATGCTCACAGGCAAACATTTTTCCGGTGCGGCCGAACCCCGTCGCCACTTCGTCAACGATCATTAACACATCATATGCCGTACACAGCTTTCGTACGCCTGCCAGAAAGCCTTCAGGCATGACGATCATGCCGGATGCGCCTTGCACCATCGATTCAATCGTAAGTGCGGCAATCTCTTCGTGATGCTTTGCAAGCAGCTGTTTGAGCGCGTGAAGGCATTCATCCCGGCACTGTACGGGGTCGCCGCTTTCAGATCTGTATACATACGGAATCGGGGCTTTGTAGCTTTCAAACATCAGCGGGCCGTACACATGGTGGAAGAGTTCAATGGAGCCGACGCTGACGGCTCCGATCGTATCGCCGTGATAGCCGTTCTGCATAGAAATAAACGTCTGTTTCTCGGGTCTCCCTATGTTTTTCCAGTATTGAAAGGCCATTTTCAGAGCGATTTCCATTGCTTCCGCTCCGCTGTCGGAGTAAAAAACGCGTGTCAGCTTTTCCGGTGTGATGCCTGTCAGCATCTCGGCAAGTTCTGTTGCGGGAACGTTCGTCATACCCAGCAAGGTCGAATGAGCGATTTTTTCAAGCTGTTTTTGAATCGCTTCATCCATTTCTTTTTTGCGGTGGCCGTGTACATTGAGCCATACTGAAGAAAAGCCGTCATAATATTCTTTGCCGCTGATGTCTTTCAGCATGATCCCGTTTCCGCTTTCAATGATTAACGGATCTTCATCGTAATCTTTCATTTGTGTGAAAGGCAGCCAAAGATGCTGTTTGCTTTTTTCAATCATTGATTGTTTCATATGTTCTCCTCCCGCTGAATGAATACAGGCTGCTTCTCTAAAAAATGGATACAGCTCTCCGTATCTATGGAGCCATCTGTAAAGAAAATCCGGCATCCGCTTTCATCTCCGGCATTCTTCATCTTGGAAATCCGCTGATATCCCAGCTTCTTTGCGGCAACGTAGCCTGTTATGTAATCAGGGTCATCCGACCAGCACAATTCAGCAATAATCCCCGGATGTGCGCAAACTTTTGCCGCGATGGCATGTGCTTCTTTTATTCGTGAATGTTCCGGCATGTTGTGCGTAAAAGCCCATTTTTGAAAATCATGTGACGGCCAATCCACTCGGGATACCCGCACACCTCTATTTCCTCTGCCGTCAATGCGTTTTCCTGCCCGGATATCAAACAGGACCGCTCCTCTTGCTTCTGCATATTCCGCAATGTTTTCGTACGCTTTCTCTATCATGTGCGGGGGAATCCCCGCCTTTTGCAGAAGCTTGCGGGCGATTGCTTGTCCTTTTTCCGGCGTGTCTGTTTGATGGAAAGCAACCGGCAAAGGGCGGATCGTTTCGATCGGTTCATTAACGCTTTCAAGCTGAATCTGCATAAAATCAGGTATCCCTCTTGAGTGCGAGAAGCCTTTATGTAATAAGCCATCTACCGCTTCCTGTAAACCGCTGTAAGTGATGAGCCGTTCTCCGCCGGAAATGTGTTTTCCGCCCTGCTCATGGGGGGCGTTTCGGGAAGCTCTCATTCTGACGCTGTAATAGGTTTCTTCCCGCATATATTCCCCTCCTTTCTCATACTTTGAAAATTAATGTTAACCAAAATGAATTTAAGGTTAACTCTTATACAGAATATTAGTGCCCTCCGCGGAATATGTCAACCTAAACTATCAAAATGTTAACTTAATGAGTTTTGCAAAGCCTCATTACGTTTTCATGTTTTGTTCATATTTTAGTAATTGTTTATTCAACACTGTCCGCTAAAGTAATCCATATCAACAAATATGACAGCCATCTGATTTTTTTATGAAGGGAGGTCAACACCGGATGCCGTTATGCTGAAAGAAAAAGTAAAGACAGCAGGCCGTTTTTGCACTGTAGGCGTCGGCAATACGCTGATCGATTTTGGTGTCTTCTTTCTTCTCGCCGCTTGTCATGTCCCCTATCTTCCGGCGCAGATCTGCTCCTATTCGGCAGGGATCATCAACAGCTATGTATGGAACCGGAAGTGGACGTTTCGTGTAAAACGCAAGGCTGACGGGAAAGAGATCATGCGCTTTCTCATGATTAATCTTGCCGCGTCGGGAATCACCTTTTTGCTGCTTTACGCGTTTCAAAAAGGCGGCTGTTCGCTATTGGTGAGTAAGTTCGCCGCCACTATCGGCGGAATGATGATGAATTTTATCGGAAACCGAATCTGGGTATTTGGAGATTCGCTGAAAAACATACAGGATCAGGAGTGAAGATGAATGAGAAAAAAAGTGAGAAAAGCGGTCATTCCCGCAGCAGGTTTAGGAACGAGATTTCTGCCGGCGACTAAGGCGCAGCCGAAAGAAATGCTGCCGATTGTCGACAAACCGGCCATCCAATATATTGTCGAAGAGGCCGCAGCGTCAGGAATTGAAGATATATTGATTATTACAGGGAGAAACAAACGCTCGATTGAAGATCATTTTGACCGGTCGGCGGAATTGGAATTCGATCTTGAGGAAAAAGGCAAGACGGAGACGCTGAAGGAAATGCAGCGGATTGCCGATTTGGCCAATATTCATTACATCCGTCAGAAAGAACCGCTCGGATTAGGACATGCGGTGCTGTGTGCGGAGCATTTTATCGGAGATGAGCCTTTTGCCGTTCTATTAGGTGATGATATTATGGTATCTGACACTCCCGCTCTTTCACAGCTCATCGACGTCTATAACCAACACGGCACAGAAACGATCGGCGTACAGCCCGTCGATCCTGCTGATGTCAGCAAATATGGTATTATACACACGGGGCGGCAGAGCGGTCATGTGTACCAGGTTGAGGATCTGATTGAGAAACCGGCTGTTGAAAAGGCGCCCTCTCATATTGCCGTGATGGGCCGCTACATATTAACCCCTGCTATTTTTAAAACGCTGAAGACGATCGGAAGAGGCGCGGGCAACGAAATCCAATTGACAGACGCGCTGCGCGAAGTGTGCCGCACCCGAAGCATTTACGCGCGGGAGCTTGAAGGAAGCCGGTTTGATATAGGAGATAAGTTCGGCTGTTTTAAGGCCGGCACGGAGATCGGGCTTCTGCGGGAAGAAATGAGACCGAAACTTTTAGCTTATTTAGAAGAGGTGTTAAAAAGAGAATCTGAAGAAATCGTGCGTTAAAAAATAATTTGTAACCATTTTGCTTGTCAATCAGTCATATAATTGGGTAAAAAGATAAAGAGGTTGTGAACAGTGTGGGCAATTTTATTAGTGAAATATTATCCTGGCTGACAAGTATGGGCTATTTAGGGATTGCGCTCGGATTAATGATCGAAATCATTCCGAGTGAAATCGTTCTGGCTTACGGAGGCTATATGGTGTCAGAAGGCACGATCAGCTTTATCGGCGCCATTGTCGCCGGTGTGATCGGGGGAACGATCGCGCAGTGCTTTATTTACTGGATCGCCCGTTATGGGGGACGGCCGTTTTTGGACAAGTACGGCAAGTACTTACTTCTGAAAAAGCATCATGTTGATGTTGCGGAAAACTGGTTTCGCCGTTACGGCGCCGGCGTTGTGTTCTCGGCGCGGTTTATCCCGGTCGTCAGACATGCGATTTCCATCCCGGCCGGCCTTGCGAAAATGCCTCTTTCCAAGTTTGTCATATTGACGACGCTTGCCATTATTCCGTGGTCTGTCATTTTCGTTTATCTCGGGTATCAGCTCGGGGGACAGTGGAAAGACGTAGACAGCTATGCCGGAATGTATACAACTCCGATCATTATATTGGCTCTCGTATTTATTGTTGTTTATTTTGTTGTGAAGAAAATGAGATCAAGACTGTGAAAAAAGACTGCATAAGAGCGGCTGCGAGCCGGATCTATGCAGTCTTTTTTTATTTATACCGGGTATACGGGGTGTTTCCGGTGTGTGAATGTCAGTTGTTTGGACATGTAAGCAGTGAGGCGTTTATTGAGTTCTTCCCGCAAGGAATCAGCAGGAACAATGCCGTCAATCACCATTTCAGAAGCAAGCCGATAAAGGTTAATGTCTTCCTTATATTCATCACGCTTTTCTTGAATAAAAGCCGGCCTTTCTTCAGGGGCTAGCTCGCTGATTTTGTTTGCGTAGACCGCATTCACCGCTGCTTCAGGACCCATTACGGCAATTTGCGCAGTCGGAAGCGCTAAACAGCAGTCCGGTTCAAAAGCAGGCCCCGCCATCGCGTATAATCCGGCACCGTAGGCTTTTCTGACGATAACGGAAAGCTTCGGAACAGTCGCTTCCGCCATTGCGGAGATCATTTTTGCGCCATGCCTGATGATACCCGCCTGCTCAACCTTCGTTCCGATCATGAATCCGGGAATGTCTGCTAAAAACAGAAGCGGAATATGGAATGCGTCGCACAAAGCGATAAATTTTGCGGCTTTATCCGCCGAATCGAGAAATAAAACCCCGCCTTTTACACGCGGCTGATTGGCGATAATGCCGACCGGCTGTCCGTGAATCCGCGCAAGCCCCGTTATTAATTCCTGCGCAAATAACGGTTTAATCTCAAAAAATGAGTCTTCATCAATGACACGTTCAATTAAATCCATCATGTTGAACGGTGCGTTTTGATGTGCCGGGATGACATCTGAGAGCGGTTTTTCAAAAGCTTTCGGGTTCTTAGATTTGTTGACGGGCGCTTTTTCAGTATAATTTGCCGGAAAGTAGCTGAGATATGTCTGCGCCATCATGATTGCTTCCTGTTCCGTCCGGGCGAGGAGATCACCGCAGCCTGATACGGAACAATGCATACGGGCGCCGCCCATTTCTTCAAGCGATACTTTCTCGCCGATCACCATTTCTGCCATACGCGGGGAACCTAAGTACATGGATGCATTGCCCTCAACCATAATGACAATGTCGCAAAAGGCCGGAATGTAAGCGCCGCCCGCAGCGGAAGGGCCGAACAATAAACAGATTTGCGGAATGCGGCCCGACAGCTTTACTTGATTATAAAAGATGCGGCCGGCTCCCCTTCTGCCCGGGAACATGTCGACCTGATCCGTAATTCTCGCACCTGCGGAATCGACTAAGTACAAGAGCGGACACTGAAGCTTTTCCGCCGTCTCCTGAATGCGGATGATTTTTTCCACCGTTTTCGCGCCCCACGAGCCCGCCTTTACGGTTGAGTCGTTTGCCATCACACAAACGGTTCTGCCGCCGATGGTTCCGATCCCGGTAACGACCCCGTCAGCCGGCAGTCCGTCTGACATGCACTCGGCGAAAAAAGCGTCTTCAACGGATATGCCGTCATCGAATAAAAGCTTCAGCCTGTCTCTTACAAAAAGTTTTCCCTTCTTTTCGTTGCTTGCGTGATATTTCGCGGCTCCTCCCTTTTCAATCGTTTTGCTGCGTGTCTGCCGTTCTTTTTCGTAATCCATCCGAGTCCCTCCATGTTTTATTTTCCTTTGTATTCAGGGGGTCTTTTTTCTTTAAAAGCGCGCAGGCCCTCTTCTCTGTCAAGTGTGGGGATGACTTGTTCATATGCTTTTCGTTCGATTTCGAGCCCTGTATTGAGATCTGTCTCCAGACCCTTGTTTATCGCGGCTTTTGCTTGTCTGACGGCGATCGGCCCATTAGCGGCGATGCGGCCGGCCAGTGCTTTTGCATTTTCCATTAGTTCATCGGCTTTACAAACATGCTCGATCAGCTTCATGTCTTTTCCCTCTTCGGCAGAAAGCCTTCGGCCGGTATAGATCAATTCTTTTGCCGCGCCGGGGCCGATAAGCCGGGGCAGTCTCTGCGTTCCGCCCGCTCCGGGAATGATCGCAAGCCCTGTTTCAGGAAGGCCGAGGCCCGCCCGGCTGACGGCTGTTCTGATATCGCAGGCGAGAGCGAGTTCAAGGCCTCCTCCGACAGCGGTTCCGTTCAGCGCTGCAATGACCGGCTGCGGGAGAGCTTCAATGGATGCGGCTGTTTCACCGATACGCCTGACGCTTTGCTTAACTTGTTCATGATTCATCCCCGCTCTTTCTTTTAAATCAGCACCGGCGCAAAATGTGTTCCCGGTGCCGGTGAGAATGACACAACGAATGGATGGCGAGTTTTTGATGTCTTCAATCACACGCTGTAAGTGATCAATCATTTCTGAAGACAGCGAGTTGGCCGCATGCGGGCGGTTCAGCGTGATCAGACCGATTGTTTCTTGACAGACGGAATACAAGACGCAATCTCCCATGGCTTCTCCTTTCTCATTTCGTTCTGAATGCCTGCAGGTTTCTGCTTGGCAGGTCTTTGCCTATTTTATCCGCGATCCAGCCTGCGGCATAAAGAAGTTTATTCATGTCCGTCCCGGTATCAATCCCCATTTGTTCGAGCATATAAATGACGTCTTCTGTGGCAGCGTTGCCTGCTGATCCAGGGGCGTACGGGCAGCCGCCAAGCCCGCCTGAGGAAGTATCAAAGGATGTGATGCCCATATCAAGAGCGGGAATGATATTCGCTAGAGCCGTTCCTCTTGTATCATGGAAATGGAGTGCGATTTTTGAGGCGGGAATTCTCGGCAAAAGGGCTTCAAGCACGGCTATGACCTGCAAGGGGTTTGCCGCGCCGATCGTGTCGCCGAGCGATATTTCATCAACACCCATTTCGAGCAGGGTGTCTGACAGGCGGATGACTTGTTCGACCGGCACGTTCTGTTCGTACGGACAGCCGAACACAGTGGACAGATAAGCTCTCGTCGCCATTTTTTCAGCTTTTGCTTCAGTAATAACCCGCCTGAGCTCTTGAACGGTCCGGTCAATCGGTTTATTTACGTTTTTTTGGTTATGGGTTTCGCTTGCAGATAAAAATACACATGCCTGATCGATTCCGCCCTCTGCCGCATGCTCCAGTCCGATGAGGTTCGGAACGAGAGCCGCGTAGACCGTATGTTCAGATCTGGCAATGCCTTTTGCGACGTCCAGGCTGTCACGAAGAGCCGGAATCCATCTCGGATGCACGAATGATGTCACTTCGATATAGGGAAGGCCTGTTTTTGACAGCATATTGATCCACTCAATCTTATCTTCTGTATCCACCCACGCCGATTCATTCTGCAAGCCGTCACGCGGTCCTACTTCATTGATGCGGACATGTTTCGGACAGTTCATGCTGCACCTCCCGTTTTATTGAAGTTCAATCAGGACCTCTCCTTCATCAGTGAAATCACCTTCTGATTTTTTCACTTCTTTCACCGTACCCGCTGCATCAGCGATAATCGGAATTTCCATTTTCATAGATTCCAAGATGGCCACTTCCTGTCCTTCTTCAATGACATCACCCGGCTTCACATGAATTTTCCACAGGTTTCCCGCCATTTGAATTTTTATGACGCTCATTTGGACGCCCCCTCGTTCATTGTTTGTAAAAAACCGGTTGTTGCCTCGCCCTTTTCAAACACTTCTGAATGAGCAATTTTTGTCAGCAGCGGAATGTTGGTTTTAATCCCTTCTACATGATATTCGCCAAGGGCGGTTTTCAGTTGTTCAATGGCTTGTTTTCTCGTATTCGCCGTGACGACCATTTTGGCAATCATCGGATCGTAAAACGGAGAAATGACGCTTCCCTTTTCGACGGCGCATTCGTGTCGCACTGACGGGTGTCTTAAAACGGAAAAAGACGAGATGGTACCGGGTGACGGGTAAAAGGTGACCGGATCTTCCGCATAGATCCGCACTTCTATCGCATGACCGCGGTGGTTGATATCTTTCTGCGAGAAAGGCAGCGCCTGCCCAGCGGCAATTTTCAGCTGTTCTTCCACAAGATCCAGTCCTGTAATTTCTTCTGTCACCGGATGCTCCACTTGCAGTCTTGTGTTCATCTCTAAAAAATAGATTTGTTTCTTTTGGTCGACGAGAAATTCTATTGTGCCTGCATTTTGGTAGCCGATCGATTTAGCGGCTTTAACGGCGGTTTCACCGAGTCTTTGTCTTAATTCATCGTCAACAAACGGCGACGGCGCTTCTTCTATCACTTTTTGGTGGCGCCTTTGGACTGAACAGTCACGTTCAAACAGATGAACGGTGTTGCCGAAAGAATCTGCGAGTATCTGAATTTCAATATGACGGGCATTTTCAATGACCTTTTCCATATACATTGCGCCGTCTCCAAAAAAGGAGGCGGCCCGCTTTTGATTGCCTTCAAACGCTTTGGCCAGCTCTTCTTCTGACTGTACGATCTGCATGCCGATTCCGCCTCCTCCTGCGGACGCTTTCAGCATGACCGGAAAACCGATGGCACGGGCTTCGGCTAAGGCGGAGTGAACATCGGGCAATGGCTCTGAAACACCGGGAACGATCGGGACCTTTGCTTTTTGCATCGTTTTTCGGGCTTCAATCTTGCTGCCCATCTTGGCGATGATATCACCGGGCGGACCGATAAATGTGATTTGTTCCTTCTGGCAGCGTTCGGCGAACAGGCTGTTTTCTGACAGCAGCCCGTAGCCCGGATGAATGGCGTCCGCTCCGGCGGATTTGGCGGCTTCTATGATTCTGTCGATATGTAAATAGCTTTCATTTACTCTCGATTTACCGATCGGATAGGCCTCATCAGCCGCTTTTACGTGCAGCGCGTCCCGGTCGGCTTCTGAATACACAGCTGCCGAGGGGATGCCGAGACGTTTGCAGGTGCGGATAATTCGTAAGGCGATTTCTCCTCTGTTGGCAATCAGGACTTTTTTAAACAAATGTGAAGCACTCCTTTTTCATTAAGTTAACTTGAGCTCTTCAATCGTTTTTTCCCGCAGCTTGAATTTCTGAATTTTTCCTGAGGCTGTCATTGGATATTCATCTGTAAACAAAACATACCTGGGGACTTTATAGCGGGCGATATGTTCTTTGCAAAAGGTTCTGATGTCTTCTGCGGAAGCGGTTTGTCCGTCTTTGAGCCTGACCCATGCCGCGGCCTCTTCTCCGTATTTCGGATCAGGCACGCCGACGACCTGAACGTCTGCTACCGCGGGATGCCGATATAACATTTCCTCAATCTCGCGCGGATAGATATTTTCGCCGCCCCTGATCAGCATGTCTTTCAGACGGCCCGTGATTTTGCAGTATCCGTCCTCGTCCATGACCGCCAAATCACCGGTATGCAGCCAGCCGTCTTTGTCTATCGCTTCTTCGGTCGCTTCTTGATTTTTATAATAGCCTTTCATGACATGATATCCGCGGGTGCAGAGCTCTCCTTGTTCGCCCCTGGCGGCTTCTTGGGATGTTCCGGGCCGAACGATTCTGACTTCGATATGGGGAAGCGCGCGCCCCGCTGTTTCCACTCTTCTTTCAAACGGATCATCCGTTCTTGTCTGCGTAATGACAGGTGATGCTTCGGTCTGTCCGTAGGCAATTGTAATGCCGGTCATCCCCATTTTGCCGATCACTTCTCTCATGACTTCCGCCGGGCATGGCGAGCCTGCCATAATCCCGGTTCGGACGTGGGAAAGATCATATTCAGAAAAACGGCTGTCATTTAGGAGGGCGATAAACATCGTCGGTACACCGTGCAGAGCGGTGCAGGCTTCTTGCTCCACCGTTTTCAGAACGGCCGGCGGAGAAAACTGTTCGATCGGAATCATCGCCGCACCCGCGGAAACACATGCCAGCACGCCGAGCACGCACCCAAAGCAGTGGAAAAACGGCACGGGAATACATAAACGGTCACATGAAGTAAGCTTCATGCATTCTGCGATATTGGCCGCGTTATTTACGATATTAAAATGTGAGAGCATGACGCCTTTCGGAAATCCGGTCGTACCTGATGTATATTGCATATGAATGCAATCATCCTTTTTCAGGCTGTCCATCCTTCCGTCAAGCGCTGCATCCGTTACAGACTCGGCATTATCCAGCAATGAATCCCAACGGTGCATCCCGGGCGGGCTTTTATCACCGATATATAACACCGTCCGTAAAAATGGATAACGTTTCGAACGCAGCCTGCCGCGCTTACAAGTTTTCAGCTCCGGAATCAGCTTATTCACGATTTCAACATAAGATGTCTGCCGGTAGGAATCCATGATTATCAGGGCCGAGACGTCTGAATGTGCCAGCAGGTAATCGAGCTCTGCGATTTGAAAATTGGTATTAATGGTGACCAGAACGGCGCCGATTTTCGCTGTTGCAAATTGCGCCGCGAGCCATTCCGGAATGTTGGATGCCCATATGGCCACATGATCTCCTTTTTCAACTCCCAGCTTCAACAGCCCTTTTGCGGTTTGCCGGCATAACCGGTCAAACTCGGCATACGTATAACGAAGGCCGCGCTCAGGGTAAACAACCGCTTCACGATCCGGAAAAAGCTTCGCGGTCCGCTCAAGCAGCTTTCCGGCTGTTAAATGGATAAGTTCAGCCATATGACCTGCCCCCCTTCCATCTCTGTCTTAGTAAACGTTTTCATTTCACTTCAAAAGCTGTCTTGCGATGACCATTCTTTGAATTTCTGACGTTCCTTCGCCAATCTCCATCAGCTTTGCGTCACGAAGCATGCGCTCAACACCGCATTCCTTCATATAACCGGAACCGCCATGAATTTGGATGGCCTGAAGACATGTTCTGACGGCCATTTCTGAAGCATAAAGCTTGGCGAATGCAGCTTCTTTCGTAAATGGCAGGTTTTGATCCTTCAGCCATGCCGCTTTAAGCACCATCTGTCTGGCAAGGTCAATTTCCATCGCCATATCGGCCAGCTTAAATTGAATGGCTTGAAATGACGATATCGGACTGCCGAACTGCTTGCGTTCCTTCGCATATGACAGCGACGCCTCCAGTGCGCCTTGAGCGATACCGACAGCCAGTGCCGCAATCGAGATCCGCCCGCCGTCTAATGTATATAAAAATTGTTTAAAACCTTTTTCAGGATCACCGAGCAGGTTATCGGCAGGCACCCTGACATCCTCCAGCACAAGCTCGGCCGTATCCGACCCTCTCACACCCATCTTGTCGTACGGATTTGTGATCGTAAATCCCGGTGTGTCTGTCGGGACGATGAGAGCTGAAATGATCGGTTTTCCGGCGGAGTTCTTTCCCGTAACGGCGGTGACAATGACCGTGCGGGCGTAATTTGCGTTTGTGATCCAGCATTTCTCTCCGTTTATCACATAGTCATCGCCCTTTTTCTCGGCTTTTGTCTGGGTTCCGCCGGCATCGGAACCTGCATTCGGCTCTGTCAGCCCGAATGATCCGAGCGCTTTTCCCGAAGCAAGCGGAATAAGATGTTCTTGCTTTTGCTGTTCAGTACCGAAATAGTATAATGGGCTTGCACCGAGTGACACGGCCGCCGCGTAGCTCAGCCCCGTGCTGCCGCAGGCTTTTCCGATTTCTTCGACCGCTGCTGCATATGAAATGGTGTCACCGCCCGCCCCGCCGTATTCTTCCGGAAACGGAATTCCGAGCAGCCCGAGTTCGCCTATTTTTTTAAATGTGTCTATCGGGAAGACGGCTGATTGATCAACCTCATGGGCTTTCGGGGCAATTTCATTTTTGGCGAAATCTCTGACCATTTCGCGCACCATCTGCTGTTCTTTTGTCAGTTGAAAATTCATTAACCTTCCTCCTTCTGCTGCTTTCTACATTTTATTAATGGGGGTCTTTATTCATTCCATCCAAATAAAGTCTGAACATTCGGACTCATCCGCTACAAAAAAACTGACAGCGCCGCAACTGTCAGTTTTATTAATAATGGCTATTTAATTGTCCGTTTTGCGGAGGGACGGCTCTCATGGTGAAGCCTGTCAACGGAAGTAACGGTATAGGTGCAGGCTCCTTTCGCCCGAATATCAGTATCTGAAAATGTCTGCGTCCGTGACGATGTTTTTCTGACTGTATCCACTAAATAAGGCTGCTTTCCCTTTTCTGCGCGGTAAATGGCGTAATAAGCCGTTTTTTTACCGTTGGATTTCGCATCTTCGATATAGAGTGTATGGCCTGAAGCGTTCTTCTCCGCCCGTTTGACAGCCGGTTTTTTTAAAGCGGAATGTCCGAGCCAAGGCATCTCCGGAATTAATGCGGGCCGGCTGTACATGTCTTTGATCAAACGGTTTTTTACATCGAGCGGATTACGGTTTAAATCCTTTAAACTGAAATGCATGCTGCCTTTAATCCAAGCTGATCCCCTGTTAAGAGCAATCTGTCTTCCGTATTCCCCCGGGTCGGCCCAGGCCGGATCAGCGTTGTTGTTGATTTTATAAGCTGCCTGCCCGATATATAAATGCACCGGCCGATTGTTCACTTCTTTTCCCCACCAATCCGCTAAGACGTCATATGCCGCCGCTTTAAATCCGATGCTCCAGTAAATTTGCGGTGCGATGTAATCAATGTATCCTTTTTGGATCCATTCTCTCGTATCAGCATATAAATCATCATAGTTCCGCACCCCTGCGGCCGTTTCGGAGCCTGTCGGGTCATCTGCGGCATTTCTCCATACGCCGAACGGGCTGATACCGAATTTGACATAAGGTTTTTCTCGTTTGATGGTTTGGTTGATTTCTTTTACAAGCCGGTTGACGTTATCCCTGCGCCAGTCATCAACTGATGCAAAGTGAGCTTTTCCGTACCGTTCGTATTCCGCCTGATCGGGGAATTCCTGTCCGGCAATTTTATAAGGATAAAAATAATCATCCATATGAACCGCATCAATGTCATAACGGCTGACCACCTCTTTGATTCCATCCGTTATAAATTGTCTTACTTCCGGAATGCCCGGATTATAGTACAGCTGTTTTCCGTATGCAGCGACCCAGTCCGGATGCGAACGAGCGGGATGATCATCTGAAAGCGCATTCAAATTTGTGTGATTCATCGTGATCCGGTAAGGATTGAACCAAGCGTGAAATTCAAGATTCCGTTTATGTGTCTCTTCAACTAAAAAAGCAAGCGGATCGTAGCCGGGATTTTTGCCTTGTGTTCCTGTCAGATACTCTGACCAAGGCCCGTAATCTGATGGATAAAAAGCATCAGCCGCAGGCTTAATTTGGACGATAACGGCGTTCATCCCCATCTCCTGAACGTCATCCAGCAGCTTGCTGTATTCTCTTTTTTGCTCTTCCGGTGACAGCCCTTTTTTAGAGGGCCAGTCGATATTGGTGACAGACGCGATCCATACGGCTCTCATTTCTCTCTCCGGCTGAGTGCCGCTTGCTTGTGCGGATGCTGAGAATGTAAAGATGCCGGCTGTCAGTACAACGGCCAAAAACCATATCATGCTAAAACGGCAGCTTTTCATGTTTTTCCCCCTCTCTGCTTTACGGTATTCCGAAGCATTCCGGGCGGTGAATCAGAAAGCCTGCTTTGCTCCTCTCAGCCTAAAAGGGAAAGAAAAAAGTCCTAAAGCGAATCAAAACGCTTCAGGACTTTTTATGTTTCATGGCGGCGAGCACGTCAATGACCTTCGTTCCGACGCCGACACACGTTTCAAGAATGGCCTGCGCTCCGGCGATGGACAAAATGAAAATAACCGGATGTGCATAGCGGGGCCAGACCAAGTAGCAGATGCCGATCAATAAGGCGCACCAGACGCCCGCACACCAATAACATTGCAGCATATAACCGAATGCGGAGGAAGGAACTTTTTTTTGGACGGCGCGCCCGTTTTGATCGACGGTTTTTTCTTGCTTTATAAAGGGTTTTCTTATGAATTCCGTAATCTTATCAAATACGATCAAATGGGTCAGCCGGTAGCTGGCAAGAATAATCATTACATACGTAAGCCAAGATAGGTTCGTCATGTCAAAGCCTCCAAAAAAACTGGTTTGATTCCCCTATCTTGCCCTCTGTCATCCTGAACCATTCTGCCGGATGTTACAGATTCCGCGCCAAGCGTCTTCCGCTGTTTGCAATGATGTCGAGTATGACCTCAGCATTTTGCTGTGCAAAGGCGGGTTCAAACATATCTTTATGGGCGCCCTCGCCTTGATATTCCTGATAGAGTCCCGTTGTGGCGCCTTCCCATTTCATCGGCTCGGTCTTATCACTGGGCTCTTCCTTTATGCCGGCCTCGATAAAATGGAGGTTTGCCGCGATTTGGCCGTCATTTATCAGTTCCGCCCAGTACGTTTGATAGCGCTCTGTTTTTCGGATGACCGCTTCCCTGACGGCTTCCGGGACATTTTCCGCTGTTGCGTTTGTTGGCTGCGGCGGAAATGTGTCAAGCTTTCTGTACGCGTCTGCGATAATGACGTCGCTGATTTCTAAGCCGCGCTTTTCCATCGCTTTTGCCGCCTCGAATGCCGTATTGCCGCCTGCCGAATATCCGAAGAGAATATAAGGGCCTTCCGGCTGGATTTCCAGCATTTTATCAATGTATTGTTCCATTCTGTTGTCTTCTTCAATAAAGTTAAAACCGTACACAGCAGCCCGTTCGTTTAATGCCGCCGCAAGATCTTTAAAGAAAATCCCGAAACCTGAGATAGGCGGAAAACAGAAAAGATTTCGGCCTTTCGGCTGGTTCAGTCTGCTGATATGCTGCTCTGCAGCTTCTGTCAGTGTGTTTGAATACAGCTTTTCAGCCAATTGTTCAATTGTCGGATATTCAAATATCATTTCAATCGGCACATCCATCTGCTGCCTGGTCTTCAGCTGATGAATCACTTGCAATGCTTTCAAAGAATGGCCGCCCAGCTCAAAGAAGTCATCTTGTATGCCCAGCTCCCTGCAGCCGAGGATCGGCGTCCAAATGTCGATCAGCTCACGCTCTACCCAGTTTCGTGGCGGAACGGCTTTTGATGACGTTTTTTTCCGTTCCGGCGCAGGCAGCCCGCGGCGGTCCACTTTGCCGTTTGCGGTAAGCGGCATACGGTCAAGCTTCATCACATACTGAGGAATCATATAGTCGGGAAGCGACCTGGCCAACAGGGATCGAATGGCTCTTTCTTCAACATGTGCGCCCGTATAATACGCACAAAGGATTGCTTCTTGTCCTTCATCTGACACGATGACTGCCGCTTCCCTGATTCCATCAATTTCAGTCAAGCGCGCTTCGATTTCGGCCGGCTCAATCCGCTTCCCGCGAATCTTGAATTGGCGGTCGATACGGCTGATGTATCCGATGCTTCCATCAGGCAGCCAGTGTGCCAAGTCGCCTGTTTTGTAGATCTTTTCTTCAGGATGAACCGGGTGGCTGACAAATGCTTCACTTGTTAAGTCAGGCCTGTTTAAATAGCCTTTGGCAACCCCGTCACCGCCGACACAAAGCTCACCGGGCACGCCGATCGGCGCAAGTCCGCCATTTTTATCAATGATATACGCAGTTGAATTGCTGATCGGTTTTCCGATTGGAATCGGCTGAGAAAAATCGTGCCTGATTTCGTAAAAGGTAGAAAATGTCGTATTTTCCGTCGGTCCGTATATGTTATAAAGGCTGAGATTCGGACAGCGGTGTCTGACCTTATTGATAAGCGCCGGGGACAATGCTTCTCCGCCGACATATAAGGTGTGCAATCCAGAAAACATCTCCGGATCTGCCTGGGCAAACTGGTTAAAGAGCGCTGTCGTCAAAAACAAAATCGTAATCCGGTTGGATGAAAGATAATTGCCGAACCTCTCAGGCGCAAGCATTGTCGAGCGGTCAACCACATGAAGGCATGCTCCGTTCAAAAGCGCACCGAAGATTTCAAACGTCACTGCGTCGAAACCGATGGACCCTGTCAGAATGAGACGGTCCGACATGCCGGCCGACGTATAATTGCTGTTTGACACGAGCGATACGACGTTTCGGTTGGAAATCATCACGCCCTTCGGTTTTCCTGTTGAACCGGATGTATACATAATATAGGCAAGGTCATCAGGTGCTGTATCGGTATTCAGTTTTCCCGCATCAGCGGTTTGTTTTTCAGCTGCAGCCGGGATAGAGATGATGTGAGAAAAGTCAAAGTCAGTCTCAATCCCTTTTTGCACCGTTAACAGCTGTGCTCCGCTCTCAGTGAGCATATCGGCGATCCTGTCGGTTGGCAGTTCTGCATCAAGAGGAAGGTACGTCCCTCCCGCTTTCAATACAGCGAGAACAGCGATGATAAATTCCGGTGAGCGTTCGGCCAGAATCCCGGCAATTCCCTTTGGCGCCAAACCGTTTTCCAGCAGGGTGCGGGCGAATGCAGTTGACCGTTCATCGAGCTCCCGGTATGTCATCGTCAGCCCGCCGGCGTGAAGCGCTTGATGGTCCGGGGTTTTCTTCACCTGTCGGCTGAACAGGCTGATGATGCTTTCGTCTCTTTCATAAGTTGTTTTCGTGTCATTAAATTCGCCGATTATTCTTGATTTTTCCTTTTGTCCGAGCATCGGAAGCCGATCAGCGGGGACATCGGGATTGAAGGCGGCGCCGCGCAGAGCTTCTTCCAAGTGTCCTTTTACGCTCTCTATCCATACTTCGTCATAAACGTTCGCATTGTAGCTGAATTTGATGAGCAGCTCATCGCCGGGCGCTATGATGAGGTTAAAATCGTAGCCCGATTGTTCCGACACGTTGACATTCCCGATCCGGAACGGTGCATCCGATTCCTTTTCCGCGTCTTTCATCTGCTGCTGGATCGGATAATTTTCAAACACGATGATATGGTCGATTAAATCCTGTTTCAGCTCAGTCTGAGATTGGATGTCAGCAAGCGGATGATAGCTGAACGCCTCTGAATCAAGCATTTCTTTCTGGCAGCGGCCCAGCAGTTCTCTAAAGCTTTCATCACCCGTTTTAATGCGTACCGGCACGGTATTGATAAACAGCCCGATCATGCTTTCCACGCCGTCAATGACGGAAGGCCGCCCTGATACGACGGCGCCGAATACGGCATCGTCCGTCCGGTTGTAGCTCTGCAGCATCAGGCCCCATACAGTCTGCATAAGAACCGCGAGCGTAGCGCCCTCTTCTTTGGCGATGGTTTTCAGCCTGTCTGTCAGATTTTGATCTAAAGAAAACAGCAGCTCTTTCTTACGGTAGCCTTTTTCCTGAGGACGGGCCGATATTTTCGGGAGTCCTGAGGGTGTCTCGCAGCCTGCTAAATATCCTTTCCAATACTCAGAAGCCGCGTCTTTGTCCTGATCAGTCAGCCATGTAATATAAGTGCTGTAAGGCTTTGCGGGCGCCAGTGTGACGGGTGAGCCTGATTCAATCGCCCGGTACATATACATGAATTCCTGAAGGACGATGCCGAGGCACCAGCCGTCCATAAGGATGTGATGGTGGCTCCAGACGCATACATATTCCTCGTCTGCCGTTTTAAACAAAGAAACACGCATCAGCATATCCTTTTGCAAGTCAAAGCCTTTTAAGCGGTCACGTTCCTTAAATCGCTGTAAATAGGCGCTCTGTCCCGCTTCGTCCAAATGTGTAAGATCTTCGCGGTGCAGCCGGAATTCCCGCTCACGCAGCACAACTTGGCGGGGGCCGTTCAGCTGAGCGACATGAGGTAAAAAAACCGTTCTGAAAATATCGTGGCGGCTGATGACAGACTGTACGCTTTGCTCAAACAATTCCGGACGAAGCCGGCCTTTTATGGTGAAGACGGATTGCTCGATATATGCAGCCCCCTCCTTTTGCAGAAAGGAATGAAAAAGCATTCCTTCCTGCATTCGGCTGAGGGGATAAATGTTTTGGATATTTTTCGTTTTGTCCATGTGTTCCTCCCGCTCGGTTTAGTGGAAGCTGAGTAAGTCGGCAATATCCTGCAATGCTTCCTCAGTCAGCTCCCGATCATCAAAGTCACTGACGGTCTTCTCCGTATCGGTTTTGCTGAGGCAGTGTTCCGACAGTTTCAGGAGATAATACCGGCAGCTTTCGGACAGCCGTTCGATCGTATCTTGCCGGAAGCGCTCCGTTTCATAGGAAATGCTGACGGTCATCCGGCCTTTTGCCGCAATCGCGCTGATTTCAAATGACTGCTCCCGTTTCCATGTATCTGTCACATCATCTCCGCCTCCCAAAGGAGAAAACTGAAACGCGTCAGGCTGTTCCGTTTCTGCCGGATTCCCGCCGGGCGCATCGAATTGTCCGAGATAATTAAAGCTGATCTCCGGTGCTTTCCCGAAAGTCATCCCGGCAAGCTCCGGCGGTGTCAAATATTTGAGGACGCCGTATCCGTTCCCTTTATCCGGAATGCGCCGCAATGTGTCTTTGACGGTTTTCAATGTGCGAATTTCATATTCTTCATGAGGTTCATAAACTCCGCTCCGGAAAAGCACCGGGTAAATGGAAGTGAACCACCCCACCGTCCTGCTGATGTCCGCACCTGCCTGCTCCGATTGGCGTCCGTGTCCTTCAAGGGCGATTTTCAACGCGTGCCGCGGCGACCACTTTTGAACGGCAAGCACGGCGGAAGCCAAAAGCACATCTTGCGTATCCGTATTGTAGGCGCTGTGCACATCTTTCAACAGGGCGTCCGTTTCACTTTCTGTCAGAGTGAAGGATACCGTGTTCCGTTTTTTTGCAGGAGTTTGAGATAAATCTGCCTGCTCGTAAGGAAGACTTTCTGTTTCATAGTGTTCAATCTCCCGCCAATACTCCGCCTGCTGAAGAAGCTGTCTGCTTTCGGCATAATCGGCCAGCTGCTCCGTATATGTTTTGAATGACATGGTTTTCGGAGGGAGTTTGATTTCCTGTCCAGAGACGGCCTGCTCATAAGCAGAAGCCAAGTCTTCCAATAAAATCCGCCATGATATCCCGTCGACAGCGAGATGATGGACCGTCAGAAACAAGTAATCTTCTGCTTCGGAGCGGAACAGCCCCGCCTGTACAAGCGGCCCGTTCTCCAAATCCATGTTTCTCTGAAGCTCTGCGACGCGGCGTTTTACAAAACGTTCCTTCTCATGCTCATCGCCTTCCGTTTCTAAAATGGTCAGGCTGTAAAGCTGCTCATCTGCGAGGTCAGCCGGTCTGTTGAAGAGGAGAAGACCTTTCTCTTCGTCTTTTTTGCAGACAAGGCGCAAGGCATCATGATGAACGGTAATGGCTTTTAACGTTTTCCTCAGGGCCTCTTCATCTATTGAATTTGTTCTCGTCAGCATGACGGACTGGTTAAAATGGTTTGCTTCCTTCATGTCTTGTGTGAAGAACCATTTGTGAACCGGCGACCACTTCACTTCTCCTTCTGCAGGAGCTTGGCTGACCGGCTGCCGCTCTGTACGGACATAAGGCGCCAGCTCTCTAATTGTCGGCCGGCTGAAAATATCTTTTACGGCGATCTGTTTTCCTGCCTGATGTAATCGGGCTGATACTTGCAGGGCTTTGATGGAATCGCCGCCCAGTTCAAAAAATGATTGATCCGCGGCAATGTTTTCAGTCCCGAGCACTTCGCTCCAAATCGCGGAAAGCTCTTTTTCCATGTCGCTTTCAGGCTCGGTAAATGCCCGTCCGGTGTGCGCTTTTTTCTGCGGCTCAGGAAGCGCGCGGCGGTCAAGCTTCCCGTTCGGTGTGACAGGCAGGGCTTCAAGTGTTTCAAAGAACGCCGGCACCATATAAGCGGGCATTTCATTTCTGAGCGCCTGCTGCACGGTTTCACTTTCTGTTCCTTCTTCTGTCACGATATAAGCGCATAGTTCCGTTTGGCCTGCTGATGCGGGCAGAGCGGTGACGGCTGCTTCTTTGACACCTTTTATGCCTGTTAAGGCGGATTCAATTTCTTTCAGTTCCACCCGGTAGCCTCTGATTTTGACTTGCTCGTCCATTCGGCCGATATATTGCAGCGTGCCGTCCGGCAGCCATTTTGCCAGGTCGCCCGTGCGGTACATGCGCCGGTTCTTCCGGAACGGGTCTTGGACAAAGGCTTGGGCCGTTTGCTTAGGAAGATTGCGGTACCCTCTTGCAAGGCCGGAACCCGAAATGCAAAGTTCTCCCGTTACGCCGATCGGCTGCGGATGATCTCCGTTTAAAATATAAACGTGTGAATGCTCAATCGGACGGCCGATCGTGATGTTCTTACTTTGTTCTATATGTCTTGCCGCTGTAGTGGCGACGCTGTTTTCCGTCGGGCCGTACTCATTGGCAAGCTCCGTGTGTGGACAAACTGATAAACTGCGGCTGATAATGTTTTGGTCGACAGCTTCTCCGGCTAATGTGACAATTCTGAGAGACTCTGCATCCCCCGGCTCCAGTACGTCAAGCAGTGTACGGTACAGTACGGGAACAATGATCATGTGAGTGATGCGGTAAGATGCAAGATAGTGTTTAATAGCAAGAATATCTCTTGCTTCGTCTTCGGCTAAAACGGCCGCTTTCGCACCGGAAATCAGCGGTGTGAACATGCTTGTTACAAACCCGTCAAATGAAAATGAAAAGAGCTGAAGAATCGTATCTTTCTCATTCAGATCATAAAATCCGCTCCGCCATTGAAGGGTTTGGCTGACGGATCGATGTTCGACCATAACCCCTTTCGGCCTGCCTGTCGTTCCCGATGTATAAATGATGTAAGCCAAATCTTCCGGTGCTGATAATGACTGGACCGGCGAAGCATCCTGTTCTTGGATATCCTCCAGTGCGAGCACTTCACCGTTAAAACGATCAGGCACTTGTTCTATCGCACCGTGTGCGGTAAGGAGAAGCGCTGTGCCGCTGTCTGAGATGATATATTGCTTGCGTTCCTCCGGATATTCAGGATCTATCGGGACGTAGGCTCCTCCGGCTTTCCACACCCCGAAGACTGCCGCTACTTGTTCCGGCGATCTTGGTATCACAATGCCGACGGCTGCATCAGGTCCGATCTGCCGTTTTTGCAGGGCTCTGGCGATTTTATTCGACCAGTCATCTAATTCTTTGTATGTGATCAATGTTTCCCCGCTGATAAGGGCCGCGGCATCAGGTGTTTTTCGCGCCTGGGTGATGAACAGTTCATGAACTGTTTTTTCAGGCAGCTGTTGATCCGTCATGCCGTTAAAGTACGAAAGAATCCGGTTCCGTTCCGGAGCAGTCAGCATGCTGATCGCTTGTAAAGAAGTTTCCGGTTCACGGACAATGTGTTCAAGCATCGTCATAAAGTGGGAAGCCCAGCGCTGCATCGTTTCTTTCCGGAATAAAGACGCCGCATATTCAAACAGAAAATGAATCTGTCCCCCGCCTTCAGAAGCCTGCAAAGTGACATCAAATTTGGAAACCGGACGGGACACGTCCGCATTCTGAATATGCAAACCGTCCAACAGCAGTTCCTCATGCTCTATATTCTGGACGACAAGCATGGCGTCAAACAGCGGATTGCGGCTTGTGTCCCGCTGCACCCCGAGCCGTTCCACCAGCTCTTCAAACGGGTAGTCCTGATGCTCATACGCTTCAAGCGCTGCCTGGCGGACTTCCGTCAAGTAATCGGTGAACCGTTTGTCTCCTTTCGGCTCCGTTCTGATGGCCAGCGTGTTGACGAACATGCCGAGAATCGGTTCAAGGTCTTTGTGCGGGCGCCCGGCAATCGGCGAGCCGACGATGATGTCTTCCTGCCCGCTCAATCTCGCGAGTAATGTATTGTACGCGGCGAGAAGCACCATATACAAAGTGGAGCCGTGATCCCGGGCGATGCGGTGAAGGCCGGATGCCGTTTCAGCGTCAAGCGTGCACGATACGCTGCCGCCCGCAAAGCTTCTGACAGCCGGACGGGGCTTGTCAGCCGGAAGCTCAAGCACCGGAAGTTCTCCTTCAAGCCGCTTCAGCCAATACGCTTCCTGTTTCTGGTACCCTTCTTTCTCCTGAAACGACCGCTGCCAGACGGCATAGTCTTTATATTGAAGGCGCATCGGCGCAAGCGAACGGCCTGCGTACAGCTCGCCGAATTCTTTTATCAAGGTGTTGACGGACACACCGTCAGAAATAATATGATGCATATCCGTTAATAATAGATGGCGTTCGTCTGATTCTTTCACGAGAGCCGCACGGAAGAGCGGCGCTTCCTCCAGACAAAACGGCCGGACGAATGCGTCAGCTGACTCGGCCTCATCCAGCTGAAACGGTACGCTGTCATGGATGCGCTGCACCGGTTCGCCGTCAGGCCCCGTTTCAAAGGACGTTCTAAGCGACTCATGCCGCTCCACAAGCTGCCGGAACGTCTCCTCCAGCCGGCCGCGGTCAAGCGGGCCCGTCAGTTCCAGCACAGCCGGCATATTGTAGCCGACACCGCCGTCTTCAAGCTGTTGGAGCACATACATCCGTTTCTGCGCCGAAGACACCGGGTAGGTGTCCTGTGTTTGCGCAGGCTGAATCGCTTCATACGGGCTCTCTTCCAAGTCCTGAATAACCGAAGCGAGCTCTTCCACCGTCGGCCGGGCGAAGATGTCCTGTAACGGCACCTGAACACCGAACTCTTTGGCGATGCGGGAGACGAGAGCCGTCGCTTTTAACGAATGGCCGCCCCGCTCAAAAAAGTGATCCCGGATGCCGACGGGGCCGTTTTTCAGCACCTCTTCCCAAAGGGCGCAAAGCTTCATTTCCGTGACGTTCCGCGGGGCGGTGTACGCCTGTCTGTCTGCCGCTCCGCCGGGAGCCGGAAGCGCGCGGCGGTCAAGCTTTCCGCTCGGCGTGACCGGCCATTCGCTCATCTCTATAAACTGAGCCGGCATCATGTAGGCCGGAAGGCGTGTCGCAAGCTCCGCCCGCACGTCATCGCTTTCCCGTCCTTCGATATAGGCGTAAAGCGCGGTTTCGCCGTGTTCGGTCCGGGCGGTGACTGCCGCCTCACGAATACCGTCGATGCGCCGGATCGCCGCTTCGATCTCTCCCGGTTCAATCCGGTAGCCGCGGACTTTCACCTGTCCGTCTGAACGTCCGAGCCATTCGACTAGGCCCTCTTCTGTCCAGCATGCGATATCGCCCGTCTGATACATGCGCTCTCCCGGATAAAACGGATCATCGAGAAAACGCTCCTCCGTCAGCTCAGGCCGGTTCAGATAGCCCCGGGCCACCCCTGTCCCCGCGATGTACAGCTCTCCGATACAGCCCGGCGGCAGAAGCTGTTTCTTTTGATTTAAAATATACAGCCGCATGTTATGCCCGGAAATGCCGATCGGAACATTGTGAAATTCTTTTCCTTGCGGCAAATCAAAGTACGCCGCTTCTACTGTCGCTTCCGTCGGACCGTAGGAATTTGTCAATTCCGTTCCCGCAAGAAGGTCATAAAAACGGGAAACCAGGTGCGGGCCCAATTGTTCGCCGCCGGCAAAAACCCTTTTTAAGCAGGTTTTTTTGATCGGCTGTTTTCTGGAATTTATATATTCCAAGAAAGCATGAAGCATGGATGGCACAAAATGAGCCGCCGTTATGCGGTTATTCTCCAATGCGTTCAGTATCATTTCAGGGTCTTTCTCGCCGCCTTGCGGAAGGAGGAAAACAGAAGCTCCCGCGATCGGCCACCAAAACAGCTCCCAAATCGAAGCGTCGAAAGAGTATGATGTTTTATGCAAAATGATGTCAGAATCACTTAATCCATAACGCGTTTGCAGCGAGTATAAAAAGTTTACGGCTGACCGATGTTCAACCTGCACGCCTTTTGGGCGTCCCGTAGAACCGGATGTATAGATGATATAAGCCAATGAATCAGGTTTTACCGGAACGTTAGGGTTGGCCGCAGCTTCAGGGTTTCCTGTTTGTCCGCTTTTCAGAGAGATCGTTTCTCCCTCAAAAAGATCTGGTGCGAAAAGTTCTGGTTCTGCCAGTAAGAATTTCACGCCGCTGTCTTTCAGTAAAAAGCGAATCCGCTCTTCCGGGTAATCCGGATCAATCGGCAGATATGCACCGCCTGCCTTTAAGACAGCGTAAATGCCGATCATCATGTCAGGAGAACGCCGGCCCATAATGGCGGTTTTATCCTCCAGCCTTATCCCGCGCTTGATCAGCTGATGCGCAAGCTCGTTTGCCCTTTCGTTCAGTTCCTGATACGTAATCGAAATGTCATCAGTTAAAATTGCCGGACGGTCCGGCGTTTTTTCCGCCTGCTGTTCCAGCAGATCATGAAGAGACTGATGAAGCGGAAACGCTGTTTTCTGCAAGGGGCTGAAATCTTGAAGCAGAGACGCTTCTTCTTTTTCTGTCAAAACAGAAATATCGTCTAATTCCAAGCCCGGATCAGCCGCGGCGTTTTCGGCAAGTGTCGTAAAAAATGCGGCCCATTTTTGAATCGTTTTTCTCTTAAACAAATCGGTGCTGTATTCAAACTGGCAGTATAATTCACCGGCGTTTTCAGAGATGTACAGCGATAAGTCAAATTTAGAAATCGGCAGGCTGACGTCTGCCGGCTGCAGTTCCAGTCCGGCTGCCCTAAGCTTCTGCTGTTCCATATTTTGCAGCGCAAATGTTGTGTCAAACAGCGGATTTCGGGACATGTCCCGCGGCACACCGAGCTTATCGACGAGCTCTTCTAACGGGTAATCCTGATGTTCGTAAGCCTCAAGCGCTGTTTGGCGAATTTCCTTTAAATATTCTTTGAATGTCATGCTTCCGTCGGGACGCGTCCTGAAAGCAAGCGTATTGACAAACATGCCCAGAACGGCGTCAAGGTCGGCATGAGGCCTTCCTGCAATCGGAGACCCGACAATCATATCTTCCTGTCCGCTTAAACGGGCTAACAGAACCGTGTACACACCAAGCAGCGTCATATACAGTGTGCATTTGTTTTCTTTCGCCAGCTTTTTCAACTGTGCTGTATGTTTTTCATTGATGACAAATGACACCCGGTCACCGGAAAAGCTCCGCACCGGGGGACGCGGCTTATCAGCCGGCAATTCAAGCACGGGAATCTCACCGGCAAGCCGGTTCAGCCAGTACTCCTCTTGTTTCCGATATGCGGCGCCCGCCATAAATGATTGCTGCCAGACGGCATAATCTTTGTATTGAATCCGTAACGGCGGCAGACTTCTCTCAGCATACAGCTCACTGAATTCACGTATCAAAAGATTGACGGATACGCCGTCTGAAATAATATGATGCATGTCAGCTAAAAGCAGATGCCGGTCTTTTTCTATTTGGACAAATCCCGCCCGGAAAAGGGGCGCTTTGCCGAGATCGAACGGCCGGATAAACGCTTCGGCTGATTGTTCTTTTGTAAATGCAAACGGCACGTCGTCATGAATCCTCTGCACGGGCAGGCCGTTTTTTTCTTCAAAGGATGTTCTGAGCGGTTCGTGCCGCCGGATCAGTTCCTTGAACACGGCTTCCATCCTGTCTCGGTCAAACGGCCCCTTCCCCTCTAAAACGGCTGGAATGTTATAGCTGACACCGCCATTTTCAAGCTGGTGAAGGACGTACATCCGTTTTTGGGCGGATGAGACAGGATATGTTTCTTTCATTTCTGTCTTTTCTATGGATGCGAACGGGTTCTCTTCTGCTTCACTGATGATTTTGGCAAGTTCTTCTACAGTCGGATGGCTGAAGACATCGCTCAGCGGGATTTGCACACTGCACTCTTTAGCTATTTTTGCAACGAGTGCCGTCGCCTTTAATGAATGGCCGCCAAGCTCGAAAAAGTGATCGTGAACGCCGATCGGGCCGCTTTGAAGCACTTCTTCCCATATGCGGGTAAGCTTCAGCTCCGTCACATTCCGGGGAGCTGTATATTGACGGCCCGCTGCGTACGCCGAAGCTTCCGGAAGGGCCCGCTGATCGACTTTTCCGTTCGCAGTGAGCGGAATCGAGTCAACAAAAGCCCATTTGACCGGAATCATATAATCAGGCAGCTCTTTCGCCAAATCACTTCGCAGCTTAGAAGGATCAGTCGCTTGTGAGACGCTGCAGTAGGCGCATAATTCATTTTCGCCCGACTCATTCGTTTGAATCAGAACAGCAGCTTCTTTCACGGCATGATGATTTGCCAGGACGGTTTCAATTTCCTTCGGTTCAATCCGGTACCCTCTGATCTTCACTTGATCATCTGTCCGGCCGATGTATTCAATTTGGCCGTCCGCACGCAGTCTTGCCAAATCTCCGGTCCGGTACATGACGGCGTCCGTTCTGAACGGATCCGGCAAAAATTTCTCTTCGGTCAGCGCCGGATTGTTCACATAGCCTCTTCCTGTATTCGCCCCGGAAATATACAATTCTCCCGCAATTCCGAGAGGCTGAAGCTGCCTATTTTTGCTGAAAATATACATCTTGTTATGATGGATCGGTTTCCCGATCGGCGGATGTTCAGGTATGTCATCTCCCGCAGAAATCGTATACGTTGAAACCACATGAGTTTCTGACGGGCCGTAATGATTATGCAGGTGCATACCGTGTAAACGGAGCGTCTGCCTGAACAAACGCGAAACGGTCAGCTGCTCCCCGGCTGTAATGACATGCTTCACACAGCGGGGAAAAGACTGTGCATAACCTTCTTCATTGAAAAGCATTTTGACAAACGCAGTCGGGAAAAACACAACTTCCGTGTTGTGCTGATCAATAAACGAAAACAGCTGAGAAACGTCTCGTTTGATTGATTCGGGCACGATACAAAGGGTGCCGCCGCTCAAGAGTACTGAAAATAACTCCTGATAGCAGACGTCAAACGCCACAGATGCGTACTGCAGCACATTTGTGCAAAAATCAATGTCTGTGTTCGTCAATTGGTGAGAAAGCAGGTTGGCCATATTTTTATGTTCGAGCAGCACACCCTTCGGTTTCCCTGTCGTTCCTGATGTATAAATCATATAAAGAAGGTCATCGGCCGTATTAATGGATTGCACATTGCTTCCGTCCGCTTCCGTCCCGGCGTCTTCTATGTATGTAACCTGCAGCGTTTGTTCCGCGGGCACTGACTGATGCCGCTCTGTTACAACATGGACGCAGCCGCTGTTTTCAATGACATATCGAATACGCTCCTTTGGACTGCCCGGATCTATCGGGACAAAGGCGCCGCCCGCTTTTAAAATACCGAGAACGGCCGCCGCTAAAGAAGGGGAACGGCCGAGCATGACGCCTACCGGTTCCTCCCGCTTTAATCCGCGCTTTTGCAGCAGGCGGGCCAGCTTATTAGCCGATTCGTTCAGCTCTTTGTACGTTACTGACTCGCCTTCATACCGAATCGCGATTTGATCCGGCGTTTTTGCGGCCTGCCGTTCAAACATCGCATGAACCGTGTCATATTCAGGCTTTTCGGTCTCTTCAGAAATCGGCGCAAGCAGCTGCGCTTTTTCCCCTGGAGTGATGATTGCAAGCTTGTCCGGCGTGATGTCCGGTTTGTCGAGAACTTGGGAGACGATATGTGCCAAATGGCCTTTGATATTTTCAATAAATTGGCGGTCATACACGCTTGAATCGTATCTCATTTTCAAATGAATCTCGTCACCCGGCGCCACCATCAGGTAAAAACTGTAGTTGGTTTCGTCTTCCATGCTGAAATCATGGATGTGAAAAAGGTCTTTCGTGTCCCCCTTGCTGTTCAGCACATCAAGCTCCTGTTCAACCGGATAATTCTCAAAGACAAGAATATGATCAATTAAGCCTTGTTTTACCTGTGAATTCGCCTGTATGTCATAAAGCGGATGATAGCTGTATGCCTGTCCTTTCAAAGCGTCCTTTTGCACGTTTTTGATCAGCTTTTGAAACGGGATGTTTGCCCCGCTGATCCGGACAGGCACGGTATTAATAAACAGGCCGATCATTCGCTCGATGCCTTCGATTTCAGACGGCCTTCCGGAAATGACAGAACCAAAAACCGCATCTTCTGTCTGGTTATACGCCTGGAGCAAAATGCCCCAGAGCGTGTGGAAAATGGTGCTCAGCGTGACCTCTTCTTTTACGGCCAGCTCTTTCAGTTTAGCCGTGTCCTCTTTTGAAAAGGAAAACGTCACTTCCTCTTGTCTGCTTTCGCCGGCTTTTTTCTGCTTCGGCAGTACAGTCTGCTGCTCAAAGCCTTCAAGGTACCGCTCCCAGTACGAAGCGGCTTTTTCTTTATCTTGCTCCATCAGCCACTTGATGTAGGTCCCGTACGGCACAGCGGGCTCAAGCGTTAACGGTGTCCGGCGGAGCCGCGAGGCGTATATCTGGAAGAACTCTTTCAGCACGATTCCGAGACACCAGCCATCCATAATGATGTGATGGAAACTCCATATGCACGTATATTCACATTCACCGGTTTGAAGCAGCGTCACCCGCATCAGCATGTCTTTTTGCAGATGAAACCCTTTCTTACGGTCTCTTCGTTTGGCTTCTTCAATATGCTTGATTTGATCAGCCTTGTTTAAATTGGTGAGATTTTTCTCAATGATGCTGACGTTCCGCTCTTTTAATACGACCTGCTGCGGCACTGACACGTTCTGGCTGATAAAGATCGTTCTGAAAATATCATGTCTTTCGAAAAGGGCATGAACGCTCTCTTCAAACACGCGGGTGTCAACCTTCCCCGTTATTGAAAAGGAGGCCTGCTCGGCGTAAGCCTGTGATTCCTTTTGCAGGAGGGAATGAAAAAGCATTCCTTCCTGCATATAAGACAGCGGATAAATATCCTGAATTGCATTCTTTTTTGTCATGTTATAATCTCCCCGTCGCCTTTTTCTACAGTTCCTCGACAAAACTCGCTATGCTGTCCAAATCATCAGATGTTAACGTTTTGCTGCTAAAATCACTAACGGTTTTTTCTGCTTCCTCTTTGCCGGTGCAGTGCGCCATAATATCACGCAAATATTGCTGTAAAGTTTGCAGCAGCTGTTCCATCGTTTCTTTGCGGAAGCGGCTCGGCGGATAGCTCAAACTGAAGTGAAGTTTGTTTTGTGCGGCCATCGCGCTCATTTCCACCGCTTGTTCCCGCTGCCATGTCGGCGTGATGTCGTGCCCGCTTGCAAGACCGGACAGACTGAACGTGTGCTGATCTTCTGTATCATTGAATTGCCCTAAATAGTTAAAGCTGATTTCAGGCGCTTGTCTGAAGCGGATTGTTTTTTGTTCAGGCGGTGTCATGTATTTTAAAATGCCGTAGCCTATTCCTTTATCCGGTATTCTTCCGAGTGTGTCTTTGACCGTTTTTACCGCCGTTCCAAGCTCAGCGCCTGCTGTGTTCAAGTCAATGAGCACCGGATACATGGAGGTAAACCAGCCTACGGTGCGGCTGATGTCGAGCTCCGGCATGATGTGCTCTCTCCCGTGCCCTTCCATCGCGATGCGCAGTCTGCCGCCCCCTGTCCAGTCCCGTAAAGCCAAAGCTGCGGCAGTCAGAAGAATATCTTGCGTATCGGTATGGTAGGCCCGGTTGACCTGCTGAAGCAAAACGGACGTTTCTTCTTCTGTAAGCGTAAAGCTTACCGTTTGCCGAATGCTGTCGGCTCCCGTCTGATGCTGCGGTTTTTCATAAGGAAGTTCGGCGGCTGTTTCTTCTTCAATAAAACGCCAATATTCCTCTTCACGCATCAGCTTGCTGCTTTTTGCGTATTCTGAAAGCCTTTCAGCGTATTGCTTAAACGAATCGGTCTTTGGCGGAAGCTGGACCGGCTGACCTTTTACGGCTTGAGTGTAAGCGGCAGATAAATCCTCCAGCAAAATACGCCATGACACTCCGTCAACTGCCAGGTGATGTACGGTGATGAATAAATAATCCCCGGACCGGGTTTTGAACCAGCCGGCTTTTAATAACGGCCCTTTTTCAATATCCATCCGCTGTTGGAGCGCAGCCACTTCAGTTTCTATTTCTCTTTCCCAAGTATCTGTCTCAGACAGATCCCAAATGTCCAAGGTGTACAGTTCATCTTTTTGAATACCGTGATTGATTTGTCTGAAACTTTCGTTTTCTGCACTGACGGTGATCCGGAGTGCATCATGATGAATGACAAGATGCTCTAAGGCTTCTTTGAGCGGCTGTTTATGCAATGCGTCAGAGCTGAACATCATGACGGACTGATTGAAATGATTTCTGTTTTCCATCCGCTGTGATAAAAACCAGTGCTGGACGGGTGTCCAAGGTATGTCTCCTTCCACCGGCCGCTGATCGATGACTCTTTCCGCTTTCCGGATAAGCGGCGCGAGCTCCTTAATGGACGGATGCCGGAATAAGTCGCTTGCCGTCATTTTCCACCCATAGCGTCCGAGCCGTGCGGAAACTTGCAGCGCTTTGATTGAATCGCCGCCCAACTCAAAAAATGAGTCCTCAATCCCGACTTGTTTTGTGCCGAGCACTTCCTGCCAGATCACGGAAAGCTGTTCTTCAAGCTCATTGCGGGGAGCTGTGTACGCGGTTTGAAGCGCGAGCTCCGGTTCGGGCAGATTTTTCCGATCCAATTTACCGTTCGGCGTAAGCGGCAGCTTCTCAAGTTCCATTATATAGGCCGGAACCATGTAATTCGGCAGTTGCTTAGACAGTGAAGAACGCACTTTTTCTGTATCCATGTCCGCCTGCAGACTCATATATGCGATCAGTTCTTTATTGCCGGACTGCCCGGTTCTGACTGACACGGCGGCTTCTTTCACGCCGTCCAGGCTCCTCAGTGCGGCTTCAATCTCTCCCAGCTCGACCCGATAACCGCGGATCTTCACTTGATCATCCATCCGCCCGGCATATTCGATCGTTCCGTCCGGCAGCCAGCGGGCTAAATCTCCGGTGCGGTACATCCGTTCTCCGGGAACAAAAGGATTAGGGACAAATTTTTCTTCCGTCAGCTCAGGGCGGCCGAAATATCCTCTTGCCACACCATCTCCGCCCGTGCATAATTCGCCGATGACGCCGATCGGCTGCGGTGTTCCCCTGCTGTTTATGATATAAGCAGTTGAATTTCCGACAGGGCGGCCGATCGGGATTGAATGATCGTATGATTGTTCAATCAAAAAGCAAGTCGAGAACGTCGTGTTTTCAGTCGGTCCGTATCCATTCCATATTGAAAGATGCGGCAGCGTTTTCCGAACCCGGTTTACATGACTTGGGGACAGTGCTTCCCCGCCAATAATCAATCGGGATAATCCGGAAAACACGTGTTCATTTTGTTCTGATAGATGATTGAACAAAGACGATGTCAGCCACAGTGTCGTAATGCCGTTTTGCTGTATAAATGTTTCCAGAACATCAGAGTCGAGATAGGTTTCCTGGTCACTTACATATAAAGAAGCGCCGTTTAAAAGCGGACCGAATATTTCAAATGTCGTAACGTCAAATCCTAATGATGAAGTAAACAACAGTCTGTCTTCCGGCGTAAAATCGATATAATTGCTGTTTTTCACAAGGCGGATCACGCTTCGCTGTTCAATCATGACGCCTTTTGGCGCACCTGTTGACCCGGACGTATAAATCATGTAGGCCAATGATTCAGGTCCGCCGAGCGGTTCGGGATTTTCCGAACTCAAGCCGGCCTTTGTTTGAATATCCTCTATGAATAAACGTTTTCCTGAAAGCGGCAGACCGTCAAGTTTATCAGATTGGAGAAGAATATCAGCTTTACAGTCTTTAAGCATCCATTCAGCCCGTTCCCGCGGCACATCGTCACCAATAGGCAAGTAGGCGCCTCCCGCTTTTAATATTCCGAGGATTCCGGAAGCAAGCTCTGTTGTGCGGCCGGTTAATAATGCGACAACGCTTTCCGGACCGACGCCATTTGATCGGAGAGCCGCCGCTATTCTGTTAGCCCGTTTGTTCAGCTCACGGTATGTCAAGATTTGTCCATCATATACAACTGCCCGGGCATCGGGGGTTTCTTTTGCCTGACGCTCAAATAAACGGCTGATGGTTTCGTGTCTTGGGTAATCGCTTTTCGTCTGATTAAACTGATAAATGACGCGATTTGTTTCAGCATCATCCAGTACGTGAATGTCACCAAGCGATATCGCTTGGTTTTCAATTACTTTTGTAAGAATACGGGTAAAATAAGAAAGCCATTTTTCAATTGTCTGTTTTTGATAGATATCTGTATTGAATTCAAAATCAAAGCTGATGGAACCGTCAGACCCTTCTGACGCGTAAAGCGTGGCATCAAACTTTGCGGTTTTATGACTTGTATCCGCAGCTTGAGCCAAATGCAGTTTATTTAACACCAGGGATTCACGCTCCATATTTTGGAGCACAAACATCACATCAAACAGCGGATTTCGGCTTGTGTCCCGCTGCACGCCGAGCCGCTCCACAAGCTCTTCAAACGGGTAGTCCTGATGCTCATACGCTTCAAGCGCGGCCTGGCGGACTTCCGCCAAGTAATCGGTAAACCGTTTGTCTCCTTTCGGCTCCGTTCTGATGGCCAGCGTGTTGACGAACATGCCGAGAATCGGTTCAAGGTCTTTGTGCGGACGCCCGGCAATCGGCGAGCCGACGATGATGTCTTCCTGCCCGCTCAATCTCGCGAGCAGCGTATTGTACGCGGCGAGAAGCACCATATACAAAGTGGAGCCGTGATCCCGGGCAATGCGGTGAAGGCCGGATGCCGTTTCAGCGTCAAGCGTGCACGATACGCTGCCGCCCGCAAAGCTTCTGACAGCCGGACGGGGCTTGTCAGCCGGAAGCTCAAGCACCGGAAGCTCTCCTTCAAGCCGCTTCAGCCAATAGGCTTCCTGCTTCTGATATCCTTCTTTCTCCTGAAACGATCGCTGCCAGACGGCATAGTCTTTATATTGAAGGCGCATCGGCGCAAGCGAACGGCCTGCGTACAGCTCGCCGAATTCTTTAATCAAGGTGTTGACGGACACACCGTCAGAAATAATATGATGCATATCCGTTAATAAAAGATGACGTTCGTCCGATTCTTTCACGAGAGCCGCACGGAAGAGCGGCGCTTCCTCCAGACCAAACGGCCGGACGAATGCGTCAGCTGACTCGGCCTCATCCAGCTGAAACGGTACGCTGTCATGGATGCGCTGCACCGGTTCGCCGTCAGGCCCCGTTTCAAAGGACGTTCTGAGCGACTCGTGCCGCTCCACAAGCTGCCGGAACGTCTCCTCCAGCCGGACACGGTCAAGCCGGCCCGTCAGTTCCAGCACAGCCGGCATGTTGTAGCCGACACCGCCGTCTTCAAGCTGCTGGAGCACATACATCCGCTTCTGCGCCGAAGACACCGGATAGGTGTCCTGTTTTTTCGCAGGCTGAATCGCTTCATACGGGCTCTCTTCCAAATCCTGAATGACCGAAGCGAGCTCTTCCACCGTCGGCCGGGCGAAGATGTCCTGTAACGGCACCTGAACACCGAACTCTTTGGCGATGCGGGAGACGAGAGCCGTCGCTTTTAACGAATGGCCGCCCCGCTCAAAAAAGTGATCCCGGATGCCGACGGGGCCGTTTTTCAGCACCTCTTCCCAAAGGGCGCAAAGCTTCATTTCCGTGACGTTCCGCGGGGCGGTGTACGCCTGTCTGTCTGCCGCTCCGCCGGGAGCCGGCAGCGCGCGGCGGTCAAGTTTTCCGCTCGGCGTGACCGGCCATTCGCTCATCTCTATAAACTGAGCCGGCATCATGTAGGCCGGAAGGCGTGTCGCAAGCTCCGCCCGCACATCATCACTTTCCCGTCCTTCGATATAGGCGTAAAGCGCGGTTTCACCGTGTTCGGTCCGGGCGGTGACCGCCGCCTCACGAATGCCGTCGATGCGCCGGATCGCCGCTTCGATTTCTCCCGGTTCAATCCGGTAGCCGCGGACTTTCACCTGTCCGTCTGAACGTCCGAGCCATTCGACTAGGCCGTCTTCTGTCCAGCGTGCGATATCGCCCGTCTGATACATGCGTTCTCCCGGGTAAAACGGATCATTGAGAAAGCGCTCCTCCGTCAGCTCAGGCCGGTTCAGATAGCCCCGGGCCACCCCTGTCCCCGCGATGTACAGCTCTCCTGCCACGCCCGCAGGCTGGATGGTTCCTCCGCTATCTAATACATACAGACGGGCACCCGGAACGGGTTTACCAATCGGAAGCCGCGTCCGTCCGCTGTCCCGTTTTCGGTCACAGACGTAAAACGCCGCATCCACCGTCGCTTCCGTCGGCCCGTAGCCGTGAATGAGCACGGTCTCCGGCAGAAGATCGGCAAACCGGGCAGCCGTAAGCGGTGAAAGAGCTTCGCCTCCGGCAAACACGCGTGTCAAGGTTCTGCCGAGGCGTGTTCTTGTTTCCGCAGGCTCTGTTTCCAGCGCGTCTAAAAAGCTGTTGACCATCGCCGGAATAAAATGCGCGGTCGTCACCTTTTCTGAGGCAAACGCTTCAATCATCCGCACAGGATCTTTCTCCCAGCCGGCCGGAAGCAGATACACGGAGGCGCCTGACATCGTCCACCAAAACAATTGCCAGATGGAAGCGTCGAAAGAAAAGGATGATTTCAGCACGATAATATCCTCTTCCGTCAACGGGAACTGCCCTTGCATCCCTGATAAAAAGGCGGCGGCCTGACGGTGTTCAACAGCCACTCCCTTCGGTGTTCCCGTCGAACCGGACGTATAAATGATATAAGCGAGCGAATCGCTATCCGCTTCTTCAGAGACAGCCCCTGTCTCCGTCTCGCCTGTCAGAGCAGAAAGAGACACTTCTAGCGTCTCGCCGGAAAAACCGGAAACGGATAATCCCGGCTGTGCAAGCAGGAGACAAGCGCCGCAGTCATCGAGCATATAGCGCAGCCTGTCCTCAGGATACTCCGGGTCAAGCGGCACGTAGGCGCCGCCCGCTTTTAACACGGCAAGCACTGAAACCACCATCTCCGGCGAGCGTTCAGCGAGCACACCGACCATGCTTTCTTTGCGGACGCCTTTTTGGCGGAGCTGAACGGCGAGCCTGTCTGTGTATTGATCGAGCTCGGCGTACGTCAGCATGCCGCCCGGAAAACGGAGCGCCGGACGATGCGGCGAAAGTGCGGCACGGCGGGCAAACAGCCCGTGAAGCGTCGGAGCCGGCGGTTCAACCGTTTCTGTACGGTTAAACGCATCAAGCATATTTCTGGCTTCACACGCATCCAGCAATGCGATCTCGGAGGCGCTCATTTCAGGGTCGGAAATGACTGACTTCATCATATGCCGTAAAAATGTTTCAATATTCTTCATAAAAACACGATCGTATATACCGGTATCAAAGTTTAAGCGGATATAAAGAGAATTTCCCGGAATCACCTTTATGCTGCATCCGTAGTTTGTGACTTCCTCCATCGAGAAATCTTCTACCGCAAAATCAAATGAACCGGCCTGACTCACATTTTCAATTTCACGCTGGGCCGGCACATTTTCAAACACGATAATGTGGTCAAACAGCGCTTGCTTCAGAGGGCTTTGCGCCTGAATGTCATACAGCGGATAATAGCTGTACGCTTCTGCTTGCAGCGTCTCCTGCTGCAAATGCCTGACGAGTTCCAGAAAAGAAAATGAACCGCTTTTCACCCGCACGGGAATCGTATTAATAAACAGCCCCACCATTTTTTCCACGCCTGCGAGATCCGACGGCCGGCCGGAAACGACAGAACCGAAAACGGCGTCATCACAGCGGCTGACACGCTGCAGCAAAATGCCCCACAGTGCCTGGAACACTGTATTCAGCGTTGCTCCCGCCCTTGCCGCAATGTTCTTCAGCTCATTTGTCTGCTCTTCAGAAATAGTGAAAACCGCCTGCTCAAGTTCGCCATTTGGTTCCGCGGATTTTTTCGGAAGAGACGCCGGTTGCTCAAGATCGGCAAGTCTCGTTTTCCAAAAAATCTCGGCTTCTTTACGATCCTGCTTCATGAGCCATTTAATATACTTACCATATGGCTGAACAGGCTCGAGAGACGGGAGCCGCCCGTCTCCGAGAGATTGATAGATCATCAGAAATTCCTTCATGACAATCCCGAAGCACCAGCCGTCCATGACGATATGATGATGGCTCCAGATACAAACATAGCGTTCAGGCGCTTTTTTCAAAATGGAGACTCTCATGAGAGGGTCTGATTGCAAATCAAAGCCTTTATCTTTATCTTCTTTTCTGAACCGGTCGGCATATTTGTCTTGCGCCTTCTCGTCCAAATGAGAAATATCATGAAACTGAACGCGGCTCGGCCTGTTTTTCAATACGACTTGGCGGGGCTTCGCCACATTCTTATGAATAAATGTCGTACGGAAAATATCGTATCGTTCAAAAACAGCATCTATACTTTTTTGGAATCGTTCCCGGTCAAGCTGTCCGTTGATCGTAAACACCGCTTGTTCGAAGTAGGCTCTTGAGTCATGATCCAACAGAGAATGAAAAAGCATGCCCTCCTGCATAAAAGATAAAGGATATATATCTTGTATTTCCGGTTGCTGCCCCATTGCGCCACTCCTTTTCTATAGTTTGTTGACGGCCCCCATAATGTCACTCAGATCTTCCAGCGTTAACTCCTCGTCACTGAAATCAGCGGCGCTCCATTCACGCTCCTCTTTGCCTGTGCAATGCGAGATGATCTGCTTGAGAAAGGCATGAAAATATCCCGTCAAAACTTCAATCGTTTCTTTTTGATACTGAAAACGGTTGTACACGACATACATGCTGAGACATTCCGACGATACGGAGCCGCTGATATCAAGTGTGTACGGACGTTCCCAGTCCGGGCTGACTTCATTTCCCGCTTTTACGGGAGAAACACCAAAGCCGCTTGAACGGATTTCACGGTCAAACTGTCCCAGATAGTTAAAACTGATTTCAGGAGAATCGGATTCCGTCTCTTCCCAGAGTTTGCTTATATATTTCAGCACTCCGTATCCCGCTCCTTTATGCGGAATGCGGCGCATCATGTCTTTTGTCCGCTTAATGTGATAGCCGAGCCGCTCGCCGTCATCAGCCTGATCTTGAAAACTTGCGTCAACCAATACCGGATAAATTGACGTAAACCAACCGATGGTTCTGCTGATATCAAGATGCTCCAAGTGCTCTTCCCTTCCGTGGCCTTCCATGCTGATTTTGAATGTCTCGTTTCCGGTCCATCTGTTCAGCGCAAGGCTTAACGCGGCAAGCAATAATTCACCCGTCTCTGTTGTGTATGCTCTGTTCGCTTCCGTTAACAGCTGCTCAGTCTCCTGTTTTGTCAATGTAACGGTCATCACATCTGTATCTTTCAGAAGATTGGAAGAGATGCGGGCATCTTTCGGAAGCGGTTCGACCGCCGCTTTTTCTCTTTCGGACCAGTAGTCTGCTTCCTGTAACAGCCGGCGGCTTTTTGCATAATCAGAAATTTGCTTCGCGTAAGTCTGATAGGAATCGGTTTTTGCCGGAAGCGCGGTTTCTTTTCCTTCGAGCGCCTGCCTGTAGCACGCGGTGAGATCTTCAAATAAAATCCGCCATGATACACCGTCAATGACAAGGTGATGAATGGAAAGCAGCAGATGATCGCCATCATTAGCGTGAAATAATCCGACAGCTACGAGCGGCCCCGTCTCCAGCCGAATGGAAGTTTGAATACGGGCGGCCGCCTGTTCAATTGCGGCGTGCTCCTCTTGTAATGACCCTTTCCCTCTCACGTCAAGCGTTTCAAACGTAAAGAGTTCTTCTTCAAAAAGGTTTTCCGCTCTGTTATATTGAATCACCGATCCGTTTTGCGTGCCGCATACCATCCGTAATGCGTCATGATGAACCGCAAGCTGTGCCAACGCTTTTCTCATAGCAGATTCATTGATTCTGTCCGCACTGCGGAGCATAACCGACTGATTAAAATGATCATGCGGCAATGATTGCGAAAAGAACCAGTGCTGGATCGGCGTCAGCGGCACGTCTCCCGTGACGGGAGCCTGATCAATCACGCGGCGGACTTTCCGGAGCCGCATCGACACTTCTCCCAGTGTCTGATGCTCGAACAGCTCGCGGACGGTCGTTTCATAGCCCTGCTGTTTCAGCCTCGCACATACTTGCAGCGCTTTAATCGAATCCCCGCCGAGATGGAAGAAATGAGCATTGGGGCCGAGTCCTTCAACACCTAACAGTTCTTCCCAGATGTCAGCCATCATTTCTTCAGTTTCATTTCTCAGGCTGATATCATCTCCAAGGCTTTCATTTAATTCAGGCTGCGGGAGCGCCCTCTCGTCCAGCTTCCCATTCGCCGTCAAAGGCAGTTCATCAAGCTCTATCAAGCGGGCGGGAATCATATATTCCGGCAGAAAAGCTCTGAGAGAGGCCTGAATCTCTGCTTCTTTTATCTTTTCGTTCCCGTGTAAGACCGCGTATGCGTAAATGGAGTGCTGACCGTGCTGATCAGCACGTGTGATCACGGCGGCCTCTTTCACGGAGGAAAGCTCTTGCAGCGCTGATTTAATTTCTCCCAGCTCAATTCTGTGGCCTCTGACTTTTACTTGCGCATCTTTCCGCCCGACATATTCCAGCTCGCCATTTGAGAGCCTTTTGGCGATATCACCCGTCCGGTAGAGCCGCATGCCGGAAACGTGCGGATTCGTGATGAAACGGGAGGCGGTTAAATCATCCCTGTTTACATATCCCCTCGCGACGCCTTCCCCGCCGATATAAAGCTCACCGGGAATTCCGATCGGCTGCGGATTCATATAGGCGTCCATAACAAAAGCATGAAGGGTTTCCAGCGGTCTGCCGATATTGCTTTTGTTTCTCTCAATATCATCCATATTCAGTTTTTTGCATGTGACGTGAACCGTGGTTTCCGTAATACCGTACATATTAACAAGCTCCGTTTCCGGGTACTTCTCTTTCCAGCTTTTCAGCATGCCGGGCTGAAGCGCTTCTCCGCCGAAAATGACATATCGAAGCTTCAGCTTGTCCGTATGCCCGGCCTCTTCATGAATGAGTCCGGAAAAAGCCGTCGGCGTTTGGTTCAGCACCGTTACGCCTTCACTTTGCAGCAGCTGCCGGTACAAATGCGGATCACGGGCTGTGTCTTTCGGCACGATAACTACCTTTCCGCCGTATAAGAGCGCGCCGAATATTTCCCAGACAGAAAAATCAAAGCAATAGGAATGGAACAGCGTCCAGACGTCTTCAGAGCCGAAATCAAACGGCAGTCCTTTATGTGTGATAAGGCTGATGACATTGCGGTGTTCCGTCATAACGCCTTTCGGTTTTCCGGTTGTGCCCGATGTATAAATCACGTAAGCCGGCTGTTCAGGCGTTATCATTTCTTTCGTTCTGTCTGCTGAAACGGATTCAGGCTTATCGATGTATAAAACCGGCAGCCCGTCCATTCCGGATATCCCAAGACCCGATTGCGTCAACAGAACACGCGCGCCGCTGTCAGTCAGCATAAATGAAATCCGCTCGTCCGGATAGTCAGGATCAATCGGCAGATAAGCTCCTCCCGCTTTTAAAATACCGAGAATCCCAATCAGCATATCCGGAGATCGTTCGGTCATAATTCCGACAATCTGTCCGGAGCGGATGCCGTTTTCCGACAGCATATCGGCGATTCGATCCGCCTTTTCATTGAGCTCGCGGTAGGTGAGACGCTCATCAGACATGACGGCTGCAATTTGATCCGGCATTTTTTCCGCCTGTGCTTCAAATAAACTGACAATCGTTTCATGCCTCGGATACTCCGCCGTTTGATTTTCCGCTTGAAGAAGCATCTGCCGCTCGTTTATGCCCAGCAAATGAATGTCAGACAGCTTCCGCTCATCATCCGATGCGATTTGTCCTAAAAGCTCTTTAAAATGACCAGCCCACCGTTCAATCGTATCTTTTTCAAACAACGCGGTACTGTATTCAAAATGAAAATCCAGTGAGCCATCCGGCCGTTCCTCGGCATGAAGCGTCAAGTCGAATTTTGAAATGTCATGCTTCACTGCATGTGAAGAAACGGATAAGCCCGGAAGGTTCACTTCGAAATCATCACTGTTTTGCAAAACGAGCATGGCATCAAACAGCGGATTGCGATTGACTTCCCGGTGTGTATCAAGCTTTTGGGCAAGTTCTTCAAACGGGAAGTCCTGATGTTCGGCCGCGCCGAGGGCGAGCATTTTCACCTCTTCTAAATAAGCGCGGAATGTCTTATCCCCTTTCGGCCTGCTTCTCATTGCCACGGTATTTACAAACATGCCGATGACCCCGTCAAGCTCAGCGCGGCTTCTGCCGGCCGCAGGTGAACCGACGACAATGTCTTCCTGCCCGCCCAATTTAGAAAGGAACAAGGAGTAGCTTGCCAAAAGAATCATATACAGTGTCGAACCCGTCTCATCCATGAGCCGGCGCAAGTTCTCCGCCGTTTCCTTTTGAAGGCGCGTTCGAACAACGGACCCGCTGAAATCAGGAAGCTGCGGGCGCTTTTTATCGAGCGGCAGATCAAGAACGGGAATGTTTTCCCCGATCGCATCCAGCCAATAACGCTCATGTCTTTTGAATTCTTCAGCGGCAAACCGCTCATGCTGCCAGACGGAAAAATCTTTGTACTGGAGTTTTAACGGCCGCAACTCTTTTCCTCTGTACAAATCCGTCAATTCTTGAATCAGAACACTCATTGACACACCGTCTGCGATAAGATGATGCATATCAAGCAGCAGAAAATGACGTTCTTCAGTAACTTTGGCTAAAGTCACTCTCAAAAGCGGCGCTTTTTCCACGTCAAACGGTTTGACGAAAGTTTCCATCACCTCTTGAAGAAGGTTCCCGGATGGCATGTGAATCTCTGTGAGGTCAAGATCGACATGTGAATGTATGTGCTGCATCGGCTCCCCGTTTCGTAAAACAAATGAAGTGCGTAACGCTTCATGCCTTTGTAACAGCGCTGAAAAGGCTTCGTGCAGCCGATCCCGGTTGAGTCTGCCGCTCAGTTCCAGACAAGCGGGCATATGATAGCCCGTACTGTCCGCTGCAAGCTGATGAAGGGCATAGAGCCTTTTTTGCGCAAAAGATAGCGGGTACAAGTCCTTTGCCACAGCAGGCGTGATTTCTGCATATTCTCCTCTTTTCCTCTGTTCAAGGAAGCGGGCCATGCTCTCGATGGTCGGATGTTCAAAAACATGGCGGACGGCAAGTTCAATTTGGAGCCGTTTATGTATGTTTGAAACAAGCGACGCGGCTTTCAGCGACTGTCCGCCGATTTGGAAGAAATCATCTCTCATACTGATATGTTCCCGTTTCAGCACTTCTTGCCAAATAGAAAGCAGCTCGGTCTCAAGCATTGTGCGCGGAGCTTGATAATCTCCGGTTCTCTCAGCTTCTTTCGGCTCAGGAAGTGCGGCCCGATCAAGTTTTCCGCTCACAGACAGCGGCATCTCCGTTAATTTGGTAAAGCTTCCCGGTATCATATAAGCAGGTAATCTCCCGGCCAATTCGGCATGAGGGTCAAATGTCACACCTGCGTTTTCCAGTACGACATAAGCTGCAAGCTCCTGTTCCCCGTCCGCCGTTTTGCGCACGGTGACTGCCGCCTCTTTTACCCCGGACAGACTTCTGAGTGCCGTTTCGATTTCTCCTAATTCAATTCTGTAACCTCTTACCTTCACCTGATCGTCAAAGCGTCCCATATATTCAATCGTTCCGTCCGGTAAAAATCGGGCTGCATCTCCCGTTCTGTACAGCCGTTCACCTTCACGAAACGGATGAGGGGTAAAGACTTTGTCCGTCAGCTCTTTTTGCTGAAAATATCCGTCCGCCAGACCTTTTCCGGAAATACACAGTTCACCGACGGCTCCGACCGGCTGCAGCCGATCTCCGTGCATCATATAGACAGAAGTGTTGGCAATCGGGCGCCCGATCGTAATCCGGCTGCTTTTTTGCAGGTTGCGCAGAATCGTCGTGGCCACACTGTTTTCCGTCGGGCCGTATTCATTCAGCAGCTCGGCATTCGGGCATATGCCGCGGCTCGCTTCCACGATATCAGGAGTGGCCGCTTCCCCGGCAAATGTCACCGCCCGAAGTGTCTCTGCATCTTTTTTCGTCAGCGAATCAAGCAGAACGCGATACAGAGACGGAACGATCAGAAGATGGCTCACTCCGTGGCGGGTGATTTTCTGTTTTATTGAAAGGACGTCTTTCGCATCATCTTCATCAGTTAACAATACACAGGCGCCCGACAGAAGCGGAGTGAAAAGACTCGTTAATGACCCGTCAAATACGTATGAAAAAAGATGAAGCGCTATGTCCCCTTCTGTCATCCCGTATTCTTCACGCCGCCATTGCAATGTATTGCTGATCGCTTTGTGTTGTACAAGCACCCCTTTCGGCCGGCCTGTCGTTCCGGAGGTGTAAATGACATACGCCCAATTTCTGCTGTCAGATACCGGCAGAAGCGGTGCGGTCTGCTGGGAAACCGTTTCCTCCATGATGACGACGCTGCCCTTGAAATGCGGCGGAATGAGGGGGAGCAGGTCCTTTTCGGTCACGAGCAGTGAGGCTTCACTGTCTCTCAGTAAAAATGAAATCCGTTCAGGCGGGAATTCCGCATCAATCGGCATATAGGCGCTGCCCGACTTCCAAATTCCGAGCAGAGCGGCAACCGTACTCATTGATCGGCGCAGCATAACAGCGGTGATCTGGTCGGGGCGTGCGCCTTTTTCCCTTAACGCATGCGCAATCTGATTCGCCCGCTGATTTAATTTCTTGTAGCTCCAGCTTACCCCGTTATATCTCAACGCCTCTTGGTCAGGCGTTTTTGCCGCCTGTTCTTCAAACAGCCCATGAACGGTTGTCTCAGGGTACGGACGGTTCGTTTCGTTAAACGAATGAATCAAGGCTTCTTCCTCCGGAGGCACGAGACTGATGCTTGATAAAAGCCTGTCCGGATCTTCCGTTACACAGGAGATGACCTCCAGAATATGCCCTTTGATCCGTTTCATGTCTTCCCGATCGTAGATGCCCGCATTGTAGCTGAATTTCACATAAAACTCTTCTCCCGGAACGATGACGACGTTAAGATCGTAATTGGTTTCTTCCGCCATCGAAAAGTTTTCAAGTGAGAGCGCACTGCTTTCGGTTTGCTTCCAGCCGTTTACCGCAGTCTGCATCTGAACCGGATAATTCTCAAAAACCAGGATGTGGTTCAAGAGATCTTTTTGCAGACCGCTTTCGTTTTGGATGTCATAAAGCGGATAATAGCTGTGCTCTTCCGCAGCGAGTGACTCTTTTTGCACCTTTTTGAGAAGAGAAGAAAAAGTCATATCCCCAGCCGCGCGCACCCTTACCGGCACGGTATTGATAAACAGTCCGGCCATTGATTCGATGCCGGCGATAGCTGACGGCCTGCCGGAAACAACTGAACCGAATACCGCATCTTCAGTGCCGTTGTAACGATGGAGAAGCAGTCCCCAAATGCTCGTAAATAAAGTATTCAGCGTGACCCCGGTGCTTCGGGCAATGTCTGTCAGCTTTTGCACGGTTTCAGACTCAAGGGAAAATTGAAAATGCTCAGATGCATAACCGTTTTGCGCCGGCTTATTCTTCGTTTGCGGAACGGAAACGACTTCTCCGTAATCTTCCAAGCAGCGCGACCAGAACGCTGACGTTTCTTCTTTATTCCGGCTTCGGAGCCATTTGATATAAGAGCTGTACGGAGCCGGACTGCCGAGGTTTACAGGCCGCCCGTTCCGGTTCGCATAATACATGCTGAAGAAATCTTTCAGCACAATGCCCAAGCTCCAGCCGTCCATCATAATGTGATGGTGAGTCCAAACGCATGTATGGCGGTTTTCTCCCGTTTGAAAAAGAGTCAGGCGCATTAAGGGGCCTTTTTGCAGATCAAACCCCTTATGCCGGTCGGTTTCCTTGAATTCCTCAATGATGCTTTGCTGCCGTTCTTCCGAATAGTCTGAAATGTTCTCAGTCTGTACGGCTGTGTCACGGCGTGAAAGAACAACCTGCTGCGGTCCTTCAAGGTCAGGCACTTCTTTTATGAAAATCGTTCTGAAAATATCATAACGGCTGATAAGCATATCCAGACTTTTTTGGAATGTATCAATGCATAAATTCCCGCTGACTGTAAACGAAATCTGCTCGACATATGCGTTTGATCCGGAATCCAGAAGCGAATGAAACAGCATGCCTTCCTGCATATATGATAAAGGGTAAATATCTTGAATTTCTGTCGCTTGTGTCACGAATGCCACACACCTTTTTATGAAATTAAAGTCCTTTTACGAGATCTTCAATGCTTGATAGTGCTTGAGCGGTCAATTCTGTATGGCTGTAATCCGTTAATGTTTTTTCCCGCTCTTTCTTGCCGGAACAGTGGGCGATGATGTCCTCGATGTGAGTATGGAAACGATTCATGAAGAACTCGATTGCCCCCGGTGCAAATACATCGGTATAAACGGCTTTTACCTCCAGTTGCCCGGCGGCCACCATCGCGTTAATATCCAAATCAAACTCGCGGATGCGCCCGGCCGCTATATCATGCTGCGGCTTGAACGGTGACATCTTCAGCGTTCCCTCAAGACCGTCAAACGCACCGAGATAGTTAAAGCTTATTTCTGGGTCTTTATAAAGAATGTTTCGCGAATATCTCAGCAGCCCGTAGCCGGTTCCGTGATGAGGAACCCGTCTCATCATGTCTTTTACCGTCTTTATGCGGTGAGCGGTTTTTTCGCCTGAGCCGCCCGGCACTCTCATATCCAAAAGCACCGGGTAAACAGATGTAAACCATCCTGCTGTTCTTGACATATCAATGTCAGGCATATGCCCCTGGCGCCCGTGCCCCTCAGTGCTGATAAGGATCTGTTCAGAACCCGTCCACTCATGAAGCGCCATTCCAAGCGCCGTTAAAAGCAATTCATGAACATCCGTTCCGTATGCCTGCTGTGTTTCCAACAGCAGCTGTTTCGTGACTTCGCTGCTTAATATCCACGATGCCGTGCGCGCGTTTTCCTGCAATCGTCCGGCGTTTTCATCAGTTATTTTCGGCAGCGGCGCTGTTTCACTAGACATCACGCCGTCCCAGTATGCGGCTTCCTCCAGCAATGCTTTGCTTTTGGAAATGTCAAAAAGCTCTTCGGCATACTTTATATAAGAATCGCTTTTCGGCGGCAGTTCGATTTGTTTGCCGTCCAATGCCTGCTGATAAGCTGTCTGCAGATCTTCAAGCAATATCCTCCATGACACGCCGTCCACGATAAGATGATGAATCGTTATAAGAAGATGGTCGGCTTCCTTCTGCCGGAACACTCCGAGATGAAGCAGAGGCCCTTGATCAAGACGCATAGCCTGCTGTATTTCTTTTTCCTCAGCGGCTATCCGTCTTTCGGGCTGCGTTTCTTCTGAAATATCTATGACGTTAAGCGTAAATATTTCTTCATACTGCTTTGTGATTCCGCGATTATATTGAACCGTTTCCCCATGCTCATTTTCAGTGAAAGTCATTCGCAGCGCATCATGATGTTCGGTCAGCGCGCAAACCGCCTGATACAGCGCATCTATTTCGAGGCTGTCTTCACTGCACAGCATGACCGCTTGGTTATAATGAAGCTCAAACGCACCCGGCTCCTCAAAAAATCTCTGCTGGATCGGTGTCAGCGGAGCGCTTCCTTCTATCGGCCCCTGATCAGCCGTTGCAACAGCCGGCGTGAGGTGCTTCGCGAGTTCTGCAATCGTCGGGAACTGAAACAAATCGCGGATCGACATGTTCCAGCCTTCTCCGGCGAGTCGGGCTGACACTTGAAGCGCCTTAATGGAATCTCCCCCAAGCTCAAAGAAAGAGTGATGAATTCCCGCTTTCTGAATATGAAGCACATCTTCCCAAATCCGGCATAACATCGCCTGTTTTTCATCGCCGGGCGCGACAAATGCCTGTGATGAATGTATCTCTTCTGCCGGCAATGCCGATTTATCAAGTTTGCCGTTCAGTGTCAGGGGCATGCTGTCTAAACCGATAATATGAGACGGCATCATATAAGCCGGAAGCTCCTGCATAAGAGACTGGCGAAGTGATGAGATATCGGCCTCTTTAGGAACGATGTATGCCGCTAATCGGGCTTGTCCTTCAGCATCTTTCATCACGGTAACAGCCGCTTCTTTGACTTGATCGTGTTTCAAAAGCACACTTTCTATTTCTCCCGTCTCAATTCTGTATCCTCTGATCTTCACCTGCTTATCGATCCGCCCTTGAAAACGAAGAGTTCCATCCGGCAGCCAGCAAGCCTGATCTCCGGTTCTGTAAAGCGTTTCTCCCGTTTGTAACGGGTCACTGAATGCGCCCTCTGTCAGCTCAGGCTGTCCCCAATATCCTTTGGCGACGCCGGCCCCTCCGATATACAGCTCTCCGAAAACGCCGATCGGCTGGACCTGTTTGTCTTTGTTTAAGACGTACATTTGTACATTCGGAAGCGGAACACCGATCGGCACATCATCTTCCCGCGGCTTTTCGCTCATTTCGGCTTCATAATACGAAGAATCTATTGTCGCTTCTGTTACACCGTAGCTGTTAATGATCCGCATTTCTTTTCCGAAGCGTTCATGAAGCGTATAAAAATCTTGCGACTTGATCATATCTGAACCCAGTACCAGTATTTTTACACTTTGCAGCGCGAGCTTCCGGCGATATATATATTCCATAAACGGAACAATCAGCGCGGGTGTCGACTCCATAAACGTGATACGGTGCTGATCAATGAGCCGATAAAGCTGTTGTGGCTCAAGCCGGACGTCATCCGGACAAATGACAAGCGTTCCCCCGTTTAGCAGGGCGCGTGCAAGATCCCCTGAAAATACATCAAATGAGAAACTCGCCATCTGCAGCACTCTGACCGGTATAAGATCAAGCTCATAAATCCTGCGCCATGCAAGTGCTGCATGCGTAAAGCTGCGATTTCTGACTTCGACTCCCTTCGGCGTTCCCGTTGTTCCCGAAGTATATATGATATATGCAGTATCATCCGGTGACGCTGACGGCTGAATATTCTTTTCACAAATATCGTATTGATCTTCATGATCAAGCTGAACGAGAAGTAAATTGTGATCCGTCAGCTGTGAAGCAAGTTCTTTGTATTCTGACTGCACCATCAAGACGGATGCCGCGCTGTCTTTTAATAAATAGCGAATCCGTTCCTCAGGATAATGGGAGTCAACTGGTATATACGCCCCTCCCGATTTCATGACGGCAAGAACACTGACGATAGCTTCAATCGAACGGTTTGCCAATATAGCTGCTCTTTTTCCCGGACCGAATCCATTTTTGTGTAATGTTCGCGCAAGCCGATTTGCCCGCTCATTAAGCTGCGAATAGCTGATCTGTTGTGTTCCTTCAATAACAGCGGTCTGATGAGGCGTTTCTTCTGCTTTCTCTTCAAACAGTCGGTGAAACAGTTTGTGTTTTTCCATGAATTCGGTTTGTGTGTTATTAAACTCAATCAGTAACTTTTGTTTTTCTTCTTCATCCAAAATGTCAGCTTTCGATAGTGTGACTTCCGGTTCGGCGGCAACATGGCGCAAGAGATTCAGTAAGTGGCCCATCCAGCGTTCAATCGTTTCTTTCATAAAAAGCTCGGTGCTGAATTCCATTTCAAAGTGGATGTTTCCATCGGATTCAGCCGCTGATAAGGTCAGGTCAAAACTTGATACATCATGTTCGGTATGTTCTGATCGTGACACCTTCAGACCGGCCAGATTTATCTCTTCTCGCTCCATATTCTGAAGAATAAACATCGCATCAAACAGCGGATTGCGGCTCATGTCCCGCTGCACGCCGAGCCGTTCCACCAGCTCTTCAAACGGATAGTCCTGATGCTCATACGCCTCAAGCGCCGCCTGGCGGACTTCCGCCAAGTAATCGGTAAACCGTTTGTCTCCTTTCGGCTCCGTTCTGATGGCCAGCGTGTTGACGAACATGCCGAGAATCGGTTCGAGGTCTTTGTGCGGACGCCCGGCAATCGGCGAGCCGACGATGATGTCTTCCTGCCCGCTCAGGCGCGCGAGTAACGCATTGTACGCGGCGAGAAGCACCATATACAAAGTGGAGCCGTGATCCCGGGCGATGCGGTGAAGGCCGGATGCCGTTTCAGCGTCAAGCGTGCACGATACGCTGCCGCCCGCAAAGCTTCTGACAGCCGGACGGGGCTTGTCAGCCGGAAGCTCCAGCACCGGAAGCTCTCCTTCAAGCCGCTTCAGCCAATACGCTTCCTGCTTCTGATATCCTTCTTTCTGCTGAAACGACCGCTGCCAGACGGCATAGTCTTTATATTGGAGGCGCATCGGCGCAAGCGAACGGCCTGCGTACAGCTCGCCGAATTCTTTAATCAAGGTGTTGACGGACACACCGTCAGAAATAATATGATGCATATCCGTTAATAAAAGATGACGTTCGTCTGATTCTTTCACGAGAGCCGCACGGAAGAGCGGCGCTTCCTCCAGACAAAACGGCCGGACGAATGCGTCAGCTGACTCGGCCTCATCGAGCTGAAACGGTACGCTGTCATGGATGCGCTGCACCGGTTCGCCGTCAGGCCGCGTTTCAAAGGACGTTCTGAGCGACTCGTGCCGCTCCACAAGCTGCCGGAACGTCTCCTCCAGCCGGACACGGTCAAGCGGGCCCGTCAGTTCCAGCACAGCCGGCATGTTGTAGCCGACACCGCCGTCTTCAAGCTGCTGGAGCACATACATCCGTTTCTGCGCCGAAGACACCGGATAGGTGTCCTGTGTTTGCGCAGGCTGAATCGCTTCATACGGGCTTTCTTCCAAGTCCTGAATGACCGAAGCGAGCTCTTCCACCGTCGGCCGGGCGAAGATGTCCTGTAACGGCACCTGAACACCGAATTCTTTGGCGATGCGGGAGACGAGAGCCGTCGCTTTTAACGAATGGCCGCCCCGCTCAAAAAAGTGATCCCGGATGCCGACGGGGCCGTTTTTCAGCACCTCTTCCCAAAGGGCGCAAAGCTTCATTTCCGTGACGTTCCGCGGGGCGGTGTACGCCTGTCTGTCTGCCGCTCCGCCGGGAGCCGGCAGCGCGCGGCGGTCAAGTTTTCCGCTCGGCGTGACCGGCCATTCGCTCATCTCTATAAACTGAGCCGGCATCATGTAGGCCGGAAGGCGTGTCGCAAGCTCCGCCCGCACATCATCACTTTCCCGTCCTTCGATATAGGCGTAAAGCGCGGTTTCACCGTGTTCGGTCCGGGCGGTGACCGCCGCCTCACGAATGCCGTCGATGCGCCGGATCGCCGCTTCGATTTCTCCCGGTTCAATCCGGTAGCCGCGGACTTTCACCTGTCCGTCTGAACGTCCGAGCCATTCGACTAGGCCGTCTTCTGTCCAGCGTGCGATATCGCCCGTCTGATACATGCGTTCTCCCGGGTAAAACGGATCATTGAGAAAGCGCTCCTCCGTCAGCTCAGGCCGGTTCAGATAGCCCCGGGCCACCCCTGTCCCCGCGATGTACAGCTCTCCTGCCACGCCCGCAGGCTGGATGGTTCCTCCGCTATCTAATACATACAGACGGGCACCCGGAACGGGTTTACCAATCGGAAGCCGCGTCCGTCCGCTGTCCCGTTTTCGGTCACAGACGTAAAACGCCGCATCCACCGTCGCTTCCGTCGGCCCGTAGCCGTGAATGAGCACGGTCTCCGGCAGAAGATCGGCAAACCGGGCAGCCGTAAGCGGTGAAAGAGCTTCGCCTCCGGCAAACACGCGTGTCAAGGTTCTGCCGAGGCGTGTTCTTGTTTCCGCAGGCTCTGTTTCCAGCGCGTCTAAAAAGCTGTTGACCATCGCCGGAATAAAATGCGCGGTCGTCACCTTTTCTGAGGCAAACGCTTCAATCATCCGCACAGGATCTTTCTCCCAGCCGGCCGGAAGCAGATACACGGAGGCGCCTGACATCGTCCACCAAAACAATTGCCAGATGGAAGCGTCGAAAGAAAAGGATGATTTCAGCACGATAATATCCTCTTCCGTCAACGGGAACTGCCCTTGCATCCCTGATAAAAAGGCGGCGGCCTGACGGTGTTCAACAGCCACTCCCTTCGGTGTTCCCGTCGAACCGGACGTATAAATGATATAAGCGAGCGAATCGCTATCCGCTTCTTCAGAGACAGCCCCTGTCTCCGTCTCGCCTGTCAGAGCAGAAAGAGACACTTCTAGCGTCTCGCCGGAAAAACCGGAAACGGATAATCCCGGCTGTGCAAGCAGGAGACAAGCGCCGCAGTCATCGAGCATATAGCGCAGCCTGTCCTCAGGATACTCCGGGTCAAGCGGCACGTAGGCGCCGCCCGCTTTTAACACGGCAAGCACTGAAACCACCATCTCCGGCGAGCGTTCAGCGAGCACGCCGATCATGCTTTCTTTGCGGACGCCTTTTTGTCGGAGCCGAGCGGCGAGCCTGTCCGTGTACTGATCAAGCTCGGCGTACGTCAGCATACCGCCCGGAAAACGGAGCGCCGGACGATGCGGCGAAAGCGCGGCGCGACGGGCAAACAGCCCGTGAAGCGTCGGAGCCGGCGGTTCAACCGCTTCTGTACGGTTAAACGAAGATAACACCCGTTTCTTTTCTTTTTCATCCGCCATATCAATATGCCGAATCAGCCGGTCTGGATTTCTAACGGCATTTTCAACGATCGTCAGCAAATGAGTTTGAATACGTTTAATCGATTTTTCAGTAAATAAAGCGGATTGGTAATCAAAATTCAGCTCAATCAATCCCGTATCTGTCCGCTCCTTAATTAAAATGGAGAGCTCGTTTGCGGTATGTCCGCTGAAAAACATGGCCGTTTCATAATCGAAACCGTCTGCCTTACGCCACTCAAGCGGCTGATACTGCATCGAAATACCGATGATATTTTGCAGGTCATGATGAGTCTGCCTTAATTCATTCACAAAAAGATTGTAAGGATATTTCTGGTGCCGCATAACAGACAGCTGCTCTTTTCCTACGCTGCGGACAAAGGACAGGAACTCCGCATCAGGATCTGCCGTCATTCTGATCGGCAGTGTGCTGACGAACATGCCGAGCATATCCTTTTCGAGCCTGGAGCCCCGGTTTCCGTAATAAGTGCCGATGGCGATATCCTTTTTAGCCGTCAGACGGCTGATGCATATGTATAACGAAGCCATAAACAGAGAGATGATGCTGATATTATTTTCTTTGCAAAAAAGCCGGATTGATTGTTCTAAGGAGTGAGAAAGAGTGATTGTATCTCTGGAAGCCGCAGTGCTTTGTCTAAGATGAGAGGTTCGTTCCGCCAGTGAAAGGTGTTCCGGAACGGTTCGGTATGTTTCAGTCCAAAATGAACGGTCTTTTTGAAAACGGGAAGACTGTAAGTATTGCTGTTCTTTTTCCATGTAGCTGAGATAGGAAGGTCTGTGGTGTTCAGCTAAATCCTCGCTCCGCATGATCTTTTGGTAGATATCAATGAGCTGGTTGCCGAGCAGGTTGAGCGAGATGCCGTCCATGATAATATGGTGAAATTTTGAATAAAGCCAAACTTCTTCGTCTGACATGACAAGCAGAGTAAATTGATACAGAGGTGAATGAAACAGCTTGAACGGAACACGGGTCTGCGTGTCAATCCATGCGTCCCGCTCTGCCTGATCAGTATGAGTAAAATCAACAGTCTCTAGAGAAATCGGCCGATGCCCCGCCAGATACAGCTGGGGTTCTGATCCGTCCCCTTCTGTCAGTTGAAACCTGAGCGAATCATTTTGCGAGATAGAAAAATCTAAAGCATGGCGCAGTACGTCAAAATCGATGTCCCCCCTGAATTTGACGCATGCCGCGAGATTGCAGATACTTGTGCCCGGTTCGAGCAGCTCCGTAAACCACACTCTTCTTTGTGCGTGAGTTAAAGAATAAACAGTGTTCTCCAATGGAATCCCTCCGCTTCAATTTAAGAGGATAAGAAAGTGAAATAATTACAATTAAATTTCGACAGCATATGACTTAATCATCCATATAAGCATTATTTTAAAACATATTTTAGAAATCACAATAAAAAATTAAATTTTCTCTAACATTTTTTAGAATATAGTATATATTCCTCACTTCACTTCTTCATTTCTATAATCTTTATACCATGTAAAACGGTATGTATGCATACTATAAACTGGTTCTTAAACACTATAATAAGGAATAAAATGTATAATTAATTGCGCTTTTAAAAAGGTTTTCCTCCCGAAAAGAAGTTTTATGTTAAAAAATGAATAATCGGTGAACATGTAAGAAAGCGGTATGTAAAAAAAGGAAGGGTATTGACGATATTACTTTTTGAAAAGATTGATTCATAATCGCAATATAATGTTTTACAGACATCAAAAAAAGCCGAATCCTCTAAGGATTCGGCCCTTCTTATTGATTTGCCAGCACGACTGCGATTTTGTCTTCAATGTCTTTTCCGTCATCTTCGTCAAGCAGCCCGTTTTGAAGCACGGAAAAAATAAGCGTATCTCCTGTTTTTGTGTCTGCATAGCCGGCAATCGAACTGACTGATGTTAGTGACCCGGTTTTCGCTTTAATTTTGCCTTCTGCCGGAGTATTCTTCAGCCGGTTCCGAAGGGTTCCTCCCGTCATTCTGTCGCTTGCACCGGCGACAGGGAGCGAACGAAGGAAAGCCGGGTACCACTTTTCTTTCTGAACCGCATACAAAAGCTCTCCGATTTGCCCGGCGGTTACGCCGTTAATATGAGAAACGCCGGATCCGTCTCTTGCAATCAATTCATCCGGATTCAGCCCGAACGATTTGAGCTCCGATTTCATCACGTCCAAGCCCTTTTCCCAGCTGCCCTCCCCTTTTTTCACTTTTCCCATTTCCTTGATCAGAATTTCGGCGTGCCCGTTGTTGCTCAGTTTCATAAACGGGATCAATAATTCTGAAAGAGGCATGGATGTCCGTGATGTGACGAGCTGGGTGCGGTGCGGCATTCGCCCTGTTCTGATTTTCCCTTTTACAGTTATACCCTGTTTAGTAAGCGCTTGTTTCCATAAATCTAAAGCATAGGACGACGGATCCCACACTGCCGCCCATTCTCTTGCCTGTGCCGAGCCGGCAGGTATGGTTCCCTTTATCGTAATCACATTGCCGCCGTGCTCCCGTTCAACCGTCAAATCTTTCTTTTCATCAGAAGCGACGGTTTTCACTTCATTTTTCACACGAACGATGTCCGTATGGGGAGAAATCGAAATGCGCGGCTTTTTACCGGGCTGTTTCGCCGGGCTGATTTCCGCAATCACCGTTCCGGTATCATAATCCTCATTTGGGGAAGCGGTAAGAGCTGATACTTGCGCGCCATAATATTGGCCTTCATCGCTCCACGGAAGATCAACCGAATACCTGGTATCGTCATACCACGAATCATCCCCGACCAGATCTCCTTTAATGACATGGATGCCTCTGGCTTTGACCTGTTTAGCCATCTTCTCAAAATCAGAAGCCAATAGGGTCGGATCACCTTTTCCCCTGAGATAAAGGTTTCCGCGCAGTTGTTTTCCTTTTACGGCGCCGTCTGCCCGTACTTCTGTCTTAAAGGTGTAATCTTCTCCGAGAACGGAAAGCGCTGCAGATGCCGTCAGCAGCTTCATCAGTGATGCAGGCCTCAGCCGCATATCTTCCCGGCTGCCGAACAGCACCTCCCCTGTTTTTGCTGACCGGACACTGACGCCCGCTGAAACTCCCTTTAAAGCAGGTTCTTCATCCAGAATGTGTTCCAGCTTTTTTTGCAAAGTATTTTTTTGTTCAGCCGCCTTAGCCGCCTCATCAATATAAGGAACTGCGGCAATGATCAAAAGCAGAATCACCGCGCTCAAGCGTTTCACATATGTTTTCAATGTTATCCCGCCTCTTTCCTATTCTTCGTCATGCAAAATGGTGATCCTGGATGACGCAGCCGCTTCTTCGCCCGGTTTCAGAATCTGAAGACCTGTCAGTGATGCAGGCTGATTCAGATTAAATGCATCTGTAACGGAAGTATAAGGCTCAAGACTGACAAACCCTTGCTTTCCGTCACCGTTATATACCACCCAATGCTTGAAAGACGTGTCTGCTTGATACAAAACGGATAATTGCTCATCCGGATGATAAATAACAGCTTCGTTATTGCCGCCATTCCGTCCGGAAGAAAGAAAAACATCGTCAAACTGTTTATTTTTCAAAGACATCCCCTGACGGAACGCTTCTTTATCAGGCACATCCAATAAACGGCCCGTCGGCACGAAACGTTCATTTAATTCCCACATGCGGTCAGCCGTCAAAAATAGACGAGAACGCTCTTCATTGAAAACAAAAGTCGAATGATAGCCGAGCCCCCAAGGAAAAGCCTCCGTTCCCTTGTTGATAATCAGCGCCCGCTGCGTAAACACATTGTCTTTTAATGTATAGGTCATCCGGACAATGACATCGTGCGGAAATTGTTTATGAACACGGGGAATCTTTGAAAGATCGATTTCTGTTTCGACTGTCATTCCATCCCCCTCTTCTTTCGCTGCCGCCGCTTTCCAATGCTGATTGTGAAGAAAGCCGTGAATATGATTATGTTTATCCTCTTCGTTTATCTCAAATTGATACGCGCGGCCGTCAAAACGAAACGTCCCGTCCGTAATCCGGTTCGGCGGGAATAAAACGGGAATGCCGTACAGCATCGGTTTTGCGCGGAATTGCTCCGCAGTTTCCGGTTCTCTCAGAAGCCGCATACCGGTTCTTTTATCCCGAAGCGATATGACATTTGATCCCCACTCCGGCACAATGATGCATTCAGCCTGATCAGTCTCCGCTTTTATGGCTGAAACCCCTAAATAAGTCGTATGTTCAATCGTCATAAGCACCTGCCCTTTCCTTGTTTTCTAGCATGTATAGGAATTCCATTTTCTAAACTCATTTTCCTTCTCTAAAAAAAAACATCGCCCGTATGAACTGAGCGATGTGCGGTAAAACCTTATTGAATCAGCCGGGTAATCTGTTTTTTCTTCCATACAAACCGGTAATATCCGTATTGCAGCAGCAGGCTGACGACAAAAGCCGCCGGATAACCGACCCAAATGCCGAGAATGCCGAGATTCGTATAATGAGAAAGAATAAAGGCCACAGGCACTTCAATTCCCCAAATCGCAAAAATGCTGATAATCGTCGGCCATAACACCGTACCGCTCGCCCGCATCGTCGCTGAAACGATCTGAGCGTGACCGAAAATCAAATAGCTCCAAAGGGTAATCATAATCAGATTGCGGGCAATGTGGAGTGTGTCCTGATCTGTTAAAAACAAAGCAAGTATCTGCCGGGAGAAGGTGTAAATCAGCACAATCAACACCCCGCCGATCAAATAATTCAGGCCGATGCCGACTTTGATGACCTGTTTCAGCCGGCCGAATTGATTGGCGCCAATGGATTGGGCGGCAAAAATGGAAACGGCGATACCAAGGCTTACCGCCGGCATCTGCACATAACTCGCCACTTGGTTGACGACCCCGTAAGCAGCCGTCGCGTTTGATCCGTAATGATTGACAAATGAAATGACCGCAATTTCAGAAAGTGACACGAGAATCATATTGATGCTCGACGGAATACCGAGACGGAGTAAAAGCGCGAGCAGCTTTTTGTCCATTTTAAGAGCACGGAGCGCAGTCCGGTCAAATGCCAATGGATGTTTCCTTTTCCGCAAATAAACCATGAGTACGATAAATGTCACGATGTTTGAAATCACGGTTGCATACGCCGAACCGTAAATGCCGAACTTCGGAAGTCCGAAAAGCCCGAGAATCAATAAGGGCAAAAGCCCGATGTTTATGACTGTACTGACGATTAACGTATAAAACGGGGTCTTTGAATCTCCCGTTCCGCGTAAAAATGTCGTATACGCAAAATATAAAAACATCAGCGGCATTGCGCAAAACAAAATGCGCGCATATCGGACACTGACATCTATTACGTTTTCCGGCGTTCCCATCAGCCGCAGAATATCAAGCGTAAACACACTGCCGACAACTGCCAGGACAACACCGAGCATAAAGGTAAAAGTCAGTGTAGTGCCGACAATCGCCTTCATCCTCTCTTCGTTTTTCGCGCCGTAAGCCTGCCCGATCAGAATGGAACTTCCCGAACCGATTCCGATCGTAAAGGAGATCAGCAGAAAAAACAGCGGAAAAAAAGACGATACGGCGGCAAGCGCATCGACTCCGAGCCACCTTCCGACAAATACCATTCCGACCAATTGGCCGACAGATTGCAATACATTGCTTAAAAGCAGCGGCACTAAAAACAGTGACATCGATCGCCAGACTGACTGGCCGCGGCCTTCCGCTGTTTCTAAATGATCTTGTACTTCCATATGTAGGACTCCTTTTTTGATTTTCTTCCATTTTATTATTCAGCAGACAGCTTGTAAAAACCTTTTGTTCAATGAAACTCTTTATCTTTTTCTCGCGTCTTACATGGAAATAAACCATAAAAATAAAAAGTCCGGAAAATATTTCTGAAAAGGTATTGTAATCTTACCGTAATTATTGTAACATTTGTAACATAAGAGAAAGAGATTGATAAGGAGAGATTATATCATGAAAAAATGGCTATTATTCCTCACTACTATTACATTGATTCTGTCATTGGGCACTGCGGCGACCGCAAAAAATGCACCTAATGACCTTACACAAAAACAAGCACTTCAGCTGGCCCTTTCAGCGAGAGAACATTTCTGGAACACAATGAGCGGCGGTGCGCTTAAATCAAACGCAAATTGCACATCTGAACCGTTTGAATATCAAAATCTGCAATATGTATTTATGTGCAAAGACCTCGGAACAAAAGCGAAAGCCGTAAAATATCTGACACCCGCTTTTACAAAGCAAGCGATTGACAAAGGGCTCAAAGATTACCACTTCACTGTAAAAGACGGCAAATTGGCTGTTCCGGTCGGCGACGGAGATAACCTCCTGAATTGGAAAAAAGCAAAAATGACCCTTCTTTCTAAAAAAGGAAGCGTCCAAACATACCGCTTCACTGTACCGACTCTTGACGGTTCTCCGTCAGCAAAACGCGATGTAACATTCGTAAAAGAAAACAACGTTTGGAAAGTCAATCAATTTGATGCTGTCATATAAGGAAAAAGCCCGCTTGCTTACAGCGGGCTTTTTTCAATGATATGCTGGCATATTATAACGGGAGGCTGTTTTTCAGAAGCAGTTGACGGTTAAGAAGTAAGAAGATAAACGAATACCCTTGATTTTTTTAAAAAAACAACACGGCCGCAAAAACACTTGCATAGCAATGTGCAAAATTTGTGCAAAACATAAATTTCCACCAGGTTTTCACAAAATATTCAACTCAAAACCCCCTTGTATAACAAGGGGGTTTCTGTTTTACCGACATTATTAAGCTGCGCCTATCTTATGCCAAAAACGCTCTAGGAGAGATTCGAACTCCCGACCTGCAGTTTAGGAAACTGCTGCACTATCCGCTGTGCTACTAGAGCCTGCTTCTATTATAGTAACGCTGGCGGCCGTTTTTTTCAAGCCTACAGCCCTCCGAACACTTTATAGGCGGCTCTCGTCGTATCTTCATCTATTCCGATATAACGCATTGTAATAGACGGAGAAGAATGATTCAAAATCCTCTGCAGTTCAGCAATGTCTTTTGTCCTCTGATAAAAATGATACCCGAACGTCTTTCTAAGCGTGTGCGTTCCGATTTCCTCCAACCCGCAAGCGGCAGCCGCTTCCTTTAATATTCTGTATGCCTGAATCCGGGATATGGGCTTATTCGTCCGTTTCGATTTAAACAAATAGTCATCCTCTTTCATGTCTTTTGTATAAGCGTATATGTCGGCCTTTAAAGACTCCAGTATCAGAATTTTTCTTTTCTTTCTCGTTTTGCTTTCGGTTGCCCACACATGATCTTTGTTCCTGACATCTCTCACGCGAAGCGGCAGAACATCAGAAATCCGCAGTGCGCTGTTCATGCCGAAAATAAATAAAAAATAATCACGATCACTTTTCTTCATTAAATACTGTTTGACTTCCTGGATCTTCTCCAAACTTCGGATCGGCTGTACGATATGCATCAAAAAACCCCTTATAATTGGTAAAGTAACATATTGAGCATTATGTTACTATTATAGCCGAAACCCGTTGAATGATAAAGGATAAAGGGTCTTATGTAACATAATATACATAGTGTTACATAAGGTGAACCAGATACGCAGTTTCAACAAATTCCTCAAAAACATCATTTTCAGCCCGGTGACAAGCTTTTAAACAAATAGAGACCCAAGGCATTAAAAAATGAAAACAACGGACTTAAAATGAAATCTGAGCATCCGTTTTTTTGTGAGCAACCGAAAAAAATGCAAAAAAAAGACACAATATGAAATTGTGTCCTAGTCTTCATCTTTTACATCAATGTCTTCAGGAAGCGGCTCATTTAAAAACTCTTGAATCATTTCCTTATATTTTTCCAGCTGTTCGAGATGGGTTTGAAATTGTTCCTTGTTGATTAAATATTGCTGTCCGTCATGGACGGCCCTTATTTTATTCGTCAAAACAAGATTGTGCACATATTCTTCAGGAAGACTGGTAAACTCCGCTGTCTCTTTGATCGTTAAATACATGGCTCACGTTCCTTTCATATGTCATGTGAGTGAATTCTGTTTTGTTCATTGTAGCTTATTTTTTGTCTTTATGCTTGTTTCACAGCTTTTTCAGTCCGGTTTCCCATTTAGCCTATTTGCGACTGATTACATTCACACAGAAACTCCGGCTTTTTGCGCACCGGACTATTCCGTTTGTCACTTGTGAAAACAGCACATTTTACTTACTCTATAATTGTAAGCGGAAAACAAAGGAGGCAGACTATGAAAAAGAAAAAGTTTATGAATCTCTGTTTTATCGTTCTGCTCAGTACGTTGCTCGCGGCCGGAAGCATCCCTTATCACGCTCAGGCTAAGAAACACCCGTTTTCCTATGACGACTACAAACAGGTAGATGTCGGCAAAGACGGCATGGTTGCCACCGCCCACCCTCTCGCTTCACAAATCGGTGCCGACGTGCTGAAAAAAGGCGGCAATGCAATTGACGCCGCGGTTGCCATTCAATTCGCATTAAACGTAACTGAACCGATGATGTCGGGAATCGGCGGCGGCGGATTTATGATGGTTTATGATGCGAAGACGAAAGACACCACCATTATCGACAGCCGGGAACGCGCACCGGCAGGCGCAACACCGGATATGTTCCTTGACGAAAACGGCAAAGCCATCCCTTTCTCCGAACGCGTTACGAAAGGGACTGCAGTCGGTGTTCCGGGAACATTAAAAGGGCTTGAAAAAGCGCTCGACAAATGGGGCACACGCTCCATGAAACAACTCATCACCCCTTCCATTAAACTTGCCTCAAAAGGCTTTCCGATCGATTCGGTTTTAGCTGATGCCATCTCAGATTATAAAGACAAATTATCACACACTGCTGCAAAAGACGTGTTTCTTCCGGACGGAGAACCTCTGAAAGAAGGAGACACACTCATCCAAAAAGACTTAGCCAAAACATTTACAGCTATTAAGTACAAAGGCACAAAAGCATTCTATGACGGAGCATTCTCCAAAAAGCTTGCGGAAACAGTGCAGGAATTCGGCGGCTCAATGACAGAAAAAGATATTAAAAACTTCAATGTGACGATTGACGAACCGATCTGGGGAGATTACCAGGGCTATCATATCGCAACTGCTCCTCCTCCAAGCTCGGGCGGTGTTTTCCTGTTGCAAATGCTGAACCTCCTGGATGATTTTAAGCTTTCTCAATATGATATCCGTTCTTGGCAAAAATATCAGCTTCTCGCAGAAACGATGCATTTGGCTTATGCTGACCGCGCCGCATTTGCCGGGGACCCAGAATTCGTCAACGTCCCTCTCAAAGGCCTCTTGAATCCAGATTATATCAATGCCCGCAGACAGCTGATAGATATTGATAAAGTCAATAAAAAACCGAAAGCCGGCGACCCTTGGGCCTATCAGGAAGGTTCTGCAAACTATAAACAAGTGGAGCAGCCGACTGACAAACAAGAAGGCCAAACGACTCACTTCACGGTAACTGATCGCTTCGGCAATGTCGTATCTTATACGACAACGATTGAACAGCTGTTCGGTTCCGGCATTATGGTTCCCGGATACGGCGTTGTGTTGAATAATGAGTTAACAGACTTTGATGCGGTGCCTGGCGGCGCAAATGAAGTGCAGCCGAATAAACGTCCGCTCAGCAGCATGACTCCGACTATTTTATTCAAAAATAATGAACCTGTCCTGACTGTCGGCTCCCCCGGCGGAGCAACGATTATTTCTTCCGTCCTGCAAACGATTCTGAACAAAGTTGAGTACGGCATGGATCTGAAAGCGGCGGTCGAAGAGCCGAGAATTTACACAAACAGCATGACATCCTATCGATATGAAAAAGGAGTGCCGGAAGAAGCCCGCACAAAACTGAACGAAATGGGGCATAAATTCGGCAGCAGCCCGGTTGATATCGGTAATGTGCAAAGCATCCTGATTGACCGTGAAAACGGCACCTTCACCGGAGTTGCCGACTCAAGCCGAAACGGAGCCGCAATCGGCGTAAACTTGAAAAAATGTGAAAAATGACAAGACAAAGCCTCGTTTCTCAAGCTGAGAAATGAGGCTTTTGTTTATTCTGCACTGTATTCAGATGAGGTTTTTTCAGACGTTAATGACGCAAGCGAAAGCACGCCGCACATCGCGATGACAACACCCGCTGATCCGATCCATGTCACTGACGCAAGAGACAGATGGGTGACAACAATGCCCCCGATGCCCGCCCCGGCCGCCATAGCCAGCTGCATGACAGACTGGTTGAGGCCAAGTAATACACCCGATGATTCAGGCTCCATCGTTGCCAAATGATACTGCTGAGCAGGCCCAGATGACCAGGCGGCGAAGGACCAAAACATAAGCACTGCCGCCGCTCCGAAAGCAGAATGTGTGACAAACGGCAATAACATGAGCATGATAGCATGAAGCGCCATTCCGCCGGTTAATGTCATACGCGCCCCCCATTTGTCTGCGCTGAAACCGCCTGCTTTAGAACCGGCAAGACTTGCAACACCGAAAATAAGCAGCAATGTACTCAGTATTCCGCTTCCGATATGAGTAACGTTCAGTAAATACGGAGAAAGGTACGTATACGCAACCGAATAGCCTCCGAGCCAAAAAAACGTAATGGCCAGCCCGGCAGCCACCTTTCGTTTCTTCAAAAGAGAAAATTGCTGAATGAGCGGCACCGGTTTATCTCCTTTTATCTCAGGCAACGCGAAACGTATAATAAGCATGGCAATGATTCCGATTGCCGCAATTCCGGCAAAAACCACCTTCCAGCCAAAAGCTTCAGACACGGTTCTTCCGATCGGAACACCGATAATGAGCGCCGCCGTAAACCCCATAATGACGGTTGCGAGAGAACTTGCCTGTTTTCCCGGGGGAGCGATTTTTGCTGCGATCGTAAGCGCGGTGACCACCACAGTTCCTGCTCCAAGCGCCATGATCACCCGCGCTCCCGCAAATAAGCCGAATCCCTGCACAAGGAAAGAAATGATATTCCCGATAACAAACAGCCCCAGAGCATAGATCATGAGCTTCCTTCTGTCCAGTTTTGCTGTAAGGGCCATCATGACAGGCGTTCCGATTGCATAAACAAGTGAAAAAATCGTAATCAGCTGCCCTGCCGCTGCCACAGTAACTCCCAAGGAACCTGCAATTTTATCAAGCATCCCTGATATCACATATTCAGACGTCCCCACTAAAAAACTGATAATTGCCAAAATGTAAATCTTCCAGGTATTTTGCACCTGACACACTCCTTCATTGATGATTTATATAAAGATATATTGTGATATATCGATATAAAGAGTTGAACAAAAAGAAACAAATCGCAATATGTCGATGTGTACTCGGAAAAAGAAACTGAATCCCTCTTCTAAAGGATTCAGCCCTACATTTCGCGCTGAAAATAATCGGCCATCGCCTTTATCGCGTCTTCATCTCTTTTATAATAGGTGTATTTGCCAATCCGTTTTGTTTGGATAAGGCCCGCCCGCTGAAGGATGGAAAGATATTGAGACGCCGTTGACTGTGTCATCTGAAGCTTATCGGTGATCTGGCTGACACATACTCCGATCTCATTCATATCAATGCCATCATGCGGGGCGAAGTGACGGTCCGGCTCTTTCAGCCATTGTAAAATCTCAAGCCGTGACTCATTAGACAACGCTTTAAAAACATCAATAGGTTTCATACGCTTTATTATATCGTGATTTTACGATATGTCAATGTTGTTTTTGTTAAATCTCTATTTTTTCTTTTGCCTCTCTTATGATCCGGGAAATAAAATCACTCACATTCTCTTCAAATGTGTCTTCCCGCCCGTATTGCCGTACATGTACAGATTGATGGCGGCACTCTCGATCTCCCACAACAGCAATATACGGGATTTTTTTCATTTGTGCTTCTCTGATTTTATAGCCGAGTTTTTCATCGCGCTGATCAAGCTCAGCCCGGATACCCGCTTTCTTTTGAGAAAAACCAGAACGAAAAAAATTGGCGTACACAGCTGTCCTGTTTTCTCATCTTCCGTTCGGTAATGCTTTTAATCTATTCAGCAGTTCTTCAAACGCCGATGTCAAAAATAAATCACTCCGGTAGATAAATGATATATTCATATCCCGAAACTGTTCAGGAAGCTCATGAAGAAAAAGATTTTTCCTGTTTTGAAAATAACGGACGGCTGATGCAGGCAGAAAAGAAACCCCCATCCCCGCCTGCACCGCCCCAATAATGGCTTCCAACGTACCGAATTCAATGATTTTATGTGCGGGCACTGCCTCTTCTTTCAGTATGTTCTTTATTTTGCGGCGGTGCGAACAGCCCGCGGAAAAATAAAGAACCGGATCTCGCAACAAGTCTTGCAAACTGCCTTCCCGCTTATTTGAAACCAAGACCAATTCTTCTTGAAATACAGCGACTTGCTCAAGATCTTCGTATTCGACCGGACCATAAACAAAAGCGCCGTCCAGCTCATAATGTAAGACGTGCTGCACTAAGGTATGTGTATCACCGGTTGACAGAGACAGCTGTACTTTCGGGCAGCGGCTGCAATACTCCGTTAAAAATTGAGGGAGATGGACGGCTGCCGCCGTTTCAAGAGAACCGATTCGAAGCGGGCCGTTCGGATCGCCTGCCTCTTGCGCCGTTTTTTGCGCCTCATGCAGCAATTGAAGGATTCTGTCAGCGTCTTTCAATAAGTTTTCACCTGCGGGCGTCAGCGTCATCCCCCGATTTGTGCGGTAAAAAAGCTGTGTTTGCAATTGCCGTTCCAGCTGCTGAATCCGGTTTGTCACATTTGATTGAACATAATGCAGGCTTTCTGCCGCCTTTGAAATACTTCCTTTGCGGGCGACAGCCTGAAAAATCTTTAAGTCTCCGCTTTCCATGTAAGGGCACCTTCTTGCTATGATTTTTATTGATAGCCGGCTATCAATTTTCATTTATTTACTGCAGCTGATACAGCCTGTAAAATCTTTCTCATCAATCATAAAGGAGAGAAGAATGATGAATGCCCTTATCATACACGAAAATGGCTTTGATTTCAGGCAGGCACCTGACAAAAGGCCGGGAAACGGCGAAGTAAAAATAAAGCTGAAAACAGCCGGATTAAACCATCGTGATTTGTTTTTAATGAAAAACCACGAAACCGGAAACCATGAATTTACTCTCGGTTCAGACGGCGCGGGAATCGTAACCGAAATAGGACACGGCGTCCGGTCTCATTTACTGCATGCAGAAGTCATCATCAACCCGGTGCTGAATTGGAAGACCGTTGAGGACGTACCGGCCGTCCCTGATATTTTAGGAGGTCCGAGCGACGGAACCTTTTCACCTTATGTCATCGTTCCTGCGGAAAATGCCGTTTTAAAACCCGAACACCTGACATGGGAGGAAGCGGGCGTGCTGCCGTTATCAGCATTAACCGCTTATCGCGCCTTATTTACAAAAGGACAATTAAAAAAAGGCGAACACCTTATCCTTCCGGGCATCGGAAGCGGCGTGGCAACATACGCCTTATTAATGGCAAAAGCTATCGGAGCGACAGTCAGCGTCACCTCCCGCAGCGAAAACAAAAAACAAACCGCACTGTCATACGGTGCAGACCGGGCGATTGACAGCTACGGTGACTGGAATGAGGCGCTGAATGGCGAAAAAGCAGATATCATACTTGACGGTGTAGGCCCGGCCTTGTTTCAACACTATCTTGACATTATGAAACCGAATGGCCGGATCGTAACATTTGGCGCCAGTTCAGGCGATCAGCTCGGATTTCCTATTCGCTCGCTGTTTTTTCCGCAGATTCATATTCTCGGTACATCAATGGGAAGCAATGAGGAATTCGCGGATATGCTGGAATTGGTAAACCGCTGCGGCATCCGCCCCATTATCGACCGCATGTACCCTCTCAGTGAAGCAGCTGCCGCTTTTAACAGAATGCGGGAAGGACGGCAGTTCGGCAATATCGGCTTTCGTTTGGATGTCTAAAAAAGAGGAGCGGACCCGTCCGTTTCCTTATTTGTTTATAAGCGTTTCCGCTTGAAATTCAATATGTTTTTCTTCATCAATTCAAATCTGCCCGCAAATCGACTGCAGACACACAGAGCCCGTCAGCAGCACCGTGATCAACTGCTCAAGGCTTGCAAATCGTCTCAGTCTCCGGAAGAAACAATCTCTCCACTCTGTAAAACAAAATTCCATATGTTATCTTCCACTACAGGAAGAAGGAGGTTTCATTTCAATACGAAAAACCGGCTGATCCCAGCCGGTTTTATAAATAAACCCCTTTATTTACGGTAAAACAGTGCTCCCCATTAAATAACTGTCGACTTCGCGCGCTGCTTCCCGGCCTTCATTAATCGCCCATACAATCAGGCTTTGGCCCCTTCTCGCATCCCCTGCGGCGAAAACACCGTCAACATTCGTTTTATAATCCCCATATGCCGCCTGAATTTTATGATTTGCCGAATCGACACCGAACTGTTTCAATAATGGCTGTTCCGTCCCTTCAAAACCGATGGCGATGAACACCAGCTGAGCAGGCCAGACTTTTTCTGTTCCGGGCAGTTCATGAAATTCATACTTTCCGAATTCGTTTCTGACTTTTTCCATTTGAATGGTGTGAATCTCTTGTAAGCGGCCCTGCTTATCGGCCACCATTTTTGTCGTCTGAATTGAATATTCTCTCGGGTCTTTGCCGAACTTTGCCTGCGCTTCTTCATAGGCGTATTCAAGGGTAAAGACGTGCGGCTGTTCAGGCCACATATTGTCGTTCGTGCGCGTTTGAGGAAGTTTAGGATGTTTCCCGAACTGGTGCACGCTGCGCGCTTTTTGGCGCAGCGCGGTTGCCACGCAGTCAGCTCCTGTGTCTCCTCCGCCGATTACGATGACGTCTTTCCCTTTAGCGTCTATATATTGTTTGTCTTTGAAGTTGGAATCTAAATAGCTTTTCGTCGCCAGTGTTAAATAGTCCATCGCATAATGGACGCCTTTTGCTTCCCGGCCTTCAATCAGCAGATTGCGCTGCTTTTGGGCGCCTGTGCACAAAATGACGGCATCAAATTGATCTTTCAGCTCATCTGCCGTTATGTCAACGCCGATTTCGGTATTTGTTACAAAATCTATACCTTCCTGCGTCAAAAGTTTAATACGGCGTTCGACGACATTTTTCTCAAGCTTCATGCTCGGAATGCCGTACATCAGCAGGCCTCCGGCTCTGTCGGCACGCTCATAGACCGTTACGGAATGACCGGCTTGGTTCAGCTGATCAGCGCTTGCCAGACCTGCCGGGCCTGAACCGACGACAGCGACTTTTTTACCTGTGCGTTTCGCTGGAATTCTCGGCTGAATCCATCCGTTCTCAAAACCTTTGTCAATGATCGTCCGCTCGATGTTTTTAATTGAAACAGCCGGATCTGAAATAGCCAGCGTACAAGATCCTTCACAAGGAGCGGGACAGACCCGCCCTGTGAATTCAGGAAAGTTATTCGTTTTCAGAAGGCGCTCCAAGGCTTCTTTCCAGCGCCCCCGATAGACGAGGTCATTCCACTCCGGTATCAGATTATAAATCGGGCAGCCGGACGTAAAACCGTTGATATCAGCGCCGATTTGGCAAAACGGTGTGCCGCAATCCATACACCGCGCCCCCTGCCGCTTTGACGCTTCATCTGAAAATGGAGCCGAATACTCTTTCCAATCCTTTAAGCGAGTGAGAGGGTCCCGCTCAGCCGGTTTTTCTCGTTTTTCTTCCATGAATCCAGTTGGTTTCCCCATGTTCCTCTCCCCTTTCTTACTGTACTACCGCTTGTTTATGGTCTTTGGCAGGCGTTTGGTGAACCTTTGTATTGGCTTCAAAAGCATACATAATTGCGTCTTCTTCTGATAAACCCGCCGCTTTTTGTTCTTCGATGCTGAGGAGCATTTGTTTATAGTTTTTCGGAATGACTTTGATAAAGGTTTCTGCGGCTTTTTCCCAATTGTCCAGGAGATCTGCGGCTTTTTTGCTGTTTGTCAGCGCCGCATGCCGTTTGACCATTTCTTGCACTTCTTTGATCTCCGCCTCATCCGTCAGCTTTTCAAATGAAATCATTTCCATGTTGCATTTGCGTTTAAATGCTTTGGCATCATCACTCAGGACGTATGCGATACCGCCTGACATTCCCGCCCCGAAGTTTTTGCCGACTTCGCCGAGGACGACAACCCGGCCGCCTGTCATGTATTCACAGCCGTGGTCTCCGATACCTTCTACAACGACATTGACTCCGCTGTTACGGACTGCAAAACGTTCACCTGCGCGCCCGTTAATGTACGCTTCCCCGCTTGTTGCTCCGTAAAATGCGACGTTCCCGATAATAACGTTATCGTGTGTTTCACAATTGAAGGCATCAGGCGCTTTCACGATGATTTTTCCGCCTGAAAGCCCTTTGCCTACGTAGTCATTTGAATCCCCGTTCAAATGAAGCGTCATCCCCTTAGGGACAAATGCTCCGAAACTCTGTCCGGCTGATCCGGTAAAATGAAGTCTGATCGTATCATCCGGCAGGCCTTCCGCTCCGTAGCGCTTAGAAATTTCACTTCCCGTCACGGTTCCGGCTACGCGATTTGTATTATTGATCTTGATTTCAGCTTCCGCTTCCTGTCCGGCTTCAATTGCAGCCTGCACCGCCGGAAGAATAACCGTCATATCAAGCGACTGGTCGATTTTATGGTTTTGCGCCGTACGGAAAGTGCGGACGCCTTCAGGCTGGTACAGCAGTGTGGATAAATCAAGCTGGCCCGCTTTCCAATGCGCTTTCGCACGTTCACTGACATGAAGAACGTCTGTCCGTCCGATCATTTCATCAAGCGTCTTAAAGCCTAACTGCGCCATATATTCACGCACTTCTTCTGCGACAAACAGCATGTAATTTACGATATGGTCAGGATCGCCCATGAATTTTTTGCGAAGCTCCGGGTTTTGCGTTGCGACACCTACAGGACATGTATCTAAATGGCAGGCTCGCATCATGACGCAGCCGAGAACGACGAGCGGCGCTGTAGCAAAGCCGAATTCCTCCGCACCGAGCAAGGCGGCCATCACGACATCCCGGCCTGTCATCAGCTTACCGTCCGTTTCCAATACCACGCGATCCCGTAAACCGTTCAGCATCAGCGTTTGGTGAGCTTCTGCAAGACCAAGCTCCCACGGAAGACCCGTATGTTTAATACTTGTTTTCGGCGACGCGCCCGTTCCGCCGTCGTAGCCGCTAATGACGATGACATCCGCAGTGCCTTTTGCCACACCGGCCGCAATCGTGCCGACACCGGCTTTTGACACGAGCTTGACGCTGATACGCGCGCTTCGATTCGCATTTTTCAAATCATGAATCAGCTGCGCCAAATCTTCAATTGAATAAATATCATGGTGAGGAGGCGGTGAGATCAGCCCTACACCTGGTGTAGAACCGCGGACATCCGCGACCCAAGGATATACTTTGTTGCCCGGAAGCTGACCGCCTTCTCCCGGCTTCGCCCCTTGCGCCATTTTGATCTGCAATTCATCCGCATTGACGAGATAATGGCTCTTTACGCCGAAACGGCCGGAAGCAATCTGTTTAATCGCACTTCTTCTGTCGTCGCCATTTTCATCCGGAACGAAACGTTTCGGGTCCTCGCCGCCTTCTCCGCTGTTGCTTTTTCCGCCAAGCCTGTTCATCGCTATCGCTAAAGCCTCATGGGCTTCCTTGCTTAATGAACCGAATGACATCGCTCCTGTTTTAAAACGTTTCACGATGGAAGCAGCTGATTCAACTTCCTCTAATTTTAAAGGCTTGCGGTCTTCTTTGAAGGCGAACAGATTGCGTAAAAATCCGATTCGTTCTTCATCCGCTGCATGAGAATACTGCTTAAACAGGCTGTAATCATTTTTGCGGCAGGCCCATTGCAGCGTATGGATGGTTTTCGGGTTGAAAGCGTGGTGCTCTCCTCCGTTCCGCCATTGGAATTCACTTCCCGGATCAAGGGTTTGGCTGTAATCATCCTTGTACGCCGCTTGATGGCGCTGTTTCGCTTCTTGCGCAATCGTCTCGATATCGATTCCGCCAAGCTGAGATGCAGTACCGGTAAAGTATTTGGCGATAACGTCTTCACCGATGCCGACCGCTTCAAAAATTTGAGCGCCTCTGTAACTTTGCACAGTTGAAATCCCCATTTTTGACATCACTTTCACGACGCCTTCTGTTACGCTCTTTCCGTATTTGCTGACAGCTTCTTCATACGGAATATCAAGCCGGCCTTCATCGATTTCCTGCTTATACGTAGCGTAAGTCAAATACGGATTGACAGCATCGGCACCGTATCCGATAAGAGCCGCAAAGTGATGAACTTCACGCGCTTCTCCGGATTCAACGATAATGCTTGCTTTTGTTCGCAGACCTTGGCGGATCAAATGCTGATGCAGCGCACTGACGGCCAAAAGCGGCGGAATCGGCGTCAACTCTTTACTCATTGCCCTGTCAGATAAAATTAACAGAGATACGCCTTCCTTGATCGCTTTTTCCGCTTGCTGAAACAAATCCTTCAGGCCTTTTTCTAGGTCATCTGAAAACAGCGTGCGGATGTTCTGGCTCTTAATGTCAGGGTGCACAAGTGTTTTCAGCGCATAAAACTGTTCGTTTGATAATACAGGAGTATAAAGCTTTATGCGGCGTGCATTTCTTTCACTCGGATGCAGCAGATCACCTTCAGCCCCAAGCCAGGTCACCGTAGAAGTTACCAGCTGCTCGCGGATCGCGTCAATCGGCGGGTTTGTGACTTGCGCAAACAGCTGTTTAAAGTAATGAAACAGTGATTGGGCGCGGTCGGATAAAACGGCGAGCGGCGAATCATTTCCCATAGAGCCGAGCGGGTCCTTGCCTTCTTTAATAACAGGGATTAAATATTTCTGAATATCTTCATACGTATAGCCAAACGCTTTTTGACGGACGAGAAGATCATCGAATTGTTCCTCTTCCCGGATTTCCGGGTCAGGATTCACTTGAACCAATTCTTCTTCAAGCCATTTTTGATAAGGGAATTCATTGGCAATTTCTGTTTTCACTTCTTCATCTGAAATAATCCGGCCTTCTTCTAAGTCAATGAGCAGCATTTTTCCGGGCTCCAGACGTTTTTTATGAAGAATGTTCTCCTGCTCTACTTCAATAACGCCGACCTCAGATGAGAAAATAATATGGTCATCTTTTGTCACATAGTAACGTGCCGGACGCAGGCCGTTACGGTCAAGGATGGCGCCGATCTGTTTTCCGTCCGTAAACGAAATGGCGGTCGGCCCGTCCCACGGCTCCATTAAAGAGCTGTGATATTCATAAAAAGCCCGTTTCGCTTTAGACATGTGAGTGTTTTCCGTCCATGGTTCCGGAATCAGCATCATTGCCGTATGTGCCGGTTTCCGCCCCGCCATCACGAAAAATTCAAACGCATTATCAAGAATGGATGAGTCACTGCCCTCAGCATTTAAAATCGGCAGCACTTTGTGAAGATCGTCTCCGAAGCTTTCTGAAACGAACTGCTGCTCCCTCGCTCTCATCCAATTGATGTTGCCCCGAAGCGTATTGATTTCTCCGTTATGAATCAGATAGCGGTTCGGATGGGCACGTTCCCAAGTAGGAAAGGTATTTGTGCTGAATCTTGAATGCACGAGTGAAAATGCAGATACGAAGGTTTCATCCTGCAAATCCAAATAAAAAGCGTCAACCTGCTCAGGCGTTAACAACCCTTTATAAACAATAGTCTGGCTTGACAAGCTTGCGAAGTAAAAATCAAGCTGTTCTTGAACGCCCCAATTTTCCGCCTGCTTCCGGATAACATACAGTTTGCGTTCAAAAGCAAGGCTGTCTTTCAAATCGTTTGCGGCTCCGATAAATACTTGACGCACATACGGGCGAGTGCTTTGTGCCACTGTTCCGATTTTTCCGACATTTACAGGGACGGTTCTCCAGCCGAGAACAATCTGTCCTTCCTGCTCAATGAATGCATTCACCTGTTTTTCGATCTTTTTTCTTTCCTCTTCATTTTGCGAGAAAAAGACCATTCCTACCCCGTAACGGCCTTTTTCCGGCAGCTTCATTTCTCCGCACTCTTTCTTAAAAAAAGCATCAGGGATCTGAACCATCAGGCCGGCGCCGTCACCCGTATTCGGATCACTGCCCTGTCCTCCTCTGTGATCCAGCTGGCAAAGCATCTTCAGTCCTTTTTTGACAATGTCATGTGAAGGTTTCCCTTTTAAATGGGCATACAAGCCGATTCCGCATGCATCGTGCTCAAATTCCGGACGGTAGAGACCTTGTGCTTTCGGCATTTGATTGTAAGTCATAATTCCTCTCCCCCGATCAGTTTCCGTTAATTATCGGTCATAAAATCTGACAACTTTAAATTAATTGTAAGTTTTCAAAACAATATAAACAATATATAATTTAGATCAAATACATCTCAAAATGAGATAGATAGGTGTGAACGCAATGGAATTACGCCAGCTTCGGTATTTTATGGAGGTAGCAGAACGGGAACATGTGTCAGAAGCGGCTGATCATCTGCATGTCGCACAATCCGCCATCAGCAGGCAGATTGCAAATCTTGAAGAAGAGCTGCAAGTCACTTTATTTGAACGGGAAGGCAGAAATATTAAATTAACGCCGATCGGCAAACAATTTTTAGAACATGTTAAAACGGCGATGAAAGCAATTGATTACGCGAAGGAACAAATTGATGAATATCTTGATCCGAATCGCGGAACCGTCAAAATAGGATTTCCGACGAGCCTTGCAAGCCAGCTTTTGCCGACGGTGATTTCGGCGTTTAAAGAGGAATACCCGAACGTTGAGTTTTTGCTCCGCCAGGGGTCTTATAAGTTTTTAATTGAAGCCGTAAGAAACAGGGATATAGATGCGGCGCTGCTCGGCCCCGTTCCGACGGAATTCCCCGACATAACAGGCAATATCTTATTCACGGAAAAGATTTACGCGCTTGTTCCGCTGCACCATCCGCTTGCCAAACAGAAAAATATTCATTTAATTGATCTGCGCGGCGACCAATTTGTTTTATTTCCTGAAGGGTTTATTCTCCGTAACATGGCGATTGACGCTTGCAGACAGGCCGGCTTTGCGCCGCTTGTATCGACGGAAGGCGAGGATTTAGATGCCATTAAAGGATTAGTCTCCGCGGGGATGGGAGTTACTTTATTACCTGAAAGCACCTTTGCAGAAACCACCCCTCGGTTCACGGTCAAAATTCCGATTGAATTTCCTCAAGTGAAGCGCACTGTAGGCATTATTAAACCAAAAGGAAGGGAACTGGCTCCGTCTGCAAATGATTTCTATCATTTTGTCATTCAATTTTTCTCCAAACTTGAACAATATCAATAAAAAACAAACCCGAGCTTCAAAACGAAGCCTCGGGCTTTTTCATATTTTTATAGATCTTTCTCAGCCGATCGGAATGGATAGTTCAACGTGGCAGACAAACGCTTCCGGATCAATGACTGATTGATCGGTCTGTTTGGGCGGCGTTTCTTTAAAAGTCTTCAGCTGGGCTGAGGAATAGTTGACGATGCCGAGTCCGAGCTCTTCTCCCTGCTGATCAAGCAGCCTGACAACCGCTCCGCTGCTGAATCTGCCCTTAATCTGCTCGATGTCCTGCGGTGACAGCTCCATATTTCCGTTCGCGACATCGCGGCTGCTTTCTTTTTCCATCACAATTTCGCCTTCGGGGCCGGAATTAAATGCAAGCCATTGTTCTTTGTGGTTTAACGGCAGGGTTCCTTCCGCTTCAAAATAAGTTCCTTCAGCCGCCTCATCTACCGCTTGAAGCAGAATGTCCGGAATGTTAGCCTGCCCGAGAAAGCCTTTAATACCGGAGGCCATCACAATTTTAAAAGCATCCAGTTTCGAACGCATTCCGCCGGTTCCCATTTCACTCCCGGCATCTCCCGCGCTTGCTTCTATTTCCGGAGTGATGTCACTTACATGACTGATTCTTTTCGCTTTCGGGTTGCTGCGCGGATTATCATCATATAAACCGTCAATGTCTGATAAAATCACAAGCATGTCGGCATCAATTAAACCTGCCACCTTCGCTGCGAGTGTATCGTTATCTCCGAATTTCAGCCGGTTGACTGTGACCGTGTCATTTTCATTAATAATCGGAATAATGCCCCGTTCCAAAAGGACGTTCATCGTATTGCGCACATTATGGTAGCGGCATTCATCGGAAAAGTCGCTTCTTGTAATTAAAATTTGTGATGCGACATAACCGTGCGCTAAAAACAGCTTTGAATAAGCCTCCATTAATAATCCCTGCCCGATGGAAGCAGAAGCCTGTTTTTCAGGGAGGCTTTCCGGTTTCTGAATAAATCCGAGCTTCCGATAACCTGCCGCCACTGCGCCGGAAGATACTAAAATCACTTCATAGCCGCTGTCTTTCAGCTGTGCGATTTGATCCACCAATGCTTCCAGCTTTCTTCTGCTGATTTCCCCGTGCAGGCTCGTCAGTGAGCTGCTGCCGATTTTCACCGCGACTCTTTTGATCTTCGTCCGAGACGTCACTGTATCACTCCTGTTTTTTAACGATTATAGTGCTGCCGTTTTTTCAATTGTTTTGCTGATCTCAATAGAACGTTCGGTCGCGTGTTTGATGGCTTTGGCAATGGCTTCTCCGCCGCCTTCTGACCTGAGCGCATCGAGGCCGGCTTCCGTCGTGCCGTTTGGAGAGGTGATGTTTTCCCGAAGCACATCCGGTTTTTCACCCGTTTCCATCAGCATTTTAGCGGCGCCCAATAACGTTTGCGCGCCGATTTTGCGGGACAGCCGTTTGTCTAAGCCGGCTTCTTCACCTGCTTTTTCAATAAACTCCATTAAATAATAAAAGTATGCCGGTCCGCTGCCTGCGATACCGGTGAAAATGTCCATCTGATCTTCCTTGATCACGTACACTTCCCCGAGGCATTCCAAAAGGGATACCGCGGTTTTTGCTGAACCGTAAGAGACATGGTCTCCGAAAGCCGCAGCTGTTGCCGATTCGCCGATCATGCTGGATGTGTTCGGCATGACTCTTACAACCGGCTGATTATCATGTAATGATTGTTGTATAAATGAGGTTGTTATGCCTGCCAGAACAGACAGGATGATTTGATGAGGTTGAATACGCCGTTTCAGCGCAGCCAGAGCGATTTCAGCATCCTTCGGTTTCATGGCTAAAATAAAGACATCAATGTCTTCGGTTTTCATGCTGTCAAAAGCAATGCCTTGAATACCGTATTGATGTTCCAATTCAGCGAGTCGCTCTGTATTGCGGCGGTTTGTCACGCAGATGTTTTGGTTGGGAATTTTTTTTGCGCGGACCATGCCTGATATCATTCCTTCAGCCATTGATCCTGCTCCGATAAAAGCAACTTTCTTTTGATCTAAGATCGGTAACATCTCCCTTGTTCGTATTTTGTTCGTATTTTTCACACGTTTTTTATGTTACCACTTCAGGAGTTGATGTCAAGTTTGAGGGTATTATTGATATGTATTGTTCCGAGCCTGCTATTATGTATAATGAATCACAGAATCACCTTTTGAGCCCGGGAGGCCGGGTGCGTTCCGGCCGGATTTAAAAATTATCTGAAATGGCTTTTTCTATCAGCTTTTTGCAGCGGTCAAGCTCTGTCTTCAGCTGTTTTTTGTAAAGCTTCGCAGCTTCATAGTCTTTAAATTGATAGAGAACGACTTCCTGGAGTTTGGCTCCCTCTTTTTTCACTTTTACTTGCTTTAAAATCCCGTCATCCAATAGTTCGTGAAGTGAACGGTACACCTCGGTATGATTCGGCTTAAAACCGATGGGTTTAAATTCCGAACGCAGCACCTCGAGAAGCTTCAGTCCGTAAAGCCGTTCCTGCTCTGTCATTGTAATCATGTAAAGCTTTAAAAAAGCTCTTTGTTTCACTAAAAAACCGGTTGAACTTCTTTTTTCTTCTTTCAATATGTGCACACCCTTCCTTCTAACAAATTATTCCATGTACTAAATATTCTCTTTCTATCCCGTTTTCCCTTTTATTGTTCGGACAGTTTGGTTTGTATTGATTTGTTTTTTAGAGGCGGGGAAAAACGATTTTAATGAACATTTGGTACATAGTTTATTTAGTTTAATTATAGCTGATATCGGTTTCTTTTTCACTCTTTTTTCTGCAAAAACGGATCTTTATGCCCATTTATTCGGGTTGCGGAAACAAAAAAAGACCCGTCACGAAGACAGGTCCCCTTTTGTTTAAGGATTAGTTGACCACAAACCGGCAGTTTTGATGAAAATGCGCGGATGTAATTTCAATTGAGCAACCATGTATTCTGCAAGATCCTCAGGCTGCATGACTTTTTCCGGATTGCCGTCTGTCAGATTTAATTCAATAGACATGTCGCTGGCAACCGTGCTCGGAGTCATTGCGCTGACACGGATATTGTGTTTTCTGACTTCCTGCATGAGAGATTCAGTCAGACCGAGAACGGCAAATTTAGAAGCGCTGTACGCACTTGTCGCCGCGGCGCCTCTTTGGCCCGCCGTAGAAGAAATATTAATGATATCTCCTGATTTTCTCTCAATCATTTCAGGTAGAACGGCGCGTGTCACGTGGTATACACCCATTACATTCACTTGAATGATGTCTTCCCACTCTTCAGGCGTAAGATCCAAAAATCCGCCGAATTTGCTGATTCCGGCATTGTTAATCAAGATGTCAATCTCACCGAGTTCTTCTTTAATAGAGGAGACGGCTTGCTCTACCTCTTTTTGGTTTTTTACATCGGCAGCAGCGAATGATGCCTTTACACCAAGGGCTTTCACTTCTTCCGCAACCTTTTCGACATTTGCTTCTGTGCGGCCGATTAAACCGATATTGACTCCTTCTTTGGCTAAAGCGATAGCGGCGGCGCGGCCGATTCCTCTGCCCGCACCCGTGATAAGAGCCGTTTTGTTCTGTATGCTTTCCACGTCTTTCACCCTTTCTGAATGTCCTTATGTACGATTTCACATTATAAGCAGAAAAAAAACAATTAGCAAATAAAATGATTCAACACGATCCGTAAAGGGTATCAACTGAAAAAAAGGAGTGAAAAGCAGATGATCATCATTTTGTATATCAGTGCTGCCGTTGCGGCTGCCGCATTCATTTATGCAGCCGTATCCGCCGTGCGTTTTAAAAGAAACACAGCGCCTGATATAAAGAAGATTAACGCCGCGACAGCGTCCATGCAGACGGCCGTTGATGAAATCAAAACAGAAACCGATCTGTTATCGCAAAAGCAGAAAGAGCTGAAAGAAGATTTTCTCACTAAAAAAACAGCCGTGCAAACGACGGCGGCCGAAGTTAAAGGAACGCCTCACGTCCTGAAGATGCTCTGGAACGCCGGTAAAAGTGATGTATGAGCCTGCATGTCATCCGACGTTTTTGATGACACTAAGAGAAACCGGCGGATTCAAGGAGGCATAACATGATTTGCGTTCGTGAGCGGCTTGCGCATTTTTTGCAGCAGCTTAAAGCACTATCATCTTCGGGAGGGTTTACAAAATCGGATTTGCTGACTCCGGCTTTCCATTTAGCCAAGGACGGAGATCTGGATTTGTATTATTCGCCTCATAATGAATATATTAACCCTCATGCAGTCGTTGCCATTTCCGGAATCACACCCGGTTTTTTTCAAATGCAGCTGGCTTACAAAAAAGCGGCACAGCTTTTAAAAGATGGCGAAACTCTTGAAACGATAGCCTATGAAACAAAAAAAGCGGCCGGACTTTCCGGTTCAATGAGACAGAACATCATCGAAATGCTTAATGAATGTGGTCTGCCGGCCGCGCTTCACGTTGAGGATTCATCCCGGTTATTTGATTCAAAACGGGGGCTTCTTCATACAACGTCCGTTATCAAACACCCTGTTTTTTATAAACAGAAAAACTATACGGGACATCGGCCGGCAATCAGCAGGTCAGCTCTTCTCAGCCGTTACGCGCTGACATGTTTTCCGGATGAAATAGAAATGATGAAAAAGGACATTCTGCTTATCCCTCTCGGCAAAGCAGCAGAATCAGCCTGCCGCATGCTGAAGAAGAACGGCAGAATGGGTCATGCGGTCATTCTGGAAGGCTTCCCGCATCCGTCCGGAGCAAACGGACATCGTTTCAAACAATTTCACGAAAACAAACAATCGTTACGTGAACAAATTCAGCGCTTTGCCGGGTTTCTTCAGCAGCTGTAAAAAAACGCCCCGAATTTTCGGGGCGGTGCTGTTAAGAAGCGTATTCAGGCAATGCTTTATTGTGTTTTGCCGTTTTCTCTTCAGGTATTTTGATTTGATTTGTCAAGATTGCACTTACGAAATAGAGCGCTGCGAAAATCCATACAACGCCTTGTGCGCCGACAAGCCCGATGAACGCCCAGGCAAGCGCGGGGCCGACAAATGCCGACAGGCCCGCAGCCAGATTTAACACAGACATGGCAGCACCTTTATCGCTGCCGGCCGCCGTCGGCACGATAGCCCCGATCGGAACGAACCCGGTGAGGAGCCCTCCCCATATAAAACCGACAATGCTGACGAAAAGCAAGTTCCCATGTGATACAACAGGAGCATAATATAATAAAAGAGTAAAAATGCCGCAGCCCACTCCCCCGAACCACATGACAGTCTTTTTCCAGCCGAATGCATCGCCGACTGCGCCGAATATTAAGTTAAAGACGATATTTCCGAGAAAGATCGTTCCCCAAATTTGAAGCCATACATTTGTAGAAATGCCGTGCTGCGCCATATGCATCGGAAGAAATACCGGAAATCCGTATGTACCAATGCTGTTAATGATCCGAATGATCCCCCCAGAGAGCACGCGCGGATTTTCAGCAAGGATGGTGATTCCCTTCATTTAAAAACGGGCTGAGCCAGCCTTGTTCAAGGCCGTCCCCCATCATAAACAGCACGACTCCTAAAAATCCCCAGAAGAGCTGTTTCGGAATTCCTATTTTATTAAGCATTTTTGTTCCTCCTCAGCCATCTTTCATGTTGTCATCTCATCCCCAAGTCAGGCTTTCACCGCCGGCTGAAAATGAGTAAATAATTTTTGCGTATATTTCCATTCTTCATATAGGAAGAGATCCGTCTGATCCGCTTCCGGCTCAATTACCTTTGTGCGGCTCGAAAGCTTTGCTTTCACACCGAGAGCTTCGTTGCAAATCATCGCCGCTCCCATTGCGGATGCCTGGCTGAACCCCTCTCTCTTATAGATTTTCTTTTGGAGAAGGTTAGCAAGAAACTGCGTCAAAGCTTCACTTTGGAAACCGCCGCCGCACACCTTCACATCATCTTGTGAAAAGGAAGCCACCTCTGTTAACGCCTCATAGTTCCATTTGATTGAAAAAGCGATTTCCAGCAGTGCGGCTTTGACAAAATGGGCTCTGCTTAAGTTTTGGGACAGCGGAGCGTCAAAAATAAATCCGCCTTTTGCCAGTGCGTTTTTCTCAGGCGATAAATAGGAGCCTAACGCAGAAATACAAGCATGATCATGTTTCGGCAGACTTGCGATTTCCCGTTCCATAACGCCGTAGGATTCATTCGGATAAAAAATGGATTTTAATTTTTGATAATTGAGTCCTGTTACACCCGGATTCGTTTCAAGAAGCCATTGACCTTCTTCTGTATGGCAATTCAGCCATGCATTCTCTAAACTTTCGGTTCCGGCCTCCGCTGTTATCTTTGTAATCGGCGTCGTCGTGCCGGATACGATGACGATATCTCCCGGCTTTGCATCTGCACTTTTGATGGCAAGCTGTGTGTCTCCCCCGCCTGCAATCACAGGCACTCTTTCAGAAAGACCGAGAACCGCCGCTTTCTTGAACGTTAACATTCCGACAACCGTCCCAGATCGGACGAGTGAAGGAAGAATGGCAGAAGGCACACCGAAGATGTTGCATAATTTCTCTGACCACGCCTTTTTCCTTACGTCAAACAGCAGTGTTTCAGCAGCCTGTGACGGTTCATAGCTTAAAATACCGCTCAGCTCAAATGTCACCCAGTCACTGATGCTTGTGATGTACTTCACTTCTTTCCATAAAGACGGCTGTCTGGCTTTTAATCCGACAAGTTTCATGGCGGAAAATAAAGCGCTCGGAAGACGTCCGGTTTGCTGATGCACTTCTTCTTTTGCCTCAATCCCGTCTTCCCATTCACGCCCTCTGTTATCAATGTTGGGCAGACCGAGAAATGCCTTTTTATCTTTATTGATCAGAACAATTCCCTGCCTCTGGCTTGTAGAGGTGATTCCGATTAATGTAATATGAGGGCTTTTGCCAATAACCTTCCTTGCCATAGCGCTGATTTGCTTCCATAACCCTTCCGGTGAGAAATATCGTCCGTCCGGATAAAGCGGATCCGTCACATATTCAATGTCTTCCCTTTCAAGCGCGGTCACTTCGCCGCCGGCAGTCACGACCGCGACTCGCGCATTCCCCGTCCCGATGTCAAATACAAGGTAGCCTTTTTGTTCAGCCATTACAGCCTCCTCCTTCCGTTTCAAGTTCTCTTTTGTTATAAAGTTCACGTATTGAGCAGGTTTGATCTTGTTTCCATTTGAAAAGCGCTTCATTTAAAATCTTCACATGATGATCTTCCACTTCAAATGTTGCGCCCGCTAAATGGGGAGTCGCTAACACATTCGGCAAAGAGATCAATTCATAATCAGAAGATTCAGGCGGTTCGTGATAAAACACGTCAAGGATCGCTCCCTTAATCTGCCGTTCTTTCAGCACCCGCAGCAGCTCTTCCCTGTCTGTAACCGCCGCTCTTGACGTATTGACAAAAACAGCTTCCTGTTTCATCAATTGAAAGTGCCGGGCGCCGATAAGGCCGATGGTTTCTTCTGTACGCGGCAAGTGAACGGAAACAATATCACTTTCAGAAAATACCCGTTCAATCGTCGTTTTTTCATACTCCCGGTTTTCATGACGGACAAATGGATCATAGTAAAGCACCTTGCAGTCAAAAGCGGCCAATAGCCGGGCGATTCTCTGTCCGACAGCTCCGAAACCGATAAGGCCGACTGTTTTCCCCGTCAGCTCATTTCCTCTGAATTTGACGTAAGTCTGCAAATAATCACCATTCCACTTCCCGTCCTTCAGCCATTGATGGGAAGAATACGTATGACGCAAAAATGAAATCACATTTCCGATAAACATTTCAGCAACAGCCTGGGCATTGCGGGCCGGTGTAAAGAAAACGGGGATTTTTCTTTTAGTCGCCGCCGCAATATTCACATTAGACGGCATTCCTCTGCAGACACCGATAAAAGCGGAATCAGGCAATATGTCAATAACACGCTCAGACACCTCATCAAGTTCAGTGATAAGCCCCGACGCGTTTGTCTCTTGAATCATTCGGATCAATTCATCTTCCCGATAGGCCCGGCCGTGCTTCTTCCACGGCCGGTGCACAGTCCGGCCGAACAGCTCAGTCAGCTCCTTCAGCCCCTCGTCGTGATATGGTGCGGTAATTAAAACCGTCATGGTGCAAAACATCCTTTTCACATAAATTTTTTCATAAAAAAATCTCTTTCCCCAAAGAAGGAAAGAGATTCATATACCGTCTTTATGCACTTGAAGCGCACAAATATGTATAGATCATTCTTTCCTATCTTTCAAGCATACGCTTGCTGGAATTGGCACAATAAATGTTGCCGAGGTTTCGTAGGGCCAGTCCCTCCACCTCTCTGGATAGAAAATAAAATGATGAAATTGTCAGGCTGTTTAAAAGAATAAACTCATCATAGAAAAGTCTTTCCGTGATGTCAACACTTTTTTTCTGAATTGACGTTCGATTTTGAAATGTTATAATGCTTACAATATAAACAAAGAGGAGAAATGGGCTATGAATTCTGCTGCAAAACAGCCGAACGGGGTCTTTAAGTCGGTATGCTCACTAGACTGTCCCGATCAATGCGGCTTGCTTGTGACAAAAAAAGACGGAAAAATCGTTAACATTCAGGGAGACCCCGATCACCCGGTCACATCAGGGAATATTTGCAACAAAGTCAGACACATGGCTGAGCGTATTTATGATGAGAAACGCGTAACCGTTCCGTTAAAACGGATCGGTAAAAAAGGTGAAGCCGCGTTTGCGCCTATTTCCTGGGAGGAAGCGATCAATACGATCAGTGCGCGCTGGAAAGAGCTTATTGCCGAAGAAGGAGCGGAAAGCATTCTTCCGTACAGCTTTTACGGCAATATGGGAAAACTGGCGGCAGAGGGAATGGACCGCCGTTTTTTCCATCGTCTCGGAGCGAGTCATCTCGAACGGACGATTTGCAGCAAAGCCGGATCTGAAGGCTATAACTATACAATGGGTGAAGGAGCGGGTACTGATCCGGAGGAGACCATACATGCAAAGCTCTTTATTTTTTGGGGGATCAATGCCGTCAGCACGAATATGCACCAAGTCATGATTGCCCAAAAAGCCCGGAAAAAAGGGGCTAAAATTGTCGTTATCGATGTACATAAGAACCAAACCGGCCGGCTTGCCGATTGGTTTATTCCCATTCGCCCCGGCACAGATGCCGCACTCGCCCTCGGTATCATGCATGTCTTATTCGACGAAAACCTTCACGATGAAGCATTTCTCACAGAATACACCGAAGGCAGTGACGAATTAAAAGCGCATGTCAAACACTATGATCCGGAAACGGTTTCTGCTATTACAGGCGTTAAAGCCGACGATATCAGACGCCTTGCGAGAATGTACGGGGACACCTCCCCTTCCCTTATCAGGATCGGAAACGGCATTCAGCACCATGACAATGGCGGAATGATCGTCCGCACCGTTGCCTGCCTTCCGGCTGTTACAGGACAGTGGCTCAACACCGGAGGAGGCGCAATCAAGCACAACAGCGCGGTATTAAACTATAACAGACAAGCGCTCCAGCGGCCTGATCTGCTTTACGGCAGGAAACCGCGATCATTTAATATGAACAGGCTCGGAAGCATTCTTTTAGAAACAAAACCGTCCGTGCGCTCCCTGTTTATTTACGGTACGAATCCCGCAGTGGTTGCGCCGGAAGCGAATAAAGTCAGAAAAGGACTGCTGCGGGAGGATTTATTTACAGTCGTTCACGATCTGTTTTTAACGGAAACCGCCAAATATGCGGATATCGTGCTCCCTGCTGCATCCGCTTTTGAAAACACGGATTTTTACACGTCTTACTGGCATCATTTTATTCAGCTGCAAAAACCGGTGATCGAACCCTACGGGGACAGCAAATCGAATACGGAAGTGTTCCGTTTGCTTGCCGGAGCAATGGGATTTACCGAGCAGGAGCTTCAGGATACCGATGAAGAATTAATCAGACAGGCGCTAGACTTTCCCGACAATCCGTATATCGAGGATATTGATTACGAATCGCTCTCACGCCATTCCTTCATGAAAGCCAAACGGAAAAAACCGCTTTTTCCGGGCAAGCTCAAAACACCGAGCGGAAAAATTGAATTATATTCTGAAAAGATGAAACAAGACGGTTATCCGGCGCTGCCGACGCATATCCCTCTTGAGAGCGATGGCGATTTTCCGCTTTTATTTGTCCCGGGACCGAATCATAATTTTTTAAATTCGACATTTTCGAATAATGAAAAACACGTAAAACTGGAAAAAGCGCCAAAGCTTTTTATTCATACAGAAGATGCTGTACGCCGGAACATAGAAGACGGGGAAACCGTTAGAGTTTGGAATCACCGCGGAGAGTGTGAATTGACAGTTTCGGTCGGCGAACAGGTGCTTCCCGGCGTTGCAGTCAGCCAAGGTCTTTGGGCCGATATGGATGATAAAAAACAGCTCGTCAATTCGCTCACGCCCGATCGGCTGGCGGATATGGGCGGAGGCGCTGTTTTCTTCTCCGGAAAGGTGCAGGTGGAAAAGCTCAGCAATCAAAACCGTCCGCAATAAACGCCGGGCGGTTTTGATGAAGGCTGAATCCTTTCAGCCGGCTTCACCGTATAAAAAGTGATAACGTTTATTGGAGGTTTGCTGTATGGATATCATACCGGCATCGGAATCACTTTAGCCGGATATTTCATCGGAGACGGATTGAAAAACTTTAAATCACCTGATCCTCATGAACACACTGACCACATTCTCATTAAAGAAAAAGATCTGCACTTCTATATTGGTTATTATTTAGGAGTTACGAAGGAAGAAGCAAAACAAATCGTGCCCGACACCTCTGATGTTCCGCATATCACGAGAAACGGAAAGCGGTATGTACAGAAAACTGCATTAAGAGAATGGCTGACTTCCATGCTGGAAAAAGAATAACAGCTGCCATGAAAAGCGGGAAGAGTTTTTCTCTTCCCGTTTATTAAGATTCGCCGCCCTGCCTCTCTTCAACCCCAAACATACGACGGATATCGTTCTTACGTAACGAAACATCCCCTTCTTTAGATTTAAAATAAAACCCTTTCTTATATAACCGTATGACTTCCTCATATGTAAGCTCATGACGAAGGAGCGCCATTAAACGCCCGTCTTTTTCATCTTGTTTATTGAACCATTCATACTGTTCTGACCAGTTCACTTTCTGCATGTCAAACACCTTCTCACTTTGGATTAATGCCCTTTTCGCATTTATTATACTTATTTCCCCTTTTGTAAACACTCCGACTGCCTGTGACATTTTTGAAAACAGCCGTAACCCCTCCAATTAGTCACCATGTTGACATGTTCCTCATTTCGTTGTATATTATAATTGTCAACATGGTGACAATTAAGATAGGAGATACCTTATGGATATTAATTTATTAATGAAGGAACTGCATGTTATGCAACAAAGTTACGCATCATTATTTTCGGTTGTCAATAAAGTGCAGGCTCGGGGGGACGAATACTTAGAAATGTTGACTTCCCGACAGCACATGACTCTTATTGCTATTGCCCATTTACCGACGGAAGATACCACACTTATGAATATCGCTAAAAAGCTGGGCACAACAAAACAAACCGCTAACAAATTAATTTCAAGCCTCGCGAAAAAAGGATATGTTCACACTGTGCCAAGCAAACTGGATAAACGTGCAATCAATATTGAGATTACCGCTGAAGGAAAAAAAGCGTTAATTTCCTGTTCAGAAAAATCCACCTATTTTTTAGCGGATATGTTTCATGACTTCACAACTGATGAAATTGAAACATTCTGGAGGCTATTGCAAAAACTTTATCGTTTTGATGGTGAAGAACAGGATGGTTTTGAAGAAAAAGCACATTTGAAAGTTGAAGATCAGGCACAATTCATCTCAGATGACTATGAAGAAAAAATCATGGCTGAATTTTCAAAACGGCGATATGGGAGTGCAGACGATGAATAATATGCTTTATCGAAAAGTAAAAGAAACAGAGGATAAGATGAAGGAAAAATGCTATGAGCTGAAAGATAAAATTGATCAATTTATTTCTCATGCCAAATATAAAATTCATCGCAAACGCAAACTGGACCGAGCCGGCAATTATATATCAATTGCCATTGGACTCTTTATCCTAACTGCCTCATGGCTGACCGCAACACAATGGCTGCTTTGGATAGGCGCGGCGAGTATTTTGAGTAATGCCTGTTTGCTCATTATAAAGCCTGTTAAAAATTGAAAATCTGATAAAGCTCTCTAAAAGAGAGCTTCTTTTATTAATCGTCCCAGTCATCTTTCGCTTCCTGAATCTTATTATAAAAAAATTCGATAAAGCTTTCTGCAGCGATATCTTGATAGCCAATTATCCTATCCCATTCCACTACAGGGCATTCTCCGTCTTTCATTTTATTCGTATCTAGACAGTAAGCAAAGAAATCAACATCTTCTATGACAACAAGACCATCAGCAAGTCCATAATGTTGTTTATATTCTTTAGTTTTATCTGCAACTGACGCATGATCGAAGTTATAGCCTAAAACTAAAACCCCGAATAAACCACCAGCACCGTATTTTTCTAAGAACCATTTATAGCTAATAGGAAGTTCGCATTGGAGGGTTTCTTCAATGCGAGTTATGTTTTCCAGGCTTGCACCCTCTGTGAATATAGCATTTTGCTTGTTTTCATTAATAAAGGTTTCAACCTTTGAATAAATCATTTAATTTAAACACCTCAATTCTCATTCTCAAATTGTTTCGCTCTCCACTTCCAATATCTCTTTCGAAAGCTTTCATATTGTGCTTTTAAAACCTTATCATTTCTAAAACTTTCACCATCAGTCTTAAGCTTATGAATAACATCACTATATTTTGTATGTAAACTGTTTGGGATTTCAAGCATTGGGTCAGGTTCTTCTTGAATCAAGTGATGTAAATTAATCTGTGTGCCATCTTTTGCATAAGGAGCATTACCGTTTTTCATAAGCTGAAGATTTGTTACGCCAAATTCTGTTTTTTGGTTCATATCAATATCTTTCATAGTATACACTCTGCGGCTTATGTCTTTAACTTTTCCCTTTGCTTTTACCTTGCCCTTAACCTTAAAGGCACCATACTTTTCTTTATTTAACCAAGGAAGGTTTATTTCTTGACCAGTAAACGGCTTTCTCGTTCCATCCGGGATTTTCTTTGCATTGGTCAAAAGTTCATTTTTAAGGTTTTGGCTGTCAACCACATTGTATGGTACGTCACCCGACAGAGCAAGATCATATTTAGAGTTATAAGGAAGCAGTTCTGGAAGTTTAACGTCTTTAATTTTCTTCCCTGCCTGTCCTGCCTTGTTTATGACCTTCCCCGCCGCATCAGCTTTGTTAACGGCTCCTGCGCCTTTCGTTCCGACGACAGCCACAGCTGCTGAACCAATTGCATATGTCACCCATCTTGATCTGGAGTAAGCATCTCCATTTACCATATCCTTTTGATACGATTCCTCGATTGCTGCTGAAACAGCATCATATGTTTTAACAGGATGAAGTACTGCATTCTCCAGTGCTGACAAGGTTTCCCCCGGATCGGTTATGAAGTCCCATAAACCGGTTACCGTGTCTTTCCCGACATCATATAAACCAACGCCGGCGCCTTTTAATATATCCCAAGTCACTTCTCCGGCTTCTTCCAGCTGTTTTGCTTGTTCAAGCTGAATGACATATTGCTGCTGGGAAGGTTCAAGGTTTTCATAGCCGATCTTCTTCGCAATTTCCAAATATTCATCCGGATCGGTCACACCGTCAGCGAGCTTTTTCTTCAGATCCTTGATTTCCCGCTCTTTTGCTTCTTCCTTCTTAAACGTTAAATATGTGTCTGAGTGTCTTGCAATCTCGCCTTTTTTCTTATGTATGTCACTTTCCCTGTATGCCTTGACGTTATAATGAAGCGGAGTGGCGTTTTTTCCTTTGCCCGTAGCGTTTTGGAGCTGTTGAAAATCTGCCTGAATGAACTGTTCGTTCGCTTCTGTTTCTGCGTATTCTTTCGTTAGATCGTGATCGAGCTTTCCGAGCCTATTTACGGTATCGTCCCGTTTTTTGTCTGCTGATTCCAGATTTTGATCGACATCTTCTGTAGAGAAAACATCAAGATGAATGATATCGCTGATTTCATCAAGGATACCTTTCATTTCATTGCGCTGCTCCTGCATGATGGCTTGTGATTGATTCTTCGCATGGATCAGCTCGTGTTCTAAAAAGGACTCTTCCACAAACGAATCGCCCAATCCGGCATCAGCTACTTTTCCTGAAATACTGTTAAGAAACGCAATCTTCATATCGATCAGATCAAGCCAGCTGTCTGTGACACTAGCGTGATCTTGAAAGAATGCTTTGATGTTATCAGCACCTTTGCCCGAAAACTCATTGTCATCTAAGTCAGCCATTCCCTGAAAAGCTTTCCTGAGATTGATAAATTGTTCTCTAATCTGATCGTATTGTTTTGCCCGCTTTTCTGCGGCTGAAATGAACGAGGCTGCTTCAAATACTTTCATTTACGGCTCCTTTCTGCTTCTTTCTGTCTAAATTTTACCATAGGATATAAGATTAGATGAATCTCTTGCATTTGTCGAACTGCTTTATTCAAGATCATAAAATTTCAAAGAAAACCTTACACGAAGGAATCTGGGATCGGTAAAACAAAGCCAGATATAACATATATTAAAAAATCTCTTGCATTTCCACACCCGGCATGCTATATTGATATAGCGATGAGCTGAATTGTGTAAGCCGATGCACATGCCCTTGCGGCACACACGAATGTGGCGTGTGGTGTATCGCCTCAATACGCAAAAGACGTTTGCTTCTGCAAACGTCTTTTTTTATTATCCGATTTTCGTTCCGTTCGGTACTGTCTGCTCTGGCGTAAGCAGGACAACGTCTCCTTTTTCCGGGATGCCGCCGAGAACGAGAACTTCTGACTTAAATCCGGCGATCCGCCGCGGCGGAAAGTTGACAATAGCTGTAACCTGTCTGCCCATCAGATCACCCGGTTCGTACCGTTTTGTAATCTGGGCGCTTGATTGTTTCATGCCGATCTCTTCGCCGAAATCTATTGTCATCTTAATGGCCGGCACCTTTGCTTCCGGGAATACTTCCGCTTTTACGACCGTTCCTATTCTAAGATCAAGCTTGATAAAATCTTCGATGACTGCCATATCAAAAACTCCTTTTTTACAATCATGATACCAAAAAAAGAAGCAGTTTATTTAACCGATTTTCAGGATTATTTATCAGATTGAAAGGTGTTTCGGAAGACGCGCGGCGTTATTCCCTTATGTCTGACAAACCATCTGGTAAAGGAAGACAAATTTTGAAAGCCGACCTCCTGACTGATGTCTGTCAGCCGGCATTTTGTTTCAATAAGCATTTGTTCCGCTTTCTTCATACGGAGCTCAGCAATATAAGCTTGCGGGCTTTTCCCCGTATGCTTTTTAAACCAGTCGGAATAATACGCCGGGTGGTAATGTTCCATTGCGGCAAGCTCTTTAATTGTAAAAGTCTTTGAGAGATTTCGGCGGATATACGCAATTGAATCATTTGTACGGTTTTCTTGTATCTTTTCAGCAATATATTCTGCAAGCAGACTCAATGAATGAGCCGACTGCTGCTTTGTCTCTTCTGTCAGCAGAAACCGAATCGATGTCCAAAAAGGATCAAGCTTATTCAGAACGCCGGGGGCAAATGAACCTTTGAAAAAATATGCCGGTATGTCGAGAACGAGACATTCATTTCGCTCCAAAGAACGGAACCGATGTTCATGCCCGGGCGGAATATACAACATTTGATCAGGTTTTAATCTGATTTTACGTCTTTCTGTCTCCAGGTCCAGCTGTCCTTCGAGCGGAAAGAGCATTTGGCAGTATGTGTGTGCATGAGAATCAAAAATATGCGAATAGGTGCGCCGCTCACAAATGATATGTTGTAATGAATCCATTTGTCCCTCCTTTTTACATGATGCGTCTTTTTATTTAGTTTACATAATAATATTATTGCTCCCTCTCCTGCAAACCTCTTAGAAAAGCAACAACTGCAAACTTCCGGCTTTCCTTAATTGATTTGGTTAATTCAAATGCACTCTGTTTTCTCAACACGGCAAATCCGTGAAGAAGGCTCCTCAGTCCTCTCGCAGCATGAATCGCAGTGTCAGACTGTGCATATCCGTTAGCTGTCAGCTGCCTGACAACAAGCTCTACAAGCAGGCTTGACAGATTCTCAATCCGGCCGTCTTTTATCTTTTGAAATGTTGCGTCATATAATCCGGGATTGGCTTCGGCGAAATTGATATAGGCATCGGCGAGAGCAAGCAAAGCCGTTTCGCCCGTCAGTCCTTCTGCAGAGGCCGCCATTTTTTCATATAACATAGTAAAACCGGAGACAGCCAGCTCTGCTTTAATTCCTTGAAGGCCATTGACAAAATTGTAAAGGGAAGGCGGTTTTACGTTTAAGGACTTTGCAACAGCCGCAAGCGTCACTTCGTTCAGCCCTTTTTCGTCAGCGATGCCTGCTGCGGCTCTCAATATCATGTCAAGGCTCATTCCGACTCTCGGTGACATTATGATCGGCCTCCCGGCAGGCTTCGTTCGGCTTTCTCAACAGCCTCAGCCATCATTTCAACGGGATTGCAGAGAACATTTCCATGTCCGGCGGCCAGACTGCTTGGTTGATGAGCGATAAGTGTTCTTGCTGTTTTTACAGCTTCTTCTTTATTCCACGTAGCAAAAGCCGGAAACGGAAATTTCCATTTCAGCTTCCCAGAAACAGCAAGGCCGCCCCGTACTTGAAAGGCATCTCCGACGATCAGCATATCATTTCTCGTATCTTTAAAAGCGAGGCTTCCCGGCGTATGACCGGGAGCGGGAATGACAAGTAAAGATCCGATCCGCTCGCCGCCTTTCAGCAGGCGATCAGGTTCGGTCTGAACATTTTTCGGCACTCCCCCCTTTATCGGCGTTTGTGCTTCATGCTCAAATAATGAAGTGTCACCTTTCAGCAAGAAAGAATCCCGCTCAGAAATACAGACGGAAGCATCCGGAAATTCCGCAGCTAATGAGTCAAGCGAACCGATGTGATCCCCGTGCGCGTGGGTGAGTAATATGTCATTCAGCGGCTTCCCAAGCTGCCGCAATGCTTGTTTGATTCCTTTATGACTGTTAGGCAGTCCGGCGTCAATCAGGGTTACTCCTTCTTCTTCTTCAACCAAATAACAATTCACCGGGAAGAGCGCGGGAAAAAAAGTCAGCTGCCAAACGGTTCCGTATTGTAAGATTCTCATGAACATCCTCCTAAAACTAATATCATTAGTTTTATTATAACTAATACCGTTAGTTTATCAAGAGTTTTCTGTTTAAATCCTGAAAAAGGCGCGGGCGCTTCTCTTATGCAAAAAAAAAGAAACGCGCATACTGTGATAAAAGATGCTTTCAGCCTGCGAATAAATCACACTACTAAAACCAGCCGGATAAGCATACACTACTCAACGGAGGGGGAGTTTCACACCATGCATATCACACTTCAAAGCATCTGCCCTGTCTTAATGATTGCCTTTTTTCTGTATAAAAAGGTGAAACGGTCCGTCGGCTTTCAGCCTTTGAAACCCCGCTGGCTTTATACAAGAATGATTTTGTTTTCATTGCTGGCCGCAGCTCTGGCGTTTTTCAGCATCACACACCCGGCTTTATACGGCCATCTTATATTCGGCACTTTTTGCGGCTGGCTTCTGGTCCTGTTTGCAAAACGGAACATTTCTTTTGAAGAACGCCGCGGAAAAATGTATTTTCGCACTCACCTGTGGATTGAACTTATTCTATTAACGTTATTCCTATCGAGATTTGTTTATCGCGTTATTGAAATTTACCGGGTCACAGCGGACTTTACCCATCCGGAGGCATACAGCCAAACGGTCGGCGCCGATCCGCTGACCATCAGTATCTTTTATTTCATCGCAGTGTATTACAGCGGCTTCTCTTTTTATGTTTTAAAAACGAGCAGAGACCAAACCAATAACAGTCAGTACGGCTGACATCCCTGTCTAAAAAGCAGGGATGTTTTTTAATCGTGCCGCGTATGGTGAATCATTTGCTGAAGCACATCTAACACATGTTCATCCTCAGGAGAATAATAGATGGATGTTCCTTCTCTGCGTGATTTGACGAGGCGCAGATTTTTAAGAAAACGCAGCTGATGAGAAACGGTAGACTGCAGCAAATTCAGCTTTTCTGCGATATCATTTACCGCGTGCTCACCCTGTGACAGCAAATGGAGAATTCTGATTCTGGTCGGATCAGACAGCGCCTTAAAAGTCTGGGCAACCAAAAATAAAGTTTCCTCATCTAAATCGACAGCGGGGTCATTTTTGTTTCCGGATTCGTGAAATTCAGTCATATACCTCACCCTTCTTTTCTCAAGTAGCCCAATTATACCAAATGTCAATTGATGCAGATACATCCTGCGCCTGACAAAAGAACCGTTATTTTAAATTTATGTTTCAAATACGGGTTTCCGCTTGGTTTCGCGCATTCATCTGTGTCATAATGAAAAAGTCATAATGCTCCTGAAATCGAGGGTGAAACACAGTGGAGAAAAAGAAAAAAGGCTGTTTCGCTGCCGCGGGTCTTATGATGATATGTGTTTTTGTCATGGTTTCCTTCTTCCTCATTCTGCTATTTTCAAATAATGAATGGCTCAAAAGTCTTCCGTTTGATGTCAAGCCGATCGTCCTTGAACGGCTGACAGATTACAAACCGCTTGTTGAAGACGAGCTGGATGAAAAAGGACTCACCAAATATACATCGCTTGTACTCGGCATGATATATCAGGAGTCAAAAGGAAGAGGAAATGATCCCATGCAGTCTTCAGAATCTCTGGGTTTAAAGCGAAATGAGATTAAAAACCCTCAAACCAGTATCAAACAGGGAATCAAACAATTCACTCTCATGTACCAAACAGGCAAGAAAAAAGGCGTAGACTTGGATACGATTATACAAAGCTACAACATGGGAGCCGGCTATATTGATTTTGTGGCTGAACATGGAGGATCGCATACTGAGGAACTGGCAAAACAATACTCCGAGCAGCAGGTCAAAAAGAATCCGAAACTTTACACTTGCGGAGGGAACAAAGACAATTTCCGTTATCCCTACTGCTATGGTGATTACACGTACGCAGAAAAAGTAAAAGCAAAAACAAAAACCGTTGAACAATCCTTAAATGTAACAACACTTGAAACGCTTGAAGAGTAAAAGGCGCCCTGATAAGGCGCCTTTTTCAATCAATAGAAAAAAGCCGCGCAGAGCACGGCTTTTTTTAATAATACGGTGAGATCATTAAGTATACAATGACACCCGTCAGACTGACATACAGCCAGAGCGGCATCGTCCATCTCGCGATTTTTTTGTGGCGCTCCACTTGCATGCTGAATCCTCTGATCAGCGTAAACAGCGCAAGCGGCACGATAACGGCGGAAAGACAGATGTGCGTAATTAAAATAAAGAAATAAATCCCCCGAATGATGCCGTGGCCGCCGAATAAAGTATTTTCAGCCACAGAGTGGTATACGACATAGCAGATCAAAAACAGCAGAGTCGTCGTAAACGCCGCCAAAATAAAACGTTTATGCGCTTGAATATTTTTTTGCTTAATCATAAAGAGCGCTGCCAGCAAAAAGATAAAAGTAAAGCTGTTAAAAATAGCATTTAACATCGGCAGAATATGAATATTGGCAATGCTGACCTGTCCCGATTTCGGCATAAAAAACAGCACCGCAATTAACCCGTTGATCAGAACGGTCAATGTCAGCACGATACCGGTATAACTTTTAGGTTTGTTTTCTGTCTGATTCATCTTATGACCTCTCTCAATTTTACTGACTATCCAAATGGTATGAGAATTCAGCTTTGATGTCAACGGTTTCGTCCGCTTCGTCAGAAAATAGACAAACTTAAGCCCTAAAAAGACCGGGTGTTTGAGACCCGGCCTTTCGTCATATTATGCTTCCTTCAACAGTTCTTCTATCACCTTATGTTCGTTTTCATTCAACAGATTTTTTGGAATGATCCGATCTATCGGTTTATTCATATGCTGATCGAGAATATCGGCTGTTTCTTTGTCCCCTGCGATTACGAGACGCTCCCATTGGTGTGAAGCGGCCTTTTGATCAAGGTTTGAAGCCAATCGTTTATACAGCCTGTTTTGGTTTTCTTCGACGTGGGCTTTGGCAGCGTCTTCGTCCATCGACGCGGAGCGGCTTCCGCTTACATCCTGCGGTTTCCACGATTCATTGATGACGTCGTATTGATAATGCTCCACCCCTTCAATTTTTCCGAGTACGGTTTCTATGATCTTCACTTCATTCTGCTGGGTGAGAATAAAAGCCGTGCTCGGAAATTGTTCACGGAGAAGTTCTAATTGATCAAGGACAGCCGTTTCTTCCCAATAAAATCGTGTTTCGACAGGCACCTGCAATTCAATCGTCTCCCAAATACCGCCTTCTCCCGATGCAAAAAATACGAGACTTCGCGGCATCTCTTTACCAAGCCCATCGATATATTGATAGACACGTTCCATGATGCGGACGAGAGATTTTTCTTCTTCCGGATCACTGGCAGACAGATACTCTTTTAATCTCCGAAAACCGGTTTTCAAGGCGATTTTCCACTCTCCCCCCTGCTGATCCGGATTTCTCATATCCGTATTGACATATAAGGAAAGCATTTTATCAGGAGATTCCGTCATTACGTACTTCAATTTGCCGATGAGTGAGTCAATTGCCATTATAGATTCCTCCTTTTTCCGCTGCTCACTGTTCCTTTCCCTATCCGCACCGCCTTAAAAACGTCAATCCACATATAAACGGCAGACTTTTCTAAAAAAGTTTTTGCAAAACCCATTTACAAACCAAGACATCATTTACTACAATGGATACTTGTGTTTAACTAAGACTTTTACGCTGTGAAAGGAGTATGATTTTGTTTACTGCAGAAGAAAGAGATCAGAAAGAGCTGGAAAAAGAGCTTCATAAACTTGAATTTCAGATTTTTAGAATGCGGGAAAATCTGATAGATGTATCAAAAGACGCGCGAGTGCTTGGTATTGATCAATCGAACAATGACGATTGGATCATTGTTTCCTCGATTGATGATGGCCAAACATGTAAGATTATGCTGACTGATTGTGAATCAGCCTACCGGGGAAGAGGCTGTTTTTCACTGATCGCCTCTTATTATGACAATGCCATTCATATCGGGGACATTAAAGGCCCGCCGAACCATGGCTACGGCTCGATCTGCATGAAATTTTTAAAACATATCGCCAGAGAGCAGAATATCCCGAAAGTGACGGGCGACATCGCTAAGCGTGATTGGGATCATGTCGACAGGCTCGTTCATTTTTATGAAAAGCATCACTTTGATGTCTGGATTGACAATGATACGCAATCAGGCGGAATTAAATGGGTCGACCTGTAAAAAATGATAGATAAACCCTCGTTAATATGGTGTAATAGATTAAACCATTTAAGGAGGGTTTTTTTTGTATCCGGAAAAATTGAAAAAAGGTGACGGCATTCGTATTGTGTCTCCGGCCACAAGCATGTCCGTTATGTCAGATGAAAATATAATTGCCGCAAAGTCAAAATTGGAGGAGCTCGGCTTTCGTGTCTCTTTTTCAGAGAATGCGAAAGAAATAAATGAATTTGATTCATCATCCATTGAATCGCGTGTACAGGATCTGCACGAAGCTTTCGCTGATCCTGACATCAAAGCGATTTTGACGACACTCGGCGGGTTCCAATCAAATCAGCTGCTTCGCTATCTTGATTATGAAAACATCAAGCGGCATCCGAAAATCCTTTGCGGCTATTCAGATATTACCGCTCTCGGCCATGCCATATATCAAAAAACCGGCCTTATTACATATTCCGGTCCCCATTTTTCTTCATTTGCCATGAAAAAAGGGCTGGACTATACGATTGACTCTTTCTTGGCCTGCTGTGCTTCTGACAACCCGTATGAGGTAAAGCCTTCATCTGAGTGGAGTGATGATAAATGGTATTTGAACCAGGAGGACAGACGTTTTTATCGGAATCCGGGACCGCTCGTTATTCAACCCGGATATGCGGAAGGAACACTGATCGGAGGAAATCTATGCACGCTGAATCTTCTGCAGGGCACCGAATACTTTCCGGAGATGGAGCAAGTGATTCTGTTTATAGAAGATGATCATATGTCGGACATTCATATGTTTGACCGGGATTTGCAGTCACTCATCCACCTTCCCGCTTTTTCAGCCGTGAAGGGAATTGTCATCGGACGTTTCCAGCATGCTTCAAATGTATCTGAGGAGGCTCTGCGTGCCGTCATCCGTACAAAAGAAGAACTGGCATCCATGCCTGTTATCGCAAATGCTGATTTCGGCCATACCTCCCCTTTGATGACATTCCCGATCGGAGGAACATGCAGGATAGAAGCCGGCTCAGAAGGCGGACGGATATGGATCGATCGGCATTAATACATAAAGACGGGAAAACCGCCCCGTCTTTTTATTTTGACGCCTTATGCCGCGGCGTGCGCGGAGCGATCATCATTCGTCCGCCGGCCGCTGCCGTCACCCATACGGAAGCTCCTTCATAAAAACGGCTGATCTCTTCATTATATACGGCGTGTGTCAGTTCACGTTTATCATGCGTTCCGTCATGGTTTTTTACGTTTAAAATAAGCACAAGCTCGTGCCTGCCATTCTTCATCACGCCAGTACGTCTCACCTTTTCAATAACGGCTGGCCTTCCTCTCCCTCTGTCAAGCGCCTGAAACAGCCTGACAGCAGGCATAGACAGTCCGATAACGAGCACAATGACGAAAGCGGTGCATATACCTGCTTGAAACACCGGTGATTCTGTGAAGGCATTCCATAAACATATAAATTCCGGCTTCATCAGATTCATACATCCCTTCAGATTCCGTTTTCACATCCATTCCTTATTATATTAGAGAAACGCTTTTTCTTTTTCCGCATATAACGATTATATACAGTCAAAAAAGGGAAGAAAAAAAGAACACAAAGCATTTCGCCTTGTGTTCTTCATCTCTATATGAAACTAGTCTAATACTTTAACATTTACTGTTCTGACGCCCCAGTTGTTAGCGTCACTTTTCTTTGCAACAAATACGTCAATTTTATTTCCTTTAATTGCGCCGCCTGTATCTGCTGCTGTTGCCACTCCGTAACCTTCAACATAAACCTTAGAGCCAAGCGGAATGACACTAGGGTCTACCGCGATGACTTTTGCATCAGGGTTTTTGTTTAAGTCAACACCGGTTGCCGTTACACCGGAAATGCCGCCGTCGTTAGCAGAGTAAGCAGTTGCAGTCATTGTCAGCTGCTTTTTAGGCTCTTGTTGGTTTGTATTTGATTGAACAGGCTGCTGTTTTGCTTCGACAGCCTTCGCTTCTTGTTTAGGTTGTTGTTCTTGAACAGGTTCTTGTTTAGGCTGCTCGTTTTTGACAGCTTCTTGTTTCGGCTGTTCTGTCTCGGCAGCTGGTTTTTGTTCAGTTTGCGGCTGGCTGGCTTCTTGAGCCGGCTGTGCAGCCTGAGCCTGACCTTTCACATTTAACGTTGTGCCTGCGTAAATTATATCTGATTGCAAGTTATTCAAGCTTTTCAGATTGCCTACTGATGTTCCGAATTTCTGAGCAATTTTCCAGAGGCTGTCGCCCTGCTTCACTGTGTACTGCCCAGATGTGGTTGTTTCTACTGAAGAAATAGTCAGTTTCTCTCCTTCAATAATTAAATCAGAAGATAACTGATTCCATTCTTTTAAGTCCTTTAGGTTCACTCCGTTTTTTTGCGAGATCCCCCAGAGCGTGTCACCCTTTTGCACCGTGATTTCTTTAGCAGAAGCGTGAGCTCCAAATGCAGTTGTTGAAATTGCTGCAACTGCGACAAAGGACATAATCGTCTTCTTCATAAGTAAATCCTCCCTTGTTAGCTTTTTATTGGCGGCTAACAGGTGATATCGTAACATATGAAAATGTCAGTTCAATAACAAAACGATTTGAATTAGATTACAGTTCCTTTACATGAAACATTTCTCTCGCTTGGTAAGTCTTGCTGAAACCTTGATACAGCAAGGGTTTTCAAGCTTCTGATTTTTCCGGCGCGAATGAAAAACACAATGTGCAAATTTCTAAAAAAACTTTTTTTCACTCTGTTTCTCTTACATAATTTCGGATTTCTTCTAAAAAAACCGCTCCGTATTTCAATCTTTTTTGTTCCCCGACCCCTTTTACGGAAAGAAGATCCTGATCTGTTTTCGGAAGTTTCGCCGACATTTCTTTTAACGTCTGATCTGAGAACACGACAAATGGAGGCACACCCTGTTCAGCTGCAATCTCTTTGCGGAGACGCCGGAGAAGCTCAAATAATTCATCATTTTCGGTAACGGCGGCGGCCTGTAAGGCTTCTTTTCTCGCGACTGCGCTTTTTCCAAGCAGGACGTCCCTGCCTTTTTGGGTGACCATAAGCGTCGGAAATGTGCCGTCCGCCATTCTGATATATTCATCTGAAATAAGGAATTCGATAAAATCACTGATTTCCGCTGCGGATTGATGCTTCATAATGCCGTAAGTGGACAGGCTGCTGAAGCCGTTTTCCAGCACTTTTTTATTTTTAGACCCGCTAAGCACCTGCGCCACCATCGTTTTTCCGAAGCGCTCATTCATTCTGATGATGCATGACAATACCATCTGCGCTTCTTTTGTGACGTCATGGGCGGTCCTTGTATCAGTGCAATTGCCGCATGCTCCGCAAGCTTCCGCCTCATTCTCGCCGAAATACTTCAGAATAAACCGCTGCAGGCAATCTTCCGTATGACAGTAATCCACCATCTGTCTCAGTTTTTTGAGATCCTGCTTTTGTTTTTCTTCTCCGGCGGCCGATTGGTCTATTAAAAAACGCTGCACCATAATATCCTGCGGCGAAAACAAGAGCACACACTCGCTGTTAAGACCGTCGCGCCCGGCCCGTCCGGCTTCCTGGTAATAGCTCTCCATATCTTTCGGAATCTGCGCGTGTAAAACGAACCTGATGTTGCTCTTATCGATTCCCATTCCGAAAGCGGACGTAGCTACCATCACTTGTATCTGATCGTTAAGAAACCGCTCCTGCTGGTCTTTTCTGTCATCATCCGCCAATCCGCCGTGATAACGGCCGGCATTGATGCCGCTGCGTTTTAATTTCTCATATAAACGGTCGGTTTCTTTTCTTGTCGCTGTATATATAATGCCGGCTTCGTGTTTATTTTTTTCCAGATACCGCTCGATAAACCGGTCTTTGTTTTCGCCCTTTACTACTTTAAACGTTAAATTCTCTCTGGCAAAACCGGTATATACAGTTTGTTCTTTCTTAATATGAAGCTGCTTGCAGATGTCATCATGAACCTCAGGCGTAGCCGTCGCCGTTAATGCGATGATGACGGGCGGTTCTTTTAGTTCATTAAAAAGGATTTCGATATTCCGGTAACTCGGCCTGAAATCATGTCCCCATTGCGATATACAGTGAGCTTCGTCAATGGCGACAAGAGGAACCGTAATATTCTGCAGGATGTGAATGAATTCAGAAGAAGTCAAACGCTCCGGTGTGATGTAAAAGAGCCGGTACGCCCCTTGTTTCAAACCGGTCAGGCGCTCATGAATGTCACGGCTTGTCTGGGTGCTGTTAATATAAGCTGCCGCGATACCCGCTTCTTCAAGCGCGTCGACTTGATCTTTCATTAAGGAAATAAGAGGGGAAATAACGATTGTGGTTCCTTCAAACAGCAGTGCGGGAATCTGATAGCAGATTGATTTTCCGCCCCCCGTCGGCATAATGCAGACCGTGTTTTTTCTCTCCTCTGCAACTGATTGTATCGCCTGCTTTTGGCCCGCGCGTAGACTGTCGTAGCCAAAATAATGCGCCAGAAGGGATTGGGCTTTCTCCAGCATATCTTGTAAAACCTCACTTTGTCTTTGATTCTTTTATTTTATCATACTGATAAAGTACGCAGCTCAAGAGCAATTCAAAATAAAAAGCCATCTCCGCAAGGGAAATGGCTTTCGCTACGTATGCCGTACGCAAGTAAGAAAGTTTTAAACCACCACTCCTCAAAGTGGGTGTTTGCAGAAGCGTTCCTGTCGTCCTCTGCAATGGAGGCATGACATTCCGGCTTCGATATAAAACTCCCTATTACAGCTTAAAGGTTAAAACTTAATTAACAATACGAACAATGTAGCTTCTCTTATATCCTACACCATCAGTCGTATTTTGGCAAGAGGGTTAATTCTTTTACAGAAAACCTTTTTTCTTTGTGAAAAATGCTTTATTCTACATAAAAATTGTTTTTTCGACAAAATATCAATATATCAATATAAGATCAGATCGAAAGCAGCCGCCAGTTTCTTCTATAATAGAAAAAACTCTCACACCCTGTAGGGGCGCAAGAGTTAATGAAAATTAGAATTTTGCAGCCAGATCTTTCGCTTCTTGCAGTCCTTTTTCAATGATCGCTTGAGCGTTATCCGGTGCAGCATTATGGCCTTCAACGACAACAGTGTGAAGATCTTGGACACCCCAGAAACCGAGGACGGTTTTCATGAAGTTTAATGACATTTCAAGAGATGCCATCGGTCCTTCAGAATATACGCCGCCGCGTGCGTTTAAGAGCGCTACTTTTTTATCTCCCATCAGACCTTTAGGGCCTTCAGGCGTGTATGTGAAAGTAACTCCTGCGCGAGACAGGTAATCAACATAAGTATGAAGCACAGCAGGCACTGTGAAGTTCCAAAGCGGGAATGCAAATACGACTTTGTCAGCTTTGACGAATTGATTTAAGTAAATGTCAGCAGTTGACGCTTGTTTTTTCTCTTCGTCTGTCATTTCAATTCCTTTTGAAGCTTTGAATGTTCCGTTAATCATATCTCTTCCGAGGTAAGGAAGGTTTTCTTTATGAAGATCAAGTTCGATCACTTCATCATTCGGATTGTTTTCTTTATAAGCAGCCAGAAACGCTTCGTATAATTTTACGGATACGCCTTCTTCAGCCGTACGATCACTTGATTTTACAAATAATACTTGAGACATTCTAAATTCCTCCCGGTAATCTTTTAATATTTACTTACAAATAGTATGTTACTTTCTTTTTTATATAAAGTCAATGATTTTATTTCGATTTTGAGATTTTTTATGGAATAAAAAAACAGGTACATATGAATGTACCTGCTGCTATTATTGTGAATCCTGCTCACGATCAAGGATTTCGTATGTTTGTGAGCTTTTTTGATCAACGGTTTCTTTATTTGAGAGGTCTTTCACCTGCTCGTGAAATTCCCTTTCATATGACGGAGCGTCTGTTTTCACATCCCCTTCTGTTTCTCGCTGCGCTTCGACGGTCATTCTGGCGTACGGCACGGCTTCAAGTCTTTCATAAGGAATTTCTTTTCCCGTTTTCTCGCAAATCCCGTATGTTCCTTTTTCCATTCGTTCAAGCGCGGCATTCACCTCATCTAAAAGATTCTGATCGACACCGTCCAGCGTCTGATTCGTGACCCTGTCCAAATAAATGCTTCCGTGATCAGCTAAGTGATTATCTACTCCGTTCGACAGTTCTCCTGTGTCTTCGCTCATTGAATGATTTTCTTTTGATTCTCCCTGAAGACTTTCCTTTAAATCGATTAATTTATGATAAAGGCTGTCCTGCTGTTCTTTTGATAATGACATATTCATCATCTCCTTTTTCGTCTGTATTCTTCGCTGCATCTGTTAATACATACCCTCGAAAAAGGAGGCTGAAACAACGGGGTCAATGCTTTCTCCCCCTGATGGTGACATTGGGTGTCTGCTGCTTTGTCTGTCTTTTTTCTTTCGCAGCATCATTTTGCGGGTTGTCCCGAAATTCTTCAGCGCAGGTTTGTTTGAGCCTGTGCGCCGGTGTATGGTAAGTGGCGCCGATATTCAGCATACCGCTCAGCTCTTCTATACTCAGATTTTCAAAATCAATATTGTATTCAACCTTGTCCACTTTGACGTGCTCAATATGGACATATGTTTTTTCCCCTTCCACCGTCTGCGGCTCAAAATGACACTTATCCTGAAGCTCATCAAGCTGTTGTTCCACTTTCTTAAGCCGGTCTAATTCTTCTTCACACACTTTTTTGAAAATCTCTTTCATTATTTTTTTCAAAGAAAATCACTTCTTTCCCCGTCACTCTTGGAAAGTTCTATGCGCCCCGCATTGCGAATATATAAACATGATATACAAAAAGGAGGCGAATCATGATGTTTTTTCCATCCGTTATCAATTTTGAGTATATAAAAATGAACGGAATCAGCGGCGGAGCAGCTTTTAACACCGGCTCTTCCGTTATGGTGAGAAACACAGCAGCCAATAAAAGAAATGAAGGGTACGGTGAACAAAACGGTGATTGCACCGTTGTCGTCATCCCTATCACGAGTATCGATGATTCAGATCTGATAGATGGCACAGCAAACAAGATCAGCCTTCGATAATGATCTGGCTTGCATCCCCCAGATGTTTAGCAATCGATATATATAAAATCCCGTCTTTGAATACCGCCTGCATTCCCTTCGTTCCCTGAGCGGAATGCGGAAGGTCGAGTTTTTTTTCAAAATCGCCGTATTTTCCGGTCTTCTGTTTAAAATCCTGTTCATTAAAAAAGGATTTTCTCGTGCCTTTTACGACGATATATTCTCCGTAGGACAGCAGCTGAACATCTTGTTTCCGGTAGCCGGGCAGATACAGTAAAAATTGGAGCTCATCATGGGTTTCCACAATATCTATAAGAGGAAAAGCATCCTCATTTCTTCTCATTTGCCCATCTCCCTGTTGAAAGGGAAAATGAGAATGGCCGTTTTGAAATGATTTCAGTTGTTCATCATCAAAAACGTTTTTCCAAAAGTCGCCCCCGGACATGTTTTGCGCCATTTCCATCCATTGCTTCATCTTATCGAAATCCATTTTTATCGCCCCCTGTCTAAGCATACGGTCATAACAGCCGGCATACACCTGTATTAAAGGAGGTTTGCCTGTGGTTCAACCAACTCCATATATCAATATTAATATTTTCATGTTGAAAATTAATTCCTTTGAAAATGCTTCAGCGGTGAATGTCGGACAAAATTTACTGGCGGAATGGCAGAATTCTGATAAAAAGAATCAGGGATACGGACAGAACTTCGGAGATGCAAGCGGCTTCATCGGCACGAACGGCAAAGTGGATGACCGGGATCAAATTGATTCTCCATCTGCCTTTGAGTCTGCATGCGATAAAATCCCTGCCGGAAAAGGAGGCCCATTATGATGTTTTCGCCGGTTTTGGTAAATGTAGGAGGCTTTAAAGTAAATGCAGTCGACCGCGGTTCTTCCATTACGATCGGCCCGTATCAGCAAATCGATTATTTTTTATCCAATAAGATCAACTACGGATTCGGTGAAGAAAATGGTGATTTGGCGCCGATTTATATCCCCATCAGTTCTATTGCTGATCCGGATCTCATTGATTCGAACTCCGGAAAAACAAGCATTATATAATAAAAAGGCCATCCGCATGCATTCGGATGGCTTTTATGTGATATTTAACTGCATAAGTATTTTGTTAAGATGGCTTGAACCTCAGTCAAGTCCGTTTCTTTTGCAAATTCCAATTCGAAAGTTTTTCCCCTTGTCATTAATACAAGCCCGGTATCTGGATCAAACATCCCCGCTTCTTGAATGGCGAAGCTTTCAATTGTTTTATATGGAAGAAATACGCGCACTTTCTTTTTGGAGAACATTTTATTATCAAAGAAAATCACTCGTTTATTCGTAAAGCATATTTGGTCAACCCGCAGTTTATAAATCGTTTCGATCCGTTCTCCCTCAACGAGCAAAGCCTCCAGCTTTTTTGTGTCGGTTGATCTGCTGACAGAAAAAATTCCCAATGAAGAACCCCACTTTCTGCTTCTATACTATTGTTTTATTACAATCATAAAAAAATAAGTTCTTTATCCCTATATAAGAATACGACATAGACGGCATTTAAACCATTACGAACAGATTACATTTTTAGAACGTTCATCAAAAAAGCCCTTCGCGAAAGGTGCCGCTGTTATGAAGTAATACGGTTCAACGGAAGAAAAGGTTTCAAGAAAACGGTATTTTTTTCGAAAAGTCAGTTTTTTATTTTCGCCATAAAAAACCGCGGCTTCTCCAATGCCGCGGTTTCAACAAAACATCAACGATCCGTATCTTCAATCGTTCCTTCTTTATAGGTATCTGAAATTTGTTCCATCGTCGTGTCGGTGCCTTCTTCAGGTTGCACTTGCTGAAGCTGAACTGATGTTTTATTTTGTTTGTCTTGCTCTGTTTTTTTCATTTTGCAGCCACCTTTTATATGTAGTCTTTTTTAGTATGGCTCAGGCAAAATGAATTCATTCAGCTTTAAACTTCTTCAAAATACTCTTTGTAGAAGCCTCCGACTTTGTTTGTATTGTCTACAACAAAAATGAATTCTTCTGTTTCATTTTTGACTTCATACTCTTTACCCGGCGTCAGCACATTTTTGACAATGTATTTTTTCGCATCTGTATGTACGCATTTGACCTTTTTGACGCTTTCTTTTGTCTGCCAATTATTATGAATCATTTATAAAACTCCTTTTCTTAATCGATAAGCTTATTGTAGCCGTTTTTTCTTGTGAATTGCAATAACGGTTATCAATTGATTTTACCGGGGCTGTTATTATAAAATGACTGTATGCGCTTACTTTGCGCGGACATCAAGATGCTCAAAACAGACCATAAAAAAATTTCGGGAGGTTTGTTACGAATGAGTTCTTTAACGATGCAGATCACAAAAAGGCTGGAAACATTTTTACAGGGCACGAAGAAACTTTATATTGACGGAAAATTTGTTCCGAGCGCTTCAGGATCAACATTTGTCACACCGAATCCGGCAACCGGAGAAACGCTGATGACGCTTTACGAGGCACAGACAGAAGACATTGACAGTGCAGTGAAAGCGGCACGCAAAGCCTTTGATCACGGCGAATGGCGCACTATGCCGGCCGCTTCCAGAAGCAGGCTGATGTATAAGCTTGCCGATTTAATGGAAGAGCACAAAACGGAACTCGCGCAGCTTGAAACACTTGATAACGGAAAACCGATTAATGAAACGACGAATGGGGATATCCCGCTCGCAATTGAGCATATGCGTTATTATGCCGGGTGGTCTACAAAGATAACCGGACAAACGATTCCGGTCGCCGGCTCATATTTTAATTACACCCGCCATGAGCCTGTCGGCGTCGTGGGGCAGATCATCCCTTGGAACTTCCCGCTCCTTATGGCGATGTGGAAAATGGGCGCCGCTCTTGCCACAGGCTGCACAATCGTTTTGAAACCGGCGGAGCAGACACCGCTGACCGCCCTCTATTTAGCGGAATTAATAGATCAGGCGGGCTTCCCTGACGGCGTCATCAATATTGTCCCAGGGTTCGGCGAGACGGCCGGGGAAGCGCTGACCAACCATGACGATGTCGATAAACTCGCTTTTACCGGTTCTACAGAAATCGGCAAAAAAATCATGGAAAAAGCCGCAAAAAAAATTAAACGCGTGACACTGGAGCTTGGCGGAAAGTCACCTAACATCATTTTACCTGACGCCAATTTGAAGAAAGCCATTCCCGGCGCTTTAAACGGGGTCATGTTTAATCAGGGGCAGGTATGCTGCGCAGGCTCCCGCGTCTTCATTCACAAAGACAAATATGATGAGGTCGTCAGCGAAATGGTTTCATATGCGAAATCGCTTCAGCAAGGCGCCGGCCTTCACCAAGATACACAAATCGGCCCGCTCGTCAGTCAGGAACAGCATGAGCGCGTGCTTTCATATATTGAAAAAGGAAAAGCGGAAGGAGCCAAAGCTGTCGCGGGCGGCAGCTGCCCGTTTGAAGAAGGGTATTTTGTCTCCCCGACTGTATTTGCGGATGTGGATGACAACATGACCATCGCAAAAGAAGAAATTTTCGGCCCTGTTTTAGCCGCCATTCCGTATGATACGGTAGATGAAGTCATCGAGCGGGCGAACCGCTCGGAATACGGCCTTGCAGCCGGACTTTGGACTGAGAATGTGAAAAACGCCCATTACATTGCTGACCGTCTCCAAGCCGGCACCATTTGGGTCAACTGCTACAATGTTTTCGATGCGGCATCTCCTTTCGGCGGCTATAAGCAATCCGGCCTCGGGCGGGAAATGGGCTCTTACGCGCTGGATAATTATACAGAAGTGAAAAGCGTCTGGATCAATCTGGAAGATTAATCAAACAAGAAACTGCTGCCTGTCAGCAGTTTCTTTCTTTTGTCATGCCGCCTTTTACATATGAATATATATGCTTCTGAAGGAGTTGAGCGAGTGTGAGCACAATTCATGAAAACGTCAGAAGCCGCCAAAAGAAAACCATCTCTCTATTAAGAGAAACGCAAAATGCGGACGGCTCATGGTCATTTTGTTTTGAAGGACCGATTTTGACAAACGCCTTTCTGATCCTCCTCCTCACTTCTCTTGGAGACAATGATAAAGAACTGATCGCTGAGCTTGCAGAAGGCATTCGCGCTAAACAGCGCCCGGACGGAACTTTTGCCAACTATCCTGATGACCGGAAAGGAAATGTGACCGCCACTGTACAGGGCTATGCCGGCTTGCTGGCTTCCGGTTTATATAGCCGTTCTGAGGCGCATATGATTCAGGCCGAACGCTTTATCATCTCAAATGGCGGCTTGCGCAACGTACACTTCATGACAAAGTGGATGCTTGCGGCAAACGGCCTTTATCCATGGCCCGCGCTGCATCTGCCATTATCTTTCTTAGTCATTCCCCCATCCTTCCCGCTGCATTTTTACCAGTTCAGTACATACGCCCGTATTCATTTTGTACCGATGGCCGTGACGCTTAACAAAAGATTTTCGCTGAAAAATCCCAACGTTCCGTCTCTCGCGCATTTAGATCGGCATATGACTAAAAATCCGTTTACATGGCTTCGTTCCGATCAGGACGAGAACAGAGACCTCTCTTCTCTTTTCGCGCACTGGAAGCGGCTTTTGCAGATTCCTGCCGCTTTTCACCAGCTCGGTCTGCGTACGGCCAAAACGTATATGCTTGACCGGATCGAAGAAGACGGCACATTATACAGCTATGCGAGCGCCACTATTTTTATGGTGTACGGCCTGCTCGCTCTCGGTGTATCGCGCCACTCCCTCGTTATCAGAAAAGCACTTGCCGGCACGAAAGCTTTGCTCACGTCTTGCGGCGATTTACCGTACCTGGAAAACTCAACGTCGACCGTTTGGGATACGGCGCTTCTCAACTATGCGCTTATGAAAAGCGGCATCTCAGATAACGATCAGATGATAACCAGCGCCGCCCGGTTTCTGCGTGAACGGCAGCAGACGAAAGTCGCTGATTGGGCCGTTCACAACCCGCATGCTGAACCGGGAGGATGGGGTTTTTCAAACATCAATACAAATAATCCTGATTGTGATGACACAGCCGCAGTGCTCAAAGCCATTCCGCGAAAACTTTATCCCGCCTCATGGGAACGCGGACTGAGCTGGCTTTTGTCCATGCAAAACAGTGACGGCGGCTTCTCTGCTTTTGAGAAAAATGTCAATCATCCGCTGGTCCGCCTGCTGCCGCTGGAATCGGCTGAGGAAGCTGCCATCGATCCTTCAACAAGCGACTTAACCGGACGGGTGCTGCACTGTTTAGGAGAAGCGGGGCTTTCTTCTGATCACCCTCAGATTGAAAAGGCCGTCCAATGGCTGATCCGCCATCAAGAAGAGGACGGATCGTGGTACGGCAGATGGGGTGTCTGCTATATTTACGGCACATGGGCAGCGCTGACAGGGATGAAGGCTTGCGGCGTGAGCCAAAACCACCCGGCCGTGAAAAAAGCGATCCGCTGGCTGAAGTCCATTCAAAACGAGGACGGAAGCTGGGGAGAATCCTGTAAAAGCGCAGAAGTCAAAACCTATGTTCCGCTTTCTTACGGGACGCTTGTACAGACGGCTTGGGCGGCCGAAGCTTTGCTGCAATACGAAAAAACTCATCATCAAGCCGTCACAAAAGGCATATCTTTTCTTATTGAAAACCGGCATTACGAAGGAGCCGCTTTCAGCTATCCGACCGGAATCGGCCTGCCGAAGCAGTTTTACATCAGGTATCACAGCTACCCGTATGTGTTTTCTTTGCTTGCGCTCAGCACTTTTATGAAAATGAGTGAAAAGGAGGAAGAAAAATGAAACGGCACGCTTATCAAACCGAAATGCTGAATTGGTGTGAAACCTTGAAGGAACAAGTTATTCAGCAAGGTCGGTTCGATCGCTTCGCGGCACAAATCGACCGGATTTTTCACACCCTTCAGGATGATGGATTAACGGAGGCCGAATGGTACGAACAGGCATCGGCACTTTACCGGGACATTACTGAACCCGAAGAGCCGGATGAGCGCAGAGCTTATGTGCCGATCGGCAAGCATGTCCTCCCTAAACTGCCTTACAGTTATTCCGCACTGGAACCGTATATTTCAAGAGAGATTATGAAACTTCACCATACAAAACACCATCAGAGCTATGTTGACGGTCTGAATAAAGCAGAACTGGAGCTCAAAAAAGCGAGACAGACGAAACAGTACGACTTAGTGGCACACTGGGGGCGACAATTGGCGTTTCACGGCGCGGGCCATTATTTGCACAGTATTTTCTGGTTTTCGATGAATCCAAACGGAAAAAGACGGCCGACGGGTGCACTCTTTCAAATGATTGATGTGTCATTCGGAAGCTACTCCGCTTTTAAAGAGCAATTTTCTCAAGCGGCGAAAAAAGTCGAAGGAGTCGGCTGGGCTATCCTAGTCTGGGCGCCGCGCGCCGGGCGGCTGGAGATTTTGGCCGCTGAGAAGCATCAGCTCTACAGCCAGTGGGACGTCATTCCTTTGCTTCCGCTGGATGTGTGGGAACACGCTTATTACTTACAATATAAAAACGACCGAGCGGCTTACGTGGATCAATGGTGGAATGTCGTTGATTGGCGGGAGGCGGAGAAACGGTTCGAGCAAGCGCACCGCGTGATATGGCCGCTTTATTAAAAAAGCCCCCGTCTTGAACGGGGGCCTGTTTCTTTTGGTTTAAAAAATACCAAGCACGTGCAGAAAAACGATAATAATGGCAACAGGAGCCACATAACGGATTAATAGGAGCCAGACTGCAAACCATTTTCGTTTTATACCGGAACCGCTTTTCAGTTCGTCAAACAGCATCTGTTTCGGGATTTTCAACGGTACGAAAACGGCAATTAAAAGCGCGCCCAGCGGCATTAAGACATTGCTGACCAGAAAATCCGCAGCGTCAAAAATACTGCGGTGAAAAATAGAAACATCACTCAAAATTCCGTACGACAGCGCCGAAGGGACCCCGACAATAAATATAGCAAGTCCCCCGATCCATGCATACCGCTTCCGTTTTGCCGAATCGCCTTTTGACAAAACAGCAACTAAAATTTCAAGCATTGAAAAAGCCGATGTCAGCGTCGCAAATAAAAACAGCAGCAAAAAGGCGAGTAAAAACACGATGCCCAACGGCATTTGGTTAAAGACGGTCGGCAGCACGTTAAATAAAAGCTGCGGGCCTTGATCCGGCTTCAGGCCGAATGCAAACACCGCCGGAAAAATCGCCACTCCCGCCATCACAGCAACAAGGACATTTAATACCGTCACCGATACGGCGGATTGAACAATATTTTCTTCTTTTTCTAAATATGCGCTGTATGTAACCATTACGGACACTCCGACGCTTAACGAGAAAAATGATTGTCCCATCGCATATAAAATGGTATTGGCATCCATCGCGCCAAAATCAGGCATAAAAAAGAATTTTAATCCTTTTGCTGCATCATGCAGTGTTACGGAGCGGATCATTAAGAGAATAAACAGAATAAACAGAGCCGGCATCAGCACCTGGCTCACTTTTTCAATGCCGCTGCTCACCCCTTTTGCCACAACTAAAATCGTCAGCACGATAAACAGCAGCTGGCCGAAAACGGCTGCATAAGGATTTGAAATGGTATCGATAAATAACGTATCAAACCCCGAAGAAAGCGATAAGCCGCCTGTAAAGCCTTTTATAATGTAGATTAATATCCATCCCCCCACTACGCTGTAGAAGGATAATAGAATAAAACACGTAATGATTCCGAGATATCCGATCCAGTGCCACTTTTTCCCCGGCGCGAGCGCCTTATAGGATTCAACGGCGTTTTTTTGTGTTTTTCTGCCGATAATAAATTCAGCAAGCAAAAGCGGCAGTCCGATTAAAACAGTAAATAAAATAAAAACAAGCAGAAAAGCGCCGCCTCCGCTGGTTCCCGCTACGTAAGGGAACTTCCATATTGCGCCGAGCCCGATTGCAGAGCCGGCCGTAGCTAAAATAAATCCCAGCTTAGATGACCATTGATTAGCTTCTTTCACTTCAGCACTCCCAATTCATTTCAGTATAAAAATCAATTGTAAGAATATATGTCTGAATAGTCAAGAAGATGTTAGTTTACATAATAATTTTATTGAAAACTTATATTTAATATTGAATTATTCAGAACATTATTTATAATGGAATACAGAAAAGTCAGTCATATTTTCTGACTGATTTAATGTAAAAGGAGCTGTGTTTATGGAATGGCTGAAAAAAATAAGCGGGTTTGCGGGCCAAACCTTTGGCTTGTGGGTTATCGTCTTTGCCGGTTTAGGATTCGCCTGCCCTGATTTGTTTTCTTGGATCAGTTCTTATATGACGATTTTCCTTGGTATTATTATGTTTGGGATGGGGCTTACTCTTCAAGCAGACGATTTTAAAGAATTAATCAGAAAGCCTTGGCATGTCGTGATCGGAGTCGCTTGCCAGTTTACGATTATGCCGCTTACGGCTTTCTGTTTATCAATCGGGCTCCGCCTCCCCGCAGAAATCGCCGCGGGCGTCATTCTGGTCGGATGCTGTCCGGGCGGTACGGCATCAAACGTCATGACGTTTTTGGCGAAAGGCAATACGGCGCTTTCTGTTGCGGTCACCACGATCTCAACATTGCTTGCTCCTATTGTAACGCCGGCACTTATTATGCTGTTTGCGAAAGAGTGGCTCCCCGTTTCTTTCGGCTCACTGTTTGTTTCCATTATGCAAGCCGTGCTTTTGCCGATCGTCCTCGGGGTGATTGTGAAGCTGTTCTTCAAAAAACAGGTCGGACAAGCCGTGCACGCGCTTCCTCTCGTGTCGGTAATCGGCATCGTAGCGATTGTATCCTCTGTCGTCAGCGTAAATCGTGAGCATCTGCTTCAATCAGGACTGCTGATTGTGTCTGTCGTCATCTTACATAACGGAATCGGATATTTGTTAGGATTCCTGACTGCAAAGCTGTTCAAAATGGATTATGCTTCACAAAAAGCGATTGCGATCGAAGTCGGAATGCAAAACTCCGGACTGGGCGCAGCGCTTGCGACAGCGCATTTCTCCCCTTTGTCAGCCGTGCCGAGCGCAATTTTCAGCATATGGCACAATCTGTCGGGGTCTGTTCTTGCCACCTACTGGTCTAAGAAAAAAGAGAAAAACAGCGCCGAAGAAGAAACGGCAAAGATTCCGTTTTCATAACTGAACAAGGATAGGCTGCCGCCGCTCCTATCCTTGTTTATTCTGCAGATCACGAAACAGGCGCAAAAGCGCTTTTTTTACATCCCCCTGAAATAAACCTCCATGATAACAAATCAATTGGCGGATATCGTAATCGAGCAGCCGCTGCACAGAACGGACCGCATCATCCATATGTAACGTATAGCCGGGATTAGCAAGGTTCAGCTTTCCGTCTTCAATGACGACCGCATCACCTGTGACCATTGTTTTTTCGGCAGGCAGATAGAGACTGATATGGCCGGGTGTATGACCAGGCGTGGCTACAATCCGAATGCCTCCGCACCAAGGCAGCAGCTCACCGTCAGTAACTGTCCGGTGAACTGGGGCCGATTCGACTGATTGAAGCGAGCGGATGAACTGTTTTGCATAAGGCTTTGCATCCTCTGGCAATGAACTAAACGTTGATTCAGCCTGCTCAAGCCGTAAAGATTTTTTAGAGCCGTCAATATACGGCGCTTCACGCTCATGTACTGTCACGCTGATATCCGGGTGCAAACGGTGTAATGCAGCGAGTGAGCCGATATGATCTATATCGTGATGCGTTACAATGATTTTTGTCAATGAATGAAGCGACATTCCATGCCGGGCAGCAGCGTGTTGAAGATGGTTTGTAAAACCGGGATATCCGCAGTCTATTAATATCGTGTCATGTTCGTCTTGCAGAAGAACCGGAGTGATTGAATGCAATTCTTCATTATATTCAAATTCGATCTCAAGCGGATAACAGCTTTTCATATAAATTCTCCCCTTCGCTCAATAAAAAAAGCACACTGCTTGTAAGGGCAGTGTACTTTTTGTCTGTCTCAAATTATCCTTCCAGCAGCAGCTGTTCCGGATCTTCAAGCAGGTTTTTAATGGTGACAAGGAACCCGACCGCTTCTTTACCATCTACAATTCTGTGATCATATGATAAAGCGATGTACATCATCGGACGGTTTTCAGAGCGCTCCGCATCAATTGCTACTGGGCGCAGCTGAATTTTGTGCATACCTAAGATCCCAACCTGAGGGCTGTTTAGGATCGGTGTTGACATAAGCGATCCGAATGTACCTCCGTTTGTGATCGTGAAGGAGCCTCCTTGCAGCTCACCTAATGTTAATTTATTGTTTCGCGCTTTCTTCGCAAGTTCGCCGATCTCTCTTTCAATGCCGGCAAACGTCAGGCGGTCAGCGTCACGCACGACTGGGACGACAAGCCCTTCTTCAGCCGCGACAGCGATACCGATGTCATAGAATTTTTTCACGATCAGCTCATCGCCTTGAATTTCAGCGTTAAGGAGCGGGAATTTTTTCAATGCAGCCACGACGGCTTTTGTAAAGAACGACATGAAACCGAGTTTTACATCGTTTTGCTCAAGGAATTGGTCTTTACGGCGTTTTCTTAGATTCATAACGGCCGTCATGTCAACTTCGTTAAATGTAGTCAGCATCGCAGAAGTCTGCTGCACTTCAACCAATCGTTTCGCGATCGTCTGTCTGCGGCGGGACATTTTTTGCACTTCGACAGGTTTGTCAAAGCTTTGCTGTGTTTTTTGAGCCTGCTGTTTCGGCTGTGCCGCAGGTTTTGAAGCCGGTTTTTCATAAGCTTCCACATCTTGTTTGCGCACGCGGCCAAGCGGGTCCCCCGTCGGAATTTGTGATAGATCAATTCCTTTTTCCCTTGCCAGCTTGCGTGCAGCCGGAGACGCTACCGTTCTGGATTTCGCTTCTGATTGTGCTTCCTGGCTGACTTCTTGTGCAGCAGGTTCAGCTTTTGCTTCCTCTTTCGTTTGTTCATTGGCTTGAGCACTTTCTGAAGGGGCGGGTGCAGAACTTTCGCCAGCGCCTTCTGTAATGGTACCGATAATTTCTCCTACTTGGACGGTATCACCCGAATCTTTCAATACCTCTTTTAGAACACCCGATTCTTCTGCTGTCAATTCAACATTTACTTTGTCCGTCTCCAGTTCAAGCAAGTACTCACCCTGTTCTACATAATCACCGGGCTGCTTTAACCATTGGGCTATCGTTCCTTCTGAGATTGATTCTGCTAATTCAGGTACCTTAATTTCCGCCATTTTTACATTTCCCCCTTAGTTTTTGCGAGTCAAGCTATCAGATACAATGCGTTCCTGTTCTTTTTTGTGGACTGTCGGATCTCCTTCTGCGGGACTGGATCGTCTTCTTCGGCCGATGTATTGGACATTTACTCCTTTTGGCGCAATTTCCGTCAGATACGGGCTGATATAACTCCATGCCCCCATGTTCTGCGGCTCTTCCTGTACCCAAACGATCTCTTGCAGGTTCGGCAGTTTGGCGAAAAGCTCCTTCGTATCTTTTGCCGGGAACGGATACAGCTGTTCGATTCTGGCAATATGAAGCCAATCTTTATCGCCTTCCATTTTGTTGAAGTGATCGCTGATATCAATTGACACTTTTCCGCTTGATAATACGACGCGAGTCACTTTTTCGTAAGCATGGGAAAGACCGGACTGCTCATAGACAGGCTTGAATCGGCTTTCGCTCAGTTCCTGCACTTCAGATACCGTATTCGGGTTGCGCAGCAGGCTCTTCGGCGTCATGATCACAAGCGGGCGGATTTCCTCACGAAGCAGCATTTTCGCTTGTCTTCTTAAAATGTGGAAATACTGAGCCGCACTTGTCAGGTTGGCCACCGTCCAGTTGTTTTCCGCCGCCAGCTGCAGGAACCGCTCGACGCGGCCGCTGGAGTGTTCAGGGCCCTGCCCTTCGTAACCGTGAGGCAGCAGCATGACCAGCCCTGATTTTTGTCCCCATTTTGCCCGTCCTGCAGATATGAATTGATCAAAATAGACTTGAGCCGCATTGGCAAAGTCTCCGTACTGCGCCTCCCACAACACAAGCGTTTCAGGCGAATACACGTTGTATCCATATTCAAAGCCGAGAACCGATCCTTCAGAGAGCGGGCTGTTATGCACCGTAAATGAAGAAGCGCAGTCGTCTAAGTGATGGAGAGCAACAAATTCTTCTCCTGTTTCGCTGTCATGCAGCACAAGGTTTCTTTGAGCGAACGTTCCGCGCTCTGAATCCTGTCCGGTCAGCCGGATCGGCGTGCCGTCTTTCAAAATGGAAGCAAACGCAAGCGATTCAGCCAATGACCATTCAACTTTACGGTCATCATCAAACGCTTTTGCACGTCTTTCCAGGATTCTTTTCAGCTTGCCGAACACGTTAAAGGATTCCGGCCAGTTGATAAGTTCGCCGTTCAGCTTGCGGAGAACATCAAAATCAATGGCTGTGTCAACGTCTGGAAAACCGTTGGACACCGGCTCCGGCAATTCAATTTCCCGTACGGCGTCTTCTTTTTTGGCGGGCACCTTTTTATAGGCGTCTTCAATTCGTTTTGTCACTGCCATTTCGATGTTTTGCGCTTTTTCCTCGCTGATCAGTCCTTCACTTACGAGTTTTTCCGCAAAGATCCGCTTGACAGTCGGGTGTTTTCTGACGGCATCATACAGCATCGGCTGTGTCGTTGACGGCTCATCCATTTCATTGTGGCCGTATCGTCTGTACCCGATTAAATCGATTAAGAAATCTTTATTGAACCGCTTCCGGTATTCAACCGCAAATTTAACGGCTGACAGGCATGCTTCCGGATCATCCGCGTTGACGTGAACGATCGGAATTTCATAGCCCTTCGCCAAATCACTGGCATATTTCGTAGATCGTGATTCATCGCTTTCAGTGGTAAAGCCGATCATATTATTGGCGATGATATGAATGGCCCCGCCGACCTGATAGCCTTTCAGAGAGCTTAAGTTCAGCGTCTCGGCGACAATGCCTTCTCCCGGGAACGCTGCGTCACCGTGAATTAAAATGGCGAGCGATTTTGTTTCATCTTGAACCGGGTACCCCTTTTGCGTTCTTGTTTCCTGTGCCGCCCGCGTGCTTCCTTCAACAATCGGATTGATGAATTCCAAGTGGCTCGGGTTATTTGCAAGCGTAATCCGCGCGCTTTTGGTTTCAGCATCCTGAAGCTGTCTGTCTGCACCGAGGTGATATTTGACATCGCCCGTCCAGCCGTAGCTGATGCCGGTCGATCCTTCAGACGGCACAAGGTCTTTATTCGGCGCGTGCTGGAATTCTGAGAAAATAATTTCATACGGTTTGCCGAGCACATGCGCAAGCACATTTAAACGGCCTCTGTGCGCCATCCCGATATTGACATTGGTTGTGCCCGCTTTCACAGACTGGGCGATAATGTCGTCAAGAACCGGCACAAGCGCGTCTAACCCCTCAATTGAGAAACGCTTCTGACCGACGAATGTCCGGTGTAAAAATTGTTCAAATCCTTCTACTTCCGTCAGTCTTTCTAAAACGGCTGACAGTTTTTCCGGTGAATTTTTCCGGAACAGTTCTCCGGATTCGACCATTTTTGTAATCCATGCGCGCTCTTCGAAATCATGCACATGGTCAAACTCGAAGGAGATGGTTCTTTTATAGGTATTGCGTAAATGCTGGATGGCTTCTAAGCCGTTTGTTATATTGGCAGGTGCGTCCTTACAGATGACAGACGCGGGTATTGCTTTCATTTCTTCTTCTGTAAGCCCGTACTCGGATAACGGAAAGAGCTCGCTCTTTTTCGGATCCTTTCTGAGCGGATTGACGGAAGCGTTCAGATGGCCATAGGTTCGAATATCTTCTGCAAGTTTAACTGCTGCTGCGATCTTTTGAATCAGATCTGCGGTGACGCGTCCCTGTTCCTTTGTTCCCGATGCCTCTTTTATTTGGCTTGGCGGAGCGCCTAGTTCGTCAAACATGTCTTTCAGATCCGGATCAATGCTGCCTGGATCTTCAGCATATTGGTCGTACAGCTCCAGTGCGTAGCCGAGGTTCGGTCCGTAAAAATCTTCCCAATTCATTCTTTGTTTCATATTATTTTGAAACATTTGAATATTACCCCCAACCTAGATAATCAAGTGATCAATTCACTATCTTGAAATAACTTTTGAACGCTGTGCCCAAAATTATGTAATAAAAACGCTTCCAAGGATATTTTACCACTGATTGCGTTTGGATTCTACCTTGATTGTTCACAAAATAGTAAAAAAAACAGATCAATACCGAAAAAATTAAATCATTTTAAAATAAAAAGCGAAAAAGCATAGGAAAAAGCCTATCCTATGCTTTTATGAAGCAGTTTTTTCAAGAGCGGATACAGCACATCGGGCAGCTGATCGACATCCGGAACAAAAATACTGTACTTTCCGTACATATCCTGAATGGTTTTCATCTGTGATTCCTCTATCGCAGTATTGGACAGAAAAACATTTATGACTTCTATCCCTTTTTTTCTCGCTTCGATGACAGCCTCGCTCGTATCGACGATGCCGTTTTGTTCGTATCCGAATGCTGCCGGCTCTCCGTCTGAAAACACGATTAAAAATTTTTGCGCCTCACTCCGCCGCATCAGCTGTTTCGTCATTTGTCTGATGGCGTATCCGTCTCTGTTATCTTCTTCAGGCGCAAGCTGCATGATCAGCGGACCCGCCGCCTGCAGCAGCGACTCTTCAAACGGAATGACGGTATTGAAGAAATTCGGCTGGCTCGTTTCGGTCGCTTCGTTTGTATCCTCCCAAAATCCGACGATCTGGTGCGGTACGGACACTGATTTCAAGGCTTCATGAAAAAGAACGATCCCTCTTTTTGTTTCATCCATTTTGTCGAACATGCTGGCCGAACAATCGACAAGCAATGTAAAAACGGCGTCAATGTCTGAAGACGGGTCCTGCTTTTTATAGAAAAGGCGCGGGTTCCGCTCCGTAAAATAGCGGATCAGTTTGCGATTCAGCCGGCCTGCGTGAAGGTCAGTCCGCGGGAGCGTTTTTTTGTGCTCAAGTGTTTTTTGTATCATCTGCTTCAGGCGTTTTTGATATGATTCTATCGTTTTTGCCTGTTCTTTATAAGATTGCTCCTCTTCAGGAGACACTTTATGAGGCGTTTGATAAACCGGGAAGGCAAATTTGTTTTCTTTTCCGTCAGCCACCCCCGCGCCCTCATGTTCATCCTGAATGGATTCAAGCGCTTCCAGTTTGGAGTAATCCTCTCTTTTCGTCTGACGTGCGGAACCTTGAACGGAGCCGAGCGCCTGGTCACCGTCATCGCCTTCTCTGGCCGCGTCTTTCCCAAGATCTGATTTCGCGCCGTGCTCAATATCAAATTGAAGGAAACTTTTTGACGGCGCTTCGGTTTCCCGGTGCCACGTATTCATTTTCTCTTCAAGGATTTCTTCATCTCCGTCGGAAGACTCAGGGAGCGTGAGATCGTCACTTAACGAAGGCGCTTTTTTTACACTTTCGAATATAGGCTCTTCAGACGCTTTTTCGTAATCAAGTTCCGGCAGAAAAAAGTACGTGTTCAGCATATCTTTCTCAAGCACTTCATCAAGGCCTTCCATGAGGTCTTCCGTTATTTTTGCGATTTGTTCCGTAGAATCCGCCTCATACACCCGGATGAGCTGACGTTCAATATACGGTATCATCATATCAATATTTTCATGCATGGAAGGAATGCCTTCAAGCGGAGACTCAGCCGTCAGCTTGACAAACATCGCGCAATACAAAGCGTCGGTGAAAATGCTCCGTTCTAAATTCAATGTCAGCTGCGTCGTGAAATATTTCCTGTACATCTCCCTCCGCTTCTGAAAAACACGTTTCGTTCCCGGCCGTTCTTTTTTGATCAGCTCTTCAATTCTGATATCCTCAAGCAGCATAAACAGCTGCTTGGCAAAGCTTTGGCGGGTGAAGTGCCGGTGAACGTCATTTAAAAACGCCGCAAATACCCGAAATGAGCTGCTGCGTGTTCCGACAGCGCGCAAATAGACATCGCTTTTCAGACCGGCTTCCATATCCCCGGCTGATCGGTCTTTCCAAAAGTGGCTCATGTAAATTTTCTTTTCAAAGGGATTGTAGTAAGACTGCACGCCGTATTCCACTTCAACTTCACTGCTTCTGGTCAGTGTTTTGGCCAGATCAGTCAGCATCATGAACAAAAACGAATCAATCGTGCTGTCATTAAATTTGATAAACTTCATTGTATATCCCTCATTCGAACAGCGTTTCTGCAATATTTCTGACAGCGGCTTTTTCCCTGTCGTCGTCAAGTTTTTCTACGATGCCTCTTTCAATCGCCCGTTTCGGCGGGATGTACGCAGCCAAGTCGCACGTATCAATGAGAGCCCTGATGGACGCCGCTTCTTCTGACACTTGTCCGTTATGCGCTTGTGCGATTAAATCAGAAGACAGCGTCATAAAACGCTCAATTAATTTCTCATCTTTTAAAACAGACTGAGAGGTCAGCACCTGTTTCAGGAGGCTTCCTTTAATATACGGAACATCAATGATGACAAAACGGTTTTTAAGGGCTTCGTTCAGCGGAACGGTGCCGACGTAGCCTTCATTAATCGCGGCGATAACACCGAATCCTTCGCTTGCCTTAATCACTTCTCCTGTAAAGGGATTTGTCATCATTTTTCTGTAATCTAGCACGCCGTTTAGAATCGGAAGGGTTTCAGGCTTTGCCATATTGATTTCGTCAATGTATAAAAAATGTCCCTCGTTCATTGCGGTTGTTACAGGTCCGGGAACGAATTCAATTGTCGCCTGTCCCTGTTCATTTTCAATCGTTTTATAGCCGACAAGCGCTTCTGCATCGAGGTCTACGGAGCAGTTGACGCTGTGCATCGGTTTATGAAAATAGTTCGAAAGCGTTTCCGCCAATTTTGTTTTCCCTGAACCCGTCGGTCCTTTTAATAAGATATTTTTTCCCATTGTCAAAGCAATGACGGCATCGAATACAATCGCTTTATCTTCGGCCTCATAGCCTGATGATCCGATTAAATCCCGGAATTCTTGGGAAACGGGATGATTTTGATAAGCCTGCAGTTTGTTTTGTATATCTTCCGGAAGTGATAGGTGCTGTAATTCTGAAGTCATAGGTGATGTTTCCTTTCCATTTGTATTCCATAACCGAGTATACTAAAAAAGCCCTTGTATACTCAATACAAAAGGGCTCATTCCCTGCGGGCGCTTTTTGTCAGGGGAGCGCAGGCGATTCTGGCTCCGGAATTTCCGCTCGGGTTTGTCAAATAATCGTCCGTATGTTCATGAATGACGAACGCGCTTCCGTCCCGGTCGAGCAGGCTGAGTCTGCTCCCTTCTTTTAATGAAGTTTGCGGCGCGTTCATAATGACATCCACTTTACCGTCAGCCCCCACTTCAAGATTGGGGAGATCCCCGGCGTGATGACCCATCGGATTGTTGAAGCCGTGTTCTTTGTTCAAAGGGTTGAACGGACCGCCGGCTGATTCGAAATCAGGTGCCTGACATGTCCCTTTTTCATAAATATGAAACCCGAGAGAAGTGCCGGGCGGCAGATGCCCCGCTGATATATGAATGTCTGACCCTTCATCATCAGATTCCCTCACTTCGATATATCCGATCGTTTTCCCGTTTTGATTGATGAGTCCGGCATGCTCACGGTATGCAGATGCTTCCAATGCGCGGCTTTCCCCATGTTTTTTGGGCGGAACAGGAGCGGGTCTCCCCCCGCAGCCGCAAAGCGTAATTGATGCGAGCATGAGAAAAAGCAAGAGACGATTCATGCTTCCTCCCCCTTATTTTTTTACCCATCAGTCTTGTCAAAACGTGAAAATGGTAAACAAAAAAAGCCCCGAAAGGCTTTTTTTAAAAATAACTGCGCGCTCCTAAATAAGCTTTTTTCCAATACGGATTGCTTAAGTTTGAAACTTCAACCCCGGAGGAGCTTGCGTGAATAAAATCTCCTCCGCCTAAATACATTCCCATATGAGAAGGGCCCGCTTTATATGTCGTAAAGAAGACAAAGTCGCCTGCTGACGGCTGGCTGATATGTTTCATCGTATTCCAATATCCGGCCGTGCTCAGACGGGAAACAGAGCTTACCTTATTTAAAAGGTAATAGATGTAACCGCTGCAATCGAAGCCCGCAGGCGTATTGCCTCCCCAGCGGTAAGGCACGCCGACATGTTTTTTCGCCTCGCCTATCATTCTGTCAATCTTTGACCCTGTCACCGGAGGTTCGGGAGTATTCGGCTTGTTTGGTTTTGCCGGTTTGTTATCCGGCTGCCGTACAGGATCTTCTGTTTTTCCCGTTCCGTTAATCACCAGAACTTGTCCGATTTGAAGCACATCAGTTGTCAATTTATTTTTTTCTCTGATGAGCTGAGCGGTGATGCCGAACCGATTAGCAATTTTCCAGAGGGAATCGCCTGCTTTTACTTTGTAAGTGGATGGCTTCTCAGAAGGGTTTGAATGAGATGGCGGTGTTGTGCCGCTGTTTCCGTTATGTGAAGAACCTTTGATCTTTAACACTTGATTCGGATACAGCATGTCTGATGTTAATTGATTCAGCTTTTTCAGATCGGCGATGGTGATGCCGGTTTGATTGGCGATTTTCCACAGCGAGTCACCCGGCTTCACAGTGTAAGTCCCTGATGCGCCTTTATCAGGCTTTGTCTGTCTGCCGCCTCCGTCCGTGCCGCCGGCAGACCCTTTAATTTTCAGTTTCTGGCCGGGATAGATGACATCTGAACTCAAACGGTTCAGGCTTCTCAGCTCAGAAACGCTCATTTTGTATTTTTTTGCGATCACCCATAACGAGTCTCCGTATGTAACTGTGTAGGCACCCGTGCTTCGTTTTCCCTTTTGCCCCGTTTTATGTGTGCCGCTGCCGTCGGGAATGTGCAGCCGCTGTCCTGGGTGGAGTATCGTTGATTTCAGTTTATTTTCCGACTGCAGGGCTGAAATACTGGTATGATATTGCCGGGAAAGCTTCCAAAGAGAGTCGCCGCTTTTTACTTGAATGGTTTTTGCTTCAGCGGGATGCACGGCGAAGGTTGAAGTCATTACTGCAGATACAGCCAGTCCGGCTGCGATTTTTTTCTTCATATAACGAAAAACCTCCTATTTATCATTGCTGAAAGGGACGTTCCTTTTCTTTGGACGCCGCCTGTTATGCAGGATTCATTCAGAAGTCGACATTAATTCCGAATCATTTGGCCTTAGATCATCACCAATGTCACACATTTTACATAAATTGAGAACATTTCACAAAAGACTTTGGAATCATTTTCATAACATGGCTTTTTTCCGCGACATTCCACCTTTCTTGTCTGTTTTTCATACAATTCTCTTTACGGCGTGAAAAATCCTCCCGAAAAACAATCAAAAAAAGCCCGCTTCCTTTAAAGGAAGCGGGTGATGGCTGATTACAAAACCCGGGTCTCGGCAGTTTTCACGTCTTCTGCTATCAATTCCGCTGCACGCTGTGCTCCGCCGGCCGCTTTCAGGGATTCTCCGATTTCAGATGCTTTTGTCTGATATTCAGGATTTTCGCTCAATTCTTTTATTGCTTCAGAGAGCAGTTCCGCTGTTACATCTTCTTTTTTAAACATTTTGCCCGCGCCCGTGTTTTCCACTTGGCTTCCGACGGCGAACTGATCTGCGCCCATCGGAATGACGATCATCGGGGTTTTGTAGTAAAGCCCTTCGCTCGTACTGTTCATTCCGCCGTGAGTGATAAATAAGTCCGCTCTTTTCAGGATCTCAAGCTGCGGAACATAAGGCTTGACAATGACATTCTCAGGAATTTCATCAAGCTCCGCAGGATCAAGATGTTTGCCGATTGACATGACGGCTTTTCCGTTAAAGTTTCTGACCGCTTTTAAGCATTTATTAAACAATTCCTTCTGATTGTTAAAAATCGTGCCCATGGAAATAAACAGGACTTTTTCTCCTGCAAGCTGTTCAAACGGGAAATCTTGAGCCGCCGCCCTTTCGGTTATGGACGGACCGACAAAGAGATAAGAATCGCCAAACTCTTCTTCTTTCGGCTGAAACGCTCTTGAAGTAAATACGATGGTTTTTCTGCCGTCATTTGAGAAAATATCATACGGCGTTTTAATGTCTGCGCTGAATTCTTCATTGAGCCGGCTGACCGCTTCGGTATAAGCCGGATAATGAGATGATTCCTCTGATACAAGGTTTGTATTTGAAAACACTTCTTTAATAAATGCTTCATTCATTGCAAATGTCGTACAAAGTGAATATGCCGGCAGTTTTAGCTGGTTTCTCACAAGCCTTCCTGCCAGAAAATGATGATCATACAGGATGTAGTCGTAGGATTCATCTTTTACTTCCTCAAGAATACGGAGTGCGGCTTTTTTGGAAGTCTCAATCATTAAAAGCAAAAACTCGGTAGCGTCCCGCTGTTCATCACCCGTTGCGTTTTTTCCGAATTCATCTTTTCGGAAATCTTCATATTCACGGAATTCCGCTCCGCTTGACGCGATTTTGTTCTCATATTCCTTCACGCCGTAATATACGACATGTTCCCCTTTTGCCTTCAGTTCTTTTACGACGCCTAAAGACGGATTGATATGGCCTTCTCCCGGAAAGCCGATCATCAATACATTTGCCATCTTTCCACTCCCTATTCTTTTAAATTTTATGTATATTTAAACGATAACATCAATACAGAAAAAGGTAAAGATGTTCACCTTATTAATATTAAATGGGTACAATATTCCCATTTTCTTATTATTTCGTATGAAGCGCCCGCGGCGAAACAAGCGGATACAGTCCGCCGTCTTTAGCAAAGGACATTTTTCCCGTTTCTTCTGAAACAACGAGCACGAGTGCATCAGTCACGGCCGAAAGTCCCATCGCGGCCCTGTGGCGCGTCCCGTATTTGAGATCGACATGTTTTGTTGTGAGCGGAAGCACATTGGCTGCTGATACAACTCGGTTTTCTCTGACCAATACGGCTCCGTCATGAAGCGGATTGCCGGGATAAAAAATACTCTCAATTAAAGCTGCACTGATCTCGGCATGCAGGCTGGTCCCTTTTTGTATCATTCCGTCCAGCGGATCTGCACGTTCAATCACAATCAGCGCTCCGTGTTTTTCTTCCGCCAGATGCTGCACGGCCCTCGCCAGCTCTGTATAGGAAGGCGTGAAATGTTCGATATATGACTGCAGGTAAAACGACGAAGCGACAGCCTGCATTTCCTGAAACGTATGTCCCAGTTCATCTAATTCGCAAAGAAGGCATTGGTCTTTTTCATTCAATGTCCGCAGTATCATTCCGGCATCCTCTGTAATTTGTTTCAAATACGTTTGAACGGCAGCGGTAAACGCGCTTTCCGTCATTTGAGTGTGGCGCATGTCACATCAGCTCCTTTCCCTTATTTTCTGCATCGCGCGCATGGATATGCGCCGCTGTGTGCACCATAATCATGAAAGGAGGCGCACATCATATGGAATTCGCACGGCTGATGCAATATATCTGCACCTTTTTAGGGGTCATTTCACTTTCATTCATTTATGCCAAGATGTTTAAAAAGCCGAAACCGGACAAAAAAGAGTAGGCCGGCTTTCATTGCTTTTTATACATAAAATGTTATAATTTCTCTCGTTAAAATAAAGAAACGGGGAACCTAACTTGAGAGAAACGAACACGATCGGCCAAAAGGTCAGACAGCTGTTACATATCTTCATTCCGATTTTAATCACACAGGCGGGCCTTTCCCTGATCACCTTTTTGGATACGGTGATGTCAGGGAAAGTGAGCGCTGCCGATTTAGCCGGGGTTGCAATCGGTTCAAGCCTGTGGACGCCGGTTTATACGGGCCTGGCAGGAATATTAATGGCCGTTACGCCCGTTGTTTCGCAGCTGTTTGGAGCCGGCAGACAAAAGGAAGTGCCGTTTTCCGTCATCCAGGCCGTTTATGTAGCGGCCGTTCTCAGTGCGGCGGTTATCCTGATCGGCTTTTTCACCGTTGATATGATCTTGGGACATTTGGGCCTGGAACCTCGTGTCCGGACGATCGCAAAACACTTTTTAGGATTTTTATCCCTCGGTATTTTTCCTTTGTTTGTGTACACCGTTTTGCGCTCGTTCATTGACGCACTCGGCAAAACGCGAGTCACAATGCTTATTACGCTTTGCTCATTGCCTATTAATTTTGTTTTAAATTATGTATTTATTTTCGGGAAATTCAACATGCCTGCATTGGGAGGAGTCGGGGCGGGGCTCGCTTCCGCCCTGACTTACTGGTGTATTTGCGCCATCAGCTTTTTTATCGTCTGCAGATTTGAGCCGTTTGCCGGGTACTCTGTATTTCGGAAACTGTACCGTTTTTCTCCGTCTGAATGCAGGAAGCTTTTGAAAATCGGATTGCCTATCGGTTTTGCGGTATTTTTTGAAACGAGCATTTTTGCGGCTGTCACACTGCTTATGAGCCATTTTCAGACGGTGACGATTGCAGCCCACCAAGCGGCAATGAATTTTGCTTCCCTCTTGTATATGCTGCCGCTCAGCGTATCCATGGCCATGACCATTTTGGTCGGCTTTGAAGCAGGTGCAAATCGCTATAGAGATGCCCGCTCATACAGCTATATCGGGATCGTGATGGCGCTTAGTTTTTCTTTATGCACGGCGGCTTTCATTTTACTGTTCAGGCCGCAAATCGCCGGAATGTATACATCAGATCCGGCGGTGCTCATGTTGACGCAGCACTTTTTAATCTATGCGCTGTTTTTCCAGCTTTCTGATGCCGTAGCAGCTCCGATACAAGGCGCTCTGAGAGGATATAAGGATGTCAACTATACACTTGGCGCGGCTTTTGTGTCGTATTGGATCATCGGGCTTCCGCTCGGTTACGCAGTCGGCACTTATACGAGCCTCGGGGCATACGGCTACTGGATCGGTTTAATTGCGGGACTTGCCGCAGGAGCTGTCGGTTTATTCTTCAGACTGATGAAGCTGCAAAAGCGTTATGTGAAAAAAATGACGATTTTATAAAGGAGGAGCAGCAATGCCAAAACATAAACTGCTGTACGATTATTTAACTGAACGGGCGGAGGACATCAGTCAGACATGGTTTGATACGCTTCATGAAACGGATCCTGATTCTGTTTATGCTTCTACTGACCCGGCTGTACTCACAAATCTGAAAAAACAAAATCTGGCGTTTAATTATCAGCTCAATCGGATTTTTTCTGAAGAGAAGGAAGTATATACAGCGGCATTGGAAAAGTGGGCGTTTGAAGCCGCACGGGATGAAGAACATTTAAAAACTCCCATCCATTACATCATTCGCGAGTTTATCAGAGTTCGTGATTTGTATGTCGGCCATGTCAAGCAGTTTACCAGACTTCATTCAGACACCTTGACAGAAGAAGATGCCGAAGATATATTCCATACGCTGATTAAATCGTTTGATGTGGTGATTCATATTTTCATAGAGGAAATGTATAAAAACACAAACATTCAGCTTGAAGCGCAAAAAGAATTGATCACCGAGCTGAGCTCGCCGGTAATTGTGCTTTTTGACAATGTCGGACTGCTGCCGCTGATCGGGGATATTGACACGGCAAGAGCAAAAATGATCTTGGAGAATACGCTGCACCAGTGTTCAGAGAAGCGCATCACGCAGCTGTACATTGATTTATCGGGCGTAGCCATGATTGATACGATGGTTGCCCAACAGCTTTTCACCTTAATTGAATCACTCGGAATGCTCGGCGTGAAAGCGACAATATCCGGAATCCGTCCTGAAATCGCCCAAACCGCAGTGCAGCTCGGACTGAGTTTTTCAAATTTATCAATAAGGTCTTCGCTTGCAGAAGCGATCGCTTCCGATCTGACACAAAAAAAGGGATAAGGCATTTCAGCCTTATCCCTTTTTTTATCAGTCTTTCCACGGATATGTCCAATACACTTCTTCTTCAAACCATGTCTGAAGAACCGGCTCGTTATTTTTTATTTTTTCTTCCAGCTCTCTCAGCATGCCTTCCGTTTGGGTGCGGTGCGCTTTTAAGGCATTCATTTTAATATCGGCAACCTCTTTAATATCAAGAATAACATCAGGCTTGCCGACGGCTTCCTCCCTGTTGCGGGTGATTGCCATGCAAAGCGTGCGCGGGCGGTCCTCTTTTTTCTTTCTGTAAAGCGCTCTGATAACCGCTTCGCCGCATGCATCATGATCCGGATGGACGCCGTGCTCCGGATAGAATGTGACAATCAGACTCGGTTTTACATCGTCGATAATCTCTTCCATCATATCCGCGAGCCACTCGTCATCTTCAAATTCAAGTGTTTTATCACGAAGCCCGAGCATTCTAAGGTCAGTAACGTCCATTGCTTTGCATGCGTCGATCAGCTCTTGTTTTCTTAACAGCGGCAGTGTTTCACGGTTCGCGAAAAAAGGATCTCCCATGTTCCGGCCCATTTCGCCAAGCGTTGCGCATGCATACGTAACGGGAATATCTTTTTGTCTGTGTAAAGCAATCAGCCCTGCCACTCCGTATGATTCATCATCAGGGTGAGGCAGGATGACGAGTACATGTTCTTTCATGATTTTCACCCTTTTCTTTAAACTGTAAACGGCTTTTCGCTGATTTGAAGCGAAATCGCCAATTTTCCGCCCGGCAGATGCCCTGCCATTAACAAGCGGTCTTCGTCATCTACTGTATATTCTGTCAGACCTTCTGCGTAAATCCAGCCTTCTTCCGTTTTCAAACCGACGCGGTACGGGCCGTTTCCTTTGATTTTCGCCTGATGGTACGTCACTTTTGCATTGCGTATATAGGCTACAACCGTCATGTTTTTCTCATTCAGATGCGCTGAATAAGAACCGGTCGTTGTTTCCAAATGGATATATACAGGACGATCGGTATATCGCTCTAAAGAAGTTTGCACATCTTCTTTTATGATCGCTTTCATAGCTGCTCCCCTCTTTCTTCTTTTAAAAATTGCAAACGCTTCGTATGTAGTTCAACCAATTCATATTTCTCAATCGGCCGCAGCCGGGAATCTACAATTCGCTGCACCGCCAGAGCAAACTTTTCCTCGGGTGACTTCCGGAGCCTCGGATGTGTTCTTTGATCAAGCAGTTCAAGATCAATTGCCTTCTCCGCTTCTTCAAGAGTTGAAGCCGGGAGAGTGCGGTTATTCCACAGTGCCTGATAGGCTTTTGCTATGTCTTTATCAGTGCCCATTGTACAGCTCCTTTACATACTCGTAATGATTATACATAATTTAAGCTATCGCTGGAAAGCGAAAGGCTTAGCGGCTTTTTATCGGCCGCTTCCATTTTATCTGTGAAAAGGTAAACAAAAGCAATGCTGCCCATATACAAATGAAGGTAAACGCTTTTTGCCCGGAAAACGGTTCATGATACACAAATACGCCGAGCATAAGGGTAATGGTCGGCGCTATATATTGCAAAATGCCGACTTGATACAGCGGCAGACGCTTTGCCCCCTCTGCAAACAGCAACAGCGGCAGAGCCGTAAATACGCCTGCGAAGAATAGGAGCGCCCATGTTCCTGCCCCCAAGGACCCGGGAGTGCTCCCGTCAGCTGTATATCCTAAATAAATAAGTGCAGCCGGGGTAATCAAAAGCGTCTCCAGCGTCAGTCCGATCGTGCTGGACATGCGGGTTCTTTTTTTACATAAGCCGTACAGACCGAAGCTGAATGCAAGCAGCAATGCGATATAAGGAACCGCGCCATATTGAAACGCAGATATGATCACGGCCGCCCCGGCAATAGAAACGGCTGCTGTTTGCATCTTGTTAAGCTTTTCTTTTAAGAATAGGATGCCCAAAAGAACGGAAACGAGCGGATTAATGTAGTACCCGAGACTTGCTTCAAGCAAAAAGCCGTGATTGACGGCCCATATGTACACAAACCAATTAACGGAAATTAAAACGGAAGCGAAAAAAAGCGCCAGCAGGCCCCCTTCCGATTTCAAAAGACGCAGTTCACGCCATCCGGTTTTCCACTTCTTAAGCACAGTTAAAAGCACACACATGAAAACAAATGACCATAAAATCCGGTGAGCTAAAATGTCCAATGCGGGTATTTGTTCAAGAAGTTTCCAATAGACCGGAAACAGCCCCCACATGACGAAAGAACAAGCGGTATAAATGATTCCTTTTCTTGCATTATTCCCTTGCACGGCCTTCCCCTTCCTTTCTGTAAACAGATTATATTATATCACGGGAAGCTTCCGGCGGGCATATACTATGTTGTCCGTTAAGAAAGGGTGAGATGCCGTGTTTGATTGGAACAGATATTTTCCCTTCCAAAATCAGTTCTCTAAAGAAACGTTTAAAAATGCTGATCCGAAAGATGTCGAGACATATGTCAACCGAGTGATGGAAAGCGTATTCGGCGCCGGTTATGCCGGACAGTTCCCTTTTCGCGACCCAATGTCCAAAAAGGCCGAGCCGGTCGAAGCGGAACCGCCCAAGCCGGAAATTGACCTTTTTGAAACATCCGATCATGTTTTTGCGAAAATTCCCGCCGAACAAGAGGAACTCGACCGTATCAGGATTAAGCATACGTCACACAGCCTCGTTGTAGAGAACAGCAGTCTGGGAGAAGGAAAAAAAGAAATCGTCCTTCCGAGCCTCGTCAAACGGAAAGGAACAAAAGCAGTCTATAAAGACGGGATGATTGAAGTTATGTTTTCAAAACAGGAAGACTACAATCTATCGGAAGTGGAGATTTTAAGATAAAAAAACGGCCCGCGCGATGCAGGCCGTTTTTTCTTTAATAAAATGGCGGATAACCGCCGGCACCCGGCCCAAAACCGCCGTATGGGACACCTCCGTATCCGTAACCGGCGAACCCGTACGGATAGCGGGGTCTTGTGAAACCTGTGGCAATCACGCCTCCGAGAAGACCGCCTAAAAATCCGCCGAATAAAGGAGCGCCGAACAAAAAAGGACTTCTCGCCGGAAATCCGGCAGGACCGAAATTCCCGCGATACAATGCATGACGAGGGTACATGTTTTTCCTCCTTTATGTCTGCCTATTCTTAAGCGTATTCATAAAATGAGGAAATTGATTGGGCGATTGTAACAACATGTGCCTCTCTGTGATATTGCATTAATGTATAAATATTTTGGTTATAATTTGATTACATTTTGATTAACTGTTATACTTTTTTACAAGTTGCGACATGATAAAAAACCATCAGGGGGAATAAAATATGCCATTACTTCGTTTTGACGTTATTGAAGGCCGGGATAACGCAGCATTAAAGAAATTACTGGATACCGCCCATTACGCCATGGTTAAAGCTTTTGACGTCCCTGTAACGGACCGTTATCAGATCGTTCACCAGCATCGGCCTCATGAGCTTATCATTGAAGATACCGGGCTCGGTTTCAAAAGAAGCAAAGATCTTGTCATCATCAGCATTGTCAGCAAAGCGCGCACCGAACATCAAAAAGAAACGTTATATCAACTGATGGCTGATCAGCTTAAAACAGAATGCGGCATATCACCCGAGGACGTCATGATGTCCATTACAGAAAACGGGAACGCCGATTGGAGCTTCGGGCTTGGTGAGGCTCAGTTTTTAACCGGGAAACTGTAAAAGGCCTCCCGGCTTGTTCTGAATGATTGCAAACTGAATAAAAGAGGGATGTATGTTGGTTAGTGAGTTGTATCCTTGTTTAATATGCGGATTTAAAGGATTAGAGACAAGTCCCGTTTATAACGGCGAATATCAAAAAACATTTGATATTTGCCCCTGCTGCGGGTTTGAATTCGGCTACAGAGAAGACCATGACGTAAGCTTAGGGTTTATTGTAACGCCTGATCATTTAATTGAAGCGGCATTTCAGTTATACCGGAAACAGTGGATTGAGGGAGGAATGAAACTATTTTCTCCAAATGATGTTCCGGAGGAATGTAAAAATGATCATTTCCTTACATTTGATGCTTTATTAAAGCAATTAAAAGGCTTGAACCTCAATCTGAACAATTTTGATATTAATGGTTTTTATGACGAGTAAACATGATCATTAAGAAAAGGCTGCCTTGGGCAGCCTTTGTTATTCATCACATGTGTCGTTGGCAGATCCCCCGGGCTCGCAAAAACTGTCTGCCCATTTTTGCATTTCCTGAAAAACGGCTTGCAGGGCCAAGCCTTTATCAGTCAGTTTATAAATGACTTTGACAGGTGTTTCAGGCAGCACCTGACGCTCGACGATTTCATTTTGTTCCAGCTCTTTGAGCCGCTCCGCGAGCATTTTTTGGCTGATTGTCGGTATCGTTTCGGTCATATCTTTAAATCGTTTCGGCCCGTCCATCAGTACATGGATAATGAGGCCGTTCCAGCGCTTTCCCAAAAGAGAAAAAGCGGATTCCATTTTAGGACACATTGTATATCCCACGTGAGTTCATCCCTTCATCTATGAATTGACAAGTTTTTTGTGATCCATTAAAATTAGTTTTCGAGTTACATTTAGTAAGCTTCTAACTTTTCTATTATGATAACACGTTTATCCGAAGGAGGAAACATGATGACATCCGTATTAGACGTTTTAAAGGAACGCGCATCTGTTAAAGAATACGATAAAGACGCGGTCATTACAAAAGAGGAATTAACAGAACTCCTTGAAATCACAACGCAAGCGCCTTCCGCCTGGAACCTTCAGCATTGGCATTTTCAAGTCTTTCACAGTGATGAAGCAAAAGCTGCCCTGCTTCCGGTTGCTTTTAATCAAAAACAGATTATTGATTCATCAGCAGTTATTGCCGTATTAGGCGATTTAAAAGCAAATGAAAATGGTGAAGACGTTTATGCTGAACTGGCTGAGCAAGGCAATATCACAGAAGAGATTAAACAAACGCTTTTAGGCCAGATTAACGGTGCATACCAAAATGATCAGTTTGCCCGTGATTCAGCATTTTTAAACGCTTCTTTAGCAGCGATGCAGCTGATGCTAGCCGCTAAAGCAAAAGGCTACGACACTTGCGCGATCGGCGGATTCAATAAAGAGCAATTCGTTAAGGAATTCGACGTGAGCGAGCGTTTCGTGCCCGTCATGCTGATTTCAATCGGTAAAGCCGTTAAGCCGGCGCATAAAAGCAACCGGCTGCCTGTATCTAAAGTGTCAACTTGGCTGTAAGATGAAAGAAACCCTTAGTCCGCTTAAGCAGACTAAGGGTTTTTTATAGGAATCGCTCACTGTACCAGGTTCGTGCCTGCTCTGCTTCCTGCTGTGTGAGCTGATGACCGCCTTCCTGCCAAACAAGAGAAACGGATGCATGGGCATCTGTCAGATACTGATAAAGCTCCTCCGATTCTTCTTTTGTACATAGGGGATCGCGTTTTCCCGCACCGATAAACACAGGCATCCCTTCCATATCAGGCAGCTTCACTCCGCGTATCGGCACCATCGGATGATGCAGAACCGCTCCTTTCAGTACATCTTTATAATGAAACAAAAGACTTGCTGCAATATTGGCGCCGTTTGAATAGCCGGCAGCAATCACGTTTTCTCTGCTGAATCCGTACATTTGCGCCGCTTCATCAATAAAATTCTTTAATTCTTCCGTCCGTTCAATTAAATCTTTCTCGTCAAATACGCCTTCTTTCAGCCGCTTAAAAAAACGGGGCATGCCGTTTTCCGACACTGATCCTCTGACACCGAGCAGACTTGCGTTCGGATCGATAAAACGTCCGAGCGACAGAAGATCATGTTCATTTCCTCCCGTTCCGTGCAAAAGCAGCAGAACATTTTCTGACGTTCCCTGTTCAAACACATGTTTCATCATCATTCTCCTTTCTCCATTTTGGGCAGAACAGCTGTAATCTGGCTGCGATGCTCTTCCAGCCATTCCGGAAGCTTCAGCTCTGTTCCGAGATTTTCAAAGGATTCATCCGTCATAAACCCCGGTTCATCGGTTGCCATTTCAAATAAAATGCCGCCGCTTTCCCTGAAATAGATTGATGTAAAGTAAGACCTGTCAAGAATGTCAGATGAAGCAAGATGAGAATCAGCAAGAATATCCTTCCATTCCGCCTGCTCTTTTTCGCTAGTGCGGAAAGCGACATGATGAACCGTCCCGTAACCGCCGATACCTGCTTCTTTCGGCGCGAGATCAACATCTATAATATGTCCGATCCGCGCCTCCGATTGCAGCCTGACAATCTGCTGTTCTTCTCCTGTCTTTGAATAACCGAAGCGTTCTATGAGAAATTGAATGGTTGCTTCAGGACGGTACGAGTACAGAAGAACACCTCTCATGCCTGTGATCGCTTCTTTTTCAGTAATGCCCGCAGGAGTCCATTCACTCTGTCCGCTTCTTTCATCTTCCATTATGGCAAGCGGCAGGTCTTCTGTATCATTAAAGAGAAGCACTTGTTCAGACAGCATGATCTGTTCTTTTACAGACAAGCCGTTTTCTTCAAGCCGGCGCTTCCAAAACGCGAGTGCTCCTTTCGGCACGGAGAAATAAATTCTTCCGGCCTGCCCTTTTCCCACGGTTCCCGGGCGGCTTCCCTGAAAAGGAAAAAATGTAATGATCGTACCCGGCTCTCCGTTTTGGTTGCCGAAATAAAAGTGATAAGTGGCCGGGTCGTCAAAATTAACGGTTTTTTTAACGAGCCGCAAACCCAGCACTTCAGTATAAAACCGAAGATTTTCAGCAGGATCTTTTGCAAATGCGGTAACATGGTGCAATCCTTGTGTATTCAATGTATTCACTCCTAAATATCTTGATTTCGAGATATTAACTATTCTAATTTAATATGAATGAAGATGCAACTAAAGTGTTTCAGTTAAAAAAGTAATAGAATTCTTTTTTTTCTGAAAAATATCTTGTGATCTTATCTGACACCTGCTATGATAAGGAGCATTATCAAGTTTCAGGAGGAAAGTAAATGGTCAGAAAAGCACTAATTTTCGTTCTCATCTTAATCCCTTTCAGCCAGCTGGCCCTGCTGTCAGTCGCTAATCGGGTTCATCCGATCATTATCGGGCTGCCTTTTTTTCATTTCTGGCTGCTTTTATGGATCGCAGTCACTCCATTATGTTCGTTTCTTATTTATAGGCTGCAGAAGAAACAAGGAGGACTGGACTGATGCCCGCAAATATAACAGCATTGATCATTACAGCCGTCATCGTTTTAACCGTTGTCTGTATCGGCTTTATAGCCGGGAGAGACAAATCATCACGCACTTCTGTTGAGGAATGGTCTGTCGGCGGCAGACGGTTCGGGGGGCTCCTCGTCTGGTTTTTAGTCGGCGCGGATCTCTATACGGCTTATACGTTTTTAGGCTTAACAAGCACTGCCTACACAGGGGGAAGCGTTGCTTTTTTTGCCATTCCGTATTCTGTTTTGGCGTATTTTATCGCGTATTTCTTTCTGCCGAAGCTGTGGAAAGTGGCAAAAATACACAAATTAACGACGCTTGCCGATTATGCCCGTGAGCGTTTTGACAGTAAACTTTTGGCCAGTCTTGTCGCCATTGTCGGCGTTCTTATGCTCATTCCTTATATTTGTCTCCAGCTGAGCGGAATTCAAGATACGCTTCAGGTGGCCGGAACGGGTGTCATTAATGTCAATATGGTCGTCATCATCTCTTTTATTCTTGTAGCGCTGTATACTTTTTTCAGCGGAATTAAAGGGCCGACGTTTACGGCGATTATTAAAGACATTCTCGTGTGGGTGATTATGCTGTTTATGGTCGTCTCACTCCCGCTGATCCATTTTCACGGCTGGACGCCGATGATTCACACTTTGGCTGAAAAAGCGCCGCAAATGCTGACGATTCCGGACTCGGGGTCGAAAGGAATTCCTTGGTTTATCACAGCTTCCATCGTATCTGCGCTGGCGCTCTTTATGTGGGCGCATGCGGCAACCGGCGTATTTACGGCAAAAAGCGCAGATGCCGTCCGCAAAAACAGCATGTTTCTGCCGCTTTATAATATTGTTTTGATTCTTGTTATTTTTCTCGGCTTTATCGCGTTTCTTGTCCTGCCGGAAGATACCAATCCGCGGCTCGCTTTATTGAAGCTGATTCAAACGTCTTACGGCGGAGTCGCGCAGGGCTTTGCTTACTCCACGATTGCTCTTGCGTCATTGATTCCCTGCTCTATCATGGCCATCGGAGCATCAAACTTATTTGCGAATAACTTATATCGGGATTTGATTCACCCGAATGTGTCACCAAGCAAGCTGACGATGATCACCCGTTCAATGGTATTTGTCGTCATCGGGCTCGCGCTTTTATTCGGCATGCTGTTCCCGACTGCGCTCGTTACCCTTCAGCTTCTCGGTGTTTCCGGCATGGTTCAGATCTTTCCGGCTATCGCCGTCAGTCTGTTTTGGAAGAATCAAACGAAAGAAGCGACAATTATCGGTCTTCTCGTCGGTCTTATCGTGACATTCACGGTAAATATCACCCAATCCGCCCACGGTATATATGAAGGCTTTTGGGGTTTGACCGCTAACATGGCAGCCGTTATTATCCTTAACCCGTTTTTTGTAAAAAAAGCGGCTTCAAACGCCGTCAAAGACGGTTTATTCAATAAAGCGCCTTCTGATCAACTGAACCAAAAAGGCGCTTAACAGAAAGAAGCCGGCACGTATATGTGCCGGTTTTTACTTTTTCCGCTTCCATTTGTAGGTAGCCACGGTTTTAGCCGGGATGACGGCTTCAAACTGCCGATTTTCTGAAACGACATGGAATTTTTGATCGGCGGATGTCTGGTTGATTACGACTGTCACAATGGATTGATCAGGATTAAGGAACGATACATTCGAGACTGTGTTTTTGGAGCCGTAATTACTTTCTATCCGCTTTGCTCCCCGGTCGATAAATTTTGAAAAGTTGCCTGTCATATGAAAGATCGGGATATTCCAATAGCGGTCAGGGTTTTTAGCATCCTGAATAAACAGCGTCGGGTCCGGGATGCCTATCCAATGATGCGTCTTGATTTGACTGTCGAGCATCGTCACCCACGCATTGTAGCTCGACGCGCCGTTGCGGAAATACTGCGCGATCCGGTCCGCCCCTGCCGTCCCCCAGACAGACCGCTCCGTTAAGTGAATAGATTGATCAGGATATCTCTTTCCGATCTCCGACATGACGGAAAGATCACCGTCATAATCGTGAAAAGCGATGCCGTCTGCCGCCCGGTTTCCTTTTTTATCATCTAAAATCGGCGGAATATAGTTCCACGCCCCGCTCGCATTGTGATCATAAATCCAAATTTTCGTGTCAATTATGTGTTTTTTCATTTCTTTTTTTAAGGCCAGTGCCAGTTTGCGCTGCTGAGACGGCGGCATATACATGCTCGGATAGTCGATTTCCAGCAAAGGTTCATTTTGAAGGGTCATGGCATAAATCGGAATTCCTTGCTTTTCGTACGCCTCAATAAATTTGCGGAAGTAAACGGCCAGTGCGCCGATATATTTATCTTTCAGCATTCCCCGCTTAAGGTTTTCATTCGTTTTCATCCAAGCCGGCGGGCTCCACGGTGAGGCAATGATTTTCAGTTCCGGATTTATCGCCAGCGCTTCCTTGATGGTTGCTGTAATGTGTAAATCAATATCCTTTTGGATCGAGAAATGACGGAGCTTAGGATCTGTTTGGCCTTCAGGCATATCGTCATACGTATAAAATTCCTGTGCCGTAAAATCAGATGTCCCGATCGTTATGCGCATAACGTCCATTCCGATACCATCTTTGGGATCAACGAGTTTTTTCAGCACTTCCTTTCTTTTTGCGGGTGTCATTTTTGATAAATTATGGATTGTGGATTCTTCCAGGGACGATCCTACGCCTAACACACTTTGATAGCGGCGCGATGGATCAATATACACAGCGGCGGAGTCAGAAGTCTTCTTTTTTGTCAATGTAAGCGGTGTTTGTTCGTCTAAGGCGTATTTCACTTCTAGCGGCCCGTCATACCACGTACGGGAAGCCGGATCTTTTTCAGAACTGAACCACACCCTTACTTTGTTTTTGTCTGAAGCCTTCCGATCAGCTGCATACACTTCGGTTTCCATGCTGCTTGATATGAAAAAGAAAAACATAAGAAAAACCAGCGTCATGTGCAGACCTTTTTTAAAAAACATGAACCACCATCCCTTTCCTTATTTTTATAAGCGATTCTAAATGAAAAGCCGGACAGTCACCTCCTTCCCGCTTAAATGAATGCGCTTTCAAAATTACTGATAAAAAGCCGGCTTCACACAACGGTGAAGCCTTCCCTTTTTAAACCTTTAAGATACATATGAGCCGTTTGTTTCAATCACTTTTTTATACCATTCAAATGAGTCTTTCTTAAGCCGCCTCATTGAACCGTTGCCTTCATTATCCCGATCAACATAAATCATGCCGTAGCGTTTTTTCATTTCTCCGGTTGTAAATGACACGATATCAATAATTCCCCATGGTGTATAGCCCATTACATCCACACCATCATATGTGATTGCTTTTTTCAAAGCTTTTATATGTGACGATAAATATTCAATTCTTGAAGTGTCATGAATTGAACCGTCCTCTTCTAATGTGTCGATGGCGCCGAATCCGTTTTCCACGATAAATAACGGAATCTGGTAGCGGTCGTATAAGCGGTTTAATGTGTATCGTAAACCGGTCGGGTCAATCGCCCAGCCCCAATCACTCGCTGTAATATAAGGATTTTCCACGCCGTTTGGCAATCCTCCGTTTACGACATCCCCGGTATTATCGTTTGATACATCACTTTTTACGGTTGTAGACATGTAATAGCTGAATCCGAGGTAGTCCACTCGGCCGTTTTTCAAAATCTCTTCATCACCGTCTTCAAAGTGTATCTGATAGCCTTCTCTTTCAAACTCTTTTAACGCATAGCTTGGATAATATCCGCGAACCTGCACGTCCGGGAAGAAAAAACGCTGTCTCATCGTTTCTTCAGCCAGCATCACATCGTCGGGGTGAGATGAGTACGGGTAAATCGGAACATGTGATACCATCGCGCCGATCCTGAACTCGGGATTGATGTCTCTTCCCTTCGAAACAGCCAATGCGCTTGCCAGCAGTTCGTGATGGCCGGCCTGATACATGACTTCTTTTGCGTTTTCGTTTTCTTTGACGGCGACGCCCGAGTTCGTCCATAAAAAGATAGGATTATTCACATCCATCTTATTATTGATTTCGTTAAACGTCATCCAATACTTCACCTTATGTTTATAGCGTTCAAAACACACTTCAGCGAATTTTACAAAAAATCCGACTGTTTTTCTGTTTCTGAAACCGCCGTATTCTCTCGCCAAATGCAGCGGCATCTCAAAATGTGACAACGTGATTACCGGTTCAATCCCATGTTTCAGCAATTCATCAAACACCCGGTCGTAAAAAGCCAATCCTTCCTCATTGGGCTCGGCTTCATCACCTTTAGGAAAAATTCTGCTCCAGCCGATGGACGTTCTTAAACATTTCAGACCCAGCTCGCTGAATAATGCGATGTCCTCTTTATAACGATGATAAAAATCAATCGCTTCATGATTCGGATAAAATTCCCGCTCTTCAATTGTATCTGTTATTTTCCGGGGCACACCATGCGCACCTGCTGTCATAACGTCCACTACACTCGGTCCCTTGCCGCCTTTATTCCATCCCCCTTCAAATTGGTGGGCGGCCAGAGCGCCTCCCCATAAAAAATCTTTTGGCAATGTCCCCATCGTTTATATCCTCCTTTATTTGACTGCCGCTTGCATGCCGAATAAATGCACTGCAGCCGCTTCAAGCATCCGCTTCGCAAGTGCAGAAGAATTCCTGCCTTCATTTTCATATTATACGTTTACATTATAATTGTACCGGTATAATTTATCAATACATAAACAATTATAGTTAATTTACGAAATGGCTTTTAAAAACGATTATGCTATAATTCTGGAAGAAGCGGGACAATAAATGAATGAGGAATGTATATGTTAAAATACCAGCAAATCGCGATAGATATTGAAAAATACATAGAAGAACATCAGCTGCAGCAAGGGGATAAACTGCCTGTGCTGCAAACCTTAATGACCCGGTTTAACGTGAGCAAAAGCACGATCACCAAGTCCTTAGATTTATTAGAAAAAAAGGGGATTGTGTTTCAAGTGAGGGGAAGCGGCATTTTTGTCAGACGGAATAAAAGAAAAGGGTATATCAGTCTGCTTTCTAATCAGGGATTTAAAGAATCGCTGGAAGATTTTAATGTCACTTCCAAATTATTAGCGCTGGAAGTGAGAAAACCCACGCCTGAGGCTGCCCAAAATCTGAATATGCCGCCTGACGGCGACGTGTATTATGTCAAGCGAATCCGATATATTGACGGGCTGACATTGTGTATCGAAGAGTCATTTTACAACAAATCGATTATTACGTATTTGAATAAAGAGATCGTGGCAGAATCAATATTTGATTATATTAGAGAAGGTCTCGGATTAAAGCGCGGTTTTTCAGATTTATATCTGTACGCGGGGATGTTAAATGAGGAAGAAGCGGAGTACTTAGGCCTGTTTACAGGAGCGCCTAAGCTTTGCGTTGAAACGATTTTTCATTTAACCAACGGCCAGCCGTTTGACTTCTCAAAAGTCACCTATCACTATGAGCAATCACAGTTTTTCATTCAGGCGAACAGCCACCTTTTTGAACAGGAAACGACATAAGACGGGCTTTTCGCAAACAGAAAACACCCAATGCGCGAGCGGCGCATCGGGTGTTTTTTACTATTTCATATTCTTATTTAATGTTTCAACGGCTTTTTTCATTTGTGTATCGTTGTCCGCAAGCTGTTTTTGCAGATCCGTCATCAATTTTGCCGTTGTGTCTCCCGTTATAATGCCTGTTTGTTTCAGTTTCTCTTTTGCTTGGAATTGTTTAACGGCTTGTTCAAATGCTTTATCATACGTGCCGTTTACATTCACGCTGTACCCCAGCGCTTTCAGCATTTTTTGCGCATTGGTGACCGTGGTTCCGGAATCCCCGTATTTGTATGTTTTTTTCGCATCTAAATACGGCAGGTTCGCATATTCAGGAAGCTTAACCTGATATTGCGGTTTGATGCCTTTTTTATGAATCCACTCTCCGTCCGCTGTCAGCCATTTAGCGATTGTCAGTTTAACGGTAGAACCGTCGCTGTAATCTTTTGCCGTCTGCACGGTTCCTTTTCCGAACGTTTTCTCGCCGATCAGCGGAATGCCCGATGATTCATGCAGCGCAGCCGACATGATTTCTGCGGCGCTCGCGGTGCCGTCATTGACGAGGACGACTGTCGGTTTTGTCACTTTGCGCTCTTTCGTCGCTTTCATAACCTCTTTCGTGCCGTCTTTGTATTCGACCTGCATGATATTTTTCCCTTTATCGATAAACATGTTGCTCATTTTGATGGCTTCATCCATCAGTCCGCCCGGGTTGCCCCTTAAATCGAGAATGTATCCTTTCGCTCCTTGTTTTTCGAGGCTGTCAATGGCTGAATTCAGCTCTTTTGCCGTCGATTCGGAGAAGGATGTGATTTGGATTTCGCCGATGTCTCCTTTTTTCATTTCAGAGTACACCGTTTCAACCGGAATGGTGTCACGTTTGATCGACAGGTTCAGATCGCCGACACCCGCTCTGTGCAGCACGAGCTTGACGTTTGTTCCCTTTTTGCCGCGGATTAATGCGACGGCTTCGTTTACATTAAGGCCTTTAACGCTTTTGCCGTTGACCTTCAAGATCTGGTCATTCGGTTTAACCCCCGCTTTTTCCGCGGGTGACCCTTTAATCGGCGATACAATCAGGATGCTGCCGTCCTTTTCTTCCACTTGTGCGCCGATGCCTTCAAACGAAGCGGAAATGGTTTCTTCAAAAGACTTTCCTTCCTGCGGGTCCATATAAGAAGAATATGGATCATCCAGGGAACTGATCATGCCTTTTATCGCTCCGTCTACTAATTTGCTGTCATCTGTTTTTTGATAGTAATCACTTTTAATCTGCTCGTAGGCTTTATTGAATTTCTCAAATTTGCTGTTCGTCAAAGCAGCCGAGCCTTGTCCGAAAATGGTCGTATTGCCCGTGATAAACAGCGTAAGCGCCGAGGCTGCGACCGCGGTGATCAATATAATAAAAAACAGTTTAAATTGCCGCTTCAAGAAAACACCACCTTTTTATTCTTACATTATTATCATAGACGAACGCTCATTCGTCAACTTCAAACGTGAGGCGCCCTTCTTTCCCGTTTACCCAAACCTATGCTTTTCTCTCAACATATGCTGAGGAAAAAAGGAGGATTCGGCCTTTGAGCAAATATTTAGAAATGCTGTCCTTATTCGGAGTCGGAGGGGCTCACCCCGGCGGGCTCGCTTTTTCCAAAGCCGTTCTCACAAAAGCGGCTCCTCCTCCTGGCGAACCGATTCTTGACGCCGGCTGCGGAACGGGACAGACGGCCGCTTATCTCGGCCACCTGCTGTACCCCGTCACCTGTGTTGATAAGGATCCCCTTATGCTTGAAAAAGCAGCAAAACGATTTGCCGCTGAAGGCTTAACCATTCCGGGCTATTTGGCGGAGCTTGAGCGGCTCCCGTTTGCTGAAAATCAATTTTCCGCCGTTCTTTCCGAATCAGTTCTCACCTTTTCAAATCTTGATTCATCGCTGTCTGAAATTCTGCGGGTCCTTAAACCCGGGGGTATGCTGATCGGCATTGAAGCTGCTTTACAAAAGCCCATGCCGGAAAACGCCATCACGCAGATAAAAGACTTCTACGGTTTTACCGTATTGCAGGATGAAACGGCATGGAAACAGAGATTGCTTCAGCAAGGCTTTCAGAAAGCGGATTTCATTCCCGCTGTTTATGAAAACAATGCGCAGGAGCCGACTACAGAAATGGATTTATCGCCCGTTATTCAGCCGGTTCACTACGATACGCTGACGGCTCATTACGAGCTTATGCAGACGTACCGTGAATATTTGGGACACTGCGCTTTTGTCGCTTACAAGTAAAACGGCGATTATCCTCCTGTTTTCGTCCAACCTTTTTACCGCACTCTATCATAAGCTGACATAGAAAGATAGGTTGGATAGGAGGAGAAAAGATGCAAAACTATTATCATCTTTGCCGGCAGCACCAGGGAAAAGTAGCAAGAATTACAGAACGAAACGGCAGAGTCCACGTCGGAAGAATCGTACGGGTGACTAACAGCAAAGTGTATATCGCCCCTGTCGGCGGCCGTCACAGAGGATACGGGTTCGGCTATTGGGGAGGCTGGGGAGGCTGGGGAGCAGCCTACGGTATCGGCCTTGGTTTCATTACCGGATTTGCGCTTGGAGGTTTACTCTTCTGGTAATAAAGAAAGCCCGCTTTCTATTTTTCAAGCGGGCTTCTTCTTATTACACTTTCTTTACTTCATTAAAATATTCTTCAAGCGTTAATTGATGGTCATGGATGGCTTTTGCCGCTTTTTTGCCTACATAGCGTAAATGCCATGGTTCATACTCATACTTTGTGACATTTTCTTTGCCTTTAGGATAGCGGATGATAAAGCCGTATTCATACGCATGGTCTTTCACCCATTTGCCGTCCGCCGTGTTTCCGAACGCTTCATTCAGCTCATATCCGTTGCTTTTGCTGGAAATGTCCATGGCAAGCCCCGTCTGGTGTTCGCTTTGCCCTGGATATGCGACGGCTTCTTTCGCCTTTTTTTCACCTTTCAGACTGACTTCATTATCGAAAATAACTTTCTGTCTGTCATAAGAGCGGTATCCTGAAACAGCAACCAGGTCATAACCTTCTTTTTTCCCGGCGCTGAATAGTTTCGCCAAAGCATCGGCGGCAGGTTTGCGGATATATCGTTTCTCGATTTTCTCAGTAAAAGAAAATTCGACTTTCGGGATCACGAGATCATTCGGTTTATAATCTCCCGGCAGCGTGTATGTCTTATTCACGAGCGCAAGTGTATTTGTCGGGTTTTGAATGGTCTCAAGCCCGTTCACTTCTTTAATATCATTAAAATATTTGCTCTCCAATACAAAATCGCTGTTTTCTGCCTTCGTTGTTTTTTTGCTTGATGTGTCATCTGATTGTTTTGTTTCAGCTGCTGTTTTTGTGTCCTTGTGGCTATCGCCGCCTGAAATGCTGCAGCCGGTTCCCACGATTGCGGTTACGCTGAGAGCGGCAGCGAGCGAGAACCATTTAGTGGATTTCTTCATTTTACACTTACCTTTCTTTTTTTGAATCAGGGCGATGCATAAAGAAGAGGGCTGCTTTAATCAGCATAACCCTCATCTCAAGTTTACGAAACAGTATGCAGCGCCAGTTTAATCATATCATGAAAAGTCGTTTGACGCTCCTCTGCCGTTGTTTCTTCTCCCGTTAATACGTGATCGCTTACAGTCAGGATAGACAGCGCTTTTTTGCCGTATTTAGCGGCAAGCGTATATAAAGCAGTCGTTTCCATCTCTACGCCGAGAACGCCGTATCTGGCAAGCTTTTCGATTTGGGAGTCTTCATTGTAAAACTGATCGGCGGTGAATACGCTTCCGACCGCTACGGGAAGATTGTTTTTTTGCGCTTCCTGGTACGCTTTATGAAGCAGTTCGAAGTCTGCGCAAGGAGCATAATCTACACTGCCGAAGGCGACACGGTTCATCTGTGAATCCGTTGAAGACGTCATAGCCAAAATCACGTCACGCACCTTCACGTCATTACGGATGGCTCCGCATGAGCCGACTCTGATTAAGTTTTGAACATCATAGCTTTGAATCAGTTCATTCACATAAATAGAGATAGACGGAACACCCATGCCGGTGCCTTGAACTGATACTTTTTTGCCGTTATATGTACCCGTAAATCCGTACATTCCTCTGACTTCATTATAGCATTCCACATTTTCAAGATACGTTTCCGCAATAAATTTCGCTCTGAGCGGATCTCCCGGCAAAAGCACTGTATCCGCAATTTGGCCTTTTTCTGCGTTTATATGTACACTCATTTCCTTTTCCTCCTGCCTATTCAAACTCCCACCCATTGTACACTGAATAACGGTAAGAGACAATCATCAGCATGACTGGGGCGATCTTGGGCAGAATATGCGGGATGACAAGCCTAAAGAAAAAGGAGTGAACATAATGGGCAAAAAACAGCGCAACCGGGTGACCGGCCAGAAAAAGAACAATCACGTGCCCGTTTCAGACGTCATTGCAGCTGATGAAGCGCATGGAAAAGAGCATTCCGCCGCTAAACGGAAGCCTTAACACTGTGTTTCCCAGACAATACGGAAGCCGGCTGAAGATTCAGCCGGCCCCATCTTACCTCGGCTGGACGAGCAGCCGGTTAATTTTGCTCCATCCCGCAGGGTTAAGCCTGTAATAGGTCTTTCCTTTTCTTCCTTCGTCTATGAGTATGACATCTCCGGTCGCTATGAATCTGGCTTGATAGTCGTTTGGGACCGTATCAGGCACATTAAAAACAGAAAATGCCCTTTCCAGTGCGTCTTGATGATTGTCAGCGGCCAGCTCTGTCCGATAGACGACCCTGTATCCCTTTTTCTCGCCGTAGCGGGGTGTTTGAAAAATCGTCACATCATAGGCGCAAGTCTTTTTTTTAAACACGGGCAGCGATAACAGCATCAAGATCCCTCCCTCTTATTTCTTAATAGTATTAGCGTTTTTTCTCATTTCTCCTGTCTCTATTTTTGTCGAAACGGATGATACTTTTCGTCAAAGAGCGCAAAAAGCGAAACGAGGCAAAGTCCGAGACTGAATCCGGCAAGCACATCCGTCGGAAAATGCGCGCCCAAATAAATTCTGCTGAATCCGATCAGAATGACGAGAACCCCGGTAAAGACGGTGACGGCCCGTTTTCTTTTCGTGAAAAACGGAACATGCTTGATCAAAAAGTAAGCGATGACGGGATACATCACTGCCGAATTCATGGAGTGGCCGCTCGGAAAACTGTATGAGGTTTCATGGACGAGCGGTTCAAAAGCGGGTCTGGCTCTTTCAATCAATTCTTTTATTTTTATGTTTACAATCCGTTCAATGAGAAAGAGAAGCGGCAAAAAAACAACATCCGGCGTTTTTTTGTACATATACAGAGCCGCGCCTGTCAAAAGAAGAAGCGGCAAAAGCACCGCGGTCGTGCCGAGCTCCGTTATCCATAACATCAATTCATTCAGCCAGGCAGCCCTGATCCTGACAGCCGCTTCTATGACACGCTCATCAAAAACCCGGACGGCTTCTATCCGGATCGCTGCTGCGAGCAGAATAAACAATGCGAAAAGACTTGCTGGCTTGTACAACGTTTTCCCCCCATGTTTCATTCTCCCGAGCTGATTGAAAAAACCGAAGCTTTTTCACTTCGGTTCCGCAGTTTCAGTCTTCATCAAGCTCTTCGTCTATCATACATTTTTCTAATAAATAATCAAAGGTGATGTCGGCTATTTCGAAGATTTCCTCTTCACTCGGTATGTACCCGCGCATAGCAAGCTGACTGTAAAAATAATCAGCTATTTCTTCTGTGTCAATCACAAGATCTATTTCTTTCATGCAAACACCGCCTCCTTTTTTATGTTTTATGAAAAAACCGTTCAAATTATACCCGAAAGTTCTAAACGTTTTGTCCGCTCATATACTTTTAAAAAACAAGCCCCGGAGGGAGAAAAGATGATGACGAAAATGATGGCTTTATTGGACGGAGATGGATTTGATATCGTATTGGAAAAAGTGCTGAAAGGAATGTCGTTTGTCATCTTTGCCGGCTGTCTGCCCTGGTTTTTATATGTCACCGTCCGTTTTTTTGCCGGCTAGCTGAAATGCTCCCGCAGGCTTTCCAGCACAAAATTCATCATATCTTTATATTCTTCGTCACCGAACAAATGATAAAGAATCTTATAATCGTTATAAATATCAAGCAGCTCATCTACAATCGATACCGCCAGCACATGCAGGGTATCGGGATCATCAGCATCGCCTTCAAACTGAAGAAGAGCAGACGCGACGGTATCCTCGCCGATCTCATGAGATGCTTCTCCAACATAGTGGACAAACAGCAGCTGATGCACAAACTGATCCATTTCATATTTTCTCAGAACCAGCGTGAGATCCTCTTCCTCCGTTTCAAGCCACTCTCCGTCTTTCAGCCGAGTCAGCTCATAAATAATATCCTCCCAGCCATCCTCTAAATATCTCCATATTTCAGTTCTGTGGCCGATGACACGGAATAATTCCTTTCCGTAGTCCTTTACATATACGACGTCGCCGATCAGAAATTCATATTCAATATCCAATTTTTCCATATCGACGATCACGCCCTCATAATCCTTATAAAGCTGGATGGACGATTCAAAATAAAGCACTTCATTATGATTGACTTCGTAAAGATAATGTTTATCAATTTGATGAACCTTCGTAATGGTGCCGACGGTTCCGTACATCACGACGACCACGATGTCTCCCACTTGAAATTTCGGTTTATCTGGCTTCATGCTGTCTCCCCCTTGCCGCGGACTGTCATACGCTATCGTATGCCGGCCGCCATCATTTCGCATGGGCATGAAAACCACAGGAAATATCTATTTCTGCACCTGTTCAAAATGGCAAAAAACGCAACATGCTTGTGCGTTTTTTCACTTACCGTAACAGAAGCGTCCGATGACATTCCGCTCTCGATCGACTGAGCAGTAACAGTGCTGAGACAAAAAGCTTCTATTTTTTATGAGTCTTTGTATGACGCAAAGGTAAATACCCGGCCCGAAGGCATGTTGACAATATCACCGCCGTGATGTTCAAGATTTGCCGTGAAACACATCATCGAAGATGTATGGAGACTCAATTCCGGCTGCATATTTGCAATGGCTTGTTTATCATAAACAATCAAACTCGTCTCGGCTTTCAATGAAGCCACAACTTCAATCCGCTTCAACCTTGTCACATAAAATCCCCTTTTCCGTCCAAACGTCAGTGCCTCATCAGTCTTACCTAATGGATCATTTGATTCCTCTCACTTCATTTAAATGTTTGATTATTTCTCCGTGAAAAGTGGTTCCTTACCCGGGACCCCGCCGGCAGCAGGCCTGATCCGGTGAACTCTGCAGCTATACCTTCTCCTTCCTGATTATGATACGTGCCGTCAGGAAGATTTGTTTACGTGCTGATCAAAACGGACGGCGTTGCGGGATTTGATCATAAGGCACCTCATAAGCGAGTGATTTCAACAGAAAAAAACCGCACAATGTGCGGTTTTTCGTCAGGCGTGATGTACCTCGGTCTCATATTTTTCCCAAGCTTCATCAAATGTCGCCATCGTTTCTAAATAGTCGGCGCTCAGTTCTAAATAAGAACTGAGCTCGTGATAATCGCTTGACGTTTTCGGAAAGCCGTGATCTTCGTATGCCTGATTCGCAAACTGGCTGATTGCGTCCTGCGGCTTGGGATGCCTGTATTTCATCAAATAGTGATAAAAGGATTTCATGGGTTTCCCCTCCTGATGACTGTCTTTTGTTGTACTATTATACAATTCAAGTGTGAAATTACAACAAAAGAAGACTAGGAGAAGTCAAAATAATTCCGTTTCAAGATCCGTTCTGTCTCCATCAGCTCTTGATATGTGAGTGTTTCCGGTAATTTTTTTGCATTGACTAAAAAAAGCTGATTTTCGATTTCCGCTATGACCGCTTCCTCCTGATAAGTCATGCCGCAGGAGGAACAGGCGAATGAGGGTGTTTCTGTAATTTCTATGGCCCTCGTACCGTCAGGAAGCTCCCAGTACACAGCCGCCTGACAAGCTGACGCCTTCTGATTGCCGCACCACTCGCATGGCTTCACGGCGACTCACCTCCGACTTCCGATCCTGCTTTTTGCTCTTTTTTTTGCTGTGCAATAAATTTCTTTTCTTTCAATTCATCTCTCTTTTCCCTGCGGTCTTTCAGCGTTTCATGATCAGGGTTGGATGTAAACGTTTTCCTTCTGTCGATCCTCGATACATTTTCCGGTGTGAACGAAACCTCTTTGTCCGCGAAAATGGCGCTCAGTCCGACCGGCTCGCGTTTGGCCATCGTTCCCGGAAAAACAGATTCAAAATAGTCGTCGGCTTGATTCGGGATATAGTTTTCCGGCTCGGGATAAGATGTAATCACCCCTTCGAAGTTTCTGATCACAACTTTCTCCGGACTTTGGGAGAGCAAGTAGTTCGGCTGCAGGGCGATTTTACCGCCTCCGCCCGGGGCGTCGACGACAAAGGTCGGCACGGCAAAGCCCGTTGTGTGGCCTCTCAGTCCTTCAATGATTTCCAGCCCTTTCGACACAGGCGCTCTGAAATGGCCGATCCCCTCTGACAAATCACATTGATAAATATAATACGGACGCACGCGGATTTTCACTAAATCATGCATGAGTTTTTTCATAATCGGCACCGAATCGTTAATGCCTGCTAAAATAACGGCCTGGTTACCGACCGGAACACCTGCGTTAACGAGCTTTTCACACGCCGCAACCGATTCTTCCGTCAGTTCGATGCTCGTATTAAAATGAGTGTTCAGCCAGACCGGATGATACTTTTTCAAAATCTGACAAAGGTTATCCGTTATCCGCTGCGGAAATACGACGGGTGCTCTCGTTCCGATCCGGATAATTTCAAGGTGGGGAATGTCACGCAGGTTTTTTAAAATATATTCCAGAATCTGATCGTTGATTAAAAGCCCGTCTCCGCCGGAAATCAGGCAGTCACGGATTTCCGGCGTTTCCCGGATGTAAGCGATGGCCGCATCAAGCTGTTTTTTCGGCACCCCCATTCCGATCTGTCCGGAAAAACGCCTTCTTGTGCAATATCGGCAATACATCGAGCATTGATTTGTCACCAGAAAAAGAACGCGGTCGGGATAGCGGTGCGTAAGACCGGGAACCGGTGAATCTTCATCTTCAAACAGCGGATCTTCAAGGTCATATTTCGTTTTGTGCATTTCTTCTGACAGCGGCACGGACTGCATGCGGATCGGACATCTCGGGTTATCGGGATCCATTAAAGAAGCATAATAAGGCGTAATGTTCAGGGGAATGGTTTTTACAGACATCCTGACGCCTTCTTCTTCCTCTTCGGTCAAATGAATGACTTTTTTCAGATCATCGACGGTTCTTACAGTATGGGTGAGCTGCCACAGCCAATCATTCCACTTGTCTTCCGGCACATCTTTCCACAATTCAATCTCCTTCCAATGACGCTTCGGCTGAAACCATTTGTTTGTCAAACGAATTCCTCCTTATGAATGGCCAAACGTAAAGTCTTGCACCATATATTCATATTTTCGAGCCCTTCTGAAATGCGGCAGTTGTTCACAAGCCTGCCTCTGTAGCCGTATCCGGCATGATACAAAACAGCATTCATCCCGTAAGACGCTGCACGGGCCAAGGAAAAAAGATGGATGATTCCCCGGCCCGCGAGTTCCTGCTCCAACGCTTTAAACAAGTGTGCCGTTACGGAGTTCCCCCTGTAATCTGACAGAACCGCGCAATCGGTCATTTCAGCGTGCCCCAATACCGGATTGATATCTGCGCTTGCCGCCCCAATGAGACGATCCTGATCGAATGCGGCATAATAGATGGTGTTTTCTCTCATTGTTTTTTTAATATAAAGGGGATTAAAGACAGGAGTCGGATAGGTAAGAAAAACATGTTTATATAAGTGCGTTAAACGGTCTGCATCATCTTCGGCCGCTTTTCTGAACATCAGCGTGCTTTCTGTCTGAGTCAGTCCCCGCCGCGGTGTCTCATATAAACGGTCAACAGTCGAATCTTCTGATACATATGAATCTGACCGTCTCCGTTCCTCTGATAAATAGCGCACCATCACAACAGCCTCATGCCCGTTGTAATACCCGTCTATGACACCCTCAACAATAAAAAGATGCTTGACAAATTCCGGCTCATCGCCGCGCTTGGCAAAGAAAATTACCTTTTGGGCTCCTTCTTGCTTTGCTTCTGCCAAAACGGCCGGAATAAGCGCCGTGATCTGTCCGTCATAACGAATGACTCTGAGCCGCTCATTGAAACGGTCTGCATCAATCTCGGCCGCTCCCTTTTCAGCCCTCAGTTCCTTTATCAGCTCCGTCACCCCCATCTGCCACCCCGCACCATTCCATGATAAAAAGAGAAATGATTTTGACGGCATCGATTAACGCCCGGATTTCAATGTATTCATTCGCCTGATGCGCCGCTTTGACTTCTCCCGGCCCGAAGACGATGACCGGCGTCTGTCCCGCGTGCTGCAAAAGCCCTCCGTCCGTTCCCCACGGGGACGCTTCACGAACCGGTTTTGCCCCTTTCATTTTCTCAAAAGAAGATTCCAGAGCGGAAATCAGCGGATGCTCATCCGGGAGATCATTCGGAAGCCACTGAGCCCCAAACCATTCTATTTCCGCGGGGTGGTGTTTAAACCATTCATCCCGGTACTCCAAATCTTTCAGCCAGCTTGCCAGCTCTTCTTTTACTGCTTCGGGCGTTTCATCCGGCGCTATTCCGCACCTGCCTTCTATCACCACACGGTCAGCTACCGATGATGGCCACGTTCCCCCTTGGACGGTGCCGATATTAATGGGAACCGGAATCGGAACGTCCCGATAAAGCGGGTCTGTGATACGGGCATTGCGGACGTGTTCAAGCTCTTTTAGGGCTGTGATGACATGCAGGCTTTTTTCAATGGCGCTCACCCCTTCATAGCGGGTGCCGCCGTGTGCGGACAATCCCCTTACCGTAATGCGGAACCACATAGACCCTTGCTGCTTAACAAACAGCTTTAAATTAGTCGGTTCGGGAATAAGCGCCCCGTCAGCCTTGTAGCCCCTCATAACAGCCGCCAGTGTTCCCGCGCCGCCGCACTCTTCATCTACGACACTTTGAAACAGAACATCTCCTTTTAATGTAATCCCGCAGGCTTCAAGCGCTTCTAACGCAAACAAGAGGGCTGTATTGCCGCCTTTCATATCCGTTGACCCGCGGCCGTAAACTTTGCCGGCCTTTTCAACAGCGGTAAACGGTTCATACGTCCATGCGGCGGGATTTCCTTCCGGGACAACATCAATATGTCCGTTCAGTATCAGTGATCTTCCGCCCCCGGCCCCTTTCTTTACAGCTGTGATATTCGGGCTTTCATGGAAGTCTTCGCGTTCCGATACGAAATAAGGATGCTCTTTCAATTGTTTGACACTCGGCTCCCATACATCAATATCCATGTCAAACTGTCTCAGTTTTTCCAAAACGACTGCCTGTGCGTTAAATTCATGGCCGAACGTGCTTTTTTCCCCGATCAGCCGTTTCAGCAGGCTTACCGCTTTTTCTGTGTTTTCTTCCGCCCACTCAGTGACTTTCTTTTCTAATTGATCCATGGACAGGCCCCCTTTTAAGAAAACATTCTCCCAATCTGATTTCGGCATCCGTTGTTTGAATGACATCGTCTATGGTCGTGCCATTCAGCAGTTCCTCAAGAACAAAAGCCCCATCATCTATGCTGATGACGGCTTTCTCTGTAATGATGAGATCTGCACAGCCCGCTGCTGTAAGCGGCAATGAACAGCTTTCGACCAGCTTCGGCCGGCCTTTCTGATCGGTGTGGCTCATGACGACAACCACTTTTTTCGCGCCTTGGGCAAGCTCCATCGCCCCGCCCATTCCGGGCACTTTTTTCCCCGGCACGAGCCAATTGGCGAGATCACCTGTCCTGCTGACTTGGAGCGCGCCTAAAATGGTAATATCTATCAGCCCTTTTCTGATCATGGCAAAAGACAGAGCTGAATCAAAATAGGAGGCTCCCTTAACTGTACTGACAGGAAATCCGGCCGCATTGCATAAAAGCTCATCCTCCTCTCCGCGCTCCGGACTGCCGCCGATCCCGAGGACGCCGTTTTCCGCCTGCAGCATGACCTCCATGCCGGCCGGCAGAAAGTTCGGCACTAAAGAAGGAATGCCGATCCCCAGGTTGACAATCATACCTGAGGTAACTTCACTGGCGGCCCGCCTCGCGATACTCTCTCTTTCCGCTATTCCCAAGCCCATTTCCACTTCACTCCTTCACTTTGCACGACACCCTCCACGAAAACGCCCGGCGTTACAATATGCTCGCTGTCAAGTTCGCCGGCAGGCACAATCTCTGCCGCCTCAGCAAATGTTCTTTCGGCCGCCGCAGCCATCAGAGGGTTCATGTTGCGCGCCGTTTTGTCAAACGTCAGATTCCCGAATTCATCAGCAGTATGTGCGGACACAAAAGCGAAATCAGCCGTCAGCGCTTTTTCAACTAAATAGGACTTTCCGTCAATCGTTACGGTTTCTTTGTTTTCACAAACGGTTGCGTTATCAATGCCGATATCAGTTAAAATACCGCCTAGCCCCGCTCCGCCTGCGCGAATCCGTTCAGCAAGCGTCCCTTGCGGCGAAAATTCCACCTCAAGCGCTCCGTCAGTCATTTGTCTGCCCGCGACAGGATTTGAGCCGATATGGGAAGCGATCAGCCTTTTTACCCGCTTATGAACGATAAGCGGGCCGATGCCGATTTCCGGAAATCCGGCATCATTGCAGATGACGGTCAGCTCTTTAACGCCGCTTTCCAAAATCGCTTCGATTAATGACGGAGGTGAACCCACTCCCCCAAAACCGCCGAACATAATGACAGATTCGTCCTTGACATCGGCAATTGCTTCATGAATATCGATTTTTTTATGAAAAATAGACATATCAGCTCAATCCTTCTTCATCATTTTTTCAACTTCTTCTGCGGCCTGTGAAAATAGATCTGACAGCTCATCCAGCTCGGCATATGAAATCGTGAACGGCGGGGCGATGATGACGGCGTCTCCTTCTCCGCTGTCAATACCGGGCTTTGCAGGGTAAATAAGCAGGCCCCGTTTTTTTGCCGCTTTAATGATTTTTTCGGTGAAGGCCTGTTTTTTCGAAAAAACGTCCTTCGTCGTTTTATCCTTAACGAATTCAACCCCGATCAGGAGGCCTTTACCGCGGACATCCCCAATCACCCCGCTGCGCTCTTTGATTTCTTCTAATTTCCGCTTCAGCATTACGCCTTTCTCCTCTGACTGCCGAAGCAGATCGTGTTTCTTAACATAGCGAAGCACTTCAAGCGCCGCTCTAGCACAGTATGGGTTGGCACTGTACGTATGTCCGCTCATAATGACCCCGGAGCCCCGCTTGATCGTTTCAATGATGTCATCAGAAGCAACGGCTGCCGCAATCGGAGCGTAACCGGCGCCTAACCCTTTTCCGAGCACCGCGATATCAGGTGCGATCCCCCAATGCTCAGAAGCAAGCATCCGCCCTGTTCTCCCGAGCCCCGTCATGACTTCATCCGCGATAAACAAAATACCGTGCCGGCGGCAGACCTCCTCAAGCGCTTCATAATAACCTGCCGGCGGAGTGATGGCCGCCCCGGCTGCTCCGACAATCGGTTCTGCGACAAATCCCGCGATAAATGAGGAACCGATCCGTTGAACAGCCGTTTCCAGTTCAGCCGCCGCAGCTTTCACAAATTCCTCTCCCTGCAGCTCTGAACGATACATATTAGGCGCTGAAACGGCAGGAAACCGTTCGATCAGCTGGGTGAAGCGGTATCTCCGTTCGTAAAACCCCGATAATGAAAGCGCTCCCAAAGTAATGCCGTGGTAACTGCCCCATCTTGATAGAAAGACGGATTTTTGGTATTGCCCTTTTTCCTGCCAATATTGCACGGCTATTTTCATCGCTGTTTCGACTGCCTCTGATCCGCTGTTTACAAAAAATGACCAATTCAGCCCGCCCGGCAGATGATCCGCCAGAAATAAAGCGAGTTCTTCTGCCGGAGTACTGGTGAATTGCGAGCGATACACAAACGAAACAGAGTCAAGCTGCTCTTTTAAAGCTTGTATAATATCCTCCGTGCCGTGACCGATATTGCAAGTGACCGCCCCCGATGCTCCGTCAAGATACTTGTTCCCCTCCTGATCATACACATATGATCCCTTTCCATGACTGACTGACGGATAATTTGCGTCAAGCTCCGGTTTGATTAAATAGCTCCCCATATCTTTCCACCTCGAAAACCCATTTGCTTCATTGTATGAACAGATGAATAACCGCATTCTTATCCTTCAGAAAGTTTTTTGCAGAAAATGCCTTTCTGTAAAACAGGCTGCCGGAAATGTCCCGACAGCCTGAAGAGCGTTCTGGAAATTCTATTCCTATTGTTGATTTTATTCTTTGCTCAGCTCATCATCACATCATTTTTGATCTGAATCAGTATAAGCAGAAGGCGGAAAATTCACGTCTTCTTTACTGTATGGGAATTAATATTTCACACAAATGATGATTCACCTTTTGTAAAGTATACCTTTCGATAATGGGCTGTTCTCTGATTGATAAATTATTTTTTTCGATCTCAGAAAAAACAGTGTTCCAAAATCCACTGACTGCCTCTTTTGTATGATCAAGCAAGAAAACAGCGTACTTCCCTCCGGAAAATGTACCGATCCGGGCTGGTTCAGGCACATGGTCTTGATTGATAACAAGACAAACATCATAGCGGCATTTCTCTTTAGGAGTACGATTCGGATGATCTTGCGGAATTGCTAAAATGACAGAATGATCAAGCAGACCATTCAATTGCGCCCAGTTTTTAAATGACTCCATCAGTTCTTTGTTTTGCTTTCCGCCATACTCTCCGACGTTTCGGAAATAAGCAATTCTGGATTCAGGTAATTCTTCAATCGTTATGTTCACATTTTCGCCCCCTTCTCCAGAAAGGTAATATGTATTAAAATGTTTTTCAAGCTGATTTTTCAGCATGGATATAACAAAAAGCCTGCAGAAAGTGATGTTCTCTGCAGGCTGATTTTCATTATAGGATTTTTTTCAGTCTAACAAATAAAAGCCGCACCGACGATGATTAATAAAATAAACAATACCACGATCAGCACAAAAGTGCTGGTTCCGCCTCCGCAGCCGCCGTGCCCGTAACCATAGCCAAAACTGCCGCAACCGTAGCCATATCCGTACATACGCAAATCATCCTTTCTTCTTACGATATACGGCATTGTATGCGGGCCAACTCCCAATTGGTTTATGCGAATGCCCAACTATGTAAGAAAATAATGAAAAATTGTATGCACGCGCCGAAATCTTTTGAAGCCGAGTTTTTCATAAAAGCGGTTTACACCGTCCATCCCGGACGTCACAAGGTATACGGTTTCCATGCCGTTCAGCTTTGCCGCCGCCATCAGCTCATTCATCAATATCGATCCGTAGCCTTTTCGTTGGAATTGATCCAGAATTGCGACTTCTTCTATTTTTGCGGTTTTATCTGCTTTGTTGATGAAAAGCTCTCCGCAGCCGATCGGAATCGTTTGCGAGGCGTCGCTGTAGCACACAACAAGCATGACCGTTCCGTCCTTATACAAAGGATATTTCCGCTCAAGCTTTTGTTCGGCCGCCGCCTCGCCAATGTAAAGGGCGTCATAGATGTTCATAATAGACGACCCGTCGGCGAGGCTTTTTTCCGTCCCCCAAGCAGTGAGCGGGTGTCCCGCCTGCAGGTCCCCATTTTCCAGTTTCCTTGCAAAAAACAGCTCATCTTCCACTACGCAGCCCTGCTTTACGAGATTTTGTTTCAGAAGAAGCGGAAACGCGTGCTCCGGAGCCGCTTTCACATGAATATAATTGGCTTGAAGCAAGCCCGGAACGGACGAAAAAAACGGCAGCAGTTTGTCTAACGGAAATGTACGGTGCAGCTGAACAAAGTTATGCGAAAAAATCTGCGGCAAAAAAGGGTCCGTATATACACTGAAATGCTCGAACCTCTGAATGCCGGAAGTAAGCTCTATATACTGCTTCTCGGTTTTATCAAATTGATCGGTCATAAAAGCTCTCCTTTTCCTTACACATCCAACTGCATCTCTCAACCTTTTGTTATATTGAGATTTCTCATAATTTCATCGTACACCGGATAGAACGGCATTCCAATTGGTAATTGTTTAATTTGCTGAAAGGAAATGGGTATCGCCTTCTGATTCGCAAAAAAACGTTTCGCTACGTCATGACTGATCGGATGGAGAACCCCTCTCAAATAAACATAAAATTCCCGTTCAATGCGCAACAGCATTCTCCCGGGCAGATGTTGAATACACCCCGATGTCCCCCGGCTGATCGGCGGACCGTCCGGAAGCGCTTGTATTTCGTCCCGTTCTAAAGCCGGGATGTCATGCCGTTTAAATCGGTAAAAGCGAAATGCGCTATGATCAACCAGTCTTTTCTCCCCGTCTTCTATAAAATAAACATGAAACTGATCCCTGACGAGCTGAAAATTCGGAATACTGACGGAGTTCTCTTCCTCATATTGAAATAAAAACGGATCCGGAATGACGACGGTTCGGCCTTCATATAACGTATGCCAGCGCTCGTTTACAGGCTTCCTTTTATTTCGGTCAAGCTGATATACTTTCTGATCCGTCCCCTTTACAAAGGATCCGTCGATCAGGACAGACGGAAGCGATTGATACGTGTTCTGAAATGAGTGGGGTGTTTTATAGGTCGTATCCAACACTTCTTTTATCGGCAGAAATGATGTAAATGTGTTGAGCCTGCTCCAAAAAACAGAGTCTCCGTGATTCCAATGCATAACATCTTCGTCCCAAAAGCTGCCGAACTTCTCTTTCACACGCTCAAGCAATGATCTCCGGTGCATCACTGAACAGTGATCAACGAGAAAAGCGGCCTGATCAAGCACCTCTTCAGCAAAACGATAGAAGTGGAATTGTTCTGTTCCGCGCCCGTTTACATGTATCACCTTCTGGCTGGAATAGACGGCATCAAACTCGCTGTATTGATTAAGCGCTTCCGCCATGCGGCTGAGCCTATCCGGATGAAATACGGTGTCGTCTGTCAAATAAGTGATGTATTCGCCTTTAGCCCGTGAAAGCGCATCATTAATCAAAACGGCATACCGGGTCGACTTCAGCCGTTCGGCAGGATTGATAAAACTGTTGTCATAATATATGCGAGGATCTTTTATATACGTACTGATGGCAGCCGAGGTTTCTTCATTTGAATGATCATCCATCACAAACAGCTCCCAATTGCTGTAGGTCTGATGCAAAACACTTTCAATCGCCTGTTTCACAAGATCCGGTTTGTTGTAACTCGTTAAGATAATTGAGATCTTCTTTTCCATCCCATCACCCCTTCTGTAAAACATAAAAAACGGCTCCGAAAGAGACAGAGCCTGATATCCGTTATTAAAAAGCACCCCAGCTGACGATGCTTGAAATCGCGACGTTTGATCTCGTATGATTGAGCGGATTTTGAAAAACGGCCAAATCTGACAGCACTTCTTTGACAATTACGTTTTGCAGTGTGCTGCCGTTAATCAGATTGACGCGTGATACAGGAACCCCAAGCTCTTTTGCCATTACAAGCTGACGCCGCAAATCTGAATGATCTCCGGACGGCTGACGGGATAACAAAAGAAGAAGAAGCAGTACGAGCTGAAATTCCTCCTCAAAACCCCCGTGTTTTACAGTTTCTTCTGAATCCAAAGTATTCCTCTCCTTCATTTTTTAATCTATACAACGTATGTCATACTCTTACAAACCGCATAGGCAAACAAAGCCTGATTCGAAAATTCAGCTGTTTGATTAAATATTGAAAAAAACACAAGCAAAACGGCATTCGACTTATACCAATCTCTTCAATCAGGAATATGAATAAACGTGAGGTTGAAATTGTTAAAGGAGGTGTATGTCCGCATGAGCGAAGATCGTTTGGAGCTTAAAAAGAACTTATTGAAAACTCTTTTAGCCCCTGTATTTGACAACAGCGCTTTATCTAGCGGTACAGATGGAGGAGATAACGTGAAAAACAGCGTAAAAGAATTATTGGAAGCGGCAATTGATGCAAAAGTAGATGAAGCAGCGGTGAAAGACAGTCTCAGCGCACAATCTGTATTGGGAAGCGGTATTTCATTAGCGGCGAGATGGATTTTTGCAAGAATTCAGCCCGGCACTGTCATCAGCATTGTGATGGATTCAGGAGACATGATCGGCCCGGTTCAATTTGTTGCCTTTGACGAAATTCACGGAATCGTTTTTGTTACGCAGGAAAATTCCGTTACACCGGCAGGCTCTGCTACAACATTGCTTGACGTCGACAAAGTTGAAAGTGTCACGTTCACTTCGTAACAGCATATGAACGTTTTATATATCCGTTCAGGATATAAAGGCATATACACGTATTTTGACCGCTGGATCGAGGAAGGCTTTTTACAGTCTTCCGTCCGCTTTTTTTCTGTTTCTGAGTTTGAGGAAGATACCATCCGCAGTATACGGGCATTCAAACCAGACATCAGCCTGATGATGACGGGAGACCGTATTCCGTCTGAATGGCTTCAATGGCTGAAGACAGAACAGATTCCCGTTTATCTATGGATGACGGAGGATCCTTTTTATTTCGATGTGAGCATGACAATCGCCCCTTTCGCCGATGCCGTTTTAACGATAGAACAAAACGCACTTGATGCTTACCGGCAAATGGGCTTACAGCACGTATATTATGTCCCGATCCCCGTTAATCAGCGGCTTTTTAAGAAACAACCTGCTGAAGCTTCTCTTCACACAAATCTGCTTCTGATCGGATACCCGTACCCGAACCGCGTTGAACTGGTGAAAGCAGCGGCGAAGCTTCCGTATACGCTTCGTATCATCGGGAAGGGATGGCGCAGACATCTGCCTAAAAAAATCGCCAGGCAGCAAAATGTGCTCGTAATGGATGAATGGATTGCACCCGAACGTGCCGCATTATATTACAACAGCGCAGACGTGGTCTTAAACCCTCACCGTTCTTATCGGTTTGCGCTCAATCAGAACGGACGCGGCATCGAAAATATCAGTTTAAATACGAGAAGCTTAGACATTGCGGCTTGTCAGGCCTTTCAGCTGACAGACCTTTCTCCCGCGCCCCCGTTTTCATCCTTTGTTTCTTACAGCGGGCTTGCGGATTTTGCGGATAAAATCCATTTTTATATGACAAACCCGGGTGAACGTGAACAAATCGCGGCGCTTAATTATCAAGAGACAGTACCGGCGTACACGTATGACCAGCTTCCGGCTGTGCTTGCGGCTATCCGTTCCAAGACTTTCTCATGAAACGCTCTTCACATCAAAAAGCAGCTTGGATAAGCTGCTTTTTTCATGTTTATTTTCCGCTTCTGTCAGTCAGTTTTCTCGGGTCAACCTGTTTATTGACCTGCGGGTGAAAGCCGATTTTATCAGCGATTCTTTCCCAAGGCACCATTTTAAAATTTTGATTGGCCTTTTGGCCGTGATCTATATTTTCTCCGTCCTGTGCGACAAAAAGGCCGAACGGATATTCAGGTCCCAGCCCGAAACCCAGAACGTCAATGCCGTCTGTATCGCTTGTGCCGTCTGTCTCAGGCCCGTCTGTTATCTGAAAGTCCGCAACATATTTGTTCTGTCCCTGTCTTTCATAAATCGCGTAGCTGCTGTTACCCTGGCTTGATGCAAGCAAATAACCTTTCCCGTCAGCAGCGTAGTAAATCGTCAGTCCTTCAATATCAGGGGTTAAATGCCTGCCGTCGGCACGATCGATAACCGTTCCGTTACTGCCGCCGTCCGGCTCAGCGCTGAACTTCCAGATGGCCTCATCTTCTTCTGCGATATAAAGACTGCCGTATTCATCGTCTGCTGCCATCCCTTCTGTCTGAGAATTCATTTTAAACGCCCTTACCTTTTTGCCGGATATGTATCCATTTTTATCAGCATTTAATTCGTATTGTTCAAATTCGCCTTCTTTCCCTGTCACCATCGCGTAATATTTTCCTGTTTTTTGACTGTGGTACAAGCTGAAACCGTATACTTCATCAATTGCTGACGCAATCGGGCGGTCTGGGTTCGTAATGCTTTGTAATGTACCGTTTTTTCCGTCGATGGCGTAAATCTCAATGGTATTCTTTCCTTCAGACCGATTGGATGCCGCCGCAATATCAACTTTTTTTCCGTTCAACGGAAAATCATAGCGGATATCAACATTGTTCAGCTTCCCGGTAGGATAGGAATGAAGCATCTTTCCCTCTAGGCTGTACACGACTAATCCTGATTTTTTATTGGTTGTGATCAATTTGCTGTTCTGAGGATTCTTGGGATCCAGCCAAATCGCAGGATCATCAGCTGCATCACCGGCTGTATCAACCGGCTCCGTTTCCGCCGCCGCATTTACGGTAAAATGATAAGGATCAGACAGCTTATGCTTGGCCTGGGAAGAAACCGCACCGCATGTGAGCATCAATCCGGCTGCCGCGGTTAACAAAAGTGTTTTTGAATGATTCATTTTCCTTCCTCCTTTTATGAACGTGCACTTTAATTGTAAAATACATACAGGAAGTTCAGTGTTAAGTTTTTGTGAAGATTGTCCGCATGTGAGAATTTATGAAGAGAAAGAATTGACATGAGCAAATATTTAAAATGAACATTTAGTACAATGTTTTATTTGTGATTTCTATTCTATTAACCAGGTAAAGCGATATAAAAGCGCATCAGATTAATGTTTTTCTCTAATTTTTGATTTATTGGTTTCTTTCATTAACTCGCTGAAATTGTTCAACATATGATGCATGGTAGAGAAACGAGAGTTGGAGGATAAGCCATGCCTAAACAGCAAGCAGTAGAGCTACAACCGTTTTTTCACGATAAAACTGTTCTCGTCACAGGCGGGACAGGATCAATCGGAAGCCAAATAGTAAAACGCCTTTTGCTCTTAACCCCTAAAGAAGTCATTGTGTTCAGCAAAGATGACAGCAAACAATATGTGATGAAACAAAAATACGCGGATGAACAAAGACTGTCATTTGTGCTCGGCGATGTTCGTGACTACAGAAGAGTCAACCAAGTGATGAAAGGTGTTGATATTGTCTTTCACACAGCTGCGCTGAAGCAGGTTCCGACATGTGAGGATAATCCCTTTGAAGCCATTCAAACCAACCTTATCGGCGGACAAAATGTCGCAGAAGCCGCTTTGCTGCAAGAGGTGACGCATGTGATTAATATCAGTACCGATAAAGCCGTTTATTAAGATACTTACTACTAACCAATTAAAAAAAGAAGCTTACTCTGCAGTTCTTTCCAAAGCAGCTTCCAATAAATGTTGAGCAAATTGTTTATAAAATTCATCTAAGTCATCACTGGCTTCATCCTGTTCTATATAGCGGATACTGTAATTATCTTTATGGACAACCTTTATTGTTTTCTTCTTCAATTCCTCATAACGTTGGTAAGGTTCCAAAACTACACCCCCGCTTTCACAGGAGTATTATATGTATGTAATGGTTCGTCTCTTGACTGTTCTTTCTTTATCAAAACCTCGCAAGCTTGTTCAAATGTACGGTTAACTTATCCAGCGTTCAGACCGATCTCTTCGCATATGAATACGGGAATGCTGTTTTATTCAAGGTGCCCAGTAATTCAAAAATGTGTTCTTGGCATGTGCCTTCTCTGCACCTGATTCAACAATCGTCAAATAAATCTTGGGGCAGGATTAAGCCACCGCGAATGAGGTAAGGTTTGAAGACATTATTTCTGTTCAATATGCCGCTTCAGTTTTTTCAGCGGTATTCCTAGGAATTACAGAATATGTACTAAATACTTTCAAACTTTGAGATGTTTGTTTTTGGAGGTGAAGATTCATTTAATTTTTTATACCAAATACGTATTTTTTGTCCTTTGCTCAAGTCATCTTTATTGTTAAGTTGACTAAGTCCCAGTATAACTATATCCGATCTATACTTCTCAATAATTTCTTTTTCACTAAGATTTTTATAGTCTTTAACATCAGCTTTCTCATTAGGTATGAGAATTGCTTGATTCTCTCTTTTTAAGATGACATAGCCGACCATAGTTTGCTCAGCCTCCATAAAATGTTTGTTATGTTGGTTTTGACACCCTAATGTTATACATAACAAAATTAACAGCATTATAAACACTTTATACAAGTTCAAACCGCCCTTCTTGCATATTTGTAACAAGAATAAAACACTGTTTTAGGAAATGACAGACTAAAACGCCTCATGTTTATGAATTTAAACCAATTCCCCCTAGACAAATGGAACACGGCGAGGTCTTCACCATTATAGAACCGTACAATTGCATCATGAAATATTCAATTGGCTGATCAACCACATCACCTTCTTTAAGCGATCTAATGTTTATATAAGGTCTTATAAGTCTATACAGCTCCTCCGCTTAATCATTTTGCTTATCTCTAAGCAGTTTACATTAACTAAGGGTATGTACAGTTTTTCAGACATGTTCAGCTTGTCCTTGAAATGCCGGATTGCTTTATCTTGTTCTTGACTTAAAATGTTTATCATTTAATCATGCTGACTTAATATAATGTTTAAGTGTTTTTATATGGGGGGAATATGTGTAAGGAGGCGGTTTATTTGAGTAACGATCAGAAAATAACACTAAACTCTTCTTTTGCGTTATCCACTCTTATTGTCTTACTTATTGCATTGTACCCGTCCTATTCTTCTTGGTTTGTCACAATATTCTTTTTAGGATTTGCACTAATATACACATTTGAAAAAAAGAGCAAATCTTCAAAACTAATTGCTATTATCTCTTATCCACTATTTATTGTTGCGTTTGTTTACAGCTTAATAAACAGCATGTAATAATCCTCCCACCTAAGGCAGGATTATTTTTTATCACATTGCAGCAACTTTTGGGCCGCCTTTGTCTGAGATGATAAAGCTGTCACTCCCGATTTTTTCTTTCGATCCTTATCTTCATCAATCGTTACAAGGTGTTTTGTCATTAAAGTTGCCCCTGCCATCTTAAATTCCTGACTATCCTTAAAGTAAACAATTTACATTCACCTAGAATGATCATATTAGCTAATCCAGCTAAATAAGATGACCAACCCCCTGTAGGCAAATTTAAAAGCAAATCCTATGTTTGAACGACAGCGGCCGTTGAGTACTTTTCAAATTTGGTATCCCGTATGTAGTTCCGGCATCCTCCCAATCATCTGCAGTTGTCGAGTAACTTAGGGTCTTAATATTTGAGGCGGTTTTAAGTTAAGTATATTGACTGATTGATTAAAGGTAGATGTTGCTTTCAGTATCATTCCTAGTCTGAGTTAGCTCTTTCGCATTAACTCCTGCCCAAAATCATAAAGCAAACCACTCCAGTAAAATTCCAATCTTGCCAATGGTGTTTCTCAAACCTAATTCCCCCCTCTGAGTGTTTTAACACTCAGACGTTACCCTGAAAATATTTGTTTTTGTTAAAATTACAGTTTTATTGAATCTTCTCCACGGCATAAAATGGGCATCCCCAGTGAGACTTTCGGTTCTTTTTTAAAAAAGTTGTGTCTCGTATAATAACAAAAGTATGTTTTTAAAATTCTTGTTCCTTCTTTTATAACTGAAAATTTTCAGGTAATATACTGATTTTATTACAAATATCCAATATGGTTGTAAATATATTAAATTAATGGTTATTTAAGGATGATGAAGAAATGAAGAAAAAACCTATTTCATTTATCATGGTGTTCACGTTGGCTGTGCTGACTATATCAGTTGTTTCTCCTGGCTATGCAAGTGCAGCAGAAAGTAAAAAAGCACCTGTAGTTCAAAATAGCGTACAGGCTCCTTTAGCTTCAAATTCTGAAGTACATACACAGGGCATTCCTTTCGCTAAACAAATATTAGTAAAAGCACTTAGGGTTGGCGGTCCCGCTTTAGGAAACCTTATTAAAAAGATCCCATATAAATGGGCTCAAAAAGCTGGTGATGCTTGTTCTAAGTGGGGACACAAAGCGGCGGACGTTATAGATGAACTTACAAATTTCGGAGAAACAGCTGTTACTGTGGCCTTAGTGAAAGCCGGAATTCCATTAGCTGATGCACAGTTAATTGCGAAGGTTGTTGTGTTCTTTTTGGTATAACTATACATTAAAAACAAGAGAGTGAGGCTTACAACCTTCACTCTTTTGTTTTAATTAGGTAAGGAGAGATCACCATGAATCTGCTTGTTATGACGTTATCAATTTATCTTTTATCTCTCATCGTCTTTTTTATTTTTATGTACAGAGGAGAAAAGAAAGAAGCTGCAGAAAAAAACACAAATGAAAAATTTTTATTATCTACAGTAATAGGAGCTTTGGTTTTATCACTCATTCCTACTGCAGTCATAATGGTGATAATCTTATTTGCAACAGGATCAGCAAATGTGCTTGTAAGCTTCTTTGAATTAGAAATAGAATTTAAACAGATTGTTATAACAAGTGTGTGTATGGTTGTTTATTCTTTTACTTTTGATAATATTTTTGTGGCTGTTGGAAGGCATCTCATTGGGGATAACTTCTTCAAGTTTATATTTGCCTCATTGTTTAGGTTTTTATTCATTTATATAGTGGGTATCTTATGTTCAATTGGGAACAGCGACAATTTTAAATTATCATTAGGATTAACTTTATTTTTTCTTTTGTTAGAATGTATTTTCCCTAAAAAGTCTGATCGTGCCCAGAATTTAAAATCTTAAGGACGGGCATCTGGTGAGAACATAATGCATATAAAAAAGGAATAATGTTCAAAAAGATAAAGCAGGCTTAATGTCTGCTTTATTTAATTAAAATCCCTCTTCATACAGTGCTTTCTCTAAGAAATTCAGCTCCTAAAGCTCACACTGAACCTTCATGCTTTATACTTCGTCACAACAATAAAGTAACAAGCAAGTTCCCAGAACTCTCGAATCTTGATATGCTCAATGGTACTGTTGTTTTTGCAGCCCAAGGTGGTGTTCCTGACTTTGAGACTGTAATGGGACGCTAGCTTACTTTAATCTGTCAAAGAAAAGCATCTTGAAGGAATCGTATTAAAAAAGCCCCCATGAGATTAATAAACATTCTTATAGCTGGCTGAAAGTGATTATAGATTTAAGACTACATGGTAAACTCCGCATACATTCCTTTGAATCTTGGAGAGTATAATCTCTCCGTTACATAACTCCTTAATGCTTAGCCCCTTAAAATGAACTGAAAATTTAGTACATAATACAATAAGTTATCCTTGACCAAAATGCTCTTCATATTTTGTGACAGATTCATTCCAGTTTGAATAAACCTATTGACCTCCTAAAATTATGTGTTATTATTTACTTGAATTTACAAATAAAGGAGTGTTTAATTTGAAAAAGTTGTTTAGTTTTATTGTTTGCACCATGGTGGCCATTCTTTCTCTGAGCTTTGCCACTGCCGCATCTGCTGAGACCGACAATTCTAGGTTTTCAACTAAGCATACTAGCTCTGCCGAAGGTGAATTTAAAGCTTTTGGTCTTAACCCTCCTAATTCAAATAGCATTGTAAATCTTACGAAAAACAAATTGACATTCGCTGGACAAGCAACTGGCAATACATTATATTCAAACAGTTATTTTCAAGGAAAATCTTCGATAAGCTATTCAATTACAAACAATATTGGAACTAAACTAACTGTGAAAGTTTGGAATGATTCCGACTGGATTTTTGCTACTGAAACACTAACTGTAAATGCTAACGGTACAGCTACAGGAACAATAAAAAATCTAGATGCCAATGCGCTTTACTATCTATCTTTCTCTGCTCCGAGCGACTTTTCTGGCTATGTTCAATAAAACGTAATTTAAGCTCCATTCGTGGGGCTTTTTGTATTCATTAAAAACTATCGTAAGACAGAAATGGATTATTTGTAAAAATATGATATATTGATAATACAATCGAAGATTCAAGGCTCCTACACAAAAAACAAGCCAGTGATAAAATCCTTCTTCTTTTATCTAGACTTGTTCAGCTCTCTCCAACATTTCAAAGAAATTGTGCCGCAATTAGTTTGGCATTGTAGTCTTCAACCTCTTTCTTTGTGCTGCCCAATTTATCAAAAGCTACTCGCCAATCACCATTATGAATTCTGATAAAAGATTTAATCCTCAAGCCATCAAAACAAACATCTAAAATTAGCCTGTTGCCTGAAGTGCCATCAATTTTGCTAAAGGCAGCTTCTTTATTGTCACCAGCATAATGCACCTCTTTAATTGATTCATTGGTAAAGTACTCAGTTTCCCTGGTTGCTACATAGGTTTCATTTCTTCCTCTTACTCCGTTTAAAATCACGATTTCATCTTCACGTCCTAGTGATCTTAAGTCCTTTCTCTATATATACGCAGAGCTGTATTATGAGTTCGCACAGTATTTAATGAATTGTATTTGATATCAATCACTTCAATATTAATTGACTCTGCTCTTATGAAACCATTTAATAGCCTATCAATTTCAACCCATTCACCATTGCAATATTCATCTTGGAATAACGTTATTTTAATCATTGTCTAACCCTTCCTTTAATGAACTGCTTTCGTTTAACTTTCGGAAAACATATTAATCTGCTAACATTAATAGCTCATCGACATTATCATTGTATTCACCATATTCACCAGAGTCCCATTCAACACCTACAGAACCTCGATTTGTCGTCCACAATATAATTCCCATTTCTCCATTCTCAAAGACCTTACTTGCTCCCCTTTTTGACAACCGAGCATATTTCAACCCCTTTCTTAAAATAATCACATTTTTAAGTTAACTTTAAACTGCATTATGTTGAGAATATCACCTTTAATTGGTAAGCTGACATCTAAGGTCATACTTATACAAAGCAGGTGATATATTGAACAAAATAATCGGAATGACCGGATTAATTATCTCCTTACTTGTGCAAGGGTTCTCAGCAAGTGATTCATTGACTCATAAGATCGCCATGGCTTGTCTATTTTTGTTCTTATTGGTTTATAATTTTAACCATACTAAGGAGTTCTCTAAAAAGTCTCTGGCGATTATAGGCGCTTCCTTTATTGTGCTAATGCTTGGAATTTATCAATTCCTCTTTTTTACCAGTGATTACTTTGAAAGTCGCGGTTTAAATTTTGGATTTATCCTCTTACTTGAAATTGTTTTAGTTATTGGATTAGTGACTGCTGCGCTGAGTTTAATTAAGCATATTGCAGACTGTTTAAGGAAAACACCTGATGGTAAAGAGCGTTGACTCTTTGCCTTTTTTTAGCTAACCATTTCTTTTTATGCCGTCTTTCTATGTACAAAATCAAACGCAATATCGACTTTTGCCGGCTCTCTTCTGTCAAATGATGAATTGACTCCAGACATTCCACCTTAATGGACTCTTTTTCATTTTTCACCAGAATTTCTTGATCAATTACCTTTTTGACACTTTACAAAAGATCCAGTCGCATTGCTCTCTTTGATAAGAACTCTACATTTCTAATAGCAAGATTGAATATTGTTTGTTAATACACTTGGCCCCAACTTTTGCGTCTTAGAATTTGAAAGGCGTACTTGCACTTTAACATTTGTCATTTCAGCCGATATGGAATCAATCCTTCCAGCCCAATTAGGGCTCTCTTCCTCGGGAGTCGGATATAGTTTAAATCGCCAACTGATCTCCCCTGTTTTGGCGGCAAATCCTTCATAACCGTCGTAGCTTCCATAAGAAGATGGCTGAGGAAGGTGGACAGCAAGAATACTCATATTCGTTCTTGCAGCACTTGGCGGGTATAACTGCACTTTATAGATTAGTGCCGCACCCTTCGCATTTTTCAGTTTTTGATTTACCGGTTCGAGTACTGCACTACAAGGCATTGGACTTGCTTTCATTTGAGTTGGAGAGGCAATAACAGCAGCCAATAACGGTATAACCAAGATAAATCGTTTCATCTACATTCCCTCACATTTTTTTGTTAATTTCCCTTACTCCCGCCTTGAATATTCATCACTTTTGAATGGTTAGCTTCATTAAAAGGTGAAAAAGGCAGTACTGGAGCTAAAAGAGCTACTTGCGCTGCTGGTAAAGATGGAAAATCAGCATATGAATTAGCCGTTCTACAAGGTTTCTCAGGAACATTAGATGAATGGCTTGCCTCACTAAAAGCAACAGCAAACTGATCACGTACCCTTCTCTAACGAGGAGGATATTTTTTTTCGTTTTTTCAAATTAGAAAATCCCAAAATCTCTACATCCTTTTACAATTTTTTCAATGACTATGTTATGATTATTCCCAAAGGGTTTTTGAAATTTTCAGAAAGAGGGGTTTGGATGAGCAAGATCGCTTCAGAAGTTGTTGCTACTACACTGAATGATTGGTACATTGCTATAAAGAAACAAAAGGTACATGAGTCAATAAAATATTACTCAGAGATTAAAAGCCTGTTCGATGATATGGAAGAGGATCAAGAAGTTCTTGCATATTACAGTTTATTAGAAGAAAGACACAAAATGTTGCTACACTCTTCACGCGGAGAGCCTTTACAAAAGCACACTTATTTCACTGAAGAGAATGAAAATTTCATAAAAAGAACGAACGATAAATTGGAATATAACTTTTATTTATTCGAAGCAATGTACGAGGCATACAACAAAAATTATGATCGAGCAATTAACTTATATGGATTAGCGGAGAAAAAGCTTGCAGAAATTCCGGATGAAATTGAAGCAGCTGAATTCTACTCCAAGGTCTCCTACTTATACACTCTTGTTAAACAAAGCATTGTGGCACAACACTACATCAAGAATGCAATTGCAATATATAAGCGACACCCTGATTATAAATGCAAACTGGCAACTTCAACAATGATTGCTGCTGCAAACTATTCCGATATGAAACGGTTTGAAGAGTCAGAAACATATTATTTAGAAGCAATAGACATTGCACAAGAAACAAAGGATGAATATTTGGAAGCTCAGTTATATCACAACCTTAGTATCGTGTATTCTGATTGGGACAAACCTGATAAGTGCATTAAATCTCTCGAAAAAGCTATTGGAAATGAATCTTGGATGAATTCAAATCATTATATAAATTCTTTATTCATGATGATTAAGGAACTATTTAAAATTGACGAAAAAATGAAAGCCATTAATTTTTACAATAAAGCACAGGAAAGACTCATATTAATGGAGAATAAGATATACGAAGCCAAAATTAGCATCCTATACAACCTATATTGCGGTGAATTAAAAAACAACTTCAATAATTGCATCCGTTATATTGAGTTTTTAAAACAACAAAATGACCTTGAAAGTGTAGATGAATTGTCCTACATAGCTGCAAAAAGGTTTGAATCAATAGGTGCTTTTGAAGAAGCAACAAGCTTTTTCAATGAAAAAATTTGGGCTGAACAGAAAATGAATCAGGTGGAGGGAATCTTATGAAAAAAATTGTGCTTTGCGTATCTATTTTAACTGTAATTTTAAGTGGGGTAGCTTTAACGCAATTGAGTACAGATTCACCATCTAACATCCAGGTAGCTGAAAGGCCAGTCGGAGGTTAAAAATTAATTTAGCCCTACTCATATGAGTGGGCTTTTTATTTTATGATTTGTGATCACCTGTCAAACCTGCTCTATGCAAAGCTGTGCCTCCAGGTGTATAAGAAACAGCTCGTAAGATCGCTTTTGATCCGTATTTATTTCTTATCCCCTCCATAACAAAATTATGGAAGCATGGGCTGGAAAAGGGTAAGGAATTATCAGAACAACTGGAGTAAGCGATTCAAAAGCATAAGGGCGCAGATATCTATGATAAGGTAAAGGCTCAGACATATGCTAGTAGTAAAACAGATAAGCCTTATTCAGTTGCTGCAACCAAAAAAGTACAAATAAATAGTATTGCTCTAAACTTGTGTGGCAATCATACAAAAATTCAAAAGGAACGGACCTAGACAGTAATGGAGGCGCACTTGTCACATCTCCAGATATTGATCGTTCATCAAAAACTGTTAGCTACTAATCATTTTACTTGCAGATTTATTCTGCAAGTGTCTTTTTATTTTATATAAAAGATAAGGAGCATTATATGAAAAAGTCTTATGTTTTATATGGGATTTCAGGAGTTCTAATTAGTGCAATAGTTATATTGTTGATCAATGCATTCTTTATAAATAAAGGTGAACACTCTGTAAGTACTTCTAAAATTAATCCAACCGAGGATAAAATCTTTTTTATCTATTCAAATCCACTCATCAAGAAAAGCGTACTCATATCCACATCACAAGGAGAAAAATTCAATAAACGATACTTTAAGGTACCGGATATACCATATATCCAGAAAAAAACCCCCTCTTCAGACGATATCGTCTTGTTAGCTGAACATGAACCATATTATTACACATTAAAAAACAACACCATTAAAGAACATAAATTATCCAATCCATTTGCTTTTTGGTATCAAGGAGAAGATATTTCTGTAAAAGCCTATAATGTCGACACCAATGGAAATGAACTGAAAGTAAATGATAAAAAGTTCAATAAAAAATATAGCCTGACTTTGCCCTCCCTAGTAACCATGGGAGAAAGCGATGATAAGTATATTTACGTCATTCAAGGAATGTCTTTGTACGTCATTGATAGAAAAACAGAAGAGATTATTAAAACGATTGGATTAGCTTCCTATGGAGATGTATTTGATCACTCTGAAAAATATGTTGTGGCTAGCTCAGAACATGAACTAACTGTAATCGAAAAAGGATCATGGAAATCAAAATTCATAAAATATCCTGATGATATCGAACAAGCGGACGCTGTGTATTACGACAAAAAAAGCGGTAAATTTTACGTTACATATATTAACAAATCCGGATACGCCTGCTTACTTGAGTACGATAAAGATTTTTCTTTTGAAAAATTCGATTTAAAATTTCCGTATATGAATGCAAAGTTTAAAGATCAAAAACTTTATGTGATTTCACAAGAGGAAAACAAAAAAGGCATTGGTGGCTGGAACTGACCCCATAAGATGAGACAAACAAAAAACACCTTCAAGTTTGAAAACGGATCGTTGTTATCCGAAATTAGACTTGGAGGTGTTTTTCTATGAGGGCAAGAGTGAGTTATCCGGTTGAAGTCAAACAGAAGGCTGTAGAAATGAGATTGGCGGGCGTGCCTGTGAAGGAGATCATGCAGGAATTGAATATAAAGAATAAGACGCAGGTGCAGACATGGGTCAGGTGGTATAAAGCTGGGGACACACATCGATTCGAACAACCTGTCGGAAAGCAATATACTTATGGAAAGGGTCCGGAGTATTCTTCTGAATTAGAGAAACTCCAGGCAGAGAATCGTTATCTGAGACAACAGAATGAAGTGTTAAAAAAGTACAACGAATTGGAAAGGAAGCTGATAGGGAAACGACAATCAAACTGGTAGAAGAATTGCGCAAGACGATGACGGTACAGGACATCTGTGTCCATTTAGATATTTCACGCACTTCATATTATAGATGGAGAAAGAATCTGACTAAGAGTAATCCTAAGATACGACTGGAGAAACAAATCGGCACGTTGTGCCGAGAACACAAGTATCGATATGGATATCGAAAAATCACAGCCATACTAAAAAAGAGAATAAGTATTAATCATAAATCTGTTCAACGTATTATGCAGAAAAATCAATGGCAGTGTCGGGTTAAGATGAAAAAGCGTAAAAAAAGTGGGCAGCCATATTCTGTGGTCGATAATATATTGGATCGGAACTTTCAGTCTGATCGCCCTCTTGAAAAACTGGTAACGGACATCACATATTTGCCTTATGGACAGAAACAATTGTACCTTTCCAGTATATTGGATTTATACAATGGAGAAGTGATTGCTTTTACGATTGGAGATAAGCAGGACACAGACTTTGTCTTAGACACACTTGATCAGCTGCCAACACTTCCTGAAAACTGCGTGTTACATAGTGACCAAGGTTCTGTTTATACATCTTATGAGTATCAGAAAGCTGTTAAAACAAAAGGCATTACCATGAGCATGTCCCGCAAAGGGACGCCCGCTGATAATGCCTCCATCGAATCGTTTCATTCCTCACTAAAGTCTGAAACGTTCTATCTTAACAGCATTGATCGAACTACGACCGCCATCGTAGAACGCACTGCCATAGAATACATTCATTATTATAACAATATTCGTATTCAAACGAAACTAAACAGCCAATCGCCGATACAATATCGGCAATTGGCTGTATGAAGGTGTTTTGATCCCTGTCTCAAAAACGGGGGTCAGTCCCGGCTATATGGGGATTTTTGATATCCGTACTAAAAAGAAACTTAATGAATTTGATTTGCCTGAAGAAGAAACAAAAGTGCAGGACTTTATGGTTTTAGATTAAACATAAAGAATAAGTTGCAAAGCAAAAGCCCCTCCTGAATACGGGGCTTTAATTTTAAATTAAATAGATGTTTTATACGCGTTAATAGCTTGATTTCTCATAAGCATATTATCTTTCGTCACCATTCCAAGATTGTATGCTTGTTTGATGATATCCAGCACTTGATTATCTGTTTCAGTTACAGCTCGTCCCCCAGTTATTCTGGACTTTCAGTAATCAAACTGGTGATTTAACTCTGAACTGCTCTTAAGGTTTTTATTATCAACTACTTTGCCATTCTCCAGCGCTTCTTTGAATTCAGTAAAACCAATTGAACATTGCTGATTCGAACTAATTCCTGCACCTTCTGTCGCTAAACTGCAAAACGCTAAAAACTTAGGGTCTTTCGTAATGTTGTAAGAGTTATTAAGGCCTTCCATAACATTCACCCTCTCTCGAATTTTACAACGTTGCTATAAATGATTTTCATGTTTTTCCCAAGACCTTCAACTTGAATCTCATTTGAAGGAAGTTCGTTCATTGGAATTTCAATGTATTTGTCCCATCCTACTACTACCCTGTTTTGTCCAAGTATAGCATCATATTTGTATATGTTCGCTTCACCTTTGTATAACAAATTCCTTCCGTTTGGTATTATTTCACATGTTATTTATCGGTAATTCCAGCGAGATATTCAACTTAAATTCGACCAAATATAATAGATGGAAAAACAGTTTCTTTTCAACCAACAGTATCTTACTTCATTATTTCATACAAAAAAGCTCTCAAAAAGAGAGCTTAACTTTGCAATACTTCTACTTAATCGTCCCAATCTTCGTCCTCTTCCCAATTTTCTTTTGCTTCTTCAAGCTCTTCCAAGAAAAATTGCAGAAAGTTATCTGCAACCTTGTCACCATAACCGGCTTCATTTGCCCAAACTATTACTGGACATTCGTCGTTTTCCATTTTGTTTGTATCAAGGCAATAAGAGAATTCATCTACATCTTCTATAACGATAATACCGTCACTTAAATTATAATAAGTTCTATATTCCTCAGTAACTGTAACAACCCTTGCAGAAACTTTCCCATGGCCTAGTATATTTACCCCGTAAATTCCACCGGAGCCATATTTATTTAAAAACCACTTATAACTCTCGGGAAGTTTTACATTTAAACGACTTTGTATCTCTTTGATTTTTTCTTCACTTATTCCGCCTGTAAAATCATCATCTTCAGCGTTTTCTTTAATAAATTCTTCAATTTCATGATAAGTCATTGTTACATTTCTCCTTTCTCAAATTGGCTCGCTCTCCATTTCCAATATCTTCGTTGAAAGCTTTTATACTGATTCCGCAACTCCCTGTCATTTCTAAAACTTTCCCCACCTTTTTTCAATCCATGGAGAACTTTTTTATTATTTTGATGAACAGAAGCTGGAATTTCCACCATCGTTCCTGGCTCTTCTTGAATTAAATGATGTAAGTTGATTTTTGTGCCATCATTAGCAAAAGGAGCGTCACCTTTTTTCATAAGTTGTAAATTTGTTTTTCCGCTTTCAGCATCAACTTTGTTTATATCAATATCTTTCAACGTGTATACTCTTCGACTTACATCTTTAGTTTTACCCGAAGCTTTTACCTTCCCTTTAACTTCAAAGGCGCCATACTTTTCTTTATTTAACCAAGGAAGGTTTATTTCTTGACCAGTAAACGGCTTTCTCGTTCCATCCGGGATTTTCTTTGCATTGGTCAAAAGTTCATTTTTAAGGTTTTGGCTGTCAACCACATTGTATGGTACGTCACCCGACAGAGCAAGATCATATTTAGAGTTATAAGGAAGCAGTTCTGGAAGTTTAACGTCTTTAATTTTCTTCCCTGCCTGTCCTGCCTTGTTTATGACCTTCCCCGCCGCATCAGCTTTGTTAACGGCTCCTGCGCCTTTCGTTCCGACGACAGCCACAGCTGCTGAACCAATTGCATATGTCACCCATCTTGATCTGGAGTAAGCATCTCCATTTACCATATCCTTTTGATACGATTCCTCGATTGCTGCTGAAACAGCATCATATGTTTTAACAGGATGAAGTACTGCATTCTCCAGTGCTGACAAGGTTTCCCCCGGATCGGTTATGAAGTCCCATAAACCGGTTACCGTGTCTTTCCCGACATCATATAAACCAACGCCGGCGCCTTTTAATATATCCCAAGTCACTTCTCCGGCTTCTTCCAGCTGTTTTGCTTGTTCAAGCTGAATGACATATTGCTGCTGGGAAGGTTCAAGGTTTTCATAGCCGATCTTCTTCGCAATTTCCAAATATTCATCCGGATCGGTCACACCGTCAGCGAGCTTTTTCTTCAGATCCTTGATTTCCCGCTCTTTTGCTTCTTCCTTCTTAAACGTTAAATATGTGTCTGAATGTCTTGCAATCTCGCCTTTTTTCTTATGTATGTCACTTTCCCTGTATGCCTTGGCGTTATAGTGAAGCGGAGTGGCGTTTTTCCCTTTTCCCGTAGCGTTTTGGAGCTGTTGAAAATCGGCCTGAATGAAATGTTCGTTTGCCTCGGTTTCTGCGTATTCTTTCGTTAGATCATGATCGAGCTTTCCGAGCCTATTTACGGTATCGTCCCGTTTTTTGTCTGCTGATTCCAGATTTTGATCGACATCTTCTGTAGAGAAAACATCAAGATGAATGATATCGCTGATTTCATTTATGATGTCCTTGAGTTCATTCCGCTGCTCTTGCATGATGGCTTTTGATTTATTCTTCGCATGAATCAGCTCGTGTTCTAAAAAGGACTCTTCCACAAACGAATCGGCCAATCCGGCATCAGCTACTTTTCCTGAAATACTGTTAAGAAACGCAATCTTCATATCGATCAGATCAAGCCAGCTGTCTGTGACGCCGGCGTGGTCTTGAAAGAATGCTTTAATGTTGTCGGCGCCTTTGCCTGAAAACTCACTGTCGTCTAAGTCAGCCATTCCCTGAAACGCTTTTCTGAGATTGATAAATTGTTCTCTAATCTGATCGTATTGTTTTGCCCGCTTTTCTGCGGCTGAAATGAACGAGGCTGCTTCAAATACTTTCATTTAAGCCTCCTTCGCACTTAATCTTATCTAAATTTTCTATTCTGAAATATATTTATAATACTCTTGAATATTTGGATTTACTTCCCAGTATTTAGTTCCGTTTGATGACACCAACATGTCAAACCATATCTCAAAGTTAGAGTCTAAATATACCGCATCTTCAATATTATCAATTGAATTCAGATGCAACATATACCCCAACCCTTTATTTGATTTGTTTACATCAATAACATACCTGCCATCATAATGATACCCAATTAGGACATATCCCTTAGGGAAGTCTTGAACTTCATTAAATTCAATTATCCCTTCTGTACTAAGAAGCTCAATACCATTAAACATTTCCATTCCATTGTGATTGAATAGGAACTCTTTATAATCATTAGGCAAAGTTACCCCTAACATCTTTTCTAAACTATTAATTTCTTGAGGACTGGCTGGGTCTCTGAATTGAAAAGCAGCATCTTCCATGACATGCCCTCCATGTTGGAGCATAGGAAAAGTTCCGTATTTAGAAACAGCTTCCTTTATCCCATCAAGAGTCATGCGAATTAACTTTCCTTCTTCCAATTAAATTTCCCTCCTCTAAGGTGTTTGAGTCACTAAATTTTACCACACAACTGTATTTGAGTGTCTTAAAATGCCAAAATGAAATTTACAATCTTTGGTTTTATACTTATAATTAGGAAGGTTTGTCCGATATAGAGACAGAACAAACAAATTGGGGGAATTACATTGAAGAAATGGCTGTTAGGTATTGGCGCATTATCTCTAAGCTTTTCTTTAGCTGCGTGTGGATCTGATTCTGCTTCTACAGATAAAACAGATTCAGATCAAGCTAAAACAACAGAGCAAGAAGAAAAGGATGCAAAAGAGACAAAGGCAGACACTCAATCAAATGACAAAAGTACTAATGACAAAAATGAAAAAGCCGAAAATGCTTCAAAGAAGGATTCGTCGGATAAAAAGGCGTCTGACAAAAAGAAAAAGCTGGTCGATGTAACACTTAACAGAACAGTTGATGGGGATACGATTAAAGTTAACTATAAAGGCGAAGTCAAAACTGTTCGTTATTTACTTGTTGACACGCCTAAAACTAAGAACCCAAACTCTTGCGTACAACCATATGGTGAGGATGCTTCAGCAAGAAACAAACAGCTGGTTAACAAGGGAAAACTTCAACTGGAGTTTGATAAAGGAGATCGTACAGACAAGTATGGCAGAATGCTGGCTTACGTTTATGCAGATAGCAAATCAGTACAAGAAACACTGCTTAAAGAAGGATTAGCACGAGTAGCTTATGTATATGAGCCAAACACGAAGTATTTAGACACGTATAAGAAAGATGAGCAAGCTGCGAAAGATAAAGACTTGAAGATTTGGAGTAAGAATGGATATGCGACTGATAAAGGATTTAATGGCTGCGTAACGAAACCGAAGAAATCAGTAAGTGTATCTAAGCCGGCTCAAAAGTCAGTTACAACACACCAATCCGAGACACATAAATCGAACTCAAGCGGTTCAGCATCAAGCAGCTCTTCTAACTCTGCACAAGCCTCCCCTTCTGCTGGAGGAACAGAACACTTTGCAAACTGCACAGAGCTGAGAAAGAAATATCCGCATGGAGTACCAAGCACTCACCCTGCCTATACATCTAAAATGGATCGGGATAATGACAACTTTGCATGTGAGAAGAATTAATTATTTTGAAGTCCTCTGAGGCTTCTTTTTTTATTTGAGTATTTTCTCAGGCTAACAAAAAACATAGAGCGTATGAGCGAGCTCTTTAGCCCAACACTTAAAGAATACAGCCCCTACAATATTTATTACGTTATTTTCGTATTCAATGTCAGACAGCATATTGTATGAATACTTCTGTTTTTACAGCAAATACAATAAAGAGGAGGTGCTGATTTTTGGAGTTAAAAAACATCGTTCATTCTTACAACATTACAAATATTTTGGGTTATCTTAGACGCTCTCGTCAGGATATGGAGCGAGAAAAAAGAACAGGCGAAGATACGCTAACAGAACAAAAAGAACTCATGAATAAAATACTGAAGTCGATTGAAATCCCCTATGAATTAAAAATGGAAATCGGGTCTGGGGAAAGCATTGAGGGCCGCCCTGTTTTTAAAGAATGTCTTAAAGACCTCGAGGAAGGCAAGTACCAGGCAATTGCTGTTAAAGAAATAACAAGACTCAGCCGCGGGAGCTACAGTGATGCGGGACAAATTGTTAACCTGCTTCAAAGCAAGCGATTGATTATCATTACACCATATAAAGTTTATGACCCTCGAAACCCTGCAGACATGCGTCAGATTCGTTTTGAATTGTTTATGGCCAGAGAAGAATTTGAAATGACCAGAGAGCGTATGACAGGCGCTAAATACACATATGCGGCACAAGGGAAATGGATTTCCGGACTAGCGCCTTATGGATACCGGTTAAACAAAAAAACATCCAAACTAGTCCCAGTCGAAGAAAAAGCAAAAGTCGTTCAATTCATCTTTAACATCTTTTTAAATGGGTTGAATGGAAAAGATTATAGTTATACAGCGATTGCTTCTCACTTAACAAAATTACAAATACCGACTCCATCAGGAAAAAAGCGCTGGAATCAATACACAATTAAAGCAATTCTGCAAAACGAAGCGTATATCGGAACTGTTAAATATAAGGTTAGGGAAAAAACAAAAGACGGTAAACGAACAATTAGACCTGAAAAGGAACAAATTGTAGTATCGGATGCACATGCCCCTATAATAGATCAAGAACAATTTCAACAATCACAAGATAAAATTGCAAACAAAGTCCCCCTGCTGCCTAATAAAAATGCATTGGAATTAAGTGAATTGGCAGGCGTATGCACTTGTTCTAAGTGCGGTGAACCATTATCTAAATACGAAACTAGGAGAACGCGAGAAAACAAAAACGGCACGGAAAGTGTGTATCACGTTAAATCACTCACTTGCAAAAAGAATAAATGCACTTATGTAAGATATAACGATGTTGAAAATGCCATTTTGGATTACCTCTCTTCTTTAAGCAACTTAGATAATAAGACTTTAACAAAACATATCACTTCAATGATTTCTAAATACGAAGACGTAAATAGTAATGTGAAAACAAAAAAGCAAATGTCTGAACATCTTTCACAAAAAGAACAAGAGTTAAAAAACAAAGAGAATTTTATCTTCGAGAAATATGAGAGCGGCATTTACACTGATGAACTTTTTTTGAAAAGAAAAGCTGTTTTAGATGAAGAATTTAAAGAACTCCAGATTGCCAAGCATGAGCTCAATGGAACTCAAGAAGCGCAATCAGAAATAGACAGTAATACAGTCAGAAACAACATAAATAGGATAATTGATCAATATCACATTGAATCAAGCACAGAGAAAAAGAACGCGCTATTAAGAATGGTCTTCAAAGAAGTTATCGTTACGATGACACAAAAAAGAAAAGGACCAATTCCGGCTCAGTTTGAAATTACCCCTATTCTGAGGTTTAATTTTTCGTTTTCGACCTCACCGTCACTGATAGTCCCTCAAAATGCAGTAAATATCTTAAAAAACCGATAAAGCTGTTTCCCCGGTAAACACAATGGGAGCTACGAAGCTGTTGTCCGAAAAGCTGTTTCATCAGGCGAATCATCATGTTCAAAACCGCGGTACGGTATTTTGTTCGGTCCGCTTCGGCAATGTGCTCGGTTCACGCGGTTCTGTTATTCCTATTTTATTTGAGCAGTTGATGGCAGGCGGTCCGCTCACCATTACGGATAAAAACATGACGAGGTTTTTTATGTCGATTGATGACGCCGCAACGCTCACCCTGCAATCTGCGGCGATCACAAAGGGCGGAGAAACGTTTATTTTTAAAATGGAGTCCCTGAGGCTTGAAGAACTGCTTCACGGGTTTGAGGAGTATGCGTTCCGGCACGGACTGCCGCGCCCCGCCGCTGTTGAAGTAGGAAAACGCCCCGGTGAAAAGCTTCATGAAGAACTGACCTCTCCGCATGAGACGGAATCTTTATATGAATGGGGCAATCTTTACGCAATATTGCCGGAACCCGCCAAACATCCGGAATTTCGGAAGGTCAATCTCCCCAGATATCAATCCGATCAGGCGCCGCTCATCACAAAAGACACAATCGTAAAGATTATTGAACGATTACATGAAGAAAAAAAAACATAGAAAAAAGGCCTGTCTGATAGGCAGGCCTCATTGCTGAGCTCTATTTTTCAAATAAATGCAGGCAGGCTTCATAGCCCTCTTCCTTCAGCTTGTCTTTCGGAATAAACCGGAGTGCCGCAGAGTTAATGCAATAACGGAGACCGCTTGGCCCCGGACCGTCATTAAATACGTGGCCTAAGTGGGAATCCGCTGTTTTGCTTCTCACTTCCGTCCGGATCATCCCGTGGCTTGTGTCCAGTTTTTCGTCAACCTCTTCTTCCTCAATCGGTTTTGTAAAACTGGGCCAGCCGCAATGAGAATCGAATTTATCCAGAGAAGTAAACAAGGGCTTTCCCGATACGATATCAACATACAGCCCCTCTTCTTTGTGATCCCAGAATTCATTTTGAAACGGCGGCTCCGTTCCGTTATTTTGTGTGACTTCATATTGCATGCGGTTTAATGATTTGATTTTTTCTTCTTTATTAAAAGCCATCTTATCTGTCCCTCCAATGCTCATCCAGAAAGCCTTGACGTCCGGAACCTACACGGTAGCGCCCGTAGTGATCAGGGTTTTTCTTATAAAAGTGCTGATGATAGCCTTCCGCTTCATAAAAAGGCTCAGCCTTTAAAATGTCTGTGACGATCGGCTTTTTAAATATGCCGCTTTCTTCAAGCTGTTTTTTTGAGGCTTCAGCGATTTGTTTTTGTTCATCATTATGGTAATATATCGCCGCCCGATATGAACTTCCGCGGTCTGCAAACTGGCCGCCTGCATCAGTCGGGTCGATCTGCTGCCAAAACAGCTCGACAAGCTTTTCATACGGATAAATGTCAGGTTGAAATGTGATTTGAACGGCTTCTCTGTGTCCGGTCGTTTCACTGCATACTTCTTCGTAAGTCGGATTCTCAGTATGGCCTCCTGTATAGCCGGACACCACCTTTTCAATCCCGGGCTGTTCGTCAAACGGCTTCACCATGCACCAAAAACAGCCGCCTGCAAATGTGGCGATTTCTTTTTTTTCTGACATACGGGTGCCCTCCTTTGTTCATACGTGGTATTATTATATTATAGCATGTATAAACAGAATAAAAATAATTCTGCTTTCAGGGGAAGCTGAACGAATGCCACGCTGACTACATATTGGAGGTTCATGATTTGAAAGTAAGGACACAAATGATGTATGATATGGAAGCTTTGCTTCGAAAAGTGTTTAAACAAATCAGAAATGAAGTTAATGAAATTCTAGATAAAGAGCTGTCCAGGAATGAATTTATCATTTTGCGGATTCTCAGTGAACAAGGACCTAAAAAAGTAACGGAATTCGCCCCCATTCTTGAGGTCTCCGCAAGCCACATTACCGCAGTGACCGACGCTTTAGTAGAAAAGGAATGGATCACCCGCATCCGTTCCAAAGAGGACAGACGAATTATCAGAATCCATATTACGGAAGCCGGGGAGAAAATTGTCGATCATTTCAACCAGAAAAAAACAGAATACTTTTTTAAACGGTTTGACTGCTACTCTGATGAAGAGCTCGCAACGTTAATCAAACTGTTCAGCAAGCTGGATAAAAAACGCTGACACGAAAAAACACAAATCCCTGAAAGGATCTGTGTTTTTTTTATGAAAACTTATTGTTTCGGATGGTAATAGGAAAATTCAATTTCATCCGTGTCGAGATTGATTTTATCCGCTTTTACATACATGCCGTTGTCTAAAGGCATTTCCGACAGACGGATCTCGATGCTTTTATCCCCGGAATGAACGTGCACAAATGACGGGAGTTCATAAAAGCTGTCCATATAATTCAGCACAAAGCTGATCGGCAGGCTTAATTCGCCTAAGGAAAACTTCGTCACTTTCAAAACCACATCTCCGTTCTCCTCTACGGACGGTTCAAATGTGACGACCGCATTAATGGAGGTTGAGAATGCTTTGATTTTACCTGCCACGTGCACATCGTTATTGATGTCCACTTTGTAGTCAAGCTGATTCGATGCCTTCTCATTTAAGTACGCATTCACAAACCTGGCAAGAGATTCTTTGGAGCTTGTGATATGAAAGCCGTACTCACTTTTTGTCTGATCTTGTATTTTCGCCTGCTCTCCCGGCATAACCAATAATGTCACAATTACCGCGGCGGCAATCACATTGAGTGCGAGAAGAACAAAAAACAGCGATTTCCACTTTTTCATCATTTCACCCTATTCTGCTGGTAACCCTTGTTTTTCAATGATGCCGTACAATCGATCGGCGATGAGTGCATACCCTTTTGCGTTCGGATGAAAATCATCATCCTTTGAAATCCGTCTGCTGCCGCTTTTTTGACTGAACAAGTCTTCAACATTCACCGCGGCGGCGTGAGGATCTTTTTCCAGCTCTTTTGCGGCGATCTTGTTCCAATCCGTTACAACCCCATTAATTTCTTTTAATTCAGGCAGCGTAAACGTGAATGGATTATACATGCTGACATACACCAGCTCTGCGTTTTCATTATATTTGCGGATTTTTGAAACGATCGCCTTGAATCGTTTTTCAAAAGGTTTCTCTTCCTTTTGGAACGGCTGAACCGTCAGCTGCATCATATTCTGGCGGAGCACCTTCATTAAGTCATTACCGCCGATGGTAAAAAAGATATAGTCGGCGCTCTTTAATGATTTCTGAACTTTTTTATTATCAAGCTTTTCCAGCAGGTCAGACGTTTTGTCACCCTGCACCGCATAATTTTTAATATCAACCGTTTTCACATGTCCCTTTTTCTTAAGAGACTCCGCTGCCCTGCCGACGTATCCTGAACCGCCAGGATCTCCTACTCCTTCAGTCAATGAATCACCGACCGCAGCTATGACAATATGATCTTTCGTTTTCGGTTCTTCAGCGTCAGAACCGGTGCGCTGGACAGAACAAGCTGATAAAAGCAAAGCCAGTCCGGCGATCAATGAGAACATTCGCAGCTTCAATCTGGTTGCTCCTTCCCCGTCTACTAGTGGAAAGTGTAACATGTTTTTTCAGATTTGAAAATGTCTAATCTGCCAGTTTACTTGAGCTCCTCAGCCGCTCTGACATCTGAGAGGATGTCATCATACGGAACCTTCTGCACGCCGTCATAATCTTTAAGCACCTTGCCGTCAGGTCCGACTAAATAAAAAGAGGTTTGATGTATGACCTGGTCCTCTCCCTCCGGCTTTTTGACGATTGCTTTAAAGCTGTTCAGCGCAAAATCTTCAATGTCCTTTTGGCTGTAACCGGTCAGAAAATCCCAGTTGCGAAGCGAAAGCGGATATTTGGCAGCAAATGCTTTCAGCTGTTTCGGCGTATCCTTTTCAGGATCTACACTGAACGACACAATCCGCACGTCCAGATTCTCAGCCTTCAGTTTTTTTTGCAGTTCGGTCATGTGGGCCGTCATCGGCGGACAGACCGTATTACAATTTGTAAACATAAAGTCGGCAATCCAGACATGCCCCTTCAAGCTTTTCAGTGACACTGTTTTCCCGTCTTGGTTCTGGTATGAAAACGGTTCAATCTGATAGTTCAGCGGGTCTTTTATCGTTTTCCCCCCGCAGGCGCACAAGAGCAGCAAACAAAAGACGGCAGCGAAGATTTTCATTTTTTTCATTTCCATTCCCCCCATGGATAAAACGCTTACAGCATTCATCATAAAAAAATTCCCGCACCCTCCCTTATCAAAAGGAAGGCGCTAAGGAATATGCACCGTTATGCGTTATGTTTTAAAATCTCTTGGTTGAAAACGGCCTCGTAATCTTTCCACTTCATACGGCGCTTGACATATTGTCGGAATGAATACACTGTTCTCACACTTTGTGAAGCAAAAACCTCTCTCAAATAAAGCTCAAGGTGCTGATGAATTTGAAAAAAATAATGTTCACCTTCCGTGACAACCGGTATTTCTGTCACTTTTACCTGAATCCCGTCCTGTCGTTTGAACTCTAGGCTTTTGAGTAACAAGATATCAATCCTTCTTTTTCGATTGTTTTCTTTTTATTATATACAATCTGAGAAAGCGTGTCTGTCATTTTGCGCGGCCGTTCTAAAAAAAGTCAGATTAACAGGTGGAACAGATCCTGATCTTTATTCACCTCTACGTAATGAAATCCTTTTTGATTCATCCGGGCAATGAGCGCGCCGTAATCTTCCCGATGCTTGAGCTCAATGCCGACCAATGCGGGGCCGCTGCTTTTGTTATTTTTTTTCGTGTATTCAAACCGGGTGATGTCATCATCAGGCCCAAGCACTTCATCTAGGTATTCGCGAAGCGCTCCCGCCCTTTGCGGGAAATTAACGATAAAATAATGTTGCAGCCCCTCATAAATCATGGAGCGCTCCTTCATCTCCTGCATTCTGCCGATGTCGTTATTCCCTCCGCTGACCATGCAGATGACGTTTTTCCCTTTAATCTCTTCCTTGTACAGATCAAGTGCTGACACGGACAATGCCCCCGCCGGCTCCGCTACGATGGCGCATTGATTATATAATTCGAGAATCGTGCTGCACACTTTTCCTTCCGGGACAAGCACAACGTCATCGACGACGGTTTCGAGCGTTTGAAAGGTTTCGGCGCCGATTTTTTTTACGGCCGCCCCATCGACAAATTTATCAATTTTCTCAAGTTCAACCACTTGTCCGGCTTTTTTCGATTCAAAATAGGAGGCTGCGCCCTTCGGCTCTACCGCTATGATTTTTGTATCCGGCGAGATGTTTTTCATGTACGTGCCGAGCCCGGACAGGAGTCCTCCTCCCCCTACGCTTGCAAAAAGAAAATGCGGTTCAACGTCAATGTCATTTAAAATTTCGATGGCAGCCGTTCCCTGTCCGGCCATGACATCGGGATCGTCAAACGGATGAATAAACGTGCGGTTTTCTTTTTCACAGCATTCCGCAGAACTCTTATACGCATCATCGAAAGTGTCACCCGTCAATATGATTTCTACAAATTCTTTTCCGAACAGTTCCACTTGGGATACTTTCTGTCTCGGTGTGGTTGACGGCATAAAAATCTTGCCGTGAATGCCGAGGTGTTTGCATGAAAACGCAACCCCCTGCGCATGGTTTCCCGCACTTGCGCATACAATTCCGTTTTCAGTCTGCTCTTTTGAGAGCTGCCTCATTTTATTATAAGCCCCTCTGAGCTTAAATGATCTGACCACCTGCAGGTCTTCCCTTTTCAAATAGATGTTGCAGCCATACCTCTCAGAAAGTCTGTCATTCCTCTGCAAAGGCGTATGTATCACAACGTCCTTTACATTTTGGTGCGCTTTTAAAATGTCTTTTACCTGGATGAGAGAGTCTTCTTTAAGCAACGGTTTCATTTACAGAGTCCTTTCTTATTTAAATCCCTATTTAATATGCCATTATAACATGAATATTCAAATAATAAGACAATTATTTTAATTTTGTAAATAAAATTAAATGAACCGATACAAGAGAAAAAGATATTTTCGATCGCATAAACGTGTTATACTTAAACCAATTAGAACCAAAAGGAGCCAATTCATGAGTGTAATTGAACAAACTGATCCTTTTTATCAGCTGGCCGGCGAACATCACACCTTTTCAGAAGCGAAACGATTGGCCTCGCAATTTGCCTTATCTGATTTGCCGGTCTTCATAACAGGTGAAGTCGGAACCGGAAAAAAACAAATGGCCAGAGCGATCCACCATAAATCCCGCAGAAACAGCGAACTATTTATTACCGTTCACTGCAGCCAAAGCGAAGAGCGGCTCGAATATGAACTGTTCGGCGCTGAAGGCGCATTAAACAGGGCCCGCCGCGGAACATTATTCTTATATGAAATCGGAGACTTGCCGCTCTCGGTACAGGCCCGCCTTCTTTCCGAGCTGGATGCCGGGCTTTCCGCCCGCATCATTGCAAGCAGCACGGCGGATCTTGGTGATACCGGCGCAGAAAATACGTTCAGCCAAGATTTATTTTACAGGCTTCACGTGTTATGCCTTCCGCTCCCTGCTTTATCTGAACGAAAAAGCGATATACCGCTTCTTCTGCAGCATGTGCTGACAGCCTCGGGGCAGCATGTTCATATCGATCCGTCCGTTTATCCGCTGTTTGAGCGGCACACCTTTAACGGCAACATCAGAGAACTTCAAAATGCGGCGTACTATATGGCCGCGGCAGCATCCGGCAACACGATTTATCCCGATGATGTCCCGCTGTATATCAAAAACAGCCAGAAAGCGAAAACAGCTAAGAAAAAAGAAAAACGGCTGACATTGATGGAGAAAGAAGAGTTTTTGTTTATTTTGGAATCAATTAAAGACTTAAATACAAAAGGCGAACCCGCCAGCAGACGGAGCATATCCGAATTAAGCGAAAACAGCACAATGACATTATCGCCCCAGCAGGTCAGAAACAGGCTTGATTACTTAGAAAAGATGAACTATGTGACAAAAGGCCGAGGACGCGCTGGAACAAAAATTACATTAGAAGGGTTGAGCTTTTTGCAGTCACTGCAAAAACAAATCCTTTAAAAAGGAGGACATTTGATTGTTCACAATAAAAGAAGAAATCGCAAATGCCGTCACACACGGAATCGGTGTATTGCTGTCGATTCCGGCGCTTATTTTTCTCATTCTCTTCGCGGTGAAATACGGCTCGCCGACAGACATCGTCAGCTTTTCAATCTTCGGCGCTTCAATGCTGCTGCTGTATCTCAGCTCGACTCTTTTGCACAGCATTCAGCATAAAAAAACGAAAGACATTCTTGAGATTGTGGATCATTCCGCGATATACGTATTAATAGCCGGAACATATACGCCATTTTTATTAGGACCCCTTAAAGGGGCGCTCGGTCTGACCCTTTTAATTATTGTTTGGTCGCTTGCCATCGGAGGCATCGTGTTTAAAATCTTTTTCGTGAAGCGGTTTATCATTTTTTCAACGCTTGTCTATTTAATGATGGGCTGGCTGATCATCGTCGCCATTAAACCGCTGTACGCTTCGCTGTCAGGCCCCGGTTTCGGCCTTCTTCTTTTCGGCGGCTTATTGTATTCCGCCGGCACAATATTTTATATTTGGAGAAAGGTTCCGTATCATCACGCCATTTGGCACAGTTTTGTTTTAGGCGGCAGCGCCTCGATGTTTTTCTGTATTTTATTTTATTGCGTCAAAGTCCCCTTTATCTGAAATAAAAAGCACAGCCTCTCTATAGAGACTGTGCTTTTTTTATGCACGGAGCCGTTTCTGACCGGCCGGATAATAAGCGGGCTTTATATGTAATTCAATGTCAGCCGGTTTCAGCCGTTTCAGTAATCTGCCCCGCAGCAGCCGGTCTGTTCCCGAAGTGCTGACAGGCACAATCGGGAGATCGAAACGAAGGGCCAGTTCCTCCGGATTGATTTTGCCGTCTTCGGACAGAATCAGGCTTTGCCCTTTTTGCAGACGGACTTCTGCCTCCTGCAACACGGCATCCCGGCTGTCTCCGTCACAAATGACACCCATCAGCCGCAGCCAATTTCCGAGAAACGGCATCCGGAAAGCTTTCTCGCCAGCGATAAAACCAGCCGGCTCTTCAAGATGTCCCGCAAGCAGCAGAAGATCAGCCGGGCGCAATCTGGGATGCACATACAATACGGGGCCGTCCGGGAGCGGCTGATCATGATGAATGCCGATTGCCGATCCCGACACGTCAATGCAGCCTCTCATAAAGGCTTTCGGCCGCTCATACACCAGCCTCATCTGTTTTTGAAAAGAAAGCCGCGGGTCAAGCTCTTTTTGATTGATATACTCCTGAATATTTTTCATGAACATAAATACAACGTACATCACAAGGCAGCCGTAACGAATCAATTCTTGTCCCCCTGCTTAAACTCAATTCTTTTTCTCGTATACAAGGTACTCATAATCGTAAGGGTTTTTTTCATCTTTTACTCCCTGTTTGCGGGATGTCAATTCCCATTCAGCTTCATTAAATTCCGGAAAAAAACGGTCTCCTTCAAAGACATGGTGAATTTTTGTCATGTAGAGTCTGTCCGCATAAGGAAAGAGCGCACTGTACAGCTGGGCGCCGCCAATCACAAAGCATTCTTCATCTGCCGGGATCAGCTTGAGCACTTCCTCAGCCGAGTCAGCGATAATACAGCCCGGGAATGAAGATTCGTCCCGTGAGGTTACAACGATGTTACGCCGGTTCGGAAGCGGGCGTCCGATTGATTCAAACGTTTTCCGCCCCATTACAATGGTGTGGCCCGTCGTCACTTTTTTGAAATATGCGAGATCATCGGGAAGGTGCCAAGGCAGATCGTTATCTTTTCCGATCAGCCGGTTTTCATCCATCGCAAAAATAAACGAAATCATACGCTGACAGCTCCTTTTATGTGCGGATGCGGGTCATAATCCTCAATGATAAAGTCTTCAAACGTAAAATCAAAAATAGAATCAACATTTCGCGCAAACCGCAGTTTCGGCAGCGGACGGACATCCCTTGTCAGCTGCAAATTCACCTGCTCCACATGGTTTTGGTAAATGTGGACGTCTCCGAATGTATGAACAAACTCACCCGGTTCAAGCCCCGTCACATGCGCGATCATCATTGTTAAAAGCGCATAAGACGCAATATTAAACGGCACGCCGAGAAAGACATCCGCTGAGCGCTGATAAAGCTGACACGACAGTTTTCCGTCCGCGACATAAAACTGAAACAGGCAGTGGCAAGGCGGAAGCGCCATATGATCAATTTCGCCGACATTCCAGGCGCTGACGATTAAACGTCTGGAATTCGGGTTTGTCTTGATGTCATGAATCAGCCGGGAGATTTGATCGATGGTCTCGCCGTCCGCTCCGCGCCATGAACGCCATTGAGAACCGTAAACCGGTCCGAGCTCTCCGTTTTCATCCGCCCATTCGTTCCAGATGCGGACTCCGTTATCCTGAAGGTAGCGGACATTCGTATCTCCTTTTAAAAACCAAAGCAGCTCATGCGCGATGGACTTAAAGTGGAGCTTTTTCGTCGTAAGCATCGGGAAACCTTCCTGAAGGTTAAACCGCATTTGGTAGCCGAACGTGCTGATCGTACCCGTTCCCGTACGGTCTCCTTTTTTTTCTCCGTTTTCTAACACATGACGGCACAAATCTTTATATTGTTTCATTTTTTTTCATCCTTTTAAAGTAGTCTTTTAGTAGTGTAACACAATAAAAAATCATTTCTGCAAAATTTCTCAGAAATGATTTTTTTATTTCTTCTCGCTATTACACGCTCATCCAGTCAGGCGGCGTATTGCGGTCCCAGTAAATGCTGCCGAGCTCATGATGTGACTGAAATCCGTCTTCAGCGGTATGGTAATGAAAATTAAACCAGTAGCCGTCTTGCGGGGGATGATCCCGGCGGACGTGGAACCTTAAAAGATCTTCACCCGTCAGCCTGTTATACACATGAAAAATTTTTTCAGTTTTTCCGGCCGACGGTTTGCTGGAAATAACCACATCCTGATACGCTTCATCATCTTGAAACTTGGCTAAATGTCCTGTGATCACATCTTCGATTTTCGGCAGAATTTCACTTCTGTAATCATCTTCAATGACCGGAGAAATTTTGCTGCCGAATTTTAAAAATGATTGATTTTCAGCATCACCGAGAAGCTGCTGCTGATACGATTGAAACAGTAATTCAGGCTCCCGCCCTGCCTTCTCTTCTCCCGGCAGGGCGTGTTCATCATAAAAAGCGGTGTAATCATTCTGCTCAAGACTGCTCGACTGTCCTGAAGGCTTGTCTGTCATCAAAGCAGCCGGAGGAGACACGAGTCCGAATGTTACAATGGTAAACAGAACCACAAGGGTCTTTTTCATCCACAATTTCATGACAGATTGTTCCCCTCTGTTTTATTGTCCTCTTTTCCTTTATTTTAGCATAGATGAAAGCGCGGCGTCATGTCCGGCAGCGTATTATCATGCAATATGGGAAATTGGTAACTGTGACCGAGCGGATAAACCGCTTACAATAAGAAGGAGAAAAAGGAGGGGATGAGATGATTAACGCTTTATTTGCGACAGTATCACTTCTCACGCTGCTTTATTTTGTCGTTATGGAAATCACTGATTAACGAAAAAGAAGCCCATGATATCATGAGCTTACATGGATGACACCGAAGTGGAAAAGCGCCGTCTTTCTTTTCAGCACCTTGAAGCCGTATCGTTCAAACCGCGGGCTTTTCCAATGGTCTTTAAGCACTACGCATTTTTTCGCCGCCCGGACGGCTTGCGTGATGCACTCTTCGTTAAAACCCTCTTCTGCCAGCGCGCGGAGCGGTGCAATGCCGTCTGACGTTTCAACAGGTTCGTGAAACATCGGGTCAAAATAAATGACATCTACCGATGAATCAGGAAGCTCCCGCAAATAATCGGCGCAGTCGGCATGTTTGACCTGAATGCGTTTCATGGCGATTTGGAGCTGCTCCATTCCGGTTTCCCACGTTTGAAGTCCTGTTTCAACAAGCAATGAGACAAGCTTGTTTTTCTCCAGGCCGATGACTTGTCCGCTTTTTCCGACTGCCAGGCTTGCCAAAATCGCATCGGATGCCAGGCCGAGCGTACAATCTAAAAAGGAATCCCCTTCGCGTAATCCGGCTGCTTTTAACAACGGCTCGGCTTCCCCTCTCAAAAACCGCTTTGCGCGGAACATCGCTGTATTCGGGTGAAAAAAGAACTTCTCCCCTTGCTTCGTGTAAAGTTCGAACCGTTCCTTTCCGATGACTAAAAGATCGCCAGCCGCTCGTTCCAGCATTTTTTCAATGGGCTGTTTATTGCGGCTGCAGTAAGTGTCACCCAGCCTGACACTGAGTGACTGCGCTGTGTGTATCGTATATTCGCTTGGTCGGTAACTCGTTGTGATCATCTTTTTCTCCAAAAAGAAAATGCCCGGAATTCGGGCATTTCAGCAGTGCGCATCGAAGGCATCCGTCAGATTTTTCATAATTTCCTCCATGTCATGCCCTTCGATTTCGTGACGGGGAATAAAATGAACGACCTCTTTACCTTTTAACAGCGCCATTGATGGCGAGGAAGGTTCCTGCCCTGTAAAGTATTCACGCATTTTTGCAGTTGCGTCTTTATCTTGACCGGCAAATACGGTAACCGTATGATCAGGCGCTTTTTCATGCTGTAAAACAGCCTGAGTCGCAGCCGGACGGGCAAGACCTGCTGCACAGCCGCACACGGAGTTGACAACGACCAATGTCGTGCCCTCTGCCTGTTCCATAAAGCTTTCTACTTCTTCAGCAGTCGTTAATTCCTGAAAACCCGCACCCGTCAGCTCACGGCGCATCGGCACGACCAGCTGGCGCATATATTCTTCATAAGCCATTGACATAAAAAAGCCCCCTCTAAAATCCTTATATGAAGTCAAGGATACTATAGAGGGGGCCGGAATTCAATTGTTCAGGCCTCTGTTTTATATTTTCATGATTCCGCCCGTATTGGCGCTTGTTACGAGTTTGGAATACCGGGCCAGATATCCTGTTTTTACTTTCGGCTCGAAGCCTTTCCATTCGGCCTTGCGTTTTTCCCATTCTTCTTCAGGCACTTGTACGTCCAAAATCCGTTTTTCTATGTCAACGATGACATGGTCACCGTTTTCTACGAATGCGAGCGGGCCGCCTTCAGCCGCTTCAGGCGATACGTGCCCGATTGAAAGGCCCCGGGACGCTCCTGAAAAACGGCCGTCTGTAATAAGCGCCACTTTCGGGCCAAGCCCCATTCCGACAATCTGAGACGTCGGAGCGAGCATCTCCGGCATGCCCGGGCCGCCCTTTGGCCCTTCATAACGGATAATGACAACATCTCCTTCTTTTACTTTGCGGTTTATAATGCCTTCAAGCGCGGCATCCTGGGAATCAAAGACGACAGCGGGACCTTCATGTCTTGTAATCCCGTCCTGTACGCCGCCTGTTTTGATAATGGCGCCGTCCGGAGCCAGATTCCCAAACAGGACGGCCAAACCGCCTTTTTCGGTAAACGGATTGTCAAGCGGATGAATCACGTCATAATCCTTTACTTCATGACCCGCAATTGTTTCTCCGAGTGTGCGGCCTGTTACAGTCAGCGCGTCAAGATGAAGCGCCCCTTCTTTTTTCGCTAATTCATTAAGGGCCGCCGAGACTCCGCCCGCTTCGTGCAGATCTTCAATGAAGACGTCCGAGGCCGGCGCCAATTTCGATAAGTGAGGCACTCGTTCAGCCACTTCGTTAATGCGTTCTAAAGAGTACTCAACCCCAGCTTCATTGGCAAGCGCAAGCGTATGTAGCACTGTGTTGGTTGAGCCGCCGAGAGCCATGTCTAACGCAAATGCGTTGTCAATCGCTTTTTCGGTGACGATATCGCGCGGCTTAATGTCTTTTTTGATGGTCTCCATCAATTGGGCCGCTGATTTTCTCACAAACTCTCTTCTTTCCGGTGAAGTTGCAAGAATTGTTCCGTTGCCCGGAAGCGCCAGACCGAGCGCTTCAGACAGACAGTTCATGGAGTTTGCCGTAAACATGCCCGAACAAGATCCGCACGTCGGGCAGCCGAACTGTTCCAGCTCCTGCAGGTCGCTTTCACCGATTTTCCCGGCTTGATATGCGCCGACGCCTTCAAATACTGAAGAAAGCGAAATTTTGCGGCCGTCGCTTGTGCGGCCGGCTGCCATCGGCCCCCCGCTGACAAAAATGGTCGGAATATTAATCCGCATAGCCGCCATCAGCATTCCCGGCGTAATTTTGTCGCAGTTCGGAATGCAGACCATTCCGTCAAACCAGTGCGCCGAGACGACCGTTTCAACTGAATCGGCAATGATTTCGCGGCTCGGCAGCGAATATCTCATGCCGATATGCCCCATTGCGATTCCGTCATCTACTCCGATCGTGTTAAATTCAAAAGGCACACCGCCCGCTTCCCTGATTGCTTCTTTTACGATTTTTCCAAATTCCTGCAGGTGAACATGCCCGGGAACGATATCGATGTATGAATTACAGACCGCGATAAACGGCTTGCCGAAGTCCTCTTCTTTTACGCCGGCAGCGCGAAGAAGGCTGCGGTGCGGCGCTCTGTCAATTCCCTGTGTGATCATGTTGCTGCGTAATTCTGCCATGGTGATCCCCCTACTGTTTTTAGACTGTGCACTATTTTTAAAATTTTCAGTTTATTCTAGGGCGCGTTCTGCAAATTTTACAGTGTCTTTGCCCTGTCTCGCTTTTCTATTCTTTCTGTATTTCGATAAAAACCCTCCAACAATTAATATTGTACTTACTATATAGAGTTTTGAATCATTTTTCAACAATATTCTAAATAATTTTTATAAAAAGTGAATTCAAATAAAAAAGGTGCATGGCGCACCTTTTTGTTATAACTGTTCTTTTTTTCTGCTTTCAGTCATCTGTTTCCAGACTGAACCTTTCGCCTCTTCTCCGTCCTCAATCCGTTCAATCGCCATTTTGACTTGCAGGCTGACTTCGAATTCCGGATCGTCTTCCGCCGCTTTTAATGCTTCCAGCGCGCTTTCATCGCCGACTTCATATAAAAACATGGCCGCGCGCCAGCGCACGAGCTTGCTTGAGTCACTGAGCGATTTCATCATGGCCGGGATGGCGCTCGCATCGCCGAGATCCGACAGACAGTCACCCGCCGTCCTTCTGACCGTCACCGTTTTATCTTCAAGCGCTTTGTATAACAGCGGAAGCACAGACGGCTTTTCGATCATTCCCAAATAAACGACGGCTTGTCTTCTGATCGAAGTCTTCGGATCATGCAGCGCCTTTTCCAATACTGGTAAATCGTCTTCAGCCGGATCCATTTGCTCAAGATGGGCATAGCGCTGTTTCCAGTCTTCATCATCAAGCATGTCCAGTGTCACTTTATAAGCTTTCCGCTGCACTGCCGGTTTGGCCTCACCCTTTTGCTGTGCGGCTGCTTCTGTCAGACGTTTGAGCCGCTCATCACTGTAGGCGGCCTGAAGCTCTTCTGTGACATCGTGTCCGATTTCGGTAAAATCCCCGAAGCGCACGCCTTGTTCTTTCCAAGTCCGCTCAAATACAACATTTGAAGCTTCGGAACGCAGCTTTAAAATGGCTTCTTGGAAACGTTCCGGAAGGCCGAAGCGTTCTTCACGTTCGCCGTCCGTCAATTTGACCTGCATCGGGATTCCGCTGAACATTTGTACGAAAACTTTCACTTCACCGAACGATTCCTGTTCAGAACGGCTCTCAGTCTGCTCCGTATGTTCCATTCCGAAGGCGGAACGGACCTGAGGCAGAATTTCCTTCCAGTCAAAACGTGCGTTTCTCTCCACAGCAAGGAAATCGGCAACGTGATAAACGCCCTTTACTCCTTCAATGTTTAAAATATCACGTACGACGGCCGGAGCATCATCTGCCTGATCGGGCTTGTAATTGTTGCTTTTCCCTGCCGGAAGCTCTTCAGTCAAAATCACTTTCATCGTGTTCGGACTCGGCGTCGGTTCTATTGATTTAATCTTCATATTGGTCCTCCTATGCACAATCTGACACTTATTCTAACATAGTCGGCACAAGCGTTCTATTGCGCCGCTTAGCTTTTGCAAATGCCGGCCTCTTTTTGGATACGGGCGGCGAACTGTAAAAGAAATTGATGCCGCTCCTCTGCTAAACCGGCCCCCGCTTTTGTATTCATTAAGCCTTTAAGCTTGATTAATTTATCCTCTATATGGGCCAGCACACTTGTTTGAGTTCCGTACATCGGATGACCCTTCGCCCCGGCAAACATAAAAGCCCTGCCGATGCCCGCTGCGCCGATCGCATCAAGCATGTCTGCATCCTGAACAACTTTCCCCTCCAATGAAAGCGGCCGCTTTATCAGCAGTTCCCTGTGTCTGAATGACATTCTCGTGATAATATCCGCGATCTCCTGAATGGAGCCATCCGCAATGTTGAAAGCAGCCAGCCGTTCTGTCACTTCGCCTGCCGTCAGCCTTTCACTTTTTTCGAGCTTGTCGTCAATCAGATCATGAACCAGCGCGGCCGTCTCAGTGATAAATAAGTCGGCGCCTTCTTCTTTTGCCATATAAACAGAAAGTGTTGCGACCCGGGAAATATGAAGCCAGTCATGGCCCGTTCGTTCATTGATAAGCTTTTCTCTGACCCAATTCCTGACGCTTTCCAGCTGCTCTTTTTCGTTCACCGTATCACCTCTTATCGGGCCAAAAGCCTCTGCACCGTATCTTCAAGCTCTTTTGGGTTGACGTTCGGTGAAAAACGCCCGGTGACTTTACCGTTTCGGTCCACGATAAACTTAGTGAAATTCCATTTGACCGCTTTTGTGCCGAGCATCCCCTTCGCCTGCTCCGTCAGATATGTGAAGAGAGGATGAGCGTCTGCTCCATTGACATCAACTTTCGCAAACATCGGGAATGTGACTCCGTAGTTTTTCACACAGAACTCTTGAATTTCCGCTTCGTTTCCAGGTTCTTGGTTCATGAATTGGTTGCAGGGAAATCCCAATATTTCAAGACCTTCCTCCCGATATGTATCATAGAGCTCCTGAAGCTGCTTGAGCTGGGATGTGAACCCGCATTTGCTTGCTGTATTCACAATGATCATCACCTTGCCTCTGTAAGCCGATAGCGTCATGTCTTCGCCTGTTATGGTCCGTACGTTTATATCGTAAATTGTCATCTGCGGCCCTCCTTTTTACATTCTTCATTTATTTTACCTGTTTTACACTGCAAAACAAACGGCAACCGCTTTTTCCTTCCACTTAACGGAAAATGTTTTTTTCGAGGAACCAAACGGCTCTTTACCCGTCATAATAAAGAGCCGCTCCGAATTTATGCCTATTTGCCGCTTTTATCCCCGTCATTATGCGTTAAATGCGGTTTATTACGCCGGGATGGATTGAAAAATGGCTTAAAAATTTCTATAATGAAGAAAATTAACGGGGAATAACGGAGGTGGCATGTTGCCTATTAATATACCAAATCACCTGCCCGCTAAGCAGGTGCTTGAAAGTGAACACATCTTTGTAATGGATGAAAGCCGGGCTTTTCATCAGGATATCCGGCCGCAGAAGATCGTGATTTTAAATCTGATGCCGAAAAAAATCCAAACGGAAACCCAGCTCCTCAGGATGCTTGGGAATTCACCTTTACAAGTTCACTTTACGTTCTTAATTCCGAGCACACATACTCCAAAAAATACGGCAAGGCAGCATCTGGATGAATTTTATACGGATTTTTCCAGCATCCGCCACAAACGGTTTGACGGAATGATTATTACCGGGGCTCCGATTGAGCACCTGCCGTTTGAAGATGTTTCTTACTGGGAAGAATTGAAGGAAATCATGGAATGGAGCAAAACGAACGTCACTTCAACCCTCCATATCTGCTGGGGCGCTCAAGCCGGTTTATACTATCATTACGGCATTGAGAAAGTGGAGCTGCCGAAAAAAATCTTCGGTGTGTTTGAGCATACCGTTCTTAAAAAACATGAGAGATTGGTAAGAGGATTTGACGAGCTATACTATGTGCCCCACTCACGGCATACAGATATTAATAAGGAGCAGCTGCAATCGGCTTCGGATCTGGATGTGCTCAGCGTTTCAGAGGAAGCGGGGGTCTGTTTAATCGTTTCAAAAGACGAAAAACAGATTTTCTTAACGGGTCATCCGGAATATGATACCGATACGCTACTTCAGGAGTATGAGAGAGACATAGAGAGAAATCTTTCAAACGTAGAAGCTCCTAAGCACTATTTTGCGCCTGGCGGGAAAGAACCTGTTAACCGCTGGAAAGCTCATGCAACGTTATTGTTTATGAATTGGCTGAATTATTACGTATATCAGGAAACCCCGTATGAATGGGATTAATTTTTGTTTTGAGTGATACGGTGACAAAAATATGATAAAATACTCTTGATTCAGTATGCGTATAACAAAACTTTAAAATAATGGAACATATCAATTAAATTTAGTTTAAATATGTTGCCGCGCTTATTATAAAATGATGCACTTGTGTTATGTTTATCTATAGACAATAACTCCTTACGATGCATGAAGCTTGCTTGTTGTTGATTACATTGAGGTGAATTTACTTGAATACCAATAAAAAAGTATTAATTTTGACTGCAAATTACGGAAACGGGCATGTTCAAGTGGCCAAAACGCTCTACGAACAATGTCTGCGTCTCGGCTTAGATGTGACGGTTTCCAATTTGTATCAAGAGTCAAATCCGATTGTTTCAGAGGTTACTCAATACCTTTATTTAAAAAGCTTCTCAATCGGAAAACAGTTTTATCGTTTGTTTTATTACGGAGTTGACAAAATCTATAATAAACGCAAATTCAATATTTATTTTAAAATGGGAAATAAACGTTTAGGCCAGCTCGTCGAAGAGCATAAGCCGGACATTATTATCAATACATTTCCGATGATTGTCGTACCGGAATACAGACGGAGAACCGGAAAAGTGATCCCGACGTTCAACGTTATGACCGATTTCTGCCTTCACAAAATCTGGGTTCATGAAAATGTTGATAAATATTATGTCGCCACAGATTACGTGAAGGAAAAACTGATTGAAATCGGCACTCACCCGAACAACGTAAAGATTACGGGCATTCCCATCAGGCCTCAATTCGAGGAATCGATGCCGAAAGAGGCGATTTACAAAAAATACAATCTCTCTCCCGACAAAAAAGTTCTTCTTATTATGGCGGGAGCGCATGGTGTGCTGAAAAACGTAAAAGAACTGTGCGAAAATCTCGTTCATGACGATCAGGTGCAGGTTGTGGTGGTATGCGGCAAAAACAGCTCGCTGAAAGAATCCCTCAGCAGCTTGGAAGGTGACAATGCCGACCGGCTGAAAGTGCTGGGCTATGTAGAAAGAATTGACGAGCTGTTCCGTATTACGGACTGCATGATCACGAAACCGGGCGGCATCACACTGACGGAAGCGACGGCGATCGGAGTACCCGTTATTTTGTACAAACCGGTTCCCGGACAGGAAAAAGAAAACGCCATTTTCTTTGAAGATCGCGGTGCGGCTGTCGTGGTCAACCGCCACGAAGAAATTTTAGAGTCTGTCACCTCCCTTCTTGCGGATGAGGAGAAGCTGAACCGGATGAAGGACAATATTAAAAGCCTTCACCTCCCCAACTCTTCTGAAGTCATTTTGCAGGACATTATAAAAGAATCTGAAATGATGGCCGGGAAGGCGGATATGGCATTATCGTAAAAGAAAAGCACACGAACGGTTCGTGTGCTTTTTGTTTTTTTCCGGTTAAGCTTTGTTACTGGAAAAATAAAGATAAAAAATAGGGAGCTGCCGCTTGACGCCCGCTCCCATATGGTGTATAGTTGAACCATCATTTAACAACGTTTACATACGTACGGTTGGATGATGACAAAATTTTTTTTAGCACGAAGGTGCTACAGTACTAGGAGGAATTAAGCAATATGCAAAACGGTAAAGTAAAATGGTTCAACAACGAAAAAGGATTCGGCTTCATCGAAGTTGAAGGCGGAGACGACGTATTTGTTCACTTCACTGCTATCGAAGGAGAAGGATACAAATCATTAGAAGAAGGACAAGAAGTTTCTTTTGAAATTGTCGAAGGTAATCGTGGACCTCAAGCTTCTAATGTTGTAAAACTCTAAACTCAATACATGTTGATCAGATGACAAATAGAGGAGAGGCGTATGCCTCTCCTATTTGATTGCCGTCTGAATCTCAATGGCGACAAGATTCTGCTTGCAGCGCTGCTCGATTTCTTCAATTTGTTTCTCCATTGACGGCATTCCCTTTTTTGCCATTTCCGCTAAACTTCCCAAATCACCGTATATTTCTTTAAATGTCTGCTGAAGGATTGTTTTTAAATCTTTATCATTCACGGCTGGTTTTTCCCTTCTCTCCCAAGATACCCTGAATAATAGTAAATAAGCCCTAATTAATCAGGTTCAATAGTTATATCGGCTTATTTTCTATATTTTTTTCTATTTTCCGTACATATTTCTAAAAAAAATCTCCAAACTATTTGCGGAGGTGTTTTTTTAATGGACTCTGAATTTTTCCCAAACGGACTGACGGATAAACGCCAGCTTGAATTAGCGGTGGAAACGGCCCAGAAAACAACGGGAGCGGCTACCCGGGGCCAAAATTCAACTTTGGTGGAATCTGCTTACCAGGCGATTCAGGATGCCAGAACAATGTCACAATCCAGTGAACTGCAAGCTCTCGACCAGGATTTTCTGCAAAAGCAGCGAATGCTTCTCGACGATTGCCAGCATCAGCTCGATGAATTCGAAAAATAAAACCGCAGAAGCTGCGGTTTTATTTTTTATTGATTTGTCAGCACCTTGCCGTAGGCTTTCAGCTTCTCCCCCACCGTGCATTGCTTGATGCAGAAAGAATGAGCGTGCGTTTTTCCAAACTCTTTGCGGAAATGCTTTTTTACGAAACAGTCTTTGCAATATTCATCCTGAAGCTCTGTCAATTCTTTATAAATGCTTTTTTTATCCAATATCAGTCATCTCCGTTACCTTCTAATGTTATGCGGCTTTCAATCTGCCGGTCCGAGAGAATTTTTCTGGCAAGGTCATCCGCTTCTTGATTTTCCTTTCGGTTTACGGCTTCATATGTCGGTGTCAGCTTTAAGGATTCGAGCAGCGCTTCAATTTTATCCAGCCATTCGTTTTGCGTTTCATCATAACACGGCCAGCTGCCGTCAAGCTGATGCAAAACGACGAGGGAATCCCCTCTTATCGTGATTGAATTTCTGCTTGCGCCAAGTTCCTGCACTTCCTTAAGCGCTTCGTATAAAGCGGCATATTCCGCCTCATTGTTCGTCTGAAGCGTTAAGCTTTTGTTTTTCCGTATGCGGTATCGCTTACCGCCGAGAGAATAATACACGACAATTCCGAGTCCGGCGCGTCCGCTTGTTTTGTCAAAGCCGCCGTCGAAATACACTGTAATGTCGTCAGGTTCGTGCGCAAGCTCTTCAGTAAGCTTTTCTAATTCTTTAAGCGTCCAGCTCGCGCCTTTTTCATCCTCAAAATAAATGTCTTTTATATAAGGAAAGCGGCTGACTTCTCTTGCAAGCATGCGCGCTTTCGGAACGGTCAGCCAATCTTCGGAAAAAAACGCGACAGGGCCTGTTCCTTTTGCTTCTATTTCGATATACGGCTTTAGATTCATTGAAATCACCTTACCATTCATTAGTTGACGGGCGTGTGCTATAATCAAACCATTCTCAAATTGAAAGGAAGTCAGCAGGTTTTGTTTAACGATGTGTTATGGATCTTATTTGCGGTCATTCATTTTATCATTGTTCTTCTGTTTTATAAAGGATTTGGCAAAACGGGCCTATTCGTATGGATCGGTTTCGCCACGGTGTGCGCCAACTTGCAGGTTGTCAAAACAGTCGAGCTGTTCGGGCTTACGGCGACACTGGGAAATATCATGTACGGCACCGTTTTCTTCGCAACGGATGTGCTGAATGAAAAATACGGTCCCAAGGAAGCGCGCAAAGCCGTCTGGCTCGGGTTTTCCACTCTGCTCGCTTTGACATGCGCCATGCAGGGGGCTCTTTTATATAAACCGGCTGCGTCAGATATCGCACAGCCTGCCCTTGAGACGATTTTCGGTTTTCTGCCGCGTGTTGCGCTCGGGAGCCTCTTGGCTTTTATTTTCAGCCAAACGATAGATGTTTATGTATATTCAGCCATTCGGAGAATCTTTCCTTCAGACAGGCTTCTCTGGCTCAGAAACAGCGGAAGCACGGCGCTCAGCCAGCTGCTGGATACATTTATCTTCACTGCCGTGGCCTTTATCGGCGTTTATTCCGCGGGCGTATGGTTCAGCATCTTCATTTCAACTTACCTGATTAAATTTGCGGTATCACTCATTTCTGTCCCTTATGCGTATGCGGCAAAACGAATGACACCGAAGGGAGAGTGACGGATGATGCCCGCTGAAATTTACGTGGACGGTGCAAGCGCCGGAAACCCGGGCCCGTCCGGTATCGGTATTTTTATTAAACATGACGGGAAAACAGAATCTTTCTCAATTCCGATCGGCGACCATTCAAATCAGGAAGCTGAATTTCTCGCTTTAATTGAAGGAATGAAGCTGTGTGCCGCCCGCGGATTTGAGTCCGTGTCATTCCGGACGGATTCGGATATCGTGGAGCGGGCCGCAGATCTTGAAGCGGTTAAAAACAAGGCTTTCCAGCCGTTTGTTGACGAAATCATCCGCTTAAAGGCCGGATTTCCATTGTTTTTCATTAAGTGGATTCCCGGCAGACAAAACCAAACAGCCGATCAGCTTGCAAAAAAAGCGATTCGGCTGAATAAATAACCGGAATGAAATTGCGTCTCACTGTTCATCCTACAAATGAGGTGAACAGCTATGAGAAAAGAAAATAAAGGCCGGCTGACCGGGGGCGTGAATCCTCAGGGAAATATGGAAGGAAATGCGCATAAAGACCCGAAATCAGCCCTTGAAAACAACGCAAAAAAAAGCAATACAAAACGCTAGAGGGATCAGCTGATCTCTCTGGCGTTCAGCTTTTCGAGCATCCTTTCAATTCCTTTTATCTGATGACGTCTGAGCATTAATGCCGCCTCTTCCATCTTTAATGAAAAAAGCGCTTCTTCCAGCGTACAGACTAACGGCACCTCGCAATGTATTTCAGCAAGCTGCCTTGACATCTCCAATTCTTTCAAGCTTTGCTGAATTTTCGTTTGCTGGCCCTTCGGCAAGAGAGCGAGGCTTTCTAATAACCGGTCTATGTTTTGATATTCACGGATCAGCTTGTACGCCGTTTTTTCCCCGATCCCTTTAACGCCGGGATAGTTATCGCTCGTGTCTCCCATCAGCGCCTTAATGTCAATCAGCGCTTTTGGAGGAACTCCCGTTTCTTCTCTGAATATCTCATCTGTATATACCTTATAATTACCGATACCCTTTTGCAGCAGCGCTACTTGAACTTGATGATTCAGCAATTGAAGCAGATCTTTATCACCCGTTACAATCGTAATTTCCGCTTCCCCGGAAAATAGGGCAGAAAGCGTACCGATACAGTCATCCGCCTCATAGCCTTTTATGCCGATGTTTAAAAAACCGAGCTCTCGCGCTGCTTCTTTCGCTAGATCAAATTGCGGAATCAGCTCTAGCGGCGGTTCGCTTCTGTTGGCCTTATAATCTTGAAACAAATCATTGCGGTACGTTTTGCTTCCCATATCCCAGCAGCAGACGACATGTGTGGGCTGAAACGTATCAACAGCCGTAATAAGATGCTTTAAAAAACCGTTGACTCCGTTTGTGGGAATTCCGTTTTCATTTATCATAAAATTGCGATGAACGGCCGTCGCGAAAAACGAGCGGAACAAAAGCGCCATGCCGTCAACGAGCAGTAATTTATTATTCATATATCGAAACTCCTTTTTTATTCAATGTTCCTATTTTACCAAAGAAGGCGGTAAAAAAACAGCATCCCCCCATTTGGAAGATGCTGCCGTCACGTTTACTCACCGTGTCTTTTATTGCTTGCCATCAGCTTTTCAGCTTCACGGCCGGCATAAGAATCAAATTTCTGTCCGAACCCGTTTTTCTTTTTGGCATTGTTATTCTGCTGAGCATTTCTGTTTCCCAGTTTTGTTCTGCCCATGGTCATATCCCCCTTTAGAGAAGATACGGATAGTATGTACAGCAAGCGCTGATGACACACGCGGCAGGTTCATCCATTACTGTCTGCTGACGAATTCTTTCACCATCTCTTCACTTACGAATTGTCTTTGCGGCACGATGCCCTTTTTCGCCAGCTGGTTCATTTTTGCGGTGATGCCATTGATGGCATCTGTCGTGAACGGTTTATTCTGTCTGCATTTTACAATGGCTTCTTCAATGGCCTGTTCACGCTCATAATCAAGCTGTACAAATGTTTTGACGTGCTGATGCTGTTTTGCGGAATGTGCTGAAATTGCTTTATGGACTTCTGACATAAAAGGTTTCATCTCGCTTTTTTTCATTTTAGTCTACCACGACTGTTATCTGCCCGCCAACCGGATTTTTAAATTTTCAGCATTTCATCTTTCTTTTTCCATGCTTTTTCGGCTTCATAAAGGTGTTCAATTTCCCTTGCACTCGTATTTTCCGCAAGACCTTGTAAATAAGTGTCCCGCTGCTCGCGGATCTGGGACAGGCTTTTATCCGCCATGTCTTCTTGCAGACGGCGCACCTGCTCAGCATATCGCTCTGAAAGGCTTTCTTTCTCCTGCTCAAGCCACTTTTCTGTCACTTTTTGCAGGCTCAGCCTGAGCCCTTCTACAAACGCTGCTTTTCCGTTCTGTTCAAAAAACTGCTTCGGTGATTTAACTTCCTTTACGTGATGTGAGAATGCCGAGACGTCAATGACCGGAGCGACCTCTTTCAGCTGAACGGCAAATTCGTTTTCGCCGCTCACATAAATGGAGAAATCTCCGTCTTCCATAAGCTTCTTCTGACAGTTTTCCATCCATTCCTCAGTCATATGGCGCTCAATAAAACCGGTCATTCGGATATCGAGCGTTTTCAGCTCTTGAATATATTCAAAACGGAATTCCTTGAGCGCTTCATTCAGCGCCGCTGATATATTTCGTTTCCAATCACCGTTTTGAAGACCCGGATGGAAGGCGGTTTTCAGCATATCATTCGCATAAAACGTCAGGCGATGTTTAATGTGGTAGAGCTGTTCTTCCGTATCTTTCATCACTTTTCGAATGATGACCTCAGACGTACGGCGCTTTGAAATGTCAGCGAGAGCTTTTTCATAGGAGAACTCCAGACGCTGTTTCTTTTTCTCTTTTTCTTCTGCCGACTGGTGAAGAGATTCGTGAAGCTGTTCCACCATATCGCACAATTTGTCCGCCTCTGTTTTCAGCTGGGCGCAGCTGGCCCTCATTACATCTTCCTCAATAAAGTGCTCAAGCCCGGTTCTTACATCAGAGAACCTGTTATAAAAAGCTGCTTTTTTACCCGCAAGCTCTTCTTTACTTGAGACATGATATAATTTCGGCCGGTTAATCCCCTCTTTTGAGAGTTCTGAGCGGACATAGTCTTTGACGGTTTCCAGTTCGCTTTCGGTTTTGGCCAGATCGGCGGCGTTAATGACAAAAAACATTTTATCCATGCCGAATGATTCTTTGACGAGGCCGAGTTTCTTCAGAAAGGACCTGTCTCCTTTTGAAAAAGAATGCTGATAGTACGTCATATAAAAGAACGCGTCAGCATCTTTTATATATTGAAAGGCAAGTTCCGTATGGCGCTTGTTTATACTGCTTGCTCCCGGCGTATCAACAATGGTGATGCCTTTTTGCGTGAGAGGCGAATCATAATACACGGTGACTTCTTTTACGCAGCAGGCCGTTTTTTCTTCGGCTGCGTACGGTTTTAAATCTTCAACCGGCACCGACAGTGTCAGCCTTTGACGGATCTGTTCTTCATACGCATCAAACGCCTGCAGCATCGTCTGAATCACCGGGATGAGTTCATCCGGAATTTTTCCCTTTTTAATGGCATAATTCCATCTCTCTTTCAGTGAACGCCCCTTTACATCAGCATCTTTCAGCTCAGTCAGCTGAAGCATTTCAGCATCCAGCTCCTCTTCCGTTTTAAAAACGATCTCCGCAGATTTATGCGGTTTGCCGTCTTGCGGTTTCGTTATTTTGTTGATCGTAGCCGTTGTGGGCGTCGGTGATGACGGAAGCACGTATTCACCGACCAGCGCATTTGCAAATGATGATTTACCGGAACTGAATCCGCCGAATAACGCCAAGGTAAACTGGCGGTTTTCAAGCCGCTCAATCCTGCTTCGAAAGGCTTCTGCCTGTTTTCCTAATATGTTCGAGGATTCAAGAATCCCGGCAAGCTCATAGAACCGATCAGTCTGCTCTTTTATAGGGAGTTCCTTCATCGCATTTTTTTCGGGCTTGCTTACTTCATGCTGTACAGCCTCTTTTGGTTTCTCTTTTTGGACGGGCACTTTCGCAAGGCGTTTTTTTCGCGTATACCAGTCGCCGCTTCCCGTATCACAGGTCAATTCTTCTTCCCACAAAGCGCGGACGCGGGCTGCTTTTTCCAAGGCATTGCGTTCTTCTTTTGCCGATTGCGCGAGCTCATCCCTTATTTTCTTTTCTTTTTCGAGCCGGTTTTTCAAGTTCTCAATGAGCGGTCCGTTTTTTGTCTGAACATAAGCGGTCAGCTCCTCAATGAGTTCCGCTGTCTGTCTTTTGGCTTCCCTTCTGATCATTTCAGCGAGGTCTTTCGTATAAGTTAATACGTATTCAGATGAAAAGGCCGCTCCCTGCTTAAGGGCCTGAGCGGTGATATCATCAGAAAGCGGTGTGCGGTACGCCTGGATTTTCTTGATCAGTTCGTCCGAATCCGCTTCATACCGCTTGGCCGCTTTCGTAAATGTGTCGATAATATGCCAATCCGCTTCCCCTTCCGTTCTTTTTTTAATATCGGCAAAAAATTCAGCATGCCTTCTTTCTTTTTCCGAAGCCGTTTTCGCTTTTGAAAAGAATAATCCGGTTTTAAATGAGGGCTGCTGTGATTCAATATAAGCAGATGCAAGCTCCCTCATCTCAAAGGGTGTCAGATTAGCGTTTTGCAATATGTTCTGCACGTCTTTTCTGATGTCTTTCTCTGCTATTTCAGCCTGTTGAACGGCTTTTTTAAGCTCATCTTCAACAGAACGGACAAGTGCTTCTTGTTTGTCAAACTGCTCTCCGCTGCCGTTTTTATCATCTTTTACGAGCATCTCTGTATGCTCTTTGACTAAGTGTGCAACTTTTCTCTCCGTTAAGGACCATAAATTTGTTTTTGCCTGCTGTTTCAGCTTCTGCAGATGTTTTTTCAGCTGTTCCATGCCGTTTAAAGGATGGTCAGGCTCAGTGACAGACGTAAAGAAAAGCGATTCTTTCGGTATTCCTGCGCCTTCAAGCATATCTTCCACCTGCCTGCGGTACTCTTCAAACTTCGTTTCGGTTTCATCATGCCTATCAATTTGGTTGACGATCAGAAACAAATTCGGAATACGGTCTTTGATGGAGCTGAGAAACAGCATATTTTCTTCTGAATGAACGTGATTATAATGAACGACGTAAAATAAAGCATCAGCCTGATGGAGAACCGAAGCGGCAGATAAAAAGTGCGCTTCGTCCGTCGAATCAATTCCCGGTGTGTCAATGTAGGCCGCATAAGGCTCTGACTCCTTAAAGCCGGCATAGACTTCCACCGTTTCAATTTGCTCACCGTCTTTACAGAATTGCTGCACTTGTTCTTTATCGTAACTTCCTTTAATTTCTGCATAAGCCCCCCCCGTCGTATGAAGCACGACTTTATCTTCACCGTGCCGAATGACAACGAGGTTGGCGCTTGTGGGAATCGGGCTTGTCGGCAGTATGTCTTCACCGAGCAATGTGTTTAATAAAGAGGACTTTCCGGCCGAATAATGCCCGGTAAACGCGATATAAACCTCTTCATCAGCCGCTTTTTTCATAATGGCCGCGAGCTGATCGGCCCGTTTTTCATCCTGATGATCCAAAAATTGTGCGTATAAGGCACCCGTTCTGCTGAAAATCTCCCTGTTATGGCGTTCTTCTTCTGTCATGTGTCTTTACCCCTTTGTGTCTGTCGCATCAAATGACGTTTTTCATTTTTAGAAAGCTCTGAAAAAAACCTCTCCCCCATTTTACACAAGAATGGCTCACTTTTCTTCAGGAAACGCAAAAAAGCCGCCGATATCGGCAGCTGATAAAGAAAAAACACCCGCGGCAGGAAAAACCGCAGATGTTTAAGAAGACATCGATTTATTCGAAACTTTTTTCAATACGAAACCAATTAAAACACTGTATGTACAAACGGCTGCAAATAAAAATAACATTGTCATTTTCGGCACCACCTTGAATGAGAATCATTTTCATATTTACATCTTATCATGAGTGAGAATGATTTTCAATCTCTATTTTGCGGTGTTTTCTTCTAGCGCTTTCTCTTCGGCGCGAATCCTCACAGTGAGCATGCAGGCATTGAGAATCGAAAAGAGAAACAGTGTCCAATACGCTCCGTATAACAGCGGCAGAAAAATAAATTCTAAGATGACGACCGCGTAGTTCGGGTGCTTCATCCACCTGTACGGCCCCTTTCTGACAAGCTCCGCATCCGGCACGACAAGGATTTTCGTATTCCAATACCGCCCTAATGATAATAGCGCCCAATACCTGATCCCCTGTACAAATAAAATAATACATATAATGGCGGCCCACCTTGGAGAAAGCGTTTTTTGAAACGCCGCCACCTCAGCTGTAAGAGAGACGAAAAAGAGCACGTGCATCAGGACGAGAAAGGGATAATGTCCTTCTCCGTATTCGACTGCGCCTTGCTTTTTCACCTTTTGCTCATTGCGCCGGGCCACGATCATCTCCGCAATCCGCTGGGCCGCAAGCAGCATGATAAACAGCCAAAACATTAAGAAGCCCCCTTTTCCCAGCTGAACAGCAAAAGCTCAGACGAAAATCCCGGCCCGAGAGCGCCGATCAACCCTTTTTCGTTTTCTTTCTGCCGTCCGCGGAGCAACTGTTCTTTTATCACATGAAAAATAGTTGCGGAAGACATGTTCCCGTGTTTTTGCAGCACCTTCCGAGATGCCGCAAGCTGCCCGGTGTCCATTGAAAGACTCGTTAAATAGGCGTCAATGACCTTTTTCCCGCCTGGATGGGCAAGAAAGGTTTTAATGTCGTGAGGACTGACGCCATATGCAAATAAAAATTCATCAACATTGTCCTTCAGCCACTGTGAAACCAGGGTGGGAATGTCTCTTGAAAAAATGACTTGAAAACCGCTGTCGGTGAATTCCCAGCCCATCACATCTTCCGCATCCGGCATCATCACCGATTGAGTGGCGAATATCCGCGGAAGAAGCGGCTGTTTGACGTCGTTTCGGTTCGCCTTTTCTCCTCCGATTAGTACTGCGGCAATTCCGTCCGCAAACAGAGAAGTTCCGATTAAGTTGCTTTTTGACTTGTCGTTAGGCTGAAACGTTAAACTGCAGAGTTCAGCCGCGATGACAAGCACGTATGCTTCAGGATACGCGCGGCAGTATTCGTACGCCCTGGACAGGCCGGCCGCTCCGCCCGCGCATCCTAAACCCCAGATCGGTATCCGTTTTGTTTTCGCAGAAAACGGTAGCTGATTCATCACTTTCGCTTCAATGCTGGGTGTTGAAAGCCCGGTGCTGGAAATAAAAAAGATCGCATCGACTTTTTCATATGGAAAGGGATTTGTTAAACAATCCGGGTTTGTTAAACAATCAAGTGCCGCATCCGCACTGTGCTTTACGGTTTCTTCCGTATACAGCCGGTTTTTTTCTGAAAAACCCCGTGCCGTTTTATACCATTCAATCGGCCGGACAAACTGCCTTGATTCAATTTCGCCGTTTTGAAAGGCTTTTAACAGCCGATCAATATCCTTAAATGAATCGGCAAACATCCCTCTCGCAAAATCCGCCGCCGTTTCTTGCGAGACATGATACTTCGGAATGCTCGTTCCGACAGATAACACATATGCCATGACCATCACCTCTTTACATAAAGGTTTCCGCTTTTTTCCTGAATGTATGCATAAGTTTGAATCGAGGATTTCACTGACCCGCCATTTTAATAGGAAATTGGCCCTTTTGAATAAGAAACTCTTCGACTATACTTAATCCATTCATAAAAAAAGGTTGTGATAGGAATGCTGAAGCCTGTCATTCTTAAAGGATCACTCGTTCAGTTAGAGCCGCTGGCGATTGATCACACTCAGGCACTCTGTGACGCTGGTTCAGAAAATAGGACGACTTACGCTTACACCCATGTTCCTGACGGAATCGAAGAAACAAAGCGTTATATTGAGCGCGCGCTTTCCGATTATGAAAAAGGACTTGCATTGCCATTTGCAGTACGGAGTCTTGAAACAGACCGAATCGTCGGAAGCACGCGGTTTATGGATGTGAAAGTGTTTACGCGGCCGGCGGACGCAGCTCCGGAAGTGTGTGAGATCGGCAGCACATGGTATGCCTCTGCCGTGCAGCGGACCGGTGTCAATACGGAATGTAAACTTCTGTTGCTGACCCATGCGTTTGACGTGTGGCAAGCTGTCAGGGTGACGCTAAAAACCGACGTTCGCAACCAACGCTCACGGACTGCGATTTTGCGGATCGGAGCCCAATTTGAAGGGATCCGCCGCGCACACATTCCGGCTGTCGACGGCGGCCTCAGAGATACCGCCTACTACTCCATCCTTCGGGAGGAATGGCCTTATATCCGGCAAAACCTTTCTGGCCGGCTCAAAGCATATAACTGAAAAACCTGCCGATATATGGCAGGTTTTTTTACATATTCGGATCATATACGTATAAATTGAGATCGATCCGTCCGTCTGACGTGACCGCTACCCCCTCAGCTTCAAGAGACAGCTTCTGTACAGAAAACATCTCTTCGTCTCTCAATCCGATTTCGCCCTTTGCATTGATGACCCTGTGCCAAGGAAGACGATGCTTTTTACTCATGGAGTGAAGAATCCTCACAACCTGCCTCGCTCCCCGCGGACTTCCCGCAAGATCGGCAATTTGACCATACGTCATCACTTTTCCTTCAGGAATCTGTTTGATAATGGCTACGGCCCGTTCCGTAAATGTCATGCAACTCCTCATTTCGCAAGAGCAGATGATTTTTGAGAAAATCAGCCACTTTCTGATCTTATATTTATAGATGATAATTGCTTCATCATCATACTTATTTCATCTCTGCGTTTAAATAGATTATCTGTTTGTTCACAAAAAATTAACAAAGATAAACATGTACATATTTAACATAATATGTAATAATACAGTTGTATCAAAAAAAGAAAAGGAGTGTTTACAATGAAAATGAAAAAAGCTTTAGCCGGCTCAGCCCTATCACTCGCTTTACTCTGTTCTGCCGCCCCTGCTTTTGCCGCAGGTCCTGCTGATACACCTTCTGCAGAAAGTAAAACGAAGGAAGTATCTGCTTTGGCGACGTTCATACTTAATGGTTCCGGCCCTGATTATCCTACTTCAATTTACCGGAATGGAATCACCTATTATTTAGACAACATCACCTTCCATGGTGCTGATGGCACTTGGACAGCCGTCTACAAAAGCTGATTTTTCATGACGCGGAATGTTTGTTCTAAGCAACAACTAAAAATAATCCGTATGTTACCGTGCCGATAAGAGAATAAATGATTGCTAACATGTACCTAAAAAGTGTCAAAATTAAAAATTGTGACAGATTCTGAATTATCTCTTGCTCTACTTGTATCAGCACCTTCTGCTTTTGCAACTGCTGGACGATATCAACAATTGGTATCTAAAAGGAGTTTCTTTCCGGAACGGAATCTGGTATGGGAATGATGAGCGCTGTTACTAATATGAAGGGGCTTTGCCCCTTTTTCTAGTTTCACTTCCTTTTATAATTGATCCAACATACGGCACCTAGGTGCGTAATTTCATTTCACCCGATGATCATTATCAGTCGTACTGTTTTCTGCTTTTAGACGCAAAAACACATAATCTAAAATTCTCTCCTGCCATAGGTTTTTTGATCGGATCCTGCAGCACTTTAGTGAATCACATGTCTATCCAAAAGCCGAGCCTCAACTCTTTACGAAGAATCAATCCAGATCCTTCAGAACATTTCTATGGACGCTTGAGTTCCCCAGCTCATGTTAAGGTAACTCTATTCTTGATATATGCTGACGTAAACAAAAGGCCATGGAATGTTTTTCCTCCCCTCTTTAGTTATCAAATGTAAGGGCAATAATTCTTCGTAAGCAAGTACCCCATAAAACCTCTTACTTGCTCTTTTATTTTTGATAAAACACAATCCAGGGTGATAACATGAGATTTGCTGGGAAGAATTAATTATAATTGCATTCGGAATGATTTTACTGAGAATTTCAGGGAGAAAATCCATTGCACAAATGACCATCGCACAGACAATGGTGATGATGTCAATCGGTACGATTATCGTTCATCCCATTGTAGAAACCAGTGAAAACATTAATCGCTGCGTCTATTCTTTCTAGCGCTTTGATTATGATGGAATGGTTTCAAGTAAAAGTAAACTGGATTGAATTTTTTTAACCGGAAAATCTAAATTCGTTATAGAAGACGGCCAACTCAATATAGAAAACTTAAAGAAGCTGAGACTGACAGCAGATCAACTCGAAATGCGTTTAAGACTTCTTGGCATTTCAAATATAAACACAATTAAATATGCCACTTTAGAAGCTAATGGACAATTAGGCTACGAATTAAAAGATGACTGTAAGCCTTTAACCATCAAAGACCTTAAAAATGTGATCGATCCAAAATGTCATAACAAAGAGCCTCAGCCTCAAAAAGATGATCAAGCCAATCTATTCGAGGAAATCAAAAAACACCAGACTCAGCACTGAATAATTCGCTGATTAGTAAAGCCTTTTGTTATTCAAACCGAAGCCGAATCAGACCGTTAACCGCCGATCATTTTTTACCGAAACCGGTTTACAAGAAACAAAAAAAAGCATCTGAAGCAGATGCCTTTTTAAAATTGATATTGCGACGATGAAAAAGAGTCGGCAACCCCCGTATTTTCCGAAGAGGTCCTTGTATGCGCCTGAATATGCTTTTCAGCCGCCTATCCCTACCGCCGGCCTTAGCCATAATGTTAATCAGTTTGTTTTTATAAAATCATTGATTAATTGATCAGTCGTTAATATTGTGGCAAATTCATCATGCAACGTGGCCAGAGATATATTGTGAATAGTCTCTGCATCATAATATGTATCATTTTGGTCTCTCATTCCAAAGGCTGCTGTTGCATCTGAAATCAGGTATGTATCAAATCCTAAATTACCGCTCATCCTTGTGGTTGTTGAAACACAGTGCGGCGTAGTCAAGCCAGTGATTACGACAGTTGTTATATCATTTGCTTTTAAAAGCTCTTCTAGATTAGTCCCAATAAAGCTGCTGTTTACTTTCTTGGTTATAATGACTTCTTTATCCATAGGTTTAACGATTTCCTTTATAGCAACCCCCTCATTTTTTGGATAAAATAAAGAACCAGGTTTATCAGAAATATGTTGTATGTATATGACTGTCCATCCTTTTTCTCTCCATAATTTCAGTATTTTGCTGATATTTTCTTCCGCCTTTACGTTATTTCGTTCTCCCCACTTTTTATCATCAAAGGCTTTTTGTACATCCACAATGATTAAAGCTTTTTTCTTTTCTGCCATCAGATAACCTCCTATATTGAAAATTCGTATTTATAACATTTTAAATAAAGATTTTACTTTTGTACAATTGTTTCAGTGTTAAATTTCATATCGCACCTTCCCCGTTGGAAAAGCGCTGGAATAGCTAAAAGCAAGCACTCAAAAGCTGCAGCTCACCAGAAGCCAGCAATATTCAACTCTTTTTCTCTATATACTTATCAATATTCTGAAATAAGCCGCAATAGTGAATGAAAGGACTGCCCCTAACTACATTCACGCTCACAAAATATTAACAAAAAAACCCTTGGTTATTTTTGTATTGTATGTAATAATACAAGTGTATTAAAAAACAAAGGAGTGTTCAAAATGAAATTAAAAAAAGTTTTAACTGGTTCTGCCTTGTCTCTCGCTTTACTCGTTTCCGCTGCCCCTGCTTTTGCATCTAGCCCTGGTCATACAAATAGCGACTCAACTCAAACAAAAATTTCGACACAAGCGACCAAAGATTCTTTTACAATAGATTACCTTCATAGATGGGATATCCCAAATACAACTGTTAAGAATGGTGTTACATATTACCTTAAGAAAGTAGAGATAATCGAAGGGTTCTATCGCGCAACTTTTGAAGGATGGATTAATTAAAAAAAGGGGCTTTCCCTTCTTTTCACTCTCATTTGTAAGGATCCGTGCACAAGATACTCGTTCACGTACATATAGTCCGGGACGGTTTTTCGGCGAAATAAGGCGGATGCCTCATCACTCAATTTGTTTCTTTTCAAACAATGAAACTAATAAAAAAAGAGAATGCCTCGCAAAAAGTTCATCAACTTTCGGAAGCATCCTCGATCTGGATAAAATAAGATGTTATTTTAAAGAAGAACGGATAACTAACCCTCTTGAACCCTTGTCACATCAAGGGTTTTTTTCGTTTTAGGAATCATATTATAAATAATATTCAAAAGGACGGCGGTAAAGCTTCCGGCGACGATTCCGTTTGTGGTCAGCAGATTTAAGTAAGACGGCAGGTGCTTAAACATATCGGGAACGACGGTTACACCGAGTCCCAATCCGACCGAACACGCGACAATCAGAAGGTTTTCCTGCTTTTTAAAGTCAATTTGACTGAGCATTTTAATGCCGTAGGAGATGACCATGCCGAACATGGCCACCATCGCGCCTCCCAGTACGGAAGACGGGATGATGGTCGTGAAGGCTGCGATTTTCGGAAAAAGGCCGAACAGCATTAAAAGTGCGCCCGTGACACCGATAACCGCGTTTTTCTTAATTCCCGTCAGCTGCACGAGGCCGACGTTTTGGGAATAAGCCGTGTACGGAAAAGCATTAAAAATGCCGCTGATGAATACCGCCAGGCCTTCCGCACGGTAGCCTTTTGCTAAATCACGTTCAGACAGGCGCCGGTTTGTCAGATCACCGAGAGCGAAATAGACGCCGGTTGACTCAACAAGGCTGACAATGGCAACGATGGACATCGTAATAATCGGTGCCGCATGAAATGTCGGCGTCCCGAAGTAAAACGGTTTAATCATTTGAATGGCATCAGCATTCGCCACATTGTCAAATTGCACTTTTCCCATAAAATATGCGATGGCCGTCCCGATGACAATGCCGATTAAAATCGAAATGGATTTCAAAAATCCTTTTGTAAACCGATAAAGCAGCACGATGATGACGAGCACCGTAAATCCGAGGGCAAGGTTAGCCGGATCACCGAAATCCTTGCTGCCTTCCCCGCCGGCAATATGATTCATCGCGACCGGCATTAAGGTCATCCCGATAATCGTCACGACAGATCCGGTTACGACAGGCGGGAAAAAGGATACGAGCTTGCCGAAGAAAAACGACAGCAGAATGACAAGCAGACCCGATGCCAAAATGCTTCCGTAAATGGCTGAAATCCCGTACTCCTTACCGATGGAAATAATCGGCGCTACCGCGGTGAACGTACAGCCGAGCACAACGGGCAAGCCGATGCCGAAACATTTATTCCTCCATACTTGAAGCAGCGTAGCCGCCCCGCACATAAAAATGTCAATTGATACGAGATATGTCAGCTGTTCTGCGTTCAGTCCCAATGCCGCTCCTACAATTAAAGGAACGACGACGGCGCCGGCATACATGGCAAGCACGTGCTGGATACCGAGTGAAAGTGTTTTGGCATAGCCGTTTTTCATGAACGGACCTCCTGTACAAATGTCACTTTTCCGTCTTCAAGCGATTGAATTCTCGCCAGTGATTCGACCCGGCATCCTTTTTTCACCAGCTCATCTCTTCCCGGCTGAAATGACTTTTCAATGACGATTCCGATCCCGCAAACCGCTGCGCCTGCTTGTTTTACAATGGATAAAAGTCCTTCTGCCGCCTGTCCGTTCGCTAAAAAGTCGTCAATGATTAACACGCGGTCATCTTTCGACAGATGATTTCCGGAGATTGCAATCTGACTTTCTGTTTTTTTCGTGAAAGAATAGACGGATGCCGTCAGCAGATCATCCGTTAATGTGAGAGACTTCCTTTTTCTCGCAAAGATGACGGGAACGCCGAGTTCAAGGCCGGCCATCACCGCAGGGGCAATGCCCGAAGATTCAATTGTGACGATTTTGGTTATCTCGTCTTTTTCAAAACGGCGCGCAAATTCCCGGCCGATCTGCTGCATGAGAACCGGATCAATTTGATGGTTTAAAAAAGAATCCACTTTCAGCACTTGATCAGAAAGAACAATTCCGTCTTCTGCTATTTTTCGTTTTAATGCTTCCACAATGATTACCCCCGCTTATAAAAAAATAAAAAAGCATTGCCCGCTCTCAATAAAAAGAGCAAGCAATGCCGAATGATCTACACGCAACGGCCGAATAAAGCCGTTCCATTGCTCACTCATAGTCGGACATTTACGGTGACCGGTAGAAACTTGCGTGCCATATCCACGCGATTATATGAGTGTTCGTATGATATTAATCAAATTATAACAAGATACACTTCTTTTGCATAGTGAAATTTGAATATTTCCGAACTTTTACAAAGAATTGGTTTTCGATTATTCGTGTTTTTAGAATTTTTAGAAAAACACCCGGTGTATGCCGGGCGTTTCGTTTATAAATATAAATTTGAATATTTGCCGACGAGATACTCAATGAGATATTGAACGTTCAGCTCTTCTCCCGTTGCATCTTTTATGATGTCAAGCGGCATTTTGCGTCTTCCGTGCTGATGAACCTTTTCTGTCAGCCATTGTTTGATCGGCTCAAAATCGCCCCGTTCTATTAATTGGTCAAATTCAGGCAGATCCTCAAGCATGGTATACTTCAGCTGTGCCGCATACATATATCCGAGCGCATAGGAAGGGAAATAGCCGAAATCGCCGCCCGCCCAATGTACGTCCTGCAAAATGCCTTTTGCGTCAGATGGCGGCGTAATGCCTAAATAATCATGATATTTTTGATTCCACAATGCAGGCAGTTCTTCCACTGTCACTTCATTGCTGAAAATCGCTTTTTCAATTTCATAACGGATAATAATATGAAGCGGATATGTCAGCTCATCGGCTTCAATTCGGATAAATGTCGGTTTCGCCTCATTTACGGCGCGTACAAAGTCCTCTCTTTTCACATCTTGAAATTGATCAGGCGAAGCCTCAACCATTTTTTCATAATAGGCGGTCCAGAAATGTTGATTTCTGGCGATAAAGTTTTCATAAAATAATGATTGGGATTCATGAATTCCCATGGATGCACCGTCAGATAAGTTCGTTCCGCTCAACGCTTCGTCAATATTCTGCTCGTAGATCGCATGCCCGCATTCATGAATCGTTCCGAAAATTGCCGTGCGGAAATCGTTTTCGTCATATCTGGTCGTCACCCGCACATCGCCCCGGTTGATTGTCGTCGCAAACGGATGCACCGTCTCGTCCAGGCGGCCGCCGTCAAAATCATACCCGAACTCTTTTAAGAAATACAAGGAGAGGGCTCTTTGTTGTTCTTTCGAAAACGTTTTCGTTATAAAGGAAGTGTCCGGTTTATTGCCGGATTCCGTCACTTTTTTGATAAGCGGAATAATCGCTTCCTTCAATTCAGAAAACAGCTGATCCAGCACCTTTACCGTAACACCCGGTTCGAAAATATCGAGCAATGCGTTGTATGGATGATCTTCATAACCCCAATACGAAATAAACCGCTTATTAAAATTAATCAGCTTCTCAAGGTACGGAGCAAACATAGAAAAATCAGAGGCAGCCTTTGCATCCTCCCAAGCCGTTTCAGCTTTCGATGTTAAAATGACATATTCTTTATACTCATCTTCAGGAATTTTTTTATTATGATCATAATCTTTTTTCGCAAGTTGCGCCGCTTTCACTGTATCTTCAGGCAGCTCTTCTGCATGTGCGAGAAGGATGTCGATCAGCTCTTTCATCCGGTCGGATATCTGGATTTGAAAAACGTCAGCCGACAGCTGTCCGATGCTTTCCGCCCGGTCATCAGAGCCTTTTTTCGGGGCTCCCGTTCTTAAGTCCCAGTGCATAAGCGCAATGGCTTCTTCATAGTGGGACACCCTTTTTAACAGATCAAAAAACTCTTTTTCATATGTATGTAAATCCATATCCGTTCCCCTCCCTTTTCACTATCAATTACAGGCTAATGGAACGCCGTGATAAAGTCAACTTCCCGGATTTAAAAAAGCCGCAGGATAAGAATCCTGCAGCTTTTGTTTTTATACGATTTTCGGTGTAACAGGCAAAACCTTTTTGACTTCGGCCAAGACCCGCTCACTTTCTCCGCCCGCATAAATGGATATGGTTCCGCTGTCCTGATTAGAACGGATGAGGCGGCCGATTCCCTGCCGGACTCTTAAGAGCATGTACGGCAGATCAACTTCCTCAAACGGATCTTTTTTCGCTCCATTCCGCTTTGCGGTAAACACGGGATCATGAGGCGGATACGGCAATGCCCAAATGGTCACATTCCGGAGCGAGTCACCGGGAATGTCAAGACCTTCCCATAAGTGGACGGAACAAAGCACGGATTCTTCATCCCGCTGGAATTTTTCGACCAGACTGCTGATCTCTTCGTCACCTTCGTAGTATATCGGATACGGCAGCTCCCACGCGGCAGCCTGTTCTTTAAATTCCTTCATGTCTTCAAAGGAAGGGAAAAGAACGAGGGTGCGTCCTTCATTCTTCTTAATGGTTTCAATCGTTTCGGCTGTTTTCTGCTCAGACGTCATGTCACCGTGAAGCGCAACAGACATTTGCTCCTCGTAATCGTACGGAGATTCAACGGTGAATGATAAAGGATCACGGATTCCGAGGCTGTCAGCGATATAATCAAATGAACCGCCCTCAGAAAGAGTGGCCGATGAGAAAATATAAGGGATCTTTTTAGAAAAGACCTTTTCTCCCAAAACTTCGGCTACTGTTCTCGGCATAACGACAAACGTTGAGTCTGTATCCCGCGTTTCAAGCCAGCTGATGGCATCCTTTTGATACAGCGACAGCGAATATGCCATTTGTTCGACGTATTCTTCTACAACTGACAGCTCGTACTTATCGATCGTATACATTTCCGATTCAAATACGAGCGCCTCGCCGATTTTATCGAGCAGACGGCACAGTTCGTCAGCCGCACGCTTAACACGCTGGTCGTTTTGGATGTCCAATCGGTGAGAGCCGGCGATTTCCTTCGATTCCTCTGACAGCACATAGAAAAACTCATCGTTTGCGGCAAGGGCATCTTCAATCAGTTCGGCGAATTCCTCTCTGATATCATTTTGAAGCAGACGCTCTAAAAACAGCTCAAGCGTCGACTGCTTCACACGATACGTTAACGCTTTTTGCGCGGCGAATTCCAGCAGATGTCCTTCATCAAACACGACGGCGCTGTGATCCGGCAAAAGCGGCAGCTGTCCTTCCCTTTTGCGTGATTCTTCCGTCCATACATGCTCCATGTAGAAATCATGGGAGCAAACAATCAGATCCGTTGATTTTCTGTAATGATCTCTTGAAAGTGTTAAACCGCATCTATGTCTCATATCACATGTTAAACAATCTTGGAAGGAATCATAGCTGACGCCTGCCCACTCTTCATTTGTCAAATCAGCGTACTGTTTGCGGTCGCCGTACGGATAAAAGCGCTGCATCGCTTGTGACTCGTGTACGAATGAAGGCAGCGACTCATAAAGATCCAGCCACTTTTCATCATCAGAACGCTGTATCGTTTTCTCAAGCTTTTTCAGACACAAATACTGCTCATGGGATTTGGACAGCCGTGTATCAATCTGCAGATCCAAATGTTCTGTCAGCTTGGAAATGTCGCCTTCTTTTTTGACAAGCTGTTCAATTAACGTTTCATCGGCGCAGGCGATAATGGCCGGTTTCCCCGTATATCTGGCATAGCTGATGGCAAACAGCAGATATACCAGCGTTTTCCCCGTACCGACTCCTGCCTCAGCGAACATGACCTTTTTCTCTTTAAATGCCCGTTCAAGCTGAAACGCCATAAATACCTGCTCATCCCGAAGGTCAAAGCCTTTCTCGGGAAGGATATCGTAAAACACGTCACCAATCCAATTGTTCAATTCTTCGTAAAAATTCTTTTCTTTTGTTAAAGCAAAAGGCAAACGTGATGTTGTCACCCAACTCCAACCCCTAACTATTCGGCATTCAGACCATCTATAATATCATTTAACCCTTTTCAATACAACAAAAAAACTTGGCCTCGCCAAGTTTTTGCCATTATCATTTCCGGTTAATGATATGTGTACATAGGAACGGATGGTCTGTTGAATGTGTATGTTTTACCGCATTTTCAAGTTCTTCCTGTGCGTGTGTCATGGCGGAAGGACCGAACTCCGCTCCGGCTTCCTCCAGCCGGAAAGCAGTTGCGTCTAACGCCTTTTGTATTTTACTGAAGTGCTCGCTGTTCAGCATAAAATAGATCACCTCTCAAATAGAAATAATCATCATTCTATGCCGATGCTTCACTTTCTATACATGCCATTCTGAATGATCCGCACCTGACCTGCACAAACTACAACAGATATTCGATCGAATATCCATCTTCACAAAATTATTCTATCCGGGAGTGATGGTTACATGAGTTATAAAGATCGATTAGATCAGCATTCTGAATTGTTTCATCACAATTGGACGCGGCCGAAACGCTCTAAATCGCAAGTGAACGGCCACACCGAAATGTCCCAGACCAACATTATTTTACGGAGCAACGCAAAAGCGCACCGCTGGTAATGGCAGAATAAAACGTAAAGATGCCGGAGAAGACGCTGTTTCAGGCGTCTTCTCTTTGTTGCGGCTTTTTCCGTTGCGGCCGCACTTTAGCCCAGTACTGATAATAATCCGTTTTGATAAAACCGTTAAAGAGCTTCCGTTTTTTGGTTGCTTTTCTTCCGTAGACCTCTTCAAATTGTTCATTTGACGTCAACATGTAGACAGACCATGTATCAAGAGATTCAAATGCCCGGCCCATTTCTTTATACATCTGCTCGACTTCCCTTTTTTCGCCGAGCCGTTCGCCGTACGGAGGGTTTCCGACGATTACGCCGTATTCGAGTTTCGTCGTAAAATCCTGCACCCGCATTTGCTTGCATTCGATCAGGTCACCGAGTCCCGCTTCTTCTGCGTTTTCTTTGGCGATGTTTACCATCCGGTGATCCACGTCACTGGCAAAGATCTGCAGCGGCTGATCATAGTTCGCCTTTTCTTCCACTTCAAGACGCGCCTTGTCCCACAGTTCTTTTCCGATCCATTCCCAGTCTTCTGAAACAAAATCACGGTTAAAACCGGGAGCAATGTTTTGTCCGATTAAAGCGGCTTCAATGGCGATCGTGCCGGAACCGCAGAACGGATCGACGAACGGACGGTCAGGCGTCCAGTTGGTTAACTGAATTAACGCGGCAGCGAGCGTCTCTTTAATCGGAGCTCCTCCCTGATCAACCCTGTATCCCCGTTTGTGAAGGCCTGTTCCTGATGAATCCAGTGTAAGCACGGCTTTATCTTTTAAAAGGGAAATCTCCACCTTATACTCGGGGCCCGTTTCTTCAATCCATTCATTTTGTTTTCCTGATTGCAGTTTCAGCTTTTCCGCTATCGCCTTTTTGACGATCCGCTGGCAGTCAGGCACACTGGCAAGCACTGATTTCACGGATTTTCCGATAACGGGGAACTTTGCGTTTTCCGGAATGTACGCGCGCCAGTCAATCGCTTTTGTTTTTTCAAACAGCTCATCAAACGTTTTCGCCTGAAACTCGGCGACCTGTACTTTAATGCGGTCAGCCGTCCGCAGCCATAAGTTAGCGCGGCAGATCGCAAGCGCATCTCCTTCAAAAATGACTTTTCCGTTGTCTACTTTGCATTCATAACCTAAATCACGCACTTCTTTGGCGACGATCGCTTCGATTCCCATCGGCGCCGTCGCTATTAGTGTGTACTTCTTCATCGTATCACCCTGTCTCTTTTAAGCTTTCGTTTCATTCAAGATAAAAGCTCCCCTTTAAAGGAGAGCTCTAATTTGTCATATCAATAATGTTTAACGTTCTGTAAGCCATGTTTTGTTCCGTCGTACTGCAATCGGCTCATCACCTCGTACTCAGGCGGCAATCATCTATCTACAGAAAGTATTCTGTCCTTCTATCTGTTCAGTTCCTTCAAGAAGGTTCCCCTACCAAAATTTGGGTTTCTCGCTCGAGGGGTTTACCGCGTTCCACTCTCACCATTTCTGATGAGACTTCGTCACTGTGGCACTTTCAAGGATACTCAGCCATATCCGGAGACGTAGGCTTTTTTCCTGCCGTCAGCCTATCAAGGCTGCCCTAGCTTATTTCTTCGCTAGGCACGAACACTACGGGCATCTCAGCACCGTGCGAGCATGGACTTTCCTCTACAGATTCAAAGATCTGCAGCGATTACCCGAACGTTAAGAACACTTGTTCATTATAAAGCAACTTGTCTCATTTGACAAGTGCATCTGCCCTATTCGTCATAAAGTTTGCTGCCGAATACATGTTTCTCAAGGTTGGACAGCCTTTTCAGAATGTCAAAGTTGGTCGTATTGGACTGCACCGGCTGTTTTTTGCTTGCTTCTTCAAGCTGTTTTTTCAGCTGCAGATTTTCTTGCTGCAGTTCTTCAATTTCTTGATGAAAGGTTTCATAATCCTTAATAATCATATCTAAAAATTTGTCAACGTCTTCTTGTCTGTAACCTCTAACGCCTGTTTTAAATTCTTTTTCCAAAATGTCTTTCGCAGAAAGCTTTACTTTATCAGCAAGCATCTTTTTCACCTCATATCGTGAATCATCATGTTATATTTTATTCAGAAACACGTCCCGTTGTCAAATATTCTCTGACGTGTTATGTAAAGAAATCTTCTTCTTCAACGGCGGCACGGAGATCATCCATCGTAATCGAATAAATCGGATATCCGTCTGTTTCACGGCGTTTTTCTGCCTGCTGCAGCATATATTTCGGCGATCCTTCCATTTCAGGATCATATAAAAGCAAAAGCGCATCTGACTTTTCAATAAAGAACGCGTTTTTCTGCCGGAATTGGAGCGGACTTTCGTACGGCCGATGCGTCAGGCTCTCCTCATAATCTGCCTGAGCAAGCACCGCTTCATACATTTCTTTATTCGGTTCCTTCCACTTTTCCTCCTGACCGTAGAAAGGCGTGATAACGGCAACCTTTAATTCCGGATACTCTTCTCTGAGATCGTACGCCGTTTCTGCCGCCCAAAGCTCAGTCCCCAGCTGTCCGGATATGAGAATCCATTCCAAGCCTTCGTCAATAAAGCTTCTGAGTCTGGTTTCTAGCGCCTTTTTTATATAAACAAGCGCCCGGTCATCCTGTTTAAAAATCCCGAGTTCAAACGGCTTGTATCCTGTTACGGCTAATACTTTCAATTGATCACCTGCTTAAAAAATGGGGCTCCCCATCGGGCCCCATTTTGATTTGCTGATATCCTAACCGATCTTGCTTAAGCGTTCAATACTAATGATCGCAGCAAGGGCTTCCGCACTGAAAATGCTGGTGAGTTGTCGGGTCAACATTTGAAAAAGTGTGCGGATAGTAATGAACGTGCTCAAAGTTGTGGTGATTTACGTTAGTTGTATGTTGCGGATGAATATGCGGCACAACCGTGTTAGAAAAGCAATGGTGTTCACAGCAATGAGTCGGATGGACAATCGGCGGCATCACGTTTGGTCTGCAACAATGATGATGAAACATGCTAAATCCCCTCTCCATTAACTTTTATTACACTGTTAGGTTATGAAGAAAAGAGGGTGCATGTTCTAATTCAATCACCCAATTTAAAAGTGTGTCAGCAAGCTGTCTTTAAAATTCGAAAATACAAACGCAATCAAAAAAACCACGACAAAGAACAAGTAAAAAACACCTTTATACATACCAACTCTCCCCTATAAATAACTAACGCTATTTTACAAGATGCGGCACCATTCTACAACAAAATCGATGCGGATTCAGAAAAAAATATTTTTGGCGAAACAGCTCGGCTTTTGCGCTTTCCCGGGCAATATTTCAAGAAGAATATTTCCTCTTAAGCCGGGCAATTCTCACATGGAGCTTCTCGGCTTCTTTTTCCGAAATTTCCCCGTCTTCTGCCGCCTGCTGCGCGGCCTGCAGAGCTTTTTTATAATTTTTTGCGTGATGCTCAAAATAGATCGCCAGCTCTACCGCTGATTGGTGTCTGCATATGTGAAGATCAGAGCCCGTCAGTTTCTCCCAAAGGGGCACGGCGTCTTGCCTGCGGTTTTGTTTTTTATAAAGCATTGCTAAGTCAAAAAGGGCCCGATCCGAATCTTCAAAGGCTTTGCCTTGCAGCGCTTCCAGCTGTGAAACAGCCCGATCGGTTTCTTTATGAGCGATAAACCATTTCGCCATGGCGTATGCTTCCTGACGTTCTGACGTCTGATCAGAAGATGCAAAAATCTTTTTTGACATATGGATGTAAAGAGCGATGAGGGAAAGCACATCTTGTTCATTATGCGAGAGCACTCCCTTTAAAAGAGCCGGATCCTCCGCCTTTAAAAATTGAAAATACAGCATCGGCGCCAAATAACCAGGTGTGTCTTCGTCCCTTTTAAAAGCAAGCTCTTCATTTTCAACCGCCGAAAGCGATACACGCTCTAATTTATGTTTCCAAAGCCGTCTCGCCCCGTGCAGAAGATCAAAGTGTCCGAAGTCAGGAAGTTTCGGAAGCCTGTCCCGCAGCAATGTATGCCTAGTTTTTACCTGCGGCCAGTCAAAGGCTTTTCCGTTATACGTAACAAGAGACGTAATGTCAACCTCACTTAAAAAGCTTTTGTAAAGAGCCGTCTCGTTTCCCGGTTTAGGAAGCAGATGCTGTTTAACCGCGACACGGTCTTCATACACTCTTGCATGACCGAGCAAAAAAATCATATTGCCGGCCCCGCCGCCGAGGCCGGTCGTTTCAGTATCAAAGAAGAACAGCTGGCTTTTTTCGTATCCTTCTGCTGATAAAGTATGCGTCAAACCGCCTTTATTCCATAATGCCATGACGTCATCAAGTTCACTGAAGCTGTACCGTCCGTGGCGGTGCGAAAGCGGATAGACGGTTTCGCGGATAAGACAGTATTCATCCTCAAAAAAGAAAGGCTTCACTCCGAATGCCTCCCATTCTTCTCTAAATGGGACTTGAATATCCGAGACCGAAAGTTGTGAAGCTGCCGGCTTTTTTTCAGCTTCCGGCACATTCAGGTGGTTTTTCATCCGCTTTAATTTATTTTTCAAGGACATCTTTCGTCCCCCTTTTCTTTTACACGTAATTCAAGAGCCGGAGTATCGCTTTCTTTGCATCTATTCCTTCTATTTCGGAGCCGATGCAGGAAGGACATCCGTCTTGACATGGACATTGTCTGATCAGGCGCTCAGCCCCTTCATTGATTTCATCAAATCGCTTATATACTTCATCGGCAAGTCCGATTCCGCCCGGATAATGATCATACAGAAAGATTGTCGGAAGTCCGGTATGTGCGGCTTTGATTTGCGGCACGACATGCACGTCATTTCGGTCGCACATGACGTATACAGGCACGATATGCTGCAGGACGTGGGCAATGCCTAAAAGCAGCTGTTCAAGCGTTTTTTCGCCGATCTCCGAATCCGTCTCTTTCAATTCAAGCCAGGCAGCACTGGTATGCAGTTCTTCTTCTGGAAGATGAATCGGCCCTGATCCTATATTTTCAAATGTCGTCATTTTAATTTTTTTAAATATTGTCGGAAGTGCGTTCACGGTTACATCGCCGAAATGTAAGGCCGTTTTCTTTCTGCTGTCCGTTCTGTCAATGTCCAGCACTTTCAGCTGCACCGCTAAATTGGCATCTGTATAATATTCGACATCGACCTTTCGTACGTACGCTTTTTTATGGTCCCAATCAAGCTTTTCAACCTGGTACTGCACCCCTTCATGAAGATAAATCGCTTCATCATGAAGAAGCGTCATCGCGCTGAAACGGTCCATTTCTCCGATGATTTTTACATCAGCCGTCTCTGACCGGTCAACGATGACCACGTTTTCCTGTGACGCCGAACGGAGACTGATGTTGGAGGCGGGAAAAGATTCGCTCGCCCAGTGATAGCGTTCGCGGTTTTCGTGAAGCACCCCTTCTTCTTCTAAATACTCGAGAATGTCTCTTGCATCATTTTCTCCGAATGTTTCATCGGCTCTGAAAGGCAGCTCATACGCAGCGCATTTCAGGTGATCGACCAATATAATGAGATTATCAGGATTAATCCTTGCAGATTCAGGCGAGCGTTTAAAGAAATAATCAGGATGGCGCACAATATATTGGTCAATCGGATCAGAGTTCGCCACCATCACGATAAGCGCCTCTCCCTGCCGCCGTCCGGCCCGGCCCGCCTGCTGCCATGCGCTCGCGACACTGCCCGGGTACCCCGTCATCACGCAGACCTGAAGCTGGCCGATATCAACGCCAAGCTCCAGCGCGTTTGTGCTGACAACCCCGAGAATGCTGCCGTCTCTTAACCCCCGCTCTATATCTCTTCTTTCTTTCGGAAGATATCCGCCGCGATAACCTCTGACAGACTTCGCGCCGATTTCCTTTTTTACGATCTCCTGAATGTGGCTTAAAATAATTTCAACCCGCACACGGCTTCTTGCAAAAACAATCGTCTGGATCTTATTTTTCAAAAAAGTTTTGGCAAGTTCGTTCACTTCCACGGTGGCGCTTTTTCGAATATGCAACGGTTTATTTATAATCGGAGGGTTGTAAAAAGCAAAATGCTTTCTTCCGGCCGGGGCGCCGTTGTCGTCAATCAGGCGCACTGATTTTCCCGTCAGCTGCTCCGCCAATTCCATCGGATTGGCGATTGTGGCGGATGTGCAGATAAATGACGGCTTGCTTCCGTAAAAAGCGCAGATTCTCATTAAACGGCGGATGACGTTCGCCACATGGCTGCCGAATACGCCGCGATACGTATGTAATTCATCAATGACGATATATTTCAGGTTTTCAAACAGACTCACCCATTTTGTATGGTGGGGAAGAATGGCTGAATGAAGCATATCGGGATTTGTGATCACAATATGCCCGGCTTTTCTGACTTTCTGCCTGATGGCCGGAGACGTATCTCCGTCATAGGTGAAGCTTTTAATGTCCATGCCCGTCTCGTCTATGATTTCGTTCAGCTCGCTTTTTTGATCCTGTGCGAGCGCCTTTGTCGGAAATAAATAAAGCGCGCGGCTTGAGGCATCTTCCGCGATAGACTGAAGAACCGGAAGATTATAGCACAGTGTTTTTCCGGAGGCCGTCGGTGTGACAGCCACAATGCTTTCTCCGTTTTGAACCGTCTGAAAAGCGGAGTATTGATGTGTAAAGAGCCGCTCGATCCCCCTCTTTTCGAGAGCCGCCCGAATGTTCGGATCTACTTGCTCCGGCATCGGCATGGTTTTCGCCTCCCGCGGTTCCTCTTCATGCCAATGCACAATATTTTCATGATTTTTTAATTCCTGTATCAGTTCGCTCAGTGATTTTTTCTTCATCGTTCACACCTCTTTATGAGGTACAGTTTACCGAATATTTGTTTGCCTGGCTAGATGAAAATCCTGCACAAGAAAAAAAGCAGGGAATCAGCCCCTGCCTACTTCATTTTTATCGTAAAAAGCTCTGTTTGTCCTTTTTTCGCTTCATTTGCGCCTGCAAATTGCAAAGGTTCTGCGGCATCGCCATTCATAATCACCATAGGGATGACGGTGCTGCTTGCTTTTTCTTTTATTAAATCCAGCCGGCACGTTAAAAGCAGATCGCCTGTTTTCACTTTGTCGCCTTCTTTTACATGCGCTTCAAAGCCTTCACCGTTCATATTGACGGTATCCAAGCCGACATGTATCAAAAGTTCCGCTCCGGAAAGGGTGCGGATGCCGACAGCATGTTTTGTATGGAACAGCTGAATCACTTCTCCCTCAACCGGTGAAACAATGTCTCCGTTTGCAGGCTCGACGGCGATCCCATCCCCCATCATTTTTTGTGAAAATACAGGATCCGGCACTGAAGCCAAATCCATCACCGCTCCGTCAGCCGGAGAAAAAATCACTTCTTCGGCCGGCTTTTTCCGGCTGTCTCCCAATCCAAATAATTTTTTCAGCAATGTGTTGTGCTCCCCTTCCTAAATGTGAATCCGTTACCAGTTTATTCTCCACTATTTAACCATACTTTCTTTTTTCCTTCAATTCTTAACCATACGGCATAACATCGCATAGTCTGTTTGTAAAAAGGCGGTGGTCATATGGATCAATCACAAAACGATAAACTTGATCCGCAAAGAAATGAGGACATCATCAGCCATGCGATGGACCAATTTTTTCACTCAGGTCCCTTCGCAGAATTGATGCAGGGTTTTCAACACCTTGTCAATTCGGCTTTTACTGAAGCGCAAGTGACGATTGACGTCAGAGAAGAGCCGACGGGCCTCGCGGTTGATATCAGCGTTCCCGAGACATTCCGTGACGGGGATATGCTGGTGGAAACGAAAGGGTGCTACCTTCACGTTACAATCCGCTACGATCATAAACAGGCTCATTCATCCCACGTGTCTTCAAGCATGACAAGAACCGTTGTCCTCCCGTATAAGGTGAGTGAAGAAGATATGGAAACATCCTGGAATGAACAGACGCTTACCCTCTTTTTCCCTAAAAAATAAGCATGAATGATGGATATCATTCATGCTTTTTATTTGAAGATACTGGTGAGGCCTTTCACCAGCGATCCGACCTGATTTACGGCGCTTACCATCTGCCCCGTTGTATCCATCATTTTATTAAAGTCAAACTGTCCGTTCGTTTTTTTAAACTGGGAGAGTATGCCTGAGAATTGGGAAGACTGCTGCTGATTCGGTCTGGGAACAGGGTAAGGATTCACAAACCCCGGCTGCCCCCCGGGCATGGCTGCCTGAGGAGGAGGGGGAGCAAACGGCTGCTGCATATGACCGTATTCCTGATTCGGATAAAATTGCTGCGGGTACTGCCCTTGCTGTTGATATGGCGGCGGCTGCAATGGCTGTATCTGCTGCGGATACGGCGGCTGTAATGACTGTATCTGCTGCGGACTCGGCTGCTGTAATGGCTGTATCTGCTGCGGGTAGAAATATCCCGCCGGCTGCTGGTACATATTTTGATAGGGCTGCGCTCTCCATTGCATATGACATTCCCCCTTGTCTCTCACTAAGTTTCTGCTATATATGTATGAATTCCGCCTTGGTTATGTGCTTTCGGAGATTCTGATCTTTGTCAAATGCTGTCGAAAGTCTTAATTTTTTAAAAACAGAAAAAAGTCGAATCGTTATGTTACCATAATCTCAACATACATGAGAGGGGATGCACCATTATGAACGTATCATACTTAAGAAAGCGTTTTGCTGAAGTGAAAAAATATGAAACAGATTGTGCAGATAAACTGATGGACTTTGCAAAATTCCTCTATATTCAAGGCCATCTCACCGCAACCGAATTTCGAAACAGTATGAAGGTTCTCGAAGCAAGTGGAGCAGAAAACCCGGCGTATGAATAACATACCCGACCCCTTTATATAAAAGAAGGCAGCCGTTTTCAGCTGCCTTCTTTTTCAATTTCATCCCTTAATATACGAAGCGTATATAAAACAGATTCAGTTAAATCCCTGTATCTTTTTTTATGAATATGATGAACATATGATTGGAGCATCAGCTCTCCGAAATTTTCTGTAACGGCCTGAATTTGTGCGTGATGAACGTATTTCGGACGGTTTTCCTGAATAAACGCAAGCGCTGCTTTAGTCCAAAGCGCGCAAAGCCGGTCTCTTTTTTCAACATCGGGTTTAATAATCTCAAAAAAATCATATGAACGGCCGGACTCTTTTCCATCCTGATATCTTTTTTCGGCTTCAAGAACCGCCTCTATCATTAGTTCTGTCAGCTCCAATAACGACTGTGTCTGCAAACGGACTCACCTCAGTACATATGGTACCAAAGTTTTTGCATAAAATCAGCTGATCCGGCAGGCTCTCGGCAAATCCTTTTTACGCCGGTCAGCCAAAAACAGGTCATCAATACAAACATGAAGCTCCCGCGCCTCTTCCTCAAGGCGGGAAAGTTTCTCCTGTCTGATTTCTTCAGCTTCCGCCTGACAGGATCTGACTGCTTGGGTAAGCGTTTTTTCAGCAGCAGAAATCCGGATTTCAATATCAGAAAGCAGACGGAGAATATCAGCCTTGCTCGTGTAAACAGACATTCATGTTCCTCCCTTTTATCACTTGCGTCTCTTTAGAATATAATTCTCGTTTTCATACCGCTCTCCTCTGCACATGACAAAACTAGAAGCAGTTCGGCAAACAAACAGAGATTATCCTAAAAGGCGTGCCTTTCGACAAAAAAGTGCCGCAAACTTTGTATGAACCGGCACGTTAATGCAAACGATACAGTTGAGGAGGTGCCGTATGAAAACGAGACCGAAAAATGCAGGTAAACAGCAAAAAACCGAAGCAAAAACGACTGATACGCTTGATAAAAAATTAGGCGGCCCAAACCGCCCTTCCACGTAACACATCAGCAGCCCGAAACCCCAGCGAACGGTTTCGGGCTTTTTCATTTCTTCAGCCACTCTTTCACCGCGAAGAGCGCATGGAGCTCCCGTCTTTTCTGGAAGTACCAGTCCGTCAGTTCAAGCTGTTTCGGCATTTTCTCCTGTAAGAAAGCCCCTTTTCTTAACCTTTTTTGAAACCAATCCGCCCTTGCGCCGTCTAATGGGTGGGCAACAATGGGATAGGTTGTCCTCAGCATCGGTGATGTTCTTTTTTTGATGCCGATCATTTTCTCCATATCAAAGCGCGAACCGGTATGAGGAACGGTATCAAGAAAACGGTAAAAAGAAGCGTGCAGATCAGGACTGAACAGAAGGCGGGCCAGCTGTTTCCCGAGCGTAATTCTTTCTTCGGTTTTCGAAAACCGTTTGACGGAAATTCCGTATAAATGTCCGTCACATGAAGGGAATACCACCGTATTAAAGTGAAACCAATCACTTAAATAAAAAGGAATCGTGCCAAAAACATTCTTTTTAAACGAAGGATTTTGTATAATAGGTGCTTGGATAGTGTTTTGTTCATTTATAATAAGAGCATACATGAGCCGTTCCGTATCTCCGTCACGCCAAAAGCGGAACCATTCTTCCTGCATAAAAGCCGAGACGCGGAAATGAGGAAGATGACGGAAAAGAGGTTCGCCGATTTGTTTTGACCACTGGTAGACCAGAAGCTGAGGATAGGCATCAGAAAAAATCAGCCAATTCGCCCTTTCATACGAAAGGAAAAACCAGTTTTTCTGACTGCTGTCAAGACCCTCCTGATAAAGGATGCCTCTTAGATCAGTCATCGACCAGCCCGCATTGCGGGACACAAAGGATGCCAAAAGCGGCCACTTGATCTCAGGATGGCGGTCATAATATGCTTTATAGGCATTCGTCCGGGAAATATTATCGGCATTTTTTATTTTCGTCTCTTTTTCGATCAGGCGAAGAATGGCGGTTACGGTCTGTCGTTTATGCACGTTCATTCACTTCCGTCACTATTAGTTTGATAAGGAGGATGGAAAAAGTGATTCGGTACCCGAATGGAAAAACTTTTCAGCCGAACAAAACGGTTTCATCCCAAAACAGCCAGAAACGGTCCCATTCATACAGTAATCGCGGCATGACCCTCGAAGACGACCTGAATGAAACGAATAAGTATTATCTGGCTAACCAAATTGCTGTCATTCACAAAAAGCCGACACCCGTCCAGATTGTAAACGTCCACTATCCGAAAAGAAGCGCCGCAGTCATTAAGGAAGCTTATTTTAAACAGTCTTCAACAACTGACTACAACGGCATTTATAAAGGACGCTACATTGATTTTGAGGCAAAAGAAACAAAAAACAAAACGGCATTTCCCCTGCAGAATTTTCATGATCATCAGATTGAACATATGAAGCAGGTGGTCAGGCAAGACGGCATTTGTTTTGTTATTATATCCGCTTTCGGAAAGGTTTATTTCCTCGAAGCCGACAAGCTGTTTGTCTTTTGGGACAGAAAGGAGAACAATGGCAGAAAATCGATTCGCAAAGACGAATTAGAAGATGCTTCCTTTCCGATTTCCCTTGGATACTCACCGAGAATTGATTATATTAGTATTATTGAACAGCTTTATTTTTCGCAGGAACAGTAGACTGAGCGAAAGGTTGATAAACGAAAGGTTGAGATGTTATGTCAGATCAATTTATGAGCCGTGAAGAACGCCGTAAGGCAAGGCAGACGAAAAGCACTAAGCCCTCTTCACCGAAAAAAGGCAAGAAACAGCGTAAAGGCGGTTTATTCAAAAAGATTGTGCTGTCCTTGGTTATTCTGTTTGTCCTTGGCATAGTCGGCGGAGCGGCGGCATTTGCCGTTTTGGTTTCCGGCGCGCCGTCTTTGGACGAAGCCAAGCTGAAAACGCCTTACTCTTCAACGATTTACGATAAAAACGGCAAAGAAATCGCGGAAGTGGGCGGCGAAAAACGAACCTACGTCCCGATTAAGGATATACCCGATGTTGTGAAAGAAGCATTTATCGCAACTGAAGACGCCCGTTTTTATAAGCACCACGGTATAGACCCGATCCGGATCGGAGGCGCCTTGGTCGCCAACTTTACGGATGGATTCGGTTCAGAGGGAGGAAGCACAATCACCCAGCAGGTTGTGAAAAACTCGCTTTTGACCCATCAGAAAACGATTAAACGGAAAGCACAGGAAGTGTGGCTTTCACTGCAGCTGGAGCGCCATTATTCTAAAGATGAAATCTTAGAAATGTATTTAAACAGAATTTATTTCTCACCGCGCGCCTATGGCGTCGGTAAAGCGGCTGAAGAATTCTTCGGCGTAAAAGATTTGAGCAAGCTTACGGTTGAACAGGCGGCGACGCTTGCCGGAATGCCGCAAAGCCCGACCGGATATAACCCGGTTAAAAATCCGAAGGCTTCCGAAAAACGCCGAAACATTGTTCTCAGCTTAATGGAAAAGCAAGGATTCATTTCAAATTCTGAATACCAAAAAGCGAAGAAAGTGTCCATGAAAGATGAAGGCGTCGTCAGCCAAAAGGAATACGATAAAAAGGACACAAATAAATACAGCGCTTTTGTTGAAGAAGTTATGAAAGAAATTGAGACAAAAGAAAAGAAAGACGTCGATATTTCAACTGACGGACTGAAAATTTATACGACTCTTGATACGAAAGCACAAGATTATCTTGATCAATTGATGAACGGCGACACAGCCGGATTTACCGAAGGCATGCAGGGCGGCGTCACGCTCCTTGATACGACAAACGGAGAAATCCGCGCCATCGGAGCAGGACGGAACAGAACTACCGGGGGATTCAATTATGCAACACAAGGTAAAACCCAGCCCGGTTCAACGATAAAACCGATTCTGGATTACGGCCCGGTCATTGAAAATAAAAAATGGTCGACGTATGAGCAGATTGATGATTCGGCTTATACGTACTCTGACGGCACACCGATTCACGACTACGACAATAAATACAGAAATATGATATCAATGCGAGAGGCCCTCTCAGACTCGCGTAATATTCCGGCTCTGAAAGCATATCAAGCAGCCGGTAAAGATAATGCCGTCGACTTCGCAAATGACTTAGGACTAGGATTAAACAAAGAGAGTGTAACCGAATCTTATTCGATCGGAGGATTTGGTCAGGATAACCGCGGTGTATCTACTATGACAATGGCGGGCGCCTACAGCGCTTTCGGAAATAACGGAACGTACAATGAACCGCATGCGGTCACATCGATTGAATTTAATGACGGCACTAAGCTTGATTTAACACCGAAACCGAAAAGTGCTATGAGCGATTACACGGCATTCATGATTACCGATATGCTCAAAACAGTCGTGCAGTCAGGAACAGGCAGACTAGCTCAAGTACCGAACGTGGAAGTCGCCGGTAAAACGGGTACCACTAACTTTACTAAAGAGGACATTCAAAAATATAATATCGCACAAGGCGGAGTCCCAGACTCATGGTTTGTCGGATACACCCCTCAATATACAGCAGCGGTTTGGACCGGAGTTGAGTCTGGCAACAAAGCAGGTAAGAAATCACTGTCTTCTGCTGACCAGCAAGTCGCAAAACGGATTTTCCAAAAGCTGATCTCATACGTTGATGACGGTAAAGGAAGCTTCAAGCAGCCTGACAGCGTCGTCAAAGAAACGGTTGAGAAAGGCTCGAATCCTGCCGCTTTAGCCGGACCGAATACACCGGATGATAAAAAAGTGACGGAGTACTTCGTGAAAGGAACGCAGCCAACTGCCGTTTCTAAAACGTACACGAAAGAAAAAGCCGATAAACCGACAGGATTGCAAGTGAAATACGACAAAGATAAAAAATCATTAACCTTAAGCTGGGATTATGACGGTGATGCAACATTCAATGTCAAACAATCCGTTGACGGCGGAAGCTATAGTGACATTCAAAACAGTTCGGCAAAAGAAGCCGTCGTCTCAGATGTCACGCCAGGCTCCACATACAGCTTCCAGGTGACAGCGGAAAACGATGACGGAAAAAGCGATACGGCATCAGCATCTTTCAAAGTCCCGAAAGATGAAGAAGACGATGCAGATAAAGATAAAGCGACTGACGATGAACAGAAGTCTGATGAAGATAAAGATAAAGACAAGACGCAAACCGATGATTCAAACACAGATGACAATCAGACAGATACGTCTGACGGATCGGATCAAACACCCACTGATGACTCAGATAAAAATCAGGATCAATCCGATAAGGATCAAACAGATAACAACAATCAGAATCAGCCCGGTAACGGGACCGATAACAACGGACAGCAAGATAACGGCTCTGATAATGATTCCGATTCCGGTTCAGACGGCTCAAACAAACCTGACAGCGGTCAAACGGACAAAAACCAAGACTCATCTTCAAATATCAACGGGCAGTCCAATTCGTCAACCATCCAGTCAAATTCCGTTCATTAGCGGACGAAATCCTTCACCTCAAACAGGTGAAGGATTTTTTTCATTCAAAAAAACCTCCTTATGAGAAAAGGAGGTTTTTAACCTTTGTTCATGGCTTCATATTTATGATATTGTTTCTTCATCTCCGTCATCAATTCATCAAGCTGAATAAACGAGTGATATTGAGTCGGTTTTGTTAAAATAAACGCCATTCGCTCCGCCCAATTGATCGGTTCGGCGGGAAAATGCTTTGTTTCAAGCACAGTCCAGTCGAGTGATGTAACCCGCTCCCCTGCCGTCCAGTGAAAAGCGGCAATCAAACAGGCAATTCCCTTCAGCATGTCATTTTGATCACATCTCGATTTTCTTGTTTGAAAAACGGGAAGCAGCGTTTCTTTCGTTTCGTTCCAAATCTGAAACAGAAACGGGACATATTCGCCCCTTTCCCTCCATGGCTGCACTGTTGGCTGACCGCTGAAATCCATATACAGCGGATGGCGGCGCAGCGCCGTTTTGATCTCGAGGCTTTCCAAGTCCGTAAGACTGCGCAGGTATGTTTCATAGCCTGTCAGAATGTCAATCGCCGTCACCGTCTCACCAGCCCTTTTTTGTCACGCTTCTGCCCTTCTCTGCATAGCGGAAGCAAAGGGCATTCCGCACAGCGGGGAGATTGCGCTTTACAATGATACCTGCCGAAAAATATTAATCTGTGATGCGTAACAGACCAATCCTCTTTCGGCACTTTTTTCATTAATGTTTTCTCTACTTCCAAAACAGAGTCCTTCCAGCGGCAGATACCGAGCCGTTTAGAGACCCGCTCCACATGAGTGTCTACTGCGATCGCAGGTACGCCGAAAGCAACAGAAACGACCACATTTGCCGTTTTCCGTCCGACACCCGGCAGATTCACAAGCTCATCCCGGTCTTTCGGCACTTCTCCGCCGTACTCTTCGATGATCATTTTGCTCAGCTTTTGAATATTTTTGGCTTTATTACGGTACAGGCCGATTGATTTAATATCCTGCTGGAGTTCTTCCAGCGATACGGCAAGATAATCTTCGGGCCGTTTATATTTTTGAAATAGCGTTTTTGTCACTCTGTTGACGAGAGCATCCGTACATTGCGCGGATAATGCGACTGCCACAACCAATTCGAAAGGATTTGAATGGACAAGTTCACATTCTGCGTGCGGAAACATATCGCCGATTTTTTCAAGACAATATTCAATCTGCTTTAAATTTAACACGTTTCTCCCCTTCTCATGTTATTGTTCCAGCCAATTGTAAAAAGGCACCTGCCTCGTATACTCTTTTTGCGGATCATTTTGTTTTGTTTGAACACGCCGGAATTTTTGGCTGTGCGCCTTCGCCTGCTCAACCGTTTTGAAGCCGTTCTTTTTCCATTCAAATAAAATCCTGTCAATATAGCGAAAACTGAGTTTTCCCGATAAAACGGCTTCTTTTAAGGCGTGTTTAATCAGAATCGCATCATGCTGATCCTGATCCTGCCATATGGCCAGCGTCTCGCATTCAAGCGGCGACAGCGGTCTTCCGAACTCTTCTTCAAAGATGGTATACAGGCTTTTTTGTTCTCTTTCTGACGTTCTTTCCTGCGTTTCATTTTGAGAATGCTGCATGTAATCATACAGCTTCGCCCATAACGGCTGCAGAGAATATTTTTCAAACTTTATGCCGTTATGGTCTTCACATTCTTCAATAAACAGAAAACCTTTTTGAATAAACATTCTCAGGCAGCTTGTACATTCTTCAGCAGAGATGGACATGCCTGACTGAAGTTCAAACGGCGTCGGAAAATAAGAGCCCTTTTCCAAATGCATTTTAATCTTCAAAAGCAGGATCAATTCGGTTTCATTCAGCCCGAGCTGCCGGTAATGTGTCAGCAGCAGGTTGGGAATGCTTGAAATGCCGAGTTCCTGCATATCTATAAATTGCTGTTTTTTCATCCTTACACCTCTTACTGTAAAAGGTTATCTCCGGGAGCTTTCCCCTTTACTTAGAAAAAGTCTCCCTTGCAGGAGACTTCGTTTTTCATAACTATTACGGATACAGACGGTTCAGAAGTCTCGGGAACGGAATCGTTTCACGCACGTGAGGCGCTCCGCTGATCCAAGCCACTGTCCGCTCAAGTCCGAGGCCGAAGCCGGAGTGCGGAACAGAACCGTATTGTCTGAGTTCAGCATACCATTTGTAAGCATCTGAATCCAGACCGTGTTCTTTTAATCTTTCTTCCAATAAATCCATATCATGAACGCGTTCTGAACCGCCGATGATTTCCCCGTAGCCTTCCGGAGCGATTAAGTCGGCACATAACACGACATCGTCACGATCTTTGGCAGGCTGCATATAAAACGGTTTTAATGACGTCGGGTAATGAGTGATAAACACCGGTTTGTCATAGCTTTCTGCGATCGCTGTTTCATGCGGCGCACCGAAGTCATCTCCCCACTCAATATCGTCAAAGCCTTTTTCTTTCAGGAATTCGATCGCTTTATCGTACGTAATGCGCGGGAATGGCGCTTTGATTTGTTCAAGCTTCGATGTGTCTCTACCTAATGTGTTCAGCTCGATCTTACAATGTTCCAGCACACTTTGTACGATGTATGCAACATAATTCTCCTGAACTTCAAGGTTTTCTTCAAATTCAACAAATGCCATTTCAGGCTCAATCATCCAGAATTCGATGAGATGGCGTTTCGTTTTCGATTTTTCCGCTCTGAACGTCGGTCCGAAAGAGAATACTTTTCCGAGCGCCATTGCAGCTGCTTCCATATACAGCTGGCCGCTTTGAGACAAGAAGGCGTCTTCATCAAAATATTTTGTCGCGAAGAGCTCAGTCGTGCCTTCCGGAGCGCTTCCCGTCAAAATCGGCGGATCAACTTTCACGAAGCCTTCTTTGTTGAAAAATTCATAAGTCGCACGGATGATTTCGTTGCGGATTTTCATAATTGCGTGCTGGCGTTTCGAACGGAGCCATAAATGTCTGTGATCCATTAAGAATTCCGTACCGTGCTCTTTAGGCGTAATCGGATAATCAGTCGCTTCGTGAATGACTTCAATGGATGTAACAGCAAGCTCATAGCCAAGCGGTGAACGCTCGTCCTCTTTCACAATTCCTTTTACATAAAGTGACGTTTCCTGCGTCACTGATTTTGCGATTTGGAAGATGTCTTCTTCTACTTCAGCTTTGACGACAACTCCCTGAATGAAGCCGGTACCGTCTCTCAGCTGTAAAAATGCGATTTTACCGCTTGAGCGTTTATTAGCGACCCAAGCTCCAATCATTACTTCCTCGCCTGTGTGTTTATACACTTGGTTGATTGTTGTTTTCAAACTCTTTCCCTCCAGAACAAGAAAGACATTCAGGAATCTGCCTGAATCTCTTTTTTCATCACTTTATTATACCCGTTCTACTCTAACGGGGTCAATGCAAGTGAAAAGCGGCTTTAAAAGCCGCTTTTTCAGAATCAGCTGTGTTTTTCCGTGAAGCGGCGGATTCTTTCGACCGCTTCTTCTAAAAGATCGAGTGACGTTGCGTAAGATAAACGGACGTTGTCCGGTGAGCCGAAGCCCGAGCCCGGCACGACGGCGACTTTTTCTTCTTCCAGAAGCGCCTTGACGTATTCATCGACATCTTTGAATCCGCAGTTTTCTGCGGCCGCTTTGGCGTTAGGGAACAAGTAAAACGCCCCTTCAGGTTTGACACAGGTGAATCCGGGAATTTCACTGAGCTGAGCGTAAATGGTGTTCAGTCTGTGCTCAAATGCCTGTCTCATCTCTTCCAGCGGCTCAGCCGGCCCGTTATAGGCCGCAATAGCGCCGTATTGAGCGATAGATGTCGGATTTGATGTGCTGTGGCTCGCAAGGCTCGTCATCGCTTTAATAATCGTCTCCGATCCCGCCGCATAGCCGATCCTCCAGCCCGTCATGCTGTGAGATTTCGACACGCCGTTAATGATGATCGTCTGCTCTTTCAATTCATCTGAAAGCTGTGCGATTGAGACGTGTTTTTTTCCTCCGTATGTAAGCTTCTCATAAATCTCGTCGGAAACGATCAGAATGCCATGCTCCAGACACACTTTTCCGAGTTCCGCAAGCTCTTCTTTCGTATACATAACACCTGTCGGGTTGCTCGGTGAATTGATAATGAGCGCTTTTGTTTTCTCGGTGATAGCCTGCTTCAGCTGCTCCGGTGAAATTTTAAACTGATTGGATTCCAGCCCTTCTGCATAGACGGGACGCCCCCCTGCCAGTTTCACCTGCTCAGGGTAGCTGACCCAGTAAGGAGTCGGTATAATCACTTCGTCCCCTTCATCGAGAATAACCTGAAATAATGTATACAGAGCGTGTTTCGCTCCGGTGCAGACAATGATTTCTGACGGCTTATATTCAATCCCCTGGTCGTTTTTGAATTTTTTTGCGATACTGTCTTTCAGCGCCGGCAGACCGCCTGATGGCGTATATTTCGTATGGCCTTCATTCATGGAACGCACCGCGGCATCTATAATGTGCTGAGGCGTATTAAAATCCGGTTCTCCTGCTCCGAGGCCGATGACATCATGGCCTTCTGCTTTCAGCTCTTTCGCTTTTGCAGTAATTGCAAGTGTTGCAGACGGTGTTAATGCGGATACTCTTTTTGCCAATTTCAACTTGAACTCCCCCTAATACGTCTCACGGTGTGATGTTTTTGAGAATCTTGCCGCTTGTAAAGTCCACATAACTAAAGCTATACTGCCCGCTTTTGTTGATATAGGTCACTTCCCATAACGGAACATTGTTTTCTCTCGCCGGGTGAACGCCATTCAGCTTGGAAACAAGCCCTTCGTCCCGAACGATCTTGGCAGCCTTGCCGCTTGAAATGCCGTCACTGGCTTTTTTTGAGAGAATTTTTGCTTTTTTGTCGGCCGGAACCCATACATACATATCTTTTCCATGTTTATCCGTTCCGGTAACAACATAATATTTCTGTTTGCCGACAAAGGTCTCCACTTTCTCAGCATCTGTCAGATCCGTTTTTTCTTTAGCGGCTGCGGCAGCTGTTTCGTGGCCTTCTTCTTTTTGAGCCATTGCAGATTTAAAAATGCTGGCCGAAAATAAAAGCACTGCTAAAAAAATAATACCAAATACGGCTGTAAATATTAATGCTTTTTTTCTCATCTTTTTCACCTATGTGCGATAAATGGTGAAGACCGCTTCATTTTGATTTTCTTCGTCGAGCGCAAGGCCGAACATCAGATTGTCCCGTTTCAAAGTCCGGTTTAATGTATCGACGATTTTATATAAATCATCTGAATGCTCCACATTAATCGTTGACAGAATTTCAATTTTGCTTTCCATTTTTATACCCTCCATCGGTCGAACAAATTTTGTTAGTCATAACGGGATGCGCCCGCGGCATAATAAAATCACAAGGCGGCATGAACCCGCTTTTACTATAAAAACAATTCCTCATCCCACACCACGAAAGCCGCGTTTATGCGGCTTTTATTCCGTTTGGCTGACATAAGCCCCGAGTTCGGCATCCGTCAGCTCTAAAAGGGATGAAGTCGGGAGCGCTTCAAGAAACAGCCGTCCGTATCCCGCCGTCTTTACACGCTGATCTAAAAGAACGATCGTTCCCTTGTCTCCCGCCGTACGGAGCAGGCGCCCGATCCCCTGTCTGAACGTTAACACGGCCTCAGGCAGGGAAATCGTCTGAAACGGATTTTTCCCCTGCTTCTTGGCAAATTCGCATTTTGCGGCGTGAAGCGGATTGTCAGGCGCCCTGAAAGGAAGTCTTGCGATCATGACGGTTGACAATTCATCCCCCGGAAAATCAACGCCTTCCCAGAAATGATTCGTCCCGAGCAAAATCGCCCGGCTTGCCGTTTTAAAGGTTTTCATTAATTTACCGGGACTCCCGCCCGAAATACCTTGGGCGAGAAGCTGAATGCCTGATATCTCCATACTGAGTTTCAGTTCCTGATACACTTTTTTCAGCATATCATGAGACGTAAACAGGACAAGGATCTTCGGCTGTTTTCCCTTTGACATGATTTCTGCATACTTGGCAATATGCTCAATGACTTCCCGCTCCCCGTCATATTTAACGGATTTCATCTCTTTCGGAATGATGACGTTCATCTGATCATCGTAAGAAAAAGGAGACGGGATGCTTTTGGTGCGCGGATAAAAATCCGCAAGTCCGAGCCTTTCAATCATAAATTGAAAAGAATGCTCCACCATTAAGGTCGCTGATGTGAGCACAACGCTTTTTTTGCGGGCGAAAAACTGGTCTGCCAGCATTTCACCGGGCTCCAAAGGCTGCGCATAGATACTGACGGCATTTTTTGCGCCCTTCGCGTCAATTTCAACCCAAACGGCTTCTTTCTCATCATTTTCAAACAGCAGCCTGCTGAACGTATCGCGATATTCTTTCAGCCCCCTGATACACTTTACATATTCGGCCGCTAAAAAAGCTGCTCCGCTTTTCATCTGATCAAGCTTTTGATGTAACAGTTTCTCCTGTACTGAAAACATGTCAAGCAGCTGATCCAGCATCGCACAAAGCCGCTCCGCTCCGTCCGTTATCATGTGAAACCCTTTATCCTGGCTTTTATGATTGAGACTATAGACGAGACGGTTCGAATCGTCTTTAGGTTTTCTTCGTTTGACAAAAGAATGCACCGAACTGAAAAATGCGTCGCTTTCCGATTGAATATGCTTCATCCACTCATCGGCGTCAAAAAAACTTTCCGCCGGCAGTTCATACGTATAAAACAGTTTTCTCATCCGCTTTAACAGTCCGTGTTCCTTTAAGGTGCCGATTCGGCTGAGCTTTGTGTGCAGTCCGATGTATGAAGCTCTCTTCCCCAGGTGCTCGCTGGCGGCGCGTTCGAAATGATGCGCTTCATCAATGATGACCGTTCCGCTTGCAGGCAGTTTTTTCGTTTCACTGCTTTGATCTGAAAACAGCAAAGCATGGTTTGTGATAATCAGATCTGCGGCCTGCGCTTTTTCTTTAGCCCGTTCATAAAACCCGGCAGCCGAGTCCTTCCCTTTTTTAAAAAAAGAATTCTCATCGTAAGCCATGCGCTCCCACAGCAATCTGCCGCCTGATGGAAGATTCAGCTCAGCGGCGTCGCCCGTTTCAGTCTCCGTCAGCCAGACGAGAAGCTGCGCTTTCGTCAAAACCGCATCATAGTTGTCATCTTCCTCATGCAGAATATGTTCAAACTTAGGCAGGCACAGATAATGTGATTTCCCTTTTAAAATAGCGGCTTTGACCGACCAAGGAAACATACGCTCCAAAAGCGGAAGATCTTTAGACATGATCTGCTGCTGCAAAAGAGTAGAGTACGTGCTGATAATCACGGGAGTTTGCTCCGCTTTGGCAAATAAAACAGCCGGAGCGAGATAACCGATCGTTTTTCCGATGCCGGGTGCCGCTTCAATCAGCGCATGCTCCCGATTGCGGAAGGCGCCAAGCACTTCATCCATCATCGAAAGCTGCCCTGTCCGTTTTTCATAGCGGGGGATGATGCCGGATAAGATCTGTTCTTTTTCTTCGTTCCACTTTTCAAGGTCAATGGCCGCATTCACCGGACGGGAAACCGGAATGTGATCGGGCTCTTTAATTGAAAAAGAGGCGTATGGAATGCAGCTCTTTTCTTCCGCCGGCCTGCTTTCATGTATAAAAGAATCCAAAAGCAGCGTCAAATCGCTGATAAAATGCTGTGAAAGCCTTCTAAGCTGCTTTAATGTCGGTAAAGGCAAATGTTTCAGTTTATGTAAAATGTCTAAAAAGACCAGTCCCGTAACCTCCGCATCGCTGTCTGCGCGGTGAGGTCGGTCATGAACAATATTTAGCTCCGCGCACAACTCACCGAGCTTATATCCTTCAAACCCCGGGAAAACAATACGTGAAAGCTCAACCGTATCAAGCACTTCACAATCCGGCAGCTCATAGCCCGCTTCGCTCAGTTCATACCGGACAAATCCGAGGTCGAAATGAATATTGTGGGCAACAAAATACGCGCCGTCAAGCAGATGAAAAATCTCCTCTGCGACCGCTTCAAACGGCAGTTCATTTTCAACCATTCCGGACGAAATTCCGGTCAGCTGTTCAATAAACGGCGGGATGGCCTGATTCGGATTGATATATTTTGAAAACCGCTCAGTTATTTGTCCATTTTCAATGACAACCGCTGCGATTTGAATGATTTTATCGCCCTTTTTCGGCGAATTTCCTGTTGTTTCGACATCTATGACAACGAACCGTTGTTTGTTCATTAAAATGGACACCTCAATTCTTGCATACGAGAAAAGTGTAACACGTTTTGTTGAGAAATGGAGCGGAAAAACAGCTTTTGCCCCTAAATCTTAAAAGAAAACCCCCATGAAGGGGGCTCTTTTACAAAATCGTGTGTGCCGGCTCCTGGCCCAGCATCTGCTCGATTTTATTCTGATCATCCAGTACGGCCACCTTCGGCTGATGGCTTTTTGCTTCCTGATCAGACATCATTTGATAAGAAATAATAATGACTTTATCTCCTTCTTGGACGAGACGGGCGGCAGCTCCGTTTAAACAGATGACGCCGCTCCCCCGCTTACCGGGAATAATATACGTTTCAAGTCTCGCTCCGTTGTTATTATTCACAATCTGAACTTTTTCATTAGCGAGCATTCCGACGGCATCTAAAAGATCTTCATCAATCGTAATACTGCCGACATAGTTTAAATTGGCTTCCGTCACGGTAGCGCGGTGCAGTTTTCCGGCCATCATAGTGCGGTACATATTATGATCTCTCCCATTCATCAATATCAATAATGATATTATCAATCAGTCTGGCTTTAGAAAATTGGACGGCGCAGGCCAGAATGACCTTGCCGTTTAATGTTTTAAGCGGAGTCAGCTCCGGATAAGCGTACAGTTCGGCATAATCAATGACGCCGCTTGTGTTTTCGATGATATCGGTGACGGTTTTTATGACGGTTTCCGGATTTCTTTCACCGTCTCTGATCAGTTCGGCACCTTGCTGCAATGCTTTATAGATCATCGGCGCTTCTTTGCGTTCCTGCTCAGTCAGATAGACGTTGCGAGAGCTTTTGGCAAGTCCGTCTTCTTCTCTGACCGTGTCCACTGCAACCAATTCGATATCCATAAAGAAATCCTCAATCAATCCGTCCACAACCGCTGCCTGCTGGGCATCTTTCAGGCCGAAGTAGGCGCGGGTCGGTTTAACGAGATTGAAAAACTTCGTCAGCACAGTGGCCACTCCGTCAAAATGGCCGACGCGGGAGGCGCCGCACAACACGTCAGTTCTCCTTTTCACTTGCACGGCAACATTTTGCTCGCCTTTATACATGTCACTTGGAGACGGCGTAAACAAAACATCCGCCCCCGCCTGTTCTGCAAGCCGGGCATCGCGCTTTAAATCCCGCGGATATGCTTCGTAATCCTCGCCCGGTCCGAATTGAGTCGGATTGACAAAGATGCTCATCACGACAATATCGTTTTCTTTGCTTGCTTTTTCAACCAGCGTCAGGTGCCCTTCATGAAGAAAACCCATTGTCGGGACGAATCCGATCGTCCGGCCTTCTGAGCGGTATTGTGCAATCAATTCTTTCAGCTGTTGAGTTTCTGTCAGTTGTTTCATCGCTTACTTTCCTCCGTACAAGCCTTGCAGCACAGTTTGGTTTATCTGAAAGGAATGCTTTTCTTCCGGGAAAACCCGTTCTTTCACATCACGGACATAATCACTGAGGGCCGACTCAATCGTGCCGTCGATTTTGGCGTATTGCTTCACGAACTTCGGTGTTCTGTCCACGCCGTGGCCGACGACGTCATGATAGACAAGGACTTGGCCGTCCGCTTTTGAACCGGCTCCGATTCCGATGACGGGAATGGATACTTCTTCTTTTATTTTAGCAGTCAGTTCAGCAGGCACGCATTCAAGCACGAGCATCATCGCTCCCGCCTGCTCGCATTTGATGCTGTCTTCAATGAGCTTTTTCGCGCTTTGCTCATCTTTTCCCTGCACTTTATATCCGCCTAATACGCCGACAGACTGCGGTGTAAGGCCTAAATGGCTGACGACGGGAATTCCGCCGAGAGTCAGCGCGCGGATGGATTCGAAAACGCCGTCTCCGCCTTCCAGCTTTAACGCGTCCGCGCCGCTTTCCTGAATAATGGCCGCGGCGTTTTTCAATGTATCCTCTTTTGAAAGGTGGTAAGACATAAACGGCATGTCAGTTACGATAAACGTATTTTTCGCACCGCGTTTTACCGCTTTTGTATGGTGAATCATGTCACTGACCGTTACGCCGACTGTTGAATCGAGTCCGAGCACGACCATTCCGAGCGAATCCCCGACTAAAATCATGTCGACTCCCGCCTGTTCCGCAAGCTTTGCCTGCGGATAATCGTAAGCGGTGAGCATCACGATCGGCTCTCCGTTTTCCTTCATTTTCATGAAATCCAGTTTTGTTTTCATTCTGTTTCTCCTCCTCTAAACGGTGAGGAGATGAGCCGCCAATTCTTCGCAAGCAAAAAAGCCTTCTGTAAAATAAGAAGGATTCCCACTTGTTTAACGTTCGGCGAATGTCATCCCTCTGTCCCAGTCCTTTTTTGGATCAAGGCAGACTTTTCGTAATCTCTGTTCTGCTGATCAGGTGCAGTTCATTATGATACTGCCCATAGGAAGTATACCAAATTCACGAGGCTTGTACCAACTAAGATTAATTGAGCTCAATATCGGCAGAATAGATCTTCTTTATGCCGTCTTTCGTTTCCAAGAGAAGAACTCCCTCATCATCAATGCCGAGCGATTTCCCGTAAAACGTCCCTTGCAGCGTTCTCGCTCTGAGCTCGTTCCCCAGTCCGACCGCATAGCTTTCCCATAGCAGCTTGATCGGTGTAAAGCCGTGGTTCAAGTAATCCTGATAGCGTTTTTCAAAAGTCAGCAGAATCTCTTGTATCAGACCCGCTCTGTCAATTTTTTCGCCAGCTTCCATGCTGAGGCTTGTCGCAATGTCCTGAAGCTCTCCGGGAAAATCGGCTTCCTGCTGGTTCACGTTGATGCCGATCCCGAGAATAACCGAACGGACACGGTCTTCTTCCGCCTGCAGCTCAGTTAAAATCCCGACGGCTTTTTTGCCGTGAATCATTAAATCATTCGGCCATTTAATGGCGGGCTGTACACCTGTAAAAGCCTCGATGGCCTGTACGACCGCAACGGCGGATAACAGGGTGAGCTGCGGCGTTTTTTGCAAAGGAACGTCGGGTCTCAGAATGAGGCTCATCCAAATCCCGTTTCCCTCCTGTGAATGCCATACTCTGGCCATTCTTCCTCTGCCTTCCGTTTGTTTATCGGCGACTACGAGCGTCCCTTCCGGCGCGCCGTCATTGGCAAGTTCATGAGCGGTTTTTTGGGTGGACGGCAGGACGTCCCGGTAATGAAGCTGTTTGCCCAAAACCTCTGTTTTCAGCCCGAAACGGATTTCGGACTCACTGAGTTTCCCCGGTTTTTTAATGAGCCTGTACCCTTTTCGTCTGACCGCCTCAACCTCATAGCCCTCTTTGCGGAGCTCCTCTATATGTTTCCAAACGGCGGTTCTCGAGCAGCCGAGCGCGTCACTTATTTTTTGCCCGGAGATAAAGCCGTCACCCGCCTCAGAAAATAAATCAATTAATCGGGTTCTTAATGTTGATCCCATGATGCGAGCCACTCCTTTAGGTCATGTTTTCGGTTAGGGAGCTTCCCTGCCAATACCGCTTCTTCGATCCGGCGAAGTTCTTCGGCCACCCATTTACCCGCGCGGCGGTTTCTGAGCTCCATCAGATCAGCGCCTGAAATGTCGAGGTCTCGAAGGCTTTTGATCGGCAGCTGCTCATACAGGCTCTGAACCTCTTTCAGCTTTTGTTCATCAATCGTCTTATGCTTTTTCAGCATCTCGATTTTAACGGTTGAAAACAGCGCCTCTCCCGCCCGGTACATCGCTTCCGCTTCCAGCTGCGCCGGATAAACGCTTATGATCTGCACCGCTTTTTTTATGACTTTTCCCGGCAGTTTCCATTGTTTTAAAAACGCCTCGGCGCTTTTCGGACAAAGACCGAGAAACAATAACAGCGCTGCCCAGCGTTCTTCGCGTGCATCTAAAGAAGAAAACGGAAAGCCGCTCGCTTCCAGCATTTGCTGCTCATAACCGGAAAGGCCGGGCAGCTCTTGTATCAGACCTGTCTGCACCATCGTTTGAATCGCTTCTTGTGAGGAAGCGCCCTGCAGCAGCTTTTCAAACTCGGCGGTCTTTCGTTCTACTGATACATGTGCCAAAAGCTCCCTGTCTTTTATGACGGCCTCTCTTGTTTCTTTTTCTAACAGAAAGCCGAGCTGACTCATAAAGCGGACGGCTCTCATCATCCGCAGAGCGTCTTCCCGAAAACGGTCTTCAGGATTACCCACCGTACGGATCAGCTTTTGTCCGATATCATGTGCGCCTCCGAAATAATCAAGCAGCTCTCCTTCGGCAGACATCGCCATCGCATTAATCGTTAAGTCTCTCCGCTTTAAGTCTTCTGATAAAGAAGTAATGAACCGCACAGCTTCAGGGCGCCGGTAGTCCTTATATTCTGATTCGGCACGAAAAGTGGTGACTTCATAGGTTTCATCTTCCCACAAGACGATGACGGTGCCGTGCTCTTTTCCTACATCGACAGTCCGCTTAAAGAGACGCTCCACCTCATTCGGCGAAGCGCTGGTTGCGATGTCCACATCACCTATTTTTCGTTTCATATAGCTGTCTCTGACGGCTCCCCCGACAAAGTACGCCTGATGGCCCGCCTTCATCAGATGATGAAGGATGGGGAGGGCTTTGACAAATTCCTGTTCCATAAGATCACTCCGGTCCTGCCAATTCGTCATAAATCCGTTCATACTGACTGACGATTCTTTGCGAAGAAAAGGCGGTCTCCACCTTTTTCAGCGCATGATCAGTCAATCGTTTGCTGAGCTGTTTATCTTCTAAAACGGCAAGCGCTTTTTCAGATGCCGCCTGAATATCGCCGACTTCCACCAGAAAACCGCTTACTTGATCTTTAATCACTTCCGGGATGCCGCCGATATTTGTTCCGATGCACGGCACGCCGCAGGCCATCGCTTCAAGGAGGACGAGTCCGAAACTTTCTTTTTCAGAAAGAAGGAGCTTAAGGTCACTGATGGAATACAGCTCTTCCACCCTGTCCTGATTTCCGAGGAGCAGCACTTGATCTTGCAGTCCGTATTTTTCGACAAGCTGCCAAGCGACGCACTTTTCCGGTCCGTCGCCGACAAGCAGGAGCTTCGCCTTTGTTTTGGCTGCGATATTACGGAAAACGCGGATGACATCTTTAACACGTTTTACTTTTCTGAAGTTCGAAACATGGATGACGACCTTTTCATCCGGCAAAATGCCATGTTTCTCTTTTATACTCTCTGTATTTTTCTTAAGATAAACACGTTCATCAATAAAGTTGTAGATGGTCTCAATTTTTTTATCCGGCTTGATTAAGTCATATGTTTCTCCGGCAAGCGCGGTTGATACCGCCGTCACTCTGTCGGACGCTTCGATGGCAAAACGGATTAAATCTTTTAATGACGGATCATATCCTAAAACGGTGATGTCCGTACCGTGAAGCGTCGTCACGATGCCGATGTCGCGCTTGAGCATCTGTTTGGCGAGATAAGCACATACCGCATGCGGCAGCGCATAGTGCGCGTGAATGATATCAAGATTTTCCCTCGCGGCAACCTCGGCGATTTTGCTCGCCAGCGTAAGGTCATAAGGCGGATATTTAAATACCGCGTATTGGTTGACTTCCACCTCATGAAAATGAATATTCGGATGATATGTATTTAATCTGAACGGGATGCTTGATGTGATGAAATGAACCTGGTGCCCTTTTTCCGCAAGCAGCTTGCCGAGTTCCGTCGCAATAATACCCGAGCCTCCGACACTCGGGTAGCATGTAATCCCTATTTTTAATGGTCTCATTGTCCGCCCCCAAAAACATCATCATTCAAAACGGGAATCTGTTTTGAAAAGAAGCCTTCGGCATACCCCGTCCCGGCTTCTTTGCCATACAGTCTTTCCCGCGCTTCCACCATTTCGATATAACCGTTGGTCAGCGGTGTGTTCACTGACTGCGCCGTAGGAATAAACTGGCTTTGATAGGCGTGCAGGCTTTCTTTTTTCAGATCGATGGTTTCCGTTATGTCGATTACAAAGTCCGGACGGTGAAACCCGTTGATCATATAATAGTATACGCGCTGTGCCTTATGAGCCGGCAGTTCCTGGTGATCTCTGTATTTATGAATTCCCGCCGAGAACACCGCTTCTTCGACCAAAGCCGCCGCATTGCCGTGGTCAGGATGGCGGTCTTTCGGATAAGGCATGAAAACGGTTTTCGGCCGGCAGGCTCTGATGACACTGACAATCCGGCGGATGCCGTCCTCACTTTTCAAAAGCCCGCGGTCGGGAAGCGTAAGCTGGATTCTCTCTTTTACGCCGAGAATCCGGGCCGCCTTTGCCGCTTCTTCTTTTCTTATCCCTACCGTTCCGTTGGATGATAGTTCGGCCTCGGTCAAATCGCATATCACCGCGGTTTTTCCTTGAGCCGTAAATTTTGCGATCGTGCCGCCCATACCGATCTCGACATCATCACTATGGGCGCCGAACGCCAGAATATCAACGTGTTCAGACATTCGGCTCTCCTCCGCGCACAAGATTGCGGAAATCAAATGCCCCGCCGTCCAGCGTCCGGACGAGGATTTCCGCTGTTCCCATATTTGTGGCGAGCGGGATCGCGTATACGTCACACAGCCGGATCAACGCCGAGACATCCGGTTCGTGAGGCTGCGCAGTTAACGGATCGCGCAGAAAAATGACAAGATCCAGGGCATTTGCCGCAATCAATGCGCCGATTTGCTGATCTCCGCCGAGCGGGCCGGATTGAAAACGTTCAACGGACAATCCGGTCGCTTCCTGGATTTTCAGGCCTGTCGTACCTGTCGCGTATAACTCATGATGGCTCAGTATATCTTTATATGCGGTCGTAAACTGAACCATATCCTGCTTTTTCTTATCGTGAGCAATCAAAGCGATTTTCATTTGATGTTCTCCCCCTTGCCGATTCAGTCGATAATATTTTCGAGTCCGTATACAAGCTGGTCGATTTTCATCACTTGCTCCACTGACAGCTTCACTCCTGACATAAAGGAAGCCCGGTTATAGGAGTCATGGCGCAGTTTCAGCGTCTGGCCGTCCATGCCGAACATGACTTCCTGGTGGGCGATAAGGCCCGGCAGACGCACGCTGTGAAGGCGGATGCCGTTTAATTCAGCACCGCGGGCGCCCGGCAGAATTTCTTTTTCATCAGGATGGCCCTGCTGCTTTTCTGTACGGACGCTTGAGATCATTTCCGCTGTTTTCAGCGCCGTTCCGCTCGGGGCATCCAGCTTTTGATCATGATGAAGCTCAATGATTTCTACATCTTCAAAATAGTTGGCGGCCATTTGTGAGAACTTCATCATCAGCACCGCGCCCAATGCAAAGTTCGGAGCGATGATGGCGCCGATTCCTTTTTCTTCAGTCAAGGCTTGAAGCTCCTCTAAATCCGCTTCAGAAAATCCGGTCGTTCCCACAACGGGGCGGACGCCGTGTTCAAGAGCGGCTTTCGTATGTTTTTTGCCGATTTCAGGCGTTGTCAAATCGATCAGCACATCCGGTTTTGTTTCTTGGAAACATGCGCGGATATCCGTATAAATAAGAGCGTCTGAATCAGCTGACATCACTTCCCGCAATGTTTGCTGATCGTATGTATGGTCAATGGCGCCGACAAGCTCAAAATGAGGCGTGCGGACGGCAAGTTTTACGGCCTCCTGGCCCATTCTGCCTCTCGGTCCGGCAATGACGACTTTAATGGTTTCATTTGACATGGTTTCTCCTACTTTCCTTCTTCTTTTCTAGTCCAGCGGTCTTTATCACGTGTATTAAATTTATGCATGACGCGGTTATGAGCTTCCTCCAATGAAATATCAAGGGAGTTGGCGAGGCAGATCAGGACGAACAGCACATCGCCCATTTCCTCTTCCATGCTTTTCTCATTTTCCGTCGTTTTCTTCGGCTTTTCCCCATAATAATGGTTGACTTCTCTTGCAAGTTCGCCCAGTTCTTCCGTGAGACGGGCCATCATGGCAAGCGGGCTGAAATAGCCTTCTTTGAATTGGCCGATATATTCATCGACCTCAGCTTGTAAGTCTTTCATCGTTTTGTCACTCACTGTGCGAATACCTCCTGTCATCTCTTCCATGTTAGCTAATTCAAGTACATTTGACAAATGTTAAAAACGACAGTTTGCTGTTTTCTTTTGTATCCACTATAATATTTACGCAATCTTATGGAAGGAAAAGGGGTTTGATGCAATGCTTGGAGAAATCAGAATTAAAAACATTTGCTTTATTTTAATCGGTGCCGCTGTTTTTTCATTCGGACTGGTTCACTTTAATATGCAGAACAATTTGGCGGAAGGCGGATTTACCGGCATTACGCTGCTTTTATATGCGTTATTCCACATCAGCCCTTCTATTTCCAACCTGGTATTGAACATTCCTATCTTTTTCATCGGCTGGCGTATGCTCGGCCGGACGATGTTTGTCTATACCCTGATCGGCACCGTCTCTCTTTCTGTTTTTCTGAGTGTTTTTCAGCGTTACGAAATTCATATGCCGCTGTCGCATGATTTAGCGCTGGCCGCCTTATTCGCCGGTGTATTTATCGGCGCGGGTCTCGGCATTATTTTTAAATACGGCGGCACGACGGGCGGGGTCGATATCATCGCCAGGCTGATCAACAAATTTTTCGGAATTCCGATGGGCCGGACGATGTTTGCCTTTGACGCCTGTGTCATTCTGCTTTCTTTGTTTACGTATCTTTCTTACAAGGAAGCGATGTACACGCTTGTAGCCGTTTTTGTCGCTGCGAGATTGATTGATTTTATCCAGGAAGGCGGCTATGCCGCAAAAGGGGCAACGATTATTTCTTCGAAAAACGATTTGATCCAGCAAAAAATCATTGAAGAGATGGAGCGCGGCGTCACTGTTTTAAAAGGACAGGGGTCATATACAAAAGAAGACAGGGACGTTCTTTACTGCGTCGTTCCGAAAAACGAAATTGTGCTTTTGAAAAGCGTCATCACTTCCGTTGACCCGCACGCCTTTGTTGCAGTAAGCGACGTTCATGATGTGCTCGGCGAAGGATTTACGCTTGATGAAAATAAAAATCCGATCAGACGATAATAAAAAGGCGGCTTTTGCCGCCTTTACTGTTTGTGTTTCCATTTGACAACCGGTGATTTTTTCTTTTTCAATCGGCGGGCGAATGCCGGACTGACATTGAGCGTCTGCTCGACGAAGCGCTGCGGCGTCAGTGCCAGCCATTGGTTTAAAGAGACATCTTCAAAACGGTCGCTTTTGAAGATTTCCAGAAAGCGAAGCACGGTGTCACCGGTATTCTGAACATAATGTCCCATTGCAAAAGGAACATATCCTACGTCACCCGCTTGATAGTTAAATGTCCGCGCTCTTCCCTCCGCCGCAAACACCGTCATTTTCGCTTCTCCTGAAAGATAATACTGCCACTCGTCCGTATTCGGATGCCAATGCAATTCTCTCATGCCTCCGGGTTCGACTTCCACGAGAGCTGCGGCAATCGTTTTTGACACCTTAAACGTTTTTGAATCGACAATCTTTACTCTTCCCCCGCTGGTAACAAGGGGCTCCTGCCGGGAAAGCTTGTAGCTGAACGGCTCCAAAACGGTGCCTTCCGGGGAAGAAACTGCTGCCTTTTCAATCGGGGGAGGCGGTTCCAGCTGGAACATGTAACGCTCTTTCTTGTGAATGTAGGCCAAGTCATATCCGGGAACACCGAAGTTCGCCTCCAGCACGCTGCGCGGGGTATGGGCAAACCAGTCCGTTACTGAAAAGGTGCTGTTTTCTGAAAAAGAGCCGTCATCAAAGACGAGCAAAAACTCACTGCCCTGCTCTAATCCTTGAATGGAATGAGGAATGCCGGAAGGAAAATACCACAGATCCCCTTCACTTACGTTGTCAATAAAATTCCTTCCATTTTGATCGACCGCAGTTAAACGGACTCCTCCGTTAATCACATATCCCCATTCGGCTTCTTTATGCCAATGAAGCTCCCGCACAGCTCCCGGCTTCAGTCTCATGTTCACCGCCGCGATGTTTTTGGATACCGGCAGTTCCCTGACCGTCACCTCTCTGGACCATCCGCCGTCTTCAAGCCTCATATGCGTATCAGAAAATGAGAATTTTAAGTTTTGAACCGTTCCTGCATCCGTTGAAGGCGGAACGAGCATGTCAGGATTCTGGAAGTCACGCGCGAGGTTTCGCGGTCCTTCGTCAGTCGCCCCTTTTCTGCCTCTGATCGGCTGCGGGAGGTGTTTTGAAGCCAATTGCTGGATGAGTTTTTTCACTGGCTTAGCTCCTTTACAGCAATTTGTGTTTATTTAGACTTAGGATACTCACGCTTTTTCTCTTTCTTTTTTTCCGCTCTGTATTTTCGGTAGCCGACATATGTCAGCGCAGTAATAATGATACCGCCAGTTGTCAGAATGACCCAGAGCAGCGAAGGGTCAGCGTCATCCCGCTCTACCTTGTCAAAAACCCGCTTTAAATCCTGCTGCAGGAGCGTCAGACGCTCAAGCTTTGTTCCTTTTGTCATCTGCTGAAACCCGTCCTGCTCAATCACCTCGATATGTTTCGTCACCGTATCAAGCTGGCCGGCCGACACATCCATTGTCAGGCTGGGATAAATTAAATCATATAATGATATAAATTCATTCCACTTTTCATTGAAATTTTCACTTCCGTTTCCGCTGACATCTTCTTTTAAGGCGCTGAATGTCGCCATAATCGGTCTTTCAAGCGAACCCCACAGCGGATCGGAGTGGTCTTCCATCGCATCCATTACCAACCTGAACTGGGCGGCTGCCCGGATTTTTTCGGTATCTGAGGCGTCTGCCTGTTTTAGAACGCGCACTAAATCATTGAAACCCAGAGTCACCTGCCTGACTTCGGCGCCGCTCAGTGAGTTTACGTGTGTCATTTTTTTCTTAAAGTAGCCAAGCACTTGCAGAGCCTCATCATACTGCGAATGCCGCGTCATTTGGAAAACGGTATCCGAAAGGTCGTTCAGTTCCTTGAGACCGCCCTCATCTTCAGCTTTGGCAGTTGTGATGAAACACATAAGAGCAAGTAAAAGACAGATCGTCAGCTTTCGTTTCATAGAGGTCCCTCCCACTCCTTCTCTTTACAGAATATGAGGAGCGGGACAAGGTTAGACCAAGATTCTATCAGTGTAAGTCAAGCTTTATCCGTCTTTTAGAAATCACCAAATAGTATGCAAGGCCGAGTGAAAATATGCTCAGCCAGAATGTAGCATAGCCGATCTCTTGCATATAGTCATTGAGCATTGAGTAGCGGGGCATCATGCCGAAAAGATAATCAATGACATCATTATGAAGCGTCCAAACAGCAGCAACGGCAAGATGCCTTAACCGGAACCGAAAATACGGGCTGTATAAAACGCCTTGAACGGCCATGGCAAAATGTGAAGCAATCAGCATGTACCCTTCCCAAGGCATCTGCCCCATTTTGACCAGCACAAAGACATTCATTCCGACCGCCCACAGCCCGTATTTTACAAGGGTTACAAGAGCCAGCGCTTCAAACAGCGGCGCGTTTCTTCCCATAAGAAATGCCAGAAGCACGAACAGGAAGAAAAACGTCGCCGTCGGGCTGTCAGGTACAAATATCAGAAATCGGAACGGCGTGTCCGCAAGCTGAGGCACATACCAATAATAGCCGTACACCGTACCGATAAAATTAACGGCAAGAACAAGCAGAAGCATGCCGCGCAACCCTAAAAGATAAGAAATCCACCTCATACCATCAACTCTCAGTCCGTAAAAAGTATGTATCATGCAAAAAAAGCTGACATCCGGTCAGCTCTTTTCATAAAAGTATATCCTGCTATTGTCTACTTCACAATCGTTATTTTGCTGTCGTTTCAGAAATGAACTTCGCCAGCTGATCAAGCTGTTTGTCATTCCCTTTAAAAATACCGGCTGGCATCTGCCCTTTCCCTTTGACGGCGATTTTTTTAATTTCTTCCGGGCTCAGCCCGTTATCGACCAGGGACGGACCGGCGCTTCCGCCTTGAAGATTATCCCCGTGACAGGAAATACAGCCTTGTTCTTTAAATACCTTATAACCGTCTGATTCAGTATCAATGGCGGCTTCTTTTTTGATTTTCCCTTGCTCCTCCGCCTTCGCCCAGTCATGCGTCGCGACTGACTGCCACGTTAAAAAGACCGTAGCGCAAAGCGCCAAAAGCATCATGCCGACCGCAACCGGACGCTTCCACGGCCTTCTTTCAGACCCCCTGTCGAGAAACGGAGCCAAAAGCAGCGACCCGAAGGCAAGACCCGGTATAATCATCGCGCCGATAACGGTGTAGCTCCCTGCGGCATATTCATATTTTAATAGCTGGTATAAAAATAGAAAATACCAATCCGGCAGCGGAATATACCCTGTATCCGTCGGGTCCGCCACTCGTTCCAAAGGCGGCTCGTGCACAATCGTTAAAACGAGAAATCCGACGAGGAAAACGGCCCCGACCATCCATTCTTTCAGCAGGAAGTTCGGCCAAAACGCCTCTGTCTTTCCAGGATACTCTGAATAGTCTTTCGGTATATTCGGTTTTTTTTCAGCCGGTATCCTTGAATCTCCTACAAACTTCATTCCTTTCCCCCGGTGCATGTCATCCCCTCCCTTTTATATCAGATTTGTATTAAAGCGGTCCTGAAATTCCCTGCTTGCGGATCATGACAAAGTGGGCGCCCATGAGCGCAAACAAAGCGGCAGGGAGAAAAAATACGTGAATCGCAAAAAATCTCGTCAGCGTTTGGGCGCCGACAATATCGTGGTGGCCGGCAAGAAGAGTTTTCACCTGCGCTCCGATCAATGGCGTCGCCTCCGCAATCTGAAGACCTACCTTTGTCGCAAACAGCGCCTTCATATCCCATGGAAGCAGATACCCTGTAAAACCGAGACCGAGCATCACAAAAAAGATCAGAACACCGACGATCCAGTTCAATTCCCGAGGCTTTTTATAAGCTCCCTGAAAGAAAACCCGCAGCGTATGTAAAAACATCATCACAATGACTAAACTTGCCCCCCAATGGTGCATACCCCTTACAATCTGCCCGAAAGCGACTTCATTCTGCAAATAATACACAGATTCCCACGCGTTTTTTATATCCGGCACATAATACATCGTTAAAAACATCCCGGACAACACTTGGATAACGGTTACAAAAAACGTCAAACCGCCGAAACAATAGACAAAAGCCGAGAAATGGTGAGCGGGATTTACATGTTCCGGCACTTCATGGTCGGCGATATCCCGCCACATCGGCGTAATATCGAGACGTTCATCCACCCAGTCATAAATTTTGTTCAGCATGTCACCCTTCCCCCCTAGGCTTTGCTTTTCCAAGATACAAAAAGCCGTCCTTTACTTTTTGCTCATAACGGTCAAGAGGCGCGAGCGGCGGCGTGCCCGGAACGTTCGTGCCGTCTTTTTCATACAGCCCGTAATGGCAGGGACAAAAGAACTTGTTCGGATTTTTAGGATCATTGTTCCAGTTTACGGTGCAGCCCAAATGCTTACAGATCGGAGAAAGCGCTATAATTTCATCCCCATGCTTGTAAACCCAGGCTGACCTGGATTCTTCCGATTCGTACCAGGCGTCGACTTGATGAATTTTAAAGTCAAACCGCTTCGGCTCCTTCGTCAGCTCATCCACACTGACAACCTGCACCATTTTTTGATCTCCCGTCGGTTTTAATACCGGGTCCAGCGCAAAACGGACCATGGGCATAAGCGCACTGGCGGCCATAAATCCCCCCACGCCGGTGAGCGCATAGTTTAAAAATTGTCTTCTTGATATATCTTGTTTTCCGCCCATCTCTTCCCCCCCTAAAGATTGACCAAAAATTAACTAAAATAGAAAATAATTCTGAGATTTGACACCCTCATAATATATGAATCTTTCAGCAAGGTCAACAGAGGCAAAACGGGTGTTTTGCGGGATGCCTGGTGTTTTTAAGAATTGTTCCACTTCTGTAACAAAACGTTCAAAATTTCTCCGCACTTGTCATCCGCAATTTTTCTCTTTAAAGAGTCTTTCATATGTTCAAACGGAACGGCAGGTATGTATATGACATCAGACCCTATTTCAAAATCCTTCCATTTTTCGTCTGCCGTCAGGAACAAGACGTGCCGAAAGTTGGTCATCACCTCGTCTTTGAGTTTTTGAAGCAGGGCGATTTGTGATTGGTCTATATCAACATATGTATAAGAGGGGAATAAATATACCCGTCCCTTCAATTGGCGCTCAAGCTCTTCAGAAAGCAATTGGGTGCTTTCCCCCTGTTCAACGGCCTCTTTTAAGCCTCCTGAAGATGTTATGGAAATTAACGGAATGACAGCGGTATCAATGTAATCCGCAGATTGTAAATAGGCATCGGCATCAGCGGCCCTCCATCTCATGTCTCGTTCCTCCTCTTTACGCAACAAGCCTTGCATATTCTGCAAGGCTGTCATTTATGTGAGCTGATTCAATTGGCGGGAAAGCTTTTCAAATGTTTCTTTGTCGTGGCGGTCCAGCGCCTCGTCGATATCTTTAAGCAGCTTTTCCCGCCGGAAAGTGGAGATGGCATGTTCTAATATTTTTTCGGCCATCCCCTGATCCTGTTTATTTTCAAACAGGTCTTTCGGCAGATGCGGATTTGATTCAAGAACAGCGGCATATTCCGGTGAGCTGTAGGCCGAACGGAAATTCAGCTGGATAAATAAATCCTGCTGTTTATTTAACCGGATGTCGTGAAAAGATTTTTCCGCGTCCGTAGTCATGACATTTTCTTTGTAAAACCTAAACGGCACCTCATCAACGCAATGAGTAGACATGATAATGCCTCTCGGGCAAAATTCGGCTTGTTCTACAAAATGGACTTTTTCCATTAATGAATCATGACTCATTAAATAATTTAAAATCCAGACGCACTCCCGGCGTTTAAGCTGATAATGATTTAAAAACCAACGGATAAAATCCTTTTTTTCATTGACAGAAACAGGGGTCTGCATGTAATTCCCTCCTCTATCGATCGTATAATCTGACATCACTTATACATTCAGCAAGCATGGTCCAAAATCCTGCTTATCTTAAAAATTCATCCTCTATCCGTAAGATTGTTTCTTCAAGCTCTTCGTTTGTTCCATCCATTGAAAGCACTTGTTTTAAAAGCGGCAGCGCTTCTTTCTGGAGACCCTCTTCCAATAAGAAGTGAGCGTATTCATATAAGAAATCCCGATCATCCTGATAATGGAGATACGCAGCTTCGAAGCTTTTTTTCGCTTCAGCGTATTGCTCAAGGCCTGTATAAGCACCCGCCAAATACCAATTGTATTTCGGATCTTCTTCTCCGTAGCCGCGGACTTCCTGAATCAGATCAATAATCTCTTCAAAACTTTCTTCTTTATGATAGACGGCTAAAAGCGTATGGAGCGCTTCCACGTAACCCGGATCGAGCGCCAGCGCTTCCTGAAGAAGCTTTTTGCCTTCCTCTTCGTTGCCGAGCTTTAACGCCATTTTCGCCGCATAGAGAAAAAGCTCTTTATTGTATTCATCGTAAGTAATACCTTCTTTAGCGGTTTTTAATGCATCTTCATACATGCCTTCTGCCTCGTAGCTTTTTGCAAGCGGCATATAAAGCGATGAATAGGAAGGATCAAGCCCTTTTAAATCAGACAGCTGCTTGATGGCTGTTTTGACCATTCCCGCCTGATAGGCTGTGAACCCGTACCCGAAAATCGTATTCGGTTCTGTATGTTCTGCCGCCGCTTTTTCATACCATGAAATCGCTTCCTCAAATTCACCCGCCGCGCTCAATGACTCAGCCAGCCTCTGATGAACATTTACGCCGCCGATTTCGTGCCGTTCTTTTGCCGTCTCTTCATAGTAAGGAACGGCTTTTGCGTATGATCCCTGAGTGAAGTATAATTCCCCCAGAGCGAAATCAATAACAGGTTCATCTTGTAACATCGCTTTCGCCTGTAACAGCTTTTGCTCACTTACTTCAAATAAGCCCTGCATCTGATACAGATCAGCCATTAAAAGAAGGCTTTCCGCGTAAGACGGGTCTTCCGGAGAAATTGTCTCCAGCACCTCAAGAGCTTTTTCTTCTTCATCAATATCTATTAACAATTCGGCGTAAAAATTCGTCAGCTCAGACTCATCCGGATAAAGGTCATGCAGATCACTGATCAGCGCTAACGCTTTTTCGGCGTTTCCCCATTCATAGTAGAGCTGGGCTGCAATGGCTTTGTCTTCGTCATGAAGCTGCGTTTCAGCTTTTGAAAGCGCTTTTAGTCCCTTTTCGGTTTCACCTGCTTCAACTAATTTTATGGCTTCTTGGATCAATGTATTCAAATCAGACCGGTCCTTTCTTTTCCTATACCTCATCAACCAATGAAAAGGGTTTTTATTCGGGTTATTCTTATCATAATTCAGACAGGGCCTGCCCGCAAATAAGATGCTTCACCCGGCATTATAGTTTATCAGAAAATGGTTAAGAGGAAAACGGCAAAAAAGGGGACGGCATCTTTATACGCAAACAGCGCAATTTGTTCCGGCTGTTTCTGTAACGAAAACGCATTCCCCCTTTCTGTTATTTTCTGTTTAAGACAAGCTATGTCAAAGCCCAAAGTTTTATGACACATGAAGAAAAAAGCCCGAAGAATCGTCTTCAGGCTTTTTTGGCTAATTGATCTAAATGCTCAAAAAATGTCGGATATGAGACATGGATTGCCTCAGTATCACAGATGTCAATCGGCTCTTCTGTCAGGCATGAAGCGACACCGAGCATCATGCCGATGCGGTGGTCACCGTGGCTTGACACATCGGCTCCGCCCGCAAGCGTTTTTTTGCCGTGTATTTTCATGCCGTCTTCAGTCGGTTCAATGTCTGCGCCGATTTTCCGGAGCTCTGATACGACGGTGTCGATCCGGTTCGTTTCCTTCACCTTCAGCTCCGCAGCGTCTTTAATGACAGTTGTGCCTTCAGCCTGCGTTGCCAAAAGGGCGATAATCGGGATCTCGTCAATTAAACGGGGAATGATTTCTCCGCCGATTTCTGCCGCTTTCAGATCTGAAGTTTCAATAACCAGGTCTCCGTAAGGCTCTGCGCTGTCCGCTTCTGAAGGAATCACTTCAAGTGAAGCCCCCATTTGCTTTAAGACATCAATCATTCCCGTGCGTGTCGGGTTCAGGCCGACATTTTTCAGCACAATCCGACTTCCGGGAACGACAGCGCCTGCCGCGAGGAAAAAGGCTGCTGAAGAAATATCGCCGGGCACGAAAATATCAGCTCCCCGGAGATTCTGACCGCCCGTTACGGAAGCGCTCGTCTCCGTTTCCGCAAGCTCGGCGCCAAAAGCGTTCAGCATCCGTTCCGTATGGTCTCTTGATTTATGAGGCTCAGTGACGGTCGTCGTCCCTTCAGCCTGCAATCCGGCAAGCAGCACGGCGGATTTGATCTGCGCGCTTGCAACAGGGGAGACGTAATCAATGCCTTTCAATTGTCCGCCTCTTACGGATAAAGGCGTAAATCCTCCGTCCGCTCTTCCGTCAATCGCGGCTCCCATCTGTTTTAAAGGCTCCGTCACCCTCTTCATCGGGCGCTTTGCAATACTTTCGTCGCCCGCTACCGTACTGTGAAATGGGCGTCCGGCTAAAATGCCGAGCATCAGGCGGATGGTCGTGCCGGAATTTCCGACATCAAGAAGGCTGTCAGGCTCACAAAGTGCGTCAATGCCCTTCCCGTATATCGTTACATCACTTCCGTTTTGTTCAATGGAGACACCCATTTTTCTGAAGCAGGCAATGGTGCTCAGACAATCGGCTCCGGGCAAAAAGTTTTTTACCGTTGTCGTTCCTTCCGCAAGCGCTCCGAACATAACAGAACGGTGGGAGATGGATTTATCCCCCGGAATATGAATTTCACCGTTTAAAGACGTCACTTTTTCTCTTTTCAATGTTTTCCACCTCAGTCAGCGTAAAATGTGTCATATTTGGCGCGGGATTGAATGCAGGTTTCCGCGCGCTTCCGGTCATCATCAGTCTGGAAACTGATTCTGAGAATTCCGTTAATATCTTCTCTTGTTTCGATAATGCGGATGTTGGTGATACTGATTTTTTCTTCTGCCAATATCGCCGTAATTTCCGAAATGACCCCAGGATGATCGGGAACATCGACATAAAGGTCATAAAAGGACGGGATCGCTCCTTTTTGACGGAGCGGCAGACCGTCGCGATAATCTTTCGCTTTTTTAAAATATCCGAACAGGCTGTCCGCATCTTCATTTTCTACATAAGATTCGATCGTGTCAATCTCCCGTTTCCATTCTTTGAAGCGGTCAAGCAGTTTATCTTTGTTATGAAGAAGTATGTCCCTCCACATCGCCGGGCTGCTTGAGGCGATCCTGGTGATGTCCCGAAAACCGCCGGCTGCGAAACGTTTCAAAAACGGATAATCTTCTTCAGCATGATGAGCCTGATGTACGAGGCTTGCAGCAACGATATGAGGGAAATGGCTGATGACGCTCGTTACGCCGTCATGCTCCTCGGGGGTCATCTCCACAAAGTGGGCGTTTGCCGCTTTCAAGAGTTCCTTCAGATGCATTACTGACTCTTTAGAAGTTGATTTTCCGGGTGTTAAAATGTAAAACGCATTTTCGAATAAAAATTCTTTCGCGGCAGCGGCCCCGGATTTATGAGATCCCGCCATCGGATGACCGCCGACAAATTGATAGTGAGCCGGAAGCACTTTGTCGGCGTAGCTGACGACTTTCTGTTTCGTGCTGCCCACATCCGTAATCAGGAGTTCGTGGGTGATGTCTGATGAAGCCAGCACATCGAGCATTTTCAGCGTTTGGGCGACAGGCGTGGCGATAATGACAACAGACGCTTGCTGCACACCTTCCGTAAATGAGCCGGCCCGCTCGTCAATAATTCCGAGCTTCAGCGCGGCAGTGAGCTGTTCTTCCGAAATATCCACACCGATAATCCGTTTATGCGGATGCTCCTTTTTGATGGCCAATGCGATCGATCCGCCGATCAGCCCGATCCCCGCAAGCAATATAGTATCCTTCATTTCACTCATTTCCTTTTTCAACTATTTTAATAGAGCAAAGAGGTGATGCCTGATCACCTCTTATAATATTTCAGCTAAAATTGTGAGAATTTCCTCATTCTGCTCTTTCGTACCGACCGTAATCCTTAACGCTGTCGGAAATCCGAGCGCCTGTCCTGAGCGGACGATATATCCTTTTTCCAACAGGGCTTGGAACAGTTCATCCGCCGGGCGGTTAAAATCAATGAGCACAAAGTTGGTTTGTGAAGGATAACAAGTTAATCCGTGAGTTTCTGCAAAATCATAATACTGCTTAAGGCCTGCTTTATTTTTCTCGACGCATTCCTGAATAAATGTCTGGTCATCAAGCGCTGCCAGTGCCGAAGCCTGACCGATTCTGCTCGTATTGAACGGCTCTCTCGCCGGTTCAATCTGGCGGATCAGTGCTTCGTCCGCAATGCCGTATCCGACGCGCAGCGCGGCAAGTCCGTACGCTTTAGAGAAGGTGCGGAGGATCATAACATTCGGATATTGCTTTAAAAGCGGAATGCTTTCTGGGTAATCTTCCGCCGTAACATACTCGTAGTACGCTTCATCAAGTACAACGAGTATATGCTCGGGAACTCTGTTTAAAAAGGCAATTAGCTCTTGCTCAGAAGTATATGTCCCCGTCGGATTATTGGGGTTGCATACCCATATGACTTTCGTCCCGCCGTCAATTGCTTCCAGCATCCGGTCCAAATCATGAGCGCCGTCACTGCGGAGCGGCACCTCGCGCACCTCAGCGCCTTCAATCACCGCATTGTGTCTGTATTGCGGGAAAGTCGGGGCGGCGGTAATCGTGTTTGCTTGATCATTTAATAAAGAACGGCAGATAATCTGCACAAGCTCATCAGAGCCGTTGCCGAAAATGATCGAAGATTCACTGACCTGCAGATGCTCACTGAGCCGTGTTCTCAAAGCGGCACTGTAACCGTCGGGATACAGCGCAAGCTGCTCAATCTCCTGATGCAGCGCATCTTTAGCGGCCTGTGAACAGCCGAACGGATTTTCGTTAGAAGCGAGTTTTACTACTTTCTCAAGCCCGTATTCCATTTTCACTTCTTCTATTGGTTTGCCCGGCTGATACGGTTTCAGCTGCCGCAGCTGTTCTTTAATCTGCAAATCCAGTCACCTCATTTTACACTGTACAGTCGTCCGAACGTCTTTGCGTATTCTTCAAATTCAAGAAGCGCATCGGCTCTTGTGCCGGGATTCACAAGCTTTGTTTTAAGCTCTTCAACTTTTTTGACAAGCGCGCTGCCGACAACGACACCGTCAGATATTTCATTCATCCCGTCAACCTGTTTGCGGTTTGAAATGCCAAAACCGACCGCCACCGGAACAGGGCTGAATTCTTTCACCTTACGTATGAAAGAGTATACAGACGGGTCGAATTCGCTGCGTACGCCCGTCACTCCTAAAGAGGATACACAATACACAAAGCCGCAGGCCTGTTCAGTAATTATTTTCAAACGGTCTTCACTTGTCGGCGCAACCAGAGAGATATAAGCGATGTTCTCCTTTTTGCATGTCATTTGCAAAAGGGCGCTTTCCTCTAATGGAAGGTCGGGTACAAGCAGACCGTCTATGTCGTTTTCCCGCAGTAAAGCGAAAAAGTATTCTTTTTCTAATTGTAACACAGGATTATAATACGTAAAGAGGATAATTGGAATATGAACGCCGTTTTTTTTCATTTTGCCGCCAAGTTCAATGGCTTTTACGATATTCATTCCGTTTTCCAGAGCCCGTTTTGAAGCCCGTTGTATGACGGGTCCGTCCGCAAGCGGATCTGTGTAAGGAACGCCGATTTCAAGGGCAGAAGCGCCTGCATTCTGCAATGATATTGCCAGCTCAACAGAAATGTCAGGAAGCGGATCGCCAGCTGTAATAAAAGGGATAAATAATTTTTCAGAATCTCGCAGATTAAACATGTGTCTCCACCCCGTTTTCCAAAACATTCATCAGCGTATGAACGTCTTTATCTCCTCTTCCCGACAAACTGACGAGAATGATTTTGTCTTTATCCATGTCTTTTGCCATTTCAAACGCTTTTGCCAGGGCGTGGGCAGATTCAATAGCCGGAAGAATACCTTCTGTTTCAGAAAGCAGACGTAACGCGGCAATCGCTTCATCGTCTGTCACGCTTTCGTACGTTACACGGCCGCTTTTGTGCAGGTAGGCGTGCTCAGGACCGATCCCCGGGTAATCAAGGCCTGCTGAAATGGAATACGGTTCGATAATCTGCCCGTATTCATCTTGTATTAAATAGGTCATTGAACCGTGAATCACCCCGAGCGTCCCTTTTGCGATCGTTGCCGCATGCAGCGGCGTATCAATTCCTTTTCCGGCAGCCTCGGCGCCGATCAGCTCAATATCTTCGTCTAAAAAGGCCTGAAATATGCCCATCGCATTGCTTCCGCCGCCGACACATGCAACAACCTTGTCCGGGAGCGTTCCTTCAACCCGGCGGAGCTGTTCTTTCGCTTCCTCGCCGATGATTTTCTGAAATTCGCGAACGATATATGGATACGGGTGCGGCCCCACTACAGAACCGATAAGGTAGAAATGATCTTCACAATGCTGGACCCAATACCTGATCGCCTCATTCGTCGCATCTTTCAGCGTGCCGTTGCCGCTTGTGACCGGCACCACTTCCGCGCCGAGCAGTTTCATCCGGAATACGTTCAGCGACTGGCGTGCAACGTCTTCTTCACCCATAAAAACTGTACACTTAAAACCGAATTTTGCGGCGGCTGTCGCGGCAGCCACACCGTGCTGTCCCGCACCGGTTTCGGCGATGATTTTCGTTTTGCCCATCTTTTTAGCAAGCAGAATCTGGCCTAACGCGTTGTTAATTTTATGAGAGCCGGTATGGTTTAAATCTTCTCTTTTCAGATAGATTTTCGCCCCTCCCAAATACTCTGACACCCTGTCTGCGAACGTTAATGCGGTCGGTCTTCCGGAGTAATCAAACAATAGCTTTTTATATTCGGCATGAAAAACGGGATCATTCTTTAATTCTTTGAAAGCCGTTTCGATTTCCTCAAGGGGCCGCATCAATGTTTCAGGGACAAATTTGCCGCCGAATTCGCCGTATCTTCCGATTTCATTTGGATATGGATACATAGTGGTTCATCCTTTCTTCTAAAAGCCGGATCAGTGTTTGATCCTTTTGTCCGTTTTTTTCAATTCCGCTGGCAAGATCTATACCGCACGGACGCGATCTCAGTAAGCCGGTAATCGTTTCAGGATTAACGCCGCCCGCAATAAAACAGCGCTTGTTTGCATTTTGAGCCTGCTTTCGGTACAAGGGGACACGAGCCCATGAAAACGCGATTCCCGTGCCGCCTCTCATTCCTTTTACTGAAGAATCAATGACATATCCGTCGACAGCAGGTGCAAATTGAGCCATCTGACGAAGCGTCCCTTCCCCGTGATGGAGCGCTTTCCATATCTCCGAGCGCACAAGCGGACGGAGACGGAGGGCATCCTCAGGCGATTCATCACCGTGAAGCTGGATGGCGTCAAGTGCCAGATCAGAGGCGATTTGCGCGATGTTTTCTATCGTTTCATTTACAAATACTCCGACATGTTTCTTGTCTGTCCGGACCTCCTCTTTCCATTTCCGGACCTCATCCGGCGTTACTCTCCGTTTGCTTGCGGCAAAAATAAATCCCAGATAATCCGCTCCTGAAGCTGCCGCAAGTTCGTAATCACGCTTCGATCGTATTCCGCAGTACTTTACATCAGGCTTTTTCATATCGTCACTCCCCGAACAGTCCGCGGATCGCCTTTTGCTGCGAATCCTCTCTCATTAAGGATTCTCCGACCAATACAGCCTGCGCCCCGTGCTTGTTGACGAATTGCAGGTCAGCCAAAGAACCGATGCCGCTTTCGCTGACCAGCAGGCAGCCGTCCGGTACAAGCTGCGCTATTTTTTCCGTTTGCGAAACAGAAGTACGGAACGTTTTTAAGTCCCGGTTGTTTATGCCGAGAATATCCGGCTGAAACACTTGTAAAATCCGTTCAAGCACAGTTTCATCATGGACTTCAACGAGAACGTCCATGCCCTTCTCGCGGGCTTCCAGATAAAGCTCATGAAGCTCTGAAGGTTCCAGCGCTTCCCCGATCAGCAAAATGGCATCGGCGCCGATCCTGAACGATTCCTCCACCTGAAGGGAATCAATAATAAAATCTTTTCTCAGCACGGGAAGAGACACGGTTTGTTTAACATCTGTCAGAAATTGATTTCTCCCCTGAAAAAAACGGGTATCCGTGAGAACCGAAAGGGCGTCGGCTTTAGCCGCTTCATAATCCGCCGCAATCGTTTCCGGAACAAAATGCTCTTTAATCAATCCTTTAGACGGCGAAGCTTTTTTCACTTCGGCAATCAGCCCGATAAAACGGTTCGGGTTCAGGAGCGCTTCTTTAAAGGATCTCCGTTCAATTTGACAAGTTTCCGGCAGCACGATGGATTTGATTTCTTCTTTTTTCTGCTGAATGATTTGATCAAGCATACATTTCTTCCTCTTTCTGTTTCAGACGTTCGAGCTGCCTTTTGGCATCTCCGTTTTGAATCGCTTCTAAGGCGGTTTTCGTTCCTTCTTTCAGATCGTTTGCAAGACCTGCCGTATAAATGGCCGCGCCCGCATTTAAGGCGGTAATATGCAGAGCGGATGACGGAGCTTCATTTGCAAAAATATTCTGAATGAGGAGCGCGCTTTCTTCCGATGAACTCACTTGAATATCCTTTAGTGAACCTTCTGCAAAACCGAATTGTTCAGGTGAAACGGAATATTCCAGACGTTCACCGTTTTTCAGTTCAATAATATCGGTCGGTGCTGTGATGGACAGTTCATCTAATCCGTCACGGGCCGACACAAGCATGACGTGTCTGACATCAAATTGTTCCAACGCGCTTGCCATCAGGCGCGCTTTATCTAATGAATAGACGCCGATCACCTGCCGCTTCACCTGCAGCGGGTTGCTGAGCGGGCCCAGCAGATTAAATACGGTTCGGAAGCCAAGCTCTTTTCTTGCGGCGGCGACGTGCTTCATTGACGAATGAAACAGCGGCGCAAACAAAAACCCCATTTGTTTCATTTCAATGCTGCGTTGAACGCTTTCTGGAGTGGCTTGAATGGAAACCCCCAGCTTTTCCAGCACATCCGCGCTGCCGCTTTTAGACGAAACGGAGCGATTTCCGTGCTTGGCAACTTTAGCTCCGGCGGCAGAAGCTGTAATCGCCGCTGCCGTGGATATGTTAAACGTAGAAATCCCGTCTCCGCCTGTTCCGCACGTATCAACGACATCCGCCAAGCCACCTGATGTCTGTGCCCGCGCCCGCATCACTTTTACAAATCCGGCAAGCTCCTCCGCCGTTTCACCTCGGTGGGCTAATACCGATAAAATCCCGCCGATCTCAGACTGCGACATGTCCCCGTTCATCATCATCTCCATCAGCTTTTCGGCTTCTCCGGTTTTCAGCGTACGGCCATTAACGCACGATTGCAGAAATTTGTTCATCCGTCTTCTCCTCCCCGCCAGAAAAGATGTCTTCTGCAATTTGAATCGTTTTTAAAAGCGCCCCCGCTTTGTTACAGCTTTCTTCATATTCGGCTTCAGGGACGGAATCGGCGACTATTCCCGCACCCGCCTGCACCGACGCCATACCGTTTTTGACACTCATGGTGCGGATGGTAATACACGAATCAATTGACCCGTCAAATCCGATATAAGCGATACATCCGCCGTAGGTTTCTCTGGAAGTCGGTTCTAATTCATTTAAAAGCTGCATCGCGCGGATTTTCGGAGCGCCCGTGAGTGTTCCTGCCGGGAATGCCGACATCAGCGCGTCAACGGGATGGACGCCCTGCTTTAAACGGCCGGTTACAACAGAGATGATGTGCATCACATGTGAAAAAGAAACGACCTTTGTGAATTCCGGAACGGCTACGGAACCGTACTCCGCAACTCTGCCGATGTCATTGCGCGCAAGATCGACGAGCATGTAATGTTCAGCTTTTTCTTTTTCGTCATTCATCAGCTCTTTTTTCAGGCGTTCATCTTCTTTCGTTCCGGTGCCTCTTCTTCTCGTTCCGGCAATCGGATGAATTTCCAGGTGCCTGTCATGCACGCGGATCAGACGTTCAGGCGAACTCCCGACAATGTCTCTGTCAGGCAGTTTGATATAGTACATATAGGGTGAAGGATTGATGATGCGGAGCACCCTGTACAGCTCAAATGAATGTCTGGATACCGGAATGTCAAACTTTTGCGAAAGCACCCCTTGAAAAATGTCTCCCGCTTTTATATATTCTTTCAGTTTATTGACGCCGGCCATAAACTCTTCTTTCGTATAATTGGATGTCACAGCGGCAAAACTTGGCGTGTCAAACGTTTCTTTAGAAAAAAACGGCTCTTTCATATCTTTCGATTCTGTCAAAATACCGATAAGCTTACGAAGCTCCGCGCAATTTTCTTTAAAAACGGCCCGCTTTTCTTCCTCCGTCTCCCGGCCGTTAAGCGCCGCATATTGAATGAAATGCACTTGTTTCGTTTCGTGGTCGTACGCGATGATTTTCCGGCAGACAAACAGCATACATTTTTCGAAATCTGTTACTTTCGCGTGGCTTGGCACGGAAGGCTCAATCAAAGGAATCATGTCATAGCTCAGATAACCGACCGCCCCTCCCGAAAATGGGATATCAAGCTCGGGTGTTTTAATGCGAAAGCTCTCATTCATCCAGTCAAGCACGGCTTTTAATTCTCCGGCTTCAAACAGCGTATGCCCGTTTGGATCAGCGGCAGTGAATGTGTTATGACTCTCTTTAATGGTGATAAAAGGATCAAGGCCGATAAAAGAGTATCTCGACCAGCTTGACGACTCATCCTTGCTTTCTAAAAGATACGTAATGTTTCTGTCCAGTTTTTCAACCATCTGAATGGGTGTGATCGTGTCGACCGTAAAAGTCTCTGCGATTGGAATGGTGCGGTGTGTCAGACTGTCCTTTAAAAATAAAGAAACATCCGATTGTAAATTCATGATTCTCCTCCTTACGGTAAGGAGAATGAGATGAAGAGTGAGAGGAGTCTTGCGTATAAGAAATAAACCCAAAAGAAAGGCTTCTTTTGGGCAGAATAAAAACGTGTTTATCTCAGCTCAGCTAAACTCATTCTCTGCTACCCTATTCTAAACTCAACTGTTCAATGTCTTACTTACCAGCTCTATACACACTCTTGTGTATTTCTAAGCTTTGTTTATCGTATTACATGTCAGTATTTTTTGTCAATGATAAATCCGGCCTTAACACAACGGCTTTTTCTAAATAGACATGCTTGATTTCATCCTGAGGCGTATCCGTCTGAACCGTCATCAGGACACGGATACACTTTTGCAGAGCGCCGGTAACATCCATTTCCTGCATGCACGTCACCGGGACGTACTGCCACCCGGAAAGGCGGCGGACCGCTTTTGCCGGAAATACGGAATGGATATCAGGCGTGGCGGATAACAGGATCTGTACAACGTCTTCCGGCTTGCATCCATTTTGTTCAATGATTTTTTCAAGCAGCTGCTGTGTTTTTTCTAAAATTTCTTGTTCGGTGTCTTGTTCCACCGTTGTTGCTCCGCGAATGCCGCGTATCATCATGCTGTTTCCTCCATTCGCCATTTGTTCAGCAAATTTTCGAGCTCATCTTTTGAAAGCATGCAGTCCCGCGCTTCGCCTAATTCCTTTAACACGATGAACTGTGTCATGCCTCCGCGCGTTTTTTTATCATTCATCATCCGGGCGGAGAGAACCGGCGTTTCAATATCTTGTCTGATGCTTCCCGGGTAGCCGAGCCCAATCAGCCATTGTGTGAGTTCTTTCCTGTTCATCTTGCAACCCGCAACCTGTTCACTCACGTAAAGGGCAAACTGCATGCCGAGGGCGACCGCATCTCCATGTGTAATCCGTCCGTAGCCGTATTCCGCCTCAACGGCATGGCCGAGCGTATGGCCGAAATTCAGAAAAGCTCTTATCCCCTCTTCCTTTTCGTCCTCACGCACGACGGCCGATTTGATTGAAATTCCTTTATAAATCATTTCATTCAGCTCAGCGCTTGTCAGTCCTTGCAACGTGTCAAACGTGAGAAGTTTTTCTAAAAAAGCATGATCGGCGATAAACGCGTGTTTGATCACTTCAGCCATGCCCGATCTCAGCTCTTGTTCCGGCAGGGTTTTCAGTAGCTCCGTATCGTAAATCACCGTTTTCGGCTGATAAAACGCGCCGATTAAGTTCTTTCCGAGTTTATGGTTGACGGCCACCTTGCCGCCGACCGCGCTGTCATGGGCAAGCAGTGTCGTCGGCATTTGAATGAAATCAATTCCGCGCATAAAAGTTGCTGCGCAAAAGCCGGCCAAATCACCCGTCACGCCGCCTCCGAAGGCGATCATACATGAGGAGCGGTCCATATGGAAAGCGATCGCTTCCGTTTGAATCCGTTCATACTCTTTTAGAGACTTCGCTTCTTCTCCGCTTGGAACGATCACTTTTTTCACGGGCCATGTTTCGTTTAAAAGCCGGAACATCTCATCACCGTAAAGCCGGTCAACTTCAGCATCGATGATGAGAAGGATCTTTGTCAGCGGCCTGTTCAGTGAAGACAAAAGGGCAGCGGCCTGTTTCCTTATGCCTTCACCGATATACACGGGATATGCGGAGGAAGCTGTCCGAACCTCAAGCTCTTTCATCAGAATTCCCTCGATAGTTTTTTCATGTTTTCAACATTTTCTTTAATGCGGTCGATCTGGTCAAGCCCGAATTGTTCGACGACTGCATTTGCGATTTCCCAGGCCACTGCTGCTTCAGCCACTACACTTGCTGCCGGAACCGCGCAGCTGTCTGAACGTTCAATGCTCGCTGTAAACGGTTCTTTCGTTTCAATGTCGACGCTTTTCAGCGGCTTGTACAAAGTAGGGATCGGTTTCATAACGCCGCGGACGACAATCGGCATTCCCGTCGTCATACCGCCTTCTAATCCTCCGAGCCTGTTTGTGGCGCGTGTATAGCCTTTCTCTTCATCCCATACGATTTCATCATGAACTTCACTGCCGTTTTTGCCGGCCGCTTCAAAACCGATGCCGAACTCTACGCCTTTAAACGCGTTAATCGACAGAACGGCAGCAGCGAGCTTGCTGTCCAGCTTACGGTCATAGTGGACATAGCTTCCGACACCGACCGGCATACCTTCGACGATCACTTCAACGATTCCGCCGATCGAGTCGCCGTTTGCCTTCGCTTCATCAATGGCCGCCATCATTTGACGGCCTGCTTCTTCATCGTAGCATCTGACCGGTGATTCTTCCGTTACCCGTTTGAGATCCTCAATGGATGTGTAATCGGTTTTCTCTGCTTTTACGCTGCCGATTTGCAGGACATGCCCGGCGACTTTAATGCCAAGCTCCGCTAAAATCTTTTTAGCGACGGCTCCGGCAGCTACGCGAACCGTTGTCTCACGCGCGGAAGATCGTTCTAACACATTTCTCATATCACGGTGATTATACTTAATAGCACCGTTCAAATCTGCGTGCCCCGGTCTCGGTCTTGAAATCTGGCGTTTCATTTCACTTTCTTCTTCTTCTGTAATCGGTGCGGCGCCCATAATTTTTGTCCAGTGGGTCCAGTCTTTATTTTCTACAACGAGCGCGATCGGTGAACCGAGTGTCCGGGCATGCCGCACGCCGCTTGTGATCTTCGCTCTGTCCGTTTCAATCTGCATGCGGCGTCCGCGGCCGTGTCCTTTTTGACGTCTGGCAAGCTCAAAATTAATGTCTTCTTCAGTTATATAAAGCCCCGCAGGCACACCTTCTATAATTGTCGTCAGCTGCGGACCGTGTGATTCTCCGGCTGTTAAGTATCTCATTTCTTTCTTCTCCCTTCATCGCATTAACGCTTTTAAGTAAAACTATACCACAAGTTTTCATTAAATGTCTTCTATCTTTTTTGATAAAAAAATGTATCAGTGCTCTCAAGGCCGAATTTTTCCGGGCTGAAAATTTGTTCTGTACTGCCTACAAACAGAATTCCGTTCTTTTTCAGACTGCCCGCCATTTTCACATACAGCTCTTCTTTTGCTTTTTCAGTAAAATAAATAAAGACGTTGCGGCAGACGATCAGATCAAAATCCTGTTCATAGCTGTCGGCAAGCAGGTTGTGCCGCTTAAACCGGATGTTTTTCTGAATCTCTTGTTTTACTTGATAACTGTTGTCAGCCTGCTTAGTGAAATAACGGCTTTTCACGGAAGCCGGCACCTCTTGCAGCGAGCGTTCCTGATAGATGCCCCGCTTGGCTTTGCTTAGCGCCTTTTCATCAATATCTGTCGCCAATATATCAAATCCGGCCAGTCCCGTCTGCTGATTGAGAATCATAGCCAAAGTATAGGGCTCCTCTCCCGTTGAACAGGCCGCACTCCATATTTTTAACGGTTTTTTATGCTTTATTAACGGAAGAATTGAGGTTTCAAGAACTTCCCACCGTTTATAATTTCGGTAAAATTCAGAAACATTGATCGTCATTCTGTCCAATGTTTCGTTTAATAAAAGCTTGTCCTTTTCCAAAGCGGCGGCAAATTCCTGAAAATCCCTGAACCCCTTCTTTTCATAAAGGGACGTCAGCCGCCTTTTCATCTGTGCTTCTTTGTATAAAGATAAATCAACGCCGGTTATTTGTTTCCACTTGGTGATAAAAATGTCGTAAGGCTCCATTGCTTCTCTCCCAATCTCGCTGTCTTTTGTCCTAGTATAGCCTGTTTTCTTTCTAATTTGTACGATTTCAATAAAAAAATCAGCCCGCAGGCTGATTTGTGAGAAATGAAAAGACAGGGCAGCGCAGCCTCTGTCTTTCTTAAAATATGTAAACCTTTTCATAACAAGAGAAAAAGAAAGGCTGACGGCTTAGTACACCCAGTCGGCCATTAATTTTTGATACGGTACAAGCTCTTCCTGTTTGAAGAAAATGTCAATTTCCCGCTCAGCGCTTTCTAAGGAGTCTGAACCGTGAATGATATTTTTGCCGACAAACATGCCGTAGTCACCGCGGATCGTGCCCGGCAGTGCATCTTTCGGGTTCGTTTTTCCGATCAGCTGTCTTGTGATCTCTACTACATTTTCCCCTTCCCATACCATTGCAAATACGGGTCCTGATGTAATGAATTCCACAAGCTCGCTGAAAAACGGCTTCCCTTTATGTTCAGCATAATGGTTTTCAGCCATCTGTTCTGAAACTTGCATTAGCTTGGCTCCTGCCAATTGTAAGCCCTTACGCTCAAATCTGGATAAAATCTCTCCGATTAGCTGGCGCTGTACGCCGTCCGGTTTTACCATGATAAAAGTTTTTTCCATAAGATTCTCCACCCCATCATTATGTATAGGCTTTCAAGTTGCACACCGAAATCGTAACATCTTTCTGACAATTAATCAATCCAGGGCGGAGAATGTTCACATCTTGTTCGTAAAAGGAATTTAAAATTTCCGTTTGCCGATATATTTGGCGATGGCGGCCAATGATGAGCGCGCACGTCCTCTCGGCAGTGTATTCAGTTTTTCAAACGCTTTTTTTAAGTACCTGTCACTGACGGCCATTGATTTTTCAATCGCGTCTGTGCGTTTAATATTTTCAATAATGGGGGCGAGCTGCTCCTGTGTTGTTTCACTGTTAATTAATTTCAGCTGATTTTTCAATTCAGGCTGACGGAGCGCGTACAAAACGGGCAGAGTGACATTTCCTTGCAGCAGATCCCCTCCGACCGGTTTTCCCAGTTCCTCTTCCGTTGAAGTGAAATCAAGAATGTCGTCAATAATCTGATAGGACATGCCCACGTAATAACCGAACCAATATAATGCTTTGTGAATCTTCTCATCAGCTCCCGAAGCGATGGCGCCGAGCTGGCAGCTGACGGCAATGAGAAGAGCCGTTTTCCGTTTGATGCGGCGCAAATAGGTTCTGAGGTTTTGTTCCATATTGTATTTATCTCTGATCTGTTCAATTTCTCCGAGGCATACTTCTACGATGGTTTTGGACAGGATCCGGTGGGCTTTCGGCTCATCCAATCTCGTCATCATCTCAAGTGAGCCCGCAAGCATATAATCACCGGTATACATAGCGATGCGGTTGTCCCACTTGGCTTTGATGGTCGGTTTTCCCCTCCGCAGCTCGGCGTCATCAATGACGTCGTCATGCACGAGGGACGCCATATGAATCATTTCCAGCGTCACCGCAACATATTTTATTTTATTAATGTCATAGTCGCCAAACATGCCGGAAAGCAATACGAAAACAGGGCGGATCCGCTTGCCGCCCGCCTGGAGCAGGTGAAGCCCGGCTTCACTCAGCAAAGGATAGTCTGACCGCACCGTTTGCTCAAGCTCCCTTTCAATCACATCAATATCGTCATTTAAAAAAGAATAGGCCATTTTAAATTTCATATCATTCACCCAAACATCTGTATATTCATCATTTCCAACCGATATGCGTAGCGGCCACTCCGCCGGTAAACGAATGGTATTTGACATTCGTCAGGCCCGCTTCTTCAAACAGACGCGCAAGTTCTTTCATACCGGGAAATTCTCTTGCCGATTCTTGAAGCCAAGAATATTCTTTATAGCTCTTCGCAAACATTTTTCCGAAGAAAGGCATGATGTATTTAAAATAAAGAAAATACGCCTGTCTGAATCCGAACATTTCCGGCTGGGATGTTTCCAGACATACGACCTGCCCGCCCGGTTTGACGACCCGCCGCATTTCTTTCAGCACGGTCAGATAGTCGGGAACGTTCCGCAGCCCGAAGCCGATGGTGACAAAATCAAAAGAATCATCAGCGAAAGGAAGCTCCATCGCATTTCCGTGCAAAAGCTCAATTTGGCTGTAACCGCCCTCTTTCACTTTTTTCTCACCGATGCTCAGCATATTTTTGCTGAAATCCAGTCCTTTGATTTCGCCGCTTTTTCCGGCCGCTTCTGCGAGGGCAATCGTCCAGTCAGCCGTTCCGCAGCAGACATCAAGCGCTTTTGCGCCTTCTTTTACATTCATGATCTGCATCGTTTTATCGCGCCATTTTTTATGCTGCTGAAAACTGATGACAGAGTTCATTTGGTCATAATTTTTATAGATTTTTTCAAACACGCCGTGTACGCGCTGTTCTTTTGACTCCTGCATGTTGATTACCCTTCTTCCACTTTCTGATGATATGTTTTGTCCTGGCTGATCGCTTTAAGCCGGTTCAGCATGAGGTTTTGGATTGGTGAATTGAGCGGCAGCAGCGTTTCAATGCTTTGCTTTGCCTTTCGGAAGCTATCTTCCATTATGTCAGCCTTTGATTTCCCTGACTTTACAATATTGCCGATGACATCGAGAAATATAGCATTGCCGTTCATCAGCCGCTTATATACAAAAAAATCACTCGCCAGCTCTTTCCAGCGCGGAAGATTAAAGTGGTCTGACACTCTGTGAAACAGGGCCGCTTCCACAATCGCCATGCTTTCGATCAATTGATTCAAGTCATTGACAGACCGATCGTACAGACGGATTTTATGCTCATTGATTTCTTTAATTGCCGTAGCGAGCGTCCGAATCATATAGATATCCTTCATTTCAGATAAAAGCGAATAATACAGTCCGCTGAAATAGTCGCCGGCAAGCACGGTGAGCTGCCGGTTTTTATTTTCGTCTCGCTTTAACGCTCTGGCTGTTGTCACTTCATCGTGGGTATCAAGGGCGCTTTGGACAAGCATCGCAGTTACTATGTAATTTTCTCTGTCGTTGTTCTTAATGTCCGCCTCTTCAAACAAAGCGTGAAAAAGAAGAAGCTTATCCTCATCGATTTTAGGCGCAGAAATATGTTTCGCTAAATAAGGATGAGACAGCTTTTGTTTTAATTTCGTATTTAGATTCGCTAAAGTTCCGTAGATGTCTTGCAAAAATATCACCCTTGTCCCCAAATTCACATTTATTCTAATATGTATGAGATTTACTCGTCATTATTATTCGCAGGTATCATTATAGCATAAAAAAAAGAAATTGGCTGTATTCTCCCGCCGTTTGCGGGCATTTGGCAAAAGCGGGAAACAGCCGGCTTATTTTTTTTCGCTGTTCATTTCTCCGTAAGCGGTCTGGATGAGGGCGTTGCCTCTCACTTTGATGGCAGAGGTATGCTCAGTAAACTGAGCGATAATCACTTCGCCTTTGTCCAGTTTTTCGGAATGGTGAAATTTCGTATCCGTTCCTCTCGTTAAACCGATGACGTTCACGCCGTCCTCGACCGCTTTAATGACGACAAAATCACTTGAATGCTTTGAATTCATATCTGCACCCTCTATCATTATTAATCCGCACGTTTAATATGTTCTAACACTTCGGAACGCGCCGCTGCGTCATCTTTAAAAATACCTCTTACAGCGGAAGTCACTGTTTTTGCACCCGGCTTTCTTACGCCCCTCATTGTCATGCACATATGCTCAGCCTCGACGACAACCATGACGCCATGGGGATCTAAGGTCTCTACGATGCTTTCTGCAATCGTTGAAGTGATGCGCTCCTGCAGCTGCGGGCGTTTTGAGACGGCTTCCACCGCCCGCGCCAATTTACTCAGGCCCGTCACTTTGCCGCCGCGCGGAATGTAGGCAATATGCGCTTTTCCGTAAAAAGGAACAAGGTGATGTTCACACATGGAATGAAACGCGATATCTTTTACAAGAACAAGCTCCTCATGGTCTTCTCCGAAAACGGTTTTAAAGTGTTCTTTCGGGTCTTCATTTAATCCCGAGAATACTTCCGCGTACATTTTCGCCACGCGTTTCGGCGTATCTAAAAGCCCTTCCCGGTCCGGGTCTTCTCCAATCGCCTCTAAAATCTGGCGAACCGCCTGTTCAATCTGTTCTTTATTAACTTCTTTCATTGTCTGTGTCCTCCACCATTGAATACATTTAATTTCGATTCTAGCACATTTGCCGCGCCAAAAGCAAAACGAAAGTCCTGCCCGGTGACCGAGGCTGCTTAAATATGAAAAGCCCCTTTATCAAGGGGCTTTTCTGTGAAGAAACAAAGTGTATGTATCAGATGCATACACGATCTATATTCACAATTATTTTCCTGCAACAGCGTCTTTAAGAGCTTTACCTGGTTTGAAAGCAGGTACCTTGCTTGCAGGGATTTCGATTTCTTCACCAGTTTGCGGGTTACGTCCTTTACGTGCAGAGCGCTCGCGCACCTCAAAGTTACCGAAACCGATCAGTTGGATTTTATCACCGTTTTTAAGTGCATCTAAAATCGTATCAAAAACAGAATCAACTGCTTTTGTAGCGTCTTTTTTAGACAATTCGCTTGCTTCAGCAACCGCATTGATTAGTTCTGTCTTGTTCATGCCTTTCACCTCCTCCCAAAAGGGTATCAAATCAGCAGTTTATTATCATTTCTTCACAGTTCAGCCTGATTCTAAACCTGTCTGATAAAAAATCAAAGCAGGGAAGAACAGACAAGTAAACGGCTTTTCAAAAGAAAACAGACACTTTGAGGAATGTTTGTCCAACAAAGTGAAGATTTTCTGTATGTAGAGTAACACATATAAAAAGCCATATCAAGCATTTTAAAGCCTCAATCCCTTGCTCGTCAAGGTTTTCACGTGTTTTACCGAACAAATATTCCTTTTTTTGCTTTTTTCCTCCTAATCCTTGATTGATTTCCAGTATCTAAAAAGAATAAAAAAAGACCCCCCGTTTCAGGAAGAGGTCCTTCAGCTTACAAAATAATGGCGATCAGGCCGCCTGAGCCTTCGTTAATAATTCTCTCCAGCGTTTCTTTCAATTTATATCTCGCATTTTCCGGCATGAGTGACAGTTTTGCGGAGATTCCTTCTCTTACGATAGAGCTCAATGATCTGCCGAAAATATCGGAGTTCCAGATAGAAAGCGGATCATCTTCAAAGTCCTGCATTAAGTAACGGACAAGTTCTTCACTTTGTTTTTCCGTCCCGATGATCGGCGCGAATTCACTTTCCACATCCACTTTGATCATATGAATGGACGGAGCGACCGCTTTGAGCCTTACTCCGAATCTTGATCCCTGTCTGATGATTTCCGGTTCATCAAGGCTCATATCGGCTAAGGCCGGGGCGGCAATGCCGTAGCCGGTCTGTTTCACCATTTTCAGCGCATCTGATACCTGATCATATTCTTTTTTCGCGTGGGCGAAGTCCTGCATTAATTCAAGCAGGTGGTCTTTCCCGCGGATTTCAACGCCGACCACTTCTTTTAAAATCTGGTCATATAAATGATCCGGCGCATACAAATCAATTTCTGCGACACCCTGGCCAAGTTCGATTCCGGCCAATCCGGCGCTTTCAATAAACTCAAATTCACTGAAGTGGCCGACAACCCGGTCGACATCGCGCAGGCGTTTAATATCTTTTACGGTTTCTTTCACTGATTCCTGGTAGCTCTCTCTGAGCCAGTGATTTTCTTTCAGCACCATGACCCAGCTCGGAAGGTTGACATTGACTTCCAGCACAGGGAACTCGTAAAGCGCTTCTCTGAGGACGCTTAACACATCTGTTTCCCGCATGCTTTCAACACTCATGGCGAGGACGGGAATATCATATTTCGCGCTTAATTCAGCTCTGAGCGCTTCTGTTTCCGGGTGGTACGGTTTTACCGAGTTGATAACCATAATAAACGGTTTGCCGACTTCCTTCAGCTCGTCGATGACTCTTTCTTCCGCTTCCACGTAATCGCCCCGCGCAATATCGCCGATTGAGCCGTCTGTCGTAATGACGACCCCGATTGTGGAGTGTTCCTGGATGACTTTTCTCGTACCGATTTCCGCTGCCTCATGAAAGGGAATCGGTTCTTCGTACCAAGGTGTATTGATCATTCTCGGGCCGTTTTCATCCTCATATCCCTTCGCCCCGGGAACCGTATATCCCACACAATCCACAAGACGGATGTTGACATCAAGTCCTTCCGCGACATGAACGGACATGGCTTGATTCGGGACAAATTTTGGTTCTGTGGTCATTATCGTCTTTCCTGCTGCGCTTTGCGGAAGCTCATCCTGCGCCCGCGCTCGGTCGGCCTCATTGCTGATATTCGGGAGCACCACGAGCTCCATAAATTTTTTAATGAATGTAGATTTCCCTGTACGGACAGCGCCAACGACTCCTAAGTATATATCGCCCCCTGTTCGTTCAGCGATATCCTTGAAAATATCGACCTTTTCCAAGTGATCCCCTCCCGGACTTCCTATCCTTATCATTTTTCATTCACCATTCTCCAATCAAATACAGGACACTATATGTGTATGACGTTGTCCTATTTCAATATGACATCTTTAGAAAATTTTCAGGCAGTCTTTTCTATCAAAATCAAAAAAACCTTTCTCCCTATTTGTATGCGCGGGAAAAAGGTTCATTCCTGTTTCGTTTGACTTTCTAAAAAAACGGGTTCCTGTTTTTCATTTACGGTGTATGTGACTGAAAAGGCCGGGACGAAAGGAGTCTCTTTCCATAAAATATCCTGAATTTCCGCGCCCGGTTTGATTTTCTTTTTGTTTTCCTTCAGGCAGCGGGCTAGATCGACGCGATAGTCGGCATAGATTTCTCCGTCAGCGCCGATTAAAAGCGGCAGAGACGTGCCTGAAACCGGACTTTTGACTGAAGGAGAGTCTTTCATGCCGAGCTTTTTTTTATTTAAAGTGAACAGCCCTTTTGAAACGGCGTCCTCATAGGGAGGATATGTATGCTTTTCCTGATACATTTTGACACGCAGCTTCATGTCGCGGATTGCTTCCGCCATTTGGAGATCGACCAGCTTGACGGTCGGCTTATTTTCCACGTCGACAAGCACGTATTGGTACATTCCTCCGCTTTCATAAGCTGAGGCCGGCGGCTCCTCTATGTATCTGGGCGCGAGCCGCTTAAAATCTATCGGATATTTTTGATAGAGCGGTGTTTTCATATCTTTTGTCTGAATCGGCAGAAGTCCGCCGTTCGCCTTTTTAAATTCATCCACTGCCGCTTGCACCTGCTGAAGCTGATGTTTGTAAGATACTTTATTTTCAGTTTTTTCCGCTTCAGGGTACAGACAGCCGGACAGCAGAAGCACCGCCATTGCCGTTATGACGGCCATTTTAAACTTATGCATTCCGCGCCCCCTTTTTGCTTTATTCATTGACAGGCCCGCTGAAAACGACCATTAACACGATCAATCCCGAGATGACCATGCAGGCATAAGCGAGTGAAGAAACCGCTGCTTTTATCAGTTTGTTTTTCACTTTGTACCTGCTGACATAAATAGAGGCCACCGCAACAAACATTAATCCCATAGCACCAAGCGCAAACCACATTTTCATCAATGCCACACTCACGTTCGTGCCCCCCGTCCCATCATTGTAAGCGTTATATTTCATTTTAATATACAAATGTTGAAAAGATCAACAGGTTTTCCATCTATTGAAAAAACAAAAAAACTGAAGCAAAGAGGGGGACTTTGCTTCAGTCAAGTTGACTATATTCACCTGTACGTCTGAGATACACTCTCTTGGACTTCGATGCTATAGTATGCGTAGATGCGTACGTCTGCATCCTCTTCTGCCTAAATCAGCAAATGTTTTAAGCGATTTCAGCCGGAGAGTTCTGCGTTTTGGACTTTCGTCACTTCAGAATATGCTGACGGCATGTTATTGTCACTTCACCCGGTTTTCGAATGTGTTGACCAAGTCTTCCATCTCATGGGTTTTCACTCTGGCCATTAAGGATTCTACGGCCGTTTCTACCTTCTGCCCGTTAAATAATACTTGGTGAAGCGCCTCTGTGATCGGCATTTTCACTTGGTATTTTTGAGACAGCTGATACGCAGCTTTCGTCGTCCGCACGCCTTCAACAACCATCCCCATCTTATCCAGGACAGCTTCCAGCTTATATCCTTTGCCGAGCAGGTTGCCGGCGCGCCAGTTTCGGGAATGAACGCTTGTACACGTCACGATCAAATCGCCTACGCCGGTCAGGCCGGAAAAGGTGAGCGGATTTCCGCCCATCTTTGTGCCGAGTCTGGCGATTTCAGCAAGACCTCGGGTGATTAAGGCCGCTTTTGCATTATCTCCGTATCCCAATCCGTCTGTAATCCCCGCTGCAAGAGCGATGATATTCTTTAACGCTCCCCCTATTTCAACACCGATCATATCCGGATTGGTATAGACGCGGAAATGCTGGTTCATGAATAAATCCTGAACCGCTTCTGCAGCCTTGATATTTTTTGAAGATGATGTAACAGTCGTCGGGTGTCTTAATCCGACTTCCTCAGCGTGGCTCGGCCCTGAAAGCACGACGATGTCTTTTCTGTACTCCTCAGGCAGCTCCTCTTCCATTAATTCTGAAATACGGAGAAGCGAATCCGGCTCAATTCCCTTGCTGACATGAACAAAAATCGATTGTTTCGGGATGTACGGCAGAGCCTTTTTCAGCACTTCCCGAATGGCTTTTGTCGGAACTGCCACAATGATGAAGTCCGCTCCTTTTAAAGCCTCGTTTAAATCAGCTGTACCGATGATAGAACTTGATAGCTCCACCCCCGGCAGGTAATCTTTGTTTTCATGCAGGTCGTTGATTTGATCGATCAATTCGGCACGGTGTCCCCACATCATAACTTGATGTCCGTTATCAGCCAGCACTAAAGAAAGTGCAGTGCCCCAGCTTCCCGCTCCAAGCATTGCCACTTTTTTCATCTCTGTATCACACCTTTTTATTTTCTTGCTCTTGCAAATATTTTAATTGGCGTACCTTCAAATCCGAAAGCGTCCCGGATTCGGTTTTCTAAAAAGCGTTCATAAGAAAAATGCATCAGTTCCGGATCGTTGACAAAAACAACGAAGCTCGGCGGCTTAACAGCGACTTGAGTCGCATAATAAATTTTCAGACGGGAGCCGTTGTGCGTCGGAGTCGGATTCATGGCGACCGCATCCATGATGACATCATTTAAGACATTTGTCTGCACGCGGAGAGAGTGGTTTTCACTCGCTTTAATAATCGCAGGCATGAGTGTATGAATCCGCTTTGTCGTCAGTGCCGACATAAACAGCACCGGCGCATAATCAAGAAATTGGAAATGTTCCCGAATATTCTGTTCAAATTCTTTCATCGTGCGCTCGTCTTTATCAACGGCATCCCATTTGTTTACGATAATGACGACGGCTTTCCCGGCTTCATGGGCGTATCCGGCGATCCGCTTGTCCTGCTCAAGGATGCCTTCTTCTGCATTCAGCACAACCCCGACGACGTCTGAGCGGTCAATGGCTTTTAACGCCCGAAGCACACTGTATTTTTCTGTTGTTTCATATACTTTACCCTTTTTTCTCATTCCCGCCGTGTCAACGATTACAAATTCCTGCTGATTGTAGGTGAACGCCGTATCCACAGCGTCTCTAGTCGTTCCGGCTACGTTGCTCACGATAACCCGCTCTTCGCCGAGCATCGCATTGACAAGGGATGATTTTCCGACATTCGGGCGGCCGATCAGGCAGAATTGAACGACATCATCACTGTACTTCGTCTCCGGAATGTTTTTAAAATGCTCGGCACAAGCATCGAGCAAATCTCCCAATCCTAAACCGTGTGTGCCCGAAATCGGATACGGTTCTCCAAAGCCGAGCGCATAAAAGTCATAGATGTTCGCTCTCATTTCGGTATTATCTAATTTATTTACGGCTAATACGACCGGTTTTTTCGTCCGGTACAGTATTTTTGCCACTTCTTCATCCGCAGACGTCACACCTTCGCGGCCGTTCACCATAAAGATGATCACATCAGCCTCGTCCATGGCGATTTCAGCCTGCTGGCGGATCTGTGTCAGAAACGGTTCGTCTCCGATATCAATTCCGCCCGTATCAATCAGGTTAAAATCATAATTCAGCCATTCCGCCGAACTGTATATCCGGTCCCGCGTCACTCCGGGGGTATCTTCTACTATTGAAATTCTTTCACCCGCAATCCGGTTAAAGATTGTGGATTTTCCCACATTCGGTCTTCCGACAATGGCTACGACAGGTTTACCCATAGTACCCTTCCTTTCAATCCAGCCGCTTACATTTTCACAAAAAATTGTTCAACCGGTTATTAAAAATCATCTTCGTTATGAAAAGAACCCTTCAAACAGAAGGGCTTAACTCATTTATTATATCAGTTTTCACTGAGATCACAATGTATTCTTCAAAATGTTTCGCATTCATGTAACAGTCTCCGTCTGTTTTCAAGACATTTTTGTCGCTCCTTTGCCCTGCTTTTTGCTTTTTTGGCTGATGCGCGCCGCAAGCTGTTCATATGTAGTCAGCCCGACGAGGAGAATCACTCCCGCCGAACAGCCTGAAAGCCACTTATAATCCCCGACGGCTGCCGCACCCGCAATGTTGCGGATGACCGCAGCATACAATAGCTCCCCCTGGCACATGCCGAGAACAAAAAGACAAAGCCTCTCAGGGAACCGCCCCTCAACGGAAAGCGTAATAACGGTAAGCAGTATAACCGCCGCCCATTCAGGTTTTATGATAAACCAAACAGGATCATATAATGCAAAAAGAAAAATAAAGCCGTACGCCGCAGACGCCGTCAGATGAATCACAATATTACGGAGCCGTTTATGCATGCCGAGGCTTCCCGCATAAACAAATGCCGCAGCAAAAAACATGACATATGCCGCATTCAGCGTAAAATAAGCCGTAATCTGATGTATGCTTGCCATCATATTAGTCAAAATAAAGACTGATACGTAAAAACGGCTTTTCGTTTTGGCAAAAATAAAAGTCGCAAGTATCCATAAAAACCACATTGACCAGTAATAATAAAACGGTTCCATAATCGCTCCTCCTCTGATCAGTATGGAGCGGGAACGCATTTTTTAAACCAATTATGCCTGAAAGGAGCGGATAAGGATGGGAAAAGACAGACAGGAGAAAAAACTGAAAGCCTCCCGCCGGGTGGAATCTGATCGCGATGATTCGATTCACCATAAAGGAGCGACAAGCCTTGAGCAGAACGGGGAATTCCGAAAAAGAAAATCGTAAAAAACAGAAAAAGGCATGCGGGTTCGCATGTCTTTTAACGTCTGCTGAAACGGGACGTGTCAATCCCCCGTTCAGAAAGCCAGTGATGTGTGTCACCTTTTATGACCAAAGGCGCCTTTTGCAATTGGGCAACCGATCGGCATCCGAGGGCGGTCATAATCATTTTCAGCTCTTGTAAAAGCGCCGTCATCTCGTCAAACAGGCCCTCTTCTCCTTTAGAGGTGAGAGCTTTCAGGAAAGTGCCCGCCATTCCCGCGCCGGAAGCGCCGAGGGCAATCGATTTGGCGACATCCAGGGCGCTTTGCAGCCCGCCGGATGCGATAATTGATTGATCAGCGGAGAGCGAATGGATTTCCGCTAAGCTTGCGGCAGTGGAAATTCCCCACGTATTAAAAAATTGAAGCGCCTTCTCTCTGCGCATATTTTCGATCTTAGAGAAATTTGTACCGCCGTATCCGCCGGCATCAACTGCTGCTGCGCCAGCATCAAATAACTGCCGTGCCGATTCCCTGCTCATTCCGAAGCCGACTTCTTTGACAAAAACGGGCACTCCCGCTTCCGCCGCAATCCGCTCAATGCGGCCGAGAGCGCCGGTAAAGCTTCTGTCACCCTCTGGCATGACGATCTCCTGAATCACATTTAAATGAATCTGGAGGGCATCTGCTTGAATCATATCAACTGCCCTTTTCGCCTGCTCGGCATCCGCCTCGCTGCCTAAATTGGCAAATATCAGCCCGTCCGGATTCTCTTTTCTGACGATCTCGTAAGAACACCGTTCGGAGGGATCTTTTAAAGCTGACATTTGCGAACCGACAGCCAGCGGCATGCCGGCTTTGCGCGCGGCTCTTGCCAGCGATCTGTTAATTTCGTATGTAAGCTGTCCGCCGCCGCCTGTCATCGCATTGATAAAAATCGGCGAACTGCTTGTGAGTCCGCCGATTTTCGTTGATATATCCACTTTTTCCAATGCTAGGTTCGGTAGGCTGACATGAACAAACGTAATATCATCAAGCCCCGTTTCCCGGTTTTGGCCGGTAGACAGCGCATGATTTATATGTTCTCTTTTTCGTTCTGCTCGTGTCACGTTTTATCACCAATTTATTTTAATTTATTAAGCTTGTCTCCGATTAAATCGCCAAGCTGGAAGCCGGTGCTCGGCTCTTCTTTCGCCTGGTATTGGCGGAAGTCCTCCTGATCGGCTTTCGGCGCTTCTTCAAGCTCACGCATGCTTAAGGAAATGCGCTCTTCGCTTTCGTTGACGTCAAGCACTTTCACTTTAACAGTCTGTCCTTCTTCAAGCACTTCATGCGGCGTTCCGATATGTTTATTGGAAATTTGCGAAATGTGCACAAGTCCTTCCACGCCCGGAAGAATTTCAACGAAGGCGCCGAAGCTTACAAGGCGCTGCACTTTTCCTTCAAGCACATCTCCCTGTTTTACCTTTTCGCCGATCTGGCTCCAAGGTCCCGGCAGCGTTTCTTTAATAGATAAAGAAATACGTTCGTTATCGCGGTCTACGGACAGTACTTTCACTTTTACATCCTGACCTTCTTCCACCACGTCAGACGGTTTTTCGACGTGTGAATGAGACAGCTGCGAAATATGAACAAGCCCGTCAATTCCGCCGATGTCGACAAATGCGCCGAAATCAGTCAGACGCTGCACTTTCCCTTCAAGCACGCTTCCAACCTCAAGCGTTTGGAGAAAGTCATGCTTTTTGGCTGTCTGTTCTTTTTCCACTACAGCCCGGTGTGACAGAATCACCCGGTTTTTATCACGGTCGAGTTCAACGACGATAAGAGAGAGGGTTTTCCCTTTATAGTCAGTGAAATCCTCGACGAAATGAGCTTCGACAAGTGATGCGGGAATGAAGCCGCGAACGCCGATATCTACGACGAGACCGCCTTTCACCACATCTTTCACTTCAGCTTCAAACACTTCTTTTGTGTCGAATTTTTTTTCAAGGTCTTCCCAAGCGCGGTCAGCATCAACGGCACGTTTAGATAAAATCAAAGCATCGTCTTCCACTTTTGTTACTTTCAGGTCAAGCTCGTCGTCAACTTTTACGACATCCGATGCTTTCTCTACATGAAGACTTGATAATTCACTGATTGGAATGATTCCGGACTGTTTGACATTGACAATTTCGACATCTACATGCTTGTCCTCTACCTTTGTCACAATCCCTTTTACTACATCTCCAACCTCTGGCACTTGAACATCAATTTGATTCATTTCCTCTGTCATTTGAATAACCTCCTTGGTCCAAACCTACACAGCTTAATTAATACGGTTTGAAAGCTGAACATGTGAATGTCCGCTTTTCAGCCGAATATGTATTAAAGAATCATCCAAAAAAGATTTTGAATGATCAATAAAAAGTTTTATTAGTATTAACTTCTAATAAATGGACTGGTTTGTCAAGCAATAACATCTTGTCTTTCGAAAAAAATTATAAAGCGCTCCGCCCGAAGTTAACGTGATTTCTGTTCGACGATCTCCAGAATTTTTCCTGCGACTTCGGCAATGCTGAGTGACGTCGTATCGATTTCAATCGCGTCTTCCGCTTTGCGCAGCGGGGAAACTTCCCTCTCTGAATCGAGTTTGTCGCGTCTGGCAATTTCTTCAATGAGCGTCTCGTAATTCACGTCATAGCCTTTTTTCTTATTCTCTTCATATCGGCGCTTCGCTCTTTCCTCTACGGACGCGAGCAGAAAAATTTTCACTTCGGCATCAGGCAACACGTGAGTACCGATATCACGGCCGTCCATGACGACACCGCCTTTTTCTCCGAGCTGCTGCTGTCTTTTGACCATTTCTTCTCTGACGCCTTTATGCTTGGCGGCGATTGATACTTGGTTGCTGACTTCGTCTTTTCGGATTTCTTCTGTCACATCTTCTCCGTTTACCAGAACGATTTGTCCTTCCGGAGCGGATACAAGCTCAATTTCCGTATGCTTCAGCAGCTCTGTAAGCGCGGCTTCATCGGTTAAATCGGCATTCTGCTTGAGCGCCGTATATGTAATGGCACGATACATCGCTCCTGTATCAATGTACACATATGATTTTTTCTCAGCCACTATTTTAGCAACGGTGCTTTTTCCGGCAGCGGCCGGCCCGTCGATCGCAATTGATAATTTCTTGTCCATAATCTCTCTCCTTGCTCTTTACTCCTCTATGGATTGTATCATGAACTGCCGGAAAAGGGGCGAAAAAATTGAGCTGATTTACCGCTTTACCGTTTCAATCCATTCTTTTTTCTCCATTTTATCAACTCCCTCATATTTCACAGCTTTCGAAATATAAGGTTCAATAGGCTGATAATGAAGCAAAAACTGCACCGCGCCCAAAATGATAAGCTGAATGCAGACCAATTTGACCAGCAGACGTTCAAACGTTTTCATACACGCGCACCTCCATTAGGATTAGTATGGAAAAGTGCGCTGCTGTTTATTCCGACAGACTGTTTCTTCTCTGCTGCAGCTGTGCGCGCATACAATATTGGAGTAAAAGCTGCTGTGAAGCGGGAGCGATTTCTGCAAATTCAAGCGTCATTTTTTGTTTATCCGCCTTTTCATCATAAAAAATCCGCTGGATAACAGCCTCGGCCGTAATATCCGCCGTATTTCCCTTGCCGGGAAGAGAAAATGAGACATACAGCTTTTCACCTGGTTCCGCGGAAATATGCTCAGGCATCACAACAGCGATTCCGCCGGCGCTGATATTAGAGGAAACCGTTTGGAAAGCGGTTTTTTTCGCTTCCATTTTGACGGATACATCCAATACTGCGTCTGCACGGACGTATCGGCGTCTTTGAATCCGCTTCATTTCCTCCTGAGGGGGGATGTCCAATCCGATCATCGGGATGGGGTCTTTTTTCTTTCCTTTGATTATGCTTTTAAATTGATACGGCACTTGGCCATTCCCCATAAATTCCGCTGTTATTTCCAATCCTTTATGCAAAAAGACCGTCCGTCCCGAATCCAGATCGACGGGATATGAGATGTGCAGTTCGCCGTTTTCAACGCTTACTGCTTTGCTCCTCGCTTTTTTGGGCTCATTGTTCTCTATGTATTCAATCCAAATATAATCTCCGACAGCTATCATGGGCCTTCACTCTTTCATTATTTATGCTTTTATTAAAGCATGTAACGAAAAAAAGGAAAAGACTTTTAGTCCTTTCCTCCTTTATTTTTATAGGTCTTTATATATAGGTTCTGCACTTTTTAACTTTTCTATTTTTTCCTCTTTTCCGTCGTCCGCATTAATGAACATTTGATACGTGTCTTTCCCGATCGTTCCGAGCATTTCATAGCAAAGCACTTCCTGACCGAGTTCATTCGTGATCAGCGCCTGCCGGGTCTCCCGCACTTCAACATTTTTATTCAGCTTCGCTTTCGCTTCATCAGCTGACAAAGCGGGAGCCGGAATCGTTCTCGTGCGGTGCGCCGCCAGGTAATCACGCGCGGAAAAACCGACGACTTCACCATCATCCAGCGCCACTTTCATTCGGATGGCTTCCGGATAAATGCGGACATTTTTCTCCACGGGGATAAAAGAAAAGACGCCGATGTTATTATATTGCGCGCTTTCATCAATTTCGAGGCCTTTTGTTTCATATCCATTTTTCTTTAAAAACGCGACGGCCCGGTTAGATGCTTCATTGAGGCTGATCTTTTGTTTCTTCACGGCCCGTTTTTGAATCAAATAGACCGGATGTCCGCCTTTTTGGGTAATATCCATATAGATAAAAGACTTGTTGTCGGCGTCTTTCATGCGGATGCTGTATACGTCCCGATTCGTCTTCCTGCCGCTTTTGACCACTTTAATTGAATAATTATGATCAGGCGCAAACCGTTGTGCGATTTTGACCGCTTCTTTTTCCGTAATTTGTTTTCCTTTCAGATGCGTAAAACCTTTTCGTTCTGTATTTGCTCCCGTAAATGTGGGGCTGATGCTGTCTTCAGAAAAAGCGCCTACATTTTTTTCGACTGTTTTAAAGCTGTCGACGATCGTATTATCGCTTTGTTTTTTGTCAGAAGCGAGCGCCATCTCAACATCCATCCACCGTAAATTTTTGCTCATGACGAGATGCTGAACGCTGCGGAGCTGGTTTTGAATGTTCTCCGCCTGTTTGTACAGGCTGTTCAGCGTTGTATATTCTTTCTTATCAAGCGGTTTTTGGTCTAAATCCCGGACGGATGTTTTATAGCTGAAATCTCCTATGTTGGATAAAAACTCCTCCGTCTTATTAAAAGGCATGAGAGTCAGCGGCAGCTGGCTCACATTGTTATGAGCTTCAGATGTTATTCTCCATACATCAATGAGCGCCGGAGACAGAGATTTTTTACTGTTCATCGCAAGCGTCGTCCCGATTTTGTCGTGAAGCTGATCTACATGGTACGTCAATTCATGAAAAGCCCTCTGATAATTATTTTCCGCATGCAGAAGGACCGCATCTTTTTCCTGATGCTCTTTATATCCCCAGTATCCGGTTGCGGCGATCGCGACACCGAGAACAGCGATAATGATTCCTCTAATCATGTTAACACCTCATTTTGCGTACTTTTACTCACAGAAAATGTGTTTTCCGATTCTTTTTATCTGCGGACGTCCCCAAATCCATTTGCTTGTCGCCGTATCAGGATTGAAATAATAAATTGCGTTTTCAGAAGGATCCCAGCCGTTGATCGCATCAAGAACCGCTTCTTTTGCTCTTTCATTCGGCTGCATATATATTTGGCCGTCGGCAACGGCGGTAAACGCGAGCGGTTCGAAAATGACGCCGGCCACCGTATTCGGAAATAACGGGCTTTTAATACGGTTTAAAATAACCGCGGCGATGGCAACCTGCCCTTCAAACGGCTCACCGCGCGCTTCCCCGTACACAGCCTGTGCCAGAAGATTGATGTCGTTGTTTGAGAAACCGCCAGGCATATTGGCCGCTGTCGTATTTTGCTTTTGATTTGACTGACCGCCTTTATTGTTTTGTGGCTTTTGAGCAGGCTTATTCGTTCCCGCCGGCTTCTGCGTTCCAGCTCTCGGTTTTGTTTGGTTTTCCAATGGGACGTTGCCATAATGAGTGAACGTATTCCCTTTTTGGATCTGCTCCATTACATATTCACGGTAATATTTTGATTTAGAAATCAGCACCTGTTTGGTTTTCGCGCCGACGAGGCCGTCAACCGGTTTCATGCCGAATTTCTCCTGAAAATTTCTCACGGCCCAGTATGTGGTCCAGCCGTAAACACCATCGATTTTCCCGTTATAAAATCCGTTATATTGAAGACGGGCCTGCAATTCTATAACATCATCACCCGTCGCGCCTCTTTGAATCACTTGATTTGAAAACGCATGAACCGTTTCATGATGATCGAAGAAAGCAGCGGCGAAAGAAAATAGAATGAGACATGCCATAAAGGCTCCTTTGCACTTCATCTCTTCAAGCCTCCTACTGCAAAATTTAAAGTGTACCCGTATTGTCTGTCACGAGGTTATTTTTATGCACGTTTCCTTCTTATCCCCTGTCAAGGCATAAAAAAGAAACCGCACGCGACGCGCGGTTTCTTCACACTTGGATCATATTGACGGAGCGTGCTTTTTTTGCCTTTCGCAGCCCGAACCACCATAAAAACAGCATAAACGGCAGCATATAATATACCCAATGATTGAGGGCGGTAAGAATAAAATCGTAAGAACCGTGCAGACATGAAGGCACGGCCAGCGAAATCACAAGCCATTTGACACGGGCTTTTTTCTGCGAAAAGCGGGCTTTTCCGAGATAAAATCCCATAATCACTCCGATCAGCGCATGGCAGGAGACCGGCAGAAGCGCCCTGATGAAAGCATGCTCAACACCGTGGCCGAATAAATACAGAATATTTTCAAGCGTGGCAAATCCTAAAGACACACTGGCCCCGTAAACGATTCCGTCATAATGCTCATCAAAATGAGCATGCGGATACACACTGATCATCAGAACGAACCATTTCACCGATTCTTCCAGAAATCCCGAAGACAAAAACGAAACGAAAAAGCTTCCTCCCCCCACATGCTCTTTTTCAAGAACATATTGGATAAACATGGTCGGAAACACAAGGACAACCCCGAGAAAAAAAGACCTCAGCACCATATGTACGGGTTCATTGTCATACTGATCTTTTAAATAAAAATAGCTTAACAGCGCAATGCCGGGAGCAATTCCTGCAGAGATGATTGCAAACATCAGGCAACCTCTTTCCTTTATATTCCTATATCTATCGTACCATGTTGTTCACATTTTTACATCTTTCAATTTTTTTAAAAAAGAGCATATGAATGATCATATGCTCTCTGCACCCAGCCGTTTTGATATTTCATTTGCGATCAAGCCGCCGTGAAAACGGCCGTTCTCGATAAAAATTTCGTTGGCGTTATTTCCAGCCGCAATGACTCCGGCGATAAAAACACCGTCAACATTTGTTTCCATCGTTTCTTCCCGGAAAAACGGCCGGCCTGATTCCGCATCAATCCGCACACCGATTTTTTCGAGGAAACCGTGATCGGGATGGTATCCCGTCATGGCAAATACGAAATCGTTTTTCAGCCGGACCGTCTCATTTCGGCTGGAGCGGAAAATGATTTCATCTTCCGTCACTTCTTCAAGACAAGCGCCGAATTCCATCCGGATTGTGCCGTTTCTGACGAGGGCCTCAAACTCAGGCAGAATCCACGGCTTGATGCTCGGGGAGTACTCATGTCCTCTGTAGAGCACCGTGACGCGCGCACCGGACTTCACCAGTTCCAAAGCCGCGTCCACACTTGAGTTTTTCCCGCCGATCACAGCAACATCTTTATCAAAATAAGGATGGCCTTCTTTAAAGTAATGAAATACCTTAGGAAGCCCTTCACCCGGTATGTTCATATAATTCGGATGATCATAATATCCTGTCGCAATGATACAAAACGGAGTGAGGTAGCGGTCTTTTGATGTTTCTACAAGAAAACGGCCGTCTTCCTGTTTCGTTACGCGTTCCACCGTTTCAAAGGCGTTTACGCGCAGCTCTTTTCTTCTGACAACCTCTCTGTAGTAAGAGAGAGCCTGTATTCGGACCGGTTTTCTGTTTTCCGTAATAAAGGCGACATCGCCGATCTCCAATTTTTCACTTGAACTGAAAAAAGTTTGGTGGGTCGGATAGTTATAAATGCTGTTTACGACATTCCCTTTTTCGATTACAAGCGCGTTCACGCCAATTTGCTTCAGATGTATAGCCGCCGATAATCCGCAAGGACCTCCGCCTATTATAATTGCTTTTTCTTCTGTCATGTCCTTCAACTCCTGCGATTGGCATTTCCATCATAAGTTTCCACTCATATAAAAAATCTCCTATATTATCATAGGAGATTTTTTTTGTTTATGCAAACGATTGGTTTATATCCAGCCTCTGAAACGCGAAGCCTCCGCCATTTTCCGCACGCCGACCATGTAAGCCGCAAGCCTCATGTCAATCCGGCGGTTTTGGGACATTTCATAAATATTATTAAACGATTTTATCATCATATTTTCCAGTTTTTCCTCGACTTCTTCTTCACTCCAGTAGAAGCCTTGGTTGTTTTGAACCCATTCAAAATAAGAAACCGTTACACCGCCGGCGCTCGCCAGAACATCGGGAACCAGCAGCGTTCCTTTGTCTGTCAGGATTTTCGTTCCTTCCAGTGTCGTCGGTCCGTTTGCCGCTTCTACAACGATTTTCGCTTTGATGCGGTCAGCATTTTCTTCTGTAATTTGGTTTTCGATCGCCGCCGGGACAAGTATATCACAGTCCAGCTCAAGCAGCTCCTGATTCGTAATGGTGTCATTGAAAAGCTTCGTCACCGTTCCGAAGCTGTCTCTGCGGTCAAGCAGATAATCAATATCAAGACCGTCCGGATCGTAAAGGCCTCCGTACGCGTCAGAAATTCCGACAACTTTCGCGCCGGCGTCATGCATAAACTTGGCCAGATAGCTGCCCGCATTTCCGAAACCTTGTACGACGACGCGCGCGTTCTGAATATCGAGACCTTTTTTCTTGGCCGCTTCTTTTATGCAGATGGTGACGCCTTTTGCCGTCGCTGATTCCCTGCCGTGGGACCCGCCGAGTACAAGCGGTTTTCCCGTAATAAAGCCGGGTGAGTTAAATTCATCAATTCTTGAATATTCATCCATCATCCAAGCCATAATCTGCGAGTTTGTAAATACGTCAGGTGCCGGGACGTCTTTAGTCGGTCCGACAATCTGACTGATTGCTCTGACATATCCCCTGCTCAGCCTTTCAAGCTCTCTGAATGACATATTTCTCGGATCACAAACAATTCCGCCTTTACCACCGCCATAAGGAAGATCAATAATTCCGCATTTTAAACTCATCCAGATGGAAAGTGCTTTCACCTCTTTTTCAGTTACATTCGGGTGAAAACGAATGCCGCCTTTTGTCGGACCTACGGAGTCATTGTGCTGCGCACGATAGCCTGTAAATATTTTCACAGACCCGTCATCCATCCGAACAGGAATTTTAACCGTTAATAATCTGAGCGGCTCTTTCAGCAGTTCATACACTTCTTCTGGATACCCCAATTTTTCCAGAGCTTTATGTATTACGGTTTGGGTTGATTTTAATACATCATGTTTGTCTTCTTCATTATGACCGGTGAATCGATCGGCTGCCATTTGAGTTAACCTCCTAAAATCTTCTGTTTCTCTCATGCTCCCTTTCAGTGACTAGTATACACCTTCAATATCTCCGTGCATAGAAGAAAGACAATGATTTTTCCATTATTTCGCTTAAAAAAAGACGGCCGCTGAAAACAGCTGCCGTTTCAAATCTTTTTTATGAAAAATGTTTCTGGATGGTCTCCACAGCATTGCCGTCCATGATGAGTTTTCCGTACTCATGGAGCCTGTAAATCGTAATCGTCGCCGGGTGTCCGTATTCAGCCAGCACCGCGATGACGCCTTCGGCGGAACGGGAGCCGAGGTCTTCAAGGCTTACATAGTATTGGTTCTCATAGTGGTAGACGGTGCCGCCGGTAATCCCGATTCGGTGAAGGCTTCCGGCAAGCTGAATGATATCTTCAAACGAATGGAACTGATAAATAATATCCGGGCTTTCGTCAAGTTTGACCTGCATCTCGATATAATCATCGTCATATTCGTCATCTTCTGCGTCCGCGTCATGATTTTTCGTTACAATCACAACCATGCCTTGTGCCTGAAGAGAATATACTTCCACCGCGATCGGACCATTCGCTTCAAAGCCGAGCTCTGTATTTGCTTCATTCATCATATCTTTAAATAACTGGTGGACTTTAAACGAGTCCTTCCAGAGGTCTTCTTTTGTCAGTCCCCGATCAGTCAGATCGTCGAGGGTTAAAAAGATTTTAATCTTATTATAGTTCAGACGCTCAAGCCGCATAATGTTCCCTCCTGCCTCTTCTTGCACACAAATCATATAACACAGTATATGAATAAATGAATCATAGGTTCTTAATTTGTTATCAGTTTACACCGTGTACAGCGGGAAGACAAGCAGAATGCCGTTTTTTATCACCGCGGCCGGGTTTGTTTCAGGAAGACGGCTCATCCGGTCCGCACAGCGTAATCATATGCGTCTCCGGTTTCGCCCCGAGCCTCAGCGGAACTTTTGTCGTCCCGTAGCCGTTGCTGATCAGGTAATGCGCTTTTTTTACCGTTCCCGTCCCGCCCAATTCGTACGGCCCGAACCGTCCGAAACGGATTTGGCCGCCATGCGTATGGCCGCTGAACACAGCGTCAATTCCGTCTGACTCCCTCATCTGCTCATGGATGTCGGGGTTATGGCAAAGCAGGAGGTTTACTTTGTCAGCATCCGTATATCTGATTGCAGAATCATAATCATCCATCATCATCCTGATATCATCCACGCCGCAGATCGTAACGGTTTCCCCTTTATAAGTAAACTGAACCGATTCATTTCTCAGCGGGATCACTTTGTATGCCCGTAAAAGAGAGAGCAGTTTTTGCTGGCTGACCTCGTAATCGTTATTCCCCCACACATACATGACAGGCGCAAGAGCCGTCAGACGTTTGATGTTTTCTTCAATTCTGGCGTAAGGAACTCCGCCCTCCGCCAAATCACCGCCGAGCAAAACGGCATCCGGCTTATAACCTGCCGCTTCGCGGAGAAGCTTTTCATTAATTAAACGGCGGTGCACGTCAGATATAAAAAAGATGGTGAGCGGCTTCATCCCCTTCATTTTATCAAGCGTAAATGTATGTGTTTTCAGATGGCTGCCGTTTGCCGTTTTGTACATAACGGCCGCCATAACCGCAGCCGCTCCCGCCAATGAGCCGAGAATTCCCGCTGTAAGCTTCATAAACGCACTCTCCATTCTGTCATTGTCTTATATTAGACGGACAAACAAAAAAAGACGTTTCTATCCTTTCCGGAAAACGCCTCATTTTATTTGCTTTCAAAATAAAGATTGATATCATACCGATGTTTCATCAAGTGAAAAACAGATTCTCTCGCCCTCCATTTTTCAGGCTGGGGCCATAAATCCGTGCTTTTTTGGATAATTTCACATCTCAGTTTATGAAATTCACCCTCAGCTTTTTCTTCCTTTTTTTTAAAATAATAAGAAGTGCAATACGCAAAAGCGGAAGCCATAATCCAGCACAAGTAAACCGTATGGCCTAATATTTCCTGCAGAATCAGCTGCGGAGAGGCTTGGGGGGCATTAAAGCTTTTAAACATCAGCAGTATGCACATCAGGGAAAAACAAACGAGGGACGCCCACTGCCATCTTCGGCATTGTGCGGCATAATTTTCGTATTTTAATTTCCGTTTCACCAGCGCCTGAAGCATCTGTTTCGTCGGTCCGTCAGCAAATCGGTCTAATTGCTTCCATAAAGAATCCATGCGCTTCACACCTTGTCCGTTTTCATTGGTACACTATATGAAAAACGCGGTGAAAACATGCATTTATTTTAATCAGACAGCGGAATGTTCAGAACCTGGCCGGTGTACACGTCGTTTCCGTTTAATCCGTTGTAGCTGCGGATTTTTTCTTCGCCCGCCCGGCTTTTATAGTATTTCATTGAAATACGGTAAAGCGTTTCTTTCGGCTGTACAGTATGCTGTACGGTCCGCACTTTTTTTGGGACAGTCCCGGCTTGATCACTCGCCTCAGCCGGAGCCGCTTTTTCACGGACAGCCGGCGGAGACTGCTGTTTTGTCTCCGCGTATTCGGTGTCTGTCGGCTTTACTTGTTTTTCTGAGGGCGTTTCCGTTTTTTTAGGTGTTTTTTCACTTGGTTTTTCACTTGGTTTTTCTTTCGTTTTTTCAGGTGCAGCCGCTTCTTTCTTATCTTTGTCGTCAGACTTTTTTTTCGGTTGTTCTAAAAGAGCGGTTTCTGACGTTTTTTTCTGAGCGCCTTTCGGAATAACGGCAGGCGCGCTTTCACTGTGGTCTATGAAGACATCTTCATAGTCCTTCGGGTCAAATCTGCTGCTGTTCGTCATATAAAGAAGACCGAAAAAGACACCGATTGTTACGATAATGAACAGGACGGTCAGAAAAGTGAACAGCGGCGTTTTTGTTTTGGTTTTTTCCTTCACCTGCTCTTCCTTTTTTTTACGCTCCTCTTTTACAGATTGTCTTGTCGGGAGGCTGTCTTCAAGATATTCAATTTGTTCATCCGCGGCCGCGGCAACCTGCTGCTCGGCACGCAGCTGAGCTTTTCTTCTTTCAACTCTTGACATTTCCGTCATGCAAACCCCTCCTAACATATTGAAAACGGATCTGACAGGCAAATACCGCATCAATAATAAAATGCGCTGTAACCGGAACGAATAAATTGCCGGTCCATTCATAGATAAGCCCCAGCAAAAGACTGATACCCGCAACCATCATAAACAGAAGCCACTTCGCCAAGTATCTGAAATGAAGCACGGTAAAAATGAAGCTGGCGGCCCATAAGCCGATATGTGTCTGCAGAACGCCTCTGAACAAAATCTCTTCGCTGAACGAAATGAGGAGCGTCAAAAACAAAATGTGCAGCACCGGCCTGTTCTTAAAAAGCAATACATTAATGCCGCCGTCATCATATAAATGCGAAGGACACCATTTCATCACCGCCAGATCGGCAAAAATGACAAGGACGGCAAGAGTTACACCGTACCATATGATATTATCGTCACGTATATGCCACAGCTTTAAAAAATCGTGAATGTCGGTAAAAAAGAAAAAGCCGATAACAGCTGAAACCGCCAATATGAGCAATTGGGTGGCATACAGCTGCATCACAATCTCCCGGTCTGAGAGCTGCCGGATCAATTCGCTTTGCCGTCTCAGCTGAACTCACCCGCAGACTCTGATCCGAAAATCCGGCCTAATTCCAGCTTCCAATCTTCAAACCGTTCCATATTTTTACGTTCTCCTTTTTGCTCGTACGGAGCCAGATCAAGTCCGCAGCTGCTGCAGCATTGTCCGGTTTGACCATCAGGCTCATACGGTTCATCAAAATAAGACAGCAGCGCTTCTCTTATACATTCTTTCCGCTCTAATAACGCCGAAAAACGATTCATTTTACGCAGCTTCTTTTCCACGCGGTATGTCAGTTCTTCCTGCAGCTGGTCTTTTGTGGTTTTTCCTTGCAGAAACAGATGGACGGCCGTTCGCGCCTGTGTTTCCTGGACGCCCTTATTGATCAGAACGTCCCGAAGCTTTCGTTCATCACTCGTACCGGCATCCCGTATGACGGCCAGAATGCCTTCCAGGTCATAATCAGACAGGCTTTCTGTCTGAATAATCTGCTGCTGAAGCTCGGTATCGCCGGGCGCCCTCAGCAAAATACTGACACTCGGGCTGCCGTCGCGTCCCGCTCTGCCGATTTCCTGCATAAAGGCCTCGGCCGTTTGGGGAGGATAAAAGTGAATGACAAAGCGGATATCTGACTTATCCACACCCATGCCGAACGCATTGGTGCAGCAGATGCAATCAAGCTGGTTATGGATAAATTGCTGCTGGATTAAAATCCTGTCGCCTGTATCCATTCCGCCGTGATAATAATCCGTCCGCTTTCCCGTTTTTTCGTTCAGCTCAGCCGCAAGCTCTTCCGCCCATTTTCTGGTCGGACAATATATGATACCCGGGCCTTCAAGCTTTTCGGCAAGCTCCGTGAGCCTGCTTATTTTTTCGGTATTATCAGCCAAATGTTCTGCCGCCAGGAGAATGTTCGGCCGGTTGACTGAATAAAGATGACGCACCGCATGCTCAAGTCCGAGCACATCCGTCACGTCTCTGAGCGTTTCTTTTGTCGCTGTTGCGGTCAGCGCCAATACAGGCGGCTTTCCGAGTGCCTGCCTGAAAGGCCCGAGCTTCGAGTAATCAGGCCTGAAATCATGTCCCCATTCTGATATGCAATGAGCCTCATCAATAACAAATAAACTGACCGGGACATTTTTCAAACGGTTCAGCACATAAGGTGAAGAAAGGGCTTCAGGAGACATATAGAGAAATTTATACCGGCTGATGTTGCTGAGGATAAAATGCCGCTCTGCGGAATTCAGCATGCTGTTTAATGCAGCAACCCGCTTTTCTCCTTTCGCTTTCAGCTGCTGCACCTGATCTTCCATTAATGAAAGGAGCGGCGAAATAATCAGCACCAGCCCGTCCATCATGTAACCCGGGAGCTGATAGCATAATGATTTTCCCCCGCCGGTCGGAAGCATGGCGATCGTATCTTTTTTTTGGAGCACGCTAGTCATAATCTCTTCCTGCCCTTTTTTAAAGGAATGCAAACCAAAATACCTGGATAAAGCTTTATGCAGCTCAGTCATGCTGATTCACCGTCTTTGCCAGCGCCAGCCTGATCTGAAAATAGCTGAAGCGCATCTGCATTCCTTCGCGAATCCGTTTAATTTTATTCGTTTGATGCTGTTTTGCAAATGCCGTTATCATACGCTGTTCCTCTTCAGAAAGATACTGTTCTGTAAAAAATGCAGGCTGATGCAATGATATTTCTACGATATGATCTTCGATTGTGGCGGTTTTTAAATTTCTGACCGCGGCGATCCGTTCAATCGGAAACCCTTTTTCCAACAGCTCAAAGGTTTTTCTGGCAGACTGTGTCAGCGCGCTTTCCGCCTGCAGATCGGACAACAGCTCGCGCAGAGCGGGATATGCACATTGCGGAAGCGATTGAATAACATAATGTACCGCTCCCCAAAACTGGACGGACACATACCATTCATCTTCGTTCAGCTGGAGAGCCAGCTGCTTATTCGTTTTGCCGATTCTGTTGAATGAAGTTAAAGAATAGACAAAAATAAGCGCCTGCCGTTCACTTACGCCTTGCAGAAGGTGAAACAGCGTCTCATGCATTTGGACGGAGAGCTCTTTAGCGTCTATGTTTTTCCGCATGAACCGTTTGACCCATCTCAGCGTCTGCACATCGTTGGTAACCGGGATATATTGATTACATTGATGCTCTTTGTTTGACAGGACTTGAATGAGCAGGGAAAGCCGCCTCCACAGGGTAACAGCAGGCGTTTGATAATTCGCGCCGTGGCAGTGCTTCGGCCAAGGCCGCTCGGCAAACGCCCGTTCAAGCTTTTGAACGCCGCGCGCAGTCACTTTCCACGTTCCCTCTTCTTTTCCGGCTGTAATGTATGAGTTCTCGGTGAGTTTATGCAAAGAAGCCGCAATATCGCCGCGTTCACAATGTGAAGCCATGCCGAAATATTTAGCGATCTGAAATAAGCCGGCATCCTGAATGGTTTGAGACGACTTTTTTCCTTTTAATAAATGAAACACAGCACTCGGAGTCCGTTCGCCGTCTATTTTGTCCAGACAGTCGAGAACCACGGTATCAAAGTAGTTTATCGCCAATCTAAACACACCTACATTTCTTCTGTGACAAGTTTCGTTTTTTGGTTCTTTTTATTTTAACAGATTTTCATATAAATTTGACGTTTAAAGTCATCTTTTAGGGGGAAGTGCTAAAGAGAATCCCTTATGTGATAAGCATTCTCAATCATTTTTCTGTTGAAATTTGACACTAACATCATTACAATAAGTAAGAGGAATAGGTGTTATATTTAAAAATATATAAGGTAAACCATTTGTTCCAACACGAACAATCTGGGAGGTTTTATTCATGGCAAAGTACACAATTGTAGATAAAGATACGTGTATTGCATGCGGCGCCTGCGGAGCTGCGGCACCAGACATTTATGATTATGATGATGAAGGCATTGCGTTCGTTACGCTTGACGAAAATAAAGGCGTCGTCGAAGTTCCGGAAGTTCTGGAAGAAGATATGATTGACGCATTTGAAGGATGCCCTACTGATTCAATCAAAGTTGCGGATGAACCATTCGAAGGCGACCCGCTGAAATACGAATAAAAAAGCCCTCCCCGTGAGAGGAGCTTTTTCGTCCTGAATAAGACTCCGGCTGTTATCGGCCGGAGTCTTATTTTTTTTGCGTGATCAAACAATCAAAAAAGCGCCCGGTCTGTGTTTTACAGAGCGGGCGCTTTGGAGTGGTTATTGTGTCTGAATGCTGCGTTTTTGTTCAATCCAAGGTTTCAGCTTCGTAAAGATGAACGTAAAGACGATGGTGATGATAACGCCTTTTACAATGTTAAACGGCAGGATTCCTGCCACAACCGCCGTTTTTAACTGGCTGTTTGACAGTGCCGGTGAATGTAAAAACCAAGTATACGCGGGCAGGATAAGAATATAGTTCAAAATGCTCATCAATACGGTCATCGCCGCGGTTCCGGCCAGCAGGCTCACTGCAAGCCCTTTTGTCGAATTGAGCTTTTTAAACATAAACGCCGTCGGCAGAATAAACAGCGTTCCCGCGATAAAATTGGCTGCCTGCCCGACAGGCACGCCGGCCATGCTTCCTTGAATGATATACTGCAGAATATTTTTAATCGCTTCAACCGCAATTCCCGCCGCAGGCCCGTAAACCAAAATGGCGATAATTGCAGGAACGTCACTGAAATCAATTTTCAAATAATCCGGCAGACCCGGAAACGGGAAATTTAACAGCATAAGCACAAAAGCAATACTGCTAAGCATACTGATGACAACTAATTTTTTTACTTTCACAATGCTCTCTCCTTTTCGATCAAATCTCTCGAAAAGAGGAAAGGTTCTTTTGCGCCCCAATAAAAAAACCGCTTTTGTTAAAAAGCGGGAGCTTACTAAGGCTTGGCAAAGAAACGTTTGATATAAGCATCAAAACGTCTGCTGAACCTCCATCTTCTCCCATCCAGACTATACTGTCGGCTCCGGAATTTCACCGGATCCTGCCGCCGAAGCAGCTCGCGGGCTTAGAGCATGATGCTCATCACCGCCGGTAGGGAATTTCACCCTGCCCCGAAGATTGATCTTATGAATTTATTCACATTATATATGATCAAGTTGCAATTGTATAGAGAACTGCTCAAATTTAAATAAAATATTGGGGAAGCCCAATTTAAGCTGATTCAGCGGTTTCCTTTTCTCCTTTACTGCGTCAATACACATTGACACTCTATTGAGAATATGATAAATTATCAGATATTTAGTCAGCTAAACTAGGAGGAAATCTAACAATGTTTCGAGTTTTGGTCTCAGATAAGATGAGCAATGACGGCTTAAAGCCGCTGATGGAATCAGACTTTATAGAAATTGTTCAAAAAAACGTCGCGGATGCAGAAGATGAATTACATACCTTTGATGCCCTGTTAGTCCGCAGTGCCACGAAAGTAACCGAAGAATTGTTTAAAAAAATGACCTCTTTAAAAATCGTCGGCAGAGCCGGTGTCGGCGTAGACAACATCGACATCGATGAGGCCACAAAACATGGGGTTATCGTGATAAACGCGCCGAATGGAAACACCATTTCAACGGCAGAGCATACATTCGCGATGATTTCTTCATTAATGAGACACATTCCGCAAGCCAATATCTCAGTAAAATCAAGAGAATGGAACCGGACGGCTTTTGTCGGGGCGGAGCTCTACGGAAAGACTTTAGGCATTGTCGGTCTGGGCCGGATCGGAAGCGAGATTGCCCAGCGCGCCAGAGCGTTCGGTATGACGGTTCATGTATTCGATCCTTTCTTAACCGAAGAGAGAGCCGGCAAAATCGGCGTAAACAGCCGGACATTCGAAGAAGTGCTTGAAAGCGCGGATATCATTACCGTCCACACGCCTTTAACAAAGGAAACAAAAGGTCTGCTTAACAGAGAAACCATTGCCAAAACGAAAAAAGGCGTCCGTCTTATCAACTGCGCAAGAGGCGGCATTATTGATGAAGCGGCGCTTTTGGAAGCGCTGGAAAGCGGCCATGTCGCAGGCGCTGCCCTTGACGTATTTGAAGTGGAACCGCCAGTTGAATCAAAGCTTCCCGACCATCCGCTGGTGATCGCCACACCTCACTTAGGCGCTTCAACGAAAGAAGCACAGCTGAATGTCGCGGCACAGGTTTCTGAAGAAGTGCTGCAGTTTGCAAAAGGTCTGCCTGTCATGTCAGCGATCAACCTGCCTGCGATGACGAAAGATGAATTCAAAAAAATCCAGCCTTATCACCAAATTGCCGATAAAATCGGAAGTCTCGTGTCACAATGTATGAAGGAACCCGTCAAAGATGTTGCGATTCAATATGAAGGCACCATCGCCAAACTTGAAACATCATTTATTACAAAAAGCCTGCTGTCCGGTTTCTTAAAACCGCGTGTAGACTCAACGGTCAATGAAGTGAACGCCGGCGGTGTAGCAAAAGAACGCGGAATCAGCTTCAGCGAGAAGATTTCCTCCAATGAATCAGGATATGATAACTGCATCAGCGTAAAAGTAACCGGAGACCGGAGCACATTTACGTTAACGGCTACGTATATCCCTCACTTCGGTGAACGAATCGTTGAACTGAACGGCTTTAATATTGACTTAAATCCTGCCGGCCACCTCGTTTATATCCAGCACCAGGATACGACCGGTGTAATCGGACGCGTAGGACGCATCCTCGGCGATAACGATATCAATATCGCTACCATGCAGGTAGGCCGTAAAGAAAAAGGCGGAGAAGCCATTATGATGCTTTCTTTTGATAAACATTTAGATGATAAAGTCGTCAATGAGCTGACTTCAATTCAGGATATTGTTTCCGTTAAACTGATTGACCTTCCGTAACCAACAAAAAACCCAAAACATTCATATGTTTTGGGTTTTTTTACGTTTAATGGCTTGGAAGCGGATTAGGCGCGGCAGGCACAGCGATAGGTTTTGTCACATCATAATTACCGATTTTCTTTGTATGCGCATGTGTGAACAGCACCTCAGAATAACCGAATTCCTTCGCAGTTAACAGAAGCCCTTCGATCATTAAAATCCCTTCCAGCGAATCTTCAACCTTATGTTTTTCGGACAATTGAATCCGCAGCTGCTCGCCGTCTTCCCTTTCCGATACCGATGCAATCGCATCGGCTTCTATAATGCTCGCGGTCTGTGAGCCTCCGTCTGTTGTCTTCATCCCGTCAATAGCCTGATATACTGAATAATAGGTTTGTTCAGACGGGATGAGGTACTCTTGTCCCAGACTGTCGCTGTAAGAAAAATACGCCCGGTTTGTCTGTTTATGTACGGACATCTCAGCGGAAATGCCGTAAGATTTATAAAAATCCTGTCCGGCTCCGTTTTGAACCTTTTTCAATTTAATCCGCTCGTAAGGACTCCATGTCAAAGTCTCTTTCAGCATCTTTTTCAATAAGTCAGCATCGGCAACTGATTCGATAGAAAGCCGTCCGTTTACCTGCACAAGCAAATCCTTCTTATCCGCCGTTACCTGCACACCTTCCAAAAGGTTCGGCACAGACAGGAAGGATTCGGGCACTTCTAGGTTTTCTGCTTCGGATAAAGCCTCTGATACCGATTCATCCGGCTTCTTTTTTTCAAAACTGACCGGTATGACGGCGGATGTATCTGAATCGGCAAACGCCAAAGTAATGTAATTGTTTTTGTTTTCGTTAGAAACGACAAACGTCTTCTGATCCGGCGGCTTGACAGAAGCTGACTGACTGGCTTTTTCAGTCTGGCGGCTGTCAGCGGTAAGATCACCGAAAGATTTGTTTGTCATCAGGTGAGGAGATATAATCAGAGCGATGCACAATGCGCAGACGCCGGCTGCGGCGGGGCCGATCCAGCTTCGGGCCGGTTTTTTCCTGTACGGTTTACCCGTTTCAATATTCCGGTAAATGGCCTCGGGTGAACGATGATCTCTAACCGCCGGAAGTTGTCTTAACAACTCCTCTACTCTTTCTTCGTTCCAATATGACTTCATCATCCATTAGCTCCTCCCTCAAAAGCTCCATCTGTTTCCGAAGTATTTTGAGCCCTCTGTGTTGGGTCGTTTTGACTTTGCTTTCCGAGAAGCGGAGAGCGGCGGCTGTTTCCTGAATGGAATATCCCTGAATAAATCTCAAGATAATAACAGCTCTTTGATCAATAGTGCAATGATCAAGCGCGGTATATATTTCCCGGACGTTTTCATGCTGTACGGCGAGTTCGTCCGGAAGCAAATGCTGATCTCTGACATCTTGTGTATCCCAATCAAACGTACCCATAATACGCTGTCTGATCGTCTGCTGCTTGCGGAACCAGTCAATCGCCACATGGCGTGCGATGGATAACAGCCATGTTTTTTCACTGCTTCTTCCTTCAAATGTATGATAGGAATTCAAGACGCGGATATACACTTCCTGCGTCAAATCTTCAGCCTGCGACTTATCTTTTACCATATAAAATAAAAATTGATATAAATCTTGATGGTATGCATCATATAATATCTGAAAGGTTTCTTCCATGGGAAACCCCTCCGTTCACTTTTTTGTCGTAAAAATGCGTTGAAAAGTTACATTACAACTATATTACGAGAAACTGGAATTTGGAAGGGAATTTATATTAACATATTCTTAAATTTTTAAAGGAGAAACAAATAAAAAACACCCGCAGAACATGCGGGTGTTTCGTATGGAACAAGATTGTTCGTCAATTTCAGACGTCATCCTGCACTTTTGTCGGAATATAAAATGTAAACGTCGTCCCTTTGTCGATGCTGCTGTGAACCGCAATTGAGCCGCCGTGGGCTTCCACGATATTTTTTACGATGGCGAGCCCGAGTCCGGTTCCCGCCCTGCCTCTTGTTCTTGCTTTGTCCGCTTTATAAAAACGTTCAAAAATAAAAGGCAGGTCCTCTTCCGGTATACCAGAGCCGGAATCTTTGATATCGATCTTCAGTCCGTCTTTTACGGTCTGAGCCGCGATATGAACGCTTCCGCCTGACTCCGTATGGCGCAGCGCATTATCTATAAGGTTGGTAAACACCTGTTCCATTTTGTCTTCATCAAAGACACACTCCGGCTGAGACACTGAGATGTCCTCTGTGAGCGAAACGCCTTTTTCCTTCGCTACCCCGGAAAATTTGCGGGAGATCTTCTCCAGAAATTCATGCAGGTTTACCGTTTCATAGTGCAGGCCCGTATGTCCGGATTCCATTCTGGCCAAATCCAGCAAATCATTAACGAGCCGGCCCATGCGAAGAGATTCATCATAAATGATCTGTGCGATTTCTTTTTTCTCCTCTTCGGTGCTTGCAATGTCGTCCACTATTGCTTCGCTGTATCCCTGCAGCATAGAAATCGGGGTTCTGAGCTCATGACTGACATTGGCAATGAAGTCTTCACGCAATTTATCCAGCCTGCGCTCTTCGGTCATATCACGGAGCACGGCCACGGCGCCGCGGACGTGTGATTCCGCATAAAGAGGCGACATCAATAAAACCCATGACCTTCCTTGAAGCGTCATTTCAATCATTTGCTCTTTTTCCGTGTTCACTGCATTTTGAAATAGCTCTTTTGCTTCAGGGGGAAGGTTGTCTCCTTCTTTAATGTTCATGTTCTGCTCATAATACCATGCCTGCAGAAAACGTTCGGCCGGCGGGTTGGTCACCAAAATGGTGCCGTCGATATTAATGGTGATGACCCCGTCTGCCATACTGCTTAAAATATTGGACAGCTGTTCTTTTTCCTGATTCAGCGCGTTAATATGGAAATTGAGCTGCCGTCCCATCTGATTAAAGGCAATGGCCAGTTCCCCGATTTCATCTTGGGTCAGAATCGGAATTTTTGTATCAAACTTTCCTTTCGCCAAGTCTTGGGCGCCTTCCCGCATTTTCCGAAGGGGATATGTCACCCTGCTGGATAAAAAGAACGCGAAAAACGTTGTCAAGACGATGGCAATGCCCGCCGCAAGAAAAATATAGCGTGTCGTATGTTTCGTCGTATCTTTGACGGCAAGCAGCGATTGGGATAAAAAGACCATGCCTTTTTTGCCGTCTTTTTCATACGGCACTCCGACGATCAGCCGTTCGTTATCCGAACCGGCATTGTTGGGGACCGCGCGTTTGCTTACTTTTTTGCGGTCTGTCAGCGCCTTGTGCAGATCCCGGTCATGTTTGATCTGCTCTAATGTAATAGAGGATAAATGATTATCGTCATTGGGCGAATACCAGACATGCTTATCATCCTGAATGATCGCGATGCTCGTTAAATTGTCCGCCAGTTCCCACGTGATGGATCTGGCAAGCGGCTGGTCTTCATGATTTTCTATTATGACCGCAATTTTGTCGGCAAGCTGCGTTAAATCTTTTTCCGCTTCTTCAACGTGGTAATTTTCTATAAATTCCAGAAGCAGCACCGTTAATATAAATAAAACAATTAACACGAGTGAAAGAATGGTAAACCAAAGCTTACCTACTACGCTTTTCCAAAACTTCATTCAGCGCCTACCTCAAATTTGTATCCGACTCCCCATACGGTAACGATTTTTTTCGCCGCTCCCGGGGACACTTTATTTAATTTTTCACGGAGCCGTTTGACATGGGTGTCCACCGTTCTGAGGTCTCCGAAAAATTCATACTGCCACACTTCTTTTAAAAGCTTTTCCCTGTCGTACACTTTGTCCGGTGTTTTCGCCAGAAAGTACAGCAGTTCATATTCCTTCGGCGTCAGGCTCACCTCCGTGCCGTCCGCAGTCACCCTGTGAGCATCGTGATCAATGGATAGATGCGAAAAGACGAGCACATTTTTTGTCGGGGTATTTGCTGTCAGATAAGATGTTTGGGAAGCCCTTCTTAAAAGCGCCTTTACCCGAAGCACCACTTCTCTCGGGCTGAAAGGCTTGACGATATAATCGTCCGTACCCGCTTCAAACCCCTGGACGCGGTTGGCTTCTTCCCCTTTTGCCGTCAGCATGATAATCGGCGTCGCTTTTTTTTCTCTGAGCTGCCGGCATACTTCGATTCCGTCCGTTCCCGGCATCATTAAATCCAAGAGCACCAGATCATAATCTGATGCCAGCCCCATTTTAATGGCCTCGTCGCCGTTTTCCGCTTCTTCAATCACATAGTTTTCCCGTTCAAGGTACATTCTTAAAAGGCGTCGAATTCTGGCTTCATCATCTACTACTAATATTTTAGTTTCATTTGTTTGATCCATCGTTTTCCCCCTGCTTTCCTTCTGTTACTTTCATTTTAACAAACTGTGCGGCAGCTTGAGAACTGTATCGGCTTTTTACATCTATGCGTACGAATGAAGTCCGGCAAGCACGAGATTCACAAAAATTAAGTTAAACATAATAATGGCGAAGCCGATGACGGCAAGCCACGCGGACTTTTCGCCGTGCCAGCCTCTTGACAGCCGCAAATGCAAATACGCTGCGTAAAATAAAAAGGTGATCAGCGCCCATACTTCCTTCGGGTCCCAGCCCCAAAAACGCGTCCATGCAAGCTGCGCCCAAATCATCGCAAACACAAGCGCGCCGAGTGTAAATACCGGAAAACCGATGGAAACAGCGCGGTAGCCGACTTCATCGACCAAGTCCAGATTCACATTTTTGACGAGCGGGCTGATAAGAGCGCTGATTCTCTTTCTGAATATCAGCCTGAGCGCACCGTATAAAACGAGACCTGCGCCAAACGACCAGATCACCGTATTGACCTTTCTGCCTGAAAAAATGGCCGGAAGCTCAATAAGCGGCTTCATTGCGCCTTCCGTAAGCAGTTCTCCCTCATGCGGGCCGACAAGCGCAGGCATATCATATATCATGACGCTTTTAGCTTCTTTTTTATCCACCCAATTAAATTCAGCTTTGTAGTCCGCCAGCCGGAATGCCGACGTGACGGCGATAAATGCCACGGTCGTCACGAGTATAAACATGATGACTTCAAGCCAGAACGTTTTTTTGCCCGGTCTGGATTGGTCGACATGCTTTAACAGGAAAATGACGCCGGCTACAAAACTGATCGCAAGAATCGCCTGCCCGAGCGCCGCCGTCGTGACGTGAATGTACAGCCAATTGCTCTGCAGTGACGGAATAAGCGGCGTAATGTCTGTCGGAAACATGCTTGCATATGCGATAAGCAAAAGCGCGATAGACAATGTGAACATGCCTAATGAAGGCAGTCTGTAAATAAAGTAAATAATAATAAAAGCGAGAACAAGCATCATGCCGAATGACGTCGTAAATTCAAACATATTGCTGACAGGCGCATGTCCGCTTGCCGACCATCTCGCAATGAAGTAGCCGAGATGACAAAGAAATCCGAAAATGGTTAACGTGATTCCGATAGCCGACCAGCGGCCCTTACCGTCCTTAGCACCTTTTGTTCCCCGGATGGCGCCGCCGAAAACCGGGACGGCAATTAAATAAATCAAAAAGGCAGCATAAAGAAAATTTGCGCTCAGCTCCGCCATGACACCACTCCTTTTTCACTAGGCCTGATTTTTGGCCAATTCTTTTTGATCGGCTGGCTCTTGAATCCCGGTCCCGCTAAGAACAAATTCGATATCTTTTTTCAGACCGAACCAGTTTTTGTTCGTATGTCCCGCCACAAGCACTTCATGATCACCTGTTTTGATCCAGATCCTTCTGTGCTGCCAGTACATTCCTTGAATGACGCCGATCATAAAGATCGCGCCGCCGACGGCAAGCACCCATAAGGTTAAATCTTTTCTGACGGTGAGTCCTGTAATGTTTTTCGTTTCCACATGGTCGAATTTTAATTTGTACTTGTTACTTTCGGAACCTTCAACAGTCTGCTGAATCGCAACAAAACTTTTCTCCCCTTTCGGCTTGTCAGGAGCCGTGATTTTAAAGACAAAAGCCGGATTGTTAGGAACCTTCGTTTTCGTGCTCGGTTCTCCGTCCTTGTTAAAATAAAAATCAGGAAGATAACTGGCGATCTGCACTTTGTAACCGTTACCAAGATCATAGTCCGTGTCGGGATCAAGAAGATTGATCTTCAGTTTGCCAAATGACTGTTTTGTTTTTTGGTCGATCAGCTGAAATACCATCTGATCGAGCTGGTTTTCTTTATAGTCCACCTGATACACAGAATAGGAGTCAAAACGCAGCGGTTCATTGACGCGGATATTGTTTTCTTTGACTCTTTTAAGCTTCGGCTTTTCACCGAATACAATGTCGCCTTCCCTCTTGTACAAAACCGCGTCCGTTGTGAAGGATTTGGCGACTTTGCCGTTTCCGGCTCTGTCAATGGCGTCGGCGAATACTTTTTTCTCAGTGTCTTTGTTATATGTCTGCATCGTGAACCGGTTGTTTTTTAAGTAATATTTGCCGTCAGTACCGGGGATCTGGGCGGTTTCGCCTTCACGGACCCAGAGCGTTTCATCGACATACATACCGGGTACAAATCTCAGCATGGCTCCGATCAGAAAAATGATCAGGCCGATATGATTGACGTAGGGCCCCCACCTTGAAAAACGGCCTTTTTCCGCCAGAATGCTTCCCTCTTGTTCTCGCACTCTATAATGCTTTTTTTTCAATCGTGTTCTGAGGCCATCAGCCGCATCCCCGCTCAGCTCGGTTTCTGTCCGACTGTATAGACGCTGCCTCTTCAAAAAGACCGGATTCCGCCGAACTCCTTGATTTTTCAGCGCCCTGTACAAAGGAATCACCCGGTCCAGGCTGCAGATGACCAGTGATATGCCAATAGATGCGATCAGGAGCATATACCACCATGAGCCGTACAGGTGATGAAATCCCAACAGATAATACATTTGGCCGATTATGCCGTACTGCTGTTCATAATATGTATCCGGCTGGGCGCCCGGCGGCAGATAAGCTTCCTGCGGAAAAACCGTGCCGAAAGCAGACGCCGCCAGAGTAATGACGATCAGCCATATTCCGACTTTTACGGAAGAAAAGAAGTTCCATACCTTATCTACGATTGTTTTATTATATGTTTGCGAACGCCTTGCGCTGCCGTCGTACCGCATATCGGCAAGCGGCGATTTTTGATCATCAAGCGGCTTCCCGCACGACTCGCACAAAACCGTCCCGGCTGGATTCACGTGCCCGCATTCACATTTGACCTTTTTCATGAAGACGCCTCCGGCTTAATTAAATTCATATAGTCATGAACCATGCGTTCTGTCATCGTGCCGGTCACCACTTTCACGACTTTTCCGTCGGGATTGATCAAAAATGTCGTCGGAATAGGTGATACGCCGTACGCGTCCAGCACTTGCCGGTCAGTATCGAGCGCAACCGGGAAATTGACGCCGTATGTTTTCATAAAATTATGTACTGCAATTTTTGATTCGCCGACATTTACCGCAACCACCTCGACACCGAGGTCTTTAAAATGCTTGTATTGATTCTCCATGTAGGGAAATTCCTGCTTGCACGGCTCACACCACGTTCCCCAGAAATTCAGAAAAACACCTTTTCCTTTTAACTGACTCAGTTCTATGAGTCTGCCCTCTGTATCTTTCAGCGCGAAATTCGGGGCTTTGGACCCCTCAGATATACGCTCACCGTTTGTGTATACGGCATTATAGATGGTATATCCGAGCGCGCAGAGTAAGATGAGAAGGATGCCGGTCCGAATGAATAAACGCCGCCGTTTTTTGTTCATTGTACACTGCTCCCCTCCCCTGCCTGCAAATCCATTCAATTATATCATCAACACGTTTTGTAATTTTTGAAGGTTATGTGAAAATTAGAAAGCGTTTTTACCGTGTTCAGCTAAAGCCCGCAGCCTTTTCACCTCATGCGGCGACAATTCTCTTGCGTCTCCTGTGCGCAGGCCTCTTAAATCTAAAAATGCGTATTCTTCACGTTTTAGTTTCAGCACGTCATGACCGATCGCCTCGAACATGCGGCGGACCTGTCTGTTCCGGCCTTCATGAATCGTCAGCTGAATGATGCTCGTCTGCTTTCTTTTGTCCAGGGAAAGCATTTTCGCTCTGGCCGGCGCCGTCTTGCCTTCTTCAAGCTGAATGCCGCGCTCAAGCTTTCTCAGAAGTTCCTTGGAAGGAATCCCCTTCACTTTGGCGACGTACGTCTTATCAATTTCGTATTTCGGATGCATGAGTTTGTTGGCAAACTCGCCGTCATTTGTCAGCAATAAAAGTCCGCTCGTATCATAATCAAGCCTGCCGATCGGATAAATGCGCTGCGGCACTTCTTTGAAAAAGTCGGTCACCACTTTCCGCCCTTTGTCGTCATCAGCTGCTGAGATCACTCCTCTCGGTTTATAAAGCAGAAAGTACACGGGTTCTTCCCGCTCCACCTTTAATCCGTTTACTTCAATCTGATCAGAACCGGTCACTTTTACGCCGAGCTCTGTTATTACTTTTCCATTCACCTTTACTTTTCCTTCTTTTATCAGCTCTTCCGCCTTTCTGCGTGATGCCACGCCGGCATGAGCAATAACTTTTTGCAGTCTTTCCATGTCGTTCACCTCAAGTATAATCTTACTTTTTTCCCCTTGAACAAACAAGCTTTTTCAAGGAGAGTTATTCTGATATATAAAAAGCGCCTGATTTCAGGCGCTTCCAAATAATAACGTAACTATGATGATTGATGCAACCACCCCGATCAAATCAGCAAGAAGACCAACCTTTAAAGCATCCCCCATTTTTTTGATGCCTACCGCCCCGAAATACACCGTCAGGACATACAGCGTCGTGTCAGTCGATCCCTGCATGACCGAGGCCAGTCTGCCGATAAATGAATCAGGCCCGTACACGGCGATCAGATCAGTCGTCATGCCGAGCGCCGCCGTCCCCGAAATCGGGCGGATCAGAGCAAGCGGCACGACTTCTGCGGGAATGCCGAGCGTTGTAAAGAAAGGCTTGCACAGCCCCATGACAAAATCCAGCGCACCCGAGGCCCGGAATACGGTAATCGCCACCAGCATCCCGACCAAATACGGAATGATGGAAAACGCAATCTCAATTCCTTCTTTTCCGCCTTCAACGAACGATTCATACGTCGGCACTTTTTTGATCGTGCCGTATATCAATATACCGGCGATAATAATCGGAATCATGGCTAAAGACAGCCAATTCACCATTTCCATTCGCTTACCTCCCTTTTCTTTTGCGGCGGTACCAGAAGTAGCGGTCAATGAAAATCGCGCCGATTCCCGAAATTAAAGTCGCTAAGATGGTCGGCCCGACGATATCGGTCGGTGATTTCGCCGAGTAAGCCATGCGCACGGCAATGACGGTTGTCGGTATCAATGTAATACTCGAAGTATTTACCGCCAAAAAGGTAATCATGGAACGGCTGGCCTCAGACTTACCTCCATTCAGCTTTTTCATCTGCTCCATGGCTTTAATGCCGAGCGGTGTCGCCGCATTTCCCAGTCCGAAAAAGTTTGCCATGAGATTTGATAAGATGTATCCCATCGCCGGATGATCAGGGGGAATATCGGGAAACAGCTTAGAAATAAACGGGCGGCACATTCTGCTGAATATATCCAAAAGGCCGGACTGCTCGGCTATTTTCATCAGGCCGAGCCAGAACACGAGAACGCTCATTAATCCGAACGAGATCGTAACCGCTTCTTTCGCTCCTTTAAAAACGGCTTCATTCACATCCTGCAAGGTACCGTTAAACATCGCAAAGACAAGTCCGATTACCGTCAGACATACCCAGATTAAATTGACCATGACGAACCGCCCGCCGCGCTCATAAACAGGCTCGTAAACGTCTCAATGAAATGCTTTTTCGGTTTTTTATGGCGCTCATTTTCATAATAGACGGGGATCTTGGCGATCACTTTCCCATCATGCATAACAGTCATCCGGCCGACGACATCAGGAATGAGAGAGGCGTCCTTTTTCCAGGCTTTTTTCGGTTTTATTAAGGTTGTACTGATTTTTACATCGTCGATTTCATCTTTTTTTAACAAATATTTGACATCCCGGGCAATAAAAGCGCGCTTTCCGTAAAACGTCTTTTTCAGCTTCGGAATGCCGCCTTTTTTGGCGATGACATAGGTTTTATAGTGATCAAAGACATAATTAAACATATTCATATGATCATCCCAATCATCCGGATCATTTATGGTGACCGCGATGAGATCCGTACCGTCTTTTGAGGCCGTCGAGACGAGCGTCCGTTTCGCGATTTTTGTGTAACCCGTTTTTCCGCCTGTGCTGTAACGGTAGAGCCCGGTCAGAAGCTTGTTTTTATTTTTCCATACCCGGTCCATCGTTTCCGCCTTATACACTTTTGTGCCTGAAACGGTCCGGTATTCCTTGATTTTCATCGCGTATTTAGTCAAAAGCGCCATGTCAAACGCCGTTGAATATAAATTTTCATGGTCGTCCAGCCCGTGCGGATTTTGAAATTTTGTATTTTCCATCCCGATTTGCTCGGCTTTTTTGTTCATCAAAAATACAAAACCGTCAAGGCTTCCGCCGACATATTCCGCTATTGCCGCAGCGGCGTCATTTCCTGATCTCAGCATAAGCCCGTATACGAGATCTTTCAGCTTTACTTTTTGTCCCGGCTGAAGATAAATGGCTGAGCCTTCCGTTTTTACGGCATTCGGGGAAACCGTCACGGTCTCTTCCATCTTCCCTGATTCAATCGCCAGCACCGCCGTCATGATTTTCGTAATGCTTGCAATCCGCCGCTTATGATGTTCATCCTTGGCGAATAACACCCTGCCAGATGCTCCGTCGATTATAATCGCGCTTTTTGCGCTGACATGTATTTGGGCATGTGCCGTATTGCCGTCTGTAATGGAAAAAAGAATAACAAAAGTCAAAAGAAATACGGCAGCTTTTTTGAGAAAGCGCATGAATGCTCACGTCCTTGTTGTGGGTTTGTACAAGTTTATGCGCATGTCCATGACTTATGAATACCAATTGCATCACTTTCACATAAAAAACTCTCCCAAAAGGAAGAGTTTTTATCTGACTGGTGCCATATTTGAGCCTGATGCTTCATATTGCGCCAATTCTTCCCGCATGCGCAGAAATTCACTGCTCAGCGAAAGCAGAAGGCTCCGCAGCGAATCCGGCACTTGCTGGTAGAATTCAATCGCGCTTTGGCCTGTATAAGCGGCGCGGCTGTTTTCGTACCATGTATCCTTTTTCGGCATGAAAAACTCTTCCACGCACTGATGATATACTTTATACAGCGTTTTTTCCGCTCTCGCCTCATGAAACGGCTCCTGCATTAAAAGCCGGCGGCAGGCTTCCTGGGCGCCTTCGCAAAAGACGGTCATCCTCCTCAGCACACTGAGCACGTCGCGGCAGTATGCCTCATCCGCCTCTCCTTGAGCCCGCATCTCCGGCAAAGTTGTATGATTTAAATAGCTGCTGACCATCGTGACAACCTCGGCTAAAAATTCACCAGTTTCTTCAGTATGGGCCCTCACAATCGAATTTCCCATTTCCGTCCGTTTCCTTCCTCTCTTGTACGTCGTCATTTGCGTCATTCATCAATGGCCTTTCCCTACTATCGTATGATGAAAAACGATTATTATTTAATATCCTCAAAAGTTTGGTTGAAGTTTTCAAAGAATAAATCGGCTTCCTCCTGGAGAACGTCTTCCTCCGCATTTTCAGGAAGCGGCGGGAGCTCCTCCAATGTTTTTAAGCCGAATTGTTCAAGAAATACCGGTGTCGTGCCGTATAAAATCGCCCGGCCGGGACCGTCGGCGCGGCCCACCTCACACAGCAGCGCTTTTGACACGAGGCTGTGCAGAATCCGCTCAGACTTCACGCCCCGGATATCTTCAATTTCCGCCCGTGTGATCGGCTGCTTGTACGAAACGATCGCCAGCACTTCCAAAGAAGCCTGTGACAGCCCTTTTGACGGCACTTCGATTAGTTTTTTCAAATAAGGCACGAATTCTTTTTTCGTTCCAAGCATATACGTATCCGCATATTCGGTAAGCTCGATGCCTCTGTCGTCTTCCTTGTACTGAGCGGCCACTTCTTCCATGATTCCGGCCAGTTCCGCTTCTTCTATTTCAAGCACCGTCACCAATTGCTTTTTGGTCAGCCCTTCATCCCCCGCCGCATACAGCAGGGCTTCCACAATCGCTTTCCAATTCACGATATCAAGCGCCATGAATGGATTCACTCCCCATAATGTATATATCCGAAAAGTTTTCTTCCTGTTCAATGATAATCTGCTGATTTTTCATCAGTTCCAGGACTGCTAAAAACGTCACGACGAGATGGTCCTTTTGCCGAGAAGGAAAAAGCTCCGTGAAGTTTATTCTTCTCCCCGCCGTTTTTAAGCTTTTTACGATTTCGTTCATTCTGTCTTCAATCGGTATTTCCTGCCTTGTAATGGTCGTTTCTTTCGGCCGCGTGATTTTTTTACGCTGAAGCACCTTTTGAAACGCGCCGATCATGTCATAAACGGTCACCGACAGTTTCTGCTCCGTCTGTTTGATTTCTTTTGCATACTCACTTAAATCACTCGGCGGCTTTGTAAATGACTTTTGTCTTTCTTCTTCCCGCTCTTTTAAATCCTTCGCAGCGGTTTTATACTTTCTATACTCAATCAGCTTTTCAATCAGCTCGTCCCGAGGGTCTTCTTCTTCAAGCATTTCGTCTTCAAACAGCTCTTCCTCTTGTTTCGGAAGCAGCATTCTGCTTTTAATGCTGAGAAGCGTCGCCGCCATGACCAGATATTCACTGGCGACATCAAGTTCAAGCTCTTGCATTGTATGTACATATAATAAATATTGTTCAGTAATGGTTGCCACGGGTATGTCGTATATGTCGATTTCAAGACGGTTAATCAGATGAAGCAGCAGGTCCAATGGGCCTTCAAACGTATCAATTTTCACTTGATATTCTACCATTATCTCACCATTTTCAATATCACTCTCATTGCCGGAAAAACTGGCTACCCTTTAGTATAATCCACCGAAATGCTCTCGTCCAATACTTTTATACACACCCTCCGTTATTTAGAAAATACTGAAAAAGAAGATATACGCCTATACCTTTAAAGGCGGATGCACATATGATAGCCGTGTAAACTTGAAACAAAGGGAGGCTGATTTCACATGAGCGGAGCTTGTTTCGGCGGAGGTTTTGCATTAATTGTCGTTCTGTTTATTTTGCTCGTTGTCGTAGGAGCATCTTACATCTGCTAGTTCCTCAGGCTTCAGACACCAAGCCGCTCTTTTTTCCTTTTCATAGCGCTGTGGTAAACTGGTTTTAGCATAAAAGGAGGAAGCGGCTTGTATCCTAAAGCTTATATCGGCTTTTTGGCCGAATTTCACGCATCAAGAGATTATTTTGAGTGTCATGAACTGTTAGAGGAATATTGGAAAGAAAACCCGGCTGAAAAGCGGAGCGTTCATTGGGTCGGCCTGATTCAGCTTGCCGTCGCTCTGTATCACCAGCGCAGGGGAAATGAAGCCGGGGCGAAACGGCTGATTGCCAACAGCTTACGTATTCTCCGGTCTGAAAAGCAGGCGGTCTGTTCTCTCGGTCTCAGCCATCCGAAGCTGATTGAGCTGATAGAAACGCTGTCAGACGATATAGAAGCGGGCGTGCCTTACAGAAGTGTTATGCTGCCGATTACAGATGAAGCCCTGAAAGAAGCATGTCTTGCCGAATGCCGCCGAAAGGGCTATACATGGGGGCAAGACGGCGTATCAGATACCTTTCTTATTCATAAACACCGCCTGCGGGACAGGACGGATGTCATTAAGGAACGCGAACGGGAAATTGAGAGAAGAAAAAAAAGCAGAGGCTGACGGTCAGCCCTGCTTTTTCTATATCAAAACAGCTCCCGAAACCGTGAAGATTCCGGGAGCATTTGTCAGTTATTATATGAGATATCCTGATCTTTTTGATGTTGACAGCGTTCAAAAAAGCTTTGCGTTAATTCATTCGGAACGAGTGCCTCCGTTTTGAACAGACGTTTTAAGGCGTCCATCATTTGCTTTCCGATTCCTTGATGGCGGTGAGAAGGATTCACGCTGATATGCCGGATTTCAACTTCTGAGTCCTTTTTTTCGACTCCGATCGCTCCGACGATATCTTCATCCTCTTTCCAAAGAAAGAGCTGGCGGCCAGTATCCGTTTCATAGTCCTTTATTGTCTGCTGAAGCTGCTTGAGATCTTTTTCATTCGGCATAAATGACAGAAGACCCATCGCAATCTTTTCAAACGATTTTTTATAACGAATTAACATAAAAACCCCTCTATATCCAAAATGTCCATTCATGTCCTATCAAACGGATACATAAAGGCGATCCGTTTCCTCACATTATATCATTTTCGCCGCTGTTTTAAACGCTTTTCAACAAATTATTCAAATGAACGGTTTAAATTTGCCATTTCAATGGCAGATACTGCGCAATCCGCTCCCTTATTTCCGGCTTTTGTTCCGGCTCGTTCGATGGCCTGCTCAATGGTTTCAGTCGTCACGATGCCGAAGATAACCGGGACGCCCGTCGCCGTTCCCGCCTGGGCAATGCCTTTTGCCGCTTCATTGCAGACATAGTCATAATGCGTTGTCGCTCCTCTGATAACCGTGCCGAGCGTAATGACGGCATCGTATTTTTTCGTTTCCGCCATTTTCTTTGCCGCAAACGGGATTTCAAACGCTCCCGGCACCCAAGCGACGTCAATGTCGTTTGATTCTACACCGTGGCGAAGCAACGTGTCTTCCGCTCCGCTTAACAGCTTGCTCGTTATAAATTCATTAAATCTGCCGACGACGATTCCGATTTTAAGTCCTGTTCCTACTAGGTTTCCTTGTATGATATTCATATGTTATCCATCCTTTTTTGTGAGATTTGTTTTTAGAAATGAAGCAGATGTCCAAGTTTTTTCATTTTGGTCTGTAAATATTGCTTGTTATGCTCACTCGCGTCCATTTGAAGCGGTACCCGTTCTGAAATGCTGAGACCGTATCCTTCGAGGCCGGCGATTTTCCGGGGGTTATTGGTTAAAAGTTTCATATGCTGAACCCCTAAGTCGCGGAGAATCTGGGCGCCGATGCCGTAGTTGCGCAGATCAGGCAGAAAGCCGAGCGCTTCGTTCGCTTCAACCGTGTCATACCCTTGTTCCTGCAATCGGTACGCCTTCAGCTTATTGATTAAACCGATTCCTCTGCCTTCCTGGCGCAAATACAATAGAACGCCGCGGCCTTCTTCAGCAATTTGCGCAAGCGCGGCATGAAGCTGAGGTCCGCAATCACAGCGATGGGATGCAAACACATCGCCCGTCAGGCATTCTGAGTGCACTCTGACAAGAACGGGTTCGCTGTTAAACGGGACATCTCCCATGACAAAGGCGAGATGTTCTTTTCCGTCAACCTCGTTTGTATATCCGTAAACTCTAAACGTGCCGAAGTCAGTCGGCAGCGTAATATGAACTTCTCTGTTCACAAGTGTCGTAATGTTGTAACGGTACTCTATTAAGTCTTTTATCGTAATCATTTTCAGCTGGTGGCGTTCGGCGATTTCGGCTAACTCCGGCACTCTGGCCATTGTACCGTCTTCATTCATAATTTCACAAATGACGCCCGCTCCCTGAGATCCGCAGGCTTTTGCAAGGTCAACGGCTGCTTCCGTATGGCCGGCCCGCTTCAGGACGCCTCCTTTTTTTGCAATTAAGGGGAAAATGTGGCCCGGACGCTGAAAATCGTCAGACACAGATTCTTCGTTCAACAGCGCCTGAATGGTAAAGGATCGTTCCTGCGCGCTGATGCCCGTTTTTGTCAGCCTGTGGTCAATACTGACCGTAAACGCTGTCTCATGTGAGTCCGTATTATGATCGACCATCGGGTGAAGATCCAGCCGGCCGGCGATGTCTTCAGACAGCGGCGTGCAGATCAGGCCTCTCCCATGGGTCGCCATAAAATTAACCACTTCAGGCGTGGCATGCTCAGCCAGCGCTACGAAATCTCCTTCGTTTTCTCTGTCTTCATCATCGACAACAATGATGACTTCACCTTTTTTCAGCGCCTCTAACGCCTCTTCTATCGGATGAAACATATCGATCTTCCTTTCTAAAAGCCGTTCTCGCTTAAAAAGGCTTCCGTGATAGTTTGATTGCTTTTCGTTTGTTCTGTTTTGTGCAAAAAGCGGTATAAGTATTTGCCGATCATGTCACACTCAATATTTACGATCGACCCGACTGTTTTCGTCTGAAAAATCGTTTCTGAGATGGTATGCGGAATGATGGATACCGTCACGCTTTCGTCTGATAAACCGAAAATCGTCAGGCTCACGCCGTCTACCGTAATTGAACCTTTCAATACGAGCGTTTTTGTCAATTCCGGCGAAAGTTTTAAATCGTAATAGACCGCGTTGCTTTTTTTCTCGATCCGCGTAATTTCCGCCGTTCCGTCCACGTGCCCTGATACAAAGTGGCCGCCGAACCGTCCGTTGGCGGACATCGCTCTTTCCAGGTTTACTTTACTGCCTTTTGACAAGCCGTTCAGCGAAGTGGCTTTCACTGTTTCCGGCATGACATCAACCGTAAATTGATTGTCAGAAAATCCGGTTACGGTCAGGCAGATGCCGTTTACCGCAATGCTGTCGCCAAGCTTCACGTCACTTGTCACTTTTGAAGCGGCGATGGTTAATGCCATGGAAAGGCCTGTCTTTTTGATTGCTTGGATCGTGCCTGTTTCTTCAACGATTCCTGTAAACATCTTCACCATCCTTTCCATCTTTAGGTATGGCCGTCAGTTTTATATCCGGCCCGATTTGGGTGATTTGTGTGAATTGTAAATGGGGGACATCTTTCATTGATTGAAAACCTTCACCGGAGATCAAGCTGGGAGCAAGCGTTCCTCCGATTAATTTAGGGGCGAAATAGAAATGAAGCTCTTGGAAACAGCCTTCCTTGACAAAACTTCCGTGTACGGATGCTCCGCCTTCCACATAAACGGACATTATGCCGTTTTCAGCGAGAATACCGAGCACCTCAGGGACGTGAATGCGGTCTGTTTCCAGCGGAATAACTTTTATTCCGAGTGCGGTCAGCCGGTCTGTCTTTTGCACGTCTGCACCTTTGGCCGTAAATATCCATGTCGGCGCAGCGCCGTCAGTGAGCACATTTGCCGTTTCAGGAATGGTCAGCTTTGTATCGAGAATCACTCTGACCGGCTGCTTCACCGCATCAGGAAGCCTGCAGGTCAGGCTCGGATTATCGGCTTTGACTGTGCCTGCTCCGACAAGAATGCTTTGATGCGATTTCCTGTATTGCTGGGCATCAAGCCTTGCCGCCTCTGATGTAATCCATTTGCTGTCACCGGTTTCAGTCGCTGTTTTCCCGTCAAGGCTCGCGGCCGCTTTCAAGGTGACATACGGAAGTCCGGTCCGCATGAAGTGAAGAAACATTTTATTCAGCTCTTCTGCCTGCTGCCTGAGAAGTCCGGTTTTCACTTCGATGCCCGCTGCTTCCAGCATTCCGATGCCTTTTCCGGCTACAAGCGGATTCGGATCTTTCACAGCGATAAACACCCTTTTTATCCCCGACTTTATTATCAGTTCGGCGCATGGCGGTGTTTTTCCGTAATGGCTGCAAGGCTCCAGCGTCACATACAAATCGGCGCCTTTTGCGTGTCTGCCGGCCATATGAATCGCGTGAACCTCGGCATGCGCTTCTCCGTATTGCAAATGGGCGCCCATTCCGACGATCTGTCCGTTTTTGACGACGACAGCGCCGACAAGAGGATTGGACTGTGTCTGTCCTTCACCGCGTCTGGCAAGTTCTATTGCCGTATTCATATAATATTCTTCCATCGTTATCCCTCCCTTCTTCCACGCAATTTGGCGTCAAAAAAGCCCCGAATGTTTACACAGTTCGGGGCTTTGCCAGTTTTAATCCATAGGAAATAAGACTATACAGTAAGTTTATTTTTTGCATAGCTTCTCTCATCCTTCTCCCATCCAGACTTTCACTGTCGGCTTCAGCTTTTCACTGAATCCACCGTATACAGATGCATACGGGTCACGGGCTGTAAAGCGCAAAACGCCTTATTACCGCCGGTCGGGATTTTCACCCAGCCCCGAAGGATACAATCAATATTTTTTTGTCCTTATCCGCTATTATAACATCCTTTGCGGCAGGCGCAATGAATTTGCACCTAATTATTCAGAAAAATAAAAAGCGCCCTTTTCCCATAAAAGGCGCCTTTATTTATTCGTTCACTTTGACGACCTTCAATAAGCCGTCAATCCGGTTTGATTTGCTGAAATACGCTTTAATCTTATCTCCCTTTTTCACATCGGAGAGATCCTGCTTCAGCTTGTCGCCGTTAAAAATGATTTTTGTGCCGTTTTCTGCCGTACCGTGGTACTCAGTTCCTTCGATTTTCGTAATTTTATATGTTTTGACTGTATATTCTTCTTTTTCCTGGGACAGGGTTTGTCCGATTGCAGTCGGCACGTCTTTCAGTTCAATATCGTTTATGACCATATAACCGCCCGCTAATAACAGCAGCAGTACAAGTAAAATGGCTGCTTTTGTTTTAATTCTTCCCATTTTTCTACCTCCAGCCCGTATCAATCTATTCATTACTATGTCATATTCCTTTTTTTCATGAATAGAAAAACGTTCTTCCCTGCGTGAGTTATTCATATAACGTTTCATAAAGGGAAGATGTTTCATGTATCTGTAAAACTTTCTATCTATTAAATAGATATACGAATTTATGTTCTGTTTTTGAGGGTGGAAAGATAAATTTATATAAAAAAGCAGTTTTCCTCATGAAGAAAACTGCCTGTACGGTTTATTTCGTCTTGCGAATTTCGTTAAACGGGAAGAAGACGAATTTTGATGTGCCCGCGATTTGTTTTTTCGTAAAGAGACCGAGGCCGTTGCGGCTGTCCATAGATTCTCTACGGTTATCACCCATGACGAAATATTTGTCGTCCGGCACTTTCACCGGCCCGAAGTCTTCTGTCAGCCGGTCATAGCCTTCTTGCTTCGCCTTGTGCTTGTTTGCCGCTAAATACGGTTCGGACACTTTTTTGCCGTTGATGTACAGCTGATCGTTTTTCATTTGCACCGTGTCGCCGGGAAGTCCGATAATCCGTTTGACATAGTGCTCATTTTCTCCGTTCAGCACGACGATCTGGCCGCGTTTGAAGTCGCTTATGTATTTGACCGTCATATTGACAAAGATTCTCTCGCGGTCATGCAGCGTCGGATCCATTGATCTTCCATCAACGAGATAAGGGGCAAATAAAAAGTTTCGGATGAGCAGTGCCAGAACGACAGCGATGATAATGGCTTTCGCCCAATCAAGTACGGCGCTTTTTTTAGAAGTTTTTTCTTTTTCTGATTTCAAGTGATTTCCTCCCATTAGCCATGGTCGTTTTTATTTTACCATGAATCCCTGCACAGAGGGCAAATAAGCCCCGCACCTCATCCATTTTTTTCATTTTATAAGCCGGATCTGCTGATTTTACGGTATTTCACGAAGCTTCCGATCCGCCAAATGCACAAATACACAAAAGCAAGTTCCATCGTTAAAACGGCGAATTCCGCCGCGTCAATGTTTTTGAAATATTGGCTGAGCACGATACGGATCGCAATAATCGCGATAATGACATATTTAAAGTTTTTATTCCGCTTGGAGTAGACAAAGCCGTCTTCCCGGATTTCATAGGCGGTTTGCGACAGCATGATGACGCCGAATACCGCGCCTAACAGTCCGGCGATGGCGAGCTCCCAAAGAGCGGGAAAATGAAACGGCTTTCCCGGGATATTCATGAGCTGGCTGATGCTGAATGTAAAAATGACGGCGATAATCAATAGCGGGAGAATGATGCCGAAGCCGCCGCCTTTAATCGGCCTGTTTCCCTTTTTCACCCTGAACCAAATCATAAGTGCGAGAATGAGAATGACAAATAAAACGGTTGCCAATTGAACCAACGTTTCTACCTCTTTTCATTGTTGTAATCGGTCTTTTTCACTATACCAGAATGATCGCTGATGTTCATATATGTATTTTTTCATGATTTACACATGAGAATTTTCATATACATAAAAAAACCCGCCTGAAAAAGGCGGGTTTTCCGTCATTATCCTTCTACACGGATTTCTTTCATTTTGTCTCCGTTAGACATGTTTTTCGCATGCTCTAAACCGCTTGTCACTTTTCCGAATACAGTATGAACGCCGTTTAAATGCGGCTGCGGCTCATGTACGATGAAGAATTGGCTTGAACCCGTGTCTTTACCGGCATGCGCCATTGATAAAGAACCGGCTTCGTGCTTATGCGGATTGCCTTCTGTTTCACATTTGATCGTTTTTCCGCTTCCGCCCATGCCTGTCCCAGTCGGATCTCCGCCTTGGCTGACAAAGCCCGGAATCACGCGGTGGAAAATAACGCCGTCATAAAAGCCCGTATTCGCCAGGTTTTCAAAGTTAGCGACTGTATTAGGCGCTTCATTCGGATAAAGTTCAAATTCAATTCTGCTGCCGTTTTCCATTTCGATGTAACCAGTTTTCATTCTCATTCCTACTTCCGTATTGTTTTTTGTCAAAGCCTTCTTCAATATGAATTTCAATTGTAAGCCGGCTTTCTTTTTGATATTCTTTTGAAGGAAGAGGCCTCTGCTCTTCTTTTCGCGGCTATTATACCACACCTTCAGCCGGAAAACGAATCTCCCCGCTTCCGCAGAAAGAAAATGAAACCAGAACAGCTTCACAGCCGTCTATGTATCGGAACTGCTTCACGCAGGCCCTCACAAACCGCTTCAAAACGGCATTTGTGAAAAGAAGGAGGTTAACCGCTTTGAAAAAAATGTGGATTGGATTGCTGGCGGCGGCCGTTGTATTGTGCACAATACCGAAAATCAGCCTGGCCGATGCCGCAGTCGGAGATGTCATCGTCACACTGGGGGCGGATCTGTCAAACGAAAACCGTCAGAAAGTGCTTGACGAATTAAATGTCCCTGATAACGCGACAAAAGTGACGGTTACGAATAAAGAAGAACATGAATATCTGGGAAAATATATATCGAATGCCCAAATCGGCACAAGAGCCATCTCTTCATCATCCATCACGGTGGCAAAGAAAGGGTCCGGGCTTGACGTTAAGACCCATAATATCGATTCCATCACGGATGAAATGTACTTAAACGCCCTGATGACAGCAGGAGTGAAAGATGCGAAAGTATACGTGACGGCGCCGTTTGAGGTATCAGGCACCGCAGCATTAACGGGAATCATCAAGGCATATGAAGTTTCATCAGACAAAGCGATTTCAGAAGATGTAAAACAGGTCGCCAACCAAGAGCTTGTCACCACTTCAAATCTCGGGGATAAAATCGGGGATAAAAACGCCTCCGCGCTCATCGCAAACATTAAAGATGATTTCGCGAAAAACGGTGTGCCCGATACAAAAGAAGGAATCGAGAAAAAGGTCGATGATGCGGCTTCAAACCTCAACATTACACTGACTGACGCTCAAAAAGACCAGCTCGTTTCATTGTTTAATAAAATGAAAAATGCCAAGATTGATTGGGGCCAAGTCGGCAGCCAGCTTGACAAGGCAAAAGACAAAATCACGAAGTTCATTCAATCCGATGAAGGCAAAAGCTTTGTTCAAAAAGTCATTGATTTCTTCGCTTCGATTTGGAATGCGATCGTGTCTGTATTTACAGGAGACAGCGGATCAAGTTCTAACAGCTGAATGCAAAAAGAGACCGGACGCCATTGTTCCGGTCTCTTTTTTATTTATTGTTTGACCCCCGTCTTAAACGGCAGATCCAGTTTTACAATGTCTTCATAAGTTTCCCTTCTAATGACAAGATACGCTTCGCCGTCTTCCACAAAAACGACGGCGGGACGCGGAATGCGGTTGTAGTTGTTAGCCATGCTGTATCCGTATGCTCCCGTGCAGAAAACGGCGAGAAGATCGCCTTCTTTCACTTCCGGAAGATCTATATCCCAAATGAGCATATCACCGCTTTCACAGCACTTGCCCGCGATGGATACCGTTTTATCGTGGTGTTCTCCGATTCTGTTTGCCGATACAGCTTCATATTTCGCCTGATACAGCGCAGGACGGATATTATCGCTCATGCCCCCGTCAACCGCTGCATATTTACGGGTGCCGGGCACTTCTTTTTGCGAACCGATGGTATAAAGCGTCGTTCCGGCGTCTCCGACGAGCGAGCGTCCCGGTTCAATCCAGATCTCCGGAATGTCAAAAGCGTGCAGCGCTGCGTTTTCTTTTACCGCTTCGATAATTTTTTCCACATAAACGGCAGGATGAAGGGGTTCATCCTCCTCCGTGTAGCGGATGCCAAAGCCGCCCCCTAAATTCAGCACTTCAGAGACAAAGCCGAATGATTCTCTCCATTCATTCAGTTTTGTGAAGATTTTTTCTGCGGCCAGCACAAAGCCCGCCGTATCAAAAATTTGCGATCCGATGTGGCAGTGAACGCCGAGAAGGCGGATATGGTCTGACTGTAATACTTGTTCAATCGCCTTTTCTATTTGCCCGTTATGCAGATCAAAACCGAATTTGGAATCTTCCTGTCCCGTCGTAATATAATCATGCGTATGCGCCTCTACCCCCGGAGTGATCCGCAGAAGCACATCCATTGTGCGCCCTGATTTGCGGCACAGTCCCGCGAGTAAGGATATTTCATAAAAATTATCAACGACAATGCAGCCGATTTGATGATCGAGCGCCATTTTCAACTCTTCTTCGCTTTTGTTATTGCCGTGAAAATGAATCCTGTCAGCCGGAAAACCAGCCGCAACCGCCGTAAACAGCTCTCCGCCGGATACAACGTCCAATGAGAGCCCCTCCTGCTCAGCGAGCTGTATCATCGCAACGGAAGAAAACGCCTTGCTCGCGTACGCGACCTGCGCCTTTAAATCCGCGTCAATGAATGCCTGTTTAAAGCTTTTAGCGCGCTCACGTATTAAAGCCACATCGTAAACATAAAGAGGCGTGCCGTAATGCTCCGCTAAATACAGCGCGTCCACACCTCCGATTTCCAAATGACCTAGTTTGTTTTGTCTGCTTGTGCCATGTAAGAACAATGCTCATTCCCTCTTTCTGATCCGCATATGGGTGAAAAGGACAGCTTCTTTTGAGCTGTCCTTATACAAGTCCCGTATAAGTTAAGACATACAATATCATAATCTTCTGTCGGTTTCAATGCGATTATGAACCGCTTGGCTGTCTTTGACGGTCTTTCGGGTGAACAATGCTCGGTCTGACTTTCGCTCCCGGCACTGTCGTCCGGACGAGCACCTGCCACAGCGCCTTGCCGTTAAACGGTAAAAACGGCCATAAATACGGCGTGTGAAACGAGCGGATATTCGCCATTATGATCAGCAGCAATGTAAAACCTATCACAAAGCCTTTCACTTGGAAAATGGCTACGAGAACCATTAAGATGAGGCGTATCATTTTATTGGCGAGGCTGAGCTCATAGCTCGGCGTGGTAAATGATCCGATGGCGGCGATCGATACGTACAGAATCACTTCTGCTGAAAACAGCCCCACCGCTATAGCGATTTGACCGATCAGCACCGCCGCAATCAGACCCATGGCGGTGGATAAAGCGGTCGGCGTATGGATCGCGGCCATCCTGAGAAACTCAATCCCCAAATCGGCCAAAAAGATTTGCAGAATGATCGGGATGTGCGTATTTTTATTTAAACCGATAAAATCCAATCTTTCGGGCAGAAGAGATGGTTCGAGAACAAAGAGGAACCAAATCGGAAGCAGAACGGTTGAAGCGATAATACCGAAAAACCTGATCCATCTTAAAAATGTGCCCACTGAAGGCGCCTGCCTGTATTCTTCCGCATGCTGAACATGGTGAAATATTGTTGTCGGCGTTATGATCACGCTCGGTGACGTATCGACGACGATGATGACGTGCCCTTCCAAAATGTGATTGGCGGCCACATCCGGCCGCTCCGTGTATCTGACCATCGGAAACGGATTGTAGCCTTGTTTGACGATGAATTCCTCCACCGTTTTATCAGCCATCGTCAGTCCGTCAATGTCAATCGCATTCACTTCGTTTTCGACGATGCTGACAAGGTCCGGGTCAGCGATGTCCTCTATATACACAATCGCAAGATCGGTCTTAGAGCGCTCGCCGACTTTCGTAATTTTGACGCGGAGCCTTTCGTCCCTGATTCGTCTTCTGATCAATGCTGTATTAATGACGATATTTTCGATAAAACCGTCTCTTGCCCCGCGGACGACCTTTTCCGTATCCGGTTCTTCAGGCGTGCGTCCGGGATAACTTCTGACGTCAACGATATAGGCGAAGCCCGCGTCTTCAACGATAACCGCCACAAGTCCGGAAAGAACTTGATCCGTTGCTTCGTCGAGCGTTTTGACTTTTTGAACCTGCTGATTGACAAGTCTGTTTTCAACAACGTCAATCGCTTCATCCGCATTCTCGTCATAATTATTGACGTCGACGAGCTGTTCCATTAAATGAATGATAAACAAAGTATCGGTTAATCCGTTGACAAAGTAAATCTGGACTTCCCGGTCTAATACTCGAACTTTGCGGACGCCGACATCATAGCTCGTTCCCATACCGACGCGGTCTTTAAAAAATTGTTCATTTTTTCTAGGATCCCGGTACACCTTGATCATGTTTTCCGGTTTTTCCGGCATGGCTTTCGCTCCTTTCTAAAATGAATTCGACCGCCTTCATCGTGATCGGCGAGCCTTTTGATATGTCATCTTTTCTTCCCATCTTACCTATGTCGCCGATGCCCACAATGAGGGGAACGTCCAATTTATCCAGACAATACACCGTATCTCCGTTCATTCTGTGCTCGTCCATTTCTCTCATTCCGGTTTTATCGACGCCAAACTCCGTCACTTCTCCATCACGGTCAATGGAGACATCGACTTTCGTCCATTCTGCCTGATGGGTCTTAGAAGCGACCGCAATCACCCCCAGCACTTCAATGTCCTGATGTGAGGCGACATATTTCAGCGCCGTTTCGCCCGGCCCTTCCCCTTGCAGGCCTGAATCGTCAAACATGACAAACACCGGGTCATTCGGCGCGGCTTTAATCAGCTGAACAAGTTCGGGGCCGCTTCTCGTTGACGGATTGCCCTTTGATTGGGAAATACACCGTCCGCCTGCTTTTTCCGCGGCGTATTCAATTGTTTTGGCGGCGTATACGTCCCCGTCTGTCACAAGAATGACCTTCCGTTTCGTCATCAGGCATTATCCTTTCGGTTTAAAAATAACGGCTACAAGAAATGCGAATAAAATCGCTGAAGATATACCGGCGGAAGTAAGTTCAAAAATCCCCATGGCGATCCCGATAAATCCATGCTCGTGAGCTTGATGCATGGCGCCGTGCAATAAGCTGTGACCGAAGCTGACGATGGGAACCGTCGCGCCCGCGCCTGCGAATTCGATAAATTTGTCATAAATTCCGAACCCATCTAACAAGGCGCCGATGACGACAAAAGTTGTCATCACATGGGCGGGTGTCAGTTTAAAAATGTCAAGCAGCAGCTGACCGATAATGCATATGATTCCCCCGCAAACAAAAGCCAACAGATATTCCATTTATGATGCACCTCCCGCCCGCTCAAATACCACACCGTGCGCGATGGTCGGAATGGTTTCCTTCTGCTGGATCATTGTCGGACTTAAAAGCGCTCCTGTCGCGACAACGAGTACTCTGTTTAGAGTCCCCGCTTTTAATTGGTTAAAAATATGTGTGTACGTAACAAGCGCAGAGCAGGCGCAGCCGCTTCCGCCCGCAAACACCTGCTGGTCCGGCGTATAGATGAGAAGACCGCAGTCATCGTGTTTCGTTCCCACGGGATAGCCTTCTTCTTTGAGCAAATCTTTCACGATCGGCGAGCCGACGCCTGAAAGGTCTCCCGTTAAAATCAGATCATAATCATCCGCCGTGCGGTTTAAGTCCTGCAGGTGCTGTTTGATTGTGTCGGCGGCAGCGGGCGCCATGGCGGATCCCATATCGAACGGATCTGTTATTCCGAGGTCGCTTACTTTTCCCACTGTTGCGCTTGTAATCTTGATATCAGAAGGGTTTTGACTGATGATGACCGCCCCGCCCCCCGTGACCGTTGAAGTGGCGGTATCCGGTTTTTGCCCGCCGTACTCCGTCGGATTGCGGAATTGCCGTTCTGCCGTCGCGTTATGGCTGCTCGTGGCTGCGATCGCCCGGTTCGCAAAACCGCCGTCAATGAGCGCGGATGCGACGGCAATCGTTTCCATTGAAGTCGAACAGGCGCCGAACAGACAGAGGAACGGAATTTTCAGATGTCTGGCGACGTAGTTGGCGGTCACATTTTGATTTAAAAGATCCCCCGCGAGTAACAAATCAATATCGCTCTTTTTCAAATTCTGTTTTTGCAAAGCGGAGTTGATGGCATCTTCCATTAACTGACGTTCCGCCATTTCCCAGTTTTTCTGATTGCAGTGCATTTCATCGTATGTCTTATCAAACAGCGAACCGAGCGGGCCGTCTTTTTCTTTCGGTCCGGCTGCCGTCCCCGCCGCATTTACAAATAACGGGTTTTCAAATACCCAGGTTTGCTTTCCGGTCAATTTCATTTTTTCTCCTCCTACGAAAACAGTTTTTCACAAGCAAACCGTATCAGGCCTACGATATAGGCTGCCACCACGCCGAATACAATGACGTTTCCCGCCAATTTAAACATGTTTGTCGCTACTCCGAGTACGAGTCCTTCACTTCTGTGTTCGAGAGCGGCGCTTGTCATACTGTTTGCAAAACCCGTCACCGGCACGGCTGAACCCGCTCCGGCAAACTGCCCGAGTCTGTCATAAATGCCGAATCCGGTCAAAAGGGCGGAAATTAAAATAAGAGTGGCGGCCGTCGGGTTGCCCGCTGTTTTTTCATTAAAATTAAAAAAGTGGATGTAAAAGTCTTGAAGAGCCTGCCCGATCAGACAGATCAAACCGCCGATCAGAAAGGCTTTGACGCAATTCCAAACATATGGCGGTTTCGGCTGATAGTCTTTCACTTTTGTTTTGTAATTTTCTTTTAAGTTTGTCATGTCGGTTCCTCCTTATGAATGATGGATAAAATACAGCCAATGAAATAAAGAGCCGGCTATTTTGCCGAACACAATGGCCATCAGCAATATGATGATTTTGCTGCCGAAGCCGATCCGTTTGGCAAGAATGGGAAGCACATTCAGCACTTCTGTAAGCGCGGCGGCCAGCATGCCGACAAACATGCCGGCCAAAAGCCCGACCGGAACGGCCAGCCATTCAGATAAAAAAAAATGATTCATATTTAAGGTTTCCCAGCCGCCGAACACAGCTCCTGAAATAACAGCTCCTTCGTAGGCCTGTACAAAGCGCATTGTTTTTGTCAGCTGCATAAGGCGGGGGACGATTCCCATAACGGTTAAAAAAGCCACAAAGCCCGCACCCACGGTCAGCCCTCCGCCAAGCCCGACAAATATAACGAAAAGAATGCTAACGATCATGCAGATCTTTCATCGTCTCTTCATTTTCGTGCATTGCGACATAATGATCGAGATCAAGCTGATAATTAAACATCTCGACTTCCAGCGGGCTTGGCTCTTCATTCAGGCGTTTTTTGAAGATGTGATTAAAAAAGACGATCATACCGAGACCGAGGCCGATGCTGTACGGAATCTGAAGCAGATACGGATATTCATTCCGTTCGCCCGTTATGATTTCATATAAGGCGATATGAACTTCTCTCATACTGACATCTTCATGAAAATTCATAATGGCAAGACATGAACCGATAAAAAGCAGGAGCCAGACACCGACGAACAAAACGGCTGACAGCTGCTTTTTCTGGTAATGGATTTCCACTATCGTTTCAGCGCCGCCGACGGTCTGTACATCAAGAGCGGGAAAAGCGGTATGAATGGTTTTCAGCACTTTTATGATGTCCAGCACGACGATATTTTTGTCTTTTTTCGTGACCTTATACAGCGGCAGTGCCGACAGTTTTTTTTTCAGCTTTTGCTGTCCCGCGATCTGCGCGGCGTCGCCGATTGTGATGATATCTCCGGTATGAGCCTTCACGCGGTGGCGAAGTCTGAGAAATATTCGTCTTTCCATCTTGCATCACCATCTTTCGGGTGGTTATATATGTAGTATGCGGTTCACTTTTGTTCTCATTCATCAGCGGCAAAAGACCATAAATTACCACCGATGCACAAATAAAAAAAGCCGGCCCGTAAAAGGTCAGCTTTCCGTATGATCCATCTGCACTTTAATCTGCTTTAATATTTTTTTCTCCAGCCTCGATACCTGGACTTGGGAAATCCCGAGCCGTTCGGCTACTTCCGACTGTGTCTGATCTTTATAATATCTCAGATAGACAATGAGTTTTTCCCGTTCTTCCAAATCACTGATCGCTTCCTTGAGGGCGATTTTGTCAAACCACTTCTCTTCTGAATGATCGGCGATCTGATCAAGCAGGGTGATCGGGTCTCCGTCATTTTCATACACGGTCTCATGAATGGATGAAGGCGCCCGCACCGCTTCCTGCGCAAGCACCACATCCTCCGCATCAATTTCTAAATGGTCCGCGATTTCCTGGACGGTCGGCACTCTTCCGTATGTTTTTGACAGTTCATCTTTCGCCCGGCGTATTTTATTGCCGAGCTCTTTTAAAGATCTTGAAACTTTGACGGTTCCGTCATCGCGGATGAAGCGCTGGATTTCTCCGATAATCATCGGCACGGCATAAGTTGAAAAACGGACATCATAGGACAAATCGAATTTATCAACGGATTTTAACAATCCGATACAGCCGATCTGAAACAGATCGTCCGGCTCATAGCCTCTGTTTAAGAACCTTTGAACGACGGACCACACAAGACGCATGTTTTTTTCTATGAGGAGGTCTCTTGCCTGCTGGTCGCCCTCTTGGCTCTTTTTGATTAATTCTTTGACTTCATGGTCCTTGAGCTGCGCGTTTTTGCTGTTTTTCTTAACCTCCACATCCATAACAAATCTCCTTAATTACAAAGCGCTTTGCTTTTTGATAGGTGTTTTGTTAAGCGTATCGTCGTTCCCATCTCCGGCGAGGAATCAATCGTGACATCATCCATGAAGTTTTCCATAATGGTAAAGCCCATTCCGGAGCGTTCAAGCTCGGGTTTTGTCGTAAATAGCGGCTGGCGCGCTTCCTCAAGATCCGTGATCCCGAGGCCTTCGTCACGTATGGTCAGATAGACGACATGATCCTCCAGCGTAACGGAGATGTACACCTTTCCGTCGCAGTTTTCTTCATAGCCGTGGATGATCGCGTTTGTTACCGCTTCTGATACGACGGTCTTGATTTCCGTCAGCTCATCCATCGTCGGGTCGAGCTGTGCGATAAAAGAAGCAACTGTTACGCGCGCAAACGATTCGTTCTGACTGAGGGCTGAAAATTCAAGATGCATCTCGTTTTTCATGATGCCACCCCCAACGTTAAAAGCGCTTTTTGTTCTGATTGTTCGAACCTGATGATTTTAAACAGGCCGGACATGTCAAACAGACGTCTCACCGCGGGTGAAATCGCGCACACGACCATTTCTCCGCCGAGCTGTTTAATTTGTTTATAACGCCCTAAAATCACGCCGAGGCCGGAGCTGTCCATGAAGGTAAGATCTTCAAGGTTCAGCACAATGTGACGGATGCCGTCAGCCTCCAGCGATTCAGTAACCTTTTGTTTTAATGATTCTGCCGTATGATGGTCGAGTTCACCTGTTAATCGAATACAAAGCACGGATTCTTTGACATGAAAGTCAATTCCAAGGCTCATGCTCATTCCTCCTTGATATGATCGGATAATGAGTGTTTCGATTTTCGGGAAAGCAATTCCTTCACTATGACAAAACTAGTGCCCGTTCGCCACGATTATTTAAATTTAGTCCAATCTCCCATCGTCCGCTTCAGAAAAGTGAGAAAACCCGCTTTTTCCATGTCGTCTTTTGCCGTGACCGGGCTTTCAACGAGCACCTTTCCGTCTTTTTTCAGAACGAGGCTGCCGAGCACCTCTCCTTTTTTAACCGGAGCCGTTACATTGCCGTTGATTTTCACTTCTTTTTTTACTTTGTCCATGTTCTCTCCCTTTTTGGCCAGAAGAGAAATCGGCTCAGATGTGGTCAGCTTGATCAGTTTCTGTTTTCCTTTTTTCACTTTTACCGTTCCGACGATTTGATCCCGTTTGTACAGCGGGTGTGTTTTGAACTGGCTGAAGGCGTAATCAAGCATTTTGGTCACTTGGGCATTTCTTTCTTTCGGAGTGCTGGCTCCGAAAACAACAGCAATGACCCTCATATTTCCTTTTTTAGCGGTGGCGGTTAAACAATACTTCGCTTCGCCTGTAAAGCCCGTCTTCACGCCGTCTACACCCGGATAAAATTTGATCAGCCGGTTTGTATTGACGAGCCAGAACTTTTTGTCTGTATTTTCTCTTAAATAATCCTCATACGTTCCCGTAAATTGAGTGATTTTATCATACTTTAATAATTCCTTCGCCATTTTCGCCATGTCATAAGCAGAGCTGTAATGGTCTTTTTCAGGCAGTCCCGTCGGGTTTTTGAAGGAGGTATCTTTCAATCCCAATTCTTTTGCTTTTTTGTTCATCCGGTTGACGAAATCCTCTTCTGAACCGGCAATATACTCCGCCATTGCGACGGATGCGTCATTTCCGGAAGCTATCGCAATTCCTTTGAGCATTTCTTTTACCGTCATTTCTTCTCCGGGTTCAAGGAAAATCTGTGATCCGCCCATGGACGCGGCATGTTCACTCGTCCTGACTTTATCGCTCATCTTTATTTTCCCTTTGTCAAGCGCTTCCATGATTAAAAGCATGGTCATAATTTTCGTCATGCTTGCCGGCGCCAGACGCTCCCGGCTGTTCTTGTTATAAAGAATGCTTCCCGTATCGCGTTCAATCAGCACGGCGCTTTTGGCTTCATGAGCGAGCTCCGATGTATGTTTTCCGTCCGGCTTTGCAAAAGCGGACGGTGCTGATGCCGTTAATAAAATGCCAATCAACAAAGTGGATATAAGACGTTTCATCTCCAAAGCCCTCCATTTCATAATCCTTTTTATTTTTTCCAAATCCGGTGGTTTTATACGCCTCATCTGGAAAATGTTTCGTGTTGAGGGCACAAAAAAACAGCTGCTTCCGAAGAAACAGCTGACTTATGCTGACTTATTTTTGAGATCGTGCGACTACGGCTTTTACAAGCTTCAAAAAGCCGCCTTTTACTTTTTCCGTCATTTCCATTACTTCTTCATGGGATAACGGCTGGTCAAGAATACCTGCCGCCGCGTTGGAAATGCATGAGATGCCGAGCACGCGCATCCCCGCGTGGTTGGCGACGATGACTTCCGGCACGGTCGACATGCCTACAGCGTCAGAACCCATCGTTCTTAAAAACCGAACCTCAGCTGGCGTTTCGTAAGACGGCCCCGTAACAGCTGTATACACCCCTTTTTGAACAGGAATGCCCAGCTCATCGGCCGTTTTTTCAGCCAAGCCTGACAGCTCTTTGTCATAGGCTTCTGACATGTCCGGGAATCTCGGTCCGAATTCAGCTTCGTTCGGCCCGATTAACGGGTTGGTGCCCGTAAAGTTGATGTGGTCTGTAATAATCATCAGATCGCCGGCCCGGAATTCAGTGTTGATACCGCCGGCTGCGTTCGTCACGACAAGGGATTCAACGCCGAGCGCCTTCATTACGCGGACGGGAAATGTGACCTGATCCATTGAGTAGCCTTCATAGTAATGAAAGCGGCCCTGCATCGCGATGACCTGCACACCTTCAAGCGTTCCCATCACAAGCTGGCCGGCATGGCCTTCTACCGTTGAGACCGGAAAATCAGGGATCGTTTCATATGTAAGCTTGACAGCTCCTTCAATTTCATCGGCCAATACGCCGAGCCCTGACCCTAAAATCAGACCGATCTTTGGTGTTTCTTTCACGTGTTCTTTAATAAATGCAGCAGCACGTTCGATCTTTTGTTTCAAAAAAAGTCCCCCCTACTGTAATCTTGATAAAAAGCTTTTTCCGTATTCCGGCTTTTCCGTTTTGAAATTATCCGCAATGGTTGCGCCGATATCGGCAAATGTATCCGCAAGCGGCAGCTGTTCAGTGTGTTTGTGCTTTTTGCTGTACACAAGAAGCGGCACATACTCCCGCGTGTGATCCGTGCCGTGATGGACAGGATCATTGCCGTGATCCGCAGTGATGATAAGCAGATCGTCTTCTTTCATTTTCTCAAACACTTCCGGAAGCCTTGCGTCGAATTCCTCGAGCGCTTTTCCGTACCCTTCCGGATCGCGGCGGTGTCCGTACAGCGCGTCAAAATCAACGAGGTTGGCAAAGCTCAGGCCCGTGAACTCTTCACCGAGCGTTTCAATCACTTTGTCCATGCCGTCCATATTAGATACCGTCCGGCGGGAAGATGTAATGCCTTCTCCGTCATAAATATCAGAAATTTTGCCGATGGAAATGACGTCTAATCCGCTGTCTTTCATTCCGTTCATTACGGTGCGGCCGAACGGTTTGAGCGCATAATCATGACGGTTCGGCGTGCGTTTGAAGCTGCCCGGTTCTCCGACGAACGGTCTTGCGATAATCCGGCCGACCATGTACTTCGGATCAAGCGTCAGTTCTCTGGCCGTTTCACAGATGCTGTACAGTTCGTCAAGCGGAACGACATCTTCGTGAGCTGCAATCTGCAGCACGGAATCTGCTGATGTATAAACGATCAGCGCACCCGTTTCCATATGTTCTTTTCCGAGCTCGTCCAGAATCGCCGTGCCTGAAGCCGGCTTATTTCCGATGATTTTCCGTCCTGAACGCCGCTCAAGTTCCTGAAGAAGTTCATCCGGAAATCCTTCCGGGAACACTTTAAACGGTTTTTCAATGTAGAGGCCCATAATCTCCCAGTGCCCCGTCATCGTATCTTTCCCGTTTGACGCCTCCTGCATTTTTCCGTAATACGCAAGAGGGTGCTCCGTTTTTTCCACGCCCTTAATGTCTCCGATCAGTCCGAGACCGAGCTGCGCCATATGGGGCATATGTAAGCCGTTCATGTGCTCTGCGATGTGTCCGAGCGTATTTGCGCCTATATCATTAAAATCGGCGGCGTCCGGCGCTTCACCGATTCCGACAGAATCCATTACGATCAAAAATACCCGGTTATATTTGTATTCAGACATCATAAAAGCCTCCTTTTCTTCCATCTGTCCATTGTAGCTTACAGAGGTCAGACAACTCAAGTATAAACCGTTTACATTCCTGTTGACAATGCCGATTCAAATAATTAGAACCTTCTCTGTATTCCGCCAATCCGGCAAAAAAGCCGCGGCCCCTCTGGCAGCGGCTCCTAAGCGCGCGGATGATACTGTTTGTACACGTCCTTCAGCCTTGTTTTCGTCACATGCGTATAAATTTGCGTCGTGGAAATATCGGCATGTCCGAGCATCTCCTGCACGGCGCGCAGATCCGCGCCGTTTTCGAGCAGGTGCGTTGCAAAAGAGTGCCGAAGCGTGTGCGGTGTCAGCTCTTTTTTAATCCCCGCTTCAAGTGCGATTTTTTTCAGGTTTTTCCAAAAACCTTGACGGCTGATCTGCCTGCCGTGATGATTCAGAAAAAGCGCTTCGGTTACATTTTTCTTTAATAATTTCCCTCTGGCTTTTTCAATGTATGCTTCTATCGCATGAGAAGCGGCTTCACCAATCGGCACAATCCGCTCTTTCCGCCCTTTTCCGAAGCAGCGGACAAATCCCATCGTCAAATGGACGTCGGATAATTTCAGCTCGATCATCTCGCTGACCCTGATGCCGGTTGCGTACAGCAGTTCAAGCATGGCTTTATCCCTGAGGCCGAACGGACTGTCAAGCTTAGGCGTGTCCAATAACCGCTCAACTTCGTGAAGCGCCAATACTTTCGGAAGCGTCCGCTCTGTTTTTTGTGTTTCAATATGTACCGAAGGATCTTTATCCGCGGCTTTTTCCCTTAGCAGAAATTGATGAAAAGACCGGATCGACGCCAAATGCCTCGCAGACGTCTTGCCGGATTTCCCGGAGTCCTTTATATGCTTTAAATATTGAATAATATGAAGACGGGTCACATCATTCCATGAAGTGATCTGAAGGCTTTCAGTTAAGAAGAGAGAATAACTTTTCAGATCACGCTCATAGGACATCATCGTATTTTGGGACAGCCCTCTTTCAACCCTCACATAATGGATGAAATCCTTAATTTGATCCTTCACTCTTGATCTACTCCCCGTTTTGGTAAAAAAAGATCAATCGGCCGAACCAGCCGTCTTTCTCCTCATGTTCCGTTTTGGCCACTTTGACGGCGGAGCCTTCCGGTTTATCGTACCGATGATAGTTTTCATACTCTGAATTCACCCATATCATAGCATAATAGAACAGCGCGGTAAAACCTGTGAACAGAATAAACACTTTGATCGTATCCGCGGCTGTTTTTAAGAATCTGCCCATCTTTCGATCGACCCTTTCTTTTGGCGGCTGTTAGTACACCTTATGCCAATTTCAAAGGCTTTTATACATAAAAACAGCAAAAAACCCTTTCCTGGCAGAAAAGGTTCGTAGGCTTTTACTCTGTTTCATCCCCGCGGCAGCGGTGGCAGATTCCGTGAAAAGTCAATCTATGATCTTTAATTTTAAATTTCCAATCACGTTCAATCACTTCTTCAACGTCTTCAAGCAGATCTTCTTCAATTTCATCGACGGCTCCGCACTCCATGCACACCAAATGGTGATGAAAGTGAGCCGCGCCTTCTTTGCGAAGGTCGTAGCGGGATACGCCGTCCCCGAAGTTAATTTTATCAACGACTTTTAATTCTGTTAATAATTCTAATGTACGGTATACTGTAGCGAGACCAATTTCAGGAGATTTCTCTTTTACGAGGAGGTATACATCTTCTGCGCTTAAATGGTCTTCTTCGTTTTCAAGCAGCACTCTTACCGTTGCTTCCCGCTGTGGCGTAAGCTTGTAGCTTGACGAGTGCAGCTGCTTTTTAATTCGATCAATACGGTTTTCCATGTCTTTCCCTCCTACGCCGCATTCCATGACTCATTATAACAAAATACGCGCAGAGTTCCAACTATAATTATTATAAACTGATAAATAAAAGTATTATTTTGTGATAATCATTCTAAAATATGCGTGATGACAGCTTTTCCATAAACAGCGGAGACACGTACGCCTCGAGCAGCGAAGCGATGACCGAGAAGAAAACGATGAGAATCAGCACGAAGGCGTAGCGTCCGAACCATTGGATCGGCGCGTCATGAAGGCTGCGTTTGACAAACAGCTGCCGGATCAGTTTCAGTGAAAAAGCGATGGAGCATGTCCCCATGATAAGATACGCCGGAATGAGAACGACGTTTTGCGGCAGAACCGAAATAAATGACAGGAAAAACCCGTTCATCCCCATTTGATTCACTAAAAAACCGACCGTGAAGCCGACGACGATTCCTTTTAAAAACACCATAATGAAAATAACCGGAAGACCGATCACGGAAATACCGAGGATCCACATCAGCCCCAAATATTTTACATCATGAAAGACGGCCTGCCAAAACATTTCTGAAGCGCCGGCATGTTTTCCGTCAGACAGCTGTCCGAAAAACTTGCTTAAATAGTAATACAAATCTTCTTTCTGCGTGATGGTCATGCTGTTGACGATGATCGCCCCGAAAATGACCCCCATCAAAAACAAGACGAACACAAATATATAAAGTGACAGATGATCCTTTACATGGCGAAAAAACAGTTCTTTGTACGATTGTTTTCTCATACCGCTTTCCTCCCGCTAATCTATTGACTTGATTTAGTAGATTGTATGAAAGAAAAGAGAAAACATGACAGAGAAATCATAGAAAGGCGCGAGATTCGGGCATAAAAAAAGAACCCCCGTCATCACTCCGGTGATCATAGGGGTTCCTTTTTTTATGCTTTATTCTTTCAAGCCTGTCTTTTTTGGTCTTCGTCACTCTTTCATGGGTGCTGAAAGACGGCGCCGTCCCCCTTGACAGGACTGCGTCACGCATTCCGTTTCTTTTGAGATGCTCCCGCATTTTTTTCGTTTTGCTCTTCGCCATGTGCCAATCGCTCCTTTTTCCCTTTTCTTTATCATAACAAAAAAATCCAGATGTGTTCATGAATACGGCTCATGTTTCGACCGGTAAGCGCGCAGAGACGTTTTGGCAGATGAATAGCTCCCCATTGCGGCGTATCCGTAAAAAAACCCCATAAAAATCCCCGCATACACGTGTTCATGATGACCGAAAACGATAGACACTATATTTCCGGCAGCAAGGGCAATCGTGGGAACGAATATGCCCGGAACCCGGCAGAACACTTTGATCAGCTGTGTGACGCATAAGACGACCGGCACGCCGATCACAGCATCCCAAATATTTGTATGGATCAGCGGAAAATAATCCACATCGACACCTCTTTATTCCGTCTTTTGCTATCTGTTAGCCTGCCTAAGAATTCCGCTTCCTATTCATGATAAAAAAACAGCACCGGCACACATCCGGTACTGTAAGAGTTGTTTATTTCCCTGCCGCGGCCCGTTCTACGGCTGCTGATACGGCTTGATGCACGTCGGCATCCAAAGGCTGAGGCACGAGATCGCCGTGTTTTGTGCAAGAGGCGATGGCTTCTGCGGCCGCCACAAGCATTTCATGGTCGATTTTCTTGCTTTTGGCGTTCAGCGCGCCGCGGAAAATCCCCGGGAAGCCGAGAACATTATTGACCGAACGGCCGTCAGCTGCATAAGCGGCTCCGGCTTGTAATGCCTCTTCCGGTTCAATCTCCGGCTTCGGATTAGATAAAGCCAGAATGACGTGTCCTTTTCTGACATCCTCTTTTTTAATGAGACCCGGAACTCCTGTGGTGCTGATCACAATGTCACACGTGTCCATTAATTCTTTGATGCTTCCAAGCGGCTGACCTCCGTACTGAGCGAGGCGGTTCATTGCGTCTTCTGACTTGTCCGTTCCGCAGACCGCTTTGACTCCGTATGCCATAAACATGCGGCAGATGGCGACGCCTGCCGCGCCGAGACCGATCTGACCGACCTTCGCTTCTTTTAAATCAAGACCGGCGCTTTTACAAGCGGAAATGGCAGCGGCGAGCGTGACGACCGCCGTGCCGTGCTGGTCATCGTGCATAACCGGAATGTCCAGTTCTTCTTTCAGGCGGTCTTCAATGTCAAAGCAGTGGGGCGAACCGATATCTTCAAGCAGAATTCCGCTGAACCCCGGAGAAATATGTTTTACCGTGCGAATGATTTCTTCCGGATCAGAGGTATCGAGCAAAATCGGAATTCCGCTGATACCCGCCAGCTGGTCAAAAAGCGCGGCTTTCCCTTCCATTACGGGCATTCCGGCGACAGAGCCGATATTGCCGAGGCCGAGAATCGCCGTTCCGTCGGTGACAATGGCGACAGAATTGCTGATTGTCGTATAGATGGACGCTTTTTCAGGCTCGTTTTCAATCAGTCTGCACACATCGGCGACACCCGGCGTATAAACACGCCCAAGCTCAGCCAATGTCCGAATCGGCATTTTGCTTTTCATCTGAATTTTGCCGCCTTCATGAGCAGAGAGCACTTCATCTGAGACTGTATGAAGACGGATGCCTTCACCGAGAACTTCAATGGCTTGAATGATTTCCTGCAGCTGCTCTTCATTTTCGGCCTGCACCGTAATGTTGCGCATTGTGTAGTTCGGGCCGACTTTAACGGTTTCAACTTCCCCGATATCTCCGCCCATCACTCCGATGGCGGTTGCCACTTTTCCGAGATTTCCGGGAACAGTCGGCGTTTCAATCATTAACGTCCGAATCATATGCTTTGTAATCATGAAATGAACCTCCTAACCCAATTTTTGAGATTGCAAGGATTTTTCTTTCGTGTACCAAATGAATTTCCCCGTGTATCCGTACAATATTGCCAGTCCGATAGATACAAAACTGAGCCACATGAACGGCAGATAAGAAAATGTGGATACGCCGAGAATGCCGGCCATATAGATGCCGTTATCAGACCACGGCACCATCCCTGAAGTAAGCGTTCCGCCCACCTCTGCGTTCCGGGATAAAACTCTTCTGTCAAGTTTCAGTTTATCATAACTGTTCTCCATGATTTTCGGCGTCAGGATCAATGACACGTACATCGCACAGCCGAAAATGTTTCCTAAAAGGGCGACGATCAATGTCGAAAGCGTCACATTTCCCGGTGTGGTCAGCTTTTTCTCAAAAGTTGAGACAATCACTTTTAATACGCCGAGCTTCTCAAGAATTCCTCCAAAACCGAGACCGAACAGGATAACGACTAACGTATCCAGCATACCGGTAATGCCTCCGCGGTTTAACAGGCCGTTTAAAAATTCGACGTCCGTTTTAATAGAAAAACCATTATAAGCAGTCGCTATGGCACTGGCAAAATTCATTCCCTGAAAGACGGAAGCCCAGATTGCGCCAAGCAAAGCACCGATGATAATAACGGGCATAGACGGCTTTTTCAAAATCAGAAGGACAACGACGACAACAGCCGGAATGAGCATCCATATATGAATATCAAACGTTTTCTGCAATGAAGATTTTAAAAATTCCACTTTGTCGAGATCAATATTTTTTCCGCCGTATATAAATCCCGTTACGGTAAACAGAATGGCCGTAATAATATAGGACGGAATTGACAGATACATCATCGCTCTGACGTGTGACAGCACATCCACCTTAGAAAGCGTGGAGGCAAGCACCGTACTGTCAGACAGCGGTGAAAGCTTGTCTCCGAAGTAAGCGCCGGACAAAACGGCTCCCGCTACGATCGGAAGCGGTATACCCATTCCCTCTCCGATGGCAATCATGGCGATCCCCGCGGTTCCCACGGTTCCCCACGACGTTCCGGTCGCAACGGACATAACGGAACAAATCACCAGTGTAGCCAGAAGGAAAATATGAGGATTAATAAACTCTAAACCATAATAAATTAACGTCGGCACAACGCCGCCGGCAATCCATGTCCCGATGAGCGCACCGACCGAAACGAGAATCAATACCGCTTCAAGACCGTTTGATATGCCGGTGACAATCGAAGCCTGCAAGTCTTTATATGAATATCCCAGCCTGACTCCGAGAATAATAGCGAAAAACCAGGATATTAATAGAGCTAGCTGGATCGGCAGGTCTAAAAACACTGTGAACGATAAGACAAGTGCTAAAAACCCGAATAATAAGATAATAATTTCCAATAAATTTGGCAATCTGGCCTCTTTCACAAGAAAATCCCCCTAGAAGAAAAAAGCTAAAACGCTTTCATCAAATGATATAACAAATTATACTATACTGCCTCATCCCTTTGTATGGCAACCGCCTATTCACTAAAAAACGTGAAAAGGCGGCTGTTGTTGCTTTAAAATTTATTTTTCTAATAGATCTTTTCCGGCAATTCCCGGTTTTGTCATTTCATATGGATTCAAAATGATATCCAATTCTTCTTCTGTCAGTACATCATTTTGAAGGCAAAGATCTCTTACAGATTGCCCCGTCATGATTGCTTCACGGGCAATTCGCGCAGCCGCTTCATACCCGAGGTGCGGATTGACCGCTGTAATGACGCCGACGCTTTTTTCCACGTATTGCTTCAGACGTTTTTCGTTGGCTTCAATTCCCGCCAGACAATGATCGGTAAATGAACGGAACCCGTTATTCATGATGCTGATGGATTGAAGCAGGTTAAATACGAGTACCGGCTCCATTACGTTAAGCTCCAGCTGGCCCGCTTCTGAAGCGAGGCAGATCGTATTGTCATTCCCGATGACCTGGAAGGCGATTTGGTTGATCAGCTCTGCCATTACAGGGTTGACTTTCCCAGGCATAATGGATGATCCCGGCTGACGGGCGGGCAATGAAATTTCCGCAAGTCCCGCGCGCGGACCTGAAGCCATTAAGCGCAGATCGTTGGCGATTTTCGACATGTTCATCATGCATACTTTCAACGCGGCTGAAACTTCCGTATACGCATCAGTGTTTTGTGTGGCGTCAACCAAATGGCCGGCGCCGACAAGCGGCAGTCCGCTGATGTCAGCCAGGTGCTTCACAACCTGTTCTATGTAGCGCGGATCGGCGTTAAGTCCCGTACCTACGGCCGTTGCCCCCATGTTTACTTCATACAGATGCTGGCGGGATTGTTTAATTCGCTTTATGTCACGCTCAAGCACGCGGCTGTATGCTTCAAATTCCTGTCCGAGACGGATCGGCACAGCGTCCTGAAGGTGTGTGCGCCCCATTTTAATGACAGAATCAAATTGTTTCGCTTTATCTTTAAAGACACTGAGCATATGCGCCATCGTATCAAGGAGCTTATCCAAAAGTTTCAAGGTTGAAATATGGATTGCCGTCGGAAACACGTCGTTCGTCGATTGTGACATGTTGACGTGTGTGTTCGGGCTGAGGTGAATGTATTCACCTTTTTTATGGCCCATGATTTCTAGGGCCCTGTTGCCGATTACTTCGTTGGCATTCATGTTCATGGACGTTCCGGCTCCCCCTTGGATCGGATCGACGATAAATTGGTCATGCCATTTTCCCTCAAGAATTTCATCTGCGGCCTGTACAATCGCATTTCCGATTCCTTCATACAGCCGTTTTACATCCATGTTGGCAAGCGCCGCCGCTTTTTTGACGATGGCGAGCGCATTAATCATTTCTTCGTGGATGCGGTAGCCGGTAATCGGAAAGTTTTCTTTCGCGCGCAGCGTTTGTATTCCGTAATACACATCAGCTTCAATTTGTTTTTCTCCGAGGAAATCTTTTTCCTGACGATATTCTTTTTGCGCGTTTGTCATGCTAAAACCCTACTTTCTCTTTGTGGTAGTCATGTTTTTACAGTACAACGTCGTCTGCGATCGGTGTCTCCATAATGTTTTTGACTTCAGCCAAGTTGTGAGACTGGCCGAGCGCCCACATTAATTTCGGCACGATGGCTTCCGTGTTCATATTTCTGGAGCGGATAATGAGATCTTGATTGACTCTTCGGCCGACTTCATAGACGCTCATGTCCTCTCCTTCTTCAAGACATTGTGTCGTAATGACGACGACAATGCCGCTTTCAATCATTTCATTGACTTTGGCGAGAATGTCTCTTCCTTCAAACGGCACGCCGCCGCTGCCGTAGCTTTCAATGACGATTCCTTTGTACATGCCCTTTAATGCGTCAAACATTTCCGGTTTCAGCCCCGGGTGTAGCTTGAGCAGGCACACGTCCGTGCAAAGTGAAGTATTGACCGTAAAAGCATCGTCTTTTGGCATGTGCACTTGTTTGTTGTATTCAATTCCGTTTTCGGTAATAAACGCGATATACGGATAGTTAATGCTCTCAAATGCATCATAGCTTTTCGTTCTTAATTTAATGGCGCGTGTGCCTTGAATGACTCTGCCGTCAAATACGACGTATACGCCGCCCACCCCTTCACATGCGAAGCGGATCGCGTCCGTGATATTTTTTTTGGCATCGGTTTTTTGAAATGTAATCGGGATTTGCGAACCCGTAATGACGATCGGTTTATCAGCATGCTGAAGCATATAAGACAGTGCCGCTGATGTATAGGCCATTGTGTCTGTTCCGTGCGTAATGACGAACCCGTCATATGCGTCATATTTTTCTTTGACAGCATTTGCGATTTCGGCCCAGTATTCAGGCTGCATATTTGTGCTGTCGATGTTCATTAACGAATGGGTTTCCATCGTGTAATCGTTATCAAGTTTTGATACGTAGGTTAACAATTCGTCTGCTTTCACCCCGGGTGCAAGCCCGTTTTCTCCTTCGACTGAGGCGATTGTTCCTCCGGTTGTTAACAGCAATAATTTTTTCATACCCTGCACCTCTTCATCCATTTCTCAAGATGTGTTAAGCATTCGCTTTTCGCATACTTTTAATCAAATTATAGACAGACGAATGAAATTAATCAAGTGATTATTATTCAATTCGCGTACACTTTTGCATATCGATATGATATAATTTGCTCAAGTGAAAAGGAGCGGTTTTGAATATGAATTTAGATCGTTTAACTGAACTGAGAAAAAAGAAAAATTGGTCTCTTCAATATACGGCTGACCGTCTCGGCATCGCCAAAAGCACGTACGCCGGGTATGAATCAGGATACCGGCGTCCGTCATTCGAGGCGCTGGGCACGCTTGCCGATCTGTTTGACACGACGTGCGACGATTTACTGGGGCGCACTGAAAAAAAGGCGGAGCCGTTTGCCCAGACCATCGAATTAACAAACGCCGCACAAGGCCGCGGCACACTGACCGTTGACGGACAGCCGCTGAATCAGGATGAAATCATCGAATTGATTGCGTTTGTCCGCACGAAAAAGAAGGTGCAGGAGGAGCTCCGCTAAAAACCGGCTTTTACGGCTTGATTCTGCCGTACGTCCCTCCGCCCCCGGCCTCAAGGACGAGCTGCCCGGTGCGCGCTTTATGAATGACAGCCGCTATTTTAGGCTGGACGACACGCGCCAATTCCTCTTCTTGCGCCTGATGAAGAATCGCCATCTCCGTCCCGAAAGCCCGCTTCAGTTTTTCTAACGTTTTCGGCCCGACCCCGGGAATGAACTGCAGCGGGATTTGATGAATATACGGCGGCCGCGGCACGCGGCTTTTTTTCGGGCCGCTCAGTTCCTCCAGCCGTTCACTGACCCCTTTTGTCATTGTTTTCCCCCCGCACTCCGGACATGCGGTAGCTCCTTTTTCAACCGGGCTGCCGCAGCGGTCGCAAGCCGTCCGGTAATACTTCCCGAGCTTCGGGTTCAGCCCGTAATTCGCCGTGATTTTTCTTCCGTCCTTCCCTTTTAAAGCCAGCGAAAATTCCGTGAAATTCGCTTCTTTAAGAAGCATTTCATTATATTCTCTGCCGATTTTTCCTAAGGAATGCGCATCAGAATTTGTTAAAAATGTATACGGATCAAGTTCTGTTACCCGCGAAGCCATGTCGGTGTCACAGCTTAACCCGAGTTCCGCCGCGTCAATGAGCGACGGGTCGAAAACTTCTGTCAAAGAAGATATGACCCCTTTTCCGTACAGGCTTTTATGCGGGGTGAACATATGGGCGGGAATAAACAGGCCGCCCAATTCCTTTGTTTTCCTTTGAAGATTCAAACCGGTTTCATAAATGCGCTGGGAACTGAGATGGATATTTTTAAGCCTTTTTGCAAGCCACTCAGAAAACATCTTCATTTCGGCAAGAGACGGCATAAAGACGAGAACGTGAATCGGCCCGCGGCATGTGTGATCATAGATTTCAAGCTCACTGCCCAACAGAAGCGTCGTATTCCGATACCGGATGCCGCCTTCTTTCAGCTCACGGTATCTGCCTTCATCAATTCCGCGCTCGATTTCTTCTATGACTTCCGGGGAATGGCAGTCGATAATGCCCAATAGTTCAATTCCCTTCCCCTCACTGACTTCTTCTAAAATCCGGTGCAGCGTCAACGTTTTGGCCCCGGTGATTTTGACCGGTTTTCCCGTATAGGTGCGGCCGATATGAATATGCAGATCCGCATAGATGGTTTTCATCATTTTTCCTTCAGCGCTTCTTTCAGCTGGAGATACTGAATCGCGTACGCCGTTTTTGCGTCATACACCCTGCGGGATTCAATCAGCTTCACGGCCTCTTCAAGCGTGACCTGCATGACTTCGACAAATTCATCCTCATCCAGCTCTCGTTTTTCTTCCAGCGGCGAAAGCCCTTCCGCAAGAAAGAGATGCACGATTTCATCAGCAAACCCGGGTGATGTATAAAAAGCGGTGATTTTCGTCAAGGTTTCCGCCGTATATCCCGTTTCTTCCTCGAGCTCTCTTAACGCCGTATGTTCCGGCTCTTCCCCCTTTTCAAGCTTCCCGGCCGGAATTTCAACGATTGTCCGTTCCAGCGGCTTTCTGAACTGGTTCACCAAAATGATTTTTCCTTCCTCGGTCACCGCAAGTACGGCCACCGCTCCCGGATGTTTGACGATTTCCCGCTTGCTTGTTTTTCCGTTCGGAAGCTCTACGTCCTCTAAGTAAAGATCTATGACTTTCCCGTCATACAGCTTTTTTTTCGCAAGTGTTTTTTCTTCTAAATGTTTCATCATGTCATCTCCCGTTCTGTCTCTCTATTATGCCTCATATATTTTATCATACATGCATGAGAGGGAGGTGCTTTTCGATTGAAGGTGTACCGGAAGGATAAGAGTATCGTATTGGTCGGAAAGGCGTGGGAAGTGCGGGCTAAACTGAAAGAATACGGACGGACATTCCGCTATGTCGGAGATTGGATCACCGGGCCTTAACAGTTGAAAACTTCGCGCCTTTATATTACGGTCAGTAAAAGACTATAAAAAGGAGCGAAACGATGAGAAAACGCACACTGGGACATTCTGATTTAGAAATAAGCGAAATCGGGCTCGGCTGTATGTCGCTGGGCACGGATAAAGCTAAAGCGCTGTCTATTTTGGATGAAGCGATCGAGCTTGGAATCAATTATTTAGATACCGCTGATCTTTATGATTTCGGCAGAAATGAGGAAATTGTCGGGGAGGCCGTCAAAAACCGCAGGCACGACATCATTTTAGCCACGAAAGCCGGAAACCGCTGGAATGATGATAAAGACGGCTGGCATTGGGACGCTTCCAAGGGCTACATAAAAGAAGCGGTCAAAAACAGCCTGCGCCGGCTGAAAACGGACTATATCGACCTTTATCAGCTGCATGGCGGCACGATGGAAGACCATATTGACGAAACGATCGAAGCATTTGAGGACTTAAAACAGGAAGGTGTCATCCGGTATTACGGCATTTCCTCGATTCGTCCGAATGTTATTAAAGAATATGTGAAAAAATCAAATATCACCAGCGTTATGATGCAATACAGCCTGCTGGACCGGCGTCCCGAGGAGTGGCTTCCCCTTTTAGAGGAGAACGGAATCAGCGTAGTCGCAAGAGGGCCTGTCGCTAAAGGGCTTCTTACGGAAAAACCGCTTGATCAAGCGGCCGCAAGCGTAAAAGAGAACGGCTATTTAACATATTCTTTTGCAGAACTGGCAGAAACCAAAAAAGCGATCAGCGCTGCCGCACCTGACTTGAGCATGACGGAGCTTTCTCTTCAATACTTACTGTCACAGCAGGCCGTCGCTTCTGTCATCACCGGAGCCAGCTCACTTGAGCAGCTGAGAGAAAACTGTTCGGCTGCAGAGGCCCGGCGTTTAAGCAGCCAGGAAATCAAAGCCCTGCAATACCATACAAAACGGGACGTATACGAAGCCCATCGTTCTTAAATCATAAAACCGGCACCTTTTCAGATGCCGGTTTATTTATATTTGTGCCAATCGAGACTGCTTTCATTCAGCAGCTCTTCAAAGCTTTTATGTTTTTCTTTTTCTTTTCGTTTTCTGATTTGTTCCGCCTTTTGCTGCGCCTGTTTTTTCTCGTCTTCTTCCTTCAGCTCACTTTTCATTTGCAAAAGCCTGGCCTTCAGATCTTCCTCCAGATCGTCTTTTAAGCTGTGTTTTTCTTTAGGCAGCTGCTTTTTCATCATTACGCCCCCCGTATCTGAATATGGTGAAGCAAGTGTACCACGGAGCGCCGGAGGCCGGCAACGTTCACGGTCCTGAAAAGCCGGAGGAAGGATTTTTCATATGAAAGGAGGGTGCCTGTGTGAAAAAATGGCTGGCGGTGTTCGGTTCGGCTTGCGCAGTCTTTTTGGCTGCCGGATTCGCTTTTACGAATCTGATTATGTTTATGAAGAAAAAGACGGATGAAGATATCATGAAAAAAGAAACGGCGGACGGGCATGATAGATTTGATTCCTTTCAGGCCATGGAAAAAGAAGAGGCTGTCATCCTGTCACGCCACGGGTATGAGATCAAAGGCTTTTACGTCGCCCCGCATCATACGGCAAACACCATGATTATTTGTCACGGCGTTACCGTAAATTCGTTCAATTCATTGAAATACATGGATTTATTTTTAGATTTAGGATGGAATGTGCTCGTATATGACCACCGCGGGCACGGAAAAAGCGGCGGCAGAACGACGAGCTACGGCTATTTTGAAAAAGATGATTTGGAAGAAGCCGTGAATTGGGTGAGACACAAAACCGGAGACGGCGGTCAAATCGGCATCCACGGGGAATCGATGGGAGCGGTGACGGCCTTATTATACGCGGGCGGGCATCAGGATGAAAACGGCGCTGATTTTTATATTGCGGACTGTCCGTTCGCAAGCTTTCGCGATCAGCTCGCCTACAGGGTGAAGCGGGAGTTCCGGCTGCCTCCGTGGCCGCTTCTGCCTTTGGCTGATTTCTTTTTGCGGATGAGAGAAGGATACCGTATCCGTGATGTATCGCCTCTATCGGTTATCAGCCGAATCCGGCAGCCCGTGCTGTTTATTCACAGTAAGGAAGATGATTATATACCTCCCGCTTGTTCCGAATTGCTGCACCGCAAAAAACGCGGCCCTAAGATGCTCTATCTGGCCGAATCGGGCGGGCATGCCATGTCGTACACCAAAAATCCGGAGAGCTACCGTAAAGCCGTTCAAACCTTTTTAGATACCATGACGCAAACGTAAAAAAGCGAAAGAACGTATGCTGGTTCTTTCGCTTTCACGTCATAAAACGTCGGTAATCCCGTCCATATTTTCTCCGATCCAGTCAATGGCGAGGTCGATTGTCGTAAACTCCTGCGCTTTGAAGGTCATCTCATCCTGAAGCAGCCAGACATCCTTCTGAACGGATTCAGCGCCTCCGATGGACCAGTGCAGCAGACTGTACGGGTGGTTGTTGTTCAGAAAGGATACCCACGTTTTATGCTGTGCCGTCTGTTTAATGGCTTTCAGCTTTTGATTCACTTTCCGTTTCTCCCTGCTTTACTAATATGCTCATTCTCGGGCTCAGCATCTCTGCCGGGCTTTTTAAGACGAGCGTTTTTGCCTTTTCATTGTAATCGATTGTCATTTCCTCGTCAAAAAACACTTTTTGTGAGGTCTGGATGTAAAGCGGAAGTCCGTTGGTTTCAATGGCTTCGCATTGTCCCGTTAATTCGTCCGCCAGCCAGATGGTCGGCACGCCGCTCACCGCGCACCCGCAGCCTTCTGCGTCATAGCGGAGCTGCGCTTTTTTCCCCGGGTTGGCGTCCATTGCCTGCTGAAGTGTGTGTTTCGCCGCATCCGTCACATGTATTTGCATAGATGATCCTCCGTTTTTCATTTTCGCCATTGTAGCATACCGAGCCGCTGTATGCATTGTTTCTGCTTTCTTTACAGCAGCCCGCTCTCCCAGACCTTTGCCTCTTGTTCAGCCGCCTTGATCCAATCATTTTTTCCTTCACTATATTTTTCCATATCGTATGGGTACGTCTTAGCGAGGTGCCGTTTCAGTTCCATGTATTGAGCCGCTTTTTCAGGCTTTGCGGTGAGGAAATCCCGGAACAGCAGATGACGCTTCACGTCCGGATGGCCTGTTTCGTATATGTGAACGTGGTGTGTGCGCTTGCTGCCGCCTTTTTGAAAGAAACGCCGGCCCTCTAGCCCGTTTTCCCCTTTCGCCTCATAGCCGAGTGCTTCCAGCTGCGGACTGAATCGGTCAGCGTCCGAAATATCTTTAACCTCCGCCAGTATATCAATGACGGGTTTGGCGGCCATCCCCGGGATAGAGGTGCTGCCGATGTGTCTGACAGAATGAAGTGCTGGGCCGAAGATTCGGATCAAGTCCGCCTTCTCTCTTTCAAACATTTCTTTCCATTCCGGCTTGTACGGAACAACTTCCGCTTTCCTCTTCGGATAAAGATGAAAAAACGAGAGGGCCAGCCCTTCCGGCGTCTCTATCTGTCCGGCTTCTGTGAACCCGGTTTTTAAATAGAGAGAGACTGCCGGAACGTTTTGGCTGGCGGTAGCCGCCTCTATTTTTTGGGCGTCCCGGTTCTCGTCTATCACAAATTGAATAAGCGCCCGTCCGATTCCTTTTCGAAAGCCGGACGGGTGCACCGTCAGCCTGCATATGACAAGGTCATATCCCTTTTTTTCATACGAAATGACGCCTGCAAGCTGATCTTTTTCCTTGAAACCGGCAAACGTCTCCCGTGACCGCTGTATATCATCGGGTGTTTCATGCAAGGCGGGGATGCCGAAAAAGCCGATCAGCTCTGCTTCTTTTTGATAAGAGCAGCGCTGAACCGCCGCAATTTCCCGCGCGGTCTGTTCTTGTGTATGCTGTAAAAATGTAATCAATCTTCCGCCCCTTTTGACGCAAACATCCGCTGTGACTCCGTCTTCGTAATGCGGACCGCGTATGCTTCATACCAGGCGGTTTTTCCTTTTTGTTTTGCCGCCTGGTGGTCCGTATGATCTTTCCACCTTTTAATCGCCTCCAGGCTGTCCCAGTAGGAAACCGTGATGCCGCAGCCGTTTTCCTCCCGAACGCTTTCCGCGCCTAAAAAGCCCGGCTGTCCGCCTGCCAAATTCATCATGCGCTCTGCCGTATGTTCATATTCCTCATCATATTTTCCCTTTATTGATGAAAAAATGACCGCATAATAGGGCGGTTTGGGCGTGTCAGCTAAAAAACCCATATTCATCCCCCTCTACATATATTTCACAAACAGAATCCGGTCTTCTCCCGGACCGTCATAATTCGCAAAAACAGGGATTCCGTTTACGGTTTTGGTTCCTTTTTCAGCTTCAAAGCCTAATTTTCTATGATAAGCGATTGATACTTTATTGACAGGCGCCGTCACGCAATTGACTTTTGTGCAGCCCCTTTTCTTCACCGTCTCCATAAATCGGTCGTAGAGCTGTTTTCCAATTTGCATTTTTCTGAAATCCGGATGCACACCGGAAAAATGAATGTAGGCTGTCTCAGGGTCTGATTGCGACTGAAAACCGATTAAAAAACCGGTCATTCCCTCCGGCCCGTACGTGATAAAGCTTGTGTCCTGAAAATGTTCAAAAAACAAGCGCGGCAGTTTGTCTTTCATCTGCCTGCCGCCCCACCATTCATTCAAAACAGACGTAACCATTTCATAGTCTTCAGAGGTAATTGTTCGAATATCCATTATCGATTGACTCTCCTTTTCGTCCGGCAAAATGAATGTCAGCTCTTCTCATTGGAATATAAAAAATTATATGTGGGTTGTTTGCAATTGTAAATGATTTCTTTTCAAGCAAACAAATCAGCACGTCTTCCAGCCGGGGAATGATTTACCAGTATAAACGTGGTCATTGTTCGGGTACAATGAAAAACAGAACAAACGTTCCCGGAGGTTTTTTTATGGCTGATATTCTTCTTGTAGATATGCAATCGTTTTATGCGTCTGTGGAAAAAGCGGAAGCGCCTCATCTCAAAAGCCGGCCCGTGATTGTCTCGGGAGATCCCGAAAGACGCAGCGGCGTCGTGCTTGCGGCTTGTCCGCTCGCCAAACGATACGGCGTAAAAAATGCCGAACGGCTGTGGGAAGCGCAGGCCAAATGTCCCGATGCCGTTATTGTCCGTCCGCGGATGCAGCGGTATATTGATGTATCCGTCATGATTACCGAACTGTTTGAACGGTATACCGATCTTGTAGAACCCTACTCCATCGATGAGCAGTTTCTCGACGTGACCGGAAGCAGGCGGCTGTTCGGTGATCCTTTTACAATTGCCAAAAGCATTCAGCAAGCGATTATGCGTGAATTCGGAATTTATGCCCGTGTCGGCATCGGGCCGAATAAGGCGCTCGCGAAAATGGCTTGCGACCATTTTGCCAAAAAAAACGCATCCGGCATCCACAGATTGGATATGTCAAATATCAGGCAGGATCTGTGGCCGCTGCCGGTCGGAAAATTATTCGGCATCGGAAAACGGATGGAGCATCATTTAAGACGGATGGGCATCAGCACAATCGGCGGGCTTGCCGGACACCCCGCCGAATTGCTGAAAAAACGCTGGGGCATTAACGGCGAATTGCTTCAGCGGACAGCCCGCGGCATCGATCCCTCTCCGGTCACCGTCAACACGCACAGCCGGCAAAAAGCGATCGGCCATAACATGACCCTCCCGAGAGACTACAGCCGCTTTGAGGATATCAAAGTCGTGCTGCTGGAGTTAAGCGAAGAAGTGGCCCGCCGCGCCCGTTTCAAACAATACATCGGCCATACGGTTTCGGTCAGCATCAGAGGCGCTGATTTTGAATTCCCTTCAGGTTTTCACAGACAGAGAAAGCTGGTGTCTCCGACTAATTTCGGAATGGATATTTTTAAAACGGCGGTCAAGCTCTTCAAAGAGCATTGGAACGGTGAGCCCGTCCGCAGCGCCGGCGTCTCCCTTTCCCAGCTGGAGCCTTGTGATTATGTTCAGCTGAGCCTGTTCGATGCCCAGGAAAAAAAGATCAGTCTCGGCAAAGTATTGGATGATATTCATGAGCGGTACGGCCCTGCGTCGCTCCTCCATGCCGCTTCACTGACAGAGGCCGGCCAAGCCTTTCACCGGGCTGAAAAAATCGGCGGGCATTACAAATAATTTGAGGTGATATACATGAATCCGAACAAATTAACACCCGGGTATAATGTCATGTGGGAATCAAGCCGGATGATGCTGCCCGAACATCGGGAGCAGCTGCTTGCGAAAAAACGAAAAGAACGGGAATTCCGGCCTCCGGAACTGAGCGAAGAGCAACTGAACGACATGAACCGCATCATTGCGGCGTCGATTGAAGAAGACAGGGCCATTTCGGTCACCTACGCTTCCGCACACGGCCCCCGCCGCTTTTGGGGCTGGGTAAAACAAGTGATGCATGACGAAAAGCGTTTAAAAATCATAAACGATGAAGATGCGTTAACGCTGCCGTTTCATCGTATTCTCTCGGCTGAACTGGAATAAAATCGTCCTGACAGAAAATATGATAGAAGAGTGGGAGGATCACATGATATTTAGTAGAATAAAGATGAATGACAAGAATAGGAGAATATATGATGGATCAATTTATAGAAAAAATGCTGGGACAAGCCCTCCGCCAGTATGGACGGAATGTGTCGACAGATCCGCTGAGCCCCTATGAAAAACAGAGTTTAAAAAAAGCTTTAGAAGAAAGAAGGAATGAAGAACCCGATGAGGATCTCCATGCCCATGTAGAAGATATTATCTACGATTACGTCACCAATCAAGGGCAGTTTTCCTGACACGGACGTTTATGCACCGGGCGATAAGGGAAATGTCCGAGAGTAAACCCTTAAAGATTGCGTGGTGCAGGATATGCCTGTCGGGCCTTATTTCAGGATCGGCTATGCCGTTCTTCTGTTATTTCTCATCATTTATCTCGGAACATTAATAGACTTTTTGTTCCAGCCTGTTGTGATTACGGTTAAAACCTTGTTTCCGCCCATTGTATTATCGGGCGTCCTTTACTATTTGTGCCGCCCGCTCGTCAGAGTGCTGCATGCGAAATTAAAGCTGCCCGAAGGAATCGCGATTTTAGCGATTTATGCGGGAACAGCCGGCCTTTTTGTCCTCTTCCTTTATACGGCGGGCCCTGCCGTTCAAAAACAGTTTACAGCCTTCACAGATCATATTCCGGAGCTTTCCGCAAAAGCTGAAAATTGGATCGGGCATCTCCAGGACAGCAAATGGTTTTCCCGGCTTCAGCATGGGGATTCCTTTAAAAAATTAGCAGACAAAGCCGCAAATTATTCCGGTTCAATCGCTGATTCTCTCAGCAGCCTGGCCGGTACGGCTGCCAATGCCGCCATCACCGCAGCCATTATTCCGTTTGCGCTGTATTACATGTTAAAAGAAGGAAACAAAGCCCCTCGGCGACTGCTGCGGCTTCTTCCGGAAAAACATCAAAAAGAAGGAAAACAAATCCTTCGGGATATGGATGAAGCTCTCAGTTCATACATACAAGGACAGCTGCTCGTCAGTTTCTGTGTCGGCGTTCTCGTCACGATCGGCTATTTTATAATCGGGCTCGATTATCCGCTCGTTCTGGGCGCGTTCGCCATGGTGACAAACCTGATTCCGTTTATCGGGCCTTGGATCGGCACATTTCCCGGAGTCATTGTCGGATTGTTCGATTCACCGACCGAGGCGGTGCTGGTGATTACGGTCGTCGTCATTGTCCAGCAGCTTGAAAGCCAGCTGATTTCCCCGCAAATTATGGGTCGGAAGCTGGACATTCACCCGCTGACCATTATTTTTCTTCTGCTTGCCGCCGGCAAATTCTCAGGAATTGCCGGGATGCTGCTGGCCATTCCGGGATATGCGGCCGCAAAAGTGGTCATAAGCCACATGCAGAAACTATTCATTCTCAGAAAAAAAACAAAGCTAGGAGAGAAATGATTCATCCCCCATGTCTTCACATCGGTCAAATGAAAAAACGGCGGGCTGAAGAAGCCCGCCGTACACGGAGGTAAAAAAGATGAACATCGGTGATGTCATTTTTCAATTGATTTCATTTATTGCAGCCGCATTTTTCCTGTTTGCCGTGATATACGTATTCAGAAGCTTGAACAAGCGCCGCATACAATTGGACAGAATCGAAAAGAAACTCGACGCGCTGCGCGAAGAAAAAAACGAAAAGTTATAGTTCATTCAGAAGCAGGAGCAACGAGCTCCACTTTTATCCGATCCGGGTCCTCCGTGTATACGGCGTAATGCGTGCTTCCGCCTGCATATGGATGGCGGTCCCTGTAAAGCACGGGGCATCCTCTGGCAAGCAGCTTTTCTGTCATCTCGTCAACCTGCTCTCTTGATGCAGCATGAAAAGCCAGATGGTTCAGCCCGACCCGGCATCTGTGGTACTCCGGTGTTAAAAAACGCTCCTCTGACTGTACAAGCACAACATAAAATCCTGCGTTTTTCCAGCTGATGCCGGAGTCCCAATTTTGAAATTCCCTATAACCGAGCTCACCTAAAAACCATCCCCAAAACCGGGCGGAGGCTTTCAAGTCAGATACATACAACTCAATATGGTGTATCATAATATTCGCTTCCTCCTCACATCACACCCGCCTTACCAGCACCTCTTCAACTTTATGGCCGTCACCTTTTCTCAAAATCAAATCCGATCTGAATTTTGTCGGCAGAATATTTTCATACAGATTCGGACGGTTGACGCTCTCCCAAATGGAGGCGGCCATGGTATCCGCTTCTGCATCAGACAAATCCTTAAATTTATGAAAATAAGAAGCCGGATCCTGAAAAGCGGTTTCTCTTAAGAGGCGGAAACGCTCCAAATACCACGTGAAAATCCGGCTTTCTTCGGCATCCACATAGATCGAAAAATCAAAGAAATCCGATACAAAAATCCGCGGATCTTCCCTGTCGTCCTCTAAGGTCGGCGACTGCAGGACATTGATTCCTTCGATAATAACGATATCCGCACCTTCGACAACCTCGACGGCGCCCTCTTCCCTGTCATACGTAAGATGGGAATATACGGGCGCCTCCACTCTCTCTTTCCCCGACTTTATATCGTTCAGAAACTCAAGCAGCGCTTTCACGTCGTAGCTTTCCGGGAATCCCTTTCTGGACAGAAGGTTTTTCCTTTTTAATTCCGCCGTCGGATACAAAAAACCGTCGGTTGTCACCAGGCTCACCTTCGGCCTGTCTGGCAGACGGGAAAGAAGCTTTTGCAAAATTCTCGCCGTCGTGCTTTTGCCGACGGCGACACTGCCCGCGATTCCGATGATAAACGGGATTTTCGCTGAATGCGGATGCTTCAGAAACACATTGACATGCTGATTCCGTCTTGCGGCAGACGTGACATGAAGATGGAGCAGGCGCACAAGCGGAATGTAAATCGTTTCTACTTCTTCCACCGACAGGTAGTCATTCAGCCCCTCTACGGCCTTGGCTTCTTCCTCTGAAACGGCAATGGAAAGATGGCCGCCGAATCCGGCCCACGACTCGCGGCTGTGCTGCGTATACAATGTATGTAAGTTCAATTCTTTACTTTTCACAATTCACACCAATCTCTCTGTATGGCTTTCCGATAAAAAAACAAACGCTTACAAAGATTGTAACGGAAAACCGCTTCACTGTCTGCCCATTTTTTTCAAAAATGAGGAACCGATCCGGCTGTACTCTTCCATTTCCTCCTCCGGAACCATGCTTCCGCCGGTGCTCCACACAAGGTGCACGGCATTTTCCATCTCAAGCCCCCGCTCTTTTATATAACGGTTTCCGGCTTCGGTCTGAACGACCTTGACGGCTCCGGCCAGTCCGGCGAGTGCAGAGGGTTCAAGGCTCTTATTCTCGGCCGCCCTTAATTGATAAAGCAGCGAAAAAAGCGTGCCGTCATCGGCGGTATAACAGCCGCTGATTATAGGCTCCATCAGAGGGCCGGCCAGTCCGGACGGCCTTCCCACCGCGAGTCCGTCGGCGGCCGTTTGATTATCAAGACCGATATCCTGCACGCTGATTCCGTCATGCAAGCCGGAAAACAGTCCTAACAGCATACACGGTGAATGCGTCGGCTCACCGAAAAAAATATGGACATGCTCGCCATAGATCAGCTTTAGCGCAAGCGCGACGCCGCCCGGGCCTCCTCCGACCCCGCACGGCAAATAAACGAAAAGCGGTTCATCTGCATCAGGCTTTATGTTCATTTGGTCGAGCTGCTTTTTCACACGGCTTCCCGCAACGGCATACCCCAAAAACAGATCCCGGGAATGCTCATCATCAATAAAATAACAATAAGGGTCCTGCTTCGCCTGCATGCGCCCCTCTTTGACAGCCAGACTGTAGTCTGCTTCATATTCGATGACGCGAACCCCCTTTTCCCGGAGCAGCTCCTTTTTCCACTGCTTTGCGTCACTGGACATATGAACGGTCACACAAAAGCCGAGCTTCGCGCCGATTATGCCGATACTCAGACCTAAATTGCCCGTAGAGCCGACGGCTATAGAGTATTTTGAGAAAAAAGCGGTAAACCGTTCTTCAGTCAATATGCTGTAATCGTCGTCTGCTGAGAGCATTCCCGCTTTTACCGCGAGATCTTCGGCATGCTTCAGCACTTCGTAAATCCCGCCGCGCGCTTTAATGGAACCGGAAATCGGAAGTTCGTCGTCGCATTTCAAAAGCAGACGCCCGGGGAAAGCCTGAGCGGCGCTGTGTTCCAGATGCTTCTTCATTTCATTAATCAAGACAAGCGGAGATTCAATGAGGCCTCCCTCCGCTTTCGTCTCCGGAAAAGCCGACGCGATATAAGGCGCAAACCGGCGCAGCCTTTCTTCCGCTTCGGCAATCTCCTTTTTCCATTCAGCGCCATGCTTTACTGGATCATCGGTTTTATGCGGATTGATCCAAAATACTTCACGCGCCTCCGCCATTTGCCTGACTAGAGGCTCTGCCATCAATGCCTTGTGTATATCCCGGTCGGACATTCCTTTTTCCCCCTTGTTACTTTTTCTTTAATGCGCGGCCTGCCAGTTTCTCTGTAAACGATGGGAAAAGCTGATACAGCTTCGTCCCGAGGCTCATCCATCGCGGAAGATTCATTTCCCGTTTATCCGTCAGAATCACGGATGTAATACGCTCTGCCACATGGTCGGCATCAAGCATCCATCTGCCGACGCTTTTCACATAACCGCCCTCTTTATCTGCAATTGTAAAGAAGTCTGTTTTGATCGGACCGGGATTAACCGTTGTCACGGCTACACCCGTACCGGCCAGCTCAAGCCGCAGTGCGTTGGAATATCCTAACACGGCGTGCTTCGTTGCGGAATAAAGGCTTGATTTCGGCGTCGCCAATTTGCCGGCCTGTGAGGCGATATTGATAATATGGCCGCTTTTCGCATGAAGCATCACAGGAAGACAGGCCTTCGTACAGGCGATTAATCCGAAGACGTTGACTTCAAACATTGCCTTCATATCATCCAAAGATGAATCAGCGGCCGTTTCAAAAATGCCGAAGCCGGCGTTGTTGATTAATACGTCAACATGACCGATCAAACGCCTTACGTTTTCAGCCTCTTCTGCATGCCGGACGTCAAAGGGAACGACATCACACTGTCCGCCGCGCGCGGTAATCGTCTTTTTCACTTCCTGCAAGCGGTCCTCCCGCCTGGCGGATAAAAAAACATGAGCCCCTTCTGCCGCGCAGGAATATGCAAGCCGTTCTCCGAGTCCGCCGGATGCTCCGGTGATCCAAATCCGCTTATCCGTTAATCTGCCCATTTCCTTCACCCCTTCACAGCTTTAAACTTCAGAGTGTTCCCCGACTGAAAGGATACAGCCTTCCCTTCGGCGGCCAGCACGTCAAGATGGCCGATCGTTTCTGACATCGTTAAAAACAATTCATTTTCATACACAGCCGGAAACAGCCGCCGGCATACCTGGAAAGCCGTCAGCGTTTCCTCTGACAACAGGCGCAGCACATATTCCGACCGATTTCTCTGTTTTTCAAGCCGCCTGTCAAAAGCAGGTTTTACGTCTGTCAGCAGATCGCCGTGTCCCGGATATAAAAAGGACGGGTTTACGTCATACAGCCGCTTCATTGAGTTCAAGTAGTCGAGCATCGGGGCCGCGCGCACGCCCCCCTTTTCCGGAGCTTCCAGAATCGGATTGGTGGAGCTGTTGGATAAAAGCAGATCGCCGCTGAACATTTCACCGCTTTTTTCATGGTAGAGCGCAATGTGAGAAGCGGCATGACCCGGGATTTCGAGCACCGTCCAGCCGTTAAGCCCGTCAATTTTTCCGCCTTCTTCCACTGTTTTCGTTAACGGACGGTTTGCAGAAAATAAGTATGACAGCTTAACTGTTTTATGTATGTCTTCAGGCGTCAGGGGAACGTCCATTTCAGTCATAAGCGACAGAAAAAAGTCCTCCTGCCGGGCGATATACGACTGATCCTGAGTAATGTACCTGTCATTCAGCGGATGCCCTATTACTTCCGCATCGTCGGAAAAAAGGTGCAGCAGACCTGAATGATCTGCGTGATGATGAGTGAGCACCACCTGTTCTATATCCGCCGCAGAAACCCCGTGTTCCTTAAGCTGCAATGAGAGCGATTCAGCCGCTTCCTTTGTATTCGGGCCGCAATCAATAAGGGTTAAAGCCTCATCTTTTACTAAATAAACGATAACGTCGCCGACTGCAAACGGAGTCGGCACACGTATCGGAATGATCTTTCTCGCTGCCATGTTTACGCTCCTTCGTTCTTTTCATTCCTGAATAATCATATTTTAGCGTTTTCTTTTCACTGTGTCATTATTGCCGCATATCGGAAAAAAAGATTGACATCCCGCTCTTGCGCATAGCATAATGAACAACAAACTAGAAAACACGGAACGCGATGACGAGGAACTAGTATATAAACAACGGCAGCAGAGAGCAATGTCCCCGGCTGAAAGACATTGCGGCCCTCTTGTTTACAGAACCTGCCCTCAGAGCGGTTAGGAAAACCTAAACGTATCCCCTCGTTACGGGATTTGAGCTGAGCACGGCTGATTCGTGCTAATGTAAGGTGGTACCGCGAAACCTTTTCGTCCTTTTTGACGGGAAGGTTTTTTTGTGTTTTGAGAAGAAGGAGGATTTATATGAAGAAAATCGGTTTTATCGGGGCCGGATCAATGGCGGAAGCAATGGTGAACGGACTGCTGCAAAGCGGAATGACAGCCCCCGGACATATATATATGACAAACCGGTCAAATGACAGCCGGCTTGAAGAGCTCCAAAAAACGTACGGAGTAAAACCGTGCCGGGATAAAGAAGAGTTTTTCAGCAATACCGACATTCTCGTTCTCGCCTTTAAACCGAAAGATGCGGCAGAAAGCATTGAGAACATTCGCGAATACGTGAAAGATCAGCTTGTGATTTCTGTCATCGCAGGGCTGACGATTCACACGATTCAGCAATATTTCGGCAGAAAGCTCACCATCATCCGGGCGATGCCGAATACATCCGCGGCCATTCAGCAATCGGCGACCGGTTTTTCCGCAAGCTCCGAGGCGAGTGAAGCTGAAATCCGGACGGCAAAAGAGCTTCTGGAAACAATCGGAGAAGCGACGCGCTTTGAAGAAAAACACCTTGACGCCGTCACAGCCATTGCCGGAAGCGGTCCCGCCTATGTGTACCGGTATGTCGAAGCAATGGAAAAGGCCGCCCTTCAAGCCGGCCTGCCGGAAGAAACGGCAAAAGAGCTGATTTTACAAACCATGGCCGGGGCGACGGAAATGCTCAGAACAAGCAGCAAACGGCCTGAACGCCTGCGCAAGGAAATCACAAGCCCGGGCGGCACGACTGAAGCAGGCCTTCGCGCATTAGAAGAGCGCCGCTTTGAAGAAGCCATCATGCACTGCATCGCAGAAACCGCAGCCCGGAGCGCCGAAATTAAAGAACAATTCGCAGGCTCCGTTCTGCAAAAGACGGACCAGTGATAAAGCATGGGGCTTCCCATGCTTTTTTCATTCTGTTTAACTGCCGTATAAGCGGCTGATTCTCTCTTTTACTTCAGGAAGATGGAATGTGGCTTCGTGCATGTTCACCTCTTCCTCAACCGCTTTTGTCAGCTCTCTTTTGATCCGTGCGGTCACATTGGTTTTCAGCGCAACCAGTGAGGCTCTCGGTTTATCCGCCAGCAGCCGGGCTAATTCGCGGCCTCTTTGAAGGACGTCTTTTTTCGGCAGCACTTCAAACGGAACTCCCCGTTTTTCCAGAGCGGCGCCGCTGAAATTCGCGGCCGTAAACAGCATTTCTTCCCCGAGGACAATTCCCAGTTTTTCAGGCACAATATACGTCGCGCCCATTCCCGGTGTAAATCCGTACTTCATATAATTACAAGAATAAAAACTCTCTCTGCTTAAAATCACGAAATCCGAGCTCAGACCGATCGTAAAGCCGGCTCCGATCGCATGCCCCTGCATGGCAGAAATCACGGGGATCCTGCAATCCAATAAAAGACTGTGAAGCTTTAAATCTGTAAATTGGAGCTTTCCTCTCTGAATGGTCAAAAGCCCCTCCTGAGTTCCTCCCGTGCAGAAATAATTTCCGTAACCCGTCAGAAGGACGGTTTTATAGGACGGATGGGCATTGATGTCTCGGAATACCCGGTGCAGCTCTCTGACAAACTCTTCTGACAGCCCGTTTTTCCCGGCCGTATCCTGCATTGTGACCTGCACAATGCCCGGTTCTGTTTCCTGTACATCAATCATTGGATTCATGTTTATTCTCCGTTTCTTTAAAAATACTCAAGCCTTTCCGGCTCTGAGTGTTTCTGATATTAAGTCGTCCATTCATACTTTCTGTGAAACTCTTTTATTTCAGTCAGCACCAATCGCGTTTTTCCTTGATGCGCATTCGGGATGTCTGCTGCGGGCGCGGCATTTCTTGTGCCGAATTTTACGATGCCGCTGTCTTGGAGCAGCCGGTCATAATCAGCCATCGATAAACGGACGCGTTCATCCAAATGCCGGCTGATCTGAAATTGATTCTGCCGCGTCCGGCTTTGCGGCATAACGACACCGCTGTAAAATTCAGAGCAGCAGCCCGAACCGTATGAAAAACAGCCGACTCGTTTCGGCGTTTCAAAAGAGCCGTTATCAATCGTGCTGGCAAGAGATAAAAATACGGTGGCCCCCATGATGTTGCCGACGCGCTGACAGTATTGAATCCCAGGCAGCACGCGTTGCTGAAAATCCGCTTCAATGTCTTGCGGCTTAGCCTTTGCCAATTTTCTCATCATCGTCCGATGCGCTCCTTTTACCATTCCGCCAAACGGAGTATGAAAAGAAAGGTATTGAAATGTATTCTTATAATCCGCCCCGCTCACACGCTTTCGGTATTCCTGAAATGATTTTTCACAGCAGTCCAAATAAGACATGAGCGACAGATCAGCATCCCCCGCTTCACTATCCGGAATCGGGCGGCAGGTATCCATGACTTCATACCCGTAATACCCGCTTGCGCCTTGATCAAGCAAAAAGACATGAGGGGTGCTGCTGACTAAAAGCGCCACAGCTCCCGCCCCCGCACTCGGTTCGGCATAGGACCATTCCTCCGTCAACGCGTCACCGCCTTCAGCCACTAAAAAGCGGGAAATATCCGTTCCGATGATGAGCGCTTTCGCTCCCGGCGATGTTTGCGATAAGATGAAATTCACGCCCATTTGAAACCCGGCCGTTAAAGAATAGCAAGCCTGTTTCACCTCAAATAACCGGCAATTCCGCTTCAGCTGCAAATAATCATGGACGTATGTACTGATGGATTTGCCAAAATCAATCCCGGATTCCGTACAGGTGATGACCATTTCAATCTGATTCCGTTCCTCTTCTGACAGAGAGTCGATAATCGGTTTTGCGGCATTTACGGCGAACGTAATCGGATCTTCAAACGGAAGCGCCACCACTTTTTCTTTCATCAGCAGGTTCTCAAACCTTTTTTTATCCAAGTTCCGATGTTCCGCAAGCTCCATGACGTCTACATACGCGGTTCCGCCAAACACGTTCATTGCTTCGATTCCTACATTCATTTCTCCAAGCCCCCAGAGTAAAGAGGCTTCCTGTGGAAGCCTCTTTTATTTTTCCGTTCAAAACTCAACAAGCAGCCTGTCAACGCCGTGAAATACAGGGCTCGGAACCAGATTCGGCTCTTGATCCTCAGTAAAACGCCATGCGGACATCTGTTCAAAAAAGTGGGAAAGCGCGATTTTCGCTTCAAGCCGGGCCAGCGGCGCTCCTAAACAATAATGGCTGCCCTGACCGAATGACAGATGCTGATTCGGCTTTCGTCCCAAGTCAATCTGATCGGCATTTTCAAACTTCTTTTCATCTCTGTTCGCCGATCCAATCCACGCATACACTTTTTCTCCGGCCGGAATCGTTTTTCCGCCAATCTCGCTTTCAACCGCGGTGTAGCGGGTTACCCGCTGAATGGAAGGTCTGAGGCGGATGACTTCCTCAATAAAGTCAGGAAGGAGCGCCTTGTTTTCAAGCAGCCGGGGCAGAATGTGCGGGAACTCCTTGAGACTGAGAAATGAATTTCCGATCACATTTTCCGTCGTTACGTGCCCCGCGACGATCAACAAGCCGCAAAAACCGATTAATTGCTTGTCTGACAGCGGCTCTCCGTCTAAATCAGCTGAAATTAAATGGCTGATTAAATCATTTTGCGGCTGTTTTCTCCGCTGTAAAATAAACTGCATGAAATATCCGATCATCTGCTTTTGCACTTCATTCATTTTCTTTTCATCTTTTACATTCTGGCTTTGGTCGACCCAGCTTTTAAAGATATCTCTGTCTTTCGGAGGGAATCCTAAAAGCTCTGCGATCACGATAATCGGAAGCGGAAATGCGTAATCTTCAATAATGTCCATCCTGCCTTTTGAACGGACGGCCTGAAGCAGGTCATCAGCGATAGCGGCTATACGCGGTGCAAGAGACTCAACCGATTTCGGCATGAACGGCTGATTGACCAATTTTCTGAAGACGGTGTGTTCGGGCGGGTCCATTTTCAAAAGGCTGTCTTTGTTAATATGCCGGATCATTTTTTCCTGCTTGTCCGCACTTAAGTATTTATGATCGGAAGAAAAATGACTGTAGTCAGAAATCACCCGCTTCACTTCATCATAGGTGAAGATTTCCCAGCAATCTTCCTTTTCATTGTAATGAACGGGAGAGGTTTCTCTCATCGTTTGGTACCACTTGTACGGCTGCTGCTGTCTGATTTTTGTTAAACTGGTCATTTTCATTCCTCCAAGATGTGATCAAGATTTGAAATGACCCGCCAAAGCTTACGAGTAAACCCGGCGGGCGGATATGTGAATTTACGGTCTTGTTTTGGCGGGCTGCTTCAGCATCTCACCATGCACGTTCAGTATCTTTTCCTTCAGCTGCAGAAAGCTGTATTCTGTCATTCCGTCTGCCGAATATAAAACGCCGCAAAATTCAGAAATCGTTTCGGCTGCGCTGTCTTCAGCCAATAACGTCATATGGTTGGATACCGCCACATCCATGATGGCGATGTTTGTCATATGCTCTTCCCACTGGCTCCAGTAGTTGACGAAATCAGCGGATAAAATATCGGCCCTGATCGTAAAATACGGATCAAGCTCACCCAAGAAAATACCGTTTTTATTTCGGAAATAATAGCATGTCACCCCGTTCGGATCCGGAAGCGGCAGGAGTTCGTAATCAGTGATTTCGTAAGCGTCCTGAACGTTTATATTCTGCCTGATCAGATTTTTCACCAACGCGTCCGTCTTCGTTAACCCCCGCTGTTTGGCTTTTGCGATTAATTGCTCCAAAAATATGTCTTCATGAAGATCGGCATTCAGTTCATCACGATGAATCAAGGTTTCAGATATGCGTTCCGGATGTTGATAGACCGGTGCAAATAAAGCCATGTTCACCGTCTGCAGCATCATATTTTTATCAAATAATTCATCAGGAATGTTTATTTCCCGCGCACCCGCCGAGTCAAAGGAGTCGAGCATGACGATTGACTCAACGGTTTCTCCAGCCAGCTGCAATTGCCGGGTGACTTCATAAGCGAGCATGCCCCCTAATGAATAGCCGCCTACATCGTAAGGACCCCGGGGCTGCACGGTACGTATGAGCTTAACGTAATATTCGGCCATGTTTTTAATGCCGCGGATCGGTTCCCGGTCTGTCATCCACCCTCTTGCCTGAATTCCGTAAAAAGGACGCCCGGTCCGTTCGGCAACAGGCTGGTACAGCTCCACTGCCCCCAGCGCGGAATGAAACCAGAAAATCGGTCTTCCCTTTCCACCCGGGTTAAGACAGATCAGCTCGGGCGGTTCTTGATCATCTGTCTTTTCTGATATATCGTTTTGTTTCGTATGTTCCTCATGTACTTCCTCAGTGTCTTTTTGGACAGAACCGGTCAGATACCCGGCTAATGTTGCGATTGTCGGGTATTCATAGACCAGATTTGCCGTAATAGACGCTTGATAGGTTTTATTAATGGACTGAACCCATTCCACACCGATAATAGAATCCAGCCCCATCTCAATGAATGCCTCATGCTCATCAATATCTTCCGGCTTCAGAAACAGGATGTCCGCAAGGCTTTCTTTGAGCTCTTTGCGCAAAGTGCCGTCAGAGATGCCGGCAAGGGGAGTTTCTGCTTCCGGGATTTCCGGACGTACCGCGGTTTCCTCCGCTTCAGCATACTCGGGTTTCTTTATTTGTCCCGCTATATATTCCGCAAGCTCTTCAAGCGTCGGGTGTTCATACACCTTATTGGCAGTAATCTCAGTGTGGTACGTTTTATTTACTGTTTGTATCCATTCAACCCCGATAATGGAGTCAAGACCCATATCGATGAAAGGCTCATCAGCATCAATATCTTCCGGTGACAAAAATAAAATATCTGCCAGGCTTGTCCTCAATTCTTCAAGCAATGTTCTATTGTCTTCGGAAACGGCTTTTTTCGGCTGCTGGACAGAAACAGTACAATCCAAAGGCTGTAACACGATTGGCTTTTGCAATGTCTCCGGTTCAAACGCTGTCATTTCGATCTCAGTTAAAGGACTCAGAGAAATCAGCCCTTCATGTTCAGGCTGCGGCGAAGACGGGAGAACGGTTTGCGTTTCAGACTTTTTCATGGCTTGGCCTGGTAAAGAACTGTTTACATCAGCCGCCCAATACCTTTCTTTTAAAAACGGGTAGGCCGGCAGCGGCGTTTTATAATATTGTCCTCCGTCAAAAAGCCGTGTAAAAGGAAGATCATACCCTCTGCAAAAAAGGTCAGCGATATGTGCCAGGCTTTCTCTGTACTGCGCGGGCGAAGCTGCCGAGCGGCACTGTTCAATGCATTCCATTCCGAATGTTTTCATTCCGGCTTCTTCTGCCGGCTTCTGATCCTTCAAATTGGACACAAACACACCCGGAAGCTCTCTTTTTACAAGCCACTCCGATAATACCCGCTTCAGTTCGTCCGCACTGCTTACGATACAGGCAAACCGGTGATGTAAATGCTTTCTGCCGAGCAGGAGCGTATAACTTATATTTCCCAGATCGCTGTCTTTGTTCTTGCTGAGTGAATCCAGCAGGCGTTCTGCCTGAATTTCCAGCTGACGCTCCGTCCGCGCAGATAAAGGAATGAGGCAGGCCGGTTTTGCCGGCGACCGGCGCACGGTTTGCGGCGCCTCTTCAATCACAAGATGGGCATTTGTTCCGCTGAATCCGAATGAACTGATGGCGGCTCTGCGCGGTGTATCCGGATTCCGTTTCCACGGTATCAGCTTTTCATTCACAAAAAACGGGCTGTCCGCAAATTGAATATGCTGATTGGCTTGATGAAAATGCAGGGAAGCCGGAATCTGCCGATGCTTCAGCGACAGCAGGATTTTAAACAGTCCGGCCATCCCCGCGGCCGCAGCGGCATGTCCGAGATTGGTTTTCACAGAGCCGATGGCGCAATATCCTTTTTTATCCGTATAGCGGCGGAAAGCGCGCGTTAAGGCGCCGAATTCGATCGGGTCGCCCAGTGCAGTGCCCGTTCCGTGAGCTTCCACCATTTGAATGGTTTCCGGATCAATGTGAAAAGTATCATAGACATGACGTTCCAATCGTTCTTGAGAAAGCGCGCTTGGAGCGGTGATTCCGTTTGTAGCGCCGTCCTGATTCATTGCAGATCCTTTTATGACGCCGTACACATGATCTCCGTCACTAACGGCGTCGCTAAGACGTTTCAGCACCACCGCTCCCACGCCTTCACCCGGCACGAACCCGTCCGCGCTTTGATCAAACGTATGGCAGCGTCCGGTCGGTGACAGCATATTCGCCTTATTTGACGATTGATAAAAAGCGGGAGTGGATTGAATGAAAACCCCGCCCGCCACCGCCATTTCCGTTTCTTTCGTCCAGAGCCCCTGACATGCCAAATGAATGGCTGTCAGCGAACTGGAACATGCTGTATCAACAGTGATCGCCGGCCCTTGTAAATTAAGATGATAGGCGATCCTTGCCGGAGTGACGGAATTGTGATTGCCCCAAAACGCCTGCGCGGGCCCCTGCTGTTTAAAAATGGCCTGGTAATCTCCGCCGCAGGAGCCGGCATACACGCCGCATTCCCGGCCTCTTACCGAGTCTCCCGCATATCCCGCATCTTCAAGCGCTTTCCATGATTCTTCCAAAAACAGCCGCTGCTGAGGGTCCATATAGGTCGCTTCACGTCCCGATATATGAAAGAAAACGGGGTCAAAACATTCAATGTCCTCTATAAAACTGCCATACTGGCATTGGCTGTCAGAGACATCCCATCTGTCTGCTTTTTTAATCAGATCCCGCCCGGCGGCTAAGTGTTCCCAAAACTCATGGAGATTCTCCGATTCAGCAAACCGCCCGCTCATCCCGATAATCGCGATCGGTTCTTTTTCAGGTAACACAGCTGCTGATTTTACTGTTTCGGCCGGATCCTTTTGTTCGGAGCGGTACGTCATTTGATACGGTTCAGAAACGCTGATGACGATTTTCCCGATATTTCCGCGGTCATCCAGACAGTGATACGCTTCTTTTATGTCTTCAAAGGAAAAGATTTTTGAGATGACAGGCTGAATGACTCCCTCTTCTGCCAGCCGCTGCAGTTCCAATTGATAGTCCTTGACCTGGTCCGGATTTTGAAGGGACAGCTTCCGCAAATCCACGCTGTGAAACGATTGATTGTTATGAAGGACGGACAAGTCGACTGATTTAGCGGATTTCAGCGCAGTCATGGCAATTTCGATATATCTTCCGCCCGGCGCCAGGCAATTCATTCCTTTTTGCAAGGCATCACCGGCCAGGGTATTAATGACAACATCCACCCCACGGCCGCCGGTCATTCGCATGATTTCCGTTTCAAAATCTTCTTCTAAATAGCAGATGGTATTGCGGACCCCGAGCGAATGCAAATACTCAATTTTTTTCTGTGATCCGGCCGTGGCATATATTTCCGCGCCGATATGCCGGGCCATTTGCACCGCGATCAGCCCCGTTCCTCCCGTCGCGGTCTGAATTAATATTTTTTCGCCTTTTTTAAGTCCGGCTTTCCGGAAGGCGTCTATCATGGTCACCGCCACGGTGGGAAGAGCGCATGCTTCTTCAAAGGTCAGCCGGGCCGGTTTATGATAGACTTGATGTTCTTTACATGTGATGAGATTCGCCTGAGATCCAAATTCCTCTCCCATGCCGACAATCACTTCATCACCTGGAATGACGGATGTTACATGCCTTCCTGTCTTGATCACGACGCCGCTTGCTTCAAATCCCGGAGTGAACGGATAAGGCGGCATCGTCGGGTACAGCCCTCTGACACAAAGCAAGTCTCCGAAGTTTAAAGAAAAGGCGCGGACGGCTATTTGAACTTCGTCATCTTTTGTCTCGGGCACCTCACTGAGGGCAATCGTCAGATCTTCAATGCCGCCCGGACGGTCAATCACAACCCGGAACATTCCCGAGTCATCGGACTTTGCGAAAGAAGGCGGCATACGTTCTTGTTTCGGTTTCTGATAACCGTTTTCCTTTCTTTCCGTCTGCAGAGGTTTTTCAGCAGGCCGTTCTTCCTGAAGCGCCGGGCGGATTTTCGCTCTATCGGTCTTCAGAGACGAGGCTATGATGGTTTCGTATTCTTCCGAGATATAACCGGTCAGCAGTTTCACATGATAGTAATCAAATAAAATCGTTGTCTGCAGTGTAAGATTCAATCGCTTATTAATCTCGTTAATCACATTGACGGCCAGAATGGAATCAATGCCGTATTCAGAGAAATTCAGTTCTTCCTGAATATCCTCTTCTTTCATTTTTAATACATCGGCAATACTTGTTTTGATGACAGAGCGGACATGGGAAGAGACCGATTCCCCATCAGCCTTAACAGCTTGATGCTCCTCTGGCGCGCGGCTTCGGGAAACAGGCTGCGCGGGCTTTCGGAAAACTTCGGCCGGGGCGGCGTATGGCTTTCTGCCGTCTCTGATCCCTTGCATCCGGACGAGTCCGTCACTCTCAGCTGCGATAATCTGCTGGCCTAAATCATGAGCCGTTTCAGCAGGGAAACAAACCGCTCTGTATCCTTCCGAATGCAGCACACGCTCCCACGATTTTGGATATAAGCCGGGACTTCCCGGAATCCGAAGCTCAGCATCCTCATAGGACCACCAGCCGTCAAGCAGCCCGAAGGTTAAATGGGTAAAAACAGAACGATCGCTGATTTCGTTTATCAAAACCATCCCGTTGTATTTCAGGAGCGCTTTCAGACGGCGCAGTGTCAAACCGATATTTTTTGTGGCGTGAAGCACATTGGCGGCGATGACAATATCGTAAACACCCGTTTTGATATTTTGTGATTCGCAAGGCTCCTCCGCATTAAACAAGGCTGTTGTCAAATACGGCACATCAGGTCCGTATTCCTGTTCGGCATGCATTAAAAAAGCTTTAGAAACGTCCGTATAACAATATTCCGCAATCTGTTTTGCAAATGGTTTCAGTTTTGTAAACAGCATGGCGCTCGTTCCGCCCGTCCCGGCCCCTACTTCTATCAGCCTGATACGGGCATCGGGGTGTTCTGTAAGATAGGCTTTCAGGTAAGCGGCCGCGGAATCTGCTAACACTTCATTAAAATAATCCGCGACAGGATTATGCTTATAAACACCTTCAACGAGCCGCATTGATGAATCGGGAAATACGATATCCGTAGCCGGACGTTCTCCTTTTAAAATGGAAGGCATCGCTTTTATCGTCGCCTCGGCCAATTCAGCTTGCGCAAGCTCCCCATTGGGAAGCAGGCGTTTATGGGTATTCCACTCATTCCAGACTGTGCGGCCGTCCGGGCGCTGATCCGTGAGAAGAGTGACCGTGTATCCGTCATACGCGATATACCCGTTTTCTTTTAATAGATTCAGGCTTTCTTCCAGCCATCTGCCGTATGTGCCGATCACGCCGGCGCTCCGCATGGATGCTGCAGGTGTAGTGACAGGCTCGCTGAAAAAACCGATTGACTGTAATTGGTAAAAGAGCAGTTTGCAAAGAAGGCTGTTCATATGCGCAACTCCATTTCTCGTTTTAAAGTCTCAAGCCGTTCATTCCGATCCGGATTTTGCCGCTTGACGCTTTCCATAAATGAAGGCTTCGGGCCGGATACAACCGATATTGCATCTTGATCCGTCAGCGCGGCTAAGCCGTGCGGAGCAGCTTTGATGAATGCCGCTTGGCTGAACGGTTCTGATAGTAAGACTTCCAGCGCCTCCATTGCTTCATCGGGTTCAATAGAACCGATCCCTGACGCCTCCATCCGTTTTCTGTAAGACGGGTCTGATACAACACCCAGACTGCCCCAATATCCCCAATTCATGACTTTCACTTCACAATCAAGCAAGGAAGCGATATGGCGGGCAAAGGCGTCTTGAAATGTACACCCTGCCGCATAGTTGCTTTGCCCGGCATTTTTTGTGAAAGAATTAACGGATGAGAAAAACAGCACAAAATCAAGCGGTTCTTCCTTAAAAGCTTCGATCATTCGGACGCTCGTATTCACCTTAGCTGAATAAGCGTTTCTGAAAGAAGCTTCATCCATATTCGCCATACTTTTGTCGGCAAGCGTTATCGCGGAATGGATGACTCCCGTTATATTGCCGTATTGCTCTCTTACGGAACGGACGGCCGCTTTAAGCGCTGCGGCATCTTGAGCATCAGCCTGTATATAATGCGGCGCGGGGCCTGATAGCGCCAGCCTGTCTATTTTGCTCTGAATCTCCTGATCCTTCGGCCGCCTGCCGATCCATATCATCCGTGCCTTGTAACGGGTGATCATGTATTTGCTCCATGCTTCTCCGATGCCGCCCGCTCCGCCGATGACAGCATAAACGCCGCCTTCTCTGTACGACATACGCGGAGCGGAACTTGTCAGCACCCGGACTGTTTTTTGCTTGTGCCAAGCTCCGTTACGGTACGCGGCAGCATTTCCGTCCGGATCTGGAGGGAGGCGCCAGATGTCTTTCATTTCAGACGAATCACTGCCTTCTTCTGCATCAATCAGCCTGAAGTCCCAGTTTGGATATTCTTTTGCCAATGAACCGATCAAACCGTGTACGCCTGCATGCTCAGGCTGCGGCAGATCACCCGGATACACGGACTGTGTCTGCCGGGTCACCGCCGTAAAGCTGATGTTTCGGTTTCCATACCCGAGTGACAGCAGCGCTTTGATGAAACGGAAACATTGAATCACCCCATTCTCCTGCTCATCAAGCATTTCCTGACTGACGGATGCGGGTGCGAAACGATCCGGCGCAATCCATAAGAAATGGCGGATATCCTGATACCCGGCTGTCAATTCACGGAATGTTTGCTCGCTTGAATGATCCGGCGTCTCCGCCAGATGGGCGCGGGGCCACATTTTTGCCGCAGCCTTTATTGTATTTCCCGGCTTTCCGATGATCAGCAATTGTTCCTGATCAACCGCTCGATTTTCTTCCAGAGAAAAGAAAGTTTTGTCCCAAACAGGGGCAAGCATCGCCGTCTGAACTTCCTGCCGTTTGCTTTCGGTTTGGTTTGTCTGCCGGACAGCCCGGCAGGAGAATCCTGTTAACCTCATACAAACAGCGCCGTTTTCATCACATAAATCAATATCCAGCGTCAGCGCTCCGTTATCTGACCGATCGCTCTGTTTGCGGACAAGCGCCCACATCGTTTTCTGAGTCGGCTGAAATATTTCTGCCTGCCGCAGGGAAAACGGCAGCATCGGAGTGTCTCCGGCAGTATCTGAACCGGCACCCAGTGACGCCTGAAACGCGGCATCTAAAAGACTCGGATGGATGACAAACTGATCGGCGGTACTGTCTGCCGTTTCCGGCAGCGACAGCCGGGCTGCAGCACCCCTCTCTCCGATCATCAGCTGATCAATTCCTTGATGGCTCGGCCCGTATATCATACCCGCATGCCGGAAAGCCTGATAAACCTCATCAGACGTCATAACCGATTGGCTGCAGCCGGACAGCCAGCCCTCTAAGTGAACTGACGGAACCGCTGCTATCTCTCCTGATACCGCGGTGCCTTTACTGTATATAATCCGTTCTCCCCCGGGTTCTTCCGATAGGCTGTAAATCGTAAATTCAATGTCTTCATTTCCCTTAAGGATAAGGCTGATATGGACTTCTACATCCGTCCCCTTATGAACGACAGGCCTCATCCATATGAGATCTTTCAAATACATTCCTTTACGTCCGTCCGGCACAGCGTATGCGGCACGCTCAACGGCCGCCCTGGCCATTTCGATCACGGCGGCTCCCGGGAGCACCTTCTGTCCATTGACTGTGTGGTCAGTGAAAAAGAATTCCCGTCCGGTAAAAACGGATGTGAATTTCAGCTCCCACAGATCGGATGTGTTTTCATGAAGCAGCGGATGGATCACCGTTTTGCCGTCATTCCGTTTTGAAACCGCCTCGGCTTCATCTTGAATCCAGCATCTGACCTTTGCAAACGGATAGGCGGGAAGGCTGATTCTCCGGGGTTTTTGTCCCGAATATAACAAGTTCCAGTCCACATCGACTCCCTGCACCCACATGTTCAGCAAATGACCGTACTTTCTCTTTTTCAGCCATTTGACCATGGCTTCCTGCAAATCTTCATCAGATTCAAACACAGCCACTGTCTCATGATTTCGCTTCGCCCGCCCTCTGTAAAGATGGGGTGCGTTTTCATTTTCCAAGTACGATCTGAGCTTGTCCTCCAGCTCCTTAAGAGAGTCCGCAATGAAAGCCAGCCGCTCATCCATCGCTTCCCGCCCCGCTTGTAAAGTGTACGCGACATCAAATAAGTCCGGCTTATCCGTATGCTTCTTTTGAAGAAAAGCAAGAAGGCGCTCCGCATATTCTGTCAGACGCTCCCCATTTTTCGCAGACAGCAGAATGACAGCCGGCTCTTGGCTGCTGATTGCTTGTTTGACAGGAGCCTCATATTCTTCAATAATGATATGCGCGTTAGAACCGCCCGCCCCAAAGCTGCTGACCCCCGCCCTGAGCGGCTGTTCTTCCCCGTCTGCTGAAATCCGTTTCCAATCTGTTAATTCCCGGCATACGGAAAACGGCCCTTCGTCAAATTGGATATTCGGATTTAAAACATCCGCATGCAAAGATGGGGCGATTTGTTTGTGCTTCATCTGCAGCAGCACTTTTGTGACAGCGGCGATGCCCGCTGCAGATTCCCCATGTCCGATATTTGATTTGACAGACCCAATGAGACATGTTTCAGGAACATCACCGAATGCATCGGTTAAAGCCCGGATTTCAATCGGATCGCCTAATTTCGTCCCTGTTCCGTGCGCTTCCACATAGCTGATCTGGCCCGGAGATACCCCCGCCTCCTGTAAAGCTTGAGAAATGACTTCGCTTTGCGCCTTGGGGTTCGGTACGGTGTAACCGCTCGCTCTTCCGCCGTGATTAATGGCAGCTCCTTTAATGACGCCGTAAATCCGATCTCCGTCTTGTACGGCGTCTTCTAAACGTTTAAGAAGCAGCACCCCGACCCCTTCTGCCGGAATATAGCCGTCACCCCCGGCGCCGAAACTCCCGCAGTGTCCTTTAGATGAGATGAACTGCCCCTGGCTCAGCATGAGGTACTTGTTAGGATGAACGGTGAGATTCACTCCGCCGGCAAGCGCCGCGCGAATCCGATGATCCCGCAGATCCCGGCACGCCATGTACAATGAAGTCAGCGAACCCGAACACATCGTATCGACCGAAATGCTCGGCCCTTGAAAATCACAAAAATAGGAGACACGGTTAGCAATGGATGAAATCCCGCCGGGGAGCCCGATATGCCGTCCTTTCACTCCCGCTTCAGCCGTGAATAGCGGGTATTCCTGATACATGACACCGGCATACACACCTACCTGACGGCCAAGTTCAGGTGATGTCCTCGTATATCCCGCATCCTCCATGGCCATCCACGCATGCATTAAAAACAGCCGTTCCTGAGGATCAAGGTGTTCCGCTTCACGGGGGGAAATCTTAAAGAACTCAGGATCAAAATCGGCGATCCCGTCAATGAATCCGCCCCATTTGCTGTAGATCGCTCCCGGCGCCGTCCGGTCCTCGGAAAAGTAATGTTCCCAATTCCAGCGGTCTTTCGGAATTTCGGTAATACAATCCTTTCCTAGTTTGAGATTTTCCCAAAACGCATTGATATCATTGGCCTGCGGATACTTGCCGGAAATCCCGACAATGGCAATATCCAGCGGTTTTCCTTTCGTTTTTTGACGGCTTTGATTCCCGGACGGGGCAAAAGACGCATTTTCAAGCCGATTTGGCTGAAGCACTTCTTTCACAGACGCGTTTTTCAATTCCGCCAGCTGTTCCCCGGTATGACTGAGGACTGCGGCATCAAATGAGAGAAACCCGTCTTTTTTATGTTTGATTGTATTCACCACATAGGCGGTATCAGACATGACTGGTCCGTAAAGCGTCAGCCTCTCAATCATGAGCGGGACGTGAATCCGCTTTTTCAGCTGCAATTCTTCTTCACCGAGCGACATATAACAAGAATTCAATATAAGCGGGTCAAATGCAAAGTGACGCAGATCGCCTTTTTCTTTTTTTCCTGATAAGTCCAGCTGCAATAAAAAGGAGCTCTCACTCATTTTGTATCCCGCCGTTACCGTTTTCAGCATCGGGCCTATCGTGAAGTCGGCAACCGAATCGTACAGACGGGAAATGACATCCGGCGCCACCTTTTGTGCATGCGCCTTCATTTGTTCAACGTCATACGATTTTTTTACGGGTGCCTCTGTATATCTGCTTATTTCTCCTTCGGCACACGTCTTCCGGCTTTCTTTACCGGAGACAGTGCAGCTTGCGGTAAAGCGTTCGGCACTCTTTTCTGTTGCAAATGAAATGTCAATATGTGCGGCCTCTCCCGGCTCCAGCGTGACGGGCCCGCCCGTAAAGCGGATATCTTTCAGCTCGGCGGGATACGTGCCGGAATGAGACGCTCCGGATGCTTCAAGCACCAGACACGGATACACTACACCCATCAGTGCCGGTTTGCCGAAAACCAGATGATCCTGAAGGAATGCTTCATGTTCATAGAAAGTAAATGTCTGACTGACTGATTGCGTTTCAGAGACCGGTGCTGCATCCGCGACAAGGCCGGAAGATTCTTCTGTTTCTTTTGTTTTTATGTCTTCAAGCAGTTCGGATATGCTGCTGCACTCAAATAAAAGAGTCGGATTCAGCCGCAGATCAAACGCCCCTTCGATGTCTTTAATAATGGCCAGAAGCTGTGACGATTCAAGGCCTAATTCAAAAAACACGGTGTGCGCATCATTTCTTGTGACAGGACGGCCTACGTATGTTGAAAAAATGCGGTATAAGGTTTCATCCATCTGCTGAACGCCTGATATCAGCTGCCGGTCTGTCCGCACCTTTTTGGCTGTCAGGCCGAGCAGTGAAGCAATATGCGCACCGCTGGGGTTGTAAAAGTCAATATCCATTTTCACCATTTCAGAAGGCGTGCCGGATTTTTTCGAAATCACCGCGTAACAGCGCTCCGTAACGGTTTCAGCGGCACTAAACGAATCATAATAAATCGGTAAAAACAAACCGGCGCCTGCAGCTGTCTGCAATACGCCGGAGGCCATGGCGGCACCGTCCATCAGCGCGGGATGAAAGAGAGCGCCGGGGAGATTTTCCTGGCATGAATCAGACTGCCGAATATCAAGGAAACATTCCTCTTCATTTGCATAGATCTCTCCCTCCGGCTTCATCAGCCCGTCATGCGACAGTCCGCGGCTTCTCGCGGCTTCGTAAACCGTATGCAAGGAGACTGATGGAAGCGCAACTTGTTTTTTCTCTTCCGCGTCAAGGCGCTTATCTGATGAGAAAACCCCTTCATGCACCTCCGCTGATAAGAAAACCGTCCCGGAATCCGCCCCGCAAATCGAGGCAGTCCAGAACTCCTTTTCTTTACTGAATATGATACTCACATCAAGCCGCTCTGACCGTTTCACTGATAAAGGATGATAAATGGTCACCCGTTTCAGACAGATGGAACGGAATGAAAGATCAAGGCTTTGCTTTGCCAGCTGATACAGCATATCAATATAGGCCAGACCGGGCATGACAGATTCTCCGTGAACAAGATGGTGTTTCATAATGGGATGTTCTGCCGTCAGGCGCAGATTCACTGTTTTTTTCATGGTTCGTCCCCTTTTAAAAACGTCACGTTGTCACCTGCCAAAACGAGTCTGCAGGTGCAGTGCTTATCTCTGCTTTTTTCTCATATTTCTTTAAAAGATCCGCAATGTCTGTTTTTTCATTACTTGTTTTTTCCGCTTCATTCTCCGTGCTGTTCCAGCCGCCCAAAAGCGGGTAGTGTTTTTTTCTGAATTCCGGCGGCTGAGGCGCCCGGTGGTGTTCCCGCTGCCTTTCACCTCTGTATTCTTCAACGAGGATATGAGCATTTGTCCCGCCGTCAGGAAATGAACTCTGAGCTGCGACGCGGGGTTTCTTCTCTGAATGCCAATCAACGGGTTCACGATTAAAATTAATACGCGACGCTTCAAAGTCATAATGTTCAAATGGCTCACGCGCTGATAAGAAAGGCGGAATCCGCTTATGATAGACGCTCAGCACACATCGGATGAAGCCCGCAAGACCTGAAGACAGAAGCAAATGCCCCACATTCGGTTTCACCGATCCGATCCGGCAGGGCAGAAGCGTTTTCCGGTTCAGCTGATAGACATCTGAGAGTGCCTTGATTTCCACCGAATCAACGATTGGGGAACCGCCTCCGTTCACTTCTATATATCCAATGTCTTCGGGCGACTTTTCCGCCATGTCAAGCGCAGTTTGAATGGCGTCTCTCTGCGCTCTTATATTCGGTGAACCGGGACCGAGCGTCCGGCCGTCATTGTTTACCGAGACGGCTTTTATGACGCCGTAAATACGGTCTCCGTCCCGTACCGCATCGCTCAATCGCTTGATAAAAACCGCCCCCGCTCCTTCTCCGAGCACTTCTCCCGCTGATTCACGGTCGAATATATGAAACACGCCGTTCTCATTTAAAATATGGCGCGCTCCGAATAACCGGTGCGCGGACGGAGATAAGAGCAGACTCACCGAACCGACTAAGGCCGCGTCAATCCTTCCGGCCAAAAGGGCGTCTTTTGCAAAGGACAGCCCGATCAGCCCTGAGGAACATGCTGTATCCACGACAAGGCTCGGCCCTGTGACATTCAAAAATCGTGAAATGTTGGCGGCCAAATAGTTTTGTCCCGCCCCCAAAATCGGGTTAGGCGCCTGCAGGATATGTTCCATACCGGCTGAAGGCTGCGCCCTGCCGCCGATGTACACGCCGACTTTCCGGCCCGATAAATCCTTTTGGCCGTACCCGGCATCATAAACAGAATGAACCGCTTCTTCTAATATGATCCGCGCCTGCGGGTCCATAATTGCCGCGTCTTTTTCAGAGATGCCGAAAAAGCCCGCATCAAACATGTCGATATCATCAATCCACCCCGCATAATCCTTTGTATTTGCTGTTGCATGCCAGCGCGATGCGGGGACAGGCCGAATGGCGGTGTTCCCTTTCATCAGCAGCTCCCAAAAAGCATCCGTTCCGCCCGCCCCCGGAAAACGGCAGGACATGCCGACGACGGCAATATCGTCTTCGGTATCCGCTTTCGGTTTCATGGATGTTCTCTCTTCAGCGGCGGCAGTTACATCAGGCTGGACGTCCATGTCTTGAACGAAACCATTTTCTTTTGTCATAAAATCGGTTTCATGATGCGCTGCGAAATAGTCAACCATTTCTGTAATCGTTTGATATTGAAGCATTAAGGACGGTGTTAACTTTATGCTGATCCGTTTTTGCAATGATTGAACCAATTCCGCAAAGAGTATTGAGTCAATCCCGTATTCATCAAACGGCATATCATCTTTTATCTGCTCATCCGTCATTTTCAGTTCTTCGCTGAAAACGGTGCGCACCCATTGACGAATCATATCCTTCACCTTTTGGTCACCGGCAGTGCTTTTTTTCATGGGCGCTTCAGTTTTCTTCACCTTCAGAAGATCACCAAAATCAGCCTCACTGTCTTCGGGAACACACGGAATTCCGCAGCTTTGTCCGTTTAATATGATGTAATCTAAAAACTTCAGTCCGTCTTCGGCAGACAGCCTGGAAAGTCCTGATTTTTGATAAGCAGGTGTTTCCGGCAGGCCTTCAGCCATGCCGGTTTCTTTCCAGACGGGCCATTGAACGGCTTTAACAAACACGTTTCCCTTACCTGCCTGATGATTTGCAAAAGAGTCCATAAATGAATTAGCCATCGCGTAGTCACTTTGCCCCGCAGCAAGCGAAGGGATCAGACCCGAAACGGATGAGAACAAAATAAAAAACGACAGCGGCTCATTCTGAACGGCTTCATAGAGACCGCAAAGCCCAGTTACTTTCGGCGTGCAAACGCTTTCGATTTCAGTTTCGGTTTTGTTATAAAAAGCGGGGTGTTCTCCCATTGCACCCGCGCAATGAAAAACGCCGGTAATCGGTCCCATCGTGCCGCGGATGCTGTCCCTCATGTTCCGGAGCCCTTTTTGATCCGTAAGAGAAACGCTGTAATAACGGATCTCCGCGCCCCGCTCGGCTAACCTCTGCATCCGCTCGGCTTTTTCCGGGAGAATGCCGTCCTTTTTCATGTCTGCCCACTCTGAGGAATCGGGAAGCGGCTCCCGCCCCATGATGACCAGTTTCCTGCATCCGCGTGAAACGGCATGATCCGCCGCAATTGCGCCGATCCCGCGCGATCCGCCCGTTATTAACAGCACATCATCAGACGAATAGGAAAGCTCAGGCACCGCCGTAACATGCATACCCTGCTTCAGAAACGGCACATAACGGCGATTCAGCCTGTAGCAGCATTCACTGCCGCTTTTGGCCCGCGGCTGTAAAAATTCAGTCTCAATCTGTCTGCTTAATTCTTCTGTATGCTCAATCGCACAATCGCTATCTATCGTAAAAGAATGAATGTTGGCATACTCAGCGCCCAGCATCCGGTACAGCCCCGCCGTTTTCGCCCCCTGCATCAGAGGTTTACTTTCCTTGAAAGGCTGGAGGCGGTGTGTCACTTGGCTGAACACAGCGCCGCTATGACGGAATGATTCCAGAGCCTGCTGTAAAAAGGCAAGCTTTCCGTATTCTATATCTTCCCGCCGTTCATATTCCGCATCATATGCGGTTATGTCGATGACCCCGAGTATCTGTTTGTTTTTTAGAGACTCCCGCACTCTGCCGTAAAGGTTTCGCCCCGATCCGGCAGCGTAATAATCGGCGCCGTCTTTTGCCTGATGGATGAAACAGATCGTTTCAATATGGCCGTTTCCTTTAAAAAGAGCATCGGCCAATCGGCGCGTCTTATCAGTTGCAAGTATCATTACTGTTCCTGATAAGGCTTCAGACTCCGCCGGATCTTGCTGCTTCCAGTCTTTTTGAAGAATGATCTTTTGGTTTTCCGCCGGTTCGTCTGTCTGTTTCCGGATATCCGCAGGCACAGGCACCCAATACCGCTCCTTCGCGAACGGATATACAGGAAGGCTGACCCGTTTCGGCTTCTCTCCTTCGTATAACTGGTTCCAGTCAACGGCGGCTCCTTTTGCCCACTCAGTGAGCAATCTGGAATATTGCTTGTTTTTCAAAAGTTCGGCCATTCCCCTTGATGAAATGTCATCTTGAGCACGTCCGCGGAAACACCCTTCAATTTCCGTTTTTCGTTCAAGTACATCCTTCAGTTTCGCTTGAAGGCCGCAAACGGATGTAACGATCAATGCCAGCCGTTCAGGCATCGCTTCTCTGCCAGCTTGAAGCGTGTAGGCCAGGTCTTTAAGGTTGACTTCTTTTTCCCGTAAAAAGCGGTCATACCGTTTGACATATTCCAATAGCTGTTCTTCATTTTTTGCCGAAAGCAGAAACAGAACCGGCTCGTCTTCCCGTATACTCAGCGATTTCTTTTCAGCCTGCGGCGGCAGATATTCTTCTATGACAAAATGGGCATTGCTCCCGCTGGCGCCAAAAGAACTTAAACCCGCTCTTCTCGGCTGGTCAGGATGTGACGGCCGTTCCCATTCTTCCAGCCGGTCCGCCACATAAAACGGCGTATCCGGAAATGGAATATGGGGATTCAGCGTGTCCGCGTGCAATGACGGAAAGATTTCTCCATGCTTCAGCTGCAAAAGCACCTTTGTTAATCCGGCGATTCCGGCGGCTCCTTCTAAATGGCCGATATTTGATTTGGCAGAGCCGATGGCGCAAAACCGCTTCTTGTTTGTCCATTTGCGGAAAGCGCGGCTCAGCCCTTCAATTTCAATCGGATCACCCAGAGACGTACCCGTTCCGTGAGCTTCAATATAACTCAATGTCTCCGGATCAATGCCGGCACTCTGAAAGGAATCTGTAATGACTTCCGCCTGTGATGCCGGATCAGGCACGGTCAAACCGGATGTTTTTCCGACATGGTTTAAAGCAGAGCCTTTTATGACGCCATATATCGGACAGCCCATCTTTTCCGCTTCTTGAACAGTTGTCAGCAACACGGCGCCGACGCCTTCTCCCGGCACATAGCCGTCACCGCCGTCGGCGAAGCTTTTGCAGACGCCTTCTGAAGACAGAAATCCCGCATTCGCCAAAAACGCATATTTATGCGGATGTGTGACCGCATTAACACCGCCGGCAATGGCGAATTCGCACTCCCCCCTTTTAATGCTTTCACATGCCAAATGTATGGATGTGAGCGAAGAAGAGCACATCGTATCAACAGCCATTGACGGCCCTGTAAAGTTCAGGCAGTGAGACACGATATTCGGAACGGAGGCAGGCGTCACGCCCATAGACAGCGGTGTGCCCCGCTGTGTGATTTCAGCGCCGAACAGCTCATAATGGCTCCAAAACACACCTGCGAATACCCCGACGCGTTTTCTTTTTTGTGAAGATGGCCCGCGCGCCGTTCTGTCCTGATAAAAACCGGCATCTTCACAAGCTTCCCAAGCCGTCTCTAAAAACAGCCGCGCCTGCGGATCCATCATTTCAGCCTGGCGGGGAGTCAGATTGAAAAACAGCGGATCAAAGCTGTCTATGCGATCTAAAAATCCTCCGTAACGGTAGAACTGATCTGCTTCATATGAGAAAGGATAACCTTTCCATCTGTCTTTCGGCATTGTTGTGATGCAGTCTTTACCTGAGCGCAGATTTTGGTAAAATTCATCGATGCTTCCCGCCTGCGGATATCTTCCCGCCAATCCGATTACCGCAATATCGTGCTCTTCTGTGTGTCTCTCTTGTTTTCGGCTTCTTCTCTTGACAGCTGCATGGGATAATGAAGAGCGGTTCTTGTCTGCCATCGGAACCAATCGGGCCATGCTTTCAGTTACAGCAGGCTCCTTCCCGTATAAAATAACGGATTGCAGCTTGCCGAGACGCAGCATATATTCTAGTGAAGCCATCCCTTCCCCGGCCGGAAGCGGGCTGGTGCCGGTTGCATCATTCATGATCTCTTTCATCAAACTGTCAACCTGCATGCCGCCATCTTCCCAAAGAGGCCAGTTGATCGTCATAGAAGCCCCGGTCCGTTCGCCTTTTTCCGCTTTGCAATCGCGATATTTCATATATTCATCCATAAAAGCGTTCGCTGCGGCATAATCTGTCTGGCCCGCATTTCCGGTCAACGCCGAGAATGAGGAAAATGCGGCGAAAAATTCAAGCGGTTCATGCCGTGAAGCTTCATCGGCATGAATCAGGCCGCTGATTTTCGGCAGGAACACCCGCTTCAAGTCAGAACTGTCTTTTTGGATGATAAATTGGTCTTTTAAAACACCGGCGCAATGAAAAATGCCCGTCAGCCGGCCGAAAGTTTCTGTAATCTGAGCAAATGCCCGCTCTGTTTCGGCTTTGCTGCCGATGTCCGCTTGAACATAAAGAACTGCTGCTCCCAATGCTTTCAGTCTGCTGATCTTCTCAGACTGTTCCGGCGAACGGCCGATGAGTGCGAGCTTCACCTTTTCTTTTTCTGCAAGGTGACGGGCAAGCAGAAATCCAAGACCGCCGAGGCCTCCTGTAATGACATATACGCCGTTTTGTTTCCAAGGAGACTGTGTCTGTCCGTCCGGTTTCTCAATACGTTCGAACAATCTGATCTGCCGCATATTGTCTTTATATAGAATGTCTGTGCAGCCTGCATGAGAGCAGTCTGCTTCTGTTCTAATGATTGCGGCCGTCTCACTCGGCAATCTCTCATTCTTGTCACAGAAGGTGATCACCTGAGTGCGAAGAGCCGGATTTTCCAGATGTGCCGTTTTCAGCATAGCCCCGAGAGCGGAAGACAATGCCGCTCCATTCTCAACGGCGCATACAAGCTGAATCAATGTATGTTCTTTCGGATGGTCTGTCAGTTCCCGTTTGAGCATACGAAATATGCGCTCGGCATCTGCTCCAAACTGCTCATCTGCAACCTCATGCTCCCTTTTCAGTTCTATCACTTCCGCTTCCGGGCAATATGTGCCGAGTTCACCGGTGAGACGGGGTCCTGCATCGGCAGCGATAATGAGATGACGGGTGTGTTTTTGCCCGTTCTGCACCGCCGTTTCCAGCGGATGATCTTTCCAGGCGGGTTCAAAAAACAGAACCTCATCAGCAGTGTCAGCGTCTGATGTATGCCGTTCTTTTGCCGAATCTTTCAGCACACAGCCCGCTTCATTGATAAGGTAATCCGCAAGGCGGCGGACAGATGAATATTCAAAAAGCAGTGTCGGATAAAACTGCTGCTGAAAAGTCTGCTCTAATATCTTTACAAGCTTCAGCAAATGCGCCGAGTCAAGCCCCATATCATAAAAGCCTTTCCTCACATCAATATCCTGTGCCGGACGATTGACCAGCCTGGCGATTTCCGACTTTATGTAAGTCACCATGTTTTGTTCCGGCGTTTGCTGTTCAGACACGTCTTCTGCGGCCACAGAATTTTCCGACTCACCACGGCCGCTTCTGTTCTGCTGAGGCGGCTTCTCTTTGTCTATCAGATGGGTAATCATATTCGCTTGTCTGACCCTTTTTACTGTCAGTTTCTCACATTCGGCCAATACGTTCCCTGCCCTGTCGTAAATCGTGAAGTCGGCCGAATAAACATCAGGTTCGCTATCTGATACGCCGCTTTCAGTGCGGCTGTTTTTCGCAGAATAAGTGTAAATCGTTTTCGGAAACGGCTGATACATGCAAAAACGATTGATCATAAAAGGAATATAAGGTGTGTCATTCTGCTTTTGGGCCGACAATGCAAAGGAAGAGCCGGCAAGGGTGGACGCATCCAAAAAAGCCGGATGCGCCTTAAATTTCTCCCGGAATCCTTCAGCCAAATCACTCAGAGTAAGCTCCATTAATTCTTCTTTATCCTGAAGCTGATAAACGGCCCCTTCATTTTTCATAAACTCGCCATGCTCAATATGGCTTCTTCTTGCAATTCCATAAATGTCATGCATGTCCCATTTTCGGCTTGCGTTTTTCATGAACGCTTCAATATTCAGTTCTTTTGCCCGCGGCGTGTCTTCTTGCAAATAAAGCTGGCATTCCATATTCTCATCCCGGTTTCCGCCAAGCGGTGTGCCGTTTTTTGCTTTTTCGCTAGTAATCTCAACTTTCCAGCTGTCACGCGCCGGCGTAAAGGTCACATACAGGTGTTTATCAAACTCTTCAGATGTTACAACAGGCTGCTTAAAAATAATCTGTCTTAATTCTATAGGCCGTTCACCGAGATACCCGGCGGCGAGCCGATACAGCATATCTATTAAAGTCACGCCCGGGAGGACGCGGATTTGATGAACGCGATGATCCCGGACGATATAATTCGTATGGCTGATTTTCTGCAGGAACGTTTTGACTTGATCGGTGGCAACTGCCAATCTATCACACCTCGCTTATTTCAAACATTGCTTCTGTGCCCGCCTCATTTTCTTCCGCTTCGGACAACTGTGCTTTTTCAGGCCAATACCGTTGTTTTCGGTATACTGTCTGGCCGCCTTTCGGTTCCATGGCCGCTTTTCGCTCTTTCGGAATTCCTTCGTTGCTGACAATGATATGGGCGTTATTCCCGCCCAAACCGAACGCGCTGACCCCGGCCCTGAGTATCTCTTTTTTTCCGTTCCACCGCTTCAGCTCAAGCACAGGATAAAGCGGAGAATCTTTAAATTGGAAGCGGGGGTTCGGTTTATGGCAATGCAAAGTCGGCGGCAGTTCTTCATTGGCAATCGCCAGCAAAACTTTGATGATTCCCGCCGCGCCCGCCGCACTCAGCAAGTGGCCGATATTGCTTTTGACGCTTCCTACACCGCAAAATTGTTTTTCATCGGAATAAGCAGACAAGACATTGGTTAATCCCTTTAATTCAATCGGGTCGCCGATCAATGTACCGGTTCCGTGCGTCTCTACGTATGTCATGGTGTCCGGATCGATTTCCGCTGATTGAACCGCCTGCTCAATCAAGTCCTGCTGCGCCCGGGGATTCGGCGTCGTCACGCCCATTGTGCTGCCGTCATTATTTATCGCAGAGCCGTCAATAACGCCGTATATTTTATCTTCGTCTTCTATCGCTTTTTCGAGCGGCTTCAGCATCAGCACACCGCAGCCCTCTCCGATTCCTGTTCCGTCCGCATCGGCATCGAAAGATTTTGAACGGCCATTTGGCGATAAGATTCTCGCCGCGCTCATTGTGAGAAAAGGTTTTTCATCAAGCAAAATGTCAACCCCGCCCGCAAAGGCCGCTTCCGCTTCTCCATTTTGAATGGCCTGCACGGCCAAATGAATTGCCGTAAGCGAACTGGAGCAGGCCGTATCCACGACCAGGTTGGGCCCTGTAAAGTTATAAATGTGCGCCATGTGTGCGGTAATAAAATTTTGCCCCGCGCCAATAATCGCGTCTTTTTGCAAATATTGAAATTTCTGATGAAACGCACCTGCCCTTGCACCGGCAAAAACGCCGATACGGCGGCCCCAGAGATCCTCTTTTTGATAACCGGCATCGGCCAAAGCTTCCGCGCTCACTTCGAGCCACTGCCTTTGCAGCGGGTCTATCATCGGTGCCAGCGTTTCTGAAATATTGAAATACTCCGGATCAAATTGATCAATATCGTGAATAAAACCGCCCCATTTACTGATGCTTTTTCCTTCTTGATATTCACCCGGCTGATAGTGTTCCCCGGCGTTCCATCTGTCCGGCGGAACTTCAGTGACGGCATCCGTTCCGCTGCGGAGATTCTTCCAAAATTCTCTTATATCCCCCGCTTTTGGAAAATGGCAGGCCATGCCGATGATCGCAACCTTTCCCCGTTTCCCGGGGTTATCTGCCGTTTTTTTGCTCCGTTTCAGCGTCTTCTGCAAAGGGACCTTCTCCGCGGGAACTGTTGCATCTGCCGAAAAAGCTTCCGGACAATGTGCGGCTAAATAATCCGCGAGCTGTTCTATGGTAGGGTGTTCCAGAAGGACAGTCGGATCAATTGAAACGGACGGCAGTTTTTGATCGATCTTTGTCAGCACTTGCGCCAGAAAGATAGAATCCATTCCGTATTCCTGAAAAGGCACATCGATATCCATATGCGTTTCATCGATACTCAGCTCTTTTGCCAAAAGCGACCTCAGCCAAGATTGAATATCAATCCGGTTATGTTCCCGTTTTTTGGTTTCAGGGGGTTTGGAAGCTGCTTTCATTCCTTTATTGGCGGCTGGCTTGGCGTTTTCCAGCGCTTTGATGTCCCAATCATGTTTCACTTGTGCCGGCAGCACGACAGCTCCGGGTCTTTCTCTTAAAATGTAATCAAGCATCTTGAGACCTTCCGCGTCAGAGTGCCGCAGCAATCCCGTTTGCTGATACATCCCGCTTTTTGTATCCCTGCTCATGCCCGTCTCATCCCATGCCGGCCATTGTATGCTAATGATACCGCTCTCATTGTTTTCTGCAAAATAGTCCATGAAAGAATTAGCCATCGCATAATCGCTCTGACCCGTCGCAAGAATCGGGACGGCTGCCGAGACAGATGAAAACAGGACGAAAAATGCCGGCGCACCATCCTTTACACTCTCATACAGACTGTGAAGGCCGTCTGCTTTCGGGGCGAGCACCCGCGCAATACTGTCTTTGGATTTGCGGAGAAAAGCAGGGTTTTCACGGTCCGCAATTCCCGCGCAATGCAGAATGCCTCCGACAGGTCCGAGCGTTGAGGTTACCTCTTTTATAAGCCGTCCGACGGCCTGCTTATCCGTCAGATCAACTGCTGAGACGCACACTTTTACGCCTTGTGATTCCAGCTGCCGGATAAGCTGTATTTTTTCCGAAACGACAGGGTCTGTTTGCTCAAGATCCCACTCGGTTTTCGGCGGCAGCTCCTTTCTGCCTGTCAGAAGCAGTTTCTTCACACCGTATGCGGAAACGAAATGCTTGGCGCATAAAGCGCCGAGTCCGCGCGTTCCTCCGGTTATCACCAGGACGGCGTCTTTTGGAAACGCAGTCCGGTCTGTTTGCACGGCTTCTGGTTCAATCTGATCAGTCTGCCGAAGAACATAGCTGAAGCGCATGCCGTCCCTATAGCAAACAGCAGACTCCGTTAAGTCTGATTGAATTTCTTGTTTAATAAAAGCGGCTGTCTGCTCCAGCGGCCCTTCAGGATCAATATCGGCGTGACAGGTGAGAATATGGCTGTATTCATGCCGCAGCATGCGATAAAGCCCCGCTTTTTCAATACCATGCATAACGGCAGCCTTATTTTTGAAGGCTTCAAGCCCTTTTGTAAGGTAAAGCATTTTCATGTTTTCTTGTCCGCGGCCGTATTCAATCAGCTGCTGCAGCGATGCCACCCAGCTGATGTCCTGCCGCTTTTGTCGGGAGCCGCAGCCGGTGAAGTCAATAAACCCGGAATAGATGGCCGCGTTCGGACCCTGTAAGAAAGAGATGAGCTGATTTTCCTGCACAATGTCAGCATCATTCAGCTGTTTTTTCACCTCGGCGGCAAGGTCTTTTGTATCTTCAGAGACGATGAGCGCTATTTTGTTGTTGAACGGCTCGGATGAAGACACTGCCTCGCACGGTTCCCATGTTTTTTGCAATAATACTGTTTTTTGATTCGAAAGCGGCAGCTGCTCCCGTTTCGGCACCCAATAGCGGTCGGCTCTGAACGGATAGGAGGGCAGGCTGATGCGGCGCGGCTTCCTGTCCGTATACAGCTGCTCCCAATCCGTGTCAAATCCGTTTGCCCAGAGCCGCAGCACTTTCCTGTATTTCTTTTTCTCAAGCCAGGCGCTGACGAGGTCAGCAGCGTCTTTATCGTCTGAGAACATGGAGATCGTGTTATTCTCGCGTTTTTTACGGCCGCTGATGATATCTTCGCTGTTTTTTCCCATCAAAAACGAGTTCAGTTTTTCAGTCAGTTCCTCTGCGGAGCCTGCAATGATTCCCAGCCTCGCTTCCATCGCATCCCGTCCGGTCTGCAGTGTGTATGCGGCATCTGCAAGATCGATATGGCGGGATGATCCGTTTTTGATAAAGTCGCGAAGGAGACGCGCTCTTTCTTTCAGCCGCTCTTCATTTTTAGCCGACAAAACAAAAAGAGATGACGCTTTCTCACGGGTTTCCTGCTGTTCCGTCTCACTTCTGCCCATGTATTCTTCAATAACGATATGCGCATTGACACCTCCGAAACCGAATGAGCTTACACCCGCCCGGCGGGGCAGGACCCGGCCGTTTTCATCACGCAGCGCTTCCCACTCCTTTGTTTCTGTCACAATGTAAAACGGGCTGTCCTTCAATTTGATATGGGGATTGATGTTCTCGCAATGCAGACTTTTGGCGAGCGTCCGATGTTTCAGCTGCATCAATACTTTGATAACGCCCGCAATACCTGCTGCGAGCTCCAAATGTCCGATATTTGTCTTCACTGAGCCTATCCCGCAATATCCGCCCGGCGCCCCGTCTGTTTGGAAAGCTTTTTTCAATGCATTGATCTCAATCGGATCGCCGAGTGCCGTTCCGGTTCCGTGCGCTTCTATATAAGTGATGGTTGACGGGTGAATACCGGCTTTTTGATAAGCGCTTTTCAGCACATCCGTCTGAGCATGCGGATTCGGCGCGGTAAGTGACGCTGAGCGTCCGCCGTGATTTTCCGCTGTACCGCGGATGAGGCCGTAGATGTGATCCCTGTCACGCTCAGCCTCTGAAAGCTTTTTCAAGACAATCATGCCGGCACCCTCTCCTCTGACATAACCGTCAGCCTGATCGGAAAATGTTTTGCAGCGCCCGTCTTCACTGAGCATGCCTGCTTTTTGAAAACCGATATGCCCTTCAGGCGTGACGATCGTGTTGACGCCCCCTGCGACCGCCATATCACAATCTCCCGTTTCAATGGCTTTTACCGCGCGGTGAATGGCGACTAAAGAGCTTGAACAAGCGGTTTCTACCGGCTCGCTCGGCCCGTGGATATCAAGAAAATAACTCATCCGGTTCGGCCCGACGGACGGCACGATTCCGGTCATCGTATACCCCTCGAGAGGAAGACCCGCCTTATTGATTAAGGTTTGATATCCGCTTCCCAATGTGCCGGTGAAAATGCCGGTTTTTGTTCCGGCAATCCGTTTTGCTGAGTACCCCGCGTCTTCAATGGCTTTCCACACATACATCATTAATAGACGCTGCTGAGGATCCATCATTTCAGCTTCTTTCGGAGATATCCCGAAAAACAGCGGGTCAAACCCGGCGATTCCATCTATAAAACCGCCCCATTTAATTGACGTTTTATTTGCATCCGCTGCCGGATCGCCGTAATATTCGCGCCAATCCCAGCGATCTCGGGGAATTTCTGTGATGCAATGCTCCCCTTTTTGTAAACGTGTCCAGAATTCATCTATGTCTTTCGCCTGCGGAAAAATACCGCTGATTCCGATAATGGCTATCGGTTCGGTTTTTTCTTCTGATTTTCCTTTTACGGACACGGGCGTTTCCCGCTTGACATGAACGGCCGCCGGAGCTTCAGCTTTTCTTATTCCGGCTTTTGGAGCGGTTTTTAAACTCTCTCTTTCTAAGCCGCTGAATGCTTCTTTCCATTCAGATATCAAATGGCCGCTCAGTTTGCGCAATGTTGGAAATTCAAAGAAGATAGTCGGGCTGAGCTCAAGCTGATAAGACCGATTTAATAGATTTGTAAATTCAGTGAAAATGATCGAATCAAATCCGTATTCCGTCAGTTCGCTGTCAGCCTCAATATCTTTCATGCTTACCTTTAAAAGATCTGATACATGCCGCTTTAGTTTCTCTTGAACCTGATCTTTCAGATCTCTTGCATCTGCCACTGCCGGAGCTTTTCCGGCGGCGCTTTGTTCTTCGCCCAGATCGAAAATATGGCTGCGAATCCGTTTTTCGTCGCCTTCTGCCACCATGACCTGGTGTTCTCCGGAGGCAAAAGCGGCGTAAAGCGCTTGGATGCCTGAGGCCGATCGCATGGCTTTCATTCCGGTCTGTTCGTACATCAGCCGTTCGGTCTCTTTGTCCACGCGCATACCGCCCTCTTCCCAAAGCGGCCAGTTGACGGACAGGGTCTGCCCGCTCCGCTTGTTGTCCCGCACGAGACGGTTTCGGCGGGCTGCATAAACATCCATAAATGCGTTGGCTGCCGCATAACCGGCCTGTCCCGGATTTCCCATGCCTCCCGCCAAGGAAGAAAACAGGATGAAAAAGTCCAGCCGCACATCTTTCGCTGCTTCATCAAGATTGATAAGCCCTTTCACTTTCGGCGCCATGACGGCCTTCCGTTCGTTTTCTGTCTGGTTCAGAATGTAATTGTCAGCGATCACGCCGGCGCCGTGAATAATCCCGTCGAGTGTTCCATGCTCCTCCTGTATGCCGCGGACGAGGGCGATGACCGCCGCCCTGTCTGTCACATCTACCGGTTGATACAGTACGCGGGCACCCGTCGCTGCCAAGCGCCGTAAGCGGGCGGAGCGCTCTTCATCAAGCGCTTCCGCCCTCCCCGTTAAAACGAGGACGGCGTTTTTGACGCGGGAGGCTATTTCTTCAGCGAAAATCAGGCCGATGCCGCCCGCTCCCCCGGTGAGGAGGTAAACCCCTTCGTCTTTCCACGGAACGGTGCCGCTTTGAGGGGCAGGCAGATGACGCCAGTTTCTGACGAGACGTTTGCCGCCTTCATAACGGATTTCCGCTTGTTCAGGATGGGCCCGGTTTTCTTTCAGCTTGGCAAGAAGCGCTGATGCTGACTCGTCCGGATCGGCTTGGATGACTTGGCCGTACAGCTTCGGATGTTCAAGGTGAGCTGTTTTCAGAAAAGCGGCCAGCCCCGCCAATACATTGTCTTCCCCCCTGTCGGGGACAAGAAGCTGGATCAGCGTTTTTTTCTTCTGTTTTTCTTTGATAAGACGCGTGACGATCGCTGACAGCTCCGCCGCGCAGGCGTCATAACGGTCTTCAATCGGACCTTCGCCGTCCGCCGCACATACGGCGCCGCTTATGTCCTCAGCGTTCATTCCGCCATACAGCGTCACGTATCTGAAAGACTCTTCTTGTCCGCCGCCTTCATCCGGCGGTGATTCCTGCCACTTTGGCTGAAGCAAGAGCGGTTTTTCCTCCGTGTCCTCTTCCAGAAAACGGGCGGTGAGCCCCGTCAATCGGACACATACCGCGCCGTTTTCATCACACAGCTCAATATGAAAGGCGCCGTCCGCTGAGGAAAGCACCGCCCACATCGTCTCACGGCACGCAGAAAACACCTGCATATCCTGGAGGGCAAACGGCAGGAACGGCCGTCCGGATGCAGAACCGTCTGAGAGCACGAGACCGATAGAAGCCTGAAGGGCGGCGTCCAGCATGCTCGGATGCAGGATGAACGTCTCCTTTTCTTCGCGGGCGGACGGCGGGAGAATGAGCTTTGCGAGCACTTCTCCGTTTCCGGCATAGACGGCGTCAAGCGCCTGATGAGACGGTCCGTAGGTGATGCCGAGGCTGTCGAACGCTTCATAGCACTCAGCCTTTGACATGCGCCGTCCGCCGCAGCGCGCCTGAACAGCTTCCACATCGAGAACAGGAGCACGCTCCGTCTCTTCGAGCACGGCCTTTCCCTGGAAAAAGACAAGCGGCTCTTCCCCTTCGGCATACGCTTCAAAAGCGATGTCTCCGTTTTCTTCCGGCTGAAGCTTTACATGAAGCGTAACCCCTTCAGAAAGCGCCGTCACCGGTCGGAGCCAAACAATCTGTTTGAGCCGGACACCCGTTTTCCCGCCGGGCAAGTCTTCGGCGGCAAGTGTAACGGCGGCCCGGGCCATTTCTAAAGCAGCCGTGCCCGGAAGCACCGGTTTTCCATTGACGATATGATCCGCAAAAAACGGTTCATGCCCTGAGAAAACAGAAGTAAAACGCTGGGCGATAAAGGTCGATGTATTCGCATGGAGCAGCGGGTGGAGCTTTTCGCGTTCAGCTGAATTCCGGCTTTCAAGCTCTCTCTGAAGACGATCGGACGCCCAATACGTCTGCCTGGCAAACGGGTAACCCGGCAGATTGCCGATTCGCGGCAAAGGTCCGCCATAAAGCAAGTCCCCTTCGATTTCATAACCTTGACAATAAAAATCTGCCAGCACGCATAACAGCTCCTGATATTTTCTATGGTCAGAATATGAGGCGCTGCACTTGCCGAGCACTTCTATTATGTGCTCCTGAATATGCTGACGGCCTGCAAAGTGCTGCGGTACTTTTCCCGAAAACACATAAGGATGATGTTCATTAAGCTTTGCCTGCTTCCATACATACACTGCGTCATCAGCATCTTGCACTACGATGGCGGCGCGATGGTTAAAGTGATGCCGTCCTTTTAACAACGTATAGCTGAGCTGGGCTAGATCATTTTCTTTCAGTCCGCCATTTTCCGCCCAAGTGATCATATCTTCGATTTTTTCCTGAAGGGCCTCCTTTGTTTTTGCAGACAAAGTCAGTAAATATGCAGGGGCATCCGGATGAGGTGAAGCGCTGCGCTTATAGCTTTCCATAACGATATGGGCATTTGTTCCGCTCATCCCGAATGCGCTGACTGCCCCCATTCGGTTTTTACCCGGCAGAGAAGGCCACGCTTTACCCGTTTTATTCACATAAAAAGGACTCTTCTCCCAGTTGATATAGCGGTTTTCCCCGCTGCAATGCAGACTGGCGGGAATCATTTCACGGGAGAACGCCTGTAAAAGACTGATCAAACTGACAATGCCTGACGCGGCAAACGTGTGGCCGATATTGGTTTTAATTGATGTGAGCGCGCAAAAAGCTTCTTCGTTTGTATAGGCAGAAAATGCGTCATAAAGCGCGTTAATTTCCACCGGATCACCGAGTTTTGTACCTGTACCGTGTGTGACGATATATTCGATATCTTCAGGGTTGATACGCCCCCGGTCATAAACGGAAGTAAGCAGCCGGGTCTGCGCGACGCCGCTCGGAGCGGTAATTCCGTTTGTTTTCCCATCATAATTGATGCCGCTCGCCCGAATCACCCCGTAAATCGGATCACCATCTTTTTCCGCCTCTCTCAGCGGCTTAAGAACAACCGCCGCGGCCGCTTCCCCCGGAACCATGCCGTCAGCCCTTTTATCAAACGCGAAGCATGTCCCGTTTTCCGACAGCATTCCGGCTTTATCTATCGTTTCAAAAAAGTCCGGGGTATTCATGATATTCACCCCGGCCGCAACAGCTGTTGTGCACTCTTTATTCTGCAGGCTTAATACCGCCTGATGGACAGAAACGAGCCCCGAAGAACATGCTGTATTTATCGCCATCACAGGACCGGATAAATTCAAGTGATAAGCCAGCCGCGCCGCCAAAATACCGTTATGATGAGACGTGACATTGCCTTTGTCCCGTGTTAAAAGGTGATAATCTCCTTCTTCCGCCCCCACAAACATACCGATCGTCTGCTGCCTGATGTGACTGGCGCCGTAGCCGGCGTCCTCAAGGGCCCTCCACGCTTCCTGAAGAAGCAGCCGCTGTTTCGGATCCATCGTTTCAGCTTCCCTCGGCGATATTTCAAAAAATAAAGGGTCGAATTCGTCCGCCCCCGGTACAGCGCCGAGTTTCCATTTTGAACTTGTGAAGCCTTTTTTTGCGACCGGTGCGACAACGTCCTTTTCCTGAAACAGAATGTCCCACAGCTCGTCCGCCGTGCGCGCCTGAGGAAATCGGCCGCTCATGCCGATAATGGCAATGGAATCAGCTGCCTGACTGCCCTCGGTTCCGGCGTTCAGCTTATTTCTTCCCCTCTGCTTCTTTCGCTTTTCCGTTCCTGCCTTTTCAAAGACAGATTGATCTGCGGATTCAGGTTTCTTTTCTTCATAGACATGCTCCATGACGGACTGGTGTTCCGTCAGAAAATAGCGGACGACCTTCTCCAGTGTGGAATGTCCGAAAAACAGGGCCGGTGTCACTTCAATTCCGTAATGGGCGGACAAAGAAGAGGCGAATTCCGCCAAACTGATAGAATCAAAGCCGAAATCAGCCAGATTGTCAGCGTCCGTCAGTCTGTTCTTGTCTATTTTCAAAAGCCCCGCCGCCAGTTCTTTCACATCCCAGCTTACGCATTCTTCCAGTGTAAAGCCTTTCATTTCACTCCGCCTTCCTGAAAACGGGACGTTCCTGTTTACAGAACCCGAAATCGGCCGTTCGCCTTGATCTATCTGCAGGAAGCGTTTGGCCCTCGACGGAAAACCGGCCAGGACGAGATACTGGCTGGACGGCTGGACTAACAATGTTTCAAAAGCTTCGAGTCCTTCCTCAGTGTATAAATAACGCTGTCCGCTTGATTTTAAATACATATCGGTGCTTTCCGCCGTGCCGACATGCATCCCCCCTTCTTTCCAAAGCGGCCAATTGATTGCAAGTGACTTGCCGCTTCTGAGTCCGAGGCTCACAAGTTTATCCCGGTGACGGACAAAAGCCATTTGGAAGCGGTTCCCCATCGCGTAGTCACAAGAACCGAAGTCTCCTAAAATCGCTGAAGAAGAAGAGAAACAACAGAAGAAGTCAAGCGGCTCCCGTGACAGAACCTGATCTAACACCGCGGTGCCGTCCGCTTTTGGCGATAAGACTTGCTGAAAGGTTTGCAGATCTTTCTCCAGAATGCTTTCAGTGCCTTGAAGACCTGCAGCGTGAATGACACCGTGAATCGGCCCGCATCCTTTCTCTTTCACTTCTTGCAAACCTTTCTCCATCTGGGCCTGATCTGCGGCATCCGCCTGCACGTAAAACACCTTGGCGCCTGATTCTTCCAATCTCTTTATCTTGTTCAGCACCGGGCCGGCTGCCGCTGATCTCCCCGTCAAAATGAGCGTAACCGATCCTTTTTCAGTGAAATATCCGGCAAATAACAAGCCTAAACCCCCGCATCCGCCGGTAATCAAGTACGTTTTTCCGCTCTTTATCACACGCTTCTCAACAGGGGCGATATCCGTCTGCTTCATTTCCATGACGTGGCGGATTTCCCCACTGTACATGACACTGCCGAACGACTCGCTGTGAAGTTCTTCACATACGTTATGGATCAGTTTTTCAAACGGTCCTTTTTGTTCAAAATAAACCGCGGCCGTATCCGTCTCCGGCAAGATCAGTTTCAGCGACCGTTCCAGGCCGATCCATGACTCGGCGTAACTGATATCGGTATCGCTCCCGCACTGAGCGGAAAGAAGGATCCGCCTCGGTTTAGAACGCAAAGAAGCAGCTGCGCGGATCACATGATACAGAACGGAATAGTCTTTCACGGCCTTTTCATCTTCAAGCGGCCATCCATATAAAACGGCATCCGCTTTGCCTGCAGCCGTTTCAATATGCCGAAACGTTTCTTGATATGCTTGTCCGTCAGTGATTTTAATTTGATAATGCGTGTTTGAAAGCTTTTGAGTTTCCTCACCCTGTGAAATAAAAAACACGCCGGCTTCCGGATAAAGGGTTTGTAAAGACTGATAAGCATGCTTTCTGGCAGCTTCTCCCGTAAGAAAACAGATGACCGTTTTCAGCTCTTCATGAATAGATTTCTTCAGAGGCTGCTGAGTCCACATTTCTTCAAATATCATCATCTCGGATTGTTCCTCTTGCCCGTGATCCTGCTGAGACGGCTGTCTCATTCTTATCCCTTTGATTTCTGCGCAGACAGTGCCGGTTTCGTCACAAAATTGAATGTCACAGCCGGTTTGATTCTTTTTATTAATATACATCCACATGCCGGATGAGCACGGACGCATGACGCGCAGTTCTTCAACCGCTTCAGGCACGATATGGACTGACGGCTCCGTTTTTGCCAGGACATGAAAAGCTGCGTCCAGAAATTCCGGCGGCAGATGATATCCCGGATTACGGCCGCTTTCATCTGTGAGAGCAAGCTTCGCCCAAACCGCACTTTCTCCCGCATAAAGCTTTTCAACGGTGCGGAACTCCTTACTGATCGTTACACCTGATGTGCCTGGTGTTTCATAATCGAATGACAGCGGGCGGCAGTCTTTTTGTAAGGAGGCAATATCAAGCACGCGGGATGGCTGTATGTTCCCTTGTCCGATGATTCCATAATGATGCAGCTTCTCTTCGTCACTGTATATTTCATAATGGATGCCTTCCTCGTCTTCAGACAGAAGGGAGAGATTGACGCCCGCACCGTGATGTCCGCCGGTAATCGGGTCAGTCCATGCCGCCGTTCGGATCCATATCTCTTTTTCTTCAGAGCTGTCTGCCGCATGATGAAAAGCCGCAAGCGCCATTTCTAAATAAACGGCTGCCGACAGAACCCGCTCCCCGCTCACATCCTGGAAAACGTGTTCCCGGCCTGTAAAAGATGTATGATAGCTTTGCTCCGCCAAGGTTGACGTATTTTCATGCAGGAAAGGATGCACATATTCAGTTGTTCCTGTTTTTGGTTCTTCCCGCTTCATCCAGTAGCTTTCTTTTGCAAATGGATAAGACGGCAGACTGATACGATGCGGCAGCGCGCCTTTATATAAAGATGGCCAATCGACGGGCGCCCCGTGAACCCAGGCATTCAAAAGACTGTCAAATTGACGTTTTTCCATCCATTCACTGACTGTGCCTCCCGTCTCCGTGACAGCACTATCACTCCGGCCCGTAAACACCCCGCTTACAGAACCGGCATTATTCAGAAAAGCAGTCAGCTTCTGTTCCAATTCAGAAACAGAGTCCGCTGTCACCGCCAGCCGTTCTTCCATCGGGACTCTGCCGACTTGAAGGGTAAATGCCGCGTCAAGCAGATTTGCATCTGTAATTGTTCCGTTTCCGGCGGCATCCGACAGCAACAGAGCCTGCTCTCGCAAGCGGTCTTTATCCTTTGCCGATAAAACAAAAAGCGCCGGACGGCCGGAGTCCGCCGAAGTCATTTCAGCCGGTTCATACTCTTCTATAAGCAGGTGGGCATTTGCCCCGCCCGCTCCGAAAGAAGATGTACCCGCGATTCTCGGATATTCCCGTGTTGCTCCTTCAGATTCTATGACCGGCCGTCTCCATTCCGCCGTTTCCTGCTGCACGATAAAAGGAGAAGTTTCAAAATCAATTTCCGGGTTCAGCTGCTTTGAATGCAGCGACGGCACCAGATATCCGTGTTTCATCTGAAGAAGAATTTTGGTGACCGCAGCAATGCCCGCCGCACTTTCCAGGTGTCCGATATTGGATTTAACAGAACCGATGGAACAAAATTGCTTTGCATCCGTATAGCGGTGGAAAGCCTTGGTTAACCCCGCGATTTCAATCGGATCTCCCAAGGAAGTGCCGGTGCCGTGGGCTTCCAGATAGCTGATTGCTCTCGGGTCAATCCCTGCCCGCTCCATCGCCTCTGCGATCACTTCTCCTTGTGCATTCGGATTCGGAACGGTGAACCCGTTCGTTTTGCCGCCGGCGTTCAGAGCGCTTCCTTTAATGACACCGTATATATGATCATGATCTTCAACAGCCTTTTTCAACGGCTTTAACACGATACAGCCGACGCCCTCTCCGTCAACAAACCCGTCAGCCTTATCACCGAACGCTTTGCACGCGTTTGACGGTGACAGCATTCTCATAGAAGAAAGTCCGATATAATGAACCGGATCTGTAATCAGGTTTACGCCGCCGGCAATCGCACATTCAGATGCACCTGTTCTGATGCTTTCTGCGGCGAGATGAATGGCGGTTAAGGATGAGGAGCATGCGGTATCGACCGCGATGCTCGGACCGTGAAAATCAAACACATAGGATACGCGGTTCGGGATAAAGTGGTAGTGGGCCCCTGTCGGATAATTGCCGTTCATGACACCCGCAAAGACACCAACCTTTTTACCGGCGCATAGTGAATCAGGGGTATACCCGGCATCCTCAAGGGCCGCATAAGCGGTTTCCAGAAACAGTCTCTCCTGCGGGTCCATGCGCTCCGCTTCTTTCGGGGAGATTTTAAAAAACAGCGGATCAAATTTATCAATGTCTGTTAAAAAGCCGCCCCACTTTGTATACATCCGGCCTTCCTTACCTTTTGTCTCATCATAGTAGTCCCGCCAATCCCAGCGGTCTTTCGGAATTTCGGTGATTCCGTGTTCACCGGTCTTTAACCGTTCCCAGAACTCATTAACATTTTCAGCTCCGGGATACTTCCCGGCAAGACCGACAATTGCCACTTCAAGGTGTTTTGACGGCGGTTCGGAAGCGGGCGGCGCTTTTTCAGAAAAAGATGATGCTTGGCGCTTCGTCAATCCGGCACTTTTTTTGCGGCTTTGCTTTTTCTCTAAAGTGTGCTGCGCCTTTTCGGCTTCTTTATTTGTCTTGAAAATCCCAGCTATATCTTCCTGTCTTGAGCTGACGAGATATTCCGCTAATCCGCCGATTGTCGGATACTCGAAGAACAATGTGCTGCTGATATCAGGAACGTCTTCCCGCACGCGGTTGGTCAGCTGTACGATTAAGATGGAATCGATTCCGTATTCTTCAAGGGGCGTATGGGCTTGAACGTCCTCAATCGGCATCTTTAAGATGGCGCTGACGATCTGTTTCAGGTACTCTGTGCTTTTTTCAAGCAAAGAGCCGGATGATGCCGCTTCAGTATGAGGGACTTCTTCAGAAAATTGCGCATGCAGTTCGCGCTCCTTCGTTTCAGCCAAGAATGCGGCAAGCTCTCCTATCGTCCGGTATTCAAAAAACAGCGTGCTGCTGATATCAGGGACGAGATCCCGCAGCTCATTCGTCAGCTGAACGATCAGAATAGAGTCAATGCCGTATTCATCCAGAGGAGCCAGCGGATTTATCTCTTCTGCCGGCATTTTTAATACTTTTGCCGCAGCCTTTATCAGAAAAGCCGCTGTCTTTTCCGAAAGCCCCTCTCCCGCTTGTTTGATGGGGAGCTGACGATCAGAGGATGTTTGCGGTACGTTTGATTGGCGCTTTTGCGCGGTGTAAGCTTCCCTGCTCTGCCTGATGACTCCGTTGCTTTTCGCCGTGATAATCTGCTGGGTGTGCAGACGTTCGTTTTCAGCCGGAAATTGAATGGAATGAAAACCTTCAGCCATTAAAACGGATTTCCATGTTTCCGGATAAAGACCGGGGCACCCCGGAATCCGCAGCGCCTCGTCTTCGTACAGCCACCAGCCCTCTAATAAGCCGAATGTAACATGTGTAAACGGCGTATGCCCGCCCAGTTCATTAACGAGCAGCAAACCGTCCTTTTTCAATACGGCTTTTGCCGTCCGTAAGGTTTTCCGGATATTTTTGGTGGCATGCAGCACGTTTGCGGCAATAGCGATATCGTAGGTTCGCAGATGTAATCCCTGGCCCGCCGCAGGCTGCTCCACATTAAACAGCTGATACGTCAAATACGGATTGTCCGCGCCGTATTCCTTTTCGGCATGCATTAAAAAAGCTTTTGACAAGTCGGTATAACAGTATTCCTGAATATGGTTTTGATAGGGGCGGAGCTTTTTAAACAGTGTGCTGCTCGTTCCGCCGGTGCCCGCTCCGATCTCCAGCAGACGGATGTTTGCATCAGGATTGTTTTTCATTACATTTTCCACATACATACACGCTTCATTTGCCAGCACATCGTTGTAATAATCAGCGAGAATGTTATGCTTATAGATTCCTTCAACAAGCTCCATTGAAGAATCGGGAAACATCACGTCAGTGGCTTTTATTTTGCCTGTTAAAATGTCAGGCAAAGCTTGAATGACGGTATCCGCCAGCAGAACCTGCGCTTTCATATCCGAATCTTTCAGCCATTCGTTTTTCTTCTTATGCCACTCTTCCCAAACCGCGGCCGTTTCACCGCTTTTAAAATCGCTGTCTAAAAGACGGATGCTTTCTTCCAGCCAGCGTTCATATAAAGGCAGACAGGAAGCCGCCGGCGCTTCGCCGGTCAGACCCATTGAACGCAGCGTCACCCGCAGCACTTGCAGCAAAAGCCGATTCAATTCTTTCATTTGATTGCTTATTTCTGTTCTTAAGGATAACTGTGTACGGTCTTTTAGTTTGTCTCCCTTACCCAAAACCTTATCCTCCTAAGAAAATTAAATTTGCTCCGTCATTTTGACAGGCAATCAGATAGTCACAAATTCATGAGGGTTCATTCCCTCGATCGGAATCGGCTTGGTCAGCTTCATCAGCCCCATGCGGGAGATCGGCTGCGTCAGCAGAGTTTCCAGCGCCTGCATCCCTTCCGCCCGGCTGATCAGCCCGAGACCGATTGCACTCAGTCTGTCAAACTCTTCAGAAATGTGATTGTCAGCCCGCTCCCAATAACCCCAGTTCATCACTTTGACCCGGCATGACAGCCGTCCGGAAAGCTCATGGGCAAATGCGTCTTTAAATGCGCATCCCGCCGCATAATGGCTTTGATTCGGATTCTTAATATATGAAATAACCGAAGAGAAAAAGAGAATAAAGTCCAAAGACTCTTTCGCAAATACTTCGGCAATGTTGACGGAAATATCCACTTTCGCCGCAAGGCCGGCGTGAAACTGTGATTCTTCCATATCTTTTACGCTTTCATTCGCAAATACCATCGCTGAATGAACGACGCCGCTGATGGTGCCGTATGTGTTTTTAATCTGTTCATAGGCGCGCTGAAGCGATGGAAGATCAGAAGCATCTGCGGCTATATATTCGGGAGCCGGGCCTGATGGCCGGTACCGGTCTATTTTTTGGCGTATCCGGCTGTCCAGCGGCCGCCTCCCGATCCAGACGACTCGGGCTTTATACGTCGTCACCATATAATCTGTCCAAACCTCGCCGATGCCTCCCGCACCGCCGATGATGACATATACGCCTCCATAGCGGTAAGGAACACTTTCAGACGGCCCGCTTTGGACCGGAAGCAATTGAGGCCGGTACCATTCCTGATGTCTGCGCACCCATGCTTTACCCGTACGGTCGCGGGGCAGGCTGAATATGTCTTCTGCGGGGAAATCCCCCCCGTCTTCAAGATCGGCGAGACGGATGTGCCAGCTCGGATGTTCTTTAGCGAGAGACCCGACGAAACCGTGCACACTGGAATGAGCGGGACGCACCTCATCATATTGGGTGATAGGCTGTGCTTGGTGCGTAATCACCGTCATCCCTAGCTGCTCTTTTCCATACCCGAGACCGATAAGAGCTTTGGCCGCTCTGAAAATTTGCAGCGCCCCGCTTTTTTGATCATAGCTGTCAGAATCAGCCGGCTGAGGGGCAAACCAGATCATATGCTGAATCTCACCGAGACGGCGGAGCCGATCAGATATCACTTCAACGGAAGCACTTTGGCCGATATCAAATCGCACAGCTTTAGGAAACAATCGTAAAACCGCGTCCGCCTGCCCGTCTGTACCGCCTATGATGACCGCTTTTGCTTCAGAAATGGGGAAGCGGGTTTGGTTGTCTATCGGTTCCGCGTCCCATACCTGCATCAGTTTGACGGCTCCGGTAAGGTTACCCGGCAGATCGTATTGCTTATTATCGGTTACGGCCGGCGCACTTTCGGCCATCCGGGCAGAAAATCCTTTTATCCTTACACACACATTGCCGCGTTCATCACATATATCAATGTCCATTCTTCGCACAGCCAGTGTGTCATGCGTCACAAACACGGCAGCCCACATGTTCGGACTGCACGGATGAAAAACGGTCAGTTCATGCAATTCAAAAGGCATTAACGGCTGCTCCGGATAACCCGCTTGATCTTCATTCATAACGCCGATGGCCGCCTGAAAAGCGGAATCAATCAGGCTCGGATGGAGCATAAACTGTTCGGCCTCATCAGAAACGGAAGCAGGGAGCACCAATTTAGCCAAGGCTTCTTTTTCCCCGCAATAAATATGATCAATTCCTTGATGTGAAGGTCCGTATACAATTTCCGCCTTTGCAAACGCCACGTAGCAGTCTTCTTTTGACAGCACTTTTTTGCGGCATCGCGCTTTCAGCTGTTCAATATGCAAAACCGGCGCCTCAGACAGCGGCTCAATCACAGCACTGCCTTCACAATAAATGTCTGAATCATTTTCACTGCTGTACACTTGAAATGAAACATTGCCGTTATCCTCCAAAGAAAGCCCTGTCGTCATACGCAGCGTCTCTTTTTTGTGAACGGCCTGGCGTATCCAGCTGATATACCGCAGCGAAATGCCGGTTTTAGCCGTGTATTCAGCGGCTAACGGCGCGGCAGCCAGTTCAGCCGCGGCTCTCGCCATTTCAAGATAAGCCGCCCCGGGGAGAACACGCTTGTTTCGGACGATATGATCGGCTAAGAAGAATTCATCTCCGTTCAGTATCGTACTGAATTTTTGTTCTAGCAAATCTGATGTATTGCGGTGAAGCAGCGGGTGAAGCCTGCTTTCTGTATTTACGGAAGTGACGGGATGATCGGGCTCCGGTATCCAATATCGTTCCTTTGCAAACGGATACGTCGGCAGACTCATCCTGCGCGGTTTCTCCTCCCGATACAGCCGCGTCCAGTCTATCTCAAATCCTTTTGACCACAGCTCCGCAAGTTTTTTGTAAGTGCCGCTGTCCATCCATTTTCGGATCAGCTCCTCCGTATCCTGATCATCGTTCAGGAAACCCCTGATTTCCGTTCCGCTGTCAGACCGCCCTTGAAAGCAGCCGTCAATCTGCCGTTTTTGTTCTGTAAATTCAGTTAATTTCCTGATCAGGTCTGCTTGATCGTTCACTAAAAAAACAAGCCGCTCTTCCATTGCCAGCCGTCCCGTTTGCAGCGTATACGCCAGTGACCGCAGGGAAAAAGATTCATCAGGCTGCTTATCTAAGCCGGACTGACCGAAAAGACCGGAAAGAATATTCTTATGTTTCTCATCGTTTGTAAGACATTCTGCTAAAGTCCGGACAGAAGTATGCTGTATGAGATCAGTCATGTCTATTGCCAGCCCGTATTGATCCGTCATCAGCTCAGAAAACTGTGTCAGCTGCATGACATCCAAGCCGAATTCCTTCCAATCCTGTTCATCATCTACCGAGCCGGCCGCAACATGCAGAACTTCGGCCAGAACACCTCGCAACGCATTTTCCAGCTGATTTTGCATTGTATCTATTTTGTCATGAAGCGGACCGCTTCCTTCAAGCGCTTTATCTTTGAGAAACATCAGCAGGCGGGCAGCGTATTCCTTCAGCCGCTCCGGATTTTTCGCTGACAGAGGCACGATATACGGTCTCTCTTGATCCTCCGTAATACCGGGGTTTTTAGGCCTGTACTCTTCTAAAATGAGATGAACGTTTGAACCCGTCGCCCCGAATGAACTGATGCCTGCGCGTCTCGGGCAGGCATGTTCACGGCCGTTCTCTGTATACGCCGGCTTTTTCCATGACTCGGTTTTTTGCTGCACGTAAAATGGCGAGTCCTCTAAACGGAGATACGGATTAATCGTCTCTGAGTGTAAAGAAGGGACAAGCGTTTTGTGAAACAGCTGCAAAACCGTTTTATGAAGCCCGCTGATCCCGGCAGCTGATTCCGCATGTCCGATATTCGATTTAACGGAACCGATCGCACAAAATTGCCGATCCTCCGTAAACGTGCGGTAAGCTTTAACAAGACCTTGTATTTCAATCGGATCTCCTAAAGAAGTTCCGGTTCCGTGCGCTTCCACATAAGAAATCGTCCGGGGATCGATCCCCGTCTTTTCAAGACATTCAGCTATCATATCCCCCTGCGCCACGGGGCTCGGCACGGTAATCCCGCTGACGGTCCCCACGTGATTGACGGCGCTGCCTTTTATCACCGCATAAATATGATCCTTATCTTCTTCGGCTTTGTGGAGCGGCTTCAGCAGCACGGCTCCGATGCCGTCAGCTGAGACATAGCCTGTGCCTCCTTCGCCGAACGTGCGGCACAGCCCGTCACTCGAATGCATATCCATCAAGCCGTATGTGATATATTTTGTCGGGTGCAATGATAAATTGACGCCTCCGGCAAGAGCTGCTTCACATTCACCGCGTCTCAGACTTTCCGCCGCCATATGAACGGCCGTCAAAGATGACGAACACACCGTGTCAACCGCCATGCTCGGCCCGTGAAAATTGCAAAAATATGAAACCCGGTTTGCGATCGGCGCATAGTTCAAGGGATAAGGAAAGACCAGCCCTTTAGCCGCAGCTTCAGCGCCGGCGAGAGAATAATCCATATGCATCACCCCGGCAAACACACCGACTTTCATTCTCTTATTCGGCCCTTTCGGCTGAACGATTGTTTCCGGGGTGTAGCCCGCATCCTCAATCGTTTCCCAGCATGTTTCTAAAAACAATCGTTCTTGCGGATCTTTAGCTTCTGCCTCCCGCGGAGAAATCCGGAAAAATTTCGCGTCAAAACAATCCGGATCGTCTATAAAACCGCCCCATTTGGAAATCGGCTTGCCAGACGGCGATCGCAAATGCTCATATGTCCTCGTATCCCAGCGGGAACGGGGCACTTCCGTTACGCTGTTTTCTCCATTTTTTAAATTTGTCCAAAATTCACGAAGATTTTTGGCGCCGGGGTACCGTCCCGCCATCCCGACGATCGCAATATCTCCATTCTGCGTTCCGGCTGACGCCGATTTTTTCACGCAGATTTGGGTCGTCCTCTTTTTTTCCCGGTGCAAAGGCTCAGCACTTGAATGCCCGCTTTGAGCATGGCCGAAACCGGCTCCGTAATGTTCGCACAAATATCCCGCCAATTCCGCGATTGTCGTGTATTCAAATAACAGTGTCGGCAGAAGCTGCGTTCCGATTTTTCGTTCAATTTCCTTTACCATGTCCAACAGCCCCGGAGAATCCAGCCCCATTTCATAGTAGCCGATATCCGGGTCAATCTCTTTCACAGGTTTGTTCAATCGGGCGGCAAGCAATTCTTTTAAATAAAGGATGCACTCTTCAGTAAGGCCGGCGGAAGCCTCCGTACGGCGAGGCTCAGAAGGCGCCGGTTCCGCTTGCGGAGCCGGGACGGCATTCCGCCCGTCAGGTTCTTTCTTTAGCCGTTTCTGATTGATCAGTTCCGGGTCCCTCACCAGTTTATTGGCGAAGTTTTTCAGTTCGCCGACTTTTCTGCCTTCCTCATTGAAAAACTCCATTGTCACGTAAACGAGATCTTTCTTACGGGTGACGGATTCTTTTTTTATCTTGGTGATACATGTTGTCTGCAGCAATTCGGTGCAATAAAACGATTCATAAAACAGCGGCAGAAATAATTGCCCCTCCTCCCTCGTCAAAGGAGCGAGATATACATTGGAGCCGATGCTGCTCGCATCTATCAATGCGGGATGAAACATCGCCTCTTCTGCATGTTCCAGGTGATCCTTTTGCACCGACAGATCAATATAAATCTCTTTTTCAGTTTGGTAGACGCTTCCGCAGCCTTTCATCATTCCTGAATGAACCAGTTCTTGATCCCTGCATTCCGCGTAAATGTCCTCAAGCGGTATTTCTGCCGCCGTTTGTTTTACGGCATCCATCCGGACGCTCTCTTGGAAGCCGGCGGGCTTGACGGAATGCATTTGCGCCGCGGCATATACCTTTGTCTCTGCTGCTTCGTCACCTTGTTTTTGCCCTTTCACCTCTACCTTCCACTGCTCTTCGCCGTTCTCTGTACAGTCAACGGAAAGCAGGATTGTTTCTCCCTGTTCAGGAGCTAAAGGGTGAAAAATCGATAAGTGCCTGAGTTCAAGGCCGGCATGAAAAAAACCGTTTTCTCTGAAAGTCTGATAGATCAGGTCAATATAAGCCAGACCCGGCAGCAGTTCCTTTCCATAGGCTTTATGATGTTTCAGAACGGGATGCTGATTGTTAATAAGAAGCTGCTCTTGCATATGAACTTCCTCCATATCGACGTTCAATTTTCAGCGCAATCAGTAAGTCTTCATTTGTTTCCAAAACGTATTCGGACGGGACTTATGTGTGTTTTCATGCAGGCTTTCGGCTTTGTCCGGACGAATAGGCCGGCGTTTTAATTCCTGTCTCGGCAAAGGCTTTCTAACCGGGGTATACGCCTCCTGCTCCCAGGCTTCCACTATGACATGGGCATTCGTCCCTCCGTCAGCGAAGCTGCTGACGGCGGCAATCCGCGGTGAATCCGTCCATTCACGCAGAACGTGCGAAAAATAAAACGGCGAGGCGGACAGATCGTAATGCGTCATCGGCTCTTTGCCCGAAAGGAAAGGCACACGCATTCGGCGCGAGAGCATAAGCACTGTTTTAATGAATCCGGCAATCCCTTCAGCGCATAACGGGTGTCCGATATTCGGCTTCATCGATCCCAATTCACAAGGCGCGCTGTTTTGCATACGGTAGACCGCTTCAATCGCCCTCAGTTCCAAAAGGTCGGTTACTTCAGAGCCTGAACCGTTTGCTTCAATGTAGCTGATATCCTCCGCTTTTCTGCCGCTTTTGGCAAGCGCATTGGCCATCACTTCTTTCTGCGCCTGTATATTCGGTGTGGCAGGCCCCGCGGTTCTGCCGTCATTGTTTACGGAAATGCCTTTAATGACCGCATGAATCCGGTCCCCGTCTTTTACAGCCTGGGCCGCTGTTTTTAAATACACCATTCCGACGCCTTCTCCCAATACAATGCCGCCGGTGCGGCGGTCAAAAATATGAAACGCAGGCTCTTCGCTTAACAGATTGCGAAGTTCGAACATCCGGTGGGTTTGACCGGATTCCAGCAGACTGACTCCCCCGACCACCGCTGAGTCGATTTCACCGCAAGAGAGCGCCTGTATCGCCATATTCATACCGACAAGCGCTGAAGAACAGGCCGTATCCAAAACGAGACTCGGCCCCTTCAAATCAAAGAACTGAGAAAGATTGGCCGCCAAGTAATTCGGGCCGGCGGCGACTATCGGATTTTTTGCATGCTTCAGATGGTTTTCGTCAGGCATACTGCCGCCGCGTCCTCCTAAATAGACACCGGCTGACCTGCCTTTCATTTCTTGTAACGAGTACCCGCTGTCTCTGAACAGATGAAGCGCTTCTTCTAATATAAGAAAGGACTGGATATCCATTGCCTTGATGTCTTCTTCCGGAATAAGGAAAAACTCCGGGTCAAAATGCGTTACATTTTGTAAAAGGCCCGCATAATCCGCCTTCTCCGTTTTCCAGCGCTCTTTCGGCACCCTTTGAATGGCTGACGTTCCTTCAGACAGCAGCTTCCAATAAGCTTCGATTGATTCAGCTCCCGGAAAACGGCAGGACATTCCGATCACAGCAATGTCCTGCGCCGCTCTAGCACCAGAAGGCTGAATAACAGCGGCTGCCGTTTGTTTGGGAACGTCCGGAATTTCAGGCTGAACCGGTTTTGAAACGGCAGCTTTGATTTCCGGATATGCTGTTTCAAGCCATCCGGCCAGCGCAGCAACCGTAGGGTATTCATACAGCACCGCTGGGTCAAGGTCAGCTTTGATCCTCTTTCCGATCGCTCTGGACACTTGAGCAAGCATAATGGAATCGGCTCCGTAATCTTGAAACGGTGTATCAGATTCAAATCTTGACGGCTCCAGTCTTAATTCCCGGCAGCAAATGCCCGTCAGCCACTCCTCAACGCTTTCTGTATCGGCCTGTTCCTGCTGCTTTGTTTCAGTAAGGCCGGATGAAAGCAGCAGACGGTCAGGCTCCCATTTTTCCGGGTGAATGACGGCCGGCATAATAACAGATCCGCAATCGCCTGCCATGATGGCATCAAACAGGCTCAGCCCTTCTCTGTCAGTGATGCTCTTTAAACCGCTTTTCTGATAGGCCCGGCTTTTTGATTCGCCCATACCCGTTTCTTTCCAGCTCGGCCACTGGATGCTCAGCACCGGAAAACCTTTTGCGGCCGCAAAATAATCCATATAGGCGTTAGCCATGGCATAATCGCTTTGTCCCGCTCCTAATTCCGGCATCACGCCGGACACTGAAGAAAACAGCGCAAAAAACCGGAGAGGCTCCTTGTGCAGCGCTTGATACAAAAGGTCCAGTCCGTCTGTTTTAGGTTCAAGCACGGTCATCATCTGTTCTCTCGTTTTGCGGATAAAGGCCGGATGATCGAGATCTACGGCTCCCGCTGCGTGTATCACGCCTCCAATCGGGCCCATCTTCTCTTTCACCCGGCTGACAGCCTGCTCATATTCAGGGCCGGAAGATACAGACAGCACTTCCGTTCGGACACCTTTTTGTTCGAGCTCTCTGATTCTTCTCACTTTATCGGAAAACGGGGAATTCCGTTTGATATGATCATCCCACTCCGCTTTCGGAGGCATTGTTTCTTTTCCGGTAAGCACGAGTTTCGTGACTCCGTATCGTTCGGCAAAATGCCGGGCGAATAAATATCCGAGTCCCCGGGTTCCTCCGGTGATCCAGAGCACATGGTCTTTCGGAAATGAAAATTCTTTTTCAGCTAAGCTGTTTGTTTCCTTTAACCGCGCGTGATAACGCACACCGTTTCGGTAACACACTTCGATGTCTTCAGAATCGCGAAAAAACTCCTCTGCGATCTGGTTTGCCAGCTCAGGATCTTCGGCAGTCCGTTCTGCATCCATATGCCGCGAGCGGATATCCTTATACTCACTTTGGAGCATCCGGTACAATCCGGCCTTTTTTGCACCTGAGAGATTTATCGTTTCATTTGCAAAGGGTTCAAGCCCCTTTGTCACACAAAGCAGCTGAAGCTTTCGGCCGCGGTTTCTGTTGTCAATGAGAGACTGCAGACGATGAATCCAGCCGTCATCATGATTGATTTCCGTCCCGCATCCGGTCACATCAATCAGACCGCCAAATCGGGCCGCGTCCCCGGATATTTCCGGTGATGCAGCGTCAATGATTTCAGACTCGGGGAAATAACGGGACAGCTCAACGGCTAAATTTCCTGTCTGGTGATCAGCAGCTATTCCGATGACGCCCCGCACTTCCTTAGCCGGAACACTGCTGCTTTCTGCCCAGCTTTTCTGTAAAAAGCGGATTTCACGAAATGTTTCAGAATGTGTTTCAGCATCACGAACATTGTCCGGCGCTGCATCGTCCGGCCAATACCGATCCTTTATAAATGGATAACCTGGAAGGCTGATGCGATGCGGCAGGCTGCCGTTATAAAGCTCTGACCAATCAATCTTCAGCCCTTTTACCCAAAGTTCCAGAAGCTTCGCGAATTTTTTTCTTTTCATCCATTTACGGACGGCTTCCTGCATATCTTCATCCTTAAAAACGGCTAGAATGTCTTTATACTGTTTGCTTTTTCCCCTGAAGCAGCCGTCTGTCCCGCCGTCAATAAAACGCTGCAGTTTTTCCGCTAACTGCTCTGTCGACGTCACGATAAACGCCGCACGTTCTTCCATCGCTTCTCTTCCGGTTTGAAGGGTGTAAGCCGCATCCCGGAGGCTGCGGTCTGTGACGTCATTTTTTCTGATCGCTTGAAGAAGCTGCTGCGCCCGCTGCTTCAGGCTGGCCTCCTGTTTGGCGGATAATAAAATGACTGCGGGATCTTCATCTGTGAATGGCTCATAAATCTCCCTATCAGGTTCAATATATTCTTCTATCAATATGTGGGCATTTGCCCCGCCCGCGCCAAAAGAAGAGATTCCCGCGATTCTCGGAATCTCTTTTTGCGCTCCGTTTTCCTCAATGACCGGCCGTTTCCAGTCTGCCAATTCACGCTGCACCGCAAACGGCGTCCGGTCGAATGCAATATTCGGATTCAATTTTCTGCAATGTAAAGAGGGAGCCAGCTGTCGTTTTTGAAACTGAAGCAGCAGTTTCGTTACACCGGCAATGCCTGCCGCGGCTTCCAAATGCCCGATATTGGATTTAACTGAGCTGATGGCGCAAAAGCCTTTATCTGACGTTTTCGTTTGAAATGCGCGGGTCAAACCGTCAATCTCGATCGGATCTCCGAGTTCAGTACCCGTGCCGTGGGCTTCGATACAGCTGATCATCCGCGGATGTATTCCCGATTTTTCAAGCGCGCCGGAAATCACGTCAGCCTGGGCGCTCGGACTCGGCACTGTATACCCGTTTGTTCTGCCGCCGTGATTGATATGAGTGCCGCGAATCACACCGTAAATATGATCCTTATCAGCCATCGCTTTTGACAGCGGCTTTAACAGCACGGCCCCGACACCTTCACCGGGAACAAATCCGTCCCCGCCTTCACCGAAACTTTTGCACGTTCCGTCTTTTGAAAGCATTCGATAGGCGCTGAGCTCCGCATAAGCCGAAGGATGCGTATACACATTCACACCGCCGGCAATCGCCATGTCGCATTCGCCGCGAAGGATGTTTTCACACGCTTCATGAATTGCAGTCAGCGAAGACGAGCACATCGTGTCGACCGGCATGCTCGGCCCTTTCAGATTAAGAAAATAGGAAACTCTGTTGGCCGCTGAACTGAACGACGTTTTCGGCTGCAGGGTGCCGCCGTTTTTCCAGTAAATTCCATACCCGTTTTTCGTAATGCCCGCAAAAACGCCGACCCGGCCGTTATACAAATTCTCAAGCTGTTCCTTCGTATAACCGGCATCCTCCAGCACCTGCCAGCACATTTCAATAAAGAGACGCTCCTGCGGGTCCATATTCAAAGCATCACGGGGTGAAATTTGAAAAAACAGCGGATCAAAGAAAGCGGCATCTTTCAGAAACCCGCCCCGCTTACTGTAACTTTTCCCTTCTTTCACGGCCGCTTCGGGATCAGGGTTGTAGTACTTGTCCTTTTCCCAGCGCTCTTCGGGAATTTCCGTCACACAGTCTTTTCCGGCCGCTAAGTTATCCCAGTACGCTTCAAGTGTTTCAGCTTGCGGATAACGTCCGCTGACTCCGATAATCGCAATCCCTTCTTTTGTCTGGTTCTCATTGGAAAAAGCAGGTCGTTTCTTTCGCTTGATAAACGACGGAAGCACCGGAAAATCTTCATTTGCCAAAACCTGTTCTGATATGCCTGAACGGTGGTCATCATCATTTGTCCATTTTCGGCATTCATTCGGATAATCCGTGACAAAGTGAGCTGCCAGGGAGCCCAGTGTCTTATATTCGTAAAAAACCGTTTTGGAAAGGTCACCGAAAAGCAGAGACAATTCGCGGTTCAATTTCGTCACAGTGACTGAGTCGATTCCGTAGGTTTCCAGCGGCTCTTCAGTATCTATGTTGGAAACAGCAATTTTTGCAGTCAAGGCAAACAGCGTTTTGAGCTGAAGAAGCGTTTGTTCATACAAACGTTCACTGCGGTGTTCGGCATTGGTTTTTCCGGGATCGCCCGTCTTGATGACAGGCTGCAGCTTCAACCCTGACAGGGAAGCCCATATTTTCCCTTCTTCGTCACATAAATCAATATAAAAGCTCCCCGCCTTCTCTTGTATCTCGGCCCATACCTTGTCAGGACAAGATTCATAAAACAAAAGCTCGTCCAATGAAACCGGGGCGAGCGTTTTATATTCTCTGCCGCCAAGCAGCGCGCATGCCTCTGTCACACTTTGCATCACACAGGGAGGGAGGCCGAATCGGGCGGATTCTTTTTGGTTTGTCAATGGAATTGATATGTCTGCCAGCATCCGTCCTGCTGAGGCGTAAATACGCTCAATTCCTTTCATGTGCTCACTGTATTGAACGGTATCGTTCTGAGTGATGGCTTCAATTTGCTGCTGATCCATCAGGAAGCCGCTGTTTTCCTTCAAGCGGCTGATATCCAGCATGCCGGGCGCAGCATCAACTGGCTGAATCGTCCCTTGGCTGTACACATCATGATGACTGAAATCGGCAGAAAATGGATTATAAATCTCAAACCTTTTGGCTTCGCCCTCTGCGGGTATCAGCCTGATTTCGATATGGAACGGTTCAGCCTCAGTCAGAATGGGCTTTGACCACACGATATGTGTCAGCCGGACAGCCTCAGTCTCCTTTACTGTCAAAACAGCTGCAGCTCTCGCCATTTCCAAAAGAAGTTCTCCGGGCATAAGCTTTTTACGCTGTAAAGAAACATCAGCGAGAAAAAATTCCCGGCCGCTGAAAGCTGCCGAGAATCCCTGTCCCGTTTCATCGGAAATATGCTGCTGAGCAAGCGGATGAAGGGAAGCCGCTTGGCGAAGTCCCATCCGCATATCATACTCGCGCAAAATGCCGATCGCATCCTGTTTTGTCATTTTTTTATTTTTGACGTCAGAAAAAACCCGGTGCAGAAACTCTTTCATATGGTTTCCTCCATTACGCTAATCCCTGTAAAAACCGATCGTTCTTTTTACAGCGGCTTCTATGCTTATTTCGTTTTTCTCCAATTCATCAAGCAGGCGCTCATAAGTCTCAAGCGGGGACGTATCAGTCTCATAAGTCTCTCGGTGCCTTATATGCTGCGCACTGTGCGGTATCCAGCAATGTGTTTTCGCAAAAGGATAGACGGGCAGGCTGACTTTTTTTGGCCTTTCATTCGGATATAATTTATTCCAGTCGACATGTAAACCTTGCACCCATAATTTTGCAAGCATTGTATACTTTCCTGCTTCAATCCATTGATCTACGGTCCCGCTCATTTCTGCGTTGTCCGTCATCTCTGTAAACAGCTGTTTCATCGCTTTGTTCCGGCCTGTAAAGAAATTCTGCCCCGTCTCCTTGCCGCTGAGGAAATCATTCAGCGCGTTCGTAAGATCTTCTTTTGTTTCAGCAATGACGGCAAGGCGTTCTTCCATTTCATCCCGGCCAAGCTGAAGCGTATAAGCGATACCCGCAAGAGCTCCGTCAGCTGAATGTGTCTTTTCCAAATATCTGCACAGCTGTTCCGCACGTTCCTTCAGCTGTTCCGCCGTCTTTGCCGAGAGAATGAATAAGGACGGCTGAAGTTCACCGGACGTCCATTGTTTCTCTTCAACAGGAGAAACATATTCTTCGAGCACGACATGAGCATTGACACCGCCAAATCCGAACGAGCTGACACCCGCTCTCCGCGGCAGTTCATTTCCGCTATCATCAGTCGCCGCTTTCCACGGTTGAGTGTCGCGGACGAAATAAAACGGGCTGCCGTCGAGGCTGATATACGGATTAACGGTTTCACAATGCAGACTTTTCACGAGCGTTTTGTGCTGCATCTGCAAAATAATTTTTAAAAGCCCGGCCATGCCGGCGGCAAGCTCTGTGTGGCCGATATTCGTTTTGACGGAACCGATGGCGCAATGAGGCTGATCTGGCGCCGTTACTTCGGCTTTCTGATAAAGCGCTGCAAAAGCCGCTTTGAGTCCGTTGATTTCTATCGGATCTCCAATTGCCGTTCCCGTGCCGTGGGCTTCAATATAACTCACTGTACGGGGGTCGATGTTCGCTTGCTGATACGCTTTTATCATGACTTCTGTCTGTGCTTTCGGATTCGGCGATGTAAGGGAAGCCGCCCGTCCGCCATGATTTTCCGCCGTTCCGCGAATAACGGCATAAATACGGTCGCCGTCACGTTCCGCATCGGATAATGTTTTCAAAACAATCATGCCCGCACCTTCAGCTCTGACATATCCGTCCGCTTGATCGGAAAATGTTTTGCATCGCCCGTCTTCACTGAGCATTCCCGCTTTATTAAAGCTGATATGCATATCCGGCGACACAATAGCATTGACGCCTCCTGCAATCGCGATGCCGCAGTCTCCAGCCTGAATTGCCCTGACCGCACGGTGAACAGCGACCAATGAGCTTGAACAGGCGGTTTCAATCGGTTCGCTCGGCCCATGTATATTCAGAAAATAGCTCATACGGTTCGGACCGATTGACGGAACCGTACCGGCGGCGGAAGAACCCTCAATCTCTATATGGAACTTTGAAGCTTCCTGAGCGTAACCGCTGTTTGTCGTGCCTGCAAAAATGCCTGTATTTGTTCCTGACAGGCTTTTGGCAGAGCAGCCGGCATCTTCAATCGCTTTCCATACATGCATCATTAAAAGTCTTTGCTGAGGATCCATCATTTCGGCTTCATGCGGAGAAATACCGAAAAATAAAGGGTCAAATTGAGCGGTTTCATCAATGAAGCCGCCCCACTTTACATTGCTCGCATTTTTATCTTTCTGCGGATCTCCGTAATACTGTCTCCAGTCCCAGCGCTCCGGCGGTATTTCAGAAATGCAGTCCTTTTCTCCGGCTAAATTCTCCCAAAACATTTCCGGATTTTCAGCCATTGGAAATGCACAGCTGATTCCGATTATCGCCACGGGCTCAGGTGCAGCTGCGATTTTTGTTTTAGGAAGACGGGACGGAATCAAGAATGGCTCCGTCTTCATTTTTTTACGCACAACCGGTTTCTCCGTTTCTGTTTCTGCCTGTGATCCGAATGTATCCGGATGTTCCGTCAGCAAGTATTGGGCAAAACGAAAGACTGTCGGGTATTCAAAAAATACGGCCGGTGTCAGTTCAAGCCCATACGTTTTATTTAGTTCATTTGCAAACTGCGTGAATGAAACCGAATCAAAGCCATAATCTCTCATCTCTGATTCAGCATCTATCTCGTCTTCTTTCACCTTCAGAATGCCTGATATCATATGTTTGAGTTCCGCTTGTACTTTATTCGGCATATGGACGGGCGTCTTCCTTGACACATGAATGCTACGGGACGGTTCCGGCGTTTCAGGCATCAGGTTTTTTCGAATCCGTTTTTCGTCGCCTTCTGCCACCATGACCTGGTGTTCTCCGGAGGCAAAAGCGGCGTACAGCGCTTGGATGCCTGAGGCCGATCGCATGGCTTTCATTCCGGTCTGTTCATACATCAGCCGTTCGGTCTCTTTGTCCACGCGCATACCGCCTTCTTCCCAAAGCGGCCAGTTGACGGACAGAGTCTGCCCGCTCCGCTTGTTGTCCCGCACGAGACGGTTCCGGCGGGCTGCATAAACATCCATAAATGCGTTGGCTGCCGCATAACCGGCCTGCCCCGGATTTCCCATGCCTCCCGCCAAGGAAGAAAACAGGATGAAAAAGTCCAGCCGCGCATCTTTCGCTGCTTCATCAAGATTGATAAGCCCTTTCACTTTCGGCGCCATGACGGTCTTCCGTTCGTTTTCTGTCTGGTTCAGAATGTAATTGTCAGCGATTACGCCGGCGCCGTGAATGATCCCGTCGAGTGTTCCGTGCTCCTCCTGTATGCCGCGGACGAGGGCGATGACCGCCGCCCTGTCTGTCACGTCAACCGGTTGATACAATACACGGGCACCCGACGCTTCCAAGCGCCGTAAGCGGGCGGAGCGGTCTTCATCAAGCGCTTCCGCCCTCCCCGTTAATATGAGAACGGCATTTTTGACGCGGGAGGCTATTTCTTCAGCGAAAATCAGGCCGATGCCGCCCGCTCCCCCGGTGAGGAGGTAAACCCCTTCGTCTTTCCACGGAACGGCGCCGCTTTGAGGGGCAGGCAGGTGACGCCAGTTTCTGACGAGACGTTTGCCGGCTTCATAACGGATTTCCGCTTGTTCAGGATGCGCCCGGTTTTCTTTCAGCTTGGCAAGAAGCGCCGAGGCTGACTCGCCCGGATCGGCTTGGATGACTTGGCCGTACAGCTTCGGATGTTCAAGGTGAGCCGTTTTCAGAAAAGCGGCCAGCCCCGCCAATACATTGTCTTCCCCCCTGTCGGGGACAAGAAGCTGGATCAGCGTTTTTTTCTTCTGTTTTTCTTTGATAAGACGCGTGACGATCGCTGACAGCTCCGCCGCGCAGGCGTCATAACGGTCTTCAATCGGACCTTCGCCGTCAGCCGCACATACGGCGCCGCTTATGTCCTCAGCGTTCATTCCGCCATACAGCGTCACGTATCTGAAAGACTCTTCTTGTCCGCCGCCTTCATCCGGCGGTGATTCCTGCCACTTTGGCTGAAGCAAGAGCGGTTTTTCCTCCGTTTCCTCTTCCAGAAAACGGGCGGTGAGCCCCGTCAATCGGACACATACCGCGCCGTTTTCATCACACAGCTCAATATGATAGGCGCCGTCCGCTGAGGAAAGCACCGCCCACATCGTCTCCCGGCACGCAGAAAACACCTTCATATCCTGGAGGGCAAACGGCAGAAACGGCCGTCCGGACGCGGAACCGTCTGAGAGCACGAGACCGATAGAAGCCTGAAGGGCGGCGTCCAGCATGCTCGGATGCAGGATGAACGGCTCCTTTTCCTCGCGGGCGGACGGCGGAAGAGTGAGCTTCGCGAGCACTTCTCCGCTTCCGGCATAGACGGCGTCAAGCGCCTGATGAGACGGTCCGTAGGTGATGCCGAGGCTGTCGAACGCTTCATAGCACTCAGCCTTTGACAAGTGACGGCCGCTGCAGCGCGCCTGAACCGCTTCCACATCGAGTACCGGAGCACGCTCCGTCTCTTCGAGCACGGCCTTTCCCTGGAAAAAGACAAGCGGCTCTTCTCCTTCGGCATACGCTTCAAAAGCAATGTCTCCGTTTTCTTCCGGCTGAAGCTTTACATGAAGCGTCACTCCTTCAGAAAGCGCCGTCACCGGACGGAGCCAAACGATCTGTTTGAGCCTTACACCCGTTTTCCCGCCGGGCAAGTCTTCAGCAGCCAGCGTAACGGCGGCCCGGGCCATTTCTAAAGCAGCCGCGCCCGGAAGCACCAGTTTTCCATTGACGATGTGATCGGCAAAAAACGGTTCGTGTCCTGAAAAAACAGAAGTAAAACGCTGGGCGGTAAAGGTCGATGTATTCGTATGGAGCAGCGGGTGAAGTCTGGCTGCTTTCTCACTTTTCGCTGAGCCTGTTTTGTCAAGTGACACATCAGCTTTTGTGACCCAATAGCGGTCTTTGGCAAAAGGGTAGGCCGGGAGACTGATGCGGCCCGGGTTGCGCTGATAAAGAGCTGACCAATCGACGTCAAGTCCTTTAACCCAAAGGTCAAACAGCTTTCCGTATTTCCCTTTTTTCAGCCAGGCATTTATGGTAAGCGCCATATCTTCATCAGAAGTGAGCGAAGCCGCCAATGAATGATGTTTGGCTGTCCTGCCCCGCCAGATATGAGCATGTTCGATATTATGATCGTTTGAGAAACTCATAAGCTTCATTTTCAGTTCTTCTATCGACTCGGCCGTAAATGCAAGCCGCTCAGCCATCGGTTCTCTTCCCGCCTGAAGCGTGTAAGCGATCTTGGCTAAATCCCCGTCAGAACGTTTTTTTCTTATGACATCATCCAGAAGCTGGCGGGCGCGCTCTGTCAATTGCTGCTCATTTCGCGCTGATAAAATAATAACAGCCGGTTTTTGCGGAGAAACAGACGCGTTTTCCATTGGTTTCAGGCTGTCAGACGGCACAAATTCCTGAATGATGACATGCGCGTTTGAACCTCCTGCTCCAAACGAGGAAATGCCGGCAATTCGCGGATATTCCTTCATTTCACCCGTGATATTCAAGACAGGTCGCTTCCATTCCGTTTCTTTTTGCTGTACGAAAAACGGAGTGTGCTCAAACTCAATATTCGGATTCAATTCCGCCGCATGCAATGAAGGGGCAATCCTCTTATGTTTCAATTGCAGAAGCAGTTTGGTGATCCCCGCAATCCCGGCAGCGCTTTCTAAATGTCCGATATTTGATTTAATGGAACCGATGGAACAAAACTGCCGGTCTTCTGTTGTCAGGCGAAAAGCTTTCGTTAACCCGTCGATTTCAATCGGATCACCGAGCGCAGTGCCCGTTCCGTGGGCTTCCAAGTAACTGACCGTTCTCGGGTGAATGTCTGTCCGTTTCAACGTCTCTGCGATCAGATCAAACTGCGCTTTCGGATTCGGCACCATATAAGCGTTTGTCCTGCCTGCTGCGTTCAGCATGCTTCCTTTGATAACACCGTAAATATGATCGCCGTCTTTCTCCGCTTGAGCAAGCGGCTTTAACACAATCGCCCCTACTCCTTCACCGTCAACAAAACCGTCCGCACTGTCTCCGAAAGATTTGCATTTATCACCGGGAGACAGCATTGAAAAAGCGGACAGCCGCTCATAGTGGGCCGGATCAACGATAAGATTGACTCCGCCGGCAATCGCTGTTTCACTCATTCCGCTCCGCAGGCTTTCTGCGGCGAGATGGACAGCTGTTAAAGAAGAAGAGCATGCTGTATCCACAGCCATACTCGGCCCTTGGAAATTGAACAAAAACGATACTCTGTTTGCGATAGACCAGTCGCTGGGAACTGTCGGGTAATTGCTGTTCATCACACCGACAAAGACTCCGATTTTCCGGCTGTCACAAAGCGTGGCCGGGGTGTACCCCGCATCTTCAATGCTTGAATAAGCAGTCTGCAGAAACAACCTTTCCTGCGGATCCATCCTTTCAGCTTCCGCGGGAGATATACGGAAAAACAGCGGATCAAATGTATCAATGTCATCGAGAAAACCGCCCCATTTTGAATAAATGGACCCCCATTTTCCGCGTTCCTCGTTATAAAACGTTTTCCAGTCCCAGCGATCTTTCGGCACTTCAGTAATAGAATGCCTGCCGGCTTTTACATTTTCCCACAGCTCATCAACGTGATCGGCGCCCGGATACCGGCCTGACAGACCGATGACAGCGATATCCTGGATAGAGGGATCTCCGTTCGTCCTTTCGCCTTCCTCGTTTTGAGGAATCTTGTTTTGTTTTACATTCAGGTTATCTGTGTGATCAGACAGCTGTGCCTCACGCACACCCATCGCTTTCATAAATGCTCCCCGCTGAGAAAGAAGCAGGTAATCCGCGATTTCTTCTATCGTCTGATATTCAAAAAAGAGGGTGCTGGTCATTTGGTCAAACACGTTACGAAAGGCATTTGTGAGCCTGACGACCAGAATAGAATCCAAACCGTATGCGGTTAAGGAAACCGACGGATCCATTCTCCCGCTCGGAATCTTCAGCGTTTTTCCTATTAATTCCGTCAGATATGTGATGCCCCGTTCCCTTACGTTTGGAATCGGCGCGGCGCTTTCTGCGGGAGCCTGCACCCGTCCGGCGTTTTCGGGATGAGCCCGTCCAATCCCGAATTGCCGCTCGAGCGCTTCTTTACGGGAAGACAGAAAGTAATCAGCAAGCTCATCAATGGTTTGATATTCAAAAAACAAAGTGCTGCTGACAGAACCGAAGACGTCTTTTAACGCGTTGGTCAGTCTGACGACCAGTATGGAATCCAATCCGTATGCGGTTAAAGGTTCATGGGATAAAAGACGATGCGCCGGCACTTTAAGCGCTTCACCGATTACCTTCTTCATCAGTTCAACGCTTTTTTCTCTCAGGCTGACATGCAAAGTATCATCCGAAAGACCTTCTACGTCATACGGACGGCGCTCCGGCTTCTCTTCTGACGCCTGCGTGAGGGCAAGCCTGACCGTTCCGTCACTTTCAGCCGCTATAATCTGCTGGCCTAAGTCGTGTGCGGTTTCAGCCGGAAACAGAGGATGGACGAATCCTTCAAGCGAAAGCGCTTCCGCCCAGCCGGCCGGATCAACCCCCGGACAGCCCGGAATCCGTAAATCATGATCCTCATACAGCCACCAGCCTTCAAGAAGGCCGAACGTCACATGGTTGAATATGGTGCGGCTGTTGATCTCATTTATAAACAGCTGGCCGTTTTTTTGCAGCATTGCTTTCGCATGGCGCAGCGTAGAGCGGATATTTTTTGTCGCATGAAGCACATTGGTCGCGATCACTGCGTCATACGTGCCGATGTCCGGCGCTTCTGTTGATACCGGCTGCTCAGCGTTGAATATTTTATAAGTGACATAAGGATATTCCGGACCGAATATGTCTTCTGCATGTAAGAGAAATGCTTTAGAAATATCCGTGAAACAATATTCGGCAATATGCGCTTCATACGGTTTCAATTTTCTCATGACCGCAGCGCTCGTCCCGCCCGTTCCGGCTCCGATTTCTAATATGCGGATTTTCGCCTGCGGGTCTTTTTCCAGACGTTCCCGCAAAACTGCAATCAATGTGTCAGCAAGCTTGTCATTGAAAAAATCAGAAATGATATTATTGCGGTAAATGCCTTCCACAAGACGGAAGGAGGAGTCAGGGAACATCACTTCCGTTGCCGGAAGCTTACCGGTTAAAATGTCTGGAAGCACACGCAATGTCTCTTCTGCCAATCTGACATGCGCCCTCATGTCTTTCTGGCGCAGCCAAGTCTCTTTTTTCCGCTCCCATTCCTCCCACACCTGCCCTAAATCCGTTTTTTCCGGAGCAAGCGCTAATTTATTCAGGAGGACAAAGCTCTCTTTCAGCCATCTGCTGTATTGTTCCGTTATGCCGGCAGCGGATTGAAATAACGGCAAAGCCTGATCAAGCCCGGCTCCCATCTCATAAAGGGCTGATACAAGCATTTTTTCAATAAGGGATTCCATCTCTCTCATGCAGCTCATGACACTTGAAGCTTTTAACCGTTCAGCTTCGTCATTCTGCGTGATGTTAACCGTTAATTGTCCGAGTGCGGAAGGAATCTTTTCCGGATAAACCGTTACTTGTTCTTTCAGATCGTCTTTCATAAAAACCGGATCTGTCGTTTTGATCAGCGCCAGCTGGTCATGGGGTCCGGAAAGCAGGGTTTCCAGCGTTTTCATCGCTTCGGGCGCCTCAATAGAAGCGATTCCGTCCCGCTCCATCCGTTTCCGGTATTGTTCTGAAGCGACAACGCCGACACTTCCCCAAAAGCCCCAATTGACAACTTTTACGGCATACGGCGCTTTCTGTGAGATCCGCTTAGCAAAAGCGTCTTTAAACGTGCACCCGGCGGCATAATTGCTCTGTCCCGGCGCTTTTTGAAACGACATCATCGAAGAGAAAAACAGCAAGAAATCCAGGGGCTCCCCCTCAGCTACCCGGGCAATCTGCAAGCTGACATCAGTTTTTGCAGAAAGTGACGCGCGGAACTGATCCTCTTCCATATTGGCAAAACTTCGGTCTGATAACACGATGGCGGAATGGATGATTCCGCGGACCTTTCCATTTTCCTTCACAATGGTGTCATACGCCCGTTTGAGAGAGTCAAAATCCGCAGCATCCGTGCTGAAATATTGCGGTGCGGGACCTAAAGCTGCAAGTCTTTTCAGCTTTCTTTCAATCTGTGTATCTTTTTTCCGTCTCCCGATCCAGACAATTTTCGCCTGATAGGTCTGAATCATATATTCAGTCCATACTTCTCCTATTCCGCCTGCTCCGCCGATAATCACATAAACCCCGCCGTGCCGGTATAATGAAGGCTCATCTGCATGAGGCCGGCAGACGGCCAATTGCTGGCGGTGCCACTGACCTGCACGAAAGACCCACGGATTTCCCTCGGGGTCCGACGGTAAAGAGAAGACATCGGGGAGATGCCGGTCTCCCCTTTGAGATTCCAAATCAAGAAGCCGGATGCTCCAATTGCTGTATTCTTTTGCGAGCGACCCCGCTAATCCGTGTATGCTTGCATGACTCGGATTGACCTCATCATGTTCATGAATCGGCTGTGCTTGAAACGTGCAGATTGTCAATGATAATTGTTCCGTGTCAAAATTCAGAAGCAGAAGCGCTTTTACCAGCCGGAAAAGCTGCATGACCCCGTGCTCCTGTCCCTCGGCCGTATCCGCATCATAAACGGATGGAATGGGATGATCCGGCGCCGCCCATATCATGTGTTGAAAAGAGCCTTGCGCTTTCAGTGTTTCAGCCATTTGTTCCGAGCTGTCCAAAGAAGTGATGTCCGGAAAACGGACATCGGAATACATCTCTTTCAAAGCCTGCTGAAAATCCGGCCCGGCCCCGATGACGATTATTTTTTCTTCACGCATGAAAGACATGCCGGTTTCCGGAATGGTGACGGTGTTCCAAACCGGTGTCATAAGCAATTCCGTTTCACGGCTTTTCTTCGGCGTGACGCCGGCTTTTTGGTTAAACCCGGCGCTTTCCTGCACCTCTTTTATGATAAAATCTTTCACTGCCGCCAGCAGCACGCCGCGCTCATCACAAATATGCAGATCAAATTGGTGAACAGAGGCCGCTTTTACCTCCGCATGCACAAATACGGTTTTCGCTAACGGTTCAAGCAGCTGTATTTCTCCGAAGGAAAACGGTACGATAAGCGCAGGCTCTTTTTGAAATTGCAGCACATGCGCCATTGCGGTTTGAACAGCGCCATCCATTAAGGACGGGTGTAGGATGTACTGTTTAAAATCGGCTTCCAAGTGTGACGGGAGCGTTAATTTGGCCAGTGCTTTCCTTTCTGTATAAGAGAATTCGCGGATGACCTGAAAACTGTCCTTTTGCACGATTCCCGCCTCAGAGAACGAGTGATAGATGTCTTCCGGCTCCGTTCTCTGCGCAAATGGCGCCGGGAGCTGAAAGGCCGGGGCCCCAAAAGACGCCCCTTTTTCTTTACAAATCACTTCTCCTTGCGAAAAGAGGGTGCCGTCCGCTCCTTTTTCTTTAATGACATAGCTTATACGCTCTTTTTCTGCTTCAAACTCTATCATGACGGATCTTGGGTCTGTCCCTGTCACAATCGGCTCCATGTACCACACACTTTGAAGAGAGACGGCCGGGCGTTCTCCCCACAATCCCGCGCCGTATGCCGCCATTTCCAGATGACAGACTCCGGGAAGCACATATTTTTCGTTCACTAAATGATCTTTAAAGAAATATTCATCCTTGGAAAATATCTTTTGAAACGTCCCTTTCCGGGCGGATGAAATATTCTCATCAAGCAGAGGATGCAGCACTTCACGCCTTTTGATATTTTGGGGCTTTTTTGTATACCGCTTTTTTTGATCGGTCAGCCAGGACGTTTCCTTTAAAAACGGATACGTAGGAAGCGGAACTTTCTGATACGGCGTTTCCGGCTTTTTGCAACCTTGAAGGCCTTTCACCCACAGCGCGGCAAATTTCTCAGGATCTGAAACGGATTGGCCTGAAACGTCCGGACGCCCGGGTGACGCTTTTCCGAAGTACATATACCTGCCGTCGCTTTGACCGCTTACAAATCCGTCCAATCGCCGTTTCAGCTCAGAAAGGGATGATGCAATGACAGCAAGCCGGAAGGAGAAAGGCTCTCTGCCTGACAATAAGGTGGCAGCGATATTTTCCAGACTGTATCCGCCGGCAGAAGGCAGGTTTTCCAATCGGTCAAGAAAAGAGCTTAATTTCCCGGCATATTCTTTCAGCTGCTGTTCGGAATGTGCGCTTAATACGACGGCATGCGGTTTTTGCTCAGTATTCTTGTCCGCTTGCCGTTTTGGCTGATAAGCACCTACGATCAGATGGGCATTAGAGCCTCCTGCGCCGAATGAACTGATTGCGGCGATTCTCGGTTTATCTCCTTCAGCCGGCCACGGCCGGTTGTTTCGGACGACATAAAATGGCGAATCAGAAAAAGAAATCTTGCGGTTCAGGTCCTCGGAGTGCAGACTGGCGGGAAGCGTTTCATGTTTCATGCTTAAAAGCACCTTGATTAAACCGGCGATCCCTGCAGCCGCTTCCAAATGTCCGATATTGGATTTCACCGAGCCGATTCCGCAATAGTTTTTCTCATCGGTCTGTTTATCAAATGCCATAGACAGGCCGCGTATCTCAATCGGATCGCCGAGTGCCGTGCCGGTTCCGTGAGCTTCAATGTAGCTGATATCCGCCGGACTTACCGCGGCTCTGTTTAGAGCGGATAAAATCAGGTCCCGGTGCGCTTCCGGATTCGGCACCGTATACCCGGTCGTTTTGCCGCCGTGGTTAGTGGCGGACCCCTTAATGACACCGTAGATGTGGTCTTTGTCCGCAATCGCTTTTTTCAATGGTTTTAACAAAACGGCTCCCGCGCCTTCGCCGGGCACGTAACCGTCTCCGCCTTCACCGAAACTGCGGCATTTTCCTTCAGAAGACAGAAAATGCGATTGGCTTAAAAACATGTATTTTTGCGGATGTAAGCTGAGGTTGACGCCTCCGGCCAGCGCCATTTCACAGTCGCCCGACATAATGGCCTGACAAGCCTGATGGACGGCGACAAGCGATGAAGAACACGCCGTATCAACAGCGATGCTCGGGCCATGGAGATCAAGGAAATAAGAAACCCGGTTCGGAATGCCCCAATATAAGGAGCCGGGGCCTTTGTACTGATCTTTGAGGAAACCTTCTTCGTGTGCAATTAATGAATATTCATTCCAGGTCACTCCGGCGAATACACCGATTTGATCCGTCGGCCTCGCCGCCGGGTTCCCGTAACCGGCATCCTCCATCGCTTCCCAGCAGCACGTGACATACAATTTTTGCTGGGGGTCCATTAAATCAGCTTCCCACGGGGAAACAGAAAAAAACAGCGGGTCAAATTGATCCGGATGATCAATAAAACCTCCCCATTTACTGTATGACGCGTATTCTGCCGTTTTCTCTTCCGAGTAATAAGAGCTGTCCCATCTGTCCTCTGGGATTTCGGAGACACAATCTTTATTTTCCATTAAATTGTCCCAAAAATCATGCTGGTTTTCCGCTTTCGGAAACATCCCGCTCATTCCGATAACCGCAATATCAGAGCTCCCGTCCGTTGCCGGTTCAGGCACCTTTTCAGCCGCCTGTACGGGAAGCAATTCTTCTTCCTGCGGGCTTCCCGTATCAGGCTCCGTTTCTTTGAATTCAAGAACGCTTTCGGGATTTCGTTTCTGCGCACTTAAAAACTCACTCAATTTCTCAATGTTCGGATATTCAAACAGCAGCGTTTCAGAAAGGCCGGTAAACTCTTTATGCAATATGGTCATGATTTCTTCACTGATGAGAGACGTCACGCCCAGAGTAAAAAAAGCGGTTTTATCTTCCGCTTCGGTCACCTCGGCACCCAGCTTTTCCGATATTACCGTTCTTAAAAATTCGTTAATACATTTCATGAGGATACCATCCCTTGTACAAAAGAATTTTTCTGTGCTTTAACAAGTTAATCCGCCGTCTATTGCCATTGTCTGTCCGGTCATAAAGGACGATTCAGGAGAAAGCAGGAAACGAACGAGTCCGGTCATATCGTCTGTTTCGCCTAAACGTCCCATCGGCGTCCTTCTGATAATCTGCGATTTTTGTTTTTCCGGCATATTTTTCGTCATATCGGTGTCCACAAAACCGGGCGCAAGTGAATTGACACGGATTCCTTTAGACCCAAGCTCCCTGGCCAGGCTTCGCGTCAAGCCGTCAAGAGCCGCTTTGGATGCGCTGTAGACTGAAGTGCCTTTAAATCCTCTTGAGCCGATAATGGAGCTTATGTTAACGATTGATCCGGAATTTTGTTTCAGCATGACACGGGAAACGTTTCGGGTCAGCTTGATGACTGAACCGATATTCAGGTTGAGGATGCGGTCAATGTCTTCATCATTGGTCAGGGGCAGCAGCTGATCAAGGTTCAAACCGGCGTTATTGACCAAGCCGTCTATTCTGGAAAACTTGCGGTATACTTGAAGAACAAACTGTTTCATGGCGGCATCATCCGCCGCATCCGCCGCTTCCCAATAAAAGCGGCCGCGGTACTTTTCACTCTCTCTCAATGTGTTAATAAAATCAGATTCACTGCGGCTGAAAGCGGCTACTTTGTAATCCTCATCCAAAAGCGTCTGTACAATCGCTTTTCCGAGCCCCCGGCTTCCTCCGCTGACGACCGCTACTTTTCCGTTATTCATATTTGCCTCCTGTTTTACACGTTTCTTATTTTTTTAAATCGGTCATTAGACAGTTTCCGATCTGTAACAGAGATGATCTGCGGTATCTGATATGGCTGCAGCTTCTGTTTGCAATGAGCTACGGCCCGCTTTCTGAAAGATTTGATATCTTCCTCTTTTTCAAGCACGGCCTCTGCTGCGACAATCTCGCCCGTAATCGGATTTTTTCTTCCCGTTATGAGAACATCCCGGACATTCGGTATCTCCAGAAAGACGCTTTCCACCTCTGCCGGAAACACTTTCTCTCCGCCCACATTAATGATTTCACTCTTTCTTCCAAGGATTCTTATATATTCGCCGTCTGTTTCCACCTGATCACCGGTGTCATACCAGCCGTCTTCATCGAAAGGTGACGGTGCGTTTAAATAGCCGAGCATCGCCGACTCAGAACGGACCCAAAGCGTGCCTCCGGTAATTTTGGTCTCTGTTCCGGCACCGCCCACTTTCATCCAAGTGGATTGGCTGTCTTTTGATTTCGTTGAGAATATACCCAGTTCAGTTAATCCGTATGTTTGTTTCAGCCGTACATCCGGAAACAGCCGGTGAATGCCGCGCAGCGTTGATTGGGGCATCGGTTCTGTGCCGTAAGTGATCAGCCGGAGTGAAGAGAGGTTATAGCCGGCATCCGCCTTGGACATCAGCAGCATGTTTAAAAAGGTCGGGGTTGCGGGGAGCACTTGGACAGCATGCTTGTCGACCGCCTGATAAACGGACTCCGGCGTTCTGCTGTCTGATGTGACGATGGTCCCCCCGTTAAACAGAATCGCAAACAGCGTATTAATGCCGCCGATATGATCCAATTTCAGAAAAATGAGCGTACGCAGCGGTTTTCTCTTCGCCGTTTTATATTTTTCAAGCAGCCGGCCGGCGCTTAACACGGATGCTTTGCTTTTGCCGGAGGTTCCCGATGTGAAAATAATAATGCCTGACTCCCCTCTCTCGCGCAGGTCATCAAGCAGAGGGTGGGAGGCGCTTTCAGAACCTTCACGAAGCGTCCAGCTGTCATTTTCATTTATTTCAATGATTTGATTCACTTTCGCGTCTTCAAACATATCGAGATGCTTTTCCCTTGATTCATTGCTGAGAGGGACAACGATATTTCGGTTTAACAAAAGCGCCATCAGCAAAAAAATAGCGTTCGGGGAATAATCCCCGATAAGCGCCACACATTCTCCTTCACGTATTCCGTTTTGTTCAAGTTCTTTCTGAAAAAAGCTAATTCGTGCCAGCAAATCATCATACGTAAAATTCTGCCCTTTAAAAATGAGAAACTCACTGTCTTGCGTTTCCCTAAGCTTATCAGTCACCCAGCTGATATCTCCCCCGCTTTCTGTTTTCATGATTGAGCACTGTCCATATATTTTTGATAAATATCACAAATGCTGCCGACGGTTGTAATGCTTGAAATTGTTTCTCCTTGGGAAAAAGGATCTACTCCGGTTCCCATCTCCATCTGTGCGACTAATTGAGCGATATCCAGTGATGAGAAGCCCAGATCCTCTATGACTCTCACATCATCTCCCGCTTCGACGGCCCGATATGACTGCTGTTCTTGAATGTCCTGAATGATTTGAGCGATGATCTGCTTCATTTCCTTGGTTTGTTCCATTTGCTTTCAGCTCCATTCTTCATTTTATAAACTTCTGATGACCCGCTTATAATCCGGAATATGATCTTGTGAAGAGGTCGGCACCGCCAGCAGCTTGTCCACCTTGGAAATGGCCAGCAATGTATGATTTCTTTTCATATAGACTTCAATCTGATAGCTGATTTTCGCCACTGAGATCATACCGAGGGACTCACCGTGAAAGTCGGGATCGCATTCTTCAATGTGTCCCGTCATATAAATATCAAGCTCTTCATCTGCAAAACAATTTCCGTAATAATACGTCTCTCTTTCAAGCAAAAATAAATGCCGCGCGATTGAAACCGGAAAACCCGGCTTCGACCGGCGCGTCATCCATTCAAATTCCGCCGCATCCATTATCTTGCTGAATTTCGCAAACACCATGGCATGCCCGGGCGCAGCATCCTGATCAACAGGAACCCGATATGAAACGGGGTCTGCTGTTTTGAGATTGCCCGGCTTCATACCGAAGGCGTCCGTTCTGATTTTCTTTGACCGCATCAGCGCGTAAGGCGGCTTGGCTAGCTTAGAAAGTTCCGCAATGCATTCAGCCTTAGGCGCTGAGACTTTGCGCGTCGAACCTTCTGTTTGTGTGACGTCGACGACAATTAAACTATTGGCTTTCATAGAAGGAAACCGTCCCCGGTCCCACTCGCTTTTATCAGAGCTGACCGCTCCTTTCGGCCCGAACAAATAATCAGATTCTAATATGGTTTCTCCAAACCGGGAGATATCGACTCCGACGGAAACCTCGTCCCATAATCGGTACTGATCAAGAGGCTGATCTGAAGGAACTTTGAGATGTGTCATAAAATAAGCCGGATACAAAATCAGCCCTTGGTGATCGGCCATCTGATCAGGCCGGAATCCCGTTCCGTCCGTTAAATGGTGACTGTGTGCGTTGCCGAATAACAGCAGCAGCGCGTACTCATTCAAATTCCCTAACCCGACATGGCTCATCGTTAATTCATGATTTTCAATCAGCATGGTCTGTCCTCCGCAGAAAAAATGTAATGGCTGGTCATACTCAGCCTGTAATCGATACCAGCCTTTGCGCAAGAAGGCCGGCTGTTTCTTCCATGAGCTGTTTGCCGATCAGATCGACATGCCTGTTTCTCCAATTTTCAAGCGGGGTTCCTTTCACCCACTGATTAAACGCGCCGAGCGCAGGGCCGCAATGAATTTGGTAATCTATTTTACTTTCGCTTTTTCCTTCCAGAGCGAGCCTTGTCGTATGAGAAAAATACCATTTAAATACCATCGCCATTTTGTGTTTCGGATTCTGTTCGGCTTTGGCGATCTGCTCAGGAGATTTATCACGTTTCAACTGCTCATACACTTCTTCAAAACCGCGCTGGAAATACTTTTCTTCAATTAATGTTTTCGTTTTTTCATCTATCTCATCTAAAGAATTGTATTGCCTGTACAAGTCAAAGAGTTTATTGGCTCTTGCCGGGAAAAACAGGCCTTTTTTCAGCACCTGCACCCTTGCTCCCGCTTCAAACATATCTCCCGCAGGAGCGTATGACGTATCCTGCACGTTCGCTTCCTGAAGCAGATCTTTCACTGAATCACTTGTCCCGGCTTCGACCGTGCATTGATTAATAGAACCGGTTCCGATAAATTCGGCGCCGAGCAGAAACGCGGCAGCAGCCGCTTCCGGAGTGCCGATGCCGCCCGCTGCGCCGATTCTTACTTTTTTCGCATAACCGTGCTTCTCCATCATGCGGTCTCTGAGTCTGATCATGGCAGGCATTAATGTATACGGAATCCCTTGGTCGGTATGCCCTCCTGAATCCGCTTCAACGCAAATGTCATCAGCCATCGGAATTTCTTTTGCAAGCGCCGCTTCCCCGGCTGTCAGCCGATTGTCAGACACAAGTCTTTCCAGCACATGAGCCGGAGCCGGATTCAGAAAGGCCTCAGCGACTTCAGGCCGGGATACTTTCGCGATGATTTTGTTTTGAACTGACACCGACCCGTCATGATTCCTGCTTAGTCCCCTTGCCCTGTATATAACAAGAGCGGGGGTTATGCCCATAAATGCCGATGCTTCAATAAGATGAATGCCGTTTTTCAAATATAAATCTATCATTCTGACTTCCTTGTCAGGTGACATCATATGATGAAGAAGATTCATTCCGAATGTTTCCCCTTGCCGCAGTGCAGACCGGATGGTTCCGATGGCCTGTCCGATCCGTTCGATACTCAATCCGCCCGTTCCGAAAAAGCCCAGCATTCCCGCTTTTGCCGCTTTAATGACCATCTGTTCCGAAGCAATTCCCCTGTACATGGAGCCCGTCATGTAAGCATATTGGACGTTATAATCTTTTTTAAAATCTTCGTTCCCTAATCTCATTCCCGCCGTTTTTTGCGGATCAGCTGCCGATACTTTAACATCAGCAGTATCAGACTCTTCTTTCGGCATAGGTAATGGGACGGCATCTTTTTTAATCTGACGCGTCAGTTTTGTCAGCACTTCCCCGGGCCCGACTTCTGCAATTTCATTATTTTCAAGTCCCATCAGACGGCGTATCGTGTCCGTCCACTTTACCTGATTGGTCATTTGCAAAGTCAGATTTGTTTTGATTTCATCATTCTTATAAGGTGCGGCATGAAGATTTGAGATCACCGGAAAACGAAGAGGCAAAAACGCCGTTTCTTCTAAATAATCCGCGAACTCTTTTTCAGCATCTTTCATATAGCGGGAATGGAAGGCGCCGCTCACATTTAAAGGAAGGTACATTCTCACGCCGGCTTTTTCAAAGACGGGGCCCGCTTTTTCAATGTCTTGTTTCGTTCCGGCGATCACAATTTGCGAAGGTGAATTGTGGTTAGCGATATCAATGCCGGTCAGATGATAATCGGATAAAACCTCTTTTACTTGTTCAGCGGTAAACCCCAAAACCGCCGCCATGCCTCCGGGAGCTGCCTTGCTCATGAGCTCCCCTCTTTTTTTCACAAGCTGCAAACCGGTCTCAAAATCAAAGCAGCCGGCCGCAAATAACGCATTATATTCTCCTAAACTGTGCCCTGCGGCGTAATCAGGCTCTCTGCCGGACTCTTTCATTTTCTTTAAATAACTGAGTGCACTCACCGTATATAACGCCGGCTGGGTAAATTGCGTTTTCCCCAGCTGGTGATTCGGATCCTCCAGACACAATTCTTCTATAGAGTAGCCTAATATGTCATCAGCCTGACGTGTCAGATCTTGAAATTCATCAAACAGTCCGGCTCCCATTCCTTTAAATTGAGAACCCTGCCCCGGGAACACAAACGTAAGCATCTTATCCTCATCCTTTCCGCATCGCCAATTTTGTACATCACATGTGGTTCTCCATACAAAAACGTCTCTTATATTCATATATTGACTGGTGTAAACACCGGCATAAAAATAAAAACACAAACGCGTTTGCGATTCAGCACAGGTTTAAAAATCGCAAACGCATTGTGTTTTCCTTTTCTAACATAATTTATATCAAGACATCTTGCTTGTTTACCGAATGTTTCGCATGACAAGCTGCAGTGCCAATATGCCCGAAAACAGCCATGACGGCACACTTCTCCCTTATCATGTATATGTAGATATATACACTACAATCATTTTTATAATCCCTATTTCCTCTTCAACGTGCCGAAACAGCGATTGAAATTTAATAGGTGCTTTACATCAATTTAATAAATTTAACAAATAGTTGCTATTTAAAGAGAATAATATCAATTTATAGATAATAATGTCAAGGCTTTATTTCGTTATTTTCTGACATTTATTCCACAGTTTTATGTTCGGTGGACAGTCGGCATAATTGTTTCGGGATAAATGTCAGATAATTCCCTGAACCCTATTCATGTCAAAGAAAATTCATCGCTTCTCTGTCAATTGGGTCTATACTTATTCTTCATTTTCATATATTATGTAAAAAAAAGATGAATTAGAAAAATTTTTAATCATTTTAAATACTATCCATTAAATACTTTCTTTGTATAATAATTTCTTATTATTCTAAGGAGGATCCAGTCATGAAATGGTACGCACTTTTTGTAGAGTCCGGAAAAGAAGAAACAGTTCAAAAATTTCTGCGTCTGCAGTTTGATGAGCAGGCTCTCTACTCAATCATACCCAAGAAAAAAGTCACAGAACGAAAAGCCGGAATCAAATACGAGGCACTCAAAAAGATGTTTCCGGGATATGTTCTGTTTAAAACAAAGATGACAGAGCGGACATTTCATAAAATCAAAGAACTCCCCATTTCATGCAGAATCGTGAATAACGGCGCATATTATTCCAAAGAGCGTAAAACCTATTTCACGACAATTACGGATGAAGAAATCCTCCCTATCATCAGGCTGATCGGAGAAGGAGACACTGTAGATTATTCAAAAGTCTATATTGAAAATTCAAAAGTAACCGTTGCCTCAGGGCCTCTTAAAGGAATGGAAGGCATTATTAAAAAGATCGATAAAAGAAAAAGACGCGCCAAAATCTGCCTGTCTTTTATGGGACTGGACAAAATGGTCAACGTCGGAATTGAAGTGCTCTCCAAACCCTAGCATTTCAAAAAAAGCATCAACAGCATGTGCCGTTGATGCTTTTTTTATATAAACAGACGAAAGCCCGACACCGAAATAACCCCGCTCACCACCGTCACGGTCAAACTTTTTGTTTTCAAGGCGATCACGATGGTCGGGATAAGCACGATCAAACCCGGCCAATTGATCAAAAGCGTTTGCTGTAAGAATGCAGACCGGCACATAAGAAAGCCACTTTAATACAGGCTGCGCCCATGACGTTACTGAATATTCACTTGCAGCTGAAAAATATGAGCCCCGACGATTTCAGAGCCGCTCAAAAAAACGGAATATTCGGTGCCTTCGGCGCGGTGATCTTCATCAGCTCTATTTTCATCCTGACAAACTGGTTCAAAGGAGGCCACGCAGTCATCGGTGCGTTTCTCATCTATATTTGCTATATGATCGGCTGTAAATGCCTGTTATGAAGATACGGCACCGCTGTGTATAAAAAAATGCCCGTCCAGAACAATAAGAACGATGTGTTCAGTTGTGAGCAGTTTATATGACTGAATGATCATGAGTTGTTATAATCAATGTCTAAAAACATTCCGGGAGGCGAAATAAATGGCCAGAAAATTATTCACACCATGGACCGTTAAAGATGTAACGATCAAAAACCGTATTGTTATGGCACCGATGTGCATGTATTCCTCACATGAGAAGGACGGAAAACTGCAGCCTTTTCATATGGCGCACTACATATCGCGTGCAATCGGACAGGTCGGCCTGATTATCGTGGAAGCGACAGCCGTTAATCCGCAGGGGCGCATTTCCGATCAGGATTTGGGCATTTGGAGCGATGATCATATCGAAGGTTTTGCCAAACTGACGGAACAAGTGAAAGCGCAAGGATCTAAAATCGGCATTCAGCTTGCGCACGCCGGACGTAAAGCTGAGCTTGAGGGAGACATTTACGCTCCGTCAGCCATTCCGTTCGATGAGCAGTCCAAAACACCGGCTGAAATGACGACAGAACAAATTAAAGAAACCATTCAGGAATTCAAACAGGCAGCGGCGCGCGCGAAAGAAGCCGGCTTTGATATTATTGAACTTCATGCGGCACACGGCTACTTAATGCACGAATTTTTGTCCCCTCTGTCCAATCACCGTACAGACGAATACGGAGGCTCACATGAAAATCGCTACCGCTTCTTAGGCGAGACCATTGAAGCTGTCAAGGAAGTCTGGGACGGCCCGTTATTTGTCCGTATTTCTGCATCGGATTATACAGACAAAGGGCTGGACATTGCGGATCATATCGGTTTTGCGAAGTGGATGAAAGAACAGGGAGTCGACCTCATTGATTGCAGCTCAGGCGCACTCGTTCAAGCTGATATTAATGTCTTCCCAGGCTACCAAGTGAGCTTCGCAGAGAAAATCCGTGAACAGGCCGAAATCGCAACAGGCGCCGTCGGTTTGATAACGACGGGAACAATGGCGGAAGAAATTCTGCAAAACAACCGCGCTGACCTTATTTTTGTCGCAAGAGAACTTCTGCGCGATCCGCACTTTGCAAGGAGTGCAGCGAAGCAGCTGAATACTGAAATACCGTCACCGGTTCAATACGACAGAGCATGGTGATGAAGTGACAGCCGGAGTTTTTCGATCCGGCTGTCTCTTTTTTTATTTTTTGAGAAACGATTGCCGAAGCTTCTCCGTCTTCCCTATAGAACCAATTAGAGGGGATGACTCCAATGAAAGCAGCATGGATGGAAAGGACATATCTGATTGACGGGTGTCCGTTTTATACGAAACACCGTAAAGGCGCCGGCGAAGTGACGATCGTCTTTGAAGCCGGCTACGGCACTTCTTCTGAAACATGGACATCATTACTCGCTGACATAGATGAAGAATTTGGGGTTTTCACATATGACAGAGCCGGAATCGGCAAAAGCGGACAAAGCCGAAACAAGAGAACGGCGGACCACATGGTACAGGAATTAAACGCTCTTCTTCTGAAGGCCGGCGTCAAGCCTCCTTATCTTGTCGTCTCGCATTCATACGGCGCGATTATCAGCAGACTTTGGGCGAGCCGGAACCGCCGGGATATTCTCGGGATGGTGATGCTTGATCCGGTTTCTGAGGATCAGGAGACGAAAGTGCTTCCGCTTCTTCCCGAAGAAATGAAAGCCGCCTATTTGAAACAGTTCATATTGGAAGGATCACACGCCGAATTTTTGACGAGCCTTCGTCAGATCAAGCATCAGCAGATTCATTTCGGCGATATGCCGCTGTTGATTTTATCATCGGGAGAGCGGGATGAGCGTTTAAAGCACGCTCATGAACAATGGGTGAAACTGCACAGAAGCATGCTTGATGTCTCTTATCAAAGCGGATGGATTCAGGCCAAAAACAGTTCTCATGCCATTCACCACGATGAACCGCACATCGTCCACCTTGCCATTTATGATGTTTGGTGCGCGGTGCGCCAGCAAATGAATGCTCCTGCCTATCAGGCGGTAAACTGATAAAACAAAAGCCATTGTGCAACGGCACAATGGCTTTTGTTATCGTGATCTATTTTGTCTCACGATGCAGCGTATACTTTTTCAACCGGGGTGAATACTTTTTCATTTCTAACCGGTCCGGATTCGTCCGTTTGTTCTTCGTCGTAATATAATTTCTGTCCCCTGTCTCTGTACAGGCCAATGTAACATTCACACGCATCATTTCCACCCCTTTAAATCGTAATTATTGCGTTTTATTATATCTCATCAGAAAAAAATGTCAAGCGTCCATTTTTTAAGACCGCTCCACAGTGACCTCCATGAAGTCAAATGCGATCTTACTGTTTTCAAATACCGCTTTCGCCTCATGTTCGAGACGCTCTATCGGCGATTCACCCTGATACCTTGCGCTGATATGAGTTAAGATCAGCTGTTTGGCGCCTGCTTTTTTTGCCGTTTGCGCAGCCTGTTCTGTCGTCGCATGATAATAATTATGCGCGAGCTTTGCATCTTCCTTTGCAAATGTTGCTTCATGAACAAGCACATCCGCATTGTGCGCCAGCTCCGTTACCCGCTCTGATACCCTCGTATCCCCGGAAAAAGCGACGATTCTTCCTTTTTTCGGGGGTTCCAGAAAATCCCGCCCGTTAATGATTCTGCCATCGTCAAGTGTGACCGTTTCGCCGTTTTTGATTTTCTGATAGACGGGTCCGGGCGGGATATTCATTTCTTTCAATCTGCCGGCCTGCAATGCGCCGGGAATATCCTTTTCCTGAACCCGGTAGCCGAACGCTTCCACGCCGTGAATGACGGATACTGCGGTAACAATGAATTGCTCATCTTCAAAAACCGTCCCCTCTTCGATTTCATGTACGGTAAGAGGATACGTCAGATGAGTCGCCGTCACGTTCAGGCTTGTTTCGATAAAGGCTTTAATGCCTTTTGGCCCGTAAATCGTCAGCTCTTCTTCACCGCCCTGAAATGAACGGCTCCCCAACAGACCCGGAAGCCCGTAAACATGGTCGCCGTGAAGGTGGGTGATGAAAATCTTCTCAATTTTCCTCGGTTTGATTGTTGTATGTAATATCTGATGCTGAGTGGCTTCTCCGCAATCAAACAGCCATACGGAACGCCTTTCTTCAAGAAGCTTCAGCGCGACGGACGTTACGTTTCTCGTCTTTGCCGGCATGCCGGCCCCCGTCCCTAAAAATAATAATTCCACAATGCTTCCTCCTAGATCTTTGTACTACTAAGGATACAGGATCAGGCTGAAAATGTGAATTCACCCGGGCCTTCTCCGGCCTGATTAATTTTTTTCCGCAAACCGCAAAAAACAGGCTGAAATGTTTGCTTTCAACGAATTTTAGATTTAAAATGAAGGAAATATGCGGGGTTTTAAACCATGCTTCAGATAAAGTGAGGTACTCTAAGTGAAAACAAACGACAAACCAAAAGCAGTAATTGTAATATTTGGTGCCACAGGGGATTTGGCAAAACGAAAACTTTACCCATCCATTCACCGTTTATATAAAAATGGTCAAATTGGTGAAGAGTTTGCAGTTGTAGGTGTTGGAAGAAGACCTTGGTCAAACGAGGACCTCCGGGAAACCGTTAAAACGTCTGTTTCTTCTGCCGGGCAAAAAGACATAGACGATTTCACATCTCATTTTTATTACCATCCGTTTGATGTAACGAATCCGGGTTCCTATCAGGAGCTGAATGTCCTGCTTGATCAGCTTGAACATACATATGAAATCCCGAACAACAGAATGTTTTACTTGGCGATGGCTCCTGAGTTTTTCGGCACTATCGCAAAATCACTTAAAAACGAAGGTGTCACAGCGACAAATGGCTGGTCCCGTCTCGTCATTGAAAAACCGTTCGGCCATGACCTGCCGAGTGCGAAAGAGCTTAACAAAGAAATACGCGAAGCTTTCACGGAAGATCAAATTTACCGGATCGACCATTACTTAGGCAAACAAATGGTTCAAAATATCGAAGTCATCCGGTTTGCGAATGCGCTGTTTGAGCCGCTGTGGAATAACCGCTACATCTCAAACATCCAGATTACGTCAAGTGAGGATCTCGGCGTTGAGGATCGTGCGAGATATTACGAGAAATCAGGCGCACTCCGTGACATGGTTCAAAACCATATTTTACAAATGGTCGCTCTCTTGGCGATGGAACCGCCGATTAAACTGAACACGGAAGAAATCCGCAGCGAAAAAGTGAAGGTGCTGAGAGCTCTCCGCCCTGTCGCTCCAAACGAAGTGAGTGACTTCTTCGTCCGCGGACAATACCAAGCGGGAACGATTGACGGAAACGCTGTACCGAGCTATACAGATGAACAAAATGTAGCACCGGATTCCAATACGGAAACATTCGTGTCCGGAAAGCTGTTAATCGATAACTTCCGCTGGGCCGGCGTTCCGTTTTATATCCGCACAGGGAAACGGATGAAAGAAAAATCAACGAAAATCGTCGTTCAATTTAAAGACATTCCGATGAACCTTTATTACGGCAATGAAACGAATGTAAATCCGAACCTGCTTGTCATCCATATTCAGCCGGACGAAGGCATCACACTATATCTGAACGCTAAAAAATTAGGCGGAGCCGCTCATGCTCAGCCGATTAAGCTGGATTACTGCAGCAACTGCAGTGACGAAATGAACACACCGGAAGCCTATGAAAAATTAATCCATGACTGTCTGCTCGGTGATGCGACAAACTTTGCCCATTGGGACGAAGTGGCGCTTTCATGGAATTTCGTCGATGCGATTTCCGAAACGTGGGCAGCCGACAAAACCCTTTCTCCGAATTATGAAGCCGGGTCAATGGGACCGAAAGCTTCGGACGATCTTCTTGAAAAAGACGGTCTCCACTGGTGGAATATATAAGAAAACATCAAAAACCGCGGCGCCGTTCATGACGGCCCGCGGTTTTTGATATCAGAAAAGCCCCCGCAATCAATGCGGGGGCTTCTTCATTACTTCATCCATTCAGTATGGAAAATGCCTTCTTTATCTGTGCGTTCATACGTATGCGCGCCGAAGTAATCACGCTGCGCTTGAATCAAGTTTGCAGGAAGCACTGCCGTACGGTAGCTGTCGTAATACGCAAGTGCGCTTGAGAACGAAGGTACCGGCACGCCTTGGGCTACGGCAAGTGAAATCACTTGGCGAAGGGCGCCTTGGTAGCTTTCTGCAATGTTTTTGAAATAGCTGTCTAACAGCAGGTTGTCAAGCTCCGGTTCACGGTCATATGCGTCTTTGATCTTTTGCAGGAACGCCGCGCGGATGATACAGCCGCCGCGGAAGATCATCGCGATTTCACCGTATTTCAGATCCCAGTTATACTCTTCAGACGCGGCTTTCATTTGGGCGAAGCCTTGTGCGTAAGAACAGATTTTACTCATGAAGAGCGCTTTTCTGACCGCTTCAATCAGCTCTTCTTTATTTTCAGTGACCGGCTTAACGTCTGGTCCGGACAGAAGGCTGCTTGCTTTCACACGCTCTTCTTTCATTGCGGAAATGAAACGCGCAAAAACAGATTCAGTGATAATCGGAAGCGGCACGCCTAAGTCAAGAGCGCTTTGGCTTGTCCATTTACCCGTTCCTTTTTGGCCTGCTTTATCAAGGATCACGTCAACTAGCGGTTTGCCCGTTTCTTCATCTTTTTTAGTGAAAATGTCAGCCGTGATTTCGATCAGATAGCTGTCAAGCTCTCCTTTGTTCCACTCAGCGAATACTTCGTGAAGCTCTTCGGCAGACAATCCGAGCACCTGTTTCAAAATGAAATATGACTCAGAGATCAGCTGCATGTCACCGTATTCGATACCGTTGTGCACCATTTTTACATAGTGCCCCGCTCCGTCCGGGCCGATGTATGTCGTACAAGCTTCTCCGTCCACTTTAGCAGAAATGGCTTCTAGAATCGGTTTCACGAGTTCGTGCGCTTCCTTTTGGCCGCCCGGCATAATAGAAGGCCCTTTCAGCGCTCCCTCTTCACCGCCTGATACACCCGTTCCGATAAAGTGAATGCCGCTTTCGGCAAGCTCTTTGTTCCGGCGCTGTGTATCTTTATAGTATGTATTTCCGCCGTCAATCAAAATATCGTCTTTTTCCAGATGAGGAAGAAGAGATTGAATCGTCGCATCCGTTGCAGTTCCCGCTTTAACCATTAATAAAATTTTACGGGGTGTTTCAAGAGACTGGACAAACTCCTCAATGCTGTATGTACCGACAACATTTTTGCCTTTTGCCTCTTCTAAAAACTCTTCCGTTTTGCTGCTTGATCTGTTGTATACAGACACAGAAAATCCCCGGCTTTCGATGTTAAGAGCCAGATTTTTACCCATTACCGCAAGACCGATAACTCCGATTTGTTGTTTTGACATATTCTAACGTCCCTTCTTCAAACGTTTAACCATTTTAAAATTTAAATTAAAATAAAATGATATTTATACTAAAGAAATTATCATACATAACCCCTTTTTTCAAGTTATTCACCTTTTCTTTTCATCCTGAAAAAAGTCTCTGTTAAAGCTCGTTCCCCTTGTTTTGCTTTCTTCTTTTTTTATAACGGCGCCTTTTCTGATCAGGTTTTGGCCGTACTTTTCATTCAGCTCGTTCATCATCTGAAAAATCGGCTCATCCTTTGCGTCCTCCTTGAATGAAAACAGATCAAGCTGTTTATATGCCTGCTGTTTTTCAACCAGTTCCGTTCCGGTGATGCCGAGAAGCCTTACCGGATTTTGGTTCCAGTGCTTGTCAAACAGTTCCATCGCCGCTTCCATAATGTCTTTTTTCTGATCAGCCGGATTGCTGAGGGTCATGCTTCTTGTGACCGTTTTCCAATCCGCATACCGAATCATGATGAACAGCCGGCAGGCCATGACCTCCTTACGCTGGAGCCGTTCGCTCACAGACAGCGCGAGCCGGTCAAACACGCCCGTTAATTCATCCCAGTCAGCCGAATCATGCGACAGGGTGGATGAGTTGCCGACGCTTTTAAATTCATATATCCGCTCGGGATTGACTTCTGCAGGATGGATGCCGTTCGCTTTATCCTTCAGCCTCGGGCCGTTTATGCCGAGAAGCGTTTTCAGCGCATGTTCATCTCCTTTTGCCAAATCACCGATCGTTTTGATGCCGAGCGTTTTTATTTTTTCCGCAGTTTTCGTTCCTATACCGTGCATCTCTTCAATCGGAAGAGGCCATAATACGTCCGGCAGCTCTCTTTTTCTTAAAATGGTGATGCCGAGCGGTTTTTTCATGTCAGAAGCCATTTTAGCGAGAAATTTATTCGGGGCGATGCCGATGCTTGACGGAAGCAAAAGCTCTTTTTGCAGTCTCGCCTGAATGTCTGCGGCTGTCTCATACGCCCTGTGGCTGTGCGGTGTGTCCGTAATATCCATGTATCCTTCATCAATAGAAACAGGCTCGACTAAATCCGTATACTCCCTCAGAATGCTGAACATTTCTTTTGACGAACTCCGATAGCGGTCAAAATTCGGAGGCACGACGATGAGTTCCGGACAGAGGCGTTTTGCCCGCCACACCGGCATGGTGGTCTTTACGCCCCGCGCTCTCGCTTCATAGCTGCAGGTGACGATGATTCCTTTCCGTTCCTTCACGTTTCCGGCAACGGCGATAGGTTTTCCTCTTAAAGACGGATCATACGCCATTTCTACGGAGGCATAAAAACTGTTCATATCGATATGAAATATAATTCTCCCTTTTCCGGCCACTCCCGGCGCCTCCTTTCCTTTCATAGACAACCTTATATATATGTAGTAAAATAAGAGCTGAATGGATGTGATAAAATGATTCTTGAGTCAATGAATGACTTTTTATTTTTAGTCGATTTTTTCACAATTATTCTTCCCGCTCTGACCGCGATCGGCATCGCTTTTCTTTTGCGTGAGCGCCGCGCAGGCGAGCATTGGAGAACGAAACGAATAGATGAACATCAAGCAGTCGTTCAGCTGAACCGAACAGACTTTCTTATTATTATATATCATCGCATTACAACTTGGATACGTAAAGTCATCCGCATGAATTCACCGGCGAATGATGATGAAGATGTCAGCTTCCTCCTTTTATAACGGCAAGTGAAGATAAAAAGGAGGAGACATAATTGTCTAAAACATATCAAAAATGGATTGCATTCGGATTGTTTTTTATCGTACTGTGCACAGGCCGCTCGGCTTTTGCGGCGACATCTCAGACTCAGACGGGAGGCCTCGGGAATATCGGGTTTTTCCACGATTACCTGATCGAGCCGTTTTCGGCACTTTTAAAAGGTGTGGCGGGCCTGTTCCACGGTGAGTACGGATTGTCGATTATTCTGGTGACGATTATCGTCCGGATCGTTGTTTTGCCTTTGTTTGTGAACCAATTTAAGAAACAGCGGGTGTTCCAGGAAAAAATGGCTGTGATCAAACCGCAGGTCGACAGCATTCAGGCTAAAATGAAACAAACGAAAGATGCGGAAAAACAAAAAGAACTGCAAATGGAAATGATGAAGCTTTACCGTGAGCACAATCTGAATCCGATGGCAATGGGATGTCTTCCGATGCTGGTGCAATTCCCAATTTTGATCGGTTTTTATTACGCCATCCGCTCAACCCCGGAAATCGCTTCACACTCATTTCTGTGGTTCAGCTTAGGGCATTCTGATATTCTTGTATCACTGTGCGCGGGGGCCATGTATTTCTTACAGGCTTATATTTCCCAAAAATTAAACGAGAAATATTCACCGGCTGCTCAAAATCCGGCCGCAATGCAGTCAGCAAAAATCATGGTCTTTATTTTCCCTGTCATGATGACCGTTTTTTCACTTAACGTACCGGCTGCGCTGCCGCTTTACTGGTTTACAAGCGGACTGTTTTTGACAGTGCAGAATGTACTTTTACAGCAGACGCATCATAAAAAGAAACAAGCTGCGGCTCAGGCGGAGCCCGCCAAATCATAATACTGAAACCCTGCCGGAACCTATCCGGCAGGGTTTTTTCTTGTATCTGTAAGGCTTTAAGCCAATTATTATGAAGAATGAAAAAAGCACCCAATCAACTGGGTGCTTCGTTTTTAATTGGCCGCTGTTTCGATAATGGCAACGACCATTTCCGCCGTTTTGACGAGCTCTTCAATCGGCATTTTTTCATTTTTCGTATGGATTTGTTCATAGCCTACTGACAGGTTGACTGTCGGAATGCCGTGGCCGGCAATGACGTTTGCGTCACTTCCGCCGCCGCTTGTCTGAAGTTCGCTCGGCCGGCCGATTTTTGCCGCCGCTTTTTTCGCGACTTCCACAACCTGATCGCCGTCCTGATATTTGAAACCCGGATACATGACCGCGATGTCCACTTCCGCGCGGCCTCCCATCTCAGCTGCAGCAGATTCGAAAGCTTCTTTCATTTTCTGCACTTGCGCTTCCATTTTTTCAGGCACTAATGAACGCGCTTCAGCCAGAATATCAACCTGGTCGCAGACGATATTGGTTTGCGTGCCGCCTTCGAAACGTCCGATATTAGCCGTTGTTTCTTTATCAATACGGCCGAGCGGCATTTTAGAGATTGCTTTTGATGCGATTGTAATCGCGGAGATGCCTTTTTCCGGTTCTACTCCCGCATGAGCCGTTTTCCCGAAAATGGTTGCTCTCACTTTCGCTTGTGTCGGTGCGGCTACAATAATGTTGCCGACTTTTCCGTCTGAATCAAGCGCAAAACCGTATTTCGCGGTAATGTCTGAACGATCCATTGCTTTTGCCCCGACTAATCCCGATTCTTCTCCGGCCGTGATAATGAATTCAATGGTGCCGTGCTCGATGTTTTGTTCTTTCAGCACTTTAATGGCTTCAAACATTGCGGCAAGACCCGTCTTATCATCAGCGCCAAGAATCGTCGTGCCGTCGGATTTTACATAGCCGTCTTCCACAATCGGCTTAACGCCTTTGCCCGGGACAACCGTGTCCATATGCGATGTAAAATAAATCGTATCCGCATCTTTTGTGCCCTTTAACGTACAGATTAAGTTGCCGGCTCCATGCCCGGTCACTTCTTTTGTACCATCTTCTTTTACGCTCAATCCTAAATCAGTGAATTTTTGTTTGAGCACTTTGCTGATTTCCGCTTCATGTTTTGTCTCTGAATCAATTTGAACGAGTTCAAGAAATTCTTCAAGCAGACGTTTTTCGTTTACCATTTTCAGTTCCCTCCGTTTAAAGCGGTATATTACCGTGCTTTTTTTTCGGTCTTTCCTCTTCCTTATGCGCAAGCATGTCAAATGCCTGAATCAATTTTTTCCTCGAGTCTTCCGGCCGGATGATATCATCCACCATTCCGCAGGCCGCCGCTTTATACGGACCGGCGTTTTCCTTTTCGTATATGGCTTTTTTTTCGCGCTTCGTTTTCTCCGGGTCGTCAGAAGCCTGTATGTCTCTGCTGTATAAAATCGACGCCGCGCCTTCCGCTCCCATCACGGCGATTTCCGCATTGGGCCAGGCGAATACAAGATCTGCCCCCAGCCCTTTCGAATTCATGGCCACATAGGCGCCTCCGTAAGCTTTTCTGATGATGAGCGTCACTTTCGGCACCGTCGCTTCGGCAAAAGCATACAGCAATTTTGCTCCGTGACGGATGATTCCCGCATGTTCCTGCTGAAGGCCCGGAAGAAATCCAGGAACATCAGCGATCGTCAATAGCGGAATATGAAACGCGTCGCAAAAACGGATGAATCTCGACGCTTTGTCAGCGGCATCAATCGTGAGGCTCCCCGCCAAGTGTTTCGGCTGGTTTGCGACAACACCGACTGTACGCCGTCCGAGTTTCAGAAAACCGACAGCAATGTTTTTGGAAAAATACGGATGAATGTCAAAAAACGTTCCGTCATCCGCCAGCTCTTTTATTACCTGTAACACATCGTAAGGTTTCGAACTGTCCGCGGGAACGAGGGTGTTTAATAACGGTCTGGCGTCTTCCTTTTTAACGGGTGATGCCGTCTGTCCGCCGTGCGGGAGATAAGAAAGCAGGGTTTTCACAGCGGAAAGAGCCTCTTTTTCCGTTCGTGCGGAATAGTGGGCATTTCCGCTTATCACATTATGTATTCCCGCACCGCCTAAACTTTCCGCGTCAATCTGTTCACCCGTCACCTGTTCAATGACTTTCGGGCCTGTAATAAACATGTGCGACGTATGCTTCGCCATAATCACAAAATCCGTCAATGCGGGTGAATAAACAGCACCGCCGGCACACGGCCCAAGGATGACAGAGATTTGCGGAATCACTCCCGAGTAAAGGACGTTGCGCCTAAAGATATGACCGTATCCATTTAATGATACCACACCCTCTTGAATTCTCGCACCACCTGAGTCGTTCAGCCCGATGATCGGAGTTTTATTTTTCGCCGCCAGATCCATTACCGCCGCGATTTTTTCCGCATGTGTCTCGCCGAGCGTCCCGCCGAGTACGGTAAAGTCATGGGCAAACAAATACACGGGCCGTCCGTCAATTGTGCCGTATCCGGTAACAACGCCGTCTCCCGGAGCATTTCGGGACCCGGGCATGCGGCTTTTGGCAAACGGCTGCAGCTCTGAAAAACTGTCTTCGTCCAATAAATCGTCAATTCTTTCTCTTGCCGTCAGCTTGCCTTTTTTGTGCTGTTTTTCATTTTTTTCCGCTCCGCCGCCGTTTGTTAAAAAGGAACGTCTTTCATTTAAGTGTCTGATATGATCACTCATGCTCATCTTCAGTTTCTCCTTTTTCAATTGTTTCACAAAGCTCAATCAGGACCCCATTCGCCTCTTTTGGAGAGAGAAATGCGATCTTCTTCCCGCCCGCTCCGTATTGCGGTTCATGATGGATCAAAGTCATGCGGCATGCTTCAAGCTCCTTGATCGTTTCCTTCATATCGGCGCAGCGGAATGCCAAATGATGCAGTCCTTCGCCTCTTTTCTGTAAAAAAGAGCTGACGGGAGACGCGTCCGACAGCGGCTCAATCAGCTCAAGCTTTGTGCCTCCCGCCTCTAAAAAAGCAACTCTCACATTTTGGCCGCTTACCAGCTCGTCTCCCATATACGTAAGCCCGAGCATCCGTTCGTAAAATCCTCTCGCAGCTTCAATAGAGCTGACGGCAATGCCGACATGATCAAGTTTTTTCATAGCGCGGCCACCTGCTTTCCGCCATAGGATATGGCTTGTTCATACAAGCAAAACACGTTAAAATGATAGACAGTAATCTTAAGGAGTGAAACAATGTCTCAAAAATTTATGAAAAGCGCCGTTATCGTCATTTTGGGCGTATTTATACTTTCAACCCTCCTCTCAGGCATTATGATGTATTTGCGGTAAAAAAGCAGGCGCCTCATTGCAAGGGGGTTTCCTGCTTTTTTATGAGGGCTTTCCGCTCTATTGCAATGTCCTCGAATGAGCGGTTTTCTTTTGTAATCAATACTTTCGTTCCGGGAGGGATAATCCGGAAAATACGGATGACATCCCGGTTTTTCATACGGATGCAGCCGTTTGATACAAACCCCCCGATCAGCTCTTCTCTGTTTGTTCCGTGAATGCCGTATATCCTGCCGTCGGTTCCTTTCGCGTCAAAACCGATCCAGCGGACGCCGAGCGGGTTTTCCGGCGCGCCTCCCTTTACATTTTTCTTCCGGTAATACGGATTGACGGCTTTGACCGTTACCGTAAATTCTCCTTCAGGCGTCAAATCATCCGTTTTTCCCGTCGCCACCTGATAAATGCCTTCTATTCGGTTATCCTTCACAACAGCAAGCGCATTTGTGGCTTTATTGACGATAATATAAGGGTCACCCGGCAAAGGGTTCGCGCCAAGCGGCCAAAGCGGAGACAGCAGCAGGGCGGCTGACAATAAAAAAAATCGCATGGGCTCCTCTCCTTTTTTTCATTAGAATGACCAATGAAAGGAGGACTCATGCGATTGATCCATATGTTTTTTACAGCTTGATGCCTTTGAAATAACTTTTAATCACGAGATATTGTTCCATCTCACCGAGGAGGTGGAACAAAGCCGCCCGCGCTTCAAACTCCTCGCGCGTTGCCGGGAGCGGCATTTCTTCAAATTCCGTTCTCATTTCTGCAAGTCTTTTTAAAAATTTATGAGCGGTATTGCCGGGGTGAATGGCTTCCCTTAATTCATGGATGAAATGGGCGATTATTTTGCCCTGCTCCACCGTTATTGAAATAGAGGTAATCTTCGGCAGCAGCCGTTCAATGATTTCAAATTGTTTCTGTCTCATCTTAAAATAATGATAGTAAAGATTTTCATGGCGCAAAATATGATTCTGCACGTCCCGATAGGCGAGGTTTTTCGCCTCTTGAATCATCTGATGCGTCTCCGGTATTTCCTTCCCCGACCAATCTTGCTCACCAGTTAACAAATACCGTTCGATTTCGGCGAAGATGACGGAAAAGTTGTCCTCAATTTTTTTCCGGTACGCCGCGAGTTTTCTGTCGAGGCTCGGCATATACAGATTCATTAACAGCGCGACGCCGATACCTACGGTGATCAGCTGGAACTCATTCCAGATAAACGCCATCGTAATGCCGCCGGACATATATAAATGAAGAATGATTACTGAGCTGGTGACGATCCCTTCGTTTATTTTTAAAACGACTGTAGTCGGAATGAACAGCACCAGCAATATTCCGATCGCAAACGGATAATAGCCGATCAGCCCGAAAAAGACATATGAGAAGACGATCGCCAATAAACAGGCGGCAAATCGGGCCCACGAGGCCTGAAGCGACCGCTTTTGCGTAATCTGGATGCACAATATGGTGATGATTCCTGCGGATGCGAAGTTTTGCAGATGCAACAGCTGGGCTAAATAAATGGCCAGCGCCGTTCCAAGTGCGGTCTTTAGTGTGCGGTAACCGATTTTAAACATTGCTTGCTCCATTCTGTTTGTTTCTTTCTCAAAAAAAAGAAGAAGAGCATTCTTCTTCTTTTCTTCCAGTTATATTTTATAATATTTTTTCTAAAAAGTCCTGTGCTCTTTTTGACTTCGGAGAAAGAAAAAATTCTTCCGGCTGCCCGTCTTCCACGATCGTCCCTTCATCCATAAATAATACGCGGTCTGCCACTTCTTTGGCAAATCCCATTTCGTGCGTTACGATCACCATCGTCATGCCCGTCTGCGCGAGCTCTTTCATCACCTCAAGAACTTCTTTGACCATTTCCGGGTCAAGAGCCGAGGTCGGTTCATCAAACAGCATGATGTCAGGATTCATGGCAAGCGCCCGCGCGATGGCGACCCGCTGCTTCTGTCCGCCTGACAAACGGTTCGGATAGTCGTTCCGTTTGTCAAGCAGTCCGACTTTTTCAAGGAGGGCGCACGCCTTTTCCTCCGCCTCGTTTTTAGACTCTTTCTTCACGCTGACCGGCGCGTATGTGATATTTTCAAGCACCGTTTTATGAGGAAACAAATGAAAATGCTGAAATACCATGCCGATATTTTCCCGCACTTTCAGTTTATTCGTTTTAGCTGCGGTAATTTCATTTTCTTTAATGGCAATCGTTCCGCCGCTCGGGGTTTCCAGCAGATTTAAGCAGCGCAGAAACGTTGATTTGCCGGAACCGGAAGGGCCGATGACAGCGACGACTTCCCCTTCTTCGATCTGTGTTGAAATGTTTTTCAGTACTTCATGTTTCCCGAATGATTTTGACAGGTTGTCGACCTTAATCATTGGCTTTCAGCTTCCTTTCTACGCCTTTTCCGATGAATGCTAAGATCAAAACGAGCACGTAATAGATTAAGCCCGCCACAATAAGAGGTTCTAAATAGTTGTATGTTGCGGCGCCGGACTGGTAGGCCCGTCTCATAATGTCGCCAAGACCGATAACTGTGACGATCGCCGATTCTTTCGTTAAGGTGATTAATTCGTTAATAATAGCCGGAGAAATGTTTTTAAACGCCTGCGGCAGCAGCAGATCTTTCATCATTTTTCCGTACGGCACGCCGAGAGCGACGGCAGCCTCTTTTTGTCCTTTGTCAATTGCGTTGATTCCCGCTCTGATAATTTCAGAGACGTAAGCGGCTGAATTGAGCGATAATGCGGTGACCGCCGCCCAAAATTGATCGATCTGAAAGCCCAGAAGCTGCGGCATACCGAAATAGATGATCATCAGCTGCAGCACGAGCGGCGTGCCGCGGAATATCGAAGTATAAAAATCCGCAATCCATTTCAGCGGACTGATCGTGCTGATTTTAAATAAGCTGAGCACGATGCCTAATACAAGACCGATGACCGCCGAAACGAGCACAATTTTCAATGTGACCGCAAGGCCTTCCAATATAAAAGGAATTTGGGGGATTGTCGCTGAGAAATCCAAATTCATACGTGTGATCTCCTTTGTCTTTATTCAAGATAAAAAGCTCAACGAAAAGTTGAGCTTTCTTTTATTTCTCGTTGGTGAACCATTTTTTCTTCAGTTTTTCGATTTCTCCGTTTTTCTCCATTTCTTTCAGCGCTTTGTTGAACTTCGCTGTCAGATCACTGTCTTTGCGGAACGCAATTGCGGAACCCGATTCGTCTGATTTCGCATCTGCTGACGCAAAGCCCTGCAGATCTTGATTTGAACTGAAATAGCCTTGTGCTACGATGTCTTCGATAATCGCGGCATCAAAACGCCCGGATTTGATCTCTTCGGTCAAGTCTGAGATCCGGTTGCGGTCTTCGAGCTGAAAACCGTATTTCGAAGCGAGCTTCTTGCCTTTTTCTTCTTGAATGGAGCCGAGCTGAACACCGACGGTTTTGCCTTTCAGATCATTCAGGGATTTCATGCTGCTTCCCTTTTTCGTAACGATCATATTGTTAGCAGTATAATAAATATCAGAAAAATCAACTTGCTTTTTCCGTTCCGGCGTAGGTGTCATTCCAGATAAAATCATATCTACCTGCTTGGACTTCAAGGCTGTAATCAGGCTGTTGAAGTCCATGTCCTGCACCTCAACGTCATAGCCGGTCTTTTTGCCCAGAGCTTTTGCCAGATCAACGTCAAACCCGGTGATCTGATCGCCGTCTTTATATTCAAATGGTTTATAGTCAGCCGATGTACCCATAATCAGCTTGTTCTTTCCGCCCTCTGAGCCTGAATTGCCTGATCCGCAGGCGGACAGCGCAAAGGTGATACATGCGGCAGCTAATACCAACAGCCATTTCTTCATGATTCATTTCCCCCATATCTACTGATCTCTTAAAATTGAATATTTATTCGTTAACTTGTATTTTAAACACTTTTTAATTGTGATGCAATACTATTTTTGAAAAATATATTTTCCTTTCTGTGTTTATTATAGTCATTGTTTTTCAAGTTAGTGACAGCTGAACGCCGATGTATAAATATTTATATTTATACAGATGCCATATAAAAAAACCCCGCAAGCGCTTGGCTCCGGGGTTTTTCTTTCACTTATACTTCTTCACAATATTCTTCAAATGCTTCCTGCAGTTTTGTGACGACGGCCATCGGCTCATGGCCTTCAATTTCATGGCGTTCCACCATTTTCATGATTTTCCCGTCTTTTAAAATGGCAAATGACGGAGAGGACGGCGGATAGCCTTCAAAGTATTCTCTCGCTTTGGCTGTCGCTTCTTTATCCTGTCCGGCAAATACCGTCACAAGCTGATCCGGGCGTTTATCGTAATGTACGGAATGGTACGCGGCAGGCCGTGCAATACCGCCTGCGCATCCGCACACAGAGTTGACCATGACGAGTGTCGTTCCTTTTTTCGAAAGCGCATCGTCCACTTCCTCAGCGGTTTTCAGCTCTGTATACCCGGCGGCCGTGATTTCCTGGCGGGCTTGACGCACGACATCATTCATAAATAAATTAAAATCCATATTCAACTGGGACATCTCCTTTTTGATCATCTCTTCTTATGATAGCAAGGAACCTCCCTATCGGCAAATGACACCGCTCATATCCAATTGTTTTTTGTCCCTTTTATGTTCCCGATGTAAGTTTATGACCCTTTAAAAACGGGAAACTTGTTAAGGAGATTGTCTGAAATAAAGGAGCAGTCATATGAGCCAACGGAAAGCAGTTTTAATTTATAACGGAAACGCCGGTCAAAAACAAATTGATAAAACGCTCGGCACGGTCGTCCCCATTTTGGCCCAGTCAGCTGATGAACTTTTGATTAAACCGACCAAACATCAGGATGATGCCCGTCAGTATTGTGAAAATCTCGACAGTTCAGTTGACCATTTATATATTTTAGGCGGAGACGGCACTGTGCATCAATGTATCAACAGCATCAGCAAGCTTGATCACAGACCCGCTATCGGCATTTTGCCGGGAGGAACGTGCAACGATTTCTCACGGGCGCTCGGCATCCCGCAAAACCTTCAAAAGGCCGCTGAAGCGCTCGCGGCCGGACATAAACGGATGATTGACGTCTGTAAAACGGATGACGGCTATTTTCTGAACTTCTGGGGCATCGGACTGATCACCGAAGCATCAAGCCATATTAATGAAACTGAAAAAGCATGGCTTGGTAAAATCAGCTACTTCACGAGCGCCTTGCGGACGATGACAAGCGCGAACCCGTTTCCTGTCAAATTGACGATTGACGGCGAGGTGAAAGAAGACGAAGCCGTAATGGTGCTTGTCATGAACGGGCATTATATCGGGACAAACAGAGTTCCCCTGCCTGATGCCAGCCTCCAGGACGGCTTAGCCGATGTGTTAATCTGCCGCAACACAAGCCTTGCCGCGCTGCGGGAGCTGATGACGATGGAGCAGGGTTCGTTTGATGATTTCAAAGGGGAGCTGTCCTATATTCAGGCCTCCAGGATTGAAATCGTAACCGCACGTGAGATGGGCGCGGATACAGATGGCGAGGTATACGGAACAACACCTTGTACGATCGAAGTGAAAAAACATCATCTCACTATGCTTGTTCCCGAGGATTCACAATGAAAATAAAAAAGCTCCTTTTGCCGCCCGGGCAAAAGGAGTTTTTTTAATAGACGGAAGTATGTTCATCAATGTTTTCTAAGATCTCTTTGACGCGTCCGAGGAATCGGCCGCACACGAGCCCGTCGAGCACTCTGTGATCTAAAGACAGGCAAAGATTAACCATATCACGAACGGCGATCATCCCGTTATTCATGACAACCGGACGTTTGACGATAGATTCTACCTGAAGAATCGCCGCCTGCGGATGGTTGATAATGCCCATAGATTGAACTGAGCCGAAAGATCCCGTGTTATTGACGGTAAATGTGCCGCCCTGCATATCTTCCGCGGTAAGTTTTCCGTTTCTCACTTTTTTCGCAAGATCCGTTATTTCTCTGGCTATGCCTTTAATCGTTTTTTCATCAGCATGCTTAATAACCGGAACAAACAGCGAATCTTCCGTGGCAACGGCAATGGAGATGTTGATGTCTTTCTTTTGGACGATTTTGTCCCCCGCCCACATGCTGTTCATCTGCGGGAACTCTTTGAGAGCCTGCGCCGCCGCTTTTACAAAGAAAGCGAAAAACGTTAAATTGAAGCCTTCTTTCTGTTTAAATGAGTCTTTAATGCTGTTTCTGTACGCCGTCATGTTCGTGACGTCGACTTCCATCATCGTCCAGGCATGCGGAATTTCTGTTTTGCTTTTATGCATATTGGCGGCGATGGCTTTTCTGACGCCTGTAACCGGAATTTCAATATCACCGGCTGACAGAGCGGGTTGCGGCGCTTGTTTTTGCTGTTGTTTCGGCGCTTGTTGCGTTGTTTGAACGGCAGCCGGCGCCGGTGCTTCCGACTTCTGCTTCATTCCCGAATCAATGATCTTTTGAATATCTTTTCGCGTAATTCTTCCGCCTGCACCCGTTCCTTCAACTTCTTCAAGCTGAATGCCGTGTTCTCCCGCTAATCTGAGCACGGCCGGCGAATAACGCGCTTTATTTGACTGATCTTTACCTTGACGGTTTGCACCGGTGTCTGAAGGAGTATTCTGCTCTTCTTCCCGCTTCGGCGCCTCTTCCGTTTCCGTTTCTTCTGTTTCAATTTTGCAGATGATCTCGCCGACTGCAAGAGTCTGGCCTTCTTCTCCTACAAGTTCTGTAATCGTACCGGTAAAAGAAGACGGCACCTCCGCATTCACTTTATCCGTCATGACCTCCGCGATGGGGTCATATTTATTCACTTGATCACCGGGGGATACCAGCCACTTGCTGATCGTCCCTTCCGTCACGCTCTCTCCGAGCTGAGGCATAGCCATTTGTTCAATCGCCATGTCAAAAACCTCCTTACGTCTTTAAAACTCCGCTAATTCTCTCATCGCGGCTTCTGCTTTGTCAGGATTCATCATGAAGTATTTTTCCATTGTCGGCGCATAAGGCATTGCCGGAACGTCAGGACCTGCAAGCCGCTTGATCGGCGCGTCTAAATCAAATAAGCAGTTTTCAGAAATAATGGCGGCGACCTCGCTCATAATACCGCCTTCTTTCGTATCTTCTGTGATCAGCAATACTTTTCCCGTTTTAGACGCGGCTTCAATGATGGCTTCTTTATCTAACGGATAAACCGTACGCAAATCTAATACGTGTGCGGAAATTCCATCTTTTTCAAGGCGCTCGGCAGCCTGCAGAGCAAAATGGACGCATAATCCGTACGTAATAACAGTAATGTCGCTGCCTTCGCGTTTTACATCCGCCTTTCCGATCGGAAGGACGTAATCATCCGCAGGGACTTCGCCTTTAATCAGACGGTACGCCCTCTTATGTTCGAAAAACAGCACCGGATCTTCGTCACGGACTGCAGCTTTCAACAGCCCTTTTGCGTCATAAGGAGTTGAAGGCATGACAATTTTAAGGCCCGGCTGGTTGGCAAAAATGGCCTCCACAGATTGGGAATGATACAACGCGCCGTGCACACCGCCGCCGTAAGGCGCTCTGATGACCATCGGACAGCTCCAATCATTGTTTGAACGGTAGCGTATTTTTGCCGCTTCTGAAATGATTTGGTTGACCGCAGGCAGAATGAAATCGGCAAACTGCATCTCGGCAATCGGGCGCATGCCGTACATCGCGGCGCCGATCCCTACACCGGCAATGGCTGATTCAGCAAGCGGCGTATCCATCACCCGCTCTTCTCCGAACTGTTCATAGAGACCCGCCGTTGCTTTAAACACGCCGCCTTTTCTCCCGACGTCTTCCCCGAGAACAAACACGCGCGGATCTCTTTCCATTTCTTCTTTCATTGCTGCATTAATACTGTCAATATAAGACATTACAGACATAAGTATTCCTCCCTACTTCGCATAAACGTGATCAAGCGTTGATTCAGGAGATGCGTATGGCGCTTTCTCCGCTTCGTCTGTCGCTTCGTTTACGATAGCCATGATGTCATCCAGCATGGTCTTTTCTTCTTCTTCACCTAGAAGCCCGGCTTCTTGCAAGTATGCTTTGTATAAAAGAAGCGGATCTTGTTTCTTCGCTTCTTCTACTTCTTCGCGTTCTCTGTAGCTGCTGTCGTCGTCATCACTGGAATGCGGCGTCAAACGGTAGGAAACCGTTTCTATTAATGTAGGGCCTTCGCCTTTAGACGCCCGTTCGCGCGCTTCTTTTACGGCCCGGTAAACTTCCAGCAGGTCGTTTCCGTCAACAGTGACTCCCGGCATGCCGTAGCCTGCCGCCCGGTCGGATATTTTCTCGCACGCCACCTGTTTGTCATACGGGACAGAAATGGCATACTTATTGTTTTCACACATGAAAATGACAGGCAGTTTATACACGGCGGCAAAGTTTGCCCCTTCGTGAAAATCCCCCTGGTTGGAAGATCCTTCTCCAAAGGTAACGAAAGAGACGATATCCTTTTTATCCATGCGTCCCGCAAGCGCGATTCCGACTGCGTGAGGAACCTGCGTCGTAACAGGGGATGAGCCCGTTACGATTCTGTTTTCCTTTTGCCCGAAGTGGCCCGGCATCTGCCTTCCGCCTGAGTTCGGGTCAGCTGCTTTCGCAAAACCCGACATCATCAAATCCTTTGCAGTCATACCGAATGCAAGCACAACCCCTATATCTCTGTAGTACGGAAGCACATAGTCGGTATCACGGTTTAAGGCATAGGCCGCGCCTACTTGCGCCGCTTCCTGTCCTTGACATGAAACAACGAACGGAATTTTGCCCGAGCGGTTTAAGAGCCACATTCTTTCGTCGATTTTTCTGGCTAACAGCATGGTTCTATACATTTCAACGGCTTCTTCGTCAGAGAGCCCTAATGCTTGATGGCGGTTTGTAGTCATTCAAACCCCTCCTTCTTTCCTTTTAAAAATGAATCGCGTTTCCGTCTGCGGCTAACGCAGCTTCTCCAATCGCCTCTGAAAGGGACGGATGCGGATGTATGGACTGACCGATTTCCCAAGGCGTCGCATCGAGCACCTTGGCAAGCCCCGCTTCAGAGATCATATCGGTGACGTGCGGGCCGATCATATGAACACCGAGAATGTCATCTGTATTCCGATCGGCGACGATTTTGACAAAGCCGTCGCTTTCTCCGTATACAAGAGCCTTTCCGATCGCCATGAACGGAAACTTCCCGATCTTCAGTTCATGCCCTTTTCGAAGAGCTTCCTCTTCTGTCAGACCGACGCTCGCCGCTTCCGGATTTGAATAAATACATTTCGGCACAAGAGCGGCATCAAGCGGAGCCGGATTAAGACCCGCCATATGCTCAACGGCAATGATGCCCTCACGGGAGGCCACATGCGCAAGCTGCAGCCCGCCGACAACATCACCGATCGCATAAATGTGCGATTCCTTCGTCTGCCCGGCTTCGTTCACGATGATAGAACCGTTTTCCGCTTCAATATCCGTGTTTTCAAGCCCGATCCCTTCAATGTTCGGCTGGCGGCCGATGGAAACAAGCATTTGTTCCGCGTGATACGTTTCTTTTTTTCCATTCTTTTCAGCGGCAATTGAAACGCCGTCCGCTTTTTCCAATGTATCCGGAAGCACTTTCGCACCCGTCACGATCTTAATTCCTTTTTTCGTTAACAGTTTTTCCATCTCGCTTGAAATATCACGGTCTTCCGTCGGCAAAATGCGATCCGCATATTCAATCACAGTGATATTGACGCCGAAATCGTTCAGCATGGATGCCCATTCAATTCCGATGACACCGCCGCCGACGATCATCATGGATTGGGGCAGACGTTCAAGCTCTAACGCTTCATCTGATGTCAGAATATATGTACCGTCTGCTTCTAAACCCGGCAGCATTTTCGGCCTTGAACCGGTTGCGATAATCAATTGTTTCGGTATCAGCATGTCGTTTTCTTCACCATTTGCGTATTCGACGGAAACCGTACCGGGAAGAGGTGAGAAGATGGAAGGTCCGAGCATACGTCCGTACCCGTTGAATACATCAATCTTCCCCTTTTTCATCAAGTGGGCGACACCGCCGGCCAGCCGGTCAACGATTCCCTGCTTTCGTTTTTGCACGCTGTCAAAGCGGAGGGAGACACCTTCCGTTTCAATGCCGAATGCTGCCGCTTCCTTTGCGGTTCGGTACACTTCCGCGCTTCTTAACAGCGCTTTACTCGGGATACATCCTTTATGCAGGCATGTTCCGCCGAGCTTTTCTTTTTCTACAACGGCCGTTTTTAAGCCGAGCTGGGCCGCTCTGATGGCGGCTACATAACCGCCCGTGCCGCCGCCCAGAATGACCACATCATACTCAGTCGCCATTTGTTTTCACTCCTTCGCCGATCTGATATTGCTTTGACTGCTCCTCACCGGCTAAAACCCGAAGCGCGCCTTGCGCGAGAGATTGCAGTTCATTTTCTCCAGGGTACACCAGTACATCCGAAATCCAATCTATGTACGATCTGATGGCGGATACGAAACTTTTCCCGTACGCCAATCCGCCCGTCAGGACGATAATGTCTACTTTTCCTTTTAAAACGGCGCTTGCCGCCCCGATTTCTTTTGCTACTTGATAAGCCATTGCGTCATAAATGAGCCTCGCATGCTCATCTCCGGCCTGAATGCGTTTTTCCACCTTCACCGCGTCCGTTGTCCCCAGGTAGCCGGAGAGTCCGCCCGTGCCGACAAGTTTTTTCATCATATCGGCTTTTGAATACTTGCCGGAAAAACACATTTCCACCAAATCACCCGCCGGAACAGTTCCCGCGCGCTCCGGGCTGAAGGGTCCTTCTCCGTGAAGCCCGTTGTTAACATCCGTCACCCGTCCGCAATCATGGACACCGACTGTGGTGCCGCCGCCCATATGAGTGACGATCATCTTCATCTGTTCATACCGTTTGCCGAGGGACGCCGCCGCCTGACGGGCAACAGCTTTTTGGTTCAAAGCATGGAAAATGCTTTTCCGCTTGATTTCAGGCATTCCTGATACTTTAGCGAGCGGAGTCATCTCATCCACCACGACCGGATCGACGATATACGCGGGGATATTTAATCCGTCAGCTATTTCCCTGGCAATAATTCCGCCCAGATTAGAAGCATGCTGGCCGTTGTAGCCGTTTTTCAAATCAGTGATCATGGCGTCATTCACTTCATATGTGCCGCCCTCAATCGGTCTGAGCAGGCCGCCTCTGGCACAAACGGCATCGAACTTTGAAATGTTGATGCCCTGTTCGTGCAAAGACTCAAGAATGCTTATTTTTCGAAATTCGTATTGGTCGATGATGCTGTTAAATGTTTTCAGCTCTTCTTCGGGATGCCGCAGCGTCTTTTCAAAGATACAGCGTTCATTGTGAAAGACACCGATTTTCGTTGATGTTGAGCCTGGATTCAGAATGAGAATGCGTTTTTCCTTTTCGAACATTTTCATACCTCCAGATCAAATTCCTATCGTCTGCTTAATATACTTTGGCCGTTTTGCAGAAACTGGCTTCTTGAACGGCGCATACGCTCAATCCGTTCCTCAGCCAGACGGTCAGCCGCTAAGTATGTCGGAATGCCGTCACGCGCGGAAATATCGAGCACCCGCTCAATGTTTGCATAAATGCCTTCAACCTTTTTCAAAGCCCGCTCAGCATTGTAGCCGTAAAGCTCATCGGCCACATTGATGACGCCGCCTGCATTGATGACATAATCCGGAGCGTACACGATTCCCATTTCGTGAATGGTATCGCCGTGACGTGTTTCTTTCAGCTGGTTATTGGCCGCTCCCGCAATGACTTTCGCCTTCAGCTGTTTAATCGTGTCATCATTAATGACGGCGCCGAGAGCACATGGGGCATAAATATCGCACGCCTGTGAGTAAATGTCGCCGGGATCAACTGCGCGGGCGCCGAAGTCCTCAACGGCACGTTTAACAGATTCTTTATTGATATCCGTTACGATTAAAGAAGCGCCTTCTTCGTGAAGGTGGCGGCATAGATTGTAAGCCACATTTCCCACGCCTTGCACGGCAATTGTTTTACCTTCCAGGGAATCAGTGCCAAACGCCGCTTTCGCTGCGGCTTTCATCCCTTTGTAGACGCCGTACGCCGTAACCGGGGACGGATTTCCTGATGAACCGAATGCCGGAGAAATTCCGGTTACATAGTCTGTTTCATCATGAATGATGTCCATATCTTCAACGGTGGTGCCGACGTCTTCCGCCGTAATATACCTTCCGTTTAAGCCTTGGATGTACCGGCCGAACGCGCGGAACATTTCTTCATTTTTATCTTTGCGCGGGTCTCCGATAATAACGGTTTTCCCGCCGCCTAAGTTTAAACCGGCAGCCGCATTTTTATAAGTCATGCCTTTTGCGAGTCTTAGTGCATCTTCAATCGCCGCTTCTTCACTGTCATATGTCCACATTCTTGTTCCGCCGAGTGCGGGGCCGAGCGTCGTATCATGAATCGCGATGATCGCTTTTAATCCGGATTGTTCATCTTGGCAGAATACCAATTGTTCGTAATCATAAGTCTCCATATATTTAAAAATTTCCATAGGTTCGTTCCTCCTACTGTTCTTGTGATGCGCAAATCGCAAGCGCAATTGAATACAGTTTATTTTCTGCGGTATCCGCTCTGCTCGTTAATGCGATCGGCGCTTTTGCACCGGCGATGACGGCAGCAACACTTGCTTTCGCAAAATAAATCATTGACTTATAAAGCATATTTCCGGCCTCGATTGAAGGAACCAAGAGAATATCCGCCTGGCCCGCTACGCTTCCGGAAATCCCTTTTTGCAGCGCAGCCGCTTGGGATACGGCATTATCCAAAGCAAGCGGTCCGTCCGCAATGCAGCCGGTAATCTGTCCTCTATTACACATCTGGACGATCGCAGCCGCGTTCAACGTCGCCTCCATTTTCGGATTAACCGTTTCAATAGCGGCAAGGACTGCGGCTTTCGGCATAGGATTCCCTACTGAATGTGCGACATGAACCGCATTTTGCAGAATATGCCCGAGCTCTTCAAGAGACGGGGCAATGTTCAGCGCTGAATCAGTCACATACATCAGCCGGTCATAGTCCGGCACCTCAAAAACAGCTACATGTGATAACACCCTTTTTGAACGAAGCCCTTCATGGCGGTTTAAAACCGATTTCAGAAGAGTTGAGCTCGGGAGATTCCCTTTCATTAAAACGTCCGCCTCTTGTTCACGCACTGCGCGCACTGCTTTTGCCGCAGATTCTTCGGGTGAATCGGCGTGGATGATTTCAGCATTGAACTTCGGCTCATTTGCCAGAAGCTCTTTCAGCTTTCCGCTGTCACCCGTCAGTAAAAATCGTGCCGACAAGTGTTCTGCCGCCATTTTGACGGCCTGGATCACTTCTTTATCTGCTGCGTGGGCCACTGCAATGGTTTTTGCGTTTTTTGCCGCGGCTTTTTCAACTAGGTCTCTCAGCTTCATTTTGTACCACCTTCCTTGTGCGAATCCGCTTTTAACAATGCAAGTTCCGTGCCAAATGTGCAGGAGGGTTTATTCCGGCTTTTTTCAAGAAAGCATGCAGCTGTTTGCGCTTTCTCTGCAATTTATTGCATGCCGTCATTTGCAAGGCCGTACTTGTCCATTTTGTAGTACAGATTCCGAATGCTGACACCAAGCGCTTTTGCCGTTTTGGTTCGGTTGAATTTATGCTTTTCAAGCGTTTTTTGAATGACGTGCGCTTCAAATTTTTCAACAGCCTGAGACAGCTTTTCCCCTTCCACATCCGGAAAATCACTTTGGGTGCCGTTTTTTTCATTCAGCTCTGATTCAAAAACAGGCAGGTGCTGCTGTTCGATCCGTTCCATGTGCGGCTCTAAAAATATCATTGCCCGTCCGAGAACATTTTCAAGCTCCCGGACGTTTCCCGGCCAGCTGTAGGCTGATAAAGCTCGCAGCGCGTTCGGCGTGAGCCCCTTTACATTGCGGCCGTAATCCTGATTGATTTTTTCAATGAGCCGAATGCTCAGCGCTTCAATATCTTCTTTGCGCTGCCGAAGCGGCGGGATTGAGATCGGATAGCGGTTAATCCGGTAATACAGGTCTTCACGGAACGCGCCTTCCGCCATGGCCTTTTCGATGTTGACGTTTGTCGCTGCGATAATTCTGACATTGACAGAAATCGCTTTAGCGCCGCCGACTCTGATAATTTCTTTTTCCTGCAGAACTCTGAGCAGCTTTGCCTGGGTGCTTTGGGTCAGCTCTCCGATTTCATCTAAGAAAATGCTGCCGTTATTCGCTTCCTCAAAAAGTCCTTTTTTGCCCCCGCGCCTCGCGCCCGTAAACGCGCCTTCCTCATAGCCGAAAAGCTCGGATTCTAGCAGTGATTCAGACAGGGCCGCACAATTGACCCGAATGAACTTATTGTATTTTCGGTCGCTTTCATTATGGATGGCGTGGGCAAAAAGTTCTTTTCCTGTGCCGGATTCTCCCCGCAGCAGAATCGTCGCCGGCGTTTTCGCCCCGAGCTTCGCCTGTTCAAGGGCGACCAGCATTTGTTCACTCGTGCCGATAATGTCGTCAAACGTGTATTTCGCTTCAAGCGTGCGGATAATCTGGCGCGCCCGATTCAGCTCAGCAGTCAGCGTTTTAATTTCTGACACGTCGTGGATGACGCCGACGCTGCCTTTTAAAATACCGTCCACAATAACGGGGGCAACATTTACGATAACATCCTTTTTATTGGGGCCGACCTTCATTCTCACACCCCGCACGGGCCGCCTTGTCCCCAATACTTTCAGGTGCATGCTCTCCCCTTCTGAGATATCGGTGGAAGCGGGTTTTCCGATGACTTCGCTTTCTGACAGCCCGGTCATTTTTGTATACGCTTTGTTGATTAACATTCCGATGCCGTTTTCATCAACGACAGAAATGGCCTCGTCTGACGATTGTATAATCGCTTCAAGCATGGTGCGGATTTGTTTTAAGTTCGTGACCTCTTCCGCCAGTTCAACTGCGTCGGTAATATCTTTAAACACGCATAACGCGCCGAGAAGTTTTCCGCCTTCATCAATGATCGGCAGTCTTGTCGTGACAATCTGCAGGTGCTTTCCGAGAAGCTGCTTCTGGTTATATTCCGGCTCTCTCGTTTCCAGAATCCGCGGCAGCTTTGTGTTCGGCACTACATCTTTAATTTGGCGGCCGATGACATCCTCCCGTTTTTGGCCGACCATTTTTTCTGCCATCTGATTAAATAAAATGATCGTTTCGTTGACGTCTATAAAAATCATGCCGTCGTGCGTTGAATTAAAAATCCGGTCATGCTTATACGTCTGCGACTTCAGCATTTGGATAAGCTGCTGTTTTTCCTCCATCAGCTGAAACACCATGTACGCCAATTTTCCCGGCATGACGATGGTTTGTTCTTTTTTCTCATGGAGCAGCTCATCCATGACCGCTTTATCGCCTGTTGTATGGATGATAATATCTATATCTTCAGTTATGTAGGGTTTCCAATCTGATGAGGTTGCAATTCCATATCTCCGGGCTTCTTGCAGCCCTTGCGCCTCCGGATCTTGATCAACCACCGCAATAATCCGGATCAGCTTTGTTTTCATCAAAATCTGTAGGAGCGCCGTGCCTCCTTTACCAGCACCTATAATCAGCACCTTCTGCATCCCGATACCCCTTTATATGAAAAAATTTGCACACCTGTATTTCCCGTTGCAATAATTTGCACAACCCCTATGTTACCACGTTTTGATCTCTTGACAAAATATTTTTTCGATTGGACAATAAAGGAAAACATATCGTAAAGGGGTTTTCTGAATATGAGCCGGCTTGCTGCGCTTTTGATTCTGGTCCTCCCCGGCGCTGTCGCGGCGCTCGGCATTAAGCTGATGAGAGATGCATTATTCGGGCATGCGTTTTCCCCGTTTCCGTCCCTTTTTCTTCAGGGGGCGGCCGGATTGGCGTTTTTTTTGTTCGGCCTTTATGTTCTGGCCGGGTTTATTCTGTACAGAGATCGGAAACGCAATCAAGTCAGCCCGCGGTTCAGGAAAAAAAAGCTGTAAAAAAAGCCCTTGCAAAAAAAGGGCTTTTTCAGTCGTCCGGCAGTATTGTTTTGGCAATGGATTGATCCAGTTCTTCATAGTCATCGTAAGCAATCGTTTCATATAATTCTTTTCTCGTCTGCATATCAGAAAGCCCCTCTTTTTGCGAGCCTTCTTCTTTCAGAAGGCGGAAAATACGCTCAAAAGCCTTGGCTGCCGTTCTGAGTGACGTGACCGGGTAAATGACCATCTGACAGCCCATATCGGAAAATTCATCAGCACTGTAATACGGCGTTTTTCCGAATTCAGTCATGTTTGCGAGAATCGGCACACTGATTTGTTTGGAGAACGCTCTGAATTCACTTTCGGATTGGAGCGCTTCCGGAAAAACAGCGTCAGCACCCGCTTTTATATAAGCGGACGCCCTTTTTAATGCCCCCTCCAATCCTTCCTGCTGTCTGGCGTCTGTTCTCGCAACAACAAGAAGAGTCGGCGCGGCCCGCTTGACCGCTTGGATTTTTTGCTCCATTTCTTCAATCGGCACGAGCTGCTTCCCATTCAGATGTCCGCATTTTTTCGGCAGGCGCTGATCCTCCATCTGGACGGCGGCCGCGCGCGCTTCATACATTTCTTTCGCCGTCCGGGCGGCATTCAGCACGCCTCCGAAACCCGTGTCAATATCGACAAGGACGGGCAGATCAGACGAGCGGACCAGATCTTTAACCCGTTCAGCCATTTCCGCCGACGTGATGATCCCTAAATCGGGAAGCCCTCTGCTCGCCGTGTAAGCCGCGCCTGATAAATAAAGAGCCGAAAACCCCGTTTTCTTGGCGATAAGAGCGGCCATCGCATCGTGAGCGCCGGGGATCTGCAATAGATCCGGCGCTGCCATCAGCGTACGGAACCGCTCTGCAAGCTCCTCTTGAGACGACTGCTTGCTGACGATCCACGTCATGTTTGTCACCCTCCTATTTTATACGAGAAATAAGTCCATAAATTCACTAACGCTGAGCTTCTGCATTCGGCCGCTATCTTTACAGGCCTCTTTGATTTTACGCTGCTGCTTCAATGAAAAATGAGTGCTGATGTTTGCTGAAAACTTGGCAAGAATTTTCGGAACGGCTTCTTTTCTGCGGAACCGGTGCCCGAGCGGGTATTCACATTCAATCCGTCCCGTAGCCGTGCCGTCTGTAAAATGCACCTGTACGGCATTTGATATGGATCGCTTATTCGGGTCTAAGTAATCTTTTGAGTACGCTTTGTGTTCCGTCACCTCCATTTTGCTCCGCAATGTATCAATTCGCGGGTCAGACGCCGTTTCCTCTTCATAATGATCCGCCGTGATATCCCCGAAAAGCAGCCCGATTGCCGTAATATACTGGAGGCAGTGATCCCGGTCAGCCGGATTGTGAAGCGGCCCTTTTTTATCGATAATCCGGATTGCCGACTCATGGGTCATAATCGTGATCCTGTCAATGTCTTCGATGCGGTCTTTCACCTCCGGATGAAGCCGGACCGCGCATTCCGCCGCTGTCTGGGCGTGGAATTCAGCCGGGTAGGATACTTTAAACAAAACATTCTCCATCACATAAGACCCAAGCGGGCGGGCAAGCTTCATTTCCTGCCGGTTAAACAGTACGTCTTGAAATCCCCACCCAGATGCGGTCAGAGCCGTCGGGTACCCCATTTCACCTTTGTGCGCCATAAGGGCCAAATATACGCCTCTGCTCGTCGCGTCACCGGCCGCCCATGATTTGCGTGATCCGGTGTTCGGCGCATGCCGATACGTTCTGAGGCTTGAATTATCAATCCAAGCGTGAGATACGGCGTTATTGATTTCCTCTCTTGAGCCGCCCAGCATTTGTGCGCAAACAGCCGCAGTCGCCACTTTCACAAACAGCACATGGTCAAGCCCCACTCTGTTTAAGCTGTTTTCCAAAGCGAGAATTCCTTGAATTTCGTGCGCTTTGATCATTGCGCAAAGCACATCGCGCACGGTAAGCGGTTCTTTCCCTTCTGAAATCCGCACTCTGGATAGATAATCCGCACAAGCCAATATGCCTCCGAGATTATCAGACGGATGACCCCATTCCGCAGCAAGCCACGTATCATTATAATCGAGCCACCTGTTGATACAGCCGATATTAAAAGCAGCCGTGACCGGGTCTAAAACAAAAGGCGTGCCCGGGACTCTGCTGCCGTTGGGCACGGAGGTTCCCGGGACAATCGGGCCGAGCAGCTTTGTACATTCGGGATAGCTGAGCGCCAAAATTCCGCAGCCTATCGTATCAAGAAGCACATGTCCTGCCGTAGTAAAAGCTTCTGAACTGTCAATCTCCTGATGGAGCACGTAGTCAGAAATCTCTTCGATTACAGCGTCCATTCGGCGGGGTTCTGTCATGTTTTCATCTTCCTTTCTCATCTGTTTACAGGCGCGCTCCGGTATAGCGGACACGCGGGCGGAAAAGCCGGTTTCGGCTGTGCTGTTCAATGACGTGGGCACACAATCCGACCGTCCGTGCACTGAAGAATATAGGCGTGTACAGCGATATTGGGATGCCGAGCATGTAATAGACCGGCGCTGCGTAGTAATCTAAATTCGGATAAAGGCCTTTTTTCTCCCGCATGACGGTTTCGCCGGCTTCACACATATGATAAAGACGGAAATCACCTGAAAGATCAGACAGCTTTTTTAACGCTTCTTTCATCATGAGCGCCCTCGGGTCCATTTTTTTCATGTAGACACGGTGGCCGAAGCCCATGATTTTTTCTTTGTTTGCGAGTTTTTGAGTTAATAATTGTATAAACCCGTCTGTATCCTTCGCTTCCTCAAGCATGTACATAACCGCTTCGTTCGCTCCGCCGTGAAGATTTCCCTTAAGCGAGGCGACGGCTCCGGTCAGCGCGCCGTAAATATCCGATTGCGTCGAAGCGATGACACGGGCCGTAAACGTTGAGTTCGGCAATTCATGCTCACTGTATAAAAGAAGCGACCGGTCGAAGATTTCTTCTTCCAAAGATGACGGTGTTTTTCCGGTAATCATATATAAAAAGTTTGCGCTGTATGATAAGGTTCCGACCGGCGCCAAAGGCTCCAGCCCGTTGATGACTCGATAGCTGTTGACCGTCAGATTCGGCATTTTGCCTATCAGTCCGCGTACGCGGTGCTGATTTACGGAAGATGAACGGTCATCGATGTCCTTGTCAAAGCCTCCAAGCGCGGACAAACCCGTCCTCAGTCCGTCCATCGGGTGAGTATGTTCAGGCAGCAGACGGCATATGTGCAAGATTTCCTCGGGAAGGTGCCCGCCGCGCCGAACGTCTTCTTCAAGCGCCGCCTTCTCTTTCGCATCAGGAAGTCTGTCTTCCAATAAGAGATGAACAATGTCCATATAGCCGGCCGTTTTAGAAAGCTCAATCAGATCGTGGCCTTTGATTAAAATACTGCCCTGCTGTGTATCCAGGAAAGAAATCCCCGTTTCCACCGCTATGACGCCATCTAAACCGGGAGAATAAGATTCCATGGTTTCGCTCCTTTGCGCACTTTTTATTGAAGAAGATACTTAGAAATAATCAGCCTTTGAATCTCATTGGTTCCTTCATAGATTTGCGTGACTTTCGCATCCCGAAATAAACGCTCCGCGGGATACTCTTTCATATAGCCGTAGCCGCCGTGAATCTGCACAGCCTCCACCGCCGCTTTCATCGCCGCATCGGACGCGAATTGCTTCGCCATAGATGCTTCTTTTCCGCACGGAAGCCCTCGCTGATACAGATCAGCAGCATGATAGACCAATAATTTGGCAGCTTCCGCATTCGTCGCCATGTCAGATAATTTAAATGAAACGGCCTGATTCGAAGCGATGGGTCTGCCGAACTGGCTGCGGGTTTTGGCGTACTCCACCGAGCAGCCGAGCGCCGCTTCGATAATCCCGAGCGCCTGAGCCGCTATGCCGATCCGTCCGACGTCAAGGTTTTTCATGGCGATTGAAAAGCCTTCACCCTCTTCGCCGAGCCGGTTTTCAACCGGAATTTCCGCTTGGTCAAACTGCAATTCGACAGTATTGGAACCTAACAGTCCGAGCTTTTTTTCTTTTTTTCCGACAGAAAAACCGGGTGTGTTTTTCTCAATGATAAACGCGGAAATTCCCTTTCTCCCCTTACCCGGATCGGTTATGGCGAATGTCAGATACAGATCTGCCGCTCCGCCGTTTGTAATAAAGATTTTTGAACCGTTCAGAATATATGAACCGCCTTTTCGCACGGCCGTTGTTTTCAGGCTGCCCGCATCAGATCCGGATTGAGGCTCAGTAAGCGCAAAAGCCCCAATATATTCGCCCGCTGCCAGCTTCGGAATATACGTTTGTTTTTGGGCTTCTGTCCCAAAATGCAAAATCGGGATTGTCCCTACCGATGTGTGGACGGACAAAATGACGCCGACGGCCGCGCTGACTTTTGATATTTCATGAATCGCTAAAATGTAAGATGTTGTATCAGCACCCGCCCCGCCGTAAGCTTCCGGGACGGGAATGCCCATCAATCCCGCTTCGCCCATTTTTTTAATCAGCCGCTCCGGAAATTCATCTGTTGATTCCATGAGCTCAACCACCGGCGCGATTTCCTTGCGGGCAAAATCACGCACCATTTTTCTCATCATGATGTGCTCTTCTGTAAAATGCATGGCTGCCGTCTCCCCTCATGATCTTTACGTCATCTGCCGTACTCATAAAAACCGCGCCCGCTTTTTTTGCCGAGCCAGCCGGCGCTGACATATTTTCTGAGCAGAGGGCATGGGCGGTATTTCGAATCTCCGAGCCCCGCATAGAGAACCTCCATAATGGAAAGGCACGTATCCAGCCCGATGAAGTCAGCTAATGTTAAAGGACCCATCGGATGCCGCATGCCGAGCTTCATCACCTCATCAATCGCTTCCTTTGAAGCTGCTCCTTCGTAAAGGCAATAAACGGCTTCGTTAATCATCGGCATTAATATGCGATTAGATATAAAGCCCGGGAAGTCATTGACTTCGACAGGGGTTTTATTCATCCGGACGGCAAGCTTCTTTACTGTTTCCGCCGTTTCTTCCGATGTGGCGAGTCCTCTGATGACTTCGACAAGCTCCATGACAGGAACCGGATTCATAAAATGCATGCCGATTACTTTTTCAGGCCTTTTTGTTGCCGCGGCAAGCTCCGTAATGGGAAGAGAAGACGTATTGCTTGCCAATACGGCATGAGGGGGACAGATTTTATCTAGTGTGTCAAACAATTCTGCTTTTGCTTTTTTGTTTTCTGCAATGGCTTCAATTACAAAATCAGCATCTCCCGCTTCTGTGAGCTCTGCCGGGGAAATACGGCTGAAAACGGCATCTGTCTCCTGCTGTGTCTTCCGTCCTTTTGCCTGCTCTTTCTCCAGGTTTGTCTTTATGCGGTGAAGACCTTTTGTTACCATTTCCGGCTCCCAATCGTATAACTTGACGGCAAACCCGGCTTCTGCAGCCGTCTGCGCGATGCCTGCTCCCATCTGACCGGCACCTGCGACCATGATTGTTTTCATCTTCATCCGGCGCTCCCTCCTTTGATCAGTACACCTCAAGCAGGACGGCATCTCCTTGAGCCGCTCCGCTGCATATAGCCGCTATGCCTAAACCTCCTCCGCGACGCTTTAATTCGTATATTAAACTCATGATGATTCTCGCTCCGCTTGCGCCGATCGGGTGGCCGAACGCAATCGCCCCTCCGTTTACATTCACTTTTTCCCGGCTGAACCCGGCTATTTTTTCACTCACGAGCACGACGGACGCAAATGCTTCATTTACTTCAAACAAATCAATATCGTCAACGGACAGTCCGGTTTTTGTCAAGAGCCGGCTGATGGCCTCTCCCGGCGCGCTTGCCAGCTCGGACGCTTCCAGTCCGACGGACGCAAAGCCAAGTATCGCTGCGAGCGGCCTGACATGCTGCTTCGCGGCTTTTTCCTCTGACATCAGCACAAATGCTCCGGCCCCGTCATTTACACCGGGAGCGTTTCCGGCTGTAACCGTTCCGTCGGCTGTAAAAATTGGCTTGAGCGCTGCAAGCTGCTCAAGGCTCGTATCAGGGCGCAGCCCCTCATCCGCTTCAACGGTATGCTGTTTGCCCTTTTTGCCGGTCCAGGTGACGGGGACAATTTCTTCACGCAATTTGCCCGCCTCGGCCGCCTCAGCCGCGCGTTTCTGACTCAAAAGAGCGTAATGATCCTGTTCATCCCGGGAAATGCCGTACTTTTTGGCCGCAGTGCTTCCGTGGACAGCCATATGCACCTGGTCGAACGCACAGGTCAGCCCGTCATGAACCATTAAATCCTGAAACACCCCGTCCCCCATCCTCACACCCCAGCGGCCGGCCGGAATGGCGTACGGAATATTGCTCATGCTTTCCATTCCGCCTGCAATCAGCACGTCCGCATCTTTCGCCCGGATCATTTGATCACAGATGGTAACGGCCCTGAGCCCCGATGCACAGACCTTATTAATGGTTTCAGCCGGAACGGACCACGGAAGCCCGGCATATCTTGCAGCCTGCCGTGCCGGTATCTGCCCGGCACCCGCCTGGACGACCATTCCCATCACCGCTCCTTCCGCTTCGCTTTCACTGATAGCGGCGCGCTTGATTGCTTCTTTTATGGCAATGCCGCCAAGCTCGGCTGCCTTTACCTCTTTTAATGCGCCGCCAAATTTTCCGAACGGCGTTCTTGCCGCACTGACGATAACCGTTTTTCCCACAATTTTGCCTCACTTTCAATAAGATAAAAGATAACGCTTACACAAAACGCCCTGTTACAATATATGAACCGGCTGACCGAGTTATGAGTGCACCGCCTTTTTCCCGCCCATAAAAAAAGAAGACTGTCTGAACAGTCTTCTCAGCTGCGGCATTCTTCTTTTATAGAAACAGCCAGCTTTGGATAATCGGTAAAAATTGCGTCTGCTCCCGCTTTCATCAGCTGCTTCATATCCTCGGGACGATTGACGGTGAACGGACGGAGCGCCGCTTGGTGTTTTGCAAGATGTTTGATCACTTCAGCGCTCACCGCCGGCGTACCGAGCTTCGGATGATAACCTGAAGCGGGAATGGCGGCAAGATACCGTTCAGGCCGGTACAGCACATCCATTGTCAGCACCGCCCGTTCAATTTCAGGCGCCAAGGCGTGGCAAACCGCGAGACTCTCATGATTAAATGAAGAAAAAATAACGCGCTTTTCCAGTCCGTAATATCTGACTTTTTTAATCACTTCTTCTTCCATTCCTTCGTAACGGAATACACTGTTTTTCAGCTCAATGTTTATCAGAAAATCAGCACGTTCCGCAAAACGCAGCACATCTGACAAAAGCGGAATTCTGACACCTTTAAAAGCATCTTTCCATTTTCCGGCGGCATCGGCGGTTCTGATTTTGTCATACGCCGTATCTTTCACAAATCCTTTCAAAGACGTCGTGCGGTCGAGGGTTTCATCGTGAATGACCACGATCCGGCCGTCTTTTGTCATCTGTACATCAAGTTCGATTCCGTCAGCCCCGTCCTCAATCGCTTTTTTGAATGCGGGCATCGTATTTTCAGGGCAGTCGCCCGACGCCCCCCGGTGGGCAAAAATATTCGTCATATGTGTCACCTCAGGTGTTTGTCATCGGTTTTCTCTATTATAATCGTTATGCACATAAGGAGGGTGCTATTTACACATATTTTATAATTACCGTCCGCTGTAATAGGTTTCGATTCCGTTTACAACGGCGTCCGCGGCGTGCTCTTGTCCGTTATCGCTTTTCAGCTTGTCCGCATCTTGAGGATTTGTGATAAAACCTAATTCAGCCAGCACACTCGGCATCTTTGAATATGTAATAACATAAAAAGGAGCTTCTTTTACGCCTCTGTCCCTCATCCCTAAAGACGTGACAAGCTGCTGCTGGATGTCGGAAGCAAGCCTTTCGCTGTCTGCTCCTTCATATGTCGAATTAAAATACGTTTCCGTGCCCGATGCCGTTGATACGGCTGAATTCGTATGGAGGCTGACGAATAAATCGGATTGGCTGGCGCTTGCTTTCGCCACCCGCTCGTCCAACCGTAAAAAAGTATCGTCAGTCCTTGAAGCAACAGGTTTTGCGCCTTCTGTCTCCAATTTGGCGATTACCTTGTTTGACACCGCTAAATTGATGTTTTTCTCAAGCAGTCCATTTCCGCCGGCCCCGCTGTCTTCTCCGCCATGTCCGGCATCGATATAAATGGTTTTCCCTTGCAAAGGTTCAGCTGCATAAGCAGACGGCGCAAGCAGAAGAAGAGCGGCACCGAAGGCAGCAGCGCTTTTTGTCAGTAAACCCACGTTTTTTTCCTCCCCGTTTTCACATATCTGTTTCTTTTTTCAGTTCCTCAAGCCGTAATTGTCCGTTGCTCTCTTTTTTATAGGTGATTTGCACCGCCGTATGTTCAGGCAGAGACTGACATTCAAACCGCTTAGCGAAAGGCACCTTCACCTCTTGCCTTTCTCCGTCAATTTCGACCGCGATCGTATCGTTTCCGGCCGCTTTTATAAATGTTCCTTCCTGAGTAAATGACGGCGCCGCATCAGCCTCCGCGGTATACTCGCAGCCTGATAACAGCCATGCGGTGAAGATCAGAAGTATGACAGACTTCACACAGATCACCTCACGTTTTCTCATTCGGCTTTATCTTTTAACAGAATGGCCGATTTGTAAAGGGAGCCTTCATTCCTCCAGCGCTTTTCCATATTTGGAATGAAGGCTATCTGACCTGCTGTTTACCTGAACTTAGAAAGAAAACAAGCTGATCAGTCTATGAAAAAGGTTCTGTCTGAAGGCTGAATATGCAGAATTTAACGGAAACGGACGACTTTCTGTTCATTTTGAAAAAATATCAGATCGGCAAAAAAAGAGAGCCGCGTCATGCGCTCTCCCGAATAGAAACATTCATATTTATTTTGAGCTTTTCATAAAATGAACGGGACAACTTAAAAGAGCAGCGTATTGGCGGCAATGATGAGAATAATCACTCCGCTCAGCACCGTGCTGAACTGTCCGACGTGAAAAGAACCGATGCGCAATGACGCGGCTTTTTTTCCAAGCGAGCAGCCGATCCATATGGTCAAAAAGCTTCCGACCGCCGCAGTGATGGAAATGGCAGCGGGAGAAAGCCCGATCAACCCCGCGCTTAATCCGTTGGTCAGCGCATTTGCGGATACGGCCACCCCGAGAACCATGGATTCCAATATACCGATTTCTCCCGAACCGTCGGCATCCGCTGCCTCCGGATTTTGCAGCAGACCGGCAAAACGGCCTTTTTTTTCTGACGCGCCAACACGCGCTGTTTTTCTCGGCACAGCCAGCAGAATGATGCGGATACCGATGACAGATAAAATAAACGCCGCCAGCAATACAGGAAGAAAGCCCGGTAAAACGGCTGAAATCCATTTGCCGAAATAAATTCCGATATAACTGAATACAAAACAGATAAAAGCGATCATCATATTTGACGCATGCGATATTTTGATTTTTCTGATGCCGTATGACATCCCCACTCCTAAATTATCAATGCTCGAGGACACTGCCAAACCTAAAATCAATAACCAAGCCATGTTCGTTTCTCTCCATTCTTTGATGTCTTTTCAACATGTTGTGCCGTTGAATCTACACTATCCTATTCAGCAGCACAGAAAAGGTACCTTTTCTGCAAAAATTATTGATTAATGATCATCATTCCGGCGGAAACGAGGTGACACCCTTGACAGAAAATAAAAATACGACACTGGGGCCCCTTTTAAAATCACTGCTTGATAAGCACTCGCTCTCTATGAGAAAACTCGGCGCCTTAACAAACATTGATACGGCCACCATCTCCCGGATTATAAACGGCAAGCAGAAGGCCAATTTAAAGCATCTTCAGGAATTTTCAAAACATCTCCGCACCCCGCTGGAGGAATTGCTTGAGGCGTCAGGCATAGACATCGGCCATGAAAAAGAAGCTGCGCCGCAAGACCCGATGCACGCGATTCAGGATATGCTGAATATGGCCGAGATGTTTGATCAGCCTTTTTCCCGGGAGCAAATTGAGCGCGAACTGACCAGATATGAACAATATGCCAAAACCCAGCAGGGCCATCGCCTGATTTGCGATGAGTTTCAAAAGAAAATGGACAATGAAGAAAGCGTCGGCCCTTTTATTGATCATTTGAAAAACATGCATCATCAGTATATGGATGAATCAACACCGGCTGAAGACCGCGCGATTCTCGGGAGCGCGCTGCTGTATTATATTTTAGCGACCGACGTCATTCCGGATTACATGTTTCCGATCGGCTACCTGGATGACGCCATCGCCGTTCAAATCGCTTTGAACCGGCTGAAAAAAAAGTAAAGGCGCTTAAAGAAGCGCCCTTTTTGTGTTGAAAAATATGAAACACCGCATTACGGTTTTGTCAAAACAGAGACAGCTGTCATATGATACATCAACCTAACAAAAAGGAGGGTGTCTTCTATGGACAGCAACACAGTTGTGGCAGTATGCGCTCTGTTAAGTGTTGTGATTCAGATCGGAACGATATTCGCCGCAGGAAAGTGGAAAAAAGAATAAATAAAAACAAATTGACGGTTTTTTCGCACAAGCGTATGCTTATAAATAACCTTGTAAAAGATAAGAAAGAAGATATGTATATGAAAAAAATCATTCTCCTCTTCGCCGCCGCTGTCATATTCAGCTCGATCGGCCATCAAATTTCAGGAGGATATAAAGATTCTGAAAAGGAACGGAGAAAACCGTTTCATTCGTTTAAATGGTTCAGCCGATCATAACCTCAGGAAGAAGAACAAGCAAAATAATTGCACACAATTAAAACATAAGCTAGAATACGGACGAGTTAAACTCCTAAGGAAGAAGGCGAAATGATGAAGCAAACTTATAAACCGCTGTTTGAACCTTTTACGTTCGAAAGCGGCGTCACTATACCAAACCGTATTTCAGTCGCACCGATGACACACTATTCATCAAATGATGACGGAACGATTTCCGACCGTGAATTAAACTACATTACTCCCCGTTCAAAAGAAATGGGCATGGTCATTACGGCATGTGCAAACGTAACGCCGGACGGCAAAGCGTTTCCAGGCCAGCCCGGCATCTATGATGATTCTCACATTCCCGGCTTGAAAAAACTCGCTCAGGCGATCCAGTCTCAAGGAGCGAAAGCCGTTGTGCAGATTCACCACGGAGGATTGGAATGCCCTCCTGAACTCGTGCCAAACAACGACGTCGTCAGCCCGAGCGGCTCAGAAGAAGACGGGAGACAAACGTCCCGGGCTCTCACCGAACAAGAAATTGAGCACATCGTGAAAGCATTCGGCGAAGCGACACGCAGAGCGATTGAAGCCGGCTTTGACGGTGTTGAAATTCACGGGGCAAACGGGTACCTGATTCACCAATTTTATTCACCGAAAACAAACCGGCGCACAGACCGCTGGGGCGGAAGCGATGAAAAGCGCCTTGCGTTCCCGCTTGCAGTCGTTGACGCTGTCAAACAGGCAATTGATACACACGCTGAAAATCCATTCGTTCTCGGCTACCGCCTGTCACCGGAAGAGCCGGAAACACCGGGGCTTACAATGAAAGAAACATTCATGCTCGCCGACGCGCTTGCAGAAGAGAACTTGGATTATCTGCATATTTCACTGATGGATGTCAATTCCAAAGCCCGCCGCGGGGCGGATACTTCACGGACGCGGATGGATTTATTAAACGAACGCGTCGGCCATAAAGTGCCGCTGATGGCCGTCGGTTCCATCTATACCGCGGACGAAGCGCTTGCTGTATTAGAAAGCGGAATTCCGCTGGTGGCTCTGGGACGTGTCATTTTGATTAACCCCGAATGGGCGGTGCTGGTCAAAGAAGGCCGCGAACAGGAAATCGAAAAAGCCATTCAAGCATCTGAAATTGAGAAATACCGACTTCCTGAACCGTTATGGGAAATGATTCAGAATACAGGCGGCTGGGTGCCGTTTGAAAAGTAGACTAAAAAACTGCCGGATGTCCGGCAGTTTTTTTGATTCACAAGTTTTTACCGCTTTGTTTACTCCTATTTCTAACACACAGCGTACATATAGTAAATAGATTAATAGAAAGGAGACCGTATATGATGGCTGGTTTTCCTATTACGATTAACAGTCTTTCCGGAAACGGGGTTGTCAATGTCGGCGGTGCGTTTTCGATAAGTCCTTTAACCGTATCAAAAACCGTCTACGGCTCAGGTGGGGGAAATACGGGGATGGTCCTGCAAATGAATCAATCCAGCACATCTCAATCTTCAAGCTCACAATACTCTGATCAAAATGTAACGAAAACATTATGACATCCGTATTTCCCTCCCTTTCCGGCTGGCAGCAGCCGGATTCTTTTTGCCGTTTTGTTTAATCTTATTCCATATCACAGCGTACATATAGTTAGTAGACTGTGAGAGAAAGGAGAAAAAATAGAATGAGCGGTTGCCCGATTACGATAAACAACGTATCAGGAAACGGAGTTGTCAATGTTGGCGGCGCCATATCCATCAGTCCGCTGACTGCATCAAAAACCGTTTTCGGTGCCGGAGGGGGAAATATCGGCATTGTCATTCAAAACAATGCTGTAAGCCAGTCCAAAATGTTTGAACATCAATTTTCAGATCAGAATATTGTAAAGTCAATTTAAGGGCTGCCAAGCAGCCCTTTCAGCATAAATAAAGCAGGCACACTGATTTCCCGAAAACTTGATTTTAAACATCAGCGATCACCTTTCCATGTTTTGAATGATTTCAGTTAAAGATGAATAGAATGCAGATTGAAAGCATGAGTACTGAATCTCATTAAGGAAAGAAGGAATCGTGATGAAAAAACTTTGCCGGGAAGTTTGGATTGAAGTTGACCTTGATGCGATAAAAAAGAACGTACGGGCGATCCGCCGCCATATTCCGAATACGTCTAAAATTATGGCCGTCGTAAAAGCGAACGCTTATGGCCACGGCTCTGTTGAAGTAGCGCGGCAGGCACTGGAAAGCGGAGCGAGCGAGCTCGCTGTCGCCAGCGTCGAAGAGGGAATTGTGTTACGGAGAGCGGGAATTACGGCACCTATTCTTGTGCTCGGCTTCACAGCTCTCAGCTGTGTGAAAAAATCTGCCGTTTGGAACATAACATTATCAGCGTTTCAAGTCAGCTGGATCAAAAAAGCGAATCGGATATTGGAAAAAGAAGCAGATTCGAAACGGCTGTCCATTCATATCAATGTGGATACGGGAATGGGCCGGCTGGGTGTGCGTACGGAAGAAGATCTTTTAGCAGTGGTGAAAGCGCTCAAGTCGAGTACATATCTGTCATGGGATGGCATCTTTACACATTTTTCAACAGCGGATGAACCGGACACTGAGCTGACGATGCTGCAGCACGAAAAGTTTATCAGCTTTCTCCGCTTTTTAAAAAATCAAGACATTACGCTGCCTACCGTGCATATGTGCAATACAGCCGCCGCTATCGCATTCCCGGAATTCAGCGCCGACATGATCCGTTTAGGCATTGGGTTATATGGTTTATATCCGTCCGCCTCGATAAAGGAACTGAACCTCGTGGATCTCACACCCGCACTAAGTTTAAAGGCGCGTATCGCTTATGTGAAAGCCATGGTGACAGATCCCCGGACCGTCAGTTATGGCGCCACATATATCGCCGAACCGGGTGAAATCATCGCGACGATTCCGATCGGCTATGGTGACGGTTACTCCCGCGCCCTGTCCAACCGCGGGTTTATTCTTCACCGCGGTAGACGGGTGCCGGTGGCGGGGAGAGTGACAATGGATATGATCATGGTCAGTTTAGGTGAGAATGAGGGCAAACAAGGAGAAGAAGTCGTCATCTACGGTAAACAACAAGGGGCCGAGATTTCCGTTGATGAAATTGCCGAAATGCTCGGTACGATCAGCTACGAAGTCTTATCTGTGTTAAGCCGCCGTGTCCCCCGCTTTTATTTCAGAGACGGCAAAATCATTAAAATATCAGCTCCGGTATTATACGTGTAGACGGCATAGATCCCGCATTTATGTATAGAACAAGTACCGGCATGAATGATTTCCATTGTTTTCGTCAGCAAAATTTCAAAACGCCTTCTCTTCCGCGTTCATGCACGGAATAGAAGGCGCGAAAAAGACATCTAGCCAAAAGCTTGCGTTACGAAGCTTTATGCTCCAATCTCAGCTTGTCAGCAACCATCGCGATGAATTCCGAGTTGGTTGGCTTTGCTTTTGTCATGCTTACCGTATATCCGAACAGTGAAGAAATGGAATCAATATTTCCCCTGCTCCATGCGACTTCAATGGCGTGGCGGATGGCCCGTTCTACACGGCTTGCAGTCGTGTTGAATTTTTTGGCGATGTCGGGATAAAGGACTTTTGTGATGCTGCCGAGGAGTTCAATATCGTTATACACCATGGAAATGGCTTCACGCAAATAAAGATAGCCTTTGATATGGGCAGGCACACCGATCTCATGGATAATGCTTGTAATGCTGGCATCGAGATTTTTCCGCTTCGGCTCAGGCTGGCTGCGGATAATGCTGCTTTGCGCAGACGGCGCACGGTGTGTGACACTGCTGATATTTCCGCTTACCTGGCGAATATGGCCGACAAGGTTTTCCATATCAAACGGCTTCAGGATGAAATAGGACGCGCCTAAATCGACGGCTTTTTTCGTAACGTCTTCCTGACCGAATGCCGTCAGCATGATGACGTTCGGCTGCTTCTCGAGCTCTGATTCCCGCAGACGCTCCAAAACCGCAAGTCCGTCCAGATGCGGCATGATAATGTCTAAAACGAGCACATCTGGATTCTTATCTTTAAACAAAGAAAGACATTCCTGTCCGTTATAAGCAACGCCGATCACTTCCATATCATCCTGTCCCTCTATATATTCACTCAACAGGCTTACAAGCTCTCGATTATCATCAGCAACACAAACTTTAATTTTCTCCACGTTTCTTCCTCCCCCAATGTATTAACAGGACGCAACCCATTTGACTGCTACATGTTACATTCGACAAAACCACTACTTCCCCTTTTAAAAAATCCATATTTACCAATAATAGTGGTATATCTTTGTTTTTCTAGCATTTTCTAGGTTTTTCGACTAAAAATTAAGTTTGACAAATCAGGAAACGTGAATTTGTCGAAAAATCTTCATGTCTTATTTTACATGAATCCAGGAAAGAAGTGAAGAACGCATCACATAAAAAAACTGCCGGATCATCCGGCAGTCAGCTTGCTTTGTCTTTCCCGTAAACATCAACACCCGCTTCAGACAGCATCCATTCGATATGAACGCCGTAGCCGCTTGTCGGATCATTGACAAATACGTGGGTTACGGCTCCGACGACCTTTCCGTTCTGGATGATCGGGCTTCCGCTCATCCCCTGAACGATTCCGCCGGTTCTTTTCAGCAGTTTCGGATCTGTCACTTTCAACACCATTCCCTTTGTCGCCGGGAATTTTTGCGGCGTGGTGCTGACGATTTCAATATCAAATTTCTCTACTTTATCGTTTTCGATAACCGTCAGCATTTGCGCAGGTCCTTTTTTTACTTCATTTGACAAAGCAATCGGAAGCGCTTTGTCGGAAATGTTGTTTTTAATCGGCTGATGCAGTGTCCCGAAGATGCCGAACGGGCTGTTGCGGTTAATATCGCCGATCGTTTTCCGTTCTGACGAAAACCTTGCCAGTTTTTCGCCGGGATTGCCGCCTTTTCCTTTTTCAATTGATGTTACAGTTGAACGGACGATTTCTCCGTCTTCTACGACAATCGGTTTTTTTGTATCCATATCAGAGATGACGTGGCCCAATGCGCCGTATTTTTTTGTTTTCGGTTCAAAAAATGTCATGGTGCCGATGCCGGCTGCCGAATCGCGGATATAAAGGCCGATTCGATATTTCCCCTCGGCTTCGTCCTTTGTCGGAATCAGCTTTGTTTTGATTTTTTGCTTATCGCGTTTCACCAATAAATCCAAAGATTCACCGGTTTTGCCCGCTTTTTGAATAAACGGGGCGATGTCGCTCATTTTTTCAATTTTATGTCCGTTCATTTTAATAATGATGTCGCCAGATTCAATTCCCGCTTGTTCTCCCGGAGACTTTTTCCCATCCTTTGTCATCACTTGGTGAAAACCGACCACCAAAACACCGACTGAATGCAGTTTTACACCGATGGACTGTCCGCCCGGAATGACCTTCAATTCTGGAAGGACACGCACTTTTGTTTTTTTAATGGGAAATCCGGCAAGATCATATACTACTTCTGACCGGCCTTGTGTTTGCCCTGTTATGTTTGCATGGCCGTGCTCTTCTTTCAGCGTAAAGGCTTCTGATAATTCGCCCTTTTCAGCGCTTATTGATGCATTAACCGGAACGGCCTGTGTCTGGTTTTCAAAGACGCTCATTTCTGATGGTATCAGTAAATATTCTTTAAATGGCTTAAAAAAGCCTACACTTAGTAAAGAAACAAGGAGAATTACACCTATTGCTTTCCTCATGTTATCGTGCATTCATTCCTTCACTCTCCTCGCTCCTATCCCACACCACTTTCTTTTTCTGCTACATCTATACTTTTGCCTTCCTGCGCTTGATTTATAACCGGCATACGAAGAAAAACATTGGATACACTGTTAGAGAAATGGAACAAAAAAATAAGCTGCCTGTATCAGCAGCTTATCCTGTCGTTTTTACCTGTCCGGCCTGTTTTAAAAGCTCTTGTGCATGCCGTTTTGTCAGATCGGTCACTTCGACGCCCGCAATCATGCGGCCGATTTCCGCTACCTTGTCCTGTTTAGAAAGCGGCGTGACATGCGTTGTCGTCCGGCCGTCTTTGAATTCTTTTGCGATCAGAAGGTGCGTATCCGCCATAGCGGCAACCTGCGGCAGGTGTGTAATGCAGAGCACCTGTGAACCGGTCGATACTTTATGGATTTTTTCCGCGATGGCTTGGGCAACCCGCCCGCTTACACCGGTGTCCACTTCGTCAAAGATGATGGAGGTGACATCCTGCTGGGAAGAAAAAATACTTTTCATCGCCAGCATCACCCTTGAAAGCTCGCCTCCGGAAGCGACCTTTGACAGCGGTTTTAAAGGCTCACCGGTGTTTGTTGAAATTAAAAACTTCACAAGGTCAATCCCCTTTTGGGTAAGCTGCACGGGCTGCCCGTCAACAACCGGTGCTTCACTGGCTGACGGATCGGTTTTCACGAGAAATTCCGTATCAAACGTTGATTTGCCCATATACAGACTTTTTAATTCCTGATGAATCGCTTCCGCCAGTTTCTTAGCCCATGCTTTTCTGATTTTTGATAAATTCGCGGCTTCTACGGCCACATCTTTGCCGACCGACTCCAGTTCCTTCTTCAGCGCTTCAAGGTGGCTGTCGCGGTTCTCGATTTGATCGATTTCCTCTTCTATTTTGGAGCCGTATTCCAAAATGTCTTCTACCGTCGCTCCGTATTTGCGCTTCAGCTGTTTGATCTCATTTAAACGGGTTTCAATAAAATTCAGCCGTTCCGGGTCATATTCCAGATCATCTAACAGATTGCGCATCTGAAAGGTTGCATCCTCCAACAGATAATAGGAACTTGACACACTTTCTGACAGTTTTTGCAGCGGTTCATTGATATCCGAAATATCTTCAAGCTGGGCAGAGGCCATTCCGACCCAGTCAAGCCCCCCCTGTTCGCTGCGGAGCGCATTATAGGCGTTTTGCAATGATTCATAAATTTTTTCAAAGTTGGATATCTGCTTCCGCTCTTCCTGAAGAAGCTCGTCTTCATTCAATTCAAGCTTCGCCGACTCGATTTCTTCAAGCTGAAATTGAATCAGGTCTAGCCGATGCGCCATTTCCTGCTCGCTTTCTGACAGCTTCTTCACTTTTTTGAGCAGCTTCATATAACGCTCATAGCCTTCATGGTAAGCCTGAAGCGCGGATTCGGCCTCAGCGCCCGCAAACCTGTCCAACAGCTCTAAGTGTTTATCGTCCTCCATTAACAGCTGGTTATCATGCTGTCCGTGAATATCTAATAAAAGTCTGCCGATTTCCCTCAAAGCCGCAATCGTCACTAATTTTCCGTTGACACGGCAGACGCTTTTTCCTCCGGCATTAATGTCCCTTCTCATGACAATCATGTCGTCAGATGCGTCTATTCCCTGCTCACGGCATACTTCAAAAACGGGATGACCGCTGTCCAATAGAAACAGTCCTTCAAGCTCGGCCTTTGTTTCACCGTAACGGACAAATTCAGACGAGCCGCGGCCGCCGACTAATAGGGAAACGGCGTCTATAATAATTGACTTGCCGGCCCCTGTTTCTCCCGTCAGGACGGTGAGCCCCCGCTCAAACGAAATCGTCAGTTCCTCTATAATGGCAAAGTTTTTTATTGATAGTTCAGCTAACAAACAGCATTCCACCTTTTATCTGATAATTACGCTACAGCAGCTCCAAAAGACGGCTTTGAACGCCCTCCGTATCTTCAGGCGTCCTGCAGATGATTAAGATCGTGTCATCTCCGCAAATCGTGCCCATGATTTCTTCCCATTCGAGATTATCCATCAGAGCGCCGATTGCCTGAGCATTCCCCGGCATCGTTTTTAATACGATCATATGGCTTGCTGAGTCAATTTTTACGAACGCATCCATTAATGAACGCTTCAGTTTTGACAGCGGATTGAACCGCTGATCCGCCGGCAGGCTGTATTTGTAGGAGCCGTTGTTTGTCGGCACCTTTACGAGATGCAGCTCTTTAATGTCTCTGGAGACAGTCGCCTGAGTTACCTTATATCCTTCTTCTCTCAGCATGTCAACTAAGTCATCCTGCGTTTCAATCTCATGGCTTGTAATAAGCTCTCTGATTTTTATATGCCTTTGGCCTTTTGTCATGTAAGCACCTCTGTTTTCAAGCTGTTCTTGTCATTATGTTAACCGCTTCTTGATAAAAAGTACATGATGGCAGAAAAAAGGAATAATAGCCCCCTATTATTCCGGTACATCTGTCTTTTTGGCTTTTAATGTCTCATGTGCTTCGCGGACGGTACGGAGAATGTCTTCTTCCGGCAGTTCAGCGCCGTTTCCGTCTTCTCCGCCCCATTCCAAATGAAGCAGAAACTCAATATTGCCGTCTCCCCCTGTAATCGGTGAGAAGGACAGTCCTTTCACTGTATATCCTTCAGAAGCGGCAAATTGATTCATGCGGCGGAGAACGTCAGTATGAACGCCGGGATCTCTGACAATGCCTTTTTTTCCGACGGATTCCCGTCCGGCTTCAAATTGCGGCTTTACCAGTGCGATACAATCGCTCCCCGGTACAAGCAGCGTTTTTAAAACCGGGAGAATGAGGCGGAGTGAGATGAAAGAAACATCGATTGTCGCAAATTCCGGCAAACCCTCTGTGAAATCGGAAGGCTCGGAATAGCGGAAATTCGTCCGTTCCATGACGACGACCCTCTCGTCCTGTCTGAGCTTCCAGGCAAGCTGATTATAGCCGACATCCACTGCGTAGGACCGCTCGGCTCCGTTTTGGAGGGCGCAATCCGTGAATCCCCCTGTAGACGAGCCGATGTCAATCATCGTTTTGCCTTTTACCGAGACGGGAAACACTTCCAGGGCTTTTTCAAGCTTTAATCCGCCTCTGCTGACGTATTTAAGAGGGTTTCCTTTTACCGTTAACGGAAGATCCCGGGCGATTTTTTCACCCGGTTTGTCCAATCGGTTTTCATTTGAGTATACGATGCCCGCCATAATGGCGCGTTTCGCTTTTTCCCGCGTTTCCGCAAGGCCTTTTTCTACGAGAAGTACATCTAATCGTTCTTTTTTTGCTGTCATGATCCAATTCCTTTATGTGTCTTCGGCGGCATCAGCAGTTTGATCCGGTTCATAACCTCAGCCTTCGTGAGACCGATTTCTTCAAGCAGGGCGGTTACGCTGCCGTGTTCAATAAACCGGTCTGGGATGCCCATTCTGTCAATCGGTGTATGATACATGCCGAGGTCATGAGCGTATTCAAGAATCGTGCTGCCGAATCCGCCTTCAAGCACGGCTTCTTCTATCGTTAAAATCGGCAGACCTTCATTAAGAATGGCCTTCATCATTTGTTTATCAATCGGTTTTATAAACCGCGCATTCACGACACGCACGGACAGGCCTTCTTTTTGCAGTTCTTCAGCCGCTTCCAGCGCCATTTCAATGGTCGTACCGAATGTTAAAATGACCGCGTCTTTTCCGGGACGGAGCACTTCCCATGTTCCGATCGGAATGGTTTTCAGCTCTTTATCCATCTTTACGCCGAGCCCGTTTCCGCGCGGGAAGCGCATCGCGATCGGACCCTCCTCATAATTAAGGGCTGTATTGACCATATGGCGGCCTTCATTTTCATCCTTCGGCATCATTAAAACGAGGTTTGGTATATGCCGCAAAAAGGCGATGTCAAAGACGCCTTGATGCGTCTCCCCGTCGGCGCCGACCAAACCGGCGCGGTCAATGCCGATAAATACATTCGCGTTTTGGCGGCAGATGTCATGGACGACCTGATCGTACGCCCGCTGCAAAAAGGTCGAATAAATCGCAAGAAACGGCTTCATGCCTTGGAGCGCCATTCCAGCCGCCATCGTCGCCGCATGCTGTTCTGCGATTCCGACATCAAACATGCGTTCAGGGAATTCTTTCGCAAACCCTTCCAGTTTGGAGCCGACCGGCATGGCCGGTGTAATGGCGACAATTCTGTCATCCTCGCGCGCCAGCTCCTGCACGGTGCCGCTGACAAGTCCGCTCCATGAAGGCGCCGCGGCTTTCGGCTTGACGAAATCACCCGTATTGATTTTATAAGGACCCGTTCCGTGCCATGTGCCGATTGTGTCGGTCTCAGCCGGTTTATAGCCTTTGCCCTTTTTCGTAATGACATGTAAAAGGACAGGGCCTTTCGTTTTTTTGGCGTATTGCAGGTTTTCAAACAGTTCGTGGTAGGAATGACCGTCAACCGGGCCTAAATACGTAAAGCCCAGCTCTTCAAAAAACATGCCTGACACAAGCATATATTTCAAACTGTCTTTTATCCGTTCAGCTGTGGCGGCCAATTTTCCGCCGACGGCCGGGATGCGCTTAAATAAATATTCAAGCTCGTCTTTTACCCATTGATATTTGCCGGCCGTGCGAAGCCGTCCCAGCATAGAATGAATCGCCCCGACATTCGGCGCAATGCTCATCTCATTATCATTCAGGATGACGATCATGTCTTTCTTCTCATCACCGATATGGTTCAGCGCTTCAAGCGCCATTCCTCCGGTTAAAGCGCCGTCTCCGATAATCGGGATGATATATTCTTTCGATCCTTTAATATCACGGGCGGCAGCCATTCCCATCGCGCCTGAGAGCGAGGTTGAGCTGTGGCCTGTTTCCCATACGTCATGTTCGCTTTCGCTGCGTTTCGGGAAACCGCAAAGCCCTTTATATTGGCGCAAGGTTTCAAACTCCTTGCCGCGCCCGGTTAACAGTTTATGAACATAGGACTGATGTCCGACATCCCATAAAAATTTATCTTTCGGACTGTCAAATTCTTTGTGAAGCGCAATTGTCAGCTCGACAACCCCGAGGTTCGGTCCGATATGGCCGCCAGAGGCAGACAGCGATGTGATGAGGAAATTGCGGATCTCCTCACTCAGCTCTTCCAGCTGTTCAATTGACATCTTTTTAAGAAATGACGGGTCCTGTATTGATAAAAGATCCAAAGCGGATCAACTCACTTTCAGCATGAATTTCTGCAAATTAAACAGTGTCTTTTTGAAAAAAGAAAAAGACTCCCTTTGTATTTTCATCGAAACTGCTTACATTTTACCATAGGAGCGGCAGCCCCTTCAAATCAGGACCGTTTTTAATGATCTCTCGCCGCGATTAAATCACAGAGGTCATGCAGCAATTCTTTCTGAAGAGAAAGGCCGCTGATGATCTGTTTCGCCTCGCTGATATGATACGCAAGCTTTTCTTTCGCGCCTTCAAGCGTTAAAAGCGACGGATACGTTGATTTTTCATTCGACGTATCTGAGCCGACCGGTTTGCCGATCCTCTCCTCATGCCCTTCAATATCAAGGATGTCGTCTCTGATTTGAAATCCGATGCCGATATGGCTGCTGAACAAACGGAGCTTTTCGACTTCATCCTCCGGCGCATCTGCCAAAATGGCGCCCGCCGTCACGGAAAAACCGAGGAGCTTGGCCGTTTTCCGCTCGTGGATGGATTCCAGCTCCTCAAGCGTTATCCGCTTTTGCTCCGCTTCCATGTCGGCAGCCTGTCCGCCGACCATCCCTTCCGTTCCCGCCGCGCTGATCAGCTCATCGACGAGACGGAGCCGTTTTTCTGCTGAAACCGCCTCAGACACATGAGATGTGATCAATTTAAAGCTTTCTGTCAGAAGCCCGTCTCCGGCCAATACGGCTGCCGCTTCTCCGAAGACTTTATGGTTTGTGGGCTTTCCCCGGCGCAGATCATCATCGTCCATGCAAGGCAGATCATCATGGATTAAAGAATACGTATGAATCATTTCGACAGCGCATCCGACCGGAATCCCGTCTTTTTCATCTTTTCCGTAAGCATTCAGAACGGCTAAGACGACGAGAGGGCGCAGCCTCTTTCCGCCCGCTTCCAAAGAATACAGCATAGATTTTTTGAGGGTTTCCGGCATCGCAAGCCGTTCTGTATACAAAGAAAGCTGCTGTTCAATCAGTTGTTTGCGCGATGCTAAAAATGCGTCCAGTTTATTTGTCACCTTCGTCTTCCTCCTGAACGCTGAAAGGTGCAAGTTCGCCGTTATCTTTTAAAATAAAGTCCATTTGCTTTTCGACATGCTGCAGCTTTTCATGGCACATTTTTGAAAGGGCCATCCCTTCCTGAAAATAATTAATCGCCTGCTCCAGCGGCACATCTCCTTCTTCAAGCTTTGCCACAATGCCTTCAAGGCCTTTCATCGCCTCTTCAAATGTCAGCTCTTCACTTTTTTTGGTTTCTGTCATTATCGTTCGCCTCTCTTTTGCAATACTTCACACGTCAGAACGCCGTCTGTCATCTTTACTTCAAGCGTATCATTTTGTTCCACTTGATCAACGCTTTTGATCAGCTCTTTGTCTTTATAGGCCAGGCTGTATCCTCTCTCCATCACCTGAAGGGGACTTAATGCATTCAGTTTACCAAGAACCGTCTGAAACTGCGAATGAAGCTGCTTCAGCTGGACATTCATGCTTCGGGCGAGCTGATTTGAGCGCTCCTCGTACCGTTTTTTCGCCTGTTTCAGCTGGGTTTCAGGGTGGAGCGCCGTTAATCTGTACGTATTCCGCTCCAGCTGCCTTTGTTTCCTGTCCGTAAGCCCTGTGAGCTGTGATTGGAACTGCTGATACAAAAGGTCAAACTGCTGTTCTTTTTGGGTATACAATCGTTTCGGAAAACGGAACGCGTAGGATGACTGGAGCGATTGAACCCGTTCTTTTTTCTTGCTGATATGCTGCTGCATCGCTCTTGTCAGGCGGACTTCCGCCGTTTTTGTCCGTTCCATTAAGTCCGTCGTGTGGGGAACGGCAATTTCTGCCGCTCCTGTCGGGGTTGCCGCCCGGATATCCGCGACGAAATCACTGATTGTAAAATCTGTTTCATGTCCGACCGCTGATATAATCGGAATGGCGGAAGCAAAAATCGCCCGGGCCACGATTTCTTCGTTAAATGCCCACAATTCTTCGATCGAGCCCCCTCCCCTTCCGACGATCAGGACGTCACACATTTTTTGTGCATTGGCTTCTTCAATGCGCTTCACAATCGATCTGCTGGCATTTTCACCTTGAACGAGCGCGGGAAGCACAATGACTTTCACAAGGGGGTATCTTCTTTTGAGTGTGGTAATGACGTCTCTGACGGCTGCTCCCGTCGGTGACGTGACGACCCCGATCGTGGCCGGAAAAGCGGGGATGGCCTGCTTATGCCGGTCATCAAACAACCCTTCGCCGGCAAGTTTTTTCTTTAATTCTTCATAGGCTAAGTAGAGCGCCCCCACACCGTCCGGCTGCATTTCTTTCGCGTACAGCTGATAGCTTCCGCTCGGTTCATAGACGGAGATGCCGCCTCTTACGATGACCTTCATTCCGTCTTCTGGCTTAAACGCAAGCCTCGAACTTTGCCTCTGAAACATGACGGCCTGCATGCGGGCATACTCATCTTTTAATGTAAAATAGATGTGGCCTCTCGTATGAATTTTAACATTGGAGAGCTCACCCTTAATCCAAATGTCTTCAAGATGAGGGTCCACATCGAATTTTCTTTTAATGTATTTGGTCAGCGCGGAAACCGTGACATATGCCGCTTCACTCACATCCTGCACTCCTTTCATAAAGGCTTTTTGCCCTAAACTAAGAAAACCCGCTCTGGCTGAAAGGAGCCTTAAGAAGCGGGTATCGTGCTCATTGTCACACTTTTTGTGACTGTCTCCGGTTATCTATGATAACGTACGTCTGGCAGATTTAACAGTATTATGCGCAAGCATTGTGATGGTCATCGGACCTACTCCGCCCGGCACCGGCGTAATGAAAGATGCTTTTTCTTTCGCTTCATCAAACTGAACGTCTCCGCAGAGTTTTCCGCTTTCGAGACGGTTGACGCCGACATCAATGACAATGGCGCCCTCTTTGATTTGATCAGCTTTGATGAAGTTCGCTTTACCGACCGCTACCACAAGAATATCTGCTTTTTTCGTATGCTCAGACATATTTTTCGTGCGGGAATGGCAATATGTGACGGTCGCGTTTTCGTTCAGCAGCAGCTGGCCGACCGGTTTACCGACAATATTGCTTCGTCCGACTACAACAACTTCTTTGCCGGAAAGATCTACGTTCGTCTTTTTCAATAACTCGACAATTCCGTGCGGCGTGCATGGAAGAAATGTATCTTCGCCAAGCAGCATTTTCCCGACGTTGAGAGGGTGGAAACCGTCAACATCCTTATCAGGGGAGATCCGCTCGATTACGGCTTTTTCAGAAATATGATCCGGGAGCGGCAGCTGGACGAGAATGCCGTGGAATTCCGGATTTTGATTATACTGATCAATCACTGTTAAAAGCTCCGCCTCGGTTAAGCTTGAGTCAAAGCGGTCAAGCTTAAATTTCATTCCCATTGTTTCAGCGGCTTTTTTCTTGCCTGTCACATATGAAACAGAAGCGGGATCGTCTCCGATTAAAATGACCGCCAATCCAGGCACTACGCCTTGTGCTTTCAGCTCTTCTACTTCTTTTGCCAATTGTTCGCGTTTTTCTTTAGCCGTTTCTTTTCCGTCGATGATTGTTGCAGTCATTTTCTTTCCTCCTATGATTCGATATCAGTTTTAATGTTAGAAAGAACCCCGTTTACGAATTTTGCAGCTTTATCGTCGCCGAACCGTTTTGCCAGCTCGATTGCTTCGTTTAATGACACGTTAGCAGGAATGTCGTCAGAATAAACCATTTCATACACCGCCAGACGCAGGATCGCGCGGTCTACGTTTGCAATCCGGTCAAGCTTCCAATTGACGAGATGGCCGGAAATCATTTCATCAAGCTGAACCTGATGTTCGATCACTCCGTACACCAGCTGTTCAAAGAAGGCATCTGTTTTTTCACCATCAAGCGCGTGCTCAATGGCATCGTTCGGTGCAATATCGCTGACATCAATCTGAAAAAGTGCCTGCAAAGCTTTTTCTCTAGCTGTTCTTCTTTTCATTTTCTTTCTCCTTCAGATCCGCTTTATCCGCTTGTCGTTAAGCTTAAAGAGATCATAACATATTTTTTTCTCAATCGCATGTCGAAATTTAGGTTTTTTCACCCTAATGCCGAATATTTTCACAAACCGTATTAATTTCATTCGGATTTCACAGCATGAAGAAACTCGGCTGCCGTTTGTAAGCCGGCTTTCTTCATGCCTGAAATGACGGGAAACGTATAAAAAACCAAAGGGCTGCCCATCCCCTTGGTTTTTATACGCTCATTACATTTCTTCGTCGATTTCGACTTCTTGGGCTTTCGTGTCAAATTGAATGCCGACGATATGAATATTGATTTCATTAATGGTCAGAGACGTCATGTTTAATAAGGTTTGGCGGATATTCTCCTGAACGCTTGCCGCCACTTTCGGGATCGAGATCCCGAATTGAACGACGCAATAGACGTCGATGGTAATCCCGTCATCGGCTAAATCGACCTTTACGCCTTTGCCGTGATTGATTTTGCCGAAGCGTTCTACGACGCCCGTGGCGAAATTGCCGCGCATTTCAGCAACTCCTTCAACTTCGGAAGCGGCGATGCCGGCAATGACTTCAATGACCTCAGGAGCAATTTCAACCTTGCCTAAATGAGCCTCATCATGATCCATTTTAAGCACACTGTTGTCTTCCATTCAATTCACCTCCCGCAAAAATTATGAGCCCATTACATCATATGTTTCTAAAAACTTTGTATTAAACTCTCCGCTGACAAATGTTTCGTGTTCAAGCAGTTTCAAATGGAACGGAATCGTCGTTTCAATACCTTCAATCACGAATTCGCTCAGCGCGCGTTTCATCCGTGCGACTGCCTCATCACGCGTTGTTCCGTATGTGATGACTTTAGCAATCATACTGTCATAGTACGGCGGGATCGAATAGCCGGGATATGCGGCTGAATCCACGCGTACGCCAAGTCCGCCCGGCGGCAGGTACATGTTAATTTTACCGGGTGAAGGCATGAAGTTTTTCGCAGGGTTTTCAGCGTTGATGCGGCATTCAATCGCCCAGCCGTTAAATTCAACATCTTCCTGTCTGAGCGAAAGCTCCTGTCCGGATGCCACTTTGATCTGTTCTTTGATCAGATCCGTTCCCGTCACCATTTCTGTGACAGGGTGCTCTACTTGAATACGCGTGTTCATCTCCATGAAGTAGTAGCGCTGTTCTCTGTAGTCATAGATGAATTCTACTGTGCCGGCTCCCGTGTAACCGACGGCCTTCGCTGCTTTTACCGCTGCTTCACCCATCTGCTCCCTGATTTCAGAATCAAGCGCAGGTGACGGTGACTCTTCAAGAAGTTTTTGCAGACGTCTTTGGATAGAACAGTCACGCTCTCCGAGATGGATCGTGTTTCCGTAATTATCCGCAAGCACCTGAATTTCAACATGGCGGAAATCTTCTATGTACTTCTCGATGTACACACCCGGATTTCCGAATGCCGTAGCGGCTTCCTGCTGGGTAATTTCAATGCCTTTGATCAGTTCTTCTTCTGTGCGTGCGACCCGGATGCCTTTTCCGCCTCCGCCCGCAGTGGCTTTTATAATGACAGGATACCCAATTTCACCTGCAAGCGAAACCGCTTCTTCCGTATTTTTTATGATTCCTTTTGAACCGGGCACAATCGGCACGCCCGCCAGCTGCATCGTGTCGCGCGCGATATCTTTTGTTCCCATTTTTGAAATGGCGTCAGCCGTAGGGCCGACAAACGTTACGTTTAATTCTTCGCACAGCTCGGCAAAATCGGCGTTTTCAGCTAAAAACCCGTATCCCGGATGAATCGCATCCGTGCCGGTCAGCTTTGCGACGCTGACGATGTTCGTTACATTTAAATAGCTTTCTTTTGATGTTTTCGGCCCGATACAAAAAGCCTCATCGGCCATTTGGACATGCAGGGCGTCTTTATCTGCCTCAGAATAAACGGCTACAGTTTCAATGCCCAGCTCTTTGCAGGCCCGGATGATTCTGACGGCGATTTCTCCTCGGTTGGCGATCAATAGCTTTTTAATCATAATAGCAGGTCTCCTTACTCAGCTTTTACAAGAAATAGAGGTTGTCCGTATTCGACCAGCTGGCCGTTTTCAACTAACACTTCAACGATTTCTCCTTTTACTTCGGCTTCAATCTCGTTAAAGAGTTTCATTGCTTCTACGATACAAACAACTGTATTTTCGCTCACTTTTGAACCTTGGTTTACGTAAGGGCCGGCTTCCGGCGATGAAGAAGCATAAAACGTTCCGACCATCGGAGACGTAATTTTGTGCAGGTTTTCGTCTTGTTTCGGCGCTTCCTGAGCAGGAGCGGCTTCACGCGCTTCCGGTTTTGCAGCCTGCGGAGCAGGTGCGTAAGCGGCGGGAACGGCTTGGGCTTGTCCCGTTACATTCACTGCCGGCGCTTCATTTTTTTTCAGTTTGAGGCTTACGCCTTCAATTTCGTAAACAAATTCGTCGATGGAAGATTCATCGATTCTTTTTATCAGTTCATGAATTTCGTTGATTTTTAACATCAGTTTCCACTCCTATGTATAAAAAATAGAAATTTATGGGTTGCTACTAAAAGTACATACTATGTTTATCTTACAGGAGCGCTTGTGTAAATTCAACACTGATCTAAAATGACATCAGAAAAGCCCGCAGCGGGTGCGGGCGGTTCAGGTCTCTTACTTTGTCGGTTCAAACGTGACGGCGACGTCTTTCATCGTCTTGATATCTTTTTCCACCAGGTCAATGATAGCGGAAGCTTTTGCGTTTGAATGTTTGTCAGACATGACGGTAATGTTGATTTTGTCTCCTTCAGCATCCACGAGCGCATCTTTGTAGCCTTGTGTTTTAATCAGCGTTTCCAGCTGTTTTTCCGTCCCTTCAGCATTGCTCAGCGCCGTCATTTTATCGTAGGCTTCGCTTTTTTCCTTTGCGGTCGCATCATCGCTTGAAACAATGCTGTTTAACTGTTCCCTTTCTTTGCTTCTCGCGTCTTCAAGTTCCATGCGGTATGCGGTAAATAAGTTTTCATCAGCTGTTTCTGTGGCGACCGATCCGTCTTTGTCCGATGCTTCGGCTGATGTTTCTTTATCCTCTTTTGTGCCTTTAGAATCTTTCGTTCCTTTTGTGCCGTCTTCTTTTTCCGTGCCGCTTCCGCTCTTATCTTTCGTTTCAGGAGCCGGCGTTTTTTCAGTGGCGACTTCTCCGCTGCTTTTTTCGCTTTTCATCTGCACGGCATTTTTGCTTTCCGGCGACATAATATAATAAACACTTAATACCACGACGAGACTGAGCATTGTTAAAAGCCAAACCGTTTGTTTTTTCAGCATGATTTATGAATCCTCCTTGATTTTTTTAGGGGCAACCGCTACACGATAGCTCGGAACATCGAGCACCCTTGTGACGGCATCAATGATGGTTTTTTTTATTTGAACGTTGTCCACTCCCTGAGCGACAACGAGTACACCGCGGATATCGGGCTTTTTCGTCTGGACGACGACCGGGGTTTCCTGGTCCCCGTTTCGAATCATGACAATTTGTTCTTCAGAGGTTTGATCGGTTACGCTTCTTTTGCCGCCTTCTTTATCGGTTTCTTCAGTGGTGGTGTCTTTTTTCGTTTTATTTTTCTCAAACACTTTCAGAGATGTTGCGTCTACGTTTACGACAATTGAGACATCCTCCACGCCGATAATCGTTTCAAGGATTTCTTTCAGCTGGTTTTCATAGTCTCTTTCGTAATCATCGATTGTGGTTTTTGCGCTGCCGTCTTTCGATGCCTTAAAAACGGGTGCGCTTTTTTGCCCGCTTTTGTCTTCCGTTCGGCCGGACATGACGGTCTGCGCCGTTTGGTCCTTCCCGGTTTTCTCCGGTGAAGAGAACAGCTGGCTGACCAGCATAAAAGATACCCCGAGCACAAACACGAACAGAAAGTAATGATATTTTGTCAGTTTTGGTTTTTCTCCGTCTTTCGCCTGTCCGATCATCAGCTGTTTTTTGAGTATGGTCCATAGTCCGTTTTTATTCATGGCCGTTTTTCTCCCCGCCTTCCATATAAACCGTAATTTTCTCACTGCCGATTTCCCATATATCCGCAAGTTTTTCTTTGATGTCTGCGGCCTCTTTTTTGTCGGCTGCGCCTTCCGGTTCGTATTTGCGGTCTGTGCGGATGTCGATCGGTGCGACGGTTTGCACGGTTTTTTCAGAAGATGGGGCCATATACACGCTGATCATTTTTACATCTTCTTCTGAACGAACCTGTTCTTCCGCTGTAAGGCGGATGTCGTCTATTTTGTATTCGTCATGACTGAACATCTCCTCCGCTTTCTTTTTTAGTTGGACAGCCATTTCTTCTAAAACATATGCGCGGTTTGATGCTTGTATTTCTTTTTTTTCTGATTTAATTTGATTTTTTATATCAGCGGATTGAGATTGCTCTTGTTTTGTCAAATAATCGAAGATGATTTCCGGGTCTGTTTTGAAAAGTTTGAATATCGGGTTGAGCATGACAATGATTAACAGCAGGCTGACAACCATCTTGGCGTATTTTTGCATACTGGAGCTGGGCAGCAGCATGTCGATGACGATGGCGAATAAGATAAATAAAATAATGCTTGTCAGCCATTCTGTTAAAAAGCTCATATCCAATGGGCCTCCTTTATTTCATCATCATGGTGAGGTTGCCTGCTGTAATAATGACTGTGATGCTGAGGAAAAACATGAGAGAGACGATGGCGAGCGCCGCGAAAATATACAGTACGCTTCTGCTGATGACGCCGAGGCACGTAATGACGGGCCCGCCTCCGAGCGGCTGCAGAATAGCGGCCGCGAGCTTATAAATAAAAGCGAGCGAGAGCACTTTGATCGCCGGAAACGCGGAGATGCAGATCAAAATTCCGACTCCGAGGATTCCCACGGTGTTTTTTAATAGGAGCGAAGCGCTGATGACCGTATCCGTCGCATCCGTAAACATCCGGCCGAGCACGGGAATAAAATTGCCTGTTATAAATTTTGCAGTCCTGAGCGTAATCCCGTCCGTCACGGCGGCCGAAGCCCCCTGTACGGAGATGACGCCGAGAAACACGGTGAGAAATACGGCAAGCGCGCCGATCGCGATATTTCTGAGCAGATTGGCAAGCTGCGTGACTTTATATTGATCCGTCATCGTGCTGACGATGCTTAAAATCGCTGACAGGAAGATAAGCGGCATGACGATGTTTTGAATGAGAAGGCCGCTCGTATTCATCAGAAATAAAATAACGGGGTGAAAAAAAGCTGCGGAGACGGCTCCCCCGGAAGACGCCAAAAGCGCGAGTAAAAGCGGGATGAGCGCGAGAATGAAGCTTGTCATCGTCTGGATCGCTTCACTGGCATAATTGACGGCAACATGAAAGCTGTTTAAAGCGAGAATAATCAGCACCATGTAGACGATTGCATAAGCCACTTTGCTGACGGTGCTCTGCTGGAACGCATTTTGCAGGAGCTGCAGAATGACACAAAAAATGGTGAGAAGAATCAAAGTTCCCAGAAGCTTTCCGTTTGCGAGCACTTCATGAAACAAGTATGAAAATAAAGCCTTCAGCCATGCCTCCGGCGAGAACGTTTTTTCTCCGTTAATAAAGTCGATGATGCTTCCCTTTTGGCTTTCAGGCAGAAGACCGCCGTATTCTGTCATGATGTCGTCCCAAAACTTTCCGATGCCTTCTGTTTTCAGCGCTTCGGCCTGCTTTTTCGCCACTTCATCAGCGGATTCTTGGTGAACTGCGGTTTCCTGCGACGCACCGTCTGTTCCGGCAGCTTGTACACATTCAGTCTGAAAAAATAAGAGGATGAACAAAAAAGCTCCCGCCCACCGAAAGCGCTTCATTTTTTGTGCCCCCCTTTCCATTTTATTTATGATCAAGAAGGAATAAGTCCGAGAATCGTTTCAATAATGACGGTGAGTATCGGCACGGCCATTACCAGTATCAAAATTTTTCCGGCCAGCTCTATTTTCGAAGCAATCGCTCCCTGGCCCGCATCCTTTGTAAGCTGCGCTCCGAATTCAGCAATGTAGGCGATGCCGATAATTTTTAAAATGGTTTCCACATAGACCATATTGACATTTGCATTGACGGCTATTTTTTCTATCATTCTGATAATGTCGTAAATCTGGTCGATGAGATAAAGAAAGATCACGCAGCCGCTGAAGACGACAATCATAAACGCGAAAGTCGGTTTCTGTTCTTTTACGATCAGGGAGAGAAATGTGGCGATCAGGCCTAAACCTACAATTTGAACAATCTCAATCTGTAAGCCCCCCTATCCTTGGAATAGAAACACAGCTTTGATCTTTTTGAACAGGTCATCGACAATCGTCGCCACCATAAATAAAATATAGATAAAGCCAAGCAGCGTCACCCACTGGGCGTATTCTTTTTTTCCCATTTGGTCAAGTATGGTGTGCAGAAACGCAACCACGATACCGACTCCGGCGATTTGAAAAATGACATTTACGTCGACTCCCATTTTATGTTTGCTCCCCTCATGTTTACATCAATAGAAGAATGAGTAACAGTCCGGCTAAAAATCCTAAGCTTTTCACCATTTTTTCATTTTTCGCCTGCGCCCGTCCGGCATCCGCTTCCGCCGCTTCCAAATGTGTAAGCGCAAGCTTGATATGTTTCTGCTGAGAAACACGGTCATGGAGCCCGAGCGTCTCTCCGAATTGCTTCAGCACATCATATTCGCTTTTTTTCATCGCCATGGAAGACCAATTATGTTTCAAGCTCTGTTCCCAAGCCGTTTTGGCGGAATCGCTTCCCTGCTCAAGCCTTGTGCTGAAAGCTTGAAACAATAATGATACAGGTTTGGAAAGCTGTGCGGCAATTTGTCCCGAGGCGGTATGCAGCGGTGTATGCCCGAACATGATTTCCGCTTCTAGCGATTGGAGCGCCGCACGCAGCTGGCGGATCTGCCTCGGCCTTTCAATATACATTTTGGCGATCTCAAATCCGGTCCAAGTCGTCGCTGTCAGAATAAACACGGCACCCAAAAGCTTCAGCATGTCATCACGCTTTCAGCATGCGGAACAGGTTCCCCGTCCTTTCCGTACATCCTGCTGATCGTTCCCGGACCGCGGCGCCTTGACAGTTCAACATACCGGTCAAACACGTTTTCCTCCCAAAGCATTTTCAGCGACGGCCTCTTGACCAAGTCTTTCATATTCCACCCGTGCGCAGATACGATAACGGATACGCCCGCATGGAGCGCCTCCAGCAGCGCTTGTGAGTCTTCCATTCTCCCGATTTCATCCACAATTATGACATCAGGACTCATCGAGCGAATCATCATCATCAGCCCTTCCGCCTTCGGACAGGCATCAAGGACATCGATTCTGCGGCCGAAACTGTGCTGGGGAATGCCCCGCAGGCAGCCGGCAATTTCCGAACGTTCATCTACGATACCTGTTTTTTTTGCAGGAATGCGTTTTGATCCGGTGCTGGAAAGCCGGGCCAAATCACGAAGCAAGGTCGTTTTCCCCGTTTGCGGAGGACCGATGATCAGCGTGTTCAGCCAGTTTTCTTTCCATAAGAAAGGAATGAGCGGTTCTGCGATCCCCAGCTTCTCCCGGGCGATTCGGATATTAAAAGAAGTAATATCCCGGAGTCCTTTGACGGCTCCGTTTTCGACGATGACTCTTCCGGCCAGCCCCACACGGTGGCCTCCTCTGATTGTGATGTATCCTTTTTTCAGCTCTTCTTCCAGCGTGTACATACTGTAATTGCTGAGCCGGCTGAGGATCAGCTGTGCGTCGCCGGCCGTACAGACATATGACAAATACAAAGGTTGTCCTTTTTGGATCAGTTCAACCGGCCTGTCGACGCGGATTCTGATTTCTTCTGTATCCCGCCTCGCTTCTTCGGGCACGGCGGAGATGGCATCTCTCAATAATGCAGGGAGAACCTCTGTAATCTCATTCAATAGAGTCTCCTCCTTTTTTACCGATTGGCTTCTTTAAAATGTATGATCCGGGACAGACTTTATGACACCCCGGCCCTCTATTTATGCACACCGGCCAAAATCAGCACTACTCCCGCAAAAATCAATATTAACTTTGCATATGAGAGCTGTCCGGCAATCTGATAAATGCCGATCGTCATTGTGATGATAAAGATCAGCGGGCCGACGATTGCCAAAATACTATTCACCACAACCGCTTTTCTGATGTCGTTTGTCAAAAGCATGATAATAGCGGCCGATAATTCAATGAGCGAGGACAAAACTCGTAAACCGGCCATCGTTAAAACAGTAGAATTGATTGAACCAAACAAAAATTTCATTGCAATCCCCCAACTTCAAGCATTTTGTTACACTATATGCTCTAGCTGACGGAAGTAGTCTCACTATTTTCATATAAAAGAAAGATTTGATGCAGAACGCAAAAAAAGCCTGCCCCGTAAAAGGAGCAGACTCCGAATTTCTTTAACTACGCTCTTGACACGTAAGAACCGTCTGATGTATTTACAACAAGCGTATCGCCTTCGTTCACGAAGAACGGTACGTTTACGACAAGACCTGTTTCCGTTTTGGCAGGTTTTGTGCCGCCTGACGCCGTGTCGCCTTTAATTCCCGGCTCTGTTTCAACAACTTTCAGTTCAACTGTGTTCGGCAGTTCAATACCGAGCGTTTCAGACTGATACATCATGATGTGCACAGACATATTTTCCAGAAGATATTTTAATTCTTCTTCGATTTGGTTTTCATTCAATTCAAGCTGTTCATATGAGCTTGTATCCATGAACACGTGCTGATCGCCGTTGGCATAAAGATACTGCATCGTTTTTGTTTCGATTTGCGCTTTCGCGACTTTTTCACCTGCACGGAATGTTTTCTCCTGAATAGCGCCCGTGCGCAGGTTACGCAATTTAGAACGGACAAATGCCGCTCCTTTTCCCGGCTTTACGTGCTGGAAGTCAACGACGCGCCAAATGCCGCCGTCTACTTCAATCGTTAGTCCTGTACGAAAATCGTTAACTGAAATCATGTTTGATGTCCTCCTATATTCCGATCACAAAATAATTAATTCTTTAGGGGAATGCGTAATTGTCCGGTTGCCGTCCTCAGTGATGATGATATCATCTTCGATTCTTGCGCCCCCAACATCCGGTATGTATATGCCCGGCTCAACCGTTACCGCCATGCCCGGCTCAAGAACGGCCGATGACCTGAAAGACAGCCCCGGTGATTCATGGACTTCCATTCCGAACCCGTGTCCTGTCGAATGGCCGAAATACTGTCCGTAGCCTTTTGCGGTGATGTGATCCCTCGTCAGGGCGTCCGCTTCTTTTCCCGTCATGCCGGGTTTAATATGCAGGACACCAAGCGCTTGGGCATCGTATACGACCTGATAAATCTCTTTCAGTTTATCACTTGGCTCTCCGACCGCGACGGTGCGTGTGATATCAGAACAATAGCCTTTATAATAAGCGCCGAAATCGAGCGTGACCAAGTCTCCCTTTTCAATCAATTTGCCGCTTGCCACTCCGTGGGGAAGGCTGGATCTGACTCCCGAGGCGACGATCATATCAAAGGAAGAGCCGTCTGCTCCTTGGCGTCTCATATAAAATTCGAGCTCGTTTGCAACTGAAATCTCTGAGATGCCCGGTTTGATAAACGTCAGAATATGTTCAAACGCATCATCCGCAATCTTCGCAGCTTCCTCTAATATCTTAATCTCTTCACTTGACTTAATCAAGCGCAACTTTTCAACGGAATCCGCGACGGGAACCATCTCCGCTTCCTGCAGCACCGCTTGGTAGGATGCATATGTTCCGTACGTCATGCTGTTTTGCTCGAAGCCGAGTTTTTTAATGCCGTACTCAAGAATCGTATCCGCAGCCGTTTGGATTAAGCTTCCGCCGTGCTCGATAATGTCAAAACCCTTCACTTGCGTCTTCGCCTGCTCGGTGTAACGGAAATCCGTGATAAATGCCGCACGTTCTTTCGATATGACCGCAAGGCCTGACGAACCCGTAAATCCCGTCATATACTGCAGATTGGCGGAGCTTGTCACCAACATTCCGTCTATATCCAGCTGACCGAAAAGATTTCGCAATTTCTCAAGTTTCATTCCCTTTCTCCTCCTCGCCGATTCTTGACTGCCGCCTGACAACGCGGGAGCATCCCCGCCCGGTTTTCAGCATAAAAAATGTTCACTTCTCGTGAACATTTTACCATACCGGACAGGGATTATACACTTATTCACTTGTTGCCGAGCGCCCTTGCAAGCTTGTCTGACGTAAGTTCATTGTAGTTGAAGGAAATTGAGTAGCCGACAAACAAACCGTACAGAATGTAAAGGCAAAGCGTCGTCACGATTGTATCTGATTTCAATTCAGTGATGGATTTCACATCTTCGAAAATCGGATTGAATAAGAAAAAAACCGCACACCATAAAATGACGCCGTACACCATCCCCGGCCACATGGTTTTAAAACGCTTCAGGCAGACGAAATAAATAAACGCCCCGGCAATTGAAATGAATCCGATGACAACGATGCTGACCATCGTGCCGAGCCATTGTTTTTTCCATTCTCCGATCATAAACGGCTGAAGAATCATGTTGGGGCTGATCTCTGAAAAATGAAAGACATACCCGAGATAGCCGATCAAACTCCAAAATACACCGCCGGCAAATCCGATACCGCAAATTCTGCCGGTAAATGAAACAGGCTGCTGATCATCATCCCGCTTCTTTTTTTCTTCCTGTTCTGAATGTTTTTCGCTTGTCATCATGGCACCTCCAGTCATAGACTGCCCCAAAATTGAAAAGTCATAAAAAGCTGCGCCATATTTTCATTCAATGAGTAAAATCTAAAGAAACGGGGTATACTGCATGTAGAAAAAGCATTGATTTCCCAACTGTCTAACTAGAGGTTTACCGCGGTTTCCTGTACAATAGAGTGAAAGGAAATGGTTAGTAAATCCTAAGAAAACAGGCAGGTTGATAAACAATGTCCAAACAAAAAACGCCCCCTGCATACGGCGGGCAGGCTGTTGTTGAAGGGGTCATGTTCGGCGGCAGAAAAAATTATGTTACCGCCATCCGCAGGAATGACGGAAGCATTGATTTTTTCAAGCTTCCGAGAGTGCCGAACGCCAAGCTTTCGGCTTTAAAAAAGATTCCTTTTTTGCGGGGAATCGTCGCCATCATTGAGGCGAGCGCCAACGGCACAAAGCATTTAAACTTTTCCAGCGAACGTTACGGGCTTGATCCTCAAGATGACGCCAAGCTGGAGCAGGAAGATAAGAAGGGTTCGGGCTTATCGATGTTTTTCAGCCTGGCGGTGATCGGCGTTCTGTCGTTTTTGTTCAGCAAATTCGTTTTTACGCTCGTCCCGGTCTTCTTAGCGGAGCTTGTAAGGCCCGTATTTTCCTCAGACGCCGCGCAGATCGGAATCGAAAGTCTGTTTAAGCTTATTCTGCTTCTCGGCTACATTTATTTTTTATCAATGACGCCGTTAATTAAAAGAGTGTTTCAATATCATGGAGCCGAACATAAGGTCATAAACTGTTATGAACAGAATTTGCCAATTACAATAGAAAATGTTCAGAAACAGTCACGGCTTCATTACCGTTGCGGTTCAAGCTTTATTTTATTTACGATCATTGTCGGCATGTTCTTCTATTTACTCGTTCCGACAGATCCGCTTTGGGTGCGGATTTTAGACAGGATTGCGCTTATACCGGTCGTTCTCGGCATCTCCTTTGAAGTGCTCCAGCTGACGAACAGAGTGCGGAATATCCCCGTTTTGAAAGTGCTCGGTTATCCCGGCCTGTGGCTGCAGCTTTTAACGACAAAGGAACCGGCGGATGACCAGGTCGAGGTTGCCATAGAAAGCTTTAACGAGCTTCTCAGACTGGAAGACATTTCAGAACAGAGCGAAAAGCCGTCTCACAACGTAATTTGAACCGTTACCGTTATTATTTTGGAGGTGGGCAGTTATGAATCATCGTGTACAACCTTTTTTTGCTGTATTGATAGCGCTTGGCGCATTCGGTTTCATTTATGCGGCGGTAACCAACCCCGGGCAGATGATTTCAAGAGCGATCACCGTTATTATCGCAGGCATCATTATTTATTTTATCGTGAGGACGGTCCTGAACCGCCGCACCGGCCGTGACGGAACCGCTTTCAGAAAAGCGGCCAGACAATCGCGGCTCCGAATGAAGGAACAAAAAGCGAAGCACCGCGCCGGACACAGAGGCCGGGTCAGCCATTTGCGGAGCGTGCCGAGCAGCAGCAGACCGAAGCCGATGATTCTTAAGAAAAAAAGCCAGACCCAGCTTACCGTCATAGAAGGCAAAAAGAATAAAAAGAAAAACAGAGCGCTTTTTTAATAGCTCCATTGCTTCAAAAATTGCTCTGTTCTGCTTTTTCCTAGCTCAATGAGAGCTAGTTTTTTTTGCGGTGTGAGATGAAACTCCGTCGCCATCACATGTTCCACCGGAATAAAAATAATATTCTGTTCGTACTTTGTCGCGATATGCCTGGCATCATGAGCGTCTTTCATCGTTTCAAACAAAGCCCCGAACAGCTCAAAAGCGTTGCGGATTGTTTTTTTCGGGCGCTCTTTTTCGTTGGGCGAAAGTGAAATTCCGATGACCGGCCGTTTGCGTTCTTTTGAATACAGCCAAATCGGGAAATTGCTTAACACGCCGCCGTCAACGACCGTCGAGGTGCCTTTTTCGGTTTTCAGTTTTATCGGTTCAAAAAAATAAGGAATGCTGCAGCTCATTCTGACGGCTCTGGCAACCGGGAACATTTCCGGATTTAATCCGTAGCGGGGAAGATCGTCAGGAAGCACGATCATCGTTCCGTTCGTCAGATCTGAAGCGATGAGACGGAGCGAGCCTTTTTTCAAATCACCGAACGCGATGATGCCCTTCGCTTTTAATTTATCCGCAATCCATTTTTCCAGCATATCGCCTCTGTATAGTCCGAGGCGCCAATATATCGACACCCACTGCAGGATTTTCAGCGGGAGGAATGAGTATCTCTGATCAAGCAATTGCCTTCCGTCCACCTCATCTATGATGGAATGAACCTCTCTGCTCGTATAGCCCGCAGCGATAAATGCGGCAATAATTGCGCCGGCGCTTGTTCCGGCGAGCCTTTCAAAGCGAAAGCCCTTTTCTTCCAGCGCTTCATAAGCGCCGGCAAGCGCCACCCCTTTTATCCCCCCGCCCGAAAATACGCCGTCAATCTGCATAGCGCGCCCTCTCCCTTCCATCTCAAGGTGTATTATTATTTTAAGAAACGGCTGGGCGAAATAGACCAAAGAATGAAGACATTAAAAAAAGGGCGCCCCATTTCGGGCTGCCCTTTATTCACCGGGATTTTCGGTTTTTTTCTGTACGGATTTCAATTCTTTTTTCCGGCTTTCGTCATCTTCGAAATACTGAACGAGGTCGCCGATGCGGTCAATGCTGTTCCAGCTCAGATGATGTTCGATTCCTTCAACATCATTGTAAATCTTCTCTTCATCAACACCAATGATTCTTAAAAACTGCTCAAGCAATTCGTGTCTGTATACGAGCCGTTTGCCGATCTTTTTGCCTTTTGACGTCAATACGAGCCCGCGATATTTTTCATAAATCAAATACTCGTCTTTATCTAGTTTTTGAACCATTTTCGTTACAGAGGAGGGGTGGACTGCCAAAGCTTCCGCGATATCAGAAACCCGTGCATATCCTTTTTCTTCTATCAGCATATAAATCTGTTCAATATAATCTTCCATACTTGGTGTTGTCATAAGTAACCCTCCCAAAAAGCACCTTAACTTTATAAACCATTACAAGTTTACACTAACGGTCATGAAAAAACAAGGATGCTTCCGGTCTGTCAAGCCTTATCAGCGCTTATAATTCCATTCATCAGACGCGTATTTCGTCTCAGCCAGCTCATTGACAAATGCAAGCTCTTCAGACGTGAGTGTGTAAGGCTCAAGATGAATGTTCAGCCCTTCCTCAAAACCGGCTTTAAAAGCGATTCTGGCCTCATCCATCGTTACCCGTTTCGGCGCTAAGGCGTTGATGGCTACCGCTTTGTTTTTGAAATTCCGCTGCATGCGCTCACGGACTCTGTCGCTCGGATATAAAAACAGATCAAACAGCTTATCCTCATCAATGTCAAGCAGGATGGAACCGTGCTGAAGAATGACGCCTTTTTGGCGTGTCTGTGCGCTTCCGGCAACTTTCCGTCCTTCGACGACCAGTTCATACCACGAAGGCGCATCAAAGCAGACGGACGAGCGCGGATTTTTCAAGCTTTCTTTTTCTTTCTCCGTTCGCGGAATCGCAAAGCAGGCATCAAGTCCAAGGTTTCTGAATCCCTGCAGAATACCTTCTGAAATCACCCGGTACGCCTCTGTCACCGTGGCCGGCATTTCCGGGTGATCCTCTGAAACGATTACGCTGTATGTCAATTCTTTATCATGCAGAACACCCCGTCCGCCTGTCGGTCTTCTGACAAACCCGAGGCCGTGTTTATGTACTGCGTCAAAGTTAATTTCCTTCTTAATATTTTGAAAATACCCGACAGACAAAGTTGCCGGATTCCAGCCGTAAAAACGGATCACCGGAGGAATTTTTTTTTGGCTGTGCCAATATAAAAGCGCTTCATCCAGCGCCATGTTAAATGCCGGGCTTTCATTCCCTGAGTCAATAAACCGCCATGTTTCTTTTTCCATACACTGAACCCTTCTTTATCGTTTTAATAAAATCAGTTTAACAAACTGCCTTGAAAATGAAAAATATTTCGTTTCATTAAGGATGACAATCGCTTCATGCTTTACTATAATAGTATTTGTCCCAAAACGTCCGGTAAGCCTTGTTTTCAGGAAGCAGGGTTTTATTTTATAAGCTAAAGGAGTAGAATCGCATTGTCTAATATGATTGCTTTAATTATTGTTGCGGCGTTTATCGTTTATATGATCGTGTCGTATTTTTACCAGCAGCGTTTAATGAAAACACTTACGGAAGAGGAATTCCGCGCGGGCTACAGAAAAGCGCAGCTGATTGACGTCCGTGAACCGAATGAATTTGAAGGCGGCCATATTCTCGGCGCGCGCAACATTCCGCTGTCACAGCTGAAACAGCGCAAAAGTGAAATCCGTCCTGATAAACCCGTTTATCTGTACTGCCAAAACAATGTCCGCAGCGGACGCGCGGCACAGACGCTCCGCAAACACGGCTGTAAAGATATTTACAACCTGAAAGGCGGATTTAAAAAATGGGGCGGAAAAATTAAAGCAAAAAACTAATCATAAAAAAGAGCTTCCGTATAAAACGGACAGCTCTTTTTTTTACACCGTGTCAGCGGATGCCGTCAAGTGTACGTTCGTATTTTAAAACGGGCTTTCTTGCCGCCTTGGTTTCATCCATTCTTTTGACAACTGTTGTATGCGGCGCTTCCTGAACGATTTCAGGCGATTCCTCCGCTTCCCGCGCAATTTGAATCATGGCATCTATAAACGCATCTAGCGTTTCCTTTGATTCCGTTTCCGTCGGTTCGATCATGATGCTTTCTTCAACATTGAGAGGAAAATACACAGTCGGCGGATGATAGCCGAAATCCAAAAGCCGTTTGGCAATATCAAGCGTTCGTACGCCGAGCTTTTTCTGCCTTCTTCCCGATAACACAAATTCATGCTTGCAATGACGGTCATACGGGAGATCATAATAAGGCGCGAGTCTTCTCATCATATAATTTGCATTTAAAACCGCGTTTTCGGTCACAGCTTTTAAGCCGTCAGGCCCCATGGACCGGATATACGTGTAGGCTCTGACATTAATGCCGAAGTTGCCGTAATAAGGTTTTACACGCCCGATCGACTGCGGCCGGTCATAGTCAAAAGTCAAACGCCCCTCTTTTTTCGTGAGAACGGGTTTCGGCAGATACGGAATGAATTCTTTTTTCACGCCGACCGGACCTGAGCCCGGTCCTCCCCCGCCGTGCGGCCCGGTAAATGTTTTATGCAGATTAAGGTGAACGACGTCAAATCCCATATCTCCCGGTCTTGCTTTACTTAAAACGGCATTTAAATTCGCTCCGTCATAATAAAGCTTTCCGCCGGCCTGATGGACGATTTCAGCCATTTCCGTAATGTTTTCCTCAAATAACCCGAGGGTGTTCGGATTCGTCAGCATCAGCGCCGCTGTTTCTTCGTTTACCGCTCTTTTCAAATCTTCAATGTCAACCAGCCCGTGCTCATTTGACTTAACGGTAATCGTTTCAAAACCGGCGACCGTGGCGGATGCCGGATTCGTACCGTGGGCTGAATCAGGGACAATCACCTTCGTCCGTCCGAAGTCTCCCCGCGCTTCGTGATAGGCGCGGATCATCATCAGGCCGGTCCATTCGCCGTGAGCGCCCGCCGCAGGCTGCAGCGTCACCTCGTCCATGCCCGTAATCTCCTCCAAGTGTCCGCTTAAATCGTATAAAAGCTCAAGCGCCCCCTGAACCGTGTCCTCGTCCTGAAGCGGATGAATAGCGGAAAAACCTGCGATCCGGGCAATTTTTTCATTTAATTTCGGATTGTATTTCATCGTACAGGAGCCGAGCGGATAAAAGCCTGAATCAACTCCGTGGTTCCTCTTAGAAAGAGCGGTATAATGCCGCATAATATCGAGCTCTGATACTTCCGGCAGCTTTGCGTCTTCATCGCGGATATAGTCACCGGGAAGAAGGCTTTCAAGCTCTGTTTCCGGCACATCAAGCTCCGGAAGGCTGTAACCGATACGCCCTTCGCGGGACATTTCAAAAATAAGCGCCTGATCTTGATTATTCATGTTGATCCCCCAATCCCGCAATAAGCGAATCGATCTCTTCTTTTGTTCTCAGCTCTGTGACGGCAATGAGCATATGCTGATTCAGTTCCGGATACGCAAGGCCTAAGTCATATCCGCCGATTATGCCGTCTTGCAGGAGCCGCCGGTTTGCTTCCTTGACGGGAAGATTCAGCCTGACGGCAAATTCATTAAATATCGGGCCGTCAAATGCTACGTGCAAGCCGGCTTTTTCCGCTTGGCGTCTCGCGTAATCAGCTTTCAATATATTTTGGCGGGCCATGTCTTTGACGCCGTTTTTTCCGAGCGCCGTCATCGCGACTGAAGCCGCTAAAGCATTCAGCGCCTGATTTGAACAAATGTTAGACGTGGCTTTGTCTCTTCTGATATGCTGCTCGCGCGCCTGAAGAGTGAGAACAAAACCTCTTCGCCCGTTTTCATCTTCCGTTTGGCCGACAAGCCGGCCCGGCACCTTTCTCATCAGTTTTTTCGTTACTGCAAAATAGCCGCAGTGCGGGCCGCCGAACGCCGCAGGTATGCCGAAAGGCTGCGCGTCCCCGACAACGATATCAGCTCCGTATGCCCCGGGCGGTGTCAAAATACCGAGCGCGAGCGGGTTTGAAGAAACAATCAGCTGGCTGTTTCCTTTATGTGCGAGCGGCTCAATGTCCTTTAACGGCTCGATTTGTCCGAAGAAGTTCGGATACTGGACGATCACGGCGGCCGTTTCATCACAAACGGCATGTTCCAATGCTTCAAGATCTGTGACGCCGTTTTTCGCGGGCACCTCTACAACCTCAATATATTGGCCCTTTGCGTATGTTTTCAAAACATCCCGCGATTCCGGATGAACGGCTGCGGAAATGACGATTTTTTTCTTTTTCGTATGTCCCGATGCAAGCATCGCCGCTTCCGCCAGCGCCGTTCCCCCGTCGTACATTGAGGAGTTTGCGATATCCATTCCCGTTAATTCACAGATCATCGTTTGAAATTCAAAAATCGCCTGCAGCTCTCCTTGTGAGATTTCAGGCTGGTAAGGCGTATATGCCGTGTAAAACTCTGATCGGGATATCACATGATCGACGATAACCGGCTGGTAGTGATCGTACACTCCTGCGCCCAGAAAAGATGCATATGTAACAGCGTCTTTATTTTTCGCCGCAAGCTTCGTCAGCTCTCTCGTCAGCTCTGTTTCTGATTTTGCTTTTTTAATTTGGTAGTCTTTTTGAAACCTCACATCTTCCGGAATATCGGCAAACAGTTCATCAATTGTTTCTGCGCCGATGGCTTTCAGCATTTCTTTTTTATCCTGTTCTGTCGCGGGCAAATATCGATGCTTCATATGACTCTCCTTTTTCAGCTCTGTTTTGGACGTTTATAAAACGGTGTGCGGACAATCTTCGCTTTTACCGTTTTTTTACGGATTTCCACTTCTACTTCCGTTCCGACTTCACTGAATTCCGTTTTGATTAAGGCAAGGCCGATATTTTTCTTTAAAGTCGGAGATTGCGTGCCTGTCGTGACTTCACCGATCGGAACACCGTCTTTTTTCACGGCGTATCCGTGTCTCGGAATCCCTTTTTCAATCATCTCAAGTCCGACCAGCTTTCGCGGGGCTCCTTTTTCTTTCTGTTCGCGCAATACAGACTTCCCGAAAAAATCGGAATCTTTCTTGTGTTTCACGGCAAATCCGATTCCGGCTTCAATCGGTGTAATATCTTTCGTCAATTCCTGACCGTATAAAGCAAGCTTCGCTTCAAATCTCAGCGTATCACGGGCGCCGAGGCCGCACGGAACGAGGCCTTCATGCTCTCCCGCTGCAAGTATCTCCTTAAATAGATGAACCGCATCTTCATTGCGGCAATATAACTCAAATCCGTCTTCACCGGTATAGCCTGTTCTTGAAAGCAGGACTTGTCGTCCGGCAACGTCCGTCTCGTCAATAAATGTAAACGGCTTTAAGGAGGACAAATCACATTCAGTCAGCTTCGTAAGAACCGACTGAGCATTCGGCCCCTGAACGGCAAGCAGTGAAATCCCGTCAGACTGATTCGTCAGCGTGACATCGCCTTCCGCATGTTCCGTCAGCCAAGCGATGTCTTTTTCAATATTAGACGCGTTAATCACGAGCAGATAGCAGCTCTCGCTTTTCTGATAGATCAGCAAGTCATCGACCGTACCGCCGTCAGGATAACACATGGCGGTATAAAGCGCGTTTCCCGGCTTTAAATCGGCAACGTCATTTGTCATCATTTTTTGCAGAAAAGACAGGGCGTCTTTACCGGATACTTCGACTTCCCCCATATGAGACACATCAAACAGGCCCGCTTTTGTGCGGACGGCTTCATGCTCCTCTTTAATAGAAGAAAATTGAACCGGCAGCTCCCATCCTCCAAAATCAATCGTTTTTCCGCCGTATTCTTTATACACGTCATAAAGCGGTGTTCGTTTCAGCATCATCTTCCCCCTTCAGTCATTGGCGCATTGTAAAAACATATAAAAAAGGACAGAGAAACACCTCATGAAAATGAAGGTTTCTCTGTCCCGGCACCTGAAAGTTTACTTTATGAACATATCATAAAGACGTCCCCTTTGGTGGCCTGCTTCTTCTAAGTGCAGACACTCTCCAGAGTTGCGTCGAGCAAGAGTTCTTTTGCCTGAGAGATTCACTCCGCAGTTTGCTCCTTCGGCGCCCGGACGCCCATCTTTCGTCCGAGTCTCTCCCCTTGCTGTCATTCGCTCATATTTACCAATTTTATGGACATACTAAAGCAATATCTTTTAGTGAAATCATTACTTATATCCTACCACCCTCATTTACGTCCAGCAACAAAAATTATGATAAATCAGTTTTTTAAAAGAAAGGCGGTTTTGTTACATATGACAGCAGAGATCATATTTGATGCAAACTGGCCGGGAGAGTTTTCTGAGCGGCTGAAAACGGACGGTCCCTGGTCAAATTGGGAGATGTACAAACTGTCGGCTGAAGTCCAGCAGACCCTTGCCATTCCTGAATTTGAAGGGTTGAGGGCTCCTTTATACCTGCCCGATTTCACTCCGCTTCCACATCAGCTTGAGGTCGCGCAGAAAGTCGTTGAAAAAATGAACGGCAAGGCGATTTTGGCTGATGAAGTGGGGCTCGGAAAAACGGTGGAAGCGGGCCTGATTTTAAAAGAATATATGATTCGCGGGCTGGCCAAAAAAATCCTGATTCTTGTGCCGGCATCACTCGTTTCCCAGTGGGTGAAAGAGCTTCAGGAGAAGTTTTTAATACCCGCTGTTGAACAGAAGAAAAGCTATGTGTGGGAACAGTGCGATATCGTCGTTTCTTCTATTGATACGGCCAAACGCTCGCCACACAAAGACATTGTGCTTTCTATTCCGTATGATCTCGTCATTATTGACGAGGCGCACAAGCTCAAAAACAGCAAAACGAAAAATTATGAATTTGCGAGAAGTCTTGTGAAGAAATACTGCCTGCTTCTGACGGCGACGCCGATTCAAAACCGGATCGAAGAAATCTTCAATTTAGTGTCACTGTTAAAGCCCGGCCATTTAGGAAACGAAAGCGGATTTCAAGAAACCTTCAATCAGAAGGACGGGATTGACGCTCATGAGCATTTGAAAGAGCTCGTCAATAAAGTGATGATCCGCAACACGCGGAGCGACACCGGCCTTACATGGACGAAGCGCCACGTGGAAACAGTGCCGATCACCTTTTCACCGACGGAACAGGCGCTTTACGATGACATCGCCGCACTGAAAAACGGCACGGAAAAGCCCGCAAGCGCATTTTCCATTATGACGCTGCAAAGAGAATGCTGTTCAAGCAGGGAAGCCGTGTATATGACGCTCAAAAAAATGCTTGACCAAAAAGACAAACAAGCGCCCGCATTCGATGATCAGACGATCGCTAATTTAATGGACCGCATCAATCAAGTCACGCAAAACTCAAAAGCGATTCAAGTTGTTGACTTGATCCAAAAGATTAATGATAAAGTCATTATTTTTACTGAATACAGGGCGACACAGATTTACCTGCAATGGTTCCTTCAGCAGAACGGCATAAGCTCCGTTCCGTTCAGAGGCGGATTTAAACGCGGAAAAAAAGACTGGATGAAGGATCTCTTCCGCGGCAAAGTGCAGGTGCTGATCGCTACAGAAGCCGGAGGCGAAGGGATCAACCTGCAATTCTGCAACCATATTATCAATTATGACCTCCCGTGGAACCCGATGCGGCTTGAACAAAGAATCGGAAGGATTCACAGACTCGGTCAGGAAAGAGATGTCCATATCTACAATATGGCGACAAAACATACGGTGGAAGAGCATATCTTAAAACTTCTGTATGACAAAATTCATTTATTTGAAAATGTCGTCGGAGAATTAGATGACATCTTAACAAAAATCAAAGTGAGCAATTTTGAAGACCATTTGCATGATATTTTATGCCATTCGCTGACAGAGGAAGAAATGAGAATCAAAATGGACAATCTCACCTCTTTTCTGTCGTACGGTACGGAAAAGCCCGCCAGAAAAAAAGGATCTTAATCTAAAAGGAGGAAGCGCGACATGAGACAGCAGGAGGTTCACGAATTTTTACTGCGCTTTTTTGAAGCGAACCACTGTCCGATTACAGAACAAGGGCCGGGTTTTATGACGGTTCAGTTGACGGTCGAGATGGACAAACAAATTATGAACCGCCCGTTTTATTGGCATTGGCGTGAAAAAACGGGCGGCGAACCGAACCCGATGAAGATTACGTTCATCACTGATAAAGAAACGGCTCCGGAGGATATGGACGGCGAATTTATTTACTTTGGAGCCCCGCGCCTCTTTCAAATCTTTCAAGCAGTTAAACAAAATGGGAGATTTACAAGAATATATGAGAAAATTGTATCAGCCGGAGCCAGAGTGCCGCTTCAGCCCTGGCTTGGATTAAATGTAGTGATTTCATACCAATCCGACATGAAAAAAGACAGACTTTTGTCTTTAGGCCTGCATCTTGTTTCTGGAACAATTATAGAGGGGTTTCAGCAGAAACTTGCACCGCTTCCGCTGACCTCGCAAATATCAGACTATTGCTTTACCATATCGCCGATGATTAAGCCGGAAAGCGGAATTAAAAGAATGGAGCATTACTTAAAAGACGCTGCCGCCAAAGAGCCGTCAGACTGGGCTGACAGCGCGATCGCCAGATGGAAAAAGGACCTCAGGCTGCTCGATCAGTTTTATGAGCAGACAGAGGAAAAACCTGAGGAATACCATTTGGAAAAACAAGCGCTGAAAGCCTTATATCAGCCGAACATTCACATTCAGATTGAAAACGGCGGTTTATTTTTCCTGCAAAGTAATTTTTCTGGATAAGCGTTATCCATTCGACACCTTTCCCGTTTTTTCTGGAAAATCTATATTATAATAAAAGTATATAGAAAAAATTTCTGGCGTTTCGCATGCGATGAATCACTTCCAGACATGTAAAGATAAGGTCATGGGCGGATTGGCTGAAATACATAAACAAGTATTTTAGGAGGAGAAAATGCATGAAAAATGCAAAAATGGAATTTTCGCAATTAGATAAGGAATGGGTTGAGCTGATATTAGAAGCCCAAAAAGCAAATATCAGCCTAGAAGAAATACGCAAATACCTGCTTTCGCATAAAAAGTCTTCTCAACATATCCAGGCAGCCAGAAGTCATACCGTAAATCCTTTCTGAATGTGCTATAATATCACAAGGAAGGTGATGACATTGATTGGCCAGCGTATTAAACAATACCGAAAAGAAAAAGGCTACTCACTATCAGAACTAGCTGAAAAAGCTGGGGTAGCGAAGTCTTATTTAAGCTCAATAGAACGAAATTTACAGACGAACCCCTCCATTCAATTTCTCGAAAAAGTCTCCGCTGTTCTGGACGTCTCGGTTCATACTTTACTTGATGAAAAACATGAAACCGAATACGATGGTCAATTAGATAGTGAATGGGAGAAATTAGTTCGCGATGCGATGACATCCGGGGTATCAAAAAAACAATTTCGTGAATTTTTAGATTATCAAAAATGGAGAAAAGCGCAAAAAGAGGAGTAGTGCCGCCATATGTGCACAACTCCTCTTTTAACTGTCCGACTTTCGGATTAGTTTTTATCCTCACTGTGAGCCTTTTCATTTTCCTTGACGTAACCGTCTTTATCCGTATGATCTTTCGTAATGGTCAAGCCGTTCCATTGCGTTGCTTCAAAAGAGAATTGAAGAGAAATCGCATTGCCTTGGAACTTGTTTTGCACACTTAATCCGTCCGCAGTTTTTGCGGTGTCATTTTTAAATTGGATTTCCATTCTCACCTGGTCATAATCAGCAGGCGTTTTCGGAACTCCGTCGTACTCAGGAGCTGTTTTGCCGTTAATGGTTGCTACATTGACTTTTCCGCTCTCACTCAGGAATTTCGGATCAATGTGCTTGCTGATCGCTTCGGCAGCTGCTTTATCCTGTTTTGTTGACATTAAGTATAAGTCTTTCAGGCTGGCCGCCTTCAAAATGATATTTTTAGGATAGCCGTTGCCCCCTTCTTTACCGACTGTCAGAACCGTAATTTCAAACTGACTGAGGAAATCCTCCGCAGATTCATTTCCTTTCTTTGCTCCTTTAAAGTCAGTAAAATTCAAAGCCATCAGCACTTCTTTAATAGCAAGTGAACCATTGTTTCTGAATTCAAAATCTTTCGTCAATTTATCGCCTGGTTTTAAGTTTGACAAATTGACATTGGCTGATTGTTCTTTAGCCGATAAATCAAGTGTTCCTGACGCAAATGTAGCGTCTGTCGACTTCACATCATTAAATGCGGCCCATGTGCCTCCTCCTACTAATGCTAAACCGAGTGCGGCTGAGGCAACGCCCAAGCTTAATTTCTTTTTCATACCCATGTTTGTACTCTCCCCTTACTTTTTATTTTTGTTATCAAATCCTGTCGCCAGGTTGCAACCGTATTCATGTGGAGATGGTTCCCTTTTTCGCATGTTCTTCCAGCGCTTTCGTTTTCCGCTCAATATCGCGGAGGGCGCTGACAATGACTGTTATTGAGTAAATCAAAAGCATGACGCCGGGAACGATTAACAGAATCGCCGTTCCGATCGGCTGGCTGGCCAAATGTATGACATATCCGGCATACGGAAGCTGATATCCTGTATACTGGGCCGCCACTTTTTCAGCTTGAACGGGTGCGGCATCCGGGGCGGCATTATGGTCCCCTTTTGTCTCAAACAGCAGGTTCCCGTCCTTTTTTGTGATCCCGATTATTCTGTGTGTGACGGCTGTTCCGTCATCTTGGGTAAAGGTGATCACATCCCCTTTTTCTAAGTCATTCACGTCAGAAATTTTCTTTACCGCTATGAGCGAACCCGTCTTAAATTCCGGGTCCATTGAACCCGACAGCACGGATTTCAGCGTATAGCCGAAGATGGCCGGCTCACCCCCGGAAGCCCGGGTCGAAATCACCGTTAACGTCAGCACAATAATCAAGCTGAAGATGACGGCATACAAAATATTACTGATCAGTTTCAGCGTTTTTTTCATGTTCTTCCCCGCTTTCTTTTACCGGCTCAGCCGGCTCCTTCTCTGTTTTCTTTAGATCGGAAACTGTCGCCTGTTCCCGGCATTTGACGAGTTTCATCGGTTTTGACCACTCAAATTTTTCTTCGTCCGCCGGATACCCTTCAGGCTTGTAAACCTTGAATGCGTATATGCCCGGCTTCAAAGACCGCTTTGACTCAATTTTATAAATCGTTTTGCTTTTTTTATCAGTAATAAGCCCTTTATCCACAACATTGCCGTTTCGTAAAGGCTGCTGCTGAGAAGCGATTTTATGGAGCTCCCATTTCCAGTCAGAAACAGTCCGCTCTTTTCCCTTATTCTCCAGCTCGGCATAGAGCTGAAGCGGCGCACACACGGTGCCTGACGTATGAGTTTGATTTGTTATATGTAAATCACTTTGATCCCAGCGTTCGTCATAACGGCAATCGTCATCCGTATATTGAAAATCTCCGCACGTTTGAACCTGGAGACTGAAGCTTTTCACATCATTGAAGGAGGAACTTGTATCACCTGTGAACTGAGCACATATCGTCACGGACAGGCAAAAAATGAACGAAAGCCGTAACAATAGCATCATCCGCCATCTCACCTTGCCCTTTTTTTCCATTCGCAACAATCGGAACATGCCTTACCCCCTGTAAAACTGTTAATAAATATGACAACCGTTCTCTTTAAAGAACTTTATGAACAAAGTATAATCAAGGATTATCGTCTTGAAAAATGTCAAAATCGGTCAAATTGTTCGTTTTTGAGAATGGTATCTTTTAAAAACAGCGTTTTGCTTCAAATTACACACCTTTTTGGAATTTTTTCTAATAAAACGTGAGAAAATAACGAGGTGCCTAGAACAAAATGGAAAGTATATACAGCGAAAGGACGAAGAATGATGATCAAACAAAGTCTGATTTGCCTTTCTCTTCTTGTTTTCGGGGTTTCAGGAACAGCTCAGGCGGAAACGGTGCCTTATTATGCTGTTCACCATAAATCAAAATGGGAAAAGTTAGCAGAAAAGGAAGCTAAAAAAAGATATCCGCTCGCCCAAACGTTATTTATTCAAAAGGTGTGGGATCGGAAAAGAACGGACGAAGCAGTCAAGCAATACCACTTGACATTGCGGGATGGCGCAAAAGAATTTGGTGTGTTTGTTACGATTTCTTTTAATCCCTACAGCCAAAAGGTAAATAAAATTGCCGTCATTGAGGAATACCAATAAGGCCCTCCTGTATCAGGAGGACCTTTCGTGTGATTCACTTTATTTTTTCCGCTGCATCCACAGCTTAAAACTATACGGCAATATTCCGAACCAGTGCTGAGAAGCCGGCACTTTCTTTTCTTTCCGCACTTCTTTTCGCTCTCTCCGTTCCTGTTTCGGCGTATCGAAATATTTAACGAATTGCTCAGTCATATATTTTACATAATCATTTGTTTTCACGGCTCTCACCTCATAGTGCTGTCTTTACTATGAAGTGTTGTCCCGCCGCCTCTTTTTTATACTTCCGTCCATTGAATCAGCTGTTTCTTCTTCTGATCGAACAAAAGGTGAGCCTCCCGTCTCGTACCTGTCGTGGTTTCCGCCTGAATTGTAACCTGAACCGTTTCCCGGCGATCACTCCCCGTGATGTGAAAAGAAACGGTGCCATACGGAAAACGCTGTGTACCAGTTTGGACCTTTTGTCCCTGTGTCATATGGCGGCTTGACAGCAGCGCGCCGTTTTGGAGCAGGTTCTCTCCGATCCAGTACTCCCCGGCCTCTTTTGCAAATGTTTTTCGGGTGATGAAATCAGAGGAAGTATAGCTGATGACAAGTAAAACTGCGGCAGAAACAAACAGAACCGCGGGATATATAAAACCGTCAGATTTGTACATTTAATCACCTTTAAAAGAGCTGTAAACCGGAATGACCGCCTGATTCTTTTGACCTGTAACGCTTGAGATCTCTAATAAGAGCAGGCCGTTTTTCACATCAGCCGTTAATGATGCCGCGTTTTGCAGGATCGGCACGTGGCCTTTTCCGTTTACTCTTTTCCTTATCATCTTATGATAAATTTCAAAACGCACTTCTTCGCCTCCGGTTTTCCGGCATGCTAACGCCCGTCCGCCGTCCGCCGGCTTCACAGCCTCAGCCTGTTTACATTCGTTCATGATCTGCTGAACGGCAATTTGATGCTCCCGGCTGTCTAATCCGCCGTTATCGGTCCGGTTTGATAAAAACAGATGTAAAATCGGGCCTAAGGTGCCTGATAGGAAAAGACAGACTGCCAAGGAGAACAAAACATTAAGAAGCGTAAAGCCAGTCTGTTTTGAGAATGCTGAGGCACATTTCTTTTTCGCTGCGGTCAGCCGTACACACTTTGTAATACTCACCATCCTCCTTCCACTTCACACCGGGAGACGGCGGCTTTTTTCCGGTCATCATATAAGTGCTGATATGTTTCTGAAGAAGCCGGTACGCTTCCTGGCGATCTTCTATTTTCAGACCATCTGTCAGCATGCCCGTCCAGACCGGAATGATAGACGCCATAAGGAACAGCCAAATGGCCATTGCTGATAGTGTTTCAATAGTAGAGAACCCCTTATTTCCGTTTAGCATGGACATTTCCGCTCCCTAAGTAAACTGTGATCTCATAGGTGAACCCGGCGCTCTTCAATTGGATCTTTCCTCCCGAATTCGGATGGCCTTTTTCGTTAAATTCAAGGCTCTCCGGTAAAGTCACAAGTGTAATGTGAAGCGAATCAAAGGAACGCTCGACAATCCTTCCGCCTGACTGCAGTTTGTATTTATGCTCTTTTGGAAGAAAAGTGATTTTTGTTCTTTTATGTTCTGCGATAGCCGTTTCCTGAGCAAGCTGAATATCTTTTTGGAGCTGTTCTGTTTTTTGCCGCACGGCAAGGTGGGTGCAGGCCGGCGGAACCGTCGTGAACAAAACCGTCAGCAGGACGGACGCCAGACTTAACACAATCAGGCTTTCAAGAAGGGTAAACCCATTTTCTGTCCGCCTGTTATTGTTCAACTGTAACTTCTCCGCCACTAATTAAGATCTGTTTACCATTCGGGCAGACTGTATTCTTTTTGATATACCCCTCTGATTGTAAATCGTTCATATCCGGCATTTTACCTTCATGGTCGATTTCGTACGCCGTCACTTGGGCTTTCACCATATTCTGCAGTCCTTCACAGCCTTTATGCTGAATGCTTTGATTATGTTTTGTAACGTTAGGAATGGTGATTAAAAGCAGAATGGAAACGATAAATAAAACAATCAGCATTTCAATTAAAGTAAATCCATCTTGATTTTTCAGACGAAGCACTCCCTTACATTTGGTTCATCATCTGGTACATCGGCATCAGCATTGACATGTAGACAATTAAAATCATACCGGCCACAACACCGTAAATGACAGGCTGGAGAATGCCGGTATACTTCGCCGCGTTTTGTTCAAGACGCTCCATCATAAACTGGCTGTACGTATAAAGTTCGCGGTGAAGCAGGCCGTTTGCCTGTCCGTGGCTGACTGCAGCCGCAAGGTCTTTTTCATAACACGGATGCCCAGAAAGAGCGGATTCTATGGTTTCTCCGGCTTTCAGACGTGTAATGAGCATCTCTGCTTCTTCTCGATAAAAAGGCAGAAAAGATTGTTCTTTAAAAGCTGTTAAGCTGTCATAGATAGAAAGGCCGGATTTCAGAAGACTGCTGAGCTGTAAAGAGAAAAAGTAGCTGTTAAAAAGAACGGCCGCTTTTCCTAATAGGGGGATTTTCACAACAATCAGCATTTTATCTTGCGGGGATTTTTTCTTACATAAGAACCAAACGTACAAAAACAAGCAGAAAGCGGCGGACAGCGCCAGTGCGCAGGCTTCATGAAAATGCCGAAAAAATGCAAAGATGAAAGCAGTCGCACCGGATGTATTCATATTCATTGATTGATAAATCCCAGAAAACTGCGGAATGATTAAACTTTGCAGGATATAAAACATGACACAGACGGAAGAAATTAAAAACATCGGATACCGGAGCATTTTTTTGATTTGATTCGTCTGCATGAGCTTTCTCTGTAATAATTCGCCGCTTTGTTTCATCGCCCCCGGCAATTCCCCGTGTTTCTCCGCGAAATAGCAGATAGAGACGGCTTCTTTGTGAAAAGACAGTGCCTCAAGCACTTGGTAAAACGCATCACCTTCCCTCAGCCGTCGGATTCCGTCCGTCAGCTCTGCAAGCTGACGTTTATGCAGCTGGAGTTTCAGCAGTCTGAGCCCTTCAATCAGACTGTATCCTTTTTCCGTCATTTCACCGAGCCTTTTCAAAAAAGCCGCTTGATCCTTCAACGGCCAGGTTCGTTTAATCCGCTTCATGATACACCCACCGATCGTAATTGTCGGTCGTGACATAGCCGAGAGCGATTCCTTTTCTGATCAGCCTGCGGAGCGTCTGATATTGAAAATTGGCGTGCTCTCCCTTTGCTTCCTGAAAGCATTGGGTGAGGTTTTTCCCGTAGAGCAGTTCATAAATGCCCGCACGGCGTGTCTGCCTGTACATCCGGCAGTACACGGAACAGTTTTCCTCTTTGCAGAACGGACATGTTAAATCAACCAGACGCTGAGCGGCAATGGCAATGACGGTTTGTTCAATTTCTGTCATGTTCACGCCGAACTCCAACAGCCTGTATATGGCGCCCTTAGCATCTCTTGTATGCAGGCTTGAAAGAACGAGGTGTCCCGTCATGGCGGCGCGGACTGCGATTTCAGCCGTCTCGGCATCCCTGATTTCCCCTAAGATGATCATATCGGGATCATGTCTTAAAATCGCTTTTAAACCGGCGGAATATGTGACTCCGGCTTTTTCATTCACCTGAACTTGCAGCACATCCTCATCTCTTGTTTCTACGGGGTCTTCAAGCGTGACAATCCGCCGGTTGAAATGCCGTTTTGCATAGTTGACAAGCGAGTAAAGAGTGGTCGTTTTTCCAGATCCGGTCGGGCCGGTAAACAGAAGCAGACCGTGCGAATGCTTCAGAAAGGACAATAGTGCGGCGCCCGCCCCCCGAAATAAGGACAATTTATCCAGAGGGGGAATCTGCCGCTTAGGCAAAAGCCTGATGACAAGACTTTCATCATTCATTGTCGGCAAGGTTGACATTCTCAAATGAACGGTTTCCGTCGGAAGCGGCAGAGACAATGACCCGTTTTGCGGCTTACGTCTTTCTCCTATATCCATGGCCGATAAAAACTTAAAATGAGAAATTAGCCTTACGCATTCCTCTTTTTTTAAGACTCTTTTTTTCACAAGAGCATGGCCGATGCGAAAATGAATGAAAGCATCCTTTTCTCTCGGCACAATGTGTATATCTGAAGCCCTTGCCGTATAGGCCTCGTTTATGATGTTCCTGCTGTATGTTTCTATATTTTCCACAAGACTTCCCTCCTTCCGCACGTATTGTAAATCAGATACACAAAAGCCGGCAAAGGAGAGATTATGCGTTTTACAGTGTGTAAAACGTAAAAAAATAAAAAATAAGCCACCTGACATTGATTTACCGAATGAAATCCGGAACCATTCGGCCATTTTCAGCCATCAAAAAAAGCAGGCGTATGCCTGCTCTTCTTAGCGTTTCTTTTCTTTCCGCAAATATTTTTTTTGATGCTCCCTCAAAATGTCCCCTGTCCAGCCTTTCTGCCGCAGATAAATATAAATCAGCAGGGTTGATACAATAATGAGCACGATGGAACAAATATACGCATATTTCCAATGAAGCTCCGGCATGTTATCAAAGTTCATCCCCCAGAGAGCTCCAAGCGCCGTCATCGGTGTAAAGAGAGTTGTAAAGATCGTCAAGGCTTTCACAATTTCATTTCCTCTTTGGGAGGTAATGACTTCCTCGGCGTGCAGCAGATTGCTCAATTCCTGATCAAACTCATTGATATATGTAATTCCTCTTTCCATCTTTTGATGAGCTCTGAGGTAATCTTTCTGCCTGTCATTTTTCGGAAGAAAAGCTTCTTTTAAAGCCATTTCCACTTTTTTAGCCCCCAGTGTAAGGCCTTTCCAAATGAACAGCTCATGGCGCAGTTTATGCACATTTTCCAAGATTCCTTTGCTGTTGTCATCATGAATCTGCCATTTCAGCGTCCGCTGCTTGACTTCAAATTCATCCAGTCCGATCAGATAGGAATTCATCAGCTCTCCCAGCAGAACAAAAAAGCCTTCAATCGGATTTTCACAGGTTTGAATCTGCTGTGTGGCATGCTTTTCTTTTACACCGCGCAGCAGCGAAAAATCAAAATTAATCGTAAAAAAGAAGTCTCTCGTAATATAAAAGTGAAATACGGTATGGTTTTTTTCATCATCTAATCCTTGATGATAGATTAAAGAACCGAAAACCGCTTCATTATTCTGATCATTTGTATCTGAGCGCAGAAAGTTTATATGATTTTCATGTTCAAACCACTTTTCGCATTGCGGCCAGTGATTGTGATGAATCATTTTTTTCGCTTCTGTTTTTTCATGCGGACCGAGCTGGTACCACAGCCAGTCCGCTCCCGAATGTACCTTCATCTCTTGTCATCCTCCAGTATCGCTTTCTTGTTTTATTACCGTAAATGAAGCAGGCTAAACCAGGTTCGATGTTTGAGCAGCTTTCTACAGTGGTATTATTCCGAAAAAAGGGAGGTGCAAGCCTTCCTTCGCGGAAGGCGTTACATTGTATATCATCAAACTATCTGCCATCGTACTATTTATTTTATTAACGGCGTGTTTTGTCGCCATAGAGTTTTCAATCGTTAAAGCAAGGCGCTCCCGCATTAATCAGCTCATTGAGGAAGATGTAAAAGGAGCAAAAGCAGCCAAGCATGTCATTACCCACCTCGATGAATATTTATCGGCATGCCAATTGGGCATCACCGTCACTGCTTTGGGAATCGGCTGGCTGGGTGAACCGACAGTCAAAGCAATGCTTCAGCCGTTATTTTTAAAAACCGGAGTTCACGAAGCGGTTGCCCAAGTCCTGTCATTGATCATCGCCTTTCTGCTGGTTACATATGTGAATGTCGTTATCGGCGAACTCGCCCCGAAAAGTTTTGCTATCCAAAAAGCCGAGCGGATTACACTTTTGTCTGCCAGACCGATGATTTTGTTTTATAAGTTAATGTTTCCGTTCATCTGGCTGCTCAATCATTCCGCCCGCCTGATTACAGCCATGTTCGGCTTGAAGCCTGCTTCCGAACATGAAATGGCTTATACGGAAGAGGAATTGCGGGTGCTCCTTGCCGAAAGCTATCGAAGCGGCATGATTAAAAAAAGCGAGCTCCATTACGTAAATAACATTTTTACATTTGATAAGCGCACTGCCAAAGAAATTATGGTGCCCCGGAATGAAATGGTGAGTCTGCAGTTAGACAGCGGATCGGGACATATGCTCCGGGACATTATCAAAACAAATAAATATACCCGGTATCCCGTAGTAAAAGGAGATAAAGATCATGTAGTCGGCATCATCAATATAAAAGAAGTTTTATTCAGATTCCTGTCAGAAGGAGCGGCGTTTACAAAACACGAACTCAGCCCTTACATCCAGCCGGCGATCCATGTGATTGAGACGATTCCGATTTATCAATTATTCGTTAAAATGCAGCGGGAACACGCCCATATGGCCATTCTCATTGATGAGTACGGCGGAACCGCGGGATTAGTAACGGCGGAAGACATCATTGAAGAGATCGTCGGCGAAATCCGCGACGAATTTGATACGGATGAAACACCTTCCGTTCAAAAGCTTGGGAAGAACCGCTATCTCCTGAACGCCAAATTGCTGATCAGCGACGTCAATGATGTACTCGGAACAGAGATTACGGCTGATCAAGTCGATACACTCGGGGGCTGGTTTCTTACTCAGCATATTGACGCGAAGCCCGGGAGCACCATTGATTTTGAAGGCTACACATTTACGGTAAAAGAAATCGACAGCCATCATATCATTACGATTGAAGCTGATAAAGCTGAATAGCTGAGGGAGACATCCCTCCCGGCCATTCAGCTTTTTATCATCTTAATGATTCTTTTACGATAAATCCGTTTTTTGCCAGCGCTTTCGCCAGACTCTGCTCCGTTTTCACCTGAGAAAAATCGATGCCGAGCTTCACGACGGTCTGCGCGATTTCCGGCCTGATGCCTGAGATTGTCGTTTCTATGCCAAGAAGTTTTGTGCTGTCAATCACTTTAAAAATCTGATAAGCGACCATCGTATCCACAATCGGCACACCTGATATATCTAAAAATAAATAAGAAAGACGGAGTGAAGAACATTGGTCAAGCACCGATTCCAAAATCATTTTTGCCCGGTAGGTGTCAATTTCGCCGACGAGCGGCAAAATTCCAATACCGTCGGCAATCGGCATAATCGGCGCGCTTAGTTCGTTAATCATTTCTTTTTGGGCGTTTAATTGTGTAACCGTCACTTTATAATATTCCTCTGTAAATACTTCAATCATATGGTCAATTGCTTTGTTCAGCTTCTCTCCCCAATGGAATACCGCATTCGCCCCAGGCTTCTCAGACATTGTTTCACAGCACGTCTGTATGCGGTTCCAGACCAATCTCCGGAATTCTTTAAAGCTCGTGACGCTTTCATAGACCGGTACTTCATGGACGGCCCGGTCCCTTGCGAACTGAAGCGCCCATTTCGTCAGCTCCTCTTCCCCGCCGTCTTTTTCCGATAAAATGCCGGCAACGATTTCAATTAACAGACGGTGCTGCATTTCCGCTTTCTGATCATCTGTAGGCCGCCCCGATTTTGGTATGAGCAGCCACTGGCGTGTGATTTCACCTGATTCTTCAATTAAGGTTCGAGATAATGCTTCACTCAAATGTTTCACGGGTCTCCTCCATTCAAATTCCTTTGTATGTATAAATCGGCGCCGGACGCACATACTGTAATTACATCCGATGGGCTATAGCCAAGCGGTAAGGCAATGGACTTTGACTCCGTGATCGTTGGTTCGAATCCAGCTAGCCCAGTCCCGCAACCGCAAAAAACGAAGATTAGCTGATAAATTTTGATCAGCGGATCTTCGTTTTTCTCTTATGATACAGATTGATGTACCGTTTTTTTCTTCGTCAGCTTCATCAGTTCTCCCGGATTGTATCCGATAACGAGCTTATTGCGATCGATCAGAATCGGACGCCGCAGCAGTTTCGGCTTCTCAGTCAAAAGCTTCAGCACTTCATTTACAGTCATTTCTTCAATGTTCAGGTTGAGATTTTTAAATGTTTGACTTCTCGTCGCCAATATTTCATCAATTCCTTCAGTCGTTAATGATAAGATCTGCTTCAATTCATCAATTGTCGGTGTCTCCCTGAATAGATGGCGCTCTTGAAAGTCAACATTGTGGGCTTTTAACCAATGTTTCGTTTTTCGGCATGATGTGCAGCTCGGGTATGAATAAAAAATAAGTTCTTTCATTTTTAAAAATTCCTCCCTCGGATAATCCGTCTCTTTGTTAACATAAGTACCCTGAACTTTTTTTCATTAAACATATTTCAAAAAGATTTTTCGGATCTTTTTCAGAGAGCGGCATAAGATATAAAACACAGGGAAAGACATAAATTCCACAATAAATATAATCATGAAAATGTTTACATTTTGAGTGCCGATCTATTATAATAAACTTCAGATAGACTCTCGGGAGGGGATAAGGAATGAATCGCATGTTCCGGGTGTTAGGATTTTGGACGGGGATATTTGCAGTCATGTTTTTTTTAGGGGGCATGAAAGACGCTTCACTTTTGTTTTTTGGACAGACGATCTTTTTCGTATTTCTTTCTTATTTGAATCTGACTGAGCGGATGTATATTTATATTTTCGGAGCTTACTTAACCGTATTTTTCGCCGGATTTACATATTACTCTATTTTTATTATGACACCGGGCGGCGGAACCCACTGACAGAAAAAGACAGACCGATTATGGTCTGTCTTTTTTCATTTACAGTGAAAAACCATTGATAAACGGGTTTCGCTCCTGCTCTGTCTGAATATCCGTTTCCGGCCCGTGCCCGCTTAACACAAGTGTATGTCCGGGAAGCGTGAGCAGTTTTTGATGAATGGAATCAAGCAATACGTCCTGACTTCCGCCGTGTAAATCAGTTCGGCCGATGCCTCCCTGAAAGAGCACATCACCTGAAATCACCAGATCCGCGTCCTTCACATAATAAGAAACGCTTCCCGGTGAATGTCCCGGCGTAAACAATGTCTCCAAATGGAAAGGCCCGATGTCCAATATGCCGTCGCCTTCAATCAGCCGTTCGGCGGGCCGTGCCGTTACGGCGATGCCCCGCAATATGCCTGATCCGTTTAAGGAAGAGTCCTCCAGCCACTTTTCTTCATTTTTGTGAAGATATACGGGAACATCCCATCTGTCTCTTACTTCGTCAAGCGCGCCGATATGGTCAAAATGGGCGTGCGTCAGTAAGATGGCCAGCGGCTTCAGATTGTTTTCTTTTATGTAATTGTTGATTTTGTCCGCTTCTCCGCCCGGATCAAAAATAAGACAGGACTGATCCTCACTGACAAGAAAATACGCGTTTGCCTGAATCGGACCGGCCGGCATTCGTCTCCATTTCACTTTCATCACCTCTTTATGTATATGCCCTTATTATGAAGGTTTTCTGCGGAAGATTCAATGAATGCGGCCGGGAAAACGCTATCGACAAACAAAATGAAAACGGTTAAAATGAAATGGAAAGATTTTCAGGTTCCAATGACAAAGGAGGAGCATGATGTTACTTGTTGTAATCTTCGGCCTTGTCGCATTATTAGCTGTATTAGGAGTCCTGCGGGCTGTCAGACAGAGAAATATCCTGGGATTTTTGTTAGCCGCCGCCACGCTGGGCGTGTTTGGCTGGTTTACCGTAATGACCGTTGTAACCAGCGGCTATCCGACTGCACATTAAAAGCCTGTATCCAATGGATACAGGCTTATTTTTTATTGCTGCAAATGTTTGCTGACACTTTTGATTTTGCTCTCCAGTGTCGTTTCTTTATCACGTCTGTCATCAATGCGGATATTTGTCGCCACTCTGTGCAGCCCTTTTTGGAACGGGGCTTCGTGAATGTCCTGAATGACTGCGAATAAGTCGCTCAGCTCACCTTCAATCAAAGTGTTCATCGGCGTGAGCTGAAATTTGATTTTGCCGGCAGCTTTGTAACCCTCCAAAATGTTTTGCACATCCGCTACGTACTCACTGACGCTCGGTGTTTTTGTTCCGATCGGAATGATTGTCACATCTGCAATTGCCATTTGGTTCAAACTCCTTTTTCATTTGTTATGATTGGTTCTGTCATGCCTGTTTTCAGTGAAATCAGACGGTCATACGTAAAGCCGTATAAAGCGTATTCCCCGTTCGGAGAGATCTGAATCGGCTCCATTTCCGTGTTTTTGAGCACCGTCCGCTCCCGTTCGTCTCCTAAGTCAAAGCTGATCAGATTGTAAGAGCGGCCTTCAGGCTTGAATATGTAAAACCGCTTGTGTGTCTGATCGTAATCATACTCCATCGGCGCAAAGCTCTCATACTTTTCTTGGAGAGGAAAGCGGTGCGTCACGGATGCCGGCTTTTGGAAAAGGAACTCGCCGTCTCCGTCCGATTGATCCGTTTGTCTGACGGCAATCGTCATGCCTGGGCGGGAATCGGCCCAGATGACGTGATGAAGCACTCTTTTTTCTTTTTTTGTCTGCAAGTCATAAGAATATAAAGGACCCTCTTCCTCCGTTTTTCCTTGCTTGATATATTGGAATTCATCAGTGGAGGTCCAATGGACAAAAGGGGCCTGAACGGGACTCTTTTTTAAAATGCCGTTGTTCATATCGGCCGTATAGGCTGTGAAGTCCCATGTTTCAGTAAAAACGGTAATCATCATTTGATACGGGTCATACGGATTCCAAGCCGTCTCCAGCTCATAAGAGTTAAAGGCTTTGTGATAAAGTCTTTTCCCCTGCTTGTTCATAAGCACAAGCTCAGTCTGACCGCTGCTTGTCACCTGTACGAGAATCAGCTGTTTTTTCCGGCTGATCTTTACATTGACAATATTGCCCTTTGTTTCATATAGCCGTTCGGATTTTCCGCTGAAAAGATCATATTTCATCAGCTGATGATGTGCTGTATACAGAATCGTTCTGTTATCCAGCCATCCTTCCGTTTTCTCCGCTTCCTTTTTACTGAGCGGAACGATTTTCTGTTCTGCCGATTTTGCCGAAACGCCTGTGTCTTGCTGCTGATGAGATGGTTCACAGGCCGCTAAACACAGAACGAATGCGGACAGCAGAACACAAACCAAGTATCTCACCAGCCTTCCCTCCATTCTTTTCTATTGTCCCATATTTGTTTATGTAAACAAATGAGAAATTTCACAGATGTCTCAAAAAACAAGCGACCTCCACAAAATACCTTCCGTCGCTTGATAAATATCAGCAAACTGATGAAAAGGCAAAGGGTTTTTTCCCTTTCCGAGCTCAATGGTATAGCCCTCTTTTCCATACTGCTGTATAAACCAATCCCTAAAACCGGCATGGCTGTCAATGGTTTTAACGCCTTGATAGCGGTTTCCGCTTATCGCTTCAAACTCCCGAATCATCCGGGATGATTGCTCCGGTTCACATCCTTCGTATCCCCAATAAATCTCTTCTCCCTGCGTATGAAGCGCGATCAGCCTGTCAGGCGGCTGCTCCGTTATCAGCCGGTGCATCGCCTGCGCCTCCGGTTCAGTGAGCGGCGCCGTCCCCGGAAAATCACGATATGAAGGGGCCTTCGGTTTGCGCCTCTGTTCAATATCCCAATTGGATGGGAAATGTTTATTTAAATCCACACCGTTTATATTCGCCTTCCATTCGCGGAAATCCGGGCGGTGCTCATTTAATTGATTAAGAAATTCATTTTTTTCTGATAAATCTTCACATCCGTAAAGTACGAGATCAACACCGTCGGGATTTACGAGCGGAACGAATGACAATGATGTCAGGCTGAATATATCAAGCGCAGAGTGCCCGAAAACGGTTTTATTTTCGCATAATGCCGCGCAATATTCTTTACACCATTTAAGCGCGACCGAGGTGGTGATCCATTCATTGGCATGAAATGAGGCGTTTACATGGACTTTTCTTTCAGCCGTATCCGCACCTATTTTCAGCTCATAAAGCGGCTTTCCCAATACGGAACTGCCGATTTTACGGCACGTGACAAACGGAAAGACATCCGTTATTTTCTCAATTTCTTCATAAACCGATTGGGACCCGTACACCTTTTCTTCCTTCACCCATTGATCAGCGGAAAGAATCCTTTCACAGTGCCGGATGTATCGCGAAAGCCCGCTCAGCGTCTCAAGCGGCGGACCCTCTGACTGCCCGCTCACGGCAAAGCCGGGACACAATAAATCATCATTTTCCGCCGTTTTATCAGCGGCTTTCAACAGTTTTTCATCAATTGAAAGTACCTTTGCAATATCTTTCATATGCTGTTTCAATTCAGGTTTGACACGAATTCCCGCCATGTTCATCCCCCTTTTTTAAAAACTATATGACAGGGGAGATAAAAAAAGAAAGCCGCCCGCGATATGGGCAGGCAGACTTTCTTCAGCAGTTTTGATGTTTGAGCCATTCATTTTTGGCAATCCACGCCCCGCCGATGACTCCGGCGTCATTTCCAAGTGCCGCAATCGAAATATCCGCCGCTTCCGCAGAACGCGGGAATGCGGTGATTTTGAAAGTCTCTTCCACTTTTGACCGCAGGATTTCACCCGCTTTAGACACGCCTCCGCCGAGCACGATTTTCGTCGGATTCATGGCGCTTGCCAGATTTCCGAGCACGAGGCCTAAATGTTTTGCGACATAATCGACGACTTCAAGCGCTGTCTTATCCTGCTGTTTAGCCGCTTCGAACACGTCACGTGCCGTCAGATCATCCACTTGTAAGAGCGAAGAGTCGGAAACCGCCGCAAGCTTTTCTTTCGCGATGCGGACGATGCCGGTTGCGGACGCAATCGTTTCGATGCAGCCGGATTTTCCGCAGTTGCACGGAGCTCCTCCTTCCGGAATACTGCAAATATGACCGATTTCTCCGCCGGCCCCGTTTTTACCGTGAACGATTTCTCCGTTGACGATGATGCCTCCGCCGACTCCGGTTCCGAGCGTCACTAAAATGACATCTTTGGCCCCGTCACCTGCACCCTTCCACATTTCTCCGAGCGCCGCGATATTGGCATCGTTTTCAATGACGGCCGAAATACCCGTTTCCGCCTCAAGATGGTCTTTCAGCGGATAGTTTTTCCACCCCATATTTGTCGTCTCATAGACCATCCCCGTCGCCATTTCCACGGGTCCGGGCGCTCCCATTCCGATCCATTTTACGATCCGTTTCGGCTTGTTCAGTTCTTCCAGCTTCTGGTCAAGCGCTTTGGCAATCGTGACCGTAATTGTGTTTCCTGATTTATCGGTCGGAACTTCCCATTTATGCTGAATTTCACCGTACATGTTGATAAAGGCCAGCTTGATGGTTGTTCCGCCAAGATCAATCCCCGCAAACCATGTATCTTCCATAATAATCTCCTTTTCTTATTAAAATCCTGCTTTGTTATCTGCCTTTGATCCGCTCCGATTCTCTCTGAAGAACTCCGGCGGCTTTTTGCCATACTTCTCTTTCAATCACGTTTGACAAGTACATTTCCTTTAATTCATCTTTCATAAAGTCAATTTCGGCTTGTCTGTCACCGAAATAAACGATATGTCCGAATGACTTAAACAGCTGCTGCACGTCATAAAATGAATTCATCTGCTTCACCATTTCTATTCTTCTTAGTATAAGCGTATTTCATCACTGATCCGGGCGTCAAGCAAAAAACGATTGGAGAAAATATCCTTGTATTATTTTCATAAATTGTATATTCACAATTGTAAAAAAACACTCATTTAAGCGTTTTTCTGTTACAATACTTTCGTGCCCAAAAGCACAAAAGGATTAAAGTTTGATGGGGTGTTGTTTTGAAACAAGAAAAAAGGCTGACGTTCATCTCAGCCATCAGTTTATTTGTCTTGATGTTAGCAGTCATTATGTCCTGCCTGTTTTTCTTTCATACAGAGCCGCATATGCCGCTGTTCTTTTGCGTCATTATTCTGTCTCTGGCAGGTTTGTGGCTCGGTTTCTCGTGGGAGAGTCTTGAAAAAGGAATTGTCAGCGGATTGAAAAACGGTGTGCAGCCGATTATCGTACTGGCTTTGATCGGTATGCTGATCGGCGCCTGGATGTACAGCGGCGCCATTCCCACCGTCACCGTTTACGCTTTGTCAATTATACAGCCGAGTCAGCTGCTTTTGACCGCATTATTTTCCTGCATGATTATCAGCACGCTTGTCGGCTCAAGTCTGACAACTGTCAGTACAATCGGCGTCGCGCTGTTAGGGGTAGCAAGCGCGGCGGGAGTTCCGCTCGAATGGACGGCGGGAGCAGTCATTTGCGGGGCTTGTTTCGGTGATAAAATGTCACCGATGTCCGACACGACGAATTTTGCCGCCGGAATCGGCGAAATTCCGATTTTTAAGCATATTCGCCATATGATGGGCACTACCGTTCCGGCACTGCTGATCACGATTGTTCTTTTTTATATTCTCGGTTCATCGGTTTCAATAAATGCCGCTTCAACGCAAAATATTGAGGCGGTCATTTCCGGAATGAAAGAGGCCGTGCACATTACGCCTTGGTCGCTTCTTTCACCTCTGTTGGTGATCATTTTAGCTGTGAGACGGATTTCCGTGATTCCGGTGCTTACCGCCGGTATTATTTCCGCAGGGCTTCTGACTGCTGTTTTTATTCCTGACAGCAGCATTCAAGGATTTATATCCGCCCTGCAAAGCGGGACGGCGTTTAAAACCGGCGACCAGGCTGTGGCCAGCATTATCAACAGAGGCGGGCTCCAATCGATGATGGGATCAGTCTCTCTGATCATGATCGCCTTTGCGCTCGGCGGCCTGATGGAAAAAACGGGCCTGATCGCGGCGCTGCTTCAAGGATTGATAAAAGGCGTGCATACGAAAGGACGTCTTGTCATGGCGACCGTCTTCTCAAGTATAGGCGTAAACCTTGCGACAGGTGAGCAGTATTTGTCGATCTTAATTCCGGGTCAATCTTATAAACCTTTATATGACAAGCTCAGCATTAAGCGGATTCACCTTGCGCGGTCGCTTGAGGACGGCGGAACATTGATCAACCCGCTGATTCCCTGGGGAGTAAGCGGCGCTTTTATGGCAAGCGCATTAGGGGTTTCCGTCATCGACTACCTGCCGTTTACCTTTTTCCTGTACATTTCTCCTATGATCTCAATTCTGCTCGGTTTCCTGAAAAAAAGCTGACAATACGAGAAAACCTGCCGTTTTTTACCGGCAGGTTTTCTTATGCAAAAAATCCCGCTGAAAAACGGGATTTGTTTAAAATGCCTGCTGAATGAATTTGTTTCTGATAAACGGTATTTTTAAAAAGAAATGAATGAATGACCGTCTGATCCCCGGCTGGCTGAGCACGCTGTTCATCAGACGGTAGCGGTTTTGGTAAACGGCTAAAACAGATACGGCGCATAATGAGTAGATCAACAATTTTTTCATCTTATCCCTCCTGCCCCTATCGTTTGTCAAACAGCGAGAATTATTCCGGTGTAAGAAGTTTTTTATGCGATTAAGCGATGGTTTCAGATTCAGTCACGATCATATCGACCGGAATATCGTGGGGCATGCGGGGAATGCGGTCTGTCAGCTGGCAGTCAAAGAGAAGCGACACGGTACGGCCTTTATAACCGGAGAGGTACCGATCATAATATCCTCCGCCGTATCCGATTCTGAAGCCTTCCCGGTCAAAAGCCACACCGGGCACAATCACAAGGTCAATGTCTTTTTGGGCGGCTTTTTCCGTCTGGCTCTCGATCGGTTCACTGAGGCCCGCATATACGGTTTCCAGCTGATCATACGCAGAAAATGTACGGAACTCCATCGCTCCCGTCCGCGGAAAGCATTTTGGGATACAGACTTGTTTTTTCTCTTTCCAGGCCTGTTCAATAATCGGCCGTGTCGGAATTTCCAGGCGTGTCGAGATGGTAACGGCGATCACGCGGGCCTGTTTCCATTCTTTTAAAGAAAACAGCGTTTCACGCATGCTACGGCATTTTGCCTCCCATTCACTTTCTGTCATGTCAGAAAGCTTTGCTTTGATAGCGGTTCTGATTTGTGCTTTCACGTTTCTCAAACCTCCCTGAAAGACAAAAAAGCCAGAACTTTATTGAAAGCTCCAGCTTTTTCCGCTGTTTTAAACAGCTTATTTTGTTTCACGGTGTAACGTAGATTTTTTATCACGTGGGCAATATTTTTTAAATTCAACGCGGTCCGGATTGTTGCGTTTGTTCTTTTTAGAAATATAGTTACGCTCACCACATTCAGTGCAAGCCAAAGTAATATTAACGCGCATTATTTTCCCTCCAAACTAAATATCATTTACTTATTCAGACTTATATATAATACCACTATAATGGACGGAATGCTAGAGTGATTTACATGAAATGTTGTTTAAGTGCAGAAAACATCAGTTTATGCTTCTGATCCTCTGAATGAGCTTGCGCCTGGTGAAGGGAAAATATGACGAAAAAGGACAAAAAAGGACTTTCTGATGCGAAATCTATAGAGAAATAACCGTTTGCTCCCCGAATAAAAAAGATTTCCCGACAAAATTCCGTTTTTTTCTCTATTTCCTTTAGAATGGCGGCGTTTTATGGTATAAAAAAGAAGGGCAAATTAATAATAGAAGGTGATGAAACGTGGAAATTGCTATTATTGCGTTGTTTATCGTCAGTATAGCGCTTATTGCATTCTCATATTCTCAAAGAGATCCGATGAAAGACGTGGAACAGGAGCTTGAAACGCTTCAGCTTTCCGCCATGCAGGAAATTTACAAGCTGAAAAAGAAAATGACGGTGCTTGAAGAAGAATTGCTGGAAACCAACCTCGTGATCCGCAAAGCCAAAAGCAGCGGCATTAACCAAAAAATCGCCAAACAAATCATTTCAAAATATAACAACGGAATGTCTGCGGAAGCCATCGCAAAAGCGGAGCACGTGTCTGTCGAGGACGTCAATACCATTATTAAAGATAATGAGAAGGTGCTCGTATGACAAAACGGGGCATTCAGGCTTTTGCAGCAGGCATGATTTTAGCGACGGCCGTTCTCGCCGCTGTCTTCTATTTGACTGACCATGACCAGGCAGCCGCCGTTAAAACCGAAAAAACAGCATTGACAGAAAAAGAAGTAAACAGCTACCTCGACGATCAGCAAAAAGTCTCCGTCAACCGGGATGACTATCAAAAACTGCTTGATTCTAAAGAAAAATCGTTAAACAACGACCAAAACACAGACGCCAAAAAGAAAAAAGTAACATACAAACTGACGATTAAAGACGGAATGAGCACTGCTGATGTGTCATCCATTCTTGAAAAAGAAGGGATTATTCCTTCAGCGAAGGACTTTAATGATTACGTCATTGACGCAGGCTACCATAAAGAAATCCGTGCCGGCCATTTCAAAGTCGACTCAGATATGAGCTTTAAAAAAATCGTCAAAACATTAACCCGCTAAAAAAGCTTGCAGGCATCGTCCATTCAGATGGATACGGCCGGCAGGCTTTTTTAATAAGGAGTATAAAACGGACCCGGTCAATGGCCGGGCCCGTTTTTTTCATCCGAATTTTCCGGTGATATAATCATGTGTTTTTTGATGATCCGGCTGAGAAAATATTTTGCCCGTATCCCCCCATTCTACCAGTTCGCCCATATAGAAAAACGCGGTTTGATTAGAGACCCTCGCAGCCTGCTGCATGTTGTGCGTCACAATGACGATTGTATACTTTTCTTTCAATGTCAAAATCAGCTCTTCTATTTTCCGCGTGGACACGGGATCAAGAGCGGACGTCGGTTCATCCATCAGAAGGACGTCCGGTTTTGTGGCGAGCGCCCTTGCGATGCACAGCCGCTGCTGCTGACCGCCTGACAGTGAAAGCGCCTGCTGGTGAAGGCGATCTTTCACTTCATCCCAGAGCGCGGCTGCCTTTAAAGATTCCTCGGCGATTTCAAGCAGTTTCTTTTTATTTTTTTCGCCGTGAATTCTCGGACCGTACACGACATTCTCAAATATTGACTGGGGAAACGGATTGCCTTTTTGAAACACCATACCGATCTGTTTTCTTAATTCTGCCGCATCCGTCTTTTCTTTCAGCAGATTGCGCCCGTTATAGATCATGTCGCCTGTCACTTTGACATTCGGGGCCATTTGCAGCATTAAGTTTAATGTTTTAATAAAAGTGGATTTCCCGCAGCCGGACGGACCGATGATCGCAGTTACCTTCCGCTCCTCAAAACCGATCGTAATGTCTTTTAAAGCCTGGTGGGCTCCGTACCATACGTTCATGCCGTGAATATCAAATAAATTCTGTGTGTGCACCGCTTCCTTCACAAGGCTCACAGTCCTTCCCCCTATCCGAACTTTCCATTAATGTAGTCATCTGTCTTTTGCGCTTTAGGACTCGTGAAAATTTGTTCTGTCTGCCCGTATTCCACCACTTCCCCGTTTAAAAAGAAAGCCGTTCGGTCAGACACCCTAAGTGCCTGCTGCATGTTATGCGTAACGATAATAATCGAATAATCTTTTTTCAGTTCTGTCAAAAGCGTCTCGATTCTGGCGTTTGAAATAGGGTCCAGAGCTGAGGCCGGTTCATCTAAAAGTAGTACGGCAGGTTTCATCGCAAGCGTACGGGCGATACAAAGACGCTGCTGCTGGCCGCCTGATAACGAAAGAGCCGATGAATGAAGCCGGTCTTTGACTTCATCCCAAAGCGCCGCCTTCGTTAAGCTTTCCTCGACCGCATCATCCAAAACGGCTTTCCTGCGTTCCCCCGCATACTTCAGCGCATGTGTGATGTTATTGTAAATGGATTTCGGGAACGGATTCGGTTTTTGAAACACCATACCGATCTCCCGTCTGAGAGACACGACATTAATCGCTTCCCCCAAAATATTCAGCCCTTCATAAAGGATCTCTCCCTCGCTTCTTGCAAAAGGAATGGCATCGTTCATTCTGTTAATCTGTCTCAAAAATGTTGATTTCCCGCAGCCGGAGGGACCGATCAGAGCCGTCACCGCATGTTTTTCAATATCCATGTTTACATCTTTAACCGCTTGTTTGTCACCGTAATAAATTGATAAATGCTTCACTTCCAAAATTGAAGACTCCGGCGAACGCTTTGTCTGTTCCGCTTGTTCCCTGATGATGTGATCAATCATGTTTTCGCCTCTTTCCGATTAATTTGCCGTAAGCTTTTTATAAATGACAGATCCGAGCCATCTTGCACAAAGGTTAAACAAGAGCACCGAAATCACCAGCACCGCCGAGCCGCCGTTTGCAATCGCTTCGGCGTCAGGGATGATTCCCTGCGTATTGACACTCCATATATGAACCGCCAGCGTCTCAGCCGGCCTGAAAATGTTGAAAGGAGATGATTCAGAAAACGGGTTCAAATCCGTAAAGTTCAGCCGCGGCGTTGTCAGTCCCGCTGTAAATAACAATGCGGCCGCTTCTCCGAATACTCTTCCGGATGCGAGAATGGCACCGGTTAAAATCGAAGGAATCGCACTCGGAACCAGCACCGTTTTGACGGTATGCCATCTCGATACGCCTAAAGCGAGAGAAGCTTCTTTCAGCTCCTTAGGAACTGCAGTGAGCGCGCCTTCCGTCACCCGGACCATAACTGGAAGGTTAAAGACCGTTAATGCGAGCGCGCCCCCGATAATCGTGTAACCCCATCCGGTCAGGTTTACAAACATCAGCATGCCGAACATCCCGATGACAATGGACGGAAGCGAAGACAGCACCTCAATACACGTTCTGATAAAATCAGTGATTTTATTTTGGGGCGCATATTCAGCCATAAAGACGCCGCCCCCCACTCCAAGCGGTATCGTGATCAGCATGGTGATAAACAGAATGTAAAAGGAGTTAAAAAGCTGATCCCGTATTCCGCCGCCTGACGCAATGGCGCTCGATTTTGACGTAAGAAAATGCAAGGAGATTTCAGAGACGCCGTGAATAAGAATGTACAAAAACAATCCTGCCAAAATCGCCGCAATTACAGCGGCGCATAACCCGAATACACCGGTGGCCAATTTATCCGTTATTTTCCGGTTCATTACACTTTCCTCCTAGACGACAAGTAGCGTATGAGCAATATAAACAGAAACGACATGATGAGTAGAACAAGCCCCATAGACCATAACGTATTATTTTCAATACTGCCGTATGTGGTATGGCCCATGTTTAACGTAATAATCGTCGTTAATGTTCCCGCCGTATCAAGCAGGCTTTCCGGCAGAAGCTTTGTATTTCCGATAACCATCTGTACGGCTAGTGCTTCTCCGAACGCTCTTGCCATCCCGAGCACGACAGCGGTCAGCAATGTCGGAAACGCCGCCGGGATAAGCACCTTTCTGATTGTCTGCCACCTCGTCGCACCAAGCGCATATGAACCGTCGCGAAGGTGTTTCGGAAGTGACGCAAGCGCATCAGCGGAAATCGATGTAACAGTCGGCAGAATCATTACCGAGAGTACGATCGTCCCCGCCAGAAGGCTGTGACCCGTTCCGCTTGATTTAAAAGAGCCGATAAACGGAACCAATACTGTAAGACCTATGAATCCATAAACGACGGACGGAATGCCGACAAGCAGCTCAATTACCGGCTGCAGCACCTTTTTTCCCCAAGTCGGCGCAATTTCCGTCATAAACACGGCACCCGCAATACCGAGGGGTGCTGCGATCAGAGCGGACAGAACCGTGACCGCAAATGATCCGAAAATAAAAGGCAGCGCGCCGAACTCAGGTTTTGCCTGGGTTGGATTCCAATTCAGACTTGTTAAGAACTCAATCGGGCTTACACCATTTACAAAAAAAGATTGCAGCCCCTTAATGCCGAGAAAAATTGTGATCGCCGCTGATGCCGCAATGATAATCGCGGCACACACAGACACAATCACCCTTCCGCGGACTTCATCCATTTGCCTGTTTTGTTTTGAGCTTATTAAGCGTTCGCTTACAGACTCTTTTTCTCTGTGATTTATCATTTGTTTACACTCCTATAAGGAAGAAGAGGCGGGGAGCCCGCCCTCCCCTCAGCTTTGCTTGCCGTTTGCGTCACGTGTGACTTTCATATCTGAGATCGGAATGTAGCCCTGATCTTTTACGATACTTTTCTGTACTTCATCGCTGTTCATATAGTCAAGAAACGTTTTTGTAAGGCCTGACGCTTCACCTTTCGTATAAGAGTGCTCGTAAGCCCAAATCGGATACTCGCCTGTGACGACGTTTTTCTCTTCCGGTTTGATGCCTCCGATCGATAAAGGCGTTACTTTGTCATCGTTTATATAAGAGAATGCCAGATAACCGATAGCTCCCGGCGTTTCCGCAATGATTTTTTTGACTGTATTGGAGGAATCCTCTGTAATGCCCTCTGCAGGATCTGCTCCGTCAAGCGCGTATTTGACGAACGTAGCGCGTGTTCCTGATGAATCAGGACGGTTCACGAGTGTAATTTTTTGATCTTTACCGCCAAGCTCTTTCCAGTTTTTAATTTTTCCTGTAAAGACGTCTGTCAGCTGTTTTTTGGTTATATCCTTTACGCCCGCACCGGGGTTGACCGCAGCCGCCATCGCCACTACCGCTACTCGGTGGTCTTTTAGGGCTTTCGCATCAATGCCTTCTTTTTCTTCAGCAAAGACATCTGAGTTGCCGATTTGCACTGCCCCTTCAGACACTTGCGAAAGACCTGTTCCTGAACCCCCCGCTTGCACCTGCACATCAGCATCCGGATGTTTTTCCATAAACTTTTCCGCCGCTGCCAGTACTAACGGCTGCATGGCTGATGAACCAGAAATGGTTAAAGAACCTGATGCTTTTTTATCCTCACTTGCAGATTGACTGTCTGTCTTGCCGCTTTCCTTTGCATTTCCGCATGCTGCAGCAACAATCATAACAGCAGCCATCAGAAGCATAAGCATCCATTTGTTTTTTTTCATTTCCTGAATTCCCCCTGCATTTAATGTGTAATTTGTCCTACAGGTCTAGAGTAAAGGGTTCTTGTAAAATACGTATAAATCAAGTGTTAAGGTTTTGTAAATCCGGATGTTTTTTTGTATAAAAAAAACGCTCACAGATTGTGAGCGTTTTTCTATTAGTTGTTTGTATTGCCGTTTTCAGCGTCTTCCTGAATTTTATCTTCGTTTTTCTGCTTCGTATTATTATCTTCTTGTTTCTTTTTCAGCTCAAAGTATTTGTCCAGAGCTGCTTCCCCGATGTCATTAGTTATTGAATACCTGTCATTGTAATTTTCATAAGCCCATGGAACCACTACCGAAATAGCAACTTCAGGATGATCTGCAGGAGCATAAGCCACCAAAGTTGTGTTATAAGTAGAAGCACCAGTTCTTGATTTTATAGGCCCATCATAGAAAGCTTGTGCTGTTCCGGTTTTACCGGCAGGGTGATAACTTTTATTAGCAAAATTTGCTCTCGCAGTCCCTTGAGCTCCATTCATAACAAGTTTAAAACCTTGCTGAACACGTTTAATTTCACTTTCCGTCATATCAAGACGGTTCATCACTTCCGGATTAACAGATTCAACGACGGCCCCGATACCTTTTTTTGAAGGTTTTCTTACTTCTTTCACGACTTGGGGCTTCATACGATAGCCGCCATTAGCAATGGTCGATACATACTGAGCCATTTGAAGCGGAGTGTATGTGTCATATTGGCCGATCGCAAAATCAAGCAAGAAACCTGACTGTCTTTTAGTTCCCACATATCCTGTAGCTTCGTTAGGCAGATCAATTCCTGTTTTTACCCCTAAACCGAATTCACTGAAGTAATAACGAAATTTATCAAATGCGCTGTAATCAAGCGGAAGTGAATGTCCTGATATATATTTACCCTTACCAATTGCAATCGCAGTTTTGAACATATAAACGTTAGATGAACGCTCAAGTGCAGTTAAATCATTTATCGGCCCCATTACACTTACCGATTTTTTAGGAGGGGAGCCTTTAATATTTAAAACTTCATCCGTAAATATATTTCCGATTTTAATAGCACCTGTTTGATAACCTGTTAACAATGTTGCCCCTTTTACAGCTGAGCCCATGTTATAAGAGGAAGTCATTGTTCCTAGTGCATAATCATCAATTTTATATTTGCCGCCTGCTTGTTTAATCTGTTTACCCGCCATTGTAAGCACTTCTCCATTACGGGGATCCATCATTACGACAAATGCTCTGTCAAGCAACTGTGTACTCGGTCTTGCCTTTGCAGCCCTTAAATTTTTCTCAATAATTTTTTCAACGTCTTTTTGCAATTCGGTATCTATAGTGAGCACTAAATCATCCCCGGCTTTACCTTTTGAAACCGTTTCTGTATCTGTTACGTTTCCAGAGGAATCTGTCACATTTCTCACTTTCTCTTTTTGGCCCTGCAGCAGATTTTCATATTGATACTCTAAATAACTTTTTCCTACTCTGTCATTCCTGCTGTAGCCGAGTGACAAATAATGCTCAAGAAGATTTGAAGGGAGTCCCTCATTGGAGCTCGAGACACTGCCGAGAACTGATTTTAACAACCCTTTATTTGGATAAGACCGTTCCCAGTCAGACGTCACGTCAACTCCCGGCAGTTCATCCAAATGTTCGCTGACGACGGCCATTTCTTTTGCCGACACCCCTTCATTTTTGATGTATTGAGGCGTCAGTGAGTAGCCTGAATCCATCTGCCTTTTGATCGCAAGGATCTGCATATCTTTTGAAGTGAGCTCATTCAGCTGTTTGTCTGTGATACGTTTCAGCTGAAGCTGATATAAATCATCTTCAGACAGTTTTTTGTCTTCAGCTTTTTGCTTTTCTTCGGCCGTAATCAGTTTTTTCGCTTCATCAGGCCTGGTTAACATCCAATAGTCTTTTTTATCCCGCTCAGTCACCTTTTTGGTGCTTACCTTAATCATACCCGACAGTTTTTTTGCGATTTTTAAACGCTGCGCCTGGGTGGTTGAGGCTGAACGTGTATATGTAATCGCATTTAATGCTTTATTCGTTACGATGGGATTTAGGTTCCGGTCGTATATTTTCCCTCTCGGAACCGCCGTGCTGACATCAGACTCCTCCTGCTTATTAGCGGCGTTTTTATAATCATCACCCTGAACGATCTGCTTGATGCCAAGCTCGACGATAATCCAAGTGAAAATAAGAAACGCGGCCAAAAACAAAAAATTAAGCCGGATCGGCAGTGATTTTTTCTTTTCTTTATTTACAGCTATTTTCTTTTTATTTCTCCTCATGACATCACCTTTTCTTATTTACAGAAAGAAATGACACCTTCTGTTCAGGTGCCATTTTTCATTCTAAAGGTTTTTTCGATATTTTTCTACAGATAACCCTTTTATCTTTCTCCTTTTATAAAATTCGGTTCCGCCGCCTGTTTTTGTCGGTCTTCTTCTACTGTTTCATCAGAAGTTTCCGTATCCAGTTTGATGTCTTTTATAAAGTAATAAATCAGCGGATGGCCGGCTCCGAGCAGCACGAGCGCCGCCGGTATTCCCACTTTTTCCTTGAACAATGTAACGATTACAAGGAAACAAAGGATGGAAACGATCCGGCCCGCATTTAAAAATAACTCCCTGAGCACAATGTATTCAATTCTGGCTTTTCTGGCAAGCCGCGCCCGGCCTATCACATCATATGTAAGCGAGACATACGGCACGAGCAGAACTGGATAGCCGATCGCAATAAACACTCCGTACAAAAGGAGCGTCGTGAAGCTCATTTTAAAAATGATGAGAAACAGGGCGCCGTACAAGATCAATCCGCCGATAAGAATCGCCTTTTTCCGCGCTCTTTTTTTGATGAGCCTTGATGCAAAATAATAGGCAAAAAAAGAAACCGCGGAATTGACGAGACCGAATGTTCCGAGCGCCAGCTCACTGTTTGTCGCAATGAATACAAATACGCTGATTAAAAAAACAAAAATCCCTTCTCTCAAGCCTTGAAAAAAGTGCGCGTTGGTAATCCGGCGCCAATTCAGATTCGTGTGGCGCTCATCAAAAACTTTTTTCAGCATAAACCGGCCTTTCGACTCCCTCCGCTTCAGAAAAAAGCTCATGACCACGGCAAGGGCAAATAAGCCGAGCGACAGGCTGAAAATGATTGTATAACCCGTATTGTTTTCAAGTCTTGAAATGACATATCCGGCCACAATCGGACCGATCATGCCCGCCGATGAAGACAAAATGCCTAAAAACCCGTTAAAAAAATCTCTCGTTTCCGGTTCCGTGATTTCGAAAGTCAGCACATTAAAAGCCAGCCAGTAAAAGCCGTATCCAACTCCGAGCACGGCCCCTATCAAAACGAGACGGGAAGCCGCAGTTTCTCCGGCAAGCAGCACACTTAAATAAAAAGCGGCCAAAAAGATAACGCCGAACCTTAGAATAAACACCCTGTCAATTTTTTTAGCCAGCCGGCCCGCCAGCAGAAAGGTAACCGGCTGCATCGTTACGACCGACAAATTGTATATGGCCAAATCAATAAATTTTCCAGACTGCTTCCACAAATACACGTTGACAAATGTATTTGACAGCGCGATGCCCAATGAGTAAAGGCCGCCAATCGTCAATAACAGCAGCAGCCCTTTATTTATTTCGATGTCGCCGATAATTTTTTTTATTTTGCTCATCATTGACTCCCCTTTACTACACATTAGTTTGTCTCACTCAAACTGAGATATGTAAAAGGAATCAAAGTCAATAAAAAAACAAGGCCTCCCGCGGGAGACCTTGTGATCATTCAACTCAATTATTTTGCTTCGCTGTAAAGACGGGCAACTTCATCCCAGTTCACAACATTCCAGAAAGCTGAAATGTAATCAGGACGGCGGTTTTGGTAGTTCAGGTAGTACGCGTGCTCCCAAACATCAAGACCGAGAACAGGTGTTTTACCTTCTGAAAGCGGTGAATCTTGGTTTGGCGTGCTTGTAATTTCAAGTTTGCCGTTGTTTACAACGAGCCAAGCCCAGCCTGAACCGAAACGGCCTGCAGCTGCTGCGGCGAATTTTTCTTTAAATTGATCGAAGCTTCCGAACGTGCTTTTGATCTCTTCAGCAAGCTCACCAGTCGGTTCGCCTCCGCCGTTCGGAGATAAAAGAGTCCAGAATAAAGAGTGGTTTGCATGTCCGCCGCCATTGTTGCGGACTGCCGTGCGGATGTCCTCCGGCACTGCGTTCAAATCAGCAACAAGCTCATCTACAGATTTCTCTGCAAGCGCAGATCCTTCGATCGCTTTGTTGAGGTTTGTCACGTATGTGTTATGGTGCTTCGTATGGTGAATCGTCATCGTTTCCTTATCGATATGAGGTTCTAAAGCATCATAAGCGTAAGGCAATTCTGGAAGTTTGTAAGCCATAATTTTTTCCTCCTTTAAATATATGTACTGAAATGCCGCTTAACGCGAACTTTTCTAATCTCAATGTAACAAAAGAAAGCGTGGTAATCAATGAAAAAGCTCACAATCCGGCGATTCCAGCAGACATATTACACTTTATCCGTTCACGGCCGAAATTAAACCTTTCTAAAGCACCGTCCATAAGAAATACCCGATCATAAAGAGCTGAATGACGCCTTTTGCCGCCACGCTTGTTAAAAAGCCGATTAACGAGCCGAGCCCCACTTTTGCCGCGGACTTGATATCCTTTTGATGAACAAACACCTCAGCGCAGAGAGCACCGATAAACGGGCCTAATATAATGCCTGCCACGGGAATAACGAAGGGCCCGATCAATAATCCGATCGTGCTTCCCCAGATTGCCGCCCTGCTTCCTCCGTACCTTTTAACGCCAAGTAAATTTGACACATAGTCAGCTGCGAATAAAACGGCCGCAAATACCGCCTCAATGAGCCAAAACAGGTAAGAATAAGGACTGAAGGAAAACAAAAATCCGTAGAGAAGAAAACCGGCCACAATAAAAATAACGCTTGGAATCACCGGATATACAAGCCCGATAAAAGCAATGACGAAGACCGCAATGATCATCAGCCAATACAAAACACTCATGACAAAAACACCCTCCTTTGTTTTGCGGGCGATCACCGCTTCCCGCTTTATCTTATTATGTATGATTCCTTATCACCGCTTTAAATACTCTCACTTGTGTTCATCCCCTGTGAACGATACAATAAGCAACATATACCAGTTTAGGCTAGGAAGTGAAGATGTTGAACATATTTACGGCTTTATTGAAAAGTACATACTCTCCGGCAGATATTGCAAAAACACGGTTTCAGGGGATAGGAAAAGCGATCCTTTATGTATTTTTGCTGTCTGTCCTTTTTACGCTGCCAAGCGCTTATTACCTTTGCTCCGGCACTGTAAACTCAATGAACGGTTTCAAAACCGTGTTAAAGAAAGATTTCCCTGATTTCAGCATTTCAAACGGAGAATTGCAGACGAAAGCGTCCGCCTCTAAGGAAACGGAAGCGAACGGGTTCGTCATCGTGTTTGATCCGACAGATGCTTACGGCGCGAAACAAATAGCGGCCAAACAAAATGCGATCGGCATTTTGAAAAATAAAATGGTGCTTGCTGTAGACGGACAGGCGACAGAAATGAATTATTCGCTGATGCCTGCTGATATCACAAAAAAAGAAATCATATCAGCATTAAACCAAAATAAAACAATGATCGTCACCGTCCTGTCCGTTCTGCTGTTCATCATGACAGCGGCCGGAAAATTCATTGAAGTATCATTTCTCGCCGTCATCGGCCTCATATTGAAAAATGCGCAAAGAAAGACATTGAATTACCAGCAGCTCTGGAAGCTTTCGGCTTATTCCATTACACTTTCGACCATATTCTTTACGATCATGCGCGCGCTTGTTATTACAGTGCCGAGTGAATTTTTAGTGAATTGGTTTGTAAACTTTATCATCCTTTTCCTCGTCTTAAAAGAGATACCGCCAAGAAAAACAGCTGTGTAACAAAGACTGCCCCCGGCGGTCTTCTTTTTTGTCATGAACAAAATGGGACAAGCATACAATGAAGTAAAAATGTATGCGGGAGGCGGTTGGAATGAAGCGGCTTACTTTTGTATTCGGCAGTTTATTTGTGATATTCATTATCTTTTACGATCTTAAAATCGGCACGATCCCTTCTCAAGACCTTCCAGCATACGCAGCGGCGGCACAGCCAGCCCGACAGGAATCTTCATACAGAACGGTTACGGTCAAAAAAGGCGATACGGTGATGTCGATAGTCGGCGCACATAAAGCGCCAGATGATATTGCACAAGATTTTGAAGCGCTGAATCCGAATGTAAAAGCAAACGCCATTCAGGCAGGCACCGCTTATAAATTCCCCGTCTACCGCAATTAAACGTTAATTTCTTGTCAGTTCGGCAAATACACTGTTACAATATAACATGTAAATAGAAGTTGCCTGACATGTAAAAGGCTCAGCCTGCAAAAGCGGTAACTACAATTAAGGAGCGATTGACAAGTGAGTGAAATCACACATCGTACAAAAACGCGTCCCGTCAAAGTGGGACCTTTAACAATAGGCGGAAATAACGAAGTCGTCATTCAGAGTATGACGACGACCAAAACACACGACGTAGAAGCAACAGTTGCGGAAATCAACCGTTTAGCCGAAGCCGGCTGTCAAATTGTCCGGGTGGCATGTCCGGACGAACGCGCCGCTAACGCAATTGCCGACATCAAAAAACAAATTTCCATCCCTCTCGTTGTCGATATTCATTTTGACTACAAGCTTGCATTAAAAGCAATTGAGGGCGGGGCCGACAAAATCAGAATCAACCCGGGAAACATCGGCCGCCGCGAAAAAGTGGAAGCCGTCGTAAAAGCAGCGAAAGAAAAAGGAATTCCGATCCGGATCGGCGTAAACGCGGGTTCTTTGGAAAAACGCATTTTAGAAAAATACGGCTATCCGACTGCTGACGGAATGGTTGAGAGTGCGCTTCATCATATCAAAATCCTGGAAGACCTTGACTTTCACGACATCATCGTCAGCATGAAAGCGTCTGACGTCAATCTAGCCATAGAAGCATACGAAAAAGCTTCAAAAGCATTTGATTATCCGCTCCACCTCGGAATTACAGAATCGGGCACGCTGTTTGCCGGAACGGTAAAAAGCGCGGCCGGACTCGGAGCGATTTTAAGCAAAGGAATCGGAAACACGCTCCGGATCTCTCTGAGCGCCGACCCGGTTGAAGAAGTAAAAGTAGCCAGAGAACTCCTGAAATCATTCGGTCTTGCTTCAAACGCGGCTACGCTTATTTCATGCCCGACATGCGGACGGATCGAAATTGATCTCATCAGCATCGCAAATGAAGTGGAAGAATACATTTCTAAAGTCAAAGCGCCGATTAAAGTAGCCGTTCTCGGATGTGCCGTTAACGGACCGGGCGAAGCAAGAGAAGCTGATATCGGGATTGCCGGCGCGCGCGGCGAAGGACTTCTTTTCCGCAAAGGCCAAATCGTCCGCAAAGTCCCTGAAGAAACCATGGTCGAAGAGCTGAAAAAAGAAATCGATAAGCTGGCGGAAGAACACTACGCAAAGCTTGAAGCGGAAAAAGCAAAAGCAGAACAAGAAGCACAAAAAGCTTGACGGATATTCCGCCAAGCTTTTTTTGCGTTGTGTTAAAAAAACGGTGTAATGAAGATGCCGAGCACAAGGGAAACAATACCGATTCCCATCGCCCATCCGCCTAAAGCGCCTGCTCCTCTTCTTCTGGCGATATAGCCGACGATAATGCCGCATGCCCCTAATAAAACAGGGAGCACAAACAGGGAAATGATAGAAATAGCCAATGCTGCATACCCTATCCCCCGGCCTTCACTTACTCCGTCCCGGTTATCATCACGGTCTGCTGCCCGGTCAGAAGCACGATATGGCTCTGAAATTTCAGCCGCTGTTTCTTCTGAATAAACATCACGCGTGATATCGGTTCCTTCCGATCCATGATCCACATAGTAGTCGTTGCCTTTTCGATTTTCGTAATCGTATGCCACCTTCAATTCCCCCTTTTTCTTTTATGAAAGGAGCTTTTTTAGTTTCCGCGTTTTTTACGGATTCATGTTTGCTAAACTTTTCTGGTATTGTTAATTGTTTATGTTACACTTGAAGGGATGAATTTATAGGAGTGTGGACATGTTACGGTTAGGTATAGATATTGACGGCACAGTTACGGCACAGGATACATTTGTCCCTTATTTAAACCGCTCATTTCATCTTTCCATTACCTTGGATGATATGACTGATTATGATCTGACGAAGCTTTTGAACATTACAGACGAGGAATTTTGGGAATGGATGAACGTTCATGAAGCAGCCATATATAAAGAAGCGAAGCTCGCGGAATTTGCCAAGCAGGCACTGGACGGACTGAAAGAAGAGCACCGTCTGATCTACATTACGGCAAGACGCGGCCACTTAGAAGATGTTACGCTGGACTGGTTTGCAAACCGGGACATTCATTACGATCACATTGAGCTTGTCGGAGGCCATCACAAAGTGGAAGCCGTCAAAAAACACGGCATTGATTTATTTTTCGAAGATCACCACGGCAATGCGACAATGATCGCAAAAGAAGCAGGCATTCCGGTTATCCTTTTTAACTCCCCATATAATCAGCTCCCCATCGATTCCAATATTATCAGGGTGCAGAATTGGCTTGAAGCCGTCGCCTGGATTAATAAAAACAAACATAGCTTTCAGCATGTCAAAAGCTGAAAAAACCTCCTGTATAAGCAGGAGGTTTTTTATCGGCACGCCGGACAGGTGCCGTAAATTTCAAACTTATGGCCGCTGATTTCATACCCTTCCAAATCATCGTGCAGCTTATCCATCGGGCAGGACTCAATTTCCTTCGTTTTCCCGCAGGTTAAACAGATAAAATGGTGATGATGATGGGTATAAGAGCATGTAAAACGGAACAGTTTTTCTCCGGAAAGCTCCGTCGTTTCCAAAATGCCGAGTTCTTCATATAACGAAAGATTTCTGTATATGGTATCAAAGCTCAGACCCGGATAGTCGTCATTTAATGCGGCAAGCACGTTTTTGGCGGTCAGATATTTATCAGAATCAGCAAAAAGCTGCAGCATGTCTTCTCGCTTACTCGTATATTTATACCCTTTTTCTTTCAGCAGGTTCAACGCTTCTTGTACGTTCATGAGGACCTCCCCTTTACAACACGGTATCGCTCCAAAAAGAAAATGGCAGCTGTCTGAACAGCAGGCCATTTTCTTATGATGTATCAAATTATACCTATAAAATGATGAAAAGTAAATGAAAGCCTAGTGAATCGCGGTTTTGAACTTACCGCCCCTCGTTTCATGGGTATTCATGATCGTAATAAAGGCGTTTTTATCAATTTCAAACACAATGGATTTCAATTTAGTCACTTCAAGCCTTGTCACGACCGCGTAAATGACTTCTTTGGTTTCATCCGTATATCCGCCTTTCCCCTGAAGCTTGGTGGTTCCCCGTCCAAGCCGGTGCAATATAGCATCTGAGATCTCAGCATATTGCTCTGCAACAATAATGACCGCTTTTGTTTCATCAAGCCCCTGGATGACGGCGTCAATCGTTTTCATGGCAATATAATAAGTCATGAAAGAATACATTGCCTGCTCCGGACCGAACACAAAACCGGCCCAAATGAAAATAAACACATTAATGAGCATAACGAATTCCCCGACTGAAAAGGGCAGCTTTTTCGTGAGAAGGATACCGAGGATTTCAGTACCGTCCATCGAGCCTCCGTTTCGGATGACAAGGCCTACCCCGAAACCGAGCAAAAGCCCCCCGAATACCGTCGCCAAAATAGGCTGGGTCGTAATGGCCTCCACATGGTGCAATGAGGATTCAATCAGCGCTAAACCGACGATTCCGATAACAGTAGAGATGAGAAATGTTTTTCCGATATATTTATATCCGAAAATCATAAATGGAATGTTGAGTAACACAACGAATAAGGCAAAATTGAGGAGGGGATTGGACATAAAGAGGTGGTCTAAAATTAATGAAACACCGATAATGCCTCCGTCGATAAAATTATTAGGGACCAGAAACAATTCAATACTTACGGCGGCTGAACCCGCCCCGATCAGAATCATAATGACCCTGAAGATAAAGTGTAAAAATGATTCTCTTTTATGCTGTTTATTTGGGGTCATAAAATCTCCTTTCCTATAATAACTATTTTAAACAGTAAGCAACTTTATTTTACCATTAAAAGCTGTAACATTTTAATGATCTGCTCAATACATTATGTCTAAAGAGGTGAAAGTATCGATGATTTTAATACAAAGAATTATTTTGCAGCGGCTCAATCAAGTCACTGCGGACGATCTGCTGAAATATTCCAAGCAATACGGGATCAGCATTACAAGAAGTCAAGCGGCTGAGGTAGCGGCTCTGATGCACGGAAAAAACATCAATATTTTTGATGAACAGGAGCGGCTGCGCCTGCTGAAAAAAGTGGAAACGATAACCTCAAAAGAAACGGCGCGGAAAGTTGACGAACTTTTCAATCAATTTTCAGGGTAAGAAAGGAGGGACACCCGCCCCTCCTTTCTTTCTTATTGAGCTGATATTTTTTCAAGAAGCTCCTTATCAAACTGCTTTTCTTTCAGCATTTCGATTTCAAAACGGTACGGCGGCTTCTTATTTTTCTTGTCTTCGCCTACATACGGCGTTTCGAGGATTTTCGGAATATCGGCAAGCTGCTCGTGATGAACGATGTACTGCAGAGCGTCAAAACCGATCTCTCCGAACCCGATATTTTCATGGCGGTCTTTCCGGGCGCCTTTGATATTTTTACTGTCATTCACATGAAGGACTTTTATCCGATCGATGCCGACGATTTTATCAAACTCGTTAAGAACACCGTCAAAATCATTAGCGACATCATACCCGGCGTCATGGGTGTGGCAAGTGTCAAAGCAGACGGATAGATGTTCATTATGCGTGACTCCCGCAATGATCTCGGCCAGCTCTTCAAAGCTTCTCCCGCATTCTGATCCTTTGCCCGCCATTGTTTCCAGCGCAATCTGCACGTTTTGCCCGGGAACAATCACTTCGTTTAAACCTTCAATAATTTTTTTGATGCCCGTCTCAGCCCCGGCTCCGACATGCGCCCCCGGATGAAGCACGATCTGTTTCGCGCCGATCGCTGCCGTTCTTTCAATTTCAGAACGCAGAAAATCAACGCCCAGCTCAAACGTTGCCGGATTTGTCGTATTTCCGATGTTAATGATGTACGGCGCATGCACGACAATCTCGTCGATGCCGTTTTCCTTCATATGGGCGCGGCCCGCTTCGATATTCAAGTCTTCAATTTTTTTGCGGCGCGTGTTTTGGGGAGCGCCCGTATAGATCATAAATGTATTCGCCCCGTACGAAACGGCTTCCTTGCTTGCGGCAAGGAGCATATGTTTTCCGCTCATTGAGACGTGTGAACCTATTTTCAGCAACCCGATTCCCCTACTTTCCTTTGTTAGATTTGTTTCTTCTCTGCTTTCTTTTTATCTTTTCCATTTCGTAGCCCATTTTCTTTTTATAGCCCGGCTTCACTTTTTTCGGTTTTTTCACGAGGCGCTTCGCCATTTGGTCGGCCTCATTCTCGGATTTTTTGCGTTTTTTGCGGCGGTGGCGGTCATCGCCTTTCTTCCATTCGCCGTTTACAAGCTCCGCATAGTCAAACACAATGCCCATCTTTTCGAGTCTTACGAGCGCATCTTCGTCAGAAAGCTCATAAATGGTCAGTGCCTGGCCTGATGAACCCGCGCGTGCGGTTCTCCCGACGCGGTGAACATAAAAATCCAGATCGTCCGGAAGCTCATAGTTGATGACGTGGCTTACGCCTTTAATGTCAATTCCTCTTGCCGCAAGGTCTGTCGCAATGACATAAGTGAATTCCAGATCATTAATCTGCTTCATTACCTTCTTACGCTCACGCGGCGTTAATCCCCCGTGCAGAAGACCGATCCTCATGCCCTTTTCAGTCAGGTATTTCGCAATATGGTCAGCCGTGTTCTTCGTATTTGCAAACACAATGCCCAGATAAGGATTCAGATGAGACATCATATCAAAAAGCAGTTTGTCTTTATCACGCTGTTTAGAAGGAACCAACACATGTTCAATCTTTTCGGCTGTGATTCTTTTCGGCTCAACATGCGCGTACTTCGGATTTTCCATATACTTTTTCAAAAACGGCTTCAGCTTTTCCGGAATCGTAGCTGAGAACACAAGCATCTGAAGTTCTTCCGGCATACGCGATCCGATGTAATCAACGTCTTCTAAAAAGCCCATGTCAAGCATCAGATCAGCTTCGTCAATGACGAGAGACTGCGCTTTATAGACGTTCAATGCCTGCGCCTTAATCAGATCCGCGATCCGGCCCGGCGTTCCGACGACGAGATGAGGCTGTGTTTTCAGCTTATCAATTGATTTTTGCTTGTCCGTCCCGCCGATGAAGCATTTTGTCCGGATCGGCTCATCTTCCGCACCCTGTGTGATTTTGAGCGCTTCCTGATGAATCTGATTGGCAAGCTCTCTCGTCGGCGCCGTGATAACAGCCTGTACCGTATCAGAACCCGGATCAATCCGATTCAAAATTGGCAATAAATAGGCGTGGGTTTTCCCCGTCCCCGTCTGGGACTGCCCGATCACGCTTTCGTTTTTCAGTACGGCAGGTATCAGACGCTTTTGAATATCTGTCGGTTCATAAAAACCAAGGCGGTGAACTGCATCTATAATAAACGGTTTTAAGTTGTATCCATCAAATTTAGTTTCTTTCATTTTTCCCAGCTCCTTAAAGCGGCACATTCTGTGTCCATCATCACATTATAACCGATTTTACTTAAAAACACCATGTCTTGGGGGAATCCTGTTTTCGAGACAGAAAAGCAAATGCCCCCTCCGATGCATATTGTAATAGCAGAGAGACAGAAAGGAGGTACAAGTATGTTTCCACAGCAGCCGATGAGAAATATGGCGCAGCAGGGCCGGCCGTTTATGAATCCGCGTATGATGATGGGAGGAAGACCGTCATTGCCGGGACGGCAGCTGATGCAGCAGGGACGGCAGCTTTTCCCTCAGCAGCAGATTGCCGGAGCGGGCCTGAGAAACGCAGGCACGGGCGGCGGAGGGGGCTTAAAAGGGATGCTTTCCCGTTTTTTACCCGGTTCAGGAGGAGGAAGCGCTGCCGCGTCGGCACCGGCGGCGGCCAGCGGAGGAGCAGGTGCAGGACTGCAGGGAATACAGAACCTGGCAAGTCCGGCATCCCTGTCGAGCATGCTCGGCAACGTTCAGAAGGTGCTCGGCGTGGCGCAGCAGGTTACGCCGATGATCCAGCAGTACGGTCCTTTAGTACGGAGTCTGCCCGCCATGATGAAGCTTTACAGCCAATTAAGCAGCAGTGATGACGAGAATGAATCTGACGAGACGAAAGAAACAGACGAACAGGACAAAAAGGATGAAGCTGAAAAAACAGATGAAACAGAAGATGAAAACAAATCAGACGCCTCATCCAAAACATCAAAGAAGACGTCTGAAAAAGCATCCGCTTCAAAAGAAAAAGACGCCGCACAGGCGGACTCAGCGGAACAGCCGCGTCCAAAAAGAACATCGGGCAGATCAAAGCCGAAATTATATATTTAACATTCTTTGATATCTCACGAAAGATTAGCTATAATGAGATCAGAAGAATGCAAGATTTGAGCCGTTTAACTACGGCTTTTTATATTGCCTCTACACTCACTTTTGATAGGAGGACATCTACATTGGACGTTATCAAAATATCGCCGCGCGGCTACTGTTACGGCGTTGTTGATGCCATGGTCATAGCCAAAAACGCGTCACTCGATAAAACACTGCCAAGACCTATATATATACTGGGAATGATTGTTCATAATAAGCATGTCACAGATGCGTTTGAAGAAGACGGCATTTACACGCTTGACGGCACAAACCGTCTGGAGATTTTAAAGCAGGTGGAAAAAGGAACCGTTATTTTCACGGCTCACGGGGTATCTCCGGAAGTAAGAAAAGCCGCTGAGGAAAAAGGGCTTGTTACGATTGACGCCACATGCCCGGACGTCACGAAAACACATGACTTAATCCGAAAAGTAAAAGCTGAAGGTTATCACGTCATATACATCGGTAAAAAAGGCCACCCCGAGCCTGAAGGAGCCGTCGGCGTCGCTCCTGAAATCGTTCATCTCGTTGAAACAGAGGAAGACGTGAGAAATCTCGATATTCAGGCTGAGAAATTAATCGTTACAAACCAAACGACAATGTCCCAGTGGGACGTCCACGATATTATGGAATCAGTCAAAGAAAAGTACCCGTACGTGGAATACCATCAGGAAATCTGCCTGGCCACACAGGTTCGTCAAGAAGCTGTATCAGAGCAGGCAAAAAAAGCGGACTTAACCATTGTTGTCGGTGATCCGAAAAGCAATAACTCCAACAGACTGGCGCAAGTGTCAGAAGAAATCGCCGGAACAAAAGCCTACCGAATCGGAGACATCAGTGAACTGAAGCTCGAATGGCTGAAAGACGTCAATACCGTCGCCGTTACCGCAGGCGCATCAACACCGACACCGATTACAAAGGAAGTCATCCGCTTTTTAGAGCAGTTTGACCACAACGATGAATCGACATGGCAGCTTGAACACAGTGTGCCGCTTAAAAAAATCCTTCCGAAAGTAAAAATAAAAAACTGAGGCCCGGGGCCTCAGTTTTTTTATAAGAAGGTAAATGGGTTTGTATCTGTTTCGGAAGCGAAAATGCGCACATCATAGTTTTTCTCCCCGGCCATTGCCGTAAGCTTCTCAGCCGTGCCTTTTCTCATGATCTTTTCAGCATAATGCCCCGGGTCCACGACGTTTAATCCGATCATCATCGCATCATGCGCTACATGGAAATAAAGATCGCCCGTCACGTAAACATCTGCACCCTTCCGCTTTGCCTGATAAATATATTTATTTCCGTCACCGCCAAGAACCGCGACTTTTTTCACCTTGCTGTTTCGCTCTCCGACCATCCGGACTCCGTTAACGTCAAACTTTTCTTTCACAAACAGCGCAAACTCTTCAAGCGTCATGTCTTGCTGAAGTTTTCCGATGCGGCCGAGCCCTTTTTCAAGCGGAGACTGCTCCACCGGATAAATATCATATGCCACCTCTTCATACGGATGGCTTTTTTTCAGCGCTTTTACGACGGTTTTCTCCATACTTGCCGGAAAAACGGTCTCAAGTCTCACTTCATGGACGAGTTCCAGCTCTCCCGTCTGTCCGATAAACGGTTCTGCCCCGTCCAGCGGCTTAAAGCTGCCGATTCCCTCAGAGGAGAACGCGCAATGGCTGTAATTGCCGATATGTCCCGCTCCGGCGTTGCCAAGTGCGGTTCTTACAGCTTCTTCATAGTCTTTCGGAACATAGACGGCAAGCTTTTTCATCGGGTCCGAATATGTCGGGACGAGCACTTCTGTGTCTGTCAGGCCGAGAGCTTCGGCAAGCAGATCATTCACACCGCCGTCCGCCACATCAAGATTCGTATGAGCCGCATATACGGCAATATCATGCTTTATACATTTCTCAATCAGTCTTCCGCCAGGCTGATCAGTGGTGATCTGTTTAAGCGGCCGAAAAATCGGCGGATGGTGGGCGATAATTAAGTCAACTTTTTTCTCAATGGCTTCATCTACCGTTTGTTCCAGAACATCCAGTGTCACCATGACATTTTTCACCGGCTTATTCAATGTACCGATCTGCAGGCCGATTTTATCTCCTTCCACCGCAAAAGCCTTCGGTGAAAATTGTTCAAACAGCTGGATGATTTCCTGTCCGTTTACATGTTTAGGCATGTCCGATTACCTCCTTCAGCAGAGAAATCCGCTCTTTCAATTCAGCTAATTTTTCATGACTTTCATGCTTTGCGCTGCGGCTGATCTGTTCATAAATTTGTTCAGTATGCTTAAGTTCCTGGCTCCATTTCCGAAGAAACACATCATTCCTCTCTTTTAATAAAAACGGACCCGCAAGCATTCCGGCAGCCATCGGCACGTCCCGATACGGCGCATCACGGTCGCCAGTTTCCGCAACGAGGATTTCATAATACTTTCCGTCTTCTTCGAGAATCACTTCATCAATCAGTTCATAGCCTTCCCGATACAGCCACTCTCTTATATGAACGGCATGAATATTCGGCTGCAGAATCAGCCGTTCACGCCCCGTCAATTTCGTTTTTCCGGACTCCAAAATATGAGCGATCAGCGCTCCGCCCATGCCCGCGATTGTAATGGCGCCGGCTTCTCCTTTTTCAAGGACGCTCAGCCCGTCACCTTTCCTTACGGAGATAAGAGTGCTTAAGTCCAGTTTTTCCACCTGCTGTTTGGCGGATAGAAACGGTCCGTCTGTAATTTCACCGGAGATTGCCCGGCTTGCCAAACGATTCAAAACGGCATAGCAAGGAAGATACGCGTGGTCCGACCCGATATCAGCAACCAGGGCACCCGGAGGGATATATTCCGCCACAGACTGCAATCTTTTAGATAACTTCATTTCATTCACAATATCACAACTTTTCTCAGGTTCTTTTTCCTTTACTATCATATAAAAAAACCGCCCGGAATCCAAGCGGCGGATAGAGTTTTTCATATGTCTTTTATATAGGGACCGGTAAAGCTTTATTTAATGTCAGAAACCCATTTTGCCATGTCATCCAGCTTTTCGGCCGGCACAAGGCCTGCGGGCATCCCGTTGCCGCCTTTTTCAATTTTTGTTTTAATCTCAGCGACATCTTTTCTTTTGCCGACGCCTTTTAAGTTCGGCCCTGATACACCTTCATAGTTTTCCCCGTGACAGGTGATGCAGTTCGCTTTATAAATCTCTTCAGGTGAAGCGTTTGCAGTTTCCTTCTCGGCATTTTTACTTTCACCGCCGCTTGCGATCTGATGCGCATCTCCATTGCCTTTTACAGCTAAAAAGAAAGTCAGCCCTATTCCCAGCACTGCAATGAGCAAAAAAGGAATCAGCGGATTCCACTTCATATCTCCATCCCCCTTTTTCATTCTCCCCCTATGTAAACACTTCTAATTCTAACTTATTTTTACAAAAAGTAAATGGTCTTGTTCAGCAATTTCTTTGATTTCACAATTTATACAAAAAGCAAAAATAACTGTTTTGTTTATCACAAAATTATCTTTATTCTATTGTATAATGAATTGTATACGCTTACAATAAAGAATATAAATAAACTTATCTCATTTTCCCCCTTTCAGGACATGCCGCATTTTTTCCAAACTCATTTGCAAAACATATGCTTATCCAGTAAAATAAAGGTATATTATCCATATATCTTATACATAAAAAAGAACGGATCAAAAAGACCCGTTCCATTCTATTCGAGAAAATCCTTCAGACGTTTGCTTCTGCTCGGATGTCTCAATTTGCGAAGCGCTTTTGCTTCAATTTGGCGAATACGCTCTCTCGTTACTCCAAACACTTTGCCTACTTCTTCCAAAGTTCTTGTGCGTCCGTCATCCAGACCGAAACGGAGACGCAGCACGTTTTCTTCACGATCTGTCAACGTATCCAGCACATCTTCCAGCTGTTCTTTTAAAAGCTCATATGCCGCATGATCCGACGGAGATGTCGCTTCCTGGTCTTCGATGAAATCACCGAGATGTGAGTCGTCTTCTTCACCGATCGGCGTTTCTAAAGAAACAGGCTCTTGAGCAATTTTTAATATTTCACGGACTTTTTCAGGTGTAAGATCCATGTCTTCAGCAATCTCTTCCGGTGTCGGCTCTCTGCCAAGATCCTGAAGAAGCTGACGCTGCACCCGGATTAATTTGTTGATGGTTTCCACCATGTGAACCGGGATACGGATTGTTCTCGCCTGGTCAGCGATGGCGCGTGTAATCGCCTGTCTGATCCACCAAGTCGCATACGTACTGAATTTATATCCTTTACGGTAGTCAAACTTCTCGACGGCTTTCATGAGACCCATGTTTCCTTCTTGGATCAAGTCTAAGAAAAGCATGCCGCGGCCGACATACCGTTTAGCAATGCTGACAACTAAACGAAGGTTTGCTTCAGCCAGTCTGCGTTTAGATTCCTCGTCACCCTCTTCAATTTTTTGAGCGTAGGTGATTTCTTCTTTAGCAGAAAGAAGATTTACCCGTCCGATTTCCTTAAGGTACATGCGGACTGGATCATTGATCTTTACGCCAGGCGGTACGCTGAGGTCATTAAGGTCAAATTCTTCTTCGGCTTTGGCAAGCTGTTGAATATTAGGATCTTCCGTTTCTTCATTTTCACTAATTAATTCAACACCTTGTTCTCCTAAAAATTCATAATACTCATCCATTTGGTCTGATTCAATTTCAAAGCTGGACATGCGTTCAGCAATTTCTTCATATGTTAAAACGCCACGTTTTTTTCCAGTTTCAGTAAGCTGCTCTTTTACCTGGTCTAATGTAAGTTCTGTTTCTGTTTCGTGGGTTTGTTTATCAGCCATTATGGATCCCTCCTTCCAAAGCTTGCAACGAATTCTAAAAGCGGTATGTTTCTTATCCGACCCGGAAGCCTTCTCTCTTTTTCAGCATGCAGGGCTGCGGATAATAAATGACAATTCATGATGAGGTTAAGCGATCTATTTGCTCCTCCGCAAGGAATCATTGCCAATCAGAACGCAAGCCTCTTTGTGGTGTTACTTTAATGATCGGTTCAATGCAACAATTTCTTGAGCCAGAGACGCAGCTTTCACGAAGTCTTTCTGCCTCTCCGCATCCGCTCTTTCTGCTTCTTTTTCCTTTATCATTGACCATTTTCGGTGATCCAACACTTTTTTTACGTAATCGGATAACTCGGCCTCTGAGAGCTCCTCGTTTACTTGGAGCATCCCTATATCTGAAAGCAGCTGGCTGATTTCCTCATCCTGCATTCTCGCCATAAGATGCTGCGGCGTCATGTCAGCGCCCTCTTCATAAACAGCGTACAGGTATGCTGCCAGCGCACGATGTCCGTCAATGTTAAATTCAAAGCCGACACGCTCAATCACTTTCTTTATGACGTTTCGGTCTCTCAGCATATGAGCGAGCAGAAGTCTTTCCGCGTTCTCATAGGCGGGACGGAGACGGCGCCGTTTTGCTTTTGTCGTCACCCGGGCCCGTCTTGTCTGCGGTTCGGCGTTTTTGTCGCCGGGGGCGTTTTGTCTGGCGTAGATGGAAAGCTGTTCCGTCAAAGATTCTACCGAAAGAGAAAATTCTGAGGCGAGCTGCTTCACATACATTTCCTGCTCAAGCGACCCGGAAAGAGCGCTGATTTCTTTCAGCACTTCTTTCATGTAAGCGAGCCGGTCTCCTTCGTCAGATAAGTTTTTCCCTTTGCGGAAATATTGCATTTTAAAAGCCATGACCGTAACGCTTGCATCAATGATATCGGTCCGGAATTTTTCTCCGCCCCGGGTTCTGATATAATCATCAGGATCAAGCCCGTCAGGCAGCATGCTTACTCTTACCTTACAATCGGCTTTCTGAAGCAGGCCGGCCGCTTTCAGCGTAGCTTCGTACCCGGCTTTATCCGAATCGTAGCAGAGAATGACCTCCTGAACATTTCTCCTGAGGATTTTCACATGTTCTTCGGTGAGCGACGTCCCCATTGTGGCGATACTTTCTTTTACGCCTGAGCTGACGGCGGATATGACGTCAGCGAAGCCTTCAAACAGAACGGCTCTCTCCTCTTTCCTGATCGGCAGGCGCGCCTTATGAAAGTTATACAGCAGCTTAGATTTATGAAACAGCGGCGTTTCCGGGCTGTTCATATATTTCGGCTGCTGGCTTCCGAGCGCCCTTCCTGAAAAAGCCGCCACGGCTCCGTGGTGATCATGAATGGGAAACATAATTCTGTTTCTGAAACGGTCAAAATACCCGCTGCCGTCTTCCCTTCTGATCAGCAGACCCGCTTTTTCCATCAGTTCTTCCTCAAAACCGCGCTTTTTCAAGAATTTCGTCATGAAATCCCAGGAATCCAGCGCGTAGCCGATTTCAAACTCATCTATGAGCTCTTTCGTAAAACCCCTTGATAAAAGGTAATCTAACGCTTCCTGGCCTTCCTTTGTATTTATTAGCAAATGATGGTAAAATTTCTTCAGAAGCTCGTGGGCTTCCGCCATCTTCTGCTCTCCGGAAGATTCAGGCCTGGATGCAGAGTGAATCGTTATATCATCAGGGAAATCAATCTGATATTTATCCGCAAGGTGAGAAACAGCCTCCGTAAATGAATAGCCTTCCATCTGCCGTAAGAAAGAGAAAACGTTCCCGCCCGCACCGCATCCGAAGCAATGAAAGATCTGCTTATCGCTGGAGACGGAAAACGAGGGCGTGTTTTCCCCGTGAAACGGACAGAGCCCAAAGTAGTTGCGGCCTTGCTTTTTCAATTGGACATAATCACCTATGACTTCAACAATGTCTGCTGACTGCTGCACCTGATTAACTACTTCATCTGGTATGCGGTTTCCCATCTTATAACACTCCGTCGTACATTATTCGATGTTTTGATTTGAAATCCCTTCATCATTCGACAGGATTTTTTTAAGCAGGGTAACAAATCGATTCCGATCTTCTTTATTTAATTTTTTAGGTCCTTTGGAATGAATGCCGCTTCTTCTCATTTTGCCTGACATATGACGGCTCATCAGAGCGAAGTCAATCGTGTCTTCAGTATAAGAACGGCCCCTTTCCGATAAGACGGCAATATTTCTGTTCAGCAAAAGAGAGGCTAAACCGATATCCTGCGTGACTACGACGTCTCCCGATCTCACATGGTTTGCGATATATAAGTCTGCCGCTTCTTTATGAGGATCAACGTATACCCAGTTCTCGTCTTTGCTTCTGGAAAGCTGGTAGTGTTCAAATGATGCGACGAAAATAACCCGAACGCTGTATTGCGATGCAATGAGCATTATTTCCTCTTTTACGGGGCATGCGTCTGCATCGACAAAAATCGTCTTTTCTTTTTCATTTAGAAGACTAATTCTCCATCCCTCCATCAATCTCCTGCATAAAAACAAGCGAAATCGCATATGCTCCATGACTGCGGATCTATTTTGAGCTTTGTCGAAAAATTTCCGGGAGTTATTCTTGACATCTTACCCATAATAGTTTATTCGTATCACACGAAGCTTAAACCTAAAAATAAACATTTTATCACAATTTTTTATTATAATACAAACTTCGCGAAGATGCCATCCTTTTTGTTTATTCCCTATTTGCATACCCAAAAACCCAGGATAAAGCGTCCTGAGTTATCGGCCCTTTGTTTTGAGATGATGAATGATGTTCGCTGTTTCCTCGACCGCTTTATTCGAAACGTCAACGACCTGGCAGCCGATCCGGTCCACGATTTTCTCAAAATACTCCAGCTCTTCTTTAATTCTGTTGATATTGGCGTAAATGGCTTTGTCATTTAAGCCGAGAGATTTTAACCGTTCTTTTCGTATATGGTTCAGTTTATCAGGGCTGATTTTTAAGCCGATGCATTTTTTCGGATCAACGCTGAACAGTTCTTCCGGCGGATCGACCTCAGGAACGATCGGCACATTGGCCACTTTCAGACGCTTATGGGCAAGATATTGTGATAATGGGGTTTTAGACGTTCTGGATACTCCGAGCAGGATGATATCGGCTTTTAAAATGCCTCTTGGATCTCTGCCATCGTCATATTTGACGGCAAACTCGATCGCCTCGACCTTTTTGAAATAATCTTCATCAAGCTGGCGGACGCGGCCCGGTTCATATTTAGCGGTCAGACCGTAAGCCGATTCCATTTTATCGATGAGCGGACCGATAATATCGTAATACAGCACATTCGCTTTTTCCGCTTGTTCAACCAGGTATTTGCGCATTTCAGGAACAACGAGCGTAAAACAAATAATGCCGCCGTCCGCTTTGGCGAGAGACACGACTTCATTAATGGTGCCGATATCTTCCACATAAGGTATTCTTCTGATATGCGTATCATCTGCTGAGCCGTTAAACTGGCTGAGCGAGGCTTTTACAACGAGTTCGGCGGTTTCTCCGACTGAGTCTGATACTACATAAATGATGCGATTGTCCATGTTATCCCCCCGTTAGTTTTCAAGCTTATATGATTTCATTTTCTGATAAACTGACAAGTATCTTAGTCATATTCGTTTTGGTAAACCGGCCGATGACCTCAAAGCCTTTATCCGTATCTTTAATAACGGGCAGGGCATCGATCTGTTTTTCAATTAAATACTTGGCGATGTCCATCACATAATCGTCACGCCGGCAGACGGCGATATTCGGCATTCTTGTCATGATAATATGAACCGGTATTGAGGCAAGTTCCTGCTGGCCGATGCTCGCCCGCAGCAAATCTTTGCGTGACAGCACACCGACTAAGACAGCATCACGATCTACGACAAATAACGTGCCGACATCTTCTAAAAACATTGTGCAGATGGCATCGTATACCGAGACATTCTCATTGATGACAACAGGGATCGATTGAAAATCTTTCACTTGCAGCTTTTTCAGTTTATCCGCAAGCAGCTGATTTCCCGTTTTCCCCGTATAAAAATAACCGACCCGCGGACGGGCCTCTAAGAAGCCTGACATGGTGAGTATGGCCAAGTCCGGCCGCAGCGTGGCCCTCGTTAAATTGAGCTGTTCTGCGATATGCTCTCCGGTAATCGGGCCGTTTTCCTTTACAATCTGTAAAATTTGTTCTTGCCGTTTATTTAATTCGATCGTACTCACCACCTTTATGGAAGGGTTTCTTTATCTATGTTTTCATTCTGTGATGTTTATGTAAAAGGGGAAAAGACGATTGCCGATCACACAGCAACCGTCTTTTTCTTTATTTTACAATAAGATGATTCATATTAGCAAAAGACTTGATCACATCTGCAAGAGCGGTCATTTGCGCTAAACGGTTGGTTTTTAATGCTTCATCGTCCGCATTTACCATCGTGTGATTAAAGTAGTCTTCAATCGGCTCCTTTAATCCGCTGAGCACGGCAAGCGCCTGTTCATAGTTTTTGGAGGCAAAGCTTTCCGCGACACTGTCTTTTGTTTTTTGATAAGCGTCATACAGCTTTTTCTCCTGTTCATTTTCAAACAGATCCGGCTTGACATCGCGGCTCTCGCCTTTTTTGCTGATGGAGATGACCCGGCCGAGTGATTCAGCCGTTTCTTTAAAGCCGGGTGTGCCGAGGTGCTTCTCAAGCACTCTTGCCTTATGAACGGCTGCATACGGCTCAAGCTCTGTGCTGTCCAGAACGGCTTCAATAACGTCATGACGGATGTCTTCAGCGTTTAAGACGTATTTCAGACGCTGTGTAAAGAAATCGAGGAGCTCATTTTCTTTTTCCGTTTCTGTCAATGACAGCAGCTCTTTAAACGAAATGCCCCAATTGCGGTCGATCAGAATGGAAACGATGCCGCTTGCCTGACGGCGCAATCCGTACGGATCCTGAGAACCTGTCGGAATTACGTCAATGCTGAAGAAGGAAGCAATCGTGTCCAGTTTATCAGCTAACGCCACGACCGCGCCGGTAAAGGTTGAAGGCACTTCTCCCCCGGCCGCTCTCGGCATATAGTGCTCATTGACAGCGGCAGCGACGGCATCATCTTCACCGAGCATGCGCGCATATTTTTCTCCCATTACGCCCTGAAGCTCAGGGAACTCATAGATCATATGTGTAACCAGGTCAAATTTAGAAATCTCTGCGGCGCGCTTCACAAGGTTTTGCGTCTGTTCATCCGCTTTCAGGCGGACGGCAAGTTTGCCCGCAATGGCGGCCGCTCTTCTTACTTTATCTCCAAGGGAGCCGAGCTCTTCATGGAAAACGATATTTTCCAGTTTCTTCACGTTTTCATCAATGTTCAGCTTTTGGTCTTCTTTGTAGAAGAACGCAGCATCTGAAAGCCTTGCTCTCAGCACTTTCTCGTTTCCGCGGGCAACATTTTCAATTGCATGGCTGTTCCCGTTTCTTACCGTAATAAAATGAGGCAGCAGATTCCCGTTTTCATCTTTTACCGGGAAGTAGCGCTGATGCTCTTTCATTGTTGTTACAAGTACTTCTTCAGGGATAGAAAGAAACTCGGATTCAAAAGATCCGTAAAGCGCCGTCGGGTATTCCACCAGATGGTTGACTTCGTTCAGCAGGTCCTCATCGATCGGAATGTTCCATTTCTTCTCGGCCGCAAGCGCGTCCAGCTGGCTTTGGATCATTTGTTTGCGTTCTTTCGGGTCAGCAATGACGCTTTGTTCTTTCAGCAGCTTTTCGTATGATGACGGTGCATCAACAGATACTTCTTGGCCGAGAAAGCGGTGTCCCTGCGTGTTCCGGCCCGTCTCGACATTTGTGATTTCAAACGGAATGACGTCTTTCCCAAAGAGAGCGATAATCCATTTGATCGGACGGATATAGCGCAGATCCTGCGTGCCCCAGCGCATGTTTTTCGGAAAATGCATTCCGGCAATCAAATTTTCCAGCTGCGGTAAAAGTGTCTTCGTCTCTTGTCCCGCCTGGAATTTTTGAACGAAGACATATTCCGTGCCGTTTACATCTTTTATATACAGATCATCCACTCCGGCGCCTTGGCCTTTTGAAAATCCGATAGCGGCTTTTGTCCAGTTTCCGTCAGCATCCAGAGCGATTTTTTTCGCAGGGCCTTTTGCTTCTTCCTGAATATCAGCCTGTTTTTCTGCTACGTCTTTTATATATACTGCCAGACGTCTCGGCGTATTAAAAAGTTTCACTTCGCCATGGGCGATATTTTTTTCAGCCAGCCAGCCGGTCAGCTTTTCACCGAGCTGCACCATGCTGTCATGTAAAAACCGCGCCGGCATTTCCTCGAGTCCGATCTCTAAAAGCAAGTCTTGTTTACTCATGGGAAGAGCCCTCCTCTTTAAGCATTGGGAACCCTAATTTTTCCCGTTCTTCATAATACGTTTTTGCCACTTTTCTCGCTAAGTTGCGGACACGGCCGATATAACCCGTCCGCTCCGTCACCGAGATCGCGCCTTTTGCATCGAGCAGATTAAATGTGTGAGAGCATTTCAGCACATAATCATAGGCCGGATGCACGAGCCCGTTATCCATTTGTCTGATCGCTTCTTTTTCATAGGTGCTGAACAAATGGAAAAGCATATCCACGTCAGATGTTTCAAAAGTATAAACGGAATGCTCATATTCAGCCATCATAAATAAATCTTTCACAGTAAATCCTGACGTCCATTCAAGATCAAAGACGTTTTCTTTATCCTGAATATATGACGCGAGACGTTCAATGCCATACGTGATCTCAACGGATACCGGTTTACATTCAATTCCGCCCACCTGCTGGAAGTAAGTAAACTGAGTAATTTCCATCCCGTCAAGCCATACTTCCCAGCCGAGACCTGCACAGCCTAAAGACGGGTTTTCCCAGTTGTCTTCTACGAAACGGATATCATGTTCAAGCGGGTCAATGCCGAGCGCACGCAATGAATCAAGGTAAAGCTCTTGAATGTTATCAGGCGACGGCTTGATAATGACTTGGAATTGGTGATGCTGATAGAGCCTGTTCGGGTTTTCACCGTACCGTCCGTCCGCAGGCCGCCTGGACGGCTCAACGTAAGCCACTCTCCACGGTTCCGGCCCGATGCTTCGTAAAAATGTATACGGGCTCATTGTGCCTGCGCCTTTCTCCACATCGTACGACTGCATGAGCACACAGCCTTCATTCGACCAGTGCTTCTGCAAGGTTAAAATCATATCTTGAATGTTCATTTCAAGCACCTCCACTTTCTCCATTCTTTTACAAGTGCGGCGGCAACCAAAAAACTCCCGTCTCTATGCTTGCCGGCCGCAAACATAGGGACGAGAGTTCTCCCGCGGTTCCACCCTAGTTGCTGAGGATGTGAATCACTCAGCCTCTTTTTAAAGGGTTGCTCGAGAATGCCTTTCGTTGCGCGCTCATCCTTAGCTTACACTGCCCTAAGGTCGCTTGTATGAGTTGGACGCAAGTACTTCTTTCTGTCACTGCAACATATTTTATAATAAATGATCATATAAAAAGATGGGCAGAATGTCAACTTTTGTTTTCATCCAAAAGGTTCTTCATGCTTTCCATCTGATCTAAAAACCGTTTTGACTTTAAATAAAGTCCTGAATATTCTTCGTAATACAGATCAATGACCCGTTTAATTTCATTTTTGGTTTCCTGTTTTAACGAGACGCTGCCGAGCCTTCCGATATCAAAGTAATAAAAAAGCCTTAGCAGCCTTGCCGTTTGCGGCGAAATCGGAACTCTGTACGGATCCTTTTCAAAGCAGCGGTGGCAGATAAACCCGTTATCTCTTATCGAAAAATGAAACGTCCCTTCCCCGCTTTTGCAGTGGACACAATGATTCAGCTCCGGATACAGCCCCATGACGCCGAGCATTTTCATCTGCACGATGAAGGTGATCACGTCCGGGTCAGTCCCGTCATTCAGCCTCTTAAAGGATTCGAGAATCAATTCGAATAAATAGGGGTTCGGTTTCTTCTCTTCCGTTCCTTTGTCAGTGAGTTCAGCGATAAAAGCGGCATACGCCGTCAAAAATAAATCTTCTCTGATCGTTCTCATGCTGAGAATCATTTCACCCTGCTGGAGCGTGCCGAGTCCTGATGTTCTTTGCATTAAAAATGACCCGTACAAAAACGGCTGGCTGACTGCTGACAGCCGGCTGGCTGACTTCCTGGCGCCCCTTGCCATGACGCCGATTTTGCCGTGTTCCCTCGTCAGCAATGTCACGATTTTATTCGTCTCCCCGTAGTCATTCGTACGGAGCACGATTCCTTCACATTTAGTCAGCATTTCCGCACCTTCCAACAATGGGAGGGGCCAAGAGGTTTACAAAATTGGAAAATCAATTCGGGCTAGCTCATCTTCCGGTTCTTCGGGTCTTTCCAGGTTCTCTTTTTCCAGTTCTTTAAAAAGAAGGTACGTATCAACACTTCCTGTTTGAGAAAATACGTTCCAGGTAAAATTCAACACAAAAAACCCACCTTTCATCATTAAACTAGCTTGCAAATCCAAATTCTTACCCTTATCTTGACCTGATGTCCTCCTTTTCATGTTAAACAAATTTTGCTAACGAATCCCTGCTTCTGTGAGGTAATCTCACACCTCAGGCATGCGCCTTAGATGAATTAATATTCATCCTCTTTGAAGCCGAAATCACGCAGCTGAGACATTTTATTCCGCCAGTCCTTCTGCACCTTCACCCATAATTCCAGGTAAACGCGTGAGCCCAAAAGAGCTTCAATATCAGCCCGCGCTCTTTTGCCGACTTCTTTCAGAAGCGCTCCTTTTTTGCCGATGACGATGCCTTTTTGAGAATCCCGCTCGACCACAATGGTGGCAGCGACATGGACGGAGCCGTTTTCCTGCCCTTTAATGGACTCGATAGCGACAGCGATGCTGTGCGGCACTTCTTCCCTTGTCAGATGGAGCACCTTTTCTCTGATCAGTTCAGAAATAATGAACCGCTCAGGATGGTCAGTCACCTGATCGCTCGGATAGAACTGAGGCCCTTCCGGTAAATACGCTTCAATCTGCGCGAGAAGGGTTTCGACGTTGTTCCCTTCCAAAGCTGAGATCGGCACGATTTCCTTAAACGGATAGCGCGTACGGTACTCATCAATTAAAAGAAGCAGCTGGTCAGGGTGGATCTTATCAATTTTGTTTACGATCAGAAAAACCGGTGTAGACGTCTGTCCGAGCTTTTCAATGATAAACTCGTCGCCTTTTCCGTACCCTTCTTCGGCGTTAATCATAAATAACACCAAGTCAACTTCTTTCAGCGTATTCTGCGCCACTTTCATCATAAAGTCGCCAAGCTTGTGCTTTGGTTTGTGAATGCCCGGTGTATCAATAAAAATGGTCTGCGACGTGCCGGTTGTCAGCACCCCTTGGACTTTATTTCTTGTCGTCTGGGGTTTGTCGCTCATGATGGCGATCTTTTGACCGATGACCCTGTTTAAAAAGGTAGACTTTCCTACATTCGGCCTTCCGATGATAGATACAAATCCTGATTTAAAGCTTTCGTTCGTCATGTAAATCCTCCGATGAAAATGCGCCCGGCAATAATTCTTCCGCAGTCATTTCTTTTATTTGTCCTTGTAAGTTGGTCAGAATAACAAGCATATCCTTTGAGCACAGCTCGGAAATTACTTGTCTGCAGGCTCCGCACGGCGAAACCGGTCCCGGAGTATCCGCAGCCACGGCGAGCATCGCAAATTCCGTATCCCCCTCGGAAACAGCTTTGAATATCGCCGTGCGTTCAGCACAGTTGCACATGCTGTATGCTGCATTTTCGATGTTGCAGCCTCTGTACACTTTTCCGTCTTTGGTAAGAAGAGCGGCTCCCACTCTGAAATTTGAATACGGCACATACGCTGTGTCCCGCGCTTTTAATGCTTCTGCAATCAATTCTTGTCTGTTCATGTGTACTTAATTCCTCTCTTACCTTTATCCTGTATGATACCGCTGTCACTTTTATTTTACATAATTATGATTGGTTTTTCACGCCCATTTTTGGCAATGTAAAATAATTGTAAGAATCTTCTGCTAACATATCTTCGGCAAGAAGATGAGTAAACCAATGATACACGATATCACGGCAAAGACGCAAACGGCTCCGGCGGCCGCGTCCTTTGCCGCTTTTGCGAGCGGGTGATACTGATCGGTAACTAAATCCACAACATGCTCTATCGCCGTATTTAAAAGCTCCAAAGCAAGCATCCCTCCGATCAGCACCAAAACAACGGCCCATTCGGCTGTGCTCAGCCCGGTGAGAAAACCGCAAACGATAACGGCGCAGGCCGCGGTAATATGAAATTGAAAATTCCGCTCTGACCGCGCCGTTTTCCAGATTCCCCTCCATGCATGGACAAAGCTCTTCAGGAACCTGCTCCACTCGTTTTTATGATCTCGTGAGTCCATACTCATCCAGCAAATCCTTTTGCTTTGAAAACATTTCTTCCTCTTCTTCTTTTGTCATGTGATCATAGCCAAGCAAATGCAAAAAGCCGTGCACGGCCAGAAAACCGAGCTCTCTCATAAACGAATGGCCGTACTCTTCCGCCTGCTCTTTCGTTCTGTCAGCGCTGATGATAATATCTCCTAAAACAGGCGGCATGTCGGCGCCTACGATTTCAACCTCGTCTTCGCCTTCTTCTTCAAGCGCAAACGAAATGACGTCAGTCGGAGTGTCTTTTCCCCGGTAGTCTCTGTTGATTTCTCTGATTTCCTCATTTGTCACAATCGTGACCGATACTTCAGCCTGGTCCTGAACGCCTTCTTTTTCCGCCGCGAATTGGAGCAGCTTCTCCACTTCTTGGAGCGCATCAGCTGAGACGCTGTTCGTTTCATCAACAATATCTATGAGTAAACTCATTTATTTCACCTTCTTCGTAGCCTCCGGATATTCAATCCGGGAGTGGAAAATTCCTTTTAAAGTCGCACATAGTGTTTTTGCGATCGTATCCAGTTCTCGGAACGTGAGATCACATTCTGAGAATTGTCCGTCCTGAAGCTTATCGGATATAATTCCCCGCACCAGTTTTTCGATCCGCTCGGGATTGGGATTATGCATGGAACGGACGGCGGCTTCAACGCTGTCGGCCACTGAGATAATAGCCGCTTCTTTCGATTGCGGCTTCGGCCCCGGGTAGCGGAACTCTTTCTCTGTAATCTGGTCGCCCTTTTCTTTCGCTTTATAATAAAAGAATTTTAAAAGGGACGTTCCGTGATGCTGCTCCGCGATATCCACAAGCTCTTTCGGAAACTTATAGCTTCTGAGCATATTCGCACCGTCTGTCGTATGTGCGATAATGATATTTTTGCTGAGCTGCGGAGACAGCTTGTCATGCGGATTATCCATATTCATCTGATTTTCAATAAAATATTGCGGACGTTTCGTTTTTCCGAGATCGTGATAATACGCTCCGACCCGTGCTAAAAGACCGTTTGCCCCTACGGCTTCACAAGCCGCTTCCGACAGATTTGCCACCATGACGCTGTGATGATATGTACCGGGTGTTTCCGTTAAAATCTTTCGAAGCAGGGGATGATTCGGATTAGACAGTTCAATCAGCCTCATTGTTGAAAGAATGCCGAATCCCGTCTCAAAAAACGGCATCAGACCGATAATCAAAACGGATGAAGCAAGTCCCGAGACGACCCCCATCAGCATAAGCGTTCCGATTTCAACCGGTGACAGCGCCGTATTTTGTATTAATAAAAGCGACAGCACGATAATCATATTAATAAATGAGACGAACAGTCCCGTCTGCAATATTTTTGATCTCGCATTATGTTTTCCCAAAAACAAAATGCCTGAAATGCTGCTGATTAAATAGTAAATGCCGATGACGTAATTAAATGTTCCCGTCACACCCTGATTAAACATCATACTGCCGCAGATCGCCAGAATGATGCTTCCTAAAATGGCGAGCCTTTCATTGAGCAGCAGCCTGATTAAAATCGCGCCGGCGGCGATCGGCACAAGATAGCCGATATTGGTGTATTCAATCTTCTGAAAGAGACTGACGACTTCCATAATGACGAGAATAAGCGTTGTAATGATAGAAAACAGCAAAAGAGATTTATTTTTCAGCTTAAGCTCCTGCTGCTGTTTCTCAAAATAGTAGACAAGCGTGGCAATAAACAGGCCGATCATCAGAAGGAGACCGCTGATCGGTTTTAACAGGTTGGAATTATTCAAAAGACCCGTCAGTTCAAGCTTCCTGTATACTTCCCGGTCAATCAGGTCATTCTCTTCCACGAGAACCTGTCCCTGTTTGATCTGTACCGGCTGGACGCTGTCTGACGCTTCCTGGCGTTTTTCATCGGTCGCTTTCGGATCAAAAACGTAATTCGGGATGACCGCGTATTTTCCGATTTCAGTCGCAGCCGCTAAATATTTTGACGGCACAGAAGCGCTTTTCAGCTCTTTTGCGACCTTATCCTTCGCTTCGGCAAGCTTTTCAGAAGGAATTTCACTGCTCATCACCGTATTCACCGCAGTAATGACGGAATCCCTCACAAATGAGAAATCTTCATTGTTTGCATGGAGAAGCGATTTAATGGCATCTTCCGAGACGGATTCATTGACATCCTGTGTCAGCTTGTTTTTCACCGATTTGACCAGTGATTTTTCCGAAGGTGACTTTTTGTCTTTTTCCGCATCTTTTTTCACTTCGCCGATGCTGTCAAAAATGGAAGTGATCAGGTCAAGCCGATTGTCGGTATAGCCTTTTTTCAGGGTGTATTGATCTTCCACCGCATCTTCGGCCGCCTGTTTTTTCGATTCCGTCGCCTGCTGATCTTCAACTGTGGCGGGCGCGTAAATCGTCTTATCACTGACTGCAAACAAATCCAAATTAAGTGATTCAGGTTTTACATGAATAAAGAGCAAACCAAACATGATCGCTGAAAGCAGCAGGTACAGCAGCACATGGGCTGAGCGGGCATGTCTGAAACTGCGGAACCGTTCCCGGGCGCTTTTGCCCTTTCCCTTCTTTTTCAAAACAAGAACCTCCTCCCTGAAACATCAGGAACACATCATATAAAAATGACCCGATAACGGGAGATCGGGTCATTTTTGCATTACTTTTGCTTATCATAAGCTTCAATAATTTTTGCAACAAGCGGATGCCTGACCACATCTGTCTGGTCAAGTTCAATCACGGAGATGCCGTTTACGTCCTTCAGCATGTCCTTCGCCACTGCAAGTCCCGATGTGACGCCTTTCGGCAGGTCAATTTGGCTTACGTCGCCCGTAATGATCATTTTAGAGCCAAAACCCAATCTCGTCAAAAACATTTTCATTTGAGCGGGGGTGGTATTCTGGGCTTCATCAAGAATCACATACGCGTCGTCAAGCGTCCGCCCTCTCATATAGGCAAGCGGGGCGATTTCGATAACCCCTCTCTCCATAAGACGCTCCGTATGGTCGCTTCCGAGCACATCATGGAGCGCGTCATACAGCGGGCGCAGATAAGGATCTACTTTTTCCTTTAAATCTCCGGGCAGAAAACCGAGGCTCTCGCCGGCTTCCACAGCGGGTCTTGTTAAAATAATTTTTTTAATGTGGCCGTTTTTTAAAGCGTGCACCGCTTTTACGACCGCCAAATAAGTTTTGCCGGTTCCCGCCGGCCCGATGCCGAACACCATGTCGTTTTTCTTCATCGCCGCCACATATTCTCTTTGGCCGATGGTTTTGACACGGATCGGTTTGCCTTTTGCCGTTTTCGTTATTTCCTCTTCATACATGCTTTCAAAATAGTCCAGTTCATCTTTTTTTGCCATTTTCACGGCATACAGCACATCACGTTCCGAAATCTCGATCCCCTTGCGAATTAAAGTAAGGAGCGAGCCCAATAATCTGTCAGCGATCTCAAATGTTTCATCATTCCCGGAAACGTAAATGGTTTCACCGCGTGTGATGAGGCTAATGCCCAGATCCTTCTCCATTAAATGTAAAAAGGCATCTTGGCTGCCGAACAAAGAAAGTGCTTCGTCCGGGCTTTTCAGTTTGTGATTAATCGCAAGTAAATGTTCTGCCATTCTTTAGTCTCCCTGAACAATAGGTGTGGTTTGAACGATATCTTCTATAACTTGGTAGAGAATAATCAACTTTACTTTACCATTCTCAACGGATTGGTGCAAAACTTTTTCACTTTCCACCTCTCCGCTGCCGTTTAATCGCTTTTCTACATCTTGTCTTCCCATTTTGATACCGGCCTGAACCGCTTCGCCTTTCGTATAAGTCCGCACGGATGTTTCACTTTCCCTTGTCTGTTCTTGAACGTAAGAAACCGGAAGCTTCATCCCCAGAAATTGAAACGGATGCTTTTCTTCCTCTGTTTTTGGATGTTTCAGCGGCTTCTCATTAAATTCAAAGCCCCAAAAAGGCACGCCCCATGATCCGAAAGACAGCTTGTGCTTCGTCCTTACTTTACCCGTATATAGCGTAAATGATGTTTCAAGGGGCACGGTTACTTCTGACTTGTACCATGTTTCTCCGTAAATTTCCGCTTTTGAGGCGACTTTCCGGTCTTCATTTCCGATCAGTCCTGAGACGAGGAGCTGTCCTTTGTCAACATGATCGTTCACAAAAGCCATCGGCTGCCCCTTTTGCACGAACATCCTTTTGATGACCGCCTTCTTTTTGGCAACGATATGGCGGGGGCTTACGTACTTTTCTTTTGTCGGTTCGTTCTTTTCGACCACTTTCATATGAAGGGCTGTCCCGTTCAATTCCACACCGACCCACGTAATATTATCGATGCCGTTTGTTAATGATTTTTGAATTTTCTCCGGCGTCATCATTAAAAATTGCAAACGGCCTTTTTTCACACCGATTTCTTCAAGATGCTTTACCATCTGATGCTCGGTCTCTGGCTTGGCCCCTTTAATATCAATTTCCCAAATCATGTTGGACAAAAGAAACAATATAACAAAAAATATCACAAATCCCGCAGTGAAGCCCAGATTTAATTTTGATTTGAGAAGCAGAAAGGGAAGACCCTTTCTTTTTGTAAAGCTTGCTTTGCATTCATGTTTTCTGATGACTCTTCTGAAAGCATGTACATCTTGAAGCTGAATCATCAGCAGAACACAGTCTTGCTTTTTTTTCACCGCAAAGATGGCGATTCCGTTTCTCGTGCATTCATTCAGCAGCCGTTCAATCCCTTTTCCTTTGACTTCCACTTGGACTTTACCCGAAAAAAATGACAGCCATTTGTTTTTCACATTATTTCCCCCCGGCTTTATGAATCGACATATCGTACGTGATCTATCGTGCCTTCCAAAAGGATTTCCTCAGGAAGGATTGCCTTAATGACCAAGTTTTTTCCTGATATGATACACTGCCCCTGCTTGAGCATCAGCCTGACTTCTTCTTCACTGAACAGCAGGAGGCCTCTGTGATTCTCTATGTAGATATGAAGCCTGCCGACCATCGTAATACGAGGCAGATCCATCATAACGTCCGGGGGAATTTCCAATGCTCTTGTCAGCCATGCCTTTACACGATTCTTTCTTTGCCCCATAAAAAAAGAACCCCCTTTCATCTCATATGTATGATTTGAAAAGGGGTTCTAACACTTTATTTTTTACCGATGTTCCGCATGGTCCGGTGCGGTTTTTTTGCACGGGGCGGACCCAAAACCTCACTGAATATAATGCCTTGGACCGCAGTTTCTTTATTTATTTTGAGGGCTGATTTCTTCAGAGACGCGTTTCGTGCGCGTGCGGATGTCAGCTTATGTTCGAGCCCGTTAAACATCTGCTCCGTCTCCGCTAGGCGCTTTTCAGCTTCCCTTCTTTTTTGCTCAAAAGGGTTCTCTTCTGAAACGGCAGGCAATTCTTCCGCTTTTGGCTTATGCTCTTTCTGCGGCTGTTTTTGATCCTGCTTTTTTGCCTGATTTCCGGGACGTGTACCCGGCGGACGTTTTTCATCTTTGTTTTTCTTGCCGAATATTGCCGATATAATGCCGATGACGGCGGCAATGACGAGCGGATTTGTCAGAATCTCGTGCATATAGCGGCTCCCTCCTTAATAGAGAGGTTATTGTTGGTCTTCATCTTGCTGGTCATTCGTCAGCTTGCCGATAGAATCCCTCATGTCCGTATCCGCGTCGATATTTTTTATGTTCATATAGTCCATGACGCCGATGTTTCCTTCACGCAACGCTTCTGCCATCGCAAGCGGCACTTCGGCTTCTGCTTCCACGACTTTCGCACGCATTTCTTCTACGCGAGCGCGCATTTCCTGCTCTTGGGCGACCGCCATGGCACGGCGCTCTTCGGCTTTGGCCTGCGCAATGTTTTTGTCTGCTTCTGCCTGATCCGTCTGAAGAATCGCTCCGATGTTTTTGCCGATATCCACGTCGGCGATGTCAATCGAAAGAATTTCAAATGCGGTGCCTGAATCCAGCCCTTTGCCAAGTACAGTCTGCGAAATCATATCAGGGTTTTCAAGCACTTTTTTATGATTGTGTGAAGAACCGATTGTCGAGACAATCCCTTCTCCGACACGGGCGACAACCGTCTCTTCTCCCGCTCCTCCGACAAGGCGCTCAATATTGGCTCTTACCGTGATTCTGGCTTTTGCTTTTACTTCAATTCCGTCCATGGCGACACCCGCGATAAACGGTGTTTCAATGACCTTTGGATTGACGCTCATCTGTACGGCTTCCAATACGTCACGCCCGGCCAGGTCAATGGCTGCGCAGCGTTCAAATGACAGCTCAATATTGGCGCGCTGTGCCGCAATCAGGGCATTGACCACCCTGTCGACATTACCTCCGGCCAGATAATGGCTTTCGAGCTGATTTGTTGTTGCGGACAGGCCGGCTTTGTGCGCTTTAATTAACGGATTGACAACGCGGCTTGGTATGACGCGCCGCAGCCTCATCCCGACCAAAGTGAAAATGCTGATTCTGACTCCTGCCGCAAGCGCCGAAATCCATAGCATCACCGGTACAAAGGTGAAGAATATGGCTAACACAATAATGGCAGCAGCAACTAATGCTAAAATCGCCAAACTTGACAGTTCCATCTAATTCCTCCTCAAGGTTATCATCTATATTTCTCTCACGACAATGCGTGAGCCTTCCGCTTTCACTACTTTCACCTGTCTGTCTTTTTCAGTGAATGATCCTTCCGAGACGACATCCAGACGTTCATCATCAATAATGACGGTGCCTGACGGTCTGAGGGCTGTAGCGGTAACGCCGACTTTTCCCAACAGCTCCGTCCGGTTCTGATTTGAAACATAACCGCTCTCCGTGCTTGTTGAATCAGTTAATATTAATTTTTTAAAGAATTTCATTCGTTTCCCCAACACCCTTGTTAATATGATAAAGGCTGTAATAGACACAGCAATGGCGATCAAGAGAGAAACCGCCATTACGGTAAAGCTGCCCGCAGCGAGAAAGAGGCTCGCGATGACGCCTGCAATACCGATAAGACCGATTATGCCTCCGGGCAGAAATATCTCTAAAAGGATAAAAACCAAGCCCGCGCAAAATAAGAATACGCTGTCATAGCCGGCGAATCCGGCAGCGATATGCCCGGTGAAAAACAGCAGGATGGCCGTCAGTCCGACGGCACCCGGTATCCCGAGGCCCGGCGAGAACAATTCAATGGTCAAACCAAGCAAAGCAAGCGTTAATAAGACGGGGACAACAAACGGATTTGTCAGCCATCTGCCCAGTTTGCCGACGAAACCTTCTTCTGCATGGTGAACATCCGCTATGTCAAAACCGAGCTTTGTATATAAAGAATCAAGGTCTGAAACCGTGCCCTCCGAATATCCGACTTCCTTGGCTTTTTCAGCTGTCAGTGTCAGCAGTTTTCCCTTTGGGGCGCCCGCTTCCTTTGCATTAATGGCGGGATCTGCCATGGCCAGGGCGTATTTCGGATTTCGGTTGTTTTTAACCGCTGCGTCCTCCATTTCTGCATGCCACAGTGATTGGGCCTTTTTGTCTGCCGCGTTTCCCTTTCCGTCGATGATGGCTGCGGCACCCATTTTTCCGCCCGGCGCCATATAGATTTCATCTGCCTGGAGCGCTATATACGCTCCGGCAGAAAGCGCCCGTTTATTAACGTAAGCGGTAACAGGCACATCCGCGCGGCCGATGATATCCGCAATATCCAAGGCTGATTGAACGGCGCCTCCCGGTGTATTGATGTCAAGAATAATGTGTGACGCGCCGGACTCCTTCGCTTCTTTGAAAGAACGCGATAAAAACGAGGCGAGCCCCTGTTCGACATTTTTCTCAACCGGGATGACATAAACCGATGGGTGATCAGCTTTCGCGTTCAATTGAACCCCTAATAAAGATAATACAAATAAGCCCAATAGAGCAACAGCAATTCCGGTTTTTTTTCGGAACAAGGCAAATATACCCTCCTTCCCGTTTCGTTCTTCTTTATATACGTAACAAATGTACTTTAGTTTCATTTTTTTATGTATAAAAAAAGACATCTCTCAAGGAAAGATGTCTTTTTTCTTGTCAATTAAGATAATTGACTGCTGACAAGTCTGTTAATTACGCTGCCGTCAGCTTTACCTTTTACTTTAGGCATAATAGCACTCATCACTTTGCCCATGTCCGCTTTGGAGCTCGCACCGACTTCAGCGATGGTTTCATTTACGATTGTCTGCAGCTCTTCTTCAGAAAGCTGCTTCGGTAAATAAACTTCTAAAATGTCCAGCTCTTTTTGAACTTTATCTACTAAATCTAAACGATTAGCGTTTGAAAATTCATGGAGGGAGTCTTTACGTTGCTTAAGTTCACGAGATAGGACAGTAAGTTCCTCATCCTCGGTCAAACTGTCTTTCTTAAGCTTAATTGCTTCGTTTTGAAGTGAAGCTTTCACCATTCGAACGACAGTCAGTTTGTCTTTCTCACGGCTTTTCATATACAGCTTCATATCTTGGTTAAGTCGCTCAAGAAGACTCATAAATCCACCCTCTTTTAGAATTTGCGTTTTCTAGCAGCTTCTGACTTTTTCTTGCGCTTTACGCTAGGTTTTTCATAAAATTCGCGCTTTCTTGCTTCTTGCAAAGTACCTGTCTTTGATACACTGCGTTTGAAGCGACGAAGAGCATCTTCAAGCGATTCGTTTTTTCTAACGACCGTTTTTGACATTCTCTTTCCCTCCCTCCGAATACACCAATCGACTACCTTTAAAAAGATACATATATAAACATGTACTTTGACATTATAATATAAGCCATCAGTCAGGTCAACTAAGCGAGCTCACTTTTCCGTCATGAATAAGGCTGCTTGTCTATATAATGATGGAAAGGGGTGTTTCGTTTGATGATACTGATTCTCTTTACCGCACTTATCCTGGTTTTTTTACTCGGAATGAGCCTGCTCAGGAAGGGGCTGATCGCATTAACGTATTCAAAAATTGAGAAAAGCCTGCTCTTATTTACCGACCACCCTTTGAAAGCTTTTCTCATAAGCATCGTGTTCACCGGTTTTCTTCAGAGCAGCTCAGCCTTCATGGTCATTGTCATCGGCTTTGTCAGCGCAGGCGCTTTATCTTTTAAACGGACCATTCCGATGATTCTCGGCACGAATGTCGGCTCCACGTTTACGACGGAGTTTTTAGCCATAAAGATGGATGTGCTCATTTGGGTGCTTTTTATCGGAGGCCTTGTGTTTATCCTCCTCCGTAAATATCCGTTCAGGCAGATCGGCATAAGCTTCCTCGGTCTCGGCATCATCTTTTTTTGCATCACATGCTTCAGCCGGCTCGCCGTTCCGCTGACAGAAATGAAGGCGGGGGCGGAGGTTTTGCGACATGTGAATGATTCGAGCTGGTCCGCTCTTTTTATCGGCATGATATTGACGGCAATCATTCATTCAAGCTCCGTCTGCATCGGCATTTTGATGAGTTTTATGAACGAAGGGGTGATCGGCATTGAACAAGCGGTCAGCGTCGTTCTGGGATCTAATATCGGGACATGCGTCACGGCCGTCATGGCTGCTGTTTCAGGCGGTTATGCCGCCAGACAGACCGCCGGTGCTCACGTTGTGTTTAATATTCTCGGCGTGCTGCTCGTATTTCCCTTCCTGTCCGCATCAGCAGGTTTTACGGAGCGCCTGTCTGATGATCCCGCGCAGATGATTGCGCATTTCAGCCTGTTATTTAACGTAGTCACCGCCTTATTGTTTCTGCCGTTCACACATTTGTTTTACCGGCTGATTGACAGGCTGATTCCTCCGAAACCGTAAAAAAACCGATGCGGGAAGGCACCGGTTTTTTTATCTGTTATGAAGACATGCGCATGTTTCGGGTCATTTCATCCTCAACGACGCGGACGAATTGTCCTTCGTTATACGGATAGCCCGCTTTTTGAATTTTGACTTTGACAAGTTTGCCGATTAGATCTTCCGTGCCTTTGAAGACGACTTTCATGTAATTGTCCGTATAGCCGACGAACATGCCGTCTTCATCAGACTCTTTAAACGTCTCTTCAGGAATGATTTCCAGAACCTCTCCTTCATAATCGGAGGCGTATTCTTTTGCAAGCTGGTCAGACAGCGCAATCAGCTTATGCACCCGTTCGTTTTTCACGTTCTCGTCAACCTGGTCTTCCATTCTGGCCGCAGGTGTTCCGGTGCGTTTGCTGTAAGGGAATACGTGAAGCTCTGAAAACTTATGTTCTTTAATGAACCGGTATGTTTCCATAAATTCTTCTTCCGTTTCTCCCGGGAAACCGACGATGACATCAGATGTGACGGCAAGACCCGGCAGCGCTTCTTTCAGCTTATTTAAACGGTCCGCGAAAAATTCCATCGTATATTTGCGTCTCATCCGTTTCAGAACGGTGTTTGATCCTGACTGAATCGGGATATGAAGGTGACGGACGATTTTATCAGACGCATCCAGCACTTCAATCACTTCATCAGTGATTTGGCTTGCTTCAATAGATGAAATTCTGATCCGCTTCAGTCCTTCTACACGTGTATCAAGCTCGCGGAGAAGCTTGGCGAAATTATAATCTTTCATATCTTCGCCGTAGCCGCCCGTATGAATCCCCGTCAGGACGATTTCTTTATAGCCGGCATCCACCAGCTGCTGCGCCTGTTTAATGACTTCTTCCGGATCGCGGGAACGAAGCAGGCCGCGCGCCCAAGGGATAATGCAGAAAGTACAGAAGTTGTTGCAGCCCTCTTGGATTTTTAACGACGCTCTTGTGCGGTCAGTAAAAGCGGGAACATCCAGCTCTTCAAACACGCGTGCTTTCATAATATTGCCGACGCCGTTGATCGGCTGGCGCTCTTCCCTGTACTGCTCAATGTAACCGAGCATTTTTTCACGATCCTGCGTGCCGACGACGATGTCAACACCCGGGATGGCCATAATTTCCGCCGGAGAGGTTTGCGCATAGCACCCTGTTACGCAGATGACGCCGTCAGGATTTTGGCGGATCGCCCGTCTGATGACTTGACGGCTTTTTTTATCTCCCGTGTTTGTTACCGTACATGTATTAATGACATATACATCTGCTGTCTGTTCGAATTCTTTTCGTTCATAACCCGCATCTTTAAACAGCTGCCAGATTGCTTCTGTTTCATAATGGTTGACCTTGCAGCCAAGGGTATGAAAAGCAACAGTTGCCATTACTGATCACCTCTTAATAACTCTGTATGATAGGAAACTGCGCTTAACGCGTAAAGAGGCGCAGTTTCAGTCCGTAAAATTCTCGGTCCGAGGCCGCATAAGACGGCGCCTTTTTCTGAAAGCTGATGAACTTCAGACTCAGTCAGACCGCCTTCAGGGCCGAATACGATTAAAAGAGACGAACCTTGCGGAAGGCTTTTGAGCTCCGCAGCGAAAGCGCCCGTTTCTCCCTGCTTTGATGACTCCTCGTATGCAACGACACATTTATCGACATTCTCCGCCATTTCAAGCAGCTGCCGGAACGTATGAACGGTTTTCACTTCGGGAATTTCATTGCGGTACGATTGCTCCGCCGCTTCCTTCGCGATTTTCGCCCATCTCTCCCGCTTTTTCTTTGCCTTTTTGTCGTCTAGCTTAACGACGGATCTGGCGCCCTGAAAGGGGATGAACATACTAGCCCCCAGCTCGGTCCCTTTTTGGATAATCCATTCAAGCTTATCGCCTTTCGGGAGGCCGCTTGCGATCCTGATTTTTAACGGCAGTTCACGGTTTTCACCCGTCCACTCAGCAATGCTGCATGATATATGATCTTTAGAAACCTCTTTAAGCAGGCATAACGCTTCATGGCCGTCTTTCGAACAGCAGATAATCCGGCCGCCCGCACTCATTCTCATGACGTTCGCTATATGGTGGACGTCTTCCCCCGTGATTTGAAAATCGGGAGTTTCGTCCATCTCCTGCTTCGTGAGCTCGATAAAATATCGTTGCATACGCTGTGACACCTACTAACTGTTATTTTTTCGCGATGATGCTGACCCAATCTTCCATAGACAGAATTTCTGTGATGGTAAAGCCGGCTTTTTCCAACGCTTCTTTTACTTCCTGTTTTTTCTGGCCGATAATGCCTGAAGTAATAAAATGGCCTCCGTCTTTGAGCAGGTCGTACGCCTGTGATGTAAAGCGGAGAATCACTTCCGCCAAAATATTTGCGACAATGACATCATGTTCGCCCGTGATGCCGTCTAACAAATTGTTCTGCTTCACTTCGGCCGTATCACTCACTTTGTTCAATTTCACATTCAGTCGCGCGCTTTCAACAGCGACCGGATCAAGGTCATACGCATGAACCGATTCGGCCTCAAGCATGGCGGCCGCGATGCTTAAAATTCCTGAACCGGTGCCGACATCAATGACACGGTCGCCTTTTTGAACGATGCGCTCAAGCGCCTGAATGCACAGAACGGTTGTCGGATGCGTTCCCGTACCGAATGCCATACCCGGATCCATTTCAATAATCAGTTCATCTGTATGAACAGGTGTGTACGTTTCCCAAGTGGGAACGATCGTGAACTTTTCAGAAATTTTCACAGGATGATAATACTTTTTCCAAGCTGTCGCCCATTCTTCTTCATTAACTTCAGAAATGGTGATTGTGTTTCTGCCCAAATCAATGTCGTACAAAAGCAGATTATTAATCGTCTCTTTAATGCCGTCCACCGTTTCGCCGAGGAAACTGTTGATCGGCAGATACGCTTTGACAATGACACCCTCATCGGGGTAATCATTGGGGTCGAGCTGGTAGATTTCCCCGTAAACATTCTCACGCTCTTTCATTAAATCAAGCGGATCTTCGATGACAACCCCGCTCGCACCAGCTTCATGCAAAATATTTGAGATGGGTTCGACCGCTTCATGTGTTGTGTGAATGCTGATTTCGGACCATTTCAAAACTACCAACTCCTATCCAATCATTACTCGCCTTTAAATGCGCGTTTTACTTTGTCAAAGAAACTCATTTCTTGTTCATCCGGCAGGTTTCCGCTGACTTCAGCGAACTCGCGGATGATGTCTTTTTGTTTGTCTGTCAGATTCGTCGGTGTGACGACGCGGACGACAATGTGCTGGTCGCCTTGTCCGTAGCCCCGGACGTTCTGAACGCCTTTGCCTCTTAATCTGAATTTCGTGCCTGTTTGTGTGCCGGCAGGTATTTTCAATTTCACTTTTCCGTGAAGCGTCGGCACTTCCACTTCGTCTCCGAGTGCCGCTTGGGCAAACGTTAACGGCATTTCGCAATAAATATCGTCTCCGTCGCGCTCAAAGAACTCGTGGGCGCGCACATGGAATACGACAAACAGATCTCCCGCAGGCCCTCCGTTTACGCCCGGTTCACCTTGGCCCGGAACGCGCAGCTGCTGTCCGTCATCCACACCGGCAGGAATCGTGACATTGATTTTTTTCCGTTTTTTCACTTTGCCCGTGCCGCCGCAGTCAGAACACTTGTTTTTGATGATTTTTCCTGTTCCTTCACAGTGGTGGCAGACTCTTCGGTTAACCACTTTGCCAAACGGCGTGTTCTGTTCGACGTTCAGCTGGCCTGAACCTCCGCAGTGCGAGCACGTATCCGGCTTTGTTCCCGGCTTCGCGCCAGACCCTTTACATGTTTCGCAATTCTCTTCGCGCGGAATTTCAATGATCGTTTCTTTCCCGAAAGCCGCGTCTTCAAATGACAGGGTCATTGTATACTGCAGATCCGCGCCTTGCCGCGGCGCATTCGGGTCACGGCGTCTCGTGCCGCCTCCGAAGATGCTTGAGAAGATGTCATCGAAACCGAAGCCGCCGAAGTCTCCGCCGCCTCCGAAACCGCCGCCGAATCCCTGGTTAGGGTCTGTATGGCCGAATTGGTCATATTGAGCGCGTTTTTGGTCGTCTGAGAGCGCTTCGTACGCTTCTTTTACCTCTTTGAATTTTTCATCTGCTCCGGATTCTTTATTGATATCAGGATGATATTTTTTTGAAAGCTTCCGATAGGCTTTTTTGATTTCATCCTTTGAAGCGCTCTTACTTACCCCAAGCACTTCATAGTAATCACGCTTACTCATCTCGCTTCACTCTCCCGAATTTCTCACATAAATTAGATTGTATCATTTTGAATTATGTTTTTTCAATTCCTTTTATCCCGGGCAAGAAAAAAAGTCAAAGCCAAGAGATGCCTGACTTTGACTTTCTGTCTGTTGAATCAGAATATGCTATGTGTTCTTCCGCCTATAGCCATGCGGGAAAGAACTTATTTTTTCGTTTCGTCGTCTTTTACTTCTTCGTATTCCGCATCGACAACGTTGTCATCCGCTTTTTTGCCTTCAGCGTTTGCTCCGCCTTCAGCCTGCTGCGCTTTCGCCGCTTCCTCGTAAAGCTTCATAGAAAGCTCTTGAACGATTGTTTGAAGCTCATCTTTTTTCGCTTTGATGTCTTCAATTTCGTTTTTCTCGATAGCGTCTTTCAGCGCGTCTTTCGCGTCGTTTGCTTTTTTCACTTGCTCTTCGTCCACTTTGCCTTCCAGATCTTTTAATGTTTTTTCCGTTTGGAACACAAGCTGGTCAGCTTCGTTGCGGACTTCGATTTCTTCTTTTCTTTTCGCATCAGCGTCAGCGTTTTCTTCCGCTTCTTTTACCATGCGTTCGATCTCATCATCAGAAAGACCTGAAGAAGATTTGATAGTAATGTTTTGTTCTTTTCCTGTGCCTAAATCTTTCGCTCTTACGTTTACGATACCGTTTTTGTCAATATCGAAAGAAACTTCGATTTGCGGTACGCCGCGCGGTGCAGGCGGGATATCAGTAAGCTGGAAGCGGCCGAGCGTTTTGTTGTCGGCAGACATCGGGCGCTCACCTTGAAGCACGTGAATGTCAACAGCCGTTTGGTTGTCAGCTGCAGTTGAGAATACTTGAGACTTGCTCGTCGGAATTGTCGTGTTGCGGTCGATCAGTTTTGTGAACACGCCGCCCATTGTTTCAATACCGAGAGAAAGCGGTGTAACGTCAAGAAGAACAACGTCTTTTACGTCTCCCGTGATGACGCCGCCTTGAATCGCTGCACCCAGTGCTACAACTTCATCAGGGTTTACGCCTTTATGCGCTTCTTTACCCGTTTCTTTTTTGATTGCTTCCTGTACGGCAGGAATACGTGTTGATCCGCCGACAAGGATAACTTTGTCGATTTCGCTTGCAGAAAGATCCGCATCTTGAAGAGCCTGACGGACAGGAGCCATTGTGCGCTCAACAAGGTGAGCGGAAAGCTCTTCGAATTTAGCGCGGGTCAGTGTCAGCTCAAGGTGAAGAGGGCCTGCTTCTCCCGCTGTGATAAATGGTAAAGAAATTTGTGTAGATGAAACGCCGGAAAGATCTTTTTTCGCTTTCTCAGCCGCATCTTTCAAACGCTGAAGCGCCATTTTGTCTTTTGAAAGATCAATGCCGTTTTCTTTTTTGAATTCTGCTACGAGATGATCGATGATGACTTGGTCAAAGTCGTCCCCGCCAAGACGGTTGTCACCGGCAGTTGAACGGACTTCAAACACGCCGTCGCCAAGTTCAAGAACAGATACGTCAAACGTACCGCCGCCAAGGTCGTAAACAAGAATCGTTTGGTCTTCGTCCGTTTTATCAAGTCCGTATGCAAGCGCTGCTGCAGTCGGCTCGTTGATAATACGTTCTACTTCAAGACCGGCGATTTTACCGGCATCTTTTGTCGCTTGGCGCTCTGCATCGTTGAAGTATGCAGGAACCGTGATAACGGCTTTTGAAACTGTTTCGCCGAGGTAGCTTTCAGCATATGCTTTCAGATGCTGAAGGATAATAGCTGACACTTCTTGAGGCGTGTAGTCTTTTCCTTCGATTTCCACTTTATAGTCAGTACCCATATGGCGTTTAACAGACATGATTGTGTTAGGGTTGGTGATGGATTGGCGTTTTGCCACTTCCCCTACTTGGCGCTCGCCGTTTTTAAATGCAACGACTGACGGAGTCGTACGGTTTCCTTCAGCGTTGGCGATGACTGTAGGCTCTCCGCCTTCAAGCACTGCCACACATGAGTTTGTCGTACCCAAGTCAATTCCGATTACTTTACTCACTTTGAATTACCTCCTGCTATGTAGTTATTGATTCACTTTTACCATTGAAGGACGGATGACGCGATCCTTCAGTTTGTAGCCTTTTTGCAATTCTTCGATAACAATATTGCTGCCGAAGTTTTCATCTTCCACCTGCATGACGGCTTGGTGAAGGTTCGGATCAAACTCCTGACCGACAGCTTCGATGGCTTCAACGCCTTCTTTTTCAAGTGCGTCCATCAGCTGGCGGCGGACCATTTCCATACCTTGCAGCAAGCTTTTTGTCTGCTCGCTTTCAGCTTCTACCTGTAACGCCCGTTCAAAGTTGTCGAGAGCCGGAAGGATTTCCGTTACGACGTTTTGAGAACGGTATTTCTGAGCAGCTTCCATTTCAAGGCGGCTGCGGCGTTTATAGTTTTCAAAGTCTGCTTGAACACGCAAAAGCTTGTTTTCTTTTTCATCAAGCAAACCCTGCAATTCATCAATTTGGTGCTGAAGGGCTTCTTCCTGACCTGCCGTTTCTTCATGCTGCTCTTGTGAAGCGGCTTGTTCTGCCTGTTCTGTCACTTCTTCTTGTTCTGCTGCTTCAACCTGTTCTGCGGTTTGTTTTTCTTCTGACATTGTGTTCACCTCCCTCAAATGCTGTAAAAAGATGACTGAAAATGATTGCCAAAATTCCCTTATTCATCATACAAACTTGTGAATGCTTTTGACAAGTCCGAAGTCACGTGCTGCAGCAGGCTGACGACTCTTGAATAATTCATGCGCGTCGGCCCGATAATGGCGATTGATCCGATCTGTTTCGTATCAACTGTATAGGTGGCCGTGATTAAACTGCAGTTTTCCATTTCTTCGTAGTCGTTTTCTTTCCCGATTTTGATTGAAATCCCGGCTTTTGATGACTGAAACAGCTTCAGAACATCCTGCTCTTTTTCAATTAAAGATAAGAGCGAGCGGACCCTTTCAATATCATGGAACTCCGGCTGATTCAGCATGTTGATCTTTCCGCCGAAAAACAATTTCTCAACGTGGGCCGCCGGATGGAATGTGGAGCGGAGCGATTCAAGTATGCTGTCATAGTTGGCGATATGCTGCCTTAAATATGTGACAACCTCTTTGAAAATGCGCTCATTCAGTTCGTCCATCGGCACGCCCGCTAATCGATCGTTTAGTATATTGACCAGTTTTTCAATATCGGCCAAATCCACTTTAGCCGGGAAATTGATGGTGCGGTTTTCGACATGCCCCGTGTTCGTGACGAGGATGGCGACCGCCTTATCCGGCTGGATCGGAACGATTTGAATCTGTTTAAGATAGTTCTCGCTCAGCGTCGGCCCGAGGACAATCGATGTGTAGTTTGTCAGATCGGACAGGATTTGCGCTGATTTTTGGACTGTTTTTTCCAGCTCGAAGATTTTTTCTTTAAATATCGAGTGAATTAAATCCAGATCGGTTTTTGTCAGCTTGACGGGTGACAGCAAATGATCGACATAATACCTGTACCCTTTTTCCGACGGAATCCGTCCTGAGGATGAATGGGTTTTTTCAATAAAGCCCAATTCCTCCAAGTCAGCCATCTCGTTTCTGATCGTTGCAGAGCTGAATGTAATCTCGTCTTTTTTTGAAAGAGTTCTTGATCCTACAGGCTGCGCCGATTGTATAAAATCATTAATAATCACTTGCAGGATCAACAGCTGACGATTTGTTAACATCATCATCACCCCTGTTAGCACTCAAGGTCAGCGAGTGCTAATTCTATATCAAAAGTAACAAACCAAAAGAAAAATGTCAATTATAACTCACCCAAAAAAGCGCCAAAAACCTCATTTCCTAATAATTTGCCTTCATGCGTTAATGCAACCGATTCTTCCGTGTCACAGATCAGGCCTTTTTCGGTTAAATCTTTGAGAACATCGGGAAACAGTTCGTCGACCGAGCGTCCGAATTTATCGAGAAAAGCTTGCTTTTGTACGCCGGACATTTTTCTGAGACCGAGGAACATTTCTTCTTCAATCTGCTCCTCACGTGTCACCTCGTGCGTGTCACGGTAAGGCAGCCCCTTTTCTTCGATGAGCTGCATGTAATGTTTCACAGGCCCGGCGTTGACGGTGCGCGTGCCGCTGATATATCCGTGAGCGCCTGCGCCAAAACCGAAATACTCTTCATTGCTCCAATACGTCAGATTATGCTGGGACTCGTATCCAGGCTTTGCAAAGTTACTGATCTCGTATTGACGGATGCCCGCTTCACTCATCTGCCTCATGACCGTTTCATACATCTCGGCCTCTTGTTCTTGCGCGGGGAGATGCAGGCGGCCTTTTTGCATTAAATTATAAAACACCGTTTTCGGCTCTACGATCAGCGAGTAAACGGAATAGTGCTCCGCATCAAGAGACAAAGCCGTTTTGACGGAATTGTCAAGATCGGCCAGCGTCTGACCCGGCAGGCCGAACATTAAATCGAGACTGATGTTGTCGAAGCCGAGAGCTCTCGCACGTTCAAAGGAAGTGAATACGTCCTTTTGTTTATGCACTCTGCCGATTTTTTGTAAAAGCTCATCTTCAAAGGTTTGAACACCGAAGCTCAGCCGGTTGATACCGGCATTTTTCATGATTTTTAATTTTTCCGGGGATAAATCATCCGGATTCGCTTCCGCGGCAAATTCTATGAGTCCGTCAGAAGGCTTCAGCACGCGGTGAATGGAATCCATCAATTTTTCCAGTTGGACGGGTGAGAGCGATGTCGGCGTGCCTCCCCCGATAAAAATCGTGCGGAGATCAGGGCGTCCCGTCCGTTCTATTGTATTTATCATTTCCTTTTCGAGTGAGTTTAAGTACTCATCGACAGGCTGGCTCTGAATAAAATATTTATTGAAATCGCAATAGTGGCAGATATGCTCACAAAACGGAATATGAATATAAGCTGATTTCATTTTGAAACACCTTCTTCTTTACAGAAAGAAGCCGCAGCGCGGGGCTGCGGCGGCTTCCGTTATTTTTTCGGGCTGTCATCCATTTTAAGAACGGCCATAAACGCTTCCTGCGGCACTTCTACTGAGCCGACCTGCTTCATCCGGCGTTTTCCTTCTTTTTGTTTTTCAAGAAGCTTCCGTTTCCGTGAGATGTCTCCTCCGTAACATTTAGCCAATACGTTTTTACGCATCGCTTTAATGGTAGAGCGGGCCACGATTTTCTGGCCGATCGCCGCTTGAATCGGTACTTCAAAGTGCTGGCGCGGAATGAGCTCTTTTAGTTTTTCTACAATTACCTTTCCGCGTTCGTACGCGTAATCGCGATGCACGATAAATGAAAGGGCGTCGATTTTTTCTCCGTTCAGCATAATGTCCATCTTGACGAGTTTAGACGGTTTGTAGCCGATCAGTTCGTAATCAAAGGACGCGTAGCCTTTTGTGCTTGATTTCAGCTGATCAAAAAATTCATATACGATTTCCGCTAATGGCATGTCATAGACAATGCTGACACGATTTGCGTCTAAATATTGCATGTCGATAAAATTGCCGCGTTTTCCTTGGCAAAGCTCCATCACCGCACCGACATAATCGTTCGGCACCATCATTGTCGCTTTTACATACGGCTCCTCGATTCTTTCGATCTTTTGTGGGTCAGGCATGTTGGACGGGTTGTCAACAACAACCTTTTCGCCGTCCGTCATATAAACGTCATAAATAACGCTCGGCGCGGTCGTGATCAGGTCGATTTTAAACTCACGCTCAATCCGCTCCTGAATGATTTCCATGTGAAGCATACCTAAAAATCCGCAGCGGAAACCGAATCCGAGCGCTTGGGATGTCTCTGCTTCATATTGAAGCGATGAGTCATTCAGTTCAAGCTTCTCAAGAGCTTCCCTTAAATCATTGTATTTGGCCGTATCGATCGGATACAAACCGCAATACACCATCGGGTTCAGCTTGCGATACCCAGGCAATGCTTCGGCAGCCTGATTGGCCGCGCTTGTTATCGTGTCACCGACGCGTGTGTCACCGACATTTTTGATCGCAGCAGTTAAAAAGCCTACATCGCCGACAGTCAGTTCATCTGTCGGAGTTGCTTTCGGCGTGAACACACCGACTTCTGTCACTTCAAACTCTTTTCCGGTTGCCATCATTTTAATTTTCTGGCCCGGTTTGACCGTTCCTTCTACGACTCTGATATACGCGACGACTCCGCGGTACGCGTCATAAAGCGAGTCAAAGATGAGCGCTTTCAGCGGAGCTTCCGGATCTCCCGCGGGAGCCGGCACTTTTTCTACGATCTGTTCTAAAATGTCTTCGATGCCGATGCCCGCTTTCGCTGAAGCGAGGACGGCGTCTGAAGCGTCAAGGCCGATAACGTCCTCAACCTCTTGACGCACACGTTCTGGCTCTGCGCTCGGGAGATCGATTTTATTAATGACAGGAAGAATCTCAAGATCATTATCAAGCGCCAGATAGACGTTCGCCAATGTCTGCGCTTCTATTCCCTGAGCCGCATCAACAACGAGAATCGCGCCTTCACAGGCAGCCAGGCTTCGCGATACTTCATATGTAAAGTCGACGTGTCCGGGCGTGTCGATGAGATGAAATATATATTCTTCTCCGTCTTTTGCTTTGTATTTCAGCTGAACGGAATTTAATTTGATGGTAATTCCCCGTTCGCGTTCAAGGTCCATTGAATCAAGCAATTGTTCTTTCATTTCCCGCTGGGTGATCGCCGATGTTTTTTCTAAAATCCGATCCGCCAAGGTCGATTTGCCGTGGTCTATGTGGGCGATGATGGAGAAATTCCGGATTCTTGACTGCCTCTCTAAACGCTTTTCTTTATCTGTCACAATCTATCACTCCTACTATTAAACGCAAAATACACTAGCTTAGATTATATCAATAGGATTGTAAACATTCAATTAAAACAAGAAAGAGAAAAGCTTCCTTTAAGGAATCATCCGCTTTTCTCTTCATCAATGCTAACGGTTCAGTTTCGAAACCCACTCATACATCGCCTGCGCCGAGTCCGTCACGGTATTTGAAAGGGTTTCTCCGGCTTTTGAAAACAGGTTGAAGGTTTCCGCCTGTTCCAGCTGTTTTTGTTTTTCTTCCAGATCTTTCGCCGTAACGGTTTGCCCCAAAATGGAAGCTTCTTTTTCCTGTCCTTCTCCGCCGCCGAGCGTGAATGCTCCTTTTAAGGAAGGGTCTTTGTATCCTTTCATATCAAGCATTCCGCTGTTTGCCTGCTGCATGCCGAACAATACGCCGAAAAACATGACAATGGCGATCAGCAGGCATTTGCCGGTAAAACGGATCATTCGAATCACCTGATTTCTATTGTTTTTTCTTCTCTCCTGATTGCGAGCTGACTTTTTCTGCATCCCAGTACAGTTCGCTGAACACATCGGCCACGGCATCTGATGCGCGCCTCAGTTCTTCAAGATTGTTATCCACGCCCCCGAATTCCAGCAGAAGCGACCGGTCGTTTAAATCTTGGTTGTATACTCCATTATCTCCCGGAGAGCCTTTTGATAAAACACCGACGCTTAAGCCGGGGTATTTTTTCTCCATCAGCTTATGAAGTTCACTTGCGAGTTTATAGTTTTCTTCAAAATTAGCGCTTTTTTTGCCGACGACGATGGCGACTCTGGCATAGCTTTTTCCTTTGATGTCGGCTGTCGTATTTTTCTTGCGGCGGGAATCCCGGTGAATGTCTATGGTATATTGCAGGTTTTTATTTTTGGCGAGCGCGCTTTTTACGACCGGCCTTGATTCGTCGTAGCTTCGCGCATAATTTAAACCGTCTTTGTTCAGGCGGGCCTGAATGTCGGTTTTATCTACGGTCGCTCCTACACCTTGCGCTTCAAGCGCTTTTCCGAACATATCTCCGACAAGCGTGACATTGGCCTTCGAATGGCGGGCGTTATCCGGATTTGTTTCCCCCTTTAACAGAGGAAGATAGGATTCGGTATTATGAGTGTGGTAAATAAAAACGACTTTTTTGCTGCCTGTTGAATGTTTCGGCGGCGCCGTTTCTTCTTTTTTCGTTTTGTTTTCGATTTCTGCCATGTTCACTTCTTTTTCTTTTTCCATCACCTTTGACGGCGGCGGAGATTCAGCCGGCATATTCGTATAATCCGTCCCCTGCCCCGCCAGAAGGATCTCCGTATCATATTGGGCAAATCCCGGCAGCTCACGTCCCAAGAAACTCCGCGGGTCTTCCATATTAATGCTTGTCGCCAGTTTTAAGGACAGCCGGGACAGCTGAAAAGAGTCTTTTTCAGGAAGCTCTGAGGCGAAATAATGATTTTCCATGCCGAGGAGGTGTGCAAACGCGTCACCCGGAAGTTCTCCGGCAATTCCGTGAAGAGAATCCGAAGAAAGCCTCAGTTCAGGGCGAAGCGATGTGAGCACACCCGATAATACAAAAATAACGATAAGGCTTGTCATAAACAAAAACATGCCCTTGAGCGCATTTCCACCGTTTACTGCAACGACAATTTGACGGTTTCTGCGTTTTTTTCTCATGATTTGAATCCCTCCAGCGCTTGTCTAGTAATTACTCTATGAACAAGCTAGAGGAGGTAGAACCATTTTAATGATTATAAGAACCTTTGTTATCTTGTGACACTTTTTCATGAAGGGCGGTGTTTAACCCGTTTGCAAGTACGTTCGCCATATCATCAATAAAGGTGTCAATCTCCTTCGGCGTGACCATCAGATTATGGCCGAGCGGAGAAAGCACTTCGTGAATCAGCTGGCGTTTTTCGTTTTCGTCCAGCGTGCCGACAATACCGAGAAAGGATTGGCGTTCTTTTTCTCCCGGAAGGTCTTCGTCTGTCAGCACCTTCTTTTTGCCGAAGTTCATTCCGGCGGGCACCAGAGATCTTGACGGGCTGTCATCTTTCATCTCTCTTCCGAAATGTTTTAATATATAATCCACCGTATCGCTTGCGATCGTAACCGCATCAACGACAGTCGGTACCCCGATTGCGATGACGGGAATGCCGAGCGTTTCCTTGCTTAATTCTTTTCTCTTATTGCCGACGCCTGATCCCGGGTGAATGCCCGTATCAGAAAATTGGATGGTCGTGTTCACCCTTTCAACGGCTCTGGCCGCAAGAGCGTCTACCGCGATCACAAAATCCGGCTTTGATTCTTTGATCACACCTTGAATAATATCGCTCGTTTCAATTCCCGTTAATCCCATCACACCGGGAGCAAGCGCGCTGACCGGCCTGTACCCTTCCTGCACGTTTTCCGGCTGAAGCCTGAACAGATGCCTTGTCACAAGAAGGTTTTCGGTCACGAGAGGGCCGAGCGCATCCGGCGTCACATTCCAGTTGCCCAGACCGACGATCAAACAGCTTGCATCCTTTGGAATCTTTAATGCCGACAGATAGGCGGAAAATTCCTCGGCAAACACTTCCGTTACTTTTTCCTGCATGTCAGAGTCGTGTTCCCGAACCCCTTGAGCCTCGATCGTGACATAGCGTCCCTGCTTTTTCCCCGATAGCTCGGCGCCTTCTTTGGTAATATCGACGGTTCTGACTTTAATGCCGCCCTTGTCGCGTTCTTTTTCAATAAACCCGTTTATTTCTTTTTTCTGACCGGCTTGTCCGTCTTTTACCGCCTGTTTCGTTTCTACCGCTAAATCCGTCCGTATCAGAAATTGATTGACATCCAGTTCGTTGTTTTTCACAGGGAAGACCTCCTTCAATCATCGTGGTACATAGTGTGACCATTTACAAAACGAATCATGCGAATTTACCCATCAACGAAAAATACTTTACATTTATATTGCAATCTAAAGTTCTGTTTGATAGAATACAATTTGTTCTATTGTGAAGAAGATTTAACCTTAAGACACTGTGCTACAGGTTGTATCTTAGGAGGTGAAACACATGCCAAACATTAAATCAGCGATTAAACGTACAAAAACAAACAACGAACGCCGCGCTCATAACGCGACAATCAAATCTGCTATGCGTACTGCAATCAAACAAGTTGAAGCTTCTGTTGCTAACAACGAAGCGGATAAAGCGAAAACTGCTCTTTCTGAAGCAGCGAAACGCATTGATAAAGCAGTGAAAACAGGTCTTGTACACAAAAATGCCGCAGCTCGATACAAATCTAGACTTGCGAAACAAGTGAACGGACTTTCTGCATAATACAAAAACGATCCCTTTAACGGGGATCGTTTTTTTCATTCAGTCCGGAGAAGCTCAAGGAGAAAGAGCTCCAGCAAGAGCTGCTTGTCCTTTTTCCCCGTTTTCATTTCATAATCCATCACTGCGAGTCTTTCTATAATACGCCGCAGCTCTTCTTCGGAAAAAAGCCTCGCCTGATCCATCGCCAGTTTTACCCGGAAGGGGTGCACCTTTAAGTTGGAAGCGATTTGCTTTTGGCCGTATCCTTGTCCCGCAAAATACTTTGTCTGCATAATCAGACGGAATTGGTTGGCGATCAGCGCCATAATTTTGATCGGTTCTTCGTTTTGTTTTAAAAGATCATAAAATATTTGAAGACTTTCCGTCCGTTTTCGGTTCACGATTTTGTTGATCAGCTCAAAAATATTCTGCTCCAAACTTCTTGCGACGAGCTCCCGGACATCTTCGCGTGTGATCTCATATCTGTCACCGGTGTAGGCGGAGAGTTTTTGTATTTCCTGATATATGGAAGACAGATGGCCGTTTGCAAGCAGAACCAAATGCTCGGCAGCTTCTGTATCGATCATTTTATTTTCGGATTTCGCCAGATTAATCGTAAAATCAGTCGTCTCCTTTGCATTCAGCTCCTTAGCTTCAATCATAAGGGCTTTTTGCTTCAGCGCCTTCGTCAGCTTTTTCCGTTCGTCCAGTTTCTCATACGGAGCCACAATCACAAATACCGTGTAAGGCGCAGGCTCCTTCAGATAAGTCTCCAGAGCGGCTGTATTATGCTCTATTTTTTCTTTCTTTTTTTCCCCTGTTAAAAAAGACGGATTTTTTACGATGACCAGCCGCTTCTCTCCCATAAACGGAAACGTTTCCGCATCGGTTACGGCCTGGTCCAGCGGATCTTCTTCAAGATCAAAAACAGACAGGTTAAAATCCTTTGTCTCCTCATCAATAACAGCTTGTCTGATCCGGCTGACAGTTTCTTGGAGCAGATACGTTTCTTTTCCGTATAAGCAATAAACGGAGCGGACATCCCCTTTTTTCAGGGCTTTCCAAACATCAAATACCATGATCGTATGACTTCCTCTCTTTCTTGATCCCCTTCTATCCTAAATTGAGTTCGGCAAATAGTAAAGAGGAAGCTTTAAGGACAGCTTCCTCATTTATAATAAACGCCTGATTCACAAGCTCCCGGGTCTGCTTGTAAAAAGGCGATAATCACAAGAACAGAAAACGTTACCATCACTTCTAGATTTTTCAAAACAATTCCAGTATACTTAGGGAAGTCAGGAGGGATGAAATTGAATGATTTTGAAAAAAACGTTCAAAGCAAACGAAATGATGCTGTTGACTCAGCTGTCGGTTTTGTCGTGTCCTTCGGATTTTTCGCCTTTTTGTTCGTGATGGCAACAGCCATCCATCTTATCGGCTCTTAGCCGCATTCCGGGCTGCTGTCAATCGGCAGTCTTTTTTACTTCTTGCGCCCTGGTTTCTTCTATATCATATGGAGGGAAGACGGAAAACGTTCCGGCGCCTTTTTTAAATCTGTATTGAATCGTTCCGCTGACATCGGTGCGAAGCACATTGACAGAGTACGCCTTCAAACGATCCAGCACTTCTTCATGCGGATGATGGTATCGATTCTCTTTTCCTGCTGAAATCAGTGCTGCTTCCGGCTGAAGCTGTTTCAAAAAGGCTTCACTCGTTGAGCTTTTGCTGCCGTGATGACCCGCCTTCAATATATCAGCCTTCAGATTCGGATACGTTTTCAGCACTTCCGTTTCGCCGTCCGATTCTAAATCTCCCGTCAAAAGCCAGCTCACTCCGTCAAAAACCGTCCAAAGCACCAGTGACGAATCATTTTTACTCCTTCCGTCAGACGACTCCGGAGACAGCACCTGAAACTGAAGATCCCCGGCTGTAATGGTGTCGCCCCGCTTTGCTTCGGCAACGGGAATGTTGTTTTCTTTCGCCATATTTAATATGTTCTGATCTTTCGGTTCTTTTACGAATCCTACGGGGACAATTAACCGTTTGACTCTATGATTTTTGATTAACACTCCGGCTTCCCCGATGTGATCTTGATCCGCATGGGTTAAAATCAGCGCATCCAGCTTTTTCACCCCTTTTCCGTTTAAAAATGGAATCAAAACCTTCTCGCCGATAGAATACGGGTGGCGTTTTTCTTTCCATGATTCTCCGGGATAAGCAATCACTCCCCCTGTATCAACCATTACGGTCCCTTTGCGGTGCGGCGCGCTTATAAACAGTGAGTCTCCCTGCCCGATATCAAGCATATCCGCTTCTCCCCATGGACTGAAATACGGACGGCATATTAAATAAGCCAAAACCGCGCAGAAAAAAAGAGCCGATTTCCTGAGTTTTAAAAAACCTCCCTTTTCCAAAGCCGCAAAAAGCGTAAAAACGGAAACCGCAAGCAGAAGAAGGGAAACAAAGTCAGGCTTTGACACAATCATAGTAAATAAATCAACGGATGCCGCATATGTAATGAAATCATGCACAGGCTTCATCACAAGGTCAAACATACCAAACAAACATTCTCCCATCTGCCTTGAGAGTAAAAGAAGAAGGAAACCGATGACAGAAACCGGAATGACAAATAACGTATAAAAAGGCACCATCACCATATTCATCGGAAAACTGACAAGTGAAATCTGCTGAAAATGATAGAGAAGAAACGGAAGTGAGCTGAGCTCCGCAATGAATGAAGCCATCGCAAGCCCGGCAAGTCTGCTTTCCCCTGCTTTCTTTAAAATGGAGGATGACAGAATTAAAGAGGCGCTTACCGCAAAGGAAAGCTGGAAGCCCGCCTGCCAAAGGAAGTAAGGATTAAACAGCAGAAGCAGCAGATAAGACAAGGACAATGCAGCAGAGGAATGAATGCCGCGTTTAACAAGAGTTCCGGCGATATAAAATCCCAGCATGAGGGATGCGCGCAATACGGATGGGGCGGCACCGCTCAGCAGCGTATACACCGGCAAAAACAGCAGCAGCAGAATTCCCGCCTTTTCTCTTGTCAGCCCGATTCTGATCAGAGCATAAAATAATCCCGCCGTAATAAGACCGACATGCATTCCGGAAATCGCCATTAAATGAACGACTCCCAAATTTTGATATGCACTCAGTATATCGTCCTCTATAGAAAATCTTTCACCTAAGGTCAGCGCTTCAACAATTCCGGCGGAAGATTCAGGCACGTGATTCCGAATGATCGAAATCAAATTTTTTCTGATGTTCAGCAGTTTAAACAGCGGCTGTTTGGATTTTTCACACTGCTCAATGGAAGTCACGGAAAATAACCAGTGAATCTGCTGAGAGTAAAGATATTCCTTATAATCAAAACCTCCGGGAACCGTCGCATGTGCAGGCTGTTCCAGAGAGCCTGTAAACGTGCAGCGCATCCCCGGTTCAAGCTGTTCAATGAGTCTTTTTTCCTCAAGAGAACGGATTTTGTACGAAGCCGCCCACTTTTCCTTGTCATGTGTACGGATAACGGCTGACATTTTCGCTCCGTCAACCTTCGGAATATTAGTAATGACGGCCTGTTCAGTATAACTGCCGGCCTGATAGCGCGTTACATTCGCAGCGTCACAAACCGTATAAAGAAAGAAATAAACACAAAAAGAAACGAGGCAGACGATAACCGGAGCATGGTGCTTTGTTTTTACAATAATAAAGAGAAGATACAGAAGAAAAAGGAGCAGAACCCAGAAGACATGAGCAGCGGCAATTCCCGCAGTTGCAGAAACCGCCGCCAGAGGCAGAAGAAGGTATTTATATTTCATTTATACGTAACTGGTAAACAGCTCATTGGCCTGTTCATGAATTTTTTTCAGTTCATCTGCCTTAACTCCCGCATCAGATAATTGCTGAATCAGACCTGCTACAAAAGACAATTTTTCGCGGTTTTTCAGATCGATGATCATTTCATCAAGTTCGACCTGCTCCACCTTGACTCCGGCTTGGCTGAACAGCTCTTTTGCATAAGGCTGTGTTTTGTAATCTTCGGCATAATAGACCGTTTTGATGCCTGCCTGGATAATTGATTTGCAGCATTGAATACAAGGATAATGCGTCACATAAATTTCGGCGCCCTCCGTCGGAACACCGAACTTAGAACATTGCAGAATCGCATTCATCTCTGCATGTATGGTCCTCTGGCAATGATTATCTATTAAAAGGCATCCTTCATCAGCGCAATGGACGCCGCCGGCGATTGAGCCGTTGTATCCGCCGGCAATCATCCGCTTGTCTCTGACTACGGTTGCCCCGACTGACAGTCTCGGACATGTGCTTCTCAGCGCCAGCAAATGGCTTTGCGCCATAAAATATTGATTCCATGAGATTCGTTCCACAAGTGTTCCCTCCAAAAAGTCTTGTTGCTTTTCTAAGTTTACATAGATTTAAGCAGAACCGTCAATTCACTTTACCGTAATGGAAGTTTTTATCCGCTCAAATGACTTTTCTCCAAAGCCTGATACATTCATCAAATCTTCAGCAGTCTGAAACCGTCCGTTTTCTTCTCGGTAGGCGATAATCGCTTCCGCTTTTTTCTGCCCCACCCCGGAAATCGCCTGAAGTTCGTCCAGAGATGCCGTATTGATATTGACAGCTGCATTCTCCTTTTCACCCGCCGCTGTTTTCGGGCGATTCTCCTCTTCGCCTTCACTCGGAATATAAACCATCGTCCCGTCCTGCAGCTGCTCTGCTAAATTAACATTCAATTCATCCGCCTTTTTCTTCAGGCCGCCGGCTTTTTCAATGGCTTGCGTCACTCTGTCTCCCGCTTTCATTTCATACACGCCGGGATTTCGGACCGCACCTTTCACATCAATCATAATCTTATCGGCTGCGGTGTCTTTTTTGTCCGCAACGGATGCTGAGGCTGTTTGGCCGAGCACGGACTGCTGTTTGACCGGCTCTTCCTTTTCAGAACGAAACAGCCAAATGCAGATAAAAACCGCCCCTGCCGCAAGACAAGCGCCCAGAATTTTCAGGTTCCGCCGCAGCCGCTCCGTCATCATCGCTTTCGTCATATTGCATTGCCTCCCCGCATAAGGTTTAGAGGATTAAGGGAAAAAGGAGGGGAATTCATTGAAAATAGGCTTTATCGGCACCGGAAACATGGGAACGATCCTGATTGAATCGTTTATCGAATCAAACGCTGCCGATCCCTCACATATCACCATCACAAACAGAACAATCGAAAAAGCATTAAAACTAAAAGAACGTTTCAGCGGCATCCATGTCACCGAGGATCAGGAAAAGCTCGTACAGGATAATGAAATAATATTCATTTGTGTAAAACCGCTGGATATATATCCTTTGCTGAAAAAACTCACACCGCATTTACGGAAAGACCACATTTTAATCTCCATTACCAGCCCCGTTCAGACGGATCAGATTGAACATACGGTTCCGTGTCAGACGGCCCGCGTCATTCCGAGCATTACGAACCGCGCCTTGGCCGGCGTCTCGCTTGTTACGTTCGGCAAAAGCTGCAGCGAGTCTGCAAAAGCGGATATTCAAACGCTGTTCACTCGTATTTCAAAACCTGTAGAAATCAGCAGCGGCATTACAAGAGCGGCGTCAGACATTGTCAGCTGCGGGCCCGCTTTTATGAGTTATCTCGTTCAGCGCTTTATTGACGCGGCAGTGGAAGAAACGGACATCACCAAAGAAGAAGCCGTGATTATGTCGACGGAAATGCTTGTCGGTCTCGGAAAGCTTCTGGAAACAGGGCATTACACACTTCCCGCCTTGCAGGAAAAAGTATGCGTAAAAGGCGGCGTCACCGGAGAAGGACTGAAGGCTCTCGAAAGCGGTGTTCAGGATATGTTCAACCGTGTCTTTCAGCGTACACATAACAAATACGATGAAGATATATCGTTAGTGAAGAAGCAATTTCACGTGTAACTGAGTATGCCATAAAGTGCTTTATCGCGCCAATCGCAAAAAATGCATTTTAAAAACCATCGTTCCGTTTAAACGATGGTTTTTGGTTTGCCTGCCGTAAAGAAAAGACGTTCAGACTCTGTTGAAGGAGGCCGGTCTGTAAAATCGGCCGTCACTTTCTTCAGTTCAAATCCGGTCTCTGCAAGCATTTGTTCATATTCTTCAATGTAAAATGTTTTTTGCTCATGCGTCTCGTCATAACGGTCATAAGATTGTCCGTTCCATACAAAAAAGGACATATCATGGATGACAGAAAGCTCTTCATCGCCGGCAAAGCTTTGCCAGATATAGCTGATCTGCTCATCCTGATCCGCATGGGTGCTGTCCGGAAAAAGCTCCGTCATTTTAAATGGGGAATGGACGTCAAACAGAAGCAGGCCGCCCTCCTTCAAAACTTGAAAAACACTTTTGAAGGTGCTTAAGACATCATTTTTCGTTTTTAAGTAATTTAGGGAATCACAGCAGATGACAACGGCATCAAACTGTTCTTCAAAACCGGAAAGCTCTCTCATATCCTGTTGGAGAAAAAGAATCGGCTTTCCCGTTTTTTTCTGCTGGGCACAGCTCAGCATATCTTCACTCAAATCAATCCCCGTGACTTCGCAGCCTTTTTCAGCAAGCCTGATGGATATTTCTCCGGTTCCGCAGGCAAGATCAAGCACCCTTCCCTTTTCCGGAAGAGACGCTTCGATCCAGCCCGCCCATTCATCATACGGCGCATGTGACATTAACTCGTCATATACGCCGGCGAAGCCTTGGTAAATCATGAGTTCAAGCCGAGTTCAAGCTCTGCGAGCGGTGCGTCGCCCCATAGCTTTTCAAGATTGTAGTAGCTTCTTTCATCTTTATGGAAAACGTGGACAATGACGTCGCCGAGATCAACTAAAATCCAGCGGGCCTCATCAAACCCTTCCATCTTTTTGACATCAATGCCGTTTTCTTCTGCCTGATCTTTAATTTCACGCGCAATTGCCTGAACCTGCTTATCAGAATTCCCGTGGCAGATTAAAAAGTAATCCGCTATAAGTGAGATTCCTTCCATGTCCAGCGCTAAAATATCTTCTGCACGTTTATCGTCGCATGCTTTTGCCGCGATTTTTAATACGGAAGCTTGATTCATTCTTTAAATTCCTCCTGTCAATTTTGAGACACCAGCCAATTATAGGTTGCAAACGTCTCCGGAAAGACCGGCTGGTTTTTTTTCATCAGAAATATCATTGTATTTTTCATTGCTTGTATGAGCGCTTCGTTCAGATCTGTTTCCGCCAGACGGCGCACCTCTTCCACTCCGGGGAAATGGCGTCCGGGTTCAATGTAATCCGCAACGTAAATGACTTTGTCTAAAAGGGTCATTCCGGGACGCCCTGACGTGTGATAGCGGATTGCATCCAAGATCTCAGGATCAGTGATCCCCGCTTCTTTCTCAGCCAAATACGCTCCCACAGGGGCATGCCACAGCTCGGCATTGTAATCCAAGAGCTCAGCCGGCATTTTTTCCCGCACGATGATCTGCTTCATTTCTTCTTTCGGCCGGAATTTCGCATAATCATGAAAAATAGCCGCCATTTCCGCTTTTTTCGGGTCTGCTCCGAACCGGCCTGCGAGAATAACCGCCGTATCTGTCACGCCGATTGTGTGGATGTAGCGATGCTCGGTCAGCTGCTCTTTGACGCAGGCAAGTGCTTCCTCACGATTCATATAAATCATTCTCCTCTATATACTGCCTCACTTTATCCGGCATTAAGTATTGCGTCGGCTTTTTTGCTTTGAGACGTTCTCTCAGCATCGTTGACGAAACGTCAAATTCCGGAACGTCGGCAAAAAGCAGCGGGTACGGGGTCTCAATATGATACCCCGGGCGCCGCACTCCGATAAATTGAATGAGCGTGAGAAGTTCGTCCAGTTTGTACCATTTCGGCAGATATTCAATCATATCCGCCCCGATAATAAAGAAAAGCTTGTCGTTCGGGTGCCGCTCCTTCAGTAAACGGACGGTATCATAGGTATAAGAAGGGCCTTTCCGGTCCATTTCCGCAAGCTCAAGCTTAAAGCCGGAATTAGAGCTGATGGCAAGCTTCAGCATCTCCACCCGGTGCCGGCTGTCTGTAAAGTCTTCATTCTGCTTATGCGGAGGGATTTTATTGGGCATAAACCAAATCTCATCGAGCTCCGCCTGATGAAGGACTTCATTAGCCATCAGAAGATGTCCGTTGTGCGGAGGGTCAAATGTGCCCCCGAATATTCCGATTTTCTTCATGTCAACCACCTTACGGAAGCTCGATTTGTTTATTTTCCTTTGATTCCTTATACAATACGATCGTATTTCCGATCGTCTGCACCAATTGTGAGCGGCTGCCTTTCACAAGGGCTTCTGCGACATCATTTTTATCGTCTTCGCAGTTTTGAAGCACGCTGACTTTAATCAGCTCTCTTGCTTCTAAAGCCTCGGCAATCTGTTTCACCATGTTTTCGTTGACTCCGCCTTTTCCCACTTGAAAAATAGGCGTTAAATGATGCGCTTTTGAACGCAAAAACCGTTTTTGTTTTCCTGTTAACATTGTGTTCCTCCTAGTTTTCCTTCAACAATTGCTCTCATTAAGCCGCTGTCAGGCTCTTGTCCCGTCCACAGCTTGAAAGACAGTGCGGCCTGTTCCACAAACATGCCGACACCGTCAAGGGTTGTTAAACCTCTTTTTTCAGCTTCTTTTAAGAACGCCGTTTGAATCGGGTTGTATACGATATCACAAACGATGGCGCCCGTTTTGGCCCGTTCCAATGAGAGCGGCACGGCATCCGTTTTCGGATACATGCCGACAGATGTTGTATGAATAATGACGTCATATTGTTCAAGCTGATTTTCAGCTTCTTTTAAAGTAAGGGCGCGTTTCTGCTGAAAAGAGGGAGCAGCCGCAATCAGGCTTTCTGCTTTTTCCGGCGTGCGGTTGCAAACGTCAAATTGTTTCGGCTGTCTGCGGACGATCGTCGTAAAAATCGCTCTCGCCGCTCCTCCCGCCCCAATCATAAGGATGGAGAGCTCTGATATCGGTTTGTCCAATACTTTGACTAAGGATTTATAAAACCCATCTCCGTCAGTATTATACCCGATGAGCCTGTCTCCCTCTCTTTTGACGGTATTTACGGCCCCGAGTACTTTCGCGCTTTCATGTATTTCATCCAGATGCTCCATGATCGCGACTTTATGCGGGACTGTGACGTTCACTCCGCAGATGCCAAGCGCCTTGATTCCGTTAACGGCGTCCTTGAGATGATGAGGTTCCACCTGAAACGCAAAATACTGCCCGTTGATGTTCTTATCTTGCAAAGCCGCGTTATGAATATCGGGTGACATTGAATGTCCGATCGGATTTCCGATTACTCCGTACAATTGTTTCATGCTCCCTCTCCCCTTCTCTCTATATTAATGAACGGCGGACAAATACGTGTACGCCTTTCGGAGCGTATGCCGTTATTTTTTTATCTGCTTGCTGCACCGTGACCCAGCCGAGACCGGAAAAAACGATATCCGTCTTTCCTTCTTTAATCGAAAACGTATGGGGTGTAAGCTCCGGAAATTCATCCAAATGATCTTTTCCGGGCGGGGTAAGCAGTTCTCCCGCATGCTTTTCGTATAAGGCATCAGCATTTTCAAGCTTTGTTCTGTGAATCATCAATTCATTCGGCATATAGCAGACAAACGCCGTTTTATCGCCTGATACATAGTCAAACCGGGCAAGCCCGCCGAAATAAAGCGTTTGTTTTTCATTCAGCTGAAAAGTGCGCGGCTTCAGTTCTTTTTTCGGTGTCAGCACCTTTAAGTCACGCTTGTCCACGTAATGCGCCATCTGGTGATGGTTAATGATTCCCGGCGTATCATAAAGCGCAGATCCGTCATCGAGCGGGATTTCAATCGCGTCAAGCGTCGTACCCGGAAATTGAGAGGTGGTAATAATATTCTCTTCCCCTGAGACCTCTTTAATAATCCGGTTGATAAATGTGGATTTGCCGACATTGGTACAGCCCACCACATACACATCGCGCCCTTCGCGGTAATGTTCAATGGCGTCAATGACTTCTTTCATCCCTTGTCCGCGGGAAGCGCTGATTAAAAAGACATCAAGGGGTTTTAAGCCGTATTCTTTCGCTTCGCGTTTCATCCATTGAACGAGCCGTTCCCGTTTTACGGATTTCGGCAGGATATCGGCCTTATTACCGACAAGAATGATCGGATTACCGCCGACAAAGCGGTTCAGCCCGTTTATCCAGCTTCCGTTAAAATCAAAAATATCAACGACTTTGACAATAAGAGAGTCAGTATCGCCGATTGTGTGCAAGATATTTAAAAAGTCATCATCCGTTAATGAAACATCTTGAATTTCATTATAATTTTTCAGTCTGAAGCAGCGCTGGCAGATGACATTCTCTTTCGTGAGCGATGCCTTTGGCGCGTATCCGAGACCTTGTTTATCCTCGGTCTGGATCGTTACTCCGCAGCCGATGCAAACAACCTTTTCCATTTCTAATCCTCCCACTGAATATGGCCTTTACGTTTCAAAGAACTCAATATTCTCCGTTCAATCCGGCGGTTAAAGCGCGTCATGACTCCGTCAGAGGAAGCGACAGGCACGACGAGGATCGTATGATACCCGTTTCTGTTTCCGCCGAGAACATCAGTAAGCAGCTGATCGCCGATGACCACACAGTCTTCTTTTTTCAGATCCATGCTGCTGACGGCTCTTTTAAAGGCGCGCCCCATCGGCTTTCTTGCCTTATAAATAAACGGTATGCCAAGCGGCTCCGAGAATAATTTCACTCTTCGTTCATTATTATTGGAGACGATCGTGACTTTAATGCCGTGCTCCTTCATTTCTTCAAACCACTCGATTAATCGAGGTGTCGCACTCGGTCTGTCCCACTCCACAAGCGTGTTGTCAAGGTCTGTAATAATCCCTTTCACATTGCGTTCTTTGAGCTTTTCCGGTGTGATATGAAATATATTTTTCACAAATTCGTCAGGTAAAAAAAACTTTTTTAACAAAACCCGCACCCTTCCTTTTCTTTCTATCATCTATATGTCGAAACCTGTCAGATTTAAAAACAAAGTCGGACTCAGTAAAAAAATTTCGACAAAAATTGGGTTTCTTCACCAGTTGTGGATAAAATTACACACATTATCCACTCTTATTACATCCGGATTTATCCAGATTATAAACAAGATACTAACAAGTTATCCACTTACGAGTGTGGATAACAGAACGATTGTTCTTATTTGTATTTCATGGTAGATTAAAGATAACCTCACCATGATTGAAACGCAACCTTCCATCATATGCTTGCGTCTGATGATTGATTACAATTGTAAGGAGGTGCCACTCCCATTAATTGGGTCCCCGGCATGAGAAAGCTTTCTGATGAATTACTAATAGAATCTTATTTCAAAGCCAATGAAATGAATTTGAGCCGTGAATTTATCGAGTTAATTGAAAACGAAATCAAAAGAAGATCGCTCGGACACATTATTTCCGTTTCTTCTTAAACAGAAAAAAGTTCCCGGGCGAATTTCCTTTTTTTACTCAGATGACTGATATTATATCACTTCGGTTATGCGCATTACTACCACTTTCAACAAAAAACACCCCTAAAATAGAGGTGTTTAAGAGGACGGCTGCTATATATTGAACCAATACAGACCGCCCAGGACGAGAATGACGACGAGCAGCACAACAAAAAATGCGTACCAGTACCCCGCATTCACCCGAGGAGGCGGGCATACAGGATATTGCGGAGGGAAACCGCGGTTCATAGCAATCGCCTCCAAAGAGATGTTTTTCTACAGCCTATGAAGCAGAAGCAAAACGGTTTAGGCAGCTGACGGCGTCAGCGTTCCAAAACCCGCCCATTTTTTATGCCTTCAATTAAGATTCTGGCGCCTTTTGGCGTCATATGATTTCCGGAGGGATCTATCAGTCCGGATTGGATCAGCGCCCGGTCTGTATCTTTGCCGCCGTCCGCGCGTATAAAGTGTTTCCAGTTATCCACCAGCGGCACTTTCAACTCAGCTGCAACCTGCCTCGTAACGCCGTTATAGGAATTATGCCATTTTCTCGCGCCGCCTTTTTCTTTAAAGGCTGAGGCTTTATATCTCGAATAGTAATAGAGATGATGCGTTCCGTTTCCTTCTATAACCGGGATGCACGTCATTAAAATCGGCTTTATGCCGTGATCTCTGCTTTCGTTTATGAAATAAGACAGGTTTTCTTTAAAACGTTTCTTTGATACCCGCGGCTGATCGCCCGTCAAAATGCCCGCATCATTTGTTCCGAACATGATAAATAAATATTGGGGCTTACGGTCCAGCACGTCGCTTTGAAAGCGCAGGCGCGCATCCTCAGTCGTCTGGCCGCCTATTCCCGCATTTATAACCGTAAGACGGCCGCGTTCCGCTGTTTTTAAAATGTTTACCCACTGCTGCGCCTTCGGATAATCACGATAATCCCAGTTGGAACCGCGCGTATTGCTGTCGCCGAACGCGACAACACTTTTTTCTTTGCCCGCGGCGCATCCTGATAACAGACAGATTATCGTAATAAAAAGAACAGCAAACTTCATTTTCTCTCCCCCCAAACCTTACCTCCTATGGTACACATCTCTTTGGCGGCTTTCAACGCGGCGCTCTCTTTACTGAATATGAAAAGGACCGGAATCCTGTCCGATCAAATCCGAAACCTTAACAAACGTGTAGCCCTGCTTTTTCAGCTTGGGAATGATTTCTTTCAAAGCCTCAACCGTCTGGCGCCGGTTTCCTCCGCCATCATGCAGAAGAACGATATCTCCATCTCTGGCATGTGAAACAACGTGCCTGACGATTTTTCCTTTCCCGGGCCTTTTCCAGTCTCTCGGGTCTTGGTTCCATGACCACATGATGATATGATAGCCCTCTTTTAAGATGCTTTTGAAAGCCGTACGATTCAGCGACCCTCCCGGCGGGCGGAATAACTTGTCCCCTTCCGGCTGAAGCGATGTGATATGATGCGCGGAGCTGTGAAGCTCTTGTAAAATGTCTTTGCGTTTCAGTCGGTGAAAATAAACATGGTTCATCGTATGGTTGCCGATTTCATGCCCTTCTTCAACGATGCGTTTTGCCGTTATGGGGTATTTGTCTATACGGCTCCCGACACAAAAAAAGGTTGCTTTAACATTGTGCTGTTTCAGCACGTCTAACACAGCCTCCGTATAGACAGGATGGGGGCCGTCATCGAAGGTTAAAGATAGTTTCTTTTTTTCAGACCTTATATCCCAGTACACGTTTCCCGTCTTCTCCATGTCACTTCTTTTTAAAGATTTCGCATCGGCGGACACGGCAGTGAGACTCGTGAGGACGCATATCATGATGATCAGATGAAAGCATCTCAACGTTTACACCTCCAGTAAACACTACTGTTAACGTGTCCCCTTTTATAAAAATCATTCTCTGCATCAAATGATGCACATCACCCGCTTCCCGCTTGTTTTTGTCCAAACCCGGGTGCCAGCCGTTTCTCATCAAACGGCAAATGCTGATAAATCAAATACGCTTATCGGACAGCTTATTTTAATAGAAGGAGATAGATTTGTGCTGTATACTAATTGACAAGAGGTGAACGTGCAGATGATAAAAAAGGGATTCAGTCTTGCCGTCATCATTGCTGTCGTGATGATCGGCTTTATGCAAAAAGACGTCTGGCTCAGCATGATTCGCGCGGGCGGCATGTACGCCGTGCTTATGAGTATCCTTCTGGTCGCAGCTGACGTATTTTTTCCGATTGTTCCATTCGCCATTATCGCGGCCTTAAACGGAGCGGTTTTCGGGATTGTAAACGGGGTGTGGATTACATTGTCAGGCGCGATGCTCGGAACAATGGCATTGTTTTTTCTCGTCCGGTACGGATTCAGAGACTGGGCCAGAAAAAAGCTGCTGGCTTACCCGGCAGCGGCCCAATATGAAGATTCATTTCATCAGCACGCGTTTACGGCGGTGCTTTTCGGGCGGCTGATTCCGATTATACCGTCGCTTGCCATGAATACCGTCTGCGGGCTGAGTAATATCCGATGGCCGATCTTTTTTTCTGCGTCGGTGCTCGGCAAAATTCCGAACATTGTGATCGTGACCGTCGCAGGCGCTTCATTTACAAGCAACAAACTGCTGTCTTTCGGGATTTACGGAATGTATATGCTCGTCTTAATGGCGGTCATTTATAAGAAGTTTCCCGGCCTTTTAAAAACAACGAAAAAATGAAGCGCGTACCGCCCCCTATTCCGGCGGTACGGCTCCTCTCATTCTGAGAACTTTTCCGTTACATTCTGAACCGATCACTTCCATGTTTTTCTTTCTGTAAAATGACAGAGCCGCTTCATTGCCCGGCGAAACTCTCAGGTGATATTCCGAAACACCGTTCGCTCTGAAAAACTGATTCGCGTATTGATACAGTTTTGTTCCGCACCCCCTTCCCCTCTGCTGCTCAGTCATATAGTAAAGGTACATATAACCGGTTTTTTGGCTGCGGTAAAATTTGATGGAAGCTTCAAGCTGTCCGATCGGCTGCCCGTTATGAAGAAGCAGCTTAAAATTGTCGGGTGAGTATTTGATTTGGGATGACAGCCACCTGAGATATTCATCCTTATTAAAATGATCCGCCGTGCCAAAGCTGACGAAAAACGAATCCTCACGAAATGAAACGGCCGTCTCTTTATGTTTGTTTACATTGATCCGCTTGAAATACATCGGGAGTCCTCCTTTTTGAGGCCGCAAATAAGAACGAGCATAAAACGGCTGCCAACGCCAGCATAACAGCAGCCCCTGCGATGACGATGCCGCGGACGGAAGAACTGACAGCCGCCGCTCCGAAAACCGCCGTTACCACTATAATGAAGACGGCTTCGACTAATGAATAAAAGCTCCCCACTCTCCCCATGATGTCCACCGGAACATTCTTTTGATAAAACGTCAGAAAGCCTGTATTGGCAAACGCCAGAAAAAAAGCGAGAAGGAAAAATCCGAAAGCAGCCGTCCAAAAAACGTCAGAAAACGCATAAATCATATATCCGGCCGCTGTGAATAAAGAGCCCATTCCCATCAATAAAGAAGCCGGCATTTTTTTATTAAAGAACACATTGACAAGCGCCCCCGCAATAATGCCTGCCCCTGAGACACTGACGAGAAAACCGTAATCGGCATCAGTCAGCTGAAGAACCTCTTTTGCAAAAGCGGCTTCAAGCGAATCAAGCGCGGATGGCATAACGGTCATGACCAGACTGAATAAAAAATAAATGATCATGATGTTTCGCGCCGTGCGGCTGAAGCGATAGACGAGCTTCCAATCTTCTTTGTACACTGCCAAAGAAAGCTTCTGTGCGGGAGAATGTACGTGGGGCTCATTTTCAAGGTTCGGCAGCATCATCGTAATGAAACCGGACAGCACTAAAGCCGCCGCATTCACCCAAATCGCAAAAATCGGCGTGCCGGCGATAAAAAGCAGCCCGGCCGCAGCCGGCCCGAGGAGAAAAGCCCCTGATTCCGACAAAGCCCTTAGTGAATTGAATCGTTTTCTCCTTTCAGACGGAATAAGCATCGTCACATACGCCATGGAACACGGACGAAACATCGCATTGGCCATTTGAATCAAAAAAACGATACAATAAACGGAAAATAAAGACCGTACAGTAAACATCAGCGGCAGAACGGCAATGAATGCAGCCCTGATGAAATCAAGCGACATCATCATATTTCGTTTGTTACACCGGTCGATGATGCTGCCCGCCCACCCATTTGTCATCAAAACAGCCGCAGGCCTGATTAAATAAAGGATGGAAACCGCAAAAGCAGACCCCGTTTCTTTTAAGACAATAAGATTAAGAGACAAAAAATAGATCCATTCACCAATATTTGCTATCCCGATTCCGGTTAACAGAAGCAACGGGTACCGCCAAGACTTCAGGTTTTTCATCTTATCCCTCCCTTAGAAATAAAAAACGCCCTCAAGACAATAAAGTCTTGAGGACGGGAAACAGCCCGCTATGCCACCTCAATTCGGTTTGGTGCCGGCCTTGCCGGGTACAAAGCTTACTCGGTAACAGGAGTATCCGCCGCATCATCCTCGTGTTTCATGATTCCGATGCGAAGCTAAGAGGTTTGTTTCAACACATCCATTCATACTCCTTCACAGCTCCCGGAGCTCTCTGCCATGAATGATATCTGTCTACTCGTCTCTTCAGCGCTTTTCGGTTATATTGTTTTCACCCTTACTTTTTTTAACAATATACAGGCTCAATCAGCAAAAATCAAGAGGCTGTAAGAAATAAAACCCGTTTTTGATTAATTTCCCTGTACAGACACAAACAGCCCTACCAACACATACAGTTACATATAGGCGATTGCCTACATAACTTTGTGGAGGTGAGGACGGTGACAGGTGTTTTTGCAGCGCTCGGGTTTATTGTGAAAGAACTTGTGTTTTTAGTATCATACGTGAAAAATAATGCCTTTCCACAACCGCTCTCAAATAATGAGGAGAAAAAATACTTAGACCTTATGGCTGAAGGAGATGAACACGCCCGCAACATGCTGATCGAACATAATCTCCGTTTAGTCGCCCATATTGTGAAAAAATTCGAAAACACGGGAGAGGACGCAGAAGATCTGATCTCCATCGGTACAATCGGGCTGATTAAAGGAATTGAAAGCTACTCAGCCGGAAAAGGAACGAAGCTTGCCACATATGCCGCACGATGTATTGAAAATGAGATTTTAATGCATCTGCGCGCATTGAAAAAAACGAAAAAAGACGTCTCCCTTCATGATCCGATCGGCCAGGATAAAGAAGGGAATGAAATAAGCCTGATCGATGTCCTCAAGTCGGAAAGCGAAGATGTGATCGACACCATTCAGCTCAACATGGAACTTGAAAAGGTCAAAAAATATATCGATATTTTAGACGACCGCGAAAAAGAAGTCATCGTCGGCCGCTTCGGGCTTGATTTAAAAAAAGAAAAAACGCAGCGCGAGATCGCAAAGGAGCTCGGCATTTCAAGGAGTTATGTGTCGCGGATTGAAAAACGCGCATTGATGAAGATGTTTCATGAGTTTTATCGGGCGGAGAAGGAGAAGCGGAAGAAGAAGGGAAAGTGAGCGAAAAGCCGGATCTGACATCCCGGCTTTTTCTATTTTATTTTTTCAATCATGACTATAAACAGAATATGCGTAGCGCTCAGTATGAAGGGACAAATATACAAACTGTTTAATCGCGTCAAGGCCTGTGATGAATTCATTTGTGATACGGCCATTTTCAAAATCTATTTTGTAGGTTTGAGAGGTCCCTATGACTTCGCTGTCATCTTCAATATCATCAAATTCAATTTCTGAGGAAAGGGTCATGATAAGATCACTCCTATAACGTTCCTCCATTTATTGATTGAATGAACCATAATAAAAACCGCTCCTAAAGAACGGTTTTAACATATAGGAAGTAATCATTCTAAGAAAAAATTGAAAGGGATTTATTTACTGCTTTTTGAGCATGGATTAAAGTCGTATCAAATAATGGCACTTTTGAATCCTCTGCCTTTACTAAAAGTCCAATTTCAGTGCATCCAAGAATGATTCCTTCTGCTCCTCTATCCACCAAATTATTTATGATCTTCTTATAAATGTTTTTGGAAGACTGTTTAATTTCACCCAGACACAGTTCTTGATAAATAATATTATTTATTAATTCCCTTTCATCATCATCAGGAACAATGACATTAATCGCATGAGACGCAATACGTGATTTATAAAAATCTTGTTCCATTGTATATTTAGTACCAAGCAATCCTACTGAGCGAATGTCTTGTCTAATAATTTGTTCTGCAGTTGCATCGGCAATATGCAAAATAGGTATAGTGATCATTTCTTGGATATATCCAAGAACTTTATGCATAGTATTTGTACATATTACAATAAAATCTGCACCTGCTTTTTCTAATGATCTTGCAACTTGACCTAAAGCTTCACCTGCTTTATCCCAAGCTCCTATGGATTGATAATGTTCAATTTCCTTAAAATCAACACTGTATAAAAGGCATTTTGCCGAGTGAAGCCCTCCTAACTTCTTTTTTATTTCTTCATTGATAATTCGATAATACTCAGCTGAAGATTCCCAACTCATTCCGCCAATAAGACCAATAGTTTTCATAACCCACCTCGGATGAAATTTTCAAAATATTATAGTTATTCTATAGGATAGATTATTTCTTTACAATTATTTATTTTTTCAGGATTATTATCATTAAATTTTATCGAGAATAAAAAATGATTGCCCGCCTTTTAAGGAGACAACCATCAAATTCTCACCCATTTTCAGTTCTTCACCTTCTCCAGAGCGCAACCGTTTAGGAATAATAATCAAATCAGCAGGTATTATTAATTTGTCATTTTCATTAAGCCTTATTTCAATAGATGAAACGGAAATCACTTCAGCCGGCATAATATCCACCGGTGACTCAGATTCAATAAAGTCAGAATATAGAAAAAGAGATGTGACAGTTATGAAAATCATTTTTCTCATTCGTTACTGCATTTTGGTATCAAATGACTTGACTTATAAGTCCTTAACTTGCGTCCTCTCTCAAACGATTCAACGCCGGACGCTCTAAAAAGCTCCTCAGAAAATCCTTCACAGGCATACTTCAGTCCCTGCTTTCTTTATGCAGATCTCGATCTGGCTGAAAGAAAAACTAGTTACTGATTAGTAACTAGTTTTTATCTTAAAAGATTCAAATATTAGGTTTCAGATTTTCTGGTTTAACCATCTCATCAAATTGTTCTTCCGTTAAAATGTAAGTTGCACGCAGTCTTTTTAGCATTAACCCTTCCTTATGAACAAACTTGGAAATTTTCGAATAATATTCATACCCGATAAGGTTCTAATCCCTAAGTTGTAGTATCGATATCCTCTGTGTAATCCATGGGATTAACCTTTTAAGTTCATTAAACTTAACTGTTTTATTAGACAAAGCTTACAGATCGAATTTCATGGCGCCTATCGATTTTACAATTTCCGGATCTTGGTGCGACCCGAAAAGACTTTCTCCTTTATCAAGCGTGGAAATTTTTTCAATATCCTCTAAACTTAACTCAAAATCAAAAATGTCAAAGTTTTCGACAATCCGTTCTTTGCGCACCGATTTTGGAATCGTAACGACTTCACGCTGAACAAGCCAACGCAGCACGACCTGGGCGACGGATTTATTGTGTTTTTCCGCAATGGAAGACAACACGTCGTTGCTGAACATGTTATTGCGTCCTTCAGCGAACGGTGCCCATGACTCGTGTTGAACTCCCTGCTCTTTCATAAAAGCAGCACTTTCTTTTTGCTGGCAGAATGGATGCGTTTCGACTTGATTGACGGCTGGCACGATTTCATTATGCATGATCAGATCCATTAGACGGTCGGGATGGAAGTTACTGACTCCGATTGCCCTGATTTTTCCTTCGCGGTACAGATCCTCCATCGCGCGCCAAGCGCCGTAGTAATCGCCGTATGGCTGATGAATAAGGTATAAATCAAGATAATCCAGCTGCAGCTTATTTAAAGATTTGGAAAATGCCGCCTTGGCTCTTTCATAGCCGGCATCCTGAATCCAGAGCTTGGTCGTAATGAACAGCTCCTCACGCGATACGCCGCTCCGCTTGATTGCACGTCCGACTGCCTCCTCATTTAGGTAACCGGAAGCAGTGTCAATCAGGCGATAACCGGCCATCAGTGCTTCATATACTGCGTTTTCACATTCTTGAGCATCGGGGACTTGGTATACACCGAAACCGATAATTGGCATTTTCACTCCATTGTTTAATGTTACGGTTTGCATTGTAATTCCTCCTATTGTTCAAATGTAGAACGACAAACGGCACGCATCCCGAAAATCGGGCACTGCAGAATGAATTCCGCTGCGGCTGGTTTGCGTTATAATAAGCTTATTATCTTCGTGTAACACGAAGGCAAGCACTTTTTTAAAAAATTTTTAAAGGAGGATTACCCATGCATACAGTCAAAGAAGCAGCGATGATAACCGGACTCACTGAGCATGCGGTGCGCTTTTACACGGATAAAGGCCTGGTGCCGAGCGTACAGCGCAATAAAAACAATATCCGTTTGTTCGATGAAGAATCAATCAACTGGCTGTTTGGCGTCAAATGCCTCAGGCAATCCGGTATGCCGATTGAAGTCATTAAAACGTACGTGAATCTCTGTCTTGAAGGAGATTCGACCATTCCACAACGGTACACACTCATGATGGAGCATAAAGAAGATGCGCTCGCCCAGCTCGAAGAAGCCAAACAGCACATTGCCCATTTGGAACAAAAAACCGCCCTATATCAGGCCATTATGGAGCACCGCTCTTTTGATACAACCAATCCCGCCAACTGGGAAAAAATACAGCATATGCATAGTGACGTATTTTACTCACCCACTGTCCGGTAGATGTGAAAGACATTTATGAACACATCAATCGCTCTTAAACTCCTAAATTAGAATCCATATTGCTAAGTTTGATGACATATTATGAGGGATTAAATTTGTTTATACGGCCATAGGGCTGCAAGTCCTTAAATTTTTTCTTATGGTTACTTTCTATTAATTAGAAAATGATAGAAGTCGCATACAGATGCGACTTCTTGTTCGATGTTGTTTTCAAGTGTGTCATAGGTAATGTTAACTTCAGCAATTACTTCTTTTGTGCTTAAGTTAACTGTACTAATTGATGGAACAGACTTTTGATCCTTAGTCAGCGCAACTCTTAAAATCGTTGGCATGTCTTGAACCATTCGAATAAAAGTTGAAGCTTGAACAGGCTTGCCGTCAAAAGGATCGGCTTCTCGCACGCTTGGTTTTCTGTATTTTCTTTGTTTGAAGGCTCGAAAACTTAGTTGCCATCGCATCCCAGTCATTTTTCCATCCAACATCAGACTTACTGAATTTCTTTTTGTGCTTTTCTACTTGTACCTTTGTCCAGTACACTGTTTTTCGGAAGCCATTTATCAACTCAAAATAAGCTGCATAACCAATCACTACGTCTGAATTCACGCTTTTCAAAATCGATCTCGTCTCCTCAATCAGCGGATTCCACTTCTGCAATTCGCCTTCATGAATCGGTATGCAATTGATAGACTTATATTGGCCTGTTCGCAAAGCAGGCTGTATGTACCCTTTGTACCCAAGCTGGAATTGAGCCTATCCAGGCATAACCCTAAGTTTTTATGTATAGGCAGGTCGAGTGTAGCTGCCACAGGAACGCTTTTCATACATACTAATAAAAAAATAAAACCTAGTTGAAACTTTACAAGACAAGCTGAATTGACTATAGTCTAATTAGACTAAAATATTGATGTAAAGAAGTGAAAAATGAGATGATAAAGTCTTTTTTAATGTTGGGGCAGTCGAATATGGTGGGCCGTGGATTTTTGAATGAAGTAGACCCTATCTATAATGAAAAAATAAAAATGCTGCGCAATGGACAATGGCAGATGATGACAGAGCCGATTAATTACGATCGTCCGGTTTCCGGCGTTGGCCTGGCGGCATCTTTTGCAGATGCATGGTCGAAAGCTCATCCCGATGAAGAAATTGGCTTGATCCCTTGTGCGGAAGGCGGCAGTTCATTGAATGACTGGCATCCGGAAGGCATCCTTTTTCAGCATGCTTTGTCCGAAGCCCGCTTCGCCCTCCGATCCAGTCAAATTTGCGGAATCCTTTGGCATCAAGGTGAGAGTGACAGTTATCGTTCGCTGCATGAAACTTATTACGAGAAATTAACTCTTATCATCGGGACGCTAAGAAACGAGTTGGAATTAGATGAGGTACCGTTGATTATTGGAGGGCTTGGTGACTTTCTTGGGAAGACTGGTTTTGGACAGCACGCGACTGAATTTCGACAGGTTAATGAACAATTGCTGCGTTTTGCTGATCAACAACAGAATTGTTATTTTGTTACTGCAGCAGGTTTGACTGCGAATCCTGATGGCATTCATTTAGACGCAGCTTCACAACGCAAATTCGGTTACCGCTATTTCGAGGCTTTTTCGAAAAAGTACCATATCCTGAAACCTATTTCGGGAGAGGAGCAATCACTGAAAGTGAATGGTGACTATTCTAAAACAGAACAGATTTACCTTCATAGTATGGATTTGGCTTCGGGTAAAATCATGTACGCGGAATTTGAAGCGCGGATGGCGAAGGTGATGAAACCATGATTCCCTTACTTATCCTTGGCTTGCTCATCCAAAACCCCGGAGCTCACGGCTATGAACTTCTGGCCTTAATGGAAAAACGTCATTACAAGTACATCGTTAACTTCACGAAAGGTTCATTTTATTACAATCTGCAGCAACTTGAAGAAAAGTGTTTGATTGAACAGATTCAGCAGAAACCCTCAACCGGCGGGCGTGAAATCCGTAACTTTAAAGTCACAGATTCGGGAAGGGCAGAATTCGAAAAATTAATGATCAAATACGGCACCAAATCGGAATATGTGAACCTGCAATTTTATGGGGCGTTACTCTTTGCTGATGAATTCGACAAAAATAAATTACTGGATCTGATCCAATCACAAATCGATCAGACTAAAACTCGAATCGAGCTCCTTGATGAATACCTGTCCATCACTCAAGAAATTCCCAGCACAATCAATTACTTTCGCCGCATGAATGAAAATTCCCGTTCACATCACTTGGTTAATTTAGAGTGGTTCGAAAAATTGAAAGCAGAAATAGAGTGAACTATTGCATCACAAAAAATGCAATGTTACATATATAGGAATATTAGTTACCTGCATATAAAACCTGTGTCGCAGATATCTCGTAACATCATTGATACAGGTTTTATACCCCTTCTTTAATTAAACCAGTAATGGGGTTGTCAACACTTGCCCCAAACAAGAGCAAGTGAATCTGCTGCGTGTTCTTCTTTTTCAATCCGTATGAATAACCACTTTTTACACCTATTCAGTATTCAAGTAAGTCAACTGATTTTTCTCCATCTTCCGCTGAACTGCTGCTTGCCCTGTTGTTTTAGCTTTATCTGAATCTGTTTTATCTGTAGAAGCAGATTCAGACCCACATGCAGCCAAAGAAAAGCTTAGAGATAATGCACCAATGCCTAACCATTTCTTCAATTTTTCATCAACTGAATTAATCCTATTTTAAGATTTTGTTAAAGTTCAAATCTCCTAAGAAAGTATCTTTAACAAAAGGAAGAAGCTTCTTACATGTAATATGATGTGGTAAAATTTAGATAAGATTAAGTGGGAAGGAGACAGATATGAAAGTATTTGAAGCATCCTCGTTAATCTCAGCAGCGGAAAAGCGAGCAAAAGAATATGATCAGATTAGAGAACAATTTATCAATCTCAGGAAAGCTTTTCAGGGAATGGCTGACTTAGATGACAATGAGTTTTCGGGCAAAGGTGCTGATAACATCAAAGCATTCTTTCAAGATCACGCTAGTGTCACAGACAGCTGGCTTGATCTGATCGATATGAAGATTGCTTTTCTTAACAGTCTTTCTGGAAAAGTAACTGATGCGGGATTGGCCGATTCGTTTGTGGAAGAGTCATTTTTAGAACATGAGTTGATTCATGCGAAGAATAAATCACAAGCCATCATGCAAGAGCAGCGCAATGAAATGAAAGGTATCCTTGATGAAATCAGCGATATCATTCATCTTGATGTTTTCTCTACAGAAGATGTCGATCAAAAGCTTGAGTCAGCAGATAAAAAAAGGAACGATACCATACATAAACTCGGAAAGCTTGATCACGATCTAACGAAAGAATACGCAGAAACCGAGGCAAATGAACATTTCATTCAGGCAGACTTTCAACAGCTCCAAAACGCTACGGGCAAAGGAAAAAACGCCACTCCGCTTCATTATAACGCCAAGGCGTACAGAGAAAGTGACATACATAAGAAAAAAGGCGAGATTGCAAGACACTCAGACGCTTACCTGACAATTAAGAAGGAAGAGGCGAAAGAGCGGGAAATCAAGGATCTGAAGAAAAAACTCGCCGACGGTGTGACCGATCCGGATGAATATTTGGAAATTGCGAAGAAGATCGGCTATGAAAACCTTGAACCTTCCCAGCAGCAATATGTGATTCAGCTTGAACAAGCACAACAGCTCGAAGAAGTTGGTGAAACCACATGGGAAGTCCTGAAAGGAGTTGGAGTCGGTCTCTACGATGTCGCTAAGGATACTGTGACTGGCGTTAAAGATTTAGCTGTCGGGACTTGGGAGTTTTCCCAGCTCTCCGAAGAACAAAAATTAGCCAAAACAATTTCAGCTGTATTGAAGACACCTTCCTATGCAAAAATCATATGGACAAACATAGCGGATTCATGGAATGATAAAATGGTTAACGGAGATGCATACTCACGATCTCATTATATTACCTATGTGGTCGGGAGCCTTGTTGGACTAAAGGGCGTTGGCTCTGCTGTGAAAGTAACAAGCAAACTTGGTAAAGCCGGTGCTGCCAAAGTAGATAAAGTGATTGGAGCTGGAGAAAAAGCAGCTACTAGACATGTAAACAAAGGGATTACCGTAGGGAAAAACTACATAAATTCTTTATCTAGAAATAAAGATGATCTAGCACTTGTAGGTATAGCACAAGATATTGAGAATACGCATAATGTAAAGAATACGTCTATATTAAAAAAAGCAATACAATCCAAACATGATCAATTTGTTAAAGCTGCACCATACACGTACGAAAACAGTGCGGGCAAAACAACGACCATTAACTTAAGAATGGGTCATTTGAAAAATGATGTCCATCCAGTAACAAAAGTTCCCTATGATAAAGACGGATTTCCAATATTCGAATCAAAACATACACTCACACTTGATAAAGCCGACTTTAAAAAAAGTAGAGACCAGCATTTTGACAAATTAAATAAACAATTATATAAGCAGACTGAAGAAGATCCATCATTGATTAAGAAGCTTGATTTGAACGAAGATGATTTACTTGATCTTCAAGATGGAATAACACCAGAGAAATACACATGGCACCACCATCAAACTCCTGGAAAAATGGAGCTAGTAGATCGAGTCATTCATGCTAAAACTGGTCACACTGGCGGATATAAAATTTGGGGAAAAGATGAGAAATAGGAGGTTAATCAATGCAAAGTATTAAATGGAGAAAACGAAGCACTTTTAAAGAGGCGACAAACAGTCAGATCGAAGAGGTAGAAGAAAAATTAAAAATCAAGTTCCCGACAGATTACAGAGAGTTCATTAAAGACCATAATGGATGCTCTCCTATAGATAAAAAGGTTGTTTCATTCCAAAATTCTCGAGAATCAATAAACAATTTACTGAGTATAGGAGATCCAACTCGACCAATTGATCTCCTTAGTACACTTGATAATGTTAAAGATCGGTTAGTTGATAAGATCATACCTTTTGCTACAGATGCAGGGGGAAACCTCTTTTGTTTTGATTATAGATTGTCTTCTCAAGAACCCGTAATTGTTTTTTGGGATCATGAGATCGCTAATGAAGATAAGGGAAGTTCCATTAGCTATGTTTGTGATTCATTTACAGACTTAATGGACAAGCTTGAAGAACAACATTAAGTTTTTTGACTATAGTTCTGAAATTTTCGAACATAACTCTGAGTGTCCTTGGCATTCAAGGTTCTAAAAATAGCAGAGGAATATTGATTAATGTTTAATAATTCATTTTTAGAACAGAAGGAGTTTAACTATTGATTGATCTTACAAATACCGGTCTAAGTATTATTGCATCATTGTTAACCATCATAACAATAATTATAGGGTTTGCCGCTACCAAAGAAACTCCTACTAAAATAATTCAACGAGGCAATAACAACTCTGTGCATATTGGAAAAAAGAAAATCAATATAATAAACATTTTCATGCCTAGTCAAAATCAAATAGATAAAGTCACCAATGCAAAAAGGGAGCTCGGCTCAGATAACTATTTTATGATTGTTCTTTTTTATATAGCTATCATTATCTTTGGTGCATTTTATACTAGTTACTATTATTGGTTTGTTGCAATTCTGTTGGCTGTCTTTATAATCCGGTTTATTAAGTGTATTCGTTTTTCAATTGCCATAAAGCTTACATCAAACTTATATGACAAAAGTAAATTCTTCATCAATTTTATCCAGCAAATAATTTTATGTTGCATTCTTCTAAGTCTGCTGTTTTTTTCAGTACCACAGGAATTACAAATAGTTGCTAATCATATAAAAGTAAATTTTGAAGGAGGCACCTCCTTTAAAACTTGGCTTATAAACTTATTTAAATACACATTCAGTATATGGAATACTACTACTTTTTATTTTTTCATTTTTAGAAGCGTAGGGATGCTGATTCTTACTCTTTTTGTATTCTATACAACAGGCAAGAATGCATTACCAATTTATAGTCACAAGTCTTTCAACAGAAGAAAAGTGTTGTTTAATGAACTTTCTTCTTATATTTTTGTTATTATTCTTATTTTTTTCTCCCTCTACCCATGGATATTCATAGACCTAAAAAACAGCTTAGAACCTTTATGGAATGAATGGGCACGCAAATAAAAAATGTCAAATTTATTAATGTTAAGGCCCCTATAGAGGGTCTTCTCTTATTTTAATAAAGTTTTATGTTGCTCTTTCAGTCTATAAATACCATCTCGATAAGCTCGGCATTTCAAGGAGTTATGTGTCACGGATTGAAAAACGCGCATTGATGAAAATGTTCCATGAGTTTTACCGGGCGGAGAAAGAGAAGCGGAAGAAGTCGAAGGGGAAATGAGCTTAAAAGCCCGATCTGACATCCCGGCTTTTTCTATTCAATATAAAACAATGATAACTTTCTTTCATCTTATGAAACCCAATCAGTTATTAGGTGTTTTCTTTATCTGTACAAATACAGGTGAATCACTTAATTTATTACATATAAGTTATCCTGCAAAACTGTGCACGAAATGTCGGGTAGATACATTTCGCTCCTGTTATTCTTTTGTTAAAGGAGGTCAAATAAATGGATTCGCTTAAAAGGAAGAACAGCGCATTAACGTATATTGAAGAAAACCTCACGAACGATATTGATTTCAAAGAAGCAGCAAGGCTTGCTTTCTGCTCTGAATATCATTTTAAAAGGATGTTTTCCTTCCTTACAGGTATTTCATTATCGGAATATATTCGTCGACGACGTCTTACTCTTGCAGCTTTTGAACTTAAAGACAGCCGCGTAAAGGTGATTGATCTTGCAATAAAATACGGTTATCACTCACCAGATTCTTTTGCACGATCATTTCAAAATCTGCATGGCATAAGACCATCAGAAGCTAAACATAATGGCCATTCACTTAAAGCTTATCCGCGAATGACCTTCCAGTTATCAATCAAAGGAGGAAATGAAATGAACTATCGCATTGAAGAAAAAGAGGCATTTCGCATCGTCGGCATTAAAAAAAGAGTCCCTATTTTGTAAAGGCGTGAATCCTGACATTGCATCGATGTGGGAAAGTTTAGATGAAACAGCAATCAATCAACTAAAAGAGCTTTCTAATGTAGCGCCTGTAGGACTCATCAGTGCATCCACGAACTTTTCTGAAGGCCGGACAGAGGAAAACGGAGAGCTTAATCACTATATTGGCGCAGCCACAACGAGACATTGCCCAGATCATCTATCACAGCTTGAAGTCCCTGCCTCAACGTGGGCTGTATTCGAAGCAGCCGGATCATTTCCGGATGCACTGCAGGAAGTATGGGGACGGATTTATTCCGAATGGTTTCCATCATCACATTATGAACAAATTGAAGGCCCAGAAATCCTGTGGAACGAACATAAGGATGTAACATCGCCATCTTTTAAAAGTGAAATTTGGATACCCATTTCAAAAAAGTAATATATCTTACAATGAAATTAGAGGAATTAAAGGTTTTAAGGAAGGGGTCTCATCCCTTCCTCTTTTTGCACCGACTCGAAGACTTTAATGAGCATCGACTATAAAGTCTGAGTTCTTTTCCATAATTCCGCATGTTTTTTTACGATATTTATAAATTCAGCCATCGCTAAGGAATGCCATCTTTTTTTATGATAAGCCACCTGCATTAAAATACGTGTTTCATTCAAAATCAATCCACTTAATTTGTTTTCTTTCAACTCTTTTTGTACAGTGATCAACGGTAATAACGAAATTCCTAATCCGCACATCACACACTGCTTAATTGCCTCTACACTCCAGAATTCAAAGGTATTCTCCGAAACCAGTCCTTGGTGTTTCATATACTCTTCAAAGTAAGTACGGTAGCTGCACCCATGTTCTGTATATAGAATCACTTCATCAGATGAAAAATAAAAATCACCAAATGGAATATTTTTCAACTTATGATGTTCAGGGAATATCAATATCATTGGCTCAGTTATCAGTTTTTCTATATATAAATCAGCTTCCTCTTGTTCGTACCCCAAAAGAAACGCTAAATCCACCTTCCCATTTCGGAGGTCATTTTTTAATTCCCAGCATGTCGATGATTTTAATGTTATTTTCACTTTAGGAAAGAGCTTTTTGAATTCGTGAATAATTGGAGGTAAACGGTAAACCGTTAAAGATTCCGGAGCACCAATAACGAGAGTACCGATCGGTTCATCGTTTGATTGTATTTGTTTTACTTTTTCGGAAATCCTGATCATTTCGTTTGCATAAGGAAACAAAAGTTCCCCCGCTTCAGTTAACAGCATTTTCTTCCCAAAACGATTAAATAACGGTTTTCCTATTTCTTGCTCAATATCTTTAATATGTGAAGTTATGGTCGATTGGGCATAACCCAAATATTCAGCTGCCTTTGTAAATCCTCCCTTTTCTACAATTGTTATAAATGTTTTTAAGTGCCGTATTTCCATCATGTCTCCCCCTTTGACATCACTAATTCCGATGGAAAAGTTCATATATATCTATTTTACCGATGAAAGGAAACAAATTACAATTGGAATATGATCGTAAAACACGTTTAGGAAAGGATGGAAAGTAAAGTGAGAGAAAGAAAACTCGGCCCCGTACTTTTAAGCGGATTAATTGTTGGTCCTATTTTAGGATCGGGAATTATATTGCTTCCACCAATCATTTATGGTAAGACTGGAGATTATGCCATATTAGCATGGTTTATGATGATGATCATGAGTTTTCTATTTGCTTCATTGTTTGGAAAATTGAGTGTTTTATTTCCGAATGAATCTGGTGTTGCGCATACAGTCGAACTTGCATTTGGACAACATATAAAACAATTAACTTCTGTATTTTTTATTATTGCGGGCAGTGTGGGGCCAGTTGCCGTTCTCATGACAGCCAGTCAATATCTAAAGGCTTTGTTTAAAAGTAATGGTTGGCCGCTAGAGACATATGGAATCATTCTGATGATGATTTGTTTATTCGTTCTTTTATTGAATATCTCTTCTGTAGGAAAAGTGTCATTTATGTTCTCCACAGTTGCCACAGTAGTATTGTTAAGTGGAGGAATTAGTTCAATCCCCTTTATGAGGGATAAAGCTTTTATTAAAACACCATTTCATCTTGATGATTTTGGTTATAGTATTCTTTTGCTTTTTTGGGCTCTAGTTGGTTGGGAAATTATAGGGAATTATAGTTTGGATGTCAAAAATAGAAAAAGAACGATTCCCCAAGCAATAGTAATAAGCTCAGTGGTCATCACAACGGTTTGTATCATTGTAGCTGCTTCTTATCAATGGATTAATTTACATCAGGCGCACACATTAACGATTATTTTAATTCCATTGCTTGGAACGTTTGCTTCACCGACAATGGCTTTCATCACAACAATATTATGTATGAGCACATATTTATTGGTTACTGGCGGAGTATCACGTCTAATAGCCTCAGAGAATAAAAAAATAACCTTGATTTCTTTCCGCTCCAAAACAAACATACCAATTGGAGCCCTAGGCTTATTAACATTAATTCATGCAATCGTTTTTATTCTTTTATTTATAAATTTCATTAATGTTGAACAAATTGTCGGCATAGCAAATGCTTTCTTTATTAGTAATGCGATTTGCGGTATTTTGTCTGCATATAAACTGCTACCTGGTAAGTTTTCAAAGAGTTTATCATTAATGCTTATTATCAGCTTTTTGATTATCCTTTCTTTCTCATCAATATGGATTTTATTAATGATTGCCCTTATAACTGCTTTTTATTTGATCCGACACTTTATTTGGATGCGTCAATTAAAGAAATCCGCTACTAATTCTCAAGACAAATTACGATTTTAAGAATTTCTCACCCAAGCTTGGATGTATAAACAAGAACGGGAGATTTTACAGTTTGTATAGGACATAGTTATTTCTTTTACAATGATTACTTACGGACACCTTCCGCTCATTTACATCATTTTATATTCATTTTGGCCAGAAAAAGGGCACTGTTTTCAGTCTGTCCAAGTAAAAAAGGAAGGGGTTTTCCCTTCCTTTAGCCCTAACTTGATCTCCTGCCATTTTGAAACCGACATTTGAAGCACTGTCTGCATCAACAAAGTGAGTAAAAGGTAAGATGCTACTTGATCCATACTGTCTGTCAATGAAATTCGACTAATCATCACTAATGATAAGTTCAGTCATTGCAGATAACTTGAGTTTTCATCCATCATTAAGATTCAAAGTCTGATGTTCAAGCAGCATCACCCCTTGGGTAATGCTATGTAACAGCCGTTTGTCCTGATAAAGTTATTTTCATTACACTCCTTTTATTCATTTGCCATCATTTCTATTTATAAATGATGAGGAAAAAACAATAAACGTCCGTCCTAACTGTTTCATCTTATTTATTAAAATTTTAATCTCTTCCTTGTAAAATAAAGAAGCAATCTCATTTCCAGGCAGTTCATGTCATGTCCTTGGGACAAGTTCATCAATTCTTTTATTCTGCTCCAACTCTCATTCACAATTAGGACATTTCAGTGGCGTATCGGTATAAAGTGAACTAATTTATTAATGTTCAACAACAGAATTTCGTCTATTGACAATAAAGAATGCACAAATCATTGCAAGAATGGCCATCGCCCACCAGAACGTTGAGATCGCCTGATCATGATCGATGATAATCAAACGAATGACAGCCGTGATGCCAATATAAATAAAGTAGCGAAGCGGGAAATGAAAGTCTGATTTGAAGTATTTGATAATCAAAGCAATGAACTCAAAGTACATGAAGAATATAAGCAGTTCCCCAAGCATCTCATAATAGCTGTCCACTTTGTTGAACAGTGACTTGTATACGAATTGCACAATGTACCATGTCTCGCTGATCAGAAGTCCGCTTAAGGCTATGGCCAGGAAGAACAGGCAGACATTGAGAAGCGCTTGTAACAGGTAAGGTGCCTTTTTGAAATTGTTGAAAAATCTCATCTTGTTGTCTCCTATTTCAATATTTTCGTCGTTTTGATTCGCAGCCTACATCTTTCTGTTCCAAAATCGCAGCACGATGCAGTACTTGGAATTCTTTTGTATACTGTGAAACTGCCCCTGCATGCGGGACATCATTCGCGCAATGCTTCTTTCACCGAGTCCGTTGCTCTCCGGTGTTACATCCGCAAGTTTAATCGTATTGCTAACATGAATCTCAAATATTTCTTGATCCGATACAAACGTGATGCTGATTTCTTCTTCCGGATCTGCGTATTTAAATAAGTTTGACATCACATTATCAAATACACGACCAAGCTCCTCCAAATTCACGTTAATATAGGTTTCCGGCAGCTCGCCTGAAATATGGACCCGGAAATGCTCCTGATGAAGGATAGCAATCTGATCTGATATTAGATCGTAGATCACTTCTTTCACTGCAACGGTCTCCAGGTCGGCCCCATGTTCCTTGTTCAGCAGGAAATACGCAAACAGATTGTCAGACAAGTTTTTTAATTGCAGTGCTTTACCATAAGCATTGGCTACATAACGATCTTTGCTGGTACCCGCTTCGCCTCCTTCTTTTTTGGCAAACTCCAGATTCATGATCAGCGATGTCAGCGGTGTGCGCATATCGTGCGACATTTCGGTAACCAGGCTGCGGCTCTCTGCTTGCAATTCCTCGATCGCTTTAAGTTTGTCCAAGAATGCTTTCCGCAGATCCTCAATGCTCTTTGCAATCATCGCTAATTCATCATGCCCTTTTATCGTCATCTCGTAGTCCAGCTGGCCCCCTTCAAGAATATGAATCTCTTGGTGAAGCGTTTTAAGGTAGCGAAGACTTTGACGGATGCCCAAGAGAACAATGATTAAAAAGATGAGGGTTGCACCGAGCAAATCCAATGTAAAGGCCAGATCATAATATCGGGAAGAGTAGAAACCGTCGATAATGACTCGTCCTTCACCATCGCTGAACTTGACAGGATGTGAATGATTTTGAGCATACTGAGTCAGCTTTTCCTTTCCATAATCCGATTCGGAATAAACGGAATCATATTGCAGCTCCTGATCCTTAAATATGGTGAGGTTAATGTAATTTTCTTTTTTGACCCACTCGCCAAACGCTTTTCTATCCGATGTAGACAACCCATTTTCTGAAACGTACTGACTGAATTTTTGAATGTATCTCGCTGACTCCTTGTGATAATACTCATCCGAACTCAGATATCCCTCGATCAGATCATCTGTAATCTTTTGCAACGTCAGAAAGATCACACCGCTCACAATCGCAGCAACCATGATCAGCAAAGCCAGTTTTTTGGTTAGCGTGAATTTACGATGTGCCAAATCGATATCCTCTTCCCCATTCAGTTTTTATATAAACCGGACGTGCCGGATCATCCTCAATTTTGGAGCGCAGTTTCCGAATATGCACCATCACCGTATTGTTAGAACAGTAAAAGTAAGGCTGTCCCCACACACTCTCATATATATTTTGAGCAGAAAATATTTTGTTGCGTTTGCTCATCAGCAGTTTCAGGATACGATATTCCAGATCTGACAGCTTGATTTGCTGCTCCTCTTTCCAAACCTCATTAAATTCTTCGCTCACTCTCAGTTTGCCCCCGATAAGAAATGTTTCTTCCTGTTCCTTCTTTTCCTGATAGATTGTATATCTGCGTAATTGGGCAATCACTCTAGCGTGAAGTTCCTCTTCCGAGAAGGGTTTAGTCATATAATCATCGCCGCCGGCGAGTAATCCCTCAGTTTTATCGAGTGTACTCGATCTGGCCGTCAGAAACAGAATTGGGACGTTAGAGGTTTTCCTAATGTGCTGACAGGTTTCGATTCCAGAAATGCCTGGCATCATAATATCCAAAATAACCAAATCGAGCGAATCATTCACAAGTTGCAATGCTCGCTTTCCATCCTTGGCTCTTAGCACCTCGTAGCCTGCTCGCATAAGGGATTCCTCCAAAAGATCACCAATATCATGATCATCCTCTACGACTAATATTCGATGGGTCATGCCTCTTTCACCTCATGATTCTTGATGTTATTTCTGTCACCTTACTATATATCATTCATAAGTAACGTACGTTATAAGATACTACGTAAATCTTAACAGTTTATGAAAGCCGATGTCCGCCACAATTTTGTCACATTTAAAAAAAAATGATGAACCTTCATAAATTGTTAAGATTCTGTCTTTATATTTATCCATTGTAAGGCTCGAGTTTTTCAGATCCGCACTGCACATTGCAATGGTAAATGGGAAAGGAGTATTGATATGATTGTACAAAAAGAAGAACGCGGGCAACCAGTGAGTCTGCGGGAACGGGTTCATTTTCTGGATATCGTACGTGGATTTGCCTTGCTTGGCATTATTATTGTCAACTATTTTCTGATCGTAGATTCAGTAAAGGGATTCGAAATGGCCTCCGGTGACCTCCTGCACAATCTGGTTTCCTGGTTTGCCGAAGGGAAATTCGTTACATTATTCTCCTTCTTGTTCGGAGTTGGGTTTATGATCTTTATGGATCGAGCCGCGCAGAAGGTAGATAGTCCCAACAAGCTGTTTGCCCGCAGGTTATCTATCCTGTTGGGGTTTGGCATTTTGCACATCACATTTGTTTGGGTCGGTGACATATTGACCTTTTACGCCGTAAGCGGCTTCCTGTTACTCGCTTTCTATAAACGCACGGCCATAACGGTTCTTAGATGGATTATCGCACTTATCGTGTTTCAATTCCTGACTCCTGTTTTCACAATGTTGTACAATGTCATCAATACTGCAGGGTCAAAAAACCCGAATTTTTCAGAGTTTACTTTGTTTAGCCACACAAGCCTTACCTACATGGAATCCATCAGCACCCGGTGGACAGATATGGTCACGATGGCTGCTGGCTCTTTCTCTATGATCTATTCCATGTTTCTCATGTTTCTGCTGGGCGTGTACTTTGTTAAGATGGAATTTTTCAAAGACATGGAAGCGAAAAAGTTCATATGGAAGCGTATCTGGATCATTAGCACAATCGCTTTTCTAATAACACAAAGCAGTATATTACTAGACATGTCTAATCTTTCTGAGAATATGCTGTGGAAGGACATTTCCTCTGTCGTGGGTCAAAATGGCGGCTTAACCGGAAGTATGTTTTATATGAGCACTTTTGCAATGCTGTTTCTGTACGTTCCTCAGCTGCGAGGCCCTATGATGATATTCACCAAAGTCGGACGGATGTCATTGACCTGTTATCTGCTTCACTCTATCATTGGAACAGTTCTGTTCCTCCGGTACGGATTCGGGCTTGCGGATCATATTCAATCCGCCGGCACGTTCATGTTCAGTCTGGCCGTGTACTTCGTGCTTATGAGCTTTAGTACATTGTGGTTGAAACGGTTTAAGTACGGTCCGATGGAATTGATATGGCGCAAGCTGACGTACGGCAAAGTAAACGGAAGTCCCAAAGCGACTCCGATGCATTCGGAAAAATCAATTCCGAAATAACCCCTTTGCACAGATTGCATGACTTCATGTTGAGAAGTGGGCATTAAACGGACAGATTTGATATATATACTAGTTATTTTTATATCATTTAGGCTTCTTTGGGCTAATAAATTCACCGGAGTTTACTCAATGTGCATTGCTCATGATCGAATCTTTGAATCTTTTACGCATGTTCATAGGCAAAGGCGCCACATTCGACTATTTTTGCAACTTTTCGCAGGAAAAGTTTGAGAATGATGGCAAATCCCGCGTACCACACTTAATACGGCAGTGAACGATAGTAAATAAGGACATGCAGCTTGTTTTTTAAGAAAACAAAGAAAAAGACATCATACAAGAAGACAGGAGAAAGCTTTTGAAGTATTTTAACGCCAAATTTACCGCGGAAGAAAAAGCGGCAGAGCAGCTGGAATGTTTTACTGAACGACTGAACTCGTTATTTCAGCAACTGAAGGAGTGAGCAATCATGAAGACAAAAAAGGAACCAAAAGTTATTCTGGAACCAGCAAAGGAATCTGATCTGCCAGAATTCAAAAAAAAATTACAAGAAGCCTTTGCGATCGCCGTGATTGAAACGTTCGGTGATTGCGAAGATGGACCGATTCCATCGGACAATGATGTTCAGGAATCTTTCGACGCTCCCGGAGCAGTCGTTTATCATATTCTTCGGGATGGTAAGAAGGTAGGTGGTGCAGTAGTACGTATCAACAGCGAAACACATCATAATTCGCTAGATTTATTCTATGTATCTCCAGAACATCACAGCCAGGGGATTGGTCTTTCTGCTTGGAAAGCCATAGAAGCACAGTATCCGGATACTGTGCTTTGGGAAACCGTGACACCTTATTTCGAAAAGCGAAATATCAACTTCTATGTGAATAAGTGCGGATTCCATATCGTAGAGTTCTACAATGAACATCACTCTGATCCGCATATGCATCGCAATGGACGCGAAGATGACAAGCCCCTGCCGGATGATGACTTTTTCAGATTTGTAAAGATTATGAAAAAAAGCACTAAACAATTGAACACTGCGAGATGCCGCAGAAAGTTGCCGGTATCTTTTTTATAGATATTTGTTTGGATCGAAAAAATTCTAAAAATATATTGTGGAAAGCCCTTCTCGTTATGAGAGGGCTTTAATTCGGTCTGAAAATGAGATGGAGAATAAAAATAAACAAAGAAATAATTAATTAGGTGATGAATGATTTATACGAATTTCACAGAGATACTCCAACGGAGAACTTAACGAAGAACAAATCACTTCTCTATTGTGGGATACTGCCGAAAATAAATCACTTCACAACAGAGAAACTGAAAGCGGTATAAAAAAACAGCTCCGTTAAAATGGCCGGAACTGTCTTTGAATCTTGGTTTTTCAGTTATCTCCATCCGTTAGTTTAATTAAAATTCAGATAATCCAAGACACGATCAACTCTTTCATTGACTGAGTAATCTCCTTCAATTTTCAGCAATGGACAAGATAAATCCGCCATCCAATGTTCGTGTAAAGCTTTGCTTCGAACTTCCATTCCGGCATTATCATATAAAGAAGCCCACTCTAAAAATGTTTTTGATTGTTCATATTTACTGCCGCCGGCTAACACTTCGTTTCCATAACGCTGAAATTCCCTATGCCTTAATCTCTCAAGCCGTATATCTTGCGGAATCCATAAGAAGATGACAAGGTCAAAATAACTTTTTAGATCATCGCCCCAGCCGCACACTGCGCCAGAAAGAATCCATTTCTCATTTATTGTCAAGTCTTTTTCAAGCAACTTTCTTCTTTCAGGAATTTCTCTTTTCTTAGTGAATTTATCTGTCCAATAGTAATCATCGGTATCAAGATGCGTATGAGGCAAATGCTTTGATAATGCAACACCCAGTGTTGAAGTTCCGACTCCGGAGGCTCCCAGTATGTGAATATTATTCATAGTTCCCTCTCCTTATGAAGCAACGAAACTCCCTGTCCGCTGCCCAAGGTTCTTACTATTATTTTAACATAAATCCCCAAAAACCTTTATTTTGCCAGGGAAATCCAAATGCGTGTTAAAACCATACTGTTTACGAACATCATGGTCATTTTCAAAAAGAATGATTAACTTTCTCTCCGGCCTATTTTAATATCCTCATACACTTTCTCAAAAGTCTCGATTGGCAGTGAAAACTTGGTTGTTTTCTCGTTACGATAATTGATCATGATCTCAATTTGATTATTTTTTTGTTCAAACTCAATAAGTGCATTCTCCCATTTATCTCTGATTGAAATGATACAATTTCCATTTTTCTTTTCCTTTTTCTTATAAATGTAATTCACTTTAACTCCCCTTTCATTGATCGACAAAAGGTTTCGGAATAAGGAAGCTCCTCAAAAAAAGGATCAAAACTTTTATCAAGTTTGATCCTTTTCCCTTTTTAGTCATTTCTTTGCGAACGTTTATAGACATTCATGTTTACCAGCCAGCTCAAAACGATTATTCCTGCAAAAAGAATGAGCATATTACTGTACAAATAAGCGGAATGATCAGCGTTAACAGGCAGCAGCCTTTGATTCAGCAAGCGGGTCGATAATAAACCGCCTGCAATCGAAATACCCGTTCCCTCTGATAAAAAGCTCGTAAAATTAAGCAGACTCATTCCGGCGCCGGCTTCCTTTTGTTTCAAACTGCCAGACACAATTGTAGATATAACCGTTTTTGTGAAGGAGAGCCCCCCAAAAACAAAAACGATGATAACGGTCATGAGCCATGGTGTCGCATCTATAAAAAAGGCAGCGATTAAAAAGCTGAAAGACATCAATGCAATCCCAATGGTCAGCACATATAAAGAACCTTTCCGGTCAACAAGCCATCCTCCAATGTAACCGAAGATGATGACGCTCATCGTTCCGGGAAACATAATCCCGCTTCCAATTGCCGCAGTACTTAAATGGTGAACATCTTTCATCATATAAGGAACCATAGACACAAATCCTGCAGCAGTGCCGAATATCAGGCCTCCGCAAAGGACGCCCATCATAAACAAGACATTTTTCCCCAGTGCAGGGTCAACAAAGGGATCTTGAGTTTTCCTAATATGTTTCACAAATATCAGGAAAGCTAGAATACTGATGATCAGAAAAGATAGTCTATATGACGTTGTAAACAGCAGAAAAAATACGATGCCTGCAGATATTAATATAATTCCCGCCATATCAAAGCGCCCGCTGATTCTTTCTTCCTTTTCCAGCAGTTTCATCAAGAATGGAACGGTGATAACTGTTGCTGTTGGAATAAGCAGCAAATATGACCAATGAATATAATGAGCGATCATTCCGCCAATAGCTGGTCCGGCGCCTTCCCCCATTGCCACCAGCGACCCGATCAGACCAAATGCTTTACCCCTGTTTTCTTTCGGAATATAGCGTACTACTGCAACCATCACAAGAGCCGGGAATGCGGCTGCACCAGCCCCTTGAATAAATCGGGCCAGAATAAGTACAGGAAAGAAAGAGTGTCCGACAAATCCAATGATCGATCCGAAGCCATTTACCATAATTCCAAATAGGAGCAGCTTTTTGATGCCCAGCTGATCTGATAACTTCCCATACAGAGCAGTTCCGATGGAAAAAGTTAACACAAAGGCCGTGTTCACCCAGTTTGCACTCGCTGGCAGTTTATGAAAATCGTTGGCGATATCAGGTAACGAGACGTTCAAAACCATTTCATTTAATACGCTGAAAAATGACAGAACACAAAGCCAAATGAACACTTGGTTGTGCCGTAAAGCTGACTGTGAATAAGGCGTATTCACAACTTTCCCTCCATTAATGAGGGCAGACGCAGTTTATAGGGCCATTGATACGCTTCCCTCTTTTAATTGTACCCTGTTCATTTTTTTGCACTTCATACATAACTCCCCCCTGCATTGATTGATATACCTTATTATAAATCCTCAAGCAGATGTTTTGAATACTTCGCGACACACACCCGCTAAATGACGAAACATCAAATACTATTATATTTAAAATTTACAGTACCAAAAAACCGCAATTTCATTTGCTGTTGAAAAATTGGAATAAAGCATTGTATCGACCGCTCCTATGTCAAAGTTATTTTTGGCGTAAAAATGACAAGCTGAAACATTAATATCTTGTGTTTCAAGCATAAGACCGCATAAATGATTCTCCTTTGCCCATTCAATCGCTTTATGTAATAAAGCCGTCCCGACACCATTTTTTCTATAATCTTCTGCAACGGCAATGTCTTCAATCAGTGCGTATCCATTCCAATTAGAACGAAGCTTACTCCGGCCGACACAGTCGTTCTCTGCGTAATAAAAAAAGACAACTTTATCCTCTTCTTCAATATAACTGACATCAATGTCTTCATCGTCATATTTTTTGACATAAGGCTCAGCAAATTTCTCCTCTGTATATGTCCAAACATTGTCCTCAAATGAAGGGATGATTCTCCCTGAAACTACGAAAGGTTCGTTTGGTTTATTGAAGTCTTTCATATTGAATCGCGTCATTTTAGTTATCATCATAATCACCTTTCAGCATTTATTGACCTTAATTTACATCTATTGAACTGTTGATTCGTCTGCATGTCATGGATACCGGTTTAATCACTCTAAGACTAAAACAAAAAAGATACCAACATCGATTGGTATCATCTATTCATTCGAGCCCTTACAACAATATCCTATTTCGGAGCTTCCAAACCGAATTTAATCCATTCCTCTTTTGCCGGACCGTAAATACCCGGAACAGATAAACCTGCTTGTCTCATAAGGACAGTCATTTGTCCTCGATGATGGTTTTGATGTTGAATTAAAAACATCAAAAGTGAACCATTTGGCAATTGCTGACCAATAAAGTTGACACATTCTTGAAGTGTATCGTCAGTCCATTGCGTTTTTAACGCCTGTACAAATGCATTACTGGCTTGATGATAACTCTCAGCAATAAACCGAGCCGATGCAGGAACAGGATAATCTTCGGCCGGAGCGTGAAACGTTAAATCTGTGTTTGAGGTAATGATGTGAATGGCAGCGACAGTATGCCAAGCAATACGGCCTAAAGTCCAATGTTCTGAAGTGATTTCTTGTTTAAGTGATTCATCAGTCAGATGATTCAGCAGTTTTTGTGTCGCATCGGCTTCGAATTCCCAAGATTTCAAAAAATGGTCTAAGGTTTGAAACATAAAAATCCTCCTTATCCTTTTTTGTTTTTCTATGTATCTGCAGTTCAATTATAGTGCTCCGTTTAGTTAAAAAAGAACAAAATGATAGACAGACATTTTCAACAGAAAGCCCGATCTGACAACAACAGACAAAATATAAGAACATAACGGATAACTCTATACTTCTTTTTCTTCAATCGACAAAAAAAGGATAGCTGTTCAAACAGGATTCTTCTGTCTAATATTTTCTCTTTGCGAAAGTCCATATCGTCTTAGTGATTGAACCGGAGACAAAACAGCTCCCCGTCATCATAGCCACCCAAATGAAAAATGTCGGTTCGGCACCTATTACAATAAACATGAATATCAAGGACAAAATGAAGACAATAACAACCATCATCCATACTTTTTTAAAGATGAAATACCCTAAAATCCCTAACAGTAAAGAAGCTGCCGGAAGAAAAATAAGAATGATATACGCGGGGCTCAACAGCGGGCTAATACAAACACCTCCCAATTTCAAAACGAGGCAGTTCCTGCTTTTTGTCTGATATGAAGTGATTTTTTTCATCTTGATATTACACCGCTTCATTCATTTTATACATATTATACCAATACCATCGAGTCAAATATAGATATTTATTCATTTTTAACATACTTTAGGAAAATCAGGAGTGAATTAAAGTCTGAGGATAGCCCGCTTTTTCTATCCCTAGTAAGTCATGCCGCATTGATTTTAGCCCATCATTGTTTTTGCAGCGCTAATATTCTCATAATCGTGTGCATAACGCTGCTTTCCTCATTTGATTTGATGACCGCATCTTTTATTTCGTCAATGGCATTCTTAACCGCAAAGCTGTAGGATGCCGCTTCCATCAATTCTTTGTCATTGCGGCCGTCTCCGAACGCCATTGTTTCATCAGCCGAAACCCCTAATAATCGCTGCAGTTCTTGTACTGTTGTTCCTTTATGTATTCCGATATTTGCTATGTCCATCCAGGTATCCTCTGATGCTACGATATATAATTGGTGAAAAAATTCATGCAGCTTTTCTCTCGTTTCCGGACAGTTGGCGTCGGGATCATGAACCGTAATCTTGATAAAATCGTCTTTTATCTCAGTAAAATCAGTTATTTTCGTTACATGTGCATAAGAGGCATTTACATATTTCATTTCACTTTCAGACAGATTTTCTTTTACGATCGCGCCATTTTTTGTGCATGCGATAATGCTATGCCCGCAGCTGATTTTTTCTAAAGCGCCTATAATTGACAGTCCCGCTTCATTGCTGATCAAAGATTCATATACGAACTTGCCGTTCTTTTTTATACGTGTGGCACTGTCTCCTAAAATCCAAAAATCTTTCGCATCTTCTCCGAATAAAGCTTCCACTCTTTCACACTGCTTCCCGGTGCAGATGGCGAAAGCGACATGCTGTTCCTCCATTACTCGTTTTGTCTTTTCAAATAACGTTCTGTCAAAATCGCCTTGATTATTTAAAAATGTACCGTCTAAATCCGTAATCACTAATTTAATCATCGTTCAGCACCTCCGCAGTTAAAACGTCTTTTTCAGACAAAGGGTTTTTCACATTTGAGGATGGAATCAATCGCATTTAAGACCCCTTCTTCATTGTTTGATTGCGTGATATACGCGGCAGCCTGTTTAATGCTTGCCTGCGCATTATCCATAGCGACTCCGTATTTCACGGCAGACACCATCTCCAAATCATTGCCGCTGTCTCCGAAGGCCGCACACTCTTCATCGCCCATCCCCCATTGTTTCTGGAGGAGCTTAATCCCGCTTGCTTTATGAAGCCCCGGTATGATCAGATCTATGTCACCGTGCCCGCTTGATACAGGCGTGACGAAAGACCCGATGGCGTTTTTTAAACGGCTCAGAAGTGCGGAACAATGTTCGGCGGGAAAGCTGATGGAAAATTTTAAAATGTCATCATCGATGTTTTCAAAATGCGGCACCCTTTTTAACACATAATAATACTTACTGGCATGCAGATATTCATCTTCACCGGCATTTTCATGAATATACGCGCTTTTTTTTCCGCAGACAATGACGTTATTCACCTCATACTGCTTTAAAGCACGGATCACTGCTTTTATAGTGTCTTCAGACATCCTGCCCGCGAATAATTCTTCTCCGGCATTCACGACGAAAGCGCCATTCTCGGCAACGAAAGCGATTTCACTTTTGATTTCCGGAAAGAAGGATGTAAGCTGCGCATACTGGTTTCCGCTTGCTACGGCAAATTTAATTCCCCGCGATTTTAATTCACGATACTGATTCATAAAACGCTCTTTGTTATATGCCATTTCATCATTCAAAAACGTTCCGTCCATATCAACCGCTATCAGTTTGATACTCATATTGTCCTCCTTTTTTCGGCCGCTTTTGTCAGAGACCCTTGAAGAGATCATGCATAAAGCGTATGAACGAATTATATCCGCAGTTGTTTTGCGCCGTAAATCATTGGCTGACGTCTTGTTTTGAATGACACAAAAAGTGATTTGTCACATAAATATAACACTATGTTTCTTTTAAAAATGATATGTTACGATTAGATGTACATTCACCATTCTCATAAAAAGGAGAATCCCCCTGCATGTTCACACGAAATGATTGCTTCATTTAACGAGCTTGAAACTTCTTTATACAACTACATCTCCCAAAACAGCGAGAAAGTCGTCTATATGCGAATCCGTGAATTGGCAAATGAAACCCATGTATCTACGGCTTCTATTTTACGTTTCTGCAAAAAAATAAACTGTGAAGGGTTTTCGGAGTTTAAGGTGAAGCTGAAAATGTATACGGAGGCAAATAAAAAAACGATTTTAAAGAGTCCCCATCATTCCGTTGCCGAATTTTTTGAAAGAACAGTAAGCGGAGGGATGGAAGAAAAGCTGAAGGAAGCAGCAGCCCTTGCGGCCGATGCAGAAAGCGTTATTTTTATCGGAGTGGGAAGTTCAGGAATTCTCGCCGAATACGGAGCCAGATATTTTTCGTGCTTAGGGAAACTTTCAATGTATATTAAAGATCCTTACTTTCCGGCCCATTCCCATTTCCGTCATAACAGCATCACGATCGCATTATCGGTTTCAGGTGAAGGAGATTCTACGGTGACTCATCTGAATCAGCTGAAACAAGAAGGCAGCCGGGTCATCAGTATTACAAATCATAAACATTCAACCATTGCCAAAATGGCCGATGTGAATATTTCATATTATGTGACGGAAGAATGGGTTGAAAATGCGAATATCACCACCCAAATCCCCGCTATGTACATACTTGAATCGATGGCTCGGGAGATATACAAATTGAGAGAATAAGTTCAGGAACGAAAACACTGATACACTGGAAATTTCGTCCTTTTTGTAAAAATAATGAAAAACCCTTCTCTGATGCTAGAGAAGGGTTTTGAGGATCACAGATGAGACACAATACAATTTGCATGGCCGGCCAGTTTATATTCTCCCAAACCGGAAGGCAGGAGAATATGATCTCCTTTTCTAAAGGGATATTCATGCCCGCCTGCAATCATTATTCCGTCTCCTTCGATCACGCTGACAAGAAGGAAGGGCTGATGCTGGAATAGATTTGCTTCACCTTTTACATCCCACTTTTCGACTGAAAAATAAGGACATTCTATTAAAACAGCCGCAAGCAGATCATCTGTTTGTTTATAGTGAACGGTCGGCCGTTCACGGACAGATGGAACGTCTATCACTTCTATACTTTTTTCCAGATGGAGCTCGCGCATCCTGCCGTCCGCATCTTTTCTTCCGTAGTCATACAATCTGTAAGTCGTATCTGAATTTTGCTGCGTCTCTAAAATAAGTGTGTTCTTTCCAATCGCGTGAACAGTGCCGCTTGGAACAAAGAAGAAATCTCCCGGCTTTACCTTAACTCTGTTCAGGAGCCCGTCCCATTCTCCGCGCTCAATCATGGATATCAGTTCTTCTTTTGTAGTTGCGTTGTGGCCGAAAATGATCTCCGCATCTTTTGCACAATCAATGATATACCAGCATTCGGTTTTTCCAAGTTCCCCGTTTTCATGCATTTTGGCAAAGTCATCATTCGGATGCACCTGAACGGACAGGTCTTGGTCCGCATCCAAAATTTTTGTAAGAAGAGGAAAACGGTCTCCTTCAAGGTTTCCGAATAAATCTCTGTGATGCTTCCACAATTCACCGAGCGTACATCCTTTATACATGCCGTTTCGAACTGTGCTCTGTCCATTTTGATGAGCGGCGAAGGCCCAGCACTCCCCTGTCCGCTCGGACGGAATATTATAGTGAAAATCACGCAGGGCGGCGCCTCCCCAAATTCTTTCTTTGAAAACCGGATTGAAAAATATCGGTTCAGTAGACATGATCATCCCCCGCTTTATTCGATTTCTTCCAGAAGCTCATACGCCTCTTCTTTTGTCTGAACGGAGAGCAGCCTTTCCCGATAGCTGTCATCCATCAGTTTTCGGGATAACATCTGCAATATTTTCAGATGCTGATTTCCGCCGCTTTCCTTCGGTACGGCAATCATAAAAATCAGTTTTGCATCAGAACCATCAAGGCTGTTCCAGTCAACACCCGAACGTCTTATTCCGAAAGCGACACCCGGTGTTTTGACGGCTTCAGACTTTCCGTGCGGAATGGCGATATTCATACCTATCGCCGTGGTTCCCTGCTGTTCCCGGCTCAAAAGGGCCTGCTTAAAACCGTTGTCAGACAGCAGCATACCTTGACGGGACATTTTCTCGATCATTTCATCGATAATGTCATCCCTCGTTTCGCCGGATAAATGCGGTTCAATCAAGTCCGTACTGATAATGTCAGTCAGTTTTTTGATTTCGGTCATCCCGGCTTTTCGGCTGTCAGCCTGAGATGGTTCCTTTGTTTCTTTTGCCGCTGCAGCTTCATTTGATGCGGCAGACGGCAGCACCTCGCCGGACGCGGGGGATTTCGCCATATCTTTCTTCAGTACATTAACCAACAGAGCGGTGACAAGAGAGCCTGCTGTTACAGCGATAAAAAACATCAATACATGATCTACTGCTCCAAGTACAGCAACGATGGGGCCGCCGTGTGCCACTCTGTCCCCCACATGGCCGATCATCGCTATCACCGAGCCGGTCATAGAACCCGCCATAATACTCGGGATCACACGAAGGGGGTCTTGGGCCGCAAATGGAATGGCTCCTTCCGTGATACCGAAAAGGCCCATCGTAAATGATGCTTTTCCCATTTCTCTTTCTGCGGCGGCGAATTTTCTTTTTCCTAAAAACGTCGCAATCCCAAGCCCTATCGGCGGTATACAAATGGAAACGGCAATCGGGCCCATAATTTCATAATTTCCCTCTCCGATCATTGCCGATCCGAAAAGAAAGGCCACCTTGTTTACGGGTCCTCCCATATCAAAGGAAATCATCGCTCCTAAAATCAATGCCAGAAGAATTGAGCTCGAACCTTTCATTCCCGCAAGCCAAACCGTTAATGATGCGAAAATATGAGCGACGGGGGCGCCAATCAGAAATACAAACGCCAAACCGACGATCAGTGAGGCAAACACCGGAATAATAATGATCGGCATAATCGGCTGTATTGCTTTAGGAACTTTACATTTTTTGATTGCAAGCGCCGCATATCCCGCCAAAAATCCCGCAATGATTCCTCCAAGAAATCCTGCGCCGCTTGCACTGTCGTAAAAGCTGCCGGATGCCGCAATATATCCGCCGATCATTCCGGGGACAAGACCCGGCTTATCAGCGATGCTGAACGCGATGTACCCGGCTAAAATCGGGATCATGAATGAAAAAGAAGCACTGCCGATCTGTTCAATCGTTTTCCAAAAAGACTCGTCCGGAATGACTAAGCCCTTTGGTGTTTTTTCTCCTCCAAGCATCAATGCAACCGCTATCAATAATCCGCCGACGACAATGAAAGGAACCATAAAAGAAACGCCGTTCATTAAATGACGGTAAATCGGGTTTTGTTTTTTGCCCTGCTGACTTGCGGATTCAGCTTTTGAAGCAGATTGATAGACCGGCACTTCACCGCTAAGCGCTTTTTGAATTAATTCTTCCGGTTTGCGGATGCCTTCCTGAACCCCGACGGCCAGCAGCTTTTTTCCCGCGAATCGGTCTTTATTCACCGAACGGTCCGCCGCGATAATGATTGCGTCCGCTTCCCGGATTTCCTCTTCGGTCAGCCTATTTTCCACCCCGATTCCGCCCTGGGTTTCCACTTTGATCTCAACGCCTAATCTGCCGGCTGCTTTTTGTAAATTTTCAGCAGCCATATACGTATGGGCAATGCCGTTCGGACATGATGTAATCGCTAACAGTTTCATATAAATCCTCCTTTGCAGTCTGAATTTCAAGATCTTGTCTCAACTTTATACTGAAATCAGCCTGTGATAAGCGCGTTTTTTTACCATAAGTTCCGGAAATAACGGCATTTTTCCCTATAAACAGAAAAAAAGCAGGGAGCCATTCCCTGCTTTTAATAGTTTAAATACGATAAAAACGTCATCACATTTTTTTCTTCCGTCAGTTTTTGAATAAATGCCGGCTGCTCGCTAAGATAGGAAAGCTCACTGAATAATTGCTTTACCTTGTTTTGATCTTCGTGTTTGACGGCAAGCATAAAAACGAGCGACACCTTTTCTGTCCCCCATTCAATCGGCTCTTTTAAGGTGGCGATTGCAATGGCTGATTGTTTGATATATTTAGAGTTCGCGTGAGGGATGGCAATACCCGCCCCGATATTTGTCGCCGACATTTTTTCTCTCATTACTGCATGAATGCCATACTCTTTTTCTACATAGCCTTTTTCATACAAAGCCTGCGCCAGCTTTTCAATGACCTGATAACGGTGCTCTGTCTCTTGCTGTAAAAAAACGAGAAACGGAGTCGTGTCGTTCAGCATTTTAAACGTTTTTTGCTCCCGGCGATGTGATGTATCAAGCTGTTGCATAAATGCGCTGAGCTTCTTTTCATCAGCAGACTCCAAAAGCGGTGATACGACAATATGAGGGATCGTTACATTTCCAAGCCCTATCGTAGAAATGACGAAATCTATATCTTTATGCTTTTTGATATACTCTGTCAGCTCCGCTTTTGCGATACAGTCTTTTACCGTAATGTGATGAAATTTGCGTTCAATTTTAGTCCGCAGCAATTGTGACATGCCAATGCCCATATGGCAGACGATGATCGTCCTTTTAGGGTTATGACTGCTTCGGCGCAGCCGTTCGATCGCTGCCTGAAAATGCAGCGTCAAATAGGCCGCCTCTTCTTCAGGAATATAAAGATCAAATGTTTGATTGATGTCTTCTAAAACGTCAATGATAAGATGAAACAAATAAGGGTACATTTTTTTGATGTCGTGAAGCATGGGGTTTGAAACAGAGAGATCATAGCTCAGCCGCTTCAACACCGGATCGAGATGAATGTTCAATCCGTTGATTAGTTCCTGGTCTTTATGAAAATCCAGCATTTGCAGTTCTGAAACACGATTGATCAAATGCCTGACGACTTTGGAAAGCTCAGAATCTTCAAAATCAAGCTTCTTTTCTTGCTGCGATGGATAGCGGACTTTCCCGCCTATTATATGTAAAGTTAAATAGACGGCTTCTTCCTCAGGAAACCGTATGGCAAATACCGGCTCAAGCCGTTTAAAACAAGCCAGTGTCCATTCATATTCTTTCTTCTTTTTTACCGCGTCCAGCTGTCTTGGAGAAATGGCGACCGGCTGTTTCATTTTGATACGGCGGATAGTCAGCAATGTATGCAGCAGCAAACTTTCAAATGTTTCATCCGTAAAATAGATAGAATGGTTTTTTTGTAATAACTTGATTTCTTTTCTCACAAAGTCCGCTTCATAACTTAAAAACTTACTTTTTATAAATTGGCTTGTAAATTCCGCATTATCAATCAAATCTGAAATTCGTGCCAATGCTTTTCTTTTGTTTTTTTCGTCCCCTTCAATCTTTAAGCCGAGCCGCTGTTTAGAAACCAGCGTGAGATCAAATCGCTTCAGCCACTCTTCAACCGCACTTACATCCTTTTTAATGGAAGCTCTGTTTACAAAATGCTGTGCGGCAATTTCTTTTGCGGAAATGGGCTTTGAATTCATTAATAAATCATAAGCGATGTGAAGTATTCTTTCTTCATCGGTCTTGTGCCTGCACGTAAAGTGCTCATTATAAATTTGCCGGCTTAACCGTGACCTTTCCTGTTCCGATATATGTAAATAGACGCCTAATCCCGGTTTGCGGATCAGCTGAGCTTGAGCATGTTCATTCAGGAAATCTTCAATCGTTTTCAAATCATTCCTGATCGTTTTTTCAGAACAGCGGACCCTGTCTGCGAAATCTTGCACAACTAAGTAGTCATCAGGTTCAGATAACAACAGATACAAAATCTTTTTCTGCCTTGAATTCATGTATTTCATCTGTTTTTCTATCCTTCCTGTCCGTTTCTGCTGGAGCAATTGTGATAGGTTAAATATACTGCGCATACGAAACCGTTTTCATTTTATAGTGAAACAAAAGAGTAAAAAGTTTTGTTTTTTACCGCAGGTTCCGGAAAAATCATGTTTTATACAGAGACAATTCACCTTTGATTGACGTCAAAACACCAACCGTTTTTAAACGATTGGTGTCGGCAGCGAAAACCTGCTGTTACAGCCAAAATGTTTCGCCAAGCGCTAATGCTTTCAGGTTTTCAGGAGGTAATGCAAGCCGATCCCACTCGCCGTGCAGTCTGCTTAATGCTTCCGGGCCTGTATCATCAGCAAGCCGGAATGCCCCGTAATGCATGGGAATGAAGCTGTCAGCCTTCAGCTCCAAAAACGCTTTTACGGCGTCTTCCGGATTGATATGTGACACTTGCATAAACCATTCCGGTTCGTATGCTCCGATCGGCATCAGAGCCGCCTTAATACGAAACCTCTCTCCGATTTCTTTAAAGCCTTCAAAATAGCCTGTATCTCCTGCAAAATAGATGGACTCGCCGTTTTTGCTTTCTATGACCCAGCCTCCCCAATGAGAGGTATCGGTATCCCAAAGCGTTCTCCGTGTCCAGTGCTGGGCCGGAACAAATGATATGTTCACCCCCCGCAGCTCAAAACGATCCCACCAATTCATTTCATGAACCTTTTTGCGGCCTTTTTTGTTGAACAGCTTTTTCAATCCCGCAGGCACGTAAAAATCCGGGTTTCCTCTCAGTTTTTTTATACTCGGAAAATCAAGATGGTCATAATGCCCGTGTGAAATGAGCACGGCATCAATGTCAGGCAGTTCGCTCAATTCATATCCCGGCTCTGTCAACCGTTTTTGAAAACCCATCCTCCGCGCCCATACAGGGTCGGTCATTATGTTAAGCCCCTGTATTTGGATCAGAAATGAAGAATGGCCGATCCATGTTATGGCGGTTTCCGTCCGATTGACGGCAACATCACGGACATCCCTTGTGACCGCTTTCGGAATGTTCTCGCTTAAGTCTTTACTTTTTTCTCTTCGTTCTTTCATCCATTTCCACATGTCCCTGAATCCATGTTCATTCTTCACGCCATTCAAGTTTTCATATCTTTTTTTCATTATCATTCTCCCTTGACACGTGTTCCATTAGATTCATCGGACATTTATACAATGTCTGTAAATACCGCCCCGCTTGCTTTGGCCAAATCTTGAGGCGCTGCTTTCAGCTGCATTCCGATTTTCCCCGCACTGACAATCATAAACTCCAGTGTTTCAGCGGATCTATCAATAAAAGTCGGAAACCTTTTTTTCATGCCGATCGGAGAGCAGCCGCCGCGCATATAGCCGGTTACTCCCAAAAGGTCCTTCATGGCAATCATTTCTATTTTCTTCTCACCTGCCGCCTTCGCAGCTTTTTTCAGATTCAGTTCTTTTGCAACGGGAACGACAAAGACGTAATAACGATCAGTACCTGCAGATGCCACTAAGGTTTTATAAACATATTCGGCAGCGTATCCGATTTTTTGTGAAACAGAAAGACCGTCTGCGGGCTGTCCCCCTTCTGTTTTGTAACCTAATAGCTCATAGGGAATGTTTTGCTGCTCAATGATACGGACAGCATTTGTTTTCACTGTTTTTTTCGCCATGGTTTTCCTCCGTTTTTGTATTTCTTTCTGCTTTATTTTCAACTTCGATTTTAATAAAATGACCGCTCAGTTGCGTGCTTTGTAATACTCAAGTGCAAACTGTTTAAAACGCTCAGCAGCGGGAGAGAGTGAATGGTTTTTCAGCTGGGCTAACGCTATGGTGCGTTCGCATTGGTAATCTGCAACCGGTAGAAAAACGACCGGAAAGTATGAATGCTCCGCGGTTTTCGGCAGCACTGCAGCCCCCAGACCCGCGGCGGTCAGTCCTAATATGGTTGACACTTCCTCTCCTTCAAATGCGAGATGCGGGTGTATATTCAAATCCCGGCACATCAGATCAAACATATACCTCAGCCCGTATCCCGGTTTAAAACCCACAAAATCCTCGTCCTGCATCTCTTTCATTTGAATGCTTTTATTTCCTGCAAGCGGGTGGTTCTCAGGTAGCACCGCATAAAGAGGCTCTTTCTCCAGCACTGTCCATTGTAAAAGCTCGCTGGGAAGCGGCGGGGAGCTGAGACAGATATCCGCATCTCCCGTTTCCACCATTTTGCGAAGCGTTTCATTTGCGCCTTGATAAAGCCGGAAGGTCACGTTTGGGTATAGCTTTTTAAATTCGGCAATCAGCTGAGGCATTAAGCGCAGCCCGAGCGTATGAAGAAAAGATACAGATATTTCGCCGTGCTCCAGGCTCATATTCTTTTTCACTTGTTCAACGCCTTCATTTAAAGCTCGTCTCGCTTGTTTTGCTTTTATTAAGAACTGCTCTCCGTGCCTTGTCAGCCGGACGGCTTTTGTCTCTCTGTAAAATAACGGCGCGCCTAATTCTTCTTCGAGCCTGATAATCGATCGGCTTAATGCCGGCTGAGAAATCATTCTTTCTTTTGCCGCATTTGTGAAATGCTGATGAGTTGCCGCCGCAATGAAGTTGTCAATTTGATGAAGCTCCATTTTCTCCTTCTCCCCTTTCTTCATAACCTACACGCATTAATTCTATAGTTATTATAAATTAGACACATTGAAATGAAAAGCGTACGATACATATATAACCAACAGTGAGAAAAGAGGGACATTCATGACGTTTATTCAGCCTCATACAAAGGCTTACAGAAAGGCCAGCTTGGCTCTGTTTATCAGCGGCTTTGTGACCTTCGCCACGCTTTACACGACACAGCCGCTTCTGCCTTTGTTTTCGGAAGAGTTTCATATTTCCGCTGCGGCTGCCAGCTTAACTTTATCCATCTCAACAGCCGTTTTGGCATTTTCATTATTGGCCGCCGCTTCGTTGTCTGACGGATTCGGCAGAAAAAAATTAATGGTGCTGTCGTTAACAGCTACTTCTGTTTTAGGTCTATTAACAGCGTTCAGTCCGGCTTTTCCCGCGCTTTTGGCGATGAGAGCGCTGCTCGGTATTTTCCTGGCAGGCGTTCCGGCTGTCGCTATGACATATGTAGGCGAGGAGTTTGATCCGAAGGGCCTCGGGAAAATGATGGGCTTGTATATCAGCGGCACAAGCATCGGGGGAATGAGCGGCAGGCTGTTAACGGGGCTTCTGACCGATGTATTCGGCTGGCGGCCGGCGCTTGCCATCATCGGCATTCTTTCTATTGTATTAAGCTATTTGTTTTGGCGTTTTCTTCCGGCTCCGCGCCATTCATCTCAGCGGCATGCGGGCGTAAAAGCGGCATGTAAGGAATACGGAGCGGTCCTGCACCGCAAACGGCTGCTTTTGTTAATATCTCTGGGATTTATATTAATGGGGAGTTTTGTGACATTATATAATTATATCGGCTTTCATTTAATGGCGGCTCCTTATCATTTGTCGCAGACTGTGATCGGTTTTATTTTTATTGTCTATCTCGCGGGGACGTTCAGCTCTGTCTATATGGGGAAAAAAGCAGATCTTTTCGGAAGCGCGAAAATGATTAAGATTGCGATTTTTGTTATGCTTGCCGGCGCAGCGGTGACACTTTTGCCCCAGCTTGCGCTCAAAATCGCGGGGATTGCCGTCTTTACCTTCGGCTTTTTCGGCGCGCATTCGATCGCAAGCGCCTGGGTCGGCCGCGCAGCCGGTGATCATCGTGCGCAAGCCTCTTCATTATATCTGCTTGCATACTATATCGGTTCAAGCGTGGCAGGGTCTTGCGGCGGTTTCTTTTGGACGCATTTTCATTGGATCGGTATCATTTCATTTATTTCGGTTTTGCTATTGCTGTCTTATCCGGTTTTATTTCTGGCGGAATTCAGAAAAAAGGGACATAGCCGCCTGCATGTAAATCAATAAAAACATTAAAGATTTGTGCCTTTTGTCCGATACTAAAGATAAGGCCGGCACGATACTCCCTATAACTATTCCTTTTGATTCAGTAGATTTCAAATATCGTGCCGGCTTTCTTCAATTAAAAAACATTCTTCAGTTGTCTCACTCTTCTGTTACATACCTGCCCAAACATCTTTCGCATATCTTCCTTCCGCCTGCAGCTGTTCAAGCCACTCCAAGGAAACTTTTGAATCGGTGTTATGCACCTTTTCATACGCCTGAAGCAGTACATTTTCGACAGCCGGAGCCATTTTGCTTCCGTCACCGCATATATAGAGATGGCCGCCTTGGTCAAGAAGGGCAATAATTTGTGCAGCCTCGCGAAGCAGGGCATCCTGTACATATACTTTACAGTCCTGATCTAACCTGGAATACGCCCGATGCACGGTGACAAGACCGTTTTTCTCCGCATGGTCGAATTCATCTTTGTACAGATCGTCTTCTTCAGGATGCCTGCAGCCGAAGTATAAATGAGCTTCACCCAGGCTGTTACCGGACATTTTTTCGGCAGCCCGCGCCTGGATAAATCCCCTGAACGGCGCAATTCCTGTGCCTGCTCCGACCATAATGAGAGGCGTTTTCGGATTTTCAGGCAATGCGAAACCCGACTGCGGCGAGCGGATGAAACAGACGGCAGAATCGCCTTTTTGTAATCCGGCTAAATAGTTCGAAGCCACGCCCCGGTATTCCCCACGGCCGCTCCATGCCGGAGCCGTCACAACGCCGACCGTGATACTGAGCTCCCCGCTGGCTGCCTTCGGTGAGCTTGAGATTGAATAATAGCGCACCTTTAAGGACGGCAGAAGTTCTAAAAAGCGCTCAAACGGCAGTTCACATGCGGGATAATCTTCCAGCAGGTCCAGCATGGTCATTCGTTTTTTCAGCACGTTTTCTTTATATGCCGCATCATCAGAATAAAGATGCTCCAATTCTTTTTGGTGCGGCGGGCACACGGTATGTGCGGCAAGTTCGCGAAGCTGGGCTCTCGTTGCCGGCTCCTGCAGCTCTACATAGGACGCCAAAAGCTCCGGCGCATTAACCGGCCGGTCCATCGGCAGATGAGGCAGCTGCCGGCCCTTGATCTTAAAGTGCTGGTTCGGATCAAGACCGAATCGGCGAATGACACGGCTGATCAGTTCCCCGCTGTTTTGCGGAAGCACCCCGAGATGATCTCCTTCCTGATACGTTTCTGTTTCAGGGAGACGCAGCTCAATATGCCGGACTGAGCGCTTGCTGCTTTCGGTATGAAGCTCTTTGTTCGTGATGACCTCTGCCTCAAATGCTTTGTACGTTTTGGCAATCGGCGTCTCGGCTGCTTCACTTACGTATTCGATTGATAGCTGTGATTTGTTTGTCTGTTTTGGAGCGGCCTCTATATGAAAAGCCTTCATGATGTCCTTCCAGAATGAGTCTTCCCAGGCTTCCTGACTGTACTCAAAATCATCGGCATTGTCGCCCTCTCCGATAGAGGTCAGCCGTTTTGCCCCTTTTTCTTCAAGCACTTTGTCTATCAGGCGGGGGATCCTTTGGTAAGTGGCGGCCCAGTTGCGGTCTCCGCAGCCGAAGACGGCGTAAGAAACACCCTTTAATTCCTGATCTTCAAGGGTTTCCATCCATTTCACAAAACCCGCCGCATTATCAGGCGGCGCCCCGTTATAAGAAGCCGTAACAATAACGACCGCGCCTTTTACAGGCAGTTTCCCGGCATAATCATCGAGCGGGCCGGTTTCAGTTGAAAATCCTTTGCTTCTTCCGATATCAGCCAGCTCTTCCGCGATTCCTTCCGCAGTTCCTAAATTTGATCCGTAAAGAATGAGAAGCGGCGTTCCGTGGGACGGGATTTCTTTCGTTTCTTCTTTGTGGCCGCTGCCTTCAGCTTTTTGGCTTTGTACGGGCTGATGATTGGACACGTCCTTGTTTTTCACACGGATTTTAAAATCACCGGGCTTAATGGTTAGAGCTTCTTTAATCGTAAGCTCATAATCAGTATGATCAATCAGTTCAAAGTGTTTCAGGACAAGGCCGAGCACCATTGTCGCTTCCTGCAGGGCAAACTGCATCCCGATGCATGCGCGCTGTCCGTTTCCGAACGGCTTATACGCATCTGCCGGAATGGCCGCGGGATCACTGAACCTTTCCGGACGGAATGACTCGGCATCTTCTCCCCACGCGCTTTTATCCCGGTGCAGCTGCGGAGTCAGAATCGTCACCGGCTGTCCCTTCGCAATCGGATATTTCCCGCCGAGAACCGTATCTTCTTTCGCGTACAGAGAAAATGCCGGGGCAGTCGGATACAGCCGCAAAGTCTCGTTTAGCACCATGCGGATATATGTCAGCTGCTGAATCTGCTTATATTCAGGGGTCTCTCCCGTCAGCACCCGCTCGGCTTCCTGAACGGCTTTTTTCAATTTATCTTTATTTTTCAGCAGGCAGTATATCGCAAAAGAAAGCAGCCCGCTTGTGGTTTCATGCCCAGCGATCAAAAAGGTAATGATTTGATAACGGATATTTTCATCATCCAGCCTTTCCCCTGTTACAGGGTCTTTCGCTTCAAGCATCAATGCTAAAAGGTCAGACAGATTCTCATCCGGATTTTCCCTCCGCTCAGCGATGATCCGGTCTACAAGCGAATTCATCTCTTCAATATCCTGCTGGAACTGATGTCTCGTTTTGATCATCAGCTTGTCCTGCAGGCTGTGTCTTTGTGATTGGCGCATTGCCTCCTGCAGCGCACGAAGCATACTTGTGATAAAAGGATGCTGTGTGTCGCGGTAAAAGCTGTTAAAGCGGTAATGAAATCCGCACAGGCCGATTGTATCCAGCGTCAGGCGCGTCATATCTTCGGCAACGTCAATTTCTTCATTCGGATTTAATCTGCTCCACTTCTGCACGAGCTGCATGGCAATATCCAGCATCATTGAATGATAGCCTTTCATCGCCTTCTGGCTGAAGCTCGGCAATAAAATCCGATGCGCTTTCTGCCAATTCTTTTCGTGAGTCCAGCTCGTAAATAGTCCGTCACCGCCAAACTCACGGACTTTCAGCAGGGCTTTGCTGAGATTTTTGTCAAATCGCTTTTCATCACAGACTTCTGCCGCGAGCTCGCGGCCTGATACGAAGACCCCGACAGAGCTCGGAAATTCAAAACGAAAGATCGGGCCGTATTCTTCGGCAATTTTCCAAAGCGATTGTGACAGTTTTTCTTTTTCCAAGTGAGGGAGATTTTTCAGAGGCCCGTATGTTTTCGGCTGCGGTATAGCGCTTAGCTGTTTCATATCGATCTTCCTTCCTTCGGCGAATAATTAATGAGTTCTGATGGCATCCCAAGAACATTGCTCCAATTCTTTCAGAAACGGTTTTGTTATTTCGACGCTTCCCGTCCGGACAAGCTGATAGAGTTTGAGATATGCCCCGAGCAGCAGCGCCATCAGCACATTGGACGGCAGATTGCGGAGCACGCCTTCAGACTTGCCGCGCTGAAAAAAGACGTCAAGCATCTGTGTTATTTCATCAAGAAGCTTACGGCTCGTTTCATTCAGAAAGTAGGCGTCCTTATTCGTTTCAAGAAAAAACAATGCATACTCACTTTCCTTCGTAAAATCAATCAGACAATAAAACAGGTGATGAAACCCTTCTCTTACAGATATCCCCTGAAAGTCCGTTTTGACTTTTTTCATAAAACGCTGCGCACTTTCCTGATACAGTACGTTCACAAGTGTCTCTTTACTGTCAAAGTAACGGTAAATTGTGCCGGTTCCGACATCGGCCTGAGCGGCAATCATCGGAATCGTCGTGGCGTCAAATCCTCTATCTGTAAACAAAGTAAGCGACGCTTTCATAATGAGTTCAACCTTATTTGAAGCTGTCATTTCATCCCCCTTTCTAAATGCGGAATGAATATTCATTCCGTTTGTTCAAAATATTTAAAATGTACGGTCATCTGATTACCATTGTATAAGAAAAAAACTTTTTTTAATATAAAATATATGTGAAATAACCAAAAATAAGGAAATATGCCCAATTTCACAAAAAGAGCTGCAGTGACTTAAGCAGCTCTTTTTATTTCCCAAGAAATATTCTATTTAATGGCAGTAATAAAATGGAATGAATCTCTGCTGACAACTGAAATGTCTCTGAAATGCTGATCATAGAGCACCTCAATCACATCCTTTTCACTCATCCGCGAAGGTTTCAAAACCATATAGAAACACCCGTCAATTTGAAGAACGCGGTACACTTCTTTACATGCCGTGCGGTAATCGCTGACTGTTTCAGCAGTATGTAACGAGAAGACTTTATGAAAACTGCGGTCGCGGAACGGTATGCTTTCCGGCCTCCCCTGCTGAATGTTTCCGAGCCCGGCTTTTATAACCGAACGGTTTGCGCGCTGTGTTTTCCGTATTTTACGTTTCGATGTTTCTATGCTTTTAAGACTGCCCTTTTCAAGCTGTCCGATGATTTGTTTAAACATTGAGCCGTTTCCGGTCCCGATTTCCAAAATGCGGTCGTATTCCTGTATGTCCATCAAGATTTGCTGAATGACTGACTCTGCCGGTTCTGATGCAGCAAAGTATTTCGCGCGCATTCGTTTTAATGCTGAAGATGTATGTTGCAACATTGTATAACACCCGCTTTTCCATTCCTGTGATTTATTATTCAGAAATAATATTACCTCGTATTAGTATGAGGTACTAACTAGACGCACTTCTCTTCATGAACGTTTCGATTTATTTGAAATTTATATTTGTTTTCATAAAAAAAAGACGGAAAACGTAGGTTTTCCGCCTGCTCTAGTACCAATAATACGGTGCTATATATCTTGTCTGCCGGGAAAGCGCCGCCATTCTCTGCCGGCGATACGGGTTGCCGTAGCCGTGTTTAAATGAATGGGGCATTGACGCATACCCGTGCCCGATGGATGGAATTCTGTTCTGACCGCCTTGCATGCTATCACCCGCTTACCAATTTTTCTTTCTTTACCATGGTATGCAGGCCGTCTGCGACGTGACAGCAACATCCTCGCTAAACCTGGTCCTTCTCCATTGTGTAATGATTCAGCAGTTCAATTCTGAACATGATAATCTCCTCCTTCTCCTCCGTTTTGGCCCTTCGTGTCCGTTCAGTTCATATAAAAGTGTTTCAGCTGGCGTTCTTTCGCTTCATTATAAAACTCTTCGACCTGCTGTTCTCGTTCATACTCTTCCGCACTTTTAAAACGCTTTGAAATGGTCAGTGTTAAAAAGAAAAGATTAATGGTCATTATCGCTCACCCCCTTTCAATATCCGCACAAGCGAAAATAACCCGCAGCAAAGTTCATATGCGCTGCGGGCAGACTAAATCCGCAGACAAAAGAAGACTGTGCTTCTTTCCCTGCGGGGAGCTGCGAATGTCCTGATACTCCGAAATTAACGTGCTTGACAGGCAGAGGTTAAGGAAGGACACGAACTCTTCCACAGGCTGAATCGGTTCAATTGTAGATTTTGATTGCCGTTTAACGTCGTCATGTGATTCAACCTCCCTTTGCTTTTTTCTTACTTTGTAAGTATATCCATCAACTTCCATTTTGTAAACATTTTTTTCAAGATTTGGACGGAAAATGTGCTGGCATTCCGCTTCAATTGTCCATGTTTTCCGGCATCTTTCTTACCTCAGGAAACTCTTTTCATCCCTTGCTTTTTCTGATCTTTTTTTGAATATGCAATAAAATAAATAAGGCCGACAAACACTGCCCCGCCGATGACATTCCCGATAAAGGCCGGAATGAGATTGCCAATCAGATCACCCCACGAAAAAGAGCCTGCAAATATCGCAGCCGGGATGATAAACATATTGGCTACAACGTGCTGAAAACCAATTGCGACAAACGCCATAATCGGAAACCATATACCCGCGATTTTTCCGGCTCCGTCTTCTGCGCCGAAAGAAAGCCAGACGGCCAAACAGACAAGCCAGTTACAGCCGATCGCCGAAACAATGACTTTTCCAAACGGCATATCCAATTTGCCTTGTGCGACCGCAATTGTTTTTTCCAAGTAAGGTCCTGTTTCGGTTAATCCGACAACATGTCCGAAAAAGTAAGCGACAAACAGTGCGCCGACAAGATTCATCAACGTCACGATCACCCAATTTTTCACTAATGCACCGGCGGATATTCTTCTGGAAAACAGCGCCATGGATACCGACATCATATTTCCCGTAATCAGCTCCGCGCCGGCAAGAACGACGAGCACCAATCCGATGGGAAACACGGACGCCCCGATTAAACTCGACAGGCTTCCCCATTCTTTCGGAAGGTCGCCGATGACACGGATATCAAGCAAATAACCGAGTGCGATAAACGCTCCTCCCAAAAATCCTAATACAATCAGTGCTGAAAGCGGTGAATGCACCTTTTTTACCCCTGATTCGACCGCAAGCTCCGCTATTTCGTCCGGTTTACGAAAAGCCATAATAACCCCTCCATTTATCATTTCAGCCCGCAGTTTCCAAAGACGCCTAACAAAAAAGGCAGCATTCAACTAACCCGTCTGAAAAAACGGGGTTTGAATGCTGCCTAACTTGTATGCATACCCATACAACAATATCAAGCAGAATGAAAATATGCGGTATAGAATATGTACAGATCATGCACACATTCCATAAAAAATCGTCCTTAGGCCACTGCTGGCAGTTCATATCATATCAAATGTGACAATTTCGTGTCAATTGAATATTGTCAGCTTTTGATTTCTTCTTTATGCTCTTCAATTGAGCGGTCAAAGACAAACACCGATACAGCAATATTTTCCTCTATTTTAATATCTGAAAACAGATGCACAAGCTTTGCTCCGATGAGCTCTTCCATTCCGTCAGGCGTTTGTTTTGAATACAGTTCCTGAATTAAGCTGGTTCGCGCCGCATGAACCATTTCTCTTCCTTCAGGCGTGCGTGCGATAAACTGCTCACTTGCGCTTAGATTGCCGTAAAGCGTAGATACCGCCATGTTATCCACAAAAACGGTGTGAATTCGTTCAGGCCCCTTTCCAAATAATTCTTTGCGCAATTTCCGGATAATATCGTTAAATTCATGAATTTTTTTAGACATATTGACCCCTCCGATTTTAGCCTATGAAAGACATTCCCGGTTCCCCTTTGTGACATTTCACCTGGTTAAAGTTTTCCTTTCGTATTGTATTATAATAAATATCATCTTATAATAAAAGCAGTGAAGATGGATTTGTAATAGGAAACGTGTTATGAGTCTATCGTTTTATACAAATAGGATTGGTCTGTTAGTAAGACTTGCTAGTGAACTATTCCGCCATGCGTATTTATACCGTTCTCCGGACAGGAGGCCGGTATCTATGTGCATGGCTTTTTTTCGAGTTTAAAAGATGGAGGGGAATTGGAAGTGACAGACGTTCAGTCTATCCGTGTCAAAATTGACGGCACGGAGTATGAAGCACCAGAGGGGTCTAAGATTTTAGATATTTTAAACCAAAACGGAATTGAGATTCCGCAAATATGCCATGTACCGGAAGTGGATCCGATTCAAACATGTGACACCTGTATTGTTGAAGTAAACGGGAAATTGCAGCGCTCTTGTTCCACGGCTGCAGAAAACGGGATGTCCATCTCGCTTACGTCGGGAAGGGTAAAAGAGGCTCAGACAGAGGCCATGGACCGCCTGCTCGAGAATCACCTGCTTTACTGTACGGTATGCGATAACAACAACGGCAATTGCACACTGCATAATACAGCGGAAATGATGGGAATTGAGCATCAGAAATATCCGTATACGCCGAAAGATGATTCAAAGTGCGCGGTTGATATGTCTCACCCGTTTTACCGCTATGATCCGAACCAATGCATCGCCTGCGGCCAATGTGTGGAAGTGTGTCAAAACCTTCAGGTGAATGAGACCCTTTCAATTGATTGGGAGCGCGACCGCCCGCGGGTCATTTGGGATGAAGGCGTCGCCATTAATGAATCTTCCTGCGTCAGCTGCGGCCAGTGTGTCACTGTCTGTCCTTGTAACGCACTGATGGAAAAATCAATGCTCGGCCAAGCCGGATTTATGACAGGAATAAAAGAAGATGTCATGGAACCGATGATTGATTTAGTGAAAAATGTTGAACCCGACTATACAAGCATCTTCGCCGTGTCTGAAGTGGAAGCGGCTATGCGCGATAAACGGACGAAAAAAACAAAAACAGTCTGCACGTTCTGCGGCGTCGGATGCTCTTTTGAAGTATGGACAAAAGGACGTGACATCCTTAAAATTCAGCCTGTTTCCGATGCTCCGGTTAACGCGATTTCCACTTGTGTGAAAGGGAAATTCGGCTGGGACTTCGTGAATTCGGAAGAACGGATTACAAAACCGCTTATCCGGAAAAACGGCGCATTTGTTGAATCGTCATGGGAAGAAGCTCTTGATCTTGTCGCTTCAAGACTCGGTTCGATCAAGGCCGAACACGGAAATGGTTCTGTCGGTTTTATTTCTTCTTCTAAAATTACGAATGAAGACAACTATGTCATCCAAAAATTAGCGCGCCAAGTATTTGAAACCAACAACGTGGATAACTGCTCACGCTACTGCCAGTCACCGGCAACGGACGGCTTATTCCGCACCGTCGGTATGGGCGGAGACGCCGGCACAATTAAAGATATCGCAAAAGCGGGCCTCGTGCTCATCGTCGGCGCCAATCCGGCGGAAGGACATCCGGTTCTGGCCACACGCGTGAAACGCGCCCATAAACTGCACGGCCAAAAACTGATTGTTGCCGATCTGCGCAGAAATGAAATGGCTGAACGGTCCGACCTCTTTATCAGCCCGAAACAAGGGACTGACCAGGTCTGGCTCATGGCAGTAACGAAATATATGATTGACCAAGGCTGGCACGATCAAGCGTTTATTGATGAAAATGTCAACTACTTTGATGATTATAAAGAAACGCTGGAAAAATACACATTGGAATATGCGGAGCGCATCACCGGACTTTCTCAGAATACGATCATCCGCATTGCCGAAATGATTCGTGATGCAGACGGCACTTGTGTTCTTTGGGGCATGGGCGTTACTCAAAATACAGGCGGCTCTGATACATCAGCGGCGATTTCCAACCTGCTGCTTGCCACAGGAAACTACCGCCGTCCGGGCGCCGGAGCCTATCCGCTGCGGGGACATAACAACGTTCAAGGCGCTTGCGATATGGGAACTCTTCCAGGCTGGCTTCCGGGGTATCAGCATATTACCGATGATGCGGCACGCGCTAAATTCGAAAAAGCTTACGGTGTTGAAATTGACGGCAAGCCGGGTCTTGATAATATCGAAATGCTCCATGCGATTGAAGAAGGAAACATGAAAGCCATGTATCTCGTCGGTGAAGATATGGCGCTCGTCGATTCAAACGCCAACCATGTTCATAACATTTTATCCAGCCTTGATTTCTTTGTTGTGCAGGATATTTTCCTTTCAAGAACGGCGCAATACGCGGATGTCATCCTGCCTGCGGTTCCATCTCTTGAAAAAGACGGAACATTTACAAACACAGAGCGGCGTGTGCAAAGATTGTATCAGGCGCTTCCGACACTCGGCGATGCAAAACCCGACTGGTGGATTATTCAGGAAGTCGCCAATCGTTTAGGCGCTGATTGGAATTACACGCATCCTAGCGACATTTTCTCAGAAATGGCGAGCCTTTCTCCGCTGTTCGGAAAAGCAAGTTATGACGTTCTTAGCGGCTGGAACAGCTTCTTGTGGGGAAGCTTTACGGGAGAAAGCACTCCGCTTCTTTATGAAGACGGCTTTAACTTCCCGGACAAAAAAGCCCGTTTTGCGCTGAGCGATTGGGTGGAGCCTGCTGTATTCCCTGAAGAATATGACCTGCATATTAACAACGGACGGATGCTTGAACATTTCCACGAAGGAAACATGACAAACAAGTCAAAAGGCATTCAGTCTAAAGTTCCGGATGTATTTGTTGAAGTATCGCCGGAGCTCGCGGCTGAACGCGGAATTTGCGACGGAACAATGATCCGGCTCGTCTCTCCTTTTGGGGCGGTTAAATTGAACGCGCTTGTGACAGACCGCGTCCGCGCAAATGAGCTTTATCTGCCGATGAACTCTACAGATAAAGATTCTGCGATTAATTTCCTGACCGGGCCTGCGTATGATTCACGGACACATACACCTGCCTATAAGCAGACAAAAGTCCGCATGGAAGTGCTTGGTTCCTGTGATACTCCGCCGCTTCCGAAAACAAATCCGCGGAACAAAAAACGTCATCCGCAAAACGGTGTGGAAGCTCAGCGAAAATGGAACCGTCCGGGCTATGTGCACTTAACTGATTAAGGAAAGGAGGAAACATTATGGCAAGCCCAATTACTGAAATTCAAAAAGAAACGAAAACAGAGGAACAGCTGAAAGCTGAAAAACTGGAAGAACTGAAGACGCTTCTCGCAGAAAATGAAGAAGCTGTCGCGAAAACGATGTCCATCATGGCAGAGCTGAATGGCTTGGGCATTTTTGATGCCGCCGGCTATATGCTCCAGGCAAAAGAGGAGATTGCCAAAATCGCACTCGGACAGATTTCCCGGGAACCTGTCACCAATCTCCTAAATACGATGATGGCCGCGGGAGGCGCGCTGTCAAAAGCTGATCCCGAATTTATGGGCAGACTTTTAGAAAGCGCCATGGCCGGGACGGATCAGGCGCAAAGATTTTTAAAAGAGGACAGGAAAGTCAGTATGTTTGAACTGATGAAAGCCGTCGGTGATCCTGATATTAACCGCGCGCTCGGCTTCGGGCTGCAGTTTTTAAAAGGGATGGGAAAAGAATTACGCGAACCCCCGTCTGAATAAGAAACGAAAAAGCCATTGTCAAAAGACAATGGCTTTTTTTTATTCATCGGCCTCTTCCAGCCTCTTTTTATAAATAAGTGAACGGTCAACGCAGAAATAAGCGCCCGCTAAAAATACACAATCCGTTACAAACATCAGCATTTTCTGGCCCGCAGTCAGCCCTTGTCCGGGAAGAACCGCGCCGATATAAATGAAGGTGCTGACTGCAAGCAGAATAAATGCGTAATGCTTAAAATCTTCTATTAATGATTTCAGTCTTTTCTTCTCCATATAAGGTCACCTGCCAGTTTTATAGTCTACCAACATTATAATACAAGCTGACAGCCGACAGAGAATGTAAATCTATCCATTCTTTATAAAAGTGAATCAAGCGCCTGTTTCACATCCGCCGTTAAATCCTCAGTATCCTCAATACCGACCGAGATCCGCACGAGCCCGTCGGTAATGCCAAGCGCAAGCCGGCGGTCGCGCGGGATCGATGCGTGCGTCATTCTGGACGGCACGGAGATTAGGCTTTCAACCGCTCCTAAACTTTCCGCGATCGTAAACAGGTTCAATTTTTCTAAAAACGCGTCGACGCGTTCGCTGCTGCCGACATCAAAGGAAATCATTCCGCCGAAACCGGAGCTTTGCGCTTTTGTCAGCTCATGGCCCGGGTGTTTCGCTGATCCGGGATAGTAGAGCGTCTGAACGGCATCATGTGCTTCAAGCAGCTCGGCGATTTTTCCGGCGCTGTGATTGATGGCATCCATTCTGAGTCCCAGCGTTTTAATGCCTCTCATCAAAAGCCATGAATCCTGCGGTCCTAAAACGCCGCCCGTTGAGTTTTGCACATAATGAAGCTTTTCGCCCAGTTCTTTATCAGCCGTGACGACTAAGCCGCCGACGACATCACTGTGGCCGCCGAGATATTTTGTCGCGCTGTGCAGCACGATGTCCGCGCCGAAGCTGAGCGGCTGTTGGAAATACGGCGTGTAAAACGTATTATCGACGATAAGCAATACGCCCGCTTCTTTTGCGATGTCAGACATCAGTTTGAGGTCAGTCACTTTCAATAGTGGGTTTGTCGGTGTTTCGATATAAATGGCTTTCGTATTCGGACGGATGGCTTTTTGGACTTTTTCTTTGCTGCTCGTATCGACAAAGTCCGCTTCAATGCCGAAGCGGTTCAGCACGCCTGTCATCACGCGGTAAGTGCCGCCGTATACATCATCCGTCATAATAACATGATCGCCGCTGTCAAACAGCATCATGACGGCAGTAATCGCAGCCATGCCTGAGCCGAACGCATATCCTGCCGCGCCGCCTTCAAGCTCCGCAATTAAGCTTTCAAGCGCCGTCCGCGTCGGATTGGCCGTTCTTGAATATTCATAACCCGTGTGCTCGCCCGCTTTCGGCTGTTGGTACGTGCTTACTTGATAAATCGGTACGGAAACCGCTCCTGTTTTTTCATCTCCCGTAATCCCTCCGTGCACCATCAGCGTTTTTTTCTTCATCTTACTGACCTCCTTGAAAAATGTTTTTGCTTATATATCGATCGCTGCCGTCAGGGAAAATAGTGACGATATTTGATCCGGCGGGCGCTTTTTTCGCTTCTTCAAGCGCTGCATAAAGAGCCGCCCCTGAAGAGCTTCCGATTAAGAGGCCTTCTTTCTCAGCCGCTTCTCTGACAAGCGAAAACGCCGTATCGTCTTCCACCGTGTAAATGGCGTCAAAATGGTTCTCGTCCATATAATCCGGGATAAACTCCATGCCGATGCCTTCCGTTTTATGGGCATGCGGCTCTCCGCCATTCAGGATCGAGCCTTCCGGTTCAACGATCACCGTTTTGACGGCAGGATTTTTCTCCTTTAAATAAGCTGCCGTACCGGCAAAGGTGCCGCCGGAACCCGCTCCTGCGACAAAAGCGTGGATATCCCCGCCGAGCGCGTTCCATATTTCAGGTCCGATCGTTTTGTAGTAAGTCAATGGATTTACTCGGTTTTTAAATTGCAGAACGGCATAAGAATTATTAATCTCTCTCTCCAGTTCAAGCGCTTTTCGGATGGCTCCCTGCATGCCTTCTTCTCTCGGCGTATGCACGATGTCCGCTCCGAGAGCTTTCATAATTTGCTGCTTTTCTCTGCTGAAATGCTCCGGGACGCAAAAAATGGCGCGAAGCTGATGCTTTCTGGCGCACAGAGCGAGTCCGATCCCGGTGTTTCCGGCAGTCGCCTCAATGATAACGCCGCCCGGTTTCACCTTTCCCGTGCGAAGCGCATCTTCAATGAGCATCCCGCCCAGCCTGTCTTTAATGCTTCCGCCCGGATTCATCATCTCAAGCTTAGCATAAACCGCTGTTCCCTCCGGTATATCAAAATGCTTGAGACGGAGCAGCGGTGTATTTCCGATTAGTTCTGTAATATCTGTTATCACGTTCAATATATGTCCTCCTCCTGGAAAAGCGGAGGAGAACGAGAATCCCCCGCTTAGTGAATTCGTTTGATGACATTCAGGACAAGCTCAGTTGAATGAACGGCAGCCTGTTCTAAAAATTTATCAAATGAAACGTCAGATTCTTTTCCGGCAATATCAGATAAAGCTCTGATGACAACAAAAGGCGTTTTGAACTGGTGGCACACCTGTGCGACAGCCGCAGCTTCCATCTCAACCGCGTACAAATCCGCAAATTTGGCGCGTACGTCTTCAACCCGCTTCGGATCATTCATAAAAGAATCTCCCGTTGCGATTGTGCCTTTGGCGACTTGAATGCCGTTCAGTTCAGAAACCGCTTCCTCAGTAATACTGATCAGCTTTTCATCAGCTTTGTATGCTGCCGGAAGACCCGGCACCTGTCCGTATTCATAGTCAAACGCCGTCACATCCACGTCATGATGGCGGACATCTGTTGAGATGACGACGTCGCCTACATTCAATGTATGATGAAAACCGCCCGCTGAGCCTGTGTTAATCACATAATCAGGTTTGAAACGGTCAAGCAGAAGCGTCGTGCTGATCGCCGCGTTGACTTTCCCGATACCTGATTTCAGCAAGATGACTTCGACGCCTTCATAGCTGCCAGTTGTAAACTCACAGTGAGCGATCATCTCTTGTTTTGCGTCTTTCAGTTTGCTTCTTAAAATCGTAACTTCCTCTTCCATTGCTCCGATGACTGCCAGTTTCATTTATACACAATCCCTTCGATTTACCGTTTAATCGCCTCCATTATCCAGACAAAGTCATTTTGCTGCGTAAACCGAGCGGCAAATCCCTCTTCTGAAAAGATGTTTTTCATTGTCCCGAGTGTCGGATAATGTTCCGTCTTTAAATCGTCCGCTAATTGATGATAGCCGTTTCGGATTGCTTTTTTAATGGCTTCATCATAAGCTTCATGATCTTTAAAGACGGTATCGGCAAACACTATTTTATCATGCTTCTGAAGGATTGCGCCATACTGCTTTACAGCCGTTCGCTTTTCTTCATCGGTTAAATGATGAAAGGCGTACGAGCTGACGATGGTATCTATTTGAAAAGGCGGAGCGGGAAACTCCAGAAAATCTCCGTCACTGAACACGGCTTTGTCAGAAAGCTTGTCAGCCGCCAGTTTTCTCATTGACGGAGACGGTTCTACACCAAACACCTTTTTGTTCGCAGCGGCTAATTTCGCCGTTAAATTCCCCGTTCCCGGTCCGAACTCTAAAACGTTTGAACCTGAAAGTGCGACAATGCTGTCAAGAATGCTGTCATATCCTTTAAAAACAGCGGCATATTGTTTGTCAGCCCCGTGCACTGTGGCATCATAAGTCGCTGCCCAATCTTCAAATAAAGGAATAAATTCACGGCCCATATTTTTCACTCTCCATATTTTATAATTCCTATGAGTATAGTATGGATTAATCGTGGAACAGTTCTTATCCTATCACAAAAAAGAATGGAAGGGTACTAAAATACTTTGGGATTATTGCGCAATTACGGCAGAAAGGCTTATACTTTCATTGACTCAGAAGAAAAATCAGGAGGATCTGTACTGATGAATTTTCAATTGGATTTAATCAAAGATAAAGTAGAATTTTTCGAAGCGGCATCTTTGCAGGAGCTTGAAAAGAAAATAAACGTTCAGATTGAAAACAACCAGGCGATTATGCTTCGCGTCCGTTCCGTATCCCATCAGGTGACGGCCGTTGACGGCAGAATCCTTTACAGCGCGTCGGTGCATTTTTCAGCTGACGTATGACAGAAAAAAGCAGCTGAATAATCAGCTGCTTTTTTGCGGTTATTTTAAGGTTTCTACTTTTGTCGGCTTCCAGCCTTTTTTGTCTTTCCAAGTGATGGTGACCTGATACTTTTTGCCGTTCGTTTTGTCTAAAACTTTACCCTTCGCATCTTGCGGGCTTCCATTGTTTCCGAGCCACAGCACTGTCATATGATCTTTTGACACGCCTGTGGCGTAAGAGATGGCGTCAAGCATTTCGGACCAGTCTTCAGAGCTTGAGTCATACGTCGCCGCATGTTCTCCCGTCTGCTTTGTGCCGACCGCTTTCCATTTTGGGTTAACAATTGTTTTCTCGACATCGCTTGATGAGCCGCCCTCTGTTATTTTTGCGCCTTTAAAAGGATCGCTTGAATCAGAGTCTTTTTTGCTGCTGTCATCACTTTTCGATGAATCATCGTCTTTTTTGCTGTCAGAATCTGAAGATGAATCAGATGTGTCCTTATCCTGTTTATCTTTTTTGTCATCGTCTGATGCCTTATCTTTTTTGCTGTCTTTTATGTCTTCATCCGATGTCTGCTTCGTCTTGCCTGATGCAGGTGTTTCCTGCTTCTGGCTCGTGTCCGCTTTTTCGCTCACGTCGCTCGACGGACTGTTGATGAAGAGGCTGACGGCAACGACGACAATAAGAATAGATACGATAGCAATTAAAATGTTAAGCACCATATTTGCTTTTCTGCGCTTATCACGGTTTTCAAAACGAGATTGTTTATTGCTCAATCATTCTGCACTCCTTTATCCCTCTTGCTCAGCATATATTTTAACATGGGCTGAGCGGTTGTTCTATGTCTGATTTATTTCATTTTCATGTACCTTTTTAACAATATCATAAAACACTGTATTTGTCAGAGCCTTATCCCCCGGCGTGTCCATGTGCAGCACCACGAGAGCGTATTTCGGCTTGTCCGCGGGAAAGTATCCCGCAAACCATTTGTGGTAAAGCGTCTGTTTTTCTTTTGTGAACATTCCCGTCTGGGCCGTTCCCGATTTGCCTGCTATCTCATACGGCAGGTCCTGAAACCTTCGGCCGGTTCCTTTCGGTGAGGTGACGACTTCTCTGAGAATTTTTTGAAGCTGCTGCGCCGTATATTTGTCGATGTTTTCCCCTTTTAACGGCTGATCTTTGAATGACGCCATCGTCGTTTTGTTTTTGTATTCAATTTTGTCCGCGATTTTGACTTGTTTTTTTTCACCGCCGCGCGCGATCGCCGCCATCATATTGGCGACTTCAAGAGGCGTGACTTTCACGTTTTTTTGCCCGATCGCCGTCTGTGCGACGGCTTTTTTTACGGTTTTGTCTTTGTCAACTCCCCAAATGACCCCGCTTTTTTCATTATACAGCTGCCTGAATCCGTCTTCCCGGTACAGCTTGCCTTCCCAGCCCGCCCGCTGTGTGAGACCGAGTTTTTCCGCCATGTTTTCAATAACGGAATCATCTTTTTTGATCAATTTTTCCGCAAGACTTGTAAACGTATAATTGCAGCTTTGAGCAAAGCTTTCTCCAAAACTGAGCGTGCCTTTGTCATCCCCCGGCTCTCCGTACAGGTTGAGATTGCAGTTAAAGGATGTGCCCGGCTTCACTTCGTTTTGTTCTATTGCGGCTGCGGCGATCACCGTTTTAAACACTGATCCCGGATAAATCGGCGTCAGCATGTAATTTTGCAGTGTCTGCTGCTTTGACATGTCGGCGTCAGGCTTTGATACCATTCCGAGCACACTGCTTTTTTCAATGTCTAAAAGGACGGCTCCCCCCTTTTTTAACCCGCGGTCTTTCAATACATCTTCCATTGCTTTTTGAATATTGCGGTCGATGGAGGTTTTGACTTGCAGCGGATAAAACGCGTTTGCTTCAGCCGTATATTTGACGTCCATTCCGAATAAAGGGTTTCCCCTTCCGTCGACATGATACAAAAGTTTTGTGTCCTGATCCGCCAGTAAAAACTCATCAAACGTCCGCTCCATCCCGCTTGTCCCGATCTTTGCCGTGATCGGCAGTTCCTTCCTGCCGGGGTATTTCTTTTTCAAAAGCTCAGGGTCCTGGTTTGTCGCGCCCAACAGATGAGCGGCTATGTTTGTTTCCTTGCTGTCTTTCATATATACGCCGTAAATGCCGGGATATTTCAAAGAATTGATATTTGACACGGATTGTTTCGTCAAATGTTTTATTTTTCTGCTGTTCAGGACCACCGGTTTTTTCGCTTCCGTGAGCAGCTGCCTGAGCTCCCCCTGTTTCATTCCGAGAATGTCTGATACCCGGTCAACCGGCCAATCCTGCGTCACGAGAAAGGGAAACAGTATGACGGCAGGCTGCTTTTTTCCGGTCAGTTCTTTGCCGTTCCGATCAAGAAAAGAGCCGCGTCCGTCTGAAATAAGGACTTCTTCCGTCCGCTGCTTGACGCTTTCCTGAATCAGATTAATATTGGATTTTGAAAAAGATTCTGTAAAAAACAGCTGAATTTCAGCCAGCCTCGCAAGCAGAAAGAAAAACACGAGCAGAAAACAAATCACGGCCGCTTTCAGCCTTTTTGATACGATCATAAAAAAACACCTCATCCACATTTTGGACGAGGTGTTTCATTGTTAAACGGATCTTATGAAATTTTCACAATTTTCACGAGCATTTCTCCGCCCGGCGTCTGAACTGTCACTTCTTCGTCCACTTTTCTGCCGAGCAGGCTTTTGGCGATTGGCGAGTCGTTTGAAATTTTCCCTTCAAACGGATCAGCTTCAGCGCTTCCGACAATCGTGTAAGATTCTTCTTCACCGTCCGGCAATTCGATGAATGATACGGTTTTTCCCAAACCGACTACATTTGAACCGCCGTCGTCCTCGATGATTTTCGCATTGCGGATCATGTTTTCAAGCGTCGTGATGCGCCCTTCCACAAATGCCTGTTCTTCTTTTGCAGAATCATACTCAGAGTTCTCTGACAGATCTCCGAAGCTTCTTGCGATTTTAATGCGTTCTACTACTTCTTTACGTTTAACCGTTTTCAATTGCTCTAATTCTTGTTCTAGTTTTTGTTTTCCTTCGTGAGTCATCGGAAAAACTTTTTCTTGTGCCATGTTCCTTCACTCCTTGGTGGTTGTCCCTCAACAATAACGTGTGATTATGTATGAGAGCATAAACGAAAAAATCAAGAATGAGAACACAGGGCAGTCCTCGTTCTTCTCTCCCATATAGGTACTGTTTATCTTAAACTGAATGTGTGTTTTCTGCAAATGTTTCGGTTTATAAACAGGGAAAGAAGGGAACTGTCTCATTCCCTTCCAGCCTATACATAATATGGTCTGAGTTATTTATGTCTATGCTATGGTATTACAAAATTGCATTTTGTTCAAGGATCGTTTGAATCTTCGTGACCATCAGATCAATCGCGACGTGGTTTTGTCCGCCTTCCGGAATAATGATGTCCGCGTAGCGTTTCGTCGGTTCAACAAACTGATTGTGCATCGGTCTGACGACGGACACATACTGCTCAATGACAGAATCGATCGAGCGGCCTCTTTCGTTAATATCTCTCATAATCCGTCTGATGATACGGAGATCCGCGTCCGTGTCGACATAAAGTTTCATATCCATGAGGTCGCGAAGTCTTTTATCTTCGAGAACGAGAATGCCTTCCAGAATAATGACATCCTTCGGCTCAACCGGAATGGTTTCCTCAGAACGCGTATGCAGTTTATAATCATAAATCGGCTTTTCTATCGGCCGGTAATTCAAAAGCTCTTGAATATGCTCGATTAAATAGTCATTATCAAATGCGAGCGGGTGATCATAGTTTGTGTTCAGCCTTTCTTCAAACGGAAGATGGCTTTGGTCTTTATAATAAAGGTCTTGCTGGATCATTAAAATCGAGTGTCCTTTAAACTGTTCATAGATGGAACGGGTGACGCTTGTTTTTCCTGATCCGGAACCTCCTGCGATGCCTATAACTACAGGACTCTTACCCATTGGTGATTACTTCCCCTTTCTCATCATGTTGCTCGGATAAATCTTTTTGTCTACTTTAAATGTAACGATTTGCAGGGGATGGCGGGCAGCATCAAGCTCGTTTCCGTCTTCGTCCCAAATAGTGCCGATTGTGAATGTGAAATTGTCGATTTCAGGACCGAAAAATTCCACTTCGTCACCTTGTTTAAAGAAATTGCGCTGCTGGAGCGTCACCATTTGAGTTTCCTCGTTATACGCGAGCACGAGACCGGCAAAATCAAATGTTGTTTTCTTTCCGTGTTCGCCGAACATCTGCTCTTCATACCCGGGCGTGCCTTCAAAGAAAGCAGGCGCGGTATCCCGGTTTGCACATTTGTCCAGCTCATCCAGCCATTCTTTTTGAATGATAAAGTTTTCAGGATCAGCGCAGTATGCGTCGATGACTTTGCGATACACGCTGACAACCGTCGCAACGTAATGAATCGATTTCATCCGGCCTTCAATTTTCAGGCTGTCGATGCCCATCTCGATCATTTGCGGAATGGATTCAATCAGTTTTAAATCTTTCGGGCTCATCGCAAACGGAGCGTCTTCTTCGTCATAGAGCGCGACCGCGTTTGCACCGTCTGTCTGATACAGGTCATAATCCCAGCGGCAGGACTGACAGCAGCCGCCGCGGTTGGAATCACGGGCCGTCATGTGATTGCTCAGCACGCATCGGCCTGAATAAGCGATACACATGGCGCCGTGGATAAAGGTTTCAATTTCAATATCCACCTTTTCCTTCATTTCTTTAATTTCCAGTCCGCTCGTTTCACGGGCAAGCACCACGCGGTCAAGCCCTTCTTCTTTCCAGAACTGCACCGCTTTCCAGTTGGAAAGGGACTGCTGTGTACTGAGGTGAATTTCTACGTCCGGGGCCACTCTCCGGCATGTTTCAATAATCAGCGGATCAGCGACGATAATTCCGGCAACTTTTGCCTCTCCCAACGCTTTTAAGTATTCTTCCAGACCGTCCATATTTTCATTATGGGCGAAAATGTTTGTTGTCACATATATTTTTGCCCCGTATTTTTTAGCAAATTCTACGCCCTCTGCGATTTCTTCTATTGAGAAGTTATCCGCATTTGAGCGGAGTCCGTATTCCTGTCCTCCGATAAAAACCGCGTCCGCTCCGTAATGAACGGCAATTTTTAATTTTTCAAGGTTTCCTGCCGGAGCAAGGAGTTCAGGTTTTTTCGTAATGACGCGTTTTCCGTTTACGACTTTGGAAATGGTTTGATTTACGGCTGTCATCCGTTGCACCCTCCTTTTTAATAGACCGTTTCTTTAAAGAAGAATCCTGTGTCGATGCTTCTGTTCACAGGCTGAATGCTTTCAATCCGCTCTATCCAGCTCTCTTTTTTCTCTTCGTATGTCTCTCGGCTTTCGAAGCACAAATCGATTGCTTCTCTGTACATGCGGGTCACTTCAGTTAAGTATTCAGGAGACTTCAAAACTCCGTCGATTTTGAAAGAATCGATGCCGGCGTCCATCAGGTCCTCTAATTCATCAATCATGCACACATCGTTCGGGCTCATGATGTGCGTGCCGTTTTCATCTTCAAAAATCGGGTATTTATTGCCCCGTTCCTTGTCATGCAGAAACATCCCCGCTTCTTTTTTCTTCTGTTCGATGTCCATGACTTTACCCTGGTATTCGAAGTAATGGCCCACTAAAGAACGCTTCGATTGGAACATGCACGTCATGCCGTGGATTTGAATTTCAATTTCCACTTCGGCGTTTTCTTTTATGTCAATGATGCTGTCCATATTTAATTCCTTAGCCAGCACTGCCCGCCGTGCGCCTTTGCGTCCCCAGTAATTGCAGGAATAGTAGTTGGTTCCCGTTGTTTCCGTGCTCCAATGCAGTTTAAGCTCGGGAGCCGCTTCACGCGCCGCCATTAAAACGGCCGGATCACCGAAAACAGCCGCATCAACGCCGGCCTCCTGCAAAAAGGCAAGATAGCCGTTCAGCTCGTCCACTTTTTCGTTGTGAAAAATAGCATTGACGGCGGCGTACACTTTCGCGCCTTCCTGATGAGCTGTCTTTACGGCTTCTTTTATATCTTCTCTTGAAAATTCACCGGCCAGTCTCAGGCCGTATCTCTGTTCTCCGACCAACAGGGCCGTTGCGCCCGCTTGAATGAGCGGAAGAATATCCTGTACAGAAGTCGGAGTCACCAAAAGTTCAGGTTTTTTCATGATCCTTCACCTCTTCTTTTTACTGATGGCGATGCCGTCTCCGACCGGCAGTATGACCGTTTGATAGTCAGGCCGGTCCATCAGCCATTGGTTATATTGATCAATTTTTTCAACAAGCTTCCGTCTTCTTTTCGGCTCAATGTCCGAGTGATTTTGCGCCACCAGCCCTTTAAACAGAACATTGTCCGTAAAAATGACTCCATCCGGCGCAAGCATCGGTTCATAGAGCTCAAAAAAGTTCGTGTACTGGCCTTTGGCCGCGTCGATAAAAATGGCATCATAAGGAGCCGTGACACGGACAGACTCAGAAAGTTCCAGCGCATCCCCGTGCATTACGTGAATCCGGTTTTCCATTTCAAAGTCTTTTATATTGTTCACAGCTTCTTCATAGCGTTTGTCGTCCCGTTCAATCGTGTAAATATTCGCACCCGGAAGCTCAAGCGCCATCCGTATGGCGGAATATCCGATTGCCGCGCCGATTTCCAAAATGTTTTTCGCCTGTTGAATCGACAGCATTTGAAGCAGCACTTCAATGCCCGCTTCTTCCATAATCGGAACATGGTGCTCTTTTGCATAGGCTTCAAGCTTTTTCACTTTATCAGGCCGAGGCTTCAGCATCGCGTTTATATACTCGTTTATTTGTTCATACCGATCATTCACGGCAAACAGCCTCCGTTCTAAAAAGGAGTGCCCCTGACGAATCCGCGGGGACACTCTCTTAAGACACTTCTTTATCCATAAGTAAACAACCCGATATATTTTATCATAAAACCTTTCAGAATGGAATAAAAGGAGAGCTTTTGCCCTCCTTTTATTCGCTGTCTTTTTTGGAAATATACTTTTCCTTCGCTTTATTATGGTCTTTTAATGTTTTGGTGAAAACGACCTCGCCGTTTGATTTTGCAAGGAAATAAAGATAATCCGTTTTGTCAGGGCGGAGAGCCGCTTCCCATGATGAATCACCGGCATTTGCAATCGGTCCCGGCGGCAGCCCCTTATGTTTATACGTATTAAACGGAGAATCAATTTTCAGGTCTTTGTAGTAGACCCGGCTTTTATGCTTACCGGCCGCATATAATACCGTCGGGTCAGTCTGCAGCGGCATTTTTTCTTCGAGCCTGTTGTAAAAAACGCTGGCGATTTTGTGACGGTCGGCTTTGGCGGTGGCTTCTTCTTCAATTAGCGATGCCATTGTCAGCGCGTTATGAACGGAAAGTTTCTTTTTTTCCAGTTCAGATTTATACGTTTCGATACGGGCGTTTGTTTCCTGAACCATTGCCGTCAAAATCGTGTCAAGCGATGCATCCGGATCATTAAACGGATATGTGGCCGGATACAGATAGCCTTCTAGCGGATGCTTGAGCTTCTTGTTTGAAAGCGCGTCCGTTATCGTATCAGGAAACTGTTTCTTCAGTTTGCCGATGAATGTTTTGTCATCCAGTTTCGCCATGATCTCTTCTTTAGAATATGATGTTTCTTTTGCGATCGCCTCTGCAATCTGTGTAAGCTGTTTTCCTTCAGGAACGGAGATCTGAAAGGCATATCCCGTTGATCCCGCGGTCAGTTTTTTGATAATCGCATCCGCATCCATTCCTTTATTCAGGTGGTAAAATCCCGCCTGAAACCCGGAAGCGCCTTTATACTTCACATACAGCTGAAATGCTTTTTTGCTTTTGATGACATGCTGATCCTCAAGAATTTCAGCGATTGCCGAAACGGAAGAACCGCTCGGAATATTAATATTGACTGCCGTTTTGCTGCCTTTGTCAACCGGAGACAGCAGAGATTTTCCATAGAAAAAAGCACCGCAAATGATGATAAGCAGAGCGATCACGGAGGACAGTATTATCGTCGTTTTTTTGTTTTTACGCGGAAATGAATGTTTAGTCTGATTGATATTCATACAAGTATTTTCCTCCCAACAGCTCTTATACTACATGATTCATGTGCATTCGGCAATTTATTACAAAAAAAAGCCGAAGCGCATATGCGCTCCGGCTTTTTCCGTTCATTTTATTCTTCGTCTTCTTCCGCTAAAAACGTGTTCAGCGTTTCTTCGATCATTTCCCACTCTTCATCAGTTTCAATCGGCATCAGTTCGCCGTCTTCACCGTTTTCGTTCGGTTCGAAGCTTGAAGCGTGAATTTCGATTTCATCATCGTCTTGAGCATCAATCGGATAATAAAGTACGTAAGATTTGTTGAATGTGTCGTTTTCAAATGTGAACAGCACTTCGCAAAGCTGTTCGTTGCCTTGATCATCGACAATTGTAATGTGTTTTTCGCCGTGTTCCATTTTTTTCACCTCTTAGTTTAAACTGTCCAGATATCCTTGAAGGATCATGACAGCCGCCATTTTATCAATGACTTTTTTTCGTTTTTGCCTGCTGACGTCAGCCGCGATCAGCATTTTTTCAGCCGCCATCGTCGTCAGACGCTCGTCCCACAGCACAACAGGGACATTGTACGCTGTTTCAAGCAGTTTCGCAAATGTTTGGCTGGCTTCGCCTCTCGGACCGATCGTCCCGTTCATGTTTTTCGGAAAACCGAGCACGATCTTCTCTACATTATAGTCTTTCATCAGCTCGGATAAACGGTCCAGACCGTAATCTCCTTCAGCCTCGTTTATTTTTATCGTCTCAATGCCTTGAGCGGTCCAGCCCATTTCATCGCTTAAAGCTACGCCGAGTGTTTTCGTTCCAAGATCAAGTCCCAATATTCTCATGAATGTATTTACGCCTCTTTATGCTGTTCTAGATAGGATTTTACCAATTCCTCGATTAATTCGTCACGTTCCAGTTTGCGAATTAAGTTCCGGGCGTCGCGATGCCTAGGAATGTATGCAGGGTCTCCAGACAGCAAGTATCCGACAATCTGGTTGATAGGATTGTACCCCTTTTCCTGAAGCGCATCATATACCGTAATCAGCACTTCTTCGACGTTTGTTTCAGCAGAGTCATCGGAGAAATTAAATTTCATCGTTTTATCAAACGAGCTCACCGTTTTGCACCTCTTTCCCAAATTCGCAGGCAAAGTTCAGCCTGAGATCCTCATCTTATCATCATTCTACACTAGTTGAAAGGATTATAAAACGGATTTTATCCAATCTTCCGCAGATGCGAGCGCCTCTTCCAATTTTTCAGGCTGCTTTCCGCCGGCCTGCGCCATGTCCGGACGGCCTCCGCCTCCGCCTCCGCAGACTTCAGCCGCTTGTTTGACCATTTTGCCGGCATGAAGGCCTTTTTCGATCAGGTCTTTCGTCACGCCTGCTGAAAGGTTGACTTTCTCATTTTGCACGGCGCCGAGAATGATGACCGCAGAACCGAGCTTCGCTTTCAGATCATCCACCATAGTGCGAAGGTGGTTCATGTCTTTCGCATTTACTTTTTCAGCCAGCACTTTTACGCCGCCGATGTCTTTTACTTTAGACAGAATGGCTCCGGCTTCTACATTGCCAAGTTTGCTGAGCAATGATTCATTTTCTCTTTGCGCTTCCTTCAACTCCGCTTGAAGAGATTGAATTCGCTTCGGTACGTCTTTTACGTTTGATTTCAGCTCGTCCGCAGCGTGCTGCAGAAGGCTGAGCTGGCTGTTCATTTCCTGATAAGCGCCTTTTCCTGTTACGGCTTCAATTCTTCGCGTCCCTGCGCCGATCCCTGATTCGGATACGATTTTAAACAGGCCGATTTCAGCCGTATTCGTGACATGGCATCCGCCGCAAAGCTCAAGGCTGTAATCTCCGACTTGTACGACGCGGACGATATCGCCGTATTTCTCGCCGAACAGGGCCATCGCGCCCATTTCTTTCGCTTCATTGATCGGTTTCAAATCAATCGCTACCGGAATGCTCTCCCAGATTTTTTCGTTGACGATTCCTTCAATGCGTTCAAGTTCTTCTTTTGTCACTTGACCGAAATGAGAGAAGTCAAAACGCAGACGATTTTCGGTAACGAGTGAACCCGCTTGGTTGACATGTGTGCCGAGAACGTCTTTCAGCGCCTGGTGCAGAAGGTGGGTTGCTGTATGGTTTTTCACCACGCCGCTTCTCATTTGATCTTCAACTTCAGCCGTCACGCTTGCGCCTTTTTGAATCGTGCCGCTATCCACCGTGCCTTCGTGTACATGCTGACCGTTCGGAGCTTTTTTCACGTCCTTAATGGTTACGACAGCCTGCTCGCTTCTCAGCACTCCTCTGTCACCGATCTGTCCGCCGCTTTCAGCATAGAAAGGCGTTTTGTCAAGAAGAATTTGGACGGTATCCCCTTCATGCGCCTCGCTGATTAATTGCCCGTCATGAAGAAGCTCGATCACCTTCGCTTCAGCTTTTACGGCACTGTAGCCGACAAATGTGCTTTCTGCGGTAATGTCGCGCAATGCGCCGCCCTGCACCTGCATGCTTCCTACATCTTGGCGCGCATTTCTCGCCCGTTCACGCTGTTTTTCCATTTCGGCTTCAAAGCCTTTATGGTCAACCTTCATTTGCTCATCTTCCGCGTATTCCTCCGTCAATTCAACCGGGAATCCGTACGTATCGTACAGTTTGAATACGTCTTTTCCGGAGATGATGCCGCTGCCTTTTTCCTTCTCTTTCTTTATCACGTCGGATAAAATGGCCAGACCTTCGTTTAATGTTTCATGGAAGCGCTCTTCCTCCGTTTTGATGACTTTGGCGATAAACTCTTGCTTTTCTTTCACCTCCGGATAGAAAGCGTCCATAATTCCTGCAACAGTCGGAACCAGCTCGTACATAAACGGACGGCTGATACCGATGGTTTTCGCGTATCGCACCGCCCGGCGCAAGAGGCGTCTCAGTACATACCCGCGCCCTTCATTTGACGGCAGAGCTCCGTCGCTTACCGCAAATGCGACCGTTCTGATATGATCGGCGATCACTTTAAAGGCCGTATCCTTCACTGCATCCTTTCCGTAAGTATCTCCGGAAATACGCTCTGTTGCTTCAATAATCGGCATAAACAAATCAGTGTCAAAGTTTGTCGGGACGTCCTGAATCACGGAGACCATCCGTTCAAGCCCCATGCCCGTATCAATGTTTTTCTTCGGAAGCGGTGTGTACGTGCCGTCCGGGTTGTGGTTGAACTCTGAGAATACCAGGTTCCACACTTCAAGATAGCGGTCATTTTCGCCGCCCGGATACAATTCAGAATCTGACGGATCATTGCCGTATTTCTCGCCGCGGTCATAGAAAATTTCTGTATTCGGTCCGCTCGGGCCTTCGCCGATATCCCAGAAGTTCCCTTCCAGACGGATGATTCTTTCTTCCGGAACGCCGATTTTTTCCGCCCATAGCGTATAAGCTTCTTCATCCTCAGGGTGAACCGTTACAGACAGCAGCTCCGGATCAAAGCCGATCCACTTTTCGCTCGTTAAAAACTCCCAAGCCCACGTGATGGCTTCTTCTTTAAAATAATCACCGATGGAAAAATTTCCGAGCATCTCAAAGAACGTGTGGTGGCGCGCCGTTTTCCCCACATTTTCAATATCATTTGTGCGGATTGATTTTTGCGCGTTTACAATTCTCGGATTCTCCGGCACAACGCGGCCGTCAAAGTATTTTTTCAGCGTCGCAACGCCGCTGTTGATCCATAATAAAGACGGATCTTCATGCGGAACCAATGAGGCGCTCGGTTCAACGGCATGGCCTTTTTCTTTAAAGAAATCTAAAAACATTTGACGCACTTCAGCAGAAGTTAAGTGTTTCATCTATATTCCTCCTTATCACTACCCGAAATTCTCTTTTGCGACAGCAAAAAAGCTCTCTCCCTATGCAAACCATGCGTTCACACAGGGACGAGAGCTGTCTCGCGGTACCACCCTGATTACAGGCCGAAAAAGGCCTGTCACCTTTCATCCCGTAACGCAGGACTGCGGCAGCCTTTAACTGCACTCAGGATTAGCTTCGGCCGATCTTCTGCTGAAGCTCCTTTCAGCGTATCGGAGCTTCTCTCTTAAACAGGGCTTCGGCGTACTCATATCCGTCACTCGAGATTCGTATGTATTCTACTCGAAATTATAGACAAGCAGAACCCGAATGTCAATGTTCCGTCCTGATCCGCAAAAAGTGTATGGCCGTCACTTTTAAAACGGCTGCCGCCGGAACAGCGAGAATCATGCCGGGAATGCCAGCGAGCTCTCCTCCGGCAAGGAGCGCCAGCATGATCACGACGGGGTGCATTCTGAGACTGCGCCCGACAATAAGCGGGCTCAAAATGTTTCCTTCTATAAATTGCAGAATAAAAATCGTGACGATTACGATGATCACAGCTTTAGCAGAAATCGCCAGCGAAAGGAGCAGCGCCGGCACAGCGCCGATAAACGGACCGAAATACGGGATGACATTCGTAATCCCGATGGCAAGACCCAAAATCAGCGGGTAAGGAAGCCCGAACAGCCAAAATGAAACGCCGGCTATTAACCCGAGCAAAAAACAAACGAGAAGCTGACCGCGGATGTAATCACCGAGAGAGTCGTCCACATCCCGCAGAAATTCACTCCCCCTTTTTCTCCAGGACTTCGGCGTCAAATACCAGACTGTCTTTTTCATGACGTCTATATCCTTCACCATATAGAACACGAGAAAAGGAATCGTCGCCGCGATCAGGATATAATCAAGCACGAAACGGATGCTTCTAATCGTGCTTTCAATCGTGCCGGCAAGAAACGTTTCTGTCTGCTGAATCATTTTGTCCATTCGATGGTGCATGCCGTCAGGCCAATGATCCGTGTGATTATGCAGATGCTTCAGCATGCTGTTGTAGTTTTTGGCAAGACCTGGAATGCTCTCAGACAGATCCTGCAGCTGTTCAATTAAAACAGGAACCCCTTTATAACCCCCCCAGCCGATTCCGCCGAAAAACAGGCAATAAATCAGAAGCAGGCTTAAAGTTCTAGGCATCCCTTTTCTATGAAGCCATTCAGTAATCGGAAGTAAAAGATAAGCAATAAATACTGCAATGAATATAGGAATAAAGAGAGATTTTATAACAAGCCAAATGGGAGACCATAACATATCGAGCATGCAAAAGACATACACTGTTAACAAAACGAGCAGACATACAGCCGTCCACATTAAGAGCTGCAGCGGTTTTTGAAGCATGACGTTTCACCTCTTGCTTTATCTTTTGACAGAAAGCCGGAATTATTCCCGTTTCATAAACTCCGCCTTATGACACAGACCTCTTGACGGAAACAATTATCAGAAATTACGAAATAATCTAAATAATATTCATAAAAATCTGTATAACTATCGTAATGTGTTAAGGGGTTTTAAAACTGTCCAGTCAATATGACTCATGTTTTTTAAGGAGGTTGGCCATGATTTCATTTCAGGATGTAAATAAGCACTACGGACATTTCCACGTGCTGAAAAACATTAATCTGCACATTAAAAAAGGGGAAGTCGTCGTTATCATCGGACCTTCAGGATCGGGAAAAAGCACGCTTCTCCGCTGCATTAATCAGCTGGAAACAGTTGATGGAGGCGCCTTAACGGTAAACGGCGTCTCCATCCATGACAAGAAAACGGATATAAATAAGGTCCGCCGCAATATCGGCATGGTGTTCCAGCATTTTCATCTGTACCCGCACAAAACCGTTCTGCAAAACATCATGCTCGCACCGATCAAAGTACTTAAGCAATCAAAAGAAGAAGCAAAAGAAACGGCCTTATTCTATTTGAAAAAAGTCGGTATACCGGAAAAAGCGGACGCTTATCCTTCACAGCTTTCCGGCGGCCAGCAGCAGCGTGTCGCCATCGCCAGGGGGCTTGCGATGAAGCCCGAAATTATGCTGTTTGATGAACCCACATCTGCGCTTGATCCGGAAATGATCGGGGAAGTGCTGGATGTCATGAAAACACTCGCAAAGGAAGGCATGACCATGGCAGTCGTCACACATGAAATGGGATTCGCAAAAGAAGTGGCGGACCGCATCGTGTTTATCGACGGCGGAGCCATCTTAGAAGAAGCTGCACCGGCTGAATTTTACGAAAGCCCCCGTGAAGAGAGGGCGCGTTTATTCTTAAGCCGTATTTTAAATCACTGAAAAGAAACGGAGGAGCGCTTATGTCACGCGTAACAAAATGGCTGTCATTCGGATTGATATCACTGCTGGCCGTCTTTATGCTGGCCGCCTGCGGAGGGAAAGAAACGTCCGGAGATTCAAAAGGAACGGGAAAAGACACGTTAGCCTCTATTAAAGACAGAGACAAAATCATCTTCGGCGTCAAAACCGACACGAGGTTATTCGGGCTGAAAAACCCAAGCTCCGGTGATATTGAAGGCTTCGATATTGATATCTCAAAACAGCTCGCAAAAGATATTCTGGGGGATGAGAAGAAAGCGGAATTTAAAGAAGTAACGTCAAAAACGAGAATTCCGATGCTGCAAAACGGCGATATCGACGCTATCACCGCCACGATGACGATAACGGATGAGCGGAAAAAAGAAGTTGATTTCTCAGATGTTTATTTTGAAGCCGGGCAATCCCTGCTCGTCAAAAAAGGAAGCAGCATCAAAAGCACCGAAGACCTGGGAAAAGGCTCAAAAGTATTGGCGGTAAAAGGCTCTACTTCCTCACAAAACATCAGAGAAAAAGCGCCTGACGCCTCAGTGCTGGAATTTGAAAATTACGCCGAAGCGTTCACTGCGCTTAAAGCGGGACAGGGAGATGCGCTCACAACCGATAATGCGATTTTATACGGCATGGCAGATGAAAATAAACAATATCAGCTGACAGGCGAAACCTTCACCGATGAACCTTACGGAATCGCCGTCAAAAAAGGCCAATCCGAACTCATCAAGGAAATCAACGCCTCTTTGAAAAAAATGAAAGCCGACGGCAGGTACGAAAAAATCTATAAAAAATGGATTAAAGAAGAACCGGCAAAATAGAAAGGACCGCGGGATGAGCAGGCATGCTCATCCCCGTTTTATAAGGAGTGACATAGATGAACTTTTCAATTTTAACGGAAAACTTCGATATGTATATGGACGGTTTCCTGCACACATTGCTTGCGAGCTTCATCGCGCTGGCAGGCAGCTTTGCGCTGGGCGTTCTGATCGCAGTCATGAGAATCACGGCTTTCAAACCCCTTCAATGGATCGGCACTGCGTATGTGGAATTTATCCGGAACATCCCGCTTCTCCTCATCACATTCGTTTTTTATTTCGGACTTCCGAACGCCGGGCTGAGACTGGACGGCTTTCAGGCGGGAACGATTGCGCTGACGATATACACGTCCGCCTTTATCGCAGAAGCCATCAGAGCCGGAATTCAGACTGTCTCCAAAGGGCAGATGGAAGCGGCCAGATCGTCAGGCTTCACCTACAGTCAGGCGATGAGATACGTCATTCTTCCTCAGGCCGTAAAGATCGTGATTCCCCCGCTCGGAAACCAATTTCTCAACCTTGTCAAAAACTCATCAATACTCGGAGTGGTGGCGGGACTCGATTTGATGTATCAGGCGGATCTCGTTTCCTCAAGCACTCTTGTCGTGTTTGATGTCTATATTTTCGTCGCGCTTTTTTATTTGATAGTAACGATCCCGCTCAGCATCGGGGTTCACTATTTGGAAAGACGTCTCGGAAAGAGTTATTAGAGAAGGAGAGTGGAAAACATGGATTTTAGCGGCGCCTATACACCTGACCATCTGCTGTTTTTATGGGATGGCTTTTTGGTCACACTTTATGTTGCGCTGATCTCCATTGTCCTGAGTTTTATTTTCGGGCTTGCCGCCGGCACTTTGCGCTATGCGAAAATTCCTATCGTCTCGGGCATTATAGCGGCCATTGTGGAAACCATCCGCAACCTGCCGCTGTTATTAATCATTTTCTTTACGTTTTTTGCCCTTCCGGAAATCGGGATCAAACTGGAAATTACCGCGGCCGCCATCACGGCGCTGACGATTTTTGAATCGGCCATGCTGTCAGAAATCATCAGAAGCGGTTTGCAATCCGTTGACAAAGGACAGATTGAAGCGGCGCGTTCTTCAGGACTGACGTACACGCAGACTCTTTTTCTCGTCGTCATGCCGCAGGCGCTCAGGCGTATGGTTCCTCCGATTGTGAGCCAGTTTATCTCCTTATTAAAGGATACGTCACTTGCGGTCGTCATCGCTCTGCCCGAACTGATTCATAACGCGCAGATTTTAAACGGACAAAGCGCTGACGGGGGATATTTTTTCCCGATCTTTCTACTGGCGGCCCTGATGTATTTCGCGGTCAATTACTGCCTGTCTCTCGCAGCCAGACGGCTGGAAGCGAGACAAACGTAAAAAGGATACTTCCGGAGAAGTATCCTTTTTTCTGCTTAAAACATTTTCATGACTCGTCTTCTCATCCGTTTCATACCTTTTTTATTCAGCATATCGGACTGAGAAGCCATACGATACATAACGGCTCCAGCTCCTAAAGCCAACAGAGAGGTCATTGTTCTGCCCATCGCGCGTATCTCCTTTCAACTTTAAAAATTGATACTGCGTTCGTCTTCAGAAAACAAATCATCAAGACTGCTTAACGTGCCGTCTTCCTCTACTTGATGTGTCGCAATTTTGCCTTTGGCCACCGTCAGCTCAATGAAGCAGCCCCAGCAATAGTATTGGTTTACGCCGATTTTGCCGATATCTTTACTTTTGCAGTTCGGACATACAAGCACAGACTACACCTCTTATCCGTTCAGGACGATGCCTTCTTTCCCCGCTTCAATAAGCGTATCGGCGGCGCGGCGCACTTGGCGTCTGCCAGCCAGATCTGAAAAGAAGCCGTCCGAGAGTTCATATGCTACGATTATGCCCCTGTCCAAACAAAAGTATACATCTTCCAGCAAACCGAACATTTCACCATCAGGCGATTTCACCGGCTGCATCTTAATCTGTTCAAAGGTGAAACAGCTCTTCGGCAAAGGCTGCAAATGAGCATGACCGGCAGCTACGGCTTCTTGATCCATCTCTTTTATATCACTTGCCTCTAAAAAAAGATGGCGGTTATGAAACAGGCGTTTCTGCTCCAGCACGAAACCGAGAAACCGGCCGTCCAGAGAGAAACATACATCCGATATCATCCCGAGACTGCGCCCGGTGTTTTCGTCATATACTGTTCGTCCTTCAGCTGCATGGCATGTTCTCAAAGTGTGATCAACCACCTTTTGTTGAACACGTATAGGTTTTGCCAAGAAGCCGGGCAGCATACTTTGAAATGACTTCCACAGGCGAAAACCCGGCGCATGTTTATGCTCCGGGTTTTATTTACGCTTTTTCTTCCATAAAGTCAAACGGCGTGATGCCTTCCATTCCGATGTTCGCATCATATACACTGAACGGCAGCTCTTTTTGCAGGGCGGCCAGTTCTGCATCCATCTCTTCATTCTGCTCTGTGAGCCTGTTTCTAAGCGACGTCTGTCTGACGGTGGCATCATTGTTTTTGACGCCCCATTCAAGCGCTTCTTCTTCTCCGCAAAGAATCAGAAATTTTTTCGCCCTTGTTATGGCGGTATAAAGCAGATTTCTCCTGAGCATTCGATAGTAGCCTTTGACGACAGGCAGGACGACAATCGGGAATTCGCTCCCCTGCGACTTATGAATCGAACAGCAGTAAGCGTGGGTAAACTGGCTGAAATCCTTTTTCGTAAAGGTGATTTCGTTGCCGTCAAATGAGACGACGACCATGTCTTCTTTTTCCGTATTTTCTTTGGCATAAAAAATGGATACGATTTCGCCAATATCGCCGTTAAACACATTGTTTTCCGGCTGGTTGACAAGCTGTAATATTTTATCGCCCGTCCTGTAGACGACATCACCGAATTTCAGCTCCCGCCTTTTTTCTTTCGGCGGATTCATGATGTCTTGAAGAAGCATATTCAGCTCGTTAATTCCCGCTTTTCCCCTGTACATCGGGGCAAGCACTTGAATATCCCTGGAGGTATACCCCTTTTTTAACGCGTTCGAGACGACCTGATCCACGACTTCTTTAATCTGTGAAGAATTACAGCGGATAAATGAGCGGTCCTTAGTCGGCGCGGTCAGCCCCTTCGGAAGCAGTCCTTTTTTCATATCATGCGCAAGTTCCACAATGGATGATCCTTCAGCCTGACGGTAAATATCTGTCAGGCGCACGGTCGGCAGCACCTCAGAAGCCAAAAGGTCTCTGAGCACCTGCCCCGGTCCTACTGAAGGAAGCTGGTCTTCATCACCGACGACAATGAGCTGAATGTGCTTAGGAAGCGCCTTAAACAAATGGCTGGCGAGCCAGATATCGAGCATACTCGCTTCGTCTATAATGATCAGTTTCCCTTCTATCGGCTGATCTTCATTGTAGGTAAAGCCTTCAGCGCCATTCCAGCCGAGCAGCCTGTGTATCGTAACAGCCGGCAGACCCGTAGATTCGCTCATCCGTTTTGCGGCTCTTCCCGTCGGCGCGGCAAGCAGCACCGGGAACGCCTCGTCTTTTTTATAATCACCGGGGTCAAGCGATACTCCGTGCAGTTCACTGTATAATTCCACGATTCCTTTAATAACGGTCGTTTTCCCCGTCCCAGGTCCTCCGGTCAGTAAAAGCATCGGTGAAGACAGCGCTTTTTGAATGGCATCCTTTTGGCTTGGTGCGTATTGAACATTCATCCGTTCTTCCAGTTCACCGAGTGCAAGCAGAAATTCCGATTCAGGAAATTGATCGGCATACTCCGTCTGAGCCGCAATGTCGAGCACGCGTTTTGCGACATTTTGTTCGGCGTAAAACAAGGACGGAAAATAGCAGCGTTCTCCTTCTATGACGATATCCTTACTCTCCCCGAGGGCGATGATGCCGTCAGCCGCATCCATTTCCGTGACGCGGCCGCCTTCAGCTGACTGATTCAGGAGCGTTTGCGTATTGATTATCAGCTGCTTTGTTTCTATGTACGTATGGCCCTCTGAAAGACAGGTCGATTCAATTGTATATAAGATAGCCGCTTTGATCCGCTCCGGGTGGTTTCCTGACAGACCCATTTTTCCGCCCAGCTCGTCAGCTTTCACAAAGCCGATGCCTTCAACGTCTTTTACAAGCTGATAAGGATTTTCCTGAATTTTCTCCAGTGTTTCCGTTTCGTAGGCCTGATATATTTTCATGGATAGCTGAGGCCCGAAACCGTATTGGTTCAGAGAGATCATAATCTGCTCAAGCCCCTGATGCCGCTGCAGCTCTCCGGCAAGCTTATCCGCTTTCTTTTTCGACATTTTCGGCACATCGTAAAGCACCGACGCATCCGTCAGAATTTTATTGAGCGCGCCATCTCCGAGCTTTTTGACGATTTCTTCCGCCGTTTTTTTTCCGATTCCTTCAAACAGATCACTTGATAAATAGTGAATGATCCCTTCTTTTGTGGTCGGAATTTCTTTTTTAAAGTGCTCAGCCTGAAATTGCAGGCCGAACTTAGGATGCGTGGCGGTTTTTCCGTAAAATGTGTAGGTCTCATCTTCTTGCAGCAGAGGGAAGTAGCCCGTTACGGATACGACCTTGTCTTCGATCGCCTCAGACGTTTCTGCAACCTTGACTTTCAGCACTGTATACAGGTTGGTGTCATTATGATAAATGACCGTATGAATGACGCCTTTTACATACGGCTGTTCCTCGATGTTCAGCTGATCCACGAGCCTTCCCTCCTTTTGTTATGACTGGGTGATAAGCTGTTTCGCATGAAGCGCAAGCATATGATCAGGCTGTATGCCGATTGCGCCTTCCAGCATCTCAAGCGCCTTTTCACGATTTTCTTTGTACGCGTAAGCGACCCCGGCATTATAAAATGCGTCCGCGTGGCTTGGGTCCTGCTCGATCACCGTCTCAAACTGCGCCAGAGCTTCATCCAGCATTTCTTCGTTTGCGAGGCACATTCCGAACTGGAAGCGTGCTTCCGTGTCATTTTCGTTTAATTCAACGGCACGCTGCAAATATGGCAGTGCAAGCTTCGGCCGCTCTAATTTAACGAGAACGGTCCCCAGCATATAAAACAAATCTCCGTTTTCCATTCCGGAGCGAAGCGCTTTTTCAAACATATCCTTCGCTTCGGAAAACGATTCTTTCATCACATATACGTTTCCCGCACCGTAATAAGCGGCTGCCGCCGAATTGTCCAATTCGAGCGCTCTGTTATAGAATGCAAGCGCCCGTTCGAGTTCGTTCACAGAAGAAAGCAGATTTGCGAAGTTGATATATGGCACCGGATCTTGGCCGTTTTCCTCAATCGCTTTCGTAAAAGCCTCTGCCGCTTTTTCAAAATCGCCCTCCTGCATGGCGTCAATCCCGATTTTATTATAATCCATTTTTAACTTCCTTTCGCTAAAAAACCCCAACATGCGAGTTGAGGTTTTTTACATGTGTTATACGTACCACAGTTTTGTTCCGTCTTTATAAACGTCATCTATCGTTCCGCCGCCGAGGCACTCTTCTCCGTCATAAAAAACGACGGCTTGTCCCGGCGTAACGGCGCGTACCTGCCCGTCAAAAATGACTTCCGCTTCATCATCACCCGTCATTTTCACCGTTACTTTGTGATCTTCCTGACGGTAGCGGAATTTCGCCGTGCATGTCATTTCGCCGCCGTCCATCAGACCGGGACGCGTCCAGCTGACATTTGTCGCCGTGATCTTATCAGAATACAGAAGCGGATTATGGAATCCTTGATCAACATACAGAATGTTTTTTTCAAGATCTTTACCGACGGCGAACCACGGCTCGCCGCTTCCGCCGATTCCAAGACCGTGGCGCTGTCCGATTGTATAATACATCAGACCGTCATGACGCCCTTTTACTTCTCCGTCCATTGTCATCATATCGCCCGGCTGAGCGGGGAGATATTGGCTGAGAAACGTTTTGAAGTTGCGTTCGCCGATAAAGCAGATTCCCGTGCTGTCTTTTTTCGCAGCTGTCGCAAGTTCCGCTTCTTTGGCGATTTCCCGCACGCGGCTTTTTTGCAGATCACCGATCGGGAACATGACTTTGCTGAGCTGTTCCTGATTGAGCTGATTCAGAAAATAAGTCTGGTCCTTGTTTTCATCCAGACCGCGGAGCATGCGCACTGTACCTGCGCTTCTGTCCACGCGGGCGTAATGGCCCGTCGCAAGATAATCCGCGCCGAGTGACAGAGCATGATCCAAGAAAGCCTTAAACTTAATTTCTTTATTGCACATGACATCCGGATTGGGGGTTCTTCCGGCTTTATATTCATCAAGGAAATATTGAAATACCTTTTCCCAATATTGCTTCTCAAAATTGACGGCATAATACGGAATTCCGATTTGGTTGCAGACCCGGATGACGTCTTCATAATCTTCCGTCGCCGTGCAAAAACCATTTTCGTCCGTATCATCCCAGTTTTTCATAAAGATTCCGATTACATCGTAGCCCTGCTCCTTCAGCAGAAGGGCCGCCACGGAAGAGTCCACGCCGCCGGACATGCCGACTACGACTCTTGTATCCTCCGGCCGTTTTTCCATTTGCATTCACTCCATTAAAAACGTAAGTCCGCCGTTTTAAGCAAGCCGTTTAACGACGGCGGCAAGCTTTTCGGCGGCTGTTTCGATTTGTTCCGCCGTATTGCCGAGGCCGAAGCTGAGGCGGATTGACGAAGTCAGCCTGCCGCTCTCACTTCCGAACATGGCCGTAAGCACATGGGACGGAAGAACGGATCCCGCCGTACAAGCAGATCCGCTGGAGACGGCAATGCCTTCCATGTCAAGATTGACCAGCAGCGCTTCCACCGGCACACCGGGAAAGTAAAGGTTTAAAATATGAGGCAGGCATTTCTCGGCATCTCCGTTCACCTCCGCTGTGACGCCGGATTTTTCCAGCGTGCTCATGATAATGTTCTTAAACTCCTTATACTTCGCTGTTTTCTCTTCCCTCTCACGGTTTGAAAGGACGACCGCTTCTTTTAAGCCGGCGATGCCCGGTACATTTTCCGTCCCCGCGCGGCGCTTTCGTTCCTGCTCTCCCCCGAGAAGAATCGGTGACAGCTTCACCTCTTGATTTACATATAAAAAGCCTGTCCCTTTAGGCCCGTTAAGCTTGTGACCGGAAACAGACAGCATGTCAATTCTGCTTTTTTTCACGTCAATCGGCATATAACCGAATGCCTGGACGGCATCTGTGTGAAAATAGGCCTGATGCCCGCTTAACAGCTCTCCGATTTCGTCAATCGGCTGAATGGTTCCGACTTCGTTATTGCCATACATGACGGTAACAAGGATTGTATCATCACGGAGCGCTTCTTTCACCTGATTTGCACTGATCCGTCCTGAAGGGCCGGGGATGAGGTATGTCACCTCAAAGCCGTCTTCTTCCAGCTTTTCGCAGGCGTGCAATACAGCATGATGCTCAACAGCGGTCGTAATGATATGCTTTCCTTCATTCTTCCGGGCGGCAGCCGTTCCGAAAATCGCTAAATTATCAGCCTCCGTGCCGCCGCTTGTGAAAATAATTTCCTGTTCTTTCGCACTGATTTCGCGCGCGATGTCCGCTCTCGCTTCATCGACCCATTTCCGGGATTCTCTCCCGAATGAATGAATGCTTGACGGGTTGCCGAAACTGCCGAAGAAATGGGGCTTCATCTCTTCGAGCACACGCTCATCCATCGGGGAAGTCGCGGCATGATCTAAATAAATCCGTTCCATTGTCTGTACACCTCTGGTTTAAATATAGAACATATAAGCTTCCTGCTCGCCGTCCGTGTAGCTCGCAAGGTCTTCTAACGTCGTGCTGTCCAGCACGTCTTTTACAGCGTCGCGGATGCGGATCCATAACTCCCGCTTGGCAGGCTCTTCATCCTCAAGCACTTCTACCGGGCTGATCGGCCCTTCCAGCACTCTGATAATATCTCCGGCCGTTATCTCTTCAGGCTGGCCCCCGAGTACGTACCCCCCGTAAGCGCCTCTGATGCTTTTTACGAGTCCGGCGTTTCTGAGCGGTGATACAAGCTGTTCCAAGTAATGCTCAGAAAGGCTGTTTGTTTGGGCGATGCTTTTGAGCGACGTCGGACCGTCTCCGTGCTTTTTCGCCAATTCAATCATAATGGTGAGCCCGTATCTTCCCTTTGTCGATATTTTCAATATGAACACCCCAGTCAATTCTAATTGTTAATTTATACAAGTAAATGGATATGAATAATCTGTTTAGTATCTTATAGACCAACTGTTATTATAACATAACTTATCCTAATTTTCATTGAAACACGGGGCCCGCCGCAATTCGCTTTTCTAATCGTCCGTTTTCCGTTACCCTGTATATGTAAGGAGAGATGTTCATGAAACCATTGGCGTATCGGATGCGGCCTGCCAATATCGAAGACATTATCGGCCAGGAACATTTGGTCAAAGAAGATAAAATCATCGGCAGAATGGTGCGTGCAAAGCACTTATCATCCATGATCCTGTACGGGCCGCCGGGCATCGGAAAAACGTCCATCGCCACAGCGATCGCAGGATCGACAAGCATCGCATTCAGGAAATTGAATGCCGTCATTCATAATAAAAAAGACATGGAGATTGTCGTACAGGAAGCGAAAATGTCAGGCCAGGTCATTTTAATCCTTGACGAAGTGCACAGGCTTGATAAGGGAAAGCAGGATTTTCTGCTGCCCTATTTAGAAAACGGCATGATTATTTTAATCGGCGCGACGACCGCCAACCCTTATCATGCCATTAACCCGGCCATCAGAAGCCGGACCCAGATCTTCGAGCTTGAACCGTTAACACCCGATCTGATCAAGCAGGCATTGGAAAGAGCGCTCACAGATGAACACCGGGGACTCGGTTCCTACAGCGTTTCGGTGGACGACGACGCGATGGATCATTTCGCGCAAGGGTGCGGAGGAGACGTCCGCTCCGCTTTGAACGCACTGGAGCTTGCCGTGCTCTCCACAAAGGAATCAAGCGACGGCACGATCCGGATTACACGGGAGACGGCGGAAGAATGTCTGCAGAAAAAAAGCTATACTCATGATAAAAACGGCGATGCGCATTATGACGTCTTATCCGCCTTCCAAAAATCGATCCGAGGCTCGGACGCAAACGCCGCCCTTCATTATCTGGCCCGTCTGATCGAAGCCGGCGACCTTGAAAGCATATCAAGAAGGCTTCTCGTGATCGCCTATGAAGATATCGGCCTCGCAAGCCCGCAGGCAGGCCCCCGGGTGCTGAGCGCGATTCAGACCGCAGAACGGATCGGCTTTCCGGAAGCGAGAATTCCGCTGGCCAATGCGGTAATCGAATTATGCCTCTCGCCAAAATCAAACTCCGCCATCTCAGCCGTTGATGAGGCGCTCAAAGACATCAAGACGGGTAAAATCGGCGATGTGCCGAAACATTTAAAAGACGCCCACTATAAAGGGGCCCAAGAGCTCGGACGCGGGATCGGCTATCAATATCCTCACGATTTCGAGAACGGATGGGTCGAACAGCAATATTTGCCTGATCCGTTAAAAAACAAGCAATACTATAAACCGAAACAAACGGGGAAATTTGAAGCCGCCATAAAGCAAGTGTATGAAAAACTGATGAAGCAGAAAAAATAACCGGACCAAGGACACCCTATGTGTTCTTGTCTTTTTTGATACCGGCCAAAACCTTTCGTGTAAACGGCGGATTCAAATAAAAAAACAGCCTTTCCTGAAGAAGGCTGTTTTTCTTTTTATTTATCTTTAACCCGTTTAATGTCGATGTCCTTTAAGAGCTCCATGACAACATGTCCGCCCATAATCAGACCGGCCACTGACGGAACCCAGGCGTTGGAAGACGGCGGCATTTGCGCTTTTCGGATTTTCGCTTCATCATTCCCGACTTCTTTTCTGACGTCTTCACGGATGACGATCGGGCTTTCATCAGAAAAAATGACCTGTACGCCTTTTTTAATGCCCTCTTTGCGAAGCCTTGTGCGGACAACTTTGGCAATCGGATCGGTATGGGTTTTTGAAATATCAGCAATCTGAAAGCGTGTCGGGTCTGTTTTATTCGCCGCTCCCATGCTTGAAATCAGCGGAACATTCCGTTTCAGACATTCTTTCATCAGATGAATTTTATAATGAATCGTATCCGACGCGTCAATGACGTAATCGAGCGGATGCTCAAAGAACTGCTCATACGTCTCTTCCGTATAAAACATTTTTAAGGCGACGACATCGCAATCCGGATTAATATCCGCGATCCGCGCTTTCATCAAGTCTGTTTTCGGCTGTCCCACCGTCGACAAGAGCGCATGCAGCTGGCGGTTTACGTTTGTAATGTCAACATCATCTTTATCGACAAGCACGATCCGCCCCACTCCGGACCTCGCCAATGCTTCGGCTGCGAATGAACCGACTCCGCCGACGCCGAGAACGGCCACCGTGCTGTTTTTTAACGTGTCCAGCCCTTCTTTTCCAATCGCTAGCTCATTTCTGGAAAACTGATGTAACAAGAACCTCACTCCACATTCTGGTTTTATAAACTCGGCTTGTCAAAAAGCCGCTGGTTTTAGCGCACAAAAAATAAAGTCCCAATTGTGCCGTTGCAGCTTTCCTTCGTTTTGAACCCGCTCTCAGCAGGTGGGTGCCCTTTTTTAAATCTTGTAAGTCCTCTTAACGAATGAAAAGAGGCATGTACGCCATTTAAAAATGCGGGCTCCCAAATCAAAAAAATGTTCGGTCAAAACTAGGTGTACAACTAACACATCAGGACTTTATTTAACTTGTCAAAATCATATCACAGCAGATTTTGATTTTCAAGAAACAAACTGCTGATCTTTACTGTTTCACTTTTCTTTTGACAGAAAGGTGAAGTTCTTCAAGCTGGGCGTCGCTCACTTCGCCGGGCGCTTCCGTAAGAAGGCAGCTTGCGCTTGCCGTTTTCGGGAAAGCGATCGTATCTCTTAAGTTTGTGCGGCCTGCAAGAAGCATAACCAACCGGTCTAAGCCGAGCGCGATTCCGCCGTGCGGAGGGGCGCCGTATTCAAAGGCTTCAAGAAGGTATCCGAACTCCTCCTCCGCTTCTTCTTTTGTAAAGCCGAGAAGCCCGAACATTTTTTCCTGAACGTCTTTTTCAAAAATACGGATTGAGCCTCCGCCGAGTTCATAGCCGTTTAAGACAAGGTCGTAAGCCTGCGCTTTCATATCTTCAGGCGCCGTTTCAATCAGGTCAAGATCTTCACGGACAGGCATTGTAAACGGATGGTGAGCCGCATAGAAACGGCCTTCTTCCTCGTCATGCTCCAGTAACGGCCAGTCCACAACCCACAGGAAGTTGAAGAGGCTTTCGTCAATCAGGCCGCGTTCTTTGCCGAGCTTTAAGCGAAGCGCACCGAGGGATTGAGCCACAACCTCAAACTTATCAGCGCCGAACAGGAGCAGATCGCCTTCAGAAGCATCAAGCGCTTCAGCCAGTTTTGCCTGCTTCTCTTCATCAAAGAATTTCGCAATCGGGCCTTTTACGCCGTCAGCTTCAACTTTCACCCAAGCGAGACCCTTCGCGCCGTAATTTCCGGCAAAAACGCCGAGCGCATCGATATCTTTTCTGGAATAGTCGCCGGCAGCGCCTTTGACATTGATCGCTTTTACAACGCCGCCGTTTGCCACGGCTGATGAGAACACCTTAAATTCAGTATCTTTCACTATGTCTGACACGTCCGTCAGCAGCATGCCGAAGCGGGTGTCAGGCTTGTCGGAACCGTAGCTGTTCATCGCTTCTTCATATGTCATTCGCGGAAGCGGCAGCGGTACTTCAACACCTTTTGTTTCAAGCATGACTTTCGCCATCATCTCTTCCGCCAGAGCCATGATGTCCTCTTGACTCATAAAGGACATTTCGATATCAATCTGCGTAAATTCCGGCTGGCGGTCGGCACGCAAGTCTTCATCGCGGAAGCAGCGGGCCACTTGATAATACCGTTCAAAGCCCGACACCATCAGAAGCTGTTTAAAAATCTGCGGCGATTGCGGAAGGGCGTAAAATTCTCCTTCATGCACCCGGCTCGGCACTAAGTAATCACGGGCGCCTTCGGGAGAGCTTTTTGTTAAAATCGGTGTTTCAATATCAAGAAATCCGTTTTCATCCAAGAAATGGCGGATGGATTTTGTGACTTGGTGACGCATTTGCAATGTTTGAAACATCGCCGGGCGGCGCAAATCCAAATAGCGGTGTTTTAACCGGACGTCTTCAGAAACCTCAGCCGCCTGGTCACTGATCGGAAACGGAGGCGTTTTCGCCGTACTGAGCACCGTCACCGCTTCAGCTTTGATTTCAATTTTACCGGTTTTCAGGTTGGGATTCACCGTGCCTTCTTCACGGGCAGAAACCGTGCCTTCGATATCAAGCACATATTCGTTTCTGATTGCTTCCGCTGCGGCAAGGGCTTCCTTCGATACGTCAGGGTTGAACACGACTTGCACAATACCCGAGCGGTCGCGCAAATCAATGAAAATCAAGCCGCCGAGATCGCGCCGCTTCTGCACCCACCCTTTCAGTTTGACGGTTTCGCCAATCGCTTTTTCAGTTATCTCGCCACAATAATATGTTCTTCCAAACATAGCGTTCCTCTCCTTCACTGCTTTTGATCTGCCTTTAACACTTGTATCAGCTCGTCTAACACCACTTCACGCTGCTCTCCTGTTTCCGCATCTTTTACATTGATTTTATTTTGGGCAAGCTCATCTTCCCCTAAAATCGCAATAAAACGTGCGCCGAGACGGTCAGCCGTTTTAAATTGGCCCTTCATCTTTTTATTTTCATAATCGATTTCACTTGAGATGCCCGCTTCTCTCAGTTTGTACACGAGGGAAACGGAATAATCCTTCGCTTTTTCTCCGAGCGTCACGATGTAGCAGTCAATCCCCTGATTGACGGGAAGCTCTGTTTTCTCAGCGTCAATGGCTGCCAGCAGACGTTCGATGCTCATCGCAAATCCGATACCCGGCGCTTCAGGTCCGCCGATCTGTTCAACAAGCCCGTCATAGCGGCCCCCGCCGGCAAGGGTTGTAATCGCTCCGAATCCTTCGGCATTGCTCATAATTTCAAAAGCGGTATGGTTATAATAATCAAGCCCTCTGACAAGGTTCGGATCTATTTCGAACGGGATGCCGAGATCGTTTAAGTATTGTTTTACTTTCTCAAAATAAGCGGCTGATTCTTCATTTAAGTAATCAAGAATGGACGGAGCCGTTTTCATCAGTTCATGCTCTCTGTCTTTCTTGCAGTCAAGAATTCTGAGCGGGTTTGTGTGCAGGCGCGACTGGCAGTCTGAGCAAAACTCTCCGATGCGCGGTTCAAAATGTTTGACGAGCGCTTCCCGGTAGGATTTGCGGCTGTCCTGGTCACCAAGGCTGTTTAACACAAGCTTGACATGTTTCAAACCGGCTGTGCGGTAAATACTCATCGCAAGCGCAATGACTTCTGCATCCACGGCCGGATCTTTGGAGCCGATCGCTTCGATTCCGAATTGATAGAATTGCCGGAAACGCCCCGTCTGCGGACGTTCGTAACGGAACATCGGTCCGACATAATAAAGCTTCGTCGGCTGCACCGGGTTCGCAAATAATTTATTTTCATTGAACGCGCGGACTGCAGCGGCTGTTCCTTCCGGCCGAAGCGTCAGGCTTCTCCCTTTACGGTCTTCAAACGTGTACATTTCTTTCTGCACGATATCTGTAGACTCACCGACGCCTCTTGCGAACAATTCCGTATGCTCGAAAATCGGTGTGCGGATTTCTTTATATTGATAAGTGCGGCACGTCTCCCTCATAATTTGTTCGACGAACTGCCATCTGTCTGATTCACCCGGCAGTATGTCCTGTGTGCCTCTTGGAATGTGATATGCCATGTTACAGGCCTCCTTAATGTCTTTCTTCAAATAAAAAAACTCCCGCTCCTACTATACATGTATAGTAGGGACGAGAGTTATACCCGTGGTGCCACCCTAGTTGGAATGCCGAAGCATCCCCGCTCTGACCTTTAACGCAGGTTCACGTCCGCTGCCTAATGACTTGCAAAAGCGTTCAGCAGGGAACCTCCGGAGTGTTGTTTCGAGAAAGATGCAGTGCGGATCCGCTTTCAGCCCGGGACGGTTCCTCTCTTCTCCATGCATTCTGACCTACTCTTCTCCATTATCGGTTCAAAATCGTTATCATGACTTATGTACATCAATTTCTATTATAATAATGGGATTGCACTCCCCTGTCAAGTTTTATTCCGTCTGTTTTTCCTTGCGACCGCTTCTTTCGATAAGAGACCGAACTCCGTCGCCGTCTCTTCAAGAAAACCCGCCTTTTCGCTATCGCTCTGATCACTGAAGTGCAGATTTCCTTCCGCATCGTGCAGCGCGCGTCCCATTTTTGGTTGATATTTCATGATTTGCACACCTTTTCGCTGTATTTATGACTAGTATAAACAAACCATTTTATTTTTATTTAACATTCAGCAAGGAAAATACGATATTATACAAGAATGTATTTTAGTTAGTTCAGAAAGGAGGACAGCCATGAAGAAGAGAACTCTTGCTCTTATTTTATGCGGCGTCATCATCACAGCGCTTCTTCCGTCATTCCACACCGCAATCGCCGCAGAGGGAGAAGCGGTCATCGCGACAGACAAGATCAATGTCAGAGGCGGTCCCGGCCTGAGCTATGGAATTAAGGCTGAAGTAAAAAAAGGGGAAAGATACCCGATCGCTAAAGAAGAGGGAGACTGGGTGCAGCTTCAGCTGAGCCCCGGTAAAACCGGATGGGTCGTTTCCTGGCTGATATCAAAAACAGCCGGGGGAGCAGACCATTCATCCGCAACAAGCGGAACGGTCACTTCCACCGATCCTGACCTCCGCATCAGAAAAGGCCCGGGGACATCATATGAAGTCATCGGCAAACTTCCGCAAGGCGCACATGCATCCGTGCTTGACAAGAACAGCGGATGGGTGAACATTTCTTATCAAGGCACAACCGGATGGGTTTCTTCCGAATACGTCACCGCGGACAGCGGAGGATCGGATACGAAAGCCACTTCGGCCCGAAGCGGGTCAAAAAACGGGACTGTCGGCGTTTCTTCATTGAATGTCAGAAGTGCAGCGTCACATGATTCAGCGATTATGACTAAATTATCACGCGGAACAAAGGTTTCCATCTTAAGTGAAGACCACGGCTGGCTGAAAATTGAAGCAAACGGGCAAAAAGGCTGGGCAGCAAGCCACTACATCATAAAGGATTCTGACTCATCGGACAGCGCATCCGGCTCGGGAGACGGTTCTGCGGGCTCAGGCTCCTCGAAAAAAGCGTATATTGTTTACGGCGGCACCAACTTAAGGAGCTCGGCCTCGACTTCCGCTTCTATCGTAAAAAGAGCAGATAAAGGCGCAGCCTACCCGATTGTCGGCTCAAGCGGCAAATGGTATGAAGTCCGGCTTGAAAACGGACAAACCGCATATGTGGCAAACTGGGTCGTACAAACGTCAAAAAGCGGTGAGGAAACAGGTGAAGCACCTTCTCCCGACACGTCAGGCGGCAGCGGCTCACTTAAAAACAAGACGATCGTCGTTGATCCCGGACACGGAGGAAAAGACAGCGGAACGATCGGCTACTCCGGAAAGTTTGAGAAAAACGTAACCATTAAAACCGCTAAGCTGCTGGCCCAAAAATTGCGGGCGGCCGGTGCAAACGTGTATATCACCAGACAGGATGATACTTTTATCAGCCTGCAGGCCAGGGTTTCAACCTCTCATTACCGGAATGCGGATGCCTTTATCAGCATTCACTATGACAGCTATGCCGATACGTCAACACGGGGAAGCACGGCTTATTATTACAGTCCGTCTAAGGATCGCCAGCTTGCCTCAGACGTCCATTCTGAAGTAGTGAAGCGTTCCCCTATCCCGGATCGCGGCGTTCTGTTTGGCGATTATTACGTCCTGAGGGAAAATAAACGGCCTGCCATGCTGTATGAGCTCGGCTATCTCAGTCAACCGCAAGAAGAAACAATCATACATAGCGGCTCTTATCAGGAAAAAGTGACAGACGGAATTGAAAGCGGATTGGAACATTATTTTCAATCATAAAAAAAAGCTGCCGAACGGCAGCTTTTTTATTGTTTAGAATCCATAATCAATGTAATCGGCCCGGAATTCGTCAGCTGAACATCCATCATGGCTCCGAATATTCCGGTTTCCACTTTGACTCCTTTTTCCCGAAGGAGTTCGTTCCACTTTTCATAAAGGAGCACAGCCTGATCCGGTTTAGCCGCATTCATAAAATTCGGGCGTCTCCCTTTCTTCGTTTCGCCGTAAAGCGTAAACTGTGAAACGGATAAAATCTCCCCGCCCGTATCCAAAAGCGATAAATTCATCTTGCCGCTTTCATCATCAAAAATCCGAAGATTCACGATTTTATCCGCCAAGTAAGCGGCATCTTCTTCTGTATCTTCATGAGTGATGCCGACAAGCGCCATAATACCGGGTCCGATCCGGCCGGCAACAGCGCCGTCAACCGTCACACTCGCTTCTGTTACACGCTGAACAACTAATTTCATAGCAAGCTCCTTTTAGTTCATTACCCGCCGGACTGAATAGATGTCTCTGATCTGCTTAATCCGCTCGACCACTTTATGCAGATGGTTGATGTTTTGAATAAAAATCGCCATATGAATCGTAGCGACTTTATTGCGGTCGGATTTGCCGGAGACAGAGGAGATGTTGGTTTTCGTTTCATTTACGGCTTGGAGCACCTCATTTAAAAGCCCGAGACGGTCATACCCCAAAATCTCAATCTCAACGTTATATTCTTTGCGTCTTTGAACCTGTGATTCATGCTCCCATTCAACGGGGATCAGACGTTCCTGCGCTTCATTCGTTTTGACGTTCGGACAGTCATCCCGGTGAACGGATACACCGCGCCCTTTTGTAATAAAACCGACAATATGGTCCCCAGGCACCGGGTTGCAGCATTTCGACAAGCGGACGAGAAGGTTGTCAATGCCTTTTACGCGCACACCCGCTTCCCGTTTTCTCCCTTGCGGATAATGTTTCGGCTCGGAAGTGACTTCCTGAACGATTTTTTCCTGCTCTTCCTGGTCACGGAGCTTCCGTTCTTTTTCGGTGAGCCTGTTGGCCACCTGAAGAGCGGTAATGCCGTTATACCCGACCGCCGCGTACATATCCTCTTCATTTGAGAAATTGAACTTGTCGGCAACTTTTTGAAGATTTTCGAGTGTTAAAACATCTTTCACTTCAAAATCAAGATTTTTAATTTCTTTTTCGACAAGCTCACGGCCTTTTTCGACGTTTTCTTCACGGCGCTGTTTCTTAAAGAATTGGCGGATTTTGTGTTTCGCCTGAGACGTCTGCGCCAGTTTAACCCAGTCTTGACTCGGGCCGTATGAATGCTTGGACGTCAGAATCTCGACGATGTCGCCCGTCCGGAGCTTATGGTCAAGCGTCACCATTTTTCCGTTCACTTTCGCCCCGATTGTTTTGTTGCCGATCTCCGAGTGGATCCTGTAGGAAAAATCAATCGGCACAGAGCCTGACGGCAGTTCAATGACATCGCCTTTTGGCGTAAATACGTATACCATGTCAGAAAACAGATCGATTTTCAGCGATTCCATAAATTCTTCCGCATCCGTAGACTCGTTTTGGAATTCCAGAATTTCACGGAACCAGGACAGTTTTTTCTCAAATGTCGCTTCTTCGTTTGCAGCCTTGCCTTCTTTATATGCCCAGTGTGCGGCCACCCCGTATTCAGCGATCTCATGCATCTCAAACGTTCTGATCTGCACTTCCAGCGGATCGCCTTTAGGCCCGATTACGGTCGTATGCAGCGACTGATACATATTCGGCTTAGGCATCGCAATATAATCTTTGAATCTGCCAGGCATCGGCTTCCAGCACGTGTGAATAATGCCGAGTACGGCGTAGCAGTCTTTAATGCTTCCGACAAGAATACGGACGGCGAGCAGATCATATATTTCATTGAACTGTTTATTTTGCAGCGCCATCTTGCGGTAAATGCTGTAGATGTGCTTCGGACGTCCTGAGAAGTCCGCTTTGATATTTACTTCTTCGACCCGTTTTTTCACTTCATTGACAACCTCTTCGACATAAAGTTCGCGTTCCGCGCGCTTTTTCTTCATGAGGTTGACGATTCTGTAATATTGCTGAGGATTCAAATAACGGAGAGCGGTGTCTTCCAGCTCCCATTTGATTTTAGAAATCCCGAGCCGATGGGCCAGCGGAGCGAAAATTTCCAGCGTCTCATTTGAAATTCTCCGCTGCTTTTCCTGCGGAAGATGCTTTAACGTCCGCATATTGTGAAGGCGATCCGCCAGCTTGATCAATATGACTCTGATATCCTGAGCCATAGCGACAAACATTTTTCGATGGTTTTCCGCCTGCTGCTCCTCTTGAGATTTATACTTAATTTTACCGAGCTTCGTCACACCGTCGACAAGCATCGCCACTTCTTCAGAAAATGCTTCCTTCAGGTCGTCGAGGGTGACATCCGTGTCCTCTACCACGTCATGCAGAAATCCGCCCGCAATTGTGGAAGGGTCCATTTCCAGATCGACGAGGATCCCCGCCACCTGAATCGGATGAATGATGTACGGCTCACCTGATTTGCGGTACTGTTCGCGATGCGCGTTTTGCGCATACAGGTAAGCTTTCTCAACAAACGCAATCTGCTCCTCCGGCAGATAAGTGCGCGCTTTATCTATTACTTGCTCGGCAGTCAATACTTGTTCGTTCGCCATGGAATCACCTTTTTTAAATGTAAACTGTATTAGTTTATTATCAAGAAAAAAACGAGAGATGTAAAGGGCAGAAGTTCAAAACACCTAAAGAATCTGTCAGGATGATGAAATAATAGGAAAAAAGCACCCTGACACGAGTGCTTTTTTCCATATGCGGTTAATATTTCATTAATGTTAAAATATCGTAATTGTCAAGCTTGTCTCTGCCGTCAAGGTAAGAAAGCTCGATTAAGAACGCAATACCGGCTACGACGCCGCCCAGTTCTTCGACCAGCTTAATTGTTGCTTCGATCGTGCCGCCTGTTGCAAGCAAGTCATCAGTAATCAGCACGCGCTGTCCCGGCAGAATTGCATCTTTATGAATCGTCAGTACGTCTTTTCCGTACTCCAAACCGTAATCGACTTTAATGACCTCACGCGGAAGTTTTCCTTCTTTCCGAACCGGCGCAAAGCCCACTCCGAGAGCGTATGCAACCGGACAGCCGATAATAAAGCCGCGCGCTTCAGGCCCGACAACTAAATCAATTTCTTTTTCTTTTGCATATTCAACAATTTGGTCAGTGGCGTAACGGTATACGTCGCCTTTGTCCATCAATGTCGTAATATCTTTAAATTGTACGCCTTCTTTCGGGTAATCGGGCACAATTGTTACGTATTTTTTAAGATCCATCTGTTCTATGTCCTCCTCGTACTTTCATAAGCTTCTGAACCTTGGTTCATCAGCTTATTCAGCCATTCCTTCAGCTCATGGGCTGCGGAATAATTGAGCTTCTGGTCTAATTCCATCAGCTGCTGTTTTACCTGATAGGTTTGCGAATCTGCCAGGTCGCGTTTTTTCGCGCCGCTCACGACAGACAGCACACCATCTTCTATTTTAACAAAACCGAGATCAAAAAACACCTTTGTCATGAAATTGATTGTGTCAATTGACCATCCTCTGTGTCTCGCAAGCTCTGAACCATGCTTGCCGAAGTCAAAAGCGCCCCTTTTCAAGAGAAATGCGTAAAACCACTTGAAATCATTCCGCGATGGAAATGAGGACAGGAAATGTTCTTCATGATTGATAAAAACAAAATAAATCCGTTCCGGCTTCTTTCCGTCAAGCAAATGCTGCAGGCGATCCGCTGACGGCGGCACATCCAGAAAAACGGCATATTTTCCGTCAAGCTGGAGAGCTTCCGCCTCGGATTCCGATGTGATCCCGGCCAGCTCGCCTGACAGCTCTTTTGCATGGAGCTTCTGAGCGGTTTTTTCGTTAAAGCTGATGAGCACCCGTTTTTCCTTCGGCAGCGCGGTGACCGTGTCTTCCCACATCCGCTTGCCCCTGATATCAAAAAGCTGCCATTCCGGCACCGCAGCGTCTTTAATCATCAGCTGGGGCTTCTTTCTGTTGTTCCATTCATTAATGGACATCTCGCCGACAATGGAAATCGTTGATCCGGGGACAACTCCGGCTTCAAGCTCTCCTTTGTTAAAGCCGACGCAGTCAAGGACGGCGGAATCACTTTTCACCGTCATTTTCACGTGATTTTTATTCGCTCCGATCAGGCGCACATCATCAAGCACGGCATTTTTCACCATCACATGAGGTTTAGGGTTAAGCATGCCGAACGGCGACAGCATATTTAATTCTGTAATGCTTTCAACGGTTATGTCTTCAACGCCGCAGACAAGATCAACCTCCTGAACGGGAATAAAATCCTCTTCCGTAAGGGTTTCTTCAGCCATTTGATTCAGCCTGTCCCTTAATTCCGCCACATCTTCAGCCTTCAACGTCATTCCTGCCGCCATCGGATGCCCGCCGAAATGAGGAAGAATGTCTCTGCACTGTGAAAGGCTCGTAAACAGGTTGAAGCCTCTGATGCTTCGCGCCGACCCTTTAGCGATTCCCTGCTCCTCATCTATCCCAAGCACAACAGCGGGACGGTAAAAACGTTCAGCCAGCTTCGATGCGACAATACCGACGACTCCCGGATTCCAGCCGGCTTTTGCCACTACAATGGCAGACGGGTTTCCGCCTTGCTGCTGAACCATTTCAACAGCCTCTTCGGTCATGGTTTTCACCATTTTCTGCCGCTCTTTATTCAGCCGGTCAATATCCGAAGCCAGTTCCTCCGCTTCAAACTGATCTTCGGTCATCAGCAGATGGACGGCGGGATCGGCCTGTTCTATTCTTCCGACGGCATTGAGCCTTGGCGCGACCTGAAATCCGATCGTTTCCTCATCAGCTTGTCCGATATCTCCGCCGGAAAGCTTAATCAGGGCTTTGAGGCCCGGCCGATTTGTCGTCCGTAGCCTTTCGATTCCGAGTGACGCAATTAATCTGTTTTCATCATGAAGAGGCACCAGATCTGCAACCGTACCGATTGCCGCCAAGTCCAGCATAGCTTCCGGCAAAGAACCCGTAAGCGCGTGGGCAAGCTTAAACGCCACACCGACGCCGGCCAATTCTTTAAACGGATAGCCGCAGCCCGGCTGCTTCGGGTGGATGATCGCAAATACGTCAGGAAGCTCGGGTCCCGGCTCATGGTGGTCGGTAATAATGACGTCTAAGCCCAGCTCTTTTGCGACTTCAGCTTCATGGACGGCGGCGATTCCCGTATCCACTGTAATGATCAGCGAAAATCCCCGCTCTTTTATGGAGCGGAAAGCTTGTTCATTCGGGCCGTAGCCTTCTGTGAAACGGTCGGGAATATAAAAATCAACGTCCGCCGACAGCTGTCTGAGTGCCGTCAGCATCACTGACGTGCTTGTAACGCCGTCTGCATCGTAATCTCCGTAAATCATAATCGGTTCCCCTTGAGAAACCGCCAGTTTTATCCGATCAACTGCTTCCCGCATTCCCTTTAATTCATACGGGTCATAAAAGTCTGCATCCTTTGTATGTAAAAACAGCCTTGCGCTTTCGGCAGTATCAAAACCTCTTTTTACAAGCAGTGATGCCACAAGAGGTGTTATGTCCAATTGTTCTGTGAGTGATTTGACTTTTTCCTGATCCGGCTGCTGGATTTCCCAGCGCATTTTTGACGCTAACATAAATTCACCCCTCAACCACCCTATTATACTAGAGCGGACTGAGGGGTTTCAAATGTTATTCTGATCCTTTTTTCTCTTCAAGCATTTCTTCCGGCGGCGCGGCTGTTTTTTGGCCGTCCGAATCAGCCGTCAATTCACCTGCGGATCTGTTTTCTTTCCGCAGCATTTTAATTTCGCGCTTCAGCTTCATCACTTGAAAGATACCGGCCGAAAACACGATCAGCGCTCCCATTAACACAGAGCCTAAAATGACTAAAATCAGCGGCCATTCAGCGGTTCCGAACAGATAATCAACCTCAACCGCCCGCACGTTAATGACAGCAAAGATGGCGACAATCAAAGTAAATAGTAAAGCGAATATAATAGTCCATTGTTTATTCATGCGTCTGCCCCCAATTGTTCATTCTTATCTTTTCCCCCATTTTCCCGGGAGTAAACCCCGGTCTCAGGAAATCCGGGCCGTTAACTGCTCGCGGACCAGCTTTTTCAGTCCGCTCCTTTCTCCCGATATGACGAGGGTGTCCCCTTCTTCAATTACGGTATCAATGCCGGGGCTCAGCTGTTTTTGCCGGTTTTTCTTTACGATCGCAATAATCTGGACGTTGTAATGTTTCTTGATCTCCAAATCTCCGATTGTACGGCTGACAGCCGGTGCATGAGATTCGGCTTTAAACCACTCAATGACGAGGTCATCAAGCGCAACTTCCACAGATTCCAGCGCTTTCGGCTTATACGTCATACCGCCTAAAATAGCGGAAATCTGCCTCGCCTCTTCGTCGTTAAATTCAACGGATGCCAAGCATTCGTCATGATCATTCTCATCGAAGTAATAGAGCTCTTTTCTGCCGTCATCATGAAGAATAATACTGATTTTATCGTGATTTTTCGTAATGACTTCTACTTTCTGGCCGATGCCCGGAAGCTCCGACTCACGAACGTTCATAAGAACCCTCCTACATGTTTTTACAATGATGATTGATTATGTAAGCGTATGTCATTATAGCAAATGCAGGTTTTAAGTTCAATGCGGCCTGAAAAAACAGGCTGCCTTCCGGAAGACAGCCTGTTCCCATTTTACTCTTCGATTGATTTTTTCCCTTTAAATTCTTTACCTTTCCATACAAGCCACAGCTGCGCGGCGATGTAAAGAGAGGAATAAACGCCCGTCAATAAACCGACCAATAAAGCGACGGAGAAGTTTGTAATTGACGATGAGCCCAAAATGAGCAGCACGACGACAACAATCACAACGGTCAAGACCGTATTGATCGAACGTGTAAAGGTTTGCTGCAAGCTCAGATTCACGATATGTTCCAGATCGGCAAATGACTTCGGCTTACGTTTTTTCATCTGCTCGCGTATCCGGTCAAATGTAACGATCGTATCATTTATCGAGTAACCAATTATGGTGAGAATAGCGGCGATAAAGGTTACGTCAACCTCCAGCCTTGTAATGCTGAAAAACGCGACGATAAAGAAAGCGTCATACAGCAGGGATACAATTGCGGCGACAGCCATTCTGTACTCGAAACGTATTGATACGTAAATAATGATGCCGATTGATGCAATGGCGACAGCATATAAAGCATTACGGGCCAGTTCTTTTCCGACTGTCGGCGATACCGTGCTGACGTTCGGTTCAGATCCGTATTTGTCCTTAAAGTACGTTTTGATTTCAGCGATTTTTTCTTTAGATGGCTCTCCGACAAACCGGGCCGCGGCAACATGGTTCTCTTTACCAGAAAGCACGATGTTTTCCGGCTCCATGCCGAGAGAATCAAAATCTTTTTCAACCTGATGCGCCGTCAAAGAATGATTGCTCTGCACGTCAATCCGCGCGCCGCTTGCAAAATCGATTCCCAGGTTGAGCTTAAAGACCAGTAAGATGATAATTCCCGCAATGGTTACAGCGCTTGAGAAAATAAAGAAATATTTTCGCTTGCTCGTGAAATCCCATTTTTGGAATGCCGTATGCGGTTCAGTATTTTCATCCGTTTTTTGAATGTCCATAATATGTTTTTTCTTGACGCCGAACCAGCTTTTTTTCCGGTCAAGCCATCTGCTTTCCACGAGAAGGGAGAGCAGGAATCTTGAAAGGAAGACAGCTGTAATAAAGCTTGTCAGAATTGACAAAATCAGCATCGTCGCAAACCCTTTTACAGAGCTTGTCCCGAAAATAAAGAGCACGACCGCTGCGATGATCGTTGTGATGTTCGCATCGAAAATCGTCGCGAATGACCGTCTGTTCCCTGAACGGAAAGCTGAGCGGACGGATTTGCCGAGTTTCAATTCTTCTTTTATCCGTTCATAGGTGATGATGTTGGCGTCAACCGCCATCCCGACACCCAAAATGAGCGCCGCAATACCCGGAAGCGTCAGCACCGCCTGCATCCAGTCAAACACTTGAAGCGTAATATATACGTATACAGAAAGCGTAATTACCGCTATGAGTCCAGGCAGTCTGTAATAAAGCAGCATAAATAAGAAAACAATTGCAATACCGATGATGCCGGCCTCTACCGTATCATGCAAAGCCTGCTGTCCGAATTGCGCCCCTACTGAAGTAGAGTATTTTTCGGTCAGTTTCACAGGCAGCGCGCCCGCGTTTAAAATATTGGCCAAGTCCTTCGCTTTTTGAACGGTGAACTGACCTTCAATCGTGACATCCTTCGTGTTTAATTCCTGGCTCACATTCGGAGCGGATACATATTTCGGATGTTTTTTGCCGACTTCTTTTTTAAATGAATCGCCTTTTTGGTAATCAAGCCAGATCACAAGCTGATTATTAGGCGCCATTTTCTTGACTTTTTTCGTCACTTCTCCGAACTTATCCGCATCCTTCAGCTTAACGCTGACAATCGGTTCGTTCGTCGTCGGATCAAAGGTTTGCTTCGCGCCGTTTTCCACGAGATCAGAGCCGTTTAACAACTCTTTATCATTCGTATCCCTGAACGAGAGCTGCGCTTCCGTTGACAGAATTTCGCGCGCCCTGTTCTGATTCGTGACGCCCGCCAGCTGTACGCGGATGCGGTTATTTCCTTCAATCTGAATGTTCGGCTCGCTTACGCCGAGAACGTTAGCCCGGCGGTTCAGCGCCTGCACCGTGCTGACGAGCACGTCTTTTGTGATTTTATCGCCTTTTTTGACGGGCTGCACATCGTACAGAACTTCAAACCCGCCGCGTAAATCCAATCCTAACGTAATATTATTGGCAGCCGGTTTTGTAAAATACCCCAGCCCTGTGCCGATCAATAATACGATCAGGAAAAACGCAATCAAGCGTCCTTTTTTCATTATGTATTTCCTCCTTAAACCTATGCCGTCAAATCATTATCTCAGCAGTTCATCTAAAGCTTCCTGACCCTCATCGCTTTCCAGCCAATTAGACGACTTAAAAGCTTCAACGGTTGCATAGTTCATAAAATCGCCAATTTTAACTGATAAAATATGACCGGCCAATTCATGCAGCGGCAGTTCCTTTTTCTGTTTCCACTTTTTATGTATTAAGTATGACCATAAACTCTCGTGCTCAACATCATCGTATCCGAGGATTTTGAACTCTTCAAGTTTACTGTACAAGAAAGGCCGCAAATGATCTTTGTACATTTCGGCGGGATGTTTCTCCACTGGGCGCTCGCTCCTTTTTCCATTTTTCTCGAAGACTTGTCATGCTCGGACGACATCGGCGCATATCTTTATTGTATATGATTCCAGGTAGTTTGAGAAGGCAGGGGTTTATAAAATGGCAAAACAGACTTTTTTAAGGGGCACTCTTATTCTCATCGCAGCCGGGATGATTACGAGAATGCTCGGCTTTGTCAACCGGGTGGTTATCGCCCGGTTTATCGGTGAAGAAGGGGTCGGTTTATACATGATGGCTGCCCCGACATTTTTCTTGGCCACCACTTTGACTCAATTCGGCCTCCCCGTTGCCATCAGCAAACTTGTCGCTGAAGCAAGCGCGCGGGGGGACAGGCAGAAAATGAAACACATTTTAGTGATGTCGCTTACCGTCACCGGGATATTAAGTCTCATCTTCACGCCGCTGTTTTTATGCTTTGCGCCGATTATGTCCGAAACGATGCTGACGGATCAGCGCACGGTTTACCCGCTTCTGGCGATTACGCCCGTCGTGCCGATTATCGCGATCTCCAGCGTGCTGCGCGGTTACTTTCAGGGCAGGCAGAATATGAACCCGCTGGCGTTTTCCCAAGTACTTGAGCAGATCGTGCGGATTTCACTTGTCGCAGTCTGCACGACGGTGTTTCTGCCGTACGGGATTGAATATGCCGCAGCCGGAGCCATGATTTCGTCTGTCATCGGGGAGCTTGCCTCTCTTATTTATTTATTCATTTGTTTTAAAGCAAATAAAACAATCAGAATCAGAAAACAATTTTTCAAGTCGATCGCAAATGGAAAAGAAACCTTCCGCCAGCTGATGAGCGTGTCGCTCCCGACAACCGGAAGCCGCTTCATCGGAAATTTATCTTGGTTTTTTGAACCTATTGTCGTCGCGCAAAGCCTTGCGATTGCAGGAGTGGCCACCGCTGCCGCCACCAGCCAGTACGGGGAGCTGACCGGATTTGCCATGACGGTTTTGACGCTGCCCAGCTTTATAACCTATTCTCTGTCAACGGCACTTGTTCCTGCGATCAGTGAAGGAATGGAGCAAAAAAAGCTGCAAGTTGTCGAATACCGTCTGGAACAGGCGATGCGGCTGTGTCTTTTAAGCGGAGGCATTTCGGTGGTTATTTTATTCTCTTTCGCTGATGAACTGATGTCCGTCATGTACGGATCAACTAATGCGGCGGTATTTGTTAAAGTGATGGCGCCGTTTTTTCTGCTTTACTATTTTCAGGGGCCCCTTCAGGCGGTGCTGCAGGCTCTCAATTTAGCCGGGGCCGCCATGATGAACAGTTTTATCGGCGCCGCTGTCAAAACTGGCCTAATTTTTGTTTTGGCGACCAGGCCTTCCTTGGGCATCATGGGCGCCGCACTTGCGATTGTAACGGGGATGGTTCTTGTCACCCTGCTGCATGCGGCCACCGTAAGCAAGGTGCTTCCGATCAGCATTAAAATAAAAGAATACGCGCTCTGTTTTGCCGTCATATTCATTTGCGGCTATGTCAGCCGCATCATCAAGCACGCCGTTCATTTTTCAGGATCAGAGGCTGTTAATCTCACAGGCTGGATTGCAATGACCGCGATTTTGTACATTGCGCTTCTTCTGTTATTCAAGCTGATTAAAAGGGAAGAGCTGATCCGGATTCCGGTCATCGGCAAGTTCGTCACGCGGTGAAACCGATTCATGGCTCCCCTTTTTCATCTTTAAGATCAATAAAAAAAGCGCCGTCCGTAAACGTGCAGAATGATATAACCGAAAGATCGCGATATCCTCTTTTTGCTAAATTTTTTTCAAGCCAGTGTTTATCTTTCCCGATTCTGTCCAGATGCTCGTTCTGAATGACCCCGTCAACGATAAGCGATGTTTCCATCTGCTTATCCTTATTGTTTTTCTTTTTGACGATTGACAGTTTGCCCGAAGACTCCAAAATGGCGTACGACACGTCAGAGATTCTATCGATGTTATTCTCTCTCAGCTGCATAAGAAGATCGTCAAAATTGTAGCGCTGCGATCTCATCGCCCGTTCATCAATTTTTCCCTGTTTTATAATAATGGTGGGTTTTCCGTCAAGCAGCTGCCGTATTTTTTGGCTTTTGAGCGAAATAAAAGCAAGGCTTACTTGAATAATCATTAAAACGACAATCGGCACTATTGTGTGCAAAAGCTTATCTTTTACATTTTCAATTGCCAATACGGCAATCTCGGCAATCATAATGGAGACGACAAGGTCTAAAATGCTCAGTTCTCCGATTTCCCGTTTTCCCATCAGTCTGAAAATCACAAGAATGATAAAATAAAGCACAATCGTACGAAACGTAATAATGAAAATATCTTCCATATCGCACCTCCAACGGTCATAGCATTTGCCATCGGCTCTGAATTATGTAATAAACGGGCTGAACATCATGCATTTACGTCTAATTCGAACATTCAGAGAATACATTTAGAAAAAGACGGGCTCCGGCTTGTCATATATCAGGCCGCAGAGCGGAGAGGAGATAAAAATGGAAGAAACGAAACAAGTGGGAAGAGGCGTTTTGTACGGCTTAGTGGCTATTTTTGCGGTGATGCTTCTTACGAGTTTGGCGATTTCGCTTTTACTGACGGTTACCTCAATGGAAGAATCATCTTTCAGCTGGCTGATCACCGCGCTTTCTTTTCTTTCTTTATTTGCGGGAGGTTTTATATCGGGCGGCAAAGCGAAGGAAAAAGGCTGGATGATCGGAGCGTTAACCGCCGTCTGTTTTTCATTAATCATCTTGCTGTTTCAATATTTAGGGTTCGGAAAAACGTTTACATCCGGTCAGCTTTTATTTCATCTCGGCTTTTTGGGAGTCAGTATGCTGGGCGGCATTTTCGGAGTGAATTTGAAAGGAAGCAGATCAGCGTAATAAAAAAAGAGCGGATTCTCCGCTCTTTTTTTTGTATGTATGAGCTTCGCTGTTATTCAGCGGAAGCTTCTCTGATTGCGCGGCGGTCAAATGTTAAACGGGTGTTATCACCTGTTTTAATGACGACCTTGCTTTCATCAATTGAATCAACAGTGCCGTGCAATCCTCCGATTGTCACCACTGAATCCCCTTTTTTCAGCTCTTCCTGCATCTGGCGTACGGCCTTCTGCTGCTTTTGCTGCGGACGGATGAGCAGGAAATAAAGCACTGCAAACATTAAAATAATAGGAACGATTGTGCCTAAAGTACCCATCTGTTTCCCTCCTTTCAAGAATGGTTTTATTTAGAAGCTTTTCGCATTTGGCTTATTATAGCCGTAACGCTCAAAGAACTCTTCTCGGAAATCACCAAGACGATCCTCCCGGATGGCTTGTCTGACCTGCTCCATTAAGTGTAACAGAAAATGAAGGTTATGGTAAGTTGTTAATCGAATTCCAAACGTTTCATTACAGCGGATCAAATGTCTGATGTAAGCGCGGGAGTAATTTTTGCATGTATGGCAGCTGCACTCTTCGTCAATCGGACGGAAATCACGCTCATATTTGGCGTTTTTCATATTCAGACGCCCTTCATTCGTAAACACCGTGCCGTTTCGGGCAATCCGGGTCGGCAGTACGCAGTCAAACATATCCACGCCGCGGATGGCGCCGTCAATTAAGGCATCCGGTGAACCCACACCCATTAAATATCTCGGCTTGTCCTTCGGTAAAAGCGGAGTTGTAAACTCAAGCACTCGGTTCATGACGTGCTTCGGCTCGCCGACAGATAATCCGCCTATGGCATAACCCGGAAAATCAAGCGAAACCAAGTCTTTTGCACTTTGTGTTCGCAGGTCTTCGTATTCTCCGCCCTGTACGATCCCGAACAGACCCTGCTCATCTGAGCGCCCGTGCGCCTCCAGGCAGCGTTCCGCCCAGCGGCTGGTCCGTTCCACAGAGCGTTTCATGTAATCATACTCTGCCGGATACGGCGGACACTCATCAAACGCCATCATGATATCAGAGCCGAGGGCGTTTTGAATTTCCATCGCTTTTTCCGGAGATAAAAACAGCTTGTCTCCGTTTAAGTGATTGCGGAAATGAACGCCTTCTTCTTCTATATTACGAAACTTGCTCAATGAAAAGACCTGAAAACCGCCGGAATCTGTTAAAATCGCGCGGTCCCAGTTCATAAACTTATGAAGCCCGCCCGCTTCTTTTACAATGTCGTGTCCCGGACGGAGCCATAAATGGTACGTATTGCTTAAAATAATGCCCGCATCCATAGATTTCAGCTCATCCGGAGACATCGTCTTTACCGTAGCAAGCGTGCCGACCGGCATAAATACAGGCGTCTCAAAGGAGCCGTGGGGCGTATGAACTCTGCCCAGCCGTGCTCCCGTTTGTTTGCATTCCTTTATAAATTCATAACGTATCGGTTGTTCAGCCACTTTGTATGAGGCCTCCTGTCATTCAAATTAGATAATCAGCATGGCGTCGCCAAAGCTGAAGAAACGGTATTCCTCTTCTACCGCATGACGGTAGGCGGAAAGAACATGCTCTCTGCCGGCAAGCGCAGAAACGAGCATGATAAGGGAAGATTTCGGCAGATGAAAATTGGTGATCATGCCGTCAATCGCTTTAAATTCATATCCCGGATAAATGAAGATGGACGTCCAGCCGCTTGAAGCGGTAAATACGCCGTCATGCTCGCCGGCAATGGTTTCCAGGGTGCGCGTTGATGTCGTCCCGACCGACACGATGCGCCCTCCCGCCTTTCTGACCTCGTTTAAAGAGGCGGCGGTTTCTTCCGTCATTTCATAAAATTCCGCGTGCATGTTATGCTCTTCCACATCATCCGCGCTGACCGGGCGGAATGTGCCGAGTCCCACATGAAGTGTGATAAATTCAATCCGCACACCCTTTTGCTTCAGCTCGTCCAGAATCTCTTCCGTAAAATGAAGTCCGGCCGTCGGAGCTGCGGCAGATCCGATTTCTTTTGAAAAGACGGTCTGATACCGTTCTTTATCATCAAGCTGCTCTTTAATATAAGGAGGCAGCGGCATTTCACCGAGTGATTCAAGCACTTCGTAAAAAATCCCGTCATACCGGAATTCAATTTTTCTGCCTCCGTGATCAAGCTCCTCCGTGCAGACCGCTGTCAGCCGGCCGTCGCCAAATGTCAGGACCGTTCCTTTTTTTACGCGTTTCGCCGGCTTTACGAGCGTTTCCCATGTATCATTTTCTTCCTGTTTTAATAACAGAAGCTCCACTTTCGCTCCCGTATCTTCTTTTGTGCCGAATAATCTTGCAGGCAGCACACGGGTATTGTTCAAGACGAGACAATCCCCTTCATTAAAAAAGCTTACAATCTCTTTAAATGAACTGTCCGTCAGCCCGCCCGTCTGTTTGTCGAGCACCATCAGCCGCGATGCGTCACGCTCTTTCAGCGGCACTTGGGCAATGAGGCGTTCAGGCAGTTCAAAATCAAATAAATCGACTTTCATCATTTCACCTTAATTCTGTCTATTGTTATTTCATTCTGCCGAAAAAATTAAGCAGAATGGATAGTATCACACTGATCACAATACAAGTGACAACGGGAAAGAAAAATGTAACATTTCCCTTCTTAACGAAAATATCTCCGGGCAGCCTTCCGACAAAGTGCCAGACTGCGCCGGCAATAAGCAAAACGGCACCGAGAACCATGAGAACCTTCGGAAAGTCAGTCACGGGCGGGCGCCTCCAATCGAAAATGTTCATACACAGCCGGAGTCACGACCCGTCCCCTCGGCGTCCTCTGAAGAAATCCGATCTGCAGCAGATACGGTTCGTACACATCCTCTATTGTATGCGGTTCTTCGCCGATTGTCGCGGAAATCGTATCAAGGCCGACGGGACCGCCGCTGAATTTTTCGATCATGCCCATCAGCAGCTTATGGTCGATATGGTCAAGGCCGAGCGCATCGACTTGAAGACGTTCGAGCGCGTCGTGAGCGATTTCTTCCGTGATGCGGCTGTCGCCGAGCACCTGGGCAAAATCTCTCACCCTTCTGAGAAGCCGGTTTGCAACCCGCGGCGTTCCCCTTGACCGTCTGGCGATTTCCAGAGCCGGTGCTTTTTCGATATCCACTTCAAAAACGTCAGCAGTTCTTGACACGATATCTGTCAGCTCTTCCTGCGTATAGTATTCAAGGCGCGACAGCACCCCGAACCGGTCTCTGAGCGGTGCGGTCAATAATCCGACCCTTGTCGTCGCTCCTACAAGCGTAAAAGGGGGAAGGTCGAGACGGACGGAGCGGGCGGACGGGCCTTTTCCAATGACAATATCAAGGCAGAAATCCTCCATCGCCGGGTACAGCACTTCCTCAATTGAGCGGTTCAGCCTGTGAATTTCGTCTATAAACAGCACATCCCCTGGTTCGAGCGCCGTCAAAATGGCTGCCAAATCCCCCGGTCTTTCGATGGCGGGACCTGACGTCGTCCGCATCTCCACACCCATCTCATTGGCCACGATAGACGCAAGCGTTGTTTTCCCGAGACCCGGAGGCCCGTATAAAAGAACGTGGTCCAGCGTTTCCTGCCTCATTTTCGCCGCATCGATAAACACGCGCAGATTTTCTTTCACCTTCTTTTGGCCGATATACTGGGCGAGATTCTGCGGCCTGAGGCTTTGCTCGATTATTGATTCATGGCTGTCTGCTTCACTTGAAACGAGCCGTTCATCCATGAACATCACCTTACTTTAATAATTTTTGCAATGCTTTTTTCACATATTGATCTGTTGAAAGCGCCGTTTCCTCTTTTAAGTGAGGAAGCACTTTTTTAATTTCTTTTTCGGCGTAGCCGAGAACCCGGAGCGCTTCAAGCGCCTCGTCAAGCGCCGTTTCAGCCTCTTGTTTTTCAATGCGCGCTTCATGATTGAACAGGTTGTCAATCATTTCAGGCACGACGTCGGCCAGTTTGCCTTTCAAATCAAGAATAATCTGCCGCGCCGTTTTTTTGCCCACACCCGGAAATTTCACCAAAAAGGCTTCATCTTCCTGTTCGATCGCTTCGATGACGGCTCCGGGATCACCGGAACCGAGGATGGCGAGCGCCCCTTTCGGCCCGATGCCGGTGACGTTCAGCAGCTTTGTAAAAAGCGCTTTTTCTTCCCGGGTTGAAAAACCGTACAAAGAAAAGGCATCTTCTTTTATATGATGATACGTAAAAATGGTCTCTTGATTGCTTACCTTATAAATAAACGGATTCGGAGTGAAGACCTGATAACCGATTCCGCCGTTTTCAATCACGATGTATTGGGGAGATACATAATCAATCGTCCCCTTCACGAATTCAATCACACCTATTCACCTCTTTGACTGCTTATCATTGTAACACAAAAACAGCCAAAGTCTTATAGAAAAGTTAACGTATGTTCGCTCTGACACCTTCCATTCAGAAAAAAAAGACATGTGTCACATGTCTTGCGTCAAAGTCAGCCGCTGTAAGTCTTAATATGATCGATCACGCTCTCAAACTCCGCTTTTGTCCTGTACGGTATGCCGTGTTCCAAGTGCTTTTGCAATCGGCTTTCCAGCCTTTCTATATCAATCTGGAAGAAAGACTGAATCGGCTCGGCCAGCGATCCGGGACGGCCGTGAAAAGTGGAGATGACGCCTCCGTCCGTGACGCCGATATAACCGTTAACCTTACTGAGCGGAGAAATGTCATCAACATGCTTACGGAAAAGGACGAAGCCTTTTTTCTGCTCAACGAGCGTCCAGCCGGCATATGAGGCCCAAAAATCCTCCATCGCCAAAACGGTTTCATCCGTATGTTCGATGCCGACATCACCGTCCAGATAGACCTTTTCCAGCTGGACGTGCACCCGAAGCGGCCCGTAATGCTCAACCTCCGCCCCGTATGCGCCTTTTCCTCCGCAAATCAGGACTGCAGCCGATAAGACAAGCATAAACAATAGACGAGCACCGCAAATTCGTTTCACCAATAACACCTCTTTATTCAATCAAACTCTTGATGCTAGTTTGACCAAAGATGCCGGTGCTTAATCGTTTTCTTTCATTTGTCTGTTTCAGCCGAAAAAAAGCAGCTCTCTAAATGAGGGCTGCTGCGATGATTATGCCCGGCCGGCTGAAATCAGTTTCATTTGTCCGGGCGTCAGTTTGAGCCGGTATCCCCTTACGGTCAGATACACAGTTTTTGCTCCGCGGCTTTTGTCATGCTCCGTTTTTTTCATCCCGGCCCCTCCGTTACGTTTTATTACTTTTATGTTAACACCGCAATATAAAGAGCGTTTTAAGAATATGTAAAGAAATGATGAAGCTTTATCCATAAAAATACTGCCGGATGAAATCATCCGGCAGTCCCGTTTAACGGCTGTTTCTGTTCATGTCTTGCAGCTTTGTAAAAGTAGCGTTGTCGGTAAACACTTGAATTGTACGGCCGTCCGCGAATTTTTTGGCCGCATGTTTGACATGTTTATCATCATTCTTCGTAAAAGGATGATTTGTTCTGACGGCAATGACGACTCTCGTGTCAGTCACGATGACCTGACTATCCTGTACGCCTTTTACTTTTTTCACGCGGTTTGCAACTTTTGCCGCCAACCTGATGTTTTCGGCGTTGTCATACCCATTATAAGACATTGCTGCCGGCGGCGTATTGACATTTCGGCCGTTATATGTGCCGTCCGTCGTTAACGGAACCCCGTCATTAGGCGCGTACTGATCGGACACGTTTGTCGTATTATGACGGCCGTTTCGGTTTTCCATCATTTCAGAGACGGGTCCTTGATGGTCCATTCCGTACTGGCCTCTGCCGTTACCATTATCATTCGAATAATATCCGACCGGACGTGTTGACTGGTTGTAGCGTCCGTCATTCATGGCATTATTTGCTCCGCATGCCGTTAAGCTTGCCGTCACGGCTAAAACGCCCGCGATCGTCATCAGTTTTTTACCCAATGGAAAAACCCCCCGTGGATTCATCGCTGTTTTGAGCGTTTTCCGCTCATGTTTAGGATGCGCGGCGGGCGGCGGGTTTAAGCTTGTCAGTTATGTCCATTCCTCAGTTGGACATAAAAAAAGGAACGACATACATCGTCCCGAAACATTAATCTTCTTCTTCCTCCGGCCGTCCGAATACTTGATTTGGACTCGGCTGATTCGGCGCGGCATTAGGATTTGCTCCGCCGTAAGGCATAAAATATCCGGCGTTTGCACCCATATTCGGATACGGCTGCACAGGCATATTTGCGTGATGGTGATGTGAACCGTGGTGATGGTGGTGATGATGTGAATCATGGCAGCCGCAATCATCATCCTTATATTTCCCATCATGATGAGGCGCGTTTGCGTAATGTGACGAATATCCGCCGTAATACGGCATTTGACCGTACGGAGCACCGCCGAAACCAGATGCAGAACCATCATAATGCTCTGCATTTTCATGGGCCTGGTTTTCATATTCACCGTAACCCGCATGCGGCCCAAATCCCGGATGATGGAATCCGTACGGTAACGGCATCGGCATGACCGGAAAGCCTCCAAAACCTCCTCCAAAACCGCCGAAACCTCCGCCTACCGGGAAGCACGGATGGCATAGTCCCGAACCCGGCAGCATCGGTGTCACCGGAACCGGACAAGGACAAGGCATGCACGGCATCGGATAATGCATAAAAGACGGTTCAACGGCCGGCATATTCGGAAACGGGACATTCGGAATGTTTGGCATGTTCGGCAGATGATAAGCGGCGTTTTCTTCTTCCATCTTTCCGGCTTCAGGCGCCTTTGGCATATTCGGGTAATTCGCGTTTTCCATGTTGATCATTTCCTCCTGTTGTGGAATGTTATTGTCATGCTCTTTTTCTTTCGGCTCGACAAAATATGTCACCGGTTCCTCCGGCTTAGGAGGCGACCACGGCTGAAACAGCTGATTGGACGGGTAATATTGGTTCATATCAGCTTCCGGCAGCACATTTTCATGCTTTTCAGGGATTGGCGGCACATACGGAATTGACGGCTTTGGTTCTTCCGGTATGGTGTCTTCAATGTCCACAACTGATTTCGGTTTTTCTTTGGCATATGGATGCTCATGCTTATGCGCAGACGTTCCGAAGCCGGCCTTAGGTTCTTTTCTGACCGGAACGGCTTCTGAAGGCACCTTTATCTTCATTCCAGGCATAATTAAGTCTGGATTGCTAAGCTGATGATTCAGTTTTTTTAACTCTTCAAGATCAACTCCGTATTTTTCAGCTATTTTCCAGAGCGAATCGCCTTTTTGAACGATATGAATTTTCAACGTTTTCCCCTCCTATGCACAAAACGTGAACGGTACATTTGTCATTACAATACGTTTCTTCACACTATATGCCGATGGACTGGGCATGATGATAAAAAATTTGGGAAGGAGGGGAAATTTTTATGATTACGTATGACTCAGCATTCTGTTCAAAGCACGAAGCGCTTCTGTCCGAACCGCTTCCGGAACTTTAATGACACCTTTCGGCTCGCCTTTTTCAAGCTGCTCAAGCGACCACAATAAATGCGGCAGGTCGATTCTGTTCATTGTCAGACACGGACACATATCGGGATTCAATGATTCAATCTGTTTATCCGGATGCGAGTGAATGAGGCGCTGAACAAGATTCATTTCCGTGCCGATCGCCCATTTGCTTCCCGGTTCAGCCTGTTCGATCGTATCAATAATGTATTTGGTAGACCCGCTGTCGTCACTGAGCGAGACCACTTCCCGCGAACATTCCGGATGAACGATAATGCGGATGCCGGAATCCCGCTGCCGCAGCTGAGAAATATTTTCCGCTGTAAACTTTTCGTGTACGGAGCAATGCCCTTTCCAAAGGATAACCTTAATGTTTTCCGGATGGTCAGTAAGCAATCGGTTCTGCACCGGGTCCCATACAGCCATTTCTGTCAGCGGAATGCCGAGGTCATAGGCCGTATTTTTGCCTAAATGCTGATCCGGCAAAAATAAAATTCTCTCTTTTTGTTTAAAAGCCCATTTCAGCACACTCCGGGCATTCGAAGAGGTGACGGTCGCTCCCCCGTGCCGTCCGACGAATGCTTTAATTTCCGCCGTCGAGTTAACATATGTTAACGGAATGATGGTGTTACCGTACAGTTCTTGAAGCTCTTGCCATGCTTTGTCCGTCTGCTGAATATCTGCCATATCAGCCATCGAGCATCCGGCGCGCATGTCGGGCAAAATGACGGTTTGGTTATCATCAGTCAGCATATCAGCGGTTTCCGCCATAAAATGCACGCCGCAAAACACAATATATTCCGCCTCTTTATTTTTTTCTGCCACTTGAGCAAGCTGCAGAGAGTCACCTGCCGTATCGGCGAATTGTATTACTTCGTCTTTTTGATAGTGATGCCCCGGAATGAACAGGCGCTTTCCGAAAGCCCGTTTAATGGCGGCGACCCGCTTTTCCATTTCTCCTGTGCTCATGTCTTTATAATGGCTCGGCATCATTTCGGCTGATGCAGTTAGCACGTCAAAAATAGACATCTTAAAAATCCCCCTGTTCCGCTGCCTCAACATCCATGCTGATGTCGGCGCTTTTTACTGAATGAGTCAGAAATCCGAGTGAAATATATTGGACCCCCGTTCCTTTATAAGCGGGCAATGTGTCGAGCGTTATGCCTCCGGATGCTTCCGTTTTGATATGGCCCGGTGTCATACCTGCAAAACGCCGGACGGACTCAGGCGGACAGTTGTCAAACATAATAACGTCTGCACCCGCTTCTATTGCCTCGAGCAGCTGCTGTTCGGATTCGATTTCGACTTCCACCGCAAGCATCTGCCCCGCCGTTTTTCTTGCCCGCTCCATGGCCGCCCTTATCGATCCGCAGGCGGCAATATGATTATCTTTTATCATGATGCCGTCATATAAGCCGAAACGATGATTAAAGCCGCCTCCGACCCGAACGGCGTATTTTTCCAGCATTCTGAGCCCGGGTGTCGTTTTTCTCGTATCACAAAGCTTGATAGTCGGATCATCAAGACGCCTTTTGGCCTCATCCGTCATTGTCGCAATGCCTGACATTCTTTGTATGAGATTCAGAATGACCCGCTCCCCCGTAAGAAGTGCCGCCGCCTGGCCTTCTATTTCAGCGAGCACGTCTCCTTTTTTCATCCGTTCTCCGTCTTTTTTCAGGGAGCGGATGCGGATATCATCGTGTAAAAGCTTCCATCCTTCACGGATAACGGCTTCTCCGGCAAACACGCCGTCTGTTTTTGCGATGATTCGCGCTTTACATTGCTGATCAGAAAAAATCGCTTGTGACGTCGCATCACCCGTTCCGATATCTTCCTGAAAAAAATGAGTCAGCATTTGTTTCAGCTGCAGAATGTCCATAGTTCCCCAATCCTTTCGTTTTTTCTGATAGCTGTTCCAGATGTTGAATGAATAATTTGTTTTCCGTGCCACTCTTTCTCCGTCCCGGGAAAATCAGCGCGAAAATGAGCCCCCCTGCTTTCTTCCCGAATAAGGGCTGAGGTCACAACAAGTTGCGCAGTCTTCCATAGGCAGGATAGCTCGGCTTGTTCTATTGTGATTTCCTTCACATTTATATGACGCACAGATACGTTGTTAAGCCAGGATGCCAGCGCCTGCAGGTTTTCTTTTTCCCTGACGATGCCCGCTCCGGTTGTCATTTTGGCTTGGAGCACATGAAGCGCTGTGTCCGGCACTTCTAAGATGACGTCAGATTTCTTCGGGGTTTTTTTATATCTTCCGTTTAACGGCGTTTGAATGATATGTTCAGCACATCGTTTCCCGCTTGCCAGCGCTTCCAGCAGTGAGTTGCTCGCAAGGCGGTTCGCCCCGTGCAATCCTGTGCAGGCGGTCTCGCCTATGGCGTACAAATCAGGCACGGACGTTTTCCCCCAGGTATCGGCTTTTACTCCGCCCATTAAAAAATGCATTCCGGGTGCTACGGGAATCCCGCTTTCAAGATCAACACCGGCTGTTTGACAAATTTCTGTTATGGTCGGAAAACGTTTCTTAAAATCGGCTATTCGGCTGCAATTTATAAAAACAGGATTTCCTTTCATCATTTCTTCATAAATCGCCCGTGAAACCACATCCCGGGGCGCCAAATCTTCAAGCGCGTGTCTGCCAGCCATGATCCTGCGCCCGAAGCGATCCGCTAAATATCCGCCTTCTCCTCTCACTGCTTCAGAAATCAGGCCGTACACAGTCCCGTTTTTCACAAGGAGGGTCGGGTGGAACTGGGTGAACTCCATATCCGTGATCTCAGCTCCCGCGCGGAAGGCAAGAGCTATGCCGTCTCCCGTTATGGCGGAATCATTTGTGTGATATTGGTACAGACTGCCGCAGCCGCCTGATGCAAGCACTACACAATCCGCTCTTCTGTAAGAAACGGCGCCTAAAGCATCCTTTACGGCAACACCTGCGCATCGTCCGTGTTCAATCAGCAGATCAACAACCGTCTCGTGTTCAATGATCCGTATGCCGTCCCTCACCTGCTGAACCAGAAACTCAACCAACATCCGTCCGGTCGCATCTCCCCCGGCGTGCAGAATTCTCCTTTTGGAATGAGCGCCTTCCCTGCCGAGACAAAACGTTCCGTCCGACTTCGTATCAAAAGGGAAATGGCCTTCTATCAGCCTGTTTATCATGCTCTGTCCGCTTTGCAGCAAATGCCGCACGGCTGTCACGTCATTGTGTCCGCATCCCGCATACAGTGTATCGTTCACATGGGATTCTATCGAGTCATCTTTTGCGTATGAAACAGCAATCCCGCCTTGAGCATAATGCGAATTGCTGTTCGTTACATTTCTTTTTGTGATGACGGTCACTTGGTATGACGGAGGAAATGAGGAAGCACAGGCAAGGGCCGCCGTCCCCGAACCAATGACGATAATTGTTTTTTCAGACATACATCAACCTCCTGTTACGTTTACACCTGTCTTGACACCTATATTTACACAACGATAAAATAAACTCAAGCTTTTTTTAACATAAACGGATAGGAGACGGGCTGTATGATTTATCTTGATTACGCGGCGGGAGCGCCTTTAAGCAAAGAAGCCGCGAAAGTCTTTCAGCATCTCAGCACAGAGGTATACGGCAATGCAAGCAGCCTTCATGACGCCGGAGGAAGAGCGGCGGACGTGCTGGAATATTGCAGACATTCTGCAGGAAAATTGATCGGCGGAGCGGCAGACGGCATTTACTTTACAAGCGGCGGAACGGAAGCGAACATCCTGGCCGTCCAATCATTGCTGCACGGCCTGCCCGATCACAAAAAACATTTTATTACGACCGCAATGGAACACCATTCGATCCAAAATGCCGCTGCGTTTTTAGCTGACCGTGGAATTGATGTCACCATCATATATCCCGACGAAAACGGCCTTATAACCGAGGACATACTGGCGGCTCATGTCCGTCCTGACACGGGGCTCGTTTCCATACAGCACGCCAATTCAGAAACCGGTCTCATCCAGCCTGTGAATCGTCTGGCCGCTTTTCTTCACCAGAGAAACATTTTGCTGCATTGCGATTGTGTTCAAAGTTTCGGCAAACTGCCGATTGATGCGGATCAGGAGGGAATCGACGCCCTTTCCATCTCCGGTCATAAAGTATACGGCCCGAAAGGCACCGGGGCTGTTTACATTCGGCCCGGTGTCAGCTGGAACCCGGTTTATCCGCATACCGTGCATGAAAACGGGTTCAGGCCCGGTACGGTGAATGTGCCGGCCATCGGCGCTTTTACCGCTGCTGCGGAGTATGCAGTGAAACATATGGAGGAACACCGTGAGCATGCTGACAGGCTGAGGAATTATTTGTATGACCAAATTCGGCGTCAAGGCCTCCCCATTTCATTTTCAGAGGAAGAAACCGGCGGTGAATGCCTGCCTCACATTGTCGGGTGTTTTTTTCACTCCTTTGAAGGACAATATATTATGTTAGAATGTAATCGTAACGATATTTGCATCTCAACCGGGAGCGCATGTTCCGCCGGCAGCCACGGCCCTTCTTCAGCTATGAAGGCGCTGGGAAAAACCGAACGGGAAGCGCGGCAGTTTTTCCGGATCTCATTCGGAAACGAAACAACATGTGAACAGCTCGATATGCTGATACATACATTTACGGCGCTATGGGAGCAAAAGAAAGGAGAATCAGCAATTTGACAGAAGGAACGAAGCTTACTGGGGAGAAAAGACGCGACATGCTGCTTCATTGGCTGAAAGAAGCCGGCTCGCCATTAACAGGAGGCGAATTGGCCAAAAAAGCAAATGTCTCAAGACAGGTGATCGTGCAGGACATATCGCTTTTGAAAGCAAAAAACGAGCCGATTATCGCGACGAGCCAAGGCTACTTATACATCAGCATGAATGCCGGCGGCGAAAAAAATGCCGAACGGATTGTCGCCTGTCTGCACGGCCCGGAGCGGACGGAAGAAGAGCTTGCACTCATTGTCGATGAAGGCGTCACAATAAAGGACGTCATAATTGAACACCCCGTATACGGCGATTTAACCGCCGCCATAAGAGTCAGTACACGGAAAGAAGTCAAACAATTCATGGATCACATTAACTCGACAAATGCCGCTTACCTTTCACAGCTGACCGGAGGCGTGCACCTCCATACGTTAAGCGCCCCGACAAAAGAGCGGATTGACCAAGCCTGCCAAGCGCTGGACGACGCGGGTATTTTAATAAAAGATTAAAAAAAAAAGCCCCCTGAAGGGCTTTTTTTATATCGAATAGGATTGATATGTTCCCAGAAGCTTGACCCGGCAGCCGAGGGCTTCCATCTCTTGAACGGCACCGGGAATGAGAACCTGATCCATCGCCTGTTCAATATCAATAATAAAGAAATAGTTGCCGAGACCCGTTTTTGTCGGGCGCGATTCGATCTTTGATAAATTCAGGTTTCTCCATGAAAAAGCGGACAGCACCCTGTGCAGCGCACCTGATTGGTCATCTTGGGGAAGCGTTACCATCATCGTCGTTTTCGGCCGTGAAGACAGTTTCGCATTCACTTCGAATGAGACGTCTTTTTCAGGCGAAAGAATGACAAATCTCGTGTGGTTGTTCTGATAATCCTGAATATCCCGCTTCACGATGCTCAATCCGTATGTAGCGGCGGCCATTTCATTTGCAATCACGCCGATCGGAAGGTCCGAATGCTCACTGACATACTTGGCAGCCGCACCTGTTGACTTCGCATACTCATAAGGAACGGACGAAAAATGCCGGTGAAGAAATTTGTGGCATTGCGCAATCGCATGGGAATGAGAATAAATTTTCTCAAGCTTTTTCCACTCATTTTCTCTCGAAGGGTGAACGAGCAGATGCTGGTGAATCGGCAGCGTCATTTCCCCCACGATCGCAAGAGGCTGCTCATGAATCAAATAGTCAATCGTTAAGTTAACCGAGCCTTCCAGCGCGTTTTCCAAAGGAACAAATGCAAGATCAACTTCTCCCGCAACCGCCGCATCCATGCATGCCGGTATTGTTTGATAAGGTGCTTGTGTCACGCTGTTTTGAAAGCAGGAACTGACTGCTAGATGTGTAAATGTGGCTTCTGGCCCTAAATAACCGACTTTCATGTCTCTTCTCTCCTTACGCGCCTGACCCTAAGATCTCAACTTTTTCTATAAAATCAAATTTTCTCAGTTTATTCATTAACGTATGAATATTTTCTTCCATTGCGGACGTACTGATTGAGAGCGTGACATTCGCTCTGCCCTGAAGCGGAATCGTCTGGTGAATGGAAAGCACATTGCTTCCTGAGTCAGCCACCGCCTGCAAAAGCTGGGATAACGCGCCTGACCGATCCTCCAAATGAAAGAAAAGTGTGATTATTTGTTCTTTAACCATCGTGTAAAAAGGGAAAACCGCATCTCGGTATTTGTAAAAAGCGCTTCTGCTTAAATCAACTTTCTGCACAGCATCTGCAACCGATTCAGCCTTTTTTCTGTCCAGCAGCTTTTTGACTTCAAGGGTTTTCCGCATCGCATCAGGCAGAACGTCTTCACGCACTAAATAAAATGTCTCTTCTTTCACCTGCACCCCTCCCTTTTACATCAGAGAGCCTGCAACGCAAGCTCTCCGTTTTTTTAATCAATAAATTCAAATTCAAATTCCAGAAGTCGGATGATATCGCCGTCTTTAGCACCGCGTTCTCTGAGCGCTTCATCAACGCCCATACCGCGCATCTGTCTTGCAAAACGCTTGACGGATTCGTCACGGGAGAAATCAGTCATTTTAAAGAGGCGTTCCAGGCTGTCACCTGAAAGCACAAACGCGCCGTCCGGATCACGCGTAATGTTAAATGGAATTTCTTCATCTTCCATCGTGTACATTACGCGGTTTTCCGCCAGTTCTTCTTCATCATACAGCGGGAATTCAGGCGTTGTTTCCAGCTGGTTGGCGACTTCAAACAGAAGATCGCGGAGCCCTTCTCTCGTCACAGCGCTGATCGGAAAGACAGGATGGTCATCCTGAAGCTTTTCTTTAAACGCTTTAAGATTTTCAGCCGCTTCGGGCATGTCCATTTTATTCGCAACGATAATTTGCGGACGCTCCGTCAGCCGCAGATTATATTCACTGAGCTCCTGATTAATGGTGACATAATCCTCATACGGATCACGGCCTTCCATCGCTGACATGTCAATGACGTGAACGATGACGCGCGTCCGTTCGATATGGCGGAGAAATTGGTGGCCTAAGCCGACTCCTTCATGCGCTCCTTCAATCAAACCGGGCAGATCCGCCATGACGAAGCTTCTTCCGTCATCCGTTTCCACCATGCCCAGATTCGGAACAAGCGTTGTAAAATGATAATCGGCGATTTTCGGCTTTGCCGATGAAACGACAGACAGAAGCGTAGATTTTCCGACGCTCGGGAAGCCGACGAGGCCTACGTCTGCAAGCACTTTCAGTTCAAGCACGATATAGCGCTCTTTTCCGGGCTCTCCGTGCTCTGACAGCTGCGGTGCCGGGTTGGCCGGTGTCGCAAAGCGGGTATTTCCCCGTCCGCCGCGTCCGCCTTTTGCGATGACGGCACGCTGCCCGTGCTCAGTCAGATCGGCAATGACCTGTTTTGTATCGTCATCCGTTACGACTGTGCCGGGCGGAACTTTAACAACCATATCGTCCGCATTTCTGCCGTGCTGGTTTTTAGACATGCCGTGCTCGCCGCGTATCGCTTTGAAATGCCGCTGGTACCGGAAGTCCATGAGCGTGCGCAGTCCTTCATCAACCTCAAAAACGACGTCGCCTCCATTACCTCCGTCACCGCCGGCAGGCCCGCCTTTCGGCACATATTTTTCACGGCGGAACGCAACCATTCCGTTACCGCCGTCGCCGCCTTTTACATATACTTTCACCTGATCTACAAACATAATATCCTCCGTTCTAAACCGTAAAAAACCGCTAGTTCATTCCAATTTCGGCCACACATTCATGGCCGGTCAGCTCAAATTGCATGACATCAAAGTCCTCATGCCGGGATTTGCGAAATTCATCAAACACATCTGCATTTGCAATCGTTCCATGAAAATCGAGATATACAATAAGCTGTCTGTCAGGGTGATCCGTCTGCAGCGATACGGTCAGATGATTTTCACTTTCATTGTTTACCGCCAGACCGAACAGATGAAACAGTTTTCTCATCAGGTTCGACAGCTTTTGATCATATGCCGATAAATCTTTAATTTCTCCGAGCACTTCGTATTCGAGCCTCATATAACGGGACTTCCAATTAAATGTAAGAAAGTCAAACGCCAAGTGCGGGGTTTTCAGGTTTGAGAGCTTTGATTCGTGCTTTGCATCTATGACCATTTCGTCAATAATTTCAACGACCCTGTCATACTTCTGCAAACTTAAGTTTCCTTTTATCAGCTGCAGCTTATTCATCCAATCATGACGGAAATGGCCCATTAATTGGATCAGCTCATTGATCAGAGCCGCATCGCTTACAGGTTCTTCTTGTTTCTTCGATACATCCTTCATTTTCGCACTCCCAATCGTTTAATTTCTTTTTAGGAGTCTTGATAAGTGTGTACTATGAATTATAACAGAGAAGGCTTTGTTAAAAAAACACTTGTTTTTCCTGGTTCATCATGTTCCTTTTTCGGATCGCATACAATGCGGATGCCAGGCAGAAACATTTTTGGTATCACTGCTTGGGGAACATATCCAGTGGGTATGGGAAGCTGATGTCCTCATTCAAGGCGGGGTTCACTCACGCATCCTCTGCTTTTCATTCTTGATGTTACTCCGCTTACTGCAAAAAAAACTCCAGTCAACGACCGGAGTTTTTTGTGTCATTATTGAGCTACAGGATATACGCTCACTTTTTTGCGGTCACGGCCGAAACGTTCGAATTTAACAGTTCCGTCGATTTTAGCAAAAAGAGTGTCATCTCCTCCGCGGCCCACGTTTTCACCTGGGTAGATTTTCGTTCCGCGTTGACGGTAAAGGATAGATCCGCCTGTTACGAATTGACCGTCTGCACGTTTAGCGCCTAAACGTTTAGATTCAGAGTCACGTCCGTTCTTTGTAGAACCTACACCTTTTTTAGAAGCGAAAAACTGAAGATCTAATCTAAGCATGTAACTCACCTCCTATATTTGGTTTGCAGTCAACCGTAAGTGTTCACTGTAATCCCGCTCGATCGTTTCAAGAGAAACAATCATGCCTTCAATCAGCAGCTGCGCTTTTTGCAAAGCTTCCTGATCAGCGGCTTCAGGGAATTCAAAGTAGAAATAACCCCCGTCCTCGCCTATATCAAGAATCGGTTCGAGAGGAGCCAGCGCGATAACCGCATTGACCGCTCCGAAAACGACAGCCGTGACCCCGGCGCATACGAGATCTCGTCCATGTTCAGCAAAATCGGCATGTCCCGTCATTTCAAAGGACAATATGCCCCCGTCATTCCGGGATCTTCGAATTGTTGCCTCAATCATGCTTACGCGTTGATTTTTTCGATTGTCAATTTAGTATAAGGCTGACGATGACCTTGTTTTTTATGAACATTTTTCTTTGGCTTGTAACGGAAAACAGTGATTTTTTTCGCACGGCCTTGTTTTTCAACTTTAGCTGTAACTGTCGCGCCTGCAACTGTTGGGTTGCCGACTTTCACGCTGTCTCCGCCAACAAACAATACGTCTTCAAACGTCACTGTTTCACCTGCTTCAGCAGCAAGTTTTTCGATGTAAACAGTTTGACCTTCTTCAACTTTGATTTGTTTTCCGCCTGTTTTAATGATTGCGTACATTCTCTGCACCTCCTATTAGACTAAGACTCGCCAGCAACAGGGGGCTTTAAAGCTCTTATCACCTGTCCCGAGCGGTTGTAGCATTGGTGCTACATCCATAACATTAAAAAATATATCAGAACCAAAAGGATATGTCAATCTATTTCTAGTAAGGCAGCAGCAGGTCTTCCATAGAGGAATCTGTCCGTTTATCGGCAAAATACGCATGAAGCACTTCATTTTCATCGAGCTGGCTGAGCTTTTCGCCGGCTTTTTCAACGATAATGGGGTGCTTGCATCCCCGTTTGAATTCGGCCATGACATGCTTTACTTTGGCATCGGCCGCGACCGTCAAAGGATGCAGCATGGCGACATCGCGGTTTTTGCCGTAGTATCTCTCCAAAAGAAACCTCAGCTGAATATAATGCCGCTTCCGGTATTCATCCCATAAAGAAGCGGCGAGAAAGACGAACAGCACCCATGCGCTGACCTGAAGGGGGACGGCCAGCACAATCCAGCAGCAGAGCAAAAGCGCGGAAACGGCTGATGTCTGCAGGCTGAGGAGATGCGCTTTTTGAAAAGCCATTTGTTTAGAGAAGTATAAAAACACGAACTTTCCGCCGTCAAGCGGCCAGATCGGCAAAAGATTGATGAAAAGAATGGAGAGATTATAAAAGGTAAACATCTCAAATGTCTGCTCACTTGCAAAGCCTGACATGAAAAAGAGCCAGGCTGCCGCCTGAAGCCACACATGCTGAAGCGGGCCCGCCAGAATGACCGCGAATTCCTCTTTAAGCGGCCGGTTTCCGTGCTCCTCCACCTCAACCGTCCCGCCGAAAGGGAGCAGAAAGATGCGTTTAATGCGCCACGAAAAAAACACAGCCAGAGCAGCATGCCCCAGCTCATGAACGGATACGACCAGCAAAAGACACAGCAGCGCTTTGATGTGCCCCGTCATAAGACCAAGCCCCATGATAATCCAAAGAAAAGGATGGACATGAATTTTAAAAAGGAGGATGAGCCATTTATTCATCAAATGTGATCACCTGGATCGGATCTATGAATTTATCGCCATCCTGGATCGCGAAATAGTACTGGCCTTTACTTTTATCGTTAAGCTTGATCGAACCGATCTTTTTCCCTTTATCGACAAAGTCGTACAATGAAACATTAACATCTTTTAGCCGGCCGTAAATGCTGCTGGTATTGTCGGCGTGCTGCACCTTCACCGTCAGTCCTGTTTTTTTATCTTTGCTCACTTCCATAATGTAGCCTTCTTTTACGCTGTCAATGGCTTCGCTGGCGGTTTCGACGACGACGCCTTCTCCGTTATTTTGAAAGTCCTGCTGGATTTTCCCCGCGGCAGGAACGGCCATATCCTGACTGACCGCCACCTGACCGTCCTTCTTTTTCGTTCCCGGCGTAAGAAAAGCGAGCGGGTTTCCGAAGGAAGATACGAACCAATTGCTTACGGCAGCAAACTGAAATTCTTTTTGAAAGGTTTGTGCGATCGCCGGTTTGATCTGACTCAGCGGCTGTTTGTCAGTTTTATAGGCAATAGCGGAGATCAGTACGAGACAGGCGGCCAGCAGGCATTTTAAAATAATAGAATGAGCGCTGATCAATGGATGCCGTCCGTTAAATTCGGGCGGGTGTTCCGTTTGATATTCGTAGTCCGGAAGAAGTTTGTGCTTTTCCTGCTCCTTGACCGTCTGCCACGCGGGAAAATTCTGCGTTTGGGCGTTTTGAACGAAAGTCCGTTTTGATTCAGGCCGCTGTTTTCTTCTTTTGGCCAGTCTTTTTCTAATTTCATCAGCTCTGTGACTCATCGCCATCATCCTTTGCAATCGTTGGGTTTGTACATCCTATGTCTTGTCCATTGCAAATATGCGCTCTTGAAAAACAAAAAAGACCTGATAAGCTGGGCTTCATCAGATCTTTGTATTCTGGTATATATTATGAACGCACGCCGAAAAATGACTTGATTTTCGCCATCATCCCTTTTTGCTGCTCTTCAAGCACCTGCAAAGGAACGGATTCTCCTAAAATGCGCCGGGCGATATTGCGGTACGCAATGCTGGCGCGGTTTTTGGAATTCATGGCAATCGGTTCGCCGATATTTGAAGCCCTGATCACTTCATCATCGTCAGCAACGATTCCGAGGAGATCAATAGACAGATGATGAACAACTTCATCCACATCCATCGTGTCACCGTTTTTCATCAGGTGATTTCTGATGCGGTTCACGATAAGGCGCGGCGGTTCGATATCTTCCTGCTCCAAAAGTCCGATAATGCGGTCAGCGTCCCGCACCGCTGATATTTCCGGCGTCGTCACAACAATCGCCTTATCAGCTCCGGAGACGGCATTTTTATAGCCTTGTTCAATTCCGGCCGGACAATCAATAATGACATAATCAAATTCCTGCTTAAGCTCCTGCACAAGCGATTTGATCTGCTCAGGGACAACAGCCGTCTTGTCGCTTGTCTGGGCAGCCGGCATTAAATGCAGCAGATCATCAAAACGTTTGTCTTTGACAAGCGCCTGATGCGTCTTGCATCTGCCTTCAATTACATCTACTAAGTCGTAAATAATTCTGTTTTCAAGACCCATTACGACATCAAGGTTGCGCAGTCCGATATCTGTGTCTACCAAACAGACGCGCTTCCCTAAAATGGCTAAGGCGGTACCGAGGTTTGCAGATGTTGTTGTTTTACCTACTCCGCCTTTTCCCGAAGTTATTACGATAGCCTCACCCAATTTCACATTCCTCCCTCAAGCCTTGTTAGATCAGGTCTTAAATGAGCCAATTGCTGAAGGCGTTCAATGACCATATTTCCGTCAGTATCTAAATAAGCACATTCCATGTCGTTCCCTTTTTGAATGTGGTCTGGGGAGCGATTTAACACGTGATTGATCCTCAATTGTGTCGGCATCATTTCTGATGCGGCGATCACAGCCCGGTTATTTCCGTTATAACCCGCGTGGGCAATCCCTTTTAATGAACCGAGAACAAATATATTTCCTCCGGCTCTGATCGTACCGCCGGGATTCACATCTCCGATTAAAAGCAAATCTCCCGTCACGTGAAGCACCTGGCCCGAACGGACGATTTTGGAAACAGAAACAATTTCCTGCTCCTCTTTCATCCGCTGCGCTTCTTCTTTGGCGATGACTTCACTGTCAATTGAATGCACGACTAAATCTTTCTTTGACGCGATCAGATCAGTCAGCTGCTCTGCCTGTTCCTGATACAGATACCGATGCCCGAGTTTAATATGAACACTGATTTTTTGGCCTTTGCCATCAGTATATTGTTCAATCGACAGCATGTTTTGAAGACCATCGAGAAGCTCATCAAAAGAACACGCATCATCCAGATGCAATGTTAAGCCGTTTTTTGTTCCTTTTATTGTTACATATTGCTGCTTTTTGGTCTTCATCAATGTTCACCTCAACAACATACTCTTTTCGTCAAAAAAAGATAAAATCCTTTTTACTCATCTCTTAATTCTTTCTTCAGACTTATATAAAACAGCCTGAAGGGCAGGACTAATATAACGGCTCCCGCAATATTCAGCAAAGCGGTCGGCAAGAACCGCTGAATGACAAAATCGTTAAATGTCATTGTGCCGCTGCGGATTAACGTCTGAATGCCGTAGACGTAAAATTCAAGCACACATACGCTCAGCACCGCAACCAGAATGACCATCAGGGCGTTTGTCTGCAGCACTTTGAACGCTTTGGCCGCCAGATAGCATAAACCGGCAAAACCAAACATATAAACGCCTAAAACACCCGTATAATTGATGTCATAAAGAAATCCGAAAATCAAACCGTAGATCACCGCATGCTTTTGGTTGATATAAGCGGACATAAAAATCAGCGCAAGCAAAAGAAAATGCGGAACGACCTGCTGCTCGACGGAAACGAAAGGAAAACGCACCAGATCGGTATAGATGCTTTCCGCACAAAAGACCAAAATCATAATCAAAGGGAGAAGGAAACGTTTCACGATCCTTCCTCCCCTGTTGCTACGCTTCGGTTCACGACGATGACATGGTCAAGATCGTACAGGTCGGCAGCCGGTTTCACGTAAGCGATTTTCGTCAGGCCGTAAGCATCTGATTCTACATCGGTCACTTCCCCGACCGTCAGCCCTTGAGGAAATACGCCGCCCGTTCCGGATGTCTCCACGAGGTCGCCTTTTTTCACTTCGCGTTTTTCATCCGGCTCAAGGATGGTCATTTTCAGAGTCTGTTTCTTTTTATCATACCCTTCAATTAAACCGTAGCCTTTGCTTCCCTTTTTGCCGGAGATTTTGGTGGCCACTCTGTTATTGCGGTCAACATCGCTCAGCAGCTGAACGGCGGATGTGAAACTGTTGAGTCCGCTGCTTTTGATCTTCCCGACCAGCGCACCCTTTTCGTTCGTGACAGCCATGTCTTTGGCCACTTTCTGCTTCGTTCCCTTATTGATCATGATCTGCTTGTACCATTGATCAGGGTTTCTGGCGATAACGGTCGCTAAAATCGGATCATAGTCGGAAATTGATTTGACATGTCCGAGTTCATCACGCAGCTTCTTGTTTTCATCTTTGAGTTCTTGGAGCTTCGCTTCATATTGTGTCTGTCCGTCCAGCTTTTGTCTTAAGCGTTCGTTTTCCTTGTACGTGTTTTTCAGGTCTTTTATGTCCCCGAAGAACCCTGCAAAATATTCGGCAGGCGTGTGAAAAATGTTTTGAAATACTCCCGTCGTATCACCGATCAGCTTTTCAGGCCAGGTGGTATTACGGCCGTTCTTCAGCGAGAATCCAATCATAGCCACCAATATGATAATACACAGAAGTAATAGCATTAACCGTTTGTTCGGCATCGTGATACACCTCTTCTATTTAACTCCTGATTATCTTGTTTTTCCTTTGAAAAGATGGATGTGTTCCAGTGCTTTTCCAGTGCCGATCGCAACACAATCCAGCGGATCTTCAGCGATAAGAACAGGCATTTTCGTTTCGTCGCTGATGACTTTGTCGAGATTGCGGAGCAGGGCGCCTCCCCCTGTTAATACAATACCTCTGTCCATAATATCAGCGGCCAGCTCAGGCGGTGTTTTTTCAAGCGTGCTCTTCACCGCGTCAACGATTGAGAGAACTGTATCACGCAGTGCATTTGCAATTTCCGTTCCCGTGATTTCGATCGTTTTCGGCAGACCTGTCAGAAGATCGCGGCCGCGGATTTCCATTGACGCATTTTCTTCACCGGTTTCTGCTGAACCGATTTCCATTTTAATAGCTTCCGCCGTACGGTCACCGATCATCAGATTATATGTTTTTCTGATATAGCTGATGATTGAGTCGTCCATTTCGTCACCGGCTACGCGGATTGACTGAGACGTGACAATGCCGCCTAAAGAAATGATCGCCACTTCAGTTGTTCCGCCGCCGATATCAACGACCATGCTGCCCGTCGGCTCCCATACCGGAAGATTCGCGCCGATTGCTGCCGCAAAAGGTTCTTCAATCGGATAAGCGTCACGTGCGCCCGCTTGTCTTGTCGCGTCGATGACCGCCCGTTCTTCAACGGCCGTAATACCTGACGGCACACACACCATAACGTAAGGCTTTCTCGCAAACAATCCTTTATTTTTCACAGCCTGATTAATGTAGTATTTCATCATTGTCGCAGTTGTTTCATAGTCGGCGATAACGCCGTCTTTCATCGGACGGAGCGCAACCACGTTGCCCGGAGTTCTTCCGATCATGTTTTTCGCATCGTTACCGACCGCAACGATGGACTTCGTATCCGTTTGCAGAGCAACGACAGACGGCTCTCTCACTACGATTCCTTTTCCTTTAACAAACACAAGCGTATTCGCGGTTCCCAAATCTATACCAAGGTCTCTTGTACCAATTCCGAACATATGTATGTATCTTCCTTTCTTAAAGCAAAAATACCCTAAAGGGAAAAACTCATAAAATCTATTATATCTTAAATCAACGAAAAAAAAAGTGTTACAAATATCCTTTTTCCTTTAAACTCACAAATTTTTTGTCACCAATGACCAAATGATCCAGCAGCTCGATGCCGATTAAATTTCCGCACTCAAAAAGCCGCCTGGTTACCTCTATATCTTCCCTGCTCGGTGTAGGATCTCCTGAAGGATGATTGTGAACGCAAATGAAGGACGCGGCGGATCGTTTGAAAGCTTCTTTAAACACCTCCCGCGGGTGGACAATAGATGAATTCAGACTTCCGATAAAAACGGTGCGTTTATGAATGACTTGATTTTTGGTATTTAAATATAAACAGACAAAATGCTCCTGGGATAAAAAGCGCATATCCTCCATCACATACTTCGCCCCGTCTTCCGGAGAGCGGATGACGCAATGCTCCCCGGCGGATGTCTTATGAATGCGGCTCCCCAGCTCAATTGCGGCAAGAATCTGAACGGCTTTCACCGTGCCGATTCCCGGAATGCTGGAAAGCTCCTGGGCAGAGGCGCCTTTTAACAGTCGCAGCCCGTCAAACGTCCGCAGCAGCCGGTGAGCGAGGTTCATGACGGACTCATGTTTCGTTCCCGTCCGCAGCAGGATGGCGAGCAATTCATTGTTAGAGAGATGTTCGGCTCCGAAGTGCAGAAGCCGCTCTCTCGGTTTTTCTTTTTCGGGGAAATCTCTTAATTTTAACGGCAGATCACGGATGATCAACCCCTCCTTGTTCCCCTTCCCGGTTTGAACATCAAGCTTTTATATTAAATTCTTTCAAGGCTCTCATTGTTTTAGCGACAGGAAGCCCGACGACAGAATAAAAATCACCGTCTATTTTTTTCACTAAAAGCGCGCCTTTTCCTTGGATGCCGTATGCACCTGCTTTATCCATCGGTTCTTTTGTTTCAATGTAGAGCTGTATGTCGTCTTCACTGAGCGGCCAAAACGTCACTTCCGTCGTGTCACAGAACGTTTCTTTCCGGTCATGCGTCTGAATGCTGACCGCCGTAATGACTTGATGGCTTCGGCCGGAAAGCCTCCGCAGCATGTGTGCCGCTTCTTCCCTGTCACGCGGTTTGCCGAGGCATTCGCCGTCTATGCACACCATCGTGTCAGCCCCGATAACGACTGCATCGGGATTTTCGGCCAATACAGCTCCGGCTTTTTGATCGGCCAAACATTGGACGTTTTCTTCCGGCGAAAGGTTTCGATTTAATTTTTCTTCTGTGCGGCTTGCAATAATGCTGTAAGGAATCTGAAGAAGATTAAGGAGTTCTTTTCTTCGCGGAGATTGTGATGCGAGTATTAAGCGTTTTGTCATGATTGTCATCCTTTCAGGGTTTGCTTAAGAAAAAAAGATACTTGTCTATCCTACCAAATCAAACGGGCAACCACAATTTCAGAAAAATAACTTTTTGATGACAAAATAAAAAATCCCGCCGGATGACGGGAAATGAGATACTATTTTACAACACTTAAAAGCTCTTTTTGGGCTTTCCAGCCGGATTCCGAACCCGACGTTTCCAGTTCTTTCAGCGCTTGAAGGACGGCCTCTTTCTGCTTTTTGTCAGCGGCGTCTGCACCGTCTGCCGCTTTTGCCGCTTCAGCCACTTCCGTTTTTGAAAGATCTTTGCCGGTAATCGCTTTGGCGGAGAGCTCAGATGCTTGTTTAAAAGAGTCTTCCAGTCCTGAATCGACCGCAAAGCTGAGCTCTTTTCCGCCCCAAGCCTCAAAATCATGGTCTATCAGTGTCTGACCCAATTGCTGTGATAGGCTTTTTTCCGCTGCAAGCCCGGCGATCACGTATGTGTATCCGTCTTCTTTAGCCAGAGAGACGGCCGAGTATCCTTTTTCAGTCAGCTGGTCAACAAGCGTTTGCGCTCCTTTTTCTGATGAAAATTTTCCGGCCTGCACCGCATATGTTTTATAGTTTCCCTCTGAAGATTCCGCATCTCCTGTGCCGGCTGTTTCAGATTTGTCTTTAGAAACATCTCCCGCTTTCGCCGTCTGCCCTTGTGAACCTTTGTCAGCTGATGCCGGAGCGGAGGCTTCTTTACTTCCCGACATATTTAAGGCGACAAGGCCGAGCCCGGTGCCTAAAACAGCCGCAACGGCAATTGTCGTGACCGCTTTTTTAACTGGAGAAGACGGCTGCTTTTTTTTCGGAAAATGAGGGCCGTTTTTTTTCTTCTGGTATGGCGGAACGACTTTCGGGTCATCTTCAAATACCTCAGAATTCTTCTCATGATCCCAATTGAAATCTTCTTCTTTCGGATCTTCATGGGATGCGGCGGTCTCCTGCTCCGCCTTTTTTGTTTCTTCCCAATTTGAAAATGTGACGGTTTTCTCCCCGCCTTCTTTCACATCTTCTTGTCCATACATCGTTTCTTCTTGTCCGTTAATGGTTACTTTAAGGGCATTGTTTTTTGCGTTGCTGTGCTTTTTGCTCTTCCTTTTTTTCAACGTCTCTTCCCCCTTGCATTCGTCTTGGCCGTACCTTGAACTGATCATGGTTCACACTTTAGCATAGGCGAAAAAAAAAAGAACAAGACTTTTGTCGTCTTGTCCAAAAAACGTTCGCCAAATTTTTCAAGCCCCGCCTGAAGCGAGCTTGATGTAAAACGAAAACAGCTCTTCACCGTATAAATAACTCAAAGCGCTCCCGGCTGAGATGGCCGGCGCAAACGGAAATGGCTGCTTTTTACCAAGCCTGCCCCGGGCTGCGGCGCACATACCGTATACGGCTCCGATCATAACGGAGAGAAAGAATGCAATGAGCACGAGCTTCACGCCGAGCGTCAGGCCGATCACCCCAAACAGTTTCACATCACCTGCGCCGATGCCTCCTTTACTGACAAACATGATAAAAACAAGCAGAAAAAATCCGCAAACGGCTCCGGCAAACCCTGCATACCATGAATCCAGCGGAGAAAACATACGGCCGGCGATGAAAAGCGGAAGAAAAAACAGCAGAACCTTGTCAGGAATCAGCATATATTGCAGATCCGTCATAGTAACAATCATGAGCAGAGACAGAAATAACAGCGCGACTAACAGTTCTTTTGAGAAACCGAAATGAATGCCTGCAGCCGTGAATAAACACGCCGTCCAGCATTCCGCCGCCGGATACATAACCGACAGCTTCGCACGGCAGTTTCTGCATCTGCCTCTTTGCAGAATATAGGAAACGACAGGCACAAGCTCCCCCCAGGAGAGCGGCAAGCGGCAAAACGAACAGGCTGAACGCGGCGAAATAACCGAGATTCGCAGCGGGATACGGCACGCTGCTGTATAAAAAAAAGAACCGAAAATCAAGCCGAGAAAAAACAGAATCAAAAGCACTCAGACCACACCTTTACTATCAATCTGGCTCAGATTATAGCAAAGAAAAACACCATGACTGAAATGGCTGAAAATATATTTTCAGCATAAAAACACCCGGCAAAACCGTAAAATGGTCTGCCGGGCATCCGAGGGGCTGTCAGATAAGCCGCTTTCTCATTTCTGAAATAAAATATAAGGAGCCGGTAATGATGATGACATCATCCGCCCCGTCTTTTTGTTCTATCCATTCTTTCACACTGTCCGGGTTCTCATCGAAGCTCTTATCCGCTAGACTGCTTGCGTTATAAAGGGCTTCGGCGCTTGAAGCACGCGGAAAGTCAAATGATACAAAGTGAATGGAATCCGCTTCGGTTTCAAGCTTTTTAATCATTTCCTGATACGGTTTGTCTTTTAATGCGCTGAATACGACATGGACGTTTTTACCGGCAAAGCGCTGCCGGATCGTTTCTATCAGCGTTTCAACGCCCTCTTCGTTATGGGCGCCGTCCGCAAACACTAAAGGGCGGCTTTGAAGACGTTCAAACCGGCCCGGCCACGATGCTTTTTTCAGGCCGTTTCGCATCGCTTCTTCAGAAATGGCTGCGGCTTCCAGGCGATTCAGCCATTCAGCGGCCAATATCGCCAATGCCGCATTCTGCCTTTGGTGAATGCCGATCAGCGACGTTTGAATGTTTTCATAGCATTTCGTTTCCGTTTCCAGCGAAAAGCTTTCACCGGACGGAAGCGCCGCTTCATTAAACAGTCTGCACGTTTTATATAGTGACTGATACGGAGCCTGCTTTTTTTCGGCTTCCGCTTCAATGACGCCGAGTGCTTCCGGCTGATTGACGCCCGTAATGACCGGAATGGAATTTTTAATGATACCGGCTTTCTGCCCGGCGATCTCCTCGATGGTATTGCCTAAAATCGCCATATGGTCATGTCCGATACTTGTAATGACCGACAGGAGCGGATTCACAATATTGGTTGAATCAAATGTGCCGCCGAGCCCCGCTTCAAAAATGACAAAATCGATATCAGCCCGCTCCGCAAAATATAAAAATGCACACGCTGTAATGATTTCAAATTCTGTCACCGTTCCGGCATCGGTCTTATCAAGCTCATCGACTATCGGTTTTATGTCATTAACGAGCGTTCTCCATTCCTCATCAGAAATCGGCGTGCCGTTGACGCTGATACGCTCATTAAACGTAATAATGTAAGGCGATGTGAACGTGCCGACCGTATAACCGGCTTCTTGAAGCACGGAACGGATAAAAGCGACGGTCGATCCTTTGCCGTTTGTGCCCGCCACATGAATGGCGCGAATGTTCTTTTCCGGGTGTTCCAGTTTTTCCATCAGCTTTTCCATACGGAGAAGGCCTGGCTTAACGCCGAACTTGAGTCTGCCGTGAATCCAGCTGATCGCTTCTTTGTACGTATTAAACAATGAAATCCCCTCTTTTATACAACAAGGCGGTTTCTTAGGAAACCGCCCCGCTGTTTTATCAGCCTTTCAGCTCTGCAATCCGCTGCCGGACAGCTTCGCGTTTTGCCGCGTAGTCTTTCTCTTTTCCGCGTTCTTCTTCAATGACATGCTCAGGAGCTTTTTTAATAAATCCTTCGTTGCCGAGTTTTTTCTGAACGCGTTCGACCTCTTTTGTCAGCTTGTCGAATTCTTTTTGCAGACGGGCGATCTCCTCATCAATGTTAATCAGCCCTTCAAGCGGCAGAATGACTTCCGCTCCGGTGACGACCGCTGTCATCGCTTTGTCTGCCGCAGTGATATCCGTCCCGATTTTCAGCGTGCTCGGATTCGTAAAGCGTTCAACGTAAGAACGGTTCTTCTCAAGGCGGCCGGCAATGTCTTCGGTAGCTGTTTTAATGTAAAGCTCAACCTGCTTGCTCATCGGCGTGTTGACTTCGCTCCGGATATTGCGGACAGAACGGATTAATTCAACGAGCAGTTTCATATCCGCCGCTGCCTCTTTATCCGTATGTTCCGGCACCGGAACCGGCCAAGAGCTGATCGTGATTGACTCGCCTTCATGAGGAAGGTGCTGCCAGATTTCTTCCGTTAAGAATGGCATAAACGGGTGAAGAAGACGCATCGTCTGGTCAAGCACATATGCCAGAACAGAACGGGTTGTTTTCTTCGCCGCTTCATCTTCCCCGTACAGCGGAAGCTTTGCCATTTCGATATACCAGTCGCACACATCGTCCCAGATAAAGTTGTACAGGTGGCGTCCGACTTCACCGAATTCATAACGATCCGCAAGCTGGGTTACGTCTTCTATCGTTTCATTCAGTCTTGTGAGGATCCACTTATCAGCAACTGATTTTTCACCGGACAGATCAAGCTCGTCATACGTCATGCCGTCCATGTTCATTAATGCAAAACGGGAGGCGTTCCAAATTTTATTTGCGAAATTCCATGTGGATTCCACTTTTTCATAGCTGAAACGGAGATCCTGTCCCGGTGAACTTCCGGTTGCCAGGAAATAGCGCAGGGAATCCGCTCCGTACTTGTCGATGACATCCATCGGGTCCACGCCGTTCCCAAGGGATTTACTCATTTTTCTGCCCTGCTCGTCACGGATTAAGCCGTGAATCAGCACGTCTTTGAACGGACGCTCGCCGGTAAACTCAAGACCTTGGAAAATCATCCGGGATACCCAGAAGAAAATGATGTCATATCCCGTTACAAGAACATCGGTTGAGTAATACCGCTTAAAGTCTTCAGCGTTTTCATCAGGCCAGCCCATTGTAGAAAACGGCCAAAGCGCGGAGCTGAACCATGTATCAAGCACGTCTGAATCCTGTTCCCAATTTTCACTGTCCTCAGGCGCCTCAAGGCCGACGTACACTTCTTTTGTTTCTTTATGATACCAAGCCGGGATGCGATGGCCCCACCACAACTGACGGGAAATACACCAATCACGGATATTTTCCATCCAGTGCAGGTACGTTTTCTCGAACCGGTCAGGAACGAAGTGAACTTTCTCTTCTTTTGACTGAAGGTCAACCGCAGCATCGGCCAGCGGCTGCATTTTGACAAACCATTGTGTGGACAGGTACGGCTCAACAACGGCGCCGCTTCTCTCACTATGTCCGACAGAATGCATATGGTCTTCGATTTTAAAGAGAACACCGGATTCCTGAAGATCTTTGACGAGTTTTTTGCGGCATTCAAACCGGTCCATGCCGTTATATTGCAGCGCTTTTTCATTCATTGTTCCGTCTTCATTCATGACGAGAATCCGCTCTAAATTGTGGCGGTTTCCGAGTTCAAAATCATTCGGGTCATGGGCAGGCGTGATTTTAACGGCGCCTGATCCGAATTCCATATCAACATAATCATCGCCGACGATCGGAATTTCGCGGTTTGTAATCGGCAGAATCACCGTTTTGCCGATTAAGTGCTTGTAGCGCTCATCTTCAGGATGAACCGCGACAGCCGTGTCGCCAAGCATCGTTTCCGGACGGGTGGTCGCGATTTCAATTGAGCCTGAACCGTCTGCTAACGGATAGCGCAAATGATAAAACGCGCCCTGTACGTCTTTGTAAATTACTTCAATATCGGATAAAGCCGTTTTTGTGGCAGGGTCCCAGTTGATGATATATTCGCCTCTGTAAATCAAGCCTTTTTTGTACAGCTTGACGAATACTTCCCGCACTGCTTTGTTCAGCCCTTCATCAAGAGTGAAACGTTCGCGCGAATAATCGAGTCCGAGCCCCATCTTGGCCCATTGGCTGCGGATGAAATCAGCATACTCTTCCTTCCACTTCCACGTTTCTTCTAAAAACTTTTCACGGCCGAGATCATAACGGCTTGTGCCCTGTTCGCGGAGTTTCGCTTCGACTTTTGCCTGAGTGGCGATGCCGGCGTGGTCCATGCCCGGAAGCCAGAGCACGTCATAGCCCTGCATGCGTTTCATACGCGTAACGATATCTTGCAGCGTCGTATCCCACGCATGTCCGAGGTGCAGCCTGCCCGTCACGTTCGGCGGCGGAATGACGACAGAATACGGCTGTTTCGTTTGATCGCCGCCCGCTTCAAAATATTTTCCTTTCAGCCAAAAATCATAGCGGCCTTTTTCAATCGCAGACGGATCATATTTTGTCGGCATTGTTTGTTCGTTTGTATCCATGATAACCCTCCAGCATGTTTAGAAATGGCTGAGCAACTAAAAAAGAGCCTTCATCCTGATAAAGGACGAAAAGCTCTTTCGCGGTACCACCTTTTTTCATGAACAGATTTGTTCATGCACTTAAACGGATAACGGGTGCGGCCCGAATTTCTCTACTGTATGTTCAAGAAATTATGCTCCCGGGCGACCTTCCAATGAGACAGCATAAGAAGCCTTTCAGCACAGTAGCTTCTCTCTCTTCATGCGTCTTTCTTGTACTCTTCCCGTTCAAAGCAGGTGTATTTATATCAGCTCATGATCTTATTTATTATGTTCTTTATTATAGTAAAAGTGTTTTTGATTCGTCAATCATCTTTTCCAAAAACCGCTGCCGTCATACATAAATGGGCATGCACCCCGCCCTTTCCCTTACATACGATACATAGAAAGGCGAATGTGAGGAGGAATTGCCCGTGAGAAAAAAATTCAATTCTTATTCGCTCCCCCAGTGGGCCAGACAGGTCCGCCTTGTATCCGTGCAAGTCATTATCCCAATTACGATCTTTCAGGGGATCAGGACGATTTTCTTTCCGACGACTTTTGATGTCCTGCTGCTTGCCATCCTGCTGTTTTTAGCGTGCGCCCTGCATTTGGAATGGATATAAAAAAACGAGTCCCGTTATGAAGAGGACTCGTTTTCCGCTTTTATTTTTTTCTCCCGCTCAATCTGATGAACCTTCATGAGAAAAGGCTCAACATTTTTCATCTGCCAAAACGCTCTTAATAATTGCGTGCACTCTTCTTTTTCAGAGCCCCTTTGGCCGGTCTGATACCGTTTCAGCACTTTGTACATGGCGGACGGATAAGCCATATAGCTGAGAAACAGGCTGATTTCCGCTTCACGGAGCGGGAATGATTTGTGATACGTATAAAACCAGTCCAGACATTCCGGGCATGCTTTCGGATAGCTTCTGAACATTCTGGAGTAAAAGCCGAGCAGGTCGTTTTGCGGAGGGCCCAGCGCAGCTTTCTCGAAATTCGTGAAAAAGCCCGATCCCGCATCATTATACAGAAAGTGGCGGCTCGATAAGCTGCCGTGGTTGATCACCGCTCTCGTCTTGTCATGATCCTTTGCCGCGTCAAACCATTCTTCCAGACGTTCGAGAGCAAAATTGACGGCGGAAACCGTTTCTGTAAGATACGTAACAGCTTGCAGTTCAAAAGGTGAAAGGTACCACTCTTTTTCCGCCCGGTCGGCGAATTGTTCATAGACAAGCTTATCATTTTCCCAATCTCTTTTCGTTGCTTCATAAAAGCCGCTGATATCTTCAGTCCGGATTTGGATGTCCCGCACAGTCGCGGAGTGGAGCTTCGCGACCTCTTTAAAAAGGTGAACATGTTTTTGGTCCCGTTCCTCTTCCTGATCGTACTGAAGCCAAGGCATTAAATAATAAGAATTCTCCGTCTGTGTTCCCGCAAAAAAATCGCCGGCATACGTGCGGCAGATCGGCACAAATGATCGGTAGCCTTTCTCCTCAATCTCAATCATAAGATCCGTAAATTCACTGCTGCGGGCCGGCTTGAGCTGTTTCAAAGCAAAAATGCCGTAGTTTGAGTAGACCTTCCAAACATGCGGGCTGACAGGCTCAATATACTCAGCCGCCAGCCCGTATTCCTGAAGCACTGATTGGACTGCTTCCATTCCATTCACCACATTTTTACGGCCTCTTTGTGCTTACGCATGGCTGTTATTATATTCAGGTATATACAGAAGCTGACCTTCTTCAAGCTCGTCATCAAACGATAAAGCATTTGTTCTGATGAGCTGCTGGGATGTTATGTCATATCGTTCACACACCCGGTCGATAGTATCTTGCTGCTGTACGATACAAATTTTCATTCTTGAAAACTTTTCTTCTTCCCTTGTAAATAATTTTGTCAAGTAATGTGAGTTGTCATTTTCCTTCTGCTCGGTTCCCGTTGCCGCTTCTTCATTCTTTCTTTCAGGTTTAAGCGGCTCAGGCGGTTCAGCTTGCGCCGGCTCCTCAGGCGGCAGTTTGGAAAACTGAAAAGACAAATCGAGAGGCTTCCCGGTTTCCTCCTCCGGCGGCGCCATCTTCCTTACCTCAATTTCGAACCCTACTTCATCCTGAGCCTCTTCTTCAAGCAGCTTAGGAGCGCTGTAAAATTCCTCTTCCTGCTGTTCCGGAACGAACTCGCGATAAACGGGCGCCTGCTCTTCTTGAAAAACCGCAGGCTCATCTTCATCTTCTGCCGTCTCATGATCACTCTGACGGAGAAGCGGCTCGGCCTCTGGCTGCTCTTCTTTTTGAAGGAAGGGCTGTTCCGCAATTTTTGGTTTTTCTGCATGCGGAGTCAGAGTGAACGCAGGGAAAACCTTTTCGATATCATCTTTTGGCTCTTCCTGGACTTCTGCTGAATCATCCTCAAATACAGGTTCATTCCTCACAGCCGACATGATTGCAGGCTCCTCAGCTTCTTCCGGCTCTTCTTCGTGTTGGAAAGAAACGGGAGGAGGAGGCTCAGTAAAGGAAACAGGTTTCGGCACCTCTTCCTGCTCCCTCAGAATTGGGGCAGTCTCCCGCTCTTCTTCTTCCCGCTCCCTCAAAATCGGGGCTGCTTCCTGCTCTTCTTCTTCCCGCTCCCTCAAAATCGGGGCTGCTTCCTGCTCTTCCTCTTCCCGCTCTCTCAGAATCGGGGCTGCTTCCTGCTCTTCTTCTTCCTGCTCTCTCAGAATCGGGGCTGCTTCCTGCTCTTCTTCTTCCTGCTCCCTCAGAATCGGGGCTCCTTCCTGCTCTTCTTCTTCCCGCTCCCTCAGAATCGGGGCTGCTTCCTGCTCTTCTTCTTTGTGCTCCCTCAGAATCGGGGCTGCTTCCTGCTCTTCTTCCTCCAGCCTGATTAAAGGCGGGGTTTCTTCCTCGTTCTTCTCGGTTTCTTGTGCTGCTTCTTTTGATACACTCAAAGGTATTTCAGGCTCATGGCGTATCATTAATTCTGGTTCGTTTTCGTCCTCCGAATGATGTCCGGCAAGATTGATCATTTCTTCTCTGGCAAATTCAGGTGCCACGTACAAAGGGATCTCCGGCTCTTTTGGCTCGGATTCCTCAAGCAGCCCTTCAATTGCCAAATCAGCCTGAATGGTTAAGATCCTTGAATCCGTCAGCTGATAATCAAAGGCATCGATAAATACGAAAACATCATTGAGGTGGCTCACTTTATTTTTCGGAATCGTAATGTCCACCGGGAAACAATGAATGAGCTCGGCCGTGCCATCCTCCCTCGCCCTCACTTCCTCTACATGCCTCAGCTCCCTATCAAGCTCTTCAAAATGACTGCTGTGATCTATGTTGTACTCGCCAGTAAGTTCTAATGATCCTTTAATTGAGACATAATCATTTACTTCCTGCACCCTGATGTCAGGGTCTAATGAAATCGAAAGTAATTCAGAAACTTCCTGTCCTTTTTGGAAACAGATTGATTCTTCAACAGAAAATTGCAATCGGTGATTATGCGGCAAGTTCATATCCTCCTTTCATCTAATCCATACAATTAGATGTCACTAAAGGTGTATGCCGCAATCCGGAAAAATATGATAATGGAGGCATTGAAAAAAGCCGATACAAGTCTTGCTTGCATCGGCTTTTCGGTATCAGCGGCTGATCGCCTGGAACACTTTCTCAGCGGCTTGAATGGTATTTTCAATATCCTCCATTGTATGCGCAGTGGAGAGAAACAATCCTTCAAATTGAGACGGCGGCAGAAATACGCCTGCGTCGGCCATCCCTTTATAATACTTGGCGAACAGCTTTAAATCAGAAGATTTGGCTGCTTCATAGTTAATGACAGGCTCATTGGTGAAAAAGAAGCCGATCATTGAACCCGCCCGGTTAAACGTGTGCGGAATGCCATGTGCTGCAGCTGCTTTTGAAATGCCTTCTTCAAGCATATCGCCTTTTTTCACAAATTCTTGGTAAGATTCAGGTGTGAGCTGCTGTAACGTCTCAAGTCCCGCTGTCATGGCAAGCGGATTTCCTGACAATGTTCCAGCCTGATAGATCGGACCGCTCGGCGCGATTCGTTCCATAATGTCAGCTTTTCCGCCATACGCACCGACAGGAAGACCGCCGCCTATGACTTTGCCGAGACACGTTAAGTCAGGCGTCACGCCGAAATACCCTTGCGCACAGTTATAATCCACGCGAAAACCGGTCATGACCTCATCAAAAATGAGCAGCGCGCCATACTGTTCCGTCATGTCGCGAAGTCCTTGTAAAAAGCCTTCCTGCGGCGGAACAACGCCCATATTGCCTGCTACCGGTTCAACAATGACCCCGGCAATATCTTCACCGTACTCCCGGAATGCGAGTGCAACGCTTTCCAAGTCGTTGTATGGAACGGTAATCGTATTCATTGCTATTCCTTCCGGCACGCCCGGGCTGTCCGGAAGGCCGAGTGTCGCCACTCCGGATCCCGCTTTGATCAGCAGTGAATCACCATGGCCGTGGTAACAGCCTTCGAATTTCAAAATTTTGTTTCGGCCGGTATATCCTCTTGCCAGACGCAGGGCGCTCATTGTCGCCTCTGTGCCGGAGCTGACCATCCGCACGATTTCAACAGACGGCACACGGTCAATGACCAATTTGGCCAGTTCGTTTTCCACCTCAGTAGATGCTCCGAAACTTGTCCCGTTCTCGGCTACTTTTTTCAGGCTTTCAACGACCCGGTCGTTCGTGTGGCCCAAAATGAGCGGCCCCCAGCTCAGGACGTAGTCGATATATTCATTGCCGTCAATATCAAAAATTTTCGATCCTTTTCCGCGCTGCATAAAGATCGGGTCCATATCGACTGATTTAAACGCGCGCACCGGGCTGTTCACTCCGCCCGGCATCAGTTTCTGCGCTTCTTTAAAAGCGGCTTTTGATTTTTCATAGCTTCTCATCTGCCTCAGCTCCCGTCAAATGAAATCGTTACTCAGCAAGCCATCTTGCTGCGTCTTTTGCATGATACGTCATAATCAGATCGGCTCCTGCACGTTTCATGCCCGTTAAAATTTCCAGCACCATTTCTTTTTCTTTAATCCAGCCGTTTTGGGCTGCCGCTTTCACCATGGAATACTCCCCGCTCACATTATATGCGACCAGCGGCAGGTGATGGCGGTTTTTCACATCACGCATAATATCTAAGTATGACATAGACGGTTTGACGATTAAAAAGTCAGCGCCTTCTGCCGCGTCTGATTCAGCCTCACGGAGCGCTTCCAAGCGGTTGGCCGGATCCATCTGATATGTTTTTCGGTCTCCGAACTGCGGCGTGCTGTCAGCCGCGTCGCGGAACGGACCGTAAAATTCACTTGAATATTTCACGGCATAAGACATGATCGGAATATTCGTGAATCCTTCTTTGTCGAGCGCTTCCCTGATCACTGTGACAAAACCGTCCATCATATTTGAAGGAGCGATGATATCAGCGCCGGCTTTGGCCTGACTGACGGCTGTCTGAGCCAGCAGCTCAAGCGACTCGTCATTGAGGATTTCTCCGTCTTTCACGACGCCGCAATGGCCGTGATCCGTGTATTCACAGAGACACGTATCAGCGATGACGATCATTTCAGGATAATGCTTTTTAATTTCAGCAATCCCTTTCTGCACAATGCCGTGATCGTGAAAAGCCTGGGTTCCGCAGGCGTCTTTTTCTTCCGGCACGCCGAAAACGATGACCGACTTAATGCCGAGCGATATCAGCTCAGCCATTTCATCCTTTAACAAATCGAGTGATACATGATAAACCCCCGGCATGGAAGGAACTTCTTTTTTTCCTTCGAGCCCTTCAACGACAAATAACGGGTAAATAAAATCTGAGGGGTGAAGACGTGTTTCTTTTACTAAATCTCTCATCGCAGCGTTCGCGCGCAAACGGCGATGTCTGTTAAATGTTTGATTCATCATTATCAATCCTTTCCCGACATACTGCACATGACGTCCAGCATGCCTTCAATCGTATAAGTGTCAGGCACATGGGATGAGATCCCGTATTCCAAGAGCGCTTTCTCTGTCAAAGGGCCGATGCTGATATAGCTCGCACCGCTGTTTTCCCACGCTTTTTCTCCGTCTCCGACCGCGTGCATAAACGTATGGACCGCCGATGAGCTGGTAAACGTAATAAAATCAAAATGAGAGCGGGATGCAGCCCGTCTCAGCTCGTCCATGCCTTTTTCATCCTGAATGGTATTGTATAACACCCATTCCCTTATTTGATAGCCAAGCGGCTCAAGCTCCGCTTTTATGACATCGCGTGATAAATTGCCCTTTATCACTGAAATGGGTTCGGCAGCTGATGCGTGCCGTTTTAAAGTATCAGCCAGACATTCCGCCACATACTCGTCAGGCATCGCATCCGTCCGGGCTCCCCGCTCTTTCAGGGCGCGCGCAGTCTTTTCACCGACGGCTGCGATTTTTTTCCGTCCCGAAAGCGCAAGACCGTGCCGATCAAGATAGGAAAAAAAGAACCGGACACCGTTTACGCTTGTAAACACAAGCCATCCCGGCTCAGAAAGGTCTTCCCGGAGACTGTCCGCACATTCATCCGGGAGCGCTTCCTGAAAAGCGATCAGAGAGGCGGAAACAGCCGTTCCGCCGAGCGCCTCCACTTTTTTTCGGAACGGTGCTGCCTGTCTTTTGTTCCGGGTGACGAGCACGGTCTTTCCTTGTAAAGGAAGGTCAATTGCCATCCTGATCGAGCTCCTGTTTCACGCTGTCGATTAGTGCTTTGGCTCCTTTTTCAGACATCATCGCCGCACAGCGTTTCCCGATTTCTTCCGGATCACGTCCCGCCGCTGTTTCTTTATAAATCGTCTTTCCGTCCGGAGACGCGACAAGACCGACCAATTCAACCTCATCACGGTCATTGACGGACGCATACCCGGCTATCGGCACTTGGCAGCCGCCTTCCATCGCGTGTAAGAAAGCCCGTTCGGCTGCCACCGTGCGCTGCGTATACTCATCGGTAAATTGCGCAAACAGCTTCAAAAGCTCCTCATCCGACTCTCTGCATTCAATGGCAAGAGCGCCTTGGCCGACCGCAGGCAGACAGCGGTCCGGTTCGAGAAATTCAGATACGACATCATCTTTCCAGCCCATTCTCGAAAGTCCCGCAGCCGCTAAAATAATAGCATCGTAATCTTCCGTTTCAAGCTTTTGAAGTCTCGTATCAATATTGCCTCTGATCCACTTAATTGTAAGATCTGGGCGTTCAGCAAGAATCTGGGCGCTTCTTCTTAAACTGCTGGTGCCGATGATGCCTCCTTCTTTTATGTCGTCCAGCTTTTGATGCCCCTTTGAAATCAGCGCATCACGCGGATCCTCACGTTTCGGTATGCAGCCTATGACAAGACCCTCGGGCAAAACGGCGGGCATGTCTTTCATGCTGTGAACCGCCATATCAATCTCCTGATGCAGCAGCGCCTGTTCAATCTCTTTGACAAACAAACCTTTGCCGCCCACTTTTGACAGTGTAACATCAAGGATGCGGTCGCCTTTTGTGACAATCTCCCGGATTTCAAAGTTATAGGAAGGGTTCAATTCCTTCAGTTTGTTAATCACCCATTTTGTCTGGGTCATAGCCAGTTTGCTCCGTCTGGAACCTACCTTAATCGTTCTCATTTTCTTTCCTCCCGAATCTGTTTGGGCGCGTGCGTTAACTGAACCAATGGAATTGCGACAGGCTTCCGAGCAGGAAGTAATTAATCATCAGCACGAGAAAACATGCTGAATTCCATAACGCCGCCACTTTTCCCTGCAGTTCCTTAATCAATCTGATATATAAATAGTAGCTGTATAAAAGCAGCACAATAAACGAGCCGAGCACTTTTGAATCAAACCAGTACAGCGTTTCCAGCGACACATACGCCCAGATCACGCCTAATATCAGGCTCAACAGCAGCATCGGAACCCCGATGACATTTAAAACGTAAGCCATATAATCAAGTTTTGACAAATCTTCAATTCTCAACAGCCATTTTCCCCATTTTTTCTTCTTTAATAAAGAATATTGAAACTGATAAAGAAGCGAAAAGACAAAAGAAAGGGAAAAAGCGCCGTAAGACAGAATCGCCATTGTAATATGAATGACCAAAAGCTCTGAGACCAGCTGGCCGGAAAAAGCGGCCGAATGCTGATCCGTCGGTGAAAACGTATGGATCGCAATCATCGAGAAACCGATGACATTCGTGAAAAACACGATAAAATCAACGCGCAGAATCTGCGTGACCACAAGTGAGAGCGTGACAAGCACCCACGCATAAAAGTAAAGGGCCTCCGTAATATTCAAGACCGGAAATCTGCCCGTCTGCCACATAAAATAAGAAAGATAGACGGTTTGCAGAGTCCAGACAATAGAAAGCAACCAGAAGGCCATTTTCCCAGCCTTCCGGTTGTGTTGAAGAAAATCTATAAAGTAAAAAAGGACGCTTACTGCATAAATAACAATTGTCGCTTCATTAAGTCTTGCCATTGCTGTATCAATCATACAGCCCTCACTCACTTACAAGCGGACGTAAGCCCGTTTTTGCTTCTGCCTTTTGAAACGAATGAACCGTCTGGCGGTTATCCAGGCTTTTGTCCAGCTGGCGGCCGGCCTCTTCCTCAATATCGAAAATCTGCATAAACAGCTTCAGCTTTTCATCTGAATCCGCTTCAGCCGCAAGCTCTTTCGCTTTCAGAATCGGGTCGCGCAGCATTTGGTTAATGATGCTTTTCGTATGTTTGCTGAGAAGTTTTTTCTCTCTTACCGTCAGATGAGGCAGCTTGCGCTCAATGCTCTGCATCGTATCGGACTGGATGGACAGCGCCTTTTCACGCAGCGCCGAAATGACCGGCACGACGCCGAGCGTATTAAGCCACTGCTTAAACTCAACAATTGCCGCTTCAATAAACAGCTCGACTTTTTCAGCGGTTTCACGGCGTTCTTGTAAGTTGGCTTCAACGATTCCTTCAAGGTCATCAATATCGTACAGAAAAACACCTTCAAGATCGTTCAGCGCCGGATCGAGATCTCTCGGCACAGCGATATCCACCATAAATAACGGACGGCCTTTCCGCTGTCTGCCCGCTCTCTCCATCATTTCTTTAGACACGACGAAATCACTTGCGCCTGTCGAACTGATTAAAATATCAGCTTCAGCAAGTGCATGTTCAAGCTGGTTTAAGCTGCGCGCTTCTCCTGAGAAACGGTCAGCAAGCGCTTTTGCCTTCAAAAACGTTCTGTTGATGACCGTTACTTTGCCGATGCCCTGACCGTGCAGGTTTTCTGCGGCGAGCTCGCCCATTTTTCCCGCACCGAGAATCAAAATGTGCTTATTTGACAATGAGCCGAAGATTTTTTTCGCGAGTTCAACGGCGGCGTAACTGACGGAAACGGCATTGGCGCCGATATCGGTTTCGGCATGCGTGCGTTTGCCGACGGTCACCGCCTGTTTAAACAGCTCATTGAAAATGGTGCCGATCGTCTTTTCTGCTTGCGCCGTTTTAAAGCTTGAGCGGACCTGGCCGAGTATTTGCGTTTCTCCGATGACCATGGAATCCAAGCCGCACGCCACACGGAATAAATGCTCGATCGCCGCGTCACTCTCATAAAATTTCAGAAACGGAGACAGCTCTTCTTTCGGCAGCGAGAACCATTCGGATAAAAATGTCTTTATATAATAACGGCCGGTATGAAGCTGGTCGACCACCGCATATATTTCGGTGCGGTTGCAGGTTGACACGATAATGTTTTCAAGAACGCTTTTTTCTTCTTTTAAACGAAGCATCGCTTCTGCAAGCTCATCCGGCTGAAAACTTATTTTTTCGCGTATTTCAATAGGGGCGGATTTATAATCTACTCCCACAACAAGAATATGCATCGCTTTCATGCACCCCCGTACATCGCAATTTATTTATAATCATTCTAACATAGAATTTATTATTTATAATAATTATAACATAGTTTCTTCGGGAAAATGTGAACAGATTTCAAAAATGTTATGCTATAGTATAAAAAGCTCGTTTCCACTGTAATCATCATACTAAAAATCCTTTACTGCGGGTAGGTGACAGGATGAAAAAAACATCAATTTTATTACCGGGACTTCTGCTTGCCGCTTCATTATTCGCATGGCTTCAGAGCGGACAGGTTCACCTGTTTGCGAATCAGGGGGAATGGCCGGTGCTCCTTATGCTTTTGGGTGCCGTGCTCTTGTATCAGGGCAAAAAGGAAGCGGCCGGGCCTCACGTCCTGATCGGCATGCTTCTTTTCGGCATAGGTTTACACTTTTTCGCCAAACCTGAGCTCTCATGGTGGCCGGGAGATTTTGAAATGATTCTCTTCGTCTTCGGATTCTCCTTATTTGCGGCAGCCAGAAAAGAATATGTATACGAAGCGGCTGCCATGATTGGTTTTTCCCTCTTTTTATACTTCTTTAAACAAATTACGGCGTGGCTGGAGTCCGTCCATATTCCGACGGAACACTTCAAAACATACTGGCCGTATGTTTTCATCGGAATCAGCCTTTTATTATTGTTTATCAAGCGGAACAAAACTATACGATAAAACCCAAAACGCACTGCGTTTTGGGTTTTTCATTACCGGCTGATCATTTTTTTAATGGCTCCCCATGCTTCATCTTTGCCTTTTTTCGTTTCAGAGGAAAATAAAATCAGCTCGTCTTCAGGATCCATATCAAGCGTCTGTTTGACAACCTTTAAGTGCTTGTCCCATTTTCCTTTTGGAATCTTATCCGCTTTTGTCGCGATAACGATGACGGGAATGCCGTAATACTTCAGGAATTCATACATGTTCACGTCTTCAGCAGACGGCGCGTGCCTGAGGTCGACAATCTGCACGCAGGCTTTCAGCTCTTCGCGGGTCGTCATATAGGTTTCAATCATTCTCCCCCATGCTTCCCGCTCGCTTTTGGAAACTTTCGCAAATCCGTACCCGGGAACGTCGACAAAATGCAATTCATCATTGATGATGTAAAAGTTTAGGGTCTGTGTTTTCCCCGGTTTTGATGACGTTCTGGCCAAGTTTTTCCGATTGATTAATGAATTGATAAAAGATGACTTTCCTACATTTGATCTTCCCGCCAGCGCGATTTCCGGAAGCCCCCCATTAGGGTACTGTTCGGGTTTGACCGCGCTGATCACGATTTCTGACTTTGTGACTTTCATTTCTTCTCTCCTACTAAGGCATGTTCCAAAACGTCATCCAGGTGAGAAACGAATATAAACTTCAGTCCTTCTCTGACGCTTTCTGGAATATCCTCTATATCTTTTTCGTTATCTTTAGGCGCAATAATAGTGGTCAGGCCCGCTCTGTGCGCGCCGAGCGCCTTTTCTTTCAGTCCGCCGATCGGAAGCACGCGGCCCCGCAGCGTGATTTCTCCCGTCATACCGACTTCGCGTTTTACCGCACGATCCGTTAATGCTGAAACGAGCGCCGTGGCCATCGTAATTCCGGCAGAAGGGCCGTCTTTCGGCACCGCTCCTTCAGGGACATGGATATGAATGTCATACTTCTCATGGAATTTCGGATCGATTCCGAACTGTTCCGCTTTCGAGCGGACATAACTGAAAGCGGCCTGCGCTGATTCCCGCATGACATCTCCAAGCTTCCCGGTCAGAATCAGCTTTCCTTTTCCCGGTGACAATGACACTTCGATTGACAGCGTATCTCCGCCGACCGTCGTATACGCAAGCCCCGTGACAACCCCGATTTGATCTTCGGTTTCCGCCTGTCCGTATCTGAATATCCGTTTTCCGAGATAGTCGGCCAGATTTTTCTCTGTAACGGTAATGCGTTTTCTCTCCTCAGACACAATGGCTTTTGCAGCCTTTCGGCAAATGGCGGCAATCTGGCGTTCAAGCGTTCTCACGCCGGCTTCCCTCGTGTAGTAGCGGATGATGTCTGTAATCGCCTGGTCCCGAATCTGCAGGTTGCTCTTTGTGAGCCCGTGCTCTTTGATTTGTTTCGGAAGCAGGTGGTCCTTCACGATCTCCAGCTTTTCGTTTTCAGTGTAGCCTGACAGGCTGATAATCTCCATTCTGTCTCTGAGAGGGCCCGGGATGGAAGCAAGGTTATTCGCAGTCGCGATAAACAGCACTTTCGATAAATCGAACGTCTCTTCAATATAGTGGTCGCTGAATGTGCTGTTTTGTTCCGGATCCAGCACCTCAAGCATCGCCGAAGACGGATCGCCTCTGAAATCAGACGACATTTTGTCGATCTCATCCAGGAGAAAAACCGGATTTTGTTTGCCGGCTTTTTTCATCCCCTGTATAATACGGCCCGGCATCGCTCCGACGTATGTACGCCGGTGCCCGCGGATTTCAGACTCATCGCGCACTCCGCCCAGTGAAATTCTCACAAAACGGCGCCCCATGCTCGTACTGATTGATTTTGCAAGAGATGTTTTGCCGACTCCCGGAGGTCCGGCCAGACAAAGAATCGGCCCTTTCAGCGTTTTCGTCAGCTGTTTCACGGCCAAATACTCCAAAATCCGCTCTTTCACTTTCTCTAAGCCGTGGTGCTCTTTATCTAAGATTTCCCCGGCTTTTTTAATATCAAGTTTATCTTCTGTTTCATCTGACCACGGAAGGGCGATGAGCCAGTCGATATAGTTGCGGATAACAGAGCTTTCCGCTGAGCTTGACGGCACTTTTTCGTAACGGCTTAATTCCTTAAGCGCCGTTTCTTTGACACGCTCAGGCATGCCTGCTTCTTCTATCTTTTCCGTGAGCGACTGAACTTCGCCGGTTTTTCCTTCTTTGTCGCCAAGCTCCTTCTGAATGGCTTTCATCTGTTCACGCAAGTAGTATTCCTTTTGAGTGCGTTCCATCGAACGTTTGACGCGCTGACCGATTTTTTTCTCAATCTCCAGCACTTCTTTTTCATTATGAATGGAACGGATGACCTTATTCAGACGTTCTTTAATATCCGCCGTTTCTAAAATGTCCTGCTTGTCCTTTAATTTCAGCGGGAGATGAGAAGCGACGATATCCGCCATTCTGCCGGGCTCTTCAATATCAGTCACAGCCGCATACGTTTCTGCGGAGATTTTTTTAGAAATTTTTATGTACTGGTCAAAATGGTCCAGCAGCGTCCGCATAAGCGCTTCGTCTTCCACGTCTTTTGAATCATCCTCACGCATCAGCTGTATATCGACCGAAGTATAATCTTCGAGCTCGGTGTATTCAAGGATCTGCGCCCGCTGAATTCCTTCTACAAGCACTCTGATCGTACCGTTGGGCAGCTTCAGCATCTGTTTAATTTTTGTATAAGTGCCGACGGCGAAAATATCCTCTTCACCCGGTTCGTCTATCGAAATATCCTGCTGAGTGGCTAAAAAAATCATATGATCATGCATCATTGCCTGTTCAAGAGCCTGAACCGACTTGTCACGGCCTACATCTAAATGTAAAACCATTGTCGGGTATACCAATAAGCCTCTTAAAGGGAGGAGCGGGATGCTGCGTTTTGTATCTTCTGCCATGTGACTGACACCTCCGTGACTTTAGTATGAACCATTATAATACAACTTTTTCATCGTTGTACAATTCCGGGATCGGGCTTTAATCGGCTTATCCGCCTGCCCTGTATATAAAACAGTCTCTTCGTAGTATACCCTTTCTTTCTGTTCTGAAAAAGGAAAAGATGTCCTCCATAAAAAAACCCCATTATAAAAATGGGGTTTATACGGATTCTTTATTCATTTGGATATCAAACGGTTTTTGTTCTGAAGGAGGGTCAACCAATATGACGTCCAGCACTTCCTGGAACGTTTTTACCGCTTTAATGGTGATTCCGTCTATTCGTTTCAGAATGGACTGCTGATTTTCATATGGGATAATGACCGTTTTTGCTCCGGCCTGTTTTGCGGCTTTAATTTTCGGAATGACGCCGCCGATCGGTTTGACAAGCCCCGTCAGGCTGATTTCTCCCGTCATCGCCACCGTATGGTCGATCGGGATGCGGTGAATCGCGGAAAAAATCCCCGCGGCCATCGCGATACCTGCTGAAGGTCCGTCAATCGGGCCTCCGCCCGGAAAATTGACGTGAATGTCATAGTCTGAAGATTTGATGCCCATTGTGCGCAGAACCGTCAGAACATTTTCCACAGATCCCTTCGCCATGCTTTTGCGGCGGATCGACTTCGATTGGCTGCCGATGCTTTCTTCCTCTGCAATTCCCGTGATATTCAGGCTTCCTTTGCCTTTGTCCTGCGCAGGCGTGACATTCACTTCGATTTCCAGCAATGCGCCGCTGTTCGGCCCGTAGACGGCAAGTCCGTTCACGATGCCGACTTGCGGTTCATCGGCGATTTTCTGCTCATTTTTAGGTGTAAGCTGACTGGAATGAACAACCCATTCTATATCTTCTGTCGTAATTTCTTTTCTGTCCTCAGTCACCGCCATGCCGGCGGCGATCTGGATCATATTGACGGCTTCACGTCCGTTTCTCGTATATGTGGTCAGCACACTGAGAGCTTCGTCAGAAATCTCTTTCTGAATTTTGTCGGCTGCTTTTTTCGCAACGATTTTAAGTTCATCCTTTTCCAGCTCGCGGAAAAATACTTCAAGACAGCGCGAACGGATGGCCGGCGGAATTTCATTCGGCATTCTCGTTGTCGCTCCGATCAAACGGAAATCTGCCGGAAGCCCATTTTGAAAAATATCATGAATGTGATTCGGTATTTGCGTATTTTCTTCACTGTAATACGCACTGTCTAAAAATACTTTTCGATCTTCAAGCACCTTCAGCATTTTATTCATCTGAATCGGGTGAAGCTCGCCGATTTCATCAATAAATAGTACGCCGCCGTGCGCATGAGTCACAGCCCCCTGTTTCGGCTGCGGAATGCCTGCTTGGCCCATCGCACCCGCTCCCTGATAAATCGGATCATGCACTGAACCGATAAGCGGATCGGCAATGCCCCGTTCATCAAATCGCGCGGTCGTGGCATCAAGTTCAACAAATACAGCCTGCTTTTGAAACGGTGACTGTTTATGTTTTTTCGCTTCTTCCAATACCAGCCGCGCCGCAGCCGTTTTTCCGACTCCCGGAGGACCGTAAATAATGACGTGCTGCGGGTTCGGTCCGCAAAGCGCTGCTTTTAACGCTTTAATTCCGTCTCCCTGGCCGACAATGTCCTGAAAGCTTTTCGGCCGCACCTTTTCTGATAAAGGTTCTGATAAACTGATGGCGCGCATTTTGCGCAGCTGTTCCATTTCTTTTTTTGATTCTTTATCTATCGTCACTTTTTGTGTACGCTGGTTTTTGAGCAGATTCCAAAAATATAATCCGATGACTATCCCGAAAAACAGCTGTACAAATAATGCGATCCCTGTCCAACTCATGCTGGTCCCTCCTGAAAAAACGATTTATGTATCCAATTCATTCCTCTGTCCGCTAGTATCTCCCAGCAAAGCCCGGAATAAACATTTTCAGAAGGGTCAGGACAAGAAAAAAAACCTCCTGATCAATTCGAGTCAGGAGGTTTTGTCATGTTATGCTGATGTTTTATCTTGGCCGACAACTGTGCCGTCTTTTAATACAAGACGCGGTGCTTCACCGTCTGCGACTGTCGCTCCGGTAATGACACATTTTTCGATATCATCGCGGGACGGCAGATCAAACATGACGTCAAGCATGATGCCTTCAATGATAGAACGCAGGCCGCGTGCGCCTGTTTTACGCTCGATCGCTTTTTTCGCAATTTCAGATAATGCCTCGTCTTCAAATTCAAGCTCGACATCATCAAGTTCTAACATTTTCTTGTATTGTTTGACGAGTGCGTTTTTCGGTTTAGTCAGAATTTCAACCAGTGCCGTTTCGTCAAGCTGCTCAAGGCTTGCAATGACAGGAAGACGGCCGATGAATTCAGGAATCAGACCGAAACGGAGCAAGTCTTCAGGAAGAACTTTAGAAAGCAGTTCTTCTTTTTCCAGGTCTGCCGCTTTATTATCAGAGCCGAAGCCGATGACTTTTTGTCCGAGACGGCGTTTGATGATTTGTTCGATGCCGTCAAATGCACCGCCGCAAATGAACAGGATGTTCGTCGTATCGATCTGGATGAATTCCTGATGAGGATGTTTGCGTCCTCCTTGAGGCGGCACGCTTGCAACCGTTCCTTCAAGAATTTTCAGCAGCGCCTGCTGAACGCCTTCGCCTGATACGTCACGTGTAATGGACGGGTTTTCAGATTTTCGCGCTACTTTATCGATTTCATCGATATAAATAATACCTTTTTCTGCTTTTTCCACATCATAGTCTGCTGCCTGAATCAGCTTGAGGAGGATGTTTTCTACGTCCTCACCGACATATCCGGCTTCAGTCAGAGATGTAGCGTCCGCGATCGCAAACGGCACGTTCAGAATACGCGCAAGCGTCTGGGCAAGAAGTGTTTTCCCGCTTCCAGTCGGTCCGATTAAAGAAATATTACTTTTAGAAAGCTCGACATCATCCACTTTACTGTTGGAGTTGATGCGTTTGTAATGGTTGTATACCGCAACCGCAAGTGATTTCTTCGCCTGATCCTGTCCGATGACATATTCATTCAGAATCTCACGGATTTCCTGCGGCTTCGGAACGTCTTTAAATTCGACTTCTTCTTCTGTACCAAGCTCTTCCTCTACGATTTCTGTACAGAGCTCAATACATTCGTCGCATATATATACACCCGGTCCTGCAACCAGCTTACGAACCTGATCTTGCGTTTTTCCGCAGAACGAGCATTTCAATTGTCCTTTTTCCTCGTTGAATTTAAACATTCTTTCACCCCTTAATCTTGTCTCACTTTTTCTTTTACCTGAAGGGCAAAAGAAAACGGTTCTTGCTACGATCGAGTATGTATTGCATTTTACCATACTTTCCAGTAAGACGGTAACAATGTGTTTCGCACTTGCACATTCTATATGTATGACGAAAAACAGCCCGGCAATGACTATCTTGCCCCAAGAAAAAGAGTTATATCATAATTGTACAAAACAAGGCACGAATTAATCGCGCCCTGTTTTATTATGTCTATTATTATGAACCATATTAACGGTTTTCTACAAGAAAATCAATTGCTTTTCGAACTTTTAAATCTTCTTTCATCGCGTCAGTTGAACCGATTGCCTGCTTAATGTTTTCAACCGGCATGTTGTAAGCTTCAGCCATTTTAGTCAGCTCAGCTTCAACTTCTTCGTCCGTTACTTCAAGGTTTTCTGCTTGAGCGATCGCTTCAAGAGTCAGGTTTGATTTTACGCGTTTTGCGGCATCTTCTTTCATTTGCTCTTTTAACGCGTTTTCGTCTTGGCCTGAGAATTGAGTGTAAAGCTCAAGGTTCATGCCTTGCATTTGCAGACGCTGTTCGAATTCTTTCAGCATGCGGTCAAGCTCAGTGTCGATCATCGCTTGAGGAACATCAGCTTCAGCGTTTTCAGATGCTTTCAGAACAAGCTCTTCACGCAATTTAGCGTCAGCTTCGTTTTCTTTTGCTTCTTCAAGGCGTTTTTTTGTTTTCTCAGTTAATTCAGCAAGCGTTTCAACTTCTTCGTCAATGTCTTTTGCGAATTCGTCGTTAAGCTCAGGAAGCTCTTTCGCTTTGATTTCATGAATTTTCACTTTGAAAACAGCTGGTTTTCCGGCAAGCTCTTCAGCGTGGTACTCTTCAGGGAATGTTACTTCAACATCCTTTTCAGCGCCTGCTTCAAGGCCTGTTAACTGCTCTTCGAAGCCCGGGATGAATGAACCTGATCCTACTTCAAGTGAGTAGTTCTCAGCTTTTCCGCCTTCAAACGCTTCGCCGTCAACGAAACCTTCGAAGTCAAGAACGACTGTATCGCCGTTTTCAACAGCGCCTTCTTCTTTCACGACAAGCTCAGCCTGACGCTCTTGAAGAGCTTTAAGTTCGTTTTGTACATCTTCGTCAGTAACGGCAGTGTCATCTTTTTCGATTCCTAAGCCTTTGTAATCGCCAAGTTTCACTTCCGGTTTTACAGTCACTTTTGCAGTGAAAATCAAGCTTTCGCCTTTTTCGATTTTTTCAACATCGATTTCAGGGCGGTCTACAGGCTCAATGCCGGCTTCTTCAACCGCTTTAGGGTATTCTACAGGAAGTAAAATATCTAAAGCATCCTGGTAAAGAGCTTCAACGCCGAAACGCTGTTCGAATAAACCGCGGGGAACTTTCCCTTTGCGGAATCCAGGAATAGAAACCTGTTTTACTACTTTTTTAAATGCATCATCAAGAGCTGTTTTGAACGTATCCGCATCAACTTCAACCGTTAATACGCCTTCGTTGCCTTCTTGTTTTTCCCATTTTACAGACATGTGTTTCCCTCCAAAAATCTATTCAGGTTGTGTCGGTCTTCCATTCTAAAGCAATCCGCGGCTTTGTCAAAGAAAAAACCGCTTTGAATCAGAATCATTATGTAATGAACTGGCAGCCTGTCCAACCGTAATTCTCATTTCAGTTAAACCGCTATACATAAATACAACCACTATATTATAACATAACGCCTACCGCTTTCAACTATATGGTGTGATTTACAAATAAGAAATTTCTTCAATATCCTTAATCATCGAGCAGGCTTCTTCGAGTTCGCGGCTGTCAAACTCGTACATCATATGAAGTTCCTCCTGCTCAATGTCAATGCCGTGCATCTCGTAACCGACCTTATGAAGCGCCGCCGCCCATAAATCTGCGTTCAAAAACTTCGGCATAAAAGGGTGCAGAACGTACAGATGCCTTCTCCACAGCTCCTCGACGGCAGCGTATAATGTAGGGTTTTCATTGCCGAGCGTTTCATCAAGCACCCGGAGAACGCGATGCAAAATCGGAGCCGCATCAGGCTGAACCGTTTCACTCGGAACCGCGGTCATTGAATCGCCGAATTTTGTAATATGGACCGGCTTGCTGTAGTCATGGTCCGCCATCAGCGTCAAAATCATCGTCTTGATAAGAGGATGAGCGCCCGGATCTTGAAGAATCGTTTTTAAGAGACCCGTGTATTTTGCAATATTGCGGTCTTTGAGAGAATGAATCAGATTCATTTGTTCAGCGGGGCTGTTCAGCACTTTTTCCGCATCAAGAATGTCCTCGTATTCCTCCTCCCACGCTTCATCCTGCTGGTCGGGATCGGTCATTTTGCGGCTGAATTCGAGCAGCCGGTAGAATTGCTCCGCACTTTCTGCGGGCAGCTGGTTTTCTTCCAGCACAGCTTCAATTGTGCTTTTGACTTCTTCATATTGTTTCAGCTGAATTAAAATGGTCATGTACACTTGCAGTACGGTGAAATAATGGCCGTACCCTTCATTCAGCATTTTCTCGCAAACTTGTTTTGCTTCTTCCAATTCCCCGAGTTCCAGAAAACAAATCGCCATGCCTAAATGTACGTCGGACTCGGTATCGCCGTGGCTTACCGCCTCTGAGAACAGTTCGAGGGCCTCCTGATACTGTTTATCCTTCATGGCGGCCATCCCTTTATCAACCAAGCGTTCTTTCAGACGGGGGAAAGGAATGATATCAGCTTTTTTCTTGTCATGCGTCATACTTTATTTCCTTTCAGGCGCTATTTTTTTCAAGTGTATCAACACGCGTCAGGAAACACAAGAAAGGATGGTGCGCACGGTAAAAAAAGCCGCCGGACAGATCCGGTCGGCTTTTTTCAGGCTTGAAGCCAAGAACTTCTTTTCGATTCAAACTGCTGAATGTCGTCCTCCAGCAGAAGCGTTAATGAAATTTCATCATAACCGTTAATCAGCATTTCCTTCCAGTGCGGATCGACTTCAAATGAAATCTCTTTGCCTTCACTGTCGTGAATGAGCTGGTTTTCCAAATCAACCGTCATGTTAAGGGACTGATTTTCATATTGACCGGCGAGTTTTTTCCACTGATCATACGGCATACGGATGGGAAGCATACCGTTTTTAAAACAGTTTTGATGAAAAATATCGGCAAATGACGGAGCAATGATGATTTTGAAGCCGTAATCATCCAGCGCCCAAGGAGCGTGCTCACGGGATGATCCGCAGCCGAAATTCTCTCCGGCAATTAATATGGACGCGCCTTCATAGACTTTGCGGTTTAATTCAAATTCAGGATCAGGCTCACCGTTCTCAAGGTATCTCCAATCAAAAAACGCGAATCTGCCGTATCCTGTTCTTTCAATTCTTTTCAAAAACTGTTTCGGAATAATCTGGTCCGTATCGACGTTGATCCGATTTAAGACGGCCGCTTTTCCCGTATGCGTTTTTAAAGGTTCCATCTTTTCGCGCACTCCTTACACAACTGTTTTTTCTTGATAAAACTTTCTTACATCGACGAAATGCCCGTGAATGGCTGCCATTGCCGCCATCGCCGGACTGACAAGGTGTGTTCTCGCGCCTTTTCCCTGTCTGCCTTCGAAGTTGCGGTTGGAAGTGGAAGCGCATCGTTCCCCTTCAGGCACGACATCATTGTTCATACTGAGGCACATGCTGCAGCCTGATTCTCTCCATTCAAATCCGGCCTCGAGAAACACGCGGTGCAGCCCTTCTTCTTCGGCCTGCTGTTTCACGCTTTGAGAACCCGGGACCACAATGGCTCTGACGCTGTCAGCGACTTTTCGGCCTTTGATCATATCCGCAGCCTGGCGAAGATCGGTCATCCGCGAATTTGTACAGGAGCCAATAAACACATGCTCGACTTTAATATCTTCAATTTTTTGATTCGGTGAGATTCCCATGTATTCGTACGCGCGGATGGCTTCTTTTTTACCGTCTTCAGAATCAATCGTTTCCGGCGCCGGTATTTGGGCATCGACCGGAAGAACCATACCGGGATTGACGCCCCATGTTACCATTGGAGAAATCTCGCTGCCGTCTAGCACGATGGAATGATCGTATACGGCGCCCGGATCGGTTTTTAATGCTTTCCATTCTGCGGCGGCTTTTTCAAATTCCTCGCCTTTTGGCGCGTATTTACGGTTTTTACAATATTCAATCGTCGTGTCATCCGGAGCGATCAGTCCCGCCCGTGCTCCCGCTTCTATTGACATATTGCAGACCGTCATGCGTTCGTCCATAGACATGTTTCTGAATACTTCCCCGGTGTATTCAATGACATATCCGGTACCGAATTTCACCCCGTATTTTCCGATGACCGACAAGATGACATCCTTCGCGGTCACTCCTTTTTGGAGCGTTCCGTCAACGCGGATTTCAAGCGTTTTCGGCCGCTGCTGCCATAGTGTCTGTGTGGAAAGAACATGCTCCACCTCACTTGTGCCGATACCGAAGGCAAGCGCCCCGAATGCACCGTGAGTCGATGTATGGCTGTCTCCGCAAACGATCGTTTTCCCCGGAAGTGTCAGACCAAGCTCAGGCCCGACTACGTGAACGATTCCCTGGTCTGCGCTGTGAAGATCCGCAAGACGGACGCCAAACTCCTCACAATTCCGTTCAAGCGCAGTTACTTGGCGCTTTGCGACTTCATCTTTAATGTCAAAACGGTTGACGGTCGGAATATTGTGGTCCATCGTTGCGAATGTATTCTGCGGCCGTCTGACCTTTCTCCCCTTCTGTCTTAACCCTTCAAACGCCTGAGGAGACGTCACCTCATGAATGAGGTGCAGATCAATATAGAGAAGGTCGGGTTTTCCTTCACCGCTTTTTACAACATGCCGATCCCAAATCTTTTCGATGATTGTTCGAGGCATCATCTTTGTTTCCTCCCTCTACCTATGAACTAAGACCGCTTTCTTTAAAGCGTCACACTATAGATTTTGTATTCGAGCCGGCTAATGCGGCTTTTACTTTTTCAGTAATGTCATGCGTTCCGGCATATTGGCCGTCCCGGGCGATATCACGTGTACGGCTGCCATCTGCAAGCACCTTTGCGACCGCTTTTTCCACCGCCTGCGCTTCGTTTTCAAGCCCGAAAGATGTTCTCAAAAGCATCGCCGCTGATAAAATCGCCGCAAACGGATTTGCCATCCCTTTACCGGCGATGTCAGGCGCAGATCCATGCACGGGTTCAAACAAGTGAAGACCTGAACTTGATAAACTAGCTGACGGCAGCATGCCGAGCGAGCCTGTCAGCATGGAGGCTTCATCGCTTAAAATATCGCCGAACATATTCTCAGTTACGATGACGTCAAACTGGCTCGGAGCGTAGATGAGCTGCATCGCGGCATTATCGACAAGCATATGTTCAAGCGTCACATCAGGAAATTCTTTTGCGATTTCATTTGCGGTTTCCCGCCACAGCCTGCTTGAAGAAAGCACATTCGCCTTATCAACGGACGTCACTTTTCCTTTTCTGCCGGCAGCCATCTTAAAGGCTTCTCTGACAACGCGTGCGATTTCTTCTTTCTTATAAAAAAGGGTATCGACCGCTTCCTTTTCTCCCGCTTCATTGACATACTGTCTGCTCGGTTCTCCAAAGTAGAGGCCGCCCGTCAGTTCCCTGACGATTACAAAGTCGACGCCGCTGATATATTCTTTTTTCAGCGGAGACGCCTCAGACAAGCTTTCAAATACGGTCACGGGACGCAGATTGGCAAACAGGCCGAGTTTTTTTCTAATGCCGAGCAGGCCTTTTTCCGGTCTGAGCTCCGGAGGATTTTGGTCCCATTTCGGCCCGCCGACTGCCCCGAGCAGGATGGCGTCGGATCTTTCACAAAGAGCCACCGTCTCCTCAGGAAGGGGGTTTTGGTGGGCGTCAATAGCCGCTCCCCCGATCAGCCCGTTTTCAAATTCAAATTCATGTCCGAATTGTTCGGCGACGCTTTTCAATACATCTGCCGCTGATTCCGCCACTTCCGGTCCGATTCCGTCACCGGGCAGCAAAGCAATACGTTTTTTCAAATCAAACGTTCTCCTTTCTATTACGAGCCGACCGCAGTCTGTCTCTTTAATCCGTCTATATTGCAATCCAGCACCAATTGCCGGTTCACGGCGTTCAAATATGCTTTTGCAGAAGCTTCCAGAACATCCTGCGCGATTCCCCGCCCTGATGTTTCTTTTCCGTTCACGGTCACTCTGACAAAAACTTGAGCCAGCGCGTCTTCGCCTTTCCGGTTGGATTGGATGCGGTAGTCTGTCAGTTCAATATTTTTATCGATGCAGCGCCCGAGCGTATTATAAACGGCTTCTACGCTGCCCGCCCCCGTTGCCGCCTCTTGAATCAGCTGTTCGTTTTCCTGATTTTTTAAAGAGACTGTTGCAGTCGGCACCTGAGACGTCCCGTAATGCACTTGCAGAGACAAAAATTCATAGCCGATTTTTTTGTCTGTCACTTTTTCTTCTAAAATAAGAGAAATCAAGTCATCATCGGTGATTTCTTTTTTCTTTTCGGTCAGTTCTTTAAACATCGTAAAAAATTTATTGATTTCCTCACTATCAAACTGGAATCCAAGCGCATTCAGGCGGTCTTTGAACGCATGGCGTCCGGAATGCTTTCCGAGTACGAGCGCATCAGCAGTCACGCCGACAAGTTCCGGTGAAATGATTTCATATGTTGATTTTTCTTTCAGGAAACCGTCTTGGTGAATGCCGGACTCATGTGCGAAAGCGTTATCTCCGACGATTGCTTTATTGCGGGGAACGGCCATGCCCGTCAGTTTGCTGACAAGATCACTCGTCCGCTTCAATTCATGAAGATTGAGGGATGTATCGGCTTGATGCGCGTCATTTCTGACATGAAGCGCAACAGCGATTTCCTCTAGCGCGGCGTTCCCGGCTCTTTCTCCTATGCCGTTAATGGCGCATTCAATTTGATCAGCGCCGTTCTCAATTGCCGAAAGCGAGTTGGCAACCGCCATTCCGAGATCATCGTGGCAATGGGCTGAAAGCTTTACCCGGTTGATATTCGGAACGTGTTCCTTCATATATTTAAAGATGTTTCCGTATTCAGCCGGCGTCAGGTAACCTACAGTGTCCGGCAGGTTGATGACGCTCGCGCCGGCATCAATCACTTCTTCAACGATTTCAGCCAGAAACGGAAGTTCGGTGCGGCATGCGTCTTCTGCTGACCATTGAACGATCGGAAAGCGTTCTTTTGCATACTTCACCATTTCAACCGCTTTTTCCTTAACCTCTTCCCGCGTCATTTTCAGCTTATGCTTCAGATGAATGTCAGAGGTGGCGATAAAGATGTGAATCCGCGGGCTGGCCCCGTCTTTCAGCGCTTCCCAGGCTGCGTCGATGTCACCTTTGACAGATCGGGCAAGCCCTGTTACCGAACAATTTTTAATCGTTCTTGCGATTTCCTGCACGGCTAAAAAATCACCTCGGGATGAAGCGGGAAATCCCGCTTCAATAATATCCACCCCGAGTCTTTCAAGCTGCTTGGCTATCGCCAGTTTCTCCCGGGAATTGAGGTTGACCCCGGGGGATTGTTCACCGTCACGAAGGGTCGTGTCGAAAACATTAATTTTGCGCAACGGAGACCACCGCTTCCTTCTTTTTGCCTTGTTTGACAAACGGCATCATTTCACGAAGCTGTCTGCCGACCTTTTCAATCTGATGCTCGTTTTCACTTGCATTGATCGCATTGAAGCGAGGACGGTTCACTTGGTTTTCCACGATCCATTCTTTCGCGAATGTACCGTTTTGAATATCTGTTAATACTTGTTTCATCGATTCTTTTACCTTCGCATCGACTACGCGCGGCCCTGAGACAAAATCTCCCCATTGAGCCGTATCGGAGATAGAGTATCTCATGCCCGCCAATCCTTCTTCATACATCAAGTCTACGATCAGCTTCAGTTCGTGCAGACACTCGAAGTATGCGAGTTCAGGCTGGTAGCCGGCTTCTGTCAGCGTTTCAAAACCCGCTTTGACAAGCGCCGTTAAACCTCCGCATAGAACAGCCTGCTCACCGAACAAATCCGTTTCCGTTTCTTCCTTAAATGTTGTTTCAAGAACGCCCGCACGCGCTCCGCCGATTCCTTTTGCATAAGCAAGAGCCGTATCTTTCGCTTCGCCTGATACATCCTGGTAGATGGCAAACAATGCCGGTACGCCCGCGCCTTGTTCATATGTTCTTCTGACAAGGTGTCCCGGCCCTTTAGGGGCGACAAGGAATACATCCACATCAGCAGGAGGCACGATCTGATGGAAATGGACGTTAAATCCGTGTGCGAATACTAATGACTTGCCCGCCGTCAATTCATCTTTGATTTCAGCTTCATATACTTTTTGCTGCTGTTCATCCGGAAGAAGAACCATAATGATATCTGCCTGGGCAGCCGCTTCTCTTACCGAAAAGACTTTATGACCGTCTTCTTGGGCCTGTGTAAATGATTTTCCTTGTCTGACGCCGACAATGACATCAATTCCGCTTTCTTTTAAGTTCAGCGCATGTGCGTGACCTTGTGAACCGTAACCGATAATCGCTACTTTTTTACCTGCCAATACGTTCTCTTTGATATCACCGTTATAATATACTTTTACCATTTTAATCTCTCCCTTTTTTGTGTTATACAATTGAAATTGTTTTATTGGATGACGCCTTCTGCTGGGTTCCCCTCGCAAAAGCCGTTGTGCCTGTTCTCGCGATTTCTTTAATGCCGTAAGGTTTGAGCAGCTCTATGAGCGCTTCGATTTTATTAGATTCGCCGGTAACCTGAACGACGATGCTGTCTCTTGAGACATCAACGACGGAAGCTCTGAACGGCTCAATGATTCCATTGATTTCCGTTCTGACCGACGGTGCGGAAACAACTTTGATTAATGCCAGCTCACGCTGTACAATCGATTGGTTTGTAATATCCGTCACTTTCAGGACGTCAATTTGTTTGTTAAGCTGCTTTGTCAGCTGCTCTACGTCATTTTCGCCTTCCACATGGACGACAAATGTAATCCTTGAAACACCGCTTGTTTCCGTGTGGCCTACAGTGATGCTTTCGATATTATAGTGTCTTTTTGTAAACAGGCCGGTGATCCGGTTTAATACTCCCGAGCGGTTGACCACCGTTAATGTGATTATGCGTTTCAAGGTTTCACCCCCACCATTTCATGAAGTCCTTTACCCGGCGCAATCATCGGGAATACTTTCTCGCTTTTGGCGACCCGGACGTCAATAACGGCCGGTTCTTTTGATGAAAGCGCCTTTTTAAGCTCTTCTTCCGCCTCTTCCTCCGATGAAATCCGGACGCCTTTAATGCCGTAGGCTTCTGACAATTTGACAAAGTCAGGCTGCGCCGAGAATTTGGATTCAGAATAGCGCTCTTCATAGAAGATTTCCTGCCACTGTCTGACCATGCCCAGACATTCGTTGTTCAAGATAACCACTTTGACAGGAAGATTCAGCTGCCGGATGACATCTAATTCCTGAAGGGTCATCTGAAAACCGCCGTCTCCGAGGATGGCAACGACCGTGGCGTTACGATCGGCCAGCTGCGCTCCGATAGCCGCCGGAAGGCCGAAGCCCATTGTGCCGAGTCCCCCCGAGGTCACCCACTTATCAGCCTTTCGGAAAGGATAAAACTGAGCCGCCCACATCTGGTGCTGGCCGACATCCGTCGCCACAATCGCCTCACCGTTTGTGAATTGGTGAATATACTCAATCAGCTTTTGGGGTTTCAAGCCCTCTTCTCTGTTGTCTGTATACCAAAGCGGATATTCTTCTTTCCATTCTGAAAGCTGCTGTTTCCATTCCTCTGTCTGTCCCTGTTTTCCGTTTTGCTTCAATAATTCCTGAAGGACGATTTTACTGTCGCCGACCACCGGAATCTGCGTTTCGATAATTTTTCCGATTTCAGCAGGATCAATATCGATATGCGCCACTTTGGCCGATTTTGCAAAATGCTTCAGATTTCCGGTCACGCGATCATCGAACCGCGCTCCGATGCTGATCAACAAGTCACAGTGGTAAAGCGCCATATTCGCTGTGTATGTGCCGTGCATCCCCGCCATTCCCAGAAAAAGAGGATGGTCTGCCGGGAAACCGCCCAGACCGAGGAGCGTGTGCGCTACCGGAATTTGCTGCTGTTCGGCATAATTTTTTAAATCTTCTGAAGCTTTACCGTGCAAAACACCCGCTCCGGCTAAAATAACCGGCTTTTTCGCACTGCTGACAGCTTCCACGAGCTTTCGGATCTGCAGATAGTTAGGCTCTTTTACAGGCTGATAACCCGGAAGGCTGATCTCGTGATCATATCTGAACTCTCCTTCAAATGCTGCGACATCCTTCGGTATATCAATTAATACCGGGCCCGGTCTTCCCGTCGTGGCGATATGGAACGCCTCTTTAATCACACGGGGGAGATCTTCCGGACGGCGGACTTGGTAGCTGTGTTTCGTAATCGGCATCGTAATTCCTAAAATGTCGGCTTCCTGAAAAGCGTCGCTGCCGATGACCGAAGTGGCCACCTGACCGGTAAACACTACGAGCGGCAATGAATCAATCATCGCATCCGCAAGACCGGTAACTAAATTTGTCGCTCCGGGTCCGGATGTAGCAATCACAACCCCCGGCTTTCCGGAGACTCTCGCATACCCTTCAGCCGCATGAATCGCGCCTTGCTCATGGCGGGGCAGGATGTGAACCAATCCCGACTGATACAGCTTATCGTAAATCGGAAGGACAGCTCCCCCCGGATAGCCGAAGATCATCTCGACATTTTCTTTCTTTAATGATTCAATCAGCATCAGAGCCCCGTTCATTGTTTTTGTACATTCGGCAGACAAAGAATCCGCCTGTACATTTGTGCCCATTTTCAGTTCCTCCTTTTCAATGTTCCCTTCTAAAATCCAATTCATAAAACGCAGCGCCGGCTGACGCAAATAAAAAAGCCTTCCCACCCACATTCAGCCAAGCATTTCATGCGATAGCCAAAAGGGGCGAAAAGGCTTTGCTTTCCGCGGTACCACCCTTGTTTACGGTCATATGCAGACCGTCTCATGGATAATGATTATCCGTTTTGATAACGAGTAAACATTGTGTTCACTCGGCCGAGTCCTACTCTTTACATTTCAGACCGGCACTCTGAGGGGAGTTCACTTTGATTTGTTTTACCGGCTCTCAGCGTTACCGGCTCTCTGTGAAAAACTTCAGCAAAGCTACTTATCCTCTTCTGCGCTTTTTATTATGGCAGCTCTTTTATTGAAAAAGAACCTTCATTTGTTTGTTTTTTCAGTGTTTTATGATTTTTCTTTTTAGCGTGAATCATTTATTTATTTTTGTTTGAACTCATATTACGCCCGTTTGCAGGCAGTGTCAACAGCATTTTTATAATTATTAGACAATTTAGATTAATCAATCTATTTTGTATACGCTTTCATTACTGGTACAAAGGGATCTGTAAATATTAAAAGTTTTTATCATTTTTTTATTAATCTCTCAAGATTACATGAAATTTTTCCGTTCATATACGAATATGTCACATTTTATTACACGATTTTTCTCTGTCCTTCCGGCATGCTTGTCAGATATTCCGTTCGATTGAACAGGCTCTTTATACAGACATACGCATACACTGTTCTTATCTCGTAAGAAATGAGTGATGTCATGAATAAGATGTTATCAGGCATGCAGGGCCTGCCTCCTGGATTTCCGCCTTTACCGGTCTTACCGCCGCAGTCTTATTATCCTCCGGCCCCGATGCATACAGCACCATATCAAGGCGGCCCTTCTTTTCAGCAGGGATTCCCGTCATCCGGATACGGACAGCAGACCCCGCAAAGCACGCTGTCATTCGCCGGGCAGCAATTCGTTCCGTACCCTTATACAACCGGGTACTACGGCCAATCCTTCAGTGACGTCGGCGGAAGCCTCGGCGCCGGGGCGCATCCCGGCGCGCTCGGGGGCGGTTTCAGCGGCCATGCCGGGGGCTTCAGCGCTCCGAGCGGATTCAGATGATACAAAAACCGGTCTCACACGGCCGGTTTCTTTTCATATTCACAAAGTATAACGGTCATTCCACTGATTCATTTCCTGCTCCGTATAGTAATCAGCCCTTGAAACCTCAACAATGATTAAACCGCATTGAGTGATTAAAAATTGCTTCAGTTCCTCAAACAGCTCGTCTTTTCCGCAAAAGATCGTTTCTATATTGTGATTTTTATATGCAAATGCGTACTTCAAAAGCTAATTCCTCCTGCTGTCTTTCTATCATTCATTGACAAAATGTATGATAGAAATTAGATAATTTATCACTCAAGGGCGCCTTAAGTATCTTTATACATATATTTATTACGGTAAATATTACATTAAGTTTCATTTATATTAAAATTACTTTACAATTTTCATCAAATACGGAACTTTTGTTTCGTAAAATAAAATACAAAAAAACCTCAAACCCATTGTCAGGGCTTGAGGTTTTTTATACGTCCCAGGAAAGATTCGAACTCCCGACCGACGGCTTAGAAGGCCGTTGCTCTATCCGGCCTTCATCCTTTATATATCGCTATTCGTTCACGTTCATGTATAACGGTCACTTTCCGAACTTTGACCGATTGACTTAATTTCTATTATATTTGCTTACGCTTTATAATTCAAGCATTCATATAGTAAAAAACAACCCTATTGAAAAGGTAATACAGTTTTACTTAAATCTGCTATATTAAAAGGTAAAGGTATTTATTTAAAAGAGTGGTTTCATGAGAGATAACAAAAAATGCTGTCCATATTGCAATGCTGATTTGCAAGGAGAACCTATTCCGAAAGAATCGCAGAAAGTATATGGTTCTGCCCATTTTACACGAAAAATTGGTATAAGCAGTATAGAAGCTGATAGGATTATTAAATGGAAATGTCCAGACTGCAACAAAGAATGGGATAGGGATTGATCATTTAAAATAATGTAATTTGAGATGGACTAGAATTAGATTCGTTTCGACAAGTTATTTTTTTCATGGTGTGTGGATGAGCCGACTATAGGTTTATCCCTTTCATGCCCCCAGTGAAAATGTGGAAACATCCCCACATATTCTTTATATTAAAGAAAGAGAGAAGTTATAGGAATCCTTTAGCTTGTTTCATATTCTTTAACCCTGCGATAGAATGTAGCCTTTGTCATACTTGATCTCTTCATTGCTTCAACCGCTGTAATTTCTCCTGCTTTCCATTGTTTATAAGCCTGCTCAAACTCAGTTGTAATAGTTGTTTTAGGTCTTCCAAGGTGTTTGCCCTGTGCCTTAGCTGGAGCTATCCCTTCAGCTTGACGAGTCTTAATCTTCGTTCTCTCTTCTTCAGCAACCCATGATAATACCTGTAACACCAAGTCAGCCACGAAAGAACCGATGGATTCATTGTATTTCCGTGTATCCAACAATGGCTTATCAATTACAACAATATGTGCTTCGATGTTCTGTGTGATATCTTTCCACTCGTTTAAAATCATCTCTTTGTTACGACCTAGCCTATCTAATGTATGTATAACGTATCTCCTTTTCGCATTGAAGTCTTACACGCTTTGCTTATCGATATGAATATCACGCTCATCAATTCCAGGAGCATACACACTATTCAGTTGTCGTGCTTCATTTTGGTCTTTGCTGCTTACTCTAACGTATCCAAATTCTTTGTTGTCCATAATTGATTCCACCTTGAGGCAGCGGTATCTTTTCTTTGATATCACTTATAAGTCTCCACCTCTGCTATCGATACCATTATCGAACTTGAATAGGGTTTCACTGCAATTCTTATTACTTTATCATGCTAAATCATATTGATAATGTGGGTCGTGTCGGAAATTTACCGATTGTCAGTTTGTGAATGAGAGTGGTTCTGTATCAAACCAATACCACAACTTGGCATGTATACAACCATAAAAGACACCCAATTAATTTGGATGCCTTCTTTTGTAACTATTTTACTTGTTCTCGTAGCACTTCTTTTAACAATTCAATCGCATTTTCTTCACTTGGGTCATTTGTTCCAAGTTCACCTCGGAAGGCTTTTGAGAGGATGGATTGTTTTAAGAGTTCTATACTGTTTTCAAGGAATAGATATTGACTTGCTTCATATTCTTTATCTAGTAAATTCTTTATTTTATCCATTATAACTTCATGTTCTCTTAGCGATGGAACTGGAACTAAAACTTCATTTAGAATTTTTAAATTTATGTTTTTTTGTGCGGTTGCAGGAGCGTAATGTTCTAAATCATTTTTAATCGTGCTTATATAGTAATGGACAAATTCTGAAGACACAATCTCTTCAAACGGAACAAAACCGACAACACTATCTGGAAAGCAACAAGGGAAGTTCAAAATAGCTGTATCTGCGATATTAGCTGCAATTGTAATACATACAGTACCTATAGGAAATAATTTACTCTGGTTATAACCAAACTCACTTAATGTTTGAGAGAAATCCTCTACATAGTCACTCGATCTAGCTACATCACCAGTTTGAATAAACGGATATTCCCCTCCAAATAACTTAGGGTCATTTCTAGGTCTATGTTTAGATTTTCCTCTTTGTAATTCTCCTATTTCACCAAGTTTCTTCCATTCCCAACCATGAGGTAGTTTAAAAGGACCTAAATTACCAGATTGTTCTATAGGCTCTAACTTATCACACTGATTTTCTTCTCTCCACTTCCTCGTCAACTCTCCCCTAAACGCCTTATCCAAAATAGCCGCTCGACGAAGTTCAAACGTTTCCTTCGCTTCTTCAATCAACTGCTTTGCTTCTTCAATTTTACTTAAAAGCCGCTCCACTTTCTCAGCAATCCGTTTTTGTTCAGATAGAGGAGGTAAAGGGAAATGCATGTTATCCATAGCCTTTGGAGAAACCCTTGGCAGATTTATACCATTACTGTTTTCATTAGCATACTGTAATACTTGAGGTAATCCTAAGTACATGTTTAATAATTTATTAGTACTTATATTTTTATTACGATACACAAGTATGTCGGTTGATGCTACCCCGTCAAATTCTACATGAGCATGCTTATTAAGATATGGTCGTAACTTTCCATATAATACATCATTCTTTTTGAAAACTACTTTTTTACTTTTTACGCCTTCCGTATTACCAACTTCTAATATACCTCCCCCTTTATTCATGTGTTCTAAACCAATATACTTTTCGTTCCCTGTGGGTTGAATTTGTTCTTTCACTTGTTCAAATACGCATTCAAGTTTAGTCCACACCCAATTTTCTGGCACTTCATACGGTTGTTCTTCATCTGGTACTACTGCTTCTTCTAACAATTCCTCGATGTTCTTCTTTTTCTTACTCACTGTTTGACCCCCCCATCTTCTTCAACAGCACGCAATTCTTCAACTACTTCATTTAATAAATCCATTGCTTGTTGAAGCTTAGCAATTGCTTCTTCTGCTGATTCAATCGGGCCTGGTAGGTTTACATAAGATGATAAAGACTCGTCAGCAATTAATCCAATATCTAAACTATCATCTTTTTTTGCGATATCTTCTCGTGTAAACACATTCCAACGCTCATCTTCTATCTTAGAACGGTCTTCAGCTACATATGCCTTCATGAAGTTTTCAAAATGAGCCATTGTTAGCTGATTACGTTTGCCAAATGAAGTCATATTTGTCCGAAGATCATATACCCATACATCCTTCGTATTATCTTGGTCTGTTGTGCCTCTTGTAAAGAACAATACATTTGTTTTTACACCTTGAGCATAGAATATCCCTGTTGGTAAGCGTAAAATCGTGTGTAAGTTACATTTGTTCATTAAATCACGACGAATTTGCGAACCAATACCGCTTTCGAACAAGACATTATCAGGTAAGACAACCGCTGCTCTTGCATTTCCATTATCTTTTAAAGCGTTATAAATCAACTGCAAGAAATTCAACTGTTTATTCGATGTTTCAAACGTTAAATCGTCACGGGATACCCGTTCCCCGCCTTTTTTTGTACCGAACGGCGGATTTGTTAAAATAACATCAAAGTTCTTCATCCATTTCCCGTTGCCCGATAACGTGTCTCCTTGTTCCAAACGACCTTCGATATTATGAAGCAATGCATTCATGAGTGCCAGACGATGGGTATCTTTAACAAGTTCCATACCTACAAAGGCTTCTTTCTTTTGGAACTCAGCTTCTTGTGGTTCTAAATCAAAGTAATCATCTGTTTGATTCTTTAAATATTGGTCTGCAGCAATCATGAAACCGAATGTTCCAGCTGCAGGGTCAGCACACCGCTCACCAATTTTCGGGTCAATTAATTGAACCATGACATCAATTAATACACGAGGTGTGAAGTATTGCCCCGCTCCTGATTTCTTTTCACTGGCATTCTTCTCTAACAATCCCTCATAAAGATTGCCCAGTCCTTCTTCTTTCGCATTGTACCAATCAAGAGCATCAATTGATTTGATAATCTTCTCTAAGTTTTTCGGCTCAGCAATACTTGTAGAAGCATCACTGTATATTAGACGCAGCCGCTCATTTTCACTGCTTCCTAATTCAAGTAGCAATCGCTGATAAAATGTCTTTAATTCCAAACCTTCCTTATCTAACAAATCATTCCAACGATAGCCTTCTGGAATCACACCTTCTGTTTCCTGCTCTTTCATCATTTTGAGGAATAATAAGTAGGTCAACTCTGTTACATATTGCTGATAGGTAATCCCATCATCACGTAACACATTACATAAATTCCATAGTTTTTGAACGATTTCTTGGTTGTTCATTTTTCAGCCTCCTGCTAACTCCGAGTATATTTTAATGTTGGATTCTCATTCAAACCTCATTAAAGTGAAAATAAAAGATAAAGTAACTTATCTATTATAACTGAAAAAGTGCCCCTATGAAGAGGCACATTGTTAACTAATATAAAGGTTCTCATTTATAGTGGTAACAACCGTATCAATATAGTCACCGAACTCCCGCTTCAGCAATTTATAGCCGCCCGGAGTTTTAAATGGTTCTTCCGAGAATGCCTCTTCTGCAGTCGGTGCTAATACAGGCACTTTAAGTAATTGCTTTTCTATTCTCTCTAACCATTTCTTCTGTCTTGGAGTCCAATCATGCAGTGAATACACTTTTTGCATCGCCTGTTTAATACGTGCTTCATGGGCAACTAGCGCTTCACCTAATGCAGCTTGGCGAATAAAGCTAATAATGTCTGCTGCAATGTCTTCATTTTTTGTCTGCTTCCAAGCTGTCTGCAAATGCGATTGCTTAAAGCCTTTCGTTTCTAGAATGGTAATAAGTTCTCGTAAATCCTGCCTTGTTAAATCTTTCGGTCGTGTGCAAATAAGATGAAGAGCGGGAATTTCATTAATATTTTCTTGGATAAAACGAACGAAACCTTCTAAATAATCTTCTGGTCTCTTGTTTCCTTCACCATATCCCCGAACCACATCTGTTACTTCATCCTCTTTGTTGGAGATATATCGTTTCTCGCCTTTTACCCGATAGGCTTCCATATATTCAAATAACATGTTGTGCTGTTTTGCTTCTTGTGGCGTATACGTTTGAATTTCTTTCGCCCACTCATCCACATTTATTCCATTCGACAATTCTTCAAACTTTTGTTTTCCTTCTTCATTCAGCCTTTGCTTGCGACGCTGAATTTTCACTGCCAATTGGTCACGATAAAACGAAGCTTCATCTTCTGCAGTAGCATTGGCAAGTGATTCATATAGTTCACCGATACTGTAATTTTGTTTCTTTACAACAGGTTTCATCTCCGTATAGTTTTGCAATTTATCGTAGATGCCCACTGCATCGTAAATGTTAAAGTGTGTTTTTCCAATGTCGGGACAAAGACGGGTTGCACGTCCAAGCATTTGGTCATAAAGAATACGAGACTGTATACGCCGTAAGAATACTAGATTTGTTATTGGAGGAACGTCAATGCCTGTGGTGAGTAAATCAACCGTTACAACGACATTTGGCAGCCGCTCGTTCTTAAACCTTTTAATGGCATCTAATGGCTTATAGATATAGCCAGTAATTTTCATAATAGCATCATCTTCAATTTCATCGCCACGTTCTTTAAAGGCTTCCTTTAATAATCGAACAACCAAATCTGCGTGTTGGTCAGTGGCTGCAAAGATAAGAGTTTTCTCTTTTCCTGTCGGATCAATGTATTCAACCAGTTTGTTTAGAACCGCCCGATTAAAAGGTTCAGTAATTACCCGTTTATTAAACTGCTCAACCTCAAAATGAATGGTATCTTCCATTTTTTCTAGTTGAATCTCGCCTTTATCAACATCATACACTTCAACTTCTTCGTCTTTTTCAAGAGTAATGCCGACTTGTGAAAGTTCTGTCTTAAACAGATATGGTGGTTCATGGTCAACTAAGTAGCCATCCAGAACCGCTTCACTATAAGAATACTTAAAAATAGGCATACCAAAAATCTCTGTTGTATGAAGAGCTGGTGTTGCAGTAAGTCCTAAACATGCCGCATCAAAATAATCAATTACACGTCGATATTGGCTAATATAATCATTTTGGTCACGGAATTTCAATTCTTCCTCTGACATTTCTTTGTCACTTGTATAGCCACGATGTGCTTCATCTACAATGATGAAATCATACTGCCCGACACTTGGAAGCTTTTCGTTATCGCTATAGAAAAGTCTTCTAACCATTCCCTGCACCGTCGCAATTTGCACCTTCGTTTCAACTTCTGGAGACATGTCTTCTAAAGACTTCACATCGTATATATCAGCAAATGAGTAGCCTTCAATTTTTGTATCCTTAAGTGCATCCTCTGTCTGTTTTCCTAACGAATTACGGTCTACAAGGAAAAGAATACGACGACATTTTTTGGACTTAATTAAGCGATACATGAGGGCGATAGCTGTACGAGTTTTCCCAGTTCCAGTTGCCATTGCAATAAGCATTCTTCGTTGCCCTTCTTTTAATCCCTCTTCAGCGGAAAGTACCGCTCTTTGCTGATAATGACGCAAACCAAACTTCGTAATATCCTCTTCTTCTAAGCGTTTATTTGCATCCTTATCATCTTGACTAAGAAGAAGCTGCAAGTCATCAGGTGAATGCCAGCCTTCTAATGGGCGAGCATGTTCTAACGGTTTACGTGAATCCCAAAACCAGATGCCCGACTCTTCTTGAAGTTGTTTCAAGTATGGTCGGCCGTTCGTTGCGTATAAGAACGGCACCTTATATTCACCTGTTGTAGGTGTGATGACTTCATCTTCGACTTGTGCCGCATTTTTTGCATACACTTTTGTTTGACTTTCTAATGCGCCAGGAATCGTTTTCTTTTTTGCCTTAGCTTCAATAAAGCCAACAAGCTTTAAGCCAATAAACAACGCATAGTCAATCCTGCCGCCATTGACCTTCCATTCAGCAATTGCCATGTTTCGATTTTTCTCTGGCAGCGTTCCGTTCTTTTGATGATTTAGTACAGTTGTGTCTACTTCCCATCCAACAGCACGTAGTTTTCCATCAATAATCGTACGCGTTTCGGCTTCAGTTAATTGTTGACGACGCATAAAGTTTTTGGATATTTTTTTACGCTCGATTTTTACCTCTTCTTGTTCCACTTCCGCCTGTCGACGAATTGCCTCTAATTCTTCTTCAAGCTTTTTGACTTTCTCCTCATATTCTCGCTGAAGTGTTTCTGTACTCTGTTCTGTTTGTTCTTGAAGTTCTGTATACTCTGGTGCTTGAAAATCCCAATCACCATATACCTCCATGAACCAAATGGACAAGCGGAACGTTAATTGCAACAAAGCCTTTGCTTCTTCTACTTTTCCATAATCCGCTTCATGCATCGCTACATTCCCTTTGCGACGAAGAGCCTCTAATATATCAATTAATTCAGGCTCAAGTAACCTTTCCCGACGCAAAGTGTTAATGCGATCCACTTGCGTTGTACCATATGCCTCTTTAATATTTTCAGCGGCAAGAATAAATTTAGTTAGTGTTTCAGCGAACAATCGCAGTTTCATTACTGTTGTATGGGGGTCATGATATACATTTCTCTCAGCTGTCTCTCCCAAGTTAGCAAGTACATCCCATTTCCCTTGAAAAAATGAAAAGTTGCCACTCATTGTTATCACCGTTTTCCTAAAAGGTTGTTTGTGTCTATTATACTATAATCATGCAAAAATTAGGAATAATATGTATCGCTCTTTTTTCTACTCTGCTCCTTAGTTTAGGTTCATTCTTTAACCAAGTGAATAAAAGACGGGTTTTATTAGTTATTGTTTAAATATCGGAGCTGCGACATCAGATTTGATCGATAAAAAGAAGAGCCTCAATTAAGAGACTCTTACAAAGTTTGTGCCTTTTAGGTTATATAAATCGAATAATTGCCGCATCCGCTCCATATATAGATTCTGCAAGTGTAACCTCTTAACTCCCAAGTCATAGCCAGCAAAGATATCTTCAAGTTCTTGCTGCGTGTAGAAAAGTCTAATAAATATTTCCTCTTCCTCAGTGGCAAATCCAATATTCTGTTCCTTGTATTCCTGAAGCCTTTGCTTGTGACGTTTCTCAGCCTTTTTCATGATATTTACCTTGCGTTTTAGCACATAGTCAGCTTCATTTTCATTTTCTTTTGGTCACAACAAAAAGCCTCCTATACCGAAAGTGATATAAGCCAATAACAGGTGTAATTTCTTACGTGACCGTTATACGACCGTTTCACTAAACGATATAAGAGGTTGATTTGACGGGCTTTACACCCGATTTCTTAGCGTCCCAGGAGAGATTCGAACTCCCGACCGACGGCTTAGAAGGCCGTTGCTCTATCCGGCTGAGCTACTGGGACATGAAAAACAAATTGTTCTGCTGATCATTTTACCATGATATCAGCGAATTGACAATATAGTCATCCGATAAAAAAGGCCAGCGGCATCAGTTTTCACTCTGATGTCACCAGCTCTTTTTTTGTACGTCCCAGGAGAGATTCGAACTCCCGACCGACGGCTTAGAAGGCCGTTGCTCTATCCAGCTGAGCTACTGGGACAGCTTTTGCTTTATGTATCAGCGACAAGATTTATTATATACAGGTTCAAATCATAAGTCAATATTTTTTTAAAAACTTTTGATGGGGAAGAACGAAATCTCCCCCATCACTTGTTAAAAACTGATTGTATTCCCAAAGTCCTTCAATTCCCGACCCGTTTCGTCGTAAAATGTCACGGCGCCTTCTCTTTCTGTAAGAGTAAGAATGGCATAGCTTTTCACATTGCGGACTCTCGGAAGGCGGATGCTGCCCGGGTTAATCAAAAGCTTGCCCCGAAGCACTTCACTCCCGGCAATATGTGAATGGCCGAAGCAGACGACATCCGCCCCAAGCTCTTCCGCCCGGTAAAAAACAGTTAAAAGTGACTGTTTAATGCCGTGAAGATGCCCGTGAACGGCCAGAATTTTCTTTGAACCTGCGTCCAGAAGGAGTTCATCCTGAAACCCGCCGCCAAAGTCGCAATTGCCTTTCACCGTGTGATACGGCGTGAGCGCCGGATGTGCGGCGTCAAGCTCTGAATCACCGCAATGAATCATCAGATCCGCTTCGTCTTCGTGCCGCTTTGCAATCGTCTCCAGCTCGTCTTCAAGGCCGTGACTGTCACTTATTATCAGCACTTTCATTGCATACGCTCCCCCTTATGAATCAAGCAGCTTTGACAGTTTCTTGAGCGCCTCAGCCCTGTGGCTGATTTTGTTTTTCTGAGCGCTTGTCAGCTGGGCCATGGTTTTATCTTTATCTTTTACAATAAAAATGGGATCATAGCCGAACCCGTTATCCCCCTCGGGTCCTTCCGCAATATACCCTTCAACATGACCTTCGACCGTTTTTGTTTCCTGCCCCGGCATGCTGACGGCAAGGGCGCAGCGGAAACGGGCCGTACGCTGCTCTTTTTCGATGCCTTTTAATTCTGACAGCACCTTGTCCATATTCGCCTTATCATCTTTTGCTTCTCCGGCATAACGGGCTGAATAAACGCCCGGTCTGCCTCCAAGGTTGTCCACCGATAAACCGGAGTCGTCTGCAATGACCATTTTGTTTACGACTTTTGCCACGGCTTCCGCTTTTAAGATGGCGTTTTCTTCAAAGGTATGTCCGGTTTCCTCAATTTCTTCCGTAAATCCGATTTCCGCCAAAGAAGAGACGCTGTAGCCTTTCGGTTCGAGTATTTCCTTGAATTCTTTCACTTTTCCCTGATTGTGTGTCGCAATAATGGCTTCTTTCACGGTGATCAGGCCTCTCTTTCTTATTTCAGTTCAGGCAATGTTTCTCCCAGCACTTCTTTTTGCTTTTGAATAAGCGTCTGGATTCCTTTTTCGGCAAGGCTTAACAGTCCGTTTAAATCTTCACGGGAGAATGTGGCTTCTTCGCCCGTCCCTTGAAGCTCTACAAAACGTCCGCTTCCCGTCATGATGATATTCATGTCGACTTCAGCCGCCGAATCCTCTTCATAATTCAGATCCAAAAGAAGGCCTTCTTCTTTATCCATCCCGACAGAAATGGCCGCGAGATAATCTGTCACAGGAGAGGTTTTGATAACGCCGCTTTTTACGAGTTTGCCGATCGCAATGGCCATTGCCAAGAAGGCGCCGGTAATGGAAGCCGTTCTTGTTCCGCCGTCAGCTTGAATGACGTCACAGTCGATCCAGATCGTCCGTTCGCCGAGCTTCTCCAAATCAACGACGGCCCGGAGCGCGCGCCCGATCAGCCGCTGAATTTCCATCGTTCTGCCGGAGACCTTTCCTTTTGAAGATTCTCTTATCGTTCTTTGATTCGTCGCGCGGGGAAGCATGCTGTATTCCGCTGTGATCCAGCCTTTTCCTCCGCCGCGTAAAAATGGCGGCACCCGGTCTTCCACAGATGCATTACAGATGACCTTCGTATTTCCCGCTGTAATTAAAACAGAGCCTTCCGGGTGAGTGATAAAATCCAAATCAAATGTGATAGGGCGCAGCTCATCGTGCTGTCTTCCGTCGTGTCTCATATTTTACCTCCGATTATATGTACATAAACCTTTTGTTCCGGATTGTGAATAAAGAAAGAGGCAGCCGGAACGCTAACCTCTTTTTTACTAGTATATCAAAAATCGCAAATTAAAAACTACCCGTATTCACTTGTGACGGCCTCGAAACAGGTTTTGAAAGGGATTCTCCTTTCTCATTCACCAGTTCTGATTTTCCGTTTACTTTTATAGAAACACTTTTGATTGACGGCTGTTCGGTTAATGTGAGAACGATGCTGTCCAGTACGCCCGATGATACCATTTTTGTTTTTTCGTCGGCGCTTCCGTAAATGGAGCTGTTAAAGTCCAGTGTAACCTGGCCGTCTTTCACTTTCGGCTTGCCGAGAAGCTTAACATCGTTATTAAAGTCCGTCAAAAGCCCGCTTGCTTTGCCCGGTCCGTCGGCGAGCTGTTCAACGGCGGCGGTGATGTCATTTGTTTCCGAATTGTCAATCCGCTTTGTGACAGGCACGTAGTATTCGCTTGTCTCTGTTTCCGCCAGATAATAGACAGTCAGCGGATGGGTGTCTGTCAGATCATTCACTCCGGCCGTTTCAATATTAATCCCGTCTTTTCTGCTTAAATCGCCCGTAATCGGCGTACCGCCCACAGGCATTTCTTTCAGCTCGTGCCCGTTGATTCTGATTTTGACTTTATCTATTGAGCTGAATTGGGTAAGCGTCCATGTAATCGATTGCAGGATTTTTTGTTCGTCTTCTTTTTTATAGTTTTTAAATTCCTTCGAAAAATCAGCGACGGCAGTGCCGTCTTTTTTAATATCGACATTTACCGTCGTATCCGCAGGGAGCACCGCTCTGAAGCCGTTCGGCAGAATTTCTGACACAGGCCCTCCCTGAACCAAGTACTCAAGGGCCTGCTTTGCGGTTCCCTCACTGTTCGGAAGAGGCAGTGTCTGTGCTGCGACATAGCCGTTTTTATCAATCAGATACAGCTCTCTCATGACTGTATTGGCCGGCTGGTCGGCTTTAGAAGTGCCGTTTTTCTCTGACTGCTTTGGTTTTGCCTGAATTCCCGCTTCATCCTTTACATATGAAATGTCTTGAGGCGGGTCAATTTCCCCGGCTGTTTTATCGGATTGAAACAAACCGCATCCAGATAACACAAAAGCCGAAGTAAGACATGTTGCAGCAATGACTGCAGGTCCTTTTTTCAGCATACTTTTCCCTCCTAAGGCTGTTTGTACTATGATGTATACGAGCCCTGTCCGGGAAATAGACCGGGAAGCGCAAAAAAACCCGCCGTAAACAGCGGGTTTTTTGATTTATTTTCTGACCGGCTCTTGAAGGGAGATGCACTCGACATGGCCGATTTCGTGGCCGAACCAGTCTTCGGCAATTTTTGCGAAGCCGTTCCGCTCTCCCGTTGTAAGAAATTGATGCTCCGGTGCATGTTTCGATTGGTTTAACAAACCTTTATAAGACAAGATGGTGCTCACTTCTCTCGCCGTCTCGTCTCCGGAGGAAATGATTTTCACATGCTCTCCCATATAGTTCTGAATCGGATCCTTTAAAATCGGATAATGCGTACATCCTAAAATCAAGGTGTCAATTGATGTACCTTTTAAAGGCTCAAGCGATGCTTCAACCGCTTCCTCCGCTGATTCCTGAAGAAACCGTCCGCTTTCCACAAACGGCACGAGCAGCGGACAAGCCGTGTTCTCAACTTGAAGTTCTGCGTTTAACCCGAGCAGCGCCTGCTCATATGCTCTGCTTTTAATGGTATTGACCGTACCGATGACGCCGATATGCTGGTTTTTCGTGACCTTTATCGCCGTTCTCGCACCCGGCTGAATGACGCCGACAACCGGAATATCCGTTTTGCGCTGAATATCCTCCAAGGCAATGGCTGTGGCCGTATTGCAGGCGATCACGAGCATTTTGATATGGTGGTTTTCCAGCAGGTAATCGGTCATTTCCCACGTGTATTGAAGAACTTCTTCTTCAGGACGCGGGCCGTACGGGCAGCGTTTTGTATCTCCCACATAGATGATATTTTCCTTCGGTAGCTGTCTCATGATTTCCTTAGCAACGGTTAACCCGCCAACCCCGGAATCAATGACTCCTATCGGCTGTTCCAACAAAATCGCCTCATTTTCTTTTCATTTCATGCTGCAGTTTCAATAATGATTTTTCGAAAGCGGCTGTTTCTTCTTCGGAAAATGTCGCAAACATATCCCGCAAATAAGCCTGTCTTTTCAAAATCACTTCTTGAATAATGCGCTCTCCTTCAGCGAGAAGATGAATTCTGACGACCCGTCTGTCAGCCGGGTCTTTGACCCGCTCGACAAGCTTATTTTTTTCCATGCGGTCTATCAGATCCGTCGTCGTGCTGCAAGCCAAATACATTTTGCCTGATAATTCGCCTATTGTCATATCCCCCAATTCATAAAGCCATTGAAGCCCCACGAATTGCGGCGGTGTAATTGCATATTGGTTAAGGATTTCTCTTCCTTTTTGTTTAATGATCGCAGCGATATGGCGGAGTGATTTTTCGATATCCGCAACATGCTCTACAGATTTTGATGTCATTTGTCCATCCCTCACTCAAGGATCTTTCTGGGCTATGCGCTCCGTGTCTATTTTCCTTCTTTTTTTAAGAAAATGCAAGACTGACAGAGAAAAAGGAAAAACCGGGATTTTCACCGCATGCCCATCAGCCCGGGCGCCAACGCAAATAACCGGCTCCTTCTCGAAAAGAAGGAAAACCGGCAAGAATCAGAGCTCTAGCTCACCCATTCTAAGAAGCTCGACAACAGCTTGCGAACGCCCTTTCACACCTAACTTCTGCATGGCATTTGAAATGTGATTCCGTACAGTTTTTTCACTGATAAATAGCTCGCTTGCAATTTCCTTTGTTGTCTTGTCTTGAACGAGCAATTCGAATACTTCTCTTTCTCTTTTGGTCAGCAGCGGCTTTGATTGAAAATCTTTCTCCTTCAAGTATTGTAACCCTCCTTGCTAAGGTGAGAGCGAATCTGAAACGAATGGGTTTATATAGTCAAGATATCATATGTAAAGGGCGCTTCGGAGGTGACGTCTCTTAGAGAAATAGTTATCCGTTCAGGCGAGCAGAATGCCTTTCTCCCGCTCCGTCCAGCTGACCGCTTTGCCGCTTTTCTTCGACACTTGAACCATAACGACGGAACCTGTAAAGCACGGCAGGCCCGACTCATTTTCTCCAAGGTAATGAAGGGTGACGGACGCATTTCCGGCAGCGCTCGCTTTCACATAAATCCGCAGATTTTCATACGGCATCACCTGACGCATATAGTCGCACTGCTGGCTTGCGACGACCGTCATCGTTTCAGAGTTTTGCGCCGTTATGCCTCGCTGTTTAAAATAAGCGATCCGCGCTTCTTCAAAATAGATGAAAGGGGTTACATTATTCATATGGCCGAACATATCCGTTTCAGAAAAACGAACCGATACTTCAGTAAAGAAAGAAAACGACTGTCTCCATTCTTCAAACGGGATATCAATATATTGCGGTTGTTTCATCACCTTCAGCTCCTTATAAAAAAACCTCTCCCGTGCGCGGAAGAGGCTCTTTTTCTCTTTCTTATACTCTGTCGCTTCCGAAGAAATTACGGAATGCTTGTAAATTGGTATCTCTGTTCAAAGCAGCGATTGAAGTCGTAAGCGGAATGCCTTTCGGGCAGGATTGAACACAGTTTTGTGAATTCCCGCAATCTCCGAGGCCGCCGTCTGTCATTAACGCTTCTAAACGTTCTGCTTTGTTCATCGCGCCCGTCGGATGGGCGTTAAACAGACGCACTTGCGACATCGGGGCAGGCCCCATGAATTTCGACTTGCTGTTGACGTTCGGGCAGGCTTCGAGGCAGACGCCGCATGTCATGCATTTAGACAATTCATATGCCCACTGGCGGCGTTTTTCCGGCATTCTCGGCCCCGGCCCCAAATCGTAAGTTCCGTCAATCGGCACCCATGCTTTCACTTTTTTCAGTGAATCAAACATTCTGCTGCGGTCAACCTGAAGGTCACGGACAACCGGGAATGTTTTCATCGGCTTCAGACGGATCGGCTGTTCCAGCTTATCAATCAGCGCCGTGCATGACTGGCGCGGTCTCCCGTTGATGACCATGGAGCAGGCGCCGCATACTTCTTCAAGACAGTTCATGTCCCATGCGACCGGAGTGGTTTTCTCTCCTTTTGCATTCACGGGATTTCTGCGGATTTCCATCAGGGCGGAAATCACGTTCAGGTTCGGGCGGTAATTGATTTCGAATTCTTCATCGTATGGCGCGCTTTCGGGCGTATCCTGACGTGTAATGATAAACCGTATCTTTTTCTCACTCATGATTATTTCGCCACCTTCTTCTTCGAGTAGTCGCGTTTACGGGGCGCAATCAGTGATACATCGACATCCTGATATTCAAATTCCGGAGCTTCAAACGGACCGGCATGTTTCGCCATCGTCGTTTTGAGCCACTCATCGTCATTTCTTTCAGGGAAATCCGGTTTATAGTGCGCTCCCCGGCTTTCATTTCGGTTATATGCGCCGAGCGTGATGACTCTGGCAAGCTGAAGCATATTGGAGAACTGGCGGGTGAACATCGCCCCTTGGTTGCTCCATTTTGTCGTATCGTTGATATTGATTTTCTTAAAGCGTTCCATCAGCTCTTGGATTTTGTCATCCGTTTTCAAAAGCTTGTCGTTGTGGCGGACCACCGTGACGTTGGCCGTCATCCATTCTCCGAGCTCACGGTGAAGCACGTAAGCATTTTCGTCGCCGTCCATCTTCATAATATCGGCCCATTTTTCTTCTTCTTTTTTCACATAGGAATCAAATAATGAAGAAGACAGGTCTTCCGCTGAAGTTTCAAGTCCGGAAACATATTTCACCGCATTCGGTCCGGCCACCATTCCTCCGTAGATGGCGGAAAGCAGAGAGTTCGCCCCTAAACGGTTTCCTCCGTGCATTGAATAATCACATTCACCCGCTGCGAACAGTCCGCGGATGCTTGTCATCTGATCATAATCAACCCATAGTCCGCCCATTGAATAGTGAACAGCAGGGAAAATTTTCATCGGAAGCTTGCGCGGGTCATCGCCCATGAATTTTTCATAGATTTCGATAATGCCGCCAAGCTTAACGTCAAGCTCTTTCGGATCTTTGTGCGACAGATCGAGATACACCATGTTTTCACCGTTGATGCCGAGTTTTTGATTCACGCACACGTCAAAGATTTCACGTGTCGCAATATCCCGCGGCACGAGGTTTCCGTAAGCCGGATATTTTTCCTCAAGGAAGTACCAAGGTTTTCCGTCTTTATACGTCCAGACTCTTCCGCCCTCGCCGCGCGCCGATTCACTCATCAGACGCAGTTTATCGTCCCCCGGGATTGCTGTCGGGTGAATTTGGATAAATTCGCCGTTTGCATAATAAGCGCCCTGCTGATAAACGATTGATGCGGCAGACCCCGTGTTGATCATGCTGTTTGTTGATTTGCCGAATACGATTCCGGGACCTCCCGTCGCCATAATAACGGCGTCAGAACGGAATGACTCGATTTGCATATTGGTCAGATTTTGGGCTACGATACCGCGGCACGTGCGCTCATCGTCAAGAACGGCGCCGAGGAATTCCCAGCCTTCATATTTTGTGACGAGACCCGCCACTTCATATCTGCGCACCTGCTCGTCCAGTGCGTAAAGAAGCTGCTGACCCGTCGTCGCTCCCGCGTATGCGGTTCTGTGATGCTGTGTACCCCCGAAACGGCGGAAGTCCAAGAGCCCTTCCGGCGTTCTGTTAAACATAACCCCCATGCGGTCCAATAAGTGGATAATGGACGGCGCCGCTTCACACATCGCTTTTACAGGAGGCTGGTTTGCCAAAAAGTCGCCTCCGTATACCGTGTCATCAAAATGCTCAAACGGAGAGTCTCCTTCCCCTTTTGTGTTGACAGCTCCGTTTATCCCGCCCTGCGCGCAGACCGAGTGAGAGCGTTTGACCGGAACGATGGAAAACAATTTAACGGCCGTGCCTGATTCCGCTGCTTTAATTGTCGCCATGAGGCCGGCAAGACCCCCGCCGACTACGATAATGCTTGATTGACTCATGATAGCCCCTCTCCCTCTAGTAATCTAGTTCTCTTACACAAACGCAAAAATCGCTTTTAAACCTACGTATGAAAGCGCTAAAAATATAATCAGCGTCACGTAAGTCGAAATTCTTTGAGAACGCGGCGTGACCGTGATCCCCCATGTGACCGCAAAAGACCATAAGCCGTTTGAAAAGTGAAAAATGACCGATAAAACGCCTACAATGTAAAAACCGAGCATAAACGGCGAGCTCAGAATATTCGCCATCATATCGAAGTTGACTTCAGCGCCCATCTGCGCGGCAATCCGCGTCTGCCATACATGCCAGCTGACGAAAATAAGGGTGAGAATACCAGTGACACGCTGAAGCACAAACATCCAGTTTCTGAAATAACTGTAGTGGCCAGCGTTGTTTTTCGCAGTAAATGCTATGTACACACCGTAAACCGCATGATAAATTAAAGGTAAGAAAATAATAAAAATTTCTAACGCATACCTGAACGGCAGACTGTCCATAAAGCCGGCCGCCTTGTTAAACGCATCCGCTCCCCTTGCGGCAAATTGGTTGACGACTAAATGCTGGATCAAAAAGATGCCGACCGGAATAACACCGAGCAAGGAATGCAATCTTCGAAAATAAAACTCTCTGTTCCCAGACATTACTTTACCCCCTGTTTGATTTAAGTGCGAAATGTACTAAAATCTCTGCCCCCACTTCGTTTCAATTGTAAGCACTTTATTAAAATTTATTGACAATTTCATTTTACTCCTCCCTCAAAAGGGCGTCAAGAAAACGTGTACATAAATTATAATTTTCGGAATTGATTATCTGGAGGGAAAATTTTATTTTCCTGCGATATCTTTCTCACATTTTTTCGCGTGTTTTATAGGATCATCCTGTAATCCTCCCCCCTGTTTAAGCTATAATAAACGAAGGAGAGAGGGGAATACATAATATGAAGAATAATTATGAAGCAGCTTTAGAACCTTTAACTGAACTCGACGTCAGCGCATACGGCTACGAATTAATCCGGGAAATCGTGCTTCCGGATATCCTCGGCCCGGAGCATTCATCGATGATGTATTGGGCGGGAAAACGCCTCGCCCGCAAATTTCCTCTTCAATCGTGGGAAGAAATCCCCGCCTTTTTTGAAAAAGCCGGCTGGGGAACTTTAACAAACGCAGGATCGAAAAAACAAGAACTGGAATTTGAACTGGAAGGACCGCTCGTATCCAGCAGACTCAAACATCAGAAAGAGCCTTGTTTTCAGCTTGAAGCCGGCTTTATAGCCGAACAGATTCAATTGATGAACGATCAGATTGCAGAATCTTATGAACAGGTAAAAAAGAGAGCGGATAAAGTCGTCCTGACCGTAAAATGGGATATGAAGGACCCTGTATAATTGAAAAAAGGCGGTGACTCCAAGTCCCGCCTTTTTGCCTGCCCGTTTATACGGCAGACGGCTGTTTAGAAAGCTCAAACGCATCATGAAGCGCTTCGACCGCTTTCACCATATCATTTTCGCTGACAACCGCTGATACTTTTATTTCAGATGTGCTTACCATTTTGACTTGTACATTTTTTTCCGCCAGTACGGCAAACATGTCCGCGGCGACGCCGGGATTCGAAACCATGCCCGACCCGACAATGGAGACTTTTGCCAGTTTTCTTTCGGTTTCAATTTTTTCATAGTCAAGCGCGTTTTTATATTCTTCAAGCACGGCGACCGTTTGCGCGGCATCTTCCGTTTTCACTGAGAAAGAAATATCCGCTTCCCCATCGTCCGACTGTGTCTGAATAATAATGTCAACGTTGATGTTTCGTTTTGCCAGCGCGGTGAAGATTGTTGAAAGTGTTGTCAATCCGCTTGCAAGGCCCGTAACGGACACCCTCGTGATCTGGTCTTCAAATGCAATTCCTCTGACGATTAAATTCTGCTCCATTGATGATTCCTCCTCAATTAATGTTCCCGCTTCATGTTCCGTACTTGACCGCACTTCTAAAGGCACTTGGTAGTTTTTCGCGAACTCAACCGCCCGCGGGTGAAGAACACCCGCTCCTAGATTTGCAAGCTCCAGCATTTCATCATAAGAAATTCCCGCCAGTTTTCTCGCTGACCGGACATACCGCGGATCTGTCGTAAATACGCCCGGAACATCTGTATAAATGTCGCATTTATCCGCTTCCAGCGCTGCGGCAAGAGCGACCGCCGTCGTATCGGAACCGCCCCGTCCGAGCGTCGTGATGCCGCCGTCTTCCGTTACGCCCTGAAAACCGGCAACGACTGTAATCCTGCCTTCTGCAAGCTGCGAACGAATCGCCGTGATATCAATATCCGTAATTCTCGCATTGCCGTGAACGGCTTCCGTGCGGACACCCGCCTGCCAGCCCGTATAAGAGACGGCGTCATATCCTTTTTCCTGAAGCGCCATGGCCAAAAGCGAAATCGTGACCTGCTCTCCCGTAGACAAAAGCATATCCATCTCGCGTCTGCTTGGTTCAGATGTGATTTCAGCCGCGAGGTTAACGAGCGCGTCGGTTGATTTTCCCATTGCCGAAACGACGACTACGACGTCATGGCCTTTTTGCTTTTCAGCAATGGTGCGATTTGCGGCATTTTGAATTTTTTCGGCAGAGCCGACGGAAGTGCCTCCGAATTTTTGTACGATAAGACCCATACTAGACCACCCTTTACATTTTGGTTCGTGCGGGTGAGGAGAAAAGAGCGTTTTGTCCACAATAAAAAAAGCAATGAGAGGAATAGCTCTCATTGCTTTTTCATATCATTACGATTGATTATGAACAACGAGATAGCCCTCCAAGAAAATGAATTCTTGACAGCCTTACATTTATTTAATGCAAGGCCAGCGAATCACACCGATGGGATGTGATACACTTCGGCGACGCTCCCCTTTCAGCCTTTTTCGCAGAATCCATCATTCTCCAAAGGCTTACTATTGAAGTTCGCACCTCTATCTTCACCATATAACACGATCTTATGAAATTAGTTCACATTCTAGCAGATTTTTCAGAAAAGCACAATACTATTTTTTTAATTTTTCAAACAGCAGCTGGGCCGCCGCGGCCGGCACACCCGCTTTTTTGATATCGTCAAGGCTTGCTTCCTTCATCTTTTTGACAGATCCGAAATGTTTTAAGAGCATTTTTTTGCGTTTTTCGCCGATTCCGGGGATATCATCCAGAACGGATTGAAAGACGCTTTTTCCCCGGATCTGTCTGTGAAAGCTGATCGCAAAACGGTGAACTTCGTCCTGAATGCGCTGAAGCAGGTAAAACTCTTGGCTGTTCCGCTCCAGAAACACCGGTTCAAGCGGGTCGCCGATCAAAAGGTTGGATGTCCGGTGTTTATCATCTTTCGCCAATCCCGCTACCGGGACATCAAGGCCGAGCTCATTCTCGAGCACGTCGCGCGCCGCGTTAATCTGCCCTTTTCCGCCGTCAATGATGATTAAATCCGGCAGCGGAAGATTTTCGCGGAGCACCCTCGTGTACCTTCTTCTGACGACTTCCCTCATTGAGCCGTAATCATCCGGCCCTGTTACGGTTTTAATTTTATATTTGCGGTATTCCTTTTTATTCGGTTTTCCGTCAATAAAGACAATCATGGCCGATACGGGGTTTGTGCCTTGAATATTGGAGTTGTCAAACGCTTCAATCCGATGCGGCGTATAAATATTCAGCGCTTCGCCGAGCCGTTCGGCTGCACCGATTGACCGTTCCTCATCCCGCTCGATTAACGAAAATTTTTCCCGCAGGGCGATTTTCGCATTTTTGTGCGCAAGCAAAAGCAGCTCTTTTTTCGGGCCTTTTTTCGGCTGATGCACGGCGGTTTCCAACAGCTCGGTGATCATGTCCCTGTCAACGCTGTCAGGCACCAGAATTTCCTTAGGCAGAAAGTGATTGTTTTTAGAGTAGAACTGGCCGATGAAGGTCAGAAATTCTTCATCCGCTTCCTGATACATCGGAAACATGCTGACGTCACGTTCGATCAGTTTTCCTTGGCGTATGAAAAAGACTTGGACGCACATCCAGCCTTTATCGTAGGCATATGCAAACACATCGCGGTCCAGAAGGTCATTCATGGTCATTTTTTGCTTCTCCATCGTCGATTCGATGTGAGCAAGCTGGTCGCGGAATTCTTTAGCCCGTTCAAATTCAAGCTTTTCCGCCGCTTCTGCCATTTTCGCTTCGAGCTCTTTTTTGATTTCGTTATGCCCTCCCTTTAAAAAACGGGTAATGTCTTCAACAATCTCGCGGTTTGTCTCCTCGGATATATCCTTTACACATGGGGCAAGGCATTGTCCGAGATGATAATAGAGACAGACGCGGTCCGGAAGCTTTGAGCATTTCCTGAGCGGGTAAAGGCGGTCCAGCAGTTTTTTCGTTTCCCGCGCCGCCTGCACATTCGGATACGGGCCGAAATAGCGTCCTTTGTCTTTTTTGACATTCCGGGTGACAATCAGCCGCGGATGGCGTTCATGGGTGATTTTAATAAAGGGATAGGTTTTATCATCTTTCAGCATGACATTGTATTTCGGATCGTATTTTTTAATCAGATTCATTTCCAAAATAAGCGCTTCAAGATTGGAGGAAGTCACGATATATTCAAAGTCCTCAATCTCCGTCACAAGCCGTTGGGTTTTTGCGTCGTGAGAACCGGTGAAATAAGATCGCACCCTGTTTTTCAAGACTTTCGCTTTCCCCACGTAGATGACTGTTTTTTGACGGTCTTTCATTAAATAACAGCCCGGCTGATCGGGAAGGAGGGCCAGTTTTTCTTTCAGTTGTTTATTCATACGTTACCCTTCCTTACATTCATTTCTCGTGTCCATTCAGTGTATCACGAACATTTGTTTTTCTCCATTCTCAGCTTTTGGAAGATCAAAAAAGGCGATTCCCTTTCAAAGGAATCGCCCTGCCGTAACGGAAGCTTTCGGCTTACAGATGTTTGTTTACAAGCTCTTCAAGAGCTTCTTTCGGTTTGAAACCGACAGATGTTTCAACGACTTCTCCGTCTTTCAATACGAGAAGTGTCGGGATGCTCATGACGCCGTATTTACCGGCAGTTTCTTGGTTTTCATCCACGTCGATTTTGACGATTTTCAGTTTGTCTCCCATTTCTTGATCAAGCTCTTCAAGAACGGGCGCGATCATTTTACAAGGTCCGCACCAAGGAGCCCAGAAATCAGCCAATACGACACCTTCACTTGTTTCAGCTGAGAACGATTGATCAGTTGCTTTTACGATAGCCATTTGTTATTCCTCCAATTGTCAAATGATGATTTTTAGTATAGCATCTCCCATTCGTTCATGCTAATTTAATGCTTATATTATTTTCTCCCGATCCCGCCGGAAATAATCTTATTTATACAGTGTATTATAACCGGGCGGCGGGCGTTCAAAACTTAAGATGGACCCGCAGGCAGCGTGATTAATACAATCGCCATCGGAGGAAGCTCCGCCTCAAGTTTTCCGCTCTTTTGAGTAAACCCGGAAAACGGCTTCGGTTTGACGTTTTCCGGACTGCTGAATGTATTATGGGCATTCATTTTTTCCGCGTGCAGAATCGTTCCCGAAGGCTTCCCTGTCTTTTTCATGCCCCGCAGTTCAATCTTCACATCAGCTTTTTGCAGATGATCGATATTACAAATGCTGATATGTATGTCTCCGTTTTGCTGTTTGGACGCTGAAATGCTGACTTGCGGGAGCCGGCCGTCATTCCATTCGTACCCGGCTGCTTTTGTTTCTGTCGCCAAAAGAGAAGCGTCCTGATGCACCTTAAACATATCAAACACATGATACGTCGGCGTCAACAGCATGTCTTTCCCTTCTGTCAGGATCATTGCCTGAAGCACGTTGACGGTTTGCGCGATATTGGCCATCTGTACGCGATCTGCGTGCTGATGAAAAATGTGAAAATGCGTGGCTGCGACAAGGGCGTCGCGGATCGTATTCTGCTGATACAGAAAGCCCGGATTCGTGCCCGGCTCAGGATCAAGCCACGTGCCCCATTCATCAATGATCAGCCCGACTCTTTTTTCGGGATCGTACTGATCCATGATGGCGCTGTGCCTTGTGATCAATTCATCCATATGCGCCGCTTTTTTCATCGTGATGAACCATTCATCTTCCGTAAACTCCGTCGCTGATCCTTTCCCCTTCCAGAAATCGCCCGGTATTGTGTAATAATGAAGGCTCAGCCCGTCCATGAGATCAGCGGCTTTTTTCATTAAAGTTTCAGTCCAGCGGTAATCATCGACATTCGCGCCGCCGGCAATTTTATAGATTTCATTACCGCTGTAATCGCGGACATAGGTTTGAAAGTTTCTGTAAAGGTCGGCATAATACTCAGGATGCATGTTTCCGCCGCAGCCCCAGTTCTCATTTCCTATTCCGAAATATGTCAGCTTCCACGGTTTTTCCCGCCCGTTTTCTTTTCTCCAGTCGGACATCGGCGTGCCCGCTTCAAACGTCATGTATTCAATCCAATCAGCCATTTCTTTAACCGTTCCGCTGCCGACGTTTCCGGCGATGTACGGTTCGCAGCCGAGCAGTTCACAAAGCATCATAAACTCGTGCGTGCCGAATTCATTGGAATCAATCGTCCCGCCCCAATGGGTATTCAGCATGGTTTTGCGTTTCCCTACGCCGTTTGCCCAATGGTATTCATCTGCAAAGCAGCCGCCCGGCCATCTGAGGACGGGAATCTGAAGCTGTTTGAGGGCGGCGGCGACATCCGTCCTGACCCCGCCGGTATTCGGAATATCGGAATCTTTTCCGACCCAGATGCCCTCATATATGCCTCTTCCCAGGTGTTCCGCGAAATGTCCGTATATGTTTTTATTAATGGTTCCCCGTGTGATATCAGTTTGAATGACTGCCGTATTGTGAGACAAACTTGATCATTCCTTTCCTTTAATAAGAATGAAAGCACTACAGCCGATCTATGTATCTGGGATGTATGCTGAATGGATAAGTTTGTAAGCGCTTTACAAAAGCTTATTATATTGGTTCGTACATGTCAATCTCTTATTTTATCAACCTTTAATTTGTACGAACCAATCAACACAAATTAAAACCCTCTGACAAATAAGCCAGAGGGTTTATGATTATGAATGAATATTGGCATTTTTAAATTCTTGGGTCAGAAGCGGAACCACTTCGAACAAATCGCCGACAATTCCGTAGTCCGCTATTTTAAATATTTCCGCTTCCGGGTCTTTGTTAATGGCAACAATGACCTTACTATTTGACATGCCCGCCAAGTGCTGAATCGCTCCGGAAATGCCGCAGGCGATATACAAATCCGGCGTGACGACTTTTCCCGTCTGGCCGATTTGAAGGGAATAATCGCAATAGTCCGCGTCACACGCGCCGCGTGAAGCGCCCACCGCTGCTCCGAGCACCTCGGCAAGTTCTTTTAACGGTTCAAATCCATCTTTGCTTTTTACACCGCGGCCGCCTGCTACGATAATTTTCGCTTCTGATAAATCCACGCCGTCCGCCGTTTTTTTGACTACTTCTTCAATGACCGTCCGCAAATCTGCCGGAGGCGCCGCAAGCTCTTCGATATCACCCGTCCGGCTCGCGTCTTTTTCTAATGCCTGAATATTATTCGGACGAATCGTCGCCAAAATGAACGGATCGGTTGAAATTACCTGTTCAAAGGCTTTGCCGGAATAGATCGGTCTTGTAAAAACGATGTTGTCTCCGGTAACGCTTACATCCGTGCTGTCTGAAATCAGCCCCGTTTCAAACCGGGCCGCAAGCTTAGGTGACAAATCTTTTCCCATAGAAGTGTGGCCGAAAATAACCGCATCAGGCTTTTCATTTTCGATCAGATCCCCGAGAACCGCGGCATATCCGTCCGCCGTATACTGAGAAAGCCCCGGCGAATCGGCCGTAAATACTTTGTCGGCGCCGTACTGAATGAGTTCTGGTGCTGCATCAGATGCGCCTTTTCCCATCAGCACGCCGATGACATTTCCTCCGCCGGAAATGGTTTTGCCTGCGGCTATGGCTTCAAAGGTGACGTTCCGTAAGGCGCCGTCACGAATTTCTCCGAGTACGATCACTTTTTTTCCCATTCTGACATCCCCCAGTTTCTTTAATATCGGTTTATACGACTTTGGCTTCTTTTCTCAGCAGTGACACAAGCTCTTTCGCCTGCTCAGCGGCTTCTCCTTCGATCAGTCTGCCCGCTTCTTTTTGCGGCGGCAGAAAACGTTCGATCGTTTTGAGCTTCGGTGCGGCATCTTCTTCATCAATGTCGAGGTCATCGAGCTCAAGTTCTTCCAGCGGTTTTTTCTTCGCCTTCATAATGCCCGGAAGCGACGGATAGCGCGGCTCGTTTAAGCCTTGCTGTGCCGTGATGACTAAAGGAAGTGAGGTTTTAATGATTTCGGTATCCCCTTCATTGTCTTTCTCTGCCACAGCTTCATCGCCGCTGATTGTCAGTTTTGTGATCGTTGTGACGCAAGGAATGTTCAGCAGTTCGGCAAGCCTTGGAGCCACTTGGCCTGAACCGCCGTCAATCGCGACATTTCCGCCGAGAATCAGATCATATTCCCGGTCCTTGAAATAATGATATAAGATAGTTGAAATGGAGTATTGGTCAGGATCGCTCAGATCATCTTCAATATTGATTAACACCGCCTGGTCACAGCCCATCGCAAGGGCGGTTCTCAGTTCTTTCTCCGCATCTTCTCCGCCGACGGTTACGGCGGTAACGGTTCCGCCGTGCTCTTCCTTCAGCTGAATGGCTTCTTCAATGGCGTATTCATCATATGGATTAATGATAAATTCGGCCCCGTCCTCCTGAATCTTTCCTGCTTCAATGACGATTTTCTCTTCTGTGTCAAACGTCCGTTTCATCAGTACAAATAGATTCATAATCTTATCCCCTTTATCTTCGCCCACCGAATTGAGGCTTTCTTTTTTCGAGAAATGCCTGAATGCCTTCTTTTGCGTCATCTGATGCAAATGCTTCCCCAAAACGCTTTGCTTCAAGCTTTAAGCCGCCGTCATAAGAATAGATCTTGTTTGAATAAAGGAGCTCAAGCAGAGAAGCCATCGACTGCGGGCTTTTTTCCGCAAACTTGCCCGCGAGCGTTTTCGCCTTTTTCAGCAGCTCTTCCTCATGTTCGGCACCTATCGTGACAAGCCCGAGGCTGAACGCTTCTTCTCCGGTCACAGGTTCTGAAGTGCCGATCATTTCAAGCGCTTTCGCCGTACCGACGTACCGGGGAAGCCGCTGCGTCCCGGCAAAGCCCGGAATAATGCCGAGATTCAGCTCGGGCAGGCCGAGCTTTGCATCTAATGTAGCGATTCTGATATGGCAGGCCATGGCTAGCTCAAGACCGCCTCCGAGCGCAGCACCGTGAATCGCTGCGATCACGGGCTTCGGAAACCCTTCAATTCTTTCCATCAGCTGCTGGCCTTTATCCGCCATGGCAGAAGATTGCTCAAGATTTTCAAGCGACGTAAATTCCTTTATATCGGCGCCCGCCGAGAAAAATTTCCCCTCACCGCGAATGATGATGCTTCTGACGCTGTCATCTGTTTCACACCGGTCGAACAGACCGGATAACTCATCTAAAACCGCACCGGACAGCGCGTTGGCCGGCTGATGATTAATGGTGATCACCGCAACAGATTGTTCTACCGCCATCGAAAGGCTGTTCATCCGTCAACCCCCTTTAGTTTTGATGAATCCCTGACACCAACAGCTCCAATACCTTGTCTGACAAATCCGGAAGATCATATTTCTGATCGTTCATCACCCATGTTGTCACTGTTTCATCTATCGTCCCGAATATCATCTGCCGGGCGAGGCGGACGTCGAGATTGTCTTTCCATTCCCCCGACTTGATTCCTTCGGTCAAAATGGTGTCCAGCATGTTTAAATAACCTTTTAAAATATCATTGATTTTCAGGCGCAGCTTGATATTTGACTGTCTGAGCTCAAGCTGGGTCACAATCGCGAGGTGGCGGTCGTTGCCGAGCAGTGTGAAATGCTGCTTAATAACGAGAGCGAGTTTTTCTTTTGCCGTCGTTTTTTCTTTCACTTCTTCTTCCATGCGTTCAATGAACTGGCCCATCTTTTCTTTAAAAAGAGAAATGAGTATATCCTCTTTGTTTTTGAAATATAAATAGATGGTCCCGTCCGCAACGCCGGCCTGCTTGGCGATTTTGGACACCTGTGATTGGTGATAGCCGTTTTCCGCTATGACTTCTACTGCTGCATCAATAATCTGCATATACTTTGGCCGTTTTTGGTTCAATGTCATCGTTCCTTCCTTCGATAAATGAATGACTATTCATTCATAACTTCATGATAAAAAGGAATCCGGATTTTGTCAAGTTTTTCTTTTAAGGCACCTTGTTTTCACGGGAAGCATCTTCCTCTTCGACTAAACGCCTTCTTAATATTTTTCCGACGGCCGTTTTCGGAAGCTCTTTTCTGAATTCGTAAAGCTTCGGGACTTTGTACGGCGCAAGCCGCTCTCTTGCAAACGCATCAAGCTCATCGGCATCGGCCTCGGCGCCTTTTTTCAAAACGATAAATGCTTTCACCGTTTCCCCTCTGTAGGAGTCAGGGACGCCCGCTACGACAATTTCCTGAACGGCTTCATGCTCATAAAGCGCCTCCTCCACCTCCCGGGGGTAAATGTTGTATCCGCCGGCAATGATGATGTCTTTTTTCCTGTCGGCGATGTAGAAAAATCCTTCCTCATCCATATATCCCATATCTCCGGTAAACAGCCAGCCGTCTCTGATGACACGCGCCGTCTCCTCCTGCTTATTCCAGTATCCTTTCATGACCTGAGGGCCTTTTACGATCAGCTCGCCGTGTTCATACGGCCCCGCAAGCCCGCCTTTTTCTTCTGAATAGATTCCGGCGTCGGTATTGGGCCAGGGACAGCCGATGCTGCCTGGTTTATTTTTTCCCCAAATGAAGTTTGAATGGGTAACCGGTGATGCTTCGGATAATCCGTAGCCTTCCACAAGCTTTCCTCCGGTCACTTTTTCAAATTTCTGTTTGACCTCAACCGGCAGCGCCGCTGAACCGCTCGGACAGCTTTCAATGGAGGACAAATCATACTTATTCAGCTCCGGGTGATGCAACAGCCCGATGTAAATCGTCGGCGCCCCGGGAAAAACCGTCGGCTTCAGCCTGTCGATTGTTTTCAGGGTATCCAAAGGATTAAATTTAGGAAGAAGGATCATTTCACATCCCTGCATAATGGAAAAATTGAGCACGGCGGTCAATCCGTACACATGAAAAAAAGGCACGATGCCGAGCACCTTTTCGGCTCCCTTTTTCATTTTGTACATCCAGGCGGCGCACATTTCTGTATTGGCCTGAATGTTCCGGTGTGTGAGCATGACGCCTTTCGGATAGCCGGTTGTTCCGCCCGTGTATTGAAGCACGGCGATGTCATGCGCAGGGTCAATATCAAATGGCTCCGCTTCCTCCGCTTTTTCGTTTTTTAAAATATCCGCTAATTTGTGAATTTGTTCGCATCCGTCATAATCAATATGAACCTGTTGTTTTTGCGTGAGTGTATACAGCATATTTTTCGGAAACGGCAAAAAATCTTTTATACTCGTTGTAATAATGCGTTCGACGATTGATAACGTTTTCATTTTTATCACCTTCGGGAACAGCATATCAAGGGTGATGATCACGCGCGGCGCACTGTCTTTCAGCTGATACTCAAGCTCGTGTTCCGTGTAGAGAGGATTGGTCTGAACGACAATGCCGCCGGCAAACAATACACCGTAAAAAGCGATGACCGACTGCGGACAATTGGGCAGCATAATGGCGGCTCTGTCACCTTTTTTCAGGCCTGTTTTGCGTAAAAAAGCGGCTAGCTTTAACGAATCTGTGAGAACGTCTTGGAATGTGAGTTTTTTTCCGAGAAAATAAATGGCGGTATGGTTCGGGAATTGAGCTGCGGAGTTTGTCAGATTGGATGGCAGGGTTTGATCGGTAAATTCAAGCTCATGCGGAATCTCTTCGGGATATTGAGAAAGCCATGGCTTTTCAGACTGCATAATACCTCTCCCTTCTGTTTTCCTATACGCTATTATTATAGCAGAAGGGTGATTGGAATTGGAAAGCGTTTCATGTAAAATTTCGAGTTTCAGGAGGTGTTGAGCTTGCTGGAAACGCTGCATTTTGAAGAGGGAGTTCCTATCCTGCGCCAGCTGCCGAAGCCGTTTACGTCGGCCGCCTTTTTGCTCCATCCCTTTGTCCGGATGCCGGATGGGTGGGAAGAGCAAAAGCGCAAACGGCCTTATGAACATATGTATCCGAGTGATGAGGAGATCATCGCGATGGGCAGACCCGTTTCCTGGCAAACCGTCATGACCGTTTGCGGATTGCGCTCTGAAAAAGAGACGGCGCTTGCGCTTATGACTGCTGTCACGGCACTGCGGGAGGAATATGCACATCCTGAATCCGCCAGGCTGTTTAATCGGCTTCATCCCGATCTGTACTTGCCGAGCGACGATGTCACTTCACCATTTTTAATTCCGGGACTTTTGGATGTGTTCCGTTCAAAAGGCATAAAGCGCTGCACTTATTATGAGCCGGTCGAAGAGAAAGGCATATTTTCACTCAATCAAACGGCGGCTTCGGATGTATGCGGACTGCTGCGGGCTGACATGATCATTGCCGACGAAAAACGGCGCGCCGCTTTTATGAGCATATATGATTCTTTTACGACACTCTTTCTCATGGAAGATCAAGACATGCCGTCTGTCATCCGCGCCATGAGTTGGGAAGCCGTCATTTGCTCTGATACGGCCTGCATAAACTGGTATTCTCAATAAAAAAGGCCGCCGATTTTAGTTCGGCAGCCTTTTTTCAGTATTAAGATGTCATGACCAGATAAATAAGTCCGATGAACAGAAAAATTCCCGCTGCCGACAGCAGCACTTTCGCAAGCTTCTCCATTTTTCCCCGTCCCTTTAAATCCCGGCGGCCACCACAAATGACAGGCCGACTGAGATGACAAATGAAATAAAGCCGACAGCTCTGTTATCTTTTTCAATTTCTTTATCAATTTTAAACCGGGGCGTCAGAAATTCAAAGATAAAATAGCTGATTAAAAGCATAATAAATCCGTATACGCCCCAGCCGATCATTTGCAAAAGCGAATTATGCTGGGCGATGCTGTGCTGAAAGACATTTGCGATACCGAGAATTTTCCCTCCGGTCGCCATTGCCACCGCAAGATTGCCTTTTTGGATTTCCACCCAGTTTTTATAGGATGTCACCAATTCAAACACGGTCAGAAAAATGACGAGACACAAGACGGCTACACTGTAATAAGCCGCGATTTCAACAAGCTCATTTTCCCAAAAAGCATTCATGACGTTTACTCCCTTTTTATTTTAGTTCGACAATCGTTACGCCTGATCCTCCTTCTCCCGCTTCCCCGAACCGCGAGCTTTTCACGCTGCGGTGGTTTTTCAGAAGATCCTGCACCCCTTTTCGGAGGGCGCCCGTGCCTTTTCCGTGAATGATGGACACTCTCGGATAGCCGGCAAGCACCGCGTCATCTAAATATTTTTCGACGCGGCTGAGGGCGTTTTCGTAACGCTCTCCCCTGAGGTCAAGTTCAAGGGATACGTGATAATCCTTCCCTTTTACGGCGGTGATTGCTTTTTCTTTTTTCGGTTCAGGAGCTGATTTGAGAAACTCAAGATCTTTTTCCTTCACCTTCATTTTAAGGATGCCGATTTGGACGTTCCATTCTTTCTCGCCGGTTTTCTCAAGCAGCGCCCCTTTTTGTCCGAACGTGAGCACCTTTACTTCGTCGCCTGGCTTGAGCTCGCGTTTTTTCTCTGTTTTTCTTTCCGGCTGCTTTGATTTTTCAAAAGCCGGCATCGCGTCTCCGAGACGTTTTTTGGCATCAATCAGCTCGTGTTCCTTAAAGGATCTGTGTTCTTGCTTGATGGACCTGAGTTCGCGGATGATCTGTTCGGCTTCTTTTGCGGCGGCTTCCAGTTTTTCCGCAGCTTTCTGCTCGGCTTCTTCCATCATTTTATCTTTTTGGGCGTTCAGCTCAATGATTTGCTGCTGAAGCTCTTTATGCAGTTTTTCTGCTTCTTTTCTGATTGATTCGGTTTCAGAAAGCTCTTCATCCGCTCTTTTTTTGCTTTTTTCAAGGGATGCGATCATCAGATCGACTTCGTTATGTTCGGCGGTCATTTCTGACTTCGCCTGGCCGATGATATGCTCCGGAAGCCCAAGGCGTCTTGAGATTTCAAATGCGTTGCTTCGGCCCGGCACTCCGATCAGAAGCTTATAGGTAGGCGAAAGCGTTTCAATGTCAAATTCAACGCTGGCATTCATGACGCCTTGTCTGTTATATCCGTATGCTTTCAGTTCCGGATAATGGGTTGTCGCAAGCACTCTGGCGTTTGTCCGGTGAACTTCGTCAAGGATGCTCATGGCAAGCGCCGCTCCTTCCTGCGGATCTGTTCCGGCACCGAGTTCATCAAACAGCACAAGACTGTTTTCAGACACGTCTTTTAAAATATTGACGATATTGACCATGTGGGATGAGAACGTACTCAGACTTTGTTCGATCGACTGTTCATCGCCGATATCGGCAAACACATTGTCAAATACTGCTGCTTCCGATCCCTCATCAGCCGGTATGTGCAATCCTGCCTGCGCCATTATCGTCAGCAGCCCGAGTGTTTTTAACGTAACGGTTTTACCGCCCGTATTCGGTCCCGTGATGACAATCGTTGAATAATCTCCGCCCAGTTCAATATCGTTGGCCACGACTTGATCTTGGGGCAGCAGCGGATGGCGCGCTTTTTTCAGCCGGATAAAACCGTCTCCGTTCATGAGTGGTTTTGTCGCCTTCATCGCTTTTGCGTATCTCGCTTTGGCGAAAATGAAATCCAGTGTCTGCATCACTTCCACATTTTGAGCGATTTCTTGTGTGTGTTCAGCCGTATGCTCCGTCAGCATCCGGAGAATCCGTTCGATTTCCTGTTTTTCTTTTACTTTCGCCTGCTGAAGCGAGTTGTTCATATCTACGATCGCCTGCGGTTCAATAAACAGTGTCGCACCGGATGAAGATGTATCGTGGACAATTCCGCCGTAGCTTGATCTGTATTCCTGTTTGACCGGGATGACAAAGCGGTCATTCCGAATCGTAACGATGGTGTCAGACAGCATTTTAGAAGCGGAAGATGAACGCAGCATCGATTCAAGCCGGTCTCTGACTCTTGATTCAAGTGTCCTGAGCTGCGTGCGGATTCCCCTTAAAGCGGGAGACGCATGATCAAGCACTTCACCATGGTCATCAATGCAGGAGTTAATCTCCCTTTCCAAATCGCCCAATGTAATCAGTTCTTCTGCATGGGCCTGTATCAGCGGAATGCCGACGCCGTCTTCTGTCATTTGGCTGATAAAATGCTTCATTTGTTTAACGGCATACAGCAGCCCGGACAATTCGGTAAATTCCGCCGGCGTCAGCACACTGCCGATTTCCGCCCGCCGTAAAGCGGATCTTATGTCGGTCAGGCCGCCGAACGGAGCATGGCCTCTCAAGCGCATGACCGCGGATGCTTCTTCGACTTCATCCAGCTGTTTTTGGATGTCTGAGAGATCCGTCAAAGGTTTCAGCTGCAGAAGCTTCTCCCGGCCGAGCGATGAGGCGGCATGTGCGGTAATCTGTTCTTTTACTTTATGAAATTCAAGTGATGATAACACTTTTTGCTGCACGGTTTTGTGATCCTCCTTACTTAATCATTGCGCGTCAGAAATGCTTTGACCTCGTGTAGCGGCCGGGCGTTTAACACATGTTTTGTCTCCGTCCACCCTTTGCGCGCAGCGGTCACGCCCGTTTTCATATCATCGAGCATCTCGATATTATGGGCATCGGTATTAATGACCAAAGTCACGCCTTTTTCATTTGCTTTGATCAGATGCTCAGTCCGTAAATCGAGGCGCGCGGGGTTTGCATTCAGTTCAAGCGCCGTATTTGTTTTGGCGGCGAGTTCAATCAGCATGTCGATGTCGACTTCATAGCCGGCCCGTCTGCCGATCAGGCGTCCCGTCGGGTGGGCGATAATGTCCACGTGCTTATTCGTCAGCGCCTGTTCAAGCCGTTTCATAATGACATGCTCCGGCTGGCTGAAGCTTGAATGAATAGATGCGATGACAAGATCCATTTCAGACAGAACACTGTCATCATAATCAAGCGAACCGTCGGGGAGAATGTCCATTTCTACGCCTTTAAAAATATGAAAATTTTCAAATTCAGCATTTAACGCGTCAATTTCTTCCGCCTGTTTTTTGAGCCGTTCGGCCGTTAACCCGTTGGCTACCTTTAAATACTGGGAATGGTCGGTGATCGCCATGTACTGATAGCCTTTTGCCATACACGCTTCTGCCATTTCTCTGATGGAAAAAGCGCCGTCACTCCAGGCTGAGTGCATGTGGAGATCGCCTTTTATCGCTTTATGCTCCACAAGATCCGTTTCTTCCCGGTACGTGTCAACCTCCTGACCGCTTTCTCTGAGCTCAGGAGGAATAAACGGCAGACCGAAGTGGGCGTAAAACGCTTCTTCGCTCGGGAATGTTTTGACGTCTCCCGTTTCTATGGTTTCTACTCCGTATTCACTGATCCGTTCACCGCGCTCTTTCGCAAGCTGGCGCATTTTAATGTTGTGATCTTTAGAACCGGTAAAATGATGGAGTGTGGTGGCAAACTGTTCCTCTGTCACAAGCCGGAAATCCACACTCGTCTCATATTCAAAGGTCAGGATGACTGATACTTTTGTATCCCCGCTCGCTATCACGTCTTTTACGTTCGGGAGAGAAAGAAGCTGTTCTCTGACAGCCTCCGGATGATCTGTAGCGATAATGTAATCCAGATCTTTTACAGTCTCCCGCGCTCTTCTGAGACTGCCGGCCCGGGAATATTTCTGAATATCCGTCAGCCGGGCCAAATGTTCTTCAATTACTGAAGCAATGCTGAGCGCATAGCCGATCGGAAACCGTTCCGGCTGTTTTCCGGCTTCTCCGAGGGCCTGGAGGATTTTCTCCTCCGTTTTTTTGCCGAAACCGGCGAGCCCCTGTACTTTTTGCTGCTCGCATGCTTCTTTCAGCGATTCCGCGTCATGAACGCCCAGTTCCTGATACAGCTTGGCGATTTTTTTGCCGCCGAGGCCCGGAAGCTTCAAAAGAGGAACCAAGCCTTCCGGAACTTCTTTCTGCAATTGGAGAAGCGTGCCGGACACACCTTCCTGCATATATTCACGAATGACGCCGTAGGTGCCTTTTCCGATTCCGGATAAAGACATCATGTCGTCGATTTCCGACAGGCTGCGGTCATCCTGCTCAAGCGCCGTTGCCGCTTTTCGGAAGGCTGATATTTTAAACGGGTTGTCCCCTTTCAGTTCCATATAGACCGCAATCGTTTCAAGCAGCCTGATGATATCTTTTTTATGCATACTGTTAACCCCCAGTCGTTTCCTGCTTCTCATCATACAAATTTTTCTCCTCCGGCACAACTGACGCAGAGCTTGAAAAAAACTTCTCCGGTCAAGAGAAGTTTTTTATGCCCCGTACTGGGCCCACAGTTCTTGCAGGAGCCCTGACAGATACGGCGTATGATGTGTGATGATATTTGCAAGCGTCGATTGTGCGAGCATATCCTGAAGCGCGCTTACCGGCAGTACGGATGCGACGTATAACAGGATAAACGCAAATAAATAGACTTCCAGAAACCCAAGCACCCCGCCCAGCAGTTTGTTGATCTGTTTAATGACCGGAATGCCGGCGATGATATTAAGCGCCGCTCCGATAATCCGGAGCAGAATCTTTGCGATGATAAACAAAATGACAAACGCGATCGCGTTGTAATAAGCCGTCTCTACGTTTCCTTTAATAAAAGACAGAGCCGCCTGCCCGCCGGAAAAATCAGGCGCGGGTATAAAGCTCAGATGCGGGGCCAGATTTTTGTAAAAAAGCGCCGCAAACGCAATCGAGAGGATGAAACTCGTTAAATATATAAATTGGAGGATAAATCCTCTTTTTAATCCAAGCAATGTGCCCATTAAGAGCAAAACTAAGATGATGATATCTATCATATGGTGTTCATTCCTTTTCTTTAAGCTGCCGCTCCAGTATTTCATATTTTTCTTGCAGTTTCATATAATCATGCACGACATTGACCGCAGTCAATACAGCGAGCTTATTTATATCAAGATATGGATTTTTCTCGTTGATTTCTCTCATTTTATCATCAACCACTCCGGCCACTTGGCGCATGTGCGCTTTGCTTTCTTCCCCGATAATGGTGAAGTGCTGGCCGTAAATGTTTACTGTCGTTTTGGTTTTTTTGCCGTCAGACAACGTTTCTCCTCCATTCCGCGAGAATCCTAGTTCCTATCATACCACGATTATCGTTTGAATGGAAAGACGAGCCTCGGGCTGTTATGATACACTGGTATATACAGTGAAAAGTGCCAAAAAAGGAGATTATATCGTGTCCCATTCTGTTATAAAAGTGTCCGCTTCCGCTATGGAACAAATGAAACAATCCTATGCCGGCTCCCTTACTCCCTCCGTTCCGCAGGGCGCCGTCTTCCAGGCCAAGCCTCCGGGCTGTACCATTACAGCCTACCGCTCGGGCAAGGTTCTCTTTCAAGGAAAAAACGCCGGCACAGAAGCGGCCCGCTGGGGAACTGCTGAGGCGCCGAAAGCAAAGAAAACCGTCAAAAAAGCGGCCGATCCGCTCTACGCTCCCCCGGCGGGCATTGCCTCCATGTCAGTGATCGGCTCTGATGAAGTCGGAACAGGCGATTACTTCGGGCCGATAACGGTTGCCTGCGCCTACGCAGACAAATCAAAGCACTCTTTAATGAAAGAACTCGGTGTGAAGGATTCGAAGGATTTAAAAGATCCGCAGATTATTGAAATCGCCAAACTGTTAATTAAAACCATCCCTTACAGCCTGCTTGTGTTAAAAAACGAAAAATACAATCAGATGCAGGAAAAAGGCATGAGCCAAGGAAAAATGAAGGCGCTCCTTCATAATCAGGCGATTTCCAATCTGCTGAAAAAAATGAACGGCGTTAAACCGGAAGCGATTCTGATTGACCAATTCGCAGAGCCCGGCATTTATTTTAAGCATCTTTCCGGACGGGATATCGTAAAAGAAAAAACGTTTTTCAGCACGAAAGCGGAAAGCATACATCTTTCCGTCGCCGCAGCCTCTATCATTGCGCGATATTCTTTCTTAATTGAAATGGATAAGCTTTCCCGAGAGGCTGGGATGACGATTCCGAAAGGCGCGGGGCCCCACGTCGATGAAGCTGCCGCCAAGCTGATCATCAATAAGGGAGAAGGTGCGCTCAGAACGTTCACCAAACTTCATTTTGCCAATACGCAAAAAGCGAAACGCCTTGTTGAACGGAAGCGGTCATAATAAAAAAGCTTGCAGAGTGAGGAACTGACCCCATAAGATGAGACAAACAAAAAACACCTTCAAGTTTGAAAACGGATCGTTGTTATCCGAAATTAGACTTGGAGGTGTTTTTCTATGAGGGCAAGAGTGAGTTATCCGGTTGAAGTCAAACAGAAGGCTGTAGAAATGAGATTGGCGGGCGTGCCTGTGAAGGAGATCATGCAGGAATTGAATATAAAGAATAAGACGCAGGTGCAGACATGGGTCAGGTGGTATAAAGCTGGGGACACACATCGATTCGAACAACCTGTCGGAAAGCAATATACTTATGGAAAGGGTCCGGAGTATTCTTCTGAATTAGAGAAACTCCAGGCAGAGAATCGTTATCTGAGACAACAGAATGAAGTGTTAAAAAAGTACAACGAATTGGAAAGGAAGCTGATAGGGAAACGACAATCAAACTGGTAGAAGAATTGCGCAAGACGATGACGGTACAGGACATCTGTGTCCATTTAGATATTTCACGCACTTCATATTATAGATGGAGAAAGAATCTGACTAAGAGTAATCCTAAGATACGACTGGAGAAACAAATCGGCACGTTGTGCCGAGAACACAAGTATCGATATGGATATCGAAAAATCACAGCCATACTAAAAAAGAGAATAAGTATTAATCATAAATCTGTTCAACGTATTATGCAGAAAAATCAATGGCAGTGTCGGGTTAAGATGAAAAAGCGTAAAAAAAGTGGGCAGCCATATTCTGTGGTCGATAATATATTGGATCGGAACTTTCAGTCTGATCGCCCTCTTGAAAAACTGGTAACGGACATCACATATTTGCCTTATGGACAGAAACAATTGTACCTTTCCAGTATATTGGATTTATACAATGGAGAAGTGATTGCTTTTACGATTGGAGATAAGCAGGACACAGACTTTGTCTTAGACACACTTGATCAGCTGCCAACACTTCCTGAAAACTGCGTGTTACATAGTGACCAAGGTTCTGTTTATACATCTTATGAGTATCAGAAAGCTGTTAAAACAAAAGGCATTACCATGAGCATGTCCCGCAAAGGGACGCCCGCTGATAATGCCTCCATCGAATCGTTTCATTCCTCACTAAAGTCTGAAACGTTCTATCTTAACAGCATTGATCGAACTACGACCGCCATCGTAGAACGCACTGCCATAGAATACATTCATTATTATAACAATATTCGTATTCAAACGAAACTAAACAGCCAATCGCCGATACAATATCGGCAATTGGCTGTATGAAGGTGTTTTGATCCCTGTCTCAAAAACGGGGGTCAGTCCCTGATCTGCAAGCTTTTTCTTTATCCTCTTAATACGGCCTGATACGTTTCTTCCAGCGCTTTCAGCACGTTTTCATGTACTTTTGTCACTTCTTCTTCTGTCAATGTTTGTTCAGGGTTAACATATTGGAGCGAGAAGGCGACGGATTTTTTGCCCTCTTCCATATGCTCACCTTCGTACACATCAAATACGGTGACTTCTTTAAGCAGCGCGCCGCCGGCTTCTTTGATCACGGCTTCGAGCTGTCCGCTTGTAACGGTTTTATCTGCCACAAGCGCAATATCGCGCGTGACGGACGGGTACTTCGGAATCGGCGTATACACGACAGGTTCTGTTTCCTCGGTCAGAAGCGCGTGCAAATCAAGCTCGAACACATACGTTTCTTTGATATCCAGCTCTTTTTCCATTGCCGGATGCACCTGGCCGATAAATCCGGCAAGCGAACCGTTCAACAGAATGTTTGCCGTCCGGCCGGGATGCATGTTTTTGCGTTCTGACTGGACAAATTCAACCCGGTCTGACACATTCAATTGATGCAGCAGGCCTTCAACGATTCCTTTGGCGACGAAGAAATCAACCGGCTTTTTCTCACCCTGCCATAAATTTTTGCGCCACAATCCGGTTACAGCTCCGGCAACCCGTTCTTTTTCAACCGGTTTTGTGTTTTCTTCTTTCGTCAGAAATACAGAACCCGTTTCATATAAAGCAACGGAATCAGTCTGTCTGGCCAGATTGTATGAAACGGCTTCAAGAAGATTCGGCACGAGGCTGTGTCTGAGAATGCTTCTTTCTTCGCTCATCGGCAGAGCAAGCATCGTGTTGAATGATTTTTCGATCGCAAAAGCGGCCGCTTTTTTATCATTCGTTAATGAATAAGTGGTCGCTTGTGAAAGACCCGCTCCTTCAAGGAAACGTCTCACTTTCCGGCGTTTTGCCTGATACGGTGTCAAGCCGCCTGTCGTGCCGGCCGTTTCCGGAAGCGTGGACGGAATATTGTCATACCCGTACAATCTCGCCGCTTCTTCAATCAGGTCTTCTTCTATTCTAATATCTCCGCGGCGCGACGGCACCGTTACGACGAGAACGTCTTCAGCTTCACCGACCGCAAACCCGAGGCGCTTGTAAATGCTGATGATTTCTTCTTTAGCGATTGTCATGCCGAGCACGGCGTTCACTTTTTCAACAGACACGTGAATGTTGTTTGCTTCGATTTTCAGATGGTTTTCTTCAACCGTGCCTGAGAGCACTTCTCCGCCGGCATATGCCTGAATGAGACTGCAGGCCCGCTCAGCCGCCAGCAAAACGCGGGCCGGATCAATGCCTTTTTCATATCTGGCGCTCGCTTCGCTTCTCAATCCGAGGTCTCTCGACGCTTTGCGGACGGTCTGTCCGTCGAAATAAGCGGCCTCCAGTAAAATCGCAGTGGTGTCTTCACGGACTTCAGACTCAGCTCCGCCCATGACTCCCGCAACGGCTTGCGCTTTTTTTCCGTTTGTGATGACCAAATGGCTGCTTGACAGCTTACGCTCTTGTTCATCCAGCGTTACGATGGTTTCGTTTTCCGCCGCTTTTCTGACGACGACCTCTTTTGAACCGAACCGGTCGTAATCGAAAGCGTGAAGCGGCTGTCCGTACTCAAGGAGGACGAAGTTTGTAATGTCCACGACGTTATTATGCGGGCGGATGCCTGCATTCATCAGCTTCGTCTGCATCCATAGCGGTGACGGGCCGATTTTGACGTTTTTAATGATTTTTGCGGCATAATGCGGATTGGCCTGCGTATCTTCAACCTTAACGGAAACAGCATCCGCCGCTTTTTCTGCCGCTTTTTCATATGAAGCCTCCGGAAGCTTTACCTCTGCGCCGAGGATAGCCGCAACTTCATAAGCCACGCCAAGCATGTTCATCGCGTCGGCGCGGTTCGGCGTTAAGCCCAATTCTAAAATCGCATCATCAAGCTGAAGGGCCGCCATTGCGTCAGCTCCCGTTTCGGCATCATTCGGAAAAACGAAAATGCCTTCCGCATATTCTTTCGCCACGAGCTTGCTTTCAATGCCGAGCTCCTGAAGGGAACAGATCATGCCGTGAGACGCTTCGCCGCGCAGCTTGGCTTTTTTAATTTTGAAATTGCCGGGAAGCACGGCTCCGACCGTTGCAACGGCAACCTTCTGTCCTTTATCAACATTCGGGGCGCCGCAGATAATCTGCACGGGTTCCTCCGCACCGATATCAACAAGGCATTTGTTGAGTTTGTCGGCATTCGGGTGCTGTTCGCGCTCAAGCACGTGTCCGATGACAACGCCTTTTACGCCCTCCCCTTTATACTCGATACCCTCAATTTCAATACCGGCTCTCGTAATTTTTTCTGCAAGCACGGCCGGGTCGATTCCCTGCAAGTCAACGTAATCTTCTAACCATTTATAAGAAACAAACATGTGTATCCTCCTCTTACGCCTGTTTAAACTGCGAAATGAATCTGACATCATTGGTATAGAAATGGCGGATATCTTCAATGCCGTATTTCAGCATCGCGATACGTTCCACACCCATTCCGAAAGCAAAACCCTGGTATTCCTCAGGATTGAATCCAGCCATCTTCAGCACGTTCGGGTGAACCATGCCGGCGCCGAGAATTTCGATCCAGCCTGTTTTTTTGCAGACGGAGCAGCCTTGTCCGCCGCACTTAAAGCAGGTCACATCCACCTCGACAGAAGGCTCTGTGAATGGGAAAAAGCTCGGACGGAGCCTGATTTCACGATCTTGGCCGAACATTTTTTTGGCGACCAATTCAAGCGTGCCTTTCAGGTCGCTCATGCTGATTTTGCGGTCGACGACGAGACCCTCGATCTGCATGAACTGATGGGAATGTGTCGCGTCATCGTTGTCGCGGCGATACACTTTACCGGGACAAATGATTTTGACGGGGCCTTTTCCTTTATGCTTTTCCATCGTGCGCGTCTGCACCGGTGACGTCTGCGTTCTCATCAGCATTTCTTCTGTAATGTAAAAGCTGTCCTGCATGTCGCGGGCCGGATGTTCCTTCGGCAGGTTCAGCGCCTCAAAGTTGTAATAATCCGTTTCCACTTCAGGGCCTTCTTCGACGGTATATCCCATGCCGATAAATAAATCTTCAATTTCTTCAATAACGACCGTCAGCGGATGGCGCCCGCCGATGTTTACCTGACTGCCCGGCAACGTGACGTCAATCGTCTGGCTGCTGAGTTTTTTATTCATTTCTTCTTGTTCAAGCTGTTCATTTTTCGCCGTAATGGCTGCTGCAATGCGCTCTCTCACTTCATTGGCGAGCGCTCCCATTTTCGGGCGCTCTTCGGCGGACAGTTTGCCCATGCCGCGGAGAACTTCTGTAATCGGCCCTTTTTTTCCGAGATATTGCACCCGAATGTCGTTAACTTCTTTTAATGAACCCGCCGCTTCTACTTTTTCTGCAGCTTCCAGTTCGAGCTGTTTAAGCTTCTCTTCCATCATGCATCCTCCTTTTATGTAAACCAAACCGTTCTATGCCTTTTTCAGAAAACAAAAAAACCCGCCCCTTGAGAGAAGGGACGAGTTGTGGCCGCGGTACCACCCTTTTTAAGGCAGACTTCATCTGCCGACAGCTTCATTGACATAACGGAAACGATCGTTCCGGTTCACCTTTACGCGCGTTTGGCGCGGTCCCGGTGACAACTCGAGAGGTGAAAATCAATTTTTGTGCTGCGATAAAAATGCTCTCAGTCAGCGGCATTTTCTCCCTGGAAGGCAGTGTGTGCAAAAATTGACGTCCTCTGTCACGGTTTTTACATTATTGCTATCTATTATAGTGAAATCCAAGGCTTTTCGCAACCTATCCTCTGAGATGATAAACGAGGATGGCGGCCGCTACCGCCACATTCAGCGATTCCGCCTGCCCGTACAGCGGAACGTACAGGTTGAGATCCGTTTTTTGCAGAAGGCCGGCGTCCACTCCCGCCCCCTCGTTCCCGACGATCAACGCGAACGATTCTTCAGGCTTCACGCTTTGATAAGCCGCACCGTTTTCAAGCGCCGTGCCGTAGATCGCGACGCCTTGTGATTTCAGCTCAGCGGTGAACTCATCAAGCGGACGTTTCAAAATGGGAATATGAAAATGAGATCCTTGTGCTGAACGCAGCGTTTTTCCATTGTACGGGTCTGCTGTTCCCTCACCAAGGACAACGGCGTCGATTCCCGCCGCATCTGCCGTTCTGATCATTGTTCCTAAATTCCCCGGATCCTGCACGGCATCAATCAGAAGCAGCCGCTTCAGCTGATCAGGCTGCCTATCCGGCATATGGCAGACCGCGGCGATCCGCTGCGGCGTTTCTGTTTCCGTCACGGCTGAAAACGCGTCTTCGCTCAGCACGTAGCACGGAATGCTCATGTCCAGATCGGCCGGGATGGCGCTCTCATCGTTTACGAGAATTTCTTTTACGGTTCCCTTTGATTTGAGCGCTTCTTCTGCCAGATGCTCTCCTTCTATCAGAAATGTATTCGTTTTAAGTCTCTCTTTTTTTGTGTGAAGTTTTTTCCAGTCCTTCACTTTTTGGTTTTTTGCAGAGTCGATTCGTTTCACTTTATGTCTGTGCTCTCCTTTTTTCATGCATGTTGTTATTATATCTTAAGAACAGCACATAATAAACCGCGTGCGCGGTAAGAATATGCGTATCACATTCAGAAAAAGGAGCGGTTGTAATGGATCTTAATTTACGCAATGCCGTTATTGCCAATGTAACCGGCAATAACCAGGATCAGCTGGAGCATACTATCGTTGACGCCATCCAAAGCGGTGAAGAAAAAATGCTTCCGGGCCTAGGCGTCTTATTCGAAGTTCTTTGGCAGCATGCGTCGGACTCAGAAAAAAATGAAATGCTCAAAACACTTGAAGGCGGATTAAAACCTGCGCAATAAGCATGAACCGGGTGATGGGACACCCGGTTTTTTTTGTATAATAATGGCGAGGGGGATCGCCATGCAGTTACAGCCGGAACTGGCAAAGAAATTGATTGCCGAAGTCAAACATATGTACAGCCGCGAAGTGATTATTGCCGATACAAAAGGCATGATCATCGCGGGCACCAACGAGGCGCGCGCCGGATGGTTTCATGAAGGCGCACTGATCTGCGCGCGCGAAAAACGGAATGTCATCATTACGAAAGAAGATGAAAAACGGCTCGAGGGCGTAAAAGCAGGACTGAACCTCCCCGTTTTTTCAGGCCATGAAGTGATCGGAGTATTCGGCCTGACAGGAGACCCTGACGATATCCTGCCTTTCGGAGAATTGCTCAGAAAAATGACGGAGCTGTTTATTAAAGAAACGCGCCATATGGAAGAAGCGCAGTGGCGTGCGAGAATGCTTGAATCCTTTATGGTTGATTGGCTGCAGCTGAAAGAATGGTCTCCGGGCTTTTTAGAAAAAGCAAAGCTCATCGGCGCAGACCTTCATGCATACCGCCGGATCATACTCATTCAAGGCCGTTATGAGCAATATAAAGCGGAGGAGCTCGGGCGGCTCTGGCAGTACGAATGCCCTGAAGACCTGTTTGTCCGCTGGGGAAATGAACGCATTCTCATTAATCATGAAGCAAATTCGGCTTCCAAAACACAGCTCATTAAAAAGATCGGCGCCGTTTTTGGGCAGCCTGTCACCGCCGGCATCGGAAGGATCGTTCCGGGAGAGCGCCTCACGGAATCATACGAACAGGCAGATAAAGCACTTTCAGCCGGCATCGGTGACAAGCAGGCCGTCTTTGAAGAAGATTTAAAACTGGATATGTGTCTTGCCGATATCACACCCCGCACGAGGTCGGAATTTTCACGGCGGGTTCTCGAGCATGTACTCGGCCGGGAAGAACTTCTGGATACGCTGCGCGCCTTTTTCGACCGGCAATTATCGTTAAAGCGCACCGCCGACGACATGCATATTCATATCAACACATTGCGCTACCGTCTTTCCAAACTGGAATCACTGACAAATATGAAGCTGGACCGCCCTGAAGACATAACGGCTTTTTATTTGGCGCTGCGCTTTTTAGATCAACATACAAAAAGCACGTAATCATATCATCATTTTTCATATGTTTCTCCATAGTGTGCGGAATCGTTTTTCTTTACAATTAAATGAAAACGCTTTTCTTATCAGGGAGGTTGGGAGAACATGATTTCACGAGAGGCAAAAGAAGCGTTCATCCGGACGGTCGGGAAGGAGAATTATGATGATTCGGCGGCGGGCCGTCTGGTGTATTCTTATGATGCGGCTCCTCAGCTGCAAGCCATGCCGGATGCGGTAATCGCCCCCCGCAGCGCGGATGACGTGTCCCGTATATTAACGATTTGCAGCAGGCATGACATTCCGATCGTGCCGAGGGGTTCAGGCACAAACCTATGCGGCGGCACATGTCCGTCTGAAGGCGGGCTTGTGCTTTTATTCAAACATATGAACCGCATTTTAGAAATCGATGAAGAAAATTTGACGGCAACCGTCCAGCCGGGCGTGATTACGCAAGATATGATCCGTGCGGTTGAACAAAAAGGTTTATTTTATCCGCCTGATCCGAGCAGCATGAAAATATCGACAATCGGCGGGAATATTAATGAAAATTCCGGCGGGCTGCGCGGTTTGAAGTACGGCGTCACCCGGGATTATGTCCTCGGCCTTGAAGCCGTCTTGGCTTCAGGCGATATCATCCGCACAGGAGGAAAGCTGACAAAGGATGTCGCCGGTTATGATCTGACCCGGCTTTTCGTCGGATCAGAAGGGACGCTCGGCGTTGTGACGGAAGCGACTTTAAAGCTGGTTCCGAAGCCGGAAACGAAAAAAACGCTGCTTGCACTCTATGAACATATTGAAGCGGCTGCGGAATCGGTTTCTGCCATCATCGCTGAAAAAATCATTCCGGCGACACTCGAATTTCTGGATCAGCCGACACTGCAGGTCATTGAAGATTACGCCAAGATCGGGCTTCCGACCGACGCAAAAGCGGTGCTGCTGATCGAACAGGACGGTGACATCGACACGGTCAGACGAGATATGGAAAAAATCGAAGCGATTTGTAAAAACGGAGCCGCCGTATCCGTCCAAACGGCTGAAACCGAGGAAGAGGCATTCGCGCTTACAGAGGCCAGACGGTCCGCATTATCAGCCCTTGCCCGGCTGAAACCGACAACGATTCTGGAAGATGCGACCGTGCCGAGATCACAAATTGCCAGCATGGTCAAAGCCATTAACGAGATTGCAGAAACATACGGCCTGTCCATCTGCACATTCGGCCATGCCGGAGACGGCAACCTCCATCCGACGTGCACCACCGATATCCGAAATACAGAGGAGATGGAACGTGTCGAAAAAGCTTTTGCCGCCATTTTTGAAAAAGCGATTGAGCTGGGCGGGACGATAACGGGTGAACACGGGGTCGGCATCGTAAAAGCGCCGTATTTAGAAATGAAACTGAAAACAGAAGGCATCACCGCCATGAAAGCGATCAAACAAGCGCTTGATCCCCAAAATCTGCTGAATCCGGGAAAAATATTCGCCAATTCATCAAGGAAACGCGTGGTGGTGATGAAATGACAACGGCTAAAGAGCAGCAACAAATTCAAACAGAATTCAAAACCCGCATGGATGAAGGTGAATTGCTGAACTGTATGCGCTGCGGCTTCTGCCTTCCTTCCTGTCCGACCTATATTGAATCGGGATTTCAAGAATCCCATTCGCCGCGCGGCCGGATCGCCCTGATGAAAGCCGTCACTGACGGACTGATCGAGCCGGATGAAGATGTCGAGCGCTCACTTTCGCTGTGTCTCGGATGCCGGGCATGCGAGCCCGTTTGTCCGGCAGGGGTCAATTACGGACAGCTGCTTGAAGAAGCGAGGGATATCATTCATCAAAATAAAAAACATAAGCCGGGCGTGCGTCTCTTGCGGAAAGCCGCCTTCACCGGGCTTTTCCCTCACCAAAACCGCATGCAGACAGCCGTGAATCTTCTCGGAATATACCAAAGATCGGGACTGCAGACCGCCGTCAGAAAAACCGGTATGCTGAGCGTTTTGCCTGAACATCTGCGCACAATGGAACAAGTGCTCCCGCCCGCCCCGAAACGGAAAGACATGAAGGAAAGGCCCCGTTTTCTTCATGCCGCGGGTCCCGTCCAAAAACGGGCCGCTTTTTTCTCGGGCTGCTTAATGGATACGATGTTTTTAGCGACAAATCATGCGACAACGGCGCTTTTACAGGCGGCCGGGTGTGAAATCGCGGTTCCGGACGGCCAGGCGTGCTGCGGCGCGCTTCACGGGCACAGCGGAGAAAAAGAGATGGGAAAAGAACTGGCCAAGCGGAATATCGCGGCTTTTGAAGCGCTTGACGCTGATTATATCATTACAAACGCCGGCGGATGCGGCGCCTTTCTTCAGGAATATCCGCATTTACTGAAAGATGAACCTGGATGGGCGGAACGTGCCGAACAATTCGTCCGGAAGCTCAAAGACTTTTCATCCGTACTGGTTGATCTGAAGTTCCATCAAAAAAACCTGCGGGCGCAGTCTCCTCATATCGTCACATATCAGGACTCCTGCCATCTCCGCAATGTGATGCATACGTCAGAGGAACCGCGCACGCTTTTGAAAAGCATTAAAGGGGCTGAGTACAGAGAAATGGAAAAGGCCGACAGCTGCTGCGGGTCGGCGGGAATTTATAATATAACAGAGTCAGAGATGTCTATGAAAATATTAGACAGTAAGATGAAAGCCGCCGGAAAAACGGAGGCGGCCGTCATCGTGACAGCCAATCCCGGATGCCTTCTGCAAATGCAGCTCGGCATTTTACGCGAAGGATTAACAGGCCGTGTCCGGGCGGTTCATTTGGCGGATTACCTTTTGGAAGCGGCGGATTTGTCATAAGATGAAAGCAGAGAGACCGATCGGCTCTCTGCTTTTTTTATGATGCTGCATGTTCGGACGGCCGCGGATTTATCCGGGTATTGAAGCTTCCAGTCTGGCACTCGGATCACGCCATACATTCGCCCATTTTTTCACAGCCGCAATGATAATCACAAGCCCGAGAATGAGCATGATAATGGATAAAACGCCATTCAGCACGTTGTATCCCGCCGCTTCGGGGTTCAAATACACATACCGCACCATCCAATAACCCGCATAGTTGACGGTCACGTACAAATAAGCGAGAGGAATCAGGCATGTCAGCATATAGCGCCGCTTATCCGCTATTTTTAATACGACGGTCGCACCGATAATTAAGCCGACAGACGCCATAAGCTGATTGGATACGCCGAACAGCGCCCAAATGGAGCTGATGTCGCCCGAATACAGAAGATAGCCCCACAGCAGGCAGGCGAGCGCGCTTGAGAAAATCGAGCCCGGCAGCCAGTCTGTTTTTTTCAGCGGCTTATAGACCTCTCCGAAAAACTCTTGAATCAAATACCGGGCGACACGGGTTCCCGCATCAATCGCCGTTAAAATAAACACCGCTTCAAACATAATGACGAATTGAAAAAAGTATGAAGCCAAATGACTGAAAAACGGAATCTCCGTAAAGATATACGTCATTCCGACGGCAAGCGTAACAGCGCCGCCTGTTCTTCCTTCCAGACTGAGCCCGATTTCTTTACTCAATTCAGGCAGATGGACGACATTCATTCCGAGGGTGCGGAATATTTCAGGCGTGCTGTTAATAGCAAAATAGTCGGCGGGCTCAAGAGCGGCAGCTGCAATGAGCGCCATAATTCCGACGAGACATTCCACAAGCATCGCTCCGAAAGCAACCGGCTTTATATCACTCCATTTATCCAGCATTTTCGGCGTTGTGCCGGAACCGACAAATGCATGAAAGCCCGAAATGGCACCGCAGGCAATCGTTATTGAAATAAACGGCCAGACAGGACCCGCGATCACCGGCCCTCCGCCGTGAATAAACTCCGTTACGGCCGGAAATTTAATGGCGGGATTGACGAAAAAGACGCCTGCGATCAAAGCGGCAAAAACCCCGATTTTCATAAAACTGCTTAAATAGTCACGCGGAGCCAGCAAAAGCCAAACCGGAAGCGCCGCGGCGAAAAACGCATAGACAGGAAGCGCCACTGCAAGCGTTTTCGCATCCAGTGTCAGCATGTCCCCGAGAGCCGTTGTCTGCAGCCGCGGCCCGATTACAACACCGGCCATTAACAAAAGAAACCCGACAGTTGATGCGAGTTTGAGATTGCCCGTTTTTTTATAGTAGAGGCCGACCCCCATCGCGATCGGAATCGTAATCCCCACCGCAAACGTTCCCCACGGGTTTTTCTCAAGCGCGTGCAGCACAACCATGGACAGCCCCGCCATCGTGATCGTAATGATAAACAGCATCGAAAGACCCGTGCAAAAACCCGCCACCGGGCCGAGCTCTTCTTTGGCGACTTCAGAAAGCGTTTTCCCTTTTTTCCGCATTGATGCAAACAATACGACAATATCGTGCACGGCTCCTCCGATCACCGCCCCGATTAACAGCCATAAAAGCCCGGGCAGATAGCCGAACTGAGCTGCCAGAATCGGTCCGACAAGCGGGCCGGCAGCGGCGATTGCCGCGAAGTGGTGGCCGAATGACACCCACTTATCCGTCGGCACATAATCTTTCCCATCCTCAAGCACATGGGCCGGAGTCGGTGTCTGATCATTGATTTTTAATACTTTGACCATCATAAAGGTACCGTAAAGCCGATAGGCGATCGCCAGAATACATATAGACGCTATGACGATTGTAATCGCATTCATTTAATCCCAGCCCCTTTTCTCTTTTTCTAAATATTATCACAATTATCAGATAACAGGAGATGATTTTTGCGCAAAAAAAAGCCGGCGGCGCAGCCCGGCTTTTCGGAACATTATTTGCCTGATAAACGGATGACATTCCAGGACAGCGGAGTAAAATGAGCCGTTATCCCTTCAGCATTTGCCGAAGACGTTCCGTTTGAGTGAGGCGTGACTTCTTTTCTGTTTTTTTGATTGGTCGCTTTCATATCCTGATGCTCCAGTACAATATGCTCAATGATGCGGTAATCTTCAAACCCCCTCAGTTTGATCTCCGTTTCCATCAGTTCCTTGCTTTTGTTGACGGCAAAAATGGTCAGTGCTTCATCCTCTTCATGGTAAACGGCCGCGGCATCAACATACGGCACATCCGTAAAATCCGCCGAGTCGTATTTCGGGGAGGTAATCAGCAGCTTCATCGAAGTCCCTCTCCCGTAGACAGAGGCGTGCATGTAAGGGTAAAAGATCGGCTGCCTCCATGCTTCTCCGCCCTTTTCGGTCATGATAGGCGCAATTACGTTGACAAGCTGGGCGAGACAGGCGATCTTTAGTCTGTCCGCATGCTGCAGCATGGTAATCAGCAGTGAACCGATCAACAGCGCATCTTCAAAATTGTAGATGTCTTCAAGAATCGGCCGGGCCGTAATCCACGGCTCCACTTTTTTATCCGCTTCATTTGAGTGATACCACACATTCCATTCATCTAAAGAAAGGTGAATCGTTTTTTTGCTGCGTTTTTTCGCTTTCATATAATCACATACGGCTGTGACGGATTTAATAAAATGGTCTAAATCCATCGACTTCGCCAAATAGTTCTCAAGATCATTTTCATGGTTGCCGTAATAGGTATGCAGTGAGATGTAATCCACATGCTCGTACGTATGCTCAAGCACCTCGGCCTCCCACTCAATGAAGGACGGCATGCCGCTGTTTGAGCTTCCGCAAGCCACCAATTCGATCGTCGGGTCCGTCCATTTCATCACCTTTGCCGTTTCAGCGGCGAGCCGTCCGTATTCATGCGCCGTTTTATGACCGATCTGCCAAGGGCCGTCCATCTCATTTCCTAAGCACCATGTTTTGATGCCGTAAGGTTTTTCATATCCGTGCGATTTTCGTAAGTCGCTCCAGTATGACCCTTCAGGATGGTTGCAGTATTCGACGAGGTTCCGGGCGGCATCGATCCCTCTCGTCCCGAGATTGACCGCCATATTCACTTCGGCGTTCACTTTTTTCGCCCACGTTAAAAATTCATTCGTCCCCACTTCGTTCGTTTCTGTCGTCTGCCATGCCAAATCTAGCCTCCGCGGGCGGTCCTTCACCGGCCCGACGCCGTCTTCCCAATTGTAGCCCGAGAGAAAATTCCCTCCCGGATAGCGGATGAACGGCACTTGCAATTCCTTGATTAACTCCTGCACGTCTGTTCTGAAGCCGTCCTTGTCGGCTTTCGGGTGTCCTGGCTCATAAATGCCTTCATACACCGCCCGGCCCATATGTTCTATAAATGATCCGTACATCCGTTTGTCCACTTCACCGATGATATATTCTTTATCTGCTGTAATCCCCGCTTTTTTCATTATATTTCCTCCCTCTCTCTATCCCTTCACTCCGCCTACTGTGAGTCCGGAAATGAAGTATTTTTGGAAAAACAAGAATATGATGATCACCGGCAGTATCGCAAAAACGGACCCGGAAATCAGCATGTCATAGTTGTTGCCGTACGGACTCAGCAGCCCTGAAAGTCCGATTGGAAGCGTAAACATTTCTTTCGACCGAAGCACGATCAGCGGCCATAAAAAGTTATTCCAGCTGTTTAAAGATTGAAGAATGATCATTGCCCCGAATGCCGGTTTCATGAGCGGCGCCATAATTCTGAAAAAAATGCCGAATTCGGTGCAGCCGTCCATTCTCGCTGAATCAAGCAGATCCTTCGGAAGTCCGAGCGCATATTGCCGGAAAAAGAACACGGCGACAGGCGACACAATAAACGGCAGAATCACTCCAGTATAAGAATCGATCAAATGAAGACCCACCGTCAATTTGAACAACGGAAGCATCATCACTTCAAGAGGCACCATCATAATGATCAGCACAAGAACGAAAATAATATTTCTGCCTTTAAATTCGTAGACACCGAGTCCGTAGCCGATCAAAGAGGAAAAAAACAGCGTGAGAACCGTGGTGAGAGCGCCGAGCAGCAGGCTGTTAAAAAACCATTTGAAATAAATGCTCCCCCCGTTGAACAAATAGGTGTAGTTATCAAGGCTCATCACATCCGGATCAAGACGCAGATTCAGCCCGATACGCATCAGCTCAGATGACGGCTTTAAAGAACCGAGCAATAGGCAGATCATCGGAAAGATATACAACAGGCTCAGCATGATAAAAAACAAGGTAAACGCGACTCTGTACACGGAAAACATGTGATTGTTACGCAACGCTTATCCCTCCCCTTTAAACGAACCGGACAGTTTCAGTGAAACAAGACTGACTAGTAAGATGACAAGCAAAAGGACAATTCCGATTGCGGCCCCGTAGCCCATTTCGTTGTATGCAAGCCCCTGCTGATATAAATAACCGACAAGCGTGAGGCCGATATTGCCCGGGGAATTATTCTGCCAAAGCACATAGCTTTCCTCAAACATTCTGAAACCGCCGATAATACTGATCGTTAACACATAAACGGACACCGGCTTTAAAAATGGAAGGGTAATATGCCGGAACTTTTTCCACGTACTCGCCCCGTCAATTTCAGCCGCTTCATACAATTCTTTCGGAACGTTTTGCAATCCCGCCAGAAAGTAAAGAATGTTAATCCCCATCCACCTCCATGACGCAAGCAGCACCATTAAAAACATGCCGGTGCCTTTGTTGTTGAGCCAGTTTTGGGGTGATGCGCCAAGCTTCATCATCAGCTCGTTTGCAAGCGACGTATTCATTTCTCCGAACATCAGACGGAAAATAATCCCCGCTACGATCGTCGATGTTAAAGCCGGTACAAACAGAGCCGATTTAAACACATTTCTGAACCTGACGAGCTTCGAATTCAGAATCACCGCCAAAAGAAGCGGCACCGGAATCAGCACGATCAGCGTCCAGAAGGTATATTCCAATGTGTTAAATAATGCCGTATAAAAGGTTGGATTAAGAAGAGCGGTATAATTGGAAAACCCGACAAATGTAACTTCTCCCGGCAGTATCCGCTGAAAGCTCATGATAAACACGCTGATAATCGGATACAAAAAGAAAACGAGAAACGAAATGATAAATGGCGCCGTAAACAGATAAGGCGCCGCTTTTTTTGAATACAGCACATTGCGCCGGCGCGGCTTCTTCCGGACTGCAGAAACGGTTTGCGCTGTCTCTGTCTTTACAGGTCTCATAAAAGCTCCCCCGCTTTCACTGTTAAATAGGGCGGCTTCTCCTATTTCTCTAATTGCTCTGCCGCCTCGTCCAAGGCTTCCTTAGGTGTTTTTTCCTGCGTCTTCAGCGCATCGAACAGCACTTGTCTGACAACGAGATCAGCCGCTTTAGAGAAGTCTTCATGCAGATAAATCGGATTGATCTCATCTTTTATTTCAAGGAGCGAGGAAAAAATTGACGTACCGTTCCGGAAGAAATCCGTGTACTTGTTTTTCTCCTTCAATTCTTTTGAATCCCACACGTCCCAGCGGAGCGGGTCAAAGCCGAGCACCGTCCAAAGCTTTATATTCCCTTCCTTCGAACCTTTCGCAAAACCGAGAAATTCTTTCGCGAGCTTCAGATGTTCAGCCTGCTTCGGCACGACGGTGGCTGTTCCGCCTAAACCCGCTGATCTGTCACCGCCTTCTTTCCAGGCCGGCATAGGGTAAATCGCCATTTTGCCTTTTAAATCAGGCATATAATCGATAAACCGTCCCATGTACCAAATGGGCATCAGCACTGAGGCTGCCCCGCCCTGATTCATAAAACCGTAGTATTCTTCGCTGTGATGGCCGCCGCCGGGAGCCGGCAGAAGGGTTTTATCATTTACCATGTCCTTTACATAATTCAGTGTGTCTGTATTCGTCTTGCTGTTCAGAATCAATTTTCCATTTTTGCTGTAGTAGCCTGACCCTTGCTGCGAAATCATGGATAGGAATGTGGCGGAGTCGTTTGTTTCAACCGTTCCCATCGGTTTCCCAGCGGCCTCACGCACTTTTTTCCCTGCCCGCCGGTAATCTTCCCATGTCTTAATGGAGGCGGGATCAACGCCCGCTTTTTTCATGATATCCATGTTGTAAAACATGACGGTCGTCCCCACATGTGTATCAAGGCCGTACAATTTTCCGTTTTTGCTGTATAAGGCCAGACGCGCTTCCACAAACTTATCGCGGTCTTTTTCAATCAGCGGCGTCAGATCGGCAAGCGGGATATCCTTCCCCTTCAGAAAGTTCGAGAACCGGCTTAATTCCACGTCGGCTATATCGGGAAGCCCCTCACCCGCGATCAGCGAAACCGATAAATTATCATGCATTTGTCCATAAGGATAAACAACGGTATTCAGCTTGATTTTGCGATCCGGATATTTCTGATTCCATTCTTTGACCATTTCCTGATAAAACTGTTCGTGCAGACCGTTAAATGTCCAAAACGTCAGCTCTGTTTCTCCCGGCCGGCCGGCAGTCCGTTCTTGTGAACAGCCGGCGGTAAACAAGAAGAGCATCATCAGCACCAAACATACAGCGGTCGTTTTTTTCATGTCATTACCCCTTCCACTTTAGGCCGTGCGGCTATTGATGCAAATGATGTGCAAAGAGCGCTGCATTTTCATTTATGATGGTTAAACCGGTATAACGGTCTCGCAGTGTGTGCGCATGCTTAAGCGCATCGCTGACAAGGTCCTGTTTTACACCGATCTCATCGAAACAGGCGGGACCTCCCGCAGATGCGAGCCACCCGGCAATTGTCTTGCCGTCGGGAAGCCCTTCATATGCAGATTGAATCGCCTCGCGAAAGTGCGGCGGCAGTTCAGCAAGCTTTTCGTGACAAGCCAGTTCTTTGTAAATATCACTCAGCACCGCGCACGCACAGCCGACCTTCGCACCGTGGAGAATCGGAGGCTGTTTTGCCTTCAGCATTTCCATCTCAATCCAATGCGAGATGTGATGTTCTCCTCCTGAGGCGGGGCGGGAGTGGTCAAGCGCAAGCATGACAAGACCCGAAACGATCAGCGCTTCCATCAGTATCTGAATGCCGGCCTCCGTTCCCATGGCAATGTCAGCGCGGTGATCAATGCACTGCCAAAGCGCGTCTTTCACAAGCTTCGCCCCGGCTTCTGAGTACGGCTCACCCGCAAGCCTGCGGGAAATCTCCCAATCTGCCAGCGATGTTATTTTTCCGAGCATGTCTCCGAAGCCCGCGGCTGTCATTGAACGGGGCGCTTCTTTTAATACATTCGTATCCGCAAATAAGGCGATCGGCGCTTTCGTTTGAATCGTCGTTTTGATTCCGTTTAATATGAGCGGCGCTCCCGCCGACGTAAAACCGTCGACTGACGGAGCGGTGGGGAATGAGATAAACGGCAATCCGCGCTGGCAGGCGGCAAACCGCGTAATGTCGTGAATCGTTCCTGTACCGGCCGCAATGATGACATCCGTCTCTTCCGCGAGATTGATCAGCGTATAGACCAATGTCCTCTCATCAGCCGCGGCGGCCCCGGCTTCATGCTCCGGAATAATGACTTTTGACGCTTTGATCCCGCCTGCCCTCAATTCGTCCGCAAGCAGACGCCCCGCCGCCTCGTACGTGTTCCGGTCACAGACGATGACCGGATGATTCCAGCATTTTTTTTGCAGAAATCTGAGAAGCTCTTCTTTTGCATTCGCCCCGATCACGATATCTTCTATTTGAATCGGTGAGCGGCTGGCCCCTTCCTTGTCAAACTCGGATTGAATGTCCTCAGGAGAACGTTTCATAAAAGGATTCCCTCCTTCGCTAATTCTGTCAGGTCTTTAATAGAATCAAGGACGATGTCAGGTTCATATAGACGGGGCTCCCCAAGTTTGGCCGACCCCGTCAGAACCAATACGCTTTTCATCCCGTACAGGCTGCCCATTGCGATATCTGATTCGAGGCTGTCTCCGATAATGGCGCATTCCTCAGGGGGAAGTCCGAGCGCTTCACATGCCGCCTCAGCCATCAGCCAAGACGGTTTGCCGATGACAAGCTCCGTTTTTGCTCCGGCGGATGCTTCAATGGCCCCGATCATTCCCGCGACGTCCATGGCATGGCCGTCTTCATTCGGAAAGGAGCGGTCCCGGTTCGTGGCGATGATGCGCGCGCCGGAGGAAGCCGCCTTAAAAGCGAGATTCAGATCCTCATAGGTGACGGTTTCATGCAGGGAGATGACAAGCCAGTCTGCCGCCTGCGGGTTTTGCGCCAGGGCGACACCCGCTAAAGCGAGTTCATCAGTCAGCCCTTTTTCCCCTAACACCCACGCCTTTGACAAAGGATAATGCTTCTTTAAAAATGATGCCGTCACACTGGAGGACAGCACGATGCTCCGTTCATCCGTGCGGATACCGGCACCCAGCAGTTTCTTTCGGCACATTGCTCTTGATAGATTGCCGCGGTTGCTTAAAAAGACAACGGCTTTGCCCAGTGACTGAAGGATATGAACGGCTTCTTTCGCGCCGTCAATCAGCTCCCGCCCCCTGAATACGGTTCCGTCTAAATCAATCAGAAACCCGGCTGCGTCAAGTTTGGCCATAATAAGCATTCGCCCCGTGTTTTCTGTAAAAATGCTTATCATGCAGCACTCTGTCGATCGGACTGAGCTGTTTGTTCAGCATAAGCGAATGGTAGGCCATTTCCGCTACCGTTTCGAGCACAACGGCGTTATGCAGGGCATTCAGCGCGTCCGTTCCCCAGCAGAACGGGCCGTGGCTGTGGACGAGGACACCCGGATTTTGTTCATACGGTTCGTTTTGAAAAGTTTCGGCTATGACTTTGCCTGTATGATATTCGTAATCTTTCACAATTTCTTCTTCATACATTTCCCTCGTGCAGGGTATAGCGCTTTCAAAGTAATCCGCGTGAGTCGTTCCGAGAGCGGGTATGTCTCTTCCGGACTGAGCCCAGCTCGTCGCCCAGCGGGAGTGCGTATGAACGATTCCGCCGATAGCCGGAAACGCTTTATACAGATAAAGATGGGTCGGCGTGTCAGAAGACGGTTTCAGCGAGCCTTCGAGAATGTCTCCGTCCTCATTCAGGACGACCAGTTTGTCAGCGGTCAGCTCACTGTAATCGACACCGCTCGGTTTAATGACGATTCTCCCGCTCTCTCTGTCAATGCCGCTGACATTCCCCCATGTAAACGTGACAAGGTTATGTTCCTCAAGCTTCAGATTGGCGGCGAGGACTTCTTCTTTTAACGCTTCAAGCATGGCGGCTCCCCCCTTTCGCAAAATCACGGTTTTTAATGGCTTTCAGGCGTTTCATGACATTGTTTTCTTTGCCGAAGTAGTGTACGAGCTCTTTATATTCAGCATATAAGCTGTCATAAATCTCAACTCTTTCCCGGTTCGGGGCATAAAAGCCGTCTTTTAATTTCCCCATATGCGCACATGCTTCAGCAATATTGGAGAAACCCCCGTTTTCCCGTCCCGCGGCGAGCGCTCCGAAAATCGCGGAGCCGAGTGCAGGCGCCTGCGGAGACCCGGATAATTGAATGTCCATATTTGTGACGTCTGCATAAATCTGCATGACAAACGGATTTTTTTCGGCGATTCCTCCGGCTGCGTAAAGCTCCTCGACCGGAACGCCGTTTTCCCGAAACGTTTCGATAATCATCCTCGTTCCGAACGCCGTCGCTTCAACCAATGCCCTGTAGATTTCTTCCGGCTTCGTGTGCAGCGTCATGCCGAGCATCATGCCCGTCAAATCGGCGTCCACCAAGGTTGACCGGTTTCCGTTCCACCAGTCAAGCGCGAGAAGGCCGCTTTCCCCCGGAACAAGTTCAGCTGCTTTTTTGCTGAGCAGCTCGTGAATGTCTATGTGTTTATCCTCAGCTTCCTTCTCATAGTCTCTCGGAACGCACGTTTTGACGAACCATTCAAAGTGGTCGCCGACACAGGACTGCCCCGCTTCATATCCCGCATATCCGGGCAAGATGCCGTTATTGACGACCCCGCACATACCGGGGACGATATGTTCTTCCTCGCCGAGCAGCACATGGCAGGTAGAGGTTCCCATAATCATCAGCATTTTCCCCGGCTCTGTAATACCGACCGCGGGCACTGACACGTGGGCGTCGACATTGGCGACGGCAACGGCCGTCCCCGGCAGAAGCCCGGTCAGCTCCGCCATTTTTTCGGTCAAACCTCCTGCCTTTTCCCCAACTGAATAAATGGTGCCGCTTAATTTATCCTTTGTAATCGTTTTCATTAACGGGTTGAGCCTTTCGAAAAAATGATCCGGCGGATACCCCGTCTCCTCATTCCAGATTGCTTTGTAGCCGGCCGTGCAGTTGCTTCGCTTCAATGAACCGCACAATTGATAGACGATCCAGTCTGCCGCTTCCACAATCCGATCTGCCGCCTTGTATATATGCGGCGCTTCTTCCGCGATTTGCATGATTTTCGGGATCATCCATTCAGAAGAAATTTTACCGCCGTATCTTTTAAGGAATGTTTCTTTTGTGTCTTCGGCAATCGTGTTCAAACGGTCTGCATGTTTTTGAGCCGCATGATGCTTCCACAGCTTCACATAACTGTGGGGCTCCCGTTCAAATTCCGGCAGCATACAAAGCGGCTGCCCCGCGACGTCTATCGGCAAAATCGTGCAGGCGGTAAAATCAATTCCTATGCCGATCACGTCTTTTGGATCAGTGCCCGCCTCTTGAAGCAGGTTCGGAATCGCTGTTTCCAGAACTTCGATATAATCGGCAGGATGCTGAAGCGCCCAGTCCCGAGGGAGTTTTTCACCCGTCTTCGGCAGCGTGCGGTCGATGACGGCATGAGTGTATTCTTTTACCGCAGACGCGATTTCTTCGCCCGTGCGGACATTGACAAGCACCGCCCGGCCGGACAATGTGCCGAAATCAACACCAATCGTATACGCCATATCAATTCCCTCCCAGCCGGTATAATACGTCATTCCATTTCAACTCTTTTTTCAGCTCATGTATTTCGGTATTGCGGGAAATAAAGATGCTTTCAATGCCTGCCATCTCAGCCCAGTCAAGCATCTGTTCAGCCGTAAGCCGGAAGGACATACAAGTATGATGGGCGCCTCCCGCCAAAATCCATGCTTCCGCAGCTGTTTTCAGCGATGGCTCCGGCTTCCATAGCACCCGCGCCACAGGGAGATTCGGCATATCATGATCAATTTCCCTGCCTTCCGCTTCATTCAGAATGAGACGGAATCGCCCGCCGATATCAATGATGCTGGCGATGATGGCTGAACCGCCGATTCCGTTAAAGACCAACCGGGCCGGATCTTCCTTCCCTCCGATTGAGAGAGGATGGACTTCGATTTTCGGCTGATCAAGGGCGATCGTCGGACATACTTCAAGCATATGTGATCCGAGAATCATCGCACGCCCCGGTTCAAAATGGTACGTATAATCTTCCATGAAGGAGGTTTGTTCTCCGTCCGCCATTATTTTCATCATTCGCACAAGGGCAGCCGTTTTCCAATCGCCTTCGCCGGCAAATCCGTACCCTTTTTCCATGAGACGCTGAACGGCAAGTCCCGGAAGCTGCTTCATTCCGTGCAAAACTTCAAAGGAGGTCGAAAACGCTGTATATCCGCCCCGTTCGAGAAAGGCCGTTAATCCGAGTTCAATTTTCGCCTGTTCTTTAATGGAAGCAACTTTTGCTTCATCCCGTTTTGTTTCGCCACTGATGACATACAATTTGTCGTATTCCTCATAAAGCGCCTCAATTTCTGCGTCGGTGACGTTGTTCATCACCTCGGTAAGATCGCCGATTCCGTACCCGTCAACTTGCCAGCCGAATTGGATGTGGGCGCCGACTTTGTCTCCGTCAGTAACCGCTACATTCCGCATATTGTCGCCGAACCGGGCTACTTTAATATTCCTGCTTTCATTCCAGGCGGCAGCAGTGTTCATCCATTGCGAAATGTCATGTTTGACTTCCTCATCATCCCAATAGCCTGCGATGACTTTTCTCGTCTGCCCCATTCTTGACTGGATATATCCGTATTCCCGGTCTCCGTGAGCGGATTGGTTGCTGTTCATAAAGTCCATATCAATCGTTTCCCACGGGATGTCGCGATGATACTGGGTATGAAGATGAAGCATCGGCTTTTGAAAAGCGGAAAGACCTTCAATCCACATTTTCGCAGGGGAAAATGTATGCATCCATGTCACGACCCCGGCACAGTTTTCTTGATACTGCGCTTCCCGCAAAACCTCTCTGATCGTTTCAGATGACGTGACAACCGGTTTATGCCTGATCTTGTATCTTGATGACACCCCGCTGAGGCCGTCACATATTCCCTTTGCGTGTTTATCGACAAGCTGCAGCGTTTCCTCTCCGTATAAGTGCTGGCTTCCCGTTACAAACCAAAATTCATATTCTTTGTTCTGAAGCACATTCATTTCCCCTTCCTATCAAAATAAAGCGCTTGCATTTTTAAAAATATACGTACGAATATAAACTATAAAACTTTAATCCTTTTATTTGTACGAACAATTTTATTATAGTTAAGGAGGAATCAAACTGTCAATCTTTTATTGCAAGTAAAAAAGCCGGACACACATGCCCGGCTGATCAATTAATAGGAAGGCCAGCCTGAACTCCAATCGATATCATTGATGAGCATCTTCGGAATTCCGCTGTTTTCGGCATCATACGCATGACGCACTAAAATATTCCCGTTCACAATGTCTTGACCGCCCGGGCCTTTCCAGCGGTCATTGCCGGAGTCAAGAATCGTCCCTCCGCCTTCTGACATGCTTTTCCCGCTTTTATCGAGATATGGGCCGGTGATGCTTTTGGATCTTCCATAAGCGATTTTGTACGTACTATTCACGCCTGAACAGCATTTATCAAACGACACCATTAAGTAATAGTAGCCGTTCTGGTAGGTGATGGCCGGCGCTTCCAAAGCTCCGCCGTTATTCGGTCTGGCAGCGATAGAATAAAGTGATCCCGTCGGTTTCATTGTATTTTTATCAAGCTTTGTCAGCTTAATGCCGCTCCAAAAAGAACCGAAGGCAAGCCAAGGGTTTCCATCTTTATCAATTGTCAGCTCCGGATCAATTGCATTGTAGTTATCGGCGCTTGTTGAACGGATGACGAGCCCTTCGTCCTTCCAGTTTCCCGAACTGAGGCTTGTAGATGATGCAAGACCGATCGCGGAGGTATTTTTGCCGAATGAAGAAACGGCATAATACAGCCAATACTTTCCGTTAAAATATTGAACATCGGGGGCCCATTGATTCAGCCCGTAATTCGGCACATAATTGCCCCACCATGACAGCGGGGAAGTAAAGATTGATTTCTGAACGGTCCATATGCCGCCGCTGCCCGCCTTTAAGACGCGAAGCCCCCTCTCCCCTTCCAAACCGGTTCCGAAAGCGTACCACGTGTTTCCTTCCTTCGCCATTGTCGGATCGTGAAGCAATTCATTTGATGCCCCCCAAAACGCGGCAGATGCCGGAGATGAAGACATCAGCAGCAGACCGGCTGTAACGGCTGCGCATGAAAAGCGGATCATGCGTCTGAATCTGTTTTTCATTTGTAAACCCTCCCTTTTTTAAAGCGCTTTCAAAAACATGTTGTCAGATTTTTCTATGTCTTCTCTTATTGTAGACGCAGGGCTCATATTTGTACAGACAAAAAAAGAATCTGCCTAAAAAAAGCAGATTCTTCCGTATCTTTATTGATAAGTAATACGGTCAACCGTTTCCCGGTCTAATTTTTTAATCACTTCTGTGATCAATTTTACCGTATTCTCATAATCATCCCGATGCAAAATAGCGGCATGAGTGTGAATGTAGCGCGTCGCAATCGTAATGGACAGCGCCGGCACTCCGTTTGCGGTTAAATGAATGGAACCTGAATCCGTGCCCCCTCCGGCAATGGAATCGAATTGATACGGAATTCCCGCTTCTTCCGCCGTGTTCACGACAAGGTCGCGCAGCCCTTTGTGAGATACCATTGACGCGTCATACAGAATAATTTGCGGCCCTTCGCCGATTTTGCTTTGCGCCTCTTTTTCAGAAATTCCCGGTGTATCTCCGGCAATTCCGACATCCACACCGAACGCGATATCAGGCTGAATCGTATGTGCCGCTGTTTTCGCCCCGCGAAGCCCGACTTCTTCCTGAACCGTTCCGACCCCATATACTTCATTCGGATGATCGCTGTTTTTCAGATTTTTTAATACATCGATGGCAATCGCGCAGCCGATACGGTTGTCCCATGCCTTCGCCAATAAATGTTTTTCATTGTTCATCACTGTAAATTCAAAATACGGCACAATCTGGTCACCCGGAAGAACGCCCCATTCCATTGCTTCTTCACGGCTGGACGCCCCGATATCGATGAACATCTCTTTAATATCGGCGGCTTTTTTTCTGGCGTCAGGAGGCAGAATGTGAGGCGGTTTCGAACCGATGATCCCCGTGATGTCCCCTTTTTTTGTCACGACGGTGACGCGCTGGGCCAGCATGACCTGAGACCACCAGCCGCCGACGGTTTGAAAGCGGAGAAAGCCTTTATCAGTGATTTGTGTCACCATAAAACCGACTTCGTCTAAATGCCCTGAGATCATGATTTTCGGACCGTTTTCTTTGCCGGTTTTTTTGGCGATTAAGCTTCCCAGCCGGTCTGTTGTGACATCATCGGCAAATGGTTCTATGTATGATTTCATCACTTGTCTTACTTCTCTCTCATTTCCCGGTATCCCTTTTGCATCCGTTAACGCTTTCAGCATGGTGAGCGTTTCATCTAATTTTGTCATCAATAGACCTCCTTTTTTTCACTACCCTTCTTATTATACAAAACCAATGCTGAAGCATACGATTAATTCGCCTGAAAAACGGGTAAATGTTTTTATCTATTTCTTTTAAAAAAATGAAACCTTTTGTTTTGTTTTTCGTATTACATCAGATCATGACAAAGGTGAGGAGGTGCCTTCACACATATGGCCATTACAGTATTGAGGATTGTCTTGCTTGCACTTCTTATTTATTTTATTTACATGGGCGTCAAATTTTACGCAAACCCGAAAAGAAGGCTCAGACTGGCGCAATCAAAAGAGAATTTTTATTTTATTGACGAACAGAAAAACACGCGAAAAAATCTCCAGCTTACTTATAAAGGAGTGCTCTTTGAAGGAGAAAAGCATATCCCTTCCAAAGATCATCCGCTGTTTATTCATACGATTTTTGTATGGACCGAAAATCCGGAAAAGCTGAACCGCTTTTCTGCAGGTGATTTTGAAGAAGTCGAAAAAAAGGTATTGGAGCGGTACCCGAATTGCAAGATTGATTGGGACCAGCCCATCAAAAAAGCGAAAAAAGCAGGCGAGCGATAAGCTCTCCTGCTTTTTTTATGTTTTATACATCAAATACATCAGCACAAGGACGGCTTCAGTGAGAAAAAGCAGCGGCACCCCGTATAAAAAGGATTTGTGTTTCGTCTTATGCCTGAAGGTGCGCATGCCGATCCATACGCCGAGTGAGCCGAACATGGCGGCTGTGAGCCATATTCGTTTCTCTGATATTCTCCACCTGTGCGCCTTTGCTCTTCTTTTATCAGCGCCCATGATCCAAAAGCCGTATCCGTTTATCAATACGGCGTAAATGAAGAGAGCCATTGATTGTCACCCTTTACGTAAAAAAACCGCTCCCGGAAAGAGAGCGGCTTTTTCAACTTACTTGTCTAACTGAGCTTTAGCAGCATCAGCAAGCTGATTGAAAGCAGTAAGATCGTTTACAGCAAGATCAGCAAGCATTTTGCGGTTTACTTCGATGCCTGAAAGCTTAAGACCGTGCATTAAACGGCTGTAAGAAAGACCGTTCATACGTGCAGCAGCGTTGATACGAGTGATCCAAAGCTTACGGAAATCACGTTTTTTCTGACGGCGGTCACGGAATGCATAGTTTCCTGATTTCATGACCTGCTGGTTTGCTACTTTGTATAATGTATGTTTTGAACCGAAATAACCTTTTGCTAATTTAAGAACCTTTTTACGACGCTTACGTGTAACAGTTCCGCCTTTTACTCTTGGCATTAGATTTCCCTCCTAATTGTTCCTTGTCCGATTACTTGATGTTGGCAAGCTGTTGTTTAATGCGTTTGAAGTCTCCTGCGCTCACAATAGCACCCTTGCGAAGCTTACGCTTTTGCTTTTGGGATTTGTTGGCGAATAAGTGACTTGTGTATGCATGAGAACGTTTTAACTTCCCAGAACCTGTCTTTTTAAAACGTTTAGCAGATCCGCGGTGAGTTTTCATTTTTGGCATGGGATTTCCTCCTTATTGCTTTTCGTTTTTCGGCGCGAGCATTAAGAACATGCTGCGGCCGTCCATTTTTGGTTTTGTTTCGACTGTCGCAACTTCCGCACATGCTTCAGAGAAACGGTCCAATACGCGCTGGCCGATTTCTTTATGAGTGATTGCGCGCCCTTTAAAGCGGATAGAAGCTTTCACTTTATCGCCTTTTTCAAGGAATTTAATCGCATTGCGCAATTTCGTGTTAAAGTCATGCTCATCGATCGTCGGACTTAATCTAACTTCTTTTAAGTTAATGATTTTTTGATTTTTGCGTGCTTCTTTGTCCTTTTTCTGCTGCTCGAATCTGAACTTACCGTAGTCCATGATGCGGCAGACAGGCGGTTTTGCATTTGCTGCAACTAACACAAGGTCAAGATTTGCGCGGCCGGCGATTTCAAGTGCTTCCTGACGGGACTTGATGCCGAGCTGATCGCCATTTTGTCCGATCAGACGAACTTCACGTGCACGGATACCCTCATTAACCAATTGATCTTTGCTAATAATGAGCCACCTCCATAGTTTCTTCGAATTGATTCACAACGCTTGTTGACTGCATTCTGCAGGCAAACAAAAAGTGCGGGCATGACAACACACCCACACTACGAACATCTGCATAAATAAAAATGTACGGTCAACCTGCCAACTACATGAATGTGTCAATCAGGTGAGAAGCGGGTGCCTCTGCTTGTGATTTATATTCAATTCAATAACTATTCTACACAATACCGGATCATTAGTCAAGAATGACTTCTCCGGATCAACTTTTTCATTTTAACACGATGCCGGGGCGAGCGCAAGGAAAAATGTGAAATTTCGTTCTTTGCCGCACGCGGACGTGCCAACACAATAAAAAAACCCGGGTCTATGACCCGGGTTTATCCTCCGATGAGCTGAACGAATACCGGAATGACCAGCACTGTCACCACTCCCACGACGACAACCGCGATACTTGCCATTGCCGCTTCTACTTCCCCCATCTCAATACCGACCGCAACACCGAGTGCGTGTCCGGATGTGCCGAGAGCCAGTCCTTTAGAGATCGGGTGCTTTACTTTAAACAGTTTTAAGAATAGAGCGCCCAGAGCATAGACGATAACGGCGTTAAAAATAACGGCGAAAGCGGTGATGTCGGTGATGCCGCCGATTCCTTTTGACAGCGGAAGGGCAATTGCCGTTGTCGCCGCCTGCGGAAGCATGCTTTTCATAACGGCCGCGTCAAGATGAATGCCTTTTGCGATCAAATAGACAATCGTAACTGAGCAGATAGAGCCGACAATGATAGAAGACATGATCTGCCACCAGTATTTTTTCAGTTTGTCACGCTGTTTGTATAAAGGGATGGCAAAAGCGATCGTCGCGGGCTCCAGGAAGAATCTAATAATGTCTCCCCCGCTTTTATAATCTTCATATGAAAAACCGCCGAGCTTCAGAAAAAGGATTCCAAGCACCATCGCGACAAACAGCGGGGTGAAGAGGAAAAAGCCTCTCGTTTTTTTAAATAAATACGTGCCGATGCCAAAGGCCGCAAGTGAAACGACAATACCGAAATATGGACTCATCCGATTTCCCTCCTAATGCTGCACAAGTTCTTTTTCCTGATTGGAACGGCGCACCGTTTGTTTTTCAGGGGCTGCCTTCTGACGTTTTTGGCTGACAGACAAGATCAGCTGAGAAAAAAGGCCCGTCGCCCCTAACAGAATGATGGTAGCGAGTAAGATGACGAGTGCGATCTGCACGCCGTACTGCTGCATGACGCCAAGTGAATTCATCACGGAGATGCCGGACGGGACAAATAAAAATCCGATCAGTGACGTTAATGATGTTCCCAGCGTTTCTACTTGTTCAAGCTTAATCACTTTCAGGCATAAGAGGACAAATAATAACACCAAACCTACTACGGAAGCGGGTATAGGAATGGGGACAATCGCTGCAATCCCATTAGATATGAGCATAATTACGGCAAAAATAAATGCTTGTGTCAGAAATCCGTACACTTTTTTCGCACTCATTTTCTTCACCTCTTTCTCTTTGTTAGGTCCATTATAAAAGAGAAATCGCCTTTTGAAGCGCTTTCATAACAAACGGCTGAATATTCATTCTGAAATGCAAAAAACGGCTGCTGAAATGCAAAAGCCGCCTCATATAATATGAAGCAGCTTTTTTAAGTCCTTGGCGTATGTACGGCTGACGGGAATTTTAGAGCCGTCTTTTAAGATAAGATTGTACGTCGAATTAAACCACGGATGAATTTCCGTAATATGCTCCGTATTCACGATGAACGCGCGGTGCACTCTCAAGAAACCCGTATCAGGCAGTTTTTTCTCAATGACCGCCAAAGTTTCATGAACGGAATAAGACGCGGCAAACGTTTTGACGGAAACGTGTCCGTCCTCCATGCCGGCGTAAATAATGTCCTTCGTATCTAAAATGACAATAGATTCACCGGCTGATACAGCCAGTTTATGCGCTCCGGCTGCGGACGGCTGCTCTGAGACGGCTCCTGCCCTGTCCCGCTTCACTCTTTTAAACTTTCTGATCGTCTGGCGCACTCTTTCTTCATCAAAAGGCTTCGTTAAATAATCGAGCGCGTCGACTTCAAAGGCTTTTAAAGCAAATTGGTCATACGCCGTCGCAAAAACGACGGCCGGCGGATTTTTCATGTTTTTCAGCCGTTTGGCAATGTCAAATCCGTTTTCTCCTGACAAATCAACGTCCAAAAACAGCAGATCCGGTTTTTGATCCATCATACTGTCAAAAGCGGATTCAATATTTTCAGCTTCGTTTATGTCACTTACTTCATTCGTCCGTTTCAGCAAATAAGCTAATTCATCTCTTGCCAGCATTTCATCATCAACGATTAACACCTTCAGCATGTTCTTCTCCTTTAGTCATCAGTTTCAAAGGCAGCTCAAATGATACGTCCGTACCTTTGCCGGCCTCACTTTCCAATCGCAGAGCTGCTTTGGGGCCGAACAGCCCGATCAGCCGCTGATTTAAATTGTAAAGCGCGGTTCCCGTCCCTTCTTTAGACGGCAGCGGACGGTTTCCGAGCACGGACAGCAATTCCGGATCAATTCCCCGCCCGTTATCTCCAACCCGCATTAAAACCGATTGACCGGCGGATACCACGCTGACATTGACGGCACAGCTGTCCTGCTTTCTTGAAAATGCATGGCGGAGCGCATTTTCGACGAGAATCTGCAGCACAAAAGGAGGAATTTCGATGTCCTCCAAACCGCGTTCGATTTCAAGACTGATTTTATATTTCCCGGGAAAACGGGCCTGCTCCAATGATAAATACGCCTGCAGATGGTTCAGTTCTTTAGAAAGCGGGATGAGCAGCTGCCTTGCCCCCTGCAGATTGGAACGGAAATAGACGCTGAGCTGCAGCAGAAGCTTTCGGGTTTTTTCCACATCCGTACGGCAAAGAGCAGAAATCGTATTGATCGCATTAAACAGAAAATGCGGATTGACCTGTGCCTGAAGCGCCTTTATTTCTGCGTCTTTCAGCAATTTGCTCTGCAGTTCCGCCTCGCCGAGTTCAAGCTGAGTGGAAAACAGCATGGCGAGTCCTTCTGCAAGCTCTTCTTCAACCCGGCTTAAACCTGACGGGCTTTTAAAGTACATCTTCAACGTCCCGATCGTTTTGCCGTTTGACGTCAGCGGCAATACGATCGCCGCATGCAGCGGACAGGGATCGTGCGTGCATTCAATTTCTTCCTTTGATGTCGCTTTCATAATATGACCCGTTTTAATGACGCGTTTTGACAATCCGGTGATCAGGCTTTCAGACGGAATATGATGGTCGGCACCCGCGCCGACGTGCGCCAAAATCTTTTCGTTATCCGTAAGCGATACCGCGTCCGTTCCTGTTTGACTGTGAATGATGGCGGCGACGCTTTTGCATGAGCTTTCATTCAGCCCCTGGCGGAAAAACGGAAGCGTCTGGTCGGCAATCATCAGCACCCTGTGGGTTTCAAGGGCTCTCGCCCGTTCTTCCTTCCGGATAATCGACTGAATGATCGAAAGAAAAATAAAAGTCCCTGACCCGTTTACCAATATCATCGGGATGCCGATGATGCTCACAAGCGTCCAAGCATCAGAAAACGGCTTGGCCATCAAGAGGATGAGCAGCATTTGCAGCGATTCCATTCCGAGTCCGACAAGCGCGGCCACCCGCGGTGTCGGCATCGCATAGCGTTTTCTGAAATACCGTCCGATCCAGCCGGACAAAATGCCCGCTAAAACGGATGAGACGGCACAGCTGACTGCGGTCGCGCCGCCGAGTGATAAACGATGCAGGCCGGCCAGTATGCCGACGCCGATCCCCACATACGGGCCGCCTAAGAGTCCGCCGATTTCAACGCCCATAATTCTTGTATTGGCAATTGAACCGGACGGATTAATTTGAAACACCCAGTCATTATTCATGATTGTATTCCGCTGAATTTCTATTCCCGTATAGTTGCTGATGATACTGAACAGCGAGAAAATTGAAATCAGCACCGCTTTGCCTTTATAGCTCTCAGGCTGCTGGAGCGCCTGTCTGAACAATCTGGTATGAGCCAGAACAAATCCCAATATGACGATAATTCCGACTCTTTCCAGCATCATGATGATCAAATGCAGCATACTTTTCACCTGTTCTTTCAAATTTTATTTTATCACGTTTTAGAGCCTGAGACAGAATCTGACACAAACCTGCCTGTTTTTTTCAAATCATCTGAAAACAAATCTTTCACAGTCTATATATCTATTGTAGAATAAACGGGAGCCTTGCGGCAGAGAGTTTCAGAATATAACAAAGAGGAGAAGATCATGAAAGCCGTATTTTTTGATTTGGACGATACACTGTTATGGGATGAAAAAAGCGTCAGAACAACATTCAGGGAAACATGTTTACAAGCGGAAAAAAAATATGGCCTTGACCCGCATACATTTGAAGATGCGGTTCGGAAAGCGGCACGGGAATTGTATATGTCATACGAAACCTATCCTTATACGGTCATGATCGGCATTAATCCATTTGAAGGATTATGGGCGAATTTTTCCGAGCCGGTCAGCGAAGGATTTAAACAGCTGAATCGGATTGCCCCGGAATACAGACGAAACGCCTGGACGAACGGCTTAAAAAGCGTCGGTATAGACGATGCGGCTTACGGCGAATATTTAGCGGAATTTTTCGCGGCGGAACGCAGACAGCGTCCGTACGTGTATGATGAAACGTTTGCGGTGCTTGATAAGCTGAAAGGTGTTTATGAATTGCTTCTGCTGACAAACGGCGATCCCAGCCTGCAGAAAGAAAAACTCGCCGGCGTTCCTGAGCTTGCGCCTTATTTTAATGAAATCGTCATCTCAGGCGCTTTCGGAAAAGGGAAACCCGACGCCTCCATATTCGAACATTGCCTCGGCCTCCTGAACCTGAAAAAAGAAGACGCCATTATGGTCGGAGATAACCTCAATACTGATATATTGGGAGCGAAACGGGCAGGCATTACGACAGTCTGGGTAAACCGGACGCAAAAGAAAAATGATACGGACATTGCGCCTGATTACGTGATCAGCGATCTTCACGAGCTGTTTGCGATTATAGAGAAACAAAAAGAAAGATAATGTTATACGCAAAAAAACCCCATTCTGAATGAACGGGGTTTTTGTATTTCCGGTTATTTTTTCGCTTCGGCTACAGCCTTTTTCACAAAATCGTCCAATGAGACGGTTTCTGATTTCTGCTCGCCGTATTTCCGGACGTTTACCGCGCCGTTTTCCGCTTCTTGGTCACCGACCACAAGCATGTACGGGATTTTTTGCATTTGCGCTTCACGGATTTTATAGCCGATTTTTTCGTCCCGGCTGTCAAGCTCGACACGCAGGCCTTCGCGCTGCAAGCGCTCCTGCACTTTTTTCGCATAGTCAAGATGCACGGACGGTGATACAGGAATGACTTGGAATTGCACCGGCGCAAGCCATGTCGGAAGGGCGCCTTTGTGCTCTTCGATTAAGAAAGCAACGAAACGCTCCATCGTTGACACGACGCCGCGGTGAATAACGACAGGACGGTGCTGTTTGCCGTCTTCTCCGACGTAAGTGAGATCAAAGCGTTCCGGAAGAAGGAAGTCAAGCTGTACAGTTGACAATGTCTCTTCTTTGCCGATCGCCGTTTTCACTTGCACGTCAAGTTTAGGGCCGTAAAACGCCGCTTCGCCTTCCGCTTCATAATAGTCGTGCCCCATCTCATCCATTGCCGCCTTCAGCATGGATTGCGCTTTGTTCCACATCTCATCATCATCAAAATATTTTTCCGTGTCTTCAGGATCGCGGTAAGACAGGCGGAATGTGTAATCATTCAGGCCGAAGTCTTCGTATACGTCTTGAATCAAACGGACCGTGCGGATGAATTCTTCTTTAATCTGATCAGGGCGGACGAAAATGTGCGCGTCATTTAACGTCATGCCGCGTACGCGCTGAAGACCTGAAAGCGCCCCGGACATTTCGTATCGGTGCATCGTTCCCAGCTCTGCAATCCGGATCGGAAGCTCGCGGTAGCTGTGAATGTCCTGCTTGTAAATCATCATATGGTGAGGACAGTTCATCGGACGGAGCACGAGTGTTTCATTGTCCATTTCCATCGGCGGGAACATCGTATCCTGATAATGATCCCAATGGCCCGATGTTTCGTACAGGTCTTTGCTTCCGAGAACAGGCGTATAGACGTGCTCATAACCGAGGCTCAGCTCTTTATCCACAATGTAGCGCTCGATCACGCGGCGGATGGTCGCGCCTTTCGGCAGCCAGAGCGGCAGACCTTGTCCGACTTTTTGAGAGTTGGCAAACAATTTTAATTCTTTGCCCAGTTTTCGGTGGTCGCGCTCTTTCGCTTCTTCAAGCATGCGCAAATGCTCTTTCAAGTCATCCTTTTTAAAGAAGGCCGTGCCGTAAATGCGCTGAAGCATTTGGTTTTTGCTGTCGCCGCGCCAGTATGCGCCCGCAAGGCTCAGCAGCTTAAATTCTTTAATTTTGCCTGTAGACGGCACGTGCACGCCGCGGCACAGGTCAAAAAATTCGCCCTGCTCATAAATGGAGACCGTTTCGTCTTCTGGAATCGCATCCAGCAGTTCAAGCTTCAGATTATCGCCGATTTCCGCAAACATGGCTTTTGCTTCATCACGGCTCACTTCTTTTCGGATGATCGGCAGATTTTCACCGATGATCCGTTTCATTTCTTTTTCAATCTTCGGAAGGTCATCCGGCGTCAGCGCCTGTTCCATTTCAACGTCATAATAGAACCCGTTTTCAATGACGGGGCCGACTCCGAATTTCACATCTTTATAAATGCGTTTAATCGCCTGGGCCAATAAATGCGCCGTGCTGTGCCGCATGATGTTCAAACCTTCTTCTGTGCCTTCTGTAATGATTTCTACCGCACCGTCCTCTTGAATCGGCGTTCTTAAATCAATTTCCTGTCCGTTCAGTTTTCCGGCTAAAGACTTTTTCTTTAATCCCGGACTGATGGATGCCGCGATATCTTCTGTTGTTGTTCCTTTCGGAAATTCCTTTACCGCTCCGTCCGGAAATGTGATGTTGATCATATCTGACATCTTCGTCACTCCTTTTTTTATGCAAATCAAAAACCCCGCCCCCTATGAAAGGGACGAGGTTAAATAAACGGAATCGTGGTTCCACCCTTTTTTCCGCGCGGCCGATTGCTTCGGCACCTGCGGCTCTAAGCTCTGTAACGGGAGTTCCCGTCAGCTATTACTGGCGCTTCTTCCGGCGTTCACAGCTGAAGTTCAAAGGCGGTAAAGACAATGATCCATAGCTGGAAAGCTTTCAGCCTGGGCTCTCCTCTCTTATAAAGCCGGTATCAATGCTTCATGTCCTTATCAATACGTGTAGCAATCATTAATCTTTTATGTATTATAAAATGTCTGCGAGAAAAATGCAACTCGGTTTTCCGTCTGATTTCGCAAAGACAGCCCTGCCGCTTACACAAGGCCGTCCGTGCGGCTATCCTTCCGTCTTCTCGGCTGCAAACGCGCCCAGCGGAAAAAGGCGCACCCTCTCCTGAAACACGTTTTGAATCGTTCTGGACATCATATGCTCCGGTTTGTCCGTATACAGTTCTACCGTCTCAGGCGCAATGGAGATCAGCGGCGCAAGGAGATGGGAATCTATATACATCGGGTGCTCCCGCACAAACCGTCTGTCTATGTATTTTTTCTGTTCCCGTTCTGACAAATAGCGCAGCTCCCACAGCGTAAAAGCCCGGTCATGTACGATGCGGACTTTCTTCATCCGCGGCGGATTGGATGTCACATAATCTCTCAGAGACTGGATAAAGTTTTGATATTCCTGTTCCATCCGATATTCATCTATCGCAGCCTCCGCGTATTCTCTGAGCCGCTCATAATACCTGCCGAGCCGGAACGTCTGAAACGAACGCACGGAAAAAACACCCGCATCAAGTGAAATCGTCCGGAGCGCATCTGAAATAAACTGTGTGCGCGGCTCTTTCTTCGGCTCGAACGGATGATCATCAAGCTCTCCTTCCATAATGCTGTGTGCAAGCTGAAGGATTTGCTGCTGTTCATCCTGATCGGTGAAGCAGTATGCGTCCTCAATAAGCGAAAGCATATGCTCGTCTTCTTTGCATTCCAAAAAAAACCTGACAAGTATCGGCTCAATAAAGCGCTGAACGCAAAAAGCCGTTTCAGACCTTGCGATTCCGACTTTTTTTATGCCTTCACGGACAATAAAATGTCTCCGGTCGTCCGATTGCTGAATGAGATGTAAAAAAGCGGCGGTATCGTGGTCATCTTCAAAGATCACTTCAAGCATATTTGTCCCCCCTTACGGCATCTGTTACAAGTATATGGGGGATGTTTTTAAAATAGACGTAAAGGTTAGCTTTCACCGCCGAACAAATGGCGCACCTTCTTTTTAAATATAACGGGAAGCGATAAAAATACGATGTAAAGACAGATCACGCCGAGTACGGTCAGCACATTGCCGGACATAAAGCTCGCGCCGAGCACATTCAGGACGATCGTCCCCGGAATGATACCCGCTGCGGTCGCCAAAAAATACGTCATCGGCCTGACTTTCGATAGGCCCGCGGCATAGCTGATCACATCAAAGTTAACAGGCAGAATACGCAGGATAAAAATATAAAAGAAGCCATTGGTTTTCATCTGCTTTTGAATGACTTCCATTTTTCCATGGCGGCTTTTCTCATTAAAGGCAAACAGCCCCGCCGCAAAAAAAGACGCGGCGGCAGCGCCCATTGAGCCCGCCAGCGTATACACGGTGCCGAAAAACGGGCCGAACGCCAATCCTCCGGCGACGGAAACGATTGATACGGGAAACAGCACAAAAGGCCTGACGATGGAAATTCCGATAAACACAAGCGGCGCAAAAACACCGAACGATAATACCCACAGCCGGATCTCCTTAGGCGACAGATTCAGATATTTGCGGTTTGCCCACAGCAAAAGGCCCGCTCCCGCCGCAGCCGCAGCCCAAGTGACAGCCTTCTTATTCCTCATTCCCTCAAATCCTTCCCATTGGACGCCGGCATCATGAACGGCGGCGGTTTTCCCCGTCAAGACGGACGGGCGAAGCCAAATATAAAATCCGCTCCATCAGTCTTGCCGCTTTTACTTCTTCCTTTTCTCCCCGCTGTGAATACGTAAAATGATGCTTCAGCTCGTCAGGTGAGAAATTAGACGAGAAGAAAGTGGGAAGCTGCTGGCTCATTCTGTGCTGAAGCACGGTGCCGATGACCTCATCTCTGACCCAGCTTGTCATTGACTCCGCTCCGATGTCATCAAGCATCAATACGGGCGTCGTTTTCACCATATTCAGTTTCGCCTCCAACGACTGATCCTGGAGCGAGTTTTTCAGCTCTCTGACAAATTCGGGAACATATACGATCATTGATGAATACTCTTTTTCCGCCAGTTCGTTAGCAATGGCGGCTAAAATAAATGTCTTTCCGATTCCGAATTTTCCGTACAGATACAGCCCTTTGCCTTTTCCTGTTTCATTATAACTCTTCAGAAAATCCGTCACATGCTGGAAAATGCCGACTCTGCTCGGATCGGTAATGTCGATCTGCTGAAACGTCGCGCCGAGAAGATCCTGCTGGATATACATGCTCTTCATCAGGGACTTTTGCCTTTTCTGGCGGTCGAGCTTTCTCTTTTCCGGACATTCGTAATATTCAATATCGATGGAACGCCCGTTGATCACAAGCTTCGGATGATAGCCTTCAAGCAGGCTGTTCGTCCGGCTGTCTTTCGAACAGAAGGCGCACTGTTTGCTTTGCTGAACGAATTCGTACAGTTTATTTAACCCTCTGTCAATCATGCTTTGATTGATTACATCTTTCTGTTCCTTCAAAAAAGCCTGGACGTCTTCGTCGGCCATGACTTGCTGCTGCATTCGTTCCAGGCGTTTTTGAAAGTCAGGTCTTTTCGTCACGCCTTCTAAGGATCGGCTGATCGGTTCCATTCAATATCACCCCGCTTCTCTGTCTCAATAGGCAGAGTATTTTTTCAGTTTTTTCATTTCTTCCATCATTTTTTTCTTCTGTTCTTCAAGATCCTGCGCGGAAAGAGCCGGCTGTTCTTGTTTCTTCCCGGTTTCTTCTTCTTTCATCCAATCAGGGCGCTTTTCTTCCCGGACGGTTTTTTTGCCGCGCGCCGCGCCGTTTGTTTTGCCGTCCGCCCAATCAAGATATTGCCTGTGCTCTTCTATTGCGAGCTTCATTGCTTCCCGTACCGTTTTGACTTTTTTTCTGGCCCAGTGGGCGGCGATTTTTTGGATATAGTTTTTGGACAGCTTCATATCCGTTTTCAGCATGACATAATAAATCAGCACATTGGTGACGCCGGGCTCAAGCTTTTGTTCGAACATAATATCGGCGATAATCTGCAAGTCGGCTTTTGACGGCTCGGTCCCGTCCGCAATGTCCTGAAGAAGCTTTCTCGGTGATATGGTCTCAAGCTGGGCGATGAGTTCGCCGTTCAATGAATCGTCCTTTTCCGTCCGGTTTTCTCTCAAGGTGACAGGCTGTGTTTTATCAATCAGTTCCGGAAGCTTACCGCTTCTTTCAATTTGGTACCAGTCGCTGGCCGCTTTCCTCAGCGCTTCGGCCGTTATCGTATCCTGTTCATTAATTGCGGTCATGACGACGTGCTGCATGGAGATAGGATCTATTCCGTATAAATATGAAAGCTTTTTAATGCTCTCCCGCACGTCCTGCGTGATTGATTTACGCGGTATCATCGTTTCTGACAGTCCCGCCATGAAAAGCTCAAAATCAAATACTTCCTCCGTCACCGTATAGGAAGGCGCTTGTCCGACAGACGCCGTCTCATAGTCCTCGGGGAGCTTCATCGCCTCTTCCATATCAGGCGTCATTTTCCATTCACTCGGCTGAAAAGAGGCAAAAGCGTGATTAAACGGACGGGTAATTTCCCTTGCGTCCGCGCCGACGGAAGGGTGCGTGTAAAATTGTCTCAGCTGCTGGTATTTCGTTTTACCGACTCTGTTATAAAGAAAGACATTCAGCATGCCGTCTTCAAAAAAATCATTCGGTCTGAGCGGGGGCAGCAGCTCATAAATAAACATCCGCTCTTTTTGCTCGGACTCCCGGATATACACTTTCAGCAGTCCGATTCCTTCAAGCTTCCCCTGTTCATGATGAATCTTTTTTAAATTTGACTGCATCATGCCCATCAGCTGCCTGTGCGTGGATTCCGCTCCCCACAAGCGGTTTTGCTCAAGCTCCCCCCATAAGGTCATATAAAGGGAGAATGCAAAAGAACCGATCAGCGGCTGGTACAGATGTGTCAAAACCTGTCTGTCGACATCCTGAAGAAGCGAACGGCTTTTGACCGTATAAGGATCTACAGGCAATACGTCATTCCAATAGTCAGCCATGATTCTCAAACCTTCCGATATGTTTCTACTCTCATTTTACACCGTTTCTGCGATCTATCAAATGCCAATTTTGCTCATGAGAAAAGAGCCAGACACAATCTCTTAGCTCTCTCAGCGTTCTTTCTTTATTAAATCTTTCAATTCATCGATAAACACGTTTATATCCTTAAACTGCCGGTAGACGGAGGCAAAGCGGACATAAGACACCTCATCGATTTTCGCCAGACGGTCCATTACCATTTCTCCGACAAGTTCGCTTTTGACTTCAGATACACCTTGGTTTCTCAGCTCTTTTTCAATGTCAAAGCACATGTCTTCCAATGTTTTTAAAGGAACGGGCCTTTTTTCACAAGCTTTAATTAACCCGCGCAGCATTTTTTCACGGCTGAATTCTTCCCGGACGCCTTCTTTTTTCACGACGATCAGAGGCATCTCTTCAAACTTCTCAAATGTAGTGAAGCGGTAATGGCAGGCTTCGCATTCCCGCCTTCTGCGGATTGATTTCCCTTCGTCCGCAGGCCGTGAATCAAGTACGCGGGAACCGTTGTGCTGGCATGAAGGACATTTCAAATTGGATCAGCTCCCATCTGTTTCGTTGCTGTAATGCGGTTCGCAAGCTTCCGGTAAATGCCCGCCAACGTTTCTAGGATGAGCCTATTTGTTGGGAGAGCCGATAGACCGGCCTTATCTTTTCTATTTTACAAAAAAAATGCTTAAAGAAAAAGCAATGCTGTTTTTTTACATTAGAAAAGGAGCATCAGCTTCAAAGCGCGTAATGGCTTTTTCAGCTTAGCTCCCTTGTGTTTGCGTTTTGAAAATTACAGTACTTTCGCTTGTGCCTGTTTAATCTGTACAGGCCCCATTCCTCTCGGTATTTCAATGTTTTCTCTTGTATCTGCATGTAATGCGTCCGCAATGTAATCCGCAGCCACATTAGGATCCAGGTCTCCACAAGTATAAACATCAATGCTTGCATATCCGTGTTCAGGAAAACTGTGAATCGTTAAATGTGACTCAGAGATAATAACGACTCCGCTTACGCCTTGCGGTGCAAATTTGTGAAATGCGACCTCGCGCACTTCAGCTCCTGATTTCAAAGCAGCATTTACAAACGTTTTTTCAATAAAATCCATGTCATTGAGCTTATCAAAATCGCATCCCCACAGCTCGGAGATGACGTGACGCCCCATTGTTTCCATAATCATGGACCCCCCTTAACAAGAATTAAAAAAGTGAATTTCCGAGAACTGACCCGGCCATTTACCACGGGGGAAAGTTAGTCCGGAGAGGTCCTAACCCTTTAAGTAATTCCGAAGCAGTCACGAGCAAGAAGTTCACGAAAGATAGTATACTGTGTTTAAGTTTATTTTGCAAGGTGTGTTTTTTGCGAATATGCCGTTAAGGGTTTTTTTCTAACAAATGTCCATGATCTTTAGTCTACACAGCTGACGGGTGTTTCATTCGCGCGGCGACATGACGGATAAGATCAACGACCCGGCAGGAATATCCCCATTCATTGTCATACCAGGCGAGTACCTTTACTTTTCGGTCTTCCATCACCATCGTTGTCAGTCCGTCGATGATCGCAGAGTGTGAATTCGTATTATAATCCGAAGAAACGAGCGGCTCATCCGAATAATCAAGAATTCCGTACATCGACGTTTTTGCGGCTCTTTGGAAAGCGGCATTCACTTGCTCGGCCGACACATCTGTTTTCAGATCGCAGACAAGGTCCACTAATGACACATTCGGAACGGGAACACGCAAAGCGAGACCGTGAAGTTTTCCTTTCAAATGAGGCAGCACGAGCGACAGCGCTTTGGCGGCGCCTGTAGAAGTCGGAATGATGGATTCTCCGCACGCTCTCGCCCTCCGCAGATCTTTATGCGGATTGTCGATATTTTTTTGATCATTCGTGTAAGCGTGAACAGTCGTCATCAGGCCGCTTTCAATCCCGAATTCCTGATCAAGCACTTTGACGACCGGCGCAAGACAGTTTGTCGTGCAGGATGCATTTGAAATAATGACATGTTCATCGGGATTGAACTGCTCTTCATTTACTCCCATGACAATGGTAACGTCTTCATTTTTGCCCGGAGCCGTTAAAATAACTTTTGTCGCCCCTGCTTCAATATGGCTCATTGCTTTTTCTTTTGAATTAAATTTCCCCGTTGCCTCTACGACGATGTCTATTCCGCATTCTTTCCACGGAAGCTCTCTCGGGTCCCGGCGATTGAACAGCATAATATGTTTTCCGTTGACGATCAGGCTGTCGTCGGAGGTCTCAACTTCTTGATCGTATTTGCCGTGAATTGTGTCATACTTTATCAAATGAGCAAGCGTTTCCGGGGGATAGCTTGCATTAATGGCTGTTATTTGAATTTGATCATCTTCCATTGCTTTTCTGAACACCATTCTTCCGATTCTTCCAAACCCGTTGATTGCTACTTTTACCTTCATGCTCAGGTCACCCCTTTTTAATATGCCACTCTAATTTACCTTTATTTATATATAGTATAACACATTAAAAGAAATCCGCCAGTACAACTTGATAAAAATCCACCCTTATACCGATCAATATGTTGTTCAATCGGTTTTTTTGCATATAAAATGATCTTTCTTCCATAAAAAAAGCAGGATCAGCGTCTCAGGCTGCCTGCTTTTTTCTTATATTTGTCCCGGTTCTTTAAATTTGTCATTTAAAATGCTGTCCTCTAAAACGGAAGACACCTCGCCGTACCGTTTAGCAATATGCATCGCGCCCCAGTCGCACAGCGCGTTTAAAATTCTTTCCAGACTGTGCCCGTATTCACTCAGCTCGTATTCCACTTTCGGCGGCACCTGATTGTATACGATCCGGTTGATGACGCCGTCAGCTTCCAGCTCTCGCAATTGCTGTGTCAGCATCTTCTGGGTGATGTCCGGCATAAGCCGCTTCAATTCGCTTGTCCGTTTTTTCCCGCGCATGAGGTGGCAGAGGATCACACACTTCCATTTTCCGCCGATCACTTCAAGCGCCGCCTCTACGGATATATTGTATTTTTTCTTCAGCAACGGTAATTCCTCCTCATCTATAGGAACTAAAAAGTGCCTATGGCACTTAAAAGTACGTTCTTTTCAATGACACTTCTATCGATCATAATGACATTTGCCGGCTGAAAAGGAATGTACTCTTATACTTATATCGTTTACCCGGCATCATTTCAACCATACATTATCGTTCAAGGAGGAAAACAGATGTCTTCACATCGCCAAAGCTATTTACCAGCGCTGCTGGCATTAGCCGTCAGCGCTTTTGCGATCGGCACAACCGAATTTATCAGCGTCGGGCTGCTGCCGCTTATATCTCAAGATCTGCATATACCTGTGACAACGGCGGGACTTACCGTTTCCATGTATGCTCTGGGCGTGACATTCGGCGCGCCGGTTTTAACGTCTCTCACATCCGGCATGTCGCGGAAAACGCTGCTGCTCTGGGTGATGTTAATTTTTATTGCCGGAAATACACTCGCAGCGAGCGCTTCCTCAATCGGCGTCTTACTGGCGGCACGGGTTATTTCGGCTTTTTCCCACGGCATTTTCATGTCAATCGGGGCAACAATCGCCGCCAATATCGTGCCGGAGCATAAAAGAGCAAGCGCGATTTCCATTATGTTTACGGGGCTGACGGTGGCTACGGTGACCGGTGTTCCGTTCGGCACCTATCTCGGCCAGCAATTCGGATGGAGGATTGCATTTGCCGTCATTGTGGCGGTAGGAATCATCGCATTCCTCACAAACGCGCTTCTCGTTCCGTCACATTTGCGCAAAGGGACGAAAACCGCATTTGCCGAGCAGGTCAAACTCGTCACAAACGGCCGGTTATTGCTTTTATTTATCATTACCGCGTTAGGCTACGGCGGAACGTTTGTCGTGTTTACGTATTTATCTCCGCTTCTTCAGGAGGTAACCGGTTTTCAGAAAGAAACCGTCGCGGCCATCCTGCTCATTTACGGAATTGCGATTGCCATCGGAAACATGATTGGCGGCCGTTTATCAAACCGAAATCCGCTGAAAGCCTTGTTTTATATGTTCATTGTCCAGGCTGCTGTGCTGTTTGTTCTGACTTTTACCGCGCCGTTTAAAACAGCCGGGCTGATCACCATTATTTTCATGGGGCTGTTGGCGTTTATGAATGTGCCGGGGCTTCAGGTATATGTTGTGATGCTGAGTGAACGTTTTGCGCCAAACGCCGTTGATACAGCATCAGCCTTAAATATCGCGGCATTTAATGCCGGAATCGCGATCGGCTCGTTTGCCGGCGGAATCATTACAGACTCAATCGGAGTCATTCATACCGCTTGGATCGGGGCGCTGATGGTGCTCAGCGCGGTCGTATTAACCGGATGGAGCAGGAAGCTTGAAAAGCGGGATCGCACTGCCCTTGAAAGGAGGTGAGTTTTTCTTCAGCGCATTTTGATTGTTTCAACAGACAACTAATAGGAGGAATATATACATGACAACACATTTACAAGCAAAAGCAACATTGCATAACGGAGTAGAGATGCCTTGGTTCGGCATTGGAGTTTTCAAAGTAGAGGAAGGCGCGGAACTCGTCAACGCGGTGAAAACGGCATTGGTGCACGGCTATCGCAGCGTTGATACCGCCTCGATTTACGGAAATGAAGAAGGTGTCGGCGAAGGCATCCGCCAAGGGCTGCAAGAAGCGGGATTAAAACGTGAAGACATTTTTGTCACGTCAAAAGTATGGAATGCCGATTTAGGATATGAAGAAACGTTAAAAGCGTTTGACACAAGCTTAGAAAAACTCGGTTTAGATTATTTGGATTTATATTTGATCCATTGGCCTGTCGAAGGAAAGTACATCGATGCGTGGCGGGCGCTCGAAACCCTCTACCGGGATGGACGCATTAAGGCGATCGGGGTCAGCAATTTCCAAATTCACCATCTGAAACATCTCATGAAAGAGACCGAAATCAAGCCGATGATCAACCAGGTGGAGTACCATCCTCGTCTGACACAGAAAGAACTGCTTGCTTTCTGCACTGAACAAGGCATTCAGCTTGAAGCGTGGTCGCCATTGATGCAAGGTCAGCTGCTTGATCACACCGTCTTACAGGAAATCGCTGAGAAGTACGGCAAATCAGCCGCTCAAGTGATTTTGCGCTGGGATTTGCAGAACGGTGTCATCACCATTCCGAAATCAACGAAAAAACACCGTATTGAAGAAAATGCAAATGTCTTTGATTTCGAACTGTCAGCTGACGATATGAAGCGGATTGATGATCTGAACGAAAATCTCCGTGTCGGTCCTGATCCTGACAATTTTGATTTTTAACCAGAAAAACACCGTTCGGCTTTCCGAACGGTGTTTGTTTATGCCCAGCCGCTCAATACTTCCTCAAGCTGGTGCTTTGTATATTCAAGACTGCCGCTGTTATCAATGACGGCGTCAGCTTTTTTTGTTTTATCCGCTAAAGGCATTTGCGACGTTATCCGGCTCATCGCTTCTTCTTCTGTAAGGGAATTCCGCTCTATCAGCCGTTTAAGCTGAATGTCTGCCGGTACGGTGACGACGAGCACCTTGCCGACAAGATAATCAAGCCCGCTTTCATACAAAAGCGGTATATCCAAAACGACGAACTGCTCTTTTCGCGCAACGGCTTCATCCCGCTGTTTCAGCATTTCCGCACGTACTGCCGGATGAACGATCTGATTCAGCTTCAGACGCTTCTGTTCGTCAGTGAAAACGATAGAACCGAGTTTTTTTCTGTCAATACCGCCATTTTCCAGCAGGATGTCTTTTCCGAATGCCTCCACAATTTGTCCGTAAGCCGGCATTCCTTTTTCTACCGCCTGTTTTGCGATGACATCCGCATCAATGACTGTTATTTTTTTGTCGATCAGCATACGCGCTACCGTGCTTTTGCCGCTTGCGATGCCTCCCGTTAAACCGATGACCAAGCTCAAAAAGCCCACTCCTTCTTACATTTTCCAAATCCCGATGATAATCAGCAGGACTCCCGGCAAAAATGTCATTTTATCTATCCAATTCCATCTTGAAAGCAAATGCCCCGCGTTTATGCCGAGTGAAACAAACAGCGAGCTCATCAGCCCGACAGTCACGCTCATCATAACCGGAGAAAAGCCGAGAATGGCCGCTCCCAGCCCGGCGCCAAACGCGTCAATGGATAAGGCGATACCGAGCAGAAGCGCCTCGACTCCGTTAATGGTTCCGGATTGATCAATATCGGCGCTGGTCGGTTTTTTCAAAATATGAATGACGATGCCGAGCGATTTCACTTCAAGATTAAGTAACGTTTTTTCATGCAATAAGTAATCCGGCTCTTTATCCGGTTTGAAAAATTGCCAGATGACCCATGCCCCGATTCCGATTAAGATCAGCCCGCCCAGTTTTTCCGTGACGGATACGGGAAAAATCTTTGTCAGAAAATGGCCGATCAGCATGGATATAAACATCACAGAGGCTGAACAGCAAGCGATCACGGCAATCGCTTTGAACGGGATTTTCATTTTTCTCAAACCATACGTAAACCCGACTGAAAAACTGTCCAAGCTGACAGCAAAAGCCAAAAGCAGCAAAGAAACAATCTCCATATCCGTTTCTCCCTTTCTCTTGATCGGCAATTGTGACATATGCCTATTGGGTGAATCACAATATATATATGGAGAAAGGTCATCAACTGTGTTAGAAAAAAGTCATTCTGCTGCCGCCTGCTTGAACCGCTTCAGTTTATGATTTTTTTTGGCAGCGGGCGCAAAAATGCGTCCCCCTTCCGCCGACCACGATTTTAGAAATCATCGTGCCGCACGTTTTGCACGGTTCATCCTTTTTGCCGTATACGTAATGTTTGAGCTGAAACATTCCGATTTCCCCTTGAGAATTGATATAAGACCGGACGGTGCTCCCGCCCGCGTCAATCGCTTCCTGAAGGGTGTCTTTAATTTCTGTATGAAGCGTTTTTATCTGCCCGTCTGACAGACTGTTCGCTTTTGTCTCAGGATGAATACGCGCCCGGAATAAAGCTTCATCGACATAAATATTGCCGAGGCCGACGACCGCTTTTTGGTCGAGCAGGGCGGTTTTCACCGCGCGGTTCGTTTTTGCAAGCCGCTCTTTTAAATAAGCAGCGGTAAATGCTTCATCATCGGGTTCGGGCCCGAGCTGTGAAAGCGGTAATGCATTCAATTCCTCTCCCGGCGCAAACAAATGCATCGTGCCGAATTTCCGGACATCCCGGTAGCGGAGCTGTGTTCCGTCCGTCATGTGAAACACGACGTGCACATGTTTATCGTCAGGCTCATCGGCCTGATGAAGACCGTATTTGCCCTCCATCCGCAGGTGGGACACCATGACATAATGATCCAGATGGAAAAGCAAAAACTTTCCCCTTCTTCCGATGGATCGGATTGTTTCTCCTGCAATCTGCCGCGCGAATTCCTCCGGCTCGGCGGGTTTTTTGATGATATTCGGCCATCTGATATCCGCCGATTCAATCGTTTTCCCCTTCACAAGACCGGTCAGAGTGCGCCGGACCGTTTCAACTTCTGGTAATTCCGGCACAATCATCACTTCCTTTTTCTCTGTTTATTTTGCATCGTACCAAGACGGCCCTGAAGCATAATCCGCCTTCAGCGGCACGTCTAATGCCAAAGCATGCTCCATCACTTCAGGAACCAGCTTCTCTAATATTTCAATTTCTTCCTTAGGCGCTTCAAAAATCAATTCATCGTGCACCTGAAGCAGCAGTCGCGCCTTCAGGTTTTTTTCTTTCAGCTCAGCTGCCATGTCAATCATGGCTTTTTTAATAATATCGGCGGCGCTTCCCTGAATCGGCGTATTCATGGCCGTCCGTTCCGCAAAGCTCCGCAGGTTGAAGTTGCGGCTTGTCAGCTCAGGAATGTAGCGGCGGCGCTGCATAAGTGTCGTGACATATCCTTTTTGCTTCGCTTCCTGCACCGATTCTTCCATATACGCCTTAACGCCCGGGAAGCTCTCCAAATAGCGGTCTATAAAAGCGCCCGCTTCTTTCCGGGTGATGCCGAGGTTTTGTGACAGCCCGTAATCACTGATGCCGTAAACAATGCCGAAATTGACGGCCTTTGCCTGGCGGCGCATCGCTTGTGTCACTTCATCTTCACTGACATGAAACACGTCCATGGCGGTTTTTGTGTGAATGTCCATGTCATTCGTAAACGCTTCGATCAGATTTTCATCTTTTGAAATATGCGCAAGCACCCTTAATTCAATTTGTGAATAATCGGCGGCGAAAATAAGCCAGTCCGGTTCGGACGGTACGAAAGCCTGACGGATTTTCCGCCCTTCCTCCAGCCGGATCGGAATATTTTGCAGGTTCGGATCCGTTGAGCTGAGGCGTCCGGTTTGAGTCAATGCCTGATTGAATCGTGTATGCACTTTATGAGAATCCTTGCGCGTGACTTTCAGCAGCCCTTCAATATAAGTCGATTGGAGTTTGCCGATTTGTCTGTATTGCAGAATGTGCGCAACGATATCATGTTTGTCTGCGAGCTTCTCAAGCACATCAGCTGAAGTGGAATAGCCTGTTTTTGTTTTCTTTACTGGCGGCAGGCCGAGCTTTTCAAACAGAATGACGCCGAGCTGTTTTGGTGAATTGATGTTAAACGGCTCACCGGCGATGTCATGGATTTTTTCTTCATATTCTTTCAGCTTCGCCTTAAGCTCTTCGCCCATTCGCTTCAGTCTTTCAACATCCACTTTGACGCCCATTGATTCCATTTCTCCGAGAATTAGCGCAAGCGGGAGTTCGAGATCTTCATATAATTCAAGCTGATTATTTTCTTCCAAAGCGTCAAGCAGTTTGTCACGGAGGCTGTTAACGGCAGACGCTTTCCGCGCGAGATGATCGGCAAGCTCTTTTTCAGCCGGAACGGCGCGCTTTGCGCCTTTTCCGTATACCGCTTCATCTTTTGAAACGATATTCAGCCCGTATTCTTTCGCTACGCTCGCGACATCGTCGTACGAATTGCCCGGGTTTATAATGTAGGCAGCAAGAAGCGCGTCAAATTCCGTTCCCTTCAGCTCAATTCCCTGCCAGCGCAAAGCGACGACGGAACGTTTGCTGTCGAACACCCACTTTTTCATCGATTCATCTTCAGCCCAAGATTTAAAAGCTTCAGACTGAATGGCGATTTCTTTCGGAATATAATAAAGACCTGTTTCATTCACGATGGAAAAGCCGAGGATCGGTTCTTCGTGATAGTTATCACCGATTTGTTCGACGACCAAAGCGGACGGCGAAACGAGCATATCTTCGGTGATTTCTTCTGCCGTTTCAACATTGATGTCTTCAAAATTTTCTTCCGCCGTTTCGCCGCTTTCTTCACCGAGCCGCTCAAGAAGCGTATTAAAACCGAGGTCTTTAAAAATGGCAACAACTTGTTCACGGTCAAACCCTTGGTAATCTAAATCTTCGGGCTTGACTTCAATCGGCGCATTTGTCATAATCGTCGCCAGCTCTTTGCTCATCAGGGCTTGTTCCTTATATTCTTCAAGCTTTTCTTTTAATTTTTTTCCGCTGACTTCATCAATGGAATCAAGCAGTTTCTCAACCGAATGGAACTGCTTTAAAAGCTTAATCGCGGTTTTTTCTCCGACGCCGGGGACGCCCGGTATGTTATCGGATGAATCCCCCATTAATCCCTTCATATCAATGATTTGCAAAGGGGTCAGACCGTACTTTTCTTGCACGTGCTCCGGCGTGTAATCTTCCACGTCGGTAATGCCTTTTCTCGTAATGGCAACGGTCGTTTTCCCGGTTGCAAGCTGGGTTAAGTCCTTGTCCCCCGAAACTACCTTTACTTCGAAGCCTTCTTTTTCAGCAGAAACGGCAAGGGTGCCGATAATATCGTCCGCTTCATATTCAGGAAGCTCGTAGCGGCTGATTTTGTAGGCATCAAGGAGCTCGCGGATGAACGGCATCTGTTCTGAAAGCTCCGGCGGCGTTTTTTGTCTTCCGCCTTTATATTCTTTAAACGTGCTGTGGCGGAAAGTGGTTTTTCCCGCATCAAAAGCCACCAGCATGTGGGTCGGCTTTTCATCTTCCAGCATTTTCATCAAAATCATCGCAAACCCGTATACGGCATTTGTATGGATGCCTTTTTCATTGCTTAAAAGCGGCAATGCAAAAAACGCCCGGTACGCCAGACTGTTTCCGTCGACAAGCACTAATTTTTTTCGTTCCGTCATTCAATATCCTCCTAAGAGCAAAAGCTCGTCATTCCTCTATTTTTTAATCTCACAGCTTCTCTTATTTTAACAAAGTTCAATTTGAAAGGAAAATGAGCGAACCCCGTGAAAACGCAAAAAAGGACGGGAACAAGAAAATACGTTCCCGCCGTCAAAATTGGCTCCTTGGATGAAGGGGTTCTGTTACATCCTAACAAGATAGGTTTAACAGGTCATGAAGAAATTGTTAATCCTTTGTAAAGCTGATCACGCTTCCGGCTGCCGCTTCAGCGTCACGGTAAATACAGTCCCCTGTCCCGGCTCGCTTGTGACCTCGATTTTACCTTCATGGGCTTCTATTAAGTGCTTCACGATGGCGAGGCCGAGCCCGGTTCCTCCCGAGTTGCGGCTTCTGTCTTTATCCACGCGGTAGAATCTCTCAAATATCCGCGGGATCTCTTCCTTCTGAATGCCGATTCCCGTATCGGACACTTTGATATCGACAACGGTTTCTTTCACATGTACCGAAATCCCCACCGTCCCTTTTTCAGGCGTGTAGGTCAGGGCATTGTTCGCCAGATTCAAAAATACCTGCTTCAGCCTGTGCGCATCACCCGTCACAAAAATCGGCTCTTCCGGGAGATCGAGCTGAAAGCTGATGCCTTTTTCCGCAGCCTTATGCCGCAAAAGCGCCTCAATTTCATGCAGAATTTTTGCGGCGTCAAAGGACTCTACGCGCATCGTAAAGTTTTGCTGCTCCATCTTGGATAAATCCAGTAAATCCTGCACGAGAGATTGGAGCCGCTCACTTTCTTTCAGAATGATAGACAGAAAGTCTGAAAGCGCCTTTTCATCTTTCATCGCTCCGTCTAACAGTGTTTCCGTAAATCCTTTAATCGAGGTGATCGGTGTTTTCAGTTCATGGGAGACATTGGCGACGAAGTCCTTTCTCATCTGCTCCAATTTTTTAATTTCCGTCATATCGTGAAAGACGAGGACGATGCCCTTCCATTCATCGTCAGGGCCCATGATCGGAACGCCGTCAACTTCAAAGTAGCGCCGCTCAATATTGATGGGAAGTCTGAGCAGCTGGCATTTTTTCGTCTCCGTCATAAAAATGTCTTCGACAAGCCGAATGATCTCCTCATGTTCAAACGCATCATGGTAAAGGCGCCGAAGCAGACGTTCAGGCTTTGTATGAAACTGCTTCGTGTATGACCGGTTCACGAGATTGATAAAACCTCGCCCGTCTATTAAAATCAAACCGGATCCGATATTTTCAATGACGGTTAACAGACGATCGCGCTGCATATCCTGCGTTCTCGTCATTTCCATTAAATCGACCGCCAGGCTGTTCATCGCACGCCCGAGACGGTCCGACCGCCTTGCGTAACCGCTGTAGGAGCGGGCGTCATAATTCCCTTTGGACAGCTCCGTCGCCACCTTTGTCGCGGCGTCGATTGATTTTTTGTAACGTGACGTCATGTTTGTATAAAAGAAAACGATAATGATAAAAGCGGTACAAAGACTTGCTGCCAGCATGCCCCACATTTCTCCGGTAACGCTTGAACCGTCGTTGATCTCAGAGGAAACGAGTACATACCCCGCAATTTTCCCGGCGTCATTTTTTACGGCAGTGCCGCGGATGACTTTGCTTTTCGACTGTACGGCTTCCTCGCTTTTATTGTGAGAAATGAACTCCTTTACGGCTGAATCATCAGCACGACTGCCGGAATGAAATACGGCGTCACCCTTCTCGTTGAGCACAGAGACGTTTATACCGAGGGTGCGGCCGGCGTCACGGATTACCGTTTCATTGCTTTTATTGCCGATTCGGCCGGTGTCAAGAAGGCCCGCTATGTATACCGATTCCTTTTTCAGCTGATCCGCCGTTCTTTCTTCAGCGGATGAAGAAATAAGCTGCTGTAAAAAAAGGCCGAGAACACTGAAAACCAATATGATACATACAACGAGTAAAGCGAACAGACGCACACGGACTTTATTCATTCATTTTTGGCTCCTCCAGTTTATACCCCAAACCTCTGATTGTTTTAATATAGATGGGTTTTTTGGTATTTGATTCGATTTTGTCGCGCAGATGGCTGATATGAACGTCAACAATCCGGGTATCCCCGGCAAAATCATAGTTCCAGACCGCGCTCAGCAGAAGATCTCTCGTCAGCACTCTTCCCTTATGTTTTCCCAAATACAGAAGCAGTTCAAATTCTTTAGGCGTCAATTCCAGCTGTTCTGACTTAAAGTAAGCTTCGTAATGCTCCGGAAGAATTTTCAGCTCGCCGATGAGGATCTGCCCGTCCTTTTCCTCTTCTCTGCCTTGTGCCAGCGAAGAAATGTCGGCTCTTCTTAAAATGGCTTTCACCCGCGCAGTGACTTCCCGCGGACTGAACGGCTTTGTCATGTAATCATCCGCTCCGAGCTCCAGTCCCAGCACTTTATCAAACTCCTCATCTTTTGCTGTCAGCATCAAGATCGGAACCATCATTTTCTGCTGTCTGAGCTGTTTACAGACGTCGATTCCGTCCACTTTCGGCAGCATGACATCCAGTACGATTAAATCCGGATTTTCGTTCTCTGCCTGCTCCAAAGCCTCTTCGCCGTCTGATGCGGTAATGACATCATAGCCGGACCGTTCCAGATTATACTGTAAAAGAGTAACGATAGATTGTTCATCATCTACAACTAAAATTTTTTTGTTCATGCTGCGCCCTCCGCTGTCTATTTTCCCCGACATCCAATTTTCTCTATTTTATGTGCTGCATATCACTTTATGATTTCATTTTATCCAATACTGCCCGTTCAGACAATTCGCCTTTTTGATCATTTTCAGAGAAAGGATCGCTCAGGGAAAAAGAAAACGCTTTCATTAATTGTAAAAAGAGGAAGGCTTCTGATTCGGAAGCCTTCCCTTTTTTCTTATGACAATACTTTCATCACGTTTTTGACAGATTCAACTGATTTACTCAGCTGCGCTTTTTCATAGTCTGTCAGTTCAAGCTCGATGATTTGCTCTAGGCCGTTTCCTCCGATAATTGTCGGTACGCCTAAGTAAATGCCTTCATGACCGTATTCGCCTTCTAAGTAAGCGATGGTCGGAAGCACGCGGCGCTGATCTTTCAAAATGGCTTCTACCATTTCAGTCAGTGATGCAGCAGGCGCGTAGTAGGCGCTTCCGTTGCCGAGAAGGTTGACGATTTCCCCGCCGCCTTTTCTTGTGCGTTCTACAATCGCATCAAGACGGTCTTTCGGGATAAGCGTTTCAAGCGGAATGCCGCCCGCATAGGAATAACGGACGAGAGGAACCATGTCGTCACCATGTCCGCCAAGAACAAAACCGGTCACATCTTTTACAGACAGGTTTAATTCTTCAGCGACGAATGTTCTGAATCGCGCAGTGTCAAGCACTCCGGATTGTCCGATGACGCGTTCTTTCGGGAAGCCTGATTCTTTGTACACCGCATATGTCATCGCATCAACAGGGTTTGTCAATACAACGATAATGCAGTCAGGAGAATATTTCACGATCTCACGTGTGACGCTTCTCATGATTTTTTCGTTTGTAGATACGAGATCGTCACGGCTCATGCCCGGTTTTCTCGCAATTCCGGCTGTGATGACGACGATATCAGAACCGGCTGTGTCCTCGTAGTTGGACGTGCCTGTGATTTTCGCGTCAAATCCTTGAACCGGACTTGCTTCGAGCATGTCTAGCGCTTTTCCTTTTGTCGGGTTTTCTAATTGCGGAATATCAACGAGCACAACGTCCGCAAGCTCTTTTTGAGCTGTCAGAAAGGCTGTTGTCGCTCCCGTAAATCCTGCTCCGATAACAGAAACTTTACTGCGTGTTTTTCCCATGATTCTCTTCTCCTTTTTTGGCTTCATTAGAAGTCTGCTTTAGGTTCAGTCCATGTTTTTAATTAGCTCTTCACCAAACTCTGAACATTTCACTTCAGTTGCACCGTCCATTAATCTAGCAAAATCGTACGTTACTACTTTTGAAGCAATCGTTTTTTCCATAGATTTAATGATCAAGTCAGCAGCCTCATTCCAGTTCAGGTGTTCAAGAAGAAGCACTCCTGAAAGGATGACGGATGACGGGTTGACTTTGTCAAGGCCGGCATATTTAGGAGCCGTTCCGTGAGTCGCTTCGAAAATCGCATGCCCTGTTTCATAGTTGATGTTCGCTCCCGGCGCGATTCCGATTCCGCCTACCTGAGCGGCAAGCGCATCAGAGATATAGTCTCCGTTTAAGTTCATTGTCGCCACGACGTCGAATTCGCTCGGACGGGTCAAGATCTGCTGAAGGAAAATATCAGCGATGCTGTCTTTGACGATGATTTTTCCTGCCGCTTCCGCGTCGCTCTGCGCTTTATCAGCCGCTTCTTTTCCGTCTTTTTCGACAATGCGGTCATATTCAGCCCAAGTGAATACTTTATCTCCGTATTCTCTTTCGGCAAGCTCGTAGCCCCAGTTTTTAAATGCCCCTTCAGTGAACTTCATGATGTTTCCTTTGTGGACAAGCGTGACAGACTTACGGCCGTTTTCGATCGCATACTCAATGGCAGCTCTGACTAAGCGGCTTGTGCCTTCTTCAGAAACAGGTTTGATGCCGATTCCTGACGTTTCAGGGAAACGGATTTTGTTAACACCCATTTCATTTTGCAGGAAGCTGATCAGCTTTTCAACCTCTTCAGAACCTTTCGCATACTCAATTCCGGCATAAATATCTTCCGTATTCTCGCGGAAAATGACCATATCCGTATCTTCAGGTCGTTTAACCGGAGAAGGCACTCCCGTGAAATATCTGACAGGGCGCAGGCACGTAAACAAATCAAGCTCCTGTCTCAGCGCCACGTTCAGAGAACGGATACCGCCGCCGACCGGTGTCGTCAGAGGACCTTTGATGGCGATGAAGTACTCTCTGATGTCTTCCAGCGTTTCGGCAGGAAGCCACTCACCTGTTTTATTATAAGCCTTTTCACCGGCATAAACTTCTTTCCACGTGATTTTTTTCTCGCCTTTATATGCTTTTTCAACAGCGGCTTCCAGTACTTTAGAAGCGGCGTTCCAAATATCAGGGCCTGTGCCGTCGCCTTCAATAAACGGGATAATCGGATTATTTGGTACGTTTAATACTCCATTAGAGACTGTAATTTTTTCACCTTGTGACACAATATTACCTCCCAGTATGTAATTCATATTTAGAAAACATTTTATTTTTCTTGTATAGAAAATAAAATGACTTTTCTCAAGATTCTATCAAAATTGTAAACCAATCCGGGCTTGATTAACAAGAGGCTAACGACATGAAAATCACCAGCCTCCCGTTTGATCAGGCTCTTTCATCAATCGGAACAAAAGTCTGCTTATCCGGACCCGTGTAATCAGCGCGCGGGCGGATGAGGCGGTTGTTATCGTACTGTTCAAGAATATGGGCGATCCATCCTGACATTCTGCTGACCGCAAAGATCGGCGTGAACAGATCGTGATCAATGCCGAGACTGTGGTATACAGATGCGGAATAGAAATCAACGTTAGGCGGGAGTTTTTTCTCCGACGTTACGATTTCTTCGACACGGATTGACATGTCGTACCATTTGCTTTCACCCGTCAGATTCGTCAGGCGTTTGCTCATTTCTTTTAAGTGTTTGGCGCGCGGGTCTCCATGCTTATACACACGGTGTCCGAAGCCCATTACTTTTTCCTTTTTCTCCATTTTGCTGCGGATATAAGGCTCGGCGTTTTCCACTTCGCCGATTTCTGTCAGCATTTTCATGACGGCTTCATTAGCTCCGCCGTGAAGCGGCCCTTTTAAAGCGCCGATGGCAGCAGTGATGCCTGAGTAAATATCAGATAAGGTGGCGACACATACTCTCGCCGTAAATGTTGATGCGTTCAGCTCATGATCCGCATGAAGAATGAGCGCTTTGTTAAACGCTTCCACTTCGATCGGAGAAGGCTCTTCACCGTTTAAAGTGTAAAGGAAGTTCTCCGCGATTCCGTACTCTTCCTTCGGTTCAACAGGATCAAGTCCTTTGCGGATTCTTGAGAAAGCGGCGACAATGCCCGGCACTTTCGCCTGCAGACGGATGGCTTTTCTGTAGTTCGCTTCCGGATTCATAACATCGGCTTCACTGTCAGTCAGACCGAGTAATGAAATCGCCGTCCGGAGCGCAGCCATTGGATGTACGTTATTGAGGGGATAGGATTTGAAGTGCTCAATGATTTCTTGTGGAACGGCAGCTTCTTTCGCAAGCTGTTTTTTCAGTTCAGCAAGTTCCGTTTTATTCGGCAGGCGCAGATGCCACAGCAAATAAATAATTTCTTCAAAACTTGCATTCTCTGTCAAGTCGTCAATATCGTACCCTACATATGTAAGGGTATCGTCGATAATAGAGCTTACAGATGATGTTGTTGCTACAACCCCTTCAAGACCGCGTGTTGCTGTCATATTCAACCTCTCCTTTTCAATCAAAATTCCCCTTTAAAGAGTATATAAAACATACGGCTTACTTAAAATGAGTCATGCAAACACTCCCTTTCCCCTTCAAGAAAATGCTTACATTTCACTGGTTGCGGTTACATAACCGATATGCTTATAGAGGAACATAACAAATTCTTATAAGCTTATTTAAGTTTAAGCCTATTCTTATTATAAACAATAATCTGATTAATTTGTAGACTTTTAACTAAAAATGTTTTAAAAGCCCTATATATCAAGGCTTGGCGTTGATAAATTTAATCGTTTGCTTTCAGGCGCTTTGTAAAACCATGTATTCTCATGTTTTCATTTGGGGGAGTTTCGGAGGAGACTTTAAAAGGACAGGCGCGACAACTTCACCGCAAATTTAACCCCCTTCTTTACCGGAGAAGGGGGTTATTTTGTTTACTCGACTGAATCAATGTTCGGATCAGCTTCAGAAATCCAGGTCTTGGTTTTAGTTGGCTCCCCGCACATGGACTGGAATCGTTTGACTGCATTTGCGCTGTTTTCGGGCTGTAAATATCCTCATCAAACCGTTCATCAATTGAAACTGACTCATTTACTGATGTAAGTGATTTTAAATAAATGGCAGAAAAACCCTCCTCATTTCGAGAAGGGCTCTGACTTATACTTCTTTTTCTCTAAATCAGTCCGAAGAAACTAACTGATGCCGCTCAACTTTTCAATCGAAGGGCTTCATCGGGCTCTCCAACTATTTTCCCCTATGCTTTTCTTTTGCTTTTTGTTTTCTGATTAAATATTTTTGTTCCTTTATTTTTTCTCTTTGTTTTCTATTCAGTTGTTTTTTCTTTTCTTTTCTTGCTTCAAGCTCCTGTTTTATCGCTTTTTGTGCCTTAGTTGATATCCCGATATTTTTCATCTCTTTAGAAGCTTGTCGCTGCAATCTTTTTGGGTTTAATTTCTTAGATTTTGCTTTAACACAAACCCCTTCTTGTTCAGTGTGGGAGAGAGTCTGTAAAAGTTGATTATTAACAAAATGCATTATTTCTGAATCCTTTGGCTCTTGTCCAAACAAATGACGAATTGCTCTTAATTTCCCGTCATTCACAACTTCAATGACTCCTACCCAAAACTGACCATCGTAGTAAACCGTTAATTTCATAACGATTCCCTCCTCCTAAATTTACTGAAGAATGATGGACATCCCGAGGAGGGGAAGGTTACTGACATTTTAAATCATGCATCCGGACTACCAACCGAATTGTGTTTTTTCATTCTCATTATAAATCTAACAAACTTTCAAATTGAAGGAAAGAGGGTCTCCGCTTATTTTAACAACACTTCAAGTTTTGCTTTGGTATCAGGCCCATAAATCCCATCAGCTTTTCATCCATTCATCATTGGAATTACTGCCATCGCTGTTTTCGCTCCATGTGCGCCGTCAATCCCGAAGTTCTTTGTTACATGGTAAGCCGCTTCATTCATCGGAATAATGCAAATGGCATTTGTCTGAACTATAAAATGCGAAGGTGCAAACTCTAATTTTCTCCACAAAAAAAAGCAGCTTTACGCCGCTTTTTTACTTTACGAAGTGAACATTTTAACGATTTGCATGGCCAAGTAGGCGATTCCGGCGCCGATTAACGGGCCGACGGCGACGCCTCCGAAAAGCGCGACGGCAAGTATCGTGCCGATGACCAGCGCCGTTGTAATATGAGGGTCGTTTTCCAATAAGGTGAGACCGTTTTTGGCGATTAAGGCAACCGCGATCCCGGCACCGAGAGCGATCCACGCATAATATGATTTCATCGCTTCTCCGAGCTGTTTAAAACCGATATCGCCTGTGGCAATCGGCACTAAAACGGCGATTGTAATGACGGTGACTCCCCAGTTGATGCCTTTTGACTGAATAACCGGAAATAGTTTCTGATCAAGACCGACAGCTTTTATCACAATGAGAAAGCCGACGGCAAAAAGCAATGACTGATTTTTGGCTACCAATGCGATGGCCAGCAATAATAGTAAAAATAAATTCGCCTGTGTAAACATCCTGAAAGCACCTTCTTTCATCATATCTGTATTCATATCCTTTTTTTTGACGAATAAACTAATGTAATAGGACGTGCCGACCGAGAGGAGGATCGATGTGAATCCGCACTATGCAACTGTTTTTTTCCGCGCGCTGTTTGTACTCGCTGCGGCCGGCGGCGCTTTAGCGGCCGGTTACGCCTCATTTCCGTTAACTTATCCGTTTCTGATCGCCCTTATTCTGTCATCAGCGATCATTCCCGTTGTTGACTGGCTGGACAAACTGACGGGGCTGCCCCGGTCAGTCAATACTGTCATTGTCCTGGTCTTCTTTTTGCTTATTCTTCTTGGGGCGGCGACATTTCTCGTTGCGGAAATCATTTCGGGAACCGCCTATCTGGCCAAAACGCTCCCTCCTCATATCAGCGCCTTTATGACGTATTGCGAAGAGCTGTTCACTTCCCGCATTCAGCCATTGTACCACGAGCTGACCGTCCTATTTAACGGACTGGAAACCAATCAGCAGGCATCCATCGTGACGCATATTCAGACCCTCGGTGATACAGCAGCTAAAAATGCGGGGCTGATGCTTTCACATCTTTTGGAGCTGGTGCCGAAATGGATTGCCTTCCTTCCCAATACAGCTGCCGTCTTCATTTTCGCAATGCTGGCGACTTTTTTTATGACAAAGGACTGGCATAAGCTGAAGGCGCTGCTTTATTCCATTTTTCCGGAACGGGTTTCGGCAAACGCCAAGGCCGTATCGGGAGAGCTGAAAAAAGCGATGGCAGGTTTCATTAAGGCGCAGGCCGTGCTCATACTTTTCACGATGATCATTGTCTTTATCGGACTTTTTCTATTAGGGATTGAGCATGCGGCAACCATCGCCTTTTTTATCGGCCTGGTGGACCTTCTCCCGTATCTCGGCGCCGGGTCGGTCTTTGTTCCCTGGATTATGTATTTGGCCATTGCCGGTCAGCTTCCTCAAGCGATCGGTCTCGGTGTTTTATATATTGTGGTTCTCATTCAGCGCCAGCTGACGGAGCCGAAAATTTTAAGCAAGTCAATCGGACTTGATCCGCTTGCGACCTTAATCGCCCTGTTTGCCGGCTTTAAATTGTTCGGAATTTTAGGACTGGCTGCGGGGCCCGCGCTGCTCGTTTTCATTCAGGCCTTTATCACAACGGGCGCTTTAAAAGAAATATGGGCCTATATTACTGTTCAGTCCAAATAAAAACAGCAGCCCTGTAAGAAGGCTGCCGTTTTTATTTGATAATGATCCGCTTGTTTTTTGACATTCCTCTCAGCCATTTGAACAAAAGCGGCTTCATGCGGTTCCGAGTGAACGGAATCAGAAGACAGGCCCCTGCAATATCGGACAGAAAACCCGGAAGCATCAAAAGCAGGCCTCCGAAAAAGACGCATATTCCGTCAAGAAGCGCTTCCCCCGGCATTTTGCCGTGCTGCAGATCGCGCATCACCCGATGATACACATCGGTTCCCTGTCTTTTTGCCACCAAGGCGCCTAACACGCCTGTCAAAATGATGAGAAGGAAGGTCGGAAAAATACCGAGCCATTTTCCCGCCAGCAGAAACAAACCGATTTCAATTGCCGGACATACGATAAACAGTAAGAATAATACTCTCATTTTTCTGCCCTCCTGCCCTTCTAAAAGCGCGTCACCGCCCGCATGGGAATAGGAAAATCAGCCTAAAGACAAAAGAGAAGGGAGAACCCCCCTCTCTTTTTTAAAGCTGTTTAAAGAACGCTTGCGCGGCCTTCATACACAGCGCCGCGGGCAGCGTCAACTGTGATAACCTGTCCTTCTGTTAAAACTGAAGTTGCGTTCTCCAGACCGACGATAACCGGAATGCCCAAGCTTAAACCGACAACGGCTGCATGGCTTGTCAGACCGCCTTCTTCAGTGATGAGCGCTGATGCTTTTTCAAGTGAAGCGATCATGTCGCGGTCAGTGCTTGAAGCAACCAATACTGCGCCGTCTGTCATTTTTTGTTCAGCTTCTTTCGCATTTTTTGCAACAACGACCGGACCGAATGCAGATTTGCGTCCGATGCCTTGCCCTTTCGCGATAATGCTGCCGACAGTGTGGACTTTCATCAGATTCGTCGTGCCTGATTCACCGACAGAACCTGCTGTAATGACAATCAGATCACCGCGTTTCACGATGCCGCTGTCAAGTGATTTTTGAACCGCGTCTTCAAGCATTTCATCGGTTGAATTCGCGTTTTGGCCGCTTGCCGGGAATACACCGAATACAAGGCCGAGTTTGCGTGATACAGACTCATTAACCGTAACGGCTACAATTGGAGCCTGCGGACGGTATTTCGCGATCATACGCGCCGTATGGCCGCTTTCTGTAGGGGTAACGATAGCTGCCGCACTCAGATTGATCGCCGTGTGCGCAACTGATTGGCCGATCGCATCGGTAATTGTCATGCCGACCTGATCTCTGCGTTTAGACAGAATTTCTTTGTAGTTCAGAGATTCTTCCGTGCGTGTGGCGATGTTAAACATTGTTTGAACCGCCTCGACAGGATATTGTCCCGCAGCCGTCTCACCGGAAAGCATGATAGCGTCTGTGCCGTCGAAAATGGCGTTGGCAACGTCACTTGCTTCAGCGCGTGTCGGGCGAGGGTTGCGCTGCATGCTGTCAAGCATTTGTGTCGCAGTAATAACCGGTTTGCCTAGCGCGTTGCATTTTTTGATCATTTCTTTTTGCACGAGCGGCACTTCTTCGGCCGGAATCTCTACGCCGAGGTCTCCGCGCGCTACCATTAAGCCGTCAGATACTTCCAGGATCGCGTCCAGGTTGTCCACGCCTTCCTGGTTCTCGATCTTAGGAATGATTTGAATGTCAGACGCGTTATGCTCTTCAAGCAGTTCGCGGATTTCAAGGACATCCGTAGAACGGCGTACAAATGACGCAGCGATGAAATCAACGCCTTGCTCGATACCGAATACGATGTCTTTGGCGTCTTTTTCAGTAATTCCGGGAAGGTTGACGCTGACGCCGGGAACATTTACGCCTTTTTTATTTTTCAGCGTGCCGCTGTTTAAGATTTTTGTTTTGATTTCGTGTTTTTCCGGATTTGATTCTAGCACTTCCAATCCGATTAAACCGTCATCCAACAGGATGATAGACCCTGCTGACACGTCGTCTGCCAGGCCTTCATAAGAAACTGAGAATTTTTCAAGCGTTCCCAGCACCTGTTTCGTAGAAACGATAATTTCATTTCCCGCCTGAAGCTCAAGCGCGCCGTTTTCCATATCGTGCGTGCGGATTTCCGGACCTTTTGTATCGAGGAGAATCCCCACGTTTTTGCCGAGCTTTTTGCTTGCTTCTCTGATGTTTTTGATTCTTGCGCCGTGCTCTTCGAAATCACCGTGTGAAAAATTCAGACGAGCAACGTTCATACCCGCTTCCATCAATTTTGTCAGCATTTCTACACTTTCACTGGCCGGACCGATTGTACAAACGATTTTTGTTTTTTTCAACTCGTTCACTTCCTTCTGAAATCTTCAGCTTCTTCCGCCTTAAATAGACAGTTCTTTTGAAAGCTGATACATGTTTGGTTCAACAGTATGTTTTGATTCTAAAATTTCTATAATATCATGGTCTACAAGCTTGTTGTTTTGTATACCTACGCAGCGTCCGCCTTTTCCTTTAAGCAGAAGCTCAACCGCGTAAGCGCCGAGGCGGCTTGCAAGAACCCGGTCAGAAGCGCTTGGAGATCCGCCGCGCTGGATGTGCCCTAAAACGGATACCCGTGTTTCAAGGTTCGTTTCTTCTTCGATGCGTTTTCCGAATTCAACCCCGCTGCCTACCCCTTCTGCAACGATGATGATACTGTGTTTTTTGCCGCGGTCGTGCCCTCTCTTCAAACGGCCGATAATTTCCTGCATATCGTAGTCCGCTTCAGGAATTAAAATTGATTCCGCTCCGCCTGCAAGACCTGCCCATAAAGCAATGTCGCCCGCATGGCGCCCCATCACTTCAATAACGTATGTACGCTCATGAGACGTAGCGGTGTCACGGATTTTATCAATCGCATCAATTACGGTGTTTAACGCCGTATCAAATCCGATCGTAAAATCAGTTCCCGGGATGTCATTATCTATCGTACCCGGTACACCCACACACGGAAACCCGTGTTCCGTTAATTTTTTCGCACCCATGTATGAACCGTCTCCGCCGATGACGACAAGACCTTCAATGCCGAGTTTCTTTAAATTTTCGATTCCTTTTTCACGGCCTTCAACTGTTTTGAATTCAGGACATCTGGCCGTGTAAAGCTTTGTTCCGCCGCGGTGGATGATGTCACCGACCGAACCAAGCTCCAGTTTCTCTATTTTACCGCTGATTAATCCTGAATAACCGTTATAAATTCCGTACACTTCGACGTCGTGGTAGATAGCTTTCCGCACAACCGCGCGCACCGCAGCGTTCATACCCGGGGAATCCCCGCCGCTCGTTAAAACTCCTATACGCTTCATTTCCTATTCACCTCAGCAACATATATATGTTAAACATATCATGATCATTGCCCTAAAACAATGAAAAGGGACGCCTGAGCTCCCATGAAACCTTACCTATTATACAATTAAATAAATTGTTTTTAAATAAAATTTAAGGAATATCACAAAAATCACAAAAAATAAACGTGAGCCATAGGCTTCACGTCTATTCAGTTTACCCCGATATATTGATCCTCAACCGAAACTTTCCCGATTGCTTTATATTTTTCATAGCGCTGTGAGATCAATTCTTCGGCGTTCAATTGAAGAAGAGATTTTAACGTTTCTTTAAGAATACCGTCAATGTAGCCCGCCTGCTGCTTAATATCATGGTGAGCTCCGCCCTTCACTTCTTTAATCATATCATCAATAATTCCTAATTCTAATAAATCGGGCGCAGTAATCTTCATGGTTTCGGCCGCTTTTTTCGCAAGGCTGGAGTCCTTCCACAAAATGGATGCGGCTCCTTCAGGAGAAATAACGGAATACGTCGAGTTCTCAAGCATCAGCATGCGGTTGCCCACACCTAACGCAAGCGCGCCTCCGCTGCCGCCTTCCCCGATGACGATACAAACGACAGGCACTGTCAGGCCGGCCATCTCGAACAGGTTCTTGGCGATGGCTTCACTTTGTCCCCGCTCCTCCGCCGCTTTACCCGGGTACGCTCCCTTCGTGTCGATGAAGCAGATAATCGGGCGGTTGAACTTATCCGCCTGCTTCATGAGACGAAGCGCTTTGCGGTAGCCCTCAGGGTGAGGCATCCCGAAATTGCGGACAAGGTTTTCTTTCGTGTCTTTTCCGCGCTGATGTCCGATGACGGTGACCGGCATGCCGTGATATTTGGCGACTCCGCCGACAATCGCCGCATCATCTCCGTATGTTCTGTCTCCGTGGCACTCAAAAAAGTCGGTAAACAGGTATTGAATGTAATCTAGCGTCGTCGGCCGGTCGGGAAGGCGTGCGATCTGCACTCTGTCCCACGGCTTCAGGTTTTTATAAATCTCATCCTGGAGCTTGCTGAGCCGGTCTTCAAGTCTTGCGATTTCAGCGCTTAAATCCATCTCCGAATCTTGGGTGAATTTTTTCAGTTCGGCGATTTTCGTCTGCAGTTCAATCACCGGTTTTTCAAATTCTAATCTTGCAGCCACTCATGCTCACCTCCTGTTTGGTGCATGTCCAGCAGAAATGCGAGTTTATCTTTCATGTCGTTTCGGTGAATCACCGCATCAAGCTGGCCGTGCTTTAATAAAAATTCCGCCGTCTGGAAATCTTCCGGCAGTTTTTCCCCGATCGTCTGTTCAATAATACGTCTTCCGGCAAATCCGATCAAGGCGCCCGGTTCAGCGAAATTATAATCACCGAGAGACGCGAAACTGGCCGATACGCCGCCTGTCGTCGGGTGGGTCATGACAGAAATAATCAGTCCCTGCTCCTCACTGAACAGTTTTAATGCAGAGCTTGTCTTTGCCATTTGCATAAGACTTAAGACCCCCTCCTGCATACGTGCGCCGCCGGAAGCGGTAAAGATGATAAACGGGACTTTTTCCTCTTTTGCTTTTTCAATTGCAAGCGTGATTTTTTCGCCGACAACCGAACCCATGCTTCCCATTCGGAATGTTGAATCCATGATCGCGATCACGGCCGGGAATCCGCTGATGGTTCCTTTTCCGGTAACCACCGCTTCATTCAGCGATGTTTTCTCACGGTCTTTTTCGATTTTTTCTAAGTATTCCGGGAAACCGAGCGGGTTTTCAGATATCATTCCCTGGTTGAATTCTTCGAATGAATCTTCATCCAGGAGGCTTTCAATGCGCTGCTTTGCATTCATCGGGAAATGGTGCCCGCAGTTCATGCAGACGCGCAGGTTTTTATCTAACTCTTTTGTGAGCATGATTTTTTTACATTTGGGGCACTTTGTCATAATGCCTTCCGGAACATCATGTTTTGCCTGCTCAGACGGCACGGAAGCATATTTTTTCTTTTTTGTGAATATATCCTTTAACAAATGATTACCTCCCTTTTGTGAAGGGTTCTCTTCACTGCATGTCTTCCGATTAGATAGACTTAATAATAACTTTACCGAAACTATTGTACTTTTTTTGTCAAACGGTGTCATCCTCCATTCGACATTTTTTGCTTCAAAACAGACGGAAACGGACGGATTTCATACCGTAAAAAGCGTTGTTCAGCCTTATCTGTCAGCGTTTTCAAAAGAAATAAGGATTCTGCTGAAATTTTTTTAAGACCTGCCCTTAAAAAAATTTCAGCAGTCCGTATATTGAACAGCAGCGCGTTGTTTTTTTCCAACGCGCTGCCATTTCATTTTTGTGTTATTATTCGCCGATGACCGTAAGCTGTCTTGTTTTTTCAGCCACTTCCTCAGGATCGACCGTAATTCTGGCGACGCCCGTTTCCATCGCTGCTTTCGCAACAGCTTTCGCAACGGCAGGAGCCACACGTTTGTCAAATGGAGCCGGGATGACATAATCAGCGCTTAATTCTTCCTCTGTAACAAGGGAAGCAATCGCTTCAACCGCAGCAATTTTCATTTCTTCGTTGATGTGAGTCGCGCGAACGTCAAGCGCCCCGCGGAAAATTCCAGGGAATGCCAGGACGTTGTTGACCTGGTTCGGGAAATCAGAACGGCCTGTTCCGATTACGCTTGCGCCGGCTGCGCGCGCGTCTTCAGGCATGATTTCCGGATTCGGGTTGGCCATTGCGAAGATAATCGGATCTTTCGCCATGCTCTCCACCATTTCTTTCGTCAGCGCACCTTCGACTGATACGCCGATAAAGACGTCTGCATCTTTAATGACATCCTGCAGCGAACCGTCGTTGCGGTCTTGGTTTGTAAACTTCGCCACTTCGTTTTTCACTGCGTTCATGCCGGCCGGACGCCCTTCGTAAATCGCCCCTTTAGAGTCGCACATTACGATGTTGCGTACGCCGAAATGGTAAAGAAGCTTGATGATCGCGATGCCTGCCGCTCCCGCTCCGTTTGCCACAACTTTAATGGATGACATGGATTTACCTGATAATTTCAGCGCGTTTACAAGTCCGGCAACGGTTACAATGGCAGTGCCGTGCTGATCATCGTGGAAAACCGGAATGTTTGTTTCTTTTTTCAGGCGCTCTTCGATAATGAAGCAGTTCGGCGCCGCAATATCTTCAAGGTTGACACCGCCGAATGTCGGTGCAAGCAGCTTTACAGTGTCAATGATTTTGTCCACATCGTTTGTGTCAAGCGCGATCGGGAATGCATCCACGCCCGCGAAACTTTTGAACAGCACCGCTTTCCCTTCCATGACCGGAAGTGAAGCTTCAGGCCCGATATTACCGAGTCCGAGAACGGCTGATCCGTCTGTTACGACTGCTACCATGTTCCCCTTCATTGTATAATCATATACTTTGTTTTTATCGTCATAAATCTCTTTACAAGGCTCAGCTACTCCGGGAGAGTAGGCAAGGCTTAAGTCATCTGCATTTCTGACTTCTACCTTTGCTTTTGATTCCAGCTTTCCTTGATTTACTTTGTGTAAATGTAACGCTTCTTCTCTTAATGACATTCTAAACACTCCTTTTAAGTACTTTGTTACATATTCTGCCGCATAGACTGGTACAATCGCTGGAGGTGAAAAATTTCAGAATCTTTAAATAAGATAGCACAATTGTTTCAATTGTATAACAAAACGATTATTGTTACCACTATTTTAACACGACGTTTTCGCGGCCCAGCAGCTCTTTTAAACGGTATAACGCCTGATGGTCCGCCTGAATATGAAAAGTATCCGGCAGCCTGATCGTCTGCTTGTCTTTTTCATAATAAAGATAAACGCCGGTTTCCCCTTTATGCTCCAGTAAAATACGCTTCATCTTTTCCAAAAACTCCTGATTGTGCCGGCTGCCTTCGATTTTGATGTAAACAGACGGCGCTCTGTCTGCCTCCGTCTGCTCAAGAAGAGAGGCGGATGACATGATGAATTGTGTCTTCTCCTGACGCTCTTCCATTTTTCCGGCGGCGAATAAAAGCGCGCCTTCTTCTAACAGCGGAGACAGCCTTCTATATTGGTCAGGAAACACGACGGCTTCCATTTCTCCCGTTTCATCGCTTAATGTGAGAAACGCCATATGCTGACCTGTCTTTGTCCGAATCGTTTTAATGCCCGCGAGCAAAGCACCGATTGACAGCTGTCCCTTCGGCATCTGCCGCGCTGCTGTGATCGCTTGCGCCCCCCGTTTTTTCAGGAGATCCCTGAAAGCGGATAAAGGATGGCTTGAGAAATAAACACCGAGAGCTTCTTTTTCGAACCGAAGCTTGTCCACGAGCGGAAATTCCTCAGCCTCTACATATTTTGGCTTAATGGAGAACGATTCTTCCAAAAACAATCCCATTTGGTCATCGTCTGCACGAAAAAGTTCAGCGTGCTCTAAAGCCACATCAACGGAGGCCAGCAAGGCGGCGCGATTTTGATTGAATTCGTCCATGGCGCCAGAAAATATAAGGGCTTCGATGGTTTTCCGATTCACGCTTTTTGCAGGTACGCGAAAGCAGAAATCGAAAAGATCCTCGAACGGTTTATGTGTTCTTGCTTTATAAATATCTTTCACTGCCGAGACGCCTACGTTTTTAACGGCCCGCAAACTGTATCTGACGGCTCCGTTTTCCGGCGCAAACGGAAAACCGCTTTTGTTTATTGACGGCGGAAGGACTTGAATCCCGCTCCCCTTCGCTTCATGCAGATATTGCGATATTTTGTCCTCATTGCCGATGACGCTCGTCAACAGCCCGCACATAAAATATAACGGATAATGCGCTTTTAAATAGGCGAGCTGATAGCCGATCATGCTGTATGCGACAGCATGGCTTCTGTTGAATCCGTAGTTAGCGAATTTTACAATCAGATCGTAGACCTCGTTTGCAGTGACTACAGAATACTCCTTTTTTAAGCACCCTTCAACAAAATGGCTTCGCTCTCTGTCCAGAATGTCCTTTTGCTTTTTGCTGACAGCCCGTCTGAGCAGATCCGCTTCACCTAATGAAAACCCTGCCATGCGCGAGGCGATCATCATTATCTGTTCTTGATAGACGATGACGCCGTAAGTGTCACTGAGAATATTTCGTACGTCCTCGTGCGGCACTTCCACACGCGCCCGCCCGTGCTTCCGGTCGATAAATAAAGGAATATTTTCCATCGGTCCCGGCCTGTAAAGCGCGTTAACCGCGACAATGTCTTCCAGTCTTGACGGCTTCAGGCGTTTCAGCACGTTTCTCATTCCTGATGATTCCAGCTGGAAAATACCCGTCGTATCACCGTTTGACAATAGCGAGAACGTTTTTTCATCCTGATAAGAAATCTCGGAAAAATCAATTTTCGTATTCGTCTCTTTTTCAATCATCGTTTTAATGGATTCAATAAGCGTAAGGTTGCGCAAACCTAAAAAGTCCATTTTTAAAAGACCGAGATCTTCCAAGTGATCCATCGCATACTGCGTTAAATACACGCCGTCATGCCCTTCTTGAAGAGGGACAACTTCAGAAAGCGGCTCTTTACTGAGAACGACCCCGGCCGCGTGTGTTGACGTGTGCCGCGGAAGACCTTCAATTTTCCTTGCGATCTGAAACACTTTATGAAGAACGGCGGATTCGGACAGCCTCCTGTTCAGCTGAGCGGACTGCCGCCTCGCTTCCTCAAGCGTTATTCCCGGTTTTGACGGAATCAGGCGGGCAAGCTGGTCGGCTTCTTTCGGGCTGATTCCGAACACTCTCCCGGTATCCCTTAACGCCGCCTTTGCGGCCAATGTCCCGAAGGTGATAATCTGGGCGACGTGCATGGCCCCGTACTTATTTTGTACATACTGAATGACCTCATCCCTTCTCGTGTCAGGGAAATCGATATCAATATCCGGCATGCTGATCCGCTCGGGATTAAGAAATCTCTCAAACAGCAGAGAATGTTTAAGCGGATCCACGTCGGTAATGAAAAGGGAGTAAGCGACAAGCGAGCCTGCCGCGGACCCCCTTCCCGGGCCTGTCACAATGCCCTTTTCATGCGCGTACTTCATAAAGTCCCATACGATGAGAAAATAATCACTGAATTTCATACGCCTGATGACGTCCAGCTCATATTCAAGCCGGCGGACAGCGCGCTCATCAGGAGTGCCGAAACGGAGGCGCAGCCCCTCATGACAGATCTCCGCCAAATAGTCATCGGCTGATTTGCCGTCCGGCGCCGGAAAAGACGGAAGCTGTGTCTGTCCGAGGCTGACATCGACCCGGCATTGCCGGGCGATACGCGCGGCTGCTTCAATCGCTTCCGGATGCCGCGTGTAAAGCTCTGCCATTTCTTCAGGCGCCCTCAAGTATAAGTCCGGCAGATTTCCGCTCTGATCCTCCCACTTCTCTCCGGCTTTAATAGCGCACAGACAGCGGTACGCATCTTGATCTTCTTTCTTGATATAACGGACATCTCCCGCAGCGCAGACAGCGATTTCCGTTTCGGCTGACAGGCGGAGGATCTCTTCGGATAACGTCTCATGTCCTTTAAACGGCTGGTACCCTAAATAAAAACGGCCGTCTCCGAACAGCTCCCGGAATCCTTCGGCAGCCCGGACCGCTTCTTCAAACTTCCCGGCTTGAAGCAGGCTTTCAATGTACCCGTTTTCACCGGGCGTAATGGCGATCAGCCCCTCATGATAGCTCTTCATCCATTTTCGCTTCATGCCGCCCTTTGCCATGGATTGCAGCGCACTTGAGATTTTCACCAGGTTCTGATATCCGGTGTTTGTCTCTGCTAAAAGAATGAGCGGGTGTGCTTCAAGCTCCGTATCGTCCGTGTATATAGAAGCCGTCAGACCGATAATCGGCTTCATTCCGTTTGATTTGCATGCTTTATAAAACTCAATGGCGCCGTACATCACATTTTCGTCCGTCAGCGCCAATGATGAATATCCGAGTTCCTTCGCTTGTGTAACAAGCTCTTTTACAGAAGCGGCGCTGTTTAACAGACTGTAGCCGCTATGTACTTGCAGGTGAACAAAAGACAATGCCGCCACTCCTTTCCCATACGTTCATTTTGCCTTTCTACATTATAAGACGGGTTTTCTTAAGAAACAAATGTTCTTTTTTGACTCATCATCATACTTGTCCGTTTCGCTCAATATGATAGAAAAGTGAGGTGGTGTATATATGGATCAGGAAGCCGGATTTATGGCGAATTTCATCAGCAGTTATTTTATCGCCCTCGGTGTGTTGCTCGGCGGCGCGCTGATCGGCGGCCTCGGAGCTTATTTATCAGGCGAGCCTCCGCTGACGGCGATCACAAAATTGGCGAACAGGCTGAAGATCTGGGCGCTTGTCGCGGCCATCGGGGGAACATTTGACGCGGTATACAGTTTCGAGCGGGGACTGTTTGAAGGCAACACGCGCGACATCTTCAAACAGCTTCTTTTAATTATTTCAGCAATGGGCGGCGCGCAGACCGGCTGGCTGATTATTTCATGGCTGACCCAGGAGAATATGTCATCATGAGAATTCCCGAGTATTATAAAAAACCGGGATGGCAGCGTTTTTTTGCGGGAATGATGTGCGGAGCCATCGTCAGCTGGCTGTTCTTTCTGTTTACATACGGAACGTTTCAGGAAGAACAGGTGACGTTAATTGAAAAGCAGCGTGAGCACGCGAGGGATTTAAAAAACCAAATCTCCATCTATCAGAAGGATCTTCATAAATTAAATGAGGATAATAAGCAAAGACTTCTCATCCAAAGTGTTGATGTGAAGCTGATCAATGGGGAAAAATACAGAATCGCCCAGCCTGACAAGATGAAATTTGAGGAACAAGTGAAAGATAATATTTCTGAAGTCATCACAAAAGATATTGAAAGCGTGTATAAAACAAAGGAACTTTTAAAACGGACGATCGAAAACAAAATATACACCATAAATGAGAAGGAATTTAAAGCTGAAGTAAAGGAACTGACGATTTATACGAGATTGTCTGTCGAAATTCATATTTCTTTTGCGACGTAATTATGTCATTTTTAAAAATTTTCCATAGATCTGTCGCTTTTTTCTCCGCTTTTTTATAAACTGTAGATGAGACATTTTCAATGATTCTGAAGGGAGGAAGGGAAAATGGAGGTTTTTAGTGAACGACGCTTGGCAAAAGATCATGCAGCCCGAATCAGACAAGGCTATTCCGCATATGCAGAAACAGACACACTCGCTTCCCTCATAAAAAAAGAACTCCAAATCTGTAATCTCCGCGTCTACGAAGACCTGACTGAATTCGGCTGCTGGTTCATCCCCGTGACAGATGAACACTAAGAAAGAGGGTCTCCCCTCTACTTGTGTTCGTTACATACCTCTTCCAGATCAGCAAGAATCTGATCGGTTTCATCCCAGCTGAAGATGGATGCGCCGGCCGCAAGCGGATGTCCGCCGCCATTGTATTTCCGGGCAATTCCGTTGATGACCGGACCTTTTGAACGGAACCGGACTCTGATTTGATCGTCTTCTTCTACGAAAAACACCCAAGCGCGGATACCCGAAATATTTCCGAGTGTTCCGACAAGCTGCGACGCTTCAGAAGCGGTGGTTCCATATGTCTCCAAAATGTCTTTTTTAATGAAAACGGAAGCGACGCCGTTTTCAGACAGTGACACATTTTGATAAATAAAGCCGTTAAGCTTCACCACATTTAATTTTGTTTCATACAATTGATTGAACAGTTCTGACGATGAAAATGGGAACTCAATGAGCTCTCCCGCGTATTTTAATGTCTTTTTTGTGGTGTTCGGGAATAAGAAACGCCCCGTATCACCGACGATACCCGCGTAGATCAGCTCAGCTGCTTTCGTATTCAGTTTCCAGCCGTGCTGTTTTCCTTCCAGGTACAGCTCATAGATCATTTCGCTTACGGAGCTTGCATTCGTATCGACCCATAACAGATCGCCATACGGATCTTCATTTGGATGGTGGTCTATTTTCATGAGCTTTGCGCCGGAATGGTAGCGCTGATCGTCGATCCTGCCCTGGTTTGCGGTGTCGCACACGATGACAAGAGCATCTTTATAGGTTTCGTCATCCACCTCATCGAGGGAATATAAAAAAGACAAGGACGGCTCAGGCTGTCCGACGGCAAAAATATTTTTTTCGGGATACGTTTCCCGCAGGATTTCCGTAAGGCCGCACTGTGAACCGTAGGCGTCCGGGTCAGGCCTCACATGTCTATGTAAGATAATGGTGTCATATAATGATATGGTTCTGATCAGTTCGGATTTCATCGCTTTCTCCTTTTCGTTTTTATTCATTTAATCATACTCTTTATCCATGGAAAAGGAAAATCTTTCAGCAACGGTATAAACGGTTTTGCAAACTCATATAATGGAGGATTTCATTTATGCTGGTTTTTGTTTTTCTCATCGGGCTTTCTGCCTGCTTTTACGTGTATTACAAAGTAAAAGGAATCCAGACGAAACGGGCGCTGGAAAAAGAATGTTTTTCGGCTAAATCAAGTATGGCATTAGGCGCGCTGGTGTTTTTGTACGGAGTAAACCAAATGATTCTGTTTCACTCCGTCCTGACCCTGGTCATCGGCGGCGTCTTCATTTTAATCGGAGCAGGCAGCGCATGGGCCGGGTATAAAGCCTATAAGCATTATGAGCCCATCCACGCAAAGGAAGCGGAGAGGGACCACGCATAATGAATGCCAAGGGACCCGGGTGCGTCCCTTAACTTCTCTCCATCAGCTGCACCATGAGCATCGCTTTTGAAACGATGCCGCTTTGGCTTGACACTTCCACTTCCATTTTCCCGAATTTCCGGCCCGCCTCTAAAATGCGCGGTTTCACTTCAATGACCGACTCCATCTGTACGGGCTTCAGGAAGAAAATCGTAATGCTTTCAATGACCAGCTCGCCGCGTTTGCGGGAGCGTAAAAATCGGCTGGCGGCCTGGGTTAAAATCGTCGTAAACACCCCGTAAGAAATCGTGCCGAGCTGATTGGTCATTTGCGGCGTGACTTCATATTGATAAACGGCCGGCGTTTTGTCATCTTCGTCTTCTTTAAATCCCCTTGAAACAATATCATCCAGCTTTTCCCCGACCTGAGGCTGCTTTTGAACCATTTGAAGCGCTTTTAAGACATCCTGGCGGCTGATCATTCCGATCAGTTTGTGATGCCCGTCTGTCACCGGAAGCACTTCAATTCCTTCCCAAACCATCATTTGAGCCGCTGAGGCGACAGATGTTTTCCCGATCACCGTGACAGGGTTTTTGGTCATTACTTTTTCAATCGGAACTGACCGGTCATGCCCCGCGATATCTTTCGATGTGAGGATTCCGTGGATTTTCATCTGCTGATCGATCACCGGGAAGCGGCCGTGTCCGGTTTCATAGTTCTTTTCGTACCATTTCTCCAGCTTATCCTTAGGGGACAGCGTCACTGTCCGATCTGCGGGCGTCAAAATGTCTTCCACGAGCACAATCTCTTTTTTTATGAGCTGATCATAGATCGCCCGGTTGATCATCGCGGCTACCGTAAAGGTATCGTAACTCGTGGAGAGAATCGGAAGCTCAAGCATATCAGCCAGCTCGATAATGCTGTCGTCGGTATTAAACCCTCCCGTTACCAAAACAGCCGCGCCCGCTTCAAGCGCCTGGCGGTGGGCGTTGATTCGGTTCCCGACGATTAACAGGTTCCCCGCCGCTGTATAACGCATCATCGCGTCAAGCTCCATCGCGCCGATCACAAACTTGTTCAACGTTTTATGCAGACCGGCTTTTCCGCCGAGCACCTGGCCGTCTATCACATTGACGACCTCGGCGTATGTCAGCTTTTCAATATTTTCTTTTTTCTTCTGTTCAATCCGGATGGTCCCCACACGTTCAATAGTGGAAACGAATCCTTTGTTTTCGGCTTCCTTAATGGCTCTGTAAGCCGTTCCTTCACTGACTTTCATTTCTTTCGCAATTCTTCTGACCGAAATTTTTTCACCGACAGGAAGCGAATCTATGTATGATAGGATTTGTTCATGCTTTGTTGCCAAGCGTTTCACCTCTAAGGACAGTCTTCTGCTTTTATTATAAGGGTACGGGGGATTCATTCGCAATGAGACGCCCGAAAAAAGGCGGCATCACAAAAAGACCTTCTGAATGCTTGATTCAGAAGGTCTTTGACACATATGTCAGGCAAGCTCAATGGTCTCGCCGACCGCCATGACTTTGCCGACGCCTCCGGGCAGACTTTCGGCGAAAGCGTCAGGGTCCTGTTCAATGACAGGAAATGTATTGTAATGAACGGGAACGACCTGTTTCGCTCTCAGCCATTCAGCCGCGAGTTTCGCATCTTCAGGGCCCATGGTGAAGTTATCACCGATCGGCAGAAACGCCAAGTCAATGTGATTCAGTTCCCCGATCAGTTTCATATCAGAGAACAGCGCCGTGTCCCCGGCGTGGAAAATCGTTTTGCCGTCAATCGTCAATAAAATCCCGGCCGGCATCCCCGTGTACGTAATGGTTTTGTTTTCTTCATCAGTGACCGCCGATCCGTGGAATGCCTGTGTCAGTTTCACTTTACCGAAATCAAATTGGCGCGCTCCGCCGATATGCATCGGGTGGACGTTTAAACCTTTAAAGCCGAGATAAACGGCCAGCTCGTTCGGCGCAATGACGAGCGCATCGTTTTGTTTGGCGATCTGCTCTGTATCTCCGACATGGTCATTGTGTCCGTGAGTAAGCAGGATGACATCCGCTTTCACTTCTTCCGGTTTCAAATTTGTCAGACTGTTTCCGGTCAGAAACGGATCAAAAATAATGTTATGGGTTTTCGTTTCCACTTGAATGACAGAATGTCCGTGATAAGTCACTTTCATCGTTTTCACCTCATAAAAAATTAATATTTATCAAATTCCCTTTTTGACAAACGAAAAAACTTACAGGGATTGATGCCTGTTAATCACATTCAGCCCGCCTGTTGCTTCAATGACCGTTCCGGTTACAAGATCGGAATCATCTTCACATAAAAAGGCGATGATTCTCGCAATGTCCTCTCCGGTTCCGGACCTGCCGATCGGCGTCTTTTCTTTGCCGATTTCCCGTCTTGCTTCCTCTATAGACGCTTCTTTCATATCTCCTACAATATCACCCGGGCAGACCATATTGGCGGTAATGCCTGATTCAGCTTCTTCAATCGCAATGGTTTTCGTTAACGAAGCCAATCCGACTTTAGCCGCTCCGAAAGCGGAACGGTGAAGCCAGCCGGGGGCATGATCCGCTCCTTGAAAACCGTATGTAATAATCCGGCCGAACCGCTGCTGTCTCATGACCGGGATAACCGCTTTAAACAGATGGAAAACGGCGCTTAAATTCCCTTCAAGCATGTCATACCATTCGTCATCGGAATAATCGGCAAGCTTTTTGCGCTCAAATATGTACGGTCCGGCATTGTTAATCAGTATGTCAATCCTTCCAAACCGCTGAAGGGCTGCATCGGCGATCCGCATGAGATCTTCTTTCCGGGTTACATCGCCCTTAACGAATTGCAATCTGTCATGGCACCCGGGATAATCCGCCTTCAGACAGGCGACCGCTTCTTCGTCTTGTCTGTAATTCACTGTGACAGAAAAGCCTTTTTCCAGAAGCATTTCAGTCACTTTTCGGCCCAATCCCTTTGTACCGGCAGTGATTAGAGCATGTCGCACATTGAATACCCTCCCCAGGCAACGTTGCCGCTTCAATAAAATCAAGACGTTTCTCCCTCTACTTTACTATAAACAAACGGCAATATCACTTTTTTGCACTTCGTCCGCACGAAAAAAAAGCCGTCTTTATAGACAGCTTAATTTTCTGAAGGAGCAGAGGCTTCCTCCATGCCGACATAACCGCTTTCGTATGCCTCTGAGATGAGCCTGGCCGTTTCTTCACTTTCTTTTTCATCATAGATGTAACGGTCTTGTTCTTTGCGCATTCCTTCTACCTCCCATCTTTATAGATGTAGGGTGTCTGATATGACGGGAAAATATGAAGGAAATTTCAGCAAATTAAATGCCGGCGCAGGCTTTTGCTTTTACGAGCGCCTGTTCTACCTGCTGAAAACCCGTTCCGCCGGCGCTCATTCTTTTTTCAACCGCATGATGCGGATCGAGCACGGTATAGATGTCTTCTTCAAAGAGACTGCTGGCTTGAAGGAATTCTTCAAATGCCATATCACTTAAATAGATTCCTTTTTCAATGCAGCTGTACACAAGCTTGCCGACCACTTCATGCGCTTCTCTGAACGGCATGCCTTTTTTAGCTAAATAATCGGCAAGTTCCGTCGCGTTTGAAAAATCTTGTTTTGTCGCTTGTTTCATGATGTCTTTGTTTACTTTCATCGTTTCAATCATGCCCGTGAAAATCTGAAGGCTTCCTTCAACGGTTTTCACCGTGTCAAACATGCCTTCTTTATCTTCCTGCAGGTCTTTGTTGTAAGCGAGCGGGAGCCCTTTCATAATCGTGAAAAGCCCCATCATATCACCGTATACGCGTCCGGTTTTACCGCGGATCAGCTCCGCCATGTCGGGGTTTTTCTTCTGCGGCATCATGCTGCTTCCCGTCGCATACGTATCATCCAGTTCAATGAATCTGAATTCCTGCGAGCACCATAGAATGATTTCTTCTGATAAACGCGAAAGGTGCATCATCAGCATGCTGCTGCCGCTTAAAAACTCGAGAATAAAATCTCTGTCACTGACTCCGTCAAGACTGTTCTCATAAATGGAGTCAAAACCGAGCAGCTCCGCCGAATAGTTACGGTCTATCGGAAACGTGGTTCCGGCAAGCGCCCCGCATCCGAGCGGCGATATGTTAATCCGCTTCATAGCATCGCGAAAACGCTCTTTATCCCGTTCAAGCATCCAAAAATAAGCAAGCAGATGGTGGGCGAAAGAAATCGGCTGAGCCCGCTGTAAATGGGTGTACCCCGGCAGAATGGTCTCGACATTGGCCTCCGCTTTTTCGATCAGCGCTTTTTGGAACTGTTCAATCAGCACGATGATATGTGAGACATGATCTTTCAAATACAAATGCATGTCGGTCGCCACCTGGTCATTCCGGCTTCTGCCGGTATGGAGCTTGCCGCCTAGCGGTCCGATTTCTTCGATCAGCATTTTTTCAATATTCAAATGGATATCTTCATAATCAACAGAGAATTCAAGCGTTCCTTCATCTGCTTTTTGCAGGAGGGTCTGCAGCCCCTGTCGGATGGCGCCTTCTTCTTCTTCCGTCAGAATGCCGCATTTTTTCAGCATTGCCGCATGAGCGAGAGACCCTGTAATATCCTCTTTGACTAAGTTTTGGTCGAATGTGATGGATGCGCCGAACTCATCGACCCACTTTTCCGGTGTTTTTTGAAAACGGCCTCCCCAAAGCTTCTTCATGCTTCAATCTGCTCCTTCTTTTTCACAATGCTGTTTACTTTTGTCGGCAGCCCCCAAAGCTCAATGAAACCGATTGCCGCGTGATGGTCAAAAGCATCGTCTTTTGTATATGTCGCAAGTTTTTCGTCGTAGAGTGAATATTCCGACTTACGTCCTTCTACAATGGCATGGCCTTTAAACAGCTTGACGCGCACGACGCCGGTGACGTGTTTTTGGGTTTCTTTCAAGAATGCAAGCAGCGCGTCTTTTAACGGCGAGAACCATAAACCGTTATAGATGATTTCAGACAGTTTTTGTTCAATTGCCGGTTTGAAATGGGCCACTTCTTTCACTAAAGTCAGATCCTCAAGTTCTTTGTGAGCCGTAATCAAAGTCATGGCGCCCGGGCACTCATAAACTTCACGGGACTTAATGCCGACCAGGCGGTTTTCCACATGGTCAATCCGGCCGATGCCGTGTTTTCCGGCAGTCTCGTTCAGCTTGAGAATTAAATCAGCGAGCGGGTAGGTTACGCCGTCGATTGAAACCGGAACACCGGCTTCAAATGCGATTTCGATGATTTCCGGAACGTCCGGCGTGTTTTCAAGAGATGCTGTCAGGTCATATGCCCCTTCAGGCGGCGCCGCCCACGGGTCTTCTAATATACCGCATTCATTGGCGCGTCCCCATAGGTTCTGGTCGATGGAATACGGGCTGTCAAGATTGATCGGAATCGGTATGCCGCGGCTTGCGGCATATTCAATTTCTTCTTCACGCGACCATTGCCACTCACGAACCGGAGCAATGACCTCCAGATCAGGATTTAATGATTTAATGGATACTTCGAAACGCACCTGATCGTTGCCTTTTCCCGTGCAGCCGTGCGCTACGGCCACCGCGTTTTCCTTTTCCGCGACTTCAACGAGTTTTTTCGCGATCAACGGACGGGATAGTGCAGATACGAGCGGATACTTGCCTTCATACATTGTATGGGCCTGCATAGAAATGAGCGCGTACTCCCGGGCGAATTCTTCTTTCGCATCAATCACATAGGAATTTACGGCGCCTACTTCCAGCGCTTTTTGCTGAACGAATGCCAAATCCTTTCCTTCCCCTACGTCTAAGCAACAGGCAACAACATCGTATCCCTGTTCTTGCAGCCATTTTATCGCTACAGAAGTATCAAGACCTCCTGAGTATGCCAATACAACCTTTTTTTGTTCTGCCATGTTAAAAGCTCCCTTTTGTATAAAAATTAGTTTTAATTAATAAAAATGCATTTTGTATGTATACACTGTAACAAGTAAATTCTGTTTTTTCAAGCCTTTTATAAAAAAACCCCACCCAATTTTTTGAGCGGAGCAGAGTCTTTTTATACATTTATAAATCTTTTCGGATTTCCCGGAGCACATGGGGCAGTTCAGGAATAATCAGTTTACTCATTGCAAGCTTTACGGCGCCTGAAGAGCCGGGCGTGCAGAAGACTGCGGTATTTTGGATCACACCCGCTGCCGCTCTGGACAAAATGGCGGCGGAACCGATGTCCTCCGTATAGCTCAGCATGCGGAACAGCTCGCCGAATCCCGGGAGCTCTTTTGAAAACAGCGGCGTGACCGCTTCAATTGTGACATCCCTTTCGGCAATGCCCGTCCCTCCGTTTAACAGCACCGCATCTGTATATTCATCCATACAGCCGGATAAAACGGCTTTCTGCAATTCATCTTTTTCATCTTTAACAATGTCATAAGCGACCGTTTCAAATCCCGCTTCCCTGAGGAAGTCCATCATGACGCGCCCGCTTTTGTCGGTTTCTTTCGTTCTCGTGTCGCTGACTGTGATCACCTTGCAGCGCACGGCTGACGGGGCTTCTTGTTTATGTTCATGCACACTCATTGCTTCACCTCATCGTTTATGTATTAAACATATCGTAACGTTTGATTCTGGGGCATTCAATAAAAAAGCACACCCTAAAAGGATGTGCTTTTTTCGATCATTACTGTGCAAGGCGGACAACGTCGCGTGCGATCATGACCTCTTCGTCAGTCGGAATGATCATGACTTTGACAGGAGAGTGAGGGTAGCTGATAAACGCTTCCTCGCCGCGCACGTTGTTCAGCGCAGGATCCCAATATACACCCATGAATTCTAAGCCGCGAAGCACGCGTTCTCTGACTTCAACGCTGTTTTCACCGATACCCGCAGTGAAAATAATCGCGTCAACGCCGCTCATTCTCGCAGCGTAAGAACCGATGTATTTATGGATTCTGCTTGCGAACACTTCAAGAGCCGTTTCCGCTCTTTCGTTTCCTTCTTTTGAAGCTTCCACGATATCGCGTAGGTCGCTGGAGAAACCGGATACGCCAAGCAGTCCGCTCTTTTTATTTAACGTATTTAATACTTCATCTGCCGTCTGATCCGTTTTTTCCATAATGTACGGAATCAATGCAGGGTCGATGTTTCCTGAACGTGTTCCCATCGCAACACCCGCAAGCGGTGTGAAGCCCATTGACGTATCAATGGATTTTCCGCCTTCTACGGCCGCGATACTTGCGCCGTTACCGAGGTGGCAGGAAATCAGACGCAAATCTTCAAGCGGGCGGCCGAGAAGCTCAGCTGCGCGCTGTGTCACGTATTTATGAGATGTGCCGTGGAAACCGTATTTGCGAATGCCGTATTTCTCGTAGTATTCGTACGGTAGGCTGTACAGGTAAGATTGTTCAGGCATCGTTTGGTGGAACGCCGTATCAAACACTGCAACCGCAGGCACATTCGGAAGCACTTCTTTAAAGGCTTTAATGCCGACGATGTTAGCCGGGTTGTGAAGCGGCGCTAGTTCTGAAATCTCTTCAATCTCACGGATTGTTTCATCCGTAAGCAAAACAGAATCGCTGAATTTTTCTCCGCCGTGAACCACACGGTGGCCGATTCCGTCAATTTCATTTAAATCCTTTATAATACCGAATTCAGTCAGCTTGTGAAGCAGCATCTTCACCGCAACCGCATGATCCGGAATATCTGTCACTTCTGTATTTTTTTCGCCGTTAACAGAGATTGTGAAAACGCTGTCGGCGATACCGATCCGTTCTACTAAACCTTTTGTTAGCACCTTTTCTGAAGGCATTTCGAATAACTGAAATTTTAAAGATGAGCTTCCTGCGTTAATTGCAATAATTTTAGACATAAATGACGCTCCTATCAAAATTCTTCTTCGTTTGTTCGTTCTTTTTTCCCAGACCATAATTGCAGTCCAAAAAATATCTGACTTTTCCATTTAAACATTGTCAACTCAGCATTTCAAGTCAACATCCACATTGGTACCGCATACAATATGAAGTCGATATTTTCTGATAAATTTCATTTGTGCCAAATGGACGGCACGGTCTTACGAAATGTTATTTTCTTTCCTTAATTTGTGTTATCGTCCTGATTTCCATTCATTTTAAAAAGCAAAAGCAGTGCGGGATTTTGCATCTCACACTGCTTCTTCGCCATTATTTTTCTTTTTGAATCCATTGATCCAATTTTGCCGTCATTTCCCGCATCGCCTGCTGGTTCGCAAAGGAAGGAAGATTCGCCAAAAGCGCTTGTTTCGGCGGCTTTGCGTCTTCGCCTTTTTTCTGCAAGATTAAAATGCTCTTTGCCTGCGCTTCGTCTTTAAACATAGTAGCCGGCAGCTGAAGAAGGGCGTTGATATACACTTTTTCCGCAAAAAACCGCTTCAGTTTATCGCTTTGCGCGCTGTCAAACAGATGGTTCGGAATCATAAAAAATAAGTATCCGCCCGGTTTTGTATGTTTGACGCTCTGCTCAATAAATAAGTGGTGAGCAAAAGAGTGGCCTTCATCCGCTTTCAGCTCAAACGCTTCAGCGCCTTCGTCATTCGGATAGTAGCCGACCGGCAAATCGCAGATGACCGCATCGGCCGGTTCGATAAATAACGGCTGAAGACTGTCCTGGCAGAACAGCTCCATTTCTTTTTCCTGCAGATTCGCCTGAGCATAAGCGATCTTCAGAAGGACATCGTCGATTTCAATGCCGAAGCATTTTGCCGCTTTGTCAGAAAGCTGGTTTGCCGCGGTCAGCAGAAGATTTCCGGTGCCGCAGGCGGGGTCCAGCAATGTCAGGCCTTTTCGGCCGCTCGTAAATTTATTCACGAGGTAACTGATGAAAATGCCGATCGTATCAGGCGTCATCTGTCTGTTCGGATGGGACTTATCTTTCAGCCCTTTTAAAATGGCGAGCTGGAACGCCTTGCGGATCCATTCATGCTCCCATTTTCTGAAGTCTGCTTTCGCAAGCAGGCTGTTAAGCTCGCCGGTTTGCTTTTCCTGAAGCGGAAGCTGGTCGGCCTTTTCAAGAAAATACATTTCTCCCGCTTCCGCAAGCCCCTCAATATAAGAAATTTGAAGGCCTTCTGCTATCACTTGGGCGGCTTCATCTAAAAGTTCATAAATCTGACCGACATGGTCGTGTTGCATGCTGTTTCCTCCTTGCCATGAAAAGAGCTCCGCGGCAGCACCCGGAGCTCTTTTTCTCTCTTTACTTGATTAACGCTTTTGCAGCTTCGATAGGCTTTTCATAATTCGGGTGGTTTGTCGCTTCGCTTACGTATTCCGCGTAAACGACTTTTCCGTCCTGATCAAGGACAAATACGGAACGTGCCAAAAGACGAAGTTCTTTGATGTGAACACCGAATGCTTCACCAAATGACATCTCTTTATGATCCGATAATGTTTCCACTTTATCAATTCCGTTCGCTCCGCACCAGCGCGCTTGTGCAAACGGAAGGTCGGCGCTGATTGTATAAACGTTCACATCACCGAGTTTTGCGGCTTCTTCGTTGAAGCGGCGTGTCTGCGCGTCACATACGCCTGTGTCAATGGAAGGAATAACGGATATGATCGTTACTTTCCCTTTCATATCTGCTAATGTCTTCTCTTCTAATCCGTTTGTCAGAACCGTGAAGTCAGGAGCTTGGTCACCCGGTTTCACTTCTTGTCCGATCAGCGTCACGGCTCCGCCTTTAAATGTAATTTCAGCCATTCTGATTCCTCCCTTTATCTATGTATAGCTCTATCATAGTCGAGTTTTATGCAAACTGCAAAGGTTATGCCGCATCGTAAAAAAAGCTAACTGCGGGCGGCAGTTAACTTTTCTGTTATAAATCGATATCCGTTCTTTTTTGGTTCCGGCCTTTTTCATTCTTTTTAAACATATGCTGGATGCGTTCAATCGTTTGAGGCGCGGAGTCTAACAGTTTATCAATCAGGTGGGTGTTTTCGTCTAAATGAAGCATGCGCACGCCGTTTGTTCCGACAATCAGAAACGCAATCGGCGTAATGGATACTCCGCCGCCGCTTCCGCCGCCGAACGGGAGCTTCTGCTCTTTTCTTTCATCGTCATCGGTTCTTTTTTCAGCCGGCTTTCCTCCAAACTCGCTTCCGCCCGCCGCAAATCCGAAGCCGACCTTTGAAACCGTTAAGATTACGCTGCCGTCAGGCGTTTCAACAGGATCGCCGATGATTGTATTCACGTCAATCATTTCTTTTAAATTTTCCATAGCGGTTTTCATTAAACCTTGAATGGGATGGTCTGCCATATGCGCTCCTCCTTAAACTGATGAATCATTCTTTGAAGCAACCGGAACCGGCTGTTTCTTTCGTATGATAGAAAGTCCGTTCCGCCCGTATTTGAGCAATTTGAAAGCTGCACCTATAAGATGTCCAAAACGAAAAAAGAATATACACTGCAAATGCGTCTTGGATGCAGGCACTTGAAAAGACGGAATGACTTCGCACACCGGTTTATGTATGAAACGCAGATGATCATACAGCATCGCCGTCAGGCCTCCCTTTACGGCCCACAATCCGCCGGCGGCGATTCCCGTAACGGCGGCGTCCTTTATTCCGATAACCGTCACCCATTCGAACTTCGTAACACGGACTCCCGCAAGAAATGAAGCGGCGATTTGGCGCATCTGAAAGACTTGGTGCAGAATCATTTCTATTCTGTGAATGCTCTGTTTGACATCTTCATATGTGATTTTTTTCTTCTCTTTTTTCTGACCTTTCATTTCTGATTTTGTGTCCTGTTTGACATCAATTGACGCGTCTTCGCTGTTTACTTTAATGACGGGCAGCGTTTTTTTTATACGGATCAGCCCGTATAAAGCCGAGATTTTAAACGTCAGTTTGTCGTTATCTTTATCGTGAAGATATTCGAAAGTCAGATGGATTTTCATCCTCATGAGCAGCCAGGCCAAAATGAGAATGAGAATAACAGCTGCTGCGGCATATCCCATAAGCTTCACTTCCTTAGCAGCATTATCGCCAAAACCAAAAAAAATAAACCCGGACGTTTATTCCGGGTTTACTGCTTTTATTTGCGGTACAGCGCTTCGTGAATTACCGTTGTGTCGGCGATCAGATCATGAATGCCCTGCTTTTTGGGCGTAAACGCAATGACGATATAGAGAATCCAGATTTTATCGATATAACGCCCCACCGCTTCTCTGAAAATGACGGTGCTCCAAGTCAGCGGCTTTCCGGGCGTCAAAGAAGTGACCTTTAACCCGAAGACCATCTTGCCGAGTGTCTGATGAAACCATTTCGTCATGAACACAAAATAGGCGAGGTAGACGATCAGGGTTGTGACGGAATAAGCTGAGATTGTAAACATTCCGCTTGTTGCCGGGAGCTTCATCAGCGTGAAAATCGGTGAAACGATGAGATGGTTAAGTCCCCAGACCACCAGCCAATCAAGAAGAAACGCCCAAAACCTGATCCAAAAGCCCGCATATGCCTGCTCGGGCGCCCTCTGTTGTTCGGCTTCCTCTTCTTTGCCGTGAAAGCCTTCGTAAGTCGCGTCCATTCTTTCTTCCCCCCTACTTTGCATAGAGATACATCATCCGCGGCGAACCGGATTGCGAAATGAGTTCTTTCATATTCAGAAAATCAATTTCGCTTTTAAACATTTTCGCTGCGCTCATGGAAAAGAGCGAGCCTAATCCGAATCCTTCCTCGTATGTGATGACTGAAGCGTTTTTCATATTTTTATGGTCCTTTTTCATCGCGCTGATCGTATCATCGTAAAAACCGAGCTCATCAACGAGGCCGATTTTTTTCGCTTGTCTGCCGTCGTAAACACGGCCGTCGGCAATTTTTTTCACATCCGCTTTTGACATGTGCCGGCCTTTTGAAATGACATTGACAAATCCTTCATAAGAATCGTTGACCATTGTCTGCATGATCTTTCTTTCTTCCTTCGTCATGTCGCGGGTCGGGGACATGATGTCTTTATGCGCGCCGCTTTTAATGGTTTCAAACTTGATGCCGAGTTCATCGGCGAGCTTGGAATAATTGACGCTTTCCATGATGACGCCCAGTGAACCCGTGAGCGTTTCCGGTGAAGCATAGATTTTATCGGCGGCCGTTGAAATATAATAGCCTCCCGATGCCGCCATGGAGCCCATGGATACATAAATCGGTTTCTTCGTTTCTTTCTTTAGTTCTTCCAGTTTTTTATGTATTTCCGCGCTTTCGTACACGCCTCCGCCAGGGGAATTGATTTTCAGCACAATTCCTTTGACACTTTTGTCTTCTTTCGCACGCTCAACCTGTTTTAAAAATGATCTGTGATCATACCCGCCTGAGCTGAGCAGGCCAGCGGACCCGCCGTTATCCTCAATCGTGCCGTCCACTTCAAGCACGGCGATTTTACTGCCGGGGCTGCCCTTATCCAGCGTCACTTCCTCTGTGTCATCTGTCAGTGATGCAAAGTCAGACCCTGTATCTCCGATATTCTTCAGCACCCCGACGGTCACACTTGCAATGACTGATACGCCGAAAATGCCGAGCGCGATGACGAGCGCAATCCATCTTTTTGCATTCATTTGTTCTCCTCCTTTTCTGTCAATATTCGTACGTTCCCCCGTAAAAAAAGATTCATTTTTTTCATGAAGCGCTTTCCCTTAACGGATAAACAGGAAACATGTTACACTATTGCCACAGGTATTTTAACACAATACCTGCTGGGAGAAAAACGTAAATATGACAGCAAAGGGGAATGGGGATATGACCGATCTTCGCCGCAATGTTTATTTTTTTCACAAACAAAACAACGAAACAAAAGAACAAGTCAGCTCTTTGAAGCAGCTTGCTGAATCGCACGGTTTTACAGTTGCGGCTCAACCGGAGGATGCCGGAATTATCGCCAGCATCGGCAGCGACGGCTCATTTCTGCAAGCCGTCAGAAAAACCGGATTCCGTGATGACTGCCTGTATGTCGGCATCGCTAAAAAAGGGAAAGCCCATTTGTACTGTGATTTTCACAGCGATGAGCCTGAAAAAATGGCGGCCAGCATGACCGCGGAACAGCTTGAGGTCAGAAAATACCCGCTCATTCACGTAACGGTGGACGGCAGCAATCATTTTCACTGTTTAAACGAGGTTTCCATCCGTTCAAGCATTATTAAAACGTTTGTGATGGATGTGTTAATTGATGATCTTCATTTTGAGACGTTCAGAGGAGACGGGATGATCATTTCCACCCCGACGGGCAGCACCGCCTACAATAAATCTGTTTCAGGCGCCGTTGTTGATCCTTTGATTTCCTGCATGCAGGTATCCGAACTGGCATCGTTGAACAACAACACATACCGTACACTCGGATCTCCGTTTATTTTAAGCTCAGACCGGAAGCTGACACTGCAGGTGGTGCAAGACGGCAATGAGCATCCGATTATCGGGCTTGATAATGAAGCGCTCAGCACGCGGAATGTCAAAAAGGTTGAGATTACACTATCCGATAAAAAAATCAAAACGGTGAAACTGAAAGACAATTCTTTCTGGGAAAAAGTAAAGCGATCATTTTTATCATAAAAAAAGAGGACGGGCATCACTGCCTGTCCTCTTTTTCATATACGATACGGCCGCCGACGACGGTTTTGACAGCTTCCAATTCATGAAGCTTTTTCGGGTCCGTCCTGAACGGATCACCGCTGAGTACGGTAAAGTCGGCATCATAGCCGGGGGCGATACGGCCGCGGCTATGTTCTTTATGGATGATGGCCGCGCTTCCCTCCGTGTAAAGCTGAATGGCTTCGTACACGGTCAGGCACTCTTTTTCATAATAGGCCGGACCTTCCGGGCGCTGCTTGCTCGTACGGAGCACAGCCGATTGAATGCCCAGAAGCGGATCGGCCGGTTCAATCGGGGCATCTGAACCTCCGGCGCACAGCAGCCCTTTTGACAGCAGTGTTTTCCAGGCGAAAGCCGTTTTCATCCGCTCTTCTCCGAGCCGGTCAATCACCCACGGAAAATCACTGGCCACAAAATGCGGCTGAAGATCAAGTCCGATCGGCAGCCGGGCGGCTCTTTCAATCAATCCGTCATCTAATACTTGCGCATGAATGAGCCTGTCTAGCTGTCCGGGCTTTGCCGGGTATCTTTCGATAACATCCAGCACCTTTTCAAATGCAAGGTCGCCAATCGCGTGCACGGCGAGCTCCATCCCTTTCTCTCTCGCTTTATAAACAAGAGCGGCAAGGGTTTCGTCATCATGCACCTGAACGCCGGAAACAGACGGATCATCATGGTAAGGCTTTTTCAATAGAGCGGTTCTGCCTCCGAGCGCACCGTCAGCAAAAATTTTCATCGCTCCGTATTCCAGATAAGGTCCGGTCGATTTATCCAGAGCGCTCCAGCTGTCGACGGCTTCGTGATGAACGAGCAGATGGGCGCGAAAAGGATAAAGGCCGCTGCCGGTTAATGACTCGTACGCGGCAACGGGAACGGACGCGTCTCCGTAGTATGCCAGATCTTCTGAATGCCCGCCGGTCAGGCCTTTTGACCAGCAGTCCGTAATCGCCGTTTGAAGCGCGCGTTGGACATAGTAAGGTGAGACGGGCGGCAGGGCCTGTGTCACAAGCTCTTGGGCTTTATCCAGCAGGAGGCCTGTCGTACCGGTGCCGTCCCGGACGATAATCCCGCCGTTTGGTTCAGGTGTTTCGTTTGTAATTCCCGCCGCGCGCAATGCGGCCGAATTAACCGCCGCGGCGTGCCGGCATACCCGCTTCAGCAGGACGGGGCGGTCGGGAAAGAGCGGGTCAAGGTCATGCTTGGTGACGTAATCCGGCTGTTCAAACAGATTTTCATCCCAGCCTTCGCCGATCAGCCATTCGCCATCTTCCAATTCACGCTCTGCTTCTTTTGCGGCCCGCAGTATCGCTTCTTTTGACGTCAGCTGCGACAAATCGAGGCGAAGCTGTTTTTCCCCGTGTCCGATTAAATGCATATGACTGTCCGTAAACCCCGGGAACATGACAGCCCCATGTAAATCGATTTCCTCCGTATCAGGCGAACCGTATGTTCCTTGGAGCTCCCGGAAGCTGCCCGTCTGCCTGATGACGCCTTCTTCGGTATAAATGGCTTCAGTGACATGATTCTTGTCCAGCATTGTATAGATGGTGCCGCCGTGCCAAATCGCTTTCATCCCCGCTCACCCTTTATCCTGTATTATGCTTTTTTATCAGCCTTCAGCCGTTCTTCACGCTGTCTCAGCTCCACACGTCTGATTTTTGCGGACGCCGTTTTCGGCAGGCTTTCGACAAACTCAATTTCTCTCGGATATTTGTAAGGCGCCGTAATCGTTTTTACGTGGTTTTGCAGTTCTTTGACAAGTTCGTCACTGCGCTTTTCATCGTCTTGTAAAACGACATAGGCTTTTACGATTGAACCTCTGATTTCATCCGGGCTCGCCACGACGGCACATTCTTTCACTTCCGGATGCTTCACAAGCGCGTCCTCTACTTCAAAAGGCCCGATTGTATATCCGGAGCTGACGATGATGTCATCATTGCGGCTCTCAAACCAAAAGTAGCCGTCCTCGTCTTTTTTCGCGCGGTCTCCTGTAAGAAAGTAATCTCCGCGAATCTGCTTTTTCGTTCTTTCAGGATCTTTATAATATTCTTTGAATAAAGCCGGTGTGCTCAAATGCACGGCGATATCGCCCGTTTCGCCAATTTCGCATATTTCGCCTTTATCGTTTATAATCTCCACTTGATTTCCAGGGGTCGGTTTGCCCATGCTTCCCGGCTTAATATCCATGTCCTTCAGGACGCCGACTAACAGGGTGCTCTCCGTTTGGCCGTATCCGTCCCTCACTTTAATGCCGAAATGCTTCCGGAATACGTCAATGACTTCCCGGTTTAATGGCTCACCCGCAGAAACTGCGCTGTGAAGGGCAGAAAGATCATATTTGTCCAACTCCTCCACTTTTGCCATCAGGCGGTATTCCGTCGGGGTACAGCAGAAGACATTTACTTGATGGCGCTCCAGCAGCTCTAAATACGTCTTGGCGCTGAATCTGCCGTGATAAATGAATCCTGTCGCGCCGCTTCCCAGAACGGCGAGCAGCGGGCTCCACACCCATTTCTGCCAGCCGGGCGCCGCGGTGGCCCACACTGTATCGTCTTCAGAAATATCCAGCCATGCACCGGCTGATGTTTTTAAATGGGCAAAGGCCCAGCCATGTGTATGTACAACGCCTTTAGGCTGGCCGGTCGTGCCTGAAGTATAGGACAAAAACGCCATGTCTTCTCTTGTTGTATCAGCTGTTTGAAAACTGTCTCCGTCCGCTTCAATCGTTAGGAGGTTTTTCCAGCCGGCATCATTTTCACCGATTGACAATGTCACCAGCTGATCAGTATTTACCTCGTCAAACGCGTTTATAAATGAAGGATAAACGATAGCGCCTTTCACTTCGGCGTGTTTGATCCGGTATTCAAGGTCTTTGGCGCGCAGCATTTCCGAGCAAGGAATGACGACCATCCCCGCTTTTAAGATCGCTAAATAAACGGCATACGCTTCAAGCACTCTCGGAACCATGACAATCAGCTTATCGCCTTTTTCAAATCCGAGACCTTTCAGACGGGCTCCGATTTTATTCGTTTCTTCCATCAATTTTTCATACGTCCAGACTTTCTTGCCGCCTGTTTGATCTTCCCAAATAAGCGCGTTCTTCTCTTTGGAACGGCTGAACTTTTCGATTTCATTTACAAGGTTATAGTTCTTTGGGGCGATTAAATCTTCTCGTTTTAACACGAACAACTCCTCACTTTCTTTCCCCATTATACATAAACATAGGCCATTACAATAAAAATATGCATAAATTGCTTCCCGCCTTCTATCTATTCCCATGAAAAAAGAGCGGGGAATTCCCCGCTCTCTTAGCCATTATGTGAAGTTGTGATTAAAACTGCTGCTGGCTGCTTCCGCCCATGCTTTGCTGAGCAAAAGAGACAAGACGTTTTGTGATTTCTCCACCGACAGAACCGTTGGCGCGAGAAGTTGTTTCCGGTCCAAGGTTTACACCGAATTCAGAAGCGATTTCATACTTCATTTGGTCGATAGCTTGAGCAGCGCCTGGCACTAAAAGCTGGTTGCTGTTTCCGCTGTTTGATTGTTGTGACATGTGTATCACCTCCTTGTGAGTATAGAATGTGATAAAACACATGTCTTCATTCAAAAAAACTTTGGTAATTGTATACAGTTTTAAAACAGGCCGGCAAACTTATCGTGAGCTTCCTGCTCCGAGTAAACAGTGATGGTTTCGATGCCGGCAGCGGCCTCTGCAATCAGCGGTTCAAAATCAACGAAGCTTTCGAAGTGCTCGATTTTTTCTTTTTTCGGACGTGTCTTCGGACTTGGCGGCGTAAAGATGGTGCAGCAGTCCTCAAACGGCTGAATGCTTGTTTCATAAGTGCCGATTTCTTTTGATTTCTCAATGATTTCTGTTTTGTCCATTCCGATTAAAGGGCGCAAAACCGGTGTTGCCGTCACCGCATTGATCGCATACATGCTTTCAAGCGTCTGGCTCGCTACCTGCCCGAGGCTTTCTCCCGTAATGATCGCGAGCGCTTTCCGTTCTTCTCTGATTCTGTCCGCGATTTGCAGCATAAGACGCCGCGTCGCCGTCATCGTATAGTTCTCCGGGATTTGTTTTTGGATGAGTTCCTGCGTCTTTGTAAACGGCACGATATGAAGTGTCATACTGCCGCCGAACTTCGCAAGGCATCCCGCGAGATCCATGACTTTCTGCTTTGCCCGTTCACTCGTATACGGCGGACTGAAGAAATGTACCGCTTCAACTGATAATCCCCGTTTCATCGCGTAAAAACCGGCGACCGGACTGTCAAAACCGCCGGAAAGCATCAGCATCGCTTTACCCGCGGAACCGACAGGAAGGCCTCCGGCGCCTTTTTCGTTACGAATGGTCAGGAATGTCGCTTCCTCCCTGATTTCAATCCGAAGCGGAATATCGGGATGTTTCACATCGACGGTTAATCCATCCGTGTTTTTCAAAATATGGCCGCCGATTTCAGCGTTCATCGCATTCGTATCTAATTCAAACTGTTTGTAAGCCCGTTTGGTTTCGACCTTAAACGTATTCCCCGGTTTATATTCGCCTTCTATCGCGGCTAAAGCCGTTTTTTTAATGTCTTCCAGCTTGCTTTCGCATTTAATTGCGAGACTAAAGCTTTGAATGCCGAATATATTCTTTAATAAGGAACAAATTTCCTCCGGGTTTTCTCCATTAAGTGTAATTGACATCCGGTCCCGGTTTGAAAAGTATTTTACTTTTTTATAATCCTTTAATACCAGGCGGATATTCTGTTTTAATCTTTCAATAAAACTGCGTCTGTTTTTTCCTTTTGTGGATATTTCACCAAAACGGATTAAAATATGATCGTAATTCATATGCTACCTCATCATTTTTTTTAGTTTTTGAACAGCCGGCACCAACGCGGCCATAAACGGCTCCGTGATGTCAGCCGTATGGCTGAAGTTCAGGCTGACTCTTATGCTGCTTGATGCAATCTGTTCGCCTTTATTCATTTGCAGAAGAACACGGCTCGGTTTGTGCTCTCTTGCCGAACATGCCGCGGTTGTGGAGACATATATTCCTTTTTCCTCAAGCATGTGCAGCAGCACTTCCGCCTTCACGCCCGGAACGGAAAAATTAATGATATGCGGCGCGCTGTTTTCGGCGGGGGTGTTGATGACGACCCCGTCCGTCCCGCTCAGCCTTTCCATGAGCGCATTCTTGGCAGCCTCCACGGAAGAAAGCCGCTCGTTCATGTCACGCGCAGAAAGATTGATCGCTTTCGCAAGGGAAACGGCGCCTGCCGTGTGTTCCGTTCCGGCGCGGACGCCTTTTTGCTGCGAGCCGCCCGTTATAAGCGGAATGAGCCGCGTTCCTTTTTTGACGATAAGCGCTCCGGTCCCTTTTAAGCCGTGAAACTTATGCCCTGAAACGGTGCAAAGGTCAATGCCCGCTTCTTCTATAGACAGAGGAACTTTATGAATGCCCTGCACATGATCAACATGAAACAGAATATTCCGGTGCTGCTTCAAAAACCCGCCGATTTCCTTTACAGGCTGAATGGAGCCGACTTCGTTATTGACATGCATGACGCTGACGATTATCGTATCCGGCCTGATAGCCGATTTGACGTCTTTCAAAGAAACGAAGCCGTTTTGATCGGCCGGAAGATATGTGACTTCAAAGCCGAACAGCTCCGTCAGCTGATCAAGCGTCTCCGTCACAGAAGGATGCTCAATCGCCGAAGCAATGATATGTCTTCCTTTACTCATGTTTGCCCAGGCCGCTCCCTTTAACGCCGCGTTATTCGCTTCAGTCGCGCCTGATGTAAATACAATATCATAATTTTTTAAACGTAAGGTTTTTTTTATTTGCTGAGCGGCCGCTTCAAGGAGCTGTTCCGTCTCAGTTCCTAACTGGTGCAGAGACGAAGGGTTGCCGAAATAACGGCTGCTCGTCTGTTTATACACTTCCAAAACCTCTTCATACGGCTCGGTCGTTGAACTGTTGTCTAAATATATCATTTTTTTTACTCCTTTAATGAAAACGGTACATCGTATGATATTTATGCTACCATAACAAAAGTAAATATAAATTCGCAATAAATCGAGTATTGACTTATCTGTACATTGCCATATAATAAGTAATGTTCGTTTTGTTATATTATCTGACAATTAATTGACAGAATATTTCAACATAGTATTTAGGAGGATTTTTATGAAACACTCACTACCTGTCAAAGATACCGTTATTATCGGTTTCATGCTTTTCGCACTTTTTTTCGGGGCAGGAAATATGATATATCCGCCGGAGCTCGGGCAAGCGGCGGGGCATAATGTCTGGAAAGCGATGGGCGGTTTCTTACTGACCGGCGTAGGTCTGCCGCTTTTGGGTATTATCGCCATCGCATTAACGGGCAAAGACGCGAAAGGGCTTGCCGATAAAGCTCATCCGGTATTCGGGACTATTTTCACCGTTGTGCTTTATTTATCAATCGGGCCGCTTTTCGCGATTCCGAGAACCGGAACCGTTTCATATGAAATCGGTGCAGTTCCGTTTTTAAGCGGCATTCCGGAAAGATTATCTTTATTTGTTTTCACGTTGATCTTTTTTTCTATTACGTATTATTTAGCTCTTAACCCGTCCAAAATCGTGGACAGAGTCGGAAAGATTTTGACTCCTATTAAATTCGGTATTATTTTAATCATCGTCGTAAAAGCCATTGTCACTCCGATGGGCGGGCTGGGCGCCGTACATCAGGCATATTCCGGAACGCCGGTGTTCAAAGGATTTTTGGAAGGCTATAAAACAATGGATGCGCTCGCCTCAATCGTTTTCGGCGTCGTTGTCGTCAACGCTGTTAAAAGCAGGGGCGTCACCCAGCGTAAAGCGCTCGCCGCCGCTTGTATTAAAGCGGGTCTGATTGCAGCGGCAGGTTTGACATTCATTTATTTATCTTTGGCCTATTTGGGAGCGACAAGCACGGACGCTGTGGGGCCGCTCGGCGAAGGCGCAAAGATTTTATCAGCTTCATCTGATTACCTGTTCGGTTCACTGGGAAACATCGTTCTCGGCGCCGCCATCACCGTTGCGTGTTTAACGACAAGCATCGGACTTGTCACATCTTGCGGCGAATATTTTTCAAAATTGATTCCCGCTTTATCATACAAAATGGTGGTTACGATTGTCACGCTGTTCAGTCTGGCGATTTCAAATTTCGGACTTGCTGAGATTATTGCATTTTCAGTTCCTATTTTATCAGCGATTTACCCGCTGGCGATTGTCATTATCGTCCTTTCCTTTATTGATAAAATCTTTAAGGAAAGACGCGAAGTCTATATCGCCTGCCTGATCGGAACGGGGCTGTTCAGTATCCTGGACGGTTTGAAGGCAGCCGGCATTCCGCTCGGATCATTAGATTCATTCTTAAACGCAAATCTTCCGCTTTACAGCATGGGAATCGGCTGGGTGCTTCCGGGCATTGCCGGAGCGATCATCGGCTGCATTATCACGTTTTTTACCAGCCCGCCCATCGAATTAAATAAAGCAAAATCGTAACATTCAGCGCCTGCGGTTTGATGTATATCAGCCGCAGGCGCTTTTTATATTCCGTGAGAAACTAAAAAACTGCACCTCTGATTTCCATCAGGGTGCAGTTTTTGCTTATGCGTCTATGAAGCAGATTGATCAGCTTTAATTTTTTTCACGGCGCCGGGAGCTGCTTTTTCAACAGCATCTGCCGCCATCTCATAAGCTTCATTATAGCTGTAAGCGTAAAACAGCCGTTCCGCTTCTTTCAGCTGTTCGGATAAAATATGATTCTGGCTTCGGAAGCGGTTGCCGTACTGGATGATCCGCTCAATGAGCTTCACCTGAATCACAAGATCTTCCGCCTCTTCGCTGACTTCCTCAACCACCTTTTCGGCTTCGGCCAGATGTTTGGCGGCTTCCTCCATGTTCAGCGGCAGCTCTTCCAATTGGCTGACGGTTTCTTCTATATGATGATTTGCCGTCTCGAGCTTGTCCTTGACTTGTTCTGGAATTCCCGGCACGTTGCTTTTTTGCAGCATTCGGGCCGTGTCAGAAATGGTTTTCCGAAGATGCATCAGCGTTTCCCGCGCCTGCAGTTCTTCTTTTCTGAGCGCCTGCAGATTTTCACGGTATTCGGCATGTTCTTTCTGAGCCTCTTCCATCTGCTTTTCGATGGCCTCGACTTCTTCAATCAGCAGCGAGTAAGCGACATGCTCGCCGTCAAGCTTTTCTCTCGCCTGCTCAAGGAGTCGGCCGATCGTTTCCAGCTGTTTTTCGAAGGCATGCTGTCTGCCGATTTCTCCCGCCGTCAGCTGATAGCTTTCCTTGACGAGCTCCGTTTCGGTTTTTGTGCGGTCTTTTTCTTCCTCAAGCTTCTCATACGCGATGATCAGCTCAGGCATTTTGCTTAATACGGACTGTCCGGCTTCCACTTCGCCTTCCAGCTGTTCATACATCGATTGAATGGTTTCATCAATCAGCTGAAGGATGGCGGACGCTTCGTCGACATCCAAATCTTCTAAAAGCGCGTTTTCGGCCCGTTTCAATTGATTGGTGAGTGTCTCCAGCTCTTTTTCGATTTGAATATGCTCCAATTTGTAGCCTTTTTCCGTCATTTCCCGGTAGCCGTCTTTCAGCTTGGCAATTTGGTTCGGCACGGTCTGTTTACAGTCCGCAAGCAGTTTCGGAACGTCATCTATGTATGTCTGAAGCTGATCCAGTCTGCGGTCCTGTTCAAGCAGCACTTTTCTCGCTTTGATGTAATTGCCGCTTTCCGTCTCTTCTTCGAACTCTTTTATGCCGCTCCAGATTTCGTCGAGATCCGTCTCCAGGCTGTTATAAAGCTCTCCGTAGAGATGGCTGTACGCCAGAAGGTTTTTCCGCGCTTTTGAATACCGCTCACGCACCTGTTCAATCTCTCCGCGGCTTTTTTCCTCGCTCGTCACAAGGTCGCTGATCTCACGCAGTATGCCTTCTATATTTGATTCGGCTGCAGTGAGGAGGTCGTCGATGTGGACAAGCACCTGATTCGCTTTTTTAAACCGGTATTTGTCGGCGTTCTCTTCGGCATCATAAAGGAGCTCTTCTACTTTCGGCAGATGGGCTGTGACAATTTCATCCCACTCTTCGCGCCATCTTTCAAAGAACTCTTCCGTCTCTCCGGTCATTTTCAGATGTTTGATCTTGGACATTTCTTCCACTATCGAACGATTTAAAATTTCAATCTTCCATGACTCCAGCCGGTCAATTTCCGTATAAATTTTTTTCCTGAAAAAGTAGCCCGCCGCAAAGAGCGCGAGCAGTATAACCAATAATCCGATGACTAACTCCATAATGAGCCCCCTTGTTGTTCTCTTAATCTGTCAGGGTGTTTTATGTATTCAGAAAGATTTCAATATATGTATTGAGAAAATCTGTCGTTTTCATTGTTATTATGATACCATGTAACCAACATTTTTTGACCAGAAATCAAAAACTTTTTGCATAATTTCGGCAGGATTCTGCAATTTTTTAATGGAGTGACACAAATGGAAAAACGAGACGCTCATATCCACACGCCTTTTTGCCCTCACGGCTCGAAGGATGCGCTGAAACAATATGTCGAAAAGGCCCTGGAAAGAGGCTTTGACTCGATCACATTTACAGAGCACGCCCCCCTTCCTCCGTCATTTCAAGATCCCGTACCGCTTCAGGACAGCGCGATGGATCTCAGACAGATGGAGGTTTATTTGGAGCGGCTGTCACAGCTGAAAAAGGAATACGATGGACAAATCAGCATTCTGACTGGGCTAGAAACCGATTTTATCTCAGGGTATGAAGAGGAAACCGCGGCGTTTCTGAACACGTACGGCCCCTCACTGGATGACGGCATTTTATCCGTTCATTTTTTGAAGACCGGCCCGTCTTATATATGCCTCGATTTTGACGAGCACGCGTTTCAGCAGCTTGCCGACCGCTTCGGAAGCGTTGAAGCCGTATATGAACAATACTATGAAACCGTGTATTCTTCCATTGTAACACCGCTCGGCCCCTTTAAGCCAAAACGGGTCGGCCATATCACGCTCGTCAAAAAATTCGCGCGCCTTTTCCCTTACAGCATGTCACCTCAAATAAGAGAGCTTGCGGCCCGCTGTCTTGACGCCGTGAAAGAACACGGAATGGAGCTGGATGTGAATACATCCGGGCTCAGAAAGAAGTTTGCCGGGGAAGTATACATGGAGGATTGGATGGCTGAGACGGCGAAGCAAAAAAAAATCCCACTCATATTCGGGTCGGACGCCCATCAAGCGGAAGATGTCGGCAGTTCCTACGAAACGTACAAAAGCATCATTACTTCATAAGCGCCGCATCAGGCCGTCGGAACACGCTTTCGATCCAGATCTTCACCTCTTCAAAATACCTTTTATAAAAGTACGGTTCATGAGGCTGCATATAGAGCACCTCCGTAATATATTGAGGCTGAAGATACGGCATCATCAAGAGGGATTTCAATTGCAGAATAAAATGCGGCACGGGCAGCGTCAGCCGCCTGTGGCGTGACTGCCCTTCTTCAATCACCAGCTGGAAAATATATTTTTCTTTCATTAAGTAAGTAGACATAATTTCCCTGATAAGCACGGAATCAATCGTCACTTCCCGGTACACAAACCGCGTTAATTGACGGTTATCGTGCTGATAGGATAAAATATCGAAAATCACCCGCAGGATGCGTTCCTGCGCGTCTTCACCGTTCATACTGACGGCGGCTTTTTCCAGCGCTTCAGTATAGCCTTCGTAAAACTCGGAAACTAAATGTTCCATTAATCCGCCTTTCCCTTTAAAATAGTAGGAGATGTGCGCAACATTTACATCAGCTGACTTTGCGATTTCACGGACGGACGTGCCGGAATAACCTTTTTGGTTAAACAGCTGGACAGCGGCGTTAATAATTTTGTCTTTGGTGGTTACTTTCATACGGCTCACCCCTTTATGTGTAACAATTCAAGCAGAAAGGCGCCGTTCCTGTAAGAACTTCTCGACAAATGCCGGCAGAACGGCCGGAACTTTGTTTGATATTATAGAAAAAGTGAGGGTTTTCCATGTTTCATGTCGAAAAACAATCCGGAGATAAAGAAAAAAGTTATCAGCTTCTGCTTAAACAGCTCGAAGCCATGACAGAAGATGAAACGGATGCGATCGCAAATTACGCGAATGCGTCAGCGCTTTTATACCATTCATTACATGAAGTCAACTGGGCGGGGTTTTACTTCGCTAAAGAGGGCGAGCTCGTGCTCGGACCGTTTCAAGGACTTCCTGCCTGTGTGCGCATTCCGTTCGGCAGAGGCGTATGCGGCACTGCCTACTCTAATGGCGACGTGCAGCGGATTGCCGATGTGAATGCGTTCCCGGGACATATCGCCTGTGACGCGGCTTCCCAGTCAGAAATCGTCCTCCCGATCCGCGTAAACGGTGAAGTGATCGGTGTGCTGGACATTGACAGCCCCGTGAAAAACCGTTTTGATGAAACGGACGAAACCTATTTAGCAAAGTTTGTTGAAACGCTTGAAAAACGATTAGGATAAAAAAAGGAGCCCGGCCGGCAGGCCGGCTCCTTTTTTATGTCGTCGTGCTGTTTTGATGGATGATCAGCCGGTTTTTGCCGTTCCGTTTGGCGATATAAAGCGCCTCATCCGCTTGCTGAACGAGCAATTTCAACGGCATCGGGCCGGTCTTTGACCAGCAGGAAACGCCGCAGGAAATCGTCACGCGCGGCTCGGTATTTTCCCGGATGGCGCGAACCAGCCTTTTAGCGATGCGTTCTCCGGATGACACGTTGATATTCGGCAGATAGACAGCCAGCTCCTCGCCCCCCCACCTCGCAGCGACATCATGCTCACGAATATGGTTCTTCATAACGGAGGCCACCTGAATCAGGATCGAATCTCCCGTTTGATGACCGTATGTATCATTAATATTTTTAAAATTATCGATATCAACGAGGATGAAAACACCCCGTTTATGAATTTTCATGCTGTATTGAATTTTCTCATCCAGATAGGTTCTTGAATACAGCTCCGTCAGCTGGTCTGTCTGAACAAGATGCTCAAGCCTGTCGCGCAGCATGGAGTTCGTGACCGCCAATGTCGCATGGTGAATGAGCGCTTGAAAAAGCTTATACATTTCAAACGTAAAAGCATATAAATCCTTTTTCAATAAAATCGCAAACCCGAAGACGGTGTCATTTTCGATCATCGGCACCGCCATCAGCGAGCCGAAACCGTTTTCGCCGAATACAGTCTTTCCGCTGCCGATAAACACGCCCTTTTCTCCCTCGAACAGCTTTTCCTTCACAATGCTGATATAGGGGTTCGCACGTTCTGTCTTAAAAAAAGCGGTATGTCCCGGAAGCAGATTTTGCGTCTCAAAATGATCAATATGAAAAAAAGCCACTTCTTCCGCATGAAACGATTGGGTCATAATGGCGGCGAGCTCCCGCATCGTATCAGTGAGTCTGAGGCGCTGATTCAGCTGGCGCGATGTTTCATTAATGAGCTCCAGATTCGCAATGCTTTTTTTCGATTGCTCATAGAGCTGCGCATTTTCAAATGCTTTTCCCGCTGCGCCCGCAAGCAGCAGCATTTCACTGAGAGTACTGCACGAAAGAACGGCATCCTGCAGCCCCTCCGTCTTCAGAACCCCGTAAGTCCCCTGCTGGCCTTTGATCGGCAGATAAGCAGATGACCTGCCTTTTCTGAGCAGTCTCCCCGATAAATAAACCTTCAGGGCAGACGGATCGGCATCTTTTCCGTCCATATGTAATTCTTTTGCGGGAAGCTGTCTGTCCGTATCCTGATCCTGCGTGATAAACAGTGAAAAACGGAAAGACCGGAAAGCCGTACTCAAACTTGCCTGCAGTTTTTCCAAAACCTCATTTTGGTCCAAAAGCGAATGGAACATTTCTGTCATTCTGTGAATTTTCCGCTGATGCTTCGTTTTGTCAAACAGCCCGCTTTGTCTCACAGATTGATTAATAAACTGAGTAACGATCTCAGGCAATGATTCCGGGATCGGCAGCCCGCCTTCCGAGCGCAGATAAAAGGATCTGCCGGACGTCTGATTCCTGATCATAAAACGGCCGTCACTCTCTTTCAGCGGAGCATAATGCGGTTCATCTTCTGTTTTTATGGTGAAACGTGTTGATTCTGCCGGTGAAAGGGTCAATGAAAGAGATGTAAAGCAGGATTCTAGAGCTGAGGCCAGCCATAACAGCGAGTCGGATAATGAGACGGATTCAGATTTCGTTAAGAAAAAAGAAAGCATTTTCTGATGAAAGGCCGTCACTTCATCAATTGTTTGTTTTTTCATTTTTATCACCTAAACATGTACTACTCATTTTTGTACATTATATCATAAACCGGCACTCTTCATGGAGAAATGGTTGACGGCGGCGGAGAAAAATCATATAATGTTCTTTGTGTGAAATATTGCAGCCTTTTTGTTCAGCTTCTGTGTTTGCATTTTGTTCCTTAGCTGTAAGGTGTATCGTGTAACTCTCTGCTGCTGGAGCGAGGATACATGAAAACAAAATGTGCACGGTCGGATCGAACAGACGGTTTTTATTTTCCACAAAATAAAACCAAAGGAGGAGTCACATTATGGCTCGCTATACAGGTCCATCTTGGAAACTGTCTCGCCGTTTAGGAATCTCTCTTAGCGGTACAGGTAAAGAATTAGAAAAACGCCCTTACGCACCAGGCCCCCACGGTCCGGGACAGCGTAAAAAACTATCAGAATACGGTTTGCAATTGCAAGAAAAGCAAAAACTTCGTCACATGTACGGTGTAAACGAACGTCAATTCCGCACATTGTTTGACAAAGCTGCAAAAATGACTGGTAAACACGGCGAAAACTTCATGATTCTTTTAGATGCACGTCTTGATAACGTTGTGTACAAGCTCGGTCTTGCGCGCACTCGCCGTCAAGCACGCCAATTAGTTAACCACGGTCACATCCTTGTTGACGGAAGCCGCGTTGACATTCCGTCTTACCAAGTAAAACCTGGTCAAACAATCGGTGTTCGCGAAAAATCAAGAAACCTTTCTATCATCAAAGAATCTGTAGAAGTAAACAACTTCGTTCCTGAGTACCTTACTTTCGACGCTGAAAAGCTTGAAGGTACATTCACTCGTCTTCCAGAGCGCTCTGAGCTTGCTCCGGAAATTAACGAAGCGCTTATCGTTGAGTTCTACTCCCGTTAAGTAAAACGCTCTTTAAAGAGCATTGGATTAAACCCCGGACATGTTGTGATGACAATGTTTCCGGGGTTTTTCTTTTGGGCTGTCAGAATAATGGACAGATGCTCCCTCTCTTTATTAAAAAAAGCCCCTGTCCGGGGCTTTTTTTATGTACCAACTGGCTTTTCAGCTACATGTACATTAGAAAAACCCATTTGACAAGCAGAAGCGATTTTTTACATAATGAATCATCATACCTTACAAAAAAGGAGCGACTGAATGAACAGCATCCCCTCTATCGTCAGCAAGCACAAAGCCTATTTTGCGGCGGGGCATACGAGACAGCTAGAATCGAGACTGAACATTTTGCAGAAGCTGAAACAAGCCGTCAAAACTCATGAAGCCGATCTCATAGCCGCTCTCTATCAGGATCTCCACAAATCCGAACAGGAGTCGTACACGACAGAAATCGGAATTGTACTGGAGGAAATCAGTTTTGTGATGAAGCGGCTGGGAAAATGGATCAAACCGAAACGAGTCAAAACGCCTCTGACTCACCTAGGCTCGAAAAGCATCATTATCCCTGAGCCATATGGAACCGTTTTGGTGATTGCGCCTTGGAATTATCCCTTGCAGCTGGCGCTTTCACCCTTGATTGGAGCCATTGCGGCCGGAAACACAGTCGTTCTTAAACCGTCAGAATATACCCCGGCGGTTTCCGCTGTTCTTTCCAAACTCATCAGCAGCGTTTTTCCGAGTGACTATGTCGCTATGGCGGAGGGCGGGCCCGACGTCAGCACTGTGTTATTACAGCAGCCCTTTGACTATATTTTCTTCACTGGAAGCGTTGCCGTGGGAAAAATCGTCATGGAGGCCGCCGCCAAACAATTAATTCCCGTTACCTTGGAGCTCGGCGGCAAAAGTCCCTGCATTGTCCATAAGGATGCTGATATACAGCTTGCCGCCAAACGCATCGTCTTCGGGAAATTTACAAATGCAGGGCAAACCTGCATCGCACCGGATTATTTATTTGTCCACCAAGATATCAAAACGAAGCTCACAGAAGAAATGAAGCGTGCGATCAGTGAATTTTACGGCCCTCAGCCTGAACAAAATCCGCAGTACGGCAAAATCGTCAGTGAACGCCACTATCAGCGGCTGCTCAGCTTTCTGAATGATGGCGTCCCGCTCACAGGCGGACAATCTGATCCCGCTCATCATAAAATTGCGCCGACCATTCTCGAACAAGTGAGGGATGACTCTCCAGTGATGCAGGAGGAGATTTTCGGGCCGATTCTTCCGCTCTTTACATACGGCGATATCAATGAAGTCATCGAGAAAGTCCAATCGCGCCCAAAGCCGCTCGCTCTGTATGTCTTCACAACAAACAAAGAAACTGAGCGCACTGTTTTAGAGAATCTGTCGTTTGGCGGCGGCTGTGTCAATGATACGTTAATGCACGTCGCAACACCGTATTTGCCATTCGGCGGCGTCGGGGAAAGCGGCATCGGGAGCTATCACGGATTTGACAGCTTTAACACGTTTACGCACAAAAAAAGCGTCGTCAAACAAACGAATCGCTTCGACTTCGCTTTCCGTTATCCTTCTTCCAAAAACGGGCTGCGAATGATTCGGAAAATACTTAAATAAAAAAGCGCAGAGTATCTGCGCTTTTTATAAATCCTCTATACACCAATTAATCGGTTCGTCTCCCATTTCATCTTAAAACTACATGGGGAAATACAATTATAAATACAATTTGAAAGGCGTTTCTGTCGGTGTGGCAGCCACAGCTATTTCAACAATAACAAAAACACCTTACAACGTAGTATTCGCTATTGTAGGGTTTTTAGCAGGTACCCAAACAACTGCATACTATACAGTATTCCAATATCGTTATGCCTTTAAATGCAGCGCATACCCTTAAGCTAATAGAACAAAATTCTACGAAGACTCTAAAAGAAAGAAAGTCCTTAAAACGGCAGACAGTCCCAAATTCTTTGGAAGCAGGCCAATCCCATCAACTTGCCGACCATAAAAACGAGGTGAAAAAATATGCAACAAGAAAAAACAACGTCTAATGTTAACAGAATATTAAAAAGATATATCCTATTGTTCCTTGTTTTATGTGCATGTTATTTTGTTTACATGGGCGTTTTGGGTAATAAATTCACTCCAGTCCCATTGATTATTTTCATCGCTGGATCAATTATTGGGGAGTTAATCAGAATAGGAAGAATGAGAAGATAGGGGGTTACATCCTCCTTATCTTTTTTAAAACACACAAGCTTCACAAATTTGTTTTTACCCATTTTTCTTTTATGCTCGGTATATAACAGTGAAGACAATAACATCGAAACAGATGAAGTTAAGTGTACGCAAAAGAATTTAATTTTTAGTCTTAGGGAATTTGTACATTCTTTCATTTGATGTTCTGTTCCCAAATCCTCCATCCTCCGTCGCTATCTACCGGCCATGACACGAGGCGCATAAAGGCCCATTTACTTGAGGTTCATGCCGCCTTTATGCGGAACGATATGATCAACAACTGTCGCCGGGGTTTTTCTGCCTTGCATCAAGCAGGCAGCACATAACGGATGCTTGGACAGATAGCCAGCACGTGCCTGCCTCCACTTGCTGTTATACCCCCGTTTGACAGCGGATTCCCGGTATTGATCATAGGCCGGTTTGGTTCGTTTGTGCTGTTCACAGTAACCCTCCCTTGTTAGGTTAGGACAGCCGGGTTCATTGCAGTGCTTTAATGGTTTTTGCATAATATACCTCCATATAAAAAAGCGCCCTTAAAGGTGCGCTTTTTAAAATTTAATACCCGATTGATACGTTAGCCCTGATTTATCTATAAAAGAAAAAGTATCCTCATGTCTAGTGTCAAACATTATTCTGTCGATTATCACTCCTACTATCAAATCATCATCTTCAATATGTGTAACTGCTAATCCTCGAGGACTCGGTATATAGGCTCGAGCACCATCAACCATATATAGGCATACATTCTTTACAGTAGAACCATTATAATTAAGCGAGTAATAGTGATAACTAGCCTTTGAATTTATAAATTTATCAGTAAACTCATTTGAAATATCATTATCTTCTCTATCAGGCTTTTCTTTAATTGTTACAGAAATGTCTTCTCTAAGTGTAAAGGTGTATCTGTGATCCCGATCAATACTTTTAACCCAATCTTCACAATGTGCGTTCTTAAGTAACAAAGACATTAATTCTTGATATTTCACTTCAGCATCACCTCTATCAATTTTATCTATAATTCAGACAGAATACTAAATTCTTTCGATTACAAAAATTTTAGACTTAATCGTAGGAACAATATGATTCTTATTAATTTCATTGGTTTTGTGAACATACTTAATACTCTTGCTTAAGATTTTAAAATTCATATCTGAATCGTAATCAAATGTTTGTGTATCACTAAGAAATATTGAATTTTTATTATTTGCCATAAAAATTCTAATCTGTTCTGCTGTATAGATTTCATTAATCTCTAAATCAATATTCTCATATGCCATTCCCTCACCTCCTCTTCCTTATAATCGGCGAAAAAAGTATTTAAACGAACTGTTCGCGGAATTTGTCGAATTATTTATGTACAAGCATTCATTTTGTCTCACTAATATAAATCGTTCCCTTTGCTGCTTCAAACATACAAGAGGAGCTTTTCTATAAATTGCAGTTTAGCCTTTATCACAGCACTAACCTAACAGCCAAAAACTTTGTACATAGTCTTTCCATAACCTTAAATATAAAGAGTGCCCTCCCGATTGGAAAGCGCTTGGTATATTCTTTCTAAACTGCCCCCGTACTCAGCCGTTAACCGCCGATTGTCCATCCTGAGATTTACCGCACACAGTTTACAGAGAATATAAAAACACCCAAAAAAGGGTGTTTAGCTTTTAATTTTAATCTCTTTTTTAATCTGTTTATTTAAACTTTCTAGAGTAATATCAATTTCTTCTTTAAGTGAAGTAGTTTTATCTGGATTCTCTTTTGGATCTGGTATTTCATAAGTAACCAGTAAATTTAGCATTTTCTTTTTAGCTTTATTTGCAATCACATTAATTTCATCAGATGAGAATATTGCAATTTCATTGACCCAATTATTTAGTTCTCTCCATTTAATTCTTGCCTCATTTAAATTATTACGCTCAATGAATTTATACACTAACTTGGACGCTTCTTCGCTTGATCTTTTAAATGCATCTAATACATCTGACTCTTCTTTCTTTGTCAATTTTAGAATTTCACTTGTATAATTACGAACATCCTCCTCATTAGAACGTTCAAAAGACAGGCCACTACTAACATTATCGCGACAGGAAAGTAGAGCACCATGTGCTTGTAAAGATTTTTTATATAATTCTGGGTACATTTCATATTTCTTATTCATAGAGAAAGTATGAAAGCCCATTTTCTTTTCAAGCCAATGTTTAAGTAGTTGTAATGCTGAATTAAATACCAAAATAGTTATTGTACTTAAGATTACATTGCCGAAAAATTCCACATTGAAAATTTCATCCATTAATATCCCTCCCACCTTATTATCGCTAAAAGAAAGGAACAATGGAATCATTTACTAAATTTGTCGAACGTTTTACCGGAAGCAGTTTACAGAGAACATAAAAAAGCTCCCCCGCTCATCAGCAGTGCCGCTCCCTTGATTTATTAGCTATTACCATAATACCTTATCTAAAACAAAATGGTGTGCCATCTTTCTGCCGTTATTCTGCCATTTGTCTGCCATCTTAAACTTCACTTAACCTCTTTATAAATTTGTATAATGTAAAACCGGCAGAAGAAATTACATAAAATTCGTCAAGTTCTGTTTCTACATCAACAGATTCAAAGTCTATATCTATTGAAGAATCTGTCCGTGTTTCATATTCCCTGTTAACAATTTGAAATGAAACACATTTGTCCAATGTAAGATACATACTCTCCGCTTGTATTTTTTGCTTGTTGCACTGTCCCCATACATCACTGTGGTAAATTACTTTAGGATCCTTTTTGATAATATTTCTACCCATTTTTTCCGACTTAAGATTAACATAGTCTAAAATTTTTCTATAGTTCTGAATGTCATGATTAAAAAAAGAGGCTAAAGCGTTAATTACAACTAACTTTTCATGTTCTATATCCTTATTTTCAATTACAACTGAATTTAAAATTGTTCCTATAATTAAACATGCTTCACTAGAGTTTGCAGCTAAAATTTTATTAATTGTATTAGCAATAAATTCTGCTCTTGTTGGATTATCTATATATTTTCTGAGCTTTTGAATCTGCTGATCTAAAGGCATATCTTCCTCGTTAAAACCTTTCAAAAACATATTGAACTTTATTTCTTGGGCAAAGTCGAATATGTTTTTCGCAAACTTCAACATTGGAGAGATTTCACTAAACATTTCAACATAATCATTTTCTACAATTTTCTTTTTCAAGTCCTTATAACCGTTGAATTCATCTCTTAACCCCCGATCCAAGTCCTGTAATCTCTGAACTAATACCTTTACTTCGTCACTCAATAAAAGCTCCCCTTTTTTTCATCAGTATAACATATCCACATTATCCACGAATTACCTATATGTTATACTGTGCAACTGCCTGAAGCGCCGTTAGCCCTTTCCCCTACTGTTTTCAACCCGTATGCCAATATTTTTCTCAACGTGTGTATGTGGCTATATCATCCAAACCGACATACTCAGCGGCAGCCCTCAGAATATCTTATAAGCTATCGACTTGGAAATGGGCTTGTTGATCCCTGCGCGGCCGCGGCCAACCGCTCTAATTCCCTGTTCGTTCTCTATCCCTATTTCCCCTACTTCTGGTAAAAATCCTGTTATCTAGAATAAAAAAAGCACCCAATCCGGGTGCTTCATACATTAAAATCATCGTCCTTCCTTGTTCAATCACACCATACTCAGCTGCGGTTCAAATAATTCATAGTGAATGGATTCCGGCGGTGTATTGAATTCAGAAATCAGCTTTTTCATTTCTTTAATGAACGACGGTGATCCGCACAGGTAAAAATCAGCATCTTTATCTGTCATCACTTCTTCTAACAGCTGTTTGTCAATCCGGCCTTCCCGAAAACGAATGTTTTCTGAACGGTCTTGTTCGGACGGCTCGCTGTAAATAAAGAGGGTGTCAACGGATGAGTGTTCCGCGGCTTCTTCAGCTTCATGCCGCAACGCATGATACTCTCCGCTCCTTGCCGCATGGATAAAGAGAACGTTTCGCTGCGGCTGGGTTTTGGCAACCGTCTTTAACATACTGATCATCGGGGTAATTCCGACACCGGCGCTGATGAGAACCAGATTCTTTTTGGAATCAGGGTCTAATACGAAATCCCCGGCCGGAGCGCTGATCTCAATTGAATCCTTTTCGTGTAATTGGTCATGCAGATATGAAGAAACAATTCCGTCTTTTTTCACGGAAATCCGGTAATAATCCTTACCGGATACGTCGGATAAGCTGTACTGGCGGATATGCGTATAGCCCGTGTCCGGAATGTATACTTTTACACTGATATACTGCCCCGCTTTGAATTCGGGGAGAACTTGTCCGTCTTCCGGTTTTAAATAAAACGACGTTATCTCCTTGCTTTCTTTTACCTTTTTATCAATTTTAAACGCCATATAGTCTTTCCAGCCGCCTTTTTGCGTTTCCGCTTGTTCATACATGTGCTTCTCAATTCCGATAAAAGCGTCTGCAATGACGCCGTATGCTTTTTCCCATGCCTGAATGACCTCAGGAGCAGCCCCGTCTTTTAGCACATCCTTTATCGCGATTAACAAGTACTTTCCAACGATTGGGTAATGCTCGGGTTTAACACCGATACTCCGGTGTTTATGGCTGATTTGTTTGACGACGGGAACGATGTTTTCCAGCCGGTCAATATTGGCTGCGGCTGCAATCACAGCATTCGACAAGGCCGTACGCTGTGTTTTTTTCTTTTGATTCGTCTGATTAAAGATATTCAGCAGCTCAGGGTGATGCTGAAACAGCAGGTCATAAAATCGGCCTGTGATTTCTTCACCATGCTCTTCTAAGACCGGCACTGTGCTTTTAACGATTTCAATCGTTTTTTCATCGAGCATTCTAAAAATCCCCCTAAAGATGTATGCCTCTCGATTGACCTGAGAAAATAATCGTTTTTGAATTCTTTTTTATAGATTTCCCCGCTCAAAAAGGGTTAGCCGTTCCAATTTGAGGCGGATTAAGGAAAAATCAGAAAAACGAAATTGCAGCTGAAAAATTGTGGACTTGCCATGGTGTACTTGTCCGATGCAAAATCCTCCTTGTCAGCATTTAATAAAGTACGGGAGGTGAGATGAATGGGTAAAAAATCGAAAGTGTATTACTGTGACCCTAAGTATATTGTGACTGACAAGTATACTGACAAAGAAGTGGTTTACGTCCATCCCATCAAACACATTAACAGAGAGCATATCCGTTATGTTCCCCGCCACGTTTATAAGGAAGAAACAATTCACGAAGTCATTGATCCGGGCGATCCGGGGAAATGCGGGTGTAAAAAGCAGAAAAAAAGACGCAAAAAGTAATTGGTTCGATTTCTTGCCTTATCTCAGGTTAAACACGTAAGTTTCAGCAGACCTCCGTACCTTTTGGCTCCTCTTTTTCAGAGGGGCCTTTTTTCATAAGCAAATACGTTGTGAGGCGGGAATCTGCCTGATATTCTTGTCATATACAAATTCACAGGAGGCATGATGTATGAGCAAAAAAATCGCAGTTCTGATGACAGATCAATTTGAGGATATTGAATATACAAGCCCGGCGGAAGCATTTAAAGAAGCGGGCCACAGTGTGGTGACAATAGATTTGGAAGCAGGGAAAGAAGTGACGGGCAAGCACGGTGAGAAAGTAAAGATCGATCAAGCGATCTCAGACGCAGACGCCAAGGAATTCGATGCGTTATTGATTCCCGGAGGCTTTTCACCGGATCTTCTGCGCGGAGATGACCGCCCGGGTGAATTCACTAAAGCATTCGTGGAAAATCAGAAACCCGTTTTCGCGATCTGCCACGGCCCGCAGCTGCTGATTGATACCGACCTTCTTAAAGGAAAAGATATCACGGGATTCCGCAGCATCCGCAAAGACTTAATCAATGCCGGCGCACATTATAAAGATGAAGAAGTCGTCGTCAGCCATAACATCGTAACGAGCAGAACACCTGACGATTTGGAAGCCTTTAATCGTGAATCATTGAACCTGCTGAAATAAGCGAATAAAAATGCACAGACCCGTTCAGTCTGTGCATTTTTTTATGGATTTATAAAGAAACACCAATAGTTAGACCTATTCTTTCCCCCATCCATAATAAGTAAAATAAAGAGTGGGTTTTTTAACACTCGACGGGAGGTTCGCTATGTGGATGATCATTTTGCTGCTTATCATTTTAATCGGTTTTACCGGTAATATCGTCTCGCTTTTGAGAGCGCAAAAACACGCATCTCAAAGAATAATTGAGCTATTAGAAAAGCAAAGCCGAAAATAATCTGTTAGCGCTGTGTTACCCATAATAGTAATAATAATTCCGGCAGATTTCCTGAAATATGATTTGATGCCCTTTCTCGTTCGGATGAAGACCTTCTGACATGCACATGCTGCGGAAAGCGGGATTATACGGGTCGATGAGATCAGTATCAAACAGATCGGCATATGGTACAGAGAGGAGTGTGCAGGCTTCTTTTTGAGCTTTCACATAGTCAGCCAGCTTCAGGCCCAGTTTATTTTTATCAGTATCACGGCGGACGATTTTTCCTTTTGACATTTTGGCTTGTCTCGTTGGGGTCACCACAATGATGCTCGCGCCTTTATTTCCGCTCCGCAGCTGCTGGATCACTTGACAGAAGCCTCCGTAAAATGTGGTGATATCCTTTTCATCTGTGCCGATGGGAATGTGGTTGCACCAATCATCATCTGTTCCCTGGACAATGATGACATCATGTCCCTTTGTTTTAAGCGCCTGCTGATAAATGTTATCGCTTCCGTTGTTGCTCATATTAACGCCGCTGACAGACAGATTGGTTATTTCAGCGTTTGTCCGGTCTTTCAGAATGTCACCAAAGCCGTATTCCGCACGCAGCCCCCGGGCGACGCTGTCACCTAAGATCGCGATTTTCGAAGCCTTCCGCAGCCTGCTTATGCTGATAAAGTCAACGCTGATATGCCCGCTGTCCGTGATATGCAAAAGCTTGCTGCTTATGTTTGGCAAAGAGACTGTCTTTCCTTCAGAGTTATAAAAATCCTCATTCAGCTTCATTCGGCGTCATCCCTTCCTTTTTATCCTCCGGCATCTTTTTTGACATAAAAAACGGACACGAACAAACAGCGCCATGTTGTCAGTTCAGTGTCCGCAGATGATGATACTGGATCTTTTATGCAGTTCTCTTGCCATTATAGCAGATCTCCGTTACTTGTAATAGAGTCTGCAGTCAGCATTTAAAACAGCGTTTGCGGCTACGTTTTTGATGAGACCGTCTGCTGCGGGAACGGTGTGTCCGGCGATGCGTCCGTCTTCTGCTGCGGGAACGGTGTGTCCGGTGATGCGTCCGTCTTCTGCTGCGGGAACGGTGTGTCCGGTGATGCGTCCGTCTTCTGCTGCGAGAACGGTGTGTCCGTTTTCTGCTGCGGGAACGGCGCGAACATTTTTTAGAAACCGGTTCTTGGTATAAATACTCCCCTAAACCTTCTCTTTCCGCAACGGCAACTCCATGTTCAATTTCTTTAACAGAAATAGCGTTCAATTCTGTTCACCTCCCTTTTTCTTTACAACATAACGTATGAAATGAACCCCTCACGTGTATAAGCTTCTCTCTCATATGAGCGAGAAATGGTCATTTATACAACAAAAAGACCCGTGGGAACGGGCCTTTTGCAGGCATTTTGCCGGGAACAAACGCAAACTTAAGATCGATTTATTTCTTCCTCTCGCTCTCCGGCTCGGGGTGAATCATTACCTGTGCTTGTTTGAATTCATTCGTAATATCTCTTTCAATGCGGTCACACAGGTCATGCACGTCTTTAATCGTCACGTGAGAGGCTACGACCAGGTGAAAATCAATATACTCCTGCGGGCCGGAGCGTCTTGTACGAAAATCGTGAATTTCAATAAATTCCTGTTGAAATGTTTCAATAATCTTTAAAATTGTTTTTTCTTCCTCTTCCGACAAACGGGTATCAATCAGCGGCGGGAATGCTTCTTTCATTAACTTAAACGCTTCATATATGATATACACCGCCAGCACCATACCTATAATGGGATCAAGTATGTACCACTCCGTTACGGTAACGACCAAAAGGCTTGCCGCTACGCCTAATGATGTGTACACGTCAGTCAGTAAATGCAGGGCATTTGATTTCATTGCCACGGAATTAACCTTTTCGGCTTCTCTTTTTACGAACTTCGAAACGATCAAATTAATGAGAGCCCCCGCAAGCATCACAACAATTCCCAATACAGGCAGATGAACCGGCGCCGGGTTGACCAGTTTTTGAACGCATTCATATATCATCCAAATCCCTGCCGCAAAAATCAGAATCGTCTCGATAGTCCCCGACAGATTCTCGACTTTTCCATGACCGTACGGATGCCCTGTATCAGCCGGCTTTTTTGAAATCCTGACGGAGATAAAGGCGATGAAGGCGGCGATCAAATCTAAAAAAGAATGAATGGCTTCAGAAAGTATCGCGACAGATCCGGTTATGATCCCCACCACTATTTTGAGCATGACGACCAGGGAATTGCTTATAACCGATAAAAAAGCGATTTTAGAGGTGTTTTCCACCGTGATCCTCCTCTTTTTAACTTCTTGAATTTATCGTATCAAACGGCATTCGTGTGGGTCTACGGCAACGTTTTTCACAAAAGCCATACATGTAACTCACCATAAACTAAGTTGGAAAGCGACAAAAACAGGCGCACCTTTCTTTCAGCACTCAAGTCCCATTGACAAGATATAACCGCTTACATTATAGTAGTTTCATGAATAACCACTACGGAGGATGTTTATGGAGGATGTTCTGAAAGAATTACAGAAATTTGGATTTTCTCAATATGAATGTAAAGCATATATCGGCTTGTTGAAACACTCGCCTGTTACCGGATATGAAATCAGCAAAAGGTCAGGCGTCCCCCGCTCAATGATCTATGAGGTATTGGGGAAATTAGTTGATAAAGGCGCTGTCCATATTGTGCCGTCTGATCCGGTTACATATGCTCCGCTTGCCGGAAAGGAATTAATCGACCGGCTCCGGCACGATTTCGAGAGCTCATTCGGCTACCTTGAGGAAAAGTTATTGGCGCTGGAAAGCGAGCAGGAGATGAATGTCATCCGCCGCATCAGCACGAATGATCATGTCATCAATGAGATGAAGGATATGATTGAAAAAGCCGAGGAAGAGTTGTGGCTGTCTGTCTGGGAACAGCAGATTCCCTTTATTCAAGAAGCCGCTAACAAACGCGCCGCCGAACAATTGCCCGTCTTTTCGATTGTGTTCGGCCCTCCGGAAGTGAAGCTCGGAAATACGACAAATCATAATATGTCTCCTGAAGTGGCGGAGAAACGGATGGGCGGAAGATTAACGATAGCTGCCCGCGATAATAAAGAAGTCTTAATCGCCAATTTTTCTCCGCAGACGAATGCCTGGGCCATTAAATCAGAAGATCCCGCTCTCGTTCTCGTGGCCATGGAATATATGAGGCACGATCTGATGTTCGCGGAGCTTGTGAAAGAAGTCGGGGCTGAGAAAGTTGAAGGCCTGCTGAAACAAAACCATTCGTTATTTCATGTCGTCACCGGAAATCGGTTCATATAAATGTGAACCGTATTTTCTTTGATTTTTTCATTAGTCGTTATCATTATAATCTCTATGAAAGGAGTATGAAAAATGATTAACACAGAAGTGCAAAAAACCGCCGTTTCCCGGGAAATGAACGATACGTTTTTACAGGGGGTGCGGGATTGTGTGCCTACGCTGCTGGGCTATATGAGCATCGGTTTTGCTTTCGGCATCGTTGGCGTTGCCTCTCATCTAAGCATTCTTGAAATTTGTTTGTTATCTTTGTGTGTCTATGCCGGCGCCGCCCAATTTATTATTTGCTCGCTCCTTGTTTCCGGGAGTCCGATTTCCGCCATTATTTTAACGACGTTTATCGTCAATCTGCGGCACCTTCTGCTGAGCCTGACCATCGCGCCGTATTTCACGAAATACTCTTTGCTGAAAAATATCGGCTTCGGGGCTTTGCTTACTGATGAATCTTTCGGGGTAGCGGTGAACAAAGCGGCTCAGAACGGCAGGTTATACGATAAATGGATGAACGGCCTCAATATAACCGCTTACATGTGCTGGGTTATTTCCTGTGTAATGGGCGGGCTTCTCGGACAATGGATATCTGATCCTTACGCGCTCGGCCTGGACTTTGCTTTGCCCGCTATGTTTGCGGCGCTGCTTGTGCTGCAATTGCAATCGTCCGCTTCGGAAAAGCTGAAGCACAGCCTCTCCTTAATTCTCTATATGATCATTTTTATGGTCTTGTTATCGTATTTCGTCCCGTCACACATCGCGGTCATCGTCTCAACCGTGATTGTGGCAACGATCGGGGTGGTGACGGACAAATGAGCATCAGCACACAAATGATCTGGATTATACTCGGCTGCATGATTGTTACACTTGTGCCGCGCATTGTTCCGTTTATATTTGTCCGGAACATTCAGATGCCTGAGTTGGCTTTAAAATGGCTCTCCTTTATTCCGCTTTGCATTTTGACGGCTCTGGTAACGGAAAGCATGATTGTGAAAACAAACAGTGCTTTGACCTTTGATTGGAAAGCAATGATCGTTCTCATCCCGACATTGCTTTGCGCGATGCTGACAAAAAGCTTATCCATCACGGTCATCACGGGAGTCGTGCTGATGGCCGCCGCCAGGCTGATATGGTGACAATCAAAAGCCTCCATTCCGCAGAATGGAGGCTTTACCTTTATGATGTCGGATTTTCTTCTTCCGTCTCTGATTCCTCGGCTTTGGCTTCGGCGTTTATGCTTTGCTGCTGTTCCCAATGATCCCGCTGCAATCTTTCTTTTGCGATGGTAAACATGAAATTCACGGCGCAGCACCCCTTCCCTGTTTTGCTTATACTATGTACTGTACTCATTTCCCCGTGCAGTATTCACAAAACATAAAAAAGCAGCCTGCCGCATTGAGCGGCCGGACTGCTTTTTATTTTCAGTACGTGATCAGGAAGTATTTTTTCTTTCCGCGGCGCAGTACGGTAAATTGATCTTCAATGCGGTCTTCCGCAGTCAGAAGATGCCCGATGTCCGTCTGGCGCTCGCCGTTAATGTAAACAGCTCCGTTTTGAATGTCTTCGCGGGCCTGCCGTTTTGAAGGCGACAATTTAGATTCCACAAGCACGTCTACTAAAGACAGTTCTTCAGAGCGGTCTTTTTCAAACGAAGGTACATCTTTAAATCCTACCTTGACGTCTTGAGCGGAAAGCTCTTTAATATTGCCGCTGAACAGCGCCTGGGAGATATGAACGGCCTGCTCAAGCGCTTCGCGGCCGTGTACAAGAACAGTCACCTCTTCAGCGAGACGTTTCTGCGCTTCTCTTTTCTCAGGAGCCGTCTCCGTTTTTTCAGCATAAGCTTCAATTTCCTCTTTTGATAAGAAAGTAAAGTATTTTAAGTATTTGACGACGTCGCGGTCATCTGTATTGATCCAGAACTGGTAGAATTCGTACGGCGATGTTTTTTCTTTATCAAGCCAAATGGCGCCGCCTTCCGTTTTGCCGAATTTCGTGCCGTCAGCTTTTGTGACGAGCGGAATGGTAAGACCGAAAGCTTTCGCTCCTTCTTCTTCTGATTTTCTGATCAGTTCAAGACCGGCCGTGATGTTGCCCCACTGGTCACTGCCTCCGATTTGGAGTTTGCAGTTCTTTTCTCTGTACAGATTCAGAAAATCGTAGGATTGCAGGATCATGTAGCTGAATTCCGTGTAAGAAATTCCGGTTTCAATTCTTGAGCTTACAGTATCTTTCGCAAGCATGTAGTTAATTCCGAAGTTCTTTCCGACGTCACGGAGAAATTCAATAATGCTCAGCTTTCCGATCCAGTCAAAGTTGTTCGCTATGACAGCGGGGTTTTCTCCGGCCTCGAAATCTAAAAATCGGGAAAGCTGATTTTTAATTTTTTGCGACCATTCGACAACGATATCCTGAGTATTTAACGTACGTTCCGCTTTTTTGCCGCTCGGATCGCCGATCAGTCCCGTCGCACCGCCTACAAGCGCAATCGGATGGTGGCCTGCAAGCTGGAACCGGCGCAGTGTCAATATCGGCAGAAGGTGTCCGATGTGCAGGCTGTCAGCCGTCGGGTCAAACCCTGAGTATAAACGGATTTTTTCCTCGTTCAGCTGTTTATTCAGTCCTTCTTCATCCGTCATTTGCTGGATTAAGCCGCGGAATGATAAATCCTCTAATAAGTTAGTCATTTTGTCTGCTCCTTTGTTTATGAAAATAAAAAACGCCCCTTCGTTTAAAACGAAGGGACGATATAATCGCGGTACCACCCTACTAATAAAAGCATAAAAAAGCTTTTATCACTCTTTTTGATAACGGACCGTGTCCGTTCTTTCACTACTGAAAGCCTTGGAATGGCTTTGTTCGCAAAAACGGTTCATGAGTGTATTCGGCATATCTTATGTGCTGATTTTCACCGGCCATCAGCTCTCTTGAACAATCAGATACCCTACTTGTCTCAATCAAAACCTTTTCGTATGAAGCTTACTCATTTTTAACATAAATAAGATACGATGTCAACGCCGTCTTTAATCTTCCATTGTGGACAGGTCGCCTGCCGGCAGGTTCAGCTCCCACGCCTTCAGCACACGTCTCATGATTTTTCCGCTCCGTGTTTTCGGAAGTTTATCTTTGAATTCAATTTCCCGCGGTGCGGCATGCGCGGCAAGCCCCTGTTTTACAAAGAGGCGAATGTCCTCCTTCAGCTGATCGGATGGCTCATGCCCTTCTCTGAGCGCGATAAACGCTTTAATAATTTCTCCCCGGACAGGGTCCGGCTTTCCGATGACGCCTGCTTCGGCAATCGCCGGATGTTCAACAAGTTTGCTTTCGACTTCAAACGGGCCGACGCGCTCGCCGGATGTCATGATGACATCATCGACTCTGCCTTGGAACCAGAAATAACCGTCTTCATCCATATAAGCAGAATCTCCGGAAACATACCAGCCGCCCGGCATGAAATAAGAATCATATTTCTCTTTGTTGTTCCAAATGGAATCCATCATCGACGGCCAGCCCTTTTTAATGGCGAGATTCCCCATTCGGTACGGCGGAAGCTCATTTCCCTGATTGTCAACGATCGCCGCTTCCACTCCCGGAATCGGTTTCCCCATTGAACCCGGCTTGATCTCCATGCAAGGATAATTGCAAATGAGCTGTCCGCCCGTTTCTGTCATCCACCACGTGTCGTGGATGCGCTTGCCGAATACTTTATGTCCCCACTTGATGACCTCGGGGTTCAAAGGTTCTCCGACACTCAGGACGTGACGAAGTGAAGTAAGGTCAAATTTGGATGCCATTTCATCTCCGGCGCCCATAAGCATTCTGAAAGCCGTCGGAGCGCTGTACCAGACGCTGACACCGAGCTTCTCGATCGTGCCGTACCAGTTTTCCGGACTGAATCTGCCGCCGACGATCACATTCGCCGCTCCGTTCAGCCACGGCGCAAATATCCCGTACACCGTCCCGGTCACCCAGCCCGGGTCCGCAGTGCACCAGTAAATATCGTCTTCTTTAAGATCAAGCACCCACTTGCCGGTCTGGTATTGCTGAATCATGGCTTCATGAACGTGGAGCACACCTTTGGGCGTTCCGGTAGATCCTGATGTGTAGTGAAGCAGGTAGCCGTCTCTTCTGTCCATCCATTCGATATCAAGTCTCGTGCTTTCTCCCTCAGCCGCTTTATCATAATGAATGATTTTATCTCCCGCTTCTTTGCTGCCGCCGACAATGAAAATATGCTCGAGGTCGGGCAGGCTGTCCGCCGGAATCCGTTCGGCCAGTTCAGGTGTCGTCACGACAACCTTTGCCTGGCTGTTCAACAGGCGGTCTTTGACGGCGCCTTCCATAAACGCTTCAAATAAAGGACCGGCGATCGCACCGATTTTAATTGCGCCGAGCATGATAAAGTAAAGCTCCGGCGAACGCGGCATGAAAATAAAAACGCGGTCCCCTTTTTCCACGTTTCCATACCGTCTCAGTACATTTCCCGCCCGGTTCGATTCCTCCATCATTTCTTTAAATGTGTATTTTTCATCCCGGTTTGCGTCCTTGTAATACAGCGCTACTTTGTTTTTTCGAAATGATTCGGCATGACGGTCAATCGCTTCGTACGCCGCATTCAGCTTCCCCGTCTGATGCCAGGAAAATGCCGCTTCGACCTCTTTCCAATCGAAGCTGCGGTACGTTTCCTCATAATTTCGCAGATGATAATTCCCCTTTTCCGCCGGCAGCGCTTTCAAATTCATGCAACATCCCCCTTTGCTTATCTATAGACTAATTATAGTAGATGTTCACAGTTTTCTCAATTTTTAAAATATAAATTACAACACTATTGAAAACGCTTTATATTTTGTTATGCTTAAAAGAGATGTGTTTTTATTAAGAACCGACAGGCGGTGAATCAGTGAAACATCATAAAACGTACCATTCTTCATCAATTCAGACAGCAGCCGGCCCTCTTTTAGTAGAAGGGCCCGTTCCTCCAGAGGACCTAGCACAGTATGAGTTTCATGAAGGCCTGACAGCCTTTCGCCTTCCTCATGAACAGCACAAAGCGTTAATCGAGATCGCCGGGCTTCCTGAAGGGCGGATCATTATTGCCAGGGACGGACAGACGATTATCGGCTATGTGACGTATTTATATCCTGATCCGCTTGAACGGTGGTCTGACGGAAATATGGAAGACCTCCTTGAACTCGGGGCGATCGAGGTCGCTCCCGGCTACAGGGGCTGTTCTGTCGGAAAAACTTTGCTGACAGTCAGCATGATGGATGAACAGATGGAACGGTACATCATCATGACGACGGAATATTACTGGCATTGGGATTTAAAAGGAATGAAAAAAGATGTGTGGGAATACAGAAAGATCATGGAAAAGATGATGAATGCCGGGGGTCTTGTCTGGTTCGCAACGGATGAACCGGAAATCAGTTCTCATCCGGCCAATTGTCTGATGGCCCGCATCGGCAGGCACGTCAGTCAGGAGTCAATTGAACAGTTCGACAGGCTTCGTTTTTATCAGCGATTTATGTATTGACTGACATACAAAGGGGATAAAAAGATGATTGCAGAACAAATCATGAAACGGGACGTCATCACCGTCTCAAAACACGACTCCATTGAAACAGCCGTCCGTAAAATGAAGACATATCATATCCGCCATCTCCCTGTCATCGACGACGAGCTGCACGTCATCGGTATTGTCACAGACAGAGACATTAAACAGGCCGGCCCCGGCAGCTTTGAACAAAAGGAACGCGGCGCATTTCTGACAAACAAAGTGGAGACCATTATGAAGCGGAATGTCATCTGCGCCCATCCGCTTGACTTTGTGGAAGAAATATCCGCTTCCTTTTATGAGCACGGCATCGGCTGTCTGCCGATTACGGTAAACCATAAGCTGACGGGCATTTTAACGAAAACCGACGTGCTCCGGACTTTCGTCAGCCTGACAGGCGCGGCCCAGCCGGGATCACAGGTGGAAATCCTGGTGACGGATATGACAAAAAGCCTTGCTGATCTCAGCTGCATGTGCCGCGATCTTCAGCTGCAAATCCTGAGTGTGCTCGTCTATCCCCATGATTCCGCCGGGTCGAACATTCTCGTCTTCCGGGTGAAGACGATGAATCCGCTCCCTTTTATCCGTGCCGTTCAAGAAGCCGGATACAATGTCTTATGGCCGAAACATTTGAGGGATCAGCCATGAGAGACAGCGTTTTTGTTTACTCGCCTTCTTATCAGACGTATCAATTTCATCAGGAACATCCGTTCAATCAGCGTCGTGTGCTTTTAACATACGATCTGCTTCAGGCGGCGGATGCGTTTGACGAAGGAGATATCGTCACACCGCGCACGGCCGCTAAAGAAGAGCTGGCTCTCGTTCATACGGAGGATTATATACAGGCGGTGGAACTAGCGGGTGCGGGCCGGCTCCCTGCCGCAGAAGGAGAAAGCTACGGTCTCGGAACGGAAGACACCCCCGTTTTTGCCGGCATGCATGAAGCCGCGTCACTTCTGGTGGGCGGCACCTTAACGGCGGCTGATTATGTCATGACGGGACAAGCCAGGCACGCCTGCAATTTAGGAGGCGGCCTTCACCACGGCTTCCGCGGCAGGGCCTCAGGCTTTTGTATCTATAATGACAGCGCCGTGGCCATCCAATACATCCAGAAGAACTACGGGGCAAAAGTGTTATACATTGATACAGACGCCCATCACGGCGACGGCGTTCAATTTACGTTTTACGACAGGTCTGATGTCTGCACTGTTTCTTTTCACGAGACCGGGCGTTATTTATTTCCCGGGACGGGACAGGTACTGGAAAAAGGAAGCGGGCAAGGCTACGGCTATTCTTTTAACATTCCGCTGGACGCTTTCACAGAGGATGATTCCTTTCTTCACGCTTACAATACGGCCGCCTCAGAAATCGCGGCTTTTTTCAAGCCGGATGTGATTCTTACCCAAAATGGTGCGGACGCCCATTATTACGACCCATTGACACACCTGTCCAATACAATCTCCATTTATCAGGAGATCCCGCGGCTTGCTCATTCATTAGCCCATCAATATTGCAGCGGCAGATGGATCGCGGTCGGCGGCGGCGGATACGATATTTGGAGAGTCGTCCCGAGAGCATGGAGCCGCATTTGGCTTGAGATGAAAGGGATTGATCCCGGGGAACGCATACCGCAGAAATGGATTGATAAATGGCAGAAGCACTCCCCCTGCACGTTGCCCGCTTTTTGGAGTGATCCTGAACAATTATATCCTCCGATTCCCCGCAAAGATGAAATTTCAGAAAAAAATGCCCAAACCGTGGAAAAAGCACTTTTTGCCATCCGGTCTGAGCAGCGGTATAAAACAAAATAAAAAACGACCTTATGAGGAGGTCGTTTTTTTGATCACAATTTCTACACGGCGGTTTTCTTTCATATGTCCGGGACTTTTGTTGTCCTTCACAGGTTTCGTATCCGCATACCCGGCAGAGATAAACCGTTTGGCGGAAAAGTCTTCATTCGCGGTAAAATACCGGATCACACTCGCCGCTCTTGCAGACGACAGCTCCCAATTTGACGGAAATTGATAGGTGGAAATCCGGCGGCTGTCCGTATGGCCTTCTACCTGTATGTCATTCGGAATTGTTTTTAAAAGCACCGCGATCTGATGCAGAACCGGCTCGGCGTTTTTCAGCACATCCGCTTTTCCTGTCTGAAACAGAACGGCCTCCTGCAGCACCAGAACCACTCCGCGCTCATCGCGCTTCGCTGTCAATTTCGAACTCAAATGATGCGCTTTTATGTATGTCTTCACGTTTTGCAGGAGCAAATCCTGTTCTTTATGTTCATTTGCTTTGTCTGATGACGCCGGTTCACCCCCGCTGCCGTTTGTATGAATCGATGAAACGGCAGATTGAAATTTTTCCGCGTCTATTTGCGACATCGAAAAAAGCAATATAAAGAACACGAGAATGAGCGTGATCAAGTCAGCGAACGTCACCATCCATCTCGGTGAACCGCCGGAATGTTCCGGTTTGTTTCTTCTTTCAAAACGCTCTTTTCTAAGCTTCATGGACAGCGCCCTTTTTCTTGTTCGCAGGCTGTCCTTTACGCCAGTCTTCTCTTGAGCTGAAGACGACGAGCTGACTTTCGAGGTTGCGGGGATTTTTGCCCGATTGGATGCCGACAACCCCTTCGATCATGACCTGTTTGATGAAAATTTCACTTTCCGTTTTTTCTTCAAGCTTTGCCGCGATTGGGATAAATACCAAGTTGGCAAGCAGCGCTCCGTACAGCGTCGTCAATAGCGCAACGGCCATGTTCGGTCCGAGGGTATGCGGGTCATTTAAGTTTTTGAGCATGAGAACGAGTCCGACGAGCGTCCCGATCATTCCCCAGGCGGGTGCGAAATCACCGGCTTTTTCAAAAACGCGTCTTCCTTTTCTGTGTCTTTCTTCCATTGCGGCGATCTCAGAATCCATTACCAGCCGGATCGTTTCCTCGTCCCAGCCGTCAATCGCAAGCAAAAGCCCTTTTTTTAAAAACGGATCCTTGATCTCACGCGCCTGGTCATCCAGAGACAGAAGCCCCTGCCTGCGCGCCTGCTCCGAAAGGCTGACAAATACTCTGACAAGCTCTTTCACATTGTCATCCTGACGGGAGAATACCTGTTTCAGAACAGAAGGGGTTTTCTTTAAATCCCTCGGCGGAAAGCTGATAAAGATCGCCGCAGCAAGGCCGCCTGTGACGATTAAAAAAGAAGTCAGATCTAAAAATGAACTGATTCCCGCCAGTCCCGTCCCTGACAGAATACCGATTGCGACAATAATACAGCCTAACATAAAGCCAACGGGCGTCAGATAATCAAAACGTTTCATATCTTCTCCTTACTCAAGTAAAAAAGCAAGATTCCACCCCTCAGAGTGAAGCTTGCTTTTCCGTTTTTTTATGACTTGGTTGATTGTCTTAATTCGATGCGGTGAGGCAATTCGACGATCTGCTCTTCAACCGGCTCTTTGTTCATCAGTTTTGTCAAAAGTCTCATCGCCACGGCGCCGATATCGTACGTAGGCTGCACGACTGTTGAAAGCTGAGGGCGGACCATCAGGCTCAATCTCGTATTGTCAAAACCGATAATATCAAGATCATCAGGTATTGAAAGACCTTGATCTTGGGCCGCATGGATAATGCCGAGGGCCATTTCATCCGTCGCAGAAAGAATCGCCGTCGGTTTCCGGTCAAGGCCCATCAAGCTTTGAAGCGCCTCCATACCGGAATCATAGGTGTAATCGCCTTCCGCTACGAATTGCTCGTTAAACGGAATCGCCGCTTCTTCAAGCGCCCGTTTGTACCCTTGCAGTTTTTTCGAACGGTTGATCGGCTCTTGCATCGGTCCGGAGACGAATGCAATATCGCGATGCCCTTTATCAATGAAAAGCTTAACGGCATCATAAATCGCCTGTTCGTAATCAATGGCGACAGAAGGCGTCTCGCCCTGTTCTTCCACTGATGCCGCCAAGACGATCGGCACAGGAGAGCGCTTAAATTCTTCGACATGCTCGTCCGTAATGTTGCCGCCCATAAATACGATACCGTCCACTTGTTTGCCAAGCATCGTATTTAACAGATGCAGTTCTTTCTCAAGATTTTGGTCCGAGTTGCTTAAAATAATATTATATTTGTACATCGTCGCGATATCTTCAATTCCACGCGCAAGTTCAGAGTAGAAAATGCTTGAGATATCAGGGATGATGACGCCGACCGTAGTCGTTTTTTTGCTTGCAAGCCCTCTTGCCACCGCATTCGGGCGATAGCCGAGCCGGTCAATGGCTTCCAATACTTTTTTTCTGGTCGTCGGTTTTACATTCGGGTTGCCGTTCACGACGCGGGAAACAGTCGCCATACTGACATTTGCTTCTCTGGCCACATCGTATATCGTAATGTTGCTCACTGAAACCACTCCTTTTACTGGATACACTTATCCTTATCTATAGCATAAACACTTTATGTAAAGAAATGTCGTACGATTTCGCATTCTGTCGTTTATGATTGTAAGCGTAAGTCAGTAGTGTACATTATTTTTCATTATTCATCAAATTTAAATATCTCTCATGAAATTATACACGTTTTTCCCAGTGATGAAAACGTTCACTTTCATTTTATAATTAAATAAAATGAAGATACGAAAAAAAAGCCGCGCGAGGCGGCCTTTAAAGAGCGGAACGTTGTATTATGCTTTTACTTTCAGCATTGGCTTTAATTCGTTCAGCCATTTCTCGAATTCAGGTATATCCATCTGCTGCGCAGAGTCTGAAAGGGCAACGGAAGGATCAGGGTGAACTTCGGCCATCACGCCGTCAGCGCCGATCGCAAGCGCCGCTTTTGCTGTCGGAAGCAGGAGATCGCGGCGGCCTGTTGAGTGTGTGACGTCAACAAACACCGGCAAGTGAGTTTCCTGTTTCAAAATCGGCACGGCAGAAATGTCGAGTGTGTTTCTCGTTGCCGTTTCGTACGTTCTGATACCGCGCTCACAAAGAATGATTTGGTCGTTTCCTTGTGACATGATGTATTCAGCTGCATTGATGAACTCTGAAATTGTTGCGGCAAGACCGCGTTTTAACAATACCGGCTTTTTAACGGAACCGGCGGCTTTCAGCAATTCAAAGTTTTGCATGTTCCGCGCGCCGATCTGAATGACGTCAATGTAATCAATCGCTTGCTCAATGTGGGCGGGCGTTACGATTTCACTGATCACCGCGAGGTCATATTCATCAGCGACGCGTTTAAGAATTTGCAGGCCTTCAACGCCGAGACCTTGGAAATCATACGGACTTGTGCGGGGTTTAAACGCGCCCCCGCGCAGGATTTTAATGCCTTGTTTTTTCGCTGCGGCCGCTACTTCGGCAACCTGCTCATAGCTTTCTACGGCACAAGGTCCGACGATGAATCTCTGATCGCCGTCACCGATTTTTTCGCCTTTAATGTCAACGATCGTATCTTCTGCTTTTTTCTTCCGGGAGACGAGCAACGCTTTGCTGTGATCCTCTTCTTGAAGTTCAAGTCCGGCTTTGAAAATTTCTTTGAAAATATGCTGGATCGTTGAGTTTTCAAATGGGCCGTCATTGCTTTCAATTATGCGGTTAAGCATTGTACGCTCTCTGACAGGGTCAAATCGGTTGACACCCTGTGCTTCCTTTGCTTTACCGATTTCTTTTACAACGGCTCCGCGTTCATTGATTAATTTAAGGATTTCTAAGTTTAGTGCGTCTGCCTGCTGTCTTAGGCTCTCTAATTCCTTGTTGCTCATCTTTTTCATCCCTTCTATGCTATGTTTTATTTTAATGGTTAACATGCATCTTACTACAGTTATGCGAAAATAGGAATATGAAATAATAAATTTTTTCACATTCGGCTTTATCACCAAAACGCTTTTAAGCTTTTATGCGTTGAAGCGGTATATATTGATATCCTACATGATCCGGCTGAAATGATCAATAGTTTTTTTCAAAAAAAAAACCGCCGGTATCAACCGGCGGCCAGCAATTATGAAAGGTGCTGCTCTATTGCGTTTTTTGTGATTTGTGAATGAGACGCGTGCCATTTCACTTCGCCGTTTGCAATGACGAATACTTGCGGGCTTTCATGTTTCACGCCGTATGTCTCGGCGATATAGTTTGAAAGCGGCCGGCTGTCCTGCACCTGCAGGTAATAAGAAGGCACTTCTGAATGCGCCGATGCAAAGGCGTCAAACTCCTGAAACGCGGCTTGGCTGATCGGGCAGGTTGTGCTGTGTTTCAAAAACACGAGCTTGTTTTCTTTCTCAACGGCATTTTTGAACTCTTCTTCAGACGATATCAGCTGTTTTGTCATGTCGGTTATCTCTCCTTATTGAAGATCAGCGATTTGCCTGACCGGCTTTTTCCCCGGCGTCTTCCGCTTCGGCCTTTATGCTTTGTGCCGTGTCCTGCATTTCGCTTCTCGTCTCTTCGGCTTTCTCGGTTAGTGTGCTCTTAGAACGGTCTTTTAAATCCTTCACTTTATTCATAATCTGGCCTGACTGATCAGCTACCAGCTGGGTGATATTAGATGTTTTGTCTTTGGCGATGCTGACATATTGAGAGCCTTTTTCTTTCGCGTCGGCCGTCATTCTGTCCGTCTTATCCTTTAACGCAGAAGCCTGACTGCCGAGATCGTCGCGCAGCTCCTTACCTGATTTAGGCGCCAGAAACAACGCCGTTGTCGCGCCGATAATTCCCCCGATCAGCGTTCCGATTAAAAAATCCTTACTATTGATTCCATCTTTGCTCATTATGATTCCTCCTTAGTGGATTTTTCTTATGATTAAAGCGATGTTTTTTTCTTTTGCTTCCACTTGTCCCATATTTCCATAGCGGCCTGGCTCCAGGTGACAACCTGACTGATCTTATCCTGATTCTCTCTTACAGAGGCCGTAACGGAACCTGCTGTCTGCTTTATGGATGTATTAAACTGCTGGACGGAAGTTCCCACTTCCTGGACAGCATGGACAACCGTATTTAATTTCTCTGATTTTTCCTGAATGTCTTCCGCGAGACGGTTTGTCTTATGTAACAGCTCGGTTGTCTCTGCGGTAATGCCTTTCATCTGCCCTTCAAGGCCGTCTAAAGTCGAGGCAACGTTTGTTAAAGTCATCTGCACGGACTTTAATGTTTTGGACAGATAGATGACGAGGATGAGAAATGCAACGGCAATGAGTGCGACGCTTAAGTAAAGAATGATGATCATCTAATACCTCCTTAATGCAGGATATAGTGGTATATACCCAATTCTTAAAATGATAAACATATATGAAAGATCTGTATGTATACTATTTCTCCGTTTCTCGGTAAATCCCTTTGCAGCACGCGCAAAAAAGCAGTGAGAGCCCCACTGCTTTTTCGTTACGCTATGACGTTTTCATAGGCTCTCATATATTTTTGAATGTCTCCGGCGCCCATGAAGATCAGCACTGCGCCTTCATGCGCTTTTAACACGGATGTGTCATTTTCTTCAATGAGTTCTGCGTTAGCGATTTTTTCCTGAAGATCCGTGATCGTGAGCTTGCCGACGTTCTCGCGGGCAGAGCCGAAAATGTCGCACAGATACACGCGATCGGCCGCGCTTAAGCTTTCTGCGAATTCATCCAGGAATGATTGCGTCCGTGTAAACGTATGCGGCTGAAATACCGCGATGATTTCACGTTCGGGATATTTTTGACGCGCCGCCTCAATCGTGACTTTGATTTCAGTCGGATGGTGGGCGTAGTCGTCGATCAGTACCTGGCTGCCGATCACTTTTTCATTGAATCTGCGTTTGACGCCGCCGAATGATTCAAGTCCGCGCTTAATCATGTTCACGTCTATCTCTTCATAGTGGCAGAGCGCAATAACCGCTAAGGAATTGAGGACATTGTGATGCCCGTATGCCGGGATGTAGAACGTATCGTAAAACGTATTGCGGACAAAGACGTCAAATGTCGTGCCTTCCGTATTTTTCACGATGTTTCTCGCTTGAAAATCATTTTCTTCTCCCGTGCCGTAATAAACGACAGGCACATTGGCGTGAATTTTCGGCAGGTACTCGTCATCACCGCAGGCAATGATGCCTTTGTTGACTTGAAGCGCCATGTTTTGGAAAGCATCAAACACATCGTCAATGTTGGCGAAATAATCAGGGTGGTCAAAATCAATATTCGTCATAATCGCATAATCAGGCTGATAGCTTAAGAAATGACGGCGGTACTCACAGGCTTCAAATACAAAGTATTCGCTGCTTTCATTTCCTCTGCCCGTTCCGTCCCCGATAAGAAACGAAGTCGGCTTCGCCTGCTGCATCACGTGTGCCAAGAGGCCCGTTGTGGACGTCTTGCCGTGTGCGCCCGTTACCGCGACACTTGTGTATTTTTTCATATATTCAGCTAAAAATTTATGATATCTGATGACAGGAATCCCTTCAGCGAGCGCCTTTGCGATTTCCGGATGAGAATCAGGGAATGCGTTTCCGGCGATTACCGTTAAGCCGGGTTTGATGTTATCGGCGCTGAACGGATAGATCGGGATATTTCTTTTTTCAAGGGCAGCCTGAGTGAAAATCTGCTTCTCGATATCCGATCCCTGCACCTGATACCCTGTATCATGCAGGATTTGAGCAAGCGGGCTCATACCTGTCCCTTTTATTCCAACAAAATGATAAACAGTCATAATCGTACCTCCAACAAACGTCTATCTGTTCCCCAGTATATGACGCTCATTTCATTTTGCGACCGCCGCGGGCGAAAAGCCCGCACAGCGGCGCTTCCATTTATTTTTACGTTATCGTCAGTATCTGTAACTTTCTTTTTGATTAAACCTGCCGCATGATATTTCAGCGCGTGACAGTGATGCAGTTTTGATGGTCCATCCACTATCATACCATGTTTGTGAGAAAAATGAACGATATTCTTATTCTTGAGCAATGTCAGCGGCCGTAATCAGCACTTCACGGGGTTTGCTGCCCTTCGCTTCTGAGATCATGCCTTCGGCTTCCATCATGTCAATCAGCCTCGCGGCGCGGTTATAACCGATTCTGAACCTTCTTTGAAGGCTTGAGGTGCTGGCGCTGTTTTGCTCCACGACGAATTGGCACGCCTCAGGAAACAGTTCGTCTTCTTCCTTGAGGGCGGTTCCCTGCCTGATCAGTTCTTCCTGTTCAAACAAATAAGAAGGCGGCAGCTGCTTTCTGACATGAGAGACGACGCGGTCAATTTCTCTGTCGGATACAAAGTTGCCCTGCAGGCGCACCGGTTTTCCGGTACCGTTTTCCCAGTACAGCATGTCGCCTTTTCCGAGCAGCTTTTCCGCTCCCGCCATGTCGATGATTGTTCTGGAATCTACCTGGCTTGAGACGGAGAATGCAATCCTCGTCGGAATGTTTGCCTTGATCATTCCGGTAATGACATCGACAGACGGACGCTGTGTCGCAACAAGCAGATGAATGCCACAGGCTCTCGCTTTCTGCGCGATTCTGGCAATGCTTTCTTCCACATCGTTCGGCGCGACCATCATTAAATCGGCAAGCTCATCAATGACCACTACGAGGTACGGAAGCTTTTCGCCTGTCTTATGATCGGCGGTTAATTCATTAAAGCGGCCGATATCTCTCACACCCGAATGGGCAAACAGTTCATATCGCCGTTCCATCTCTTCCACAACCCATTTTAACGCGGCGGTCGCGGCTTTGGCGTCCGTGATGACGGGGCTGACCAAATGCGGAATTTGGTTATATGGCGCAAGCTCGACCATTTTCGGATCAATCAGAAGCATTTTGACATCACTCGGATCCGCCTTATAAAGCAGACTGACCAAAATGGTATTGATGCAGACGCTTTTTCCCGATCCTGTCGCACCCGCTATCAACCCGTGCGGCATCTTTTTCAAATCAATGACGACCGGGTTTCCGGAAATATCGACACCGAGCGCGGCTGTAAGCGGAGACGGATTCGTCCTGAAAGCGGCGCTTCTGATCATCTGCCTTAAATCAACGACTTTGCTTACGCGGTTCGGAACTTCAATGCCGATCGTGTTTTTACCGGGGATCGGCGCCTCAATCCGAATATCCTTGGCAGACAGGCTCAGTTTAATATCATCTGCTAAGTTTGTAATTTTGTTTACTTTCACTCCGGGCTCAGGATGCACTTCAAAACGTGTGACGGACGGGCCTTGTGTGACATGAACGACTTGGGCGCGCACATTAAAGTTTTTCAGTGTAACGTTTAAAAGCTCGCGCTGTTCTTCAATCCACGATTGGTCGTCATGTCTTTGCGCCGGCGGTACGTCCAGAAGCGACAGATTCGGAAAGACATAGCTCGCTCCGCCCTCTGGCGTCTTCGCCTGCTTGTGTTTATCGCTTTTAAGCATCATGACGTTAAACGGTACATTGCGCTCTTTCGGCCGCTCCGCTTTTTTCACAGTCTGAGGCTGTCCTTGATGCTCCGTTTTTTCTTCGGCAGGCCGGGACGAGGCATCGGCCGTCTCGATGCTTGCAGGTTCAGGCTCGGGGTCTGAATGCCGCGTGACTTCATTGTACTCAGGCTGAGAGTCTGCTTCCTGTTCCGCGTCGGTTTCAGCTGATTCGGGCTTGTCTTCAGACTGCGGCTGAACTTCCTCATCGTATCCGGGTTCTGTGTATGTATACACCGTTTCTTCCGCGGTTTCAAAAGGCGGTGCTTTTTCCGGCTCAGGCTCCTGATATTCCTCCTGCGGCGCCGCTTGTTCCTCTGTGTTTTCAGCCGTTCGGGATACTTCATACTCAGGCTCTTTAATAGGCTGCGGGCGGGTTTGTTCATGCTCTTGTTCTTCTGTAAAGCCGGCAGACTCCGCGCTTTCCGTGTGCTCCCGCTCTTCAGTCTGCTGCGGTTCTGCTGCTGCAAACACTTGCTCTTTTACATTCTCAGCCTCGGTGTGAAGCTCCTCTTTTTTAACGGCCGGGATTTCTTCCGTCTCTTGTTTCGCAAACGGTTCTGGCCGGTCATTCGTCTGTTTTGTTATGCCGGATGTTGTGAAGACGGGCTCTTTTTCTGTTTCCTGGCCGGCTTTTGGCGGAACAAATTGCTCCTCTGAAAGCAATGTTACGTTCTCTTCACGCCGCTTTTCGGAATTAGGCGCTTTTTTTATGCTGTGCTGAGATTGAAAGCCGTAAACCGGTGAAGGAATGGATGACGGTTTAAAGGGCTTTTTCACCGTTTCAGGCTCTTTATGTGTATGCTGTTTCCGCTCGGTTTGATCCTTCCCGGCGGCATAATCCCGGGACGGCTGGCGGCGTTCGTGCCTTTCCCGCTGTCTTTGGTTTTGCTCTGTTCGCTTATAGCCGTCCGGAACGACGGGGAAGCGGAAATTCCCTTTCGGATATTCGTAATATATTTTAGGATCTTCCATGCGCGTGAATTTGCCTTCTGGCTGATCCGGTATCTGCTGTTTCGGGATTTGGGCATGCGTGTTTGGTTCACGTTCATGCTCTTCTTCTTTTTCACCTAAAAATAAGTCAAAAAATTTATTCAGCCAACTCATGTTTAATCACTCTCTAACTCCCTTTTTAGTAGTCTGGGACGATATTTAGTATACCATTGCCGGGCGGCTCAGAAAAGATTAAGCTCCCAACTGAAGAAAGCCGTTAAGCAGGCCTGCTTAACGGCTTTCTCTCACATCATTCGATTCTGTGCGCTTATTTATGGGAGTTAGAATTGAAATGCTTCGCCGGCCTCGCGGCTGTCTTCAAGAACAAGAATCCCTTTTTCCGCCGGCGCATCCGGCAAAGCGAGTTCTTTCGCGGAGCAGATCATGCCGCTTGACGGAACGCCTCTTAATTCAGCGTCTTTAATCACAAGTCCGCTCGGCATCACCGCGCCGACTTTAGCGACGACGACTTTTTGCCCTTTGTCCACGTTCGGCGCGCCGCAAACGATTTGAAGGGTTTCCTCTCCCACATTCACTTGGCAGATATTCAGTTTATCCGCATTCGGATGTTTTTCTTTCGATTCAACGTGACCGACAACAAATTTCGGAGAAAGGTCAACCGTCAGCGTTTCTGAAACGCCGTTTCTGTTCAGTATTTCATTCACATCCTGAACGAATGTCTCAGACAAAGCGACGGGGCCGTTGTCCTCAATCTGTAGATAAGAAGACACATTAAAAATGTTAAAGCCCGTCGTTTCTTTTGTTTCTTTGTTAAAGATTCTGATGACATCGCCTTCTCTTTCATAGGCGATTTCTTCGCGTGCCGCATCTTTAAGAGAGATCAGAAGCGTATCTCCCACACCTTCTTTATTGTAAAAAGCGTTCATAAGAAAAATCCTTTCTAATCCTTTTTCGGCCGGCTTTTCGCCATGATAAACACAGGTTCCAGTCTGCCTTCATTATACAGAAATGAAAGGGCCGTAATCGGCACCGTGCCGCTTGCAAAGAAGCTCATGGACATTTGCCCTAAAATATCATAACCCGATTCATTTCGAATGTCAGCAAGTATTAATACATCCTGATGCGGGACGGAAATCGCCAATTCGCCTTCAGCGGCCTGCTTGTATTCATGAAGAATCGAATCATTGAGAATCCGGCTGGCGTCATAGCCGTCATTCGCCCTGAAAAAATAAAAATAATTGTCCGCAACCGTATCCTGTTTCACAACTGAAGGAAGAGAGCGGAGATTGAATGACGCCGTCTCCCTGATCCGTTCTTTTGTCCAGTTTTCTTTCTCGAGCATACGGCTGTCAATTAAGCGGTACGTCTTGCCGAGGTCAAGCGCGTAGTAGATTCTCGTTTCGGCCGTATGGTCATCATACACGAGGGGAATGCCGTCGCTCGTTTGATCGGGAAATGATGTGGAGCGGATGACAGGATAGATACCGGCTTCCTTTCCGGACATCTCCTGTCCGCTGCCTTCCATCGCCTCCATTGCTTCTGACACATAGTAGACGATTTCGTCGATCGCTTCTTCTTTTTTCGTCTCCCACTTCGCAATGATCGGCGGGAGCTCCAATGTGATGCCTTTTTTGGTCGTTTGATCCTCAACACGGAGGGTGTCTTTTTCTCTGTCAAAAAAGAAGGATCGGTTCTCGTGCTGCAGGCGCTGTTTTAATAAATCCGCCAGCTTCCTTGACGTCATTTTCAAAGCCCGTGGCCTCCTTTATGCTTTAGCAAGGGAATCGGTTAAAAATTGCTCAATTTCTTCTTTTGTTTTACGGTCTTTGCTGACGAAGCGGTTCACTTCTTTTCCTCCGTTAAACACAACAAAGCTCGGAATGCCGTAAATTTCCCATTCCGCGCATGTATCAATAAATTGATCGCGGTCTACGTAGTAATAAGTGAATTCAGGAAAGTCCGCTTCCAGCTCAGGGAGAAACGGCTCCACAAAGCGGCAGTCCGGGCACCAATCCGCTGAAAACATAAATACCGTCCAATCGTCTTGTACCGCTTTTTGCAATTCTTCCGTGCTTTCAATCTTTTTCATTGTCATTCCTCCATCTGGATTATGAGTTTTTTATATGCTGATGTTTGTCCAATTGGATCATACCAGACTGTTTACGGCAAGACCAACTATATGCAATATCATTATCATATTTCATTTGCATTATCAAGCAAGTTTCGTTTACCATTTTGCTTGTAGCCGTACGAAAATCTGAATATGTACATAAGGAGGGGCAAAAGATGCAGTTTGTCGTGTATTTAGCGGGTGAAATCCACAGTAATTGGCGGGACGAGATCAAACAAAAAGCAACAGCGCTGGACCTGCCGATTACGTTTGTCGGCCCGATGGAAAACCATGAACGCTCAGACAATATCGGAGAAGAGATTATGGGCGTGCAGCCCGATTCTGTTTTAAAAGACGCCAGAGCTTCTGATATCAACAATTTCCGTACAGAGGTGCTGATGGAAAAAGCCGATTTTGTGATCGCCCTGTTTGGCGAGAAATATAAGCAGTGGAATACCGCGATGGATGCTTCTTATGCCATCGCAAAAGGAAAGCCGCTCATTCTCATCCGTCCGAAAGAACTTCATCATCCGCTGAAAGAGCTTTCCGGAAAAGCGAATATCACGGTCGAAACCGTCAATCAAGCGATGAAAGCACTCTCTTATTTATTTGAAACAGAATAAGCAGGCCGCCTTTATGCGGTCCTGCTTACCTATTTACAATAGAATGATGTCAAGTCTTACTTTTCAGACTCTTTTCTCAAATCCAAAAGAATTTGTCCGCAATCAATTACTCCCACACCCACTTCATTCATAAATGATTTTACTCAACCTCAAACTAACTATATATTGTTTTCTTTATATGTAAGGAAGGAGAGCGAAATCCGTGCAATAACGGATACATATGCTGCTCGTTGAAATTGATTAAAACCAAAAAGTGGGATACTGCCGGTTATTTCGCAAGTTATTAATAATAACTGCTGCCGCAACAATAATTACAGACCCCACAAAAACCGGAAAAGCTAAATAGCTCCAGGCATACGCCCCTTGAATCACTACAATAGGGTCCGCTCCAGCAGGTGGATGAGTAGTCTTTGTAACCGCCATAAAAAATATAGCTAGCCCCACTCCTAAAGCCAATGTCCAGGGATGAGAACCAAAAAGATTATATATAACAAGTCCAGTCAATGTCGAGATGAAGTGTCCGCCAATAATATTTCTAGGTTGTGATAAAGGGGCATTCCACGCTCCGAAAGCCAGTACACAACTTGCCCCAAAAGGCGCCATCAGCCACAGAGATCCAGTTTTATAGGTTATCAGTGACAAGATTAAAATTGTTATAAAACCACCTAATAAGCCTGTTGAAGCATCTTTAACATTTACTTTTAAAGGACTTTTTCCTCCTCCTTTCATTTTTTTGAAATAATAACCTTTTTTACTTTGTGCATTTTCTGCTGTTTGCTCAATCTTCAATATAACCCCTCCTTTTCACTAAGTTTAAATCAACTTAACTAACCTGTAAATGACATTTTATGAGGTTATAATTTAAAGATTACAATCCATCCCTCTTCATGGATCATTCTTCTCTTCAAAAGGGATCCTTTAAGAACGCTTGCGGTAACATTTTTTTGTTTGAAATTTTAAACGTTCATTTGGTTTTAGCTACGAATGAGTTGTTTTATGAAACCATATTTTTGTTTTCGTTATGAATTGTTTTCAAAAAAGACAAACAGCCTTACCCAAAGAAATATTGAGATAAGGCTGTTCATTAATTTTTATTTATACATGATGATTCAACATTAAAATAAAGTGCAAGATTTGTTTCGACAACAATGTAGTAGAGGAAATTCGTTTTATGTTTTCTTAAGATGACGGGAAACCTTTTCTCTGTTACCGCATATTTTCATTGAACACCATTTTCTCCTTCCGGTGTTATCAAGGAACAATAGCACGCATTCCTCATTAGCACATCGCTTAATTAAATTGATCTTTTTTGTATATATAAGCGATAACCCTTCATAAGCGATGAGCGACATAATTGCATCATCAATTTTTCCAATCGGAATACGAGCGAGTTTAGCATCGAGAATCTTATATGAAAATGGAGCCGATTCAATCTTTTTTTCTAAAAAAGTGATAAAAGATTCTTCAGGTTCTTCATCATCTGCAATTTTCTCGAAATTTTCTCTTAGTATTGATCGAAACTTTAGTATTTTCTCAACCATCACAGTTGACAATTCATCTTTTGCTTTTTTTAAAGTTGATTGATTGAAAAAAGGGGTTCCTTTCCCCATTAACCTTAACCATTCCAAAAGATCCTCTTTTGATTTTATTAAATTATGACGCTTACCATAACTCACCACCTCAGTATTAACCAGATCAAGAGGAAGATGGTTAGAGATAAGAGGAAATTTTATGTTTGTCTTTTTTGGCATAATCATACCTCCTTGCAGAGCAAATAAAGCATACAAATGTCACTCGACTTTGTGAAATCACTACTCATCTCAATGCGTGCAGCATGTTTTTGATCTGAAACGTTACCTTCCAGATCAAATTCCGGCATTTGTTCACATCAATCCATGAATTAAGATAAAACCCTTCATAGTAACACTAAAGGTTCAGGATTGTTTATTTAGATTGGAACAATTTTGATAATAATATTGAGAAGCATTTACAATACGCTTTACACCTATATTCACAACAAAGAACTGTCTAGATCATGCGGCTTAAAACAAAATGTAAAAACAGCAGTCAATAAGTACTCAAGGAGACTTATTGACTGCTTATTTTTTCACACATTTTCTCTGATCGTTTCAACCGTCTGCTTGTCACTCGCCATGACCAGCTTAATGAGCATTTCTTTCGCCGCGGCATAATCATCGACATGGATGATGGCGGCATTTGTATGAATGTATCTTGAACAAATGCCGATGACGGCTGACGGAACCCCGCTGTTGGATATGTGAACCCGCCCGGCATCCGTTCCTCCGCCGGAAGCGAAATATTGATAAGGGATATTGTGCGTTTCCGCCATATCAAGGACGAACTCTCTCATCCCGCGGTGCATGACCGTCGTTCTGTCGAGAATGCGGAGCAGCACCCCCTCGCCGAGACGGCCGAACAGCTCCTTATCGCCGCTCATATCATTTGCCGGGCTGGCATCAAGCGCGAAAAAGAGATCAGGCTGAATCATGTTGGCCGCTGTCTGCGCCCCTCTCAAGCCGACTTCCTCCTGAACGGTGGCCCCGGCGTACAGATTGTTCGGCAGGTCTTTTCCGTGCAGCTCTTTTAATAGTTCAATGCTTAGCCCGCAGCCGTAGCGGTTATCCCACGCTTTGGACAATATTTTCTTCTCGTTGGCCATCGGGGTGAACGGGCAGACAGGCACGACCTGCTGTCCCGGTCTGATCCCCATTTTGACCGCGTCCTCTCTGTCATCGGCACCGATATCAATCATCATATTTTTGATCTCCATCGGCTTTGCGCGCTGGGCATCCGTTAAAATGTGGGGCGGGATGCTTGAGATGACGCCGATAATCGGTCCGTTATCCGTCTGCACCTCGACGCGCTGGGCAAGCAGCACCTGACTCCACCAGCCGCCGAGCGTCTGAAATCTCAGCATGCCGTTATCCGTAATCTGCGTTACCATAAACCCGACTTCGTCCATATGGCCGGCTACCATAACGGTCGGCGCATCTTCAGCGCCGCGCCTTACTCCGAAAACACTTCCGAGTCTGTCCTGCACGATGTCATCCGCATATTTCGCAAGCTCCCGTTTCATAAAGGAGCGGACCTGATGTTCATTTCCCGGTGCGCCGGGAAGCTGCGTCAGCGTCCGGAAAAGCGTTTTCGTTTCCTCATTCATATTTTCCCCTCATTTCTATGTAATGCTTTTATTTTATTAGAAAAACAACCGTTTTCCAAGCGCTCAGATTGAATGGGCTGGAAAACCGCCGCTTTACTTAACACCGTCTGGCATCTTCTGTATAATAAAAACTACGACATAATTGGAGGTGCTTCATATTGAAATTACGTCATTTTCTCTTAGGTGCAGGAGTCGGATTATGCGCTGCCATCGCAGTGAAAAAGTATGCGATGAAACCTTATATCTCTTCAGAAAAAGCGCTCCGTATCGTGAAAGCGGCTTTTAAACAGCGCGGGCCGATAGACGGATCATGGATTTACACAGAGCCCGAGCCCTACCAGGTAAACGGAGAAACCATCCAGGTATACAAGACCGGCGTGACACGTTCGGCATTCGGCGAACTGGAGCAATATGAAGTTATGGTCAATGCAAAAACAGGCCAGATTGTCGATGTCATTGATTCTGTCGCCTCATAATTCGGACAAGCAAAAAATAAAGCCCAAAACCATCAGCGTTTTGGGCTTTATTCGGTTACATCGGCCGAATTCGTTTATATACGGGGTGCCACATCGCGTCCTGCACCGCTTGGATCAGATCCTCGGGTTCCGTTTCCGCTACACCGTCCTGAATCGCAGCTTTAGCTACAGCTACCGCCACAGTTGCCGATACCGTCCTGAGATCCTCCACTTTCGGAAGCATCGGCGCCCCCGGCTTGCCGACGTCCACCATACCGGCGATGGCATTCGCGCAGGCAACGAACATATTGTCCGTAATGAGCCTTGCTTTTGTCACAATCGTGCCGAGTCCGAGTCCCGGGAATACGAGCGCGTTGTTCGCCTGTCCGATATGGTAGGTAACGCCGTTATACGCAACAGGCGGAAACGGACTACCCGTAGTGACAAGCGCGCGGCCTTCCGTCCATTTAATCAAATCTTCAGGTTTTGCTTCTGATAATGTCGTCGGGTTTGACATCGGCAAAATAGCGGGCCGTTTGACATGCGAGGCCATTTCTTTGACGATTTCTTCCGTAAATGCGCCTGATACGGTGGATGTGCCGATCAGAATCGTCGGCTTGGCCTGACGCACCGTCTCCGCCAGATCAATTGATCCGCCTTCACCGCTGCGGCCGTACTCTTTCACTTCATCAGCAGGGCGCGCGTACGGAACCTGAAAATCACGCAAGTCCTTCATATCATCCGTTAACAATCCGTTTCTGTCGATACACCAAAAATGGCTGTAGGATTCTTCTTCGCTTAATCCGTCATGCACCATGGCTTCGCGCAGCTGCTCAGCAATTCCGATACCGGCCGTTCCCGCGCCGAAGACGACGACTTTATGCTCTTTTAAAGGCACTTTTGATGCTTTTGCACACGCTAAAACAGCTGCAAGCGATACCGCGCCCGTTCCTTGAATGTCATCGTTAAACGTACAGACTTTATCTTTATACCGTTTTAATATGCCGCGGGCGTTAGCCGTACCGAAATCCTCCCAATGAAGCAGCGCATTCGGGAATGTTTCCCGGGCAAGCGAGACATACTCATCAATAAAGCGGTCATATTTCTCGCCGCGCACTCTTGAATGCTGGTTTCCGACATACAGCGGGTCATTTAAGAGGCTTTCCTGATTTGTCCCCGCGTCCAATACGACCGCAAGCACTCGTGACGGATCAATTCCGGCCGCCGCCGTATATACCGCGAGTTTTCCGACAGAAATGGCGATGCCGCCGACGCCCCAGTCACCGATTCCCAGAATGCCCTCCGCATCTGTGGCAACGATTAAGTCTATGTTTTCATTTTTTCCGAACTGCTGAAATGCGGCGCGCATTCCTTCAGGATCATCTATTGACAAATACAGACCGCGGGGTTTTCTGTACTCATGGCTGTAACGCTGGATCGCAGTGCCGACGGTCGGCGTATATACGATCGGCAGCATTTCGCCTAAATGATCATTTAACAGCCTGTAAAATAACGTTTCATTCCGGTCATGGAGAGCGGTCAAGTAGACATTTTTGCTCAGCTCATCAGGCTGCGAACTGAATTGTTCGTAGGCCCGCCTCGCCTGCTCTTCGATTGTCAATACTTTCGGCGGCAGAAAGCCCTCGAGCCCGAGTTCCTTTCTTTCCTCCTGTGTAAAGGCCACCCCTTTATTTAAAAAAGGCGTAGAAAGCACTTCTAATCCGCGCAGAGTTGTTTTGATTTCTCCATCTTTCGTCACTTGAAATTGATTCACCTGTCTCTTCCTTTCAAAGCAATTTGTCTTAGGTTTGCTTTTATTCCCGAAATTCATACAGGCAAATCATCGATCCGCTTATTTTTTCTCCCGTTTAACAGATGCAGCCACTTCGCCGTCTTCTCCCCATTTTACCGCTCTGTAAATCGCGTCGTGATAGAAAATCAGCCAGGCGTCTTTTTCTGCCGCGAACGTCTGCCATTTCTGCTTTTCTGGAATAGAGGTCATCGGATAATCATCATAGGCCAGCACCCATAACGGATTTTTATGCGCATTCGTCGGCATCAGGTCGGCAAAATGCACAGCCGCCTCCCCACCGTCTTCTAAGACGATGACGCTGTGGCCGTCGCTGTGGCCGCCGGTGTGGTGCATCGTAATGCCTTCTGTCAGCTGATACTCGTTTTCAAAGGTTTCGACCTGATCTTGTACCGCCTCCCAATTTTCTCTCCAATATGTATTTTTCGATCTGATATTAGGGTTTCTCATTTCGCGCCACTCTGTTGCAGAAGTGATAATGCGGGCATTCGGGAAAACAGAGACAAGCTCCTCTCCGCTGTACTCCGTCAGGCCGCATGCATGGTCAAAATGAAGATGGGTCATCGCGGCAATATGAATGTCCTCACAAGAAAGCCCGAGGTCACGAAGAGATTGTTTCAGATTGGATTCCTGTGTTACGCCGTAATTCCTTTTTTGTTTATCAGAGAATTTCCCTCGGCCGATACCCGCGTCAACCAATATATTCAGGCCGTTTTTTCTGATCAGAATCGGGTCTGTTCTTAATTCAATCTGGTTTTTGTCATTTACGGGGTATTTTCTCGACCATAAAGGTTTCGGAACAACGCCGAACATCGCTCCGCCGTCCATATGCGTTACACCGCCGTCCAGCCATGTTAATGAAATATTCCCAATATTCAATGTCTCCATCTTGATCCCTCCTGATGTAATGGTAGCAAATGGCGGCATAAAAAAACAGACTCCCGCATCAGAGTCTGTCTTTTGTTCTCCATTCAACTTCGGCCCGGTAAATCGGCTGGCCGAGCGCGGAGAATTTTTCTTCGTATTCTGTCATAATATTGCCCTTCGGATCGCTGTTGTGCAGATCAAGGCTGACTTCCGTCAGAAGCAGGCCGTATTCGGAAAAGCTTTTCAGAGAGTATTCGAATAAACCGCGGTTATCGGTTTTAAAATGAATCTCACCTGTTTCGCCCATCACTTCTTCGTATTTTTTCAAGAACGTTTTAAATGTTAAACGGCGCTTTTCGTGGCGGTTTTTCGGCCACGGGTCAGAAAAGTTTAAATATACGCGCTTGATTTCTCCCCGTTCAAATACGTCATTCAGTGTTTCCGCGTCTATATTTAACAAACGGACATTGTGAGCCCCGCTGTCCTTAACTTTTTGGACGGCAGTGACGATGACGCTTTTAAACAGCTCAATCCCGATATAGTTGATATCCGGATTCTGCTTGGCCATTCCTGAAATGAACTGCCCTTTTCCCGTACCGACTTCAATATGGATCGGGTTGTCATTGCCAAAGACCGTGTTCCACCGCCCTTTATACTGGGCCGGATCACTGATGGCGATGTCAGCGTTTTCTGCCAGAAAATCATTCGCCCAAGGTTTATGGCGCATTCTCATATGATTGACACCTCTATCTATAATTTCGAGTAACAACATACCATGAAACATAAAGAGCCGCAAGCGCCTTTTAAAGGCGCCGGCTGCATAAAAAAAGAGGCTCCCCGGTCCGGAACACTCATGTGATGCATAAAACCGCACCGCTTTGCACAATGTATGACACAGAAAGGATGTGTATATGAATCATGGGCTTAACAAGCGAACATCAGGTCCGGTTATTAAAGGACATACTGGCCGACCATCAATTGGATTGCTGCGGCACGGTTGCCGAGTATGAACAGCTGGAGCGCGTCATCAAATCACTGATGGCCAACACCGGGCTTGATTCAAATATAAAAAACGTGCTCGAGGATGTCTACCGCTACAGCCAGTCCGGCATCACGGCCGATTCCATCGACACGCATATTCAGGAGCACCAAAACCATTTGTCCCAATGGGTGGAGCAGATGGATTCGTACTCCTGACTACTTGACAATCCGCTTCATCAGGGCATGAAGCTCTTCCATGGCATCATGATACGCTTTGTCGTTTCCTTTTGATTTGTGCCAGGCGATGAAGGTGATGGTCTCTGATAACATGTACCACGCCATCCGCAGCCGAAGCCCTTCCGTGAGCTTCATGCCGTACATCCCAAGCCAGCTGTCCCACGCTGGCTCTTCGACGTAATGATACAATAAAGGGCCGAGATCCATGGCCGGATCAGCTATCATGGCGCCGTCCCAATCTATTAAATACAGCTGGTTGTCTTCAGACAGAAGCCAGTTATTATGATTCACATCACAATGGCAAACGACTTTTTCACCGAATTGCACCTGATCCACATGAGCTTCCAAATAAGCAAGGCCTTCCTGAATAAGCGGCGAAAATTGCCGCACGGCAAAGACGGCCTGCTTCAGCTGCGACAAAAGGGCGCCCGGATCAAGCGGTTCTTTTCCCAATCTTTTCAGCATGTCGAGCAAAGCTTTTGATGTGTGGATTTTGCGGAGCAGCTCAGCCACCGGGCGTCCGCTCATATCCTTTGCCTTCAGCTCCCTGCCCGCCATCCAATGCTGAGCCGTAATGACGTCTCCGTTTTCCATCCGTTTCGTCCAAACCAGCTTCGGAACAATGCCTTCGGCGGATAACACGGCTAAAAAGGGCGAGCTATTACGTTTTAAAAAAAGCTGTTGGCCGTTATGTTTCGCATAATATGCATCTCCTGTAGCTCCTCCGGCGGGGAAGATCTCCCAATCGCTACCTAGTAATTGTCCCAACCAGTTCATATCAATGTTCAACCCATCATTTCTTAAAATATTTTAGAATAGGCCTCCAGCCTTTCTCTATTGGCGGAGCGGCCTGTCATAAACAATTTCATGAGAATAAAAAAGACAGCTATTGAGAGTCTCATATGCTAATCAATAGCCGTCCTATAAATTTTAGCGCTACAGCACAAACTTCGTCAAGCAAAACTAGCAAGAACACCTGTGAATTCTGAAGATTTATGCCGCGAACCGCTCTTTGCCGTAAAACATTTGACGGGTTTCATTTGTTTATTATGTTTTTATTTTCAACGGCGTACCGCCCGGCATAAGCCGAAACGGCGTCGTTCCGATCAGCTCGCCGTCAGCGTGAAACGGAATTTTCCCATCTGTTTCAAAAACGAATTCCTTCCCCTTTATCATCGTCACTCCGTCCATTTTGATATGCCGGCCGAAGCTCATCGCCCATAAAAAACGATACAGCGAGAAAAAGGACAGGTTTTCTGCGATGACAATATCAAAATGGTTTTGACGGGGATTTGCTGAAGGCGCCGCTTTCATGCCGCCTCCGTAATAAGGGTGATTAGCCGCTATGACAAACCAGACATTGCGGAATTCTCGCCTCTGGCCGTCTGCCGTGCAAACAAATCTGAACGGCTGAAACCCCGAGGCCGTATGTAAATGCGCGAGCGGGTAAATCACAAAGCCGAGACGCAAAAACCGAAGAACGCGCGATAACGGAAAATTCGCCGCTGCCTTCAAAACTGAGGCATCGAAGCCGACAGACAGGTGGTTAATAAAATAAAGTGATTGCGTTGTGTCATGAAAAAAGTTGATGTTTCCCGCAAAAAATTTCCGTGTGAGCGGGCGGTGCAGACTTTTGATTTCTTGGAGGAGCGCCGACTTCTTAATACCGAGCCCTTTGGAAAAGTCATTGTACGAACCGGCGGGCACAAAGGTCAGCTCAATCTGGTCCGTTCCTTTCAGTCCGTTAATGACTTCATGCATCGTCCCGTCACCGCCGATGACGAACAGCCGCTTAAGCTTATGATCCTGCATCATTGAAATCTGCCTCGCCAGCACTTCCGCATGTCCGGGACGCCCGGTCAAAAAAGAGCGGTGGCTGACCCCGCGCCTGTTCAGCTCTTTTTGAACTGATTTCCAGACACGCCGGCCCCGCCCGCCTCCTGAGACCGGATTAATAATAAAAAACCATTGACTCATCGTTTGTTTTCACCTTCTTCATAGATGAAGAGACAGCCGGCAAACGTCCGTTTTAATCTAGCCATTCCTGTCTCCGGCTTGAATTGCTCAAGCCGTAAGACAAAAGAGCCTTCGCCGCCTTCAGCTGGTGGTGCTTGATCGGCGCCGTATTTTTCTGCTGCTTTTCCAGCCACTCTGCGGCAGTCCGTTTATCAGCTATTTCCAGCCCGTACGGCGGCTCCGGATAATCAATATAAGACGTTCTGCTGAGCAAAAGCTTCCGCACGGGAATGTCGGCCTTCTTTTCTTTTACGATTTGCGAAACGACCGAGCCTGTCCGGTGCAGGCTGAGAGACGGATTCAATACTTGACGCGTGCTGCCGGAGCCCCTTTCTTCCCAAAAACGGTGTTTTGAACCGATATATACGCTGTCCTCTTCCGCTTCCATAAAAGCGGCGCAGAAAATCTCCAGCGGCGAGATGATGATCATGCTCAGTTCGACGGACGCCTGCTGAATTTGCAGAACCGGATGATACATCACAAAATAGGAATCGGGCAGCTTTTGAGCCAGCATTTTTAACATCCCGTCCCTTTTGACCGCCTGTGAAAGCTCAGACTTTTGAGAAAGCGTGGAGCTCGCCCATTTTAATTGAAAGTCATACAGCTGATCTTTGAAAAAAGGCGCGAGCTCAGACTTTCGAGACGGGAGATTCCCGAACAGCGCCTCTTCTCCCTCCGGCTCATCAAACCATTGGTGCCTCTTTTCATTTATATCGGCCGTATTTTCTTCTTTTCTCTTTTTTAAGGAAAATATTTTCCTGGCCGGCGCTTGATCGGTTTCCCCGCCGGCAGCCGTTTCCGTTTCTTTTTCTTCCGTCATCCGGTCAAACGCTTCAAGAAGCGCCTCAAAGCGTTCTTTCTTCAGCCGGATAAACTGGTTCATATAATGATATGGATCAAGTTCATATCTGGATATGCAGTCGTGAATTTTGATGATCTGTGCCATGTGATTTCTCCACTCCGAATATTTGTTTATGTCAATTGAAACTGTGCGATTTCTTCGTATTTAGGCGACCGGTCAAGATGGGTCTGAAACAGGGAAAACCGGCTGACGGCACTTTGCACCCTGCCGCTTTCAAACGGCAGATCGTCAGGAAACGGCCGGTCTCCCGCCCACTTCCGCGCCATCGTCATATGAGGGTGATACGGGCGTTTTTCCACTTGAAAACCGGCTTTCAAAACAGCCTGTTTTGTTTTTTCCCGCAAATCAAAGAGCAGTTCATTCCGTTCGGGCTCAAGGTGAAGCACTCTCGGCTGTCTGCGGTCGCCGAAAATATCCAGATGCTGAAACTGGACGGTAAACGGCTGCGCTGCCGACGCAGCATCTGCGAGCAGAGACGATAATTTCGCAAGCCGTTCTTCATCCGCGGCTCCGAGAAAAATGAGTGTAATATGATAGTCATGCGGGTGCACCCATTTTTTGAATGATAACGCCGGCTCCTTTTTGGCTGCTTCCCAAATCGGTTCAGCAATGTCAGCCGGAATCGGAATGCCGATAAAATAATGCGGCAATGAAGCTCTCATACGAGGATCTCCCCCTCTTTGGTTATGGTGTTATTATAAAACGGATAAGCGGAGAGGAGAACCCTGTCCGCTCATTATGATAGGATATTATGTACCGAACGTTTTATACAGAAAGGAATGAGCCGGCCTTGAAAATCGTAAACAGCACGGCGGAGCTGATCGGCGGCACACCGATCGTAAAGCTCAATCGTCTTCAGCCAGAACATGCAGCACAGGTCTATTTAAAATTAGAATCGTTTAACCCGAGCGGCAGTGTCAAAGACAGAGCGGCTTACAATATGATCATTGAGGCGGAAAACAGCGGGCATTTAAAACCCGGCTCTGTCATCATCGAACCGACAAGCGGCAACACAGGCATCGGCCTGGCGATGAACGCGGCGGCGCGCGGCTACAAGGCAATCCTCGTCATGCCTGACACGATGACGAAAGAACGCATCAACCTCCTGAAAGCGTACGGCGCGGAGGTTGTGTTAACACCGGGGGCGGAAAGAATGCCCGGCAGCATCAAAAAAGCGAAAGAACTCGCCGAACAGATTCCGGGAAGTTTTATCCCTATGCAATTCGATAACGGCGCAAATCCAGATGCCCACCGAAAAACGACCGCCATTGAAATCTATCAGGCCGTTCAGCAGCTCAACAGACCGCTCGGTGCTTTTGTGGCAACGGCGGGAACGGGCGGAACCATTACCGGAACCGGAGAAACGCTGAGGGAGCTTTTCCCGGATATGATTGTTCATGTCGCCGAGCCCGCGGGGTCTCCCGTCCTGTCTGGCGGAAAACCCGGCGCTCATAAGCTTGTCGGGACAAGCCCCGGATTTATTCCCGGCATACTGAATCAGGACGTTTACGATGAAATCATGAAAATATCTGATGAAGATGCGTATACGACAACACGCCGTCTGGCCCGGGAAGAAGGTATACTCGTCGGCCCGTCTTCAGGCGCCGCCTGCTTCGCCGCCATTGAAACCGCAAAACGCCTCCCTTCCGAACAGATCGTCATCTGTATGACGGCCGATACGGGAGAACGTTATTTATCAACGGATTTATGGTCATTTGAATGATAAAAAGGGATGCCGCTTTCGGCGTCCCTTTTTATTATCACTTGGCAAGCTCATAAATGGCTTCGGCGTATAAAGCGGTTGACCGGAGAAGGTCATCGATTTCAATGTACTCATCCTTTTGATGCGCGCTGTCAGGCCGGCCGGGGAACAGCGGCCCGAACGCGACGCCCGCCGAAAGGGATCTCGCATACGTTCCTCCGCCGATTGAAATCAGATCCGCTTTCTTTCCCGTCTGTCCTTCGTAAACCTTTTGAAGCATCTTTACGAGCGGATGATCGGCAGAAACGTGGTGCGGTTTGCTGTCTTTAAATTCTTCAAGCCGGAATTCTTCAGCAGACGTAAAAGCATCACGGATGACTTTGCTGTCTGAAGTGACGGGATAACGGATGTTGATGCCGAGTTCTCCTTCCTCACCCTTTCTGTATGTAAAGGTGCCGACATTCAATGTAAGCTCTCCGCTGATGTCATCCCTGCAATTAATTTTCAGTTTTTTGCCTCGTGTATCATTTAAAAAATAGTCACTGACGGTTTTGACAAAGTGCTTTCCGGCTTCATCCAGCTCTGTTCCGTTAAGGCATTCAGCAAGCTTTAAGCCGGCATTGACACCATTATCCGGTTCCATCGCGTGGCATGATTTTCCGTATACCCGAAGCGTCAGTTTTCCATTTTCCGAAACTGCTTCACCTTGTGTTTTTGACTGCTCAAGCCATTTGCTGAAATATGCGTGCACGGCATCAAGACCGTCCCCTTCAATAACCGCTTCAGCCGCATCCGGCACCATGTTCAAGCGCAGTCCTGAACGGAATGACAGTAGCCCGTTTTTTGCGTCTTTGTCAGAAGCGCTTTTTGCAATGCGCAGTGACGCATCTATAATTCCTTTTTCGGCGTTAATGATCGGAAAATCCGCGTCAGGAGCAAAGCCGATGTCAGGCATTTTTTCGTGTTTGAAATAGTGATCCACACATCTCCAATCACTTTCTTCATCCGTTCCGATGATGATTCTCACGCGTTTGGATAAAGGGAGCTGCATGTCTTTGACGATTTTCAGCGCATAAAACGCCGCCATTGTCGGCCCTTTATCATCTATGGCGCCTCTGGCATATATCCGGCCGTCCCTGATATCGGCTGAAAACGGATCGCTCGTCCAGCCGTCTCCGGGCGGAACGACATCGACGTGGCACAGAACGCCGACGATTTCGTCACCCGTTCCCCATTCAATATGGCCCGCATAGCCATCAAGATTCTTTACGGTGAAGCCTTCTTTTTCACCGAATTCCAGCAGTGACGTCAGGCTGGCATTGACGCCTTCTCCAAACGGCCGGCCGGGACCGGCTGTTGATTCGTCCATTACGCTGTTGATCTGCAAAAACTTCTGCGTGTCACGGATCAGATCTTCTTTGTTTCTGATGACTTCAACTTCCCAGTTCATCACAAATCCCCTTTCTTGATAAAGACTTGCAAAATGTCGATAAAACGAATAATATAGATGATGTTTTGAAAAAATGTTCGTCATTGGAGGTACTTATGTTTCATCTCGACAAGCATCAAACGACAATAAAAAGAGAAATTACCGCGGGATTGACCACCTTTTTCACAATGGTGTATATCATTGTCGTCAATCCGGTGATCCTTTCCAATGCGGGAATTCCGTTTGACCAGGTGTTCACCGCGACGATTATCGCTTCCATTGTCGGAACTTTATGGATGGCTCTCGCTGCGAATTTTCCGATCGCCATTGCCCCCGGCATGGGCTTAAACGCGTATCTTGCCTTTCACGTTGTCGGCACAGGCAGCGGCATTACGTATCAGACGGCTTTCAGCGCCGTTTTTATCGCGGGAGTCATCTTTATTATTTTATCGTTAACGCCTTTAAGAAAACAACTTATAGAAGCGATTCCGGACAATTTAAAATACGGAATTACGACCGGCATCGGCTTATTTATCGCTTTTATCGGCTTACGCCAATCCGGAATCATCACGGCTGATAAATCTAATCTGGTCGCACTCGGCGATCTTCATTCGCCCGCCGTCATTTTAACGCTTATCGGACTTATCATCAGTATTGTACTGATGGTGCTGAATGTTAACGGGGCTCTGTTCATCGGCATGGCGCTGACCGCTATCATTGCCTTTTTGACCGGACAGATCCATTTCGCGAAAGGATTCATGTCCTTCCCGCACCTGCCGGAGGGGCTTTTGATCACAAATCCGTTCGGAGCCCTCGGGGATGTCGTGCATCACGGTCTGTACGCCGTTGTGTTTTCTTTTCTTCTCGTTACGATTTTTGACACGACCGGCACCATGATCGGTGTCGCCGAACAAGCGGGATTGATCAAAAACAATCAGCTGCCGAATGCCAGAAGAGCGCTGTTGGCTGATTCGACCGCTACGACGGTGGGAAGCATCTTCGGCACCAGCCCGACGACCGCGTTCGTTGAATCTTCAGCAGGTGTGGCGGCCGGCGGAAGAACGGGTCTGACGGCGCTGACGATTGCCGTTATGTTTGCCGTTTCCATGTTTTTCAGCCCGCTTGTCAGCGTCTTATCGGAAGTGTCCGCGATTACGTCACCGGCTCTGATTATTGTCGGCAGCCTGATGATGGGTGCTGTGTCGAATATCCGCTGGAATGAGCTTGATGAAGCGTTCCCGGCCTTTCTCGTCATTTTGGCGATGCCTTTAACGTCCAGTATTTCAACCGGAATCGCACTCGGCTTCATTTCATATCCGCTTGTTAAAGCAGCTAAGAAAAAATGGCGCGAAATCCATCCTTTAGTCATCATCTTCGCCGTGCTGTTTTTTCTTCAGCTTTTTATTTTGAACGGACATTAAGAAAAATCCCTTTCCTTTTTCGGAAAGGGATTTTCACATATAAAGAACGGAAAGAATCGCGGCAATGAGACACCAGGCGGAACAGATGACTTGGATGACGGTTAATGCGCTGTTTCGCGCCCTGAAATAGTCATCACTGTCTCTCTTGATACCGCTTAAAACCGGTTTATCCGTGATCCGGTCAAATAAAAGTGACGCGGCATAGCGGCTGACGATCGCAAACAAAATGAGGACTGCCGGCTTCACTAAGACCGGAAGAACGAGAATAAGAGCCGTAAAAGCCGCGGTTAAAAGGTAAAGCTGCCGGAGATACCCGCCGTTTCGGATCAGCACTTTAAAGAACAATTCTTTCCACGCCGTATACGCCGACCGTTTTGTAAAGATGTGCTTTGAGCCGGGATATAAAAACGGCTTGCTCCGCCCTTTATGTTTACCATTCGGGAGCTGCACATCATGGCTGAGCATCAAAACAGAGGCCGCGAATGAAAGCTTGCGCCTGTTCTCCTCAAGCACTTCTTCCTCAAAGGCTGATAATGTCTCCGTCCCTTTCCAAGTCAAAAGAGCGGAACAGATGAACAATATACATCCCGCCGGCCAAAGCCAATACCATTCGGCGGCAAAGACGATCATAAAAAACGCACCCGCCATCAGAACCATCACTTTCAGCCAGCCCGCCGCCTGATTCCCGAATGTCCGCCTGCTGTTTTTTCTGTGCCGGTGCACCGCTAATATTGCAGTATGGAAGCCGAACAGACAGCAAAACATACCCGAATATGCCGGTAAGGTACAGTCACCGTATTGGCGCCATAAGGGAAATAACAATACGGCAAGCGCACCCCATTTGATAAGAGAAAGGAACATCGAATACAAAAGCGCGTACCGTTTCAGCTTTTGCATCAGATGTTTTGCATGCACCAAAAATACGTGATCCGCTTCCAGCAAAAAGGTATGAATAAAACCCGTGCACAATAGCAGGGCACTGAATACATACAGCCAGCCCCATCCTAATACTCCTGCCGCTCCATTAAGAAGCCCTCTGCCGTTCAGCCAATCAGCATATTGATAAACGGCAAATGCGGCAGCGGGAAGAACGATATACAGCGCGACCGTCCAATCAATGACCGTCTGGAACACCTTCCATTGATACCGCCAATAATGAAACAGCCTTTGAAAAAACAAAGCCCGCCCGGTCATCGCTGACTGCTCCGAACCGCTGAATAAAAGCAATCCAGCAGTGAACGGCTCCCCGTTTTTTCCTGAAGCTCCTCTAACGTGCCTTGAAGAAGCAGAGCGCCCTGATCCAGCAAATAAAACCGGTCGCAGATTTTTTCCGCCGTATCCAGAACATGAGTGCACATCAAAATTCCCGCGCCCCTTTCTTTCTCAGCAATCAGCATGTCGGTAAACAGCTTCGTTGAGATCGGATCAAGTCCGATAAAAGGCTCATCAATGATGTAAATATCCGGCTTCGCCAAAAATGCCTGTATGAGCATCAATTTTTGCTGCATCCCTTTTGAAAAACCGGAAGGCAAATCATGTGTTACAGACGTCAGCGAAAACTCTTCAAGCAGCCGCCCTGCCCGCTCACGGCATTCTTCTCCTTCTATACCCCGCAATGACCCGGTCAGCTCGAGATGCTCCCAAAGCGTCAGTTCATCATAAAAACTCGGACGCTCCGGTATGTAAGCATAAGATGAATCATTCCACTCAATACCGCCTTCTATATCCCGGAAAAGCCCGAGAACCGCCTTTATCACTGTGCTTTTCCCCGCGCCGTTCGCTCCGATTAAACCGGCAATTTCACCAGCGTTGACTGACAGAGATACATCAGAAATCACCTTCGGCCTGTCAGCATAACCGGCGCAGACAATGTTTGCATTCAATAATTCTCCCAAACTTCTCACTCCCCCGTTTTCATACGGACATGTATAAAAAAAGTTTCAGTTTCCATAATATTAAAAGCGGACCGGGCATAGTAATGCACCAAGGCGGCACCCATTTGGAAAAAATTATCTGCGCTTATTCCTAGATTCATGTTGTCCATATCGTGTATAATGGAGGCAGTTAAAAGAGAAAAAACAGAATGTCATCCTTTGTTGCTTATTCGTACGAAGTTTTAGAGTCGAAAGTTGTGGTATATCAAGTCCATCCGATCTTATGATAGGGAGTGGTTTTTTGAAACCTTCAACAAATCGTATGCTGACTCGGATTAAATCAGTTTACATGTTCATCCAGGAAAAAGGCCTTGTGACAACACAGGAACTGGTTGATGAATTCGGCATTACACCTAGAACCATTCAGCGAGACTTAAATGTGTTAGCATACAATGATCTTGTTCATAGTCCTAGCCGAGGCAAGTGGGAGACAACACGAAAAAAAGTGAAAATTACATCTTAAGCGAACAATTACATAAGGCCCTTTTCGGCCTGACATGCTGCAAGGCAAAGCAGCGTCTTTGCCTTGTTTTTTGTTCCTCTATATAAAAAGCCCAAAACAAATCTGTTTTGGGCTTTTCTGATATCGATTACACTTCAGCGCCTCTCAGCGTTTCGAGCTCTTCTTCAGTCAGCTCGCGGAATTCTCCCGGTTTAAGATCCGGGTCAAGAGAAACAGCCCCCATCGAAAGCCGCTTCAAATAAGCCACTTCATTTCCGACTGCCTTTGCCATCAGCTTCACCTGATGATATTTGCCTTCTGTAATGGTCAAATGAATCACCGTTTCATCCGGGCTTTCTGTAATGATTTCAACGGCTGCCGGCTTCGTCTTATAGCCTCCTTCAATGACGACGCCTCTTTCCAGATGAACGATGTCTTCCGGTGACAGAGGCGAGGTTAACCGGACCTCATATGTTTTAGGCACATGCTTTTTCGGAGAAAGCAGGCGATGAGCGAGCTGCCCGTCATTAGTCAGAAGCAAAAAGCCTTCCGTATCCTTATCAAGACGTCCTGCCGGAAACGGTTCAAATCGCTGTTCTTCAGGTGTCAGCAGATCAACCACCGTTTGCTGGCGGCTGTCTTCGGTAGCGGACAGGACTCCTTGCGGCTTATTCATCATGACATAAATAAATTCACGATAGTCTGCCGGCTCTCCGTATACCGTGATGTCCTGTTTTTCCGGATCGACATGGGTTTTCACATCTTTCGCCGGCTCTCCGTCAATCATGACAGCCCCAGCCTTGACGATTTTTTTCACATCTTTTCTTGAGCCGAATCCGCTGTTGGCAAGCAGCTTATCAAGTCTCATCCTGATCCTCTCCTTTAAAAAGAAAAGCCCGCGATAAGCGGACTATTCATTATTTCTCAATGGGCGGAATGCCTGCCTCTCCTCAAAACGCGGGGCAGACGGTTTCCAAACATTTTCTGTAAAAATCCGATTCGGTACGCGGCAAACATGTACACCGCACCGCCGACAGCGGCGCAGACAAAGACGACAATCGCCGCATGCACCTGGCCGCTTTGGTATGTTACAAAGAAACTGAGCAGCCATTGAGTCAGCTTGACCGCGACTCCCATCACGACGGACAGGACTGCGATTAAAATGACCCGTTTTATAAGTACCGTATACGAATAGCCCGCATGGCGCTTAATCATGATAAAACCGTACAGAAGAGAAGCGATATAACCGAGCGCCGTTGCCAAGATGGCCCCGTCTCCCTGAAACAGCTTGATCAGCGGCACGTTCAGCACCACTTTTATAATGACGCCGATGAAAAGGCTCACGACAGCAAATTTCTGCTTATTAATCCCTTGCAGGATCGCGGCGTTTACGGTAAACAGAGAAAACAGAATCGCGACAGGCGCGTACCAGAACAATATATCCTGTCCGATATCCGGGCGAAGACTTTCAGAGCCGTAGAAGAACGTATAGGCCGGACCCGATAACACGGACATCCCGACAACTGCGGGAATAACCAAAAACAGAATGATTTGCATCGTCTGGTTAATCTGCTGGTTCAAAAGCTTATAATTCCTGCTCGTAAACGATTCAGTAATCGTCGGAATCAGCGTCAGACCGAAAGCGGTCGCCAGAGAAACCGGGATCATGACAAGCTTCGGCACATAAAGAGTGACAATCGCAAGCATGTCCTGGCTGATATCCTTATGGCCTGCCGCAATCATCGCTTTATTAAACGTATTCGTATCGATATAAGAATACAAAGGAATCGCCAGTCCGACAAATACGTAAGGAGCGGCATAACTAAAAAGCTCAATGAACATTTTTTTATAACTTAAGTTCGCAGACGGGACGAGATTCGGCTTCATCGCCAGAAGATCGCCCTTCCGCTTATTCCAGTAAATATAAAGGACGACAAGCCCTCCGAATGATCCGATCAGCGCCGCAAAAGTCGCGTATCCGACTGCGATGACAAGGCCGCCGTTGATCACTCTTAAAATCAAATACGTTGCGCCCAATAAAAAGATGATCCGGGCAAGCTGCTCCACAACCTGTGAAACAGCTGTCGGCCCCATCATCTGATGACCTTGGAAAAAACCGCGCACAAGACTCATAATCGGCACGACCAAAAGTGCCAGACTGACCATCCGGATAACATAAACGACGTGGTCAATCGTAAGTCCGTTGTTACTCGTGCCGCCGAGAGATGTTTCCGCAAAAAACGGCGCCGAAATATAAAGAATTGAAAAAGCGATCATCCCGGTTACGAGCATAACCGACATTCCCGCTCTCAGCATCCGCCTGCTCGTCTCATAGTCTCCTTTGGAGTTATATTTCGAGACAAATTTTGAAACCGCGGCGGGAAATCCCATCGTGGCAATGTTTAAAAACAGTGTATATTGATTATATCCGTATTGAAACAAAGCTCCGCCCGTCGCTCCGACCATCGCTCCGAACGGGATCAGATAAATCATCCCTAAAATCCGCGATATATAGGTGCCGAGCGTCAGCACGAACGTGCCCCTTAACAATTTGCTTGACATGTTTCCTCATCACCATTTTCTACGAAGATTCAACTTTTCTATTTTAACACAACTGGGCAATTAGACGGTAATAATTACAGCGGGAAACTTTTTGGGAAAACTCTTTAAAAAACAAAATACGTTTAAGGATTCCCTTTCTTTCGCTATAATAGCAGAAAGCGGACATTTCCGCCTATTATACGTGAAAAAGAAAGTTGTTGATGAAAGATGAAACATTATGACGTGATTGTGATCGGCGGCGGCCCGTCCGGTTTAATGGCTGCGATTGCGGCAGGCGAAGAAGGCGCGGACGTATTATTAATCGATAAAGGAAACAAGCTGGGACGGAAGCTGGCGATTTCCGGCGGCGGGCGCTGCAACGTGACCAACCGCCTCCCCGTTGAAGAAATCATCAAACACATCCCCGGCAACGGCCGCTTTTTATACAGCGCGTTTTCCGAATTTAATAATGAAGATATCATCGCCTTTTTTGAAAAACTCGGCATTCAGCTGAAAGAAGAAGACCACGGGCGCATGTTCCCGGTGACGGACAAAGCACAAAGCGTTGTCGATGCGCTTTTGAACCGATTAAAACAACTGAATGTCACCATCCGTACAAATGAAAAAATCAAAGAAGTGCGGTACGAGAACGGCAGGACAGCAGGCATTACGACAAACAATGACGAACACATTAACGCAGACGCCGTCATTATCGCGGTCGGCGGAAAATCAGTCCCGCATACCGGCAGCACCGGAGACGGCTATGCATGGGCGGAAGCGGCCGGTCATACCGTGACCGAACTCTTTCCGACGGAAGTGCCGGTTACGTCGTCAGAACCGTTTATTAAACAAAAAACACTTCAGGGGCTGTCTCTTAGAAACGCGGCCGTCAGCGTTCTGAATAAAAAAGGCAAACCAATCGTCACACACGTGATGGACATGCTGTTTACCCATTTCGGCTTGTCAGGCCCCGCCATTCTCCGCTGCAGCCAGTTTGTCGTCAAAGAACTGAAAAAGCAGCCAGAGGTCAAACTCCGCATCGATCTGTTTCCAGGCATCAACGAGGAAGAGTTATTTCAAAAGATGCACAAGGAACTGAAAGACGCACCGAAAAAAGCGCTCAAAAATGCGCTGAAGCCGTGGATGCAGGAACGGTACCTGCTTTTTCTTCTGGAACGGAACGGTCTTGATCCGCAGACAAGCTTTACGGAATTGCCGAAGGATCAATTCAGGGCTTTTGTCAAAGACTGCAAACAATTTACGGTTGCCGCTGACGGAACGCTTTCTTTGGACAAAGCGTTTGTCACAGGCGGAGGTGTTTCCGTAAAAGAGATTGAGCCGAAACAGATGGCGTCAAAAAAAATGGAAGGCTTATATTTTTGCGGAGAAATACTCGATATTCACGGCTATACCGGGGGCTACAATATCACTTCAGCCTTTGTTACGGGGCGTCTCGCCGGTTTGAATGCAGGACGTTTCTCACGCTCGCTCTAAATGGTTTAAAGCGCACTTACCTGAGCGTCCCCGTTGATAATTGACCAAAAACATGATAGAGTTTTCTGCGTTTTGTTTCACCTGATTGAGGGAATAGGAAGAAAGGATTGATCTGCAATCGTACGACCATACTAAAACAAAATGGCGTATTGAAAAAAATAGTCAGAGGGTGAGAACGTTTGAAGAAGAACATCTCCAGTGTTTTTTGGATTGTGATTGTCATCACAGCCGCTGCGGTTTTATGGGGGGCCATTTCTCCTGACAGCCTGCAGCAAGTCACTGATACGGCACAAAAATTTATTACGGATTCTTTCGGCTGGTATTATCTGCTGGTCGTTTCTATATTTGTCGGTTTCTGTCTCTTTCTCATTGTAAGTCCGATCGGCACAATAAAACTCGGAAAACCCGGGGAAAAACCGGAATTCGGCTTATTATCATGGTTTGCCATGCTTTTCAGCGCAGGCATGGGAATCGGTTTGGTATTTTACGGGGCTGCGGAACCGATCAGCCATTACGCCATCAGCTCTCCCTCAGGTGAAACAGAAACGCCCCAAGCATTTCGTGATGCGCTCCGGTACACATTTTTCCACTGGGGGCTGCACGCTTGGGCCATCTATGCGGTTGTCGCTTTATGTATCGCATATTTTCAATTCAGAAAAGACGCGCCCGGTTTGATCAGCAGCACACTGACACCGCTTTTGGGCGATAAAGTAAACGGGCCGATCGGCAAAGCGATTGACTGTATCGCCGTGTTTGCGACCGTTGTCGGTGTGGCGACAAGCTTAGGGCTCGGAGCGACTCAGATCAACGGCGGTCTGCATTATTTATTCGGCATTCCGAAAACATTTTCCGTTCAGCTGATCCTGATCGCTGTCGTGACCGTGTTATTTTTGATTTCTGCGTGGAGCGGCATCGGCAAAGGGATTAAATACTTAAGCAATACCAACATGGCGCTCGCGGCTATTTTAATGATCTTTATGCTCATTGCAGGCCCGACGGTGCTGATTATGAACTCATTTACCGATTCTATCGGCCAATATATCCAAAATATCGTGCAGATGAGCTTTCGCTTGTCTCCGAATGATCCCCAAAAACGCGAATGGATTAACAGCTGGACCATTTTCTATTGGGCCTGGTGGATATCCTGGTCGCCGTTTGTCGGCATTTTTATCGCCCGTGTATCAAGGGGCCGGACGATCCGGGAATTTTTAATCGGGGTATTGGTGACACCTTGTATATTGGCTTTCTTATGGTTTGCGATCTTCGGTGTATCCGCGATGGATCTTCAGCAGAAAGGCGTATTCAATGTCGCGGGAATGTCAACGGATACGATGCTGTTCGGCGCACTCAGCCACTATCCGCTGACAATGGTGACATCCGTATTAACGCTTGTTCTGATCGCTGTATTCTTTATTACATCAGCGGATTCAGCGACATTTGTGCTTGGAATGCAAACGTCTTACGGCTCATTAGACCCTTCAAACCGGGTGAAAATCATCTGGGGCGTCATCCAGTCCGCCGTGGCAGCGGTATTATTATATTCCGGCGGTCTGGCCGCACTGCAAAACACGGCCATTCTCGCCGCGGTTCCGTTTTCAGTCGTGATCCTTCTGATGATCGTGTCTCTGTACAAGTCATTAGCGAGCGAGAGAAAAGGAATCAAACAAGCGGAGAAATACCAAAAACCGAGAAGTCCCCGCGTCAAAAAAGCATAATGAACAACGAAGCCCGGCATTTCGTCCGGGCTTCTTTATTTTCGGTATAAAATGAGAGCGGAAAAACAATAAAGCTGCTCACCTTCAGGATCACAGGCCGCCGCTACCGTATATTTAATATCAACGAGCTGTTCATCAGAAATCCCCTTTAAAAATGTATTGACTTCAGTCTGCAGATCCTTTTCATGCTCCTCATCAAAAACAGCTATCTTCAGCACATCACCCTCTCCTTTCTCTATCAATTTATTCCGGTTCAATTGAAATATGATAGAGAAAAACAGATTTTCTTTTTTACTGATTTTTACTAAAAGTAACCGAAAATAGTTGTTGAAAACGCTTACTCTCGTATGATAATATCATTTTAACAATAACCAGTTCATTTCTGTTTAGTAAATATTTAGTAAAAAGGAGATGCGAAATGGTCCGTCTCAAAGATATTGCCTTACAGGCATCTGTATCCAGCGCGACAGTATCGAGAATTTTGAATAAGGATGACTCTTTGGCTGTGACTGATGAAACAAGAGAAAAAGTTCTGAGGATCGCCGATGAGCTGGGCTATCAGCCGTCGGCAAAAAGACGGAAGAACCGCAGCCGCAGCGATTCAGCGCCCCTGATCGGCGTTGTCAGCTGCCTGTCACCGGAAGAAGAACGGCAGGATCCTTATTTTTCGGCGATCCGAAAAGGCATTGAGGAAGAATGCTTTCGGCAAAAAATTTTTATCACATCTTCTATCCATCTCGGTTCTTTTCAAGAGCATATGTTTCACGAACTGGACGGCGTCATCGTCATCGGCAGCCTGCAAGACGAGGCGCTTACGAATATCAGCGCCGCTTTCAGGCACGCGGTATTTGTTAACGGCACCCCCGATCCCGCCCGCTACGATTCCGTCAGCGTGGATTTTTATGCCGCAACGCAAAAGGCGATAGAACATCTTCTGTCGCTCGGTTACCAACGGCTCGGTTATATCGGCGGCCGGGAGCGGGAGCATACCGTCATAGACGGTGTAAACAGCAATAAAACGATTGAGGATAAGCGTCTGACCGCTTTCTTACAAATGGCCGGCGCCGAGCCGGAGCATGTACTGATCGGCGAATACAGCATGCACGAAGGGTTTCGGCTGATGAATGAAGCCATCAAAGGCGGAAGTCTCCCCGATGCCTTTTTTATCGCAAGTGATTCGATGGCTGTCGGCGCTTTAAAAGCCTTGCAGGAAGCCGGCCTTCAAGTCCCGCGCGATACGGCGGTTGTCAGCTTCAACGGAATTGATGAGGCAGAATACGCCAGCACGCCGTTATCAACGGTAAAAGTATACACGGAAGAGATGGGCCGGACGGGTGTCAAATTGCTTCTCGACCGTTTAAACGGCAGAACCGTCCCGCTGGCCGTGACGCTCCCCACTTCATTGATTGTCAGACAAAGCTGCGGGTCACAAGAAAGGAGGTGACGTGTCCCGCAGCGTTTATATCATATTTAAAGGAGGAAAAGATGAAACGCTTACTGGCTTTGTTTCTTTCTTTTACTTGCATGATACTTCCCGGCTGCTCGGCAGAACAGAGCGGCGCCGGAGAAAAGCAGAAAACATTGACAGTCTATTCCACCATATCCTCAGACAGCGAACGCGCCGTATTCAGAAAGTTGGCTGATTCATTCCAAGAAGAACATCCGGACATTCAAGTAAACGTTCATTTCCCAGGCAATGACTACGAAAATATGATGAGGGTCAGAATGGCAGCCGGTGACATGCCCGATCTTTTCGACACACACGGCTGGGCCAAAATCCGCTACGGAGAATATACCGCCGACCTCAGCGGCATGTCTTGGACGAAGCGGCTCGATCCGAATTTAAACAGCATGCTCAAAGACGCCAAAGGCAGAATATACGCCTTCCCTCTGAATCAGGCAAAGGACGGACTGGCCTACAATCGCACGTTGTTGGAAAAATACGGAATCAAATCGCCGGAAACAATGGATGATTTTATGAAGGCATTGAGACAGATTAAAGAAAAAAGCGGCGGAACAGTCACCCCCTTCTGGTTTGCCGGCTATGAGAAAAGCTCATTTGCCCAATATTACGATCAATTCGCCGCACCGCTTCTCATCACAGATCCCGCACACCGTTACAAAAAACAACTGTTAAACGGAACCTTCCGCTGGACACACTTCACCTATTTATCTGACAAACTGAAAGAGATGCAAAAGGAAAACCTGCTCAATATAGATGCCGTGACGGCAAAACGGTCCCAGCTCATTGAACTGATGGCGCAAAACAAAATCGCCTTTACGCTGCAGGGCGGCACCCTCGGCCAAGACGTCGCTCAAATCAATCCGAAGGTAAAAGTCGGCATCATACCGACCCCGGCCGTCCACAAGGGAGACGCGCCGGTTTGGATCGGAGGCGAACGTTACACGCTGGCGGCATTCAAGGATTCCCCGCGGCTTGAAGAAGCGAAACAGTTTATCGCATTTATGGCCCGACCCGAGCATGCAAAATCAATTGCCGAAGCGACCTCGCTTCCGGCCGGATTAGTGAATGTGCAAACGGACATTTTCTACGCAAATGACTATAAGCGCTATCAGCATATTAAGGTGCAGCCTTATTTTGACCGCCTTTATTTGCCAAACGGAATGTGGGATGTGATGGGAACAGCCGGGCAGGAGCTGATGGCCGATATCTTAACCCCCGCTGAAATTTCAGCGAAACTCGGCAGGGAATATAAGCGGCTCCGGCTTCAATCTGATTCACGGGGAGCTGAAAAAGAATGAGTGATCTTGCAAGAGAAACCCAAGGATTTCAACATCAAAAGCCGGTAAAATCCGCGTCACTATGGTGGATGTACGTTCCCGCCCTTGCCACGGTTTTTATTTTCATGATTTTTCCGTTTGTCAAAGGCGCTTTTATTACGTTTACAAACTGGAACGGCTTCTCACAGACGTATCAATGGGTGGGAGTCACTCAATATAAAAGGCTTTTTACAGATCCGGACACGTGGCTTGTTGTGAAAAACACTTTGCTTTACGGCATCGGAAGCACTTTTTTTCAGAATATGCTCGGACTTTTATATGCGCTGCTCTTGAATCAGAGCTTAAAAATGAAGGCGCTCACAAGAACGATCGTCTACCTGCCCGTCATTATCAGTCCGCTGATTATGGGATACATTTGGTATTTTATTTTCTCATATGACGGGGGTGCGCTGAATGATGTGCTTGGCGCACTGGGAATCGGTCCTGTCAACGCCTTGGCAAGCCCTGCGGCAAACCCGTGGATTATCGTCATGATTAACACATATCAATACGCAGGCATTGCGATGATTGTATATTTGGCGGGGCTGCAAAGCATTCCGAAAGATTATTACGAAGCCGCAAAAATGGATGGCGCGGGAGGTCTTCAGCCGTTTTTCACCATCACCCTGCCTTTATTGATGCCGGCTGTCACCATCAACATGGTCATCAATATCATCGGCGGGCTGAAGCTGTTTGATGTCATTATCGCGCTGACCGCAGGCGGGCCGGGCAATTCCTCTCAATCGATGTCAACGTTTATGTATGATTTATATTTTAAACGGCAGGATGCGGGATATGCCGCCGCCCAAGGCGTGTTTATGTCCGTCATTATTCTTGTCATCAGCTTTTCGGCTCTCGTGTATTTCAAGCGAAAGGAGACGGAAATGTCATGAAAACAGCCCGAATGCGGATTTTTACGCTGTTGGCAGCCGTTATCTCGTGCATTCATATTGTCCCCTTTTATATTTTGCTGACCACGTCATTAAAAGCAAAAGGAGACTACAGTTCAAAATGGTCGCTGCCATCCGCCTTTTCTTTTCAAAATTTTCGTGAAGCATGGGAACGTGCCTCTCTCGGGCAATCCTTTCTGAACACGATCATCATTACAGCCGTTTCCGCCGCCTTGTTAATTTTCATGGGTTCGCTTGCCGCATACCCGCTCGCAAGAAGAAATACAAAGCTGAACAAAATCGTCTTCGGCCTTTTGATTTCAATCATGATCATCCCGCCTTTGACTTCCATGGTTCCTTTATACAAGATGGTCGCTGATGCGGGGCTGATCAATACGCATGCCGCAGCCATTCTCATTAATACGGCTGCATATATGCCGCTGACCGTTTTCTTATATTCAGGGTTTATCCGCTCTTCCATTCCGAAAGAGCTTGAGGAAGCCGCCAGGATGGACGGCGCGGGATTGATCAGGACTTTTTATACAATCGTGTTTCCTTTGTTGAAACCGATTACCGCAACGGTCTGCATTATTTCCTGCGTGTTTATCTGGAACGATTACCAATTTGCGATTTTCTTTTTACAAGATCAAAAGGTGCAGACATTGACCGTGGCCATGGCGGGATTTTTCGGCGAAAACGCGAACAATCTTCACTTAGTCGCCGCAGCCGCGATCATGGCGATGCTGCCGATGGTCGTATTGTTTTTGGCGCTTCAAAAATATTTTATCTCAGGGCTGTCCTCCGGGGCGGTCAAAGGCTGAGAAGAAAAGGGAGGAATTTCTGTTGAAGAAAATTACATTTATCGGAGCGGGAAGCACGATTTTCGCAAAAAATGTATTGGGGGACTGCTTACTGACTGAAGCATTAAACGGATTTGAATTCGCGCTTTATGATATTGACGCTGTACGGCTGAAAGAATCCCAGCTCATGCTGGAAAACATGAGAGACCGCTACAATACGAGTATATCCATCATCTCCTACGATGACCGAAAACAGGCGCTGAAACACGCCGGCTATGTGATAAACGCCATTCAGGTCGGAGGCTATAAACCCGCGACGGTCATTGACTTTGACATCCCGAAGCGGTACGGTCTCCGCCAGACGATTGCCGATACCGTCGGAATAGGCGGCATTTTCCGTTCCCTTCGCACCATCCCCGTTTTATTTGACATCGCAAAAGACATGGAAGAGGTCTGCCCGGATGCGTGGCTGTTAAACTATACAAATCCGATGGCCTCTCTGACCGGAGCGATGCTCAGACATACAAATGTCAAAACGGTCGGCCTGTGCCACAGCGTCCAGGTATGTACCAAAGATCTGTTTGACTCACTCGGCATGGATCACGAAGGGACGGAAGAACGCATTGCCGGCATCAACCATATGGCTTGGCTTTTGGAGATTAAAAAAGACGGAATTGATTTATATCCTGAAATTAAAAGACGGGCACGCGAAAAACAAAAGACGAAACATAAGGACATGGTGCGGTTTGAGCTGATGGATAAATTCGGCTGCTACGTAACGGAATCATCTGAGCATAATGCCGAATATCACCCGTATTTTATAAAAAGCCGGTATCCGGAGCTGATAGATGAACTCCAAATTCCGCTTGATGAATATCCGAGGAGATGCGCGGAACAAATCAACAATTGGGAAACGATGAGAGACGGCATCATCAACAACCAAAACCTGACGCATGAACGCTCAAAAGAATACGGTTCGAGAATTATTGAAGCGATGGAGACGGGCAAACCGTTCACATTCGGCGGCAATGTGCTGAATACCGGGCTGATACCGAATCTGCCGGCGAAAGCGGTCGTTGAAGTGCCTTGCACAGCCGTCAAAAACCACATTATGCCGTGCTATTCGGGCGAACTTCCCGAGCAGCTCGCGGCGCTCAACAGAACAAACATTAACACACAGCTTTTAACCATCGAAGCGGCCGTTACATTAAAAAAGGAAGCCGTATATCAGGCGGCCATGCTTGATCCGCATACGAGCGCCGAGCTTTCCATGAATGACATCATATCTTTGTGCGATGACTTATTTGAAGCGCACAAAGACCGGCTTCCGGCTTATCACTGATCATTCGCGTTCCGGTCCTGGGCGGCCGGACGCTTTTATATGTTCAGTACCAGTTTGACCGTCTGTAAAGTGTGTCCTTTAAAGTCTTCTTCAAATTCACATACCCATTGAAACCCTTTCGCTTGATAAAAGGATAAGGCAATGCGGTTCTCTTTTTCTGCATGGACATAAAGCTTTTTTACCCCGCCGGACTGCCTGATGCATTCTTTAAGGAGTGCCGTGCCTATCCCGTTTCCCTGGCAATCCGGGTCAATATAGATGGCGGTCAGCTCCGCATTTCCGTCTTTTTGAACCGGGGTGGCATTTGCAAAACCGAGCACTCGCCCCTCTTCTTCTGCCACAAAGAACAGAGAATGCAAGAGCCGGCGTTCCATCATCTCATCCTGATAGGCGGATTCGAGAAACTGATCTTGAATGTGTCTGGGAATAATCCCTTCATACGTATGATGCCAGCTGCGTTCTGCGACTTGCCGGACCTGTTTGATATCGTTTGTTTTCATCGCGCGGATCATCGGTTTCACCTGATTCGCCTCCCGTTTTTTTATAAAAAAAGAAGAAAAAGACGCATATCCCTTTTCTTCTTTCACTTCAAAGCGTTATTTCTTCGGCTTTGTTTCGCCTTCCCACTCCAGCATGCCGCCTTCAACATTAACCGTACGGAAGCCCTGCTCATGTAAATACATACAAACGTTCATGCTTCTTTTTCCGGAACGGCAGATAAATACATATTCCTTGTCCTTGTCTAACGCATCCATCTTCTCAGGGATGTCCCCCATGCGGATGTGAACGGCCTCCGGAATCATTCCTTCGGCAACTTCTTCGTCTTCTCTGACATCAATCAGATACAGCTCTTCTCCCGCTTTTAATTTTTCTTCCAGTGCGGCTGTGCTGATTTCATTTATTTTCAATGTGTGACACTCCCATTCATCTTTATGGTATTAAGTATACCAAAGCCCGCGGTGCAATTTCTATGATAGAGGCTGATAAAAAAGCCCCTCTCTGTAGGAGAGGGGCTTCGCCCGGTCAGTTTGCCACGATATTGACAAGCTTGCCCGGTACGGCAATGATTTTTCGGATCGTTTTTCCTTCAAGCTGCTCTTTTACTTTTTCGTCAGCTTGTGCGAGCTGTTCTAACGCTGCTTTATCAGCATCAGCCGGAACCATTAATTTCGCTTTTACTTTTCCGTTCAGCTGGACGACGATTTCCACTTCATCGTCCACCAGTTTTGATTCGTCATAGGCAGGCCAAGCCTCATATGCAATCGAACCTTCGTGGCCGAGTTTTTCCCACAGCTCTTCAGCCAAATGCGGCGCAATAGGAGAAAGCAGCTTCACAAAACCTTCGATATAGTCTTTCGGCAGTTCATTCGCTTTGTAAGCTTCATTAATGAAGACCATCAGCTGAGAAATGCCCGTGTTAAAACGAAGGGCTTCGAAGTTTTCTGTCACTTTCATGACCGTTTCATGATAGACGCGCTCAAGAGTTTCGCCTGCGCCTTCTGTCACTTTGCCCGTCAGCTCGCCGTTTTCCTCGATAAACAAACGCCATACGCGGTCAAGGAAGCGGCGCGCTCCGTCAAGACCTGATTCAGACCAGGCGATAGATGCATCAAGCGGCCCCATAAACATTTCGTACAGGCGGAGCGTATCTGCTCCGTGAGACGCCACAATTTCATCCGGATTGACGACGTTTCCGCGGGATTTACTCATTTTTTCATTGTTTTCCCCGAGAATCATTCCTTGGTTATACAGCTTTTGGAACGGTTCTTTCGTCGGCACGACACCGATATCGTAGAGGAATTTATGCCAGAAACGCGCGTACAGAAGGTGAAGCACGGCATGCTCCGCTCCTCCAATGTAAATATCAACGGGCAGCCATTTATCCAGTTTCTCAGGTGAAGCGAGCTGATCCGGATTTTTCGGGTCGATAAAGCGGAGGAAATACCAGCAGCTTCCCGCCCATTGCGGCATCGTGTTCGTTTCTCTTCTGCCTTTTTTGCCCGTTTCAGGATCAGTGACTTCCACCCACTCTTTAATGTTGGCAAGCGGTGATTCACCTGTTCCGCTCGGTTTGATCTCATCGGTTTTCGGCAGAATCAGCGGCAGCTCTTCCGCCGGAACGGCTGTTGACGTGCCGTCTTCCCAATGAATGACCGGAATCGGCTCGCCCCAATAGCGCTGGCGGCTGAACAGCCAATCACGCAGACGGTATGTCACTTTTTTCTCACCGTTTTTCGTTTCTTCAAGCCAGGCGATCATTTTTTCAATCGCTTCCGCTTTATTCAGTCCGTTCAGAAAGCCGGAATTGACATGCTCTCCGTCTCCCGTGTACGCTTCTTCTTCCGTGTTTCCGCCTTTTACGACTTCTTTGACAGGCAGGCTGAACACTTTGGCGAATTCAAAATCACGTTCGTCATGCGCCGGCACGGCCATTACAGCGCCCGTTCCGTAAGAGGCGAGGACATAATCCGCTATCCAGATCGGCAGCTTTTCCCCGTTTGCAGGGTTTACGGCATATGCGCCCGTGAAGACGCCCGTTTTTGTTTTCGCAAGATCCGTCCGTTCCAGGTCACTTTTCGCCTGAACTTCTTTAACATAAGCATCTACCGCTTCTTTTTGTTCAGGCGTCGTGATGGCCTCAACAAGCTCATGCTCAGGAGCCAGTACGGCATAAGCCGCGCCAAACAGCGTGTCCGGTCTTGTCGTAAACACGGTAAACGTGTCATTAGTGCCGTCGATCGCAAAATGCACGTTTGCGCCTTCTGAGCGTCCGATCCAGTTGCGCTGCATGTCTTTAATGCTTTCCGGCCAGTCAAGGTCTTCTAAATCTTCAAGAAGCCTGTCCGCATAAGCGGTGATTTTCAGCATCCATTGTCTCATCGGGCGGCGTTCAACCGGATGGCCGCCCCGCTCGCTTTTGCCGTCAATGACTTCTTCGTTCGCAAGCACCGTTCCGAGCGCCGGGCACCAGTTGACCGGCACTTCGTCTACGTAAGCGAGCCCTTTTTCGTACAGCTTGGTGAAGATCCACTGCGTCCATTTGTAATAGTCCGGATCAGTCGTATTGATTTCACGATCCCAATCATATGAAAATCCGAGCGATTGGATCTGGCGGCGGAAATTATCTATATTTTGTTTTGTGAACTCAGCCGGATCATTCCCCGTGTCAAGCGCGTATTGCTCGGCAGGAAGCCCGAACGCGTCCCATCCCATCGGATGAAGCACATTGTATCCTTGCATGCGTCTCATGCGCGAAAGGATATCGGTTGCCGTATAGCCTTCCGGATGTCCGACATGAAGGCCGGCTCCTGAAGGATACGGGAACATGTCAAGCGCGTAAAACTTCGGCTTGTCATTCTCTTCACTGACGGCGAACGTTTTATGATCCAACCAGTAATTCTGCCATTTCTTTTCTATTTTTTCATGCTGAAAACTCAACGTAAAAACCTCCTTCTGATTGAATACGGCGTATGTAGTCCAAGTATTGACGGGATGAGAAAGATTATATTCAGATTATTCTAAAACTAAAAAAACTCCCTCATCCCAAAAAGGGACGAGAGATTTTTATTTCCCGCGGTACCACCCTCGTTAGCGCGGTTTTGAGCCGCACTCACTTGATACTTTTAACGCAGTTATGCGTCAGCGGTTTTGCCGCTGCAACTCTGAGGCGAGTTCGGAAACAGACTTGATTGACTTGCACCGGCCGTCAACTCTCTGATTGCAAAATCTGCTTCTTACTGCTCCTCTTCACTGTTCTTATCGCTACCGTAATCTTACCTGTATTTTATAGAATTCTGTTCATAAGTGCAAGCAGGTTTGTATACAATGGGAATGTACCCGGAACGGGTCATGAGCGGGGATATTATTTTGATGGAGGATTTTTTTGCTGGTGTGGTTTTGCTTCGGCCGAATCACTGTTTTGTTCTCTGACAAAATCAAAGCTCCTGAGAACAGCTTCTCCGCCGTAGCCTGCGATTATGGATAAGATGACGAGTTGAATTCCTGAATCGGGGTCAGCGGATAAGACAAGTAAGATGGAAGCAGCCATTCCGATAAAACCATCTTCCAAAAAACCGAGATAGATAAACCGCTTTGTCATTCTGGGTTTCTCCAGCCTGCCTCTCTTTTTCACATGACCGAGAACCCCCATGATTCCTCCAATTACACAAGCAATTATTACCTGATGCAGCATCTTCATCACCTTCCTAAAGCCCTTATTTAGTAAAGCGACTTCAGGCCATCCAGCCCCCTTACGAATACGATGATTTTCGATATCTACATACCGGCGATTGAGCAGGAAAGTAAAAAGCTTGTTTCTTCCATTATATGTGAACACATGATCGGTAAGCTTGATGCATTAGATTCATTTTTCACCCAGTGACAATGACCTAGTCACTTACTTAGCGATGATGTGCCTTCCCCTTATATATTCAGTGTATATGAGGACAAGCCCGAATGACAAATTGCAAACTTCGGTTGCTTGAATCAGAACATATGTTATGCTACGGTTACTGTAGATTCATTTAAAAAGGGGAGAAACAATGGCTGAAAAAGCGCGCAGCTTTACGGCCAAAAGGGGGTTTTACATGGCTGACTCAAATGTATCCGGAAAACTGGAGCAGCTGGAGCTTATCAAAAAGGCGCTTGATCACGCACGCATCGGCGTGGTGATTACAGACCCCTCTCTTGAGGACAATCCCATCATATATACAAATCAGGGATTTATGGATATGACAGGCTACTCTTCCGAAGAGATATTAGGTAAGAACTGCAGATTTCTGCAAAGCAAAGAAACCGACCGTCAACAAGTCGCGAAAATCAGAAAGAGCTTAACCCAGAAAGAAAAGATCACGGTGCGGCTGAAAAACGTCAAAAAAGACGGCACCCCATTTTGGAATGAACTCAACATTGATCCTCTTTATGTTGAAGACAAGCTCTATTTTGTCGGTTTTCAAAAAGACATTACAGAGCAGAAAGAATACGAAAAGCTCCTTGAGGATTCCCTCACAGAAATCACGACGCTGTCAACACCGGTTGTTCCGATCCGAAACGGCATCTCCGCTTTGCCGTTAGTGGGAAACTTAACGGAAGAACGATTTGATTCAATTGTGACAACTTTGACGGACATATTAACCGCATCTAAAGATGATTACTTAATTATAGACTTATCAGGTCTGGCCGAGGTAAACGAACAGACCGCAGACCGGATTTTCAAATTGCACCACCTGCTTAAATTAATCGGCACGGAATTGATTATCACCGGTATCAAGCCTACCCTCGCCATGAGAATGAATCAGCTTGATGCCAGCTTTTCTTCATTAAAGACGTATTTAAACGTTAAGGACGCCGTCAACGTGCTTCCGGTCGTATAAACAAAAAAATCCCGCCGAAACAGCGGGATTTTTTTATGTCGTCATCGTACTTGGACATTTTGTTTATTAACGGTTTTCAGGCGTTTGTCGTACAGCACCGTCGCTGCGATGCTGACAACAAGAAGCACCATCAGGATCAACAGCAGCACGCTCATTCCGTACTGATCAACCAGCACGCCGCCAAGAAGCGGCCCGATCATTCTGCCGCCCGTCGCCGCACTGTTGACGAATCCTTGGTAAAACCCTTCTTTCCCCTTAGGCGCAAGCTGATTGGCAATGGTAGGCACGGCAGGCCAGACAAGCATTTCTCCGACGGTTAAAATCACCATTGCGGTGAGATACATCGGAAATTGCTTGGCGCTGAGAAGCACGCCGAACGAGACGATAAAAATACAAAAGCCGATGACCATCTGCGTTTTTAACGCACCGGACCATTTTTTCAGAACAGCTCCTATGAGAGGCTGTCCGGCGACAATTAATATTCCGTTTACGGTCCAGAGCACACTGTATAATGAAAGCGGCATACCGATGCTTTGAGTATGTGACGCAACGGTTGTGGACCACTGCGAATAGGCGATCCACCCGAGAACATACCCGCCGCTCAATATGAGAAGCGCCGTAAATTTCGTTCTGCTGCTGACAGGCTCGTAGTCCAGAACAGAAACCTGGCTCGCATGCTGAGTTTTGATATTTCGAAACCCGAAAAATACGATAAGGAAAAACAGCACATACAGCATAGCATTGGCTAAAAACACGTACGTAAACGAGTACGCCGCAACCATCCCGCCGAGTGCCGAGCCCACGGCGACACCTGCGTTCTGAGCTACATAAATCGCATTAAAAGCTCTCCGCCCGCCTTCTTTCCATACCGCTCCCGCCATGGCGTAACTGGCCGGAAACACGATACCGGAACCGAAGCCGACAATGATGAGCAGCCAAATATAAACGGGCCATTGGTGAAACAGAACGAGTCCGAGAAGACTTGCCAATGTGATCATAATGCCCAGCATAATGGATTTGAATCCGCCGATTTTATCAAACAAAAATCCGCCGCATAAATTCCCCGCCACACTGGCACCGGAATTCAGCATCAGAACAATCCCCGCAACAGTCAGCGATTTCCCTAAATGATTATGAATATAGATCGTATTCAGCGGCCACAAAAAAGATGCGCCCGTCACATTGATAAACATTCCGATGATTAATATCTTCAAAGCGCGCGGCATACCGATCCCCCTCTCTCTATAAAAAACCCCATGAAAAAACGGAAACCGCAAGCCGCGGCTCCGTATCGAACACGTTATCATAGCACATTCATTCTATCGCCGCGGACATCTTTTTTCAACATCAGAATCTGAAAAAAATAATGCCGGAATGTTGAAAAAATTACAAATGATTGGATTCACAAAAACAGGCCGGCCTCACGCTCTTTTCCTCAGCAGCCAAAACGGGATATACAGAATGAAAAAGCTCAATATCACCGCCGCTTCCATTGATAGAAGATACCACGGCCAAGGTCCGAAAACATTCAGAAGCGAAGCGGTCTTCGGTTTTTTCATTAAATATAAGTAATTTGCATTCAGCATACGATCAATAAAAAAGACACACGCCCCGTACAGATTTACGATCAGCACCGATACCCACAGTCCGCGCGCCGACGGTCTGTACCTTTCTGCAGCGGCCATGAATAGACAGGTAAGAAAAACACAGCCGTGGGAGACGAAAAACACGATGTACCGAAAATGAGGGAAAGAATACGCCCCTAAATCAGGTGTTGTCATCGCCTGTACGGCGCTGCCCAAACCGGCAAAATAGAGGAAGGCGAACAGTTTTTTGCTTTTTGTCATGACCATCAGCATCGCCAAATAGACGGAAAGGTCGCTCAGCTGCAGCGGCAGAGCTGTTTTCAGCGACCAGGCATGATGACAAAGCAGCCATATATGATAGCTGATCTGCGACACGGCAAGGAGAATGAATAGTACATAGCGGATCATGCGACTCTGGTTGAGCTGTTTCCGGAATATGATCACGCACACCCCAAGCAATCCGATGATCAACAGCGTGAAAATGTGTTCCCTGGAAAATAGATGAAAGGCCCCTGTTTCAGATTTCAATTGAAAATACTTCTGCATAAGGCTCCCCCGCGCGAAAAAATGACGTATGTCTATTCTTTTAAAAATCGCTTTCTTCTATTCATACAAAAAAAGCCTCCGCTTATGCGGAGGCTCCTCGACTTGTTTTACAAGGCGGATTGAATGACCTTTTTATAATATAGCACCGACAGCATGCCGAAGATGGAGTACAGCAGCGTATACAGCGCCATGACGATGATCATCGGCGTCCACACTTCCGTTCCGAATAAAAACCATCCTGACTGAACGGCAAAATAGCTGTGGAACAGCCCGAGAACGAGCGGAATCCCGAAATGATACGCCTGCTTCCGGCGGATGCCTTTCAGCAGATCTCCCGTTGTGAAGCCGAGCTTCCGCAATATCGTATAATCAGCCTTCTCATCCTCACACTCGCCCATTTGTTTAAAATAAAGGATACAGCCTGAGGTAATCAGAAAGGTTAATCCTAAAAACCCGACAATAAACATGACCAGCCCCATGTTTTTCTTTTGCGTGTCAGCCGTTTCAAATTGTGAAAGCGCACCGTCTGAATAGTGCTGCGCCTGAAACAGACCATCAGCTTTTTGGATGTCCTCTTCACGTTTGAGTGTAATGCCGAAAAAACGATTTGATTTTCCCTGAATGGACGGATCGATATCTTTCTCGATCCGGTCAAATACCTGCTGCGTGACGATAACGGTCGGCAGCCCTCCGCTTGTAAATGTATATGACAGGAGGAAGTCGTTCTTCAAGCCCTTATACGCCAGCGGTATTTTATCCGTTTTACCGTTTATATCAATGGATCCTGACGTTTTCAGGTCGAGAAATCTTTTCATCATATCATTATATCCGGTAAACACGGCTTCTCCGTCAGAAAGCTCCGTCCCTTCCGCGTCTTTCTCGCTTATAATCGGCAGCGCCAAGCTGGACGGGTCTTGTTGAAAGCTTTTCATATCGCCGTTTATGATGTTCTTCATATTGACACCGGCTTGAATGGTCTTGATTGTTTTCACTTTGTGTTCAATTCCGTTTTTCTTCAATAAAGCGGTAAATGAGTCAGTCTCCTTTTGGTTATCAAACGCAAAATCCGCGGCTGTATTTTGCTCAGCCGATTTTTCCGCGGAATAGTACGAGATGTAGCTTAAAGACAGCAAACCGATTGCCAGCGCCGAAAGAGTCGTAATAATCGTCAGCAGGACGGCGTTTGACTTCATCCGGAACATGATGGATGACAAAGACAGCACTTCACTGACATTCAGATACCCGCCTTTTGATTTTCGGATGAGATTTGCCAGAAAGCTGACCGAACCTTTATAAAACAGATAGGTTCCGATAATGACCGAGCCGAGAATAAACACCATGGCCGAAAACAGTTCATTCATGCTCGTAAAACTGCCTCCGAATAAATCCGCGGACACGGCATAGCCGGCGATAATGGCCGCAATACCGACAACACCGATCGACATCTGCACCCAAGAAAGCCGTCTTATGCCGCTTTCTGACGATGACGCGGTTTTAAATAAAGACAAAATGCTTTGCCGTTTAATAAATAAGTAATTCATCATCATAATCAGCACGTAAATCGCCCCGAACACAATTAACGTCTGAACGAGCGCCTTGTTTGAAAAAAACAGTGAGACAGAGGCTTTCACACCGACTGTATGAAACAGCATCATCATACATAATTTCGAGAGAGAAAAGCCGGCAAAAATACCGATCCAAATCGATCCGAAATACAAAATGAAATTTTCTGTGCTGAGTATGCGGAAAATGTGCATTTTCGTCATGCCGATTAATCGGAATAAGCCGATTTCCCGGCCGCGCCGTTTAATAAAAATAGTGTTGGCGTACAAAAGAAATACCGACACGATCGCCACAAGCAGTACAGAGGCTGCCCGGATTGCCGCCGCTCCTTTTATGGAGCTTTTCATTTCATCAAGCGCCGGATCGTATTGCATCGTGACAAACGCGAAATAAAGGGCGGCGCTGAACACCAGCGCAAAAACGTAAAGGTAATAGTTTTTCAAATTCTTTTTCAGGTTCTGGAAGATCAAATGATGAATACTCATGCCTGAACCCCGCCCAATACACTTTGCGTTTTCATAATATCCTGAAAAAAGTCCGGTCTGTCCTGGCCGCCTTTATTCAGCTGTGTATACACACGGCCGTCTTTAATGAAAATCACACGTCCGGAATAGCTGGCGGCAACCGGATCATGCGTCACCATCACAATGGTGGCGCGGCGTTTTTGATTCAGACGGCTGAGTTTATTCAGTAAATCCATGGCAGCCTTTGAATCGAGCGCTCCGGTCGGCTCATCAGCAAAAATAATGCCCGGTTCGTGAATAACAGCTCTTGCGGCAGACGTCCGCTGTTTTTGCCCGCCGGAAATTTCACTCGGATACTTATGTCGCAAATCATAGATCCCAAGCTCCTCTGCCGTCTCGGCAAATCGCAGGTCCGCCTCTTTCTTAGACATTTTCGTAATGGATAACGGCAGGAGTATGTTTTCTTTCACGGTCAGGGTGTCCAATAAATTATAATCCTGAAAAATAAAGCCGAGATGCCGTTTTCTGAATTCGGCAAGCTGCTTTTCTTTCATGGATGTAATCTCCGTCTCATTCAGTTTAATGGTGCCCGCGCTCACTTTATCAATGGAGGAAAGCACATTCAAAAGGGTCGTTTTCCCTGATCCCGACGGGCCCATAATGCTGACGAATTCCCCTTTGTGAATCTGAAGATCAATTCCTTTCAGCACCTCTTGTTTATTCAGCTTGTTTCCGTAGCTTTTTTGGATATTGCCTGCTTCTAAAATCATCACGTTCTGATTCTCCTTTTACATTGGTTATCTTTATTTTAAAAACAGAAGCCGTTTTTTTCGTTTGATTAAGCGAACAAAAGAGAAAAGCATGTGACACTTTTGTCACACGCTGAACATGCTGACGGCATCGTTCTGTTTCGGAAACACCAAGGTAAAAACCGTGCCGCTTTCCGGCTCAGAGCGCACGCTGATCTGGATAAGAAGCGGTGCCGCGGCTTTTTGAGCCAAATACAGGCCCATCCCCGTTGACGCGTGATCACGCCTCATTCGCGTCGAGGTAAATCCCTTTTCAAAAATGCGCGGAAGATCTTTGGGCTCGATGCCGATGCCGCGGTCTTCGATATCCACATGCACCCGGCCGTTTTGTTCATAGCTTTTTACGGTAATGTCATCCGCCTCACTGTATTTGACGGCATTGCTTAACAGCTGCCTGATGATGAAGGAAAGCCATTTTCCGTCACTGTGAACGTCTGGTGAATCAAGCTGAATGTCAAACCCGATCCCTTTTTGTATACACCATGATTGCAGATTTTTAATTTCTTTGAAAACGAGCGGCCTGAGCTGAATTCGCTGGAATGATAAATCATTTTCAATAAAGGACAATCGTTTCTGATGAAGCTGCTGGTCCAGAAGATGGTGAATCCGCAGCCATTCATACAGCAAAGGGGCTTTCAGCGGCTGTTCATCAAGGCGCTCAATCATGAGATGCATCGCTGTCATCGGTGTTTTGACCTCGTGAATCCATGACATCAGATCGTCCTTTTCATGCTCTGACGCCGCCTGAAGATCAAGTGAGCTTTTTCTTAACTGCTCTGTCTGCCCTTCAATGCTTTCTTCAACGATAGACTCAAACGGACTGTCAGGCGCTTTAAGGTAAGACATGTCTAAATTGGCGTCCCACTCTCTTAAGCTTTTATAATAGGCGGTCTCTTTACGATAGCGGAACAAGAGAAATACAAGAAACACAAGAAGCGACAAGTAAACAAAATACAGCACTGAAAGAAACGGAATAGACGGATCAATATATGCCGCAAAAAGGAGCACAGCCTGCTGCAAAAGAAACATCGCGATCCAGCTCTTTCTTTCGAGCAGAAATGATTTAATCATAAAGACCGTCTTCTTCCTTTGCGATGTATCCCTGCCCCACCTTGGTTTCAATCATTTTCCCGATGCCTAATTGATCGAGTTTTTTCCGCAGCCGGTTGACATTCACCGTCAGCGTATTATCACTGACGAAACGCTCATCATTCCATAGGCTTCTGATGAGTTCTTCCCTGCTGACGATTTTATTTTTCTGCTCAGCCAGCAGTTTTAAGATCAGCATTTCGTTTTTGGTCAGCTCGACCGAACCGTTTTTACGGCTGACCGTGTTGGTTTCTGTGTCAATGACCGCCCCGCACCATCTTTTCATCAGCGCAGGTTCTGTGCCGTATTGATGCACACGGCGGAACACCGCCTGTATTTTCGCGATTAACACATCAAAGTGAAAAGGCTTCTGAATAAAATCATCTGCCCCGAGCTGCATCGACATGACCATATCCGCGGGATGATCGCGCGAGGACAAAAAGAGAATCGGCACGTTTGATTGGGAGCGTATCATTCTGCACCAATGAAAGCCGTCAAATTTCGGCAGCTGTACATCAATGATCACCAAATCAGGCTTGATTTCAGAAAACTCCCGGATGACCCGGCTGAAATCTTTTATTCCGTGCACCGCAAATGACCAGCCCGTTAATCTCTCTTTCATCTCATGAAACAAAGTGTTATCATCTTCTATTAACAAAATGTGAAACATGGTATCCGCCCTTTTCTGATAGATAGAGGAAAAACCGGCTGATGTCCAGCCGGCTTTTTTCCTTTACAGTTCTCTTCTTAATGCAGTCAGAACGTTGGTTTTTGTCGCTTTGCGGGCCGGATTCATACCGGAAATTACCGCGACCCCCGCACAAATGACAACTGCAATCACAACGAGGCTGAGCGGGATATAGGAGAAGGTATAATGAAGATCTTCGGCTCCGGTGTTTCCCCCTACCGCTTTCAAAATAACCGGCACAGCCAGATTGACGGCAAAACTCACTCCGTAAGAAATGATAATCCCGATGACAGAACCTAATATCCCGATATAGGCGCTTTCCATCAGGAACATTCTGCGGATGATGGACGGGCTTGCGCCGATCGCTTTCATAATCCCGATTTCCTGCGTTCGTTCCGTCACCGCCATCGTCATCGTATTGAAAATACCGATGGCAGAAATCACGACGGCGATAAAGCCGACAAAGATCAGGCCGATTTTAAAGACGAGGAAAAAGGTGTTGACGCCCTTCAGCTCGGTTGTGACAGATCTGACATAAAAGCCGTCATCCGTGAGGTCATGGGTAAGCTGATCGACATGATCGAATTTGTCTGCATACACATTGATGCTTTTTTCCGCATTTCCATTCTTCAGATCCAAGAATGTTGAGAAGTCCTTCTTGAATTGATCACTCACAAAAATATTTGTATCCTCCATCCAATCTTGGGACGGTTTTTTTGTAATTCCGACTACTTTGAAGTCGTACGTTTTCGTTTTTTCAACGTCTCCGTCTTTGTTTGTTTTGGAGATGCTCAGCTGTATCGTTTTATTAAGCAGGTCTTTCGTATAGCCTTTTGGTTTTTTCACCTCCGACATGTCGCCTTGGTGATCATTTAACTCTTTGTCGTAAGCGTCAGCCTCTTTTTTCGTCAATAGGTTCTTCGCAAAATCATAGCCGACCACGATTTCATTCTCTGTGCGGGCGACTCTTCCCCGATCAAGCTCCATATTGGCTTTGACTTCATCGTTCATGTTTGTCAGCACAATGGCTGAATCTTCATTTGTTCGGTTTCCCAATGACGCTTTGTTCGGTTCATACACTTGTGTTCTTTCAACGACAGACTTGACATTTTTATACTTTTCCAAGTCTGACTTCTTCACGGCTTTTCCGTTCTCTTGGCCGAGCACATTGATTTCCGTAACAATCTGCTGGCTCATCGTAATGTCTGTAATCGTTTTTTGGATGCCGAATCCGACGGAAGCCAGCACCACTAAAAACGCGCACGCCATTGTCGTCGCCAGCACCGTCATGAAAACACGCAGCCGGTTTTTCTTCATATTTCTTCTGATAAAGTGAATCTGATCCTTAAATCTCAACAGTAACGCCCCCTTTTAATACACCGTCATGCAGCTGGAATTTTGAATGCGCGATCGAAGCGACTTCATCGTCATGCGTAATGATGACAAATGTAATCCCGCGCTCCCGGTTCAGCTGCTGAATTAATGCAAGCACCTCAAGTTCCGTTTCTGAATCAAGGCTTCCCGTCGGCTCATCAGCTAAAATAATCGACGGATTTAAAATCAGGGCTCTTGCGATACTGACACGCTGCTGCTGGCCGCCTGACAGCTCATTCGGATAATGATTCGCATGATTCTCAAGTCCGACCCGTTTCAGCATGTCCGCGACTTTCTGCTTGCGTTCAGACGGTTTGACGCCTTTTAAGGCAAGCGGCATTTCAACATTTTCATAGGTTGTCAGACTCGGAATGAGCTGAAAGCTTTGAAAAATAAAGCCGAAATGCCCGAGGCGGAACTGCGCCCACTCTTTTTCACTGAAGCCCGTCACATCAGTGCCGTTAATGACGATACGGCCCTTCGTCGGCGCTATGTATCCGGATATTAAATTCAGAAGCGTTGATTTTCCGGAACCGCTCCGCCCGACGATACAGGCAATTTCCCCTTTTTCAACGGTCAAAGAGACATCCTTCAGCACCGGAACCTCACTCTCTCTGCCTTTCCTGCCGATTTTAAATGAATGATCAATATGCTGTACTTCTATCACGTACACCACTCCCCCTTATATCTGTTTCGTTTTTTTATAGATGAAGTAATAACTGATGAAAAACCCGATAACCGCGCCGATAAGCATGCCGAATATGTAACCGGTATACGAACCGTTATAAGCATATCCGCACACCCCCGCACTTCCCAGCATACTGAGCACCATGACGAGCACTTGAATGATGCGTTCAATGTGTTTGCTCAGGATAAAATGTCCGCTTCGTTCACTCGGCATTTTAAGGAAATTCACATAGCCGAATAGATAGAAACAACATCCCATTAATGCGGAGATTAACAATGCGTGTTTCATGTAATACATCCATGATGTATGGATGTAAGCGGCAGGCATGAAATAGATCAGAAATCCGCTCCAAGGGAAATCAATATCCGGCACAGCCTGCCTGCCAAAAAGGAACTCGGCGTTTAACAGGTAAATCGTCATAACCACGATCGGAAAGACGGAAACCGTGAACGCTGTGATCAGCTGCGCCGCTAAATTGCCCGTTATCGTGCCGGCAGCTGTCACTAATGCATAAATCATCAAGCTGATGACCAGCATCCCTGCGCTGAATGATTGAAAATGATGGACAGCGTCAGGTTTAAGCGCTAGAAACAATATGTCAGATACTCCGTAAGAAACAAATTGCGAGCCGGCTAACACAGCTGCTCCCAAGAAAAACTTCGTATGAAATATCCGGCTTCTCGAATACGGAAGGCTCAGTGTAAACATCCTTTCAGCCCGGCCTCCTCTTATCAGAAAAAGCCCCATCATAACCGGAGGAATGAAATGAAGCCCAATCAAATTCCGATTGCTGTAATCAATGCTGAACGTACAAACTGAACCTGAATATTGATGAAGCACACTCAAACAATCCTTATAGTGAAAATACTCATTTATAATTGCCAAAGGGCCTAAAATAACTAAGAACCCCGCTGTGAGAAGCAGCAGTGTCTGCCGCTGCTTCCATTCTTTATAAAGCAAACCGCTAATCGGCACCTTGCCTTCCTCCAAACTGCTCATTTTCAAACAGATCTACATATGCTTTGACTTCCTGTAAACCGTAAAATAACTGATGAAAAACCCGATAACCGCGCCGAAGATAATGCCGGCTAAATAGCCGAACATCGTGTCTGTGACCCCGTATCCGAAAACGCCGAAACCCATAACGGCAAAGGCAATCACCAAGATCTGCGCCGGCCGGTCCAACTTACTCCAAAGAAAGAATCTGCCGTTCCGTTCATTCGGATGTTTCAGAAAGCTGACGTAACCGATCAGATAAAAGACAAGGCTCATCACAATCGGAATGATTAAAACCAAATCCCTTTCTCTGATCCAGTCGTTAAACACATATCCAATAGGGGTTACAAATATAAAAAGACGGGATTCGATATAACTGCTGATAAAAGAAAATTGACTTCCCACACTAATATCGAAAACGACCTCCAAATTCGCGGCCGGCAGACCGATGAGTAAAAAGGGCAGAACCGTGACGGTAAACGCCGTTAACAGCTGGGCGAATATCTGTCCCGTTAATGCGCCGGATGCCATTAACAAGGCGTAAGCCATAAAACTGATGACAATCATTCCGATTGAAAAATGATCAAAATCGTACGTATGGCTCGGTTTCAGCAAAGATATCAGCAATGACGCCGCTCCATAGCCTATCGCCTGAGGAACAACAATGACTGCTGCGCCAAGCCAGAATTTCGTCTGAAAGATTTGGCCTCTGCTGTAAGGCATGCTTAACAAAGCATCCATCGTTCCCTTTGTCCGTTCCAAGCCTAATAAGAAGACGGCAATGATGACACTCACAATCCAGCTGAAGGAAAGAGGCGACCCATTCGTATAATTGACAACGAATTCACAATCTTGAAGAGCTGGGTTATTCAAACATTCTTGATATGTTGAGTAGTTGTTATAAACCATAAAAGGGTTTGCCGCCATTAAAAGAATGCCGCTGCATAAAAACAACCACTGATTTTTTTTCCATTCTGTGTACAACAGTCCCCGCGGTATCATTCCGGTCCTCCTCTCTTACACATGCTTTGTTTTTTTATAAATCACAAAATAACTGACCAAAAATCCGACCGCTCCCCCGACAATCATTCCGGCCACATATCCTGTCATCGTATGTCCCGTCGAGTACCCCGCCAGGCCAAAACCGAGAACAGCGATTATGATCACCACAATCTGAATGGGCCGGTCAAGCTGTCTCCAAAGGAAAAAACGGCCGTTCCGTTCCACCGGCTGCCTGACATAGCAAAAGTACCCGATGGCATAAAATACAATGCTCATCACTGCCGGGATGAGTAATATATACTTGCTGGCAGATACCCAATCTGTATCAATGTACATGATCGGATTCAAGTATTGAAAAAGATTGTATACTTTGATATAAGCATCGACTGACGGCATCAGCTCATACATGCCGGCTCCGAAGATGACTTCTACATTGGACAACGGCAACGTAATGATCAAGTATGGTGATATCGACACAGTAAACGCCGTCAACAGCTGGGCGAACGTATTCCCCGTTAAGCAGCCCGCGCTCGCAACCAATGTAAAAGCCAAAACACTCACAATAATCTCTCCGACGCTGTAATGGTGAAAGAAATATACGCGCTCAGGCTTTAACAGAAGAATGAGCAGCTCAGCCAGCCCGTAGCCGATCACCTGAGCGCCGGCAATGACCGCCGCTCCGAGCCAAAATTTAGTGTGAAACACCTGAGCGCGGGAATAAGGCAGACTGAAAAGCGCATCAATCGTTCCTTTCGTACGTTCCAGTCCGAATAAGCAAACCGCCAAAATGACAGCGGGCGCCCAGTTTAAGTTCAGCATTCCGCTATCCAAAGAATTCACATAAAACTTACAATATGCTCCGTGGGTGTCCAGACAGCCTTGATAAACCAGATAGGTATTTAACACTTCAAATGGATTGACCGCCGCTAAAAAAATGCCGACCATCACAAGAACAGTTCGATTCTGCACCCATTCCCTGTACAGCAATCCCCTGTCTACCATCTCCGGTTCCCTCCAAACTTCGCGATGAAGACCTCTTCTAAGTTCACAGGAAGTTCATTCCATACTTTCGGCCGCAGCTCTTGCAGAAAGTTCTTTTTCTTCTCATCGTTCTTTTGAATCAGCACCGTATAAAACACACCGGCATGGTCGAGAATCGGTATGTTTTGTTCTCTGATCTTCAAGGCGACGTCCTCTTCAAATGCCATTTGGATTTTCATGTACTCTTCCTTCATATCATCCAAGTCCATCACATTCGTCAGCTGATTTCCTTCCAAAAATCCGATCCGGTTGCACATTCGCTCAATATCTTCTAAACGGTGTGAGGTAATCAGAATACTCGTTTCCCGTTCAGCCACTTCATCCACCATAAGCTGCAGCACGTCATGACGCGTTACGGCGTCAATTCCGTCCGTCGGTTCATCCAAAAGGATAAGAGCCGGGCGTGAAGCAAAGGCAAGCACGAGCGCAAGCTGTTTTTTCAGGCCTGTCGATAATTCACGGTATTTCTTCGTTTCCGGAATGCCGTACCTGTTCATCAGCTCATTGGCGTAAGTCACATCAAAATTCGGATAGATTCTGCTTACAATCGCAACAAGCTGTTTATATGTATACTTGTCATAAAAAGGATTTTCAACAGGCATATAAATGATGTTCTGTTTGACTTTCGGATGCCGCTTTATTTCCACCTGATTAAATAAAACCGTCCCTTGATCCGGCAGCAGAATCTGCTGAATAAGCCGGAGCAGTGTTGTTTTCCCTGATCCGTTTCGCCCGAGCAGCCCGAAAATTTCACCTTTTCCGATAGTGAGCGAAATATCCTTGAGCACTTCTTTACCGTCTATCGTTTTTGAGAGATTCCGCAATTCAATCATGATCCTTGCCTCCTTTCACATCAGCGCTGATTTCCTTTATCCATTCCTGCAGCTTCTCCAGCTCAACTCCCGCGTAATGGGCATCGATGATGAGCTGTTTCAATTGCTCTTTTATCATCGTCATCTTCCCTTCAACCAATGTCGTTTTTGCATTCTCCGATATATACGTTCCTCTTCCCCTCAGCGTTTCAATGACACCATCGCGTTCGAGCTCCTTGTACGCTTTGCTGACTGTGTTCGGATTGGCGATAATGATCGTTGCCAATTCCCTGACAGAAGGAAGTTTATCCCCCGGCTTCATGATCCCTTTTAAACAAAGCTCTTTCAGTTGCTGTATGATCTGCTCATAAATCGGAGTTGAGCTTCTCGGATCGATTTGAATCATTTACTTCCCTTCTTTCTTTTACGAGCTGCTCTCTTTCTTTAAATGTTCTGCCATTGAAAACCGATGACGACAAGAACGACAAACAGACTGCTTGCCAAAACCGAGGCGGCGATAATAAGAGGCACATCTTGTTTTACGGATCTTTTGTTTTTCATGAAAGTTCCCCTTCCCTATGGTTAACATTTATATGTCGATTTCATTTTTCGAGTGTTTTATGTGTATTACATCAAGTAGTACACGTAATACAATAAACACACTCCGCCCTATTGTCAATTCTTTTTTTAAAAGAAATACAAAAAAACCCGCCGGGATTCCGGCAGGTTTGCTGAACCATTTGAAACGGCGCGGTCAGTAATCAAAATTACGCTGCAAAATCATATTGTTTTGCAAGGTCTGCAGCTGCAATCTCATTCGGTAAAGCTGCTCTCTTTGCTGATCATTCGCAGATAATGACAGCTTGTTTAATTCATTCACCGCGTTTTCAAGCATCATTTGCGCTTCACTGTACTCATTATCATTATAATGCTCTTGTTTCGAAGCGGTCATAAATTGCTCATTCGCAAATTCATACGCCTGTTCGCTTCTTTGGAGATGTTCATCTACTGATTGTCTTGTTGCCATTAAACAGTCCTCCTATTGATAATGTCATATCAATAGTATTTCTTATTCCAAATAAATTCTCACAAGAAATTTCAGGTAATTCATACACAAGACGAGATGGTATAAAATACGATTAAATGTAAAACTTAATCAAGACAGAATGAAATCTTTATAAAAATCCGCCATTTTAGAACGATAACTTAATTCTTCTTTTATTAAAAACATTAAAATTTTCTCACATCACTCACAAGATCTTCTGTTCGCTTTAAATTGTTCACCATCAAATTATCTTTTTTGTGTAAAACACCCAGGATTCATCATATTTTTTGGGTATCCAATTCATTAGACGATCTGTTTTTATTAGCTTTAATTATCATCCCGAAACTAACACCAACTATAAAACCAAAACCTTTTTTACTCATCCCCATCTAAGCCTGGAACAGCTTTAAATTTTTTCAACAAACCGTTCAAAAGAGAATCGAATTTTGAAGAATTAAGATAATAGTATGTTTTATTTTGATTTCTCGTACTCTCAACTAAACCTTGCAATGTCAAAATTCTCATATGGTGTGAAATCGTTGCATTGGTTAAATTTAGCTGTTCAGCAATCTCATTAGCATACATTTTTTTATGACTAAGTAAAATTAATATCTTGAACTTACTTTTATCCGATAAAAGCTTCAAAAAATCAATGATGTGATTAATCTCTGCTTTCTCCAATGTATTTTCAAAAATTTCATCAACTTTATACCCCAGTCCAACATAAATGTTATCTTCACTTTTCGTAATAGTTGCAGTGTAAGGTAAAAGTGTTGGATATATATTAATATAATTACAAGATAAGTATTCCTTACCTTTTAACGTACTGATTATCTTTTTTGGAAAATCCATATTTATGTTTTTTAATTGATTCATCCACTCATCTCTAAATTTAATTAAATTATAAATCGCCTCGTTAAGATAACCATTCACCAACATTAATTTATTGCAAAATTGATCTACATAAGTTTTAGGAGATTTCATTACCTTAAATATGATCCACTTGTATTCGGGCTTGATATTTAGATTATTAAGTAGCTCAAATAAACTTTCCCTATCATTTAAATACTGTTGGGTAGATGTTTCAGTTTTAAGATCTCCTTGTAAATAAATTAGAGACTCTAAAATATTTTTTCTTATCTCTTCTTCTGTAACTGCAGACAAATAATCAATAATTTCAAAAAAATCTTTCGTATAAATTTGTGGTATTTTAAAAAAGGTTGTGGCTAAACAAAAAATATTTGCATTCCTAACATCTTTGTAGTCGCAAAAGCTGCCAAAATAAAAATTTAAAAACTCACTATCTAACTCTTTTATTCTTTTAAGATCATCTAGTAATACAAAATATTCATTATCTAATTTTATACCCAATTTGGTTGTATAATCTTTGAAGAATTCCTCGTGTTTCAAGAATAGAATAGAGGATATCTTGTCAAAGAATTCTGAAACACTGTCATTAATTATTAACCGCACTTTTTCACACCCCATAAAGTCTTTTTCCACAAGGAAAACGTTGTACTATCTTCATGTCAGACATTTTACATTTTTAATATTATCAATCAAAAGGGAACTTTCAAAGAATATTCATTTCTAATTTTAAAGAATTTTCCTTTAAGCACATACCTGACTGAGCATTATCATGAGCAGTCCTAGATTTATTAGACTTGCCTCACCTCTTGCTGAGTGTTCTCCTCATGTCACACTCTTCAGAAATCCTTCATCATCTCAGCTAGTTTACAGGTCAATTTTAGCTCTTATTGAGTTATTTCAAGTTACAAAATTGTTGAATTATAAAAATATGATTTCGAGAAAAGTGGATGAAAAAACAATTTATGAATAATATTGACACCTCTTAAGATTACATTTATCATGTTTTTAGATATATATCGAATTTAAATTTAGATTAATATCTAATGGAGGTTATAGGTTTGAATTTTCAAAAATTAATTATGCTATCTGCATTATTATTAGGTACATTCATTTCAGTAATGGACACCACTATAGTAAATATCGCCTTACCTAAGATGCTGGATTATTTTTCGAGTAACCTTTCTCAAGTAGCATGGGTGGCTACAGGTTATACTTTAGCTTTTGCGGTTTTATTAGTAGGTGCATCAAAGCTGGCAGACCATTTTGGAAGAAAAAAAGCTTTTATGTTTGGATTAGCACTTTTTATTTTGACATCAGTTATTGCATGTTTGAGCACTTCAATTGAAATGCTTGTCACAATTCGAGTGATTCAGGGATTATCTGCTGCTTTCATTGTACCTGTTACAATGCCTATAGCTTTAGCTATCGTACCTCAAAATAAAAAAGGAATGATCATTGGAATCTGGGGTGCTTTCTCAGGATTAGCAGCTACATTAGGACCTGTACTTGGAGGATTATTAACTGAAAATTTTAATTGGCAAGCTATCTTCTTCATAAATATTCCTTTAGGTCTGATTTCTCTTTTTTTAGCAGCATTTTTTATTACTGAGAGTTATGATGAAACAGTGAGTAAAAAAATTGATTACATGGGGATTCTTATTTTATCCGGAGCTCTCTTCTGTTTAACCTTTGGTTTTGCAAAAGTATCTGACTTAGGCTGGTCATCACCATTAATTATCTCTCTTTTTGTAATCTCTGTATTATTATTCTGTTTGTTTTTCTTTATTGAATCTAAGATTAAAAACCCGATGATTCCCTTATCCATGCTGAAGATACGTACGTTTAGTTTCAGTTCTTTCACCCTCTTTATGCAGGGCCTTGGATTAACAAGCGGTACCCTTATTATTACTTTACTCCTCACTAATTTAATGGGAAAAACTGAATTAGAAGCGGGGTTAATTGTTTCTACATTAGCTCTATCATCTATGTTTACCTCTGTACTTTCTGGAAAGCTATCTGATAAACTCGGGGGCATTTGGCTTTCGGGTCTAGGTATGCTCGGTTTAACAATCACAACATATTTATATGGATACATACGATACGACAGTTCTATAACGTCAGTAATTATTCTGTTATGTTTGACCGGCTTAGCTTTAGGGCTTGTAATAGGACCAGCAATGAGTTCAGGGATACGGCTTATTCCTCCTGAGAAAGTAGGAATTGCCTCAGGTATTCTTAATATGATGCGGACAGTTGGACAAGCGCTAGGAATTGCCATACTTACATCTGTGCTTACAATGAATATAAATGATCACACAGCTACTGCGAAAAAAGAAGCCATTAAAATTGTGGAAAGCAATCAGGTTTTTGATAAAAATGCAAAGAACGAGATAATAACTCACTTAAAGCATTCAGACAGTAAAGGTTTCGATCGAAGCAAAAGTATTGCTGAATTAAACAAAAAAGAGGAAGAAATTCTATCTATAACCCCGGATCCGTATAAAGAAAAAGTACAAAAAAGCTTCAATATTCAAAAGAAGGAAGTTATGGCTATCCAGAAAAAAATTTCAAATTTATATAATGAAAAAATAAGTGACAGTTTTAATAATACATTCAAAGTAGGCAGTGTAATTCTTATTTTAGGAATTATTTTTGCATTGTTCAGTGATATTTCTCCAAAACGTTTAAAACAACAACAGAAAAACCAGGTAGATATTACGTCCTGACCGTTCCATAATTGTTTCATTGTTCCGCTCCATCATTCATGCTACAATTTTAGGATGCATCTGATGTGAGGGAGGCTTTTTGAACATTGAACGAGAATAACCCTTTTCCTTATTCAAATACGGAAAAACGGTACCATACATTAAATTATCATCTGCGGGAGCATTTCGGGCATAAAGTGTTTAAAGTCGCGCTTGACGGCGGTTTTGACTGCCCGAATCGGGACGGCACGGTTGCACACGGAGGCTGTACATTCTGCAGCGCGGCGGGCTCCGGCGATTTTGCCGGCAATCGGGCCGATGACTTACTCACGCAATTTCACGATATCAAAAACCGCATGCACGAAAAGTGGAAAGACGGCAAATATATCGCATATTTCCAAGCGTTCACGAATACGCATGCTCCGGTAGAGGAGCTGCGAGAAAAATTCGAATCCGTCCTCAAGCTTGACGGCGTTGTCGGCATGTCGATCGCGACCCGTCCGGACTGTCTTCCGGACGATGTCGTGGAATATTTGGCCGAACTGAATGGGCGGACCTATTTGTGGGTTGAACTCGGGCTGCAGACCGTGCATGAGCGGACTGCCCTTCTGATCAACCGCGCCCATGATTTTGACTGCTATGTTGAGGGTGTCAATAAACTGAGAAAACACGGCATCCGCGTTTGTTCCCATATCATTAACGGGCTTCCGCTTGAAAACAGGGACATGATGATGGAGACGGCCAAAGCCGTCGCTGATTTGGATGTGCAAGGCATTAAAATTCACCTGCTTCACTTATTAAAAGGCACACCGATGGTGAAGCAATATGAAAAAGGAAAGCTGGAGTTCCTTTCTCAAGAAGAATATGTAAGTCTTGTATGTGATCAGCTCGAAATCATTCCCCCGGAAATGATCGTTCACCGCATTACGGGAGACGGGCCGATCGAATTAATGGTCGGACCGATGTGGAGCGTCAATAAGTGGGAAGTACTGGGCGCCATTCAAAAAGAGCTGGAAACACGGGGAAGCTATCAAGGAAAGCTCTTCAGAAAGATCGGGGAGGAGACCGCCCTATGACCTTGATGCACATCCTCCCTTTCAGTAAAGAATTGCTGAAGTCCGCCGCACAGGAAGGTGATATCACGGTTGACGCGACGATGGGCAACGGACATGATACATATTTCCTGGCCGGCCTTGTCGGTGAGACAGGACATGTCCATGCCTTTGATATTCAAGCGGACGCACTCGCTAAAACGAAGGAGCGGCTCGGTGCCGACTTCAGTCCGCGCGTCACGCTTCACCATAAGAGCCATGATCAAATAAAGGCATCGCTGCCTGAGGATGCGCACGGTCGTGTGGCTTGCGCCGTGTTTAATCTCGGCTATCTGCCCGGCGGCGATAAAAGCATTACGACAAACGGCCACTCAACCATTTCCGCGATCGAACAGCTCCTTGAACTGCTGAAGGAGAACGGGCTGATCGTTCTCGTTGTGTACCACGGGCATCCTGAAGGCAAGACGGAAAAAAGTGCATTACTGGAGTACTGCAGCAATCTTGATCAGGAAAAAGCGCGCGTGCTGAGCTACGGCTTTCTCAACCAGCGAAACGACCCGCCGTTTATTATAGCGATTGAAAAGAAATCTGCCGGCAAATAAAGAATCGGCCTGTCATAAGCGGGCCGATTCTTTTTGTGTTTACTTTTTCTGAAAAATCAATTACTATGAAGTAATGGAAAAAAGTTCATCTTTTAAGTGTAACATCTGGGAGGAGCGGCAGTTTGAATATTCTTCGCATCATATTTTCAAGTGTTCCCTATGTGATGTTCGTCATCATTTTATCAAGACATTTAGGATTTGAGTTCGCAAAAACCTATTACTGGTGGTTTGCTGCATTTTTTGTCATCGGGCTGATCGGCAAATTCGCAATGCACCTTGCGGCAAAAAAGAAACCGTTAAAAAAAGAGACAGCGTAAATGCGCATGTCTCTTTTTATTTACTGTTTTGCAGCAAGCCGCGTGTATAAGCGGGATTGTTTGTAAAGACACCATCTGCTTTTTGTTTCAGCATAATAGGCGTCAGCGTATGCTCGTCTTCCTTATCAAAAAACACGTGCACTTTCATCTTATTGTGATGAATGCGCTTCACGACTGCTTCATTTGCCAATTTGGCGTTGAGCCCGACTGTATCAGCATACGTTCTGATGGTTTGCAGCTGCTTATTATTTATCTCCTCAGCCTCGTTATCTTTTAATAATCGGACAAGAGGAACTTTTTTATTCATAGATCGAACTTTCTTTAAGCTCTTCCCGCTAAAAGACTCAATGACTGCTTTATGGCTGGAAATCAGCTCATGTTTTTGTAATATGTCAATCAGTTTCTTTTCCATCACCAGGCTGCCGTTGCTTTCTCTTGTCTCAATATAGTAATTGGCAGTTTGTCCGAATTTCTGTATGATTTCTTCTAATGTTAAAATCTTTTCTCCTTTTCCCGCATTCAGTTTCTTAATCTGAGCCAAAGACAGATCATCTGTCATCCCTTTACCATCTGTTGTCCGATCTACCGTGTTATCGTGAATTGCAATCAGATGGCCGTCCTTTGTCTCCCGTAAGTCTATCTCAATATAATCTGCTTTGTCTTTAATGGCACGCGCATAAGACAAAGCTGTATGTTCCGGCTCAATCGCAGAAGAGCCCCTGTGCGCTATCAAGACAGGATGATAGCCGGCGGAAGCGTGGATGACGGAGCAGCCTCCGGAAATGGAAAGTAATGCTATGACCGCTAAATACTTTAATTTTTTCATAAAATTAAAGTATCATATTCTGCAGGCGCAAACAATGTTTCATTTCATACTTCACGTCATAAATAAAAAACTGCGCCGTCATGATTTACACGAGAGGCGCAGTTCACCCATTACGAACTTTTCGTCCAAGCCATCTTCTGAAATTTGCGGTAGGCTCTTCCGTTGATATAAAAGAAAAATGACGTTTTCCCGCTTGCCCTGATCAGCTTTCGCGCGAGGCGGCCCATTTCTTTTTGGCCGGCGACTTTGTCATCGGATAAATAGACGCCGAGCAGCCCCCTGTTGATCAGCCGATGAAAATTTTCATGCGGAATGCCTTGCAAATGTTCATCCGCTTTTTCAATAAAATGCTGCAGTCTCTGCATCATTTCTTCATGAGACTGATAATACGTACAGAAATTCAGATCGCCTTCAAGCAGATCCTCTTCCTGGTCAATTAAATAATCAAGCAGTATATGCAGCCCTTGTATGTACGGAAAATAACTGCTGCGGATTTTCTCAGCGGTATGTTCGTTAAAATCAGGCTGGAATGAGTAAGCAACGAGACAGAAAATACCTAACGTCGATCCGGCGCAGGCCGAGAACTCAAACCACTCCATTTCCGGAAGCTGTGACCGGTACTGCTCAAACCAGGATTTAAGCCTCGGAACGCGTTCATGCTCAACGACATGCTTATGAACCTGAAGGTCGCAATAATAATCACACAGCTCAAGCAAATAAGGTTTAATGATACCGTAATGTTCTATTGACCCGAGCACCCGCTGGCATGTTCTGACCAGCTCATGAAGATAACCGCCGTCATCCCGCTCGTCTCTGTACTGATAGTACGGCCGCACCTCGGCACCGACCGTCAGCGCGTCACGCATGGAGAGATGAAGCATGCGGAAATCCTCGGGATCAAGCGAGGTGCTGCGGTCGCACAGATTGTCCAGATAATCACTGATTGTCTGATACGCGATGATAAATTGCACGCATTTCTGTTTCTGCTCTCCCGAAAGCAGGGCTAAAATGCCGCCGCCTTCACAATGAAATGATTTATCGCGGATACTTGCGGCCGCCTGCTGCCGCAGTTCGGTATTTTTAATGGAATCTGATTTTTCCCGCCACATGTTCAATTCCTGATGAACGAGCGGAAAAATTTCCCGATACACTTTTGCCATAAGGTTAAAAGGATGTTCCGGTACTGTCAACATATGCACCCCCAGCGAATTCAAATATACTGATCTGTAAAGGCTTTTGCCGCCTTAAACACAGTTTCTCTTTCCGGTTCATTAAAAATTTCATGATAAAGCCCTTCCCATTCCCGGTACGATTTATTATGGGAAGCCACACCGGAAAACCATTTGCGGACCTTCATTTTATCGACGATTTTGTCATCTCCGCCCTGCATAAGCAAAAGCGGCACCTTTAAAAACGCATCAGTCGGCACCATAGCGGCATCAATGGTTTTTAAAAGCTCTCTGTACCATCTTACGGATACCTTCGTGACATATAAAGAATCGTTTTGATCCGCTTCAATCATATCCGCATTCCTCGTTGCCATATCAGGTGATAAGCCGGAATCCACTCTGAGGGACGGAGCGAGGACGTTCAGTCCTTTAGACGCAAAATCAAGGACTTTATTGACTTTTATTTGCAGACCCAGACAAGGTGATGATAAAATGAGTGCCGTAATGCGGGGATTTCTCTGCTGCTTAAACCATTCTATCGCAATCAGTCCGCCCATGCTGTGGCCCAAAAGGAAAACGGGCGCTTCAAGCGTTCTCGCTTTATCAATCCATATATCTACTTCATCAATGTATTCTTGGAAAGAGCGAATATGCCCTCTGGCGCGGGTCGACGTTCCCTGACCGGGCAAATCACCCATCACCACGTTATATCCGGAAGATCTCCACATTTCAACGAGCCATTTATAACGTCCGTGGTATTCGCTTGCCCCGTGGATAATGACAATGGTACCAACGGGCCTGTCTGCTTTCCAAGTCCACATGCAGTTCACCTCTTACATAAATTTAGAGAAAGAAGGATGAGACATGATAATCTACCCTTATAAACAATTTACGCCTGACATACATCCTGAAGCGTTCATTGCGGATAACGCCGTCATTACGGGCGACGTCGTGATCGGAGAACAATCAAGCATTTGGTTCTCAGCCGTCATCCGGGGGGATGTTGCGCCGACAAGAATCGGAAAAAGAGTCAGCATACAAGACTTGAGCTGTCTGCATCAAAGTCCGAACCGCCCGCTTCTTATTGAAGATGACGTCACGATCGGCCATCAGGTTACACTGCACAGCGCAATCATCAAAAAGAATGCTTTAATCGGTATGGGCTCCGTCATTCTTGACGGGGCGGAAATCGGAGAAGGCGCGTTTATCGGCGCCGGAAGTCTCGTTCCTCCGGGCAAAACCATTCCTCCCGGCTGTCTTGCGTTCGGCCGGCCCGCAAAGGTTATCCGCCGGCTGACAGAAGAAGACATACGGGACATGGAAAGAATCAGAACGGAATATGTTGAAAAAGGCCGATACTATAAAACACTGCAAGAGAAATAAAAATAGATCAGCTTTGTTTTACTACTGTACCATTTTTCAAAATATTATTTAAGTAAAAACCATTTGCATTCTCCCGATTGTCAGGAAACAGAAGCAAAATGTTCAGGAATTTGTTTTATTCTTTCCCCGCCGGCCCGATCCTATGAAAAAAAGAGCCCATGTCCCGGGCTCTTTTTTTTACGCTTTTTCGGCGAATGTCTGTCCGTTTTCCAGACCTATGTCTTTTCTTTTATGGAAACCTTTCCCGTAATAGGCGGCTAATAATATGCCGAACCAGACAGGCCCGATGATGACGGCCACCCGGGTCTCTGCATTAAAAGCCATCAGCACAACGACAAAAGCGAGAAATGCCAGCGAGATATATGAGGAAAAGGGGTATAAAGGCATTTTATATTTCAGTTTTTTCCGTTGTTCCGGCTGTAAGCTTTTCCGGTATTTCATTTGGGAAAGCAAAATAATCGACCATGTCCAAATCGCTCCGAACGTCGCAATGCTCGTCACCCACGTAAACACTTTCGCCGGCACCACGTAGTTCAGCAGAACGCCGATGCATAACGCGCCCGCTGAAACCAATACCGCTTTTCCCGGCACACCGCCTTTTGTGACCGTACCGTATGCTTTAGGCGCTTCATTTTGCTCCGCCAGATTGAACAGCATGCGCCCCGTGCTGAAGATCCCGCTGTTGCAGGAAGAAAGAGCCGCCGTCAATACGACAAAATTAATGATTCCGGCTGCAGCGGGTATTCCGATTTTTTCAAATGTCAAAACAAACGGGCTTCCGCCTGAACCGATTTCCTGCCACGGATAAATTGACATAATGACAAACAAAGCTCCGACGTAAAAAATGAGAATGCGCCAAAAAACAGTATCTATGGCCCGCGCCAGTGATTTTTCCGGATTTTTGACCTCACCGGCTGTGACACCGATCAGCTCAATCCCGAGATAGGCAAACATGACCATTTGAAGCGACAGCAGCACCCCTTTAATCCCATTCGGGAAAAAGCCGCCGTGACTCCATAAATTGCTGATTCCGAGCGCAACGCCTCCGTTTCCGAGACCGAATACGATCATCACCAGACCGATCGCGATCATTGACAGAATCGCCAAGACTTTAATGAGCGCAAACCAGAATTCAAGCTCACCGTACGCTTTGACCGCCAGAAAGTTGACAGCCGTCATAATGACGAGTGCACAAAGCGCCCATATCCATGACGGCACGTCAGGGAACCAGTAGCCCATATAAATGCCGACCGCGGTGATTTCCGCCATGCAGGTAACAACCCATAAAAACCAATAATTCCAGCCTGTTAAAAACCCGGCAAGCGGACCGAGATAATCTCTGGCATACCGGCTGAATGAGCCGGCTACAGGCTTTTGAATCGCCATTTCCCCTAATGCCCGCATAATAAAAAACATAATCAGCCCGCTGCAGGCGTAGGCGGCTAAAATCCCCGGCCCGGCAAGCTTTATGGCAGAAGCCGACCCGAGAAACAGCCCGACTCCTATCGCGGCGCCCAACGACATAAGCGAGATATGCCGCTCTTCCAAGCCGCGGTGAAGCGTTTTTTCTTTGTTTTGCATAACTCTCCCTCCCCCTGATTTTGACAAAGAAACACAAACCGAGACGAAATAGCCAGAAAACACTTTCCGGAATCTACCCGATTAGTCCTATTATAACCTTTTTCTGAATATTGCGTAATACTTTGTCGAAAACAGAGCGGAATAGACGGTTTACAAAAAAACAATAGAAAAAAGGCTTTCGATAACATCGAAAGCCTTTTGGATTAAACGAAAATGACTTCTTTCGGCTGATGATTCAGCTCTTCCGGCACCAGTCTTTTTTCAACATTGATGCTGTGCCAGATCATGAAGATCAGCACGGTCCAGATTTTGCGGCTGTTGTCCGCTCTGTCGGCACAATGATCTTCCAGAAGCTGAAGGACATAATCTTTTTCAATATAAGCATCTGTTTCACTTTCACGAATGATGTTGCGAACCCATTCGTTCATTTCATTTTTCAGCCAGTGGCGGATCGGCACAGGGAAGCCGAGTTTTTTGCGGTTAAGCACATGATCAGGCACTACCCCTTCAGCAGCTTTGCGCAGAAGGTATTTCGTCGTGCCGTTTTTCGTTTTCAGTTCATCCGGAATTTTAGAAGCCACGTCAAACACGACTTTATCAAGGAACGGCACGCGCAGTTCCAATGAGTTGGCCATCGTCATTTTGTCAGCCTTTAACAGGATGTCGCCGCGCATCCACGTATGGATGTCAACATACTGCATTTTATTAATGTCGCTGTATGAACGGCTTTCCGTAAAGTACGGCTTCGTGACATCACGGTATGAAAGCTCTGGATTGTAATGTTTGAGCAGCTGTTTTTTCACGGGCTCTTCAAAAATCTTCGCATTACCGATATAACGCTCCTCAAGCGGTGTGCAGCCGCGGACTAAGAGGCTTTTCCCTCTCATTCCTTCAGGCATGACGGACGCCACATGAAGAAGCATTTTTTTCAGACCGGACGGAATGCGTTCAAACGGTTTAAGCGAAAGCGGTTCGCGGTAAATATTGTATCCGCCGAACAGCTCGTCCGCGCCTTCCCCGGATAACGCGACCGTTACATGTTTTTTCGCTTCTTTCGCGACAAAGTACAAAGGAATCGCCGCCGGATCTGCAAGCGGGTCATCAAAGTGCCAGACGATTTTCGGAAGCTCGTTCATATACTCCTCAGGAGAAATGACTTTGCTGATGTTTTCAATTCCGAGCGCGGCAGCCGTTTCCTTCGCTACGTCAACCTCACTGAAGCCCTGCTGCTCAAAACCGACGGAAAATGTTTTAAGGCTCGGGTGAAATTCTTTCGCAACTGAGACGATAAAAGAAGAGTCAATACCGCCGGATAGAAACGAACCGACAGGCACGTCACTTCTCATGTGGACTTTGACAGAGTCAAAGATTGCGTCTCTGACTTCTTTCACCAATTTATCTTCATCAGACTGAACAGGCTTGAAGTTCGCTTTGAAATATGTTTTAAACGCGATGTCGCCTTCCGGACGGATCGTAAACTGGCTGCCCGGCTCGACTTTTTTCACTTCAGCGTCAAGCGTGCTCGGTTCAGGAACGAATTGGAAAGACATATATTGCTGTAAAGAAGCTGTATCAAGATCAATGCCGTTTTGAGCGGCCATTAAACTTTTTCTTTCAGATGCAAAATATACTTTGTCCCCGATGGTTGTGTAATACAGCGGTTTAATGCCGAACGGGTCTCTCGCGCCGTACATGACGCGGTCAGCTTTGTTCCAGATTAAAAACGCAAACATTCCGCGAAGCTTTGAAGCAGCTTCTTCTTTATAATGACGGTATGTCGCAAGGAGCACTTCGGTATCGGAATCTGTATTGAAAGTGTAGCCTTTCGCTTCAAGCTCTTCTCTCAATTCAATGTAGTTATAGATTTCGCCGTTAAAAATGATCCAATATTTTTCGTCTTCATATGATAAAGGCTGTCCGCCGTTTTCTACGTCAATAATACTGAGCCGTCTGAAGCCGAATCCGACGTGCTCGTCATGATAATACCCATCGCTGTCAGGACCGCGGTGAACGATCATTTGGTTCATTTGTTTGATTAGCTCTTCTTGATCTGCGGTTTGAGTTAATGGATGCTTATTAAAAACACCGACAAATCCACACATAGTATAGCCTCCATAAGTGTAATTTTCTAATTGGACCCCCTTTTTATAGACGCTTTGTTACGCCATTGGTTTCACGCTATGTAAAAAATAAGCATGGCAGCATCTACAAAAAGGGAAAGCCGCTTAAGTAAGCGGCTATAAAATTATTCTCCTAGTGCTTCTTTGCGAAGCGCATCCGCCTTGTCAGTACGCTCCCAAGGAAGATCCACATCATGACGTCCGAAGTGGCCGTAAGCAGCTGTCTGCTTATAGATCGGGCGGCGCAGATCAAGCATTTTAATAATGCCGGCAGGTCTCAGGTCGAAGTTATTCCGTACGACTTCGATCAGTTTTTCTTCAGAAGCTTTTCCTGTATCAAATGTATTGATAGAAATAGAAACAGGCTGTGCCACGCCGATTGCGTATGCAAGCTGCACTTCACAAGAATCAGCAAGACCTGCTGCCACGATGTTTTTCGCTACGTATCTCGCAGCGTATGCCGCAGAACGGTCTACCTTCGTCGCATCCTTACCGGAGAATGCGCCGCCGCCGTGGCGTGCATATCCGCCGTATGTGTCAACGATGATTTTACGGCCGGTAAGACCCGCATCACCTTGAGGTCCGCCGATTACGAAACGTCCCGTAGGGTTGATGAAGTATTTTGTTTCTTCATCGATCAGTTCCTCAGGCACGACAGGATTAATGACATGCTCTTTCAGATTGCGCTGAATCTGCTCAAGCGTAATTTCCGGGTGGTGCTGAGTTGAAATGACGATCGCGTCGATGCGGACCGGCTTGTTGTTTTCATCATATTCAACGGTAACTTGCGTTTTGCCGTCAGGGCGAAGGTACGGAAGAATGTCTTCTTTGCGGACTTCGCTCAAACGGCGGGCTAATTTATGCGCTAAAGAGATCGGAAGCGGCATAAGCTCTTTCGTTTCGTTACACGCATAACCGAACATCAGGCCTTGGTCTCCCGCTCCGATTGCTTCGATTTCAGCATCGCTCATTGTGCCTTCACGCGCTTCAAGAGCCTGATCGACACCCATTGCGATATCCGCAGACTGTTCATCAATTGATGTTAAAACAGCGCAAGTCTCCGCATCAAATCCATATTTGGCGCGTGTGTAGCCGATTTCTTTAATCGTTTCACGGACTGTTTTCGGAATGTCAACGTATGTTGATGTAGTAATCTCTCCGCTTACCAGCACAAGTCCTGTCGTTACAGATGTTTCGCAGGCTACGCGCGCGTTCGGGTCATTTTTTAAAATCTCATCTAAGATACTGTCAGAAATTTGGTCACAGATTTTGTCCGGATGACCCTCAGTAACAGATTCAGATGTAAATAGTCGACGGTTTTTACTCATTTACTTTTCCTCCTGAAAAAAGATCTTTTGCAAGACCTTTTCATATGATACGGAACTCGCTCCCTCTTAATACAATGTCATACTATATCAGAGAATGTTAATTGGCATATTTTATGAAATAAAAAAACCTTTTCCACTCGAGGAAAGGGTTTGGTCTGTGTGCCTTTCACTCTTATCGCTCAAGGAAAATATTAAACCTTGCATCAGGTTAGCACCTTGGTTTCCCACAGTGTTTTCACCTGCTTTTTTACAGAGAAACCGGTTGCTGGGCTTCATCGGGCCTGTCCCTCCGCCAGCTCGGGATAAGAGTATCCGCTCAATGAAATATCTTATCGTAAAAGGGCGGAAAGTGTCAATATGAATTAAAGCGATTACGCGCCTTTATTTCGGGAAGCAATGGAAAAACACAAACAAAAAACCGCAAATAGTATAGACTATTTTCAGATATATGTTATACTAATTCCACATTCAGCGAAATACAAATAAACCGGCAAAGGAAGGTTTTTATGAAATTAGTTGATTTAACCGCAGATCTTCAAGCATTACTTGCAAGTCCGAATGTGCATCATAATTTATCGGCTCCAAAACTTACCGAAAAAGTGATCAGCCGAAATGAAGGAACGCTGACATCAACGGGCGCCGTACGCGCCACCACCGGCGCATATACAGGCCGGTCACCTAAAGATAAATTTATCGTCCGTGAACAAAGCACAGAAAATCAAATTGATTGGGGCGCGGTGAATCAGCCCATTTCTGAAGAGGCATTTGAAAAGCTGTACGCCAAAGTCGTCAGCTACTTAAAACAGCGGGATGAACTGTTTGTGTTTGAAGGATTCGCGGGAGCGGATGAAAAATACAGACTCCCGATTACGGTCGTAAATGAATTTGCGTGGCACAATTTATTCGCGCGCCAGCTGTTTATCAGACCGGAGACGGATGAAAGAGACAGGCAAGCGCAGCCTTTCACCATTCTCTCAGCTCCGCATTTTAAAGCAGATCCCGAGACAGACGGCACGCATTCGGAAACATTTATCATTGTCTCTTTCGAAAAGCGCGTCATTTTAATCGGCGGCACCGAATACGCCGGAGAAATGAAAAAATCAATATTCTCCATTATGAACTTCCTGCTTCCGCAGCAGGATATACTGCCGATGCACTGCTCAGCCAATGTCGGTGAAAAAGGCGATGTCGCCCTGTTTTTCGGCCTTTCCGGCACAGGGAAAACGACGCTTTCAGCCGATGCGGACCGCAAACTGATCGGCGATGACGAGCACGGCTGGTCAGATTCCGGCGTTTTCAACATTGAAGGCGGATGTTACGCTAAATGTATCAATCTGAGCGAGGAAAAAGAACCGCAGATTTTTCGTGCGATCCGCTTCGGGTCTGTTCTTGAGAATGTCGTGCTTGATGAAAAAACGGGTGAAGCGGATTACGACAATTCCTTCTACACGGAAAACACAAGAGCCGCATATCCGATTGAGATGATCGGCAATATCGTGCAGCCGAGCATTGCCGGCCATCCGCAGGCGATCGTCTTTTTAACGGCGGACGCATTCGGCGTGCTCCCTCCGATCAGCAAACTGACGAAGGAACAGGCGATGTATCACTTCTTAAGCGGGTACACCAGTAAACTCGCGGGAACCGAGCGCGGCGTGACATCTCCGCAAACGACTTTCTCGACGTGCTTCGGTTCACCGTTCCTTCCGCTTCCGGCGCATGTATATGCCGAAATGCTCGGGCATAAAATCGACGAACACGGCGTTCAAGTCTTCCTGGTCAACACAGGCTGGACCGGCGGAGGGTACGGAGTCGGAGAACGGATGAAACTTTCGTATACAAGAGCGATGGTCAAGGCCGCTATTGAAGGCAGACTGAACCAGACTGACATGACGGCAGACAGCATTTTCGGCCTGCGCAGTCCCGTTCATGTTCCGGGCGTTCCGGATGAAGTTCTTCAGCCTGAAAACACATGGAGCGATAAACAGGCATACAACGAAAAAGCGCTGTTTTTAGCCAATGAGTTTAAAGAAAACTTTAAAAAGTTTTCCCATGCGGACTCGATTGCCAAAGCCGGCGGACCTCTCGTGTAATCAAAAAAGCCAAGGGCGTTTATGCCCTCGGCTTTTGTTTTTTCAGTTTGTCGAATGAAGCGACGTGAGTCTGTATGTAATGCTTGTCCGGCCGTTCGCCCATTCGAGCTTCTGGACTTCGCCGGTGCCGGATTTCTCGCCGGTTTTCGTTTTGCGCACGTCCATCGGAATATCAAGAGGATAGACGCGGTAGCCCTCTTTCTCCAATAAAAAGATATTTTCCTCTATCCTTTTTTCATTGCCTTTTGTCACAATCATGGTATTAAATTCAACAGGCATTCCCAAAATGAAAATCCCCTTTCATTCTCTTATTCTTTATTATCATAACATAAATCAGGCATCTTACCGTGTCTTCATCCATTCCGCCAGCCGCCGGACAATGCGTCTGTTTTCCTGCGGCGGAAAATAATGCGTAAAACCGCTGTAATACCAAGTTTTCACCGGTTTCCCCGCCTCTTTCAGCTTGTCCTCGATCATTCGGGCGTGTTCGATCGAAACATTCTCATCATTCTCTCCATGGATGAGCAGCACAGGGGCCTGAATGCGGTCTGCTTTTTCAAACGGCGAACGCCATCTGTATTCATCCGGCACCTTTTTCGGCGTGCCCCCGATCACCCGCTTCATCATCCGCCGCATATCCTTCCGCTCTTCATAAGTAAGCACCATATCGCTCACACCGCCCCATGATACGAGCGAAGCCGCTTGATGCCCCATTTCAATCGCGGTCAAAAGCCCCATGATACCGCCCCGGGAAAAACCGAAAATATGCACCCGCCCTTCCCTGACGTTCGGATGCTCCCGAAGCAGGCGGAAAGCGGAAAACGCGTCCTCTCTGTCCTCTCCCGCAAAATCTTCATTTCCCTCGCCGCCCTGGTTGCCTCTGTAATAAGGCGCAAACACGACAAAGCCTTGGGAAGCAAATTGAACGATTCTTCCGGGGCGTACCATGCCGACATTTTTTATGCCGCCGCGCAAATATAAAAAACCGTCATATGTTCCCGGCGCCGCAGGCTCGGCAAGGAGCCCCTTTACCTTCAGTCCTTCTGACTCATAGCACACCGCAAAGAGGCGGACATGCGGACTCGGAGACGGAAACCTTTTCTTTTCTACCAGCAAAACAATGAGCCTCCTTATATCATCAGTTTTTTTATTCTTTCCCAACGTGAATATGGGCACTCACACATTTTTTATACCCATCATACGATATGTAAAGCAGAAAAGGTTATTTTAACGCTTAAAACAAGGAGGTTACACCGTGAACAAATGGCTCAAAACGGGCTGCGTTTTTGTCATATGCGCCTTTTTCCTGCTCATTCTTCCGGCTTGCAGACAGGAAGAAAGTCTGACAAAGGTAAAGGTGGCGGAAGTCACACACTCCATCTTCTATACGCCTCTGTATGTCGCTGAAGCAAAAGGTTTCTTTAAAAAAGAAGGGCTCCAAGTGTCACTTCAAACAACATGGGGCGGAGACAAAACAATGACATCGCTTTTATCAAACGGGTCTGATATCGCGCTGGTCGGTTCTGAAACATCCATTTACGTGGAGGCGCAGGGAGCAAAAGATCCGGTCATCAACTTCGCACAGCTGACACAGACGGACGGCACATTTCTCGTGTCACGGAAGGATGAGAAATCATTCAAATGGAACGATTTAAAAGGAAAAACATTTCTCGGCCAGCGAAAAGGCGGCATGCCCCAAATGGCCGGTGAGTACGTCCTGAAAAAGAATCACATAGAGCCGAAAAAAGACATTAACCTCGTTCAAAACATTGATTTCGCCAATATTTCCAACGCATTCGCATCCGGAACGGGTGATTATGTGCAGCTGTTTGAACCGACGGCATCCCAATTTGAAAAAGAAGGCATCGGCCATATCGTCGCATCCTTCGGAGAAGCTTCCGGCCAAATGCCATACACAACCTTTATGGCAAAAGAAAGTTATTTGAAAACCAATGAAAAGACGGCGGAAAAATTCACCCGCGCCATCTATCGCGCCCAGCAATGGGTGGAAAGCCATCCGGCTAAAGACATCGCAAAAACGATTCAGAAGGAATTTGCCGATACCGATCCGGCCATTATCGAAACGTCAATAGAGCGATATAAAAAACAAAAGTCATTCTCTGCAGACCCAGTTCTGCAAAAGGATGAATGGGAACAGCTTCAATCTATTATGGATGAAGCCGGAGAGCTCCCGAAACACATTCCGTACAGCAAACTCGTCAACACAAAAATCGCCAAAAAAGTCACCTCAGAACAATAGGAGGAACATGAATGTCTTTTTTACATGTGGATCATGTAACACATACTTATTTCTCGCTGAAAGAAAAGACAACCGCCGTGAAAGATATACATTTTCAGATTGAAAAAGGGGATTTCATCTCCTTTCTCGGACCGAGCGGATGCGGAAAAACAACACTCCTGTCCATTCTGGCCGGCCTTATTACTCCTGCGCAAGGCCGGGTGCTGATTGAAGGAAGTGTGCCGAACCATAAAGAACACCAAATCGGTTATATGCTTCAGCAGGATTATTTATTTCCTTGGAAATCAATTGAGGAAAACGTGCTGCTCGGTTTACACATTTCAAAAACATTAACAGAAGAAAAAAGAGCTGAAGTTCTCAGCCTTCTGCCTAAGCTCGGATTAATCGGCGTTGAAAAGAAATACCCGAAAGAGCTGTCAGGCGGGATGCGGCAGCGGGCGGCACTTGCCAGAACTCTTGCGCCGGACCCGGGACTGCTGCTCCTTGATGAACCGTTTTCCGCGCTGGACTTTCAAACGAAGCTTTCTTTGGAAAATCTTGTCTTCAGAACATTAAAGGATTTTCAAAAAACCGCCGTGCTCGTCACCCACGATATCGGTGAAGCCATCGCCATGAGCGATACGATCTATTTATTTTCGAATCAGCCGGGCACCATCCACCAAATATTCACCGTGCCTAAGGAGCTCGCGGCTTTAGATCCGTTTGACGCGCGTCAGGATCCGGCCTTTCAGCCGCTGTTTCAAACCATATGGAAGGAGCTGAATTCCCTTGAAAAACAGCAGCGGCACGATTGAACAGCTTCATCAGCAGTTTAAGAAAAGACACCAAAAAGAAAAGCTCCGGATCCGTGCGTATCAGGCCGCCATTTTCATCGTATTTTTTGCCGGCTGGGAAATATCGAGCAGGGCGGGCTGGATCGATCCGTTAATCTTCAGCTCACCCTCCGCCGTTTGCAGGCTTTTAGTTGAAAAGATTGCGGACGGATCCCTTGCGGCGCACATCGGCGTAACCTTAGGAGAAACCGTTCTCGGCTTTTTGCTCGGCACGCTCCTCGGCACATGCCTCGCCGCTCTGTTATGGTGGTCAAACAGGCTCGCCCGGGTTTTAGACCCGTACCTCGTCATTTTAAACGCGATGCCGAAGGTCGCACTCGGACCGATTCTTATCGTGGCACTCGGACCGAATTTCACAAGCATTGTCGCCATGGGAGCAGTCATCAGTGTCATTATCACGACAATCGTCGTCTTTACGGCTTTTCAGGAAGTGGATGAAAACTATATTAAAGTGATGAAAACCTTCGGAGCAAAAAGAAGCATCATGTTTAAAGAAGTCATTCTGCCGGCATGCGCCCCCGCGATTATTTCCGCGCTTAAAGTGAACGTCGGTTTATCCTGGGTCGGTGTCATCGTCGGCGAGTTTCTCGTTTCCGAAAAAGGTCTGGGCTACATGATCATTTACGGATTCCAGGTCTTCAATTTCACTCTTGTGTTCTTAAGCCTTCTGATCATCGCGATTTTTGCGACATTGATGTATCAGGGAGTCGAACTGTTAGAAAGAAAATGGACGAAAGGAAAAATTTAAAAAAGACCCGTGCGTAAACGCCGGGTCTTCGTTTTTATGATTGGAATACGCCGTCCTCTTTCAGCTTTTTCAGACTGATCGGAAGCACCGAATCTTTCATAATGAAACTGAATTTTTTATTTCGCGGGAGATTCTCCGGCAGTTCGCTGAACAGCACCGGCCCCTTTGTTTCAAAATAGTCAGCCTGTTGTTCAAGCTTTTCAATATCGGCAAAATAAATATTCTTCACGATTACCTTTTCCCTGCCGAGAACTTTATACTGTCCGACGTACTTCAGATGTCTTACCGCGGCGCCGGTTTCTTCTTTCACCTCGCGCAGGGCCGCTTCCTCCGCACATTCCATCGGCTCCACTTTTCCGCCCGGAAATTCAAACCCCCGGTCTTCGTGCTCAGTCAAAAGCCACTTATCTCCATATCGGCATATGACCCATACGTGCTTCGGGCTGTCTGAAAAAGGCTGGTGTTCAAAGGAGAGCTGAACAGTGTTCTGATAATAGTCTTTAAACTCGTACATGTTTATCCCTCTAATCCGTTCCTTCGTATCTTCCATACATCATACCACAGTTGCGTTTGTTCGGAAGCCCTTTATCAAAAATTCAGAGGAAAACCATCATACCCGCTAGTATAGCCTCCTTTGAAGCAAATGTTACGGTTTGCGCTTGAATTTATTTTTCAGGGTATCCAATAGGTCGACGAGCACCTGCGGAACCGGTATGCCCAGCGAGCTTGCCGTAATCACGATCTGAACCGATTCGTATAAGATATAAAACATGATAGCCAAATTACGGATGGCGCCTTCGGTATGAAGCAGCTGGTCAAAAAAATGGCAAACTGAGACTAATGCCAGGGTCACGATTTTTTTGACCAGCCGCGCAAAAAGCTTTCTTGCGCTCAGCTGCTGCAAAAGAGATTCTTTTAAGCTTGTACTGATAAACTCAATCGCCATAACCGATAGCAAAATCAGAAACGAATACTGAAAACCTCCGAAGAAAAACCCCGCTGCCGACACGATCACTGCAAAAAACGAAAAGATGCCAAAGTCTTTGCCCACTTGATCCAACATCCTTTCACAGAAACGGCCTTACATTATTCTATGAAAAGTGAATGGAACGGACTGGATTTTTCAGAAAAATGGACAACACCTCTCTTCGGCAGCCAAATAAAAGACCGAGTGCTTTATAGCCCCGGTCTTCCCTTGTTGATTATCCCAAATACGCTTTCAGCATCCAGTTATGTTTTTCGATATTCTGGTGAATGGCAAGCAGCATATCACCGGTCGTTTCGTCTCCTACCTCATCTGCGAGATCCATGCCGCTTTTCAGCTCTTCCGCAATGACAGTGAAATCATCATAAATGTTCTGTACCATTTGTTCTGCGCTCTCATTGCCTTCCGCTTCTTTTACAGACGCTGTCTTCAATGATTCCGTCATTGTGCCGATCGGCTTGCCGTTTAATGCCAGCAGACGTTCTGCCAGATCATCAATATATGTAGCCGTTTCGTTATACAGCTCCTCGAACTTTTCATGCAATGTGAAAAAGTCCTTCCCTTTGACGTACCAATGATAGTTATGTAATTTCACGTACATGACCGTCCAGTTTGCAACTTGCTTATTGACTGCATCCAATAGTTTTTCTGACATGCCTATCTTCCTCCTTTGGTTTACTATTGATATACCCTATATATCGTGTGTTAAAACATAAATTTTTAGCCCTTGATTTTACGGATGGAAAATATGTTATGATTTGTTAAAAAGGAGGGATTTCATGGTGCTTCTTCTGAGCTTCGGCTTTCTTATCGTGCTCGCCGTGCTGCTTTTATCCATCTGGTCGACTGTAAGAGCTTATAATGTAAAACATACGATTGACCCGCCGGAGGACGCATCAAAAGGCTTGACGGATAAAAAAAATCCTTAATGATGATGCGTCTGTTCCTCATGGCCGGAGGAATCATCGGCAGCTTCAGCATTCCCGACACGCACTTTTACAGTCGGCATATTATGCTGCTGTTTTGCCGTTACGTGGGATTGAACGGTATACACACCCTCTTCATCAAATTCAGTCCGCAGGTGATACGCCCCTTTTTCCTCCTTGGCCTTGCTTGTTTTGCTGCTGCCTTTTTTTCCTTCTTTCCATACTTCAAACATGACTTCATCCGCATCCGTGACACGCTTGCCGCCGTAAAAAACTTCCGCCTTGTATTCCGCTTTTTCATGCGGTGCTGCCGTTTCCGGTCCTGTAAGCTTGACCTCAAGCGCTTTAGGCTCTTCATCCGCGGAGGTTTTGTCCGAATTGCCCCCGCAGGAAGATAATAGAAATACCATACCGCACATACCTGCCAATACAGCCCGTTTCATCCCATCACTCCTTCATGTTTGCTTCTATTTTAGCAAACGCTTACACATAAGGTGTGACATTTTTTAGAAATATGTAAAAAAGCCTTTTTGCATGTCAGCAAAAAGGCCTGTTTTTTATCCGAACACTTTCAGCAAATCTTCTTTATCTTGTGACAGCCAGAAACGCATCAGACGTTTCGCGCCTTCTAAATCATGAAGTTTCGCCTGGCCGCACTGTTTTTCGTTGGCCGCCGGAATCTCCGTAATATCGATGGCTTCTTTCAGCGTAGCGTCAAGCAGGTCTACAATTTCTTCCGCTGTCGGCTCGCCGCTGACAACAAGATAATAGCCTGTCTGGCAGCCCATCGGTGAGATATCTATGATGTCGAAGTGATCGTATTTCTCAGAATGTGTGCGAATCGTAAACGCAAGCAAGTGCTCAAGCGTATGAATCGTATCCGGCTTCATCGCCTGTTTGTTCGGCTGGCAGAAGCGAATGTCAAACTTATTCACGACGCCGTCTGTTCCGACTTTATGCACTCCGCAATGTCTTACATACGGAGCCACAACCGCATTATGGTCAAGCTCAAAACTTTCTACTGAAGGCATAATGGCACTCCCTTTTTTTCAGAATATGCATCCATTATAACACAGTTTTCCGATAAGAATTGTGGCGGAAGCTTTTCAATCTGAAATTTTTTTTCTATACTAGCATCAGAAAGGTGGTTTTTTGATGAAAACCATAATGATTGCGTTAATCCGCGGATACCAGAAGTTCATCTCTCCGCTGACGCCGCCGTCATGCCGCTTTTATCCGACGTGTTCGCAGTACGGAATCGAAGCCGTCAAGACTCACGGCGCATTAAAAGGCGGATGGCTGACACTGAAGCGGATTTTAAAGTGCCACCCTTTTCATCCGGGCGGTGTTGATCCCGTACCGGACAAAAAACAAAAACATTAGTCCATATGCTGGTAGCCGTCGATCACCAGATCCAGTTTACCGGTTTCAGGATCAATCACCAGACCGTGCACCGGGACATTGTCAGGGAATAGCGGATGGTGTTTAATGACGTTTACGCTGTCTGTAACACTCGCTTCTACTGAATCAAAGCTTTTCAGCCATTGATCAAGATCAACACCTGAGTGCTTCAGCATGTCAATCCGCTCTTTCGGAATACCGCGGTCGATAATTTTATCAAGCATATCCTCGCTGTTGATTTTGCTCATGCCGCAATCATGGTGGCCGATAACGCAGACTTCATCAGCGTTTAATTCGTATACAGCGACTAAAAGGCTGCGCATGATGCTTCCGAACGGGTGGGCGACAAGCGCGCCGGCACTTTTAATAATTTTCACATCGCCGTTTCGCATGTTCATCGCATGCGGAAGCAATTCTACAAGACGTGTGTCCATACAGGACAAAATCGCCATCTTTTTATCCGGGAATTTAGATGTTTGGTATTTTTCATAATCTTTGTTTTTAGTGAACTGCTCATTAAATTGCATAATATCGTTTAGAAGACTCATCTTGGTGTTTCCTTTCTGCCTTTTTATTCACAATATAACATAAGGCGGGTCATTTCGTCACTCCCCGCACAAGATGACAAAGTGCTCAATAAATAAGACAAACCCCATTGGGCTTGTCTTATTTCCCCATATTGTATTTTTTGTTGAACTGTTCGACTCTCCCGCCTTTTTCGTTGAATTTTTGGCGGCCTGTATAAAACGGATGCGTATCTGAGCTGACTTCTACTTTAATCAGCGGGTATGTTTTTCCGTCTTCCCACTCTGCCGTTTCCTCTGACGTTTTCGTAGAATGGCTTAAAAAGCGGTAGCCGCTGTTCACATCTTGAAAAATCACTTGATGGTTATCCGGATGAATATCTTTTTTCATGCTGATCTCCCTTTCTTAAATCGTAATAATTACGTTTTATTCTAAACCTTAAATAGGCGCTTGTCAATCATATATGCCCTGATCCCTTGATTTCTAAACCCTGCACATATATGGAATCGGAAGAATAATCTAATCGCTTCAGCAAATAATATAATCACATTACATAAAACGGTAATTTAGAAAGGCGGTTTATGATCGTGGATGATTTAGTATTAGCCAGAAGTCTGTTCGGGACAACCATGGGCTTTCATATTATTTTTGCGACGCTTGGTGTCGGCTTGCCTCTGATGATTTTAATGGCTGAATTGATTTATCAAAAAACAAAAGATCCGCATTATGCCATTATGGCGAAAAGGTGGACGAAGGCGCAGGCTGTTCTGCTCGGCGTGGCGATACCGACCGGAACGATCGCGGGTACACAGCTTGCCCTTTTGTGGCCCGGATTCATGGAAGTCATCGGCAGGGTGATGTCACTTCCGTTTCAGATTGAAATTTATGCTTTCTTTATCGAAGCGCTGTTTATGTCCATTTATGTCTACGCCGCTGATCGGCTGACTCCGGCGATGCGCATCATTGCCGTTATTTTCGTTTTGATCGGCGCCGCGGCATCAGCCGTCTTAATCACAAATGTTCACGCATTTGAAGGAACGCCGGCCGGTTTTAAAATTTTAAACGGCAAAATCACTGACGTCGAACCGTGGGCAGCGTTTTTTAATCCAAGCTTTTTCACCACCGCGGGCCATGTCGTTCTGACGGCTTTCATGACCGGTGCATTTATCGTCGCGTCAGTAGCGGCTTATAAAATGCTGAGAACGAGAAAACAGGAGCAGGTATACCGCTTTCACCGAAAAGCGCTGCTGCTCGCCTTAACGATCGGCGGGATATTCTCCATTCTTGCCTCTTTAAACGGTCACGAGTCAGCCCAGCTTCTTTACGAATACCAGCCTGAGAAGCTTGCGGGCGCAGAAGGGCTGTTTGAAACTAGATCACACGCTCCGCTTGCGATCGGGGGTTTTACTGATGCAAAAGAAGAAAAAGTAAAATGGGCGATAGAAGTGCCGTGGGCTTTAAGCTTTTTGGCCGCAAACAGCTTTGATACCGTCGTCAAAGGATTGAACGCGTTTCCGAAAGACGAGTGGCCGCCTTTATTCATCCATACACTGTTTAACGGAATGGTCGGCATCGGGATGCTGCTCATTTTGTACTCCATCATCGGCATCGTGTGGAGAAAAATTTTAAAGAAAGACAGCTTTCCGACTTGGCTTTTGATTTTATTTTTAACCGCAGGACCGCTCAGTCTGATCGGAATTGAATTCGGGTGGATATTCGCTTGTACGGGGCGGCAGCCATGGGTGATTTACCATCTCCTGAAAACGTCTGATGTCGTCACGACAACCGGTTCAATCGGTTTGCTGTTCATCCTGTTTACGGTCGTTTACGCCATTTTAGCAGCCGCAGTCATTTATGTGCTGCTTTACTATTTCCGCAAACATCCTGTTGAGGAGGATGTAAAAGCGGCGGAATCCTAACAATAGAAAGGGCTGAATTGAAATGGACATTACCATGGATGCTCTCATTGCGATATCAATCGTATGGGGCTTCGTGTTTATCTACGCGGTCATGGCAACGATGGACTTCGGAGCCGGCTTTTGGTCGATGATCTATTTAAATAGAGAACAAACAAAGGCGACAAACATCGCCAACCGTTATTTGTCCCCGACATGGGAAGTGACCAACGTCTTTATCGTCGCGATCGTTGTCGCCCTATTCAGCTTCTTTCCAGGGGCAACCTTCGTGCTGGGAACCGTTTTATTGATTCCGGGAAGTATTATTTTGCTGCTCTTAGCCATCCGCAGCGGCTTTCTCGTCTTCTCCAATACCGCGAAGGAAAGAAAAATCATGAGATATATCTCCGGAATTTCAGGCTTCATTATTCCCGCTGTGCTGATTTTGGTCCTTCCGGTCACACACGGAGGGTTTATTGAGAAGACGGGCGGAGTGTATCAACTGAATTTGGCAAATGTCTTTACAAGCCTTAATGCGTATGCGTTTATCGGCTTTGCCATTTTAAGCACTTTATTTTTATCTTCACTGCTTCTGGCCGATTTTTCAAATGTTGCGGAAGAGGAGCATGCGTACCGCATCTACAGACGGAGCTCTTTAATAACAGGGCCGCTGTCGCTTCTGTTTGCCTTCTTCATTATGCTGACATTACGCTCTGAAGCCGGCTGGCTGTATACGGGGATGATGAAAGACAAGACATGGCTCATTCTGTCTGTCATTACATTTATCATTGCCGGCGTGGCTCTGTTTTTGCCGAATAAGCGCTTCGGCCGCAACCTCGGCAAACCGAGAATCGCCATGATCGCCATTGCGCTTCAATACTTTTTGGCAAGCTATGCATACGGACGGGCTCATCTTCCTTATATGATTTATCCGGATATTACGGTCATGTCAGGATTTACGGAGCCGGCAACCTTCAGGGCGCTGTTTATGACGTATATCGTCGCTTTCATCATTTTGTTTCCCGGGTTTTATTTCTTCTGGAAGCTCTTTATGAAAGACAGACGTTATATCCGCCAGGAGGAATAACAAAAATCAGGGCGGCTCATACTAATGGCGTACCTTTTATCTTGGAGGGGAGCCAGCATGGACCAAAAAATTCTGTGTGAAGTCAATAACTGTTCATATTGGGGCAGAGGAAACAAATGCACGGCCGACGCGATTTATGTAGTCAGCCATACAGGCGAAACCGCTGAAAAAAGTGAAGAAACGGATTGCAAAACCTTTAAACCGCATGATTTATAAAAGAAAAGAGCTGTTTTATACAGCTCTTTTTCATTTCCGCGCCGCAAGCCTTTTTGAAATCAGCCCCTGAGCCGGGGAAAATCGCGCTGATGAAAAGCATGGAAGAAAGGCGGTTTGTCAGTCTAGGCGGCTGTAGGCGGTACAATCAGTATCGCATTCATGACAAGCACAGAATTTTTTATCAAGATGTACATGTTTGCCCCAGCCAGAAAGCAACACCTGCGATGTAAAGCCGACACTGTTTGAAGAATAAAAAAATCATCGCATTCGCCTATTAAAAAAACCGGCTGATACAGCCGGTTCAAACGGGGGAAGGGGTGATAATGAACAATTTCAATATAACAGCAGCATACAGGCAGCTCAACTCGCTGAAATGTCTTTTTATCAATTGTTTGTCGTAAAAACGTCCATTTGCGTGACGTATTTTCTCATTATTTCCTGATTGACTTCAACACCCAGTCCGGGACCGTCCGGAACAGAGATGAATCCCTCTTCGATACGTATGTCGGGAGTGACAATATCCTCCTCCCAGTATCGGTCTGATGAGGAAATATCACCCGGTATCGTAAATTGCGGCAGCGAAGCAAGCGCGACTGTCTGCGCTCTCGAAATGCCGGTTTCAAACATTCCGCCGCACCAAACCGGCATGTGATGCTCTCTGCATAAGTCATGTATTTTTAAAGCCTCTGTCAGGCCTCCTACACGCGCCGGTTTTATGTTAATGATTTTACAGCTCCCAAGCTCAATCGCCCGCCTCGCGTCATCATATGAGCATATGCTTTCATCAAGGCATACCGCGGTTCTCAAGTGTTTCTGCAGGTGGCGGTGATCGACAATATCATCTGCCTGAAGCGGCTGTTCTATCATCATGAGCTGGAATTCATCCAACTCTTTCAGCCTGCTGATGTCTTTCAGTTCATATGCCGAGTTGGCATCCGCCATCAGCGGTACGTTCGGAAAACGGCTGCGGATGGATCTGACCAGATCAACGTCATGGCCGGGCTGAATTTTTATTTTTATACGTTGATAACCTTCTTTTACGTATTGCTCAATTTCCCGAAGCATCTCATCAGCCGAAGCCAGACCCACCGCCACGCCGGCGGGCACTTTATCTCTTTTGCCCCCTAAGGCTTCTGCGAGAGATATCCCCTTTTTCTTGGCATATAGATCCCACACGGCTGATTCAAGCCCCGCTTTTGCCATGCGGTTTCCTTTGAAACGCGCGAGACTGTCAGGCACTTCTGACGGATGGAAAAACTCGCGGCCTACGACATTTGGGATGAAAAAATCTCTCAGCATATGCGCGCATGTCTGAATCGTTTCTTCTGTATACCACGGAGAAGAAAACGCCGATACCTCCCCCCAGCCGGTTCTCCCGGTTTCATCGATCGCTTCCACGATCAAAAATTTACGGTCCTGCAGCGTTTCAATACTTGTTTTAAACGGTTTTTTCAGCCTCATACTTACATGATAAAGGGTGATTTTTTCAATCTTAATCATGACAATTCTCCTTTACGAAGCTCATTCAGCCGATGCCTCATCAGTTTATTGGACGCGTTCCGCGGGAGCCCGTCAACCTTGAAAAAAGCAGCCGGTATTTTATATTTAGCAAGCCGCTCACGGCAAAAGGCGGTCAGCTCCTCAGAACTGACAGAAGAAGTCAGTACGAGAAAAGCATGCGGCACTTTCCCCCATTTCGGATCTTCGGCTCCCGAAACACCGGCCTCCGCTACAGCCGGATGGGCAAGCAGCGCCGCTTCCACTTCTGCCGGGTAGATGTTTTCTCCGCCTGAAATAATGAGGTCCGACCGCCTGTCCAGCACGTATAAAAACCCTTCATCATCCAAATAGCCAAGATCGCCCGTTTTAAACCATCCATTATGAAAAGCGGCCTGGTTTGCGTCGTCACGATGGTAATACCCTTTCATTACGTTCGGGCCTTTCACCGTAATTTCACCGTGTTCAAACGGCGCACAAGGGCTTCCGTCTTTTTCAATTCTAATTTCGCATGAAAATAGCGGTTTACCGGCCGAGCCGAGCTTGTCCATACTGAATTCCGGAGAAAGCGTGACAATCTGTGAGCAGGTTTCAGTCAAGCCGTAAGATTGAAATACCGGAAATTGTTTCCTGCGGCATTCTTCAAGGAGCGGCAGCGGTGCCGGACCCCCGCCAAGCAGAATGCAGCGCAGTGATTCAGGACATTGTTCAGTTTCCGCAAGCAGGCCCGAAAGCATGGTCTGCACCGCTGAAATGATCGTGACCTGATGGGAGCTGATGCTGTCCAGCACATCAGTGACAGAAAATTTTTGATGAAGCACGACAGGCATGCCGTAAATGACCGACTTAAACAGCGCAGACAGACCGCTGATATGAAACAGCGGCAGCGCAATAAGCCAGCGGTCCCGCTCCGTGACCCCCAGATTCAGCGCAGACGATACAGCGCTGGAATAATGATTACCGAAAGTCTGCTGCACCCCCTTCGGCCTTCCCGTTGTTCCTGACGTATACATAAGAGTCGCCGTATCATCAAGCGTTACATGAGCTTCAGGTTCAATGTCTCCCGCCTCTTCAGCCTGCAGCTCGTCCACGTCCGCAGCGGCGACCGCAGATTCATATTCTTCACGGCAAAAACCGTCCTCCGTCAATAAAAGCTTAGCCTGTGAATCTTTGAGCTGAAACATCCGTTCCTGTTTTGAGAGCTTCGTATTCAACAGCACAGCTTCCGCCCCTAATAAGAAACAGGCGTGAACGGCATAAACCATTTCCGGTCTGTTAGAAAGCAAAATCGCGGCCCGGTCTCCTTTTTTAAGCGAGCAGTATTTGGACAGCCGCGCGGCCATTTGTTTAGAAGCATGATATAATTCTCTGAATGTCATCTGTTTGTTTTCAAATATGAGAGCGATTCTCTCTGGTGTCAGCTGAGCCCTTTGAATGAGCCAATTCGGCTGTTCTGTCAGCATGTTATCATCTCCGAGGTAAAAGTACTGTTTTTGAAAAGAAAACAGCTTGGACCAGAGCGGCTCAAGCTGTTTCGTAGTGTCATCTGATCACGGAAAACGAGGGAATTGACCGAAATCGGGACTGCGTTTCTCTTTAAAGGAATCGCGGCCTTCTTTCGCTTCGTCAGTCGTGTAATAAAGAAGCGTTGCATCTCCTGCAAATTGCTGAATTCCGGCGAGGCCGTCTGTATCAGCGTTAAATGCCGCTTTAAGGAAACGAAGGGCTGTAGGGCTTTTCTCAAGCATTTCTTCACACCATTTAATTGTTTCCTCTTCAAGTTTCTCTAATGGGACAACTGTATTGACAAGCCCCATGTCGAGCGCTTCCTGCGCGTTGTATTGACGGCACAAGTACCAGATTTCACGGGCTTTCTTATGTCCGACGATACGCGCCAGGTAACCTGAGCCGTAACCGGCATCAAAGCTTCCCACTTTCGGTCCGGTTTGGCCGAAAATCGCGTTATCGGCCGCAATCGTTAAATCACAGACGACATGAAGCACATGGCCTCCGCCGATGGCATAGCCTGATACCATCGCTACGACCGGTTTAGGAATCACGCGGATCAAACGCTGAAGATCAAGCACATTCAGACGCGGGATCTGATCGTCTCCGACATATCCGCCGTGACCGCGGACTTTTTGGTCTCCGCCTGAACAGAATGCCTTATCTCCCGCTCCCGCTAGAACGATGACACCAATATTGGAGTCATCACGCGCACGAGCAAACGCGTCAATCATTTCTGATACCGTCTTAGGAGTAAATGCGTTATGTACCTCCGGGCGGTTAATTGTTATCTTTGCAATACCGTTATACGTCTCGTACAGGATTTCATCGTACTGACGTTCACTTTTCCATTCTGCAGCCATTGATATGACCTCCTTCATTTTTGCCTGAGTCCGGCCGAAAAGCTATTTTCTTTATGCTTTATAAGCCGTATAAAAACTCACTTACTATCTTACCAAAAATTCGCGGCTGTTCCACATGTACCGTGTGCCCCGCCTTTTTGACAACCTCTATTTTACTTGATAGGAGCAGGTTATGCACCTTTTGATTAATAACGCAAAACTTTTCATCCCATTCTCCGCATATGAGCAGAACGGGCGCCTTGATGCGGTGTAATGCCTCCCACCAGGAAGGCTGTGAGCCCGTCCCCATTCCGAGCAGGCTGCCTGCAAGTCCGGACGGATTATTTTTCAGCCTGCCGGCACGGATGGACGCCTTTATGCTGTCCGGCAGAGAAAGCTGCGTGGCAAACAACGGAATGCCCTCCCAATAATCGACAAACGATGTTATACCTTCCCGCAATATAAAGTCAGCAAGCTTCCGGTCTGACTGAATCCGCTTTTTGCGTTCCTGAAGCGTGCTGAGGCCCGGAGTTGTACTTTCCAAGACAAGCGCTGACACCCGATGCGGAAATGCCTGTGCAAAGGAATACGCAAGTCTTCCCCCCATAGAATAACCAATAAGTTTCACTTTGTGAAGTTTTAATTGGTCAAAAACGGCGGCAAGGTCCGCAACCTGCCGGCTCGCACTGTACCTTGCCGCTTGCACAGGCGCGTCTGTCTCCCCGTGACCCAGGCAGTCAATCATCACCATTCGTTCGCCGGGAAACATGCCGCGTAAAAACATCCATGATTCTTTGCTGCCCGTAAATCCATGCAGACAAACAATAGTTTCAGATGATTCGTGTCCGCTATCAGCAGCACGATAGCATACACCGTCGGCCGTTTTAACTGTTACAGTTTCCATTCTTTTTTCACTTCCCGCACTGCGGCCTGCAGCAGATCGCGATGGAATTGAACTCTTGATGTCCGATCTGTTTTCAGCTCGATTATATGAAGTCCGGGCTTGTCCGCCTGCGGCTGATACGCATCCTTAAATGCCTCCCATGTCTCAGGGCAAGTATACGTCCCGCCGTACAGTGCGGCGGCATGCTGGAAATCAAGGCCCGTCGGCGTACCGAACAGTTCTTCAAAATGAGTCTTATCAGATGCCTGCGGCAAAAACGAGAAAATCCCGCCGCCATCATTGTTTATTAAAATAACCGTAAGCGGAATTCCAAGTTTTTTAGCCGCTAACAGCCCGTTTAAATCATGGTAAAACGATAAATCTCCAATGACAAGCGTGACAGGAGCTTTTGTACCTTCACACAGTCCCATAGCCGAGGAGACAACTCCGTCAATTCCGTTAGCGCCGCGGTTGGCATAAACACGGAAGAAACGATCTTGTTTTTCAAAGAACGTATCCACGTCGCGAATCGGCATGCTGTTGCCGACAAAAATCGAACTGCCTTCAGGGACAAGGTGCTGAAGCTGACGATATACATTTCCTTCAAATGATAAATCATCCATGCTCGCGGCCTGTAAATGACTCCGGAACCGCTCATTGACAAACTGCCATTTCTCAAGCCATCCGGACGGCCGTTTTCCGGTTTCAGCTGAACGGACCGCTTCCAAAAACACAGACGGATGGCAATGAATCATATGCGCGCCGGCCTGGGTGGGATCTCTCCATCCTCCGTCTTCATCGACGATAAACTGCTCAATGGCAGGATCATCTCTGAGCCATAAAAAGAGCGGTTTGGAAACCGGCATCGGGCCGAAGCGGATCACAGCGTCCGGACGCAGCGCCTCTTTTATTTCTTCATCTTTTAAAAACGAGTCATAAGCATCAATAATCAGCGTCTTATCATGCTCCCCGTTTCGGAGATTTGAAAGCGGATCAGCCAAAATCGGGAACTGAAGTATCTCGGCAAGCGCGATGATTTGCTGCTTTTCTGCTTCACCGTAAATTTCGCCGCAGACGATCATACCTCTTTCGGTACCCGCGAGACGCTCTGTAATATGACAGAGAGAGTCTTGAGCAGCTGACTGAATCCCTGTTGTGACTGAGACGTGCCGCCCCTTTCTCATTCTTTCAAAAGGTGCGGCTGATAAATCCGGCATCAAAGGCTCTCTGAGCGGCACATTGATATGGACCGGCCCCATCGGGCGCTTCCCGGCTTCACTTACGGCTCTGCCGGCCAATGTTCTGATATAGCTCAGCATTTGAGGATTTTCCTCAGGCAGAGCCGAGTCTGTGAAAAACTTAACAAAGTTACCGAACAGAAAATGCTGGTTAATCGCCTGAGGCGCCCCCACTTCCCTCAATTCATGAGGCCGGTCAGCAGTCAGGACAATAAGAGGCACTCTTGAATAATGAGCTTCAATCACGGCCGGATAGAAGTTAGCCGCCGCCGTTCCTGACGTACAAATCAGCATGACCGGACGCTGGCGGGCTTTTGCAAGACCGAGTGCGAAAAAACCTGCGGATCGTTCATCAATCTGTATATGGACTTGAATATCCGGGTGGGCCGCCGCCAAAACCGCCAAGGGAGTTGACCTCGATCCCGGGCAAACAACCGCGTCGGTGACACCCGATAGGGCGAATTCATCAATAAAGCTTCCGATATAATGTGTAATCGGGTTTGTCAAAGCCTTTCACCTCCTAAAGCAGAGATCATCGGCTTTAGTTTAATTTGTGTTTCTTCATATTCTGATTGCGGATCTGAATCTTCAACAATGCCGCAGCCTGCGAAAAGCCGCGCACTTTTGCCTTCAATCAGCCCTGATCGGATAGCCACGACAAATTCTCCGTTTTCCCTGCCGTCCATCCAGCCGATCGGGGCCGCGTACCATCCGCGTGTCATCGGTTCAATATCAGCGATAACTTCAACAGCTTTCTGCTGGGGAGCTCCGCCCAATGCCGGTGTGGGATGCAGCTTTTCAATTAAATCAAACAGGGAAGCGGACGTTTTAAGATGGCCTGTGATCGGTGTATATAGATGCTGAACACTTTTTGTTTTATATAATTGCGGACCTGCAGGCTTTTTCACATCGCTGCAGCTCGACAAGAAAGAATCGTGTATCATCTGAACCACAAAATCATGTTCCGCGAGATTTTTTTCGTCATGCAGCAGCTCTTTGCCGAGACGGTCATCTTCTTGTTGACTTTCTCCGCGCTTAATAGAACCTGCCAGGCAGGTAGACATGACGTCTTTGCCGGATTTTTTGATCAGCCGTTCCGGTGAAGCGCCGACAAAGCATTTATCTCCCTGCTCAATCGCAAAAACATAGCTTGTCGTTTGGTCCGTCAAAAGCTTGCGGACAACGCTCTCCGCCGGAATAGGCCCATCATATGACAAAACGACTTCCCTTGCCAGCACGACTTTATCATATTGATTTGCTTTCATATCATTTGTTGCTGTTTTAATGGCTTCAAGCCAGTTTTCCACATCAAGTTCTTCCGCTTTTGTTAAAACAGGATATTCTTCATACTCGATTGAAGAAACTGAAAAAGCTTCCGAAAAAGATTTCAGACGTTTCAGCGTATCTTCTGCCTGATTACCGTCTGCCGCCCATTGATTGACGGTTAAATAATCACCATCTGCCGTCTTTGTCAGCATGAGTGAGGGGATAAAGAACAGTCCTTCTTCGAACCCGTTCCATTCGTCTCCTCTCTCTTCAGCGGGATTAAATGAAAAACCGCCGAATAAGACAGGGCCGACCGCGGTATGCGCCGCCTCTTCTTCTTCATGAATATGAAAAGCCGTCTTTTTAAAGCGCTCCCATTGTTCAAAAACGTCGTGATAACGCTTTCCATTTTTTTCATTCGATTGGAACAGCGCTTCTGTGCCAAGACCGACTATTGTTAATTCACTACCGGGTTCTGACCAAAAAAATCGTTTGCCTTTATATTTTTTTGCTCCGTCTTTGAAAAATGATAGAGGGTCTAAAGACGCAATACGTCTTGAATAGCTCAATAAGACAGCATGGTTGACTTGTTTGGCTTTATGTAATGCATGATCTGCTTCCTCTCGGAACGTATGCTGCACCGTTGTCACCATGAGACATTCCTCCATAATCCGTTAAATGCTTTTAATACAATACACCTGTGATGACTTTGTGTCAAACACACAGATTTGAGCACGACAAAATGCCTGCATTTCTTATTATAAACCTTTTTGCGCAAATGAATAAAGAAACAAACTTGAATTTTCTTTCCCCACTCTCGGCAATCACTGTATCCTTTTACTTCCTCATGGGAAAATGACTATTTTTATCCACCATTTTTCTGCGCAAAAGCGTTCATACTAACAGTAAGTATCACATAGAAACGAGGGATTAATGTGCTTACAAACGAACAGATCACACACTTAAAAAAAGAATTAGAAGAAGCCAGACATGATATTTTGAGCCGCTTTAAAGAAAATGATCAATTTCAGTTAGCTGATGAATTCCCGTATCAGTCATCCGGCGAATTGTCTTCCTATGACAATCATCCCGGCGATCAGGCGACCGAATTATACGAGCGGGAAAAAGACCTGGCTCTGCTCGACCATGAACGAGAGCACCTTCGCGATATTGATTACTCTCTGAAGCAAATTGAAAACGGCACATACGGCACATGTGAAGTCAGCGGCAAGGACATTCCTTATGACAGACTCGAAGCTCTGCCGACGGCTACGACATTGGCGGAATATTCCTCGCAGGATGCCGTTTCCAAAGACAGGCCGATTGAAGAGGAAACACCGTTCGGACAGTTTGAATTTGATGATGATGAATCAATCCGGGCGGCTTACGATAGTGAAGATGCTTATCAGGATGTTGAGGAATACGGAAACTCAGAAACGCCTCAGGATTTAGAAGATCCTCCGCTCAGCTATGGGGATATGACAATGAACTCAGAAGAAAACATCGGCTATGCTGAGGATTATGAAAACTTTATCGCGACAGATATTACCGGAAAAAACATTTCCGTGTATCCAAGCAAAGCACACGAAAAATATGAACAGGAACTGGACGAAGAAGGAATTATGACGACCTTTGGCGATCTTCATGCTGATTAAAACCCCGGCCTGCCGGGGTTTTTGAATACAAATAAATGGTTTGCTGCATTTTCACACTGAAAACTCATACACTTAATGATGCATAAACCTTTTAAAAGGTTTAATCTTTCCAAAAAAGGGAACTAACGTATTGACATTGAATGACGGAGGGAACAAATGAAAAAGAAGTATATCGGTGCGATTATTGTATTTATCATTACATATGTCTTGTTTTCTTTAGCGGGGGTTCTCTTTCCCATCGACCGGGAATGGTATGACGCGCTGCAAAAACCTGACTGGACGCCGAGCGGATCAGTGATCGGCATCATATGGGCGGTTTTGTTTGCGCTTATTTCGCTCTCAGCAGCCTTGATATACGCAAAGTTTTCATGTAAAGAATCCAAAGCTTTTTGGGTGATGCTTCTCATCAATTATATCGTGAATCAAGGATTCAGCTATTTTCAATTCACACAGAAAAATTTGCTTGCTGCATCTATCGATTGCCTGCTTGTGGCTGTGACTACACTCATTCTGTTGCTCATTGCCGGTAAATACAGTAAAGCTTCAGCCTGGCTTCTGGTTCCTTATTTATTATGGAGCGCTTTTGCCACATACTTGTCTTTTACCATTTACACTATGAACGCATAATAAAAAACCTTGCATAGTATGCAAGGTTTTTTTAATGACCCGTACGGGATTCGAACCCGTGTTACCGCCGTGAAAGGGCGGTGTCTTAACCGCTTGACCAACGGGCCTTATGGCGGAGAAGGAGGGATTTGAACCCTCGCGCCGCTTACACGACCTACACCCTTAGCAGGGGCGCCTCTTCAGCCACTTGAGTACTTCTCCGTATGGCTCCACAGGCAGGATTCGAACCTGCGACCGATCGGTTAACAGCCGATAGCTCTACCACTGAGCTACTGTGGAAAAATCATCATGGTGGGCCTGAGTGGACTCGAACCACCGACCTCACGCTTATCAGGCGTGCGCTCTAACCAGCTGAGCTACAGGCCCATGACAATATAAAAATGGAGCGGGTGATGGGAATCGAACCCACGACATCAGCTTGGAAGGCTGAGGTTTTACCACTAAACTACACCCGCATGTTGTTTGGGGCGATTGATGGGAATCGAACCCACGAGTGCCAGAGCCACAATCTGGTGCGTTAACCACTTCGCCACAACCGCCAAAACAATATTAAATTAAATGGTGGCTCGGGACGGAATCGAACCGCCGACACACGGATTTTCAGTCCGTTGCTCTACCAACTGAGCTACCGAGCCTTTTTATAAATGGCGGTCCGGACGGGACTCGAACCCGCGACCTCCTGCGTGACAGGCAGGCATTCTAACCAACTGAACTACCGGACCATTTTTTGGTTGCGGGGGCAGGATTTGAACCTGCGACCTTCGGGTTATGAGCCCGACGAGCTACCGAACTGCTCCACCCCGCGATGATAATTAAATTAGATATGGCGGAGGAAGAGGGATTCGAACCCCCGCGGGCTTTGACACCCCTGTCGGTTTTCAAGACCGATCCCTTCAGCCAGACTTGGGTATTCCTCCGTATAA